>CBDEGR010000002.1:480000-2326803 GCA_965237895.1 Terriglobia bacterium | reverse complement strand
GGCCCTATCCGGCCAGCGCCGTAAAGGAAGTCGCGCCGTGCTCGTTCGCCTGCCGATCCAGCTTGGAGAGCGCTTCCCGCATCATGTTGAGCTTCGCCTGGCTGTAACGCTTGAACACCTGCGAATCACCCTGTCTGAGCATCTGCGTCACGAAATGATCCGCCACGCCCCCGGCGCTGAGCCGGGTCGCAAAGGTGTGCCGCAACTCGTACAGCGAAAAATGGGGCAACCCGGCACGCTGCAGCGTCCGGTCCCACAGCTTGGTCACCCTCGTGATGTGCGGCTTGCTTGATCCCATCTGCTGGCTCGGGAACAGGTAGTCGGAATCGCCGCTCTGCTTCATCTGCGAGACGAACGCTGCGCGTACTCTGTCTGTCATCGGCATGTCCGCGATGCCGTTCACCGTCTTGGAACCCGGCAGATGCACGATCCCGTTCTGCAGATCGATCTGTTGCTTTCGCATCGGGATCAACTCCCGATAGGGCCGCAGCCCCATCTCCACCATGATCACGATGATGTTGCGCAGGTACGGCGCTGCAAAGGCTTCCAGCCGGACCTGCTCCGAAGCGGTCAGATAGTGCGGTTTGCGCGTCGTACCCGCCAAGGGGACCGGAAACTCCACCCCACTGCACGGATTGACCGCCAGCCGCCGCTTCTTCACCGCCACGTTCAGGATGCGTCGCAGGATGCGAAGCTCCTGATGCACGGTGGCCGGTTTGAGCCGGCCGCGAAGTTGCAGCCCTGACTTGGTGTACACCCGCTTGCCTGTGTTCAATCTCGTCATCAGATACGCTTCTATATCTTCCACTGTGATGTCCGAGAGTTTGTTCTTGCCGAACCGAGGCCTGAGGAACTTCAGCGTGCTGAGGTTTTGCCGGTGGGTCTTCTCGCTCCGGAAGGGCGGGTTGGATCGGTTCGCAAGGAACCAGTCCGCCTGACCTGCCCCCAGTGATTGTACCAACTCGTATGTTAGTTCAGCGGTAATTCTGTCCCTAGGTCGGGAGGCAGCTGCCTCCCGAGCAGCGGCGGGATTTCCATGGCCTCCGGTGCCGGTGGACGATAACCAAGAGCACTGTGAGGTCGAACCCTGTTGTAGTGTCGCCTCCACTGCTCGATTAACACCTTCGCTTCCTGCAAGGTGTAGAAGATCTCCCGGTCGAGCAACTCGTCTCGGAGCTTCCCATTAAAGCTCTCGTTGTAGCCGTTCTCCCAGGGACTCCCGGGTTGGATGTAGAGCGTCTTCACTCCGATTCGCCCCAGCCACTCTCGTAGAGCTTGGGCGCAGAACTCCGGGCCATTATCCGAGCGAAGGTGCTCGGGCGGACCTCGGAGAACGAACAGATCGGCCAGTAGCTGCACGACATCGTCGGATCGAATCTGGCGGGCCACCTGGATAGCCAGACATTCCCGAGTGTACTCATCGATGACCGTCAACAACCGGAAAGCCCTCCCGTCGTGAGTGCGGGCTTGGACGAAGTCGTAAGCCCAGACGTGGTTCGGACTGCAGGGGCGCAGACGAACGCACGATCCGTCGTTGAGCTAAAGGCGTCCACGCTTCGGCTGTTTCTGCGGCACTCTCAACCCCTCCCGCCTCCAGATGCGCTCCACTCTCTTATGGTTGACCCTCCAGCCGGCTCACCGCAGCAAGGCCGTGACCCGACGATAGCCATAGCGACCAAACCGACCGGCCAGGGTGACGATGGCCCTCGTCAGGGCATCCTCGTCGGGAGCAGCGATGCATCGATGGCGCTGGGTGGACCGGGGTTGGCTGAGCACTCGACAAGCCCGGCGTTCCGAGACACCCAACGCCTTACAGACATGCGCCGCCCACTGCCGGCGACGCGCCGGGCTTAGCCGTTTCCCCTTGTGACCTCCTGCAGAATCTGCTTGTCCAAGGTCAGGTCTGCAACCGCCCTCCTCAAGCGAGTGTTCTCCTGCTCGAGGACCTTCAACCGCTTGGCCTGATCCATCTTTAGACCGCCGTACTCCTTTCGCCAGCGGTAATAGGTCTGCTCGGTCACCCCCAACGACCGGCACACCTCGGCTACGCTGCGACCCTGGGGCAAGTTCCACTTCGGTCTCTCGAAGTTTACCGATAATCTGTTCGATCGAATGCTTCCTCTTGACCATCCTGACCTCCCTATTCCAGGTCCAACTCTAACATTAGAACTGGACCGGTTTGAGGGGGTCAGGTCAGTTGCAGTATTGGTTTTCGAGCTGCAATAGCCTGGCCCGTCGTGAGGACGCGCTTCGTCGAGCCAGGGGACCTACTTTCCCTAACCACTGCCAGAACCTTGAGTCCGGCCTGCGCATGGGGTGGCGGGGAGCGGGGCGGGTCGAGTATAATACAATCCCTAAGTTCGAATTCGCCAAGAGGGCCGATATGACAGTGACCGACCTGTTGCAGTTGCGCACCCTTTATCCGCCGCCCCATGCGCTGCACCCCAGTCCTTGCCCACTTCCTGTCCGCACTCCGCAACAACGCCGTGACCCTCCATTTTTCCTATCCCCCGTATTTCGCTCCCGGGACCATGATCGCCCAGTTCGATCTTGCTCTCCCACAGCGATGACCCGGCGGGATATGCGAAAGTTTCCGGGCCGAGATTGAAAACATGCTGCCTGGAGGAGGAGAAGAGAAATGAATCGCATCCTGTGTAAACAGTACCTGCTCTTGCTGATTTGTATGGCCTTGTTGTTACCCGGTCAACTACCGGCTCAGAACGGTTTGTACGTGGGGACGGACCTGGGAATCGCAATCGCCCCCGGCATGAACGTGGCCGGCTCGGATAACGATTGGGGTACCAAATGCGACAGAATCATCAACCCTCAGGAGTTGGAGGTGGGTAATGATTGTGCGACCCATCCACCTCCATCGGCATGGTCGAATGAGTTTAGCGGAGGCACCGGGATTCTGACGGGAGTTGCCCTCGGGTATGACTGGGGGAAAGTGAGGGCCGAGTTCGAATACTTCTATCGAACCACGACTTATAATGATCGGACCGGCGCACGCGTGGGCGATGAGGTGTCCCTGGGCAAAATTGATCAGGAAATCGAAACCGTGGAAGGCGGTCTCGATGACGTACTATCGCACAACTTCTTCGGCAACCTCTACTACGACTTCACCTCGAAATCCCGTTTTACGCCCTACGTGGGGATCGGAATGGGTGTGACCCAGGCATCGATGGATTACTCCAGTCGCTGGAAACGGAACGATAACCCGGACTTTATTACCACTTTCATGGACCCGGCCCTGAACGCGAAACTTGCCGGTACGACCACCATCGGCACGGCCAAGCTGTCAGATCGGGTGCTCGGCTATCAGGTGCTGGGCGGCGGGGATTATAAAGTCAATGACTCGATCTCGGTGGGGATCAAGTTCCGATGGGCGGATTTCGCGGAATTCATGGATGGGGCCGAGTGGGACCAACTCCGCAGTCACGACTCCACCAACAACCGCGAGGATCTTGTGATATACACCGCCACAACGAGCGACATCCAATTCTGGGCGATCAGCTTCAACCTGAAGTTCCATTTCGACCGGTAGCCCTACCCCTAGTGAAAGCGTGCTCACTGTGCCATTGGTGATTCCACTCCTCTTAGCTTTCCTTACCGGTATCTCTGTTGCTGCCGAAACATGGCGTGGCATCGTGGTCGCTCCCGAGCATCGCTGCTCTCCCTACGCAGCCGATGACTACTCTTATTTCCCATCGCTGGAGGCCCGGATCGTCTCCGGCCTCAGCGGCAAGGTCTACGGCCTCTACACCGGGCGCTGGTTCTCTAGCTCCCAGGACACCGACATCAGGCACATCGTGGCAAGGTCCGAGGCCCACGACAGCGGACTGTGCGCCGCCGACGCTGAGACAAGGCGGCGCTTCGCTCGTGACCTGCTCAACCTGACGTTGGCCAACCCGCGAGTCAACCGCCACGAGAAGCGCGGCAAGGACGCGGCGGAGTGGCTGCCGAACTTGAATCAGTGCTGGTTCGCCGCCCGCATCGTCGAGGTCCGACGCAAGTACGACCTCACGATTGATCGCCGGGAGGCCGAGGCCTTGGAGCGGGTGCTGTCCGCCTGTCCCTCCACAGAAATGGTCATGGGCGATTGCGCTGCGAGTGGGCCGCAGGCAGGAAAGATCACTTGGTCATGTCCATCAAGAAGTACAAGGCGGAACAGATTGTAACCGTGCTGCGGCAAATCGAGGTGCAGATGGCAAACGGGAAGACCGCGCCGCAGGCCTGCCAGGAAGCGGGAATCCACACTCAGACCTACTCCCTGTGGCGGAAAGAGTAGGGGGGACTGAAGATGGAGCCTGCTGTCCGAGTATGGAGGATTCAATGTAGCCTTGTGGCACTCGAAGATCGGCCCGAGGCACAGGTGACGGATGGCGTCTCAATTGACGGCTTCGCCACTTGGCGGGCGAGCCGTTTGCCGTGATCGAAAACGGGGTTGAGGGTACCAGGAAGGACTCCTAGTGTAGTGTCCCGTAAATGGCTTTACAACGATTGATTTTCTGCATTATGGATTCCACAGAAGCGGTCCAGATGAAAGGAGCAGGATCGTCGTTATAGATTCGGACGAAATCGTTGATCGCCCCGACTAGTTCCGGGACGCTGTGAAAGACACCGCGACGGATTCTGCGTGCTGTTAAGTTGGCAAACCAACGCTCGATCAAATTGAGCCAGGAGGCACTGGTAGGAATAAAGTGCAGATGGAAGCGGGGCCGTTTGGCTAACCATTGTTTCACGTTCGGGTGCTTGTGGGTTTGGTAGTTGTCAAGGATCAGATGCAGGTCCTGTGCGGGGAACTCCCGATCCAAGCGGCGGAGGAACTTCAAGAATTCCTGGTTTCGGTGACGCGGCATGCAATCGGCAATGACGGTTCCTTCCAACAGGTTGAGGGCAGCAAACAAAGTGGTGGTTCCGTGCCGTTTATAATCGTGAGTCGTCGTCCCACAGCGCCCTTTCTTCATCGGCAGGCCTGGTTGGCTTCGGTCCAGGGCCTGAATCTGACTCTTCTCATCGACACACACGACTAGGGCCTTGTCGGGCGGATTCAGGTAGAGGCCAACGACATCGGTCAGTTTCTCGACAAACTGCGGATCGCGCGACAGCTTGAACTGACGGAGCCGATGAGGTTGTAACCCGTGGGCATCCCATATCCGTTGAACGGTAGCTGGACTGAGGCCGCAATGTTGGGCCATGGTTCGACAACTCCAGTGGGTGGCACCCTTCGGTTGGGTGTGCAGCGTCATGTGCACAATCTTTTCAACTTTTTCGGGACCAATACGGGGGGGTCGGCCCCGTCCTTTCCGGATTTCGGCCAAGCCCGCCGGCCCGAGCGTGGCGAAGCGTTGGCGCCAAAGAAGGACCGTCGGGCGGCTGACTGGAAGCCGTTTGGCAATTTGGTGGTTCGATATTCCTTCGGCAGCCATCAAAACGATCCGGCACCGGGTCACCATACTTTGGGGCGTCTTGTGAGCACCCAGCCAGCGTCGCAGCGTTTCCTGCTGTTCTGGGGTGATGGGCAATCTTGCGGCAGATTTCCACATGAGCCGCACAATACACGCAGCCGGGACATCTGTAAATCTATTTGTGAGACAACTACACTAGGGAGCAACGCAGTTCTCTGATGGCACGCATCCGCAGCAGGGACACCGCACCGGAGCGCAAAGTCCGGAGTGTTCTCCACCGATCTGGGTATCGGTTCCGACTGCACCGAAAGGATCTCCCCGGATGTCCAGACATTGTTCTTTCTCGGCATTGAGTCGCCCTCTTCGTACACGGGTGCTTTTGGCATTCGCATAATTGCTGCAAAAGAGCACGAACACCGAAGAGCAACAAACCCTACTGGTCTGCGAAACTTCAGGCAAATATCGCTCGTGATCGCGCTCACGAAATTCAACTTAGGCGATTGGGCTGGCGAGTAGCGGTTATTTGGGAATGTCAAGCCACTGACGAGACTCGACTCAGGCGTCGGCTTGAAAAACTAATACACTTTCCACCGACTTCAACTCACGGTAGAAAAGCGGCCAAACGTGCTGTCTCACGCCAATCTAACTGAGAAAGCAAAATCGTACTCGCTTGAAGAAGCTCTGGTGTCGCTAGCTGAAACAGATCAGGATGCTCAGCAGCTGTTACCCCGATACAAGGCTATGAAGCAGTATTTGGAGAAAGAGTACTATCCATGGATTCAGGCTAAATGTCCCTACTACACCGATCACGGATCAGGTCACGTCAATTCCGTCATTTTAACAGCAAGCCGCTTGTTGGAACGACACCTAGAGCATGACCGTTTAGGCCTTCAGGCAATCGAGGTCTTTTTGCTGCTCGCAACGATTCTATGGCACGATGCCGGAAATGCGATGGGAAGAGAGGGGCACGCCCATCGAATACCTGAAATGACATCTGAGCTTCGATTTCCTTTGTGAGCTTCAAGCGCTTTCTTGACAAATTTCTTCTCAAACTCACCTATGGCATCCTCAAATCTTATCCCTCGGTCAACCATTTGACTCACAAGGGATTCCAGTTCTTCTTTCACGTTAAGACTCCGGCTGTAGAAACAGGATAAAGCTTTTCGGGGGCCTATTCGCCTTTTACCGATTCGACCAGGGCCCGGCGAAACTTCTGATACCCCTCCCGAAATTGGGTCTTCAACTCCTGCGGCATGACCAGGACCACAGCGCGTGCACCCACGACAAAGTAGGGGGCCAGCAAGGAATTTGCCGTTACGGAACGCTTGATATCGAAGGCGGTCAATACAAACAAGATAACCGACCCGATGAGCAGCCCCCGAAGAACTCCGAACGTTCCCCCCAGGAAGCAGTCAAACCAATCGAGACCTGCAGTCCTGACCAGCCTGCGTAACAATGCGGACGCGATGACCCCCAGCGCCAGGACGAGGAAAAACAGTGCCAGAAAGCCGATCCCACGCGCGACCTGAGGGGTCCGGGCCAGATCCTCGAAAAAGCCTCCGGCCCACCGGTAGCCCATTGCCGCTACGACCAGCGCGGCGACGACCGAGAACATGGAGACGACCTCGCGAATAAAACCTCGCCATACGCTGATCGCCACAGAGACGGCAACGACCGTCAGCAAGAGAAAGTCGAGCCACGTCACTTCCACCACCCCGAGCCCCGTCATTTCACCTCAACCGGCACAATGCCCGGTCGACGCTAGCGCGTTAGCAGGCTCAAAGCCTCTTGGTACTTTGCCGCTGTCCGCTCAATGATATCCCGGGGCAGGTTCGGCGGAGGCGGTTGCTTATTCCAATGGATGGATTCCAGGTAATCCCGAACGAATTGCTTATCGAATGAGGGCTGTGGCTTTCCCGGTTCGTACTCTTTTTTGGGCCAGAAGCGCGAGGAGTCCGGGGTCAAGACCTCGTCAATGAGAATCAGTTCATGACCAGCCCAGCCGAATTCGAACTTGGTGTCGGCCAGAATGATGCCTCGCCCCTCGGCATAGTCCCTGCCGCGTTCGTAGAGGGCCAGGGTAAGCTCGCGGAGCCTGTGGGCGGTTTGCTCACCCACCCGTCGGGCGACTTCCTCATAAGGCATGTTCTCATCGTGCCCGGTTTCCGCCTTCGTGGCGGGGGTGAAGATCGGCTCCGGAAGCCGGTCGGCCTGACGCAGCCCCGCGGGAAGAGAAATCCCGCAAACCGCGCCCTGGGTCTGATATTCCTTCCATCCGGACCCGGCCAGATACCCTCGCGCAACACACTCGATGGGAATGGCCTTAGTTTGACGCACAAGCATCGACCGGCCTTCGAGCTGGTTCCGGAAAGGTTGAAGCAGGTCTGGATACTCGTCCAGGTTGGCCGTGATCAGATGATTCGGGGCGACATCGGCCAAATTCCGAAGCCAGAAGCAGGAAAGCTGCGTCAGAACGCATCCTTTGTCCGGGATACCTTTCGGTAGAATCACATCGAAGGCGGAAATGCGGTCAGTGGCAACGATGAGCAGGCCGGCATCAAGTTTATAGATGTCCCGGACCTTTCCGCGCGAAAAGAGCTCGACGCCCGGCAGACGGGTTTCTCTAAGAACTTGCGACTGTGTTGATAGTTTCACGATTCTTGTGCGGCATCCTACATTTTATGGAAAGAGACAAAACTGTCAATTACAAAATTCAGAGATTTATACCGCAATTTCCTGTTTGATGTTCCAGCAGTACTGCCCATACCAGGGGCCGACGGCGTGGAAATAGTCCACTTCGGAGTAAAACAGCTCGCCTAACGCATGATCCGCCAGCAGAGCCTTCAAGGTTTCAAACAGGGGGTTCCATCGCAGTACGAAGCTGACGACCGTCTTGACTTTCGCTTTCTGAACGGCGCTCAGGAGTTTCTGGTAGCTTGGATATTCCAGGGCGGCGGGTTTTCTATGACGACATGCTTTCCCGCCTGAGCACAGAGGATTCCCTGTTCGACGTGCAGATGATGGGGCGTGCAGACTACCACCACGTCCAACGACGGATTCTTCAGCATCTCTTCCACGCTGTCATAGGCGGTACAATTCTTGAGCCTGTGTTCGGCGGCTTTCGCCCGGGCGCGGGATTTGTCGCGACTGCAGATCGCCACAACCTCCGTGTGGGGATTCTTCTCGAATGCTTTCACGTATTCACCGGATACCCATCCCGTGCTGATAATTCCGGCGCCCAGTCGGTCGGTTTCTTGAGCCATTGGAACCGTTCCCTGGAAGGGGATTTCTCACCCCGAACCACAAGATGGGGCCGGGGATATCTCCTTCCAAGATTTCAGCCGGAATTTCCATTTTGAGCTTCCCCTTCACCCGAAAACCTATACCTGCTACCCTGTCGTTGGCGAATTACTAAGAACGCCCTCAAAGAGGGCCTTCTGGAGAAACGGAAGCGCGTCCTTGATCAGCCGGATGGCTGCTATTCATTCGGACCGCGATGCGCGGTGGCGTCCTGGTCGACCCAGTCTTCCTCTTCATAGGTCATGCCGTGGCGACCGGGAACCTTTCGGGTGGGACCGGGCTTGTAGCTGGAACAGGACAGAGGTCCGTAACAGAAGGTTTCCGTCCTGTAGCGCCGTCGGTCGGGGTTCCATTGGTCGATGATCATTTCCACAGCCATGGCACAGCCCCAGATACAGCTATTACATTTGGAATCGTAGGTCGTTACCGCCAGGCGCCGATGCCCGCGCTCGCGATAGGCGGGCAACGGAGGAGGCACTCCATGCCATGGTGCCGCTAAGGCCTGCTCTTCTCCACGCCGGATCAGTTTCAGTTTGCTGACTCTATAGATGTCGGCGGTTTCGAGTCGCGGATCCGCAACCCGATGCCCCAGCCCCTCGACGCGGTCACCCATTCGGAATTGGTGTTTGGCGTGGGTTCCGGAGCCAATACCGACTCGAAATTCAGCAGAAACTCCGCCGACTGTTCCCTCGATCCGCAACAGGTAACCCAGATAAGTGTGGCTCCGTTCATCGAAAGAACGGGTCAGGCGAATTCGAGGTTGGACCGAAGTGACAGCCCCAGACCAGGCAATCTTTTCGTTCATCGACAGTTCGTTCGAGTTTTCAAAGTTTGGTGATCCGGAGTCAGGCGGCAATGGGCGTTTGATATAAACCTCCACAATGTCGTCGCCATCGGTAGAAGCCGAAGCTCAGAGGGACCTTCGGGCCGGACGTCTCCTGCGGCGTACATCCTGCACATGCTGAATGCGTCCGATGGTGGTTGTAGTAGTCTTGGAAATCGAGCAGCTTGTTCTCCAGGTCTGCCGTGGTCCAGAACAACATGCGATCCAAATACTCGCGTCGAATCGTGCCGATCAGCCGTTCCACAAAGGGATGGGACAGGGGAACATAGGGAACGATCTTGATTTCGGTCACCTCCAGGATCCGCAGATTGGCTTGCCACTGCCCAAACCGATAAAGTGGATCATGGTCGGAGCTGAGGTAGTTGGGCATACAGGGTTGCCATCGAATGGCGCGGTTGAACATCCGGCAAAGTGCGACTCCATTGACGGTTCCGGCGTGGACGCCGAACCCAATGATCCGGCGAGTGTATTGATCCATGACGACCAAGACCCAGTGGGTCCGCAATGTGGCCGATTCGCACCGGAACAAATCTAGACTCCAGAGGCTGTCTTTCAGGTGTCCAATGAAGGTCAACCAGGATGGACCACCGGAGTTCTTAGCCGGCCGATAGTGGCTGGCGAGAATCCTTCGAACAACGTCTTTGTCGATGGGGATGTCGAAAGCCAAGGCAATCTGCTGAGCGATTTGACCTGCCCCCAGTGATTGTACCAACTCGTATGTTAGTTCAGCGGTAATTCTGTCCCTAGGTCGGGAGGCAGCTGCCTCCCGAGCAGCGGCGGGATTTCCATGGCCTCCGGTGCCGGTGGACGATAACCAAGAGCACTGTGAGGTCGAACCCTGTTGTAGTGTCGCCTCCACTGCTCGATTAACACCTTCGCTTCCTGCAAGGTGTAGAAGATCTCCCGGTCGAGCAACTCGTCTCGGAGCTTCCCATTAAAGCTCTCGTTGTAGCCGTTCTCCCAGGGACTCCCGGGTTGGATGTAGAGCGTCTTCACTCCGATTCGCCCCAGCCACTTGACCTGACCCCCTCAAACCGGTCCAGTTCTAATGTTAGAGTTGGACCTGGAATAGGGAGGTCAGGATGGTCAAGAGGAAGCATTCGATCGAACAGATTATCGGTAAACTTCGAGAGACCGAAGTGGAACTTGCCCAGGGTCGCAGCGTAGCCGAGGTGTGCCGGTCGTTGGGGGTGACCGAGCAGACCTATTACCGCTGGCGAAAGGAGTACGGCGGTCTAAAGATGGATTAGGCCAAGCGGTTGAAGGTCCTCGAGCAGGAGAACACTCGCTTGAGGAGGGCGGTTGCAGACCTGACCTTGGACAAGCAGATTCTGCAGGAGGTCACAAGGGGAAACGGCTAAGCCCGGCGCGTCGCCGGCAGTGGGCGGCGCATGTCTGTAAGGCGTTGGGTGTCTCGGAACGTCGGGCTTGTCGAGTGCTCAGCCAACCCCGGTCCACCCAGCGCCATCGATGCATCGCTGCTCCCGACGAGGATGCCCTGACGAGGGCCATCGTCACCCTGGCCGGTCGGTTTGGTCGCTATGGCTATCGTCGGGTCACGGCCTTGCTGCGGCGAGCCGGCTGGAGGGTCAACCATAAGAGAGTGGAGCGCATCTGGAGGCGGGAGGGGTTGAGAGTGCCGCAGAAACAGCCGAAGCGTGGACGCCTTTGGCTCAACGACGGATCGTGCGTTCGTCTGCGCCCCTGCAGTCCGAACCACGTCTGGGCTTACGACTTCGTCCAAGCCCGCACTCACGACGGGAGGGCTTTCCGGTTGTTGACGGTCATCGATGAGTACACTCGGAAATGTCTGGCTATCCAGGTGGCCCGCCAGATTCGATCCGACGATGTCGTGCAGCTACTGGCCGATCTGTTCGTTCTCCGAGGTCCGCCCGAGCACCTTCGCTCGGATAATGGCCCGGAGTTCTGCGCCCAAGCTCTACGAGAGTGGCTGGGGCGAATCGGAGTGAAGACGCTCTACATCCAACCCGGGAGTCCCTGGGAGAACGGCTACAACGAGAGCTTTAATGGGAAGCTCCGCGACGAGTTGCTCGACCGGGAGATCTTCTACACCTTGCAGGAAGCGAAGGTGTTAATCGAGCAGTGGAGGCGACACTACAACAGGGTTCGACCTCACAGTGCTCTTGGTTATCGTCCACCGGCACCGGAGGCCATGGAAATCCCGCCGCTGCTCGGGAGGCAGCTGCCTCCCGACCTAGGGACAGAATTACCGCTGAACTAACATACGAGTTGGTACAATCACTGGGGGCAGGTCAATGCTTCACCAGTTCATCTGTAAGCACATTTCCAGCCTCCGGAAAGCTTGACGCGGGCCTAAAGTAGTAGAAGTTTTCTTGTCCTGTTTTGCGGTGCTGGACCCGCAACATATAGCCCACGTCGGTCGAACCTGCGCCTACATCAACCACGAGAAGCTTTGCCAAGCCGGGCGTCCCAGGTACCGTTTCGATATCCATGGCGCGCAGGTACGGGAGACCGGCCGCTCCGGATTCCACAAGGAAACTCCAAGCTGCATCGTACGTTGGCAAGCTGAACCTAAGTTGAGTCATGTTGTCGATGCCTAACGTCTTGCCGTCACCGTCCTCTTCTCTGGACCGCGCCAGGGCTTGGTCTACCAGATCCTTCCATCGAATGATTGGGAAACTCCTTTGGGGCTGAGGTAGCTCGTTGGATGGCACGTGGCCGAGAAGGTTGACGGTCACTTCAACGGCTTGACGAAAATTTTCAATGGCGGCTTTGGCTGCTTTCTTGGGCTCAACCAGCCAGTTCGGGAACGAGAACCCTATGTCAATAGGACCCAGGCCAATGTTGTCTTCGATATGGGACACGGCGTCGTTCAGCAGGCAGCACAGACTGAATGTTACCGCCGCTCCCAGAGAGGTCCCTGTGTCTAGCCGATCAGCACCCCAGAAATCCTGTCCGAGCGGATCCTGAATCAATCGTCCTTTGACCGACCTTATTAGAGAATCCTCGTCGAAAGTTTTAGGATCTGGCGAGAAGGTTAGACTGCCGCCCGTTCGTGCTAGGTCAGAACTGTATAGGGGCATATCTGAGAGAAACCCTCCATCGCCCGCAAACCGACTTGCCCATTTTGCCGAATGGGTTCCCCAGTCAATGCCTAAATATGTCCTTTTGTTTGCCATCTTTTCCCTTTTAGTCTGTTGCTGCTCTGACCAGTGCCTTGACGATGATGCATGACCGGTCCCGCGACTGTTCGACTAGCGGACGGACGACGCGCACCGTTGCCGTGTGGCGCTCGCCCTGGACGAATTCATGAATGCGGGGATTGTACTCTTGGAGTTCATCAACCTGATCAATGAGGCATAGATCAAAAAAGTTGCTGAGCACCGATTGCATTTCTTCAAAGGTTTCGCTGGAGATTGGTCCTTCATGGCGTGCCTTCCATGTGCGCAGTAGGATGCTCGCCAGCTGTAATGCCTTTGTTTGTTCCAGACCAGAATCCAAGCCTTGAACTCCAGCGGGAGTTGACTGACGCCCGGACAAAGATGCGAGTGTGGCTTGCATCTCTTCGTCAAAGGCAAATCTTTGCTGATATAGTTCATCAAGCTTTGCGGCTGTGAGCTCTCGGCTAAAACGCACCCCCAGCAGGGCTTGCGCAAGTGTTTCTAAGGTCGAGACATCTTACGAAGTTGCACTTGAAATCATGTAGTCGATACTCTTTTGCCGCAGGTCCCGGACAACCACGGCGAATTGTTCAGCCTCGTCCATTTCTTCCTGGATGGAGAAGGAAGCGAATTTCTCGACGCTTCCGAGCAATCGAAGAGCTCCTGCCAACTGTTCAGACCTGTTGGAAGCTGCGGCCCAACGAGCGCCAACTTTCACCAGACGCAAGAGCAGTTCACGCCACTTGTTGAAAGAACGATGCGCCACCTGAGAGGACTTATGACACAGCACATCAGTCAGCCGAATGAACTCAAAGATCGTCTGGTCGCCGATGTGGACTTTGTTCCTCTTGGCGTCCCATTTTTCAACCATTCTTGCTAAATTGCCGATCGAGGCACGAAGGTCATTTTCGTTGACACTCTGTGTCAATCTGGCAGCCGCCCGGAGCGGTGCAGTGGCCTCGAGAACGGGTATCTTGACGGCGAGGCTCGGAACCCGATTGAGGCAATCCTTTGCCGTCAACGAACGCCGAATATTATCTTCAATAAGAAGGTCAGGTGGAGGCTGCTTTCCCAAGGCCAAATGTGCGCGAAGACGAAGTTCCGGAGGTAGTGTCGAGTCCAACAGCGTGGCCAACTTGACCCGAGCCTCCTTGCCCTTAGGTCGTTTGAGCGGACTTCCTGGGGCACCAACCTGTTCGATTAGGCTTTCTTGAGCTGACAACAAAGACTTTACTCCTGTCATGGAACGTGCGTCGTGTAGCGGTCGAGACCTAGGCATTATTATAAGATTCGAAACAGCAGCCCCGGGTTCTGCAAATGGTCCTTTGAGAGCTAAAATGAAGCAACTATCAGGAGTGTTTTCATGGGCAGCAGAGATACACAGATGAGTACAAGCTCCGACCAGGGCTGGTCCGCCGTCAGCTTCTTAGGCTCGTCCATCAGATTGCCCATTCTCCCACGCGCCTTAAACAAAACCACGGGAGGGAGCGCTTGAGTGTCAATGGTCGCCGTCATCCCAAAGATGCGCCGGGTTTCCATGGATCGATAAGAGCCACATCCATATCCGTAAAATCCCTGGTGTTGCGTGTGACCAAAGTCAGATCGTGCCGTCGCGCCACGGCAGCGATCTGCGCATCGCCCATTGGTTTTGGGCGGCCGGTTCTGTCGCCATCGCCCATGATCTCGCCCCAGATCACCGCCGCCTCTTGATCGAAAGGAAGGATGCGCCCCTGGAATTGAGCGGCCAGATCATGATAGATCCACCTCTTGAAACGCTCCCTCTTCACCTTGTCCTTCACACGGTGGGCGCCGCGCACCAGTTCTCCGAGGCTCATCGATGCAAGGAAGAGGTCATTGGACCTCTGGTCGCCAAACCAATCGATTACCATGGCGGCGGGGCGCGGTTTGAGCGTTTCGCTGATCACGTTTGTATCGATTAGGAATGCCATTATTCGAGATCGACACAGCGGTCCGTGGATTGATCGCGCTCGATCATCAGTTCTTCGTCGACGAGTGGAGAGGCACGAAAGAAGGCTACCAACTCCGCACCGGTCCGCACCGGTTCAATGGGCGCCATTGATGCCAAGGCCTCACGTGCCCTTTTAGCGTCCTCGCCTCCCGCTCGAAGAGCACCCGCGACGGCCTTTATCAGTCCCGCATCGCGCGCAGCCACGGTGACCTCGACGCGTCGTGATCCCTGAGCGGCTGTTTTGGCGCGGTGCCGAGCGACACGAGTCTTCGATCCTTCGTTTGTCGATTGCCTGGTCATTTCACACTCGATCCCGGAAACGTTACCGTATTATAGATCAACCGCAATTGCCGGTCAAATGTTAAGGAAAGCACGGGGACCCGCCGCGATCGACCATTGCAAGGCCGTGAAAAGGCCCCAACATGGGTTTTTCCTTACAAAAAAAGTTTTGGGGTTGATCCCCGTTTTCCGGCGATCCCCCTGACTTCGGGCAATCCCGCATGGATCGAGACAGGGGAGGGGCTCTGCCAAAGCGCTCACTGGTCCCGTGACAACAGAGCACCTGCTTCGCACGTGTATCAAAACTGTATCAAAATCCCTGTTTGTTGAAGGGATTGGGGTTGCTCGTGAGCGGCGAGCAGGTTCCCCAAGTTGTTGATAAAGCAAAGAATTGAAGGTACCCGATGGAGAGAAAAGAAGCGGTGACAATGCCTTCTAAGCACTGAACCCCTCTCTATTGCGTCTATCTGCTTCTATATTGTTCAATAACTTAGGGACTCTGCTTTTCGCTCAAAGCTAATCCCAACCGACTCAGATTCGGGGGTTTTGTCACGGTTTTGTCACGGTCGTAAATCGGTCCTCGCAAGTCCTTACACAGTTTATTCACACCTCGTCGCCATCGCCGTGACCGAGGGCGCGACCGTGAAAGCAAGATCCGCATCGGCACCCACGCCGTTCCGGATCGTCCCGCCCCGGCTGCGGCTCCTTTCCGCAAACCCGGACTAAGAGCCCTACACCTGCCTCGCCAAGGAGGCCCATATCGTCGGTAAGATGCTCTGGACCCTAAGACGGGCGTGACTCAAGACGCACCGCTTCCGGGCATGTCCGGCGATAGACGCGCTTTCAATACGTCGGCATTGCAACTGGTTAGTATCAACACTAAATTTCTGACAAATTGACACCCCCCGTCGCGAGCCGGATCGTATACCATTTCCTGTTTTCGGACGGGGATTGGCCCGATCCGAGGTTATCGACGGCCAGCAGCGGCTTACCACCCTACAGGTTTTTCTCGCAGCCCTTCGGGATTTTGCGGACGCTATGAAAGATGACGTTGTCGATGATGCTAATCGGCTGACCTTCAATCTGGTTCGGAACAAGGACTCCGAGGAACGGCTGAAGATCTGGCCGACGAATGCCGATCGCGTGGACGAAACAGGTCTGGTACTACGACTACCGCACCAACATTTATCACACTCTCAAGAAAAAACCCATGGGATATGAGGACCTGTTGGATTTCGTCAAGTGCTACAACCCACGGAACCGGCATCGGCGCAGCGTCACCTGGAACGAGAACGACGCGCCGGACGTGACCAGACCGATCTTTTGTACCAATCCTAGTGAGAGAGTTTACATCACAGCCTGGGGCTGCGAAATCGGTTCTGGGAGAAGAAATGGATTACAGGCCCCCGGCGCCGGGGGCCTGTAATCCAGCGCCGAGTGCGGTCTCCGGGTGTTGTATTCCTCCCGCCATTGCTCAATCACGATCTGGGCCTCCTGCAACGAGTAGAAGATCTCCCCGTTCAGGCATTCATCCCGCAACTTCCCGTTAAAACTTTCACAAAACCCATTCTCCCACGGGCTACCGGGTTCGATGTACAGTGTTCCCGTCCCCACCTTTGCCAGCCACTGTCGCAATTCCCGGGCGATGAACTCCGGGCCGTTGTCGGAACGAATGTGTTCCGGAACCCCTCGCCACAACATCACCTCCGCCAACGTCGAAATCACCTGCCGACTCCCCATCCTCCGCTCTACCGGTAGCGCCAGACATTCTCGCGTATATTCATCAATCAGCGTCAGTACCCGTAGCCTTCTCCCCTCCTCGGTTCTGTCGCTGACAAAGTCATAACTCCAGACGTGGTTGGGCCGCTCCGGCCGCAGCCGAATGCAGCTTCCATCGTTCAGCCACAGCCGTCTCCGAGGCCTCTGTTTCTGGGGCACCTTTAACCCCTCCCGCCGCCAGATCCGCTGCACCCGGTCCTTGCCTACCGGCCACCCCGCACTCCGCAGCAGCGCCGTGATCCTCCGGTACCCGTAGCGGCCCTACTGGCTGGCCAGGACGATCACCGCTGCGGTCAGCTCATCCTCATCGGGTCGTTGGATCGGTTCGTATCGTTGCGTTCCTCGCCATGGCCCCAGCAGCCGGCAGGCGTGCCGTTCGCTCATCTTATACTCTCGCTCGGCACGTTCCACCGCACAACGCCGCCGCTCAGGGCTTAGAAGTTTCCCTCTCCTGATCTAAGTTGAGTGATCCGAGGGCTGCGGAGAGAGCGTCAGAGTCGAACTCCCACACGCGACCGTCCGCGAGTCGGGCTTGGGCCACATAGGATACCGTTGTCAGGTGCTCGGTGACCTCATTCTCCCGAAGGATGTTCCATGTGCCAGACAGAGAATGATCTCCAGGTGTGATGTCCTTCGCCTCGGTGTTAGAAAGGTTCTGCATGTGCTCTCCGAAGACATCGAATAGAACGTGACGGACCTCAAGCGCCGTAATCGGAACAGCTGCCTCAACCTGTGCCGCAACATTGTTGTCGCTGCATGGATTTATTCTCCCATGTTCCCCAGACAAGACAGGGGCACCCGCACCGGCAATCAGTCTTGGGCCACTGATCCAGCGGCTAGGCACTTACCCTAGCCCGTCGCGCCAAAGATCCAGTGCGGAAGGAAAACCAGAACGGCGATCAACATCACGATGCCCATCATCGCCAGACTGACTTTGGCTGGCTTGTCTGCGTTCGGCTCGGAGCACGCTACGGTAGCTATCCTCCCGCCGTCGGGTGGTCTCGTCCTCGGTGGACTCGGGTATCGGAACGGCCTCGGCAAATGCCCGGCCCTGTCCCACGGGAAGGTGGAGCCATCCATTGAGCGCGGGACACAGATCGAGGTACATTGCGGAATGAGTCATTGGACTGGTGCCGTTCGTACTCGTAAAGTGTTCAGGGTGAACTCGGGAAAGGCGACCTGAAGTAGGTCGTCGATACCGGCTCCTAGGGCGATGACGCAGCAGAGCGTATTAAGTGTCACGACTTCGCCGAGTCAGTGCTCCACCTTCCTCAGTCGTCTTTGGGCAAGGTCTTTGTAAAAACCCCCGGAATCCCCAGCGATAGTAATAATTACATTGAGCCAGTCCCGAGTTCTTCCCCAGTCCTTGTTGGCCCAGTAGGCCTGTGCGATCTGGTAACGAAATGCTTGTAGTGATCCGGCTTTAGGATAATCTGCTTCAAAAGATGAGAATACTTCCAGAAGTAGAGGCATGTACTTGTTGAAATTTCCCTTCACCCCATGTGCATCGCCGTAGCGCCCGGACTCCTTCCAACCTAACAACGTGCGAAGTTTCCCCCTGTAAGCACGCTCGGCAGCGGGGGATTTTGGAAACTCGGCGATTACTTTGTCGTACCACTTAATGGCAGATTCGACGTTTGAAATCCAACTAGAGTCAATCCGGAAAACGGAGTCCTTGTCCTCTGACCAAAACTCAGCGTGACGAAGGTAAGACTGAGCTACAGCGTTGTTGATCGCCTCGTCGGTGGATTCGCCAACTATTTCTGCCAACTCTGATGCTTTGTCCTTTACCAGTGCAGCGTGCTTGGAACCTGGATACTCTTCGACAAGGCTGTTCCATGTATTCAATGCCGTTGTGATCCTTTTTTCACTAAAGGCGATACTCCCCAAGAGATAATACGCCTCTGCCTTCTCGTTTCCCCCGGCAGCGCTGAATAGAACATCTACTAATTCCCTCTTCGCTTCTGCTCGCAGCCCGTGCTCGTTGAGCATTTTAGCTTTCCTGACTGATGCGGCTTCAGCAGACAACGTTGTGCAGAGTAACAACACAAAGCCCAAAATTTTCATAGTTGTATTCATGGTTTCTCCCTTTGAGACGCCATAACTCACCCCTTCCGCGCGTCGGCCACGCCGCGCCTGGACCGGGCCGGGCTGGACGAAACCTAACTGGCCGCCGCCCGCCCGCTGATGGCCTCACGCAATCCTTCCAGCAACCCTTCGAGCTTGGCTTGGCTATGTTCCAGTCGTGCCACGCGCTCTGATAGCTGCTTTATGTCGTCTCGCAGCCGCGCCTCAGTCCCCCTTAAGCTCGTGAGGATCACCCCCGCTAGCGCGACGCCCACGGCCACAATCGCAATCATTTCCCCGCTCATGCTGCCTCCCAATTCGTTCTACCCCATTCTCTCACGTCTTCAAGCAAGACCAAACCTAGCGGCTGGGGCCGAAGTCTCGCTCCGGCCCGCGCTGCCGTTCCCGGGCCTGTTGCTGCCTCTTCCAGATCGCGTTCACCCCCCGCGCAACACTCCGGCGATCTCCTTGTAGTCCCTCCTCAAGAGCTCGACTTGCTGCTTTAAATCCTCCGCCAACGCTTCGGTCCGCCCGAGCTGCGGCTTCAAGTCCTTGACCGATTCTTCGAGCCGCCGCACCTGCTCCTGTAATTCGCCGACCCACTCGGCCTGCTGCTCCATCTCCGCTTCGTACTGCTTCGACAGCGCGGTTAAGGCGTTCGTCAACTGCTGTTCTAACTCGGTCATAAAGCTCCTTCACTCGCTCGACAGCCTGACGGTAGGCCGTCCGTCCATTGACCTGCCCCCAGTGATTGTACCAACTCGTATGTTAGTTCAGCGGTAATTCTGTCCCTAGTGTCCCGTCCCATATAATAGCTGACATATGTCTACGCCCATGATCTAATCAGCGGCATGTTTAAAGCCGCCGCCGCTATTGACATCGACGAACCGACGATACGACAGCTTGAATCTCTGGTGCGTTCTGGGAATACTCCTCAGAGGGTGGCCCAGAAATGCCGGATCCTGCTGCTGGCTCACCGTGGAGTGGCTAATTACTCGATTGCCCGGGAGTTGGGTCTGTCGCGGCCGACCGTGATTGCAGCGCGGGCCGCGTTCGAAGAGGGTGGCGTGAGCGCCCTGACTGCGAAACCGACCCGGAAGCGGTCGCGGCGCGTCCTGACGTCAGAACTGGAGCGTGCGATTCTGGACACGACGTTGAAGACCCGGCCCGCCGACGCCACCCAGTGGAGCGTCCGGACACTGGCCCAACACATGCATGTATCGCGAATGATGGTGCATCGGGTTTGGGAGCGTTTCGATATCCAGCCGCATCGGGTCGAGAAGTTCAAGATCTCGAACGATCCCCAGTTTGAGGCCAAGGTCCGGGACATTGTCGGTCTCTATCTGGACCCGCCGGACCGGGCTCTGGTGCTTTGCGTGGACGAGAAGAGTCAGATTCAGGCCCTGGACCGGACCGCTCCAATCCTGCCGTTGCGTCCCGGATTGCCCGAACGCCAGACCCATGATTACAAACGCCATGGCACGACGACTCTGTTCGCGGCTTTCAATATCGTCAACGGTAAGGTCATTGGCAGTTGCTTGCCGCGCCATCGTGGTCAGGAGTTCGTGAAGTTCCTTAATCAAATCGAGAAGGCAGTCTCTCCGGATCTGGATGTGCATCTCGTGATGGACAACTACGGCACTCACAAGGGTGCTCAAGTCCAACGCTGGCTCAAACCTCGAAAGCGCCGACGATTCCATTTTCACTTTACCCCCACCAGCAGTTCCTGGCTCAATCAGGTCGAACGTTTCTTTGGCCTCATCACCCAACGCATGATCCGGCGCGGTACGTTCCTCAGTGTTCAAGAGTTGGAGCGCTCCATCTATGCATGGCTCTCCACCTGGAACAACCAGCCGCACCCCTTCATTTGGAAGGCCACGGCTGATGTCATCCTTGACAAGGTGCAATCTTGTAAAGAATTATCTGGGACGCAACACTAGGTACTGTGGTGGAACTTCCAGAGGTGGGTGGCCTCCATCATCGATACAAAGGTCGTGCAGCTTAACCATTTCATCCCGCGCACCAACCGTTCTTCAACAATCAAAACAGCCAGGAGGTTAGAGGAGACCTGCGTCCTGACGTCAGATCGATCATCCTCGTTCTTCAAACGGGGCTAAAAAGCGATTCTAATTCTGCGGTTGAATGGGACAGAAAGAACCAGCAGGACGCTTTTCACGACCGATTGTGTTTTGGCGAACGACACCTATCGATGAAACTGCTCGGCATCTATGACGGAGCCTCAGAGGATGTTCAGCTATGCTCAATCTTGTAACTGCACAATCCTCAGATCTCCCGGTGGGATGTCAACGGTAAGTTGCCACTCTTGGCGGTTGAGCTTTCGCGCCCCAATTGATTGACCATTAATCCAATCCGTAAGCTTTGCCGGTTTGTAGGATAGCGTGATGTATGCTCTTTGTATCTGGTGGTAGTCAATAATTTCCCTTTCCGTCGGCAGCTTAAAAACGCCGCGATTATTGATGAGCGTAATAAGCCAGGAATCTTCGTTGCGGTTAACGACGAATTCGATGTCCCCGGCAATGCGAAAAGGGAGGAGACCGCTGGTCACATGTTCCAATAAGTGCGGCAGAAAACAGACCGCGTTGAGGTTTTCTTGCAACAGGAAGGGTACCATCGTAAGGATGACTGCTCCCTTGCCCACTTTGTGGCGAGTGACGAGCGGCGCGTTACGTGAAGTAGACATGATTGACTTCGCCCCCTGCAACTCAATAACTCGAAAGGAGAATGTTCCTCCTTTCATTTGGTGTCCGTCCAAATCACATTTCGCTGAATCCGCCTGTCCCCTCTTATCCGTGAGGCGAACCCCAAGGATATCTACGGGGAATGGATGGGCCAGTTGTGCGACGTTGACCACCAAAGTTCCGCCTTGCCGGACATAGGTTTGCAGACGGTAAGCTAGCTCTTGGCTCATGTCGGCGGCTACATCACCAACGAGCACGAGTACTGGGTAGGCTTCGAGGTGCTCGAGCCTGGCGGTGGAAAGCATCACATCGAAGATGTCTCCATAAGGGGTCGGCGAGAGAAGGTTCCACTCATTCAGTTCATCGAACTGGCCGGGATAGAGGAGCTGGAAGAGTGCATCCTTCATGTAATCGCCTGGCTCAGGTTGGAGGCGGCCCCATGTGAGAGGAGGGTAGTGGTCAGGGTAGATGGGATGGCCGCCCCATCCGTGCATATGATCCAGCACAATACCCACCGGTGTATAGGCGACTCCTCGATTCTTGTGCGTCGCCGCGAACTCGAAGAACTTGGCGGCGATTTCCCCCATCGGGGAAAGGACAATCGTTCCATCCGGAGTCATGTCCGTTTGGTACGCCGGTGTCTCGTTCTTGAGTGACGAGGTGCCCCACATGTAAGTCAAATACATCATGCGCTTAACCCACGAAATGGAACCGCCGCCCTCCGGATTTTGGCGAGTGTCATAGGGACGGTTCCGGACCAAGTAGCGATTCTGTATCCAGGAATGGGCATCGTGGGCTCCGGGAGCAATGTAAGAATGCCACACTTTGCCGTACTGCCTAGCTGCACCTCGAGAGAACAAAATTCTTATCTGGGTGCCGGGACTTATGCCCGGTTCGTCATGAAATCCTGACCCACCGCTCCACTCGCCCGCGTAATGGTCCCAGGGCCACGTCGCGCACATGGCCAAGAGATCGTCATAACATTTTGCCGCGTGTTGCTGATACCAAGCTTTCACCCTTTCATAAGCTTCCTTGCGTGTTTTCGGTACGGTCTTGGCTTCTGGCGAAGATTGCAGGTAGTTGATCATAAAGCAGTCTGACCACTCGGTGGTCCAGAAACCAAGCCAGCGATCGCCAGCAAGGCGCCGAATAAGTTCGTAGGTCTCTTCATCGATGACAGGCGATTCATATGGTCTGTTGAAGCGCGCGTGGATGGTAAATGGTAGGTGGCTGGAAAGCAGCCGTCGGATAGATTCCTCATCGGCATTGGCGAACTGAGCCCCGATGCCGGTAAGGGTTGGCGCGAACATCAGGCCCAGCTCTTGGGCCGGCGCGAACGGCTCTGGGTTATCAGCAGAGATAAAATGCTGGCCGATCACCTTTTTGGGTTCCCAACGCGGGCTCGCCAGAAACGCGAGCGGAGAAGCGAGAGGCTTCAACGCCTGACCAGGGGCGAGCGACGTGGCCACGGGTCCCTCACGAACCAAGACCACACGGTTGACGGCCAGCCAGGCACCACTGGCGTTCTCGATCTCCACATCGTGAAGTCCGTATTCAAGGTGTATATCCGAGTAAATGTAACCCCACCGGTGCCCTGTGAATCGTTCGCCAGGCATGCGCTCCACAATTGTCCGGGAATCGCGTTGACAGGGGAGAATCTTGCCGTGGATCTGCAAATGATAATCCCGCGGCGTCGGACCTTCTCCCGGCAGGGAGGAGACCACTCTCAACCATACTCGATACCTGCCTGGTCGCCGAATAAGCGCCTGCCACCGCAAGCGATCGCCCTTGTCCTTGATCCCCGCCCACATGTCCGCTCCCCGGCTTGAGGTTGTTCGACCGTAGCCGCCGAGGCTCAACGCGGACTCGTCGGGGCCTTTCTCGGCGTCGATCTTCTTGGCTGTCTTGCCAAGGAGCAAAACGTCGCTGTTAATAATGAGATGATTGTCTATTTCAAACATTGCCCGGCGATTCGTTGGCTTGACTGGGGGTCTTGACGGCGCAGAAGTCTGTGTCAGATAAGCGTCAGCCAAATCCACCATCATCTTGTCTCGTCCAGCACCAACGAGGACAAGTTCCTGGGCACCCGTTGTCTCTAATCGAATTTCCGCAGCTCGGTCTTTAGCGACAGGCCAGCTCCCTGCCTTGACATCATCCAGATAGATCTCGAAAACCCAGTTTTCCGGCTGCTGATCTGCGTCATCCACGCCTGCAATGGTTGAAAAAAAGGTGTACGCCCCACCCAGATCGTACGTCAGAACAAATGGTGTTCCGATGCCAATTCCCTTTTCGTAAGACTTGCCCTGAATGGAGATGGCAGAAGGCTGGCGGATGCCGTGGACGTCGGTTTTCCCCGTTTCGGCGACACTGCGGTCGCATTGGTAAATGGGCATTGAGAACGAGAAGATGCGACGTTTGGCATCAACAAGGATCTTCGGTAAGGATGAGGCGAACGTGGAGCAGCTGACGTCAGACAGATAAATCTTCTTTGAAGTTTCTTGTTGCTGGGTATGGGGGGCCGTAGGTCGGCTCGCCAGCAACAAGAGAAATAGTGTGGCTATCAAGGCAGGTCTGAACATCGTTTCTCATCCATTCTTAGAAGAAAGTCTGCTCCTCGTCGGTGTATTCAGACACGGAAGTCAATGCTGTTCCCCCATCGCAGACGCTTTAGCACGTAGGCCACGACTTGTCCACGCTGTTGATTTTGCGACTGAATTCAATTTTGGCGACGAACAGGTCCATGGCGACGCAAGAGGTTGATGAGCTCGGTAGGAACAGGACATACTCTCCCGTGAGTCATTTTCTTCGCGCGGCGATCAAGGGGTTTTCACCCGATTTCAGTGGCAGGGTCGCTACCCGTTCCTCCAGGATGGACTGGTAGGCAGCCATCAGCGCCTCGGTAGCCAGCACCGCCGTGTCAATGTCGTTGGCGGGTGGCATACCGTTCTCAATGGCTGCGATCAGTTGGTCCACTGAGCCGAGAGCGGTCGCACCCGCCGCAAACTCATGGTACTCCTGGGGAACGTGGTTGATGGTCACGATTTGCGCACTGGCGTCGATGTGCAACGTTTCGTGCTCATAGTTGATGGTCATCGAATTGCTGTGGCGCCGCTCGCCGTCAAGCTGCTGCTTGCCCGTTTCGAGAAAAGCGAAGAAGTCACCATAGTCGAGGACCATCTGGCCGAAGTTCTCGACATCAGCTTCTCGGTAAACGTCCCAGGTCTTTCGCCACTTCGCGGTCACAGCTCGGGGTCGGCCTAACAACGCGATGGCGTAGTCGAGCGCATAGCACCCCATATTGGTCATCTCGCCCCCGCCGGACTTCTCGGGCGGGTCGAGCCTTTCCGGCCAAGCCGCCTTCAAGTTGAAATCCTTCGAGAAGTTCATTCCGAACAGGTGGTGGTACCCCATCACTTTTCCGTACTTGCCCGCACGCACTTTGCTGAGCAGTCGCGCGTAAACGGGAACCGATCGAACCATGGGAATGTCGTACACGAATTGGACGTGGTGTTTCTTGACCGCCGCGGCGATGCGACGGGCACTGTCCAGGCTCTCGGCAAGCGGTTTGTTGAGGAAAACGTGCTTGCCGCGAGCGGCAGCCCTTTCGACCATCACCGCCTTGTCGCACGGGTCGGTGGTAATGGCCACGAGATCCACTCGCGAGTCGGAAGTGACTTCGTCATAAGAATTCGCCAGCGGTGCGCCGAACACTTCGCACAATTCCTGGGCGCGACGGGCATTTTTTTCATAGGCCGCCACCACGGAGGTGTCGGCGCGTTTCTGAAACATGCGGCAGATACCGGCCCCGTGCGTGGCGCAGTTCCCCAAGATCCCTACGCCGTAAGTCTTCCCGGGTTGTGACCCAGCGACGAGGGTTGCCCCACCACGCATCGCTGATATGCAGGCGGCCACCGCTCCGGCGGAAGTGCGGATAAACTTACGGCGTCGCATGCCCTGTGGATGGAGCATTGTCAAACACCTCCTCGAAGCCGCGCAGAGGAACTTCTGTTCTTGCCATCCCCATGGTATGTGGCCCTTCAAGCGGTCGGCCGGAGGGACGTCCAAAGGCGCACAGTGCGCTATGTCTCTCCTGGGGTCAAGTGCATTCGTCCGGAATTTCTGATTTGCGCTTATCCTTCGCCTACAAGTATCCGGAATTAGTTTTTTGGCCCTTCCAACTCGTAAGTATAAACCCGTTGGCCTTCAACTGAGCACTTCCAGGCAAATATTTTCTCCGAGATACTGCCAGCGGCTTCCAGCCGCTCTTTCCGAGTCCCAAATACTCATCGCCTGGGCATCCAGAACCAGCTTTTTCAGACACCTCTCCCTTCCTGGGGGATTTCGGAATCATTTTCTTGGGTGCTGCCGCAGGCTAGGCTATCCCGACGGAAGCGGCAGCCCATCCGCCCATGCCGCCGCTACCCAGCTTCGCTTCAATACGGAAGTGGCCGAGCTTCTTGCCAATCATGGGGAGCTATCCTGAATAGATAGGAGTATCCTATGCTGCGCCGGAGGCCAAGTCAACTCACCGAATCGAAAAACATATGTTTCTGGCGGGCCTGATTGTGGGGTTTGCGGTCGTGAATATTCAGTGATTTACAGAGGCCCATTCGGAGGGGTTTTTGGGCAAGTCTCACGGAAGAGATAAAGAGGTAGTTTTGACTCGGCGAACGTGAGAGACTACGCCTACTCCGAGGGCCTTAAACGTTGAAGACTGATTTATCCAGTCTCCTGAACCTTGGCTTAGGTTCGAACCCTCATCGAAGAACTTCCTGGAGTCTTGAACAACATGAGGCTGAAGTTGCGCGTCATGTAACCTCCAGGCGTGTTCATAAAACCCTCGCAATTCAGTAATCCCTCCGCGTTGAAAGCAAGTCACTTAGAATTCGCGTTTGAGTGTTCACAAATCAAGTGTTTTAGGGACAAGGGTGCACTGAGGGAACTACCCTAGGAGCCGGAGGCCCTTCACGGCAACGGGTACATGTTCGAGTCGGGAAGTTAAGCCAGCCAGAAAACGCAACACTATAGATGTTCTGTTGCATTCTCCAGGTTCCCGCCCTACGGCTTTCAATCACTTTGAGGGGAAAAAGAGCGTGGGTGTGACCTGACCCCCTCAAACCGGTCCAGTTCTAATGTTAGAGTTGGACCTGGAATAGGGAGGTCAGGATGGTCAAGAGGAAGCATTCGATCGAACAGATTATCGGTAAACTTCGAGAGACCGAAGTGGAACTTGCCCAGGGTCGCAGCGTAGCCGAGGTGTGCCGGTCGTTGGGGGTGACCGAGCAGACCTATTACCGCTGGCGAAAGGAGTACGGCGGTCTAAAGATGGATCAGGCCAAGCGGTTGAAGGTCCTCGAGCAGGAGAACACTCGCTTGAGGAGGGCGGTTGCAGACCTGGCCTTGGACAAGCAGATTCTGCAGGAGGTCACAAGGGGAAACGGCTAAGCCCGGCGCGTCGCCGGCAGTGGGCGGCGCATGTCTGTAAGGCGTTGGGTGTCTCGGAACGCCGGGCTTGTCGAGTGCTCAGCCAACCCCGGTCCACCCAGCGCCATCGATGCATCGCTGCTCCCGACGAGGATGCCCTGACGAGGGCCATCGTCACCCTGGCCGGTCGGTTTGGTCGCTATGGCTATCGTCGGGTCACGGCCTTGCTGCGGCGAGCCGGCTGGAGGGTCAACCATAAGAGAGTGGAGCGCATCTGGAGGCGGGAGGGGTTGAGAGTGCCGCAGAAACAGCCGAAGCGTGGACGCCTTTGGCTCAACGACGGATCGTGCGTTCGTCTGCGCCCCTGCAGTCCAAACCACGTCTGGGCTTACGACTTCGTCCAAGCCCGCACTCACGACGGGAGGGCTTTCCGGTTGTTGACGGTCATCGATGAGTACACTCGGGAATGTCTGGCTATCCAGGTGGCCCGCCAGATTCGATCCGACGATGTCGTGCAGCTACTGGCCGATCTGTTCGTTCTCCGAGGTCCGCCCGAGCACCTTCGCTCGGATAATGGCCCGGAGTTCTGCGCCCAAGCTCTACGAGAGTGGCTGGGGCGAATCGGAGTGAAGATGCTCTACCAACCCGGGAGTCCCTGGGAGAACGGCTACAACGAGAGCTTTAATGAGAAGCTCCGAGACGAGTTGCTCGACCGGGAGATCTTCTACACCTTGCAGGAAGCGAAGGTGTTAATCGAGCAGTGGAGGCGACACTACAACAGGGTTCGACCTCACAGTGCTCTTGGTTATCGTCCACCGGCACCGGAGGCCATGGAAATCCCGCCGCTGCTCGGGAGGCAGCTGCCTCCCGACCTAGTGTTGCGTCCCAGATAATTCTTTACAAGATTGCACCTTGTCAAGGATGACATCAGCCGTGGCCTTCCAAAGGAAGGGGTGCGGCTGGTTGTTCCAGGTGGAGAGCCATGCATAGATGGAGCGCTCCAACTCTTGAACACTGAGGAACGTACCGCACCGGATCATGCGTTGGGTGATGAGGCCAAAGAAACGTTCGACCTGATTGAGCCAGGAACTGCTGGTGGGGGTAAAGTGAAAATGGAATCGTCGGCGCTTTCGAGGTTTGAGCCAGCGTTGGACTTGAGCACCCTTGTGAGTGCCGTAGTTGTCCATCACGAGATGCACATCCAGATCCGGAGAGACTGCCTTCTCGATTTGATTAAGGAACTTCACGAACTCCTGACCACGATGGCGCGGCAAGCAACTGCCAATGACCTTACCGTTGACGATATTGAAAGCCGCGAACAGAGTCGTCGTGCCATGGCGTTTGTAATCATGGGTCTGGCGTTCGGGCAATCCGGGACGCAACGGCAGGATTGGAGCGGTCCGGTCCAGGGCCTGAATCTGACTCTTCTCGTCCACGCAAAGCACCAGAGCCCGGTCCGGCGGGTCCAGATAGAGACCGACAATGTCCCGGACCTTGGCCTCAAACTGGGGATCGTTCGAGATCTTGAACTTCTCGACCCGATGCGGCTGGATATCGAAACGCTCCCAAACCCGATGCACCATCATTCGCGATACATGCATGTGTTGGGCCAGTGTCCGGACGCTCCACTGGGTGGCGTCGGCGGGCCGGGTCTTCAACGTCGTGTCCAGAATCGCACGCTCCAGTTCTGACGTCAGGACGCGCCGCGACCGCTTCCGGGTCGGTTTCGCAGTCAGGGCGCTCACGCCACCCTCTTCGAACGCGGCCCGCGCTGCAATCACGGTCGGCCGCGACAGACCCAACTCCCGGGCAATCGAGTAATTAGCCACTCCACGGTGAGCCAGCAGCAGGATCCGGCATTTCTGGGCCACCCTCTGAGGAGTATTCCCAGAACGCACCAGAGATTCAAGCTGTCGTATCGTCGGTTCGTCGATGTCAATAGCGGCGGCGGCTTTAAACATGCCGCTGATTAGATCATGGGCGTGGACATATGTCAGCTATTATATGGGACGGGACACTAGGTCGGTAGGCAGCTGCCTCCCGAGCAGCGGCGGGATTTCCATGGCCTCCGGTGCCGGTGGACCTCGGGCAAACAATGCGCGGTTGTCTTTTGCGGACCTGCTACGGCAGTCGGTGTACAGTCGCCTGGCTGGGTACGAGGATGTGAACGATGCCGAGCAACTCTCACGAGATCCGACCTTCCGGCTAATCGGTTCCGAGAAGATCTGGGATCGAGGGGCAGCACTGCCGTCCCGGTTGCAAACCTTTGAGACGGAACTTCTGGCTGAGGAGGGGAACTTCGCGGGGCTGGCACGGGTAAACCGAGAGCTGATCGGCAAGGCAGAAGGGATCGATTCGCCGCACCGAACTGTGTTGGACATGGATTCGACCGAGATTCCGGTCTACGGGGAGCAGGAACAGAGCGCCTACAACGGGCACTTTGAGTCCACCTGTTATCACCCGCTGTTGCTGTTCAATCGAGACGGCGACTGTCTGGCGGCCAAGCTCCGTCCTGGCAATGTTCACAGCGCGGAGGGTTGGGAAGAGTTGCTGCTGCCGGAGGTCGAGCGCCAGCAACGGATGGGGAACGAAATTGCGTTTCGGGCCGATGCTGCCTTTGCCAAGCCGGAGATTTACGAGGCTCTGGGGGAGCGGGGTGTGAAGTATGCCATCCGGATAGCGGCCAACGAAAACCTGCAGCGGGACATCGAGGAGTTGCTGAAACGTCCGGTGGGCAGGCCCAGCAAGAAGGCGTTGGTGGAGTTCAAGGGCTTTCTGTACCAAGCCGCGAGTTGGAAGACGGCCCGACGGGTGGTAGCCAAGGTAGAACATCATCCGGGGGAGTTATTCCCGCGAGTCGGGTTCATTGTGACGAATCTGACCCTTCCGAGTCGGGCGGTGGTCCGATTCTACAACAAGCGCGGCACAACAGAGCAGTGGATCAAGGAAGGCAAGCAGGCGGTGAAGATGACGCGGTTGAGTTGTCACCGGTTCCGATCTAACGAGGTACGGCTTTGGCTGACGATCATCGCCTACAACCTGGGCAACCTAATGGCGACGACTGGTGCTGCCACAGAAAATCGAGAAAGGGTCCTTGATGAGCCTCCAGCAGCGGCTGGTGAAGACGGGCGGAAGGTTGGTGAAACATGCCCGCTATTATTGGCTACTTTTGGCCGAAGGACATCTGAGTCGGAGGCTGTTTGCCAGCATGCTTAGGATGATCGCGGTACTTCCGCTGCCGGACGGCTAGCGAAATAGGAGAGAGTAATTTTAGGTGCTCAGAAGTGGTCGGGCCGGATAAGTGTCAGCGGCGAGGCAGGCTGGGTCTGGCGAAACCCACACAGCGACCCCGCTGAACAGCCAAAACGAGCCGCGCTACCACCTCAGAGAAGCCGAAGCGATTTGCCCTTGACACGACAGGGCAGGAGGCATAGGTTTTTGGGTGAGAGCAGGCTCAAAATGGATATTCCGGCCAAGATTATGTCGATCAATGCCGCAGTCAACGCTGCGCTCCTGCCGACGGCCACCGAGATTGCGTCGATCAATGCCGCAGTCAACGCTGCGCTCCTGCCGACGGCCACCAAGATTGCGTCGATCAATGCCGAACTTGCCCGGGCGGTAGAACCCTACTGGGCCGTCATCGCTTCAGTATCAGCGTGGGAGGCAAGCCTCACTGCCCGTATGGCAGCGCTGGGAAACCCATGGGCGCTGCAAGATCGCCTGGACCAGTCCATGAGGGGATTTGCGCGCTTGTCGCGCCTCAGTGATGCTGTTCATACGTCACGACCCTATTCCGCGCCGGTTGGGGAGTTGGTCGCCAACGAGCTTGGCGTCGGCGTCGAAGCCGATCTGTACGACGATACTCCAATCGAACGCGATGAGAACGCTGTAAAGGCTGGCTTCAATCCTGAGCTAATTGCTTTTCCGACAGCCGCATACGGTGAAGTAGTATTAGCGGCGGGTTTCAAGTTCCACTTTACTCCTGCGCCTGTGCCACAGGCGGTCGAATCGCCCGACCCTGGTGCCGTCTTTGATCCGATGCACGGGGCCGTGCTGATCGGAATTGAGCAGCGACTTCGCCATATTGTGACGGAACGCTTGAGTGGCTTGGATGGCCGAAACTGGTTTAAGCATCGAGTCTCCGCGGCAGTGCGTAACCGCTGTTTGGACCGCCAAGAGCAAGAGCGTCAGGCTTGTCCTCGTCGGCCTGTTTTTGACCCTATCCAATATGCGGACTTCATGGACTTGGCCGACATCATCGGGCGGTCGGACAATTGGCGTGAGGGGTTTAAATCAATCTTCCAGAATCGAGAGGATTTCTTGGTGTCGCTCAAGCGGCTCCACCCGATTCGGAAGGCTATTGCTCATAGCCGTCCCCTTGGCAAGTCCGATGTCCTGATCTTGGTTAACGAAGCCGCCCGGATTTTCAGCGCTTTGGAGATACGAGTTTTGAGTTAAGGGTCGAGGACCGAGACGCCCGGCTCCGTCGTGTAGTTCAACTCCGACCAGGCCAGCTTGATCTTCTTCAACTCCCGTAGAGCTTGGCGGCGGAAGTTTTGGACGGTGCGCTTGTCGCTAGCTTTGGAGGGGTGCAAGCCGAGCTGACGGTACACCTGTTGCCAGGAGAGCCGCTGCGGAGCACGGAGGGCGAAAGTGCGCTTAAATACCTGCCGAGCGCGCTGATGCCTAACGAGCAAGTTCTGGCGTTTTCTTCAGGGTTTATGGACGGAAACACGTGGCTCATCGCTTTGACTGACAAGCGCGTGCTTTTCCTCGACAAAGGGTTCTTCTACGGCTTAAAGCAAACGGCCATCCCCATTAAAAAGATCCAAGGGGTCTCGGTTGAGACCGGCATAATGTTTGGCAAGATCGCGATCAATGACGGATTCGCCCAAAGGAAAATAAGCCAAGTATCCATTGGCAAATTGATGCGCTAATCGAAGACGCCACACATCAGATGCGCTCATCAATCTTGTGCATCAGAAGACTCGCGAGACATATGAGATGTAGAGCTCTACTGGCACCCGGATTGAGATTGCCATGCGCCTTCGGATTGCGGATTCCGATCATTGCCCCTGCCATGATCTGCATGTAGCCCTGCTGGATACTTCGGTCTGTCTCAGTCTCAAGAGCAGTCAACCGGATCAAGGGATTGTTGGGCGAAAAGGCAGTATTCATCAGGCTGGCACCGTCGAGTTCCCGACCGTCGACGTCTCTGACAATCCGCTTTGCTGCATCGTTGACCTCCTTGTATGATGCCTCAACCGCGTCACCGAAGAAGCCAGCTTCAAACCGTGGGCGTGCGAGCGCCGCGATGCGCGGATGGACTAACTCCCAAAACCAGTCGGTTGGGCTCGGGACCTCTTCGACGTCGGTTCTCAGGAGTAGCCGTCGTGCTTCAGGAATGACAAACGACTGTATGAGTTCCAACGACTCGACGGCGTTCACATGCAATGGCGTCATGTCCCGCATCGAAGTCACGAGATCAGACCATCCGAGTGTCTGGCAGAACGCCCGAAGGCTTTCGATCTTTCCCGTCAGTACGACATCAATGATCCCTTGGGGTTCCGCGTCATCGTAGTACTGGTTCAAGTCGATCTTGAAGGCTTCCAAGTCGTCAAGCACTGCTGTCAGTGCATCGATACGGATGTGCTTCACCGGCCTGTCCTTTCCCTTGTCTGGGGAACATGGGAGAATAGGGCATGCAGCGTCAACGTAGCAAGTTGGTTCCGATCGGTGATGCCTTGGCCGATCTGGGCGGTCCGGTGAAAGCGATCCACGACGCCTCGCCCCAGGCGCGCCACCACTTCACCCAGGCCGATCAGGTGCACCAGTTTGTCTCGGCCAGCGAAGCGGAACCCGACCGGAGTTTCATGGCGCGGCTGCTGGCGCTGTGCTTGCTGCCCCGCACCAACCCCGGCAACCGGCAACAGTACAAGCGCGTCAATGGCCCGTTCAAGCTAATCATGATTGCCGGTGGAGACAACAAACTCCCCTACGGCAACTTCCCCCGGCTAATCCTGGCCTGGCTCTCGACCGAAGCGGTACGGACCGGGAGACGCGGCGCGCCTTTGCCGCAGACCTTTTGAACCTGACCTTGGCGGCCCCTCGGCTGAACCGCTATGTGAGGTGACCCCAGATCCGTCGGGAGCACGAGTTCAGGGTGGGAACGATCCAGGGTGTGTCCCGGAAACTGGGGTGCATCGTCGGATGGTGCGCCAGGCTCTGGGCACCGCTAATGGCCCTGGAACTGGATGCCGTCAACCGGATCTTCACAACGCTGCCCGTGGTGCCGGTGCTGCCGTGACTTCCCGAAGAGAAGATGAGGCGGGCAGTGGAGAAGGCCAGCCAAGAGAAGGCTAGGCAGGCTAGGCAAGTGGAGAGGGCAAGGCTGGAGTGGGATAGGCAAGAGACGGCAAGGCAAAGCAGGGACCGCCGTGGGCCGGAACGCAGGGGGCCGGAGCGGGACTTTGGCCCCAGCCGCTAGTTTGGTCTTGCTCAGGGGGCGTGAGAGAATGGGCCATGCAGGTGCGCTATTACGATGATCCCAGAAGTGGACAACCTCACATCTACGGTCACAACGTGGCCGAATACGAAGTTGAGGCCGTCCTGGATCGTCCAATGGAAGACCGTCCCGGAGAGGGAGGAGTGAGAATCGCGGTCGGGCAAACGGACGCAGGCCGTTATTTACGAGTCGTTTATGTTCCAGATCCCATTCCGAACTCGGTCTTCGTGATCACTGCATACGAACTCGGACCAAAGGCGAAGCGAGCTCTTCGCCGCAGACGTAAGTAAGAGGGCACAATGAGTAAAAAACACTTTCCAGCTGGGTGGGATGAGAGCAGGGTCCAACAGGTACTCGATCACTACGAAACGCAAAGTGACGAAGAAGCCGTGGCCGAGGACGAAGCTGCATTTGAGAGCACCACTCACACGGCGATCGAAGTGCCAGTTGATCTCGTTCCAGAAGTTCGGGAACTGATCGCGAAACACAAGGTCAGTTGATCGAGGACAACGCATAACACGAAACTGAAGCTGACGGTCCCAAGCAGCCGCGCCAAGCGGGGCTGGTCAAGGACTTGAAGCCGCAACTCGGGCGGACCGAAGCGCTGGACGGAGCGGGACTATGGCCCCCGGTGGTCGGGGTGTTTCTCTTCGTAGTTCTTGTCTTTGGGGCGCGGGAGGAATATCCCAATAATTTTGGAGGACGCATGAGCGGGAACCGCTCTTGGCAAACTACATAGCAAAGTACTTCGACGACATGTGGGCGCATTTTAAAGCGCTGACGGAAGTTCTGGCCCCGAACGCAGAAGTGCACTACATCGTCGGTAACTCGACATTCTATGGAACGCTTCTACCGACGGAGAGAATCTACGCGGCGATGCTGGAGGCGCTCGAATATTCAGACATCGAGTGTCGTCCTATTCGTAAACGAAACTCGAAGAAAGATCTTGTTGAGTTCGATGTGGTTGCGCGCTGGTCGCGCTAATGATTGGCCCGCCGTCCTGATCGTCCGTAGACACGCGGGCATACCAGATCCAATATTGCAGAAAGGTATCGCCAATCACTTTGATTCAGCAATACCGTTTCGCAACGCCTAAGTCCTTGCAAACACGTCAGGGGCTAGCGGGTTGCAGAACCGGTCCTTTCTGCAATCCGTTGCGCGCTCGGTGGTGTGATGGCGTTTAAGTCGTCCGGCTGGTAGTTTCACAAAAGGGCAGCATGAGTAAACTGCACTTGCAGGTCAACCAGTACACGCAGTTCGGCCGACGCGCGCGGGCACTGTTCCGCGAGATGATGCTGGCGGTGTGCGAAGGATTGGTCGAAGAGAAAGAAAAGTATTGCCCGAAGTGCCGGCATGTGGTTGGTTTCTGGCAACTTTCTCTAGGCACGCTAGCAGACGCCTATACCCTATGGCTCCTTTCGCCGATTCAGTGGCACGACGAGTGCAAGAAGACTCGGTGTAAGATCGCTCATGCCCTTCGCAATGCAGTCGCCCACAGCGAGGACGCTGGAGAAAAGTTCCCTTGGGTTCCAGGAGTCGAAGAAGGGCGGCCTGGTGGACTCTGGTACTTCAAAGTGAAGCTCGATGACTCTTTCCCTCGTATGCGCATTCCCCTGAAAGATGAGGTGATCGGGTGGACGAAGGAGCTCTACGGAGGAGACGAGATCGACTTGATCGACGTCGCTCGGGAGAAGATCAAATGCGTAGAGGCCAATATCCCTGCTGGTGTGCGCGAGAGTGTTCCATCCACCATTTATTGGCCTCAAGGCATTCAACTGGGGGGACCGCCCGTGGCTTGATGGGTGAAGGGCGGTCTGGAATGATGCCGAGCGGGAGTCAAGCCCATTCCTAGTTGAAATTCTGCACGGCTCCTGATCGCTGCTTACGCTGCTTCCTTCTCTGAGGGTGTGGTATCGATCTTCAGTTCTCTTTTCAACGCGGCCCGAAGCGTGGGCAGGTGACGGTGTTATTGCGGGCAAAGGGCTGGGAGAGCGTGGAACTCGGGCTAACCGTTCCGTTCAAGGACACGAAACGCGACGTCGATGTTATAGGACAACGAGGCGGTGGAGACGAGGTATATCTGGTGGAATGCAAGGCCGCGCACGAAACGAAAGAACTCGATCCGGTATACGTCAAAAAGTTCTTTACCGAAACAGTTCCTGCGGCTTTGAAAGGTTTCACGAACATTACGAAATGCCAGGCGGAGATCTGGACAACCGGTCGGATTGGCGAAAGGGCACACGCAACGCTGGCTGGCCTTGATTTGTCCAAGCGTGTCCAGCCGATGCTTCGAGAAAAGGCCGACATCATCTCCCTCGTTCCACCACCGCTGCTGCGATGCAATCGCCTGCTCGAAACGCTCAGTCTGCCAAACTAGCATGACAACTGAGTCCATGAGGAATAACGAAGTGAAGACGCCTCTGGGACTGCGTCTGCGCCGACGTCGTTCAATCGGTCGTTGGGTGCGTGTGCTTTTTCTCTCCGTTATCGCAGCGATTGTTTTCGAGCTAATACTACCGCCGGCTTGGGGTTATGTGTCCCGAGTATCACTTCCGTACTCTCCAGCCTTCATCGGTTTGGTCACGTGGGTTCTGTCTCTGATCCTTTTCTATGTGGTGACCGAGCCCCTGCGGATCAGGAGGCATCAATGGGGCAACATGCTGCGGTATCCACCTGTGTGGTCGGCAGTGCTCTTTGGTTGGGTGCTCGCTGCAGCGAGTGAATGGCTACCGCCTAGTATCCGCCCCCAGGCTGTCGGCCCAGACTGGCAGCACGTCTATCCGATTGTGCCCATCGTAGTGGCGCTTGGGATCGCCATCTTTATTCGTCAGCTGCCATGGCGCAGAACCGCGACGCTGCCAGAACCTTCCGCCATCAGTCGCGACGGACGAATCACGTGGCAGAATATCGCGGATTGGATCTCTGCTGGCGAACGCCCGATCGAGAGTAGCGAGCGCGATCTATTCCATCATCAACCCGTCGCCAGCCGGATCGTTCATGTGGTTGGTCGGGAGGGGCGCCCTGTCGCCCTTCTGGGTCGATTTGGGATCGGCAAGACGAGCATCCTCAATCTTGCTCGCGCAGAGTTGGGACGGCTCACTCCGACTGTCATAGTTGCCGCCTTCGATGTGTGGGCCGTTCCGAACCCAGAGGATGTCCCCCGTCTAGCACTCAACCGGATTGTGGCCGCCCTCGACGATCACATCGACACGAGCGCATTTCGCAGCTTACCTCTAGCGTATAAACGTCTTGCTGCGGCCGAGCCAACGGGACGACTTGCAAACGCCTTCGGTCTCGAAGCCGCTACGGACTCGCTCGAAGAGGTCGAGCGCCTGACTCCAATTCTAGAGGTATTGAATGCCAGGCTCGTGTTGGTCATCGAGGACATCGAGCGAGCCGGAGATGCGTTCGACACGAGGCATCTCCAGCGGCTTCTCTGGGCGCTTCGTCAGGTGGAACGCGCCTCGTTTATCCTAGCCGTGGACCCAGATCACGCACCACTCGATTTCTCAAAGCTGTGCGACACCATCGAGCTGGTACCGCAAGTCGAGGTGAAACAGGTGGCCACGATCTTGAGAGTTGCCTACGAGCACTGGCTTACAAAGTTCTCTTACATTGACCCCCATCCGAACCGCCGCGAGGGTGACAAGCTCCAACTCCGGCCTGAACACGCCAGATCAGACAGAATGACGGACTACATCCAGCTCACAGGTAGGGATACTCCGCTCGACGCGCTAGTTTCGCTGCTTCAAACTCCACGGGCGCTGAAACACGTTCTGAGGCGTGTCGATCGCGCGTGGCTAAATCTGCATGGAGAGGCTGAGCTTGACGATATCGTAATAATATCGGCGCTTCGCCACGGGGCAGAGGAAGCGTACACGTGTCTGATAGGCGGCATCGATGCGGCCCGTCACGAGCCGGATGCCACGTTGCCTCGGACTAAAACGGTGAAAGATGAGTGGGAGAAGGTAATCGGAAACACTGCCAATGGCGCCGCCGCTCAACGACTCGTCGACCTTCTTGGAATCAAACAATTGACGAAGGGCCTCGCAGTAAACGTTGCGAGTTCACCCCAAGGTGTTCACAAGAATGAACCAACGGACTATTTTCGCCGAATTGTTGCTGAGCAGGTGGACCCTGCCGAGCTTCACGACCAGGAAGTCTTGCGCGACATCGAACGCTGGCAAGCCAGTCGCGATGTAACGCTCGTTGACAAGCTGGTGGGCGTATCGGAGAAGAACGAAGAATACACTCGTGTGTGGGAGCACTTTTCGTTCAGACACTCGGAAGCCGAGCTGATGGAGCTCACCGAGCGAGTCGTCGCCAGCGTGCTCAAGCGAGACGGTTCCTCAGCTCAGGGTGATCACGACGCCATTATCGCGCTGCGGCGCAGATGCGATCGTCGGCTTCAGCCGAATCAGCACGCGGATTGGCTCCAGACGCTGATCCTCAGCGCGGTTCCTGTGAGCCTCCTCTTCGTTAATGATATCTACTACTACTGGACCGGCGACAACGGGATTGTGGACGACACGCAAAGGGGGGTCATCAGGAAGTCGATCATCGAGGCGGTGCGTGGCACGGTGCGCACTGGTGAAGACCTGGTAAAGGTCCTCACGAGGGATCGCCCATACAAGGTTAGCCGACTAATTACGCAAACCGGTAAGGATACTAGCCTATCGGCCTTCCAAGCGTGGCGGGATTATCTGCCGCCGATCCTGGTCGACGGTGCCATGAGCGATCCCGAGATCATCATTCCGGAGATTGCGAATCTAGCTGGTGACGAACAAAGCGGAATAGTGGCTGCCACAGGGTATCCTCCCAAATTCATTAATCCCTACAAGATCGATCGCGAGAGAATGACGACGCTGTTTGGAGAGCGTCTCAACGAAGTACTCACGTTACTGGCGGAATACGAAGGCGACAACGCCTACGCCGTGAGGGCGAAGGATGACGCGAAGTCGTGGCTCGTGGAGCGCCGGCCACAACCGTAGATCGCCGCCGGCGAAGCTCGACTTCGGGATCACCCGCGCAACGTGCCCGACGAGGTGCTGCGCCGGCTGCGCAGGACGGCGGTGTTGTGATGGTGACCTCGGGATGGCAGCAGGCGTATTCATCGGAGGACAGGTCGCAATTGGGAGACAGTCGCGACAATTGAAGTGAAAGGCGGTACAGATCCAGCCGGGACGTTGGAGCGCTTGGGTGCGGTCAAGAAGTCCTTCGACCAAACTCCGGCTAGAGCCAAGAATTTCCTGATTGTCGGCGTCGTAACGGACGAGATGGAGAAGCAGTTGAACCAAATGCAGATCGAGCGATATTTAAGCCTCTCAGAGACATTGTATCTCGTCTCCGGGTGGGAAGAATTCGTCAACGAAGTCTTCTATCACACGTTACGTTTCCTGAACGCACCTTTTAAAACAGTGTGAGCCCGGCGCGATGGCGTAGTCCAGTTCCCAAGCGCAGGCACCGATAATGAGATCGGCAATCGGGAGATTGATTTCTTCGCCGGTTATTCTCCCCCATCCGGTCGATGATGGACTCGTTCCTATCGGATCTCTTCCCCTGATCCCGGCCAGTAGTCGCGGCCCGCCACCCGCTAGGAAAAAAATCCATGGCAACGAAACCGCTGGTGCAATAGAGGGGTGAACATGAAGTTCAAGAGCGCCACAATCAAGGATTTTAGGCGATTCAAACATTTGACCGTTCAGGGTATTCCTGAAAAGGCGCGGCTGATCGTGCTTGCTGGCCAGAACGGATGCGGTAAATCGTGCTTTTTCGATGCACTTAATACTTGGTACAACTGGAAGGCGGAAAAGAATCGATTATGGGAAATGGATTACCATGTCAAGGCCGGTTCACCTCCCCGCCCCAAGTTCAGAGATGATGTCAATCCAGAATTCCACGAACCTCTTCCTGAAGAGAAAAAGAAAATCCTTTACGTGAGATCGGCATACAGAAACGATCCAGAGTTCCAGATTCAACACCTCAACCGGGCTGGCGATCCACTCAGCGAGCATCGTGTCTCACGCATGATTGACAACGATGCGGCGGTGGCCCAGAACTTTCGACGGCTAGCCTCCAAAGTGTTTGACGACATCTTCAACCCCGAGGACGGATCAGTGACTTTGGACCAATTCACAGAGCAGCTTATTGGAGATATCAGGACAGCTTTCTCCAAGCTGTTTCCAAATGTGGAACTCAACAGTCTGGGGAATCCCCTAGAGGACGGGACCTTTCGATTTACAAAAGGAACGAGTAGAGGGTTCCCGTTCAAAAATCTCTCTGGAGGAGAAAAGGCCGCGTTCGACCTGATTCTTGATCTTGTCGTCTCCAAGCGCGCTTACAACAACACCATCTTTTGCATCGACGAGCCCGAGTCGCACATGCACACACAGCTTCAGGCCGAACTCTTGTCCGTACTCTACGATTTAATCCCAGAGAACTGCCAGTTGCTGCTGGCGACGCACTCCATGGGAATGATGCGGCGGGCGCGGGACATCGAAGCGAAGAACCCTGGAAGCGTCGTGGTCCTGGATTTCGGGAACTGCGATTTCGACCAGCCTCAAACCATCGAACCAGTGAAAAACCCCAACCGGACCTTCTGGGAAAGGGCCTACAAGGTCGCACTCGGCGATCTGGCTGCATTGGTTGCACCGAGTCAGGTTGTCATATGCGAAGGCGAGCCACTGACGGGTCAACACACTGAGAATCGAGGTCTTGACGCCGACTGCTACCACCGCATATTCGAGGGCGAGTTCCCGGAGACTAAGTTTGTGTCAATGGGAAGCGATCGACAAATCATTGGCGACAAGCGGGGATTTTCGGTGACCGTTGGCCAGCGCCCGCACAAGGTGCCATCTATGACGCGCTCGACCGACGCAGATGACGCTCTGGAGGTCCGGGTAGTGGAAGACAGTAGGCGGCGCGGCCGAGAACCAACCGCTCCGCCGGTGATGTCAATGACCGGACGCAACCGTCGGGCGATCCGGCAAAACAAGTAGAGGCGAAGGACGTAGTTCTGAGTCAACGATTTTGGCAGTGCGAATGGAACGATAAATGGATCGACGCTCGAGATCTGTAAGTCGCGGTCCAAGCACGACCTTATTCAAAAGGCGATCGAGGCCCACGGGCACGCGGTGTCCGGGAACCAACTGAACACGGGGGGGGGTTAGATTCCAAGGGCCGTGGATGTGCGTGATTGTTCTTATCGATATGCCTAACAAAGTCAGGATCAGTTCCTTGATCTTCATAGAACGTCTCCTTGTAGTTGGTTGTTTTCTGCATTCACCAATCTGCCGGAGACCCCGGTGCCCGCCGTCATTTTGCGGCGGACTGTCGGACAACTAACAAACCGTTACATCCCTACTACACATCCGCTTGAAGAGACGTCAGGAATCCAGTATTATCCTTTTGAGTCAATAGCATAACGAGGGGAAAAACATTCGGCATGCTGTTCTAGACGAGACTGCCAAAGCGCCGCTCCAGGAGCATGAACCGATGTCAGAAGAAGCCGAAAAACCTGGTCTCAAGGTGCTGACGAAGTCGCTACTGGACATCGCTGTCGAATCTTGGCGTTTCGGCAAGCTATGCGATCGACTTCTGCTGAAACTGGATGCGGGGGAGCAAGGCAGGTACCGGGGACAGTTTCGTTGGTTTCAGAGAAAACTCGAAGACTCGCTCACGGACGCAGGGATGCGGATCGTGAATGTAGAGGGTCACGCATTTGACCCGGGAATAGCGGCGACGCCATTGAACATCGAGGAATTTGGTTCTGAAGACGCGTTGGTTGTAGACCAGATGCTCGAACCGATCATTATGGGACCAGACGGCGTCGTTAGAACTGGGACCGTCATGCTCAGGAAGGTAGAATCATGAATAACTACGTCGGCATCGACCTGGGCACCACGAACAGTGCGATCTGTTCATACGACGGCGACCTTACCCGCATCTGGAAGAGTCCAGAGCAGAATGACGTCACTCCGTCCACGATCTACATCGACCGGCGGGGTAACAAGTATGTCGGGAAGCGCGCGTACGACTCTGCGCCTCATAGCCCAGACAACGCGGCAATGCTTTTCAAACGCCTCATGGGGACCAGCACACCCATCAAGCTGTCTGCCGTAGACATCACCATGACTCCTGAGGAGTGTTCGTCGGAAATTCTGCGCGTGCTGTTTGGCTATCTTACAGAGGAACTCCGCAACGACCCGGATGTGGGAACCGTCATAACTGTGCCAGCGGTGTTTAATCAGATGCAGAAGAACGCCACGATGCATGCTGCGGAGCTCGCGGGCATCGGCCGGGTTGCGCTGATGCAGGAACCTGTGGCGGCAGTCATGAGCGTGATGAAGGCACGCAATGCGGATAGCATCTTCGTTGTCTATGACCTCGGCGGCGGCACGCTCGACATTGCATTGGCGGAGAGTATAGGCGGTCGGATCAACCTGCTCGCGCATGGAGGCATTGCCATGTGCGGCGGGCGAGACTTCGACCGCATGCTCGTCGACAACGTCATCAAACCCTGGTTGTTCGAGAATTTCGACCTGCCCGAAGACTTGTCGACCAATCCCAACTACAAGTCATTGCTGCGATTGGCGGCGTGGGCGGCTGAGCGGGCAAAGATCGAGCTTTCCGCACGCGACGAAGCAATCATCAGTCTGTCGGAAACGGAGGCCCGCGTTCGGGACCAGTCCAATCAAGAAATCTATATCGACATCGCGGTAACTCGGAACACCCACGACAGCCTCATTGAAGAAAAGGTCGGTGAATCAATCGGGGCAGCAAGAGAGACGCTCGCCAAGGCAGGACTCAGCCCTCATGACGTTGAGCGTGTCGTCTTCATTGGTGGCCCCACCAATTACAAACCGCTGCGCGACAAGGTTTCGTTCGAGCTGGGGATTCCTGCGAGCGCCGAAGTGAATCCTATGACGGCAGTCGCGGAGGGTGCCGCCCTTTTTGCGGAGTCCATCGAGTGGCGCTCCGAGAACCGCGGCCGGAAGAGCAACCGCGGCAGGCTCGCTTCGACGGGAGCGCTTGACCTGACCTTCAACTACACAGCCCGTACTCCGAACACCCGGGCGAAGATCGTCGTCCAGGTCGGCGGTATAGTCATGACGGGGGCTGAGTTTCAGGTTGACAGCCTGGATACCGGCTGGACGTCCGGTCGGCTTCCTCTGAAAGACAGTGCGGCCGTCGATGTATCCCTGTCAAAGAGTGGCGAGAACGCTTTCAAGGTGTTCGTGTACGATGTGACCGGTGGCCCGTTGGCGCTCGAGCAGGACAAGATCGTCATTACACGGACCGCGGCGACAGTCGATGCTATTCCCGCGTCCCACTCTATTGGGATCGAAGTCCTCGAGAAACTAGGGGGCTCCCCAACAATCGAATGGCTTGTGCGGGCGGGAGACCAGTTGCCGAAGAAAGGCACCAGCATACTCAAGGCGGGCGAGTCATTGAAGGCTGGTAGCCCCGGCTCTCTTAACTTCAAGTTGTTGGAAGGCGAAAGCGACGAGCCCTCCGACAATCGGTTTATTGGATTCCTCAAGATCAACGGTAACGATTTCAACGATGGAGTGATCCTCGCAGGCGACGACCTTCAGTGCGACTTCGAGATGCTCGATTCCGGGAACATCGTATTAGAGATTTCCGTCGCGAGTATTGGGGGGACGTTCTCTTCCGGAAGGAACTTCTACTCTCCCCAGGAGGGACAGATTGACTTCAGCAGGGAATCGGCACGAGTCAGCGAAGAGGGCGAGCGGACGCTTAAGCGCCTCAAGGAGATCGATGATGTTGTCGACGATCCGAAGCTAGAGCAGGCGCGCAGGAAGCTAGCGGCATCATCGCAGCTAGATCCGGACGAGCCCGATATCGAACGTGCCCAGGAGGCCATGGGGGGGGGTCGATGAGGCACGTCGACTGTTAGCTCAGGTGCGCAAAGATCATCTCAAAGAGATCAGACAGATGGAGCTGGACAGCGCCAACGAATCCTTCAATGAACATATCCGCCAGTTCGCGCGTCAAAGCGAGGAAAACGCATTCGACAACTTGGTTCGAACGGCTCGGCGGTCCATCGACCGGAACGATAAGGATTTCGAAAGCCACCTAAACGAACTCAAGGGCAAGAACTTCGAGATTCTTTGGCGGCAAGACTGGTTCGTCGTGGGGAAGTTCAAGTGGATGGCGTCGTCACCTCACCATTTCTCGGACCCGGTTCGGTTCAAGGAGTTGGTGGCAATCGGGATGAGTTCTCTTCAGAACGATGACATCGATGGACTGCGGCAAGTCGTCGGGCACCTTTGGCAGATTCAAATTGATCCCGGATCTGATACCGATATGCTCGACATCGTGAACATCATTCGGGGGTAGCCATGGCGAACGAGCGCTGGTTTCCGGCAAAGCACGAGCTGCCTGACGGATCCAGGCTCGGCCGGTTCTTGCATAGCGGTTCCGACTGGCAGATTTACCGACTGGGAAAGGAAAACTCGATACTGATCGTGCGGAGCAGTCTCGCGGACCGGTGGGTCGAATCGAAGCTCTTGCCCGACACGGTGTTGGACTAATTCTCGTTCGGCAAAGAGGATTACAGGGCAATATTCTCGGGGCCCGGACAGAGACTGGAGCCCGTCGCCGCGAGTGGCTCTCCGGACACCAAAGCGGACGGACTGTCATTCGCGCTCAGTCTGCGAGAAACACGGAAGATCGACGCAGAAGTATCGCTCCACGATACGATATATGTCGAGCGCTATTCACGGCTTCTTCCGACCTGGACAGTGTCCGAGGGGAGCTCGGATGAAGAGATACTGGGACGATGGCTGACTGGTGGAGTGTCGATACCCGCAACGTCGTTTCGTCGCCTGTCGAGCCTCCTGGGATGGCTTGGGAAACAAGACGTAGCGGAGCTGGTCCAAGCTGCGGGATTCAGCACCCCACAGGAATCTGGCGTTGCGCGAACGAGGCAGAAACCGCGACGACCAGAAGCCAGACCGGAAAGCACTAAGGCGGCGATGGTAACAACCGCTTCGGAAGAAGAGCCAAAACCATCCGTTCATCACCAGCAGTTTTACTTGTCGGGACGTCCGGTCCTCGAGGCATTCTTCAACGAGCACGTTATCGATATTATTGAGAACGCGGAACGGTACCGAGCGCTTGGGATTGAATTTCCCGCTGCCATCGTCCTGCACGGACCACCAGGCTGCGGAAAGACTTTTGCTGTGGAGCGGCTGGTCGAGTACTTGGATTGGCCGATCTTCTATATCGATTCCAACAGTGTAGGCAGGCCGTACATTCACGAGACCAGCAGGAAGGTTGGCGAGATCTTTGATAAGGCAATGGCCGCGGCCCCATCGATGATCGTGATCGACGAGATGGAGTCCTACCTCTCCGACCGACAGATCCACGAGTCCACGGGCCTGCACCATGTAGAGGAAGTGGCGGTGTTTTTGCGGCGCATTCCGGAAGCAAACAAGCGCCATGTGCTCGTTATCGGTATGACCAACCGGCTGGAGATGATCGATTCCGCCATTCTTCGACGAGGCCGATTTGATCATGTTGTCGAGGTTGGGATGCCCTCTGCCGCGGAGGTGTCCGATCTTATTGACTCGTTGTTGGCCAAAGTGCCCATCGAAGGCGAGATAGACACGAGCGACATTGTGAAGTCATTAACCGGGAGCGCGTTGTCGGACACTGCTTTTGTTGTCCGTGGGGCGGCACGACTGGCCGCACGCGCCGGGAAAAGTGCTCTAGATGTTGAGTCCTTGCGGCATGCGCTCTCGAGTCTCCCGCCAACCGAGCCCAAGAAGCGATCCATCGGCTTTATTCAGGATTAGACCGTGGAGTTGCTGACGAACCCTTTTTTTACGCTTGGCGCCACAATGCGTGACGACAGGCGTCGCATCATGGAGTTAGCAGAAGAGAAGAGCCTAGTCTCGGATGAGGTCGCCGTGCGTGACGCGGAGGCGGTGCTGACCAATCCGAGACGGCGTCTCGAAGCGGAGATTGGGTGGCTGCCCGGACTTGCGCCCAAACGGATCTCGGAGGCGATATCAGTCCTAGAACGGGAGCCGGCCAAAGTGCGGGGCCTAGGCAATCTGCCGAGCCTTGCTCGCGCCAACCTCCTCGCTGACGGGCTGATTCGAGTCGTCAAGCAGCTGCCCAACAAGCGCGAAGTCTCGCGGTGGATTGTTGAGCTCGCCAACGTGCATGACGATATCGAAGCCGAGCAAACCATCACCCTGTTGAACGAGGAGCGGTCGGTGGCTAGGTTCTCGCCCATCTCGGATCTGCAAGTCGTGGATACGGAGCTTCGGGGTCGGCGTCGATACTACAAGCAAGCGATCAAGAGAGCGCTCGATCAGCTAGCTACCCCTTTGCTCGTTGAGGTCGTGACAATAGCGGTCGACGAGGCAACCGATAATGGGGACAGTCAGGCGCCAATCCTGATCGACGACCTCGTAGATGACTTTGAAGTCGAAGCGCAGGGGTTTCTCGAGAGGGAAACGAAGAATATTGAAGTTCTGGTGCAAGGTGTGCGAAGTGCTGTTGAGCGTGATGAAGGCCATGAGCACATTGGCCGCCTTGTCTCGCAGCTCGAGGAGGTTGTTAAGAACTGGGACCGGGTTGTCCAGCCAATCCAGGTGAGCGCGCGTAGTCGTGGTACCAGTCACGACCCGAGTCATGAGATCGCTGGAGAGATAAGACGCCTTGCGGTTCACTTGTTCAATGAACATAGCCTCCTCGACGTTTCCAAGAGACTGACCGCACTTCAGCAGGAGGTATTTGCCGAAGTCGACAGCGTCGTAGAGCAATCGGAGGAGGACGCCACCGCGCTCGATGAGGTCGCTGAGCAGAGATCGCAGTATCTTGCCGAAATGGAGGCGCGTGCTGAGTCATGGAAGAGGGAGATCACCTACGAAGCTGACGTCGGCGTAATGTTCAAAAACAAGCTTCGGATCTCACCGGACGGAGTCCAGTGGAAGGGTTCGAAGATCCCGCTGGAAGAGATCAAGCAAGTGCGTTGGGGTGGTACCAGACATTCCGTGAACGGAATTCCAACGGGTACGACATACAACATATTCGTTGGGGGTGAGAGGGGCGGCACGACTATCGAGCTCAGACAGGAGAAGATCTACTCGGAGTTCGTCAACCGCCTCTGGAAGACGGCAGGTGTGCGTCTCCTGACGGAGATGCTCGAGGGGCTTCACGCCGAGAAGCGCTACAGGTTTGGAACGGCTATCGTAACCGATTATGGCGTTGAATTGGAAAGGCGCAAGCTGTTCTCGGCGAACGAACGGGTGCCGTGTAAATGGACTGATTTAGTCATTGGAAACGGTGCCGGCACGTTCTACATCGCCAAGGCGGACGAGAAGAAGGTCACGGTGGAATTGTCGTATCAGGAGATGGACAACGTCCACGTCCTGGAGGCAGCGATGCGAGCCCTCTGGAAAAGCGCAAGTCCCCGGTTGAGTGGTTTGCTGGATAAGGCAAACTAGCAACGCCCAGGCGAGTTGATGAGGATTCGGTGAGCGACGGGAAAGACAAAAAGGGATTCTCTGGACTGTCGTCTCTCGCGTCGGACGTCGACGAGACCGTAGGCGATTCGGCGCGCCGGAATGTCCAGGGGGCAAAGCCTGCTGCCCGAGGGCGAAGCAAGGATGAACAACAGCCCCCGCGGGAATCAGCAGCAAAGCCACGGCCCGTGCCGCCGCCACAGTTAGAGCTAGAGCCAGAGGTCGTTCCTTCAGGCACATCTCGCACTCCGGCGTCGGGCTCGTCGAGGGTCAAATGGTTCTGGGGACTGGTTGGGCTAGGCGTACTGATCTGGTTGTTCAATATTGCTCAAGAGGACAGCCGCAGGCCAAGCACGGGCCCGCCGTATACGCCACTATCTCCCTCACCAAGCTACTCTCTCTCGCAAACACCAGAAGCGCAGATATCCGGCCTAGAATTCTCCCAGCCTCCTTTGGGAGAGGACAATATTCTATCGGTTGTGCAGATACGCTGGTGCCTCAGAGAAGACATTCGAATTGAAGTCCTTCGACCGATGCCGACAACGAACTCGCAGATCGACCAATTCAACGCGGTCGTGGCGGACTACAACAGCCGTTGCGGGAGCTACCGATACCGGGAAGGGACGTTGACACGTGCTCAACGAGAATTGGAGCGTGTGAGGGTCCAGATCGTTGCAAGCGTATCGCCACCCTGGCAGACGTCAGTGTCGTCTCCCGACTGAGTAGCACGCCAGCATACAAGACGACCATCAGTTGACATTCAGTGGCGAACGGCCACATCGTCTTACTGATGGTTTGGTTATTATCCCTTTGACATACTTAGGTGGGGTGTGTAGCATGTCTGGATGCGGCATTGGCTCAAAGCTCTTAGGGTTCTCCTTGATCTTTCTCCGGTGTTTGTCTGGCTGTGGTCAACCATCAAATATTGGAAGCGCGATGTCATAGCTGGAATATTTACTATGGGCGACGCAGAATATATTACGCTATCGGCGGTCTTGGCTACCATGACAATCTCCGTAAACTGGTCTTTCATTAACTCGTTTCTTCCCTCTACCAAGTTCCAGGCATTGGAACCAGAAATAGACAAAATTCTAAAATTGTTGGACAAGCACAAAGATACGGGAGAAACCGGCGAGACATTAAAGATCACAAAGGATTGTATCTTGCTCATGGCAAGGCTGGACAAGCTTGGGATAGCTGTCCCAGATGACCCAAAATTGCTTTGGCATGTGATTCCGATATTGGGAGCGATGGCAAAGGTCAAAGACTTAAAGTCTGCCAGAAAACTAGAACCAATGAAGAAGGAATTGATTTCTTTGACTGACATGAGGGAATAACATGGACCGCTTCGATGCTCTGCTGGAAGCAATGATCGTTAGAGGCTCGCCACCAGATCGGAGAAAATCAAAGCGGGCTGCCGCCGCCGATTGTAGCGATACTCAAACTCCTTCACGTACTTCCAAAGGTGCTTCCGAGAAACGTGAATGTGGGTCCCGCGAATCGAGTTCTTTAGGCGCGACCAAAAACCCTCGACGGAGTTGACGTGACAGTTTCCTCTCACATACTCGCCCGTGCTGTGATTGACAATGGCGTGTTTGTATCCTGCGGCTGGGAGGCGAAGATAGGAGCGAAGATCATCTGTGTGGATAGTTGAGCCAGCCGTCACGTTCTCACGGATCACCGGCTCCAAGGTGCGCCGCTTCACGTTCGGAACCACCTTGGTCATGATCTTGCCGCCACGCTTTGCCATGCCGAAAACCACGGCCTTGTTCTTCCGGTATCCCTGTCCCCGGCCACGAACGCGACCGCCGACATAGGTCTCATCCGCTTCAATCAGGCCGCCCAGGGGAGCCTCGCCGTCTACCTCTGCCATGTACTTCCGAATCTCATGCGCCATGCGCCATGCCGTTTTGTAGGTAACTTTAAGCTGGCGTTGGAGTTCTCTGGCAGCAACCCCGTGGCGGGAAGTGGAAAACAGGAAGATCGCAAAGAACCAACTTATGAAGAGCAATGCGCGACCGCTCCATAGGAGTTCCCACGCAGGGGTAAATGTGGTGTCCGCAGTATTGGCAGACATAATTTCTTTGAGCTTTCATGCGGTGAAACTTGCTGTCGAGTTTGCACTTAGGGCATTCCAAGCGAGTGCCGCCATAGCGCGAAACCATGATCTGGTGAAGGCAGGCTTCATCATTCGGAAACTGCTTTTGAAACTCGTAAAAACTTGTCATTCCCAACCTCCTGCAATACATTCTACAGGAATTTGATAAGTATGTCAAGGGGATAATGGCGGAAGTACTCGCGAATGATGACAAGGTCTCCCTGACAAGAGACGAGTTCTTGGCTACTGATGGAGTTGCTAGATTCTCGATGATGATTCGGCAGGAGCTGGGTGATCTCTTGAGCAAGGTGCATCCAAGCTGGGCTAATACAGTCAAAGACCATGGCCTAACGCTGGTGCTGACAGGTGGCGGCAACGGTCTTCCAATGATACGGAGTCTGGTGGACGAGAACTGGAGTATCGCAGGAACCTCGTCAGCCTGTCGTCTTGCGAAGGATCTACCTGACTTTGTCAAGGAGGAGTTCGATGCCGACTTCGCCCGTGAGTATCCGCAGCTTGCTGTTGCGATGGGTGGTGCTATGCCCATGCTGCTAGATGAGCGCAAGTCTCTACGCTCCTGGGCCGGGGGTGAGCCAGCACCCGGATCGCTTCCACAATGGTGAGCACACGGAGTCCACGAGTCCCCGGCAGCAGGTGGGTTGCCGACTTCGCAGTAGGCCCGGAGAGCGCAATCAGCGGCCCTTCCCGGGCCACACCGAGGTGGTTCGCCATATCAAACCGCGGATCATTGCGCGGTACGATGGCAACAGCGAAAACCAGGGATCGATCCCGGGACGTCCGCGCCTTGGCGAAGCTTCTCCGCGCCAGCGGCTACTCCTACCACCCATCCAAGCATCTGATCGCGGCAGCCCCCCGAGCCGCTTTCAGAAACCGAGCCCTCTTCGAGCTGGCCTGGTTTTGCTCCGCCCTTGACACCGTTGACCTGCCGGCTTTCTTCGGACCACCGATTACTGGAGAACAGCGCCAGTCGGCAAGGTTAAGTCGCTCTCGTGTTCTTCTTGGTCAGCGTGAGCCGGCATCGCCGGCGAGCGCCCACCGTCATCCGAGCCAGCACGGAGCTGCGCTTTGAACTCGGCTGGCGTCAGATAGCCAAGGCTCGAGTGCGGTCGCACGTCGTTGTAGTGCCGTCGCCATTGCTCGATCCCCACCTTCGCGTCCACGCGGTTCCGAAACCACTGCAGGCTCAGATACTCGTCGCGGAACTTCCCGTTGAACGATTCGTCGGTCGCATTCTGCCACGGCTTCCCCGGCTCGATGAGCGCGGTTTCGATCTGCGCCTGGAGCAGCCACCGGAGAATCGCACCCGCGACAAACTCGGGGCCGTTGTCGGACCGGAGGTAACGTGGGGCTCCGTGGACGCTCACGAGCTGCGTGAGCACCTCGATAACGCGCCCGGACCGAATGCCGCCGGCCACGTCGATCGCGAGTGACTCGCGGGTCCATTCGTCGACGACGGTGAGGCACTTGAGCGTCTGCCCATTCGCGCAGGTGTCGAACACGAAGTCGTACGCCCAGACGTGATTGACCGCAGTGGCGGGCACCGGGCGGGGCCGGCTCAGGGCGCCGCGGCCGCCGCCGAGGCACCTGCAACCCCGCCTGGCGCCAGAGGCGATGGGTCCGGTCCGTGCTCATCGTGTGCCCTTCGCGTTTTAGGAAAATCCGAATCCGGCGATAGCCGTACCGCGGATACTGCGCCGCCAGACGACGCATCGCGGCCAGCGCCGGGGCATCCCGGCCGACCAGCCGCGACTGGTAGCCCAGCGTGGACCGTGCGACGGAGAGCAAGGCGCACGCGCGGCGACCCGACAGACCGCGTGCACGTGCATACGCGACCTGCGGCCGGCGCACGCGTGCGCCTACCATTTTTTTCGGGTGATCTCCTTGAGCACGTCGATCTCCAGATCTCGATCGGCCACCATCTTTCTCAGCCGGCCGTTCTCCTGCTCGAGCTGCCGCAGCCGCTTCACATCGGCGGGCTCCAACGTGCCGAAGTGTTTCCGCCAGGCGTAGAGCGTCTGGGCGCTGACGCCGTTCTTTTTGGCCACCTCCGGAACGGGCCGCTGATCGGCCTCGCGGAGGATCGTCACCATCTGCTCTTCGCTAAACCGGGTCTTCTTCATGGCTCCCTCGTTTCTCCGAGGGCGCCATTCTCTCAGGCTTCAGCTGGTCCGAAAATCGCCAGGCAGGTCATAAGACAGAAGCGGACATGGAAAAGGAAAAACTTCCTAACTCAACATGGATGCTATTGAATGGGAATTATATACGAACGTCCCGAAAATGGAGGTAGTCCCTATGGAGGAATTCAGAGTTGCTAGGATTAGCGAGGTGGACATTCGCACTGGTCATTGCGTGATCGCCGTAGAAGGTATTGCAGAACAGTTAATCGGGAGAATTACGGACCCCGCCCTTGGATTTCCAGCAAATTTGTATACGAGTGCTTTGAATGACCATGCTGGATTCATTGCTCAGGCTAAGGCGGTTCGGAAAAATGGCGAGATCAAGCGTCTATACATCAGCAACGCTCATGCCTTGTCTGGGCGTCGGTGAAAGGACTGGCTAAATGCCAAAGCATAAAAAGGGACTGCCTCAAGAAGCGGGACGGCTCGACCCCCAGCATGAAAGAGGTCGCCGGGGCCTTGCTTGATACTGTGAACGTCCGCCTGATTGACAAGCCGCGCGGTCGCCGTCGGCACTGATCTTCGGGACGTTCGTATATAATTCCCTTTGTTTTCCTTTGGGAAATTTTGGCAGGCGGGAAGCGTGTCTGGAGAACTTTCCGGGCATGTTTCGAGGATTGCGTCTAGCGCGTCCGCCTCGCGGCGGTCAATGGTGAGGTCATAGGCCCTCCGAACGTCGATTACGCGCCACGCAAACCAGCATCTGTTTTCTTCCGGCGTCCAGTCCGCCGCATCCTTCGCCCCCTTCAGGTTGCGGTTCAGGTGCGGAGCAGAAAGCGTCAGATTGCGAATGTCTCGGGCAAATTCGCGCTTGCGTTCCGGCGATGCCGAGCACAGGCCGGAATCATGCGCCTCGCTCCGGGCAACGATATGCTCGATATCGGTTTCGGTGAGCTCCCTGAACGTTTCGCAGGTATAAGGCGAATAGGCGCCCCCAAGACGATCGGCAATCTTCGGTTCGACGGATTGCGGATAGCTGTATTCGTCCGCGTTGTAGGGTGCGCATCGTTCTTCTGGAGCGACAACGAGGCCCCGCCATTCATTGGCGACCGCGCTGTACGGCAAGAAGAAGACAAGCGCGGCGGTGCATAACAAGGTTCTCGGTTTCATGGCTCTTTCACCGCTTTTTGCATACTAGCCTGCCCCCGTAGGCGCGGGTGAGCTTCGCTTTCGTTCCCCCATCAGAATCCTACTCACCCGCCCGCCCGGCGTCTATTCCTGATCCGTCCTCTCTGCCAGTGGAAACACCGGCAGCGCGATGAAGATGCGAGGTCCGAGGGCCATTTCCAGGACCACGGCCTCGAACAGATTCCCCCCCCCAAATGGCAGCGATGGCTCTTTTTATCTTTAGGGCTAGTCGAAGAGCCACGAGTTCGGGTCCGAGAGCTGCCGCCGAATGAAACCCGGGCGGCGGCGCAGATACTCGGTGCTCGTTGTCTCCCAGAGCTGTTCGGGAGGTCGGACTACTTCTGCGCCCAAGCTGAGCATGAGGCTATCGGTGAGGCACGATTGCATGATGCTCCCATCGTCCCCAGGGTCAACAGCCTTCTTGCTGGTGAGCTTCATGGCGTTCGCCAGGAAGGTATCGACAATGGTTTCGTTGCTGGTTCGGCCCGGAAAGGCCGGCGAGCGGAGATTACCAAGAAGTCGACTCAGGACTTCTTTCGAGAAGCCTTTCGGTCTAAAGACGCGATCAAAGCCCGCAAGCATCATTTCATATCCGAACCGACCTGCGACTTCTCGATAGGGCCCGGCCACCTCAAAGAGTTGGAGAAGGACAGCCCACGCCGAGGCATGCTCCCACGGGTAGTGGATCGGAAGCGAAAGCTCAGCTGCTCGATGTTGAAGGGATTTGAGCACGCGGGCAAGAGACTCGGCTGAGCACTCAATATCTCGGCGAGCGAGGAAATACCAGAACGGCGACTCGCGCATGAATTGCATGTCCTGTGCCATCTCATGCCTCCACTTGTTGCTTCCGCCCAACGGATTGTGGCTCACCTACGGTGGCCTTTGAGCGTTTGGCCCGCGAGAAAATTCATCCCGCCCACCATCGCGAGATCACTCCTATGATCCCGTCGGCGATGGACTGTCCCACCCGAAGGGACACCACGGCAAAAACGCCCCAAAAAAGGCGATCACGAAGATCGGCAGCCAGGCCATGGTCAGGCCCGACTTGAGGACGCGAATCGCTTGTTCGATTTCCCCCGCATTCTTGTACGATTGCTCGATCGAGCTCCTGAGAATTGGCGCGCTGTGGTCCATCGCTTCGTACTGACGAAAAGTCGCCTGCAATCGGTCAGACAAGCTCATCGCTCAAACCCGAAACTCCGATCCAAGTCCCTGGCCCGATCTGCGGTTCGGCGAGCAAGTTGTTGAATTTGGGCCCGAAGCCGCGTGCTGTGCGAACCGGCTCTCCCCGGTGAGCAGGAAGCCCATCACAAGCGAGTAAGCTGTTTTCTGAGTCGTCACTCACAGACCTGGCCGTCCCCGTCACGGTCGTTCATGTACTGGTAAGCGGGGTGATCTTTCGTGATGGGAGTCTTGAGCCCACAAGCTCTTGCTTCAGCACAGGTGATTTTGCCATTCTTGTTCGTGTCGCACTTCTCAAGAATGGCTTCCCCTTCTTCCTTCTCCGGCTCTTGAGCGGCGAGCATCGTGCACAGCATGCCCGCCAGGATCAATCGCATAGCGTTCTTCATTTCGTTCCTCCTGGATGTTGGTAGTCACAATGGCAATGATTTCTCTCTAAACAGTTCGGATTTTGATTCTCTCACAGGCCGGGCCGGCAAAAAAACAGGCGAATGCCGCTACTACTGGTCTAGGCGACTTCCGAGGCCGTGCGGACTCAGAGACTCAAGCTGACGCTGGGCCGAGCTGTTGCGCAAGGGTGTTCTCCACTCCAGAGTGGGGAATTCCCAGGAGGATCCAGAAAAATCGATCCCTTTCGAAGCCCTCTGACTCGATGGGTTAACTCGGACAGAAGGGGTGGCGAGCCAAGCCGCGTTCATAACTCCTGGGATTCTCCTAGCATCCTGACTCGGATATGCTAGGGCCTGGAGAGAGGAGAATAGCCCACATTTGAAGCCGATAAATAAAATATCAAGGCTGATCCGCATAGCTACTGCCGTGCTCGTGGCGGGTGGCCTCGCCATCATGGTGCTCGCGGCACAGGACGATCTCGACACGGTCCGGCAAGCTGCTGACCAAGGAGACGCCGAAGCACAGTATAACTTAGGACTCATGTATGCCAAGGACGATGCCGAAGCGGTAAGCTGGTTCCAACTCGCCGCCGATCAGGGTATCGCTAATGCGCAATTCGAACTGGGGAACAAGTACCGCTGGGGCCTTGGCGTTCCCTTGGACGATGCCGAAGCCGGGCGCTGGTACCGGCTGGCCGCCGATCAGGGTATCGCCAGTGCGCAGTACAACCTCGGGTGCATGTACGCCAACGGGCGGGGCGTCCTCAAAGACGATGCCGAAGCCGTGCGTTGGTACCGGCTGGCCGCCGAACAAGGGCACGCCAGTGCGCGTACAACCTCGGGTTCATGTACATCAGTGGGCAGGGTGTCCTCAAGGATTCCGTGCTCGCGCATATGTGGTTGAACATCGCAAGCGCCATTCTCCCGTTCCAGTTCCTTCAGACGCCTCACCTGATCCACTCGTAAGCTCCCGTACTCCTTCCGCCATCGGTAATAGGTCTGCTCCGTAATTCCCAACTTCCGACAGACCCCTCCCCTTGTCTGGCCCTTGGCCAGCTCCACTTCCGCCTCTCGTAGATGTCGGATGATCTGTTCGGCTGGATATCGCTTCTTCGGCATTCCTCCCCCCTTCCATGTCCAGTCCGTACCCTAACCTCTAACTTATCCACTGGACCGATTTAAGGGGGGCAGGTCAATAGCGAGAGACGGAGCCCTCATCATCGCCGAGGTTTGCCGAGGCTCCGGCAAGGCAGGGCCGAAGGTGGAAAGGGAAACCCCTGATCGCGGCAACGATCGGGGGTGTTTTTATGGCGGCCCCGGTTCGAGGGCACGACCACAGCATAGCCAGCGTGCCACGAAAGAGGGCCGTTGTCCACACCCGGGCGGGGTGCGATGGCCAGAGAAGTGGTGTTACGGCAATTGTCTTGCCGCTGGCCGGGTTGCGGGGTGATGTTTTACATCTGCGGTTCCTGCTACCGGGGGCATCGCTACTGCGGGGACAGGTGCCGAAAGAAAGCAAGGCGGGAACAGCGGCGGCGGGCCAACCAGCGACACCAGCAAAGCCGGGAGGGACGGCTCGATCACCGGGACCGCCAGCGGGCCTGCCGGGAACGCTGCCGCCTCCGCCGCGTGACGGATCATACTTCCGCCGGCAAGGGCCGATCGGTCAAGATCGTGGAGCCAGCGAGGGAAACGGGCAGGAGCACGCCGTTGGCGGAGGAATTGCAAGATCGGCCCCGGTTTGAGTGGCTCCCAAGCGCCATCCGGCCGGTTTGCATGCTGTGCGGGCGTGGTGGGCGCGTGGGCGTGAAGAGAATCGGCCCGGCGAGGCAGCAATGAGGGGGAACCCATGATTCAAGAAAAGGAAGAAGGGGGAGAGAAGTATCTGACGGTCGAAACCGAGGACGATTTTCACGAGGCTTTGAAGCGAGGCCATCCCATCGAGGTGACCTGTGAGCTGGCCGAGAAGATCGGCTTGCGTTTCGAGGACGTGGGGGAACTGGGCGACATCATCGAGGCGCACAAAGACGCCTGCCGATAATCATGACGAAAAATCAGGACCGCTCCGAACAATACGTACGCCAGGTTGCAGACGAGATCATGGAACAGATCAAGGCGGGCGTGGCGCCGTGGCAGAAACCGTGGAAGCCGGGCGAGCAATGCATCCCGGAGAACCTCGCGACCGGCAAGAGTTACACGGGCGGCAACAGCATCTACCTGATGTCGCGCGGCATCCGTCAGGGCCACGGAGATAACCGCTGGGGAACCTACAAGCAGATCGAGGCGGCGGGCGGCCACGTCCGCAAAGGGGAACGCGGCACCAAGGTGCTGTTTTACACCGATCGTGCCCGGACCCCGGCCAAAGACGAGGCCGGAAAGCCGTTGAAGGACAAGGACGGCAAGCCGGTCTATGAGGAGTATCGACGCAGCCATCCCGTCGTGCGGCAGTACACGGTGTTCAACGCAGAGCAAGCCGACGGACTGAACCTTCCGCCGCGCGAAGCGCAAGCGCCGCCGGAGTGGAAGGCTCACGCGGACGCGGAGGCAGTCATAGGCGGCAGCGGAGTGCGCATCAGCCACGTTGCCGGAGATCGAGCCTTCTACAATCTCCCCAACGATCAGGTGGTGCTGCCGGAACAAGGACAATTTGCCACGGCCAACGGCTACTACCAGACGGCGCTGCACGAACTGGGCCACGCCACCGGCCACGAAAGCCGCTTGAATCGGAAAACGCTGCAAGACGGTATTGCGGCGGGCTTCGGGAGCGAAGCCTACGCGCGCGAAGAACTGCGGGCGGAGATCAGCGCCATGATGACGGGCCAACGAGTAGGCGTCGGACATGACGGCGGGCGGGGCGCAGCCTACGTCGAGAACTGGCTGCAAGTGTTGAAGAAGGAGCCGCGCGAGATTTACCACGCGGCCAGCGAAGCGCAGAAAATCTCCGACTACCTCACCCAACCGATGCGCGATCGAGCTGCCGAAGCGGAGAAGAAGCATGGTGAGCTGGCGCAGAAGTACTCCCACGAAGCCGGGCCGCAGATCAGCCACACACCCAGCCCCCAGGCGAAAGCGAAAGCACAGGAATTGGAACGGGACGCAGGCCCCAGTCGCTAGCCCGGTGAGGAGCACAGATGTTTGACCGACTCGACATCCTGACCCGAGACGACAGCCGCAGTCCTACACCTATCCCCACCCGTTCGCGTTCCAACCGGGAACGCGAGCAGCCTCGCATGGGACATCGGCGCGAGTACGAACCGCGCCAGGACAAGCGCGGCTTTCAGGAGCGCGTCGAAGGGGCGCTGGCCGACGTGGGGATGTATCGCAACGTCTCCTACCGTGACCTGGTGGAGTCGCAATTCGGGGGACATCCCTACACGGCGCGGCGGGCTGTCGATCGCATGATACGAGACGGCCACGTGCGGGAGCACCAGGCAAAGGGGCCGAGGGGCGGCACATACAAAGTGCTCACCTTGACCGAGGCCGGGGCGCGGAAAGCGCGCGATTACGCCGTCGAGCAGGGATTCGACAAGGAACAGCAAACCTGGTCCGGTCTGGTGAAGCGCGGCGAGTTGAACCACGATACCGCCGTCTACCGGGCAGCTCGGATAGAGCAGCGGCGCCTTCTGCAACAAGGGGCCAGGATCCGGCGAGTACGGATCGACGCCGAAATGAAAAAACAGGTGGCGCGGGCCACCGAAAGGGCGCGGGCCACCGAAGGCAGGGCGGCGGCAGACGCAGCGCGGCGCAAGGCCGCTCAGGATTTAGAGCTGCCCATCCAACAGGGACGGGTCGTCTATCCCGACGCGCAGATTGAATATCTGGACAGCGAGGGCCGCAGCGGGCGCGTCAACGTCGAGATTGCCTCGGAACACTACAGCGGCCGCACTATCACCGCCAAAGCACAGGCCGGATTCCAGATGCACGGCAGCGGTGGACGGGCAATCGCCGCGATTCGCCGGGTGCTCGGCAATGGAGGGCGCGACGGCAGAGTCGGCGGCGCACCTGCTCGCGGCGGGCGAGAGGGCTCGATCGAGCTATAAGCTATGCAACCCTGGAAAGTCAGTATCGGACTCACCGTGACCGCTTCAGGCGTGGTTGCGATCTTCGGCTTGCCGGAACTCTCCTATCTCAAGCCGCACTGGAAGGTCCTGCTCCGCGACTACGGGTTGACCATCACCCTCTATGGCGGGCTGGCCGTTGTCTCGTTCGCTTTTTCCATTTACGCAGGCGCCCGCTCTTTGGGACTGGCCGATTTAGGCCGCAAGGTTGACCTGGTGGAGCGTTCGATCCGGCGCGGAGAGGGCGGCGATCCCGAACTCGCAGAGGCTTTGCACAATCAATCAAAAGGGAAGTTTCTGGACTGACTACCAACCGAACCAACAAAGGAGCAAGTCATGACTTCACGATTTCCCAAATTCCGTACCGCGGCGCTAATGACCGGCATGGGTTTGCTGATGCAACAGGAGCTTTTAGCCCAGGGCGTGAGTCCGTGGCTTGATGCGATCAACGTGCTACAGACGGCCTTCACCGGCCCCATCGCGCGCGGGCTGAGCCTGATTGCCATTGTGGTGGGCGGATTGATGTTCGCATTTGGCGAGGGCGGCAGCAAGCGGGCTTTGGCCGGGATCATTTTTGGATTAGGCATGGCGATGGGCGCGGCCAATTTCCTGACCTGGTTGTTCTGATGCAGGGCGCGAAGACCTGGCCGGCCTATCCGGCCTTGAGCGCGCCGCTCACCATCATGGGAGTCGAGCGCCGCTGGTTTCTGCTCAGCGCCATGTTGGGTTTGGCCATGTGGAACGCCATCAACTCACTGGTGACGGGCGGCGTGATCTTCGTGGTGCTCTACGGCGCCGGCTGGTTTGCGTGGCGCGAGGACCCCAACATGGTTGAAATCCTGCGAGCCTCGACACGCTTCAAGTCTCGCTACGATCCCGGCAAGTGGGCCGAGGCTCCGTGGTATCTGATTATCCGAAGGTGAGAACGCATGAATGTGGATCAGGAAGTAGCGGATTACGAAGCCGCTGGAGCGCTGGCCGAGGAAATCCCTTACTGGGGTTGGCTGGAGGACGGGAGAACCTGCTTGACCCGTTCCGGCGAACTGGTGAGCGTGGCGCGACTATCGCCCGCCGTTCTGGACGGGCGATCTCCCGAACAAATGGACACAGTTCTGAATCGCTGGCAGCGGATGCTTTCCGGGGCCGATTCCCGGACCCGCATTTACTTCTATCTGTTTCGTCGGGCACCTCGATTCGATCCCGGAGAGCTGGGCGAGCAATCCACCGTTGCCGCCATCTCGCAGCGGCGGCGGCGGTCTTTCCTGAGCAGGCGCGTGCAAGACATCCAGACCTATATTGCCTGGACATACGACCCTCATCTTTCATCCGCCTCCAAGGGCCGGTCGAATCAGGCTTGGTGGAAATCCTACCTGCAGAACTGGCTTGCCCGGCGGCGCAACCCGCATGAATCGGTCTATCTACTCACCGAGATAGAAGCCGCCGCGACGCGCTTCCGCCAGTTAGTCGATGCGTCATGCGCCCTGGTATCGGACTTGACGCCGCTCGAGCTGCTGGATGCTGAGGCGGGATCAAGCGTGCTGAGCGAACTCATCAACCGTCCCAGCCGACCCGGCCGCCCCGGCGAAGGCTGGGAGGGAGCCACCGGCAGCGGCATGAACTGGCGGCTGGCCCGTAGCGAGCTGGAGGCCGAGCGGCGATACCTACGGCTGGACGGCGAGCCGGTCATTCTGTACTCGTTGCTATCGCCCCCAGGTGGTGCGAGGGCAAACCTGTTGAACGACCTGTACCGCCTCGACGCCACCATGACCGTGGCGCTTGAATGGCGGCCCTGGGGGCTCGATTCTGCCCGGCGGAAGATACGCGGGGCGCAGCGGCATTACTTCTCGAAGCGCTACTCCATGATGGCTCACATGCAGGAAACCGAGGGCACCAGCTCGGCGATGGTGGACAGCGCCGCCGAAGCTGAATCCAGCCGCTTAGGGAACGCGCTGGTAGAACTGGAGACGGAAGGAATCGCCTACGGCGAGCTGGCGCTGACCATCTCGCTGCACGGGGACCTGGAGCAGACCGAACGGCTGGACGGCGATATCCACCGCATCTTCGCCAGTCACGACGCCAAGGCGATCCGCGAAGGGTACGGCCAGTTGGCAACCTGGTTCTGCCGCCTACCGGCACAGCCGAGGAAACGGCAGGTCCGATCCGTCTTTGTTTCGGCCGGAGCTGCAGCTTGCATGGCTCCGATATTTGGGCCGCCAAGTGGCAACCCACGGAGCGCCCACTTGCGACGCGACGCGCTGGCGATCCTGGAAACGCAATGGAGGACTCCCTACTACTACGACCTGTTCTACGGCGACGTGGGACACACCCTGATTCTCGGGGCGACCGGCGCGGGCAAGAGCTTCACGTTGAACTTTTTGCTCGTGCAAGCCTTGCAGTACGATCCCCGCGTTCTGATTCTCGATTTGGGCGGCTCCTACCGCTGGCTGACCCGCTTTCTGGGAGGCGGGTATCTGGAACTCTCCCCCGACGACGATGCCGGCGAGGGCGGCTTTCGGTTGCGGCCCTTCTCGCTGCCGGCGGGCGAGCGAACCTATCAGTTTTTGACCGGATGGATCACGCGCCTGCTCCGCATCGGCGGCTGGCAGGTGAGTGGGGAAGACCCCAGCGAAATTCGCGCCCGCATCGAGGACCTGTACGCGTTCGACCCGGATCGCCGCACTTTGGGAGTACTCGTCAAGAGCTTGCCCTCCAGGATGTGGCCCGCGCTAGGGCGCTGGCACGGCGAGGGCGCTTGGGGAAAATACTTCGACAACCCGGCGGGCGAGAAAGACCTCGAGCTTGCCGACTGGCAGGTGATCGACCTGGCCGGAGCCGCCGAGCACGAGGACTTATGCGAGGCGGCGCTGTTCTACCTTTTGGAGCGGATGCGGCTGGCGCTGGAGAATCCAGCCGAGACGGGGCGGGTAAAGCTCATGGTGGTGGACGAAGCTTGGCGGTATCTCCGCGATCCGGCGGTGCTGAGTTATCTGGCCGAGGCCGCGAAGACCTGGAGGAAGAAGAATGCGGCCTTGATTATGGCGACGCAAAGCGCCGTGGACGTGACCGGCACCGCCGGAGCCGAGGCGTTGCTCGAATCCATGCCGACCAAACTTTTCCTTGCCAACCCGGAGCTGCCGGCCAAGGCGGCGGACATCTTTCGCCTGAATCCCTCCGAGGTGGCCACCATACGCGGATTGATCCCCAAGCGCGAGCTGTATCTGCGGCGGCCGGAGGCGGCCGGTAGGCTTCGACTCGAAGTGGATCCCCAAAGCTACTGGCTCTATACCAGCTCGCCCCGCGACGCCCAGGAGCGGGCGGAAGCAGTCGAAAGGCATGGCCTGGAGGGCGCGCTCGAATATCTAGCAAACCAACGGAGGTAGCACCATGAAACTCATCATCCTTGCCGTTCTGATATTGCTGACGGCAATACCCATCACCACCACCGCACAGGAATCGCCGGAAGCGGCGCCGGAGCCCAGCACCACCGCCACGCCGCGAACGCCGGCAGCGGACCCATCTGTTATTCATGTTGCCGACAACCCGGATCAGATCGTGCGTATCCGCACCAGAGTTCGGCACACCACTGTGATTCAGCTTCCGGGACGCGAGAACATCCTCGACTTCGTGGTGGGAGATTCCGAGTATTGGCACTTGACCGGAGCGGCCAATCTAGCTTTCTTGAAACCCATTTCCGAGGGCGTCAACACCAACGTCGCCCTGGTCTGCGAATCCGGGCGTATCTACTCATTCCTGGTTTCCGAGCAGCCCGGCCAACCACATTTAGTCGTGCGGATCGCCAGCGCGGCCGAGAGCGTCCCGAGGATTTCACCCGGCGGGCATGAGCCTGCCTATGTGGCGCGGGATCAGGTTGCAGGCTATCAACAGATGGCGGAGCAGGCGCGGCAAACCACCGTAGCCGCGCAGACCCAGGCGGAACAGCAGATCGCGGCGGTCCGGCAGCAGGCCGAGGGAGAGATCAATTCCTTCCGGGCCGTCTATCCCACGCGCATAAAGTTTCCCTACCGGCTCGCCGACAAGGCGCGCAAGTGGCCGTTCCTGGTGCAAGGGATGTGGCACGACGGGCAATTTACCTATCTGCGCTCCAACGCTCAGGAGTCGCCGGCACTCTATGAGATCAAGGACGGGAAACCGGCGCTGGTAGCCTACGACCTCACCGAAGATGGACTCTACATTGCCCGGCACCTGCTGGGCGATGGCTGGCTACAGATCGGAAAGGAAAAGGCGCAGTGGAAGGTTGAAAAACGGGAGCTTGAACCATGAGCCAATGGAAACGGATTCACGAACAGGCGACCGGCGCGCTGCCGGTCGCCACCCTCACCAAATGGGGCGGGGTGCTGATCGCCTTGCTACTCGCCGCGTTTCTGCTTACGCAGTCCCTGTTTAACTCCGCGCCGGAGGAAGTCGAACCATTGGCGACCGGATCGCAAGAACCGGCAGGACCCGGCGCGCAAGCGCAGGTAACAGCCCGCATCCGGGAAGAAGGGTTGCGACAGGAGGCACAACGGCAAGCGGCGGAGCGGGACCTCCAACGACGGCGGGAACTCGGAATTATCCCCCCTCGCGCCACCGCTTCGCTTTTGCCGAGCGGCGTCATCGGCGGCGATCCGATCATGCCGTCGAGCGAGGCCGAGGCGGAATTGAGAGAGGTATTGCGCCTGGAAGAGATCGAGCGGCGCAACCGCTCACTCCGGTCCGCGCCCGTTGCTCAAAGCTATCGAGGGATAAGCGACAACCAGCCGTCGCAAGCGGCGGCGGAGAGTGCAGCGCCGGAGATCTCATCCGGTACGCAATCCGCGCAGTCGTTCGAGCCGCCCCCGGCCACAGGCCAGAGCTTCCAACAATCGCTGGAGATGTTCCGGGAGGCCGTAACCGACCTGGAGGCATCGCAAGCCGACCCAGCTCAGGAGGCGACGCCGGGTCATGAAGGAGAGTTGACCCTGCCACCCGGACTCGGAGCGGCGGCAGAGGCACTTGCCGCGCCGACAAAGGACTACGAGAATCCAACCCCGAGCGTCGAACCCGCAGACCCGCCCGGAATGGAACGAATCCATGAGGGCTCGTTCCTGGAGGCGGTGCTGGTGACTCAACTTTCAGGAGACTTTCCCGGCCCGGTGCTGGCGGCGGTGTCGGTTCCGTTTTACTCCGCAGACCGGCAAAGAGTTTTGGTGCCCCGAGGATCGAGAGTGATCGGCACGGCGGCGGCTGTCACCTCCCAGGATCAGTCCCGGCTGGTGGTGGGCTTTCACCGCTTGCTGTTCCCGAACGGCCGCTGGGTTGCCCTCGAATTTCAAGGACTCAATCAAGTCGGAGAGGGCGCATTGAAGGACCAGGTGCACCGGCATTACCTCTCCATGTTTGCGGCGGTTGGAGCCGTCGGGGTGATCTCCGGCCTGACCTTGCAAGGCAGCAATCCTTATGCCGGAGGCTCGGCTGGTTTCCGGGCCGGAGCCGGGCAAGGACTGGGTCGGAGCGCCACCCAAATCTTGCAGCGCTTTCTGAATCGTTTCCCCACTATCACGATTCGCGCCGGTCACCGGCTGCGCATCTGGTTCACTTCCGACGTACTGGTTCCCCGGCCCGCGGTATCCGGCGGTCGCGGAGAACCGCAACCCTGAGAGGAGACACATCATGAGAATCCGAACTTGGCTGACTCTGTTTTTCCTGCCCCTGTTTGCCGGAGGCACCGCGTATGCCTTTTTCGACATCAGCGCTCCGTTCCAACGGGCCTTGATGATCGCCAACCAAGTCACCCTGATCGCCAACCAGGTGGCGCAACTGGCCACCATGAATCAGCAGCTCGGCAAACTGACCGAGCAGTTCACCCACATCAAGGATTCCACCTTGGGGCAGGTGGGAGCGATCACCCAACCGTTCACCGATCTGGCTTCGGTGCCCGGCCGGCTCATCGGCACCGGCATGTCCTGGAAATCCGATTTTACCGGCGCAGCCGGTGAGCTGGCTACGGCGGTAGAACAGTTGAGCGACGGCACATCGTTCACAGGAGCATGGCGCACCAAGCTGCAACAGGCCGACCAGACATCCGAGCAGGACATCCTGACGGCATACGCTGATCTCCCCGTTCGGCTGGCAACCCAAGCCGCCGAAAACTACCGCAACCAGCGCGAGCGCGGCGAGAAAGCCACCGTCCTCAACTACGCCGTGTCCGATGCGGCCTCGGAAGCGACGGAAGCGATCAAGTCCGCCCTGGAATCCTACGACGGGCTTCGCTCCAACGCCAATAAGTCCGATACCGCGCTGGGCCAGGCTCAGGTCGCGGGACTGGTCACGCAGGGACAGTTGACCGCCGCCATGGCGCAGTTGCAAGCATTCCAGGCAGCGCAGGATGCGGCGGAGGAACTCGAAACCGAGCGGCGGCGGCGCGAGCGCTTGAACGCGATCGTCGAAGCCCGGCGGCAAGGCCGGCAGATGTACAACGACCGGATGGCCGGGATTACGGCGCTATCCGACGGCGGAGCAAGTCTCAGGATGCGAGTGCACACCCTGTACGCCCCTTGATTCCGGGCGACGGAGGAGCGAGTCTCAGGACGCGAGTGCATCCCCGACATGGCGGCCAGGGAGAAAGAACCGATTGGGGCGGAGAGCGCCCCATGAAGTAGGCAGCGATGCAAATTCAAATCGATCCCAGCGTTCCCACCAACATCCCGCCCGGGCAACTCGACGACTTCAAGGGCTTCCTGGACACGGTGATGGACACCATTATCGGCACCAGCGGGCCGACCTTGCTGAGCGCCGGACAAACCCTCTGGACCGGGCTGGCCGCCATCATGGTCGTCTGGACCGGGGTGCGGATTGCCTTATCCGGCAACTTCCAGCCCTGGGAGGTCATCAAGCTCATTATCGGCTTGTGGATTCCGTGGGCCATGCTGAACTTCTACGCCACCCCCCTTCCCCCGCCGGCAGACGCCTTCACCTTCCCGGGGGTGATCGTGGGCGGCGGGAACTGGCTGATGGACTTTTTCATCTCCGACATCAATACCGCCATGCGAACCGAATTATCCATCATGATCAACAATCACTTGACCGGCATTCACGAGGCGTGGGACGCCTACGACCTTTATGACCTGATGACTTCCGGCGCCGGCGCCCTCAGCACGCTGTTTACGGCTACGGCGATGTTGATTTTCGTGGGGAGCTGTCTGGTTCTGCTCTATTGCATCACCTACGCGCAGGTGCTCTGGGCGCAGATTGCGATTGCCATTCTCATCTTTCTAGGGCCGCTCTTCATCCCCTGGCTGCTGTTTGAGCCGCTGTCGTTTCTGTTCTGGGGCTGGTTCCGATCCTTGATCGTTTTCAGCCTCTACGGCGCTCTGGCCGGAGCCGTCATGCGGGTTTTCATGGGCGTCGGACTGGGCTATGTAACCACCTTTTCCAACACCACTCTCACCCTCGATGCGACCGCAATGGGAGGTTGGGTGCTGATTGTCCTGCCCTTGTTCGTGGCCGGTGTGCTGGCATCCCTCAAGGTCGGCGAGCTGGCCGGTATGCTGGTCACCGGAAGCGGCAGCGGCGGCTCCGGTCTGACGGGACTGGCAATGATGGCGGCCAGCGGCGGCAAGACGGCGGGCGCGGCAGGAGCAGCCAAGGTGGTGAAGTAATGAGTAACGAAAAAGACGAAACCGGAAAGACCTACGCCGAGATCTGGGGCGAGGCAATTCACTCCAACCGGCACTTGCGCGTCCTGTCGATGGGCCTGGCCGGGCTCTGTCTGTTGCTGATAATAGTCATCATCCGGCTGTCGTCGGTGGAAGCTCCCCGGCCCATCGTCGTCCGCGTGGACGAGGTAGGCCGGGCCGAGGCGCTGTCCTATGAGACGGTCGAGGCCCAGGCCGATCCGCTGGACCCCACCACCAAGTATTTCCTCAATCGCTTCATCGACGACTACTACTCCCGGCGGCGGGCCACCGTCGAGCAGGCGTGGGCTCGCAGCCTCCGCTTCTTGACCACCGGATTAGCCAATGAAGCCTTCCGGGCCGAAGGCCGGAACGTCGCCATGCTGGCGGCGGGAGCCACCAGAGAAGAACTACAGGTCGAGCGCGTGGTCTTGCGGATTCAGGCCAACCAAGAGGAACCCCACGGCGCGACCGCCGACTTCGACCTGGTGCGGCTGGTGAACGCGGTCGAGACGGAGCGCGAGCGCTGGACGCTCTCCATGCAGTTCATCTTCCTGGAGACGATCCCCCCCGAAATGATGGTTTTCAATCCCATGGGAATCATCATCACCTATCTGCGAGGCGACCGGGCTTTGGTGACCGGCGGGTAGTGATGATCGAGCATCTCCATGATCGAGAAAAAAAGCTGGAACCGTTCGGCTGGACGGGCCGCGAGGCGGAGTGGATCGCCCTGGTCTGTCTCCACAGCGGCGTGTTCACGAGGGCGCAGTGGTGTCATTTTTTCAATGACCCCTATCGCATGGGGGCGAAGCGGTTTGTCCGCACTCTGGTGGAGCGCGGCATGGCCGTGGAGTACGCTCTGCCCAACTATCGCGGCGGAGCGAGGGTGTGCCGGATATCCAACAAAGAGATTTACCGCAAGCTGGGAATTGAGAACGTCCGGCACCGCCGGGAAGCGGATGATTCCGTCATGCTCCGGCGGCTGCTCTCGCTCGACTACGTTCTGGAATACCCGGAGCTATCCTGGCTTCCCACCGAGCCGGAAAAAGTCAGTTTCTTTGAGTTGCTGGGCATCGACCGCAAGCTGCTCCCCCACCGCGTATATCAGGGAGCCGTGGGGAAACAAACCCGCTACTTTGCCCTGAAACTGCCCATCGCGGTCGATGTCAAAACCGCCACCTTCGCCTACGTCGATCCGGGCAAAGATACCGACACCGAACTGCGCTCCTGGGGCGCGGCGCACGAGTGGCTCTGGAGGGCCTTGCGGGGGAAAGGTATCCAGGTTCGTGCCGTCGTAATTGGAGCGGATCATACCGCCACAAGGCGGTCCAAGGCGGCGCTCCAGAGCTGGAGCAAGGGAGCGGGGGAACAGGGCGAACAAAGAGCGGCAGGTCCGACCCAGGATGACCCGCCGGTGAAGGCGGAAATGCAGTACATCGAGAACGCTCTTGTCAAGTTGGACACGGCGATCGTTGCGAAGTACGGCGGGGTTAAGGGAATCTCAAAACGGTTGATCGAATTGAAAACACTTCCCAGGTCGAAGGGCGCAACCGGGGCCTCGATCGACGGCTACGAGACGTGGGTTTCGCGCCGCTTGAGGATGCCGGATACAGATCTTTGATCTGCACAAATGGAGTCCCATAAATCAATGCCGAAATGGACGTTTTTTGGTGTGCCCCGTGCACGATGCCCGTGCCGATCCAGATTGTTACAGGCTCAGGGGGGGATTTGTAACCGATTATGATGAGTATTTGTAACACCGCTCATTTTGCTATCTCGCTGCCATGCCGTCACTTGGCAGCGTTAGCCCGGCCGGCCCGCACCGATCCAGCGGAAAAGGGCAGGACGGGAGCGACCCCCCCCTTTTTGCCGCTGTATCGGCAAACGGGGAGGGGGGTTTGTAACAGGGTTTGTAACAACCCCACCCCCCTTTTTCAGGGGTCGCTCCCGTCCGATTTATCCCTGCGGGAAGGCTCCGGACACGGACCACAAGCGGGCGCTGACGCGCCGGAGGCAAGCCCCATGAAAATGCGCTATCCGATCCTGATCTCTGGCCGGGCTGTGCTGCTCTGTATGGGGTTTCATCTACCGGCCCTTCCCCATGCCCGGCAACGATCCGGTGCTCGATCTGGTGCTCTATCACACCCCCAACTTCTACGGCTGGATCGTTCGCTGGTACTACGCCGCCCCCGCCGTCGCCCTCATAGTCGGCGGGCTGTTTCTCATCTCGGTCTGGCGGGTCTGGTTTGAGAATATGGGAGGCAATCTGACTGCCCTCAAGTTGCTGCCCCCGTGGCCCCTGTCTCCCGACAAAGACGCCGGGCCGGGCATCGTTGTCGGGGAGGTTCACCACCCGGTAAAGCCCGTCGAAATCAGCAATCCATCATGGCTCATTATCCCGGAGCGCGGACTCTACACCGGAGTGGCAATTTTCGGAGCCGTGGGGTCCGGCAAGACCTCGGCTTGCATGCACCCGTTCGCCCAGCAAATCTTGTCCTGGCAGGCAGGCAATCCCCAGCGCCGGGCGGCCGGCCTGATCCTGGAAGTCAAGGGCGACTTCTGCCATGACATCCGGCGAATCCTGGCCGATGCGGGCCGGGAGGAAGACTACATCGAGCTGGGCATGGAGGGCAGCTGGCAGTGGAATCCACTCTCGACAAAGTGGCTCGATTCATACTCGCTGGCCTACACCATTTCCTCACTTTTGAATCAACTCTTCGGCAAGGGCAAGGAGCCTTTCTGGCAGCAGGCTTACACCAACCTGGTCCGCTGGATCATCGAGCTCTACCGGGTCTTTCCCGGCCAGTGGGTCACCTTGCAGCAGGTCTACCACTGCGCCATCGACAAGGAACTGTTCGCGGCCAAGATCAAACAGGCCGAGGCGTTCGTCCGTGAGCTGCAACAGGGAACACTGGTTATTTCCACCAAGGATTACACGAGCAACGTGCTGGCGCTGGGCGACGGGAACTGGCAAATGAACAAACAGGATGATACCTTTCAGGCATACCACTCTCCGTCGCTCGAATCCCAGCTCAAAGAACTCCAAATCGACTATCAGGTGCAGTGGACCGAGAGCGTAAGGTCCTCAGAGATTCGGCAGCGGGTCGAAGCCGTCAATCGCTGGTATCAACACGACTGGCGGATGATCGACAACAAAATCCGGTCGAGCATCGTCGAGGGCATCTCCGTTTTCCTGTCCATATTCGACCTGCCGGACGTTGCCCGGGTGTTCTGTCCACCACCGCCCCCGGAGAAGGCGGCGCCGGCGCAGAGCGGCAATGGAGAGCCACAGAAAGACGAACAGCCGGGACTTGGAACGAGAGTGCGCCAGAGCTTGCCGCCCCTCGATGAGCTGATCGAGTCGGGCAAGGTGCTGGCCCTGAACATGCCCGCCGGCACCAACCCGGCGCTGGCCCGTGCTGTAGGCGTAATGCTCAAAAACGCCTGGCTGCAATCGCTCCTACGGCGGCCGGCGCAGATGAAGGCGGCGCCGGATCAATACTTCCGGCCCGCCGTGTTCATCTGCGATGAATACCAGGCGTTCGCTTCCGTGGGAGAGGACGATCCCTCGGGAGACGAGAAATCCTTTGCCCTCACCCGGCAGTGCCGCTGTATCCCGATCGTCGCCACCCAGTCCATCTCCTCGTTGCGGTCGGTGCTCGGCAGCTCGGAAGCCTGGCGCACCCTTCTGCAAACCCTGCGCACCCGGATATTCCTTTCCTTGAGCGACGACGCCAGTGCTCAAATCGCCTCGGCGCTCTGCGGACAGGTCGCCAAGATCAAACCCTCCTACACCATCACCGAGTCTGCCAAGCAAAGCGAGGTGTCAATGCTTTCGGCCCAGGCCGGAGGCGGCCAGGGCAGCGTAGGGGCCAGCAAATCCTTCCGCGAGCAACGCGAGGCGGTGTTTCAGCCCCGCGAGTTTGCCCTGCTCTCCAACTGCCAGGCCATCTGCCTGCCCTACGACGGCGCCCGGTCACTGCCGGCAACCCGCGTGTACCTCAAGCCTCACTACCTGCCCCGCATGCTTCCCTACTGGCGGGCGAAGGCCGAGGGGAAGCTATGAGCGACGGCCTGGAGTTGCTCAAACCTTTTCTGCCCGGCCTGGAGGATGTTCTGGAGGACCCGGAAGTGAGCGAGATCATGATTAACGGCCCGCACAACGTCTGGATCGAAGGACATGGGAAACTCTATTCTCACGAGGCGCCGCTGCTGACCGCCTCAGCTCTGAATCGGGCCGCTATCCATATCGCGCGGCCTCTCGGCCTGGACCCGGCCACGGCTCCCATCGTCGATGCCCGCCTGGAGGACGGCTCGCGGGTTGCGATCTGCGTGCCGCCGGCGAGCCCGAAGGTAGCGATCACCGTGCGGCGGTTTGGCAAACGGGCATTCTCGGCGGCGGACCTGGTCGAACAAGGCGCCCTTCCCGAAAACGTGCGGAGCGAAGCCGAGCGGGTGCTGTACTCCCGGCGCAACATCCTGGTTTCGGGCGGGACCGGATCGGGCAAGACCACGCTACTGAATGCGCTCATTGAATTGCTGCCCGACGACGAGCGCATCGTCGCCATCGAGGACACCCTGGAGCTTCGCATCGAGCACTCCAATTGCGTCCGCTTCGAGGCTCGCGGACTGGCAACCGGAGCCGTGACGATCCGGGACCTGGTCCGCCATGCCTTGCGTCACCGCCCGGATCACATCGTGGTGGGCGAGGTGCGCGGCGGCGAGGCTGCTGACCTGCTGCAGGCCCTCAACACCGGACACGGCGGCTCGCTCACCACCGTGCACGCCAACAACGCCGAGAGCGCCTTGTCACGGCTCGCCAGTTGCGCCATGCAGGGCGGCGGGGAGCTTCCCTGGGAGGTCACCTGCCGGGGCGTGGTGGACGGCATTGCGATGGTGATTCACATGACCCGGCGCGAGGGACGGCGCTTCGTGGAGGAAGCCTTGCGCGTCCAGGGCTACGACGCGCCACAGAACCGCTGGCTCACCGAGCCGATCTGGAGGGGGACACGATGAGGGATGAAGAAAAAATCATACAGGTGAAAACCTTCAAGGACTTCGACCGGAGCTCGGCCGGGGCGGTGAGGAGACGCTGGAAGTCCCGGCCTGGATCGCCGAACAATACAGCCTCTTTCCCGAAGACGCGGGCCGCCGGACTCGCCGATCCGGGGCGGAAGGTGGATCTGGTAAAGCGCTCGGTCCGGCGTGGAGAGGGGAGAGGACGGGAGTTCGCGTTGCTTCTTCCCAAGACCACGTTCACATTTTTCGGGGCTCCCCTGTGCTGCGATAAGCCATAACACCTTTCCGGAGGTCGGAGCGGACAGCGCGACCCTACTTAACAAAGCCCCAAGAGCGGAACTTCAACCTGCGTGTAGCGCTGATGCGACTGAGTTTTCAGCGTGGGGCAATCGTCATGGCAAGCTTTCACCCAGGTCGCTAATCGTTTTTTTCTGGACTCTTAAGGGAAGGCAAATATGGCCCGGACCAGCTATGAGGAAGGACGGGAAGAGTTGATGCCGGGGAGCGCAGAGCAGCGAAATGCGGATTTCCCCCTGAGCGTTAGAGATGCTGCCATATACCTTGGTGTTAGCCCTCAAACCGTGTATCTTTGGGTCGAGCGAAAGCAGATTCCCCATCTCCGCGTGATGGGCCGGAACATCCGGTTTCTCAAATCGGATCTCGAGCCCTTCCGCGCCAGCTTCAGACAGGAGGTGGAGAATGGCAAGGCCGAGTAAACACGATGGCGTCGTTTATCAACGCAATGACGGCAGGATTCTCTGGATGTCCTATCGGGACCGTAGCGGTAAGCGGATCCGAGAGTCGACGTGCACCGAGGATTGGGACGAGGCGCAGCGGAAGCTCCGAGGGCGCCTGCAGGCAAGGGACGATAGGATCTTGGACATCGTCCGGAAAGGAGAGCATTTTCGATTTGCTGAGTGGGTGGATTTTTTCTTGGAGAATTACTCGCAGCCTCCGATTCGCGCGCACCGGACCCACGAAGCTAATCTGCGGTGCAGCGCGCATCTTAAGAAGGCTTTCGAGGGCCGGAATTTGGGCGATCTCACAGCCGACGATGTGGAGTTCTACTTGCGGCGCCGGCTGCAGGATCGAGTGCCGGTCCGAACTGCCGCAGGTGTCGTTCAGCGCGGGCGGCTCAAGCCCGCAACGGTGCATCAGGAATTGCGGGTACTTCGCCGAATGCTGAATGTTGCAGTGCGGAAGAAACTGCTTCCGGCAAATCCGTGTCTGGGAGTCGAGTTCCCCGTCAAAGTCAAGGGGCTGTTCCGGCCGCACTACATGTCCTGGTCCGAACAACAGAGAGTTGAACTGCAAGCGCCCGAGTATCTGCAAAACATTATTCGGATCGTCACGGAGACCGGACTTCGCATATACAAGGAGCTGCTGCCGATGAAAAAGGATCAGGTGGACCTGGACAATGCGGTGGTCTGGATTCCGGAGTCAAAGACACCCAATGGAACCGCGGAGGTCCCACTGACCAACGTTGCTCTTGAAGCGTTTCGTGGTCAGATTCGAATCTCGGGGCCCGGCCCTTGGCTTTTCCCGAGTCACAATAACCCAAGCACGCACCAAAAGACTCTGAAGACAGTCTGGCACGCCGTTTTGCGAAGGGCCAAGGTCCCTTACTTCCGCATCTACGATCTGCGCTCGACGTACGCGACACGGTTGAGCGCCGGCGGAGTGGCGGACGAGTGGGTGACCCAGCTTCTCCGTCAAGGGGACGCCAAAGTCTTCAAGAAGTATTCTCAGATGAAGCTGCAAATGAAGCGTGAGGCTTTACAAAAGCTGAACCGGATGGCAAACGAGGCCAACCGGAGTTTTGTCACGGAGCGACCAAATTGAGGGGTTTTGTCACGGTTTTGTCACGGTCGAGGGGTATTTGGCCCTCTCTGGGGGCGTTCTGTAGTTTTGCAAAATTCGGAAGTGGTTTAGAATCAATAGAGCGATTTTAGTTGGGGCGGTTAAGCTCGGGAGCGCCCGTAGCTCAGGGGATAGAGCATCTGCCTTCTAAGTGGCTACCTCTCCTCTTCTCCTTTCATTCTCTCCCTTATTTTCCATAGCTTTACACCCATTCAGGGACTCTGCTTTCGCTCAGCACAGAACCCTTTTTGGCTGCTTGACTTGCATTTCTGACACATTTTTGGCACAGCAGGAGGTTCATGGGAGCGTCTGCCGTGGGCAGATGCTCTGTTTGAAGATCGCCTCCGCGGGAGATTGCTATTCCCACTCAAGGGCCGAGGCGCTCGTTTGCGATTTCCAGTTGATGCATACCTCTAAGCCAGGATTTTCAATTTGAACTCGTTATCCAGACTTTGCGACGGCCTTCAGCATCCTTATTTATAGGGGTTGCAGCCCAATGAGGACGCGCCGGAGGGCAACACCCGATGGGTGAAAAAGAAAAGCAGGCGTTTCAGCTAACTTTCAACGGATTTCTGAAGGTCGATTTCCAGGGCTCACGAGTCACCTCTGACGGAGGGCAAATCCTGGTCCGCGAGTTAGACGAACGACTAGGGCTCGGCAGGCTCATCGACGAACATCGCAACGATTCCCGTCAGGGGTCGAACAAGCGGTTCACTTTCGCCGATCTGCTGCGCCAGTCGGTCTACAGTCACCTGATGGGCTACGAGAACCTCAAAGAAGCGGAGCGCGTATCGGCTGATCCGACCTTTCGCTTGATCGATTCGCAGAGGAACTGGTATCGCAGAGCGGCCTTGACCTCGACGCTGCATGGCTTCGAGACAGAAATGCTGGTTGACTGGTTCTCTCGGCGGCTGTCCAAGCGCTGCCGGCAGAGGATAGATTTGAGGTGGGCGCTATGCCCAGTTCAAGGAGCCCCAAAGATCACGAGCTTCGTGACCTTGTTTGCGGGCCGAGGCTTCAAGATAGCTGTCTTCGCCGAATATCACGAGGGGCAGAAGACGCTGATAGACAAACTGGAGGAGTCTGATTTGCTCGAGCCCGATCATCTTCTCAAAACCAGCACGTACGCCGGTCAGGACGAAGCTGATATCGAGGATGTGATCGGAAGAGGTATGTACGTTCACTTAGTGTGACCTGACCCCCTCAAACCGGTCCAGTTCTAATGTTAGAGTTGGACCTGGAATAGGGAGGTCAGGATGGTCAAGAGGAAGCATTCGATCGAACAGATTATCGGTAAACTTCGAGAGACCGAAGTGGAACTTGCCCAGGGTCGCAGCGTAGCCGAGGTGTGCCGGTCGTTGGGGGTGACCGAGCAGACCTATTACCGCTGGCGAAAGGAGTAGGGCGGTCTAAAGATGGATCAGGCCAAGCGGTTGAAGGTCCTCGAGCAGGAGAACACTCGCTTGAGGAGGGCGGTTGCAGACCTGACCTTGGACAAGCAGATTCTGCAGGAGGTCACAAGGGGAAACGGCTAAGCCCGGCGCGTCGCCGGCAGTGGGCGGCGCATGTCTGTAAGGCGTTGGGTGTCTCGGAACGCCGGGCTTGTCGAGTGCTCAGCCAACCCCGGTCCACCCAGCGCCATCGATGCATCGCTGCTCCCGACGAGGATGCCCTGACGAGGGCCATCGTCACCCTGGCCGGTCGGTTTGGTCGCTATGGCTATCGTCGGGTCACGGCCTTGCTGCGGCGAGCCGGCTGGAGGGTCAACCATAAGAGAGTGGAGCGCATCTGGAGGCGGGAGGGGTTGAGAGTGCCGCAGAAACAGCCGAAGCGTGGACGCCTTTAGCTCAACGACGGATCGTGCGTTCGTCTGCGCCCCTGCAGTCCGAACCACGTCTGGGCTTACGACTTCGTCCAAGCCCGCACTCACGACGGGAGGGCTTTCCGGTTGTTGACGGTCATCGATGAGTACACTCGGGAATGTCTGGCTATCCAGGTGGCCCGCCAGATTCGATCCGACGATGTCGTGCAGCTACTGGCCGATCTGTTCGTTCTCCGAGGTCCGCCCGAGCACCTTCGCTCGGATAATGGCCCGGAGTTCTGCGCCCAAGCTCTACGAGAGTGGCTGGGGCGAATCGGAGTGAAGACGCTCTACATCCAACCCGGGAGTCCCTGGGAGAACGGCTACAACGAGAGCTTTAATGGGAAGCTCCGAGACGAGTTGCTCGACCGGGAGATCTTCTACACCTTGCAGGAAGCGAAGGTGTTAATCGAGCAGTGGAGGCGACACTACAACAGGGTTCGACCTCACAGTGCTCTTGGTTATCGTCCACCGGCACCGGAGGCCATGGAAATCCCGCCGCTGCTCGGGAGGCAGCTGCCTCCCGACCTAGGGACAGAATTACCGCTGAACTAACATACGAGTTGGTACAATCACTGGGGGCAGGTCATTTGATCTGACTGCGATTATGTCTTGGCGTCCTTCGGTCTTAGCCGAAGACATGTTTTTTGGCTTCCTCGGATTGGTATTCTACCTTTTGTCCGCTGCGAACCTCAATAACCAGGATTGTGCTCCGTACGCCGCGCTTCGGAAGTTCTAATACCACACCTTGAGGATTATCTTCTTCATCCTTAAAGCCAATTGTCAAGAAGTGCTTACGTTTCTTTGAAAACAGCGCCCAAACCGTAATAACGATTGCGACACCGACCCTACGACCAGCCTTTTGGCCATATTCAAGAGAGGTGATGTTTTTGTAAGGGATCTGGAAACTGCCCTTCTTTGACTTTAAGTTGAAGATCAACGCGCTGGAGTCCTTGGTATTGAGCTTGCCCTTGGTTCCTTCAGCTACAGTCTGGATAGTACCCCCTACATACATCACATCCGTCCCTCGAACTGCCGCTACAAGGACACTCTGCACCAAGAAGACGATCACTACTAGGATCGCAACAGATCTACTCACCTCCATCGTGTGCCCTCTCAAGGTAAATTCTTCTTCGCCTCTTCAGACTGGTATTCAACGGCTTTGCCGGAGCGAGTTTCCAAAATATTCAGAGCGTTTCTGACCTTCTTTTTTCCAAACTCAAAAGCCACGCCCTGCTCGTTGCCGTCAGCGTCTAAGTATTTCAGGGTGACATAATGCTTTCTCTTTTTGGAAAAGAGGAACAACGGATTCACGGCAATTGCCACACCTACTCGCCGCCCCACCTTCTGTCCGTACTCGATGTTTTGGATCCCTTTATACGGTATTTCGACAGTGCCACGTTTGAATGTGAAAACGGCCTTTTCGTCGTCCTGGAAGCTTATCTTACCCTTTGTCTTCTCATCGACGGACAGTGTGCCACCCACATACATGACTTTATCTCCACGGACGGCAGCGGAGGCGGGAACAAGAATCAACACAAGGAAGATGGAGATGAAACTGGTAATGCGAATCATGGATACCTCCTCATATCTTACCCGGAATTGCCATTTTCAGCCTCCCCTTCACCCGAAAACCTATGCCTTTTGCACTAACGTGTCAATCTCATATCGCCCTAGTGTAGTGTCTCACAAATAGATTTACAGATGTCCCGGCTGCGTGTATTGTGCGGCTCATGTGGAAATCTGCCGCAAGATTGCCCATCACCCCAGAACAGCAGGAAACGCTGCGACGCTGGCTGGGTGCTCACAAGACGCCCCAAAGTGTGGTGACCCGTCGCTTGGCACGATTATCGAAGTCAAGTTTATGCGCAAGGCAGGGGCGGCGGCGTGTCGCAAGACTACGGAGGAGATAGCAGCCGATAGATCGCTCTATCTTGGACCCGCAACCGGTTACTCCAGGTTGATCGCTTTCATTTGGGACGAGTGCCGTCAAACAGAAGAGTATCAGACACTCAAGGAAGGCCTCGAAGCTATGGAGGGCATCAAGAAAGTGGTCATCCTGCCGCGTCCATCACGTATGGATCGTGACCTGATCCCCTAGAACGGATCCAGATGGAATCTCAGGATCTGAGTCGTGAAAGGGAGGTGAGAATGGCGAGGAAACGACAAAGCGCAGAGCAGATTGTTGGCAAGCTTCGAGAGGCAGAGATGGAACTGGCCCGTGGAGCGACGGTTAAGCAGGCGTGCCGAAAGCTGGAGATCACAGAGCACACCTATTATCGGTGGCGCCACGAGTATGGAGGGTGAAGCTGAAGTAAGCGAAGCGGTTCAAGCAGTTGGAGAAGGAGAACACGCGGCTGAAGAAACTAATGGCGGAGAAAGAGTTGGATCTGTCGATTCTGAACGAAGTTGCGGAGGAAAACTGCTGAGCCCAGCGCGCCGGTGCGAGGCGGTGGTGCTGGCCTGACCGGCTCTTTTTGTACCACCTGAAGTGAGAGAGAATCTCATTTAGGAGGGAAGCAAGTCATGTCAATCCAAAAGAACAAACCGGAACAGATCGTAACGGTCCTACGGCAGATCGAAGTGCAGATCGCGAACGGGAAGAAGGTGCCCCAAGCCTGCAAAGAAGCCGGAATCCACACCCAGACCTACTATCGCTGGCGGAAGAAATACGGCGGACTCAAGCTGGATCAGGCGAAACGGCTGAAAGAGCTGGAGAAGGAAAACACGCGGTTGAAGCGCCTGGTGGCGGAGCTGTCGATAGAGAAGCAAGTCTTGCAGGATGTGGCCCAGGGAAACTTCTGAGCCCGGAGCGGCGCAACCACGTATGGAGCTATGACTTGGTTAGCGCCAGAACGCACGATGGAAGGACGCTGCGGTTGCTGACGCTGCTGGACGAGTATACGCGGGAATGCCTGGCGATCCGAGTGGAGCGAAGGATGGGCAGCCTGGAGGTGATCGAGACGTTGTCGGACGTGATGCTGTGGCGAGGGATCCCGGAGCACATTCGATCCGATAACGGCCCGGAGTTCGTCGCCCAGAAGTTGCGCCAATGGCTGGGGAATCTCGGGACCGGAACGTTGTACATCGAACCAGGTAGTCCATGGGAGAACGGGTATTGTGAGAGTTTCAATGGGAAGTTGCGGGATGAATGCCTGAACGGGGAGATCTTCTACTCGTTGCAGGAGGCCCAGATCGTGATTGAGCAATGGCGGGAGGAATACAACACCCGGAGACCGCACTCGGCGCTGGATTACAGGCCCCCGGCGCCGGGGGCCTGTAATCCATTTCTTCTCCCAGAACCGATTTCGCAGCCCCAGGCTGTGATGTAAACTCTCTCACTAGGATTGGTACAAAAGATCGGTCTGGTCACGCGAGGCGGCACGCCGTGTCCAGATCCCGGCGGCTCTTGCTGTGGGGGCGCGGCGGATCGAGCATCTTCCCCGAGACTTTACGATCGGACCCGGAGGACTGCTCATTGCCAGGAGCAAAATTGTGTGTGAAGGGGACGTGAAAGATGAGACGCAATCCATGCCTGATGATCGATAGAAACCCTTGTTATAAATCATAAAAAAGATTATTATGAGTGATAGATGGGACTTCTATCGCTCATGATGTGGAACTGGCAAAAACCGGACTGGCCCGACTTCTCCTGGGATCAGACCCTCCTGAGAAAGGCGGAAGAGCACTTCCTGATAGGAAGCGGCATGTTCGTAGGTACGATCAAGCACCTCGACGCGGTAGATCAAGAGCGGCTTACCATTGAGGCTATCAGCCTGGAAGCGCTGACCACTTCAGAAATCGAAGGGGAGATTCTGGACAGGGCCAGCGTTCAATCATCGGTTCGCAAACAGCTTGGCGTGGCTACCGATGACCGGCAGGTGGGAGCGGCAGAGCAAGGCATCGCAGAGATGATGGTGGATCTCTACCTATCATTCGCGGAGCCTCTTTCCGACGAAAAGTTGTTCAGGTGGCATCAGATGTTGGTCAGAGGCCGCAAGGATCTGAAAGACCTTGGCCGTTATCGCAGGAGCGATAAGGCAATGCAGGTAGTTTCAGGCGCACCCTATGCGCCTAAGGTGCATTTCGAGGCCCCGCCATCTTCAAGAGTGCCGGAAGAAATGAAGCAGTTCTTGGTCTGGTTCAACCGTACAGCTCCAGACGGCACCGACCCTCTACCCGCTTTGACGAGGGCAGGGATTGCACATTTGTACTTCGTGTCTATTCATCCTTTCGAGGATGGCAACGGACGTATCGGCCGCGCTATTTCTGAGAAAGCATTGGCACAGTGTCTGGGCCAGCCGACGCTCACCGCTTTGGCGGCAACGATCCTGATCAGGCGATCAACCTACTACGATGCTCTCGAAACTGCGAACAAAGACACCGAGGTCACATCCTGGCTCTCGTGGTTCGCCAGCATTGTAATTGAGGCACAGTATCGCACTGCAGCGCGCGTCGAATTTCTGCTCGACAAGACACGGTTGCTTGACCGGCTTCGCGGTCGGCTCAATGAACGGCAAGAGAAGGCACTACTGCGGGTGTTGCGTGAAGGGCCGGAAGGATTCAAAGGCGGCCTGAGCGCGGGCAACTATATCCGTATCACCGGGACATCTTCAGCCACAGCGACGCGTGACCTTGCTGACATGGTCGCCAAAGGTGCCTTGTCCCGTGTCGGCGAACGTCGTCATGTGCGCTATCACCTTACCATTCCGTTAAGGCCGGTGCCACCCGTGACAATCGGCGAAGATGGGGCGGTGCGGTAGGGAGCAACGGACGTACGGGAAAGCTGAATCAGGGGGATATTCTAGTTCACCAGCATGGTGTAATGTGGTGAAGGCCATTCTGTGAGGCTCAGAAGATGCGAGAGAAGAAGGTAAGCAGCATGAAGTCTCAGAACGTATCTTCCCTCACAACGACTGGTACAAAAGATCGGTCTGGTCACCCTCGACGCATCGATACGACAGAGAACTCTCGTCTATTGAAACCGTCTCAAGAAACGACCGCACCTTCTAACGGGACAGTACTGGAGTTGAATATATAATTCCTTATTATGTTGCATACCGCTCCTTACAGCGCAGTCATGAAAGTGCGTTCCCGATTCATCCGTGCCGTGGCAATCTGGTTTCGCTCCTTCAGCATCGTATCGCTGACGCTGATGGGCAGCCTTGCCGTGGACGCGCAGACGTCCACGGGCAGCATTCGAGGTTTCGTCTATGACGAGACCCGGGCCGTGATCCGGGACGTGACCGTCACGGCGATTGACGAGAGCCGTGGCGTGGCCCAGGAAGCGGTGACGACCGATAGCGGCGGGTTTGTCCTCAGCCATCTCGTGCCGGGAAGATACACGCTACGCTTCGAGGCACCGAATTTAGCGACCCTAACCGTGGAAGGATTCGAAGTGCAGGTGGGCGGGATTTCGACGTTTTCGCCGCAACTGGCGGTCGCTGCAACCGAGACCCGGGTGGTCGTGTCGGCAGCCTCCACGCGGCCGGTCATCGAACCCGAACGCGTTCAGCAATCCGATCACATCGACTCGGTTCGTATCCAGAATCTCCCGATCAACCGTCGCGACTATCTGGGCCTGGCGCTGCTAACCCCAGGCGTCGTGAATACTAACCACATCGCCAACGCGATTGATCGGCGCATCCTTCCCACACCCTCTTCGGGACTCGGCATCGGCGGGGGAAGCGGGCGCGGCAACACGTTCATGATTGACGGGCTGGACAACCTTTACAATTCCGGAAGCGTTCGATCCTCGATCAGCCAAAATGCCGTCCAGGAGTTTCAGGTCAACAGGAACTCATTCTCCACCGAACAGGGCGGGGCGTCGGGCGGCACGATCAATATCGTCACGAAGGGTGGCACGAACGATTTTCATGGAACCCTTTTCGGCGGTCTGCGCAACCGTCGCTTCCAGGCTCGCAATTACTTCGACCCAGAAAAGTCCCCGTACACACGGGCGCAGTCCGGCGTATCCATTGGCGGTCCGATCAAACCGAACAAAACATTCTTTCACCTCGCTTACGAACGCCTGGACCGCCACGAATCGCAGATCGTTCCGCTGCTGGCCGATCGATCGTTCCTCACGTCGTTGACGGATTCACAGCAATCTCTGGTCGACGCGCTCCGCGTCGCGGCGCCGACCCTTACGCCACTCGTCAATCAACTCGCTTATGCGCTGGTGCCGGCTCATACTCCGGCCGTAGTGTCCCTGTTCGAGAAAAACAGCGGCACCTTCCCATTCGGGGAGCAGCGCCAGCAGGTCATTACGCGTGTCGACCACACACTGGGGGATGGCCACAATATGTTCTTCCGGGGAAACTGGAGCGGGCAGGAGAGCGACAACATCAATTTCGGGGCGCTCACGGCCCGCAGCAGAGGAAGCAACTCGAACGTCAATGATTTTGCCGTCGCCTTCGGCGATACCTGGGTGATCAACCCCCGCTGGGTCAGCGAGACGCGTGTGGGTCTCGGGTATCACGACTTCGGCGTGTATCCGACCGACAAGTTCGGCCCTGCAATCGATATCGGCGCGATCAGCTTCGGCAGGGACTTCATTCTCCCGGTGCGAGTCGTCGAGCGGGTCTTCCAGATACGCCAGAACTTCATGCGCGTGTCCGGCCGCCAGACGCTCAAGTTTGGCGCCGACATTAATCCTCTCCGCGATAGCGCGCAAGCGGAAACCTTCTTCAGCGGGAGGTTTGTTTTCGGAGAGGCCATCCCGCTCAGCAACGTGATTGACAGCGTGGCGGGCCCTGGAACGTCGCAGGGGGTCAAAGGCCTGCTGGCCGGTGCCGGCGCGGCGCAGCTCGCGGACGCTGTCGACGCGCCCATTTCGGCCTTGCAGGCGTTCGCCCTCGGCTTGCCCACCGTTTACCAGCAGGGCTTCGGCAATCCGAATTGGGCGGGCTGGGCCAACCGGATGAACTTCTTCGTCGAGAACTCGATCCGGGTCTTGCCGAACTTGCTTCTGACCCTGGGGCTGCGGTACGAGCTAGAACTGAAGACAAATTTTCCGCGCGATTACAACAACTTCGCGCCAAGAGCTGGATTTGCCTGGAGCCCGGACCCGAAGACCGTGGCGCGGGGCGGGTTCGGAATCTACTATTCCCGAATCGACGGCCACATCGGGTATATCAATGATCTTCTCGGCGAAACCCAGCAGATCTACCAGGTGTTCATCCCTTTGACGGGCATCGGCGGCCTTCAGAGCCCGTTGACGGGCCAGCCGTTGACTTCCGCGGAGATCTACCGGACTCTCCAGGCCCGGGGTGTGCTCGGTCAGCGGGCCATCCTGCCGGAAGACCTGGCGCCTCACGGTATCGTGCCAGGCCCGGGATACCCGCTACGCGTCGGTTTCCGGGTCGTGGATGACATCGTGAACCCGTACTCCCTGCAAGGCAGTTTTGAAATTCAGCGCGAAGTTGGGGATTACGCCTTGTCAGTGGCCTATAACTACAACCGCGGCGTCCACCTGATCCGGCCGCTGGACTTGAACATCTACAAAGCCGGCACCAACCCGGCCACCGGCCGGCCGGTGCCGGGCTTCCGCAACCCTCTGATCCTGCAGGACAACGCGTATGGCAGCTGGGGAAGATCGGACTATCACGCGATGATCGTGAAGTTAGAGAAGCGGTTCTCGGATGGGTTTTCGATCTCTGCGCATCACACCTGGAGCAAGGCCATGGACGAGGCCACGGACTACAATTCGTCATATCAGCCGCATATCCAGTGGGACGCCCGGAACGAACGCGCCCTCTCCACCTATCACCGCGGCCACCGTTTCGTCGCCAATGCCATAGCCCAATCCCCGTGGGAAGCCGCAAAGGGGCGAGGCTTCGGGCACAACCTGCTAGCGGATTTCACGCTGTCCGGAATCGTGGCGGCGAACTCGTTTGCGCCATTCAACCTGACTACCGGCTTCGATTCGCTCGGCGACCGCCATACCGACACCCACCGCCCGTGGGGCCTCGGCCGCAACGCCGGGAAGGGCCCGGATTTCTTTAGCGTCGACATGAGGCTCACCCGCACGATCCCGCTGTCGGAAACAGTGAACCTGCAGGTCATCGGGGAAGCGTTCAACCTGCTGAACCGCACCAATTTCAAGACGGTGAACGGCGTTGTTGGAAACGCGTCCACTGAAGACCTTCCGGCAAATCTCGTTGGGCGGCGCGGGCCAGTCACGGAACCGCTCTCATTCGCCTCGGCGTTCGATCCGCGGCAGTTCCAGTTCACGCTACGGTTGACGTTTTAGAAACGGCGGCTTGGTTCCACTATGTTGAGCGATCCCCTCCACGATGCTCGACCGGATTTTGTTGTCGATCATCCGCCAGTCGTGTTGATACCAGTGATTGACGGCTTCGACCCGCTTACGGACTTCTGAGCCGCCGCCGCTCTCGGTCCACTGCACCTGATAGGGGATTTGGTGTTCTTTGAGCTGGGCTTCGAGCGCCGGAGAGTGGTATGCCTGTCTCTGGCGAATTGCTAAAACGGGCCAATTTTCTGCCATTTTCAAGATTTGATAGAATGCCAAGATGCGTGATCTTGTCATCCTTTTCGTTCATTTAATCGTTACTCTTGCCCGACTTGCAGGTCCGGGTGGCAGCCGTTCTGTGGTGGCTGAGTCCGTTCTTGTCAAGCAACAACTTCTGATCCTCCATCGTTTGCGGCAGCGGTCACCCAATCTACGCAGCTCAGATCGCCTTGTCGCCGGTTTGTGTGCTCTCTTCATTCGCCCCGCCCGCCTGATTCGTTCAGCAATCGTGCTGAAGCCTTCGACTCTTTTGGGCCTCCACCGGGCTCTGAGGAACCGAAAATATCGCCTGCTCTTTTCATCCAAGCACCGGCGTAAGCTCGGACCAAACGGACCCAACAAAGAACTCATCGACGCTGTTGTCCAGATGAAGCAGCGCAATCCCACCTGGGGCTGCCCGCGAATCGCTCAGCAGATTGCCTTGGCTTTCGACATCCCCATCGACAAAGACGTTGTTCGAAGGATTCTCGCCAGCCACTATCGGCCGGCTAAGAACTCCGGTGGTCCATCCTGGTTGACCTTCATTGGACACCTGAAAGACAGCCTCTGGAGTCTAGATTTGTTCCGGTGCGAATCGGCCACATTGCGGACCCACTGGGTCTTGGTCGTCATGGATCAATACACTCGCCGGATCATTGGGTTCGGCGTCCACGCCGGAACCGTCAATGGAGTCGCACTTTGCCGGATGTTCAACCGCGCCATTCGATGGCAACCCTGGATGCCAAAGTACCTCAGCTCCGACCATGATCCACTTTATCGGTTTGGGCAGTGGCAAGCCAATCTGCGGATCCTGGAGGTGACCGAAATCAAGATCGTTCCCTATGTTCCCCTGTCCCATCCCTTTGTGGAACGGCTGATCGGCACGATTCGACGCGAGTATTTGGATCGCATGTTGTTCTGGACCACGGCAGACCCGGAGAACAAGCTGCTCGATTTCCAAGACTACTACAACCACCATCGGACGCATTCAGCATGTGCAGGATGTACGCCGCAGGAGACGTCCGGCCCGAAGGTCCCTCTGAGCTTCGGCTTCTACCGATGGCGACGACATTGTGGAGGTTTATATCAAACGCCCATTGCCGCCTGACTCCGGATCACCAAACTTTGAAAACTCGAACGAACTGTCGATGAACGAAAAGATTGCCTGGTCTGGGGCTGTCACTTCGGTCCAACCTCGAATTCGCCTGACCCGTTCTTTTGATGAACGGAGCCACACTTATCTGGGTTACCTGTTGCGGATCGAGGGAACAGTCGGCGGAGTTTCTGCTGAATTTCGAGTCGGTATTGGCTCCGGAACCCACGCCAAACACCAATTTCGAATGGGTGACCGCGTCGAGGGGCTGGGGCATCGGGTTGCGGATCCGCGACTCGAAACCGCCGACATCTATAGAGTCAGCAAACTGAAACTGATCCGGCGTGGAGAAGAGCAGGCCTTAGCGGCACCATGGCATGGAGTGCCTCCTCCGTTGCCCGCCTATCGCGAGCGCGGGCATCGGCGCCTGGCGGTAACGACCTACGATTCCAAATGTAATAGCTGTATCTGGGGGCTGTGCCATGGCTGTGGAAATGATCATCGACCAATGGAACCCCGACCGACGGCGCTACAGGACGGAAACCTTCTGTTACGGACCTCTGTCCTGTTCCAGCTACAAGCCCGGTCCCACCCGAAAGGTTCCCGGTCGCCACGGCATGACCTATGAAGAGGAAGACTGGGTCGACCAGGACGCCACCGCGCATCGCGGTCCGAATGAATAGCAGCCATCCGGCTGATCAAGGACGCGCTTCCGTTTCTCCAGAAGGCCCTCTTTGAGGGCGTTATTAGTAATTCGCCAGCGACAGGATCACGTACGCCGGTTCACCCTGGCGTTCCCGCCAAATCCCAGCAAAAGCAAACGGTTCATCCGTACTGAGGACAATTCGGTACGGCTTCTTGCCCCATCCAGTGGTCTGCCATTCATAAAATCCGTCCGCAATGACCAGGCAGCGGCTTTGTCGGAATGCATCCCGGAAAGTCGGCAGCCGGTCGACGGTTTCAGACCGCGCATTGATTAACATGCGCCGGGGACGACCCTGCAAATCGGTGGTAATCCCCCAGAACGCGGACTGGATCTTGTTCGGCTCCACGTCCAGGATGACCGGTAAACCCTGACCTGGACTCGCGTTGTAGATCGGCCGGTGAGTTTCGGAGAATTTGGCTCCGAAGTATCCGCTGAGCGCTTCTTGATCTTTCGCGATCGTGTAGCGGCCGCACATGCTTTGAATTCTGTCAAAACCCAGAGCCGGTCGGCCGTTGTCGTTCTGGGTGTTTTACGTCGTGTTTCAGTTCATGAAGCGAACCGATTGCACGGCCCATGGATTTCGATCCTCATTCCGGGTTTGGAGTGCCGAGTGCACGCCCTATTCGCAGGAGGAGTGCGAGGCGGCCCTGGCCCATACGCTGAAGGACCGGGATGAGGCGGCCTATCGCCGCACGGGCCCGTTCGAGCTCCGGAGGCGGCTGATGGAGGATTGTGCCACCTATCTCAGTGGGGAAGATGAAGTGAACTTCCGGTAGAGCCTACCGTTGGCCCGCAGCCTCTGGCACAAACCAATTGGGCCTTGTGCCTTAGCAGCCCGTGGCGCAAATGTTCATCGGTAGCGTGACGATCAGTTGCGTCAGCGTCGGTGTGATAACGGAATCACGTGCATGCGCTCATTGCCGCCCTGACCGCGGCCTGCTGGATCGGCTCACCTATCACTGTGCGATTCACCAGTTCGACTGGGAAAACATCCGGTTCATCGAAAGTCTCGGGGCCGCTAGCAAGCAGAACAAGAAACCTCGGTCCTCCGGAGGGTGCGATGACTAGAGGGCAGATGCGAAGGCCGGAGCGGCAGGGAAAGGAGTACCGAACGTGGCAGTAGTGCGAAACCGTTGCATCGCGGCCGTGCTTTATCTCTGCCAGGAAGGTCAAAAAGGAAATCCTGGTTGATATAGTAAAGGGGAAGTACAGGCATGCTCTGTGCATGTAATTGCGTGGAGAACTCCGGGCATACATATGATTCGACTTTCCGCGGCCAGAAAACACTTCGGCTCCAAGAGCTTATTCGAAGGTCTCGACTGGCTTATCACGTCGACTGATCGCATTGGACTGGTGGGCGGGAACGGGACAGGCAAGACAACGCTGCTGAAGATCCTGGGGGGAATGGAGCCCCTCGATGGTGGTCTGTATTCTGCGCCGAAAAATATTACTGCCGGATACCTTCCTCAGGATGGCCTGTCACTGTCCAGGCGCACAGTTATGGAGGAATGCCTCTCTGTTTTTGGCGATCTGCTCGAACTCGAGGAAGAAATGAAAGCCCTGACGCACCAGATGGCGGAAGTTGATCCGCGCAGCGATGAGTACCACCGGATTACGGATCGTTATCACCGGATCGAGACCGAATTTCAGGGCCGGGATGGCTACTCATTGGAGGCGCAGGCCAGCACGGTGCTGAATGGCTTGGGTTTTGCGCCCGCAGATTCAAACGGTCCGACGGAGGAACTCTCCGGCGGCTGGCAAATGCGCTTGGCGCTGGCCAAGCTCTTGCTGATCAAGCCCAAGCTCTTATTGCTGGACGAGCCGACGAATCACCTCGATCTCGAGGCCCGCAACTGGTTGGAGCAGTATCTGAATGAGTATCCGTACGCCTTCGTCTTGGTCTCCCACGACCGCTACTTCCTGGATGCCACAGTGAATAAGATTCTCGAGCTGTGGAATCGTCGCGCCTACTTTTACAGCGGGAACTACGAACGCTATCTGGCACAGAAATCCGAGCGCCAAGCGCAACTTCAGGCGGCCTATCGCAACCAGCGGGAAAAGATTGAACACCTCGAACTCTTCATCAATCGCTTCCGCTACCAAGCCACGAAGGCGAAGCAGGTACAGAGCCGAATCAAGGAACTCGAGAAGATTGAACGGATCGAATTACCTGCCCAGGAAAAGACCATCCACTTCGCGTTTCCTCAGCCACCCAAGAGCGGACGCATGGTGGCCGAGTTTCGCGGGGTCGCCAAGAGTTATGCAAGCAATCAAGTATTCCAAGGCATGAGCTTCGTCATCAACCGCGGGGATCGCATAGGCTTGGTGGGGGTGAATGGCGCGGGGAAATCCACACTGATCAAGATACTGGCTGGAAGCGAGCCGGCAACGGCAGGTGAATTTCTGCTGGGACACAACGTGGAAGTCGACCATTTCGCACAGGACCAGTATAAGGCGCTCGACCCTGGCGCACGCCTGATCGATGATGTCTCGAGCATCGCACCCAGTGCCCTGAGCGGCCAGACGCAACTGCGCACTCTGCTCGGCTGCTTCCTGTTTTCGAGTGACGAGGTCTTCAAACAGATTCGCGTTCTTTCGGGTGGTGAGCGCAACCGCTATGCGCTCCTCCGCATGTTGCTGCGGCCTCGAAATTTTCTGTTGCTCGATGAGCCCACCAACCACCTCGACCTGCGAGCCAAGGACATACTGCTCGAAGCACTGCAAGAGTTCAGCGGGACGGTAGTCTTTGTTTCCCATGATCGTTACTGCATTGACAAGCTGGCGACGCGAATCTTTGAGATCGATGGGGGCAAGTTCCGAGATTATTTCGGCAATTATGAAGACTACTTGTGGCAAAAGAACCACGGCACGCTCCAACGAGTTGCTCGAGAGAAGCCGCCGCGCGCGGAGAAGTTAGGGAGATCCAGAGACCGGAGTGGAACACCGGTGCGGCGGAAAAAGATAAATCCTATTCTTGTCCGGGAAATGAAGGAGCGGCACGTGGGGTTGGAGGAAGAAATCAACCGGTGTGAAGTGGAAATTGCCACGCAAGAGTTGGATCTGGGCACTTTCAAGAGTGCAGAGGAATCAATCCGTCTCTTCAAACTGGTGGAGCACAATCGCAAACGGTTGGATGAAATGATCAAAGAGTCGGAGGAACTTTCGAGGACTCTGGAAGAATCGGACAGGAAGCCTTCCGCAATGCAGAGTTAAGGGTCGTCCATGTTGTGTTGTTGTACCCCATATCCCTTAAGGATCTCCGCGAATGATCTGTCCTTCGGGTGATTCCAGCGGGCGGTGAGCTTCCCATACGGCGTGCCCCAATATCACCAAAACACCTGTTATTAAAAGGTTTAAGAAACGTTCCCGACCGGTAGGGCGTGGCTGCTCAGAAAAGGGTTTGATCTGGCGCGCCCGGCCCGCTCCAGGCGCGCACGCATGCGTCTGCCGACACCGGGTAATTCCTCCAGCCCGAGATTGAGCAGCTTTTCCGGCAGGTCTCAACAACTTAGCCCTGATTCCCAACTGTTTCAGTTCGTTGAGATGTTGGCGGGGAGCAACGGTGTTCGCGTGTCATCCGATGCGATCACGCAGGCTCTTTCAGCAGGCAGACTCCAGACTGATGGCACGACAACAGCTCGGCAGGCAAAGATGCGCGCTAAGAAGCTAATTGTTCAGGCATTGGAAACGGCCGATGCTCCCGACACAAGTGATCCTTTTCCTTCGGCGGGAACTGGATTCTACCGATGTAGGCTGCAATGTTTTGTTGGGTGAGTAAGAACGTCCGCTGTTTGGCGTCAATTCCGTTCGCCGGATGGCGTCTAACATGTTGACCGGTTCGGAGAACCGAGAACGGCGAAGACGCGCCCGTTACTCGTTCGGCGTGTCAGCGGCCCTGAGATTCCTGTCCTCTTCCGCACCTTACAAGCTCTTCACCAGAAAAAAGGTCGCCGGATCGCCCTCTCCGTCGCGAAAACCAAAGCGCTGGTAAAGCTGCCGCGCCGGAGCGTTATCTTCGCGCACCTCCAGAGTCACTTTCCCACAGCCCAATTCGCGGGCTTTGGCTTCGACCGCTTTGAGCAACAGACGCCCGACGCCCCGTCCGCGGCAGCCGGCGGTAACGGCCAGATCGTGAATGTTGATCAGAGGTTTGGCGGTGAACGTGGAGAAACCCGTCATGCAAACCGCAACCCCTACCGCGCAACGGTCCAGCCAAGCGAGAAAAACCAGCGTCCCCGGGTGTCTCCTGGGTCCGGGTAAGAGTTGCTCCAACACCCGGGCCGCCAGCGGAGCTCCCTGGCCGATCGGTAGCCGCGCATACTCGTCCACCAACTGCCGAACCGCCTCGGCATGCTTGGAGTTGTTCAGGTGAGCTTCGAGAATTTCGAGATTCATCGTTTTTTTGCAGTCCTTATCCTGGACAGCCGAACGGCGCTGAGTGCTGGATGGAGTTGGCCAACCAACTGGAATGCTACCCCCACCGTGACTGTGGTTTTAGTTCCTTGAATTGAAAATCAGTCATAACGAGTTCTCCATCGTCAGCGTGAATACGAATTTTGCTTTCGTAGCGCCGCTTTCCGAGACTTTCGTATGACAGCGTGAGTTCCGAGTATTCATGTTCTCCCGAGGGGCTCAAACAGTTTAACGGGAGGCAGATGGGTTTGACCTGACCCCCTCAAACCGGTCCAGTTCTAATGTTAGAGTTGGACCTGGAATAGGGAGGTCAGGATGGTCAAGAGGAAGCATTCGATCGAACAGATTATCGGTAAACTTCGAGAGACCGAAGTGGAACTTGCCCAGGGTCGCAGCGTAGCCGAGGTGTGCCGGTCGTTGGGGGTGACCGAGCAGACCTATTACCGCTGGCGAAAGGAGTAGGGCGGTCTAAAGATGGATCAGGCCAAGCGGTTGAAGGTCCTCGAGCAGGAGAACACTCGCTTGAGGAGGGCGGTTGCAGACCTGACCTTGGACAAGCAGATTCTGCAGGAGGTCACAAGGGGAAACGGCTAAGCCCGGCGCGTCGCCGGCAGTGGGCGGCGCATGTCTGTAAGGCGTTGGGTGTCTCGGAACGCCGGGCTTGTCGAGTGCTCAGCCAACCCCGGTCCACCCAGCACCATCGATGCATCGCTGCTCCCGACGAGGATGCCCTGACGAGGGCCATCGTCACCCTGGCCGGTCGGTTTGGTCGCTATGGCTATCGTCGGGTCACGGCCTTGCTGCGGCGAGCCGGCTGGAGGGTCAACCATAAGAGAGTGGAGCGCATCTGGAGGCGGGAGGGGTTGAGAGTGCCGCAGAAACAGCCGAAGCGTGGACGCCTTTGGCTCAACGACGGATCGTGCGTTCGTCTGCGCCCCTGCAGTCCGAACCACGTCTGGGCTTACGACTTCGTCCAAGCCCGCACTCACGACGGGAGGGCTTTCCGGTTGTTGACGGTCATCGATGAGTACACTCGGGAATGTCTGGCTATCCAGGTGGCCCGCCAGATTCGATCCGACGATGTCGTGCAGCTACTGGCCGATCTGTTCGTTCTCCGAGGTCCGCCCGAGCACCTTCGCTCGGATAATGGCCCGGAGTTCTGCGCCCAAGCTCTACGAGAGTGGCTGGGGCGAATCGGAGTGAAGACGCTCTACATCCAACCCGGGAGTCCCTGGGAGAACGGCTACAACGAGAGCTTTAATGGGAAGCTCCGAGACGAGTTGCTCGACCGGGAGATCTTCTACACCTTGCAGGAAGCGAAGGTGTTAATCGAGCAGTGGAGGCGACACTACAACAGGGTTCGACCTCACAGTGCTCTTGGTTATCGTCCACCGGCACCGGAGGCCATGGAAATCCCGCCGCTGCTCGGGAGGCAACTGCCTCCCGACCTAGGGACAGAATTACCGCTGAACTAACATACGAGTTGGTACAATCACTGGGGGCAGGTCAGAAGACTGTGAGGAGCAGAATGCTATTCCGGCACGCCGCTGAAGTAGTGACGTTCAGCTTGCTTGCCGTGTCAGCGGTATCGGCCGAGGAGCTCGCGCTGGTTGACCTCGATGGCGTCCCGCGCCGCACAAGCGACTACCGCGGCCAGGTTGTGGTGGTAAATTTCTGGGCGACGTGGTGCGTCCCATGCCGCGAAGAGATGCCGATGCTCGTCTCGATTCAGAATGACTATGCCGCGAAGGGCGTGGAGGTCATCGGAGCTTCCTCCGACGAGGCGGGGAAAGTCGAGGCAGTGCGGCGATTCGTAAGGAAGTTGGGCATCCCATTCCCCGTCTGGCTGGGCGCGACGACCGCGGAAATGGAAAGGCTCGGCCTCGGCCACACGCTTCCGGCAACCATTATCCTCGATCGCGACGGCGAGCCGGCCGGGCGCATCCTCGGCATGGCGCAGGCTGAGGATTTGAGGATTTATCTCGATTGGCTGCTCGGCGACCGCCAGTCGCCTCCCCCGCCTCCGTTGATCGAGAACCCCGTCACGGCGGCGCAGGCAGAAGAAAGTCACGAGCACGAAGGCGAAGAGCACGCGCATGGCGGCGTAGGCATCGAGGGCGCATCGAGCGTCCCCAGTTGACCCGTTTGACCCGGCGAGGGCCGCGCGGTCAGCGGGGCAAATCAGAAAATCAAGGAGCGGTGGACTTTTGGGACGCGGGTGATTGCCAACCAGATCCCGCGCGCCAGCGTCCGTACGACGCTGACCTACCGGCTCACGTCCACGATTTCGGGCGGCGTCGAATTCAACCCGCGCGCCGATAAAGTCAGCCCGCTCGCGAATTGGGTCGCCGTCACGGAAACGGCGCGCCGCCCAGCATTGATCCTGGGCACTAGCTCCGACCGCATCGGCACCCCTTCCGGCCAATCCTTTTACGCAACCTTCAGCAAGAATTTGAGGCGCGAAACGCGCCTGCCGGTCGCCCCCTACGCAGGAGTTGTGTACGGGACTTACGAAGACCGCTTCCGGCCCATCGGCGGACTGAGCGTCGGGTTTCACGAAAACGTCAGCGCCCTCGCGGTCTTCGACGGTGTGCACGTTCATCCCATGCTGAGTTTTTCCCACGGACGCCACGCCGTCTCGTGGCTCATGATTCGCGGGCGCCATCCGGGGGTGAGCTACAGCATTTCGTTTTGAAATAAACAGGACAGGAAAACGGCTGGAGGGCTTACGAGTCCGTTTTATCCTGCGCTTCCGCAGCCGGCGCGGCGGCAGCGGGCGGAGCGGCCGGAACTAACAGGTAACGCATGATAGAAAGACAAAGACAACGTACATCCTCGCCGGCGATGGTGATCCTGCTGATCGTTGTGGTCATGGCGGAGATCAACCTCGTGGCGGAATGGGTGAATCGCCCGCGTGAAATGTCGCCGCCCGAGCCGCAAAACCGAATCGGTGTCGTACCGGTCGAGGCGCCCCTGACACCGGCGCCGCCCGAGGTTTTGACCGATGCGATGCACAACTGGCCGCAGTGGCGTGGGCCGCTGGCCACGGGCGTCGCGCCGCACGCCGATCCGCCAATCGAATGGAGCGAGACGAAGAACATCCGGTGGAAGGTCGAGCTGCCGGGCAAAGGCCATTCGACACCGATCGTCTGGGGCGACCGTGTCTTCGTCACCGCCGCCGTTCCTTCCGGTGACGTCCTGTCGCCCAGATACAGCGGCCGTCCCGGCGGCCACGACGAAAATCCCATCACGCGTCGCGTCAAGTTCATCGTCATGGCGCTTGACCGCCGCGATGGAAGCATCCTCTGGGAACGGACTGTGCGCAAAGCCCTGCCGCACGAGGGCGGGCATTTCACCTCGAGCCTGGCGTCCGCTTCCCCTGTGACCGACGGCAAACTTCTGTTTGCTTCCTTCAACTCCTACGGCCTGTACTGCCTGGACTTCGACGGTAAGTTGAAGTGGCAAGCCGACCTTGGCCGAATGCACACACTGCACGGCCATGGCGAGGGCAGTTCCCCGGCGCTGTACGGCGAAACACTAATCCTCAACTGGGATCACGAAGGCCCGTCATTTGTCGTCGCGTTCGACAAGCGGACGGGGCAGGAGCGTTGGCGGACCGAGCGCGAGGCGAGCAGTTCGTGGACCACGCCCATCGTGGTCCAGCACGGCGGCCGGCCGCAGGTCATCATCAGCGGTTCGCAGCGCGTGCGCGGATACGACCTAGCCACTGGTGCGATGATCTGGGAGGGCAAGGGGCTCTCGGTGGAGAACGTGGTTGCCTCGCCCGTCGCGGGAGGCGGCATGGTCTATGCCGGCAGCACCTACGACAGGCCGGGCATGCTTGCCATTCGCCTCGACGGCGCCAAGGGTGACATCACCGAGACCGGGCAGGTGGCGTGGGTCTGCACGCGAGGGGCACCGTATGTGCCCTCGCCGTTGCTTTACGGAGAGACGTTGTACTTCATCGCCCATTTTCAGAGTGTCCTCACGCGTGTCGATGCCCGGACGGGAGAAGATCAGCCCGGCCCAATCCGACTCACTGGCCTGCGCGCGGTGTTCGCCTCGCCCGTCGCAGCAGCCGGCCGAGTGTACGTCACGGACCGCAACGGCGCCACCATAGTTCTTACTCATGAGGACAACCCCAAAGCGCTCGCTCTAAACCAGCTCGACGACAGCTTCACTGCCTCCCCGGCCGCCGTCGGCCGCGAGCTGCTGCTGCGCGGCGAGCGACATCTCTACAGCATCGCGGAAGAATGAGACGCGACGCGGTGCCGTTATGGTGGCACTGGTAGTTGCCGTAGCGGTGTGCTATCACCAGACGGCATTAGACGATGCGATCCACCTGTTTGCCGTAGGCTGCTTGCTCTGTTGTGGCCATTGCTTGTGTTAGGACTAATGGCCCGCTGGGTAGCCCTTAACCTGATTGACCCCCTGATTGCATATCACACAGTAAACGTCATGCGAACACTGGCTGAGCGAATGCGTAGTGTAGCTGCGCCCGGTGCTGTACAGCAGCGCGATAGCTTGGAAGAGTTTGCGCAGTTGTGGAAGAGCAACCGCGAAGACACCCTCATTGGCGGTATTACGGCTACCGGCAAACCCTACGCAAACCACGCCTGGGTGTATGCCTGCCGGAGGCATTCATCACGGCAACCGGCCAAGGCCTTGAACTGTGCGGCAAGCCGCCGGAGCAGTTCTGCACGGGCTGCTTGGTCCAGCCTGGTATCCCCTGGCGCGCTAGAACTTCAGTGACCAGCGCAGCACCAGTGATTCCTTCCATTTGGCCGTATAACGCGCTAACCGGAAACTGAAGCCTAAGAATGCCCCCCAACCATCTGGTTTTGTTTCAGCTACCGCCCGCTGGGGGTGGAGTAGAAACAGGGGGTATTTAGGGCTCACCCCAGGCCATTGACCTGGACACCGGCTCAAGGCAAGGAGGGGGGTGCACTTTTGGAAGCACCTGTCTCCTATCCCGCGCGCGTGTTGACCCGGCTATGGGTGCGGCCTAAGATGGCTGCCGGCGAGTAGGCCATCCACGCATGAAGGAGCTTTTAGATGTCAGGAATGATTGTTGCCCCGCAGCCTGATGCAGTTGAGGAAGGCGCGAAGGTGCTGGCCAAGGGGGGGAATGCCTTCGATGCCGCGTTGGCTTGCGCCTTCGTGCAGTTCGTGGTCGATCCGCATTCATGCGGCGTGGGTGGATACTTGTTACTAAACTGCTGGCCCTCGAAGAAGGGGCAGTCGCAGGCAGTCCTCGACGCTCCCGCGCTCGCCGGATCGAAAGTGCGGCCGGAGATGTGGGAAGACGAAGTGATCGAGCCGAACCCCGGTGGGTGGGGCTTTTTCCTGAAAGACAGGATCAACGAGGACGGCTATCTATCCATTTGCATCCCCGGCACCGTCCGAGGACTAGAGGCCATCCATGCTCGCTGGTGCAGTTGGCGCTGGGCCGATTTGGTTATGCCAGCCATCCGCCTTTCGGAGGAGGGCTGGCTGGTGGGGGCCCACCTTGCGGGCCGCTGGAAAGACAAGCCACTTTACTTCGAAGGCTCGTCTCTTTTCGAAAAACTCCACGTCACTCCAGAGGTGCGGAGAATTTACCTCAAGCCCAATGGCACTGCCTACGACGCCGGCGAACGGATTCGCAATCCCGACTACGGACAGACCCTCCAACACCTGGCTGAGGACGGCCCCAACGATTTCTATGAGGGTAAGCTGGCAGCAGACATAACCACGGACCTTGTGGCACACGGTAGCTGGGTGACCGCGGAAGACTTCTTTGAATACAAGATTCGTGAAGAGGCCCCCGTCATCGTCCAGTACCGCGACTACATGATCCAGACGGCATCGGCGCCTCACGGCGGCCCCACGTTGGCGGCGACGTTGAATATCCTCGAGGGCTACGATCTCACCCGGCTGGGGCACAACTCCCCCGCCTACATTTCCCTTGTCTCGATGGCGATGAAAGCGGCGTTTGCCGACCGCAACCGTTATTTGGGCGACCCGCGGTTCGTTGACGTGCCCCTTGAGTGGATGATTTCCAAAGAACGGGCGCAGCAATGGCGCGAGGCAATCGATGCCGGGCGAAACATCGACACAGGGCAGGTCTCAATCGGTTCAGCCGACACCACGCAAGTGAGCGTGGTCGACCGCTGGGGCAACTGCGTTTCGCTCACCCACTCGCTGGGATCGTCCTCGGGGGTGATTACCCCCGGACTTGGCTTTATGTACAACAATTCAATGATCAATTTTCACCCGTTTTCCGGTCATCCGAACAGCATTCTTGCGCGCAAAGCGCGTACCACGGGCATGTCACCAACGGTAATCTTCAGGGGGGGAAAGCCGAAGCTGATTTTGGGTGCTCCAGGCGCAACCCGGATCATCACAGCCTTGCTCACGGTCATTCTCAATCGGCTCGACTTCGGCATGCCCATCACGGAGGCTGTCTTGGCGCCCCGTTTCGACTGTCAGGGAGAGACCATCACTTGCCACGCCCGCATTCCGGAGAGCGTTTGCGCCCAAGTCCGCATGAAGTATAACATCGTGCGCCTCCCGCAAAGCCAGGGCGGGCTTGCGCTGGTCCACGCCATCGACATCGATGCAGATACGGGTCGATTGAGCGGGGTCGCCGACCCAGGTGGCGATGGAATGGCTCTGCATGTGGAAGACAGTTGAGTCAATATTCGGCAGCGCATCTATCCGCCCCACCATCGCTCCGAACAGCCGCCGCGTCAGATGGCTCTCTGTCAACAGTAGCCAATATTACCGGGCATGTTTCACCAGCCGCCCGCCTGTCTTCACGAAGCACTGCTGCAAACTAGTCAGTGACCAGTTCCCGATCCTCTTCGGCAACGCCAATCCTCGCCAGAGATTCCAGAGGTTATAGGCGATCACGCCCCGCCACAGGCGCACTTCATTCCCGCGGAACCGATGGCAGGAAAGACGCGTCCAACTCACCGCCGGCTTGAGAACCTTGCTTTTGCTGTGTGTCAGACTGCTGCTGCCCTTGGTGGTCTCCGGTGAATTGTTAGATGGCTGTTAGATGAGAGAAGTAAGGGGCTAGAGCATGGAGCCCTAACCCCTTGATTCTTTGGTTGCGGGGGCCTGCAACGTACCGAATGCACTCACCCTTCCTTTCCGTTTGGAATTGATTCGTGTAGCGGCATAGGCGGCGCACAAGGAGTGCAGCGTGAACCGTTTCCGCAGTTTCGAGGAATCCCAACGGGAGCAGGCGAAGTTTATGCTGGGCCCGACTAAATCCTTTGTTGAGTGGAGGAGGACTGCTGGGGATGAAGTTCTACAATTGGTGCGGAGTGCCTTCGGAGGCCCTTTGGCTTCCCAACGGCGGTTTGTGGCTGGGCTAGAACTAATGGCTGGAGGAGACAGAGTATGTGCCGCTCAGAACAGCAGAATAAACAGCAGAAAAAGCAGCGCGGCGATGGGGAAAGAATCAAAAGGTTCCGGTGCCAGAAGGGAATCCCGGCGGGCGGCGAACAGGCTGATTATGGGGACTTTCTCTCCCAGGTCACGGTGGCAAACCGAGGCATCTTATCAAAACTCCAACCCTAACCCTTAAAGAATCTCTATGAAACGGCTTGATGCTCGGGAAAGACGGTTTGTTGGTGAATATCTGATTGACCTTGACCACAAAAGGGCAGCTATATCAGCAGGTTATAGTAAGACGGTTGCTCGATGTAAATCCTATGATTGGGTAGGTAATAGTAGGCAAAAACCCCACGTTTTCTCAGCAATTCAGAAAGCAATGGACAAACGGGCGGCTCGACTGCAGGTTACTGCGGATCGTGTTCTTGAGGAGCTTTGCTCGATGGGCTACTCCAACATGCTGGATTATCTCCGTATGGGCAATGGGGAGGTGTATGTGGATCTATCCAGACTCACTCGGGAACAAGCCGCAGCGATTCAGGAGATCAGGGTCTATGACTATGTACATGGCACAAGCGGAAAAGACAATGGAGGCGGGCGCCAGGTCAAGGGAGTCAAGTTCAAGCTGGCAGACAAGACCCGGGCTCTTGAGCTATTAGGGAAGCACCTGAAACTGTTCACTGAGGTTCACCATTCCACCGGCAGCATTTCGCTTGCCGAAAGGATGGAGCGAGCCGAGAAGGCAGGGGAATGAGCACATTAGAAACCATTGACCTAGACGCTGTTGAGCGGGGCCTTCTGGACCGAATCATACGGTTCAAGCCTGAGAGTAAAGAATTACTTCCTCCGTCCTTCATGGGTAGGAAAGGTGGGCGCGTTCCGACAGTGGAAGCTAAGGGTGAAATGGCTGCCTAGATGGCGGAACTGGCTCGAAACATCTATTTCGAGAATGGAAAGTCCACGTAGAAAGTGAAAAAATCAGTTCCCAACTAATCCTGTTTTTGCGGAAACCCCGTCCCCAAGGGGCGAAAAAGGTATTGCTCGGAGGAATGCCGCAGTCAGGGAAATATTTAGCGAACACGGGCGAAGCGTGCCGGAAAGCATGTGCGTAGTTTTCGGTGTGCGGACTGTGGGGTGAAATTAACTACGGGCAGGCCCCGAAAACAGGGTCGGACCTTTGCCTCAAATGCCCCTGGAACACGCAACAAACCTTTGTGCGGTGGGTTTCTCGCTGAAAGTGCTTCACACCAGGTAGGGTAGGAGCTGAAAGCGCGAAATCTGTTTTTCTCGGATAGGCGCGGATTTAGTCTGAGTTTTCAGGGTCTATGGCGGCTTGAGGCACTGCCCCTTCCCCCCTGACCTGACCCCCTCAAACCGGTCCAGTTCTAATGTTAGAGTTGGACCTGGAATAGGGAGGTCAGGATGGTCAAGAGGAAGCATTCGATCGAACAGATTATCGGTAAACTTCGTGTTTATCCCCTTGACATACTTAGGTAGGGTGTGTAGCATGTCTGGATGCGGCATTGGCGAAAAGCTCTTAGGGTTCTCCGTGATCTTTCTCCGATGTTTGTCTGGCTGTGGTCAACCATCAAATATTGGAAGAGCGATGTTATAGCTGGAATATTTACTATGGGCGACGCAGAATATATTACGCTATCGGCGGTCTTGGTTACCATGACAATTGCCGTAAACTGGTCTTTCATTAACTCGTTTCTTCCCTCTACCAAGTTCCAGGCATTGGAACCAGAAATAGACAAAATTCTAAAATTGTTGGACAAGCGCAAAGATACGGGAGAAACCCGCGAGGCATTAAAGAGCACAAAGGATTGTATCTTGCTCCTGGCAAGGCTGAACAAGCTTGGGATAGCTGTCCCAGATGACCCAAAATTGGTTTGGGAAGTGATTCCGATATTGGGAGCGATGGCAAAGATCAAAGACTTAAAGTCTGCCAGAAAACTAGAATCAATGAAGAAGGAATTGATTTCTTTGACTGACATGAGGGAATAACATGGACCGCTTCGATGCGCTGTTAGAAGCCATGACCGTTAGAGGCTCGCCACCAGATCGGCGAAAATCGAAAAAGGCTGTCTCCGCCGATTGTAGCGATACTCAAACTCCTTCACGTACTTCCAGAGGTGCTTCCGAGAAACGTGAATGTGAGTCCCGCGAATCGAGTTCTTTAGGCGCGACCAAAAACCCTCCACGGAGTTGACATGGCAGTTGCCTCTCACATACTCACCCGCGCTGTGATTAACAACGGCGTGTTTGTATCCAGCAGCCGGAAGGCGAAGATAGGAGCGGAGGTCGTCTGTGTGGACAGTCGAACCAGCCGCCACGTTATCACGGATCAGAGGTTCCAGGGTGCGACGCTTCACGTTCGGAACTACCTTGGTCATAATGTCGCCCCCACGCTTTGCCATGCCCAAAACAACGGTCTTATTCTTCCGGTATCCGTGGCCCTTGCCTCGAACGCGACCGCCCACATAGGTTTCGTCCGCTTCTACCAGTCCGTCGAGCGGGTGCTCGCCGTCAACCTCTGCCATGTATTTGCGGATTTCATGCGCCATGCGCCACGCCGTTTTGTAAGTAACCTTGAGCTGGCGTTGGAGTTCTCTGGCCGCAACCCCGTGGCGGGAAGTGGAAAACAGGAAGATCGCAAAGAACCACTTGTGAAGGGCAATGCGCGACCGCTCCATAGGTGTTCCCACGCAAGGGTAAATGTGGTGTCCGCAATACTGGCAGACGTAGTTTCTTTGTTTTTTCATGCGGTGAAACTTACTGTTACGCTTGCACTTGGGGCATTCCAGGCGGGTGCCGCCGTAGCGCGAAACCATGATTTGATGAAGGCAGGCTTCATCATTCGGAAACTGCTTTTGAAACTCGTAAAAACTTGTCATTCCCAACCTCCTATAATACATTCTACAGGAAGCATATAAGTATGTCAAGGGGATAATGGCGGTAAACTTCGAGAGACCGAAGTGGAACTTGCCCAGGGTCGCAGCGTAGCCGAGGTGTGCCGGTCGTTGGGGGTGACCGAGCAGACCTATTACCGCTGGCGAAAGGAGTACGGCGGTCTAAAGATGGATCAGGCCAAGCGGTTGAAGGTCCTCGAGCAGGAGAACACTCGCTTGAGGAGGGCGGTTGCAGACCTGACCTTGGACAAGCAGATTCTGCAGGAGGTCACAAGGGGAAACGGCTAAGCCCGGCGCGTCGCCGGCAGTGGGCGGCGCATATCTGTAAGGCGTTGGGTGTCTCGGAACGCCGGGCTTGTCGAGTGCTCAGCCAACCCCGGTCCACCCAGCGCCATCGATGCATCGCTGCTCCCGACGAGGATGCCCTGACGAGGGCCATCGTCACCCTGGCCGGTCGGTTTGGTCGCTATGGCTATCGTCGGGTCACGGCCTTGCTGCGGCGAGCCGGCTGGAGGGTCAACCATAAGAGAGTGGAGCGCATCTGGAGGCGGGAGGGGTTGAGAGTGCCGCAGAAACAGCCGAAGCGTGGACGCCTTTAGCTCAACGACGGATCGTGCGTTCGTCTGCGCCCCTGCAGTCCGAACCACGTCTGGGCTTACGACTTCGTCCAAGCCCGCACTCACGACGGGAGGGCTTTCCGGTTGTTGACGGTCATCGATGAGTACACTCGGGAATGTCTGGCTATCCAGGTGGCCCGCCAGATTCGATCCGACGATGTCGTGCAGCTACTGGCCGATCTGTTCGTTCTCCGAGGTCCGCCCGAGCACCTTCGCTCGGATAATGGCCCGGAGTTCTGCGCCCAAGCTCTACGAGAGTGGCTGGGGCGAATCGGAGTGAAGACGCTCTACATCCAACCCGGGAGTCCCTGGGAGAACGGCTACAACGAGAGCTTTAATGGGAAGCTCCGAGACGAGTTGCTCGACCGGGAGATCTTCTACACCTTGCAGGAAGCGAAGGTGTTAATCGAGCAGTGGAGGCGACACTACAACAGGGTTCGACCTCACAGTGCTCTTGGTTATCGTCCACCGGCACCGGAGGCCATGGAAATCCCGCCGCTGCTCGGGAGGCAGCTGCCTCCCGACCTAGGGACAGAATTACCGCTGAACTAACATACGAGTTGGTACAATCACTGGGGGCAGGTCACCGCGCCGGCAGAACTCAAGGTTGCAGGAGAAACACAACCCCGGAAACTCACATTATGATTGGACCAAATAACGGGGGCAGGTCAGTCCCCACAAACGACACGACGTTGAAGACCCGGCCCGCCGACGCCACCCAGTGACTAGCGCTTACCTATCTTCTGCCTGGATGGTGAAAGGCAGTTATCGGGACCAAAGACGGAGGACCCAGGTCCTATGCGGTCTAGGGCTGCCAACAGAAGCGGCAACAGGTACCGACTGGATGGTATATCATCCGCGATCAAGATAAGTGAACTGGTTTAGGGCTCGAGAAGCGCCTTCAGTATCCTATATCCCTGCTGTAGCTGCTGCAGATTAGTCTTCTGTAGCAGCGCTTCTATCTTCCCGCGGAGGGCCTTCTCTCCAGTTTCTTCGCGGTCGAAATGGAAGAAAGTTATCCTTAGCGCTTCGCCATGAACCAATGGGACCGTATCCACAACTCGCCTGACTATAGGCGGATGATCGCCCAGAAAACGCGTTTCATCGTATCCGCGATGGCGTTCTTCGTCATTTTCTACTTCGCGCTGCCGGTGCTGGTCGGCTACTGGCCGGAGCTGATGGAGCGCCAGGTGTGGGGCGTCGTCAACTGGGCCTACCTGTTTGCGTTTTCGCAGTTCTTGATGGCCTGGGCGCTGGCGTATCTCTACATGCGCATCGCCAGGCGGTTTGACCGAATGTCTGAGAAGATCCTGGCTGACAAGGCCATCGCCACCGAGGCCGGCGAAGGGGATGAATGAAATGTCACTATCGCTGCTGATGTTTCTGACGTTCATCGCCGCCACCCTCGGAATCACCTATTGGGCCGCGGGCAGATCCTCGGGCGAGAGCGCCTACTTCGCCGCCGGCAGGCGCATCACAGGCTGGCAGAACGGGCTCGCCATCTCTGGCGACTACATGAGCGCGGCATCGTTTTTGGGGATTGCCGGGCTGATCGCCTTCTACGGCTACGACGGCTTCATGTATTCGGTCGGCTTTTTGGTCGCCTACCTGACCGTGCTGTTCGTCGTCGCCGAGCCGCTACGGAACGCCGGGAAATACACCATGGCCGACGTACTTGCCTACCGGCTCCGAGCGCGCCCGGTAAGGGCCTGGGCATCGCTGAGCACGCTGACCGTTTGCACGTTCTACATGATCGCCCAGATGGTGGGCGCGGGTGCGCTGGTGAGCCTTCTGCTAGCCGATTCCGGGATCAGCTTTACGGGCGCTGTGACCGGCGTCGGCATCCTCATGATCGTCTACGTCGTCTTCGGCGGGATGCTGGCGACGACCTGGGTGCAAATTGTCAAAGCTGTCCTGCTGATGAGCGGTACTTTCCTGCTGAGTGTTCTCGTGCTCGGCCACTTCGGCTTCGACCTCGGCGCGTTCTTCGAGGCCACCAGCCGCGTCACCTACCAGGCCGGCGGGCAACCCGTCACAGAGAACTTCCTGACACCTGGGCTCTACTACAAGCCGCCCTACGGTGCGCTCGATCTGATTTCGCTGGGAATGGCGCTGATCTTCGGCACTGCCGGGCTGCCTCATATCCTCATTCGCTTTTACACCGTACCGGACGCCAAGACCGCCCGAGTGAGCGTTTTCTGGGCGATGCTGCTGATCGGCGCCTTCTACATCATGACGACGTTCCTGGGCTTCGGCGCGGCGACGATCGTCGGACGCAATGCGATCTCGGAAAACGGCGGCATCAACATGAGTGCCCCGTTGCTGGCGCAGGCGCTGGCCGGCGACGTCTTCTTCGCTTTCATCTCGGCCGTGGCGTTCGCGACGATTCTGGCCGTAGTGGCCGGGTTGACCATCAGCGCCTCGACTTCGTTCGCCCACGACTTCTACACGAACGTGATCCATCACGGCAAAGAGCGCTCGCCGGGCGAAGAGGTGCGTGTGGCGCGCTGGACGGCGCTCGTCGTCGGCGCGGTGTCCATCGCAATTGCCATCGGGTTGGGCCCGGGGGCGAACGTGGCGTTTCTGGTGGGACTGGCGTTCGCGGTGGCGGCGTCGGCGAACTTGCCGGTAATCCTGTTCTCGGTTTATTGGAGCAAGTTCACAACCCGCGGGGCGGTATGGGGTTTGGCGGCCGGGTTGTTCTCCTCGATCGGGCTGATCCTGGTGAGCCCGAGCTTCATGGGGGTCGACGGGCCGGAGGTCGCCGAAGCCGCGCGCCGGATGATTCAGGCGCCGACGTTGTACCCGCTGAAGAATCCCGGCATCGTGAGCATTCCGCTGGGCTTCTTGGCGGCGTATATGGGATCGGTTCTCTCGAAAGAGCCGTCGGCTGAGGAGAAATACATCGAGCTCAGCGTCCGCGCAAACACGGGCCTCGGTGCCGAGAAAACAATCGAGCACTAGCCTCGCACCAGCCTGCATATCCGAGTGGGCACGAACCAGGAATTCTCGCAACCGTGGATCTGGCGGACGGGGATCCAATATTCTGCTGGAAAAGTCAGTGTCCGCCTAGATCGGCCCTACAAGCCGTGAAACTAAGGCTGTCCCGGTTTCCTCCGACTTTCCCCCAGGTGATGTTGTTCTACTCTATCTATTCGACCTCCGAATTTGAGAGATTGTGCGTGATGACAGCGTGTCGCTGGCGAATTACTAATAACGCCCTCAAAGAGGGCCTTCTGGAGAAACGGAAGCGCGTCCTTGATCAGCCGGATCGCTGCTATTCATTCGGACCGCGATGCGCGGTGGCGTCCTGGTCGACCCAGTCTTCCTCTTCATAGGTCATGCCGTGGCGACCGGGAACCTTTCGGGTGGGACCGGCAAGGCATGGTGCGTGGTTTGCCGAGCAGGTAATTAAGGTCAAGTTGAAGTACGATTTGAGCGTCGATCCAGCCGAGCGCGATGCTCTGTGTCAAGGGCGGAGAAAAACTAGGCCAGAGGGGCGGAGCCGTTCCCGGTAGGCCCGCTGCCGGTCCCGGTGATCGGGCCGTCCTTCCGGGCTGTCCTGGTGTTTCCGGTTGGCGTTGCGATGTTGTTGCAGTTGCGCTCTCTTCCGGCAGCCATCCCCGCAGTAGGCCTGTCTCCGCAATACCAAGGAAGCCGGGTAATGCCGGTGCAGGGAAGGGACCTCAGTTCGAGAGCAACGCATGACGGAGGAAGGGACATGAGGACTGGCGAGAGCCTAACAGCCCGTGGTGGAAGTCTGCGGGGTCGCGTTACGAGCGCCATCGCGCCGGATGTTAGGCGCCGCGACGAGGGCGATGCTCTTCCATCCGTGAGGAGCGGCAACACCGCAGATGGCGCGATGCCGCCGTAACCCTCTGGGCGCCCACGGGGCTTCCGAGCGCTGAAGTTCCTGATCCATTCATTCTGCCACGGCCCGCTGGGCTCGATCGAGCCCGGGGAGCCGGGCCGCCGACGGTCCGGCCGGCCACGAGCGGTCAGCAGCCTGCGGTGGAAGTCAGACCATCCTTGGGGGTCTGCGACGGCCCAGGGGCGCTCATCGAGCGCCCTACAGCTTCAGGCAACTTCACGACAGGCTGTCAACCCGCGATCGACTCGATGCGGTCCACCTCGTCGCGGGTCAGCTCGACCCCGTAAACCTGAAGGTCCTCTCGCATGTGCGGCTCCCGGGTGGTTCCCGTCAGCGGCACCATCCCCACCGACATCGCGAAGCGGAAGATGACCTGCTCGGGACCGACGCCAAGCCTTCGGGCGATGGACACGACCGCTGGATGGCGCAAAACGTACGGATTCGCCGTCAGGAGGGAGAACCCCTGGTACATGATTCCGTGCAAGCGGCAGATCGCCCGGACCTCCCGATCCCAACCCCGGTTGGCGAAGCACCGGTTTTGCACGACCATGGGCTTGACGCGGGCTGTCTCCACCATGGCCTCAAGCTGCCCGGCATTGACATTGCTGATGCCGATCATGCCCGCCCGGCCCGAGGTGTGAATCTCCTCGATGGCGCTCCACACTTCCCAGTCCGCTTGTCCCAGACCGGGAAAGGAATAGGGGCCATGCAGAAGATAGGAATCCACGTGGCCGGTTCTCAGATTCTTCAGAGACGACTCGAAGGACTGGCGCACCTGGGTCTTGAGATCGACCTGCGGATCATAGGGTACCCGGTGATCGTGGCCATCGACCGGGGTGAACTTGGTCTGCACGAACAGGGAGTCCCGGGGAATCCCGTCAGCCGCCAACGCCTCCAGCGCCTCACCCACGAGCGGCTCCTGATAATGCCGGGGCTGGTTCGCGGTATCGATGGCCCGGAAGCCGGCGCTCGCGGCCGTCCTGACCAGCGCGGCCGTGCCGTCCTTCTTCCATGCGGTTCCATAAATGAATGAAGGAACCGCTGCCCTCACAGGTTCTGTCATCGCAACCTCCTCAGCGCGCCTGGGCGGCCATGGCGTCATGTGGCGTCAACGCATCATCGAGGATACACCGGAAAGCGCGGCAAGACACACAAACGAGCCGCTCGTGCTGTAGGGGCGGTCTGTGACCGTCCCTGATTGGGCGCTCGTAGAGCGCCCAATCAGAGGGACCCGACTTCCACCACGGGCTGCTAACAGCCTCGGAGAGAGTTCAGCGACTCCAGACGGCGCTACATGCGAAAGCGAAAGAAGCTCCGGGCTTTCGGTTCTACTCTCTGAGCGACAAGGTGTGGCGCGACGACGTGCTCGCAGTCGCCTGGCAGGGCCGTGCGACGCAACGGCGGCGCGGCCGGGGTGGACGGCGAGACGGTCGCGGACATCGATGCGTTCGGGGTGGACCGGTGGCTGGGAGCACTGGCGCGGGACCTGAAGGAAGGGAGCTATCGGCCGCATGCGGTTCGGCAGGTTCTCATCCCGAAGAAGCAACAAGGGAAGTTCCGGCCGTTGGGCATTCCGTGTCTCCGGGATCGGGTGGTGCAGACGGCGGCGATGCTGGTGCTGTCGCCGATCTTCGAAGCCGACCTGCAACCGGAGCAGTATGCGTACCGGCCGGGCCGAGACGCGCATGACGCAGTCAGGCGCGTGCATCGGCTGCTGACGACGGGCCACCGGGAGGTGGTGGACGCCGACCTGTCGGACTACTTCGGCCAGATTCCGCACGCGGACCTGATGAAGTCCATCGCCCGGCGCGTGAGCGACGGGCGGCTGTTGGGCTGGGTCAAGGCGTGGCTGGAGATGGCGGTGGAAGAGGGCGTTGTTGCGTAATTCGCGCTCGCGGCGAACCGGGCCGAGAAGCTCATCCGCCTCAGTACACGCGCTCCGATCGTGGCATTCCAAGCTCCGCCATCTGGTTCAGCACAGCGCACTTGATCGCGGCTTCGACTTTTTGGCTCTTGACCGTGCGGGCCGAGAGGCTTACCCCGAGTATCGCCTTGTACCGTGAGACCGCATTCTCCGCCACGCTCTGGCGAGTGCAGCCACTCGACTTCCGCCACTCATAACGGCCCTGCGTCCTAATACGCCGGAGATGGGTATCACGCATCGCACGCCACGGAGGCGGATGAGAGTCTCGGCTGCATCGTGCATTGCGTCGCGGCAAGATCGTCACGATAGCGTCGTGCTGGAGCACGGCCTCGTAGCAGGAACCCGTGTCGTAGGCCCGGTCTGCGGAGACTTGCCCGATCGAACCAGGAGTCTTAGACAGCAACGAAGAGAGCCTTCGGGCGTCGTGGACGTTGCTCGCAGTCAGGTCCATCGCAACGATCTCTTTCGTCGTCTCATCGACGCCTAGGTGGAGCTTTCTCCATGTCCTACGGCGGAGGGTTCGGTGTTTTCTGATGTGCCACTCACCGGCTCCGTAGATCTTCAGGCCCGTCGAATCGATGACGACATGTCGTGGTCGATCCGTGGGCCGTACACTCAGTCGGACGTCGACGGCGCTTTGCCTTCGGCTCACCGTGCTGTAGTTGGGCACTGGGAGGTCGAGAGCCATGAGCGCCACGATGGATTGAAGGAACCCTTGAGTGGTCCGTAGGTTGAGGTGAAACACCGAATTCAGGACCAGCGCACATTGGATCGCCGCATCTGCGTAGACCTTGGGCCGGCCTCGCCCTTCGAAGGGTCCTGGATGACGCCAGGCAGCGACTGCCTCCGTGTCGAACCACAGTGTCAGCTGCCCACGTTTCACCAGAGCCCGGTTGTACTCCGGCCAGTTGCGAACCTTATATCGGAAGGTGTAGTCGCTTTTGCCCATCCCCTAGCCTATCAGGGGGGAGAGCGTTGGGGATGGAGTCAGATTTCTGCAACAACGCCATCGGTTTCTGTCGAACGAGGTGCGCCTATGGCTGAGCCTGATCGCCTACAACTTGGGAAACCTGTGGCGGCGGCTGGTGCTACCGAAGAGGATCAACAACTGGTCGCTGACGAGTTTGCAGCAGCGGCTGGTGAAAACGGGCGGACGGCTGGTGAAACATGCGCGATATTACTGGCTTTTGCTGGCCGAAGGGCACTTGAGCCGGAGGCTGTTCAGCAGCATGCTGCGAACGATCTCGGCACTGCCGCTGCCAGACGGCTAGCGACCCAGGAGAGAGGGTAATTTTAGGGAATTATAAAAGATACTTGACACCCGCCAACCTGTCGCTGGCGAATTACTAATAACGCCCTCAAAGAGGGCCTTCTGGAGAAACGGAAGCGCGTCCTTGATCAGCCGGATCGCTGCTATTCATTCGGACCGCGATGCGCGGTGGCGTCCTGGTCGACCCAGTCTTCCTCTTCATAGGTCATGCCGTGGCGACCGGGAACCTTTCGGGTGGGACCGGGCTTGTAGCTGGAACAGGACAGAGGTCCGTAACAGAAGGTTTCCGTCCTGTAGCGCCGTTGGTCGGGGTTCCATTGGTCGATGATCATTTCCACAGCCATGGCACAGCCCCAGATACAGCTATTACATTTGGAATCGTAGGTCGTTACCGCCAGGCGCCGATGCCCGCGCTCGCGATAGGCGGGCAACGGAGGAGGCACTCCATGCCATGGTGCCGCTAAGGCCTGCTCTTCTCCACGCCGGATCAGTTTCAGTTTGCTGACTCTATAGATGTCGGCGGTTTCGAGTCGCGGATCCGCAACCCGATGCCCCAGCCCCTCGACGCGGTCACCCATTCGGAATTGGTGTTTGGCGTGGGTTCCGGAGCCAATACCGACTCGAAATTCAGCAGAAACTCCGCCGACTGTTCCCTCGATCCGCAACAGGTAACCCAGATAAGTGTGGCTCCGTTCATCGAAAGAACGGGTCAGGCGAATTCGAGGTTGGACCGAAGTGACAGCCCCAGACCAGGCAATCTTTTCGTTCATCGACAGTTCGTTCGAGTTTTCAAAGTTTGGTGATCCGGAGTCAGGCGGCAATGGGCGTTTGATATAAACCTCCACAATGTCGTCGCCATCGGTAGAAGCCGAAGCTCAGAGGGACCTTCGGGCCGGACGTCTCCTGCGGCGTACATCCTGCACGTGCTGAATGCGTCCGATGGTGGTTGTAGTAGTCTTGGAAATCGAGCAGCTTGTTCTCCAGGTCCGCCGTGGTCCAGAACAACATGCGATCCAAATACTCGCGTCGAATCGTGCCGATCAGCCGTTCCACAAAGGGATGGGACAGGGGAACATAGGGAACGATCTTGATTTTGGTCACCTCCAGGATCCGCAGATTGGCTTGCCACTGCCCAAACCGATAAAGTGGATCATGGTCGGAGCTGAGGTACTTTGGCATCCAGGGTTGCCATCGAATGGCGCGGTTGAACATCCGGCAAAGTGCGACTCCATTGACGGTTCCGGCGTGGACGCCGAACCCAATGATCCGGCGAGTGTATTGATCCATGACGACCAAGACCCAGTGGGTCCGCAATGTGGCCGATTCGCACCGGAACAAATCTAGACTCCAGAGGCTGTCTTTCAGGTGTCCAATGAAGGTCAACCAGGATGGACCACCGGAGTTCTTAGCCGGCCGATAGTGGCTGGCGAGAATCCTTCGAACAACGTCTTTGTCGATGGGGATGTCGAAAGCCAAGGCAATCTGCTGAGCGATTCGCGGGCAACCCCAGGTGGGATTGCGCTGCTTCATCTGGACAACAGCGTCGATGAGTTCTTTGTTGGGTCCGTTTGGTCCGGGCTTACGCCGGTGCTTGGATGAAAAGAGCAGGCGATATTTTCGGTTCCTCAGAATCCAAGCGTGTCAGCGGTCTCCTCTGGTCGGCTTGTTTTCTCTGTTGGGTTTCTGTCTGAAGGGCGTGGGAGAATGAGCAGGCTGTGATGATTCGGAAATAATGCTAATGACGCATACATGGAGCACCAGCACGGTCCCGGGCAGACGCCGCCCGGCTCGGCCGCATTTACATACATATGAATAGTGTGTATCCTGAAAGATATAAAAATAACGAGAGGTCCCAATGAACCGACGGCTCAACATTACCCTACCGGAACAGACCGTCAGGATGCTTGATCGTGCTGTGCCAAGAGGCCAGCGCTCGAGGTTGATTGACGAAGCCGTGACACGCTTCGTCAAAGAACAGGGGAGAGCGAACCTTCAAAAGCAGCTCGCGCTTGGTGCGAAAGCGCGATCCGCGCGTGACCGAGAGATGGCTGAGGAATGGTTCGTCCTTCCTGACTAACTCCTATGATTCAACCAAAGCGGGGAGACATCTATCTGGTCAACTTCGACCCGACGCTGGGCGCTGAGATTCGGAAAACGCGTCCGGCGTTAATTTTGCAAAACGATATCGCCAACAAGTACAGCCCTGTCACCATCGTGGCTGCCATCAGTTCCAAGTATGACAATCCTCTGTATCCTACGGAGGTCTTGATATCAGCTGACCTGCCCCCAGTGATTGTACCAACTCGTATGTTAGTTCAGCGGTAATTCTGTCCCTAGGTCGGGAGGCAGCTGCCTCCCGAGCAGCGGCGGGATTTCCATGGCCTCCGGTGCCGGTGGACGATAACCAAGAGCACTGTGAGGTCGAACCCTGTTGTAGTGTCGCCTCCACTGCTCGATTAACACCTTCGCTTCCTGCAAGGTGTAGAAGATCTCCCGGTCGAGCAACTCGTCTCGGAGCTTCCCATTAAAGCTCTCGTTGTAGCCGTTCTCCCAGGGACTCCCGGGTTGGATGTAGAGCGTCTTCACTCCGATTCGCCCCAGCCACTCTCGTAGAGCTTGGGCGCAGAACTCCGGGCCATTATCCGAGCGAAGGTGCTCGGGCGGACCTCGGAGAACGAACAGATCGGCCAGTAGCTGCACGACATCGTCGGATCGAATCTGGCGGGCCACCTGGATAGCCAGACATTCCCGAGTGTACTCATCGATGACCGTCAACAACCGGAAAGCCCTCCCGTCGTGAGTGCGGGCTTGGACGAAGTCGTAAGCCCAGACGTGGTTCGGACTGCAGGGGCGCAGACGAACGCACGATCCGTCGTTGAGCCAAAGGCGTCCACGCTTCGGCTGTTTCTGCGGCACTCTCAACCCCTCCCGCCTCCAGATGCGCTCCACTCTCTTATGGTTGACCCTCCAGCCGGCTCGCCGCAGCAAGGCCGTGACCCGACGATAGCCATAGCGACCAAACCGACCGGCCAGGGTGACGATGGCCCTCGTCAGGGCATCCTCGTCGGGAGCAGCGATGCATCGATGGTGCTGGGTGGACCGGGGTTGGCTGAGCACTCGACAAGCCCGGCGTTCCGAGACACCCAACGCCTTACAGACATGCGCCGCCCACTGCCGGCGACGCGCCGGGCTTAGCCGTTTCCCCTTGTGACCTCCTGCAGAATCTGCTTGTCCAAGGTCAGGTCTGCAACCGCCCTCCTCAAGCGAGTGTTCTCCTGCTCGAGGACCTTCAACCGCTTGGCCTGATCCATCTTTAGACCGCCGTACTCCTTTCGCCAGCGGTAATAGGTCTGCTCGGTCACCCCCAACGACCGGCACACCTCGGCTACGCTGCGACCCTGGGCAAGTTCCACTTCGGTCTCTCGAAGTTTACCGATAATCTGTTCGATCGAATGCTTCCTCTTGACCATCCTGACCTCCCTATTCCAGGTCCAACTCTAACATTAGAACTGGACCGGTTTGAGGGGGTCAGGTCAGATCAATACACCCGCCGGATCATTGGGTTCGGCGTCCACGCCGGAACTGTCAATGGCGTCGCATTTTGCCGCATGTTCAACCGCGCCATTCGATGGCTACCCTGTATGCCCAACTACCTCAGCTCCGACCATGATCCCCTGTATCGGTTTGGGCAGTGGCAAGCCAATCTGCGGATCCTGGAAGTGACCGAAATCAAAACCGTCCCCTATGTTCCCCTGTCCCATCCCTTTGTGGAACGGCTGATCGGCACGATTCGACGCGAGTATTTGGATCGCATGTTGTTCTGGACCACGGCGGACCTGGAGAACAAGCTGCTCGATTTCCAAGACTACTACAACCACCATCGGACGCATTCAGCACGTGCAGGATGTACGCCGCAGGAGACGTCCGGCCCGAAGGTCCCTCTGAGCTTCGGCTTCTACCGATGGCGACGACATTGTGGAGGTTTATATCAAACGCCCATTGCCGCCTGACTCCGGATCACCAAACTTTGAAAACTCGAACGAACTGTCGATGAACGAAAAGATTGCCTGGTCTGGGGCTGTCACTTCGGTCCAACCTCGAATTCGCCTGACCCGTTCTTTCGATGAACGGAGCCACACTTATCTGGGTTACCTGTTGCGGATCGAGGGAACAGTCGGCGGAGTTTCTGCTGAATTTCGAGTCGGTATTGGCTCCGGAACCCACGCCAAACACCAATTCCGAATGGGTGACCGCGTCGAGGGGCTGGGGCATCGGGTTGCGGGTCCGCGACTCGAAACCGCCGACATCTATAGAGTCAGCAAACTGAAACTGATCCGGCGTGGAGAAGAGCAGGCCTTAGCGGCACCATGGCATGGAGTGCTTCCCCCGTTGCCCGCCTATCGCGAACGCGGGCATCGGCGCCTGGCGGTAACGACCTACGATTCCAAATGTAATAGCTGTATCTGGGGCTGTGCCATGGCTGTGGAAATGATCATCGACCAATGGAACCCCGACCGACGGCGCTACAGGACGGAAACCTTCTGTTACGGACCTCTGTCCTGTTCCAGCTACAAGCCCGGTCCCACCCGAAAGGTTCCCGGTCGCCACGGCATGACCTATGAAGAGGAAGACTGGGTCGACCAGGACGCCACCGCGCATCGCGGTCCGAATGAATAGCAGCGATCCGGCTGATCAAGGACGCGCTTCCGTTTCTCCAGAAGGCCCTCTTTGAGGCCGTTATTAGTAATTCGCCAGCGACACCTTCAACGAACAGGGGTTTTGATATAGTTTTGATACACGTGCGAAGCAGGTGCTCTGTTGTCACGGGACCAGTGAGCGCTTTGGCAGAACCCCTCCCCTATCTCGATCCATGCGGGATTGCCAGAAGTCAGGCTCCTTCCTAAAACTGCTGCCCTCCCCAAGAACTGGACCGTTTACAGTGCGAGATTTCCTGAATTAAGGTAGAAACTGGGAAGGAGCGGACAGGAAACGGAAACGGTACAGCGAAGATCAGATCATCCGGATCTTGAAGGAGGACGAAGGAGGGATGCCGTGGCGGAGGTGGGCCGCAAGTACGGGGTCTCGGAGCAGACGGTCTACCGCTGGAAGAGTAAGTACGAAGGGCTTGAGGTGAACGAGTGGAAGCGTTTGAAGCAACGGGAGGAGGAGAACGGCCGGCTGAAGAAGCGGGTGGCGGATCAGGCGTTGGATATTCAGAGGCTCAAGGACGTCAGCTCAAAAACTGGTAAAGTCCGCAGCCCGGCATCTAGGGAAGCGCTATCGGGTGAGCCTGAGACGGGCCTGCGGGCTGATGGGACTGGAGCGGCATTAAGGAGGCTGGCCTTTCGCTACCAGCGGTGGGGCTACCCAGCTCTGACCGATCTACTCAGTGTTCCCCGTCAGCGAAAGTGGGACAACATGCCTACCGTCTCTCTTATTCGTAGCGCGGCAACTCCAGAGGGAGCAGGAGCATCAATTCCAGACTGGTTCCGGGAGGAAGCTCCACGTCTTTGCCGCGGGACAGGAGCACGGAGGCTAAGCCCACCCCGGCTCCTACCGCGCCGCCAATGGCTGCGCCTCCGCCGCTGCGTCCGGCAACGGCACCTATCAGCGCACCTTGAACTCCGCTCACGGCAATGATCTGTGCATCCTCTTTCTCGCTGCCGGCCCCTTTCACGCGTCCTTCCTTCTTCAGATCAAACCCTTCTTTGCCCGAAGTCCCGGCAGCCGAGAGGGCGCTTCGCAGGGATATGGTCAGCCCGTCGGGAAGGATGAAGGAGTCGAACCGGAGGCCGAGCTTCGCTTTGCCGCGAATGCGGCCGGGACGAACCACCTGGGTCACCGAGCCCTTTACGTAGGTCCCCACGGGAATCACGATCCGGTTTTCTGCGGTCACCGGGAAGGTGGTCTCGCAGTAGATGCTCTGTCCCACGTAAGCGGTGCGGGTGCTGATGTAATTTTTCAAAACCACCGGAATGGTCGTGTTCTCGGCAACCAGGAGTTTTCTCTGAGCCGGTTGCGATACCGCAGTGTCGGGTGCCGGATTCGGTGGATCGGTTAGTTGCGCCTCAACGGGTATAGGGCTCCAACTCAGGCAGATTCCTGTTACCCAGCATAAAATCCTTGACATAACCACACCTCTGGAAATCATTCGTCCGCCTCTGCCTTATTCAGACACAAGAGAAGGTAACAAGTTTCGCCCGTCGATTACGTACATTTGCGAATAGGAGTCGAATTTCCCGGCAATCTGGAGCTCTTTCAAGAAGGCTTCCGGGACCTCGCGCTCGTCGTCCGGGTTCCATGAACGTAAGATGTTGAAATTCTGTGCCGGGTTGTCCGTCATGGGTTTTTGCGACCCAGCTCCGATGAGCCGGGACAGTTTCCTTCCAGGAAATTCAGGTGGATGCCGCCGGGCGAGGCTCCTACGAAGGGCGCGCGCTGGATAAGGCCCCGGCTCCTCGTGCCTTGCAGCTTGGGGATGAAACTACGGGCAGGATCTTCGAGTTGGCCAAGCGCCTGAACTATTTCCGGAATCTGCGCCTCAATTCGAAGCGCCGCGTCGCCAATATTGGAAAAAACACTGGTCTATGAAGGAAACCAAGGAACTCACCAAGTGGTGTTTAATTATACGCCTGACTCCACCGTGCGGGAATTGGTGGACCTGTTTGAAAAGATCGCCAATTCGCAGCGTCACATTGCCGTGCTCGAACACGCGGTAAAGTATGACAAGCTCTCCCTGGGGCGCTATCTTCGCCGCATTCAGTTGGACCTCGAAAACAAGGCGATGGCCGATCCTCAATTTCTGGTCCCTGCGCTCCGGGAGATTGCCTCCAATCCACGCCTCCTCAACTTGGCTCAAACCCATGCACAAAGCCTCCTGGAGAAGCTGGAAAACTCCAAGAAATAGCGAAATTCAGAAGGTGGACTTTACAACCTTTTTGATCCTGTCTCGCATCTAAAGCTTTGGAAGGGGATAATAGCTGCGTTTGTGAGGTATTCCATGAAAGTTCCATCACGGTACCGATGGGTGGCGCTGGCGTTTTTCGGCTTCGTTTTCCTTACATCTGCCCGGGCTGCCGAGCCGGAACTCACGCAGGTTCGGGCGGTCCGACTGAGTTTCGTTCAGGGTAAAGTCAACCTCCAACTCTCCGACCTCAATCGTCCGCTTCAGGCACTGGTTCATACACCGATTCAGGAAGGTTTCACGATCTCCACCGAGGCCGGCAGCTTCGCCGAGGTGGAATTCGAGAAGGGTTCGGTGGTCCGCATAGGTGAAGATTCGGAGCTTTTCTTTAGTCAACTGGCCCGGGTAAAGGATACTGGCGCGAAGGTGACCCGGCTGCTCCTGCGCAGAGGTTACGGAACTTTCAATATCCGATTCGAGGAAGGGGATACCTTTGAGGTCGAGTCCCCGCAGGTACAAATCAGCCTGGATCAGAGTGCCGAATTTCGGGTTGACTTGGAGGCACCGTATATCCACGTCAAAGTTTTCCGGGGGCAGGCGCTGGTTTCGGTACCTACGGGGACTCTTCGGGTAGAAAGCGACCAGATTTTGTCCTTAAATCTGGAAGGGGACCCTCTGGTCCAGCTTCGGAGTGGAATCGTTCAGGACGATTGGGATAAGTGGAATCGCAAACGGAATGAAATAGGTCCCCGGATGCGAAGGTATCCCCGCGCGGCTTCCGGGCCTGACTATCCTCGGCACTACTACTACCATTACGATCACCACTACGATCACTACGTCCATCATTATCCTTACCATTTCGGCTTCCATTATGGTCCCCTTTATCGGTGGACCGGCTTGAGATGGCACAGGCGGCATTTTCCCTTCAGCTATTCCTATTATTCCCGTTATCACCACTATGATTCGTTTTACCGGCGCCCTTACCGGAACCTCCATCTGCGTCCCCACAGGGGAGGCCGCCGCCATCGCTTTCGGAAGCGCAACCCCTATCGCCGATTTGGAACTTGGGGGCATGATTTGCGGAGAAAATATCCGGGCGCCTTCAGAAAAACAACGAATTTCGTGGGAGGCGGCGCGGGAAGATCATTTTCGGGAAAGCGCCCTTTGGATTGGCGTCGATTTGGTTCACAGGGTCTTGGCGGTGCCCCGGACGGGAGGTTTCGGAATCGCGCTGTGCGGTCATCTTCATCTTTCCGAGATCGATCCGGGCGCGATGCGGGAGGCCCCACTGCAGAAGCGGCGGTGGGCAGCGACGGGCGCTCTCTGCGTAGCCGGCGCCGGAGCGCTGTGCGGACCGGAGTTGTTCGAGGCTCGCGTTCTACCCGGAATCGAAGGCGGATAAATTCCCGGCGATCTGCCCATTCGAATCGGGTCAGGAATCGGCCCGGCTCGGGCGGTTCATTGGGAGGGAATTCCGGTGCCAGGGTCCGGAATTTCGACCGTAGTTCTGAATCTACCAGAACTCACAGCGTAGGTCCGGCGCGCGCGCGACATACGCCAGTACCTTCCCGGGTATCCCGAAGGAGTGTAAGGCCGGGCTCCACCCACCGGGGTGGGATTGGACCCACCGGTCGTAGGTCGAGTTCATCCCGGTCTTCGAGGAGGACGGGCAGCGCCGGCCCGAACGCCAGCCCATCAAGCCGGACCCGGTCAAGGGATTTCTCGGTTCGCCGCCGCATGCTAGGCCGGCAGGATGTTCCTCCTGTGGCAGGTAGAAGCTCCTCTGCGAATCGCGTCTCCACGAAGGAGAGTTCGAGCGCGCGAGTTCGTAGTTTCCGCCGAACCCCGCAATCCGCCGGCCCTCGCCAAGTGCGGAACCGGCAAGCGAATCGAGCCCGGTCTTCCTCGCGGACGCATCAGAGAAGTAGGTCTTCGAGCTACAGCAGTCGAGGATCAAACCGCGCTCGGGGGTATCAATCCGCCGGTCGGAGTACGGCGCGACGTCTCGCGCGTTCGTATTCTTCACCGCGTAGAAGCTCCCCTCCGGCGGCCCGAAGCCAAGTGCGGAACCGGCAAGCGAATCGAGCCCGGTCTTCCTCGCGGACGCATCAGAGAAGTAGGTCTTCGAGCTACAGCAGTCGAGGATCAAACCGCGCTCGGGGGTATCAATCCGCCGGTCGGAGTACGGCGCGACGTCTCGCGCGTTAGTATTCTTCACCGCGTAGAAGCTCCCCTCCGGCGGCCCGAAGCCGTAATCGAGGTGGTGGTTCCCGCTCTCGGAGCTATAGGGGCAGGGGCAGGGGCTCTTCGTACCGCGGTGATTATAGGGCCAGGAGAAACTTGGGTCGCCGCTGATTCTGAGAACCAATCCCGCGGCTCATCTGAAAGTCCGGGAATCGAGTCTTAACTCCACCCTCTCGCTGGAAGGCATCTCATAAATGCGTCTTTGCGTGCAGCCGTCAAGGCACGGTTTCAATTGTAGGGTTCAATTTGGTTGCCGCAATGCGGGCAGGTCCTCGAACCTGTCCTGCGCGCCTGGAATAGCTCCTCAAAACCTGCGTTATGGTTCACTGTCACGTGTCACTGTCACCTTGTAGGCTCCTGTCGTCATCCCATCCTCTGCCGTCACTTGGATCTCTAGCGTGTTCCTGCCCACCTGCAGGCCGGCGAACGTAATGATCCTACGCTGAGTAGCTTCACCCGAGCGCGTCATCGTTACATCGCTTGCCCGAACCGCCAAGGGTGTACCGTCCGACGCCCTGCCGCTCTGGTTGAACGCAGATATGGTCTGGCCCGTCGCCGCCATCCTGACCGCCGTCACGTTCGATGGCACGCTTGCTTCATAGGATTTGATTTGGCGGCTAAAGGCCGGACGCAGTATTCCACCTCCCGTCTTCATGAGCAGATCGAGACCGAAAAGTCCCGCCGCTCCCTCCAACAGCGTCAGGTCGTTAAGCGTCGCGTCGCTGCTCGGCTCCAGTCGAAACACCGCTACGTTGTAGTTCTCCGTCATCGAGCCGTCCTCGGCGGTCGCCAGAACCTCTATCGTGTTCCGACCCACGGTCAAGCCGAAAACCGTCATTCCCTTAACCGCTAGCTCGGAGCCGTCAGGCGCGGTTCCTCGTAACTGAACGACCGTCCCGGCTTCCTTCCTCCGGACTGTCACATCGAGAGCGGTAACCCTGTACAACACGCTCACCTCATAGGATTTCGTGTCTCTCGCAAAGGCAGGAGTCAGCCCACCCTCGGATAGCTCCAGCGCAGTCAACGATGCATCGCTTCCCAACGTCGCCATCCGCGTGACCGTAACGTCGTAGCTCTTCGTGTGCTCTGGATTCCCACGTGTTCTCACCGAAATCTGGATTGTGTTCTCCCCCAACCCAAGGCCGTCGAACGACAGGATATGGAGCCGTTTGGAGCGCCGCTTCCTGGACCAAGCCTTGCGTTTCAGCTTCTTGCCGTCCGGCGCGTTGTACCGTTCGACAGTGACTTTGGACGAAGGATCGGCGTTTACGATCAGCGTGACCCCGGTAGCGCTGCGAGGGGCTGTCACTGCATAGGAAGCAGTCCCTTCGGTATGACTCAACTGCAGCAGAGGTAGTGTTAATGGAAGGGCCCCGGGCTTCTTGCCGAGAAACCCGAGATGCGCCTGCAAGGAATTTAGCCCCCGGGCTGCAGGCTCCTGGGTTAAGCCACCAACCGACGCGACCGCGAACAGCGCCAGTACAAGAAGGCAGGAGAAGATGCGATGCCCCGCTCGTGCCAGGACTCCCTTGAATGTTCCAGTCGCTCGTCCAGCTCGCGAACCAGAATCAGGCGACACGTCTGAGGTGACGCGTGAGCCCTGGGAATCGACCTTCAGAGACCCGTTGAAAGACAGTTGAAAGAGCTTGTTTTGTTTTTCACCCACGGGGTGTTGACCTCCTCGTTTATTTCGACGCGCTCCAAATTAGTATAAATCAAGGTGTCGGAAGCTGTCTGCTGGCGAATTACTAATAACGCCCTCAAAGAGGGCCTTCTGGAGAAACGGAAGCGCGTCCTTGATCAGCCGGATCGCTGCTATTCATTCGGACCGCGATGCGCGGTGGCGTCCTGGTCGACCCAGTCTTCCTCTTCATAGGTCATGCCGTGGCGACCGGGAACCTTTCGGGTGGGACCGGGCTTGTAGCTGGAACAGGACAGAGGTCCGTAACAGAAGGTTTCCGTCCTGTAGCGCCGTCGGTCGGGGTTCCATTGGTCGATGATCATTTCCACAGCCATGGCACAGCCCCAGATACAGCTATTACATTTGGATCCCCATTCACCATATAAGACACTAGAATCGCTTACTTGAATCTTCCTAAACCATTATAATTAAGTTAGATATAGGGCATAAGGAGGAGCAAGAAATGGTTGACCCCAAGGGTGAAGGATTGAAGGTCGGTTTTGATGGCAGTTTGAGGCTTGAATTTCATGGGGCTAAGGTCACATCGGATGCCGGGCTTCTCGCCTATCGTGATTTGGACGAGGCGTTGGCTTTATTCGATAGTGTCCCCTCCGTGTTTCACGATTCGCGGACGGGGCGCAACATCCAGCACGACAGCACGGCGTTGCTGCGCCAATCGGTATACAGCCGGCTTGCTGGTTATGAAGATGCCAACGATGCCGATCGTTTATCGGTTGATCCGACGATGCGGAGGATCACCGGAAAGACGATCGACAAGAAGAATGCCGCCAGCGCCAACACCATGGGTCGATTTGAGACCCAGATGCTGTCCGTCCAAGACAACCTCAAAGCCCTTTCGGAAGTCAATGGCCGATGGGTGAAAAGAGCGCTGGAGAAAACCTCTCATCGACGAATCATTCTGGATATGGACAGTTCAGCAAGTCCTGTCCATGGCGAGCAAGAAGCCTCTGCGTACAACGGCCATTTCGGATGCACCTGCTACCATCCCCTGTTTTGCTTCAACCAGTTCGGAGATTGCGAAGGTTCCATGCTTCGGCCCGGCAACGTTCACAGCGCGGATCGTTGGAAGGATCTGCTGGAACCAATCGTTGCTCGGTACGAGAAAAAGAAAGTTCGCAAATACTTTCGGGGTGATGCCGCCTTCGCCAAGCCAGAGATTTAGGATTACTTGGAGGAGAAGAGATTTTTGTATGCCATCCGGCTTCCGGCCAACGAGGTGCTTCAGGCCGAGATTCGACACCTGCTGACCCGGCCGGTGGGGCGTCCACCCAGAAAACTCGTCGTTTGGTTTGCCGATTTCAATTATCAAGCCGCCAGTTGGGACCGGCCTCGTCGGGTGATTGCTAAGGTGGAGTGGCATCCAGGCGAGTTTTTTCCGAGGGTGGGTTTCATTGTGACCAATATGAGCGCACGAGCGCAAGGGGTGGTTCACTTTTACAACGGTTGCGGGACGGCCGAGCAGTGGATCAAGGAAGGCAAGTATGCCTTGAACTGGACGCGGCTATCCTGCCAACGCTTTATCCCGAATCAGGTGAGGTTGGGGTTGTTTGTTTTGGCTTATAACCTGGGCAATTTTCTGCGGCGTCTGGTCCTTCCCAGAAGAATCAAACATTGGTCCCTTCGCAGCCTATTGACCAAGTTGATCAAGATCGGAGCGAAGGTGGTTCGGCATAGCCGGATCGTGACGTTTCAGATGGCAGAAGTCGCGGTAAGCAAGGAGGTATGGGCCGAGATGTTGTCTCGGATTGAGCGATTGAGATGGTTGACAGCCTAGCGCCAACGGTTTCTGATCAAGCGGCTGGAGAGGTGTCTCCACTGATCAGGTTTGTGACGAAAAGCACCTGGGAAACCGAGGGATCAGAGGCCCTTTCAGCCGAAACATGAGAAAGAATGCTTGCTCCAATGTGGGAAGATTGATAGGCTTTGGTTATTCCTCACGAGTAGGCCAGATAACTCATATCCGAAGTTAATATGAGGAATGTCGGCTGAAAGGGCTGATTTTGCCTCTCACCCACTGGGTTTCTACCTCCTGGTGGCTGTATTGACGCTGGAACCGGCATGAATATTGGCGTCGGAGGTCAGTATAAGGTTAGCTTTGGAGTTTTAAAACGGAAATCCGGGGTAAGATCTCAATTTCGTTATCGACCTGCCGAACTCCGGCCACGGCTTCGGCACGCCTTTCGTAGTCGGTTTTCCGCCAAGGTTCTCTTACCGAACCCTTCAAGGTGACCACGCCATTGCTGACCTCACCGGAGATCCAGTCGAAGATGCTGGTGGCATTTTTTTTTGGGGGGACGGTTGACCCTTCGCGCTCTGGGCAGCGAAGATGTCCCGCCTCGGGGCGAATACCTTGTCTATGTCGGCACGGCTAGTTATAACGGCCAATACAGCAAGAGGATCTACGTTTTTCGCTTCAATGCTCGAACCGGGAAGCTTACGTCGGTCGGATTGGCGGGGGAGGCGGATAATCCGGGGTTTCTAGCCGTGCATCCAAACCAGCGGTTCTTGTATGCGGTGAATGAGATATTAGGTCCCTGTACTTCGCCGAAATCCCCCAGCCAGTCGCGAAACCAGAGAGTAGAAGCGTCCAACGGACGGGCAGGCTCAAGGGAGGGCGTCACATCACGTAACGGGAACCGAAGCCGGTGGCTAATCTTCACCTGACCTTGCTCGAAAAAGTGGGTGTCCGTCTCGATTCCTTCGCCGACAGCCAAGGCAAGGTTGTCGCAAACGTAGTTTCTATCCAGCAAAGGGAAGCTGAGATGAAAACCAAGTTCGAAAAGCTGGGAACCTTCGCCCCGCCGCGGGGCGAAGCGGCGAGGCCAGCGGAGCGGTAGGTCACGAACCAGAGCCGGGGAGTATGATCCGCAGAACCATGCGAGCCAGAATTGAACATTCCGGTCCGAGCGGGGCGCGCACTGGGGTTTCGAGTAGCTGTCAAGGGCGGGATGGCACGCCTACGCGCTGGGCAGAGTTGTATTCACTTCTTCGCCTTGCTGGAGTTGAGGCCATGATTCGATCCACTTCCAGGGCAATCACTTGGCAAGACCGGCATCGTTTGCCGGCCCAGATCGCATTGGTGCTTTTGTCGCTGGTTCTTTTGACTGGCTGCTCGCTTCGATCCATGGCCGTGGGCGCCATGGCGGATGCAATGGCCCGCTCGAGCACAGTGTACGCCCGTGACGATGATCCCGAGTTCGTCCGAGAGGCGCTGCCTTTCGGACTTAAGACCATGGAAGGGCTCCTGCTGGAAAAGCCCAGGCACAAGGGGCTGCTCCTTTCGGCGTGCAGCGGCTTCACTCAGTACGCGCAAGCTTTTGTGGTACTGCCTGCCGATAGGCTTGAGGAAACAGACCTGACGGCTGCTCGCGCGGAGCGACGCCGGGCCGCTCGTCTCTTTCTGAGAGCCCGGGGTTACTGCGTGCGTGCCTTGGAGGTCGTTTACCCCGGGCTCGTGGAGGAGCTTTCCTCCGAGCCCGAAAGGGCCCTGGGCCGGACCCGCAAGAAGGACGTGCCGCTGCTTTATTGGACTGGCGCGTCTTGGGCAGCGGCCATCAACGTCTCCAAGGGCGATCTGGATCTGGTCGCTGACGTCAACGTCGCCCACGCCCTGCTCAAACGCGCTCTTGCGCTCGATCCGACATGGGACGATGGGGCCATCCACGAACTCCTGATCGTGCTCGAGGCAGCGCTCGCGCCGGCCCAGGGCGGCTCGATCGAAAAGGCCCGCGAGCACTTCCGACAGGCGTGGGAGCTTTCAGGCGGTCGCAGGATTGGAGCCCTGGTCACACTGGCCGAGTCGGTCGCAGTGAAGGAGCAGGAACTCGCAGAATTCAAGCAGCTCCTGCAAGAGGCACTCGCCTTCGACATTGAGACGGCCCCTGATTTTCGCCTCGCCAGCACGCTGGCCCACCGGCGCGCCGAGTGGCTATTGGGGCGCACTGGCGAGCTTTTTGTGGAGGCAGAATGAAAAAAACTCTGTTTCTGTGCCTGTTCGCGACCGTTGTTACACTGGCCGTTTTGCAGGCTCGAGGCGCGACCGTCACCATCAAGCTGGCTACGCTTGCGTCTGACGGCTCCAACTGGCATGAGCACCTCAAAGACCTTGCCGAGCGTTGGAAAGAGGTGTCGGGAGGCCAGGTGCGGTTGCGGATTTACGCCGGCGGTGTGGCGGGCGACGACCTGGACGTCATGCGAAAGATCCGCATTGGCCAGCTCAGTGCGGCGGCCATCACCCTCCAGGGCCTGAGCAGTATCAGTAAGGCGACCCGGGTTTTTAGCATTCCCCGGATGATCCGGTCCTACGACGAGCTCGATTACGCCATGGAACAGATGGCTCCCCGGTTGGAAGCGATACTGGCTGAGCGGGGATTCATCGTGCTCGACTGGGCCTACGCAGGCTGGGCCCGGTTCTTTGTGCCCGAGCCCGTGACCACGGTCGCGGCTGTCCAGAAGTTGAAGCTGTTTACATGGGCCGGCGATGCGGATTCCACCGAGCTATGGAAAGAAGCAGGTTTCAACGTGGTTCCCCTGCCCGCCACGGAGATCATGATGGGACTCCAGACGGGACTCATCAATGCCTTCGACACCGTGCCGGTCATGGCCCTGGCTACCCAGTGGTTCCGGCACACGCCCTACATGATCGCCTTGAATTGGGCGCCGTTGACGGGGGCGCTGGTGGTGAGCAAAAGGGCCTGGGACATGGTTCCCGAGGATCTGAGACCCGCGCTCATGGCGGAAGCCAAGAAGATCATGGCGCGGTGGCGCGCCGACACTCGGCGGCTCGAGTCCGAAGCCGTTGAGGCCATGAAGAAGCGCGGCGTCAAAATCTTGCAGCCCTCAACCTCTGATGTCGAAGAATGGGACGCCACAGTGAAGAAGGCATACCCGCATATTCGGGGACGTTTCGTCCCCACCGAGTACTTCGACGAGATCGTCCAGATAGTGGGCACGTTTCGCGAGGCTTCCCAGAGGCCAGCCTCGGCCACCCGGTGAACTGAATTGGTTTTCGGGAGAGGTCGGTGAGTGAATTCGACCAGTCCGGGATAGCGGCATCCGGCCTGCCCATCGGTGGCACCACCCTCGAGAGGCCTACTGGGTTTGCAGCTCGTGCCGAGGTGCTCATCTCCGGAGCTGTGCTGACGGCCCTCGTAGCGATTCCTCTGCTGCATATGCTCGGCCGGTGGACCCTGGGTCGAGGCATCCCGGGTGCCTCCGGTTATGAGCAGCACCTGACGCTGTGGCTTACTTTCCTGGGTGGCGTGCTGGCTGCCCGCTACGGCCGCCACCTGGCGCTTTCCACTACAGCCTTTCTTAGGGAGGGTCGTTGGCTTTTCCCCGCGCAGTTGCTCAGCACTACGAGTACATTCGTCGTCAATCTGGCGCTAGCGTGGGGTGCCGTGGGACTTGTCGTGGCCCAGCGGCAGTCTACGGAAGTTCTTGCGGGCGGAGTGCCCCTTTGGGTTGCGCAAGCGATCATGCCGCTAGGGTTTTTCGCCGTTGCTGTAAGGTTCTGGTGGCGAGCGCCCGGGAGCTGGGCCGGTCGCAGTCTCGTTCTGGGACTTGCCGGACTTGGCGCGGGCGTATGGGCCTTGGGGCTGCGGGGGGAGTCCTTACTGGTGCCGGGTGCCGTTTGCCTCATCGGGAGTATCTTGCTTGGGGCGCCGCTCTTCGTGGGTCTCGGAGGATTCGCGCTGCTTTTCTTCCATGCGGCTGACGTTCCCATTGCGGCGGTGGCCGCAGAGACCTACCGGGTGGCGGCCTCGCCTACTCTGCCCACCATTCCGCTTTTCGCTCTGGCGGGTACGGTGCTTGCGGCCGGCGGGGCGTCAAAAAGGCTAGTCAGTCTTTTTCGGGGTGTAGCTGGCTGGATGCCGGGAGGAACGGCCGTGGCGACCGTTGGGGCGTGCGCCTTCTTGACCGCGGTCACTGGCGCTTCCGGCGTAACCATCCTGGCACTGGGCGGGCTCCTCCTTCCTATCCTGGTCAGAGAGGGCTACCCCGATCGTTTCAGTGTCGGCCTGCTCACAGCCTCGGGCAGCATCGGACTGCTCTTCATGCCCAGCCTACCTGTCATCCTCTACGGGATTTACGCCCAGGTTCCTATCGACGAGCTGTTCGTTGCGGGGTTTTTGCCGGGAGTCCTCCTCGTCGTAGCAGTGGCCGCCCTGAGCGCTCGGCGCGGCCTCCAGGCGGGTGTGACGCGCACGCCTTTTGAGCCACTGCAGGCACTGAAGGCGCTTGCAACGGCCAAGTGGGATTTGTTCTTGCCGGTCTTCGTGCTCCTGAGCATTGTGGCAGGTGTGGCCACACTTGTGGAGGCAGCGGCGCTCACGGCCGCCTACGCGTTGTTCATAGAGGTCGTGGTGCACCGGACGCTCAGCCTGAGAAAGGACGCCTTGCGCCTCCTGGCGGGCACCACCGTGCTCGTCGGCGCGCTGCTCTTCATCCTGGGTGTCGCCTTGGGCCTGACGAGCTACCTGGTTGACGCCGAGATTCCCGCGCGGGCTGCAGAGTGGGTGCGAGCCTCCATCGGGTCAAAGCTATTGTTTCTGCTGTTGCTCAACGTCTTTCTCCTGCTGGTAGGCGCGCTGATGGACATCTTCTCCGCTATCGTCGTCGTGGTACCCATCATCGTCCCCATGGGGCTGGCCTTCGGGGTTGACCCAATTCACCTGGGCATCATCTTCCTGGCCAACCTGGAGCTCGGCTATCTGACCCCACCCGTCGGCCTTAACCTCTTCTTAAGCTCCTTGCGCTTTGAGCGACCCCTGGTAGAAATCTGGCGCACGGTGCTGCCGTTCCTCGTTCTCTTCGGCCTGTGGGTACTCCTGATCACCTACGTGCCCCCCTTGACGCTGGGCCTCGGTAAGGTCTTTTACCGATAGAGCAAGCCAAAAGAATTGGAAAGCGCAATGACCCCACCGCGAAAGCCGCAGACCTGAGAAGGTCTGCACCATCCAGTGCTCTCGGGTGGGGCGGCCAATCGTAACGGCCAGCCGCGCCGGCTCGTTCCCGGCAACATCATTATTATCTCTCGCGGCACGCCTCACCGGTTCCAGCGAGTGGATGCGCCATTAAATACCTCTTTCGCGCTTCTCAACCATGGACCCGGCAGGCCGCTCACACTTTCATCGATGAAGCCTGGGACTACATCGGGGTACGTTTATCGTGAAACTTGAGCGACTCCACATCAACACTTTTTTGGGCCTATCGGCCCTCGTTTGGTGGCTCGTCCTGTTCGCTCAAAGAACGCAATTCAGTTGGCAACACTTGAGGCCGTTCGGGATCGTTGTCTCTTTTCTTGTCGGGCTAGGAGCAGCGTTTGAACTCCGGTTGTGGCGCTGGTCCAGGCTCCACGGTTGGTTCGTGAAGAGGCCGGACCTACGCGGCACTTGGAGGGTCGAGCTTCAATCGGACTGGATTGACCCAACGACAAATGTTGGGGTGCCACTCATCGTCTGCTATATGGGCGTTGTGCAAACCTTATCGACACTTCAGATGCATCTGATGACACCAGAATCGGAGTCTTGGCTCATCGCGGAGAGTATCAGCGACTCGCCAAACGCCGTAGGGTACCAGATCTCCGGCGTATACACGAACAAACCGCAAACGCATCTGCGCGGAGATCGTAGCGAAATGCACCTGGGCGGGTTGCTTTTGGTTACGCACGGCCCGCCAAACCGTCCGGACAGCTTGACAGGAGAATACTGGACTGACCGTAAGACCAAGGGGCAGATGACGTTCACCGAGCGTCTCCCCGATGTGTTCACGCGCTTCGAAGATGCCAAGAGAGCTTTCGCTGGAGGCTGACGACACGTGCTTTCATTACCGCCGACCCTCTGCGAGTTGGGCGCACGGCACTGGCACACTCGCTCGACGTATGCAAGACATAGAATCAGACACGGGATACGACACACGGCGGCGCGCGCCGGACGGCGCCCTCGCCCGGCTGTCCCAAACGACCGTTTACGACACAGGCTGATCGGCTACGCCCGCGTCTCCAAGGCGGACGGCTCCCAGTCGCTGGACCTGCCGCGCGATGCGCTGCAGGCCGCGGGCGTCGACGCCGTCAACGTCTACCACAATTTCGCGACCGGTGTCCGCGACGACCGCCCGGGACTCGACAGCTGCATGCGCGCGCGCCGAGCGGGCGACGTGCTCGTCGTCTGGAAGCTCGCCCGCCTCGGCCGCAACCTCGCCCACTCGGTCAACACCGTGCAGACCCTGTCGGCCCGCGGCGTGGGTCTGCGGGTGCTCACCGGGCAAGGCACGCAGATCGACACCACCACCGCGACACCACCGTGTCCGCGCTCTGCCGCAAACTTGGGATCACCCCCGTGGCGCTCTACCGGTACGTCGGGCCGCAAGGCCAGTTGCGCGAGCAAGGCAAGAAGGTTCTCGCCCCTCGAATCGGTGCGCGCCAGCGCGGACGGGTGGGCGTGAGAACGTCTTGCGACCGGCCGCGCGGTGGCCTTCTCTGGGCGGCCCGGGTCTCGGCCGCTTCCTGTATTGTTTCCTTCCGAATTCTCCCGATCGGGTAGTGACTAGGCGGCGCGGGAGTGCTTGCAATACGCTGTCGGCTATTCGCGCCCTCCTGGCAATTCGCCGCGGAAAAGCCGCATTCTGGAGCGCGCACGCGACCGCTCCAGGACATCAAGAGCGTCACAGGTGCTGTTCATCCTGGCCTGGCTGAAGGAAGACTCGCCGTGAGCGACCAAGACGAGTTCGCGCGGATCCTGGCGTCGTTGTACCAAGCCACGCTCGACGACCGCCACTGGCCGGTGACCTCCGCCCTGATTGACGAAGCCTGCGGCATCACGGGCAATTGCCTCTTGGTCGGGGAAGGCCCGCCCGACGACATCCGGGCCATATTCGTCGGAGTGTACGCTCGGGGGGAGCGCAAGGCAGACCTGGAACGCGAGTACCTCCAGGTCTACCATCCCATCGACGAAGCGGTGCCGCGCCTGCGGCAACTGCCCGACAGTCAGTTGGTGCCCATCGCTGACATGTACACGGCCGAGGAGTTGAAAACCTCACCGAGCTACAACGACATCTTGCGCCGGGGCCACTACCAGCAGGGCTTGAACGTGCGCCTGGACGGGCCGGATCGCTCGCATATGACGTGGGGTCTCGGCGATCCGGTGGCGTCGGAGGGCTGGGGGTCGGCGAAGATCGCGCTGCTGCAGAGGCTGCTGCCCCAGATCCGGCACTTTGTGTGCGTCCGGCAGGCGCTGGTCCGGGCCGGGGCGCGGGCCACGACCGCGGCCACCCTGCTGGAGAATCCCCGGATTGGGGTCATCCACCTGGACCGGCGCGGGCAGATCCTGGAGGTCAATGACCGCGCCCGTCGCCTCCTGCGACGTGGCCAGGGGTTGTCGGACCGGAAGGGGGTGCTGCGGGCGCGGCAGCCGGCCGATCAGCGCGGTCTTGAACGGCTCGTGGCTGGCGCGCTGCCGACCGCCGGGGCCGTCCCGGTCAGCGGGTCGATGCTGCTGGCCCGCGCAGGCGGAGCCCCGCCGTTCGTGGTGCATGTCAAACCCGTCGCCGTGCCCCAACCGGACTACGGCGCGCGCTACGTGGCCGCGTTGGTCCTGATTGTCGAGCCGAGGAGCCAGCATCGGATCGACCCCGACCTGGTGGCCAGGACCCTGGGGCTGACACCGGTGGAGAGTCGGATTGCGGTCGGGCTGGCCGAAGGCAATAGCGTTCGGGAGATGGCCGAGGCCACGGGGCGCACCCCAGGCGCCATCACCTGGCACCTGAAGCAGATCTACCGGAGACAGTCGATCTCCGGGCAGGTGGATCTGGTGCGGCTGGTGCTGTCACTCACCGAGTTCGAGTAAACCGCCACGTGGTGGCGTCCTCTGGGCGGCCCGGGTGTCGGCCGCTTTCCGCCTTTTTCCTTCGAATTCTCCCGATCGGGTAGCGACTGGGCGGCGCGGAAGTGCATGTAATACGCTTCCGGTATCTCACGACTGCTCGGGACGGTCTGGCGCAGCTGCCGGTCGCGCGCTTCGCGCAACGGGCGTGACGTCACGATGGCTCTTGCGGCGTGGCGGAGGAGCGAATCGTGACACCTCGTGCCCCCATCCACAAGCATCGCAACCTCTTGGGCCGCGTCGCCCCGCGCCGGCGTTATGGCCGTCACTCCGCCGCGCCCGCTGGGGCGCGGGATCGAGACCGGTCCCGTCGGCCCGCCCGTCCAGGCCGCGCCGCCGCCACCGTCCTCGTCGTGGGCCTGCTGCTCCTCGGGGCGGCCGCGGCGGAGGCGCAGACGACGCGCACCCTCGTGAGCAACGCAGCTAAAACGGGCGATGACAGCGCCAACACCAGTGGCAACGACCATGCGCAGCTGTTCCACACGGGTGTCCACGCGGCCGGCTACACGCTCACCACCGTGATCGTCAACTCCGACGACGTCGAGGGCGACGACTTCGACGTCGATATCTGCACGGCGGATACCACCGCGAACGAGTTTCCAACCTCGACCTGCACGGCCTTGGACGCGCCGATGAGCTTCGTCGGGAACGTGGTGTTCACGGGAAACCTCCTCCTCTCGGCGAACACCAACTACGTGGTGGTGATCAAGCAGCGCGGCACCGGGAGCGTGGAGCTCGACTCCACCACCTCCAGCGGAGAAGATTCGGCCGGCCTCTCGGACTGGAGCATCAAAAACAAGTTCTACTGGAAGAGCGGCAGTACCTGGATGATTAAGTCCGGGTCCAACGAGGCGCTCAGCATCGTCGTCCGTGGCTATGCGGATCCGTCGACCGATGCACCTGCCAACCTCACGCTGACGCTGTCGGATGGATGTCATGTGACGATGGACTGGTCGGCACCCGCATCGAACGGCGGCCCCGCGATCACGAGGTACGAGAATCGGCACAGGGTTGGGAATCGACCCTTCCATGACTGGCAGCAGGACCTTGGTAATCCGCTTACGACGGAGCTCCGTGGTTTCTTCACATGTGGGGTTTCCTATACCTACCAGTTCCGGGCGGTGAACGCGGACGGGCCTGGACCGCACGCCGAAATCACCTTCACGCCGCGCCGGAGCGAGCGGCCGGTCGCGCCGAGGGATCTCGCCGCCGCGGGCGGCTTCCAGCGCGTGGCGCTGTCTTGGGAGACGCCGCCGGCCACCTTCAACCGTATCGATTACTACCAGGTGCGCTACCAATCGGGTGCGCACCCGTACACCGCCTGGACGAGGATTCCAAACAGCAACTACCAGACCACCCGCCACACCGTGACCAGTCTGGCCGACGAGACGACCTACGTTATACAGATCCGGGCCGTGAATTCCGAAGGTGGCGGCGCATCTGCTCAGGGGGGGCGACAACGCTGGCCCTGCCCGTGGACGCCCCGAGTGGCTTTGGGGTGACGGCGGGCATCCGCAAGGTGGATCTGGCGTGGACGGCGGCGGCCGCGACCGTGGCCGTGGAGGCGTACCAGTACCAGCTGAGCACCGACTGACCTGACCCCCTCAAACCGGTCCAGTTCTAATGTTAGAGTTGGACCTGGAATAGGGAGGTCAGGATGGTCAAGAGGAAGCATTCGATCGAACAGATTATCGGTAAACTTCGAGAGACCGAAGTGGAACTTGCCCAGGGTCGCAGCGTAGCCGAGGTGTGCCGGTCGTTGGGGGTGACCGAGCAGACCTATTACCGCTGGCGAAAGGAGTAGGGCGGTCTAAAGATGGATCAGGCCAAGCGGTTGAAGGTCCTCGAGCAGGAGAACACTCGCTTGAGGAGGGCGGTTGCAGACCTGACCTTGGACAAGCAGATTCTGCAGGAGGTCACAAGGGGAAACGGCTAAGCCCGGCGCGTCGCCGGCAGTGGGCGGCGCATGTCTGTAAGGCGTTGGGTGTCTCGGAACGCCGGGCTTGTCGAGTGCTCAGCCAACCCCGGTCCACCCAGCGCCATCGATGCATCGCTGCTCCCGACGAGGATGCCCTGACGAGGGCCATCGTCACCCTGGCCGGTCGGTTTGGTCGCTATGGCTATCGTCGGGTCACGGCCTTGCTGCGGCGAGCCGGCTGGAGGGTCAACCATAAGAGAGTGGAGCGCATCTGGAGGCGGGAGGGGTTGAGAGTGCCGCAGAAACAGCCGAAGCGTGGACGCCTTTGGCTCAACGACGGATCGTGCGTTCGTCTGCGCCCCTGCAGTCCGAACCACGTCTGGGCTTACGACTTCGTCCAAGCCCGCACTCACGACGGGAGGGCTTTCCGGTTGTTGACGGTCATCGATGAGTACACTCGGGAATGTCTGGCTATCCAGGTGGCCCGCCAGATTCGATCCGACGATGTCGTGCAGCTACTGGCCGATCTGTTCGTTCTCCGAGGTCCGCCCGAGCACCTTCGCTCGGATAATGGCCCGGAGTTCTGCGCCCAAGCTCTACGAGAGTGGCTGGGGCGAATCGGAGTGAAGACGCTCTACATCCAACCCGGGAGTCCCTGGGAGAACGGCTACAACGAGAGCTTTAATGGGAAGCTCCGCGACGAGTTGCTCGACCGGGAGATCTTCTACACCTTGCAGGAAGCGAAGGTGTTAATCGAGCAGTGGAGGCGACACTACAACAGGGTTCGACCTCACAGTGCTCTTGGTTATCGTCCACCGGCACCGGAGGCCATGGAAATCCCGCCGCTGCTCGGGAGGCAGCTGCCTCCCGACCTAGGGACAGAATTACCGCTGAACTAACATACGAGTTGGTACAATCACTGGGGGCAGGTCACGAGGAGGGAGCATCTTCCAACGCAAGGGTTCCGCGTTTTGGTGGATGCGCTACCGGGACCGAGAAGGAAAGCTTCAGAGGGAATCGACAGGAACCGCAGATGAACAAGAAGCAAACCGCCTTCTGCGAGACCGGTTGGATGCCAGGGACGAGGAAAGATTACCAGCCATTCTGGCCGGCAAGAAACTAACCTTTAACCAATGGGCTGATTGGTTTCTGGAAAGACGTTCCAAGCCTCCATTCCGCTCGGAAAAGACACACGTGGAAAATATCAATGCCCTCAAGTTTCTGCGGCCTGCATTCGGTGAAAGTCCCTTAGCGGAAGTTACTGCAGACGCGATTGAGGATTACATCGCTCGGCGCTTGTGCTCAGGAAGGAGGGTACGCACAAAGTTCGGGACCCGGCTTGTGGGAAAGCTCAAGCCGGCCACCGTGCACCAGGAATTTCGCATTTTGAAGCGGATTCTGAATGTCGCGGTGAAGAAAAAATGTTTGGATGCGAACCCCTGTAGTGCGGTTGAATTCCCGGTTCCATTACGGAACGCAACCAGAAAGCCTCACTACATGACGGCAAGCGAGCAGCAGCGGATTGAGTTTTCTGCACCCGATTACCTGCGTAACGCTATCGTCATTCTCACTGAGACGGGGCTCCGTCCCTACAAGGAGCTGATGCCCATGAAGAAATTGCAGGTGGATATGGAAAACCGTGTGGTTTATATCCCGGACTCCAAGACTGCAAACGGGATCGGTGAGATGCCGATTTCGGATTTGGCATACAGGGCGTTCCAAGCACAGATCGAAGCGACGCCAGCAAGCGAATATCTGTTCCCGACGCCACGCGCAAAATCCAGCAGGCCCTACATCAGATCACTGAAGAATATTTGGGCCGCGACACTGCGGCGTGCTGGCGTGCCGCATTTCCCGCTATACGAGTTGCGCCACACGTTTGCGACCCGGCTCAGTGCCGGTGGGGTGGCGGATCATTTCGTGACGCAGATGCTGCGGCAAGGGGACGCTGCGGTGTTCAAGCGTTACAGCCAGGCGAAGCTCAACATGATGCGAGAGGCATTGACCAAGCTCGACCGCCAGGCTAACGAACATCGACGGATTTCGAGCACAGCAAGGCCGAACTGAACGATTTTTGGCACATTTTTAGCACAGTTTGAGGCGAACAGGTCGATTTTTCATGCGCCATGGAAATATGGTTTGTTGAGGCTGAAGGAGTTAGGAGTTAGAATGCACGTATGCGCCCGTAGCTCAGAGGATAGAGCATCTGCCTTCTAAGCAGAGGGTCGCAGGTTCGATTCCTGCCGGGCGCGCCACTCAACCTTTTTGTTTTCAGCACCCGTTTACCTTTCCTCTCATTGCCGAAGACGGAAACGTAAAGAAACCGTCAGAAAACTGGCCCTATCCGGCCAGCGCCGTAAAGGAAGTCGCGCCGTGCTCGTTCGCCTGCCGATCCAGCTTGGAGAGCGCTTCCCGCATCATGTTGAGCTTCGCCTGGCTGTAACGCTTGAACACCTGCGAATCACCCTGTCTGAGCATCTGCGTCACGAAATGATCCGCCACGCCCCCGGCGCTGAGCCGGGTCGCAAAGGTGTGCCGCAACTCGTACAGCGAAAAATGGGGCAACCCGGCACGCTGCAGCGTCCGGTCCCACAGCTTGGTCACCCTCGTGATGTGCGGCTTGCTTGATCCCATCTGCTGGCTCGGGAACAGGTAGTCGGAATCGCCGCTCTGCTTCATCTGCGAGACGAACGCTGCGCGTACTCTGTCTGTCATCGGCATGTCCGCGATGCCGTTCACCGTCTTGGAACCCGGCAGATGCACGATCCCGTTCTGCAGATCGATCTGTTGCTTTCGCATCGGGATCAACTCCCGATAGGGCCGCAGCCCCATCTCCACCATGATCACGATGATGTTGCGCAGGTACGGCGCTGCAAAGGCTTCCAGCCGGACCTGCTCCGAAGCGGTCAGATAGTGCGGTTTGCGCGTCGTACCCGCCAAGGGGACCGGAAACTCCACCCCACTGCACGGATTGACCGCCAGCCGCCGCTTCTTCACCGCCACGTTCAGGATGCGTCGCAGGATGCGAAGCTCCTGATGCACGGTGGCCGGTTTGAGCCGGCCGCGAAGTTGCAGCCCTGACTTGGTGTACACCCGCTTGCCTGTGTTCAATCTCGTCATCAGATACGCTTCTATATCTTCCACTGTGATGTCCGAGAGTTTGTTCTTGCCGAACCGAGGCCTGAGGAACTTCAGCGTGCTGAGGTTTTGCCGGTGGGTCTTCTCGCTCCGGAAGGGCGGGTTGGATCGGTTCGCAAGGAACCAGTCCGCCTGACCTGCCCCCAGTGATTGTACCAACTCGTATGTTAGTTCAGCGGTAATTCTGTCCCTAGGTCGGGAGGCAGCTGCCTCCCGAGCAGCGGCGGGATTTCCATGGCCTCCGGTGCCGGTGGACGATAACCAAGAGCACTGTGAGGTCGAACCCTGTTGTAGTGTCGCCTCCACTGCTCGATTAACACCTTCGCTTCCTGCAAGGTGTAGAAGATCTCCCGGTCGAGCAACTCGTCTCGGAGCTTCCCATTAAAGCTCTCGTTGTAGCCGTTCTCCCAGGGACTCCCGGGTTGGATGTAGAGCGTCTTCACTCCGATTCGCCCCAGCCACTCTCGTAGAGCTTGGGCGCAGAACTCCGGGCCATTATCCGAGCGAAGGTGCTCGGGCGGACCTCGGAGAACGAACAGATCGGCCAGTAGCTGCACGACATCGTCGGATCGAATCTGGCGGGCCACCTGGATAGCCAGACATTCCCGAGTGTACTCATCGATGACCGTCAACAACCGGAAAGCCCTCCCGTCGTGAGTGCGGGCTTGGACGAAGTCGTAAGCCCAGACGTGGTTCGGACTGCAGGGGCGCAGACGAACGCACGATCCGTCGTTGAGCTAAAGGCGTCCACGCTTCGGCTGTTTCTGCGGCACTCTCAACCCCTCCCGCCTCCAGATGCGCTCCACTCTCTTATGGTTGACCCTCCAGCCGGCTCGCCGCAGCAAGGCCGTGACCCGACGATAGCCATAGCGACCAAACCGACCGGCCAGGGTGACGATGGCCCTCGTCAGGGCATCCTCGTCGGGAGCAGCGATGCATCGATGGCGCTGGGTGGACCGGGGTTGGCTGAGCACTCGACAAGCCCGGCGTTCCGAGACACCCAACGCCTTACAGACATGCGCCGCCCACTGCCGGCGACGCGCCGGGCTTAGCCGTTTCCCCTTGTGACCTCCTGCAGAATCTGCTTGTCCAAGGTCAGGTCTGCAACCGCCCTCCTCAAGCGAGTGTTCTCCTGCTCGAGGACCTTCAACCGCTTGGCCTGATCCATCTTTAGACCGCCGTACTCCTTTCGCCAGCGGTAATAGGTCTGCTCGGTCACCCCCAACGACCGGCACACCTCGGCTACGCTGCGACCCTGGGCAAGTTCCACTTCGGTCTCTCGAAGTTTACCGATAATCTGTTCGATCGAATGCTTCCTCTTGACCATCCTGACCTCCCTATTCCAGGTCCAACTCTAACATTAGAACTGGACCGGTTTGAGGGGGTCAGGTCAGTTGCAGTATTGGTTTTCGAGCTGCAATAGCCTGGCCCGTCGTGAGGACGCGCTTCGTCGAGCCAGGGGACCTACTTTCCCTAACCACTGCCAGAACCTTGAGTCCGGCCTGCGCATGGGGTGGCGGGGAGCGGGGCGGGTCGAGTATAATACAATCCCTAAGTTCGAATTCGCCAAGAGGGCCGATATGACAGTGACCGACCTGTTGCAGTTGCGCACCCTTTATCCGCCGCCCCATGCGCTGCACCCCAGTCCTTGCCCACTTCCTGTCCGCACTCCGCAACAACGCCGTGACCCTCCATTTTTCCTATCCCCCGTATTTCGCTCCCGGGACCATGATCGCCCAGTTCGATCTTGCTCTCCCACAGCGATGACCCGGCGGGATATGCGAAAGTTTCCGGGCCGAGATTGAAAACATGCTGCCTGGAGGAGGAGAAGAGAAATGAATCGCATCCTGTGTAAACAGTACCTGCTCTTGCTGATTTGTATGGCCTTGTTGTTACCCGGTCAACTACCGGCTCAGAACGGTTTGTACGTGGGGACGGACCTGGGAATCGCAATCGCCCCCGGCATGAACGTGGCCGGCTCGGATAACGATTGGGGTACCAAATGCGACAGAATCATCAACCCTCAGGAGTTGGAGGTGGGTAATGATTGTGCGACCCATCCACCTCCATCGGCATGGTCGAATGAGTTTAGCGGAGGCACCGGGATTCTGACGGGAGTTGCCCTCGGGTATGACTGGGGGAAAGTGAGGGCCGAGTTCGAATACTTCTATCGAACCACGACTTATAATGATCGGACCGGCGCACGCGTGGGCGATGAGGTGTCCCTGGGCAAAATTGATCAGGAAATCGAAACCGTGGAAGGCGGTCTCGATGACGTACTATCGCACAACTTCTTCGGCAACCTCTACTACGACTTCACCTCGAAATCCCGTTTTACGCCCTACGTGGGGATCGGAATGGGTGTGACCCAGGCATCGATGGATTACTCCAGTCGCTGGAAACGGAACGATAACCCGGACTTTATTACCACTTTCATGGACCCGGCCCTGAACGCGAAACTTGCCGGTACGACCACCATCGGCACGGCCAAGCTGTCAGATCGGGTGCTCGGCTATCAGGTGCTGGGCGGCGGGGATTATAAAGTCAATGACTCGATCTCGGTGGGGATCAAGTTCCGATGGGCGGATTTCGCGGAATTCATGGATGGGGCCGAGTGGGACCAACTCCGCAGTCACGACTCCACCAACAACCGCGAGGATCTTGTGATATACACCGCCACAACGAGCGACATCCAATTCTGGGCGATCAGCTTCAACCTGAAGTTCCATTTCGACCGGTAGCCCTACCCCTAGTGAAAGCGTGCTCACTGTGCCATTGGTGATTCCACTCCTCTTAGCTTTCCTTACCGGTATCTCTGTTGCTGCCGAAACATGGCGTGGCATCGTGGTCGCTCCCGAGCATCGCTGCTCTCCCTACGCAGCCGATGACTACTCTTATTTCCCATCGCTGGAGGCCCGGATCGTCTCCGGCCTCAGCGGCAAGGTCTACGGCCTCTACACCGGGCGCTGTTTCTCTAGCTCCCAGGACACCGACATCAGGCACATCGTGGCAAGGTCCGAGGCCCACGACAGCGGACTGTGCGCCGCCGACGCTGAGACAAGGCGGCGCTTCGCTCGTGACCTGCTCAACCTGACGTTGGCCAACCCGCGAGTCAACCGCCACGAGAAGCGCGGCAAGGACGCGGCGGAGTGGCTGCCGAACTTGAATCAGTGCTGGTTCGCCGCCCGCATCGTCGAGGTCCGACGCAAGTACGACCTCACGATTGATCGCCGGGAGGCCGAGGCCTTGGAGCGGGTGCTGTCCGCCTGTCCCTCCACAGAAATGGTCATGGGCGATTGCGCTGCGAGTGGGCCGCAGGCAGGAAAGATCACTTGGTCATGTCCATCAAGAAGTACAAGGCGGAACAGATTGTAACCGTGCTGCGGCAAATCGAGGTGCAGATGGCAAACGGGAAGACCGCGCCGCAGGCCTGCCAGGAAGCGGGAATCCACACTCAGACCTACTCCCTGTGGCGGAAAGAGTAGGGGGGACTGAAGATGGAGCCTGCTGTCCGAGTATGGAGGATTCAATGTAGCCTTGTGGCACTCGAAGATCGGCCCGAGGCACAGGTGACGGATGGCGTCTCAATTGACGGCTTCGCCACTTGGCGGGCGAGCCGTTTGCCGTGATCGAAAACGGGGTTGAGGGTACCAGGAAGGACTCCTAGTGTAGTGTCCCGTAAATGGCTTTACAACGATTGATTTTCTGCATTATGGATTCCACAGAAGCGGTCCAGATGAAAGGAGCAGGATCGTCGTTATAGATTCGGACGAAATCGTTGATCGCCCCGACTAGTTCCGGGACGCTGTGAAAGACACCGCGACGGATTCTGCGTGCTGTTAAGTTGGCAAACCAACGCTCGATCAAATTGAGCCAGGAGGCACTGGTAGGAATAAAGTGCAGATGGAAGCGGGGCCGTTTGGCTAACCATTGTTTCACGTTCGGGTGCTTGTGGGTTTGGTAGTTGTCAAGGATCAGATGCAGGTCCTGTGCGGGGAACTCCCGATCCAAGCGGCGGAGGAACTTCAAGAATTCCTGGTTTCGGTGACGCGGCATGCAATCGGCAATGACGGTTCCTTCCAACAGGTTGAGGGCAGCAAACAAAGTGGTGGTTCCGTGCCGTTTATAATCGTGAGTCGTCGTCCCACAGCGCCCTTTCTTCATCGGCAGGCCTGGTTGGCTTCGGTCCAGGGCCTGAATCTGACTCTTCTCATCGACACACACGACTAGGGCCTTGTCGGGCGGATTCAGGTAGAGGCCAACGACATCGGTCAGTTTCTCGACAAACTGCGGATCGCGCGACAGCTTGAACTGACGGAGCCGATGAGGTTGTAACCCGTGGGCATCCCATATCCGTTGAACGGTAGCTGGACTGAGGCCGCAATGTTGGGCCATGGTTCGACAACTCCAGTGGGTGGCACCCTTCGGTTGGGTGTGCAGCGTCATGTGCACAATCTTTTCAACTTTTTCGGGACCAATACGGGGGGGTCGGCCCCGTCCTTTCCGGATTTCGGCCAAGCCCGCCGGCCCGAGCGTGGCGAAGCGTTGGCGCCAAAGAAGGACCGTCGGGCGGCTGACTGGAAGCCGTTTGGCAATTTGGTGGTTCGATATTCCTTCGGCAGCCATCAAAACGATCCGGCACCGGGTCACCATACTTTGGGGCGTCTTGTGAGCACCCAGCCAGCGTCGCAGCGTTTCCTGCTGTTCTGGGGTGATGGGCAATCTTGCGGCAGATTTCCACATGAGCCGCACAATACACGCAGCCGGGACATCTGTAAATCTATTTGTGAGACAACTACACTAGGGAGCAACGCAGTTCTCTGATGGCACGCATCCGCAGCAGGGACACCGCACCGGAGCGCAAAGTCCGGAGTGTTCTCCACCGATCTGGGTATCGGTTCCGACTGCACCGAAAGGATCTCCCCGGATGTCCAGACATTGTTCTTTCTCGGCATTGAGTCGCCCTCTTCGTACACGGGTGCTTTTGGCATTCGCATAATTGCTGCAAAAGAGCACGAACACCGAAGAGCAACAAACCCTACTGGTCTGCGAAACTTCAGGCAAATATCGCTCGTGATCGCGCTCACGAAATTCAACTTAGGCGATTGGGCTGGCGAGTAGCGGTTATTTGGGAATGTCAAGCCACTGACGAGACTCGACTCAGGCGTCGGCTTGAAAAACTAATACACTTTCCACCGACTTCAACTCACGGTAGAAAAGCGGCCAAACGTGCTGTCTCACGCCAATCTAACTGAGAAAGCAAAATCGTACTCGCTTGAAGAAGCTCTGGTGTCGCTAGCTGAAACAGATCAGGATGCTCAGCAGCTGTTACCCCGATACAAGGCTATGAAGCAGTATTTGGAGAAAGAGTACTATCCATGGATTCAGGCTAAATGTCCCTACTACACCGATCACGGATCAGGTCACGTCAATTCCGTCATTTTAACAGCAAGCCGCTTGTTGGAACGACACCTAGAGCATGACCGTTTAGGCCTTCAGGCAATCGAGGTCTTTTTGCTGCTCGCAACGATTCTATGGCACGATGCCGGAAATGCGATGGGAAGAGAGGGGCACGCCCATCGAATACCTGAAATGACATCTGAGCTTCGATTTCCTTTGTGAGCTTCAAGCGCTTTCTTGACAAATTTCTTCTCAAACTCACCTATGGCATCCTCAAATCTTATCCCTCGGTCAACCATTTGACTCACAAGGGATTCCAGTTCTTCTTTCACGTTAAGACTCCGGCTGTAGAAACAGGATAAAGCTTTTCGGGGGCCTATTCGCCTTTTACCGATTCGACCAGGGCCCGGCGAAACTTCTGATACCCCTCCCGAAATTGGGTCTTCAACTCCTGCGGCATGACCAGGACCACAGCGCGTGCACCCACGACAAAGTAGGGGGCCAGCAAGGAATTTGCCGTTACGGAACGCTTGATATCGAAGGCGGTCAATACAAACAAGATAACCGACCCGATGAGCAGCCCCCGAAGAACTCCGAACGTTCCCCCCAGGAAGCAGTCAAACCAATCGAGACCTGCAGTCCTGACCAGCCTGCGTAACAATGCGGACGCGATGACCCCCAGCGCCAGGACGAGGAAAAACAGTGCCAGAAAGCCGATCCCACGCGCGACCTGAGGGGTCCGGGCCAGATCCTCGAAAAAGCCTCCGGCCCACCGGTAGCCCATTGCCGCTACGACCAGCGCGGCGACGACCGAGAACATGGAGACGACCTCGCGAATAAAACCTCGCCATACGCTGATCGCCACAGAGACGGCAACGACCGTCAGCAAGAGAAAGTCGAGCCACGTCACTTCCACCACCCCGAGCCCCGTCATTTCACCTCAACCGGCACAATGCCCGGTCGACGCTAGCGCGTTAGCAGGCTCAAAGCCTCTTGGTACTTTGCCGCTGTCCGCTCAATGATATCCCGGGGCAGGTTCGGCGGAGGCGGTTGCTTATTCCAATGGATGGATTCCAGGTAATCCCGAACGAATTGCTTATCGAATGAGGGCTGTGGCTTTCCCGGTTCGTACTCTTTTTTGGGCCAGAAGCGCGAGGAGTCCGGGGTCAAGACCTCGTCAATGAGAATCAGTTCATGACCAGCCCAGCCGAATTCGAACTTGGTGTCGGCCAGAATGATGCCTCGCCCCTCGGCATAGTCCCTGCCGCGTTCGTAGAGGGCCAGGGTAAGCTCGCGGAGCCTGTGGGCGGTTTGCTCACCCACCCGTCGGGCGACTTCCTCATAAGGCATGTTCTCATCGTGCCCGGTTTCCGCCTTCGTGGCGGGGGTGAAGATCGGCTCCGGAAGCCGGTCGGCCTGACGCAGCCCCGCGGGAAGAGAAATCCCGCAAACCGCGCCCTGGGTCTGATATTCCTTCCATCCGGACCCGGCCAGATACCCTCGCGCAACACACTCGATGGGAATGGCCTTAGTTTGACGCACAAGCATCGACCGGCCTTCGAGCTGGTTCCGGAAAGGTTGAAGCAGGTCTGGATACTCGTCCAGGTTGGCCGTGATCAGATGATTCGGGGCGACATCGGCCAAATTCCGAAGCCAGAAGCAGGAAAGCTGCGTCAGAACGCATCCTTTGTCCGGGATACCTTTCGGTAGAATCACATCGAAGGCGGAAATGCGGTCAGTGGCAACGATGAGCAGGCCGGCATCAAGTTTATAGATGTCCCGGACCTTTCCGCGCGAAAAGAGCTCGACGCCCGGCAGACGGGTTTCTCTAAGAACTTGCGACTGTGTTGATAGTTTCACGATTCTTGTGCGGCATCCTACATTTTATGGAAAGAGACAAAACTGTCAATTACAAAATTCAGAGATTTATACCGCAATTTCCTGTTTGATGTTCCAGCAGTACTGCCCATACCAGGGGCCGACGGCGTGGAAATAGTCCACTTCGGAGTAAAACAGCTCGCCTAACGCATGATCCGCCAGCAGAGCCTTCAAGGTTTCAAACAGGGGGTTCCATCGCAGTACGAAGCTGACGACCGTCTTGACTTTCGCTTTCTGAACGGCGCTCAGGAGTTTCTGGTAGCTTGGATATTCCAGGGCGGCGGGTTTTCCATGACGACATGCTTTCCCGCCTGAGCACAGAGGATTCCCTGTTCGACGTGCAGATGATGGGGCGTGCAGACTACCACCACGTCCAACGACGGATTCTTCAGCATCTCTTCCACGCTGTCATAGGCGGTACAATTCTTGAGCCTGTGTTCGGCGGCTTTCGCCCGGGCGCGGGATTTGTCGCGACTGCAGATCGCCACAACCTCCGTGTGGGGATTCTTCTCGAATGCTTTCACGTATTCACCGGATACCCATCCCGTGCTGATAATTCCGGCGCCCAGTCGGTCGGTTTCTTGAGCCATTGGAACCGTTCCCTGGAAGGGGATTTCTCACCCCGAACCACAAGATGGGGCCGGGGATATCTCCTTCCAAGATTTCAGCCGGAATTTCCATTTTGAGCTTCCCCTTCACCCGAAAACCTATACCTGCTACCCTGTCGTTGGCGAATTACTAAGAACGCCCTCAAAGAGGGCCTTCTGGAGAAACGGAAGCGCGTCCTTGATCAGCCGGATGGCTGCTATTCATTCGGACCGCGATGCGCGGTGGCGTCCTGGTCGACCCAGTCTTCCTCTTCATAGGTCATGCCGTGGCGACCGGGAACCTTTCGGGTGGGACCGGGCTTGTAGCTGGAACAGGACAGAGGTCCGTAACAGAAGGTTTCCGTCCTGTAGCGCCGTCGGTCGGGGTTCCATTGGTCGATGATCATTTCCACAGCCATGGCACAGCCCCAGATACAGCTATTACATTTGGAATCGTAGGTCGTTACCGCCAGGCGCCGATGCCCGCGCTCGCGATAGGCGGGCAACGGAGGAGGCACTCCATGCCATGGTGCCGCTAAGGCCTGCTCTTCTCCACGCCGGATCAGTTTCAGTTTGCTGACTCTATAGATGTCGGCGGTTTCGAGTCGCGGATCCGCAACCCGATGCCCCAGCCCCTCGACGCGGTCACCCATTCGGAATTGGTGTTTGGCGTGGGTTCCGGAGCCAATACCGACTCGAAATTCAGCAGAAACTCCGCCGACTGTTCCCTCGATCCGCAACAGGTAACCCAGATAAGTGTGGCTCCGTTCATCGAAAGAACGGGTCAGGCGAATTCGAGGTTGGACCGAAGTGACAGCCCCAGACCAGGCAATCTTTTCGTTCATCGACAGTTCGTTCGAGTTTTCAAAGTTTGGTGATCCGGAGTCAGGCGGCAATGGGCGTTTGATATAAACCTCCACAATGTCGTCGCCATCGGTAGAAGCCGAAGCTCAGAGGGACCTTCGGGCCGGACGTCTCCTGCGGCGTACATCCTGCACATGCTGAATGCGTCCGATGGTGGTTGTAGTAGTCTTGGAAATCGAGCAGCTTGTTCTCCAGGTCTGCCGTGGTCCAGAACAACATGCGATCCAAATACTCGCGTCGAATCGTGCCGATCAGCCGTTCCACAAAGGGATGGGACAGGGGAACATAGGGAACGATCTTGATTTCGGTCACCTCCAGGATCCGCAGATTGGCTTGCCACTGCCCAAACCGATAAAGTGGATCATGGTCGGAGCTGAGGTAGTTGGGCATACAGGGTTGCCATCGAATGGCGCGGTTGAACATCCGGCAAAGTGCGACTCCATTGACGGTTCCGGCGTGGACGCCGAACCCAATGATCCGGCGAGTGTATTGATCCATGACGACCAAGACCCAGTGGGTCCGCAATGTGGCCGATTCGCACCGGAACAAATCTAGACTCCAGAGGCTGTCTTTCAGGTGTCCAATGAAGGTCAACCAGGATGGACCACCGGAGTTCTTAGCCGGCCGATAGTGGCTGGCGAGAATCCTTCGAACAACGTCTTTGTCGATGGGGATGTCGAAAGCCAAGGCAATCTGCTGAGCGATTTGACCTGCCCCCAGTGATTGTACCAACTCGTATGTTAGTTCAGCGGTAATTCTGTCCCTAGGTCGGGAGGCAGCTGCCTCCCGAGCAGCGGCGGGATTTCCATGGCCTCCGGTGCCGGTGGACGATAACCAAGAGCACTGTGAGGTCGAACCCTGTTGTAGTGTCGCCTCCACTGCTCGATTAACACCTTCGCTTCCTGCAAGGTGTAGAAGATCTCCCGGTCGAGCAACTCGTCTCGGAGCTTCCCATTAAAGCTCTCGTTGTAGCCGTTCTCCCAGGGACTCCCGGGTTGGATGTAGAGCGTCTTCACTCCGATTCGCCCCAGCCACTTGACCTGACCCCCTCAAACCGGTCCAGTTCTAATGTTAGAGTTGGACCTGGAATAGGGAGGTCAGGATGGTCAAGAGGAAGCATTCGATCGAACAGATTATCGGTAAACTTCGAGAGACCGAAGTGGAACTTGCCCAGGGTCGCAGCGTAGCCGAGGTGTGCCGGTCGTTGGGGGTGACCGAGCAGACCTATTACCGCTGGCGAAAGGAGTACGGCGGTCTAAAGATGGATTAGGCCAAGCGGTTGAAGGTCCTCGAGCAGGAGAACACTCGCTTGAGGAGGGCGGTTGCAGACCTGACCTTGGACAAGCAGATTCTGCAGGAGGTCACAAGGGGAAACGGCTAAGCCCGGCGCGTCGCCGGCAGTGGGCGGCGCATGTCTGTAAGGCGTTGGGTGTCTCGGAACGTCGGGCTTGTCGAGTGCTCAGCCAACCCCGGTCCACCCAGCGCCATCGATGCATCGCTGCTCCCGACGAGGATGCCCTGACGAGGGCCATCGTCACCCTGGCCGGTCGGTTTGGTCGCTATGGCTATCGTCGGGTCACGGCCTTGCTGCGGCGAGCCGGCTGGAGGGTCAACCATAAGAGAGTGGAGCGCATCTGGAGGCGGGAGGGGTTGAGAGTGCCGCAGAAACAGCCGAAGCGTGGACGCCTTTGGCTCAACGACGGATCGTGCGTTCGTCTGCGCCCCTGCAGTCCGAACCACGTCTGGGCTTACGACTTCGTCCAAGCCCGCACTCACGACGGGAGGGCTTTCCGGTTGTTGACGGTCATCGATGAGTACACTCGGAAATGTCTGGCTATCCAGGTGGCCCGCCAGATTCGATCCGACGATGTCGTGCAGCTACTGGCCGATCTGTTCGTTCTCCGAGGTCCGCCCGAGCACCTTCGCTCGGATAATGGCCCGGAGTTCTGCGCCCAAGCTCTACGAGAGTGGCTGGGGCGAATCGGAGTGAAGACGCTCTACATCCAACCCGGGAGTCCCTGGGAGAACGGCTACAACGAGAGCTTTAATGGGAAGCTCCGAGACGAGTTGCTCGACCGGGAGATCTTCTACACCTTGCAGGAAGCGAAGGTGTTAATCGAGCAGTGGAGGCGACACTACAACAGGGTTCGACCTCACAGTGCTCTTGGTTATCGTCCACCGGCACCGGAGGCCATGGAAATCCCGCCGCTGCTCGGGAGGCAGCTGCCTCCCGACCTAGGGACAGAATTACCGCTGAACTAACATACGAGTTGGTACAATCACTGGGGGCAGGTCAATGCTTCACCAGTTCATCTGTAAGCACATTTCCAGCCTCCGGAAAGCTTGACGCGGGCCTAAAGTAGTAGAAGTTTTCTTGTCCTGTTTTGCGGTGCTGGACCCGCAACATATAGCCCACGTCGGTCGAACCTGCGCCTACATCAACCACGAGAAGCTTTGCCAAGCCGGGCGTCCCAGGTACCGTTTCGATATCCATGGCGCGCAGGTACGGGAGACCGGCCGCTCCGGATTCCACAAGGAAACTCCAAGCTGCATCGTACGTTGGCAAGCTGAACCTAAGTTGAGTCATGTTGTCGATGCCTAACGTCTTGCCGTCACCGTCCTCTTCTCTGGACCGCGCCAGGGCTTGGTCTACCAGATCCTTCCATCGAATGATTGGGAAACTCCTTTGGGGCTGAGGTAGCTCGTTGGATGGCACGTGGCCGAGAAGGTTGACGGTCACTTCAACGGCTTGACGAAAATTTTCAATGGCGGCTTTGGCTGCTTTCTTGGGCTCAACCAGCCAGTTCGGGAACGAGAACCCTATGTCAATAGGACCCAGGCCAATGTTGTCTTCGATATGGGACACGGCGTCGTTCAGCAGGCAGCACAGACTGAATGTTACCGCCGCTCCCAGAGAGGTCCCTGTGTCTAGCCGATCAGCACCCCAGAAATCCTGTCCGAGCGGATCCTGAATCAATCGTCCTTTGACCGACCTTATTAGAGAATCCTCGTCGAAAGTTTTAGGATCTGGCGAGAAGGTTAGACTGCCGCCCGTTCGTGCTAGGTCAGAACTGTATAGGGGCATATCTGAGAGAAACCCTCCATCGCCCGCAAACCGACTTGCCCATTTTGCCGAATGGGTTCCCCAGTCAATGCCTAAATATGTCCTTTTGTTTGCCATCTTTTCCCTTTTAGTCTGTTGCTGCTCTGACCAGTGCCTTGACGATGATGCATGACCGGTCCCGCGACTGTTCGACTAGCGGACGGACGACGCGCACCGTTGCCGTGTGGCGCTCGCCCTGGACGAATTCATGAATGCGGGGATTGTACTCTTGGAGTTCATCAACCTGATCAATGAGGCATAGATCAAAAAAGTTGCTGAGCACCGATTGCATTTCTTCAAAGGTTTCGCTGGAGATTGGTCCTTCATGGCGTGCCTTCCATGTGCGCAGTAGGATGCTCGCCAGCTGTAATGCCTTTGTTTGTTCCAGACCAGAATCCAAGCCTTGAACTCCAGCGGGAGTTGACTGACGCCCGGACAAAGATGCGAGTGTGGCTTGCATCTCTTCGTCAAAGGCAAATCTTTGCTGATATAGTTCATCAAGCTTTGCGGCTGTGAGCTCTCGGCTAAAACGCACCCCCAGCAGGGCTTGCGCAAGTGTTTCTAAGGTCGAGACATCTTACGAAGTTGCACTTGAAATCATGTAGTCGATACTCTTTTGCCGCAGGTCCCGGACAACCACGGCGAATTGTTCAGCCTCGTCCATTTCTTCCTGGATGGAGAAGGAAGCGAATTTCTCGACGCTTCCGAGCAATCGAAGAGCTCCTGCCAACTGTTCAGACCTGTTGGAAGCTGCGGCCCAACGAGCGCCAACTTTCACCAGACGCAAGAGCAGTTCACGCCACTTGTTGAAAGAACGATGCGCCACCTGAGAGGACTTATGACACAGCACATCAGTCAGCCGAATGAACTCAAAGATCGTCTGGTCGCCGATGTGGACTTTGTTCCTCTTGGCGTCCCATTTTTCAACCATTCTTGCTAAATTGCCGATCGAGGCACGAAGGTCATTTTCGTTGACACTCTGTGTCAATCTGGCAGCCGCCCGGAGCGGTGCAGTGGCCTCGAGAACGGGTATCTTGACGGCGAGGCTCGGAACCCGATTGAGGCAATCCTTTGCCGTCAACGAACGCCGAATATTATCTTCAATAAGAAGGTCAGGTGGAGGCTGCTTTCCCAAGGCCAAATGTGCGCGAAGACGAAGTTCCGGAGGTAGTGTCGAGTCCAACAGCGTGGCCAACTTGACCCGAGCCTCCTTGCCCTTAGGTCGTTTGAGCGGACTTCCTGGGGCACCAACCTGTTCGATTAGGCTTTCTTGAGCTGACAACAAAGACTTTACTCCTGTCATGGAACGTGCGTCGTGTAGCGGTCGAGACCTAGGCATTATTATAAGATTCGAAACAGCAGCCCCGGGTTCTGCAAATGGTCCTTTGAGAGCTAAAATGAAGCAACTATCAGGAGTGTTTTCATGGGCAGCAGAGATACACAGATGAGTACAAGCTCCGACCAGGGCTGGTCCGCCGTCAGCTTCTTAGGCTCGTCCATCAGATTGCCCATTCTCCCACGCGCCTTAAACAAAACCACGGGAGGGAGCGCTTGAGTGTCAATGGTCGCCGTCATCCCAAAGATGCGCCGGGTTTCCATGGATCGATAAGAGCCACATCCATATCCGTAAAATCCCTGGTGTTGCGTGTGACCAAAGTCAGATCGTGCCGTCGCGCCACGGCAGCGATCTGCGCATCGCCCATTGGTTTTGGGCGGCCGGTTCTGTCGCCATCGCCCATGATCTCGCCCCAGATCACCGCCGCCTCTTGATCGAAAGGAAGGATGCGCCCCTGGAATTGAGCGGCCAGATCATGATAGATCCACCTCTTGAAACGCTCCCTCTTCACCTTGTCCTTCACACGGTGGGCGCCGCGCACCAGTTCTCCGAGGCTCATCGATGCAAGGAAGAGGTCATTGGACCTCTGGTCGCCAAACCAATCGATTACCATGGCGGCGGGGCGCGGTTTGAGCGTTTCGCTGATCACGTTTGTATCGATTAGGAATGCCATTATTCGAGATCGACACAGCGGTCCGTGGATTGATCGCGCTCGATCATCAGTTCTTCGTCGACGAGTGGAGAGGCACGAAAGAAGGCTACCAACTCCGCACCGGTCCGCACCGGTTCAATGGGCGCCATTGATGCCAAGGCCTCACGTGCCCTTTTAGCGTCCTCGCCTCCCGCTCGAAGAGCACCCGCGACGGCCTTTATCAGTCCCGCATCGCGCGCAGCCACGGTGACCTCGACGCGTCGTGATCCCTGAGCGGCTGTTTTGGCGCGGTGCCGAGCGACACGAGTCTTCGATCCTTCGTTTGTCGATTGCCTGGTCATTTCACACTCGATCCCGGAAACGTTACCGTATTATAGATCAACCGCAATTGCCGGTCAAATGTTAAGGAAAGCACGGGGACCCGCCGCGATCGACCATTGCAAGGCCGTGAAAAGGCCCCAACATGGGTTTTTCCTTACAAAAAAAGTTTTGGGGTTGATCCCCGTTTTCCGGCGATCCCCCTGACTTCGGGCAATCCCGCATGGATCGAGACAGGGGAGGGGCTCTGCCAAAGCGCTCACTGGTCCCGTGACAACAGAGCACCTGCTTCGCACGTGTATCAAAACTGTATCAAAATCCCTGTTTGTTGAAGGGATTGGGGTTGCTCGTGAGCGGCGAGCAGGTTCCCCAAGTTGTTGATAAAGCAAAGAATTGAAGGTACCCGATGGAGAGAAAAGAAGCGGTGACAATGCCTTCTAAGCAGGGGGTCGCAGGTTCGAGTCCTGCCGGGCGCGCCAATCAATTCAATAACTTGGAAAACTTACCCTTCTTACCATTCTCAACTTGGTTACCAATTTGGTTCACACCTCTTAGACATTCAGCCCGCCAAACTCCTTCCGCCAGCGATAGTACGTCTGCACCGTGACCTGAGCATCCCGGCAGGCTTGCGGCGTGGTCTTCCCGTTGGCGATTTCCACTTCAATCTGCCGCAGGATGTTTACTACCTGCTCCGGCTTATACCTCTTCGTCGACATAATCGGGTCTCCTTCTCCGGTGAATTCACTCTCATTCCACCTGGTACAAAAACCCCCGGTTACGTCACCTGCTCGTCAAGACATCTTCCTAATAGAGGGATTTCGGGTTGCTCATGTAGATTTTACTGGCGGCGAGGGAGCAGTGAAAGCGAGTACGGGCATTTTTTGAACTTTGAAGCTCGGAGTCGAAGGCGGCTGGTGCGGAGCCATCACCCGTCAAGCAGCGGGCCTGCCCCCGCTACGGGAATTCGGATTCAAAACGACTTTCGTTGCCGAACCATCTCCAGTAACGCGAAAAGCCTCCCCGAACTCGCTTAAGGGAAATTCGTGAGAGACCAGCGGATCAGTCGTTATTTTCCCCTCCCGGAGAAGCCAGAGGCTGCGTTGCCATGACGTCCACACGTACCCATAGGACCCAATGACGCGCAACTCTCCCAGGGTAATCTTATTGAATTCGGTCTTAATGGGACCGGGATAGATTCCCACCGGCACCAGGGTTCCCTCCTTCTTGACTGCTTCCCAACACAAATCGAGTGATGCGGCGGCGCCCGCACACTCGTACACCAGGTCGGCGCCTTCACCTTTACCATGATTTTGGACAACCTGGATCAGGTTCTCGCGCGTGATGTCCACCACGACATCTGCCCCCAGGGTCTTCGCAAGTGCCAGTCGCCGTTCGTCCTTGTCAATGCCCGCCACAATTACCTGGGCCCCTTCCAATTTTGCAATCAGCATGGTGAGAAGCCCCACACAGCCCGGCCCGGAAACCAGGACCAAGTCGCCCGCATGTACCGTGGTTCGTTCGATGACGGCATGGACCGCCACCGCCAACGGCTCCCCCAGAGCCGCCTGCCGGAACGACACGTTATCCGGCAGAGGGTGACATTGCTCCGCCCGGATGCAGAGAAATTCGGCGAAAGCGCCATCCACCATGTAGCCGGCGGATACTCGCTGAGCACACATGAAGGGATTCCCAGCCCGGCAGTGCCTGCACCTTCGGCACGTCTTCGCCGGGTTCGATGCGACCACCCGGTCGCCCAGGGCAAAGTATTTCACCTCGGGGCCGGTCTCAACGACCGTACCGCAGAATTCGTGTCCAAGCACCACAGGAGGCCGGCATGGCCATCTCCCCTCCACGATGTGGACGTCGGTTCCGCAGATTCCTGCCGCGGCGATTTGCAGCTTGACCTCACCCGGGCCGGGCGAGGGATCGGGCCACTCCTTCAATTCCACATGGCCTCTTCCAGGATGTGTTTTCACAACGGCTTTCATAATGGTCGCCTCCGGTCGAACTCTCGGGTGGAGGATCGAAGGCTTACTGTTTCACGCTGCCAGGACTTTGCGGCAAGCGCCCAGAATGTCTTCTTCGCCAACCATGACCGCTTTTTGAAGCGATGATGCCACCGGCATCGGGACATCCAGACCGCAGACTCGCTGAATCGGGGCGTCCAGATCGTAGAAGCATTCCTCGGCCACCGCGGCGACGATCTCTGCGGCATAGCCGCAAGTGCGCCAACCGTCACTCGCCACCACAAGACGGTTCGTTCTCTTGACGGACCGGAAAAGCGTGGCCGTGTCGGCTGGGCTGAGTGTGCGTGGATCGATCACCGCCGTCTCGATTCCCTCGCCGGAAAGCTTCTCGGCAACCGAGAGGGCGAGTGCGACAGTCCGTCCTGTGGCGATCAAAGTAAGGTCCGTGCCGGCGCGAAAGACTCGTGCGGAGCCGAGAGGCAACAGGTGCTCGCCTTCCGGTACTGGGCCAGTGCGCGAATATAGCAGACGGTGTTCTAGGAACAGGACCGGATTCGGATCACGAATCGCACTCTTGAGCAACCCTTTTGCATCGGCAGCGGTGGAGGGCATGACCACCTTCAGTCCCGGGACATGGACAAACCAAGCCTCGAGAGATTGTGAGTGTTGAGCCCCCAGCCCAATCCCGCTGCAGACTGGAGCCCGCAGGACGAGCGGCACCGATACCATTCCCCCTGTCATGTAGCGGAGTTTGGCGGCATGGTTTGCGATCTGGTCCATCGCGAGACAGGTGAAATCCATGAATTGAAATTCGACAACAGGCCGCGCCCCCACCAGCGCTGATCCTACCCCGGCCCCGGCAAGGGCGGATTCCGAGATCGGCGTGTCGATCACGCGTTCGGCTCCGAATTCCTCCAAAAGTCCTTGGGTTACTTTGAACAGACCACCCATTCGGCCCACATCTTCGCCCATGACGAATACGCGGGGATCTCGGCGCATCTCTTCTCTGAGCGCTTCATTTAGGGCTTCTACGAAGGACATGTTTTTCATTTCATTGGCGCTCTGACGCGTAGATGTCCCCTAAGGCGCTTTCGGGGTCCGGCGGGGGACTCTGTTTTGCAAATTGGACGGCTGCGTCGACTTCAGCGGTGACTTCGGTTTCGATCCGACCCAGAGCTTCTGCCGTAGCAACCTTGGATTTCAGCACGCGAGTCCGATACCGTTCGATGGGGTCGCGCCGCTTCCACTGTTCAATTTCCTTCGCCGGGCGTATTTCCTTCTGGGTAAAGATAGAGTGAGGTTGCCAACGGTAGCTCCGGCATTCGAGCAAGGAAGGGCCCCCTCCTTGGCGCGCACTCTTGGCCATCTTAGCGACGACTTCGAAGACGGCTTCCACATCGTTGCCGTCAACTTGCTTCCCCGCCATCCCGTAGGCCGCGGCACGATGAGAGACGCTCTGCCCGGCCGTCGACTCCGCGAACGGCGTACTTAACGCCCACAGGTTGTTTTCACAAATGAAAACAACGGGGAGCCGCAATACGCCCGCAAGATTAAGCGCTTCATGAAATGAGCCCTGGTTACACGCCCCGTCCCCGAAAAAGCTGAACACCACCGAGTCCATACCTTTCAAACGAACGCCCAGGGCTGCGCCGACCGCGATGGGAATCCCTCCGCCCACGATGCCATCGGCTCCCAACATCCCTCGTGAGATGTCCGTAATGTGCATGCTGCCGCCTTTGCCGCGGCAGTATCCGGAGGCACGGCCCAGAATCTCAGCCATCATGCGATTCATATCCAAGCCGCGGGCAATGCAGTGTCCATGGCCGCGGTGGGTGCTTGTCAGTTGGTCCTCCTGTCGCATCACCGCGCAGGCTCCCACCGCAATTGCTTCCATTCCGATGTAGAGATGGGCCGTGCCCTGGACTAGCCCCGCCTTGTCGAGAGTAAGGACCTGCTGCTCGAAGGTCCGTATACGGCACATCTGCCGATACCAGTCCACGCGTGTTTCGGTCGAGAGGTTCTCCGACTCAATCTTCGGTAATTTCTTATGGATTCCCATTCCGAGAAAACATTGTAGCAGGGGGGGGACGGATAACACATTGAAAATAAAAATATTCACATCCGGAGACGCCCGCGCGATGATAGTGAGTCGCCAGGCAGGATAGGTGCTCAATCCTTCCCGTCGCCAGATGCGCTGCACCCGATCCTTTCCCACTTGCCAACCCGTTCTCCGCAGCAGCGCCGTGATCCGCCGATACCCGTAGCGGCCGTACTGCCCTGCCAGGGTGATGATCGCTCGCGTCAACGCGTCCTCGTCACTTCGCTGAATCGGACGGTACCGTTGTGTTCCCCGCCACTGCCCCAGCAACCGGCAGGCATGCCGCTCACTCATCCCGTACTCTTGCTCGGCATGCTCTCCACCACACAACGCCGCCGCTCGGGGCTTATAAGTGTCCCTGTGCCACATCTCGAAGAACTTGCTTCTCCAGCGACAACTCGGCCACCAGCCGCTTCAGCCGAGCGTTCTCCTTCTCGAGTTCCTTCAGCCGCTTGGCCTGACCTAGCTTCAGCCCGCCAAACTCCTTCCGCCAGCGATAGTACGTCTGCACCGTGATCTGAGCATCCCGGCAGGCTTGCGGGGCCGTCTTCCCATTCGCGATTTCCACTTCAATCTGCCGCAGGATGTTTACTACCTGCTCCGGCTTATACCTCTTCGTCGACATAATCGGGTCTCTTTCTCCGGTGAATCCTCTCTCATTCCACCTGGTACAACCCCCCCCGGTCACGTCAGTGGCATTCAGAAATCAGTCCTGCCGAGAATTGGAAAAGCAGAGGTGTTTTGTTTTAATTTTACGGAAGGCTAAAATTAGAAGGAGAGACCTTGCTGTAAAAAAATAAGAAGTTGACTCTGTTATTTTGGCAGCATAAGCTGAGTCTGTCTGGCAACCTGAGGGCCTGATTTGTCAGGTCTAACACGATTAAATATAGTTTATAGAGAGCCATGAATACTCAAAAGATGTATGACGCGATTATTATCGGGACAGGTGCCGCTGGGGGTATGGCGGCCAAGGAATTAACCGAAAGAGGCATGGAAATCCTGGTATTAGAGGCCGGCCTGAAGTTGGACATGGCAAAAGACTTGTCCGCCCACGTTTGGCCCTATGAGACAAAATTCCGAGGCTTCGACCGGCCCGGAGAGCGAGAGCGAACTTATCCAACCCAATGGACGGCGAGTGAATACTCGAAGATTTTCTACGTTAAAGATGCAGAGCATCCCTATACCACTGCGAAAAGAAAGCCCTTCGTGTGGGTTCGGAAGCGCGCCGTGGGAGGGAAGATCCTCCATTGGGGGCGGGAGGTTCGTCGGCTCAGCGACTTGGATTTCCGGGCGGCCGACCATGACGGCTACGGGGAGAACTGGCCCATCCGTTATGCCGATCTGGCCCCGTACTACGACAGGGTCGAAAGCTTTATAGGGGTGAGCGGCTCGATCGAAAACATTCCGCATGTGCCGGACGGGAAGTACCTGCCGCCGATGCCGCTGAACTGCGGCGAGAAGATTATCCAGAAAGTGGCGCGGAAGGTGGGGATGCGGCTGATTACTAGCCGGCAAGCAATGCGGACCAAGAGCATTCATGGTTTAGGGCGATGCCACTACTGTGGCGGTTGCGGGCGAGGCTGTGCTGTCGGGGGCCATTGGAATTCTATATCTGACACCTTGCCAGCGGCCATGAAGACGGGGCGGATGACATTGCGGCCGAATTCCGTGGTGCGAGAAGTGCTAGTGGACGAAAACGGGAAGGCCCGCGGCGTCGCCTTTGTGGATCGGCTGACGAAGAAAGACTATGAAGTGCGGTGTCGGGCAGTAGTTCTGGGAGCTTCGGCGCTGGAATCAACCCGGATCATGCTCAATTCCGTTTCCCGGTTCTGGCCGAACGGCATCGCCAATTCGAGTGGCGTACTAGGACACTACTTGATGGACAATTTCGGTTACGAACGGCCAATCACGGCATTTCTACCTGTTTTAAAGGGAAGCAAGGTGACCAACGAAGACGGCAAATCGTCAGGCTCGTTCATCGTCCCTTATCGCAATATCACGGACCGCCATCCCAAGTTTATTCGCTCCTATATCCACGAGACATGGAGCGGGGCGCGGCAATTCCCTGGATTTGCCTTAGGGCTTCCGGGCTTCGGATCAAAATTCAAAAAAGAGGTCCGGCGCGATTACCCAGCGATTATCGGATTCGGTCATACATTTCTGGGGGAGATGCTGGCGCGTTGGGAAAACTACGTCGAGATCAACAAAGACGTGAAAGATGCCTGGGGGGTTCCCGTCCTGAATATGGACTGTCAGCACAGCGATAACGAACGCGAAATGGCCAAGGATGCCCTGGAAAATGTAAAGGGCCTGGTCCACGCCGCGGGCTGGGAAATAGCCAGCATAGGGAATAAGCTAAGACCTCCCGGCTCCATGGTCCATGAGATGGGAACCTGCCGGATGAGCGACGATCCAAAGAAAGGCGTGCTAAACAAATTTAACCAGACCCATGACATATCCAACTTGTTCGTCGTGGATGGAAGTAGCTTTGTGACCTCTGGCGCATACGCTCCAACCTTGACGATTGGAGCTCTGGCTGCTCGGGCGTCAGACTACTTGGTGGAAGAGTATAAAAGGGGCAACCTGTAGGGAGGCGGTGGCTCAAAAAAGATGCCATTTATGGGGTCCGTAGCTTTCTCCCCTTGGCGTTGTTACCAGTCGTCAGACCTGCAAAATAAGGCTGTTGAAAAAGACGGGGGGGGGGGTGCCCTTCGTTGTTGCGGTTTCCCCTAGAAACCCTTTTGATAATCTGTATCAGTTCCCCCCATATCGAAGAGCCAAATCCTCAATGGAGGTTTCCATGAGCAAGTACCGGTTTTTGACATTCCTTATCGTGCCCTTGCTCCTTATGAGTTGCCAGCCGACCCCCACAGCCCTCCAGCGCTTGACGGATGCGGAAAAGGAACGAATTGTGGCATTCAAGGACATCCATGTGAAGGCCATGCTGTCGCATGACCCGGTCCGGGCAACAGCGACATTCGCTGAGGATGCAATCTTGCTGCCCCCCAACGGGAAAATGATTCGGGGGATCGCCGAGGTTGAGAAATTTTTTCAGGCTTCTATGCAGCAGGAAATGACTGAGTTGACTCTAACACCGGTCGAGATCCATGGATATCATGATTTGGCCTATGTAGTGGGAACAGCTGAAATAAGAATGGCCCCTAGCACTGGGACCTCCGAGGGAGAACCCTTCCCTGCCTTGGCCAAGTTCACTTGGATTCTTAAGCGGCAGACGGATGATTCGTGGAAGATCGCCGTTGATGTATGGAATTCAGCGCCATCTTTAGAGGGCCTGGTTGACTGACCTGAGAGGTTCCCGCTTTTATATCGGAACTCGATTTAAGAGTTTACTTGGGCGGTTCTTCGCCGGTACGATCAACTAACGATGCGGACCAAAATTTAGCTTTCTGGATCACAACAATGTCAAAAACAGACAAAGTGTATGATGCCATCGTGGTAGGAACAGGCGGGGCTGGGGGATGGGCAGCGAAGGAATTAGCTGAAAAAGGCCTGGAAATATTGGTGTTGGAGGCCGGTAAAGAACTGGATCCTGCCAAGGACTTCAATCAACATGTCTTTCCCTATAACATGAAATACCGAGGCTTCGACCGGCCCGGAGAAAGGGAGCGGACTTATCCAAACCAATGGACGGCGAATGAATATTCAAAGCACTTATACGTCAAGGACGCCGAGCATCCCTATACCACACCCAAAGGGAAGCCCTTCGTGTGGGTACGGTCACGGTTTCTGGGAGGCAAGCTCCTCCACTGGGGCCGCAATGCCCGACGGTTAAGTGATTACGACTTCCGCGCTGCCGACCGGGACGGCTACGGAGAGAACTGGCCCATCCGTTATGACGATATGGCCCCGTACTATGACAAGGTTGAGAGTTTCGTCGGCGTTGCCGCTTCGATCGAAAACATTCCTCATTTGCCGGACGGGAAGTACCTGCCGCCGATGCCGCTGAACTGCTGCGAAAAGATCATCCAGAAAATTGCACCAAAGGTGGGAATGCGAGTAATTCCCAAGCGGGCGGCGATGCGTACCCGGAGTATTCATGGTTTAGGAAAATGCCATTACTGCGGCTCGTGCGGCTACGGGTGCGACGCGGGTGCCTTCTGGAATTCCGTCTCTGACTGCTTGCCGGCGGCCATGAAGACAGGACGGATGACCCTGCGGACGAATTCCGTAGTTCGGGAAGTGCAAGTAGATGAAAACGGGAAGGCCCGAGGTGTCGCCTTTGTGGACCGGCTGACGAAGAAAGATTATGAAGTCCGTTCCAAGGTGGTGGTGTTGGCCGCTGCCGGATGGGAATCGACCCGGATTATGCTCAATTCCGTTTCCCGCATCTGGCCGAACGGCATTGCAAATTCAAGTGGCGTACTGGGACACTATTTAATGGACAATTTCGGAGGCCCTAGAGTCAGTGGCTTTCTCCCGCAATTGTTCGGGAATGACATCCACAACGAGGATGGGAAATCGTCCGGTGTGGATATCGTTGCCTACCGAAATATTAACGACCGCCATCCGAAGTTTATTCGGTCCTATACGCATGAAGGTGGTGGTGGGGCCAGTAGATATCCTGGATATGCAGGTGGTTTCGAAGGCTTCGGCCCGGACTTTAAGAAGCGCATCCGGAAATATTACCCTACCCCGATCAGCTTTAATGTGCGCGGAGAGATGCTGGCGCGTTGGGAGAACTACCTCGAGATCAACAAAGACGTGAAAGATGCCTGGGGGATTCCCGCCCTGAATATTCACTGCCAGTTTAGTGATAACGAACGCGAAATGGCTAAGGATGCCTTAGAAAACCTAAAGGCCCTGTTTCATGCTTCGGGTGCGGAGATTTACCACGTGTCGGATAAGATCCGACCTCCGGGCTCCATGATCCATGAGATGGGGAGCTGCCGGATGGGCGCCGATCCAAAGAAGAGCGTTTTGAACAAATTCAATCAAGCCCATGACATGTCGAATCTTTTCGTGGTGGACGGAAGTAGCTTTGTGACCTCTGGCGGTTACGGACCAACCTTGACGATCGGAACTCTGGCTGCCCGGGCCAGTGACTACTTGGCTGAGGAATTTAAGCGAGGTAACCTGTAGTATTTTATGAGAGGTGCTGCCCAATGATGCCCGAAGATGAAAAGAAAAATATTCTGTCACGGCGTACAGCGCTAAAGACACTGGTCGGAGCAGTAACGGCGTTTCCAATTCTGAACAACCAGGCCCTTGAAGCTGCCCTGCACGTGCATCGGCGCCTGGCGCAGGCTACGCCGGCCCCCGATGTTGCCGCAATATTCCAGCCGAAGTTCTTCACCTCGGCCGAAAACGAGCTGGTCACCATTATCTCCGACCTAATCATCCCGACTGATAAGAAGTCTCCCGGCGCAAGGGAAGCGCGTGTAAACGAGTTCATCGACCTGATGATCAGCGAAGGCGAAGGAGACGAACGGGCACTCTGGCGGGACGGCCTGCAGGCCGTGAATCGTGAATCGGGCAGACGGTTCGGCAAGAACTTTGTCGAGGCCTCCGAGGATCAGCAGATCAGCCTGCTCGAGGCCATGAGTCAAAACGAGAGGAATCCCCAGAACCTTCAGGAACGCTTTTTCGACCAGATCAAGCGGCGTACCATCCAAGGCTATTACACTTCCGAGATCGGGATTCACCAGGATCTGGAATACAAAGGAAATGCGGTCCTGCTTGAGTTCGAGGGGTGCACCCACCCCGAACACGGAGCCTGACCAACCGCACTCTCCGTTTCAAACCACTCCTCGACTAGGAAGAAGTTTGCGATTTCAACTTTACCTTTGCGCACGATCATATGCCAGTCGCCCTCTTGTGCCAAGCTGACATCGCCATGGCCGCGATGGGGGGAATCCCGCCCTACCTTCACCTGTGGTCCAAACTGGTTGTGTCCGCCCCGCCCCTGAGCACAGGCACATGCGGGAGGGGGGCCGGGGGTAATTGTGGGGAGAGCGAAATGGCCTAGGTTCCTTTACCAGGGAAGAGGAAGCGGTGGCTCGGTCGCAGGCGGCACGAAGGTTTCAACAGATTTGTTCAAAAGCTTGTGGATAAGCTGCCCTCCGAGAGTGCAAACACGAACTCCCACAAGGACATTTAGCTCTTTGCACCAAGACAAGGCAATCCGATTTTGTTAGGACCGATTCGGGAAGCTAAGGCGAGCCTAGGGCGGGAAATTCATGCGGCGCAGGAGGGATTGGAAGCGCGGGTGGGAGCGGAGGGGATCGAAATCAGGGCTGGTTTTGAGCCCGACCATGCCCTACGCACGGTGCTCATATCCCTTTTCCAGCGCATCGACCCGTTTCGCGGTGAAGGGATGTTTCATCCGGGCACGGATATCTACGCTCCTTACCGCTCTGTGGTCATGTCTCCCGCTGACGGTCTGGTGATCTTTATCGGACCCCGCCACGGCTACGGCAACCTGGTCATCGTCAGCCACGGCTACGGCATTAGCACCAAGATGGCTCATCCCTCGAAGATTGCAGCGACCATCGGGCAGGAAGTGCGGCGCGGACCAACCGTCGGCTACGTCGGTAGCAGCGGTCGGGCAACCGACCCCCACCTTCACTACGAAGTTCTGGTCAACGAGATTCCAGTCAACCCCGCAAAATACCTCAAGCGCCAGGCTCCGCAGCAGATCGTCCAGTTGCTCGTTTCCTCTCCTTCCTAACAAACCCGCGCCTCGCGGTCACGCCGGAAGGAAATGCCAATTCAGGAACTCGATATTGTCAGGTGGGATAAACGTGTCAGGAAGTCTCGGTCTTCCCCGATTCCGCGAGAACCCGCATCGTCTCCCGCGCGACGACGATTTCTTCATTGGTGTAAATCACAACCACCGCAACGGGTGAATCGTGCCGGGTCAGGATTCGGTCGCCCGAACCGGAGGCGCGGTTCTGCTCCTCATCGAGCCGGACGCCGAGAAACTCAAGGCCGCGGCAAATCTCACGCCGAATTCTCCAGGCGTTTTCCCCGATGCCTCCGGCAAAGGCGAGGGCGTCCAAACCGCCCATCGCCGCCGCATAGGCTCCGATGTATTTCTTCACCTGGTAAATCATCACATCCATCGCCGCCGCCGCCCGGCGGTTGCCCTTGGCGGCTGCCTCTTCCAGGTCGCGCAGGTCGCTCCCGACGCCGGAGATTCCCGTCAATCCGCCCTGGCGGGTCACTTGCTCGCAGGCCTGCTCCACCGTCAGCCTTTCTCGTTTCATCATGAAGGGAATTACGAAGGCGTCCAGATCACCGCAACGTGTGGCATGTTCAATCCCCGCCTGGGCCGAAAAGCCCATGCTGGTGTCCATGGATTTGCCGTCATGGATGGCACAGATCGACGAACTCCCGCCCAGGTGGCAGGAGACCAGCCGCAGTCCCGCCGCCGAATCCCTTCCCAGCATCTTCGGCGCCTGTTGGGAAACGTAGCGGTGAGAGGCCCCGTGAAACCCGTAGCGCCGGACGCCGTGCTTCTCATACCACTCGTAGGGTACACCGTAGAGATATGCCTTTTCCGGCATGGTGCGATGAAACCCGGTCTCAAACACCCCAACCAGAGGTGTGGCAGGCAGGACTTCCTGGAAAATGCCGAGGGCTTCGAGATAGACGGCATTGTGAACCGGCGTGGGCAGGAGGAACTCTCTCATTGCCTCCAACAACTCTTCATTGACCCGGAAGCTGCCGCAAAATTTCGGTCCCCCGTGAACGGTCTTGAAACCCACCGCTGCGATTCCATCAGCAGCTTTTGAACCCTCGCCTACACTCAGCAGCTCCCGCAGTAGTTCAATGGCCTCTTTATGGCTCGCCAGACCCTTCACCGATTCGGTCTTGCCCCCTCTCGGGTCCCAGTGCGTGATTTGGGAATTTAGGGAGCCGATCCGCTCCATTTTGCCGCGAGCCAGAACCTCCTCCCCCGGCATGTCGATCAACTGGTACTTGAGGGAAGTAGAACCGAGGTTGGGAACCAGAATTCTCATGATGAGATGATAATGGGGAAACCTAATTCGTTTTCTTCTGATGGCGAAGCAAGATCTTTGCCAGGGCAATGGAGTGCAGCTTTGTTTCGGGAGGCTCGGCCCGCGACAACAAGATCAACGGGACCTTCGCTCCCACGATAATGCCGCCTGAGAGTGCACGCGCGAAATAGACAATGGCCCGATAGAGAATGTTCGCCGCTTCGATGTTGGGCGCGATAAAGGCGTCGGTCGCCTCCACCACGGGACTCTTGATTCCTTTTCGCTCAGCCGCAAAACGGCTGAGGGGCGCATCCATCGCCAAGGGGCCATCGAGATAAGCGTCCTTGATCTGCCCTCGCCGATTCATCTGTACCAGAGCGGCAGCATCAAGTGTGGCCGGCATGGCGGGGTTGACGAATTCAAGCGCGGTGAGCAGCACGACCTTCGGCTCTTCGATGCCGAGCGCATGAGCCATCTCGATCGCGTTGCGGCACAAGTCGGCCTTCTGTTCTAGATTGGGCGCGATGTTCAGCGCCCCGTCGGTCATCAGCATCAGCCGGTCAATGCCGGGAACCTGAAAGGCGATCACCTGGCTTAGGAGCCGTCCGGTGCGCAGACCGCGCTCCCGGTCGAGCACCCCGCGAATCAGGTTTGCCGTGGTCACCTTGCCCTTCATCAGCAGGTCGGCCTCGCCGTGGTGGATCATCTCCACGGCGCCGCGAATTGCGGCATGCTCGGAGCCCGCCTCCCGAAGCGTTTCTTTCCTCAACGGGTAGCCCACCTGACTCGCCCCCTTCTCAATCCGGGCAGGGTCTCCGATCAAGATGGGTTCTGCGAGGCGCAGCTTCTCGGCGTCCTTGAACGATTCGAGCACATCCGGGTCATGCCCGAACACGACGGCAATCCGCACCGGATCACCCTGGCCGGCTTCGGCCAGCAGTTCGGCGAAGTTTTTGATCATTCGTTTCCTCAGAATCCCGGCCAGCTAGCCTACTTACGGGCCACGCCACTCTTTGAAAGCACGCCGTCAACGATGGTCTTGAATTCTTCTACGGTCAGGAGGTCCTTCTTCTCGTAGGATTTCTCCTTCACCCCGGCCAGCATCTCCATCATCTCTTTTTCACTGGCCTGGATTTTTAGTTTCTCGCACCACTCCTGAATGGAAGGCAGGCCGCTGTTCTTGCCGAGCACAATCGTGACCGGCTTCTGGCCGACCAGCTCGGCGCTGAAGGGGACATACTCGAGCGGGTGCTCCGCCCGTGCCTTTCGCACAAACCCGGCGACGATTCCCGACTCCACTTGGTAGAGCATATCTCCCACAATGGGACGATTGCCCGGAATCGGCACCCTGGCGTGCTCCAGGACGTACTTTGAGGTCTCACACAAAAGCTCGGTGCGGATGCCCAGGTCAATGCCATACTGGCAGAGCAGCGACAAGACCACGTCTTCCAGCGGAACGTTGCCCGCCCGCTCGCCGAGTCCGGTAATAGTCACCTGCGCGACCGACGCCCCGGCGGCCAGCGCGGAGATCGTATTGGCGACTCCCAGACCGAAATCCTGATGGCAGTGAATCTCGACGGGCTTTTTCAGGCGCGCGATCACCTGTTTGACCACGTGATAGACGGCTTCCGGCGTGCATCCGCCGAAGCTGTCAGCTAGGGTGAAGGCATCCATGTGGCCTTCGGTGGCGACGTGCTCGATGAGGTCGAGCAGGCGGGGGACTTCCGTCCGCGTCGAATCGATGGTGAAAAAGACCGTGTAGAGTCCCGCTTCCTTGGCCGCCAGAGTGGCGTCGATAGAAGACTTCACGGCGCGGTCCACATCCCAGCCGTAGGCGTTGCGGATGATGTGCTCGCTCGCAGGAATCTCGACAATCACCCCGGAGACGCCGCACTCCTTGGCTGTCTTGATGTCGTCCACGATGCAGCGTGCGAAGGAGAAGATATCCGCCTTCAGCCCCAGGTTGACGATCTCCTCAATCGCCTGTCGGTCGCCTGCCGAGACCACCGGCATGCCGGCTTCGATCCGGTGAACGCCCATGGCATCGAGCCTGCGGGCGATTTCCACTTTTTCCTCCGGCCGAAGCACGACACCTGTCTGCTGCTCACCGTCGCGCAACGTGACATCGTGAATCTTGATGTTCGCCGGAAAGTCGAAGTTCTTCCGTACTTCCGGCAGATAACACCAGGGACTCACAAACCATTGATCCGTCTTCCAGGGTTCAGCCATGACTACCTCCGTTTATCGATAATACCGTTTTCGACAAGCCGCTCCGGCCTGCCATTTCTCCAACCTGTCCTCTCCGGAAGGTACACTCTCGAGGCGGCACATCCGGGAGGGTGGTTAGATCCTAATTCTTGATAGTAAGGGTTGATTTCTCAGTCTTCCGCTAAAAATTGCCGAAACAGGATAACACGCGCTGCCTCATCGACCCAAGATCTTTTCGCGCTCAATCCACCCCGCTCGCCGCAGCAAGGCCGTGACCCGACGATAGCCATAGCGACCAAACCGGCGGGCCAGGGTGACGATGGCCCTCCTCAGAGCATCCTCATCGGGGGCGGGGATACAACGATAGCGCGGGGTGGACCGGGGGTGGCTGAGCACTCGACAAGCCTGGCGTTCCGAGACATCCAACGCCTTACAGACATGCGCCGCACACTGCCGGCGACGCGTCGGGCTTAGCAGTTTCCCCTTGTAAACTCCTGCTGAATCTGCTTGTCCAAGGTAAGGTCTGCAACCGCTCTCCTCAAGCGAGCGTTCTCCTGCTCGAGGATCTTCAACCGCTGGGCCTGATCCATCTTTAGACCGCTGTACTCCTTTCGCCAGCGATAGTAGGTCTGCTCGGTGATCTGGGCCTCTCGACAGGCTTGCGGGGTCGTTTTCCCTTTGGCGATTTCCACTTCGACCTTCCGCAACAGCGTCACCATCTGCTCCGGCTGGTACTTCCTCGTCGACATGATCAGCGTCCTCCTCCGGTGGATTCTCTCTCATTTCACCTGGTACAGAAAACCTCGGTCAGGTCAACCACCTTTCCAGCTTCTCAACAATACGCTACCGGGAGATTGTCTTGCCAATCATAGATCGGTACCTGAGGGCTAGTCAACGCGAGCCATCGAAAAATGTGTGTTTCTGGGCCGCCTGATTCCCAGAATTCCGGGTTAATGGATTCAGGAAGTTAGGAAGGGCCGTGCAGAAGAGTTTTTGGGCCAACCCTCACTCCGGGAAGTTCATGCGGCGTAGCAAGTCCTGGAAGCGGGGGGCGGAGCGGAGAGGATGGAATATGACGGCCGCCCAGGTCCGACTATGCCGACGTGAGCTTGCTACAAAAAGGCGGCTGGTATATGATTTTGCGCAAAGGTAAAGTTGAAAACGGAAATTCCCGTTCAAGAGTCTGAGTCTTATCCTGCCGGGGGGTCCACGATGAGGTTAATGAACACCTACAGAGGGTTGCTGCTTCTAATTTCGACGGTCTTTGTGGCGTTGTGGTTGCAGGGGCAAGTGCCCGCGGTTTTCCCGGGGGCCAAGTTCCCATCGGGGACAAATTACATGCACAACTTCTATCTTCCCCCCCCTTCCAGCACCCCCTTCTATCCGGCATGGTCGCCCACCGGAGAAGAAATTGCCTTCTCCATGCACGGGTCAATCTGGAAAATCAGTGTCGGAGATCCCCGCGCCCACGAGCTCACGGCCGGGGCCACCTACGACTCCTCGCCCGAGTGGTCGCCCGACGGCCGTTGGATTGTCTATACAGCGGAAGAAGATTCGAGTCACATTAACCTGAAAATTCTTAACGTGGCGAGCGGGGAGACCCATGCGCTTACTTCCGGCACACACCTGAACCTGGACCCGGCGTGGTCGCCCGACGGGAAGCGTCTGGCCTATGTCTCCACCGACCCTGATGGCTGGTTCAATATCTACGTGAGGGAGATTGCCGAGGGGAAACCGGGACCGCGGATCCGCCTTACCTCTCCGAACAATTATGGCTCCAATCGCCTCTACTTTGGAAACATCGACTTGCACATCGAGCCGACGTGGTCACCTGACGGCAAGGAGATTATCTTTCTTTCAAATCGGGGAATTCCGCTCGGCTCGGGCGCCCTCTGGCGGATGCTCGTGGAGCCGAACGGAATTGCCAAGGCGAAAATCATCCGGCGCGAGGAGACCCTATACCGTCCCCGGCCCGATTGGTCACCCGACGGTGCACGCATCGTCTACAGCTCGTACCTCGGAGGCCAGTTCAACAACCTGTTCGTGCTGCCGGCTGAGGGTGGCGAACCCTACAAGATGACCTTTGATGATTGGGACCACTTCCACCCGCGCTGGTCACCGGACGGGCACCGCATCGCCTACATCTCGAACCAACACGGGCTGGCCGAGCTTCGAATCTTGGAAACTTTTTCCGGCAAAGACACGAAGGTTGAAATCCGGCAGAAGCGATACCGCCGGCCCATGGGGCGGCTTGCGGTCAAGGTCCTGGATGCCGAGAAAGGCCAACCCACGCCCGCGCGAATCTACGCCAAGGCCGCCGACGGGAAGACCTATGCCCCCGACGATGCCTACCACCGCGTGGGGCTGTTGCGGGAGCACCTGTTTCACTCCGACGGGACGTTCGCCCTCGAGGTGCCGCCCGGGCCGATGACGGTGGAGGCCGCCAAAGGTTTCGAATACCGGCCCGCCTCTCGCAAAGTGAACATCAAAGCGGGCGAGGAAACTCAGTTAACCCTTACCCTTACACGCCTCACGAACCTTGCCGCCCAAGGATGGTATAGCGGCAGCACGCACGTTCACATGAACTACGGCGGGAATCTCCACAATACCCCGGAAAACCTTATGTTCATGGCCGCCGCCGAGGACCTGGACATCATCGGAGAGCTGGTAGCGAATAAGGACAACCGCATTTTCGATTACCAGTTCTTCCGTGGAGGTCTCGACCCGCTCTCGACCACGGAGCGCCTCCTCTATTTCAATGAGGAGTACAGGCCACCCTTCTACGGACACATCGGCCTGCTCAACCTGACCGAACACTTGATCTCGCCCTTCACCACCGGCTACGAAGGCACGGCTATTGATAGCCTCTACCCGAGCAATACGGATATCTTCCGGCTGGCGCGCACGCAGGGGGCCATCGGTGGGTACGTCCATCCTTACGGGGCTGAGCCCTCGGAAGGCGACTACGGCGGGGCGCGCGGTTTTCCGGTCGATACGGCCCTGGGAACCCTGGAATACTTGGAGCTGATGTCCGGTTCCGACCACATGGCCACCACGCGGGTCTGGCACCGGATTCTGAATTGCGGGTTTAAGGTTACCGGGGTCGCGGGAGAGGATTCGATCACCAACCTGCATCGAACGGCACTGGTCGGAGCCAACCGCACCTACGCTCAAATGGGGCCGAAACTCGATTGGGACGCCTGGATTGAGGCCATCCGCAAGGGGCGCACCTTCGTCACCAACGGGCCTCTTCTCGAATTCACCTTGAACGGGCTTTCAGCAGGTGGAGAACTGCGCCTCCCGGCTGAAGGAGGCACGGTCACGGTACGCGGGAGCATGGAATCCATCGCCGCCGTCGAAAAGGTGGAGATTTTGAATAACGGCGAGGTCGTCGGGAGCATTCCGCTCACCGACAAGGGCAAACGGGCCGAATTCGGCAGAGAGATCGAAGTGCGCCGCAGCGGGTGGTATACGCTCAGAGCCTACGGAACCCGACCGATGCATCCCATCGACAATCCTTATCCCTTCGCTGAAACCGGACCCATCTACGTTTATGTGGGGAACCAGCCTATTCGGTCCGGGAAAGATGCGCGCTACTTCATTACATGGATTGACGCCATCTCTAAGATGGCCGCCGAACATCCGGGCTGGAGGTCTGAAAAAGAAAAAGCTCACGTCCTCGGCCAGTTCCGCGAAGCGCGGGAAGTCTTCGAGCAGCGCGCCCGCGAGGGTCCCTAGCAAATCCATTCCCAGCCCTGAATTCATAGAGCGGGCCTTTGAGCGCCTCGAAGAGGTCGATCGTAAGGCCAAAAAAAGGGTTTTTGAAAGGCTAAAACGACAGCTATCTGCTACAATTCCTGCTACACCCGATGGGATAGCGAAGGGTGGTGCAGTGTAACCTACCTAGTTTCAATAAGCTGGAGTGGCGGAACTGGCAGACGCACGAGACTCAAAATCTCGCGGTCCTTAGGACCGTGGGGGTTCGACTCCCCCCTCCAGCACCATTCCCGCTATTTCTATCTTTTCGGGTTGAGGACGACGACCCCGATTCGTAACGTGTTTCTCTCTTGGGTTCCGTTGTCGAAGATGTGTTTCTCTACGGGGAATTTCTCCCTGAGCTTCTCCACGCTTCCGACCTCGGCTTGTTCCCAGTCCTCGAAGCGGACCCTCTCCCCGCGAATCTCGGCGGTCAGCAGAAGTTCCAGCCCCAGCGGGTCATGCACCTTCTCGACCAGATTGCCCTCGAGGTCCCGGTACTCGCCTGTCCTGCCGCAGAGGGGGCAGATTTCAACGTCGGCGTGGTTCGGATTGGCGTGCTCGACTTCGTAGTGAGCGCTTGCCGCAAAGCGGTAGAATGAGCGCTTGCCGCCTCCGCCTTGCCGCATGATCTCTACCTGCGCCAACCCCTTTCGGGCCAGGGCCGAATAGTAATACCGCATGTGAAAAGCGTGGGAGTGTTGCAGCGCCCGATGTGGCGGGTCCTCCCAAGGTTGCAGATGTTCGAGCCGAACCTCGAAGTCGCACCCTTCGGGATTAGAGAACGGGCCGTAGAACTCCCGCAGACGCATCGCCTGCCGCAGGTTGCCGGTCACCAGCCGAACGGCATCCCGATAGGAGCCGGCCAGAGAAGCATCTACGTAAAACCATGCGTTCGGATAGCGCGGCATCGACGGGTCAAAGACGGCATTCGGGGGAAGCTGGAAGGCGGAATTGTCCGGAAATGCTCCCGGTGAAACTTCATCCTTGGGGGATGGCGGTGGGTACGGGGCCGGTAATCCGCGATACGAGACGAGTAGGAGGAAGAGCAAGACCGGCAAACGGAACTTCTGGTAGAGGGCGGGAAGGCTGCGCATGGCAATGACCCCTGACTGAATGAACTTTTTGTCCGGGTTGCCGGACGGGTTTCCGACGGGATTTCAAGGGAATCGGAGGCCCTATTTTAACCCCGAAAGGGATTTCCGGGCCAAAATCCTGGCATCATTCGGGAAATTCCGGTGACGCATGACCGGGCTTCGTTATAATGGAAATTTGAATCGCTGAGAATCGAATCTGTGAGGAAGGTGAAGGACTTCATCAAAAAACCGAGAAACTTCGCTCCGGGGCCGACTCCGATGTATCTGCCGGCCTATGCCGCCGGGATGCAGGCCGACTTGCACCACCGCACCGACGAGTTCCGCCGGTACATGAAGGGAACGCTCGAGGGGCTTCAATATCTGCTCGACACGCAGAACCTGGTCATGCTTTTTACCGCATCCGGCACGGGAGTCATGGAAGCGGCTCTGACCAACCTCCTCTCGCCGGGCGACCGCGCCTTGGTGCTGACGGCGGGGAAGTTCGGCGAGCGCTGGCTCCAGCTTACCAAGGCCTACGGCATTGAAACCGAAACGGTTCAGGCTTCCTACGGCGAGGAAATTCCTGTCGAGGAAGTTGCCAAGAAACTCTCCCGTGCAGGCGGCAATCCCTTCCGGGCCGTCTTTATGCAGGCGACCGAGACCTCCACCGGGGTCCGCCACAACGTCCGCGCCGTAGCCGAGTTGGTTCGGCCCCTGAAGAATACCTGCTTGGTGGTGGACGCGATTACCGGCATCGGCACCATGGAGCTTCAGCCGGACGAGTGGGGCTTGGACATCATGATCGGCGGCTCGCAGAAAGCTTTGATGATCCCTCCGGGTCTGGCTTTTGCGAGTGTCGGCGAAAAGGCTTGGAAGTTCATCGGCCAGGCGAAACTGCCGCGCTTTTACTTTGACATGATGAAGGAGCGGAAGAGCCTTGAAAAGGGTGAGGCGGCCTTTACGCCCGCCGTCAGTCTGGTCGTCGCTCTGCATCAGGCGCTGGAATTCATCCGGGAGTTGGGCCGGGAAAACCTGGTGGCGAATGCCGCCATGCTGGCCGAAGCGGCGCGCCGAGCCGCCTGCGCTTTGGGATTGAAGCTGTTCGCTCCCTCCTCCCCGGCGAATGCGGTTACGGCGATTTCGAGCCCGGAAGGAATCGATTCGGGCGCGATCATCCGGGAAGTGCGATCCGGGTTCGGCGCGGGCTTGGCGAACGGTCAAGGCCAGATGAAGGGCAAGGTGTTCCGAATCGGGCACCTGGGGAATCACGACATTCTGGACCTGATCGGATTGATCGGGGCGCTGGAGATCGCACTCCATCGTATGGGCCACTCGGTCGAGTTGGGCGCCGGAGTCCGCGCCGCTCAGCAAGTCTATCTGGAGCGGCAGAAAGAGGAAAAAGAGTAGGCCTTTTTTTATTTACCGAATTGGAATTATGAAGATCGTCGTTACGGAGAACATCTCGGAGGGAGGTCTTGAGGTCCTGCGGGAGACCGGTTGGGAGGTGGCCTATCTTCCCGATTCCCGCCTGCCACTAGAACAGGCCCTGGAAAAAGAAATCGTCCAAGCCGACGGGCTGGTCATTCGCAGCGCGACACGCGTGACCCCACTCTTGCTGGAACAAAGTAAAAAATTGCAAGCCATCGGGCGCGCCGGTGTCGGCGTGGACAATATCGACGTTAAGGCGGCTACGCGCCGGGGCATCCTGGTAATGAACACCCCGGGCGGGAACGCCGTCAGCGTCGCCGAGCATACCATGGCTCTGCTGATGACGCTCGCGCGCGACATCCCCAAGGCCAACAGCCTCTTGAAGCAAGGCAAGTGGGCGAAGAAGGGTTTCACCGGCGTCGAGTTGCGCGGCAAGGTTTTGGGCCTGGTCGGGCTGGGGCGAGTGGGCCTTGAAGTTGCCCGGCGCGCCAAGTCTTTCGGGATGAAGATTCTGGCCTATGATCCCTACGTTTCTCCCCGGATTGCCGAGGACCAGGAAGTTCGGTTGAAAAAACTAGACGAGGTGCTGGCCGAAAGCGACTTCCTTTCGCTCCACGCGGCGCTTACTCCGGAGACGCAACATCTGGTAAACAGCGCGAATCTCGCCAAAATGAAGCCGAGCATCCGGCTGGTGAACTGCGCGCGCGGGGAGCTGGTGAACGAGGCCGAACTATTGGAGGCGATCGATAGCGGACGGGTGGCCGGCGCCGGTTTGGACGTATTTGAAATCGAGCCGCCCGCGCCCGGTTCGGCCGGGGCGAAGCTCCTGGAGCATCCGCGCGTCGTCGCCACGCCGCATATCGCCGGGTCCACCGAAGAAGCCCAGGAAGTTGTCGGGCTCCACATCGCCCAGCAGCTTCGCGACTATCTCCGCGACGGGATTGTGCGGAATGCCGTAAATCTCCCCTCCCTCTCCGCCGAAGAGTTCAAGAAGCTGGAACCGTACGTGGAGTTGGGTGATAAGCTCGGCGCGTTTCTGGCGCAAATTTCCGGCGGGCGGATGAATCGCGTTTCCATCAGCTATGACGGCGGCCTGGCAGAGGTGAACACGCGAACGGTGCGGAACGCCGTGCTGAAGGGCGTCTTGAACGTCGCCCTGGCCGAAAAGGCGAACTTGGTGAATGCGGGGACGCTGGCCGAAGAGCGCGGCTTGGAAGTCGAGGAGCTTCGCAGCCGCCGCCGGATCAATTTCTCGAATTCCCTGGGCGTGGCCTTGCAGGCGGAAGGCGTCTCTCCCTCGATTCTCGGCATGGTGGGGATGAACGGCGGTCTGCGCATTCTGGGCATTAACGACATCGACATTGAAGTGCCGCTAAAGGGAAATATCCTTTTCATTCAAAACAAGGACGTCCCCGGCGTCATCGGACGCATCGGTACGATTCTGGGCGCGGCGCAAATCAACATCGCCAACTTTGCCTTGGGCCGCGGGCAGGATAACGACCAGGCCCTCGGCGTGATCAACGTGGACCATGATGTGCCGAAAAAAGTCCTGGTGGAAATTGGAGATATTCCGGCCGTAAACGAGGTAAGGCTCATTCGGGTATAGCAAACGCGCAACGTGTTTTTCCACATGCAAATCCCGCCTGCCGGGCGGAAGCGAATCCCCCCACAGGCCCCCCAACAGGGGGTGACAGGAGAAAAGTCTTATGGCTTTCTTCGATGGTGTTGACTTCCTCAATATCGACTCTTTCTTGAGCGACGAAGAGCGCTTGGTGCGCCAAACGGTTCGCAGCTTTGTGAACGACAACGTGATCCCCGAGATTGAGGAATGGACGCGGGAAGGGAAGTTTCCGCTCTCCCTTGTGCCCCAGATGGGGAAGCTCGGTTTTCTCGGAGCGAGTTTAAAAGAGTACGGCGGCGCGGGGATGAATGCGGTTCAGTACGGTCTGATGATGCAGGAGCTTGAGCGCGGCGATTCCGGCATGAGAAGTTTCGTCTCTGTGCAGTCGGCGCTGGTGATGTATCCTATCCACACCTACGGGTCCACCGAGCAGAAGAAAAAATGGCTTCCGCGCTTGGTTTCCGGCCAAGCCATCGGCTGCTTCGGCCTGACGGAGCCGGACTTCGGCTCGAACCCGGCCGCGATGCGCGCCCGTGCGGTGAAGGACGGCGACCACTACATCTTAAACGGCGAGAAGATCTGGATCACCTCGGGCTCGATTGCCGACGTGGCATTAGTTTGGGCCAGATTGGACGGAGAAGGTGAAATCCGTGGCTTTCTGGTCGAGAAGGGAACGCCGGGGTTCACGGCGAGCAACGTCCACGGAAAGTATTCTCTGAAAGTTTCCGTGACCTCGGGCTTATCCATGACGGACGCGCGCGTCCCGGCCTGCAACATGCTGCCGAACGTGAAAGGAATGAAGGGGCGGCTGAGTTGTTTGTCGCAGGCGCGCTACGGCGTCGGCTGGGGGACGCTCGGCGCGGCTATGGCCTGCTTCCACGAGGCCGTCGAGTATTCGAAAACGCGGAAGCAGTTCGACGAGAAACCGATTGCCGCCCACCAATTGGTGCAGGAAAAATTAGCCGACATGTGTACCCAGATCAGCAAGGGACAATTTCTGGCGCTGCACGTGGGCCGGTTGAAGGATCAAGGCCGCGCCGAACCTGCGCAGATCTCCATGCTGAAGCGGAACAATACGCGCGTCGCGCTCGAGGTGGCCCGCGCCGCCCGCGACCTGCTCGGCGCGGGCGGCATCACCTCCGACTACCCCGTCTTCCGCCACATGGTGAATCTCGAGAGCGTCTACACCTACGAGGGAACGGACCACATCCATACGCTGATTTTGGGTGAGAAGATTACCGGGATTCCCGCCTACGTTTAGAAAGTGTGAGAACCAATCCTTCAGGGGCTGAAGCCCGCGAATTTCCATCCGACGTTCGGCACGGCTGATTCGCCGCGGCGAACATGCCCTGACCCATACCCATACCCTAACAAAAGAATAAAGATTCCCCTCAGCCTACTTCGCTTCCTTCCAGTTCGGCCCTATTCCCATGTCCACTTTCAGCGGCACGCGCAGCGGGTAGGTCTGCTCCATCTCCGCGCGGACGATCTCTTTCATTTTCTCCTGTTCCTGATCCGTTACTTCAAAAACCAATTCGTCGTGTACGGGCAGGATCATCCGCGAGCGCAGCTTCTCTTTTTTGATTCGCCGGTCGAGTTTGATCATCGCCAGTTTCAGCAGATCGGCGGCGGTGCCTTGGACGGGAGTGTTGACGGCTTCGCGTTCGGCGCGATTGCGCGTGGCCGGGTCCTTGCTCCGGATTTCGGGAATGGGGCGGAGGCGGCCGAAGAGGGTTCGCACCTGTCCGGCGTTTCGCACCTCTTCCACTGTCCGGTCAAGAAACTGTTTTACTCTCTGGTAACGCCGGAAATACTCGTCGATAAACTCCTGGGCTTCGTTTCGGGAAGCTCCGGTCCGTTGCGCCAGGCCGAAGGCGCTCAGTCCGTACACCACGCCGTAGTTGATGGCCTTGGCCATGCGGCGGTGCTCGTGCGTCTGAAGCGCCGCCGGGACGCCGAAGATCTCCTGCGCGGTGAGAGCATGGATATCGATGTTTTCGTCCGCGAAGGCCTTGATCAGAAACGGGTCTTCGGAGAGGTGCGCCAGGACGCGGAGCTCGATCTGCGAGTAGTCGGCGGAGAGCAGCCGGTAGCCCGGCTCGGCGACGAAGGCCGAACGGATGCGCTGCCCGTACTCGTTGCCGACGGGGATGTTCTGGAGATTCGGGTTACTGGAAGAGAGCCGTCCTGTGCGGGCAACGGTTTGATGAAACGTGCTGTGGATGCGGCTCGTCTTGGGGTGGACGAACTTCGGCAGGGCGTCGATGTAGGTGGACTTCAGCTTGGCGCGGGTCCGGTATTCGAGCACGCGGCGCGGCAGCTCATGCGTTTCGCTCAGCGATTCAAGCACCGAAGCATCGGTCGCATACTGGCCGCTCTTTTTGAGCTTCCTGCCGCCCGGCAATTGCAGTTTCCCGAAGAGAATCTCGCCGAGTTGCTTCGGTGAGTTGATGTCGAAAGCCTGCCCGGCGAGTTGGTAAATTTTCCCCGTCAGCTCGGTCAGCTCCTTTTCGAAGGTACGGGACATCTTTGCCAACACCTTTCGGTCGAGCCGAATGCCGAGCGATTCGATTTCGGCCAGCACGGCGGAGAGCGGAAGTTCGATATCTTCATAAAGCGGACGCAATTGTTGACTGTCGATGGCTCCGGTCAGTTCGGAGACCAGACGTTCGGTGATCTCGGCCTGCCGAGTCGTGTCCGGCGGGAGCGGTTCGAAGAGCCGCCGTGCGGCGATTTCTCCCAGGCTATGTTTCGTCGTAAGCGGGTCGAGAAGAAAGGAGTAGAGCATGGGGTCATGGACGACGCCGGCAAGCCCGATGCCCGCTTTTGCAAGCTGCATGCGCAGTAGTTTTTCATGGTGAACCGATTTCTTTTGCTTCGTATCTTCAAAGAACGGTTTCAGGGTTTTGAGGGTTAAGGCGGAGGCCGCATGTAGGTCCGCCCAACAGCCCTCCTGAGACTCCGAATGGAAACCGATTGCCGTAAGCTCTCCCGAGTAGTCCCCGTCGCCCTCCATTTGAAAGCTGACGGCGACGGGATGTTTCGCGGGAAGCGCTGCGAGCCATTGCTTTATCTGGGAAGCCGATGTGGGCCCGGCGGCCTCCACTTCTGCCGCGACGCTGGGCGTGGTCTTCTGAATCTCATCCAAAATTTCCTTTGCCAGAGAGGTGAAACCCAACTCGCGCGCGAGCCGGCCGAGGCGGGCAAAGTCGGGCGTCTCGGCCCGAAGCTCGTCCAAATCCACCTTCAGGTCCAGGTCGGTCCGAATCGTCGCCAGTTGCCGGCTGAGGAGCGCTTCTTTCCGGTAGTGGATAAGTGCGTCCTTATAGCCCTGCCGTTTGACGGATTCGGCATTTTTGAGTGCGGCTTCGAGCGTCCCGAACTCCCGAATAAGATCGGTGGCGCCTTTCGGGCCGATGTAGCTTACCCTTTTACCGGTTTTGTTCTTCGGTTCCTGGCCGGGCAGGGGGCGCGCGCCGGGAATGTTGTCGCTGGAGTCTCCGCACAGGGCCAACAAGTCAACGATTTGGGCGGGCTTGACGCCCATGGTCTCCTCCACCTTCGCTTCGTCAAAAAGGGTCTCCTGTCCTCCGCTGGAAGACCGCAGAACCTTCACCTGATTCGTAACCAGTTGGAACAGGTCCTTGTCCCCGGAAATGATGATCACCTCCATGCCCTTCTTCGCCGCTGAGGTGGAGAGCGTTCCGATGATGTCGTCGGCTTCGAAGCCTTCCTTTTCCAGGATGGGAAGGTTGTGCGCCTCGCAGAATTGGCGAATGTAGGGTAGTTGCGGCTCGAGCTCTTCGGGAAACTCCGCCCGGTTGGCTTTGTAATCCTTGAAGAGTTCGTCCCGGAAGGTGGGGGAAGGGAGGTCGAAGGCGACGGCGACGTGATCGGAAGGATAGGCCTTGAGGAGCTTGCGGATCGTTCGCACGAAGATATAGACGGCCTTGATCGGCATACCGCTCGGTGAGGTCAGCTCGGTTTCCATCGGCGCGTAAAAGGCGCGGAAGATAAGCGACATGGCGTCGATCAAAAAGAGGCGAGACGGAAAATCGGGGGGAGATGGCATCGAAACTCCAAGGAATCGGATCGGAAGTCCTAGATTACCGTTTTTTACCGAATAGAGCCAGCCGGGCAAAAGATAGGGTTGACGGGTTCCAGTTTCGAGACCTCTGAGCGGCATGAAGGGCTGATGTTGGTGCGTGGGAGGCGGCATTTGTTGCATTTACGCAACACTAGCGAATTGTGAGAGTTGTCATACGACATTTAACTCATTGATATTATGTATGATAGATTGGCTTAGGAGTGGCATCTTAATTGCGATATGGTTAAGATAGTGCTCATGGAATATCAGCATACACTGGCGGGCAGCGCATCATTTTCCGGTGTCGGGCTTCATACCGGCGTCGAGGTCGGCATTCGTCTGCTGCCTGCGCCCGCGAATCACGGCATCGTTTTTCGCCGCACCGACCTCGAAGGTTTCAAAGTCGAAGCGCAGGCGAAGAATGTGGCACGGGTCAGTTACGCCACCAGCCTGATGAAAAAGGGTGTGTTGATTTCGACCACCGAGCACCTGCTCTCCGCCTTGATGGGCTGCGGTGTCGACAACGTTGTGGTGGATATCGACTCCTTGGAGGTTCCCATCGGCGACGGAAGTGCCTTACCGTTTGTCCGCCTGATGGAGCAGGTGGGCCGAAAGCAGCAGCGCGCCCGCCGCATCTACCTTCAAGTGCAGAAGCCGGTGGAGGTGTCCCACGGCAAGCGCCGCGTGGCCGTCTATCCTTCGGACCGTTTCAGCTATAGCGTCTCCTGCCGGATCGAATTCGACCATCCTTTGGTGGATGTTCAGAGGATGGATTTTGAGTTGAAGGCGGAAGCCTACAAGGGAGTGATCGCCCCGGCCCGGACGTTCGGATTTGTCCGGGAGGTCGAAGCGTTGCGGCAGAGCGGCCTGGTACAGGGCGGCTCGCTGAAGAATGCCGTAGTCCTTACCGACGAAGGGGTGATGAACCCGGAGGGTCTGCGCTTTCCCGACGAGTTCTGCCGGCACAAGATTTTGGATCTGATCGGTGATTTTGCCCTATTGGGGCACCCGCTGCTGGGACATGTGGAGGCTGAGCAGGCCGGTCATGCCCTCCATTACGCCCTGGTTTCGAAGCTGATGAAGGATAAATCCCTGACCAAGCGGGTCTCTTCCGACCGGGATCGTTCCCGTTCCGTCCGTGTTCCGCCTGTCTTGGAACTCGTCGGGGCGTAATTTTCCCCGCCTTCTGGGACCGTAAAGTCCGGTTCTCTTCCTATTTACCTGCCGGGGTGCTTGATCTACCAGAATTTCTATTTCCGGACCTTTTGAACCAATGCGGCTGCCGGTAGCAGCACCTTTTGTTATACTGCCTCTGGTCTGTGCGGGAGGATGCAACGGGGATAACAGGCCGGGGGGCCGGGTCGCCCGATTCAGGTGCTGGGAGCCGATGAGGAAAAAGGGGAAAGGACAGAAAGAAGAATTTAACGTATTCCTCGCCATGGCGGCTCACTACGAAACCGCCGCCGAACATCAACCCCAACGAGCAGGTGATGGCCTGGATGATGGACACCTACTCGATGCATGCGCGGCACACGGTGACGGGAATCGTGACGGGAAAGCCGTTCAACTTGGGCGGGTCGCGGGGCAGGAGGGAAGCGACCGGGCGAGGATGCATGGTGGTCTGCGACCGCATCCTGCGTCGGTTCGGCTTGACGCGCCATCGGACCCGCGTCGTCGTTCAGGGCTTCGGGAACGTCGGCTCCCACGCGGCCCGTCTGAACAAGTCTACCTGTTACCCATTCGCACCGGAGGTTCCGTGTCGGCCGTTCTCTACCTGGATGCTTTGGGGGGAGATTTGAGCGGGCGGATCGACGGGTTCCGACTGTTGGCGGAGTTCAGTTCCGCGCAACTGGACCGGCTGACTTTTATCGGCTCCGGAGCGGGCGGGGCACAGGTTTCGGCAGCTGCTCCGAGCGCCCCGGCCATGGCTGCCCGTCCTCCCCCGATAGCTCCTCTTCCCATCATGGACTCGGGCAGGGCAGTATCGATTTCTTTCCCCTCGTCGGTCGGTTCTCTGCCGCCTGACCTTGCGACCCTGAGCCATGAGGATCAGAAGGTCCACCGCGATGCCGTTCGTTTTGCGAAGTTGCTGATCTCCGAGATTGAACTTTACGGCAAAGCCAAGGTGACCGAAGGCCGCCAGAACAGGGACCTTTACCAGCGACTGAAGCCGGATATCGAACGCAGCCGGCAGACCTACGAGAAGCGTTTTTCCAAAACCGTTGCGAGTTCCCACGACTATCTGCACGACGAAATTGTCCGCATCCTCGCCAATAACGATATCTCTTCGTTGGGCCCCGACTATCCAGGTCCCACCGCCTGAGCAGGACTCTTGCTTCCGAATCACTACGACCCCCATTCCCGGAACCCGTTTTCGCGCCCTGCCGGGGCGGCGGCGGGAATTCTTCTTCTCCTCCTTGTTTTGATCTTGGGCACGTTCGACTTCTCGGGGGAAGGATCTCTGTTCGGGGAAGACCTCCTACCGCGGCGGGATTCCGCCCAGGTTCCTAACCCTGCCGAGGAGATTCCCGCTCCGGATGGGAGCAAAGAAGTCTTTTCTCCCGTTTCCTCCGCATGGGCGAACCCGGAGGAAGAGAGCCGTTGGCAGACTTCGCTTGTTTCGCTTACGGTCGGCTACCGGGCGTACCGGAGGAGAAATTATCTGGAAGCGAAGGCGACCCTGCAGCGGGCCGTCGGGCGGCCCTTTCCGTTGGCCGATTACGCAGAGTACTTTTTTGCTTTGAGCACGGCGGAGACGGGTGGGAAAAAAGAGGGGGTGGCCCTGCTTGAGGATTTCGCGGAGCGTTATCCGGGAAGTCCCTTTCTGAATCCTTCCGTCGTGGCGCGCTCGGCGTGGCTGGTGGATTTGAACCGGGCGGAGGAATCGGCGCTGTTCCTGCTTCGTCAATCTTCCCTCAACGAGGAACCGATGCTCTTGCGGGCGTTGGCTCGCGCCTACCTGGCGACCGGGGAGAAGTCTGAGGCGTCCGAGGTCTACCAGCGGCTCTATTACTCCTTTCCTTTGAGCGATGCTGGGAAGGAGGCCGAAGATGCGCTTCGCCGGCTTCGCAGGAATCGCCGGGTCACGATTCCTTCTCCCGCGGTGGAGCTGCAAAGCCGGCGCGCGGATATCTTGTTTGATGCGGGACATTTTCGCGACGCCGCGCAGGGCTACCGCACACTGCTCCGGCGCTTTCCCGACCACCTACAGCGCGAGCGCTGGAAACTGCGTCGGGTCTTCTCCTCCGAGGGTAGACGAAGCAGCCGTCGGAAGAGGCTGGTCCGGTCGCTCGAGGCTTTTGAACCGGAAGACCTGGATGTGGAAGGGGAGCGTTTGCAGGCGCTGGTGGCGGCTTACCATCGGCTCGGCAAAAGGAAAGAGATGTATGCGGCGGTCGAACAGATGGCGGAGCATCACCCGGACCATCCCGGATACGAAATGGCGTTGATGGAGATGGGGAATCACTATCTTCTGCGCGGGAAACGAAGACTCGCCGCCGGATACTACGGCCAGTTGGTGGAGCGGTTCCCGCAGGGTTCGCAGGCTGAGCAGGCTCATTGGCGCACCGGGTGGATGGCTCATTTGGAAGGCAATCGCCCTAAGGCTGTCAAAGTGTGGGTGGAGCATATTCGAAAATATCCCTCCTCGGGAGAGGTGCCGACGGCGCTCTATTGGCTGGGCCGGTACGCGCAGGACCGACGGGACTTGGTGGCCGCCAGGGTCTATTTCCAGCGGTTGGTGCAAAGTTTCCCTTTCAGTTATTACGGCCTTCAGGCCCGTGAGCGTTTACTCGAGGGTTGGGGAAGGACGGGGATCCGGCGGACGCAAAATCCCTTCCCGCTGGTGTTGGACGGAGACGAGGAAAGGGGGCAGAAGACTCAAGGCCGGAAACCGAATCCGGAAGCGGCCCGTGTGGCGGCGCGCGCCGACCTTTTGCGGCGGCTCTCTTTGGAAAATCTCGAGGAACTGGAGTTGACCTACGGATTGAACCGTTTCCCCGATTCGCGAGAGGTAAACTTCGGGCTGGCAAAGCGTCGCACCCGGTCCCGACGGTACCTCGCCGCCATCCAGTATGCCGTGCGCGCTTACCCTGGATATCGCTCCTCGCAGATCGAGGATCTGCCGCGCGAGGTTTGGGACGTACTGTTTCCCCGGCCTTTCTTCGCGGAAGTCCGGGCTGCCGGAGAGCGCTACGGCATCGACCCGTATCTGATCTTGGGCTTAATCCGCCAGGAGTCGGCCTTCTATCCTCGAGCCCACTCGGCGGCGAACGCGCGGGGACTGATGCAGTTGATTCCGGCCACCGGGCGACGCATGGCTCGCGAGTCGCGGAAGCGGTATCGCGTCGGGTGGCTCTACCGCCCCGACTACAACCTGGATTTGGGTTCGCGGTATTTGCGTTTTCTGCTGGACCGGTTCACGCGACGGCCCGAGCATGTCCTGGCGGCCTACAACAGCGGGGAGCACCGCGTGGACAGGTGGCTTCGCGGAAAAACCTTTCGCGAGCCGGCGGAATTCGTCTCCAGCATTCCTTTTTCGGAAACGCGGAGTTACGTGCGGCTTGTAATGAGCAACCGCGAGATCTACCGCCGGCTGCACGGCGAGCCGAATCCGGCGAAGAGGGAAGCGGCGGGGGCTTCCGCCCCGCGGCCTCCGCAAAGGAAACGCCCGGATTGGATCCCGATCCCCCTGGGCACGGCCGATCCCACGCCTTGATTCATCACTGCTCCGATTCCGCCGGATTCCGAGCCGGCCATTCGTTTTTCTCCTCGGGATATTTCATGGTAGAATGACGCAAATTTCATAAGGATTTCAGGATCGGACATCATGAGTAGATCGACAACTTCCCCGGCGCAGTATGTTGTGCCTAGTACCGTGGTTCAATCTCCCGGTCAGGGACCCGTTTTCGAGTTGGGTCCTCGGGCGGGAAAATCCGCCTTGCTCCTTCTTCGTATTACGGAGATTATCGAGCAGGAATCTCTGGATGTCTCCGTCTGGGGTTCGGCGGACGGAACCGAATGGGGTGAGCAGCCGCTGTTCACCTTTCCCCAGAAATTTTACCAAGGCCTCACTCCCGCAGCCCTCCATTTGGCCCGGAGGACGGACGTGAAATATCTACAAGCGCGGTGGGAAGTGAACCGTTTCGGCCGCGGGGTGGCTCGTCCCCGCTTCCAATTCGAGTTGGAAGTGCAGGACCTTCGTTAGTCGTTAGGTTCGTTGGGGAAATCCCGCTCCCGGAAAATTGGTCTCACAATGGCGAAATCCTCAGGGAAGGGTCCGCCCGTCGAGAGAAGGAAGTACCGGCGCGTCGGATTGGTAACGGAGGTTCGCTAGCCAGTGGGAGGGAACCGAGAAAATCCTCCAAACCCGCGATATCAGCGAAGGCGGAATCTTTGTCTTGACGCATGAACCGCTGTCTCCCGGCACCCAGGTCAGCATCCGCCTGTTGTTGAGCGGGACGGGAGCCAGCGTAGAGGTGGAGGGGCGCGTCGGCTACAACGTCCCGGAGTTGGGCATGGGGATCGAGTTCACATCCATGGACCCGGAAGCGGAGAAAAATATCCACGAGTTCGTGCAACGTTCTTCCAAAATGGAAGATTGAAATTTTCCCTCCGGTTCAAGACAAGGGCGGAGAGGTACGATGATGAAATCCGGAATCCTTCTTTTTCTTTTTCTATCTCTTGCCGCTCCGGTTTGGGCGCAGGAGGAAGATCGCCCGCCGGACGGGGCGCTCGACCCGACCGAGGTCTTGGGACTCCTGGACCGGCTCTGGCGCCATCAGTACCGCCTGGTGGATTTATTGAATCAGGTGGAAGGAGAAATCGGAACGGAGACGAAAGAAGCGGTCTCGTCCGCCGACCCGGAAGCTTCCCCCCTCGAACAGCTGGAGGCGCTCGAACGGCATCGTGCCGGATTGGAACGACGTCCTACGAATCTCTACCTGGCCCTGCAGACGTGGGAAAATACCGAACGGGTCATGAAAGGTTTGGCGCGGATTGAAACCGCCCTGGGACAAGGCGGGAAGAAAAGTCTGGCGCGGGAGTTTACTCAGGCGCGAACCCAGCTGCGGGGTTTTGAAGCCACTCTCTGGTCCTATGTTCGGTATCTGGTTCGGAGTCAGGATCAAGTCATCTCGGCGATGGAAGGAAATCTCGCCCACTGCCAAGAGCAGGTGGGTGCGGCGCGGGGGAATCGGTTGGAGCGGGCGCGCATCGTGCCGAATCGCCGTCCCCGGCGGCCTCGTCTGCCGCAGAGAAGACAATCTTCATCGACTCCGAAAGAAACGGAAACCAGCGAGTCGGAATCCTCGACACCTTAGCGGGGCGGGGAATGAGTCTTGACTCCACGTTACCTTCCTTATTTTACCTCAATGCCATATTATCTGAATGCCGGGTGGAAAAACGACGGCTCTCATCGGGAGACCGCTCATCGCCGTTTTTCTACGAGACAGCTTCTCCAATACTTTTATCGAGAATCTTCAACGCCTCGTCCACGTCCGCCTTGCCGATGATCAGCGGCGGGGAGATGCGAAGCACGTTCGCAAAGATGCCGCCCTTGCCGATCAGCAGGCCGTTTTCGCGGGTACGCTCAAGCACGCGGGCTGTGACGTCCGCGGCAGGCTCTTTCGTCTCCCGGTCTTTGACAAGTTCCATGCCCTGCATCAGCCCCATTCCCCGCACGTCGCCGATGATCGGGTATTTTTCTTTCAGCGCATCCATACCTGCGCGGAGGTGCGCTCCCACCGTGTGGGCGTTTTCCAGCAGCCGTTCTTCTTCGATGAAGTCGATGGTGGCCTTGGCGGCGACACTGCACACCGGGTTTCCTCCGAACGTCGAGACCGTCATTCCTTTGTAGGAATCGGCGATCTCCTCGCGGGTGACGGTGCAACCCACCGGAGACCCGTTGGCAATTCCTTTGGCCATGGTCATCATGTCCGGTTCCACTTCCCAGTGCTCGATGCCGAACCACTTCTTGCCGGTGCGTCCGAAGCCGGTCTGCACCTCGTCGGCAATGAACAGGCCGCCGTATTCGCGGACGATGTTGACGACGATCTTGAAATACTCCGGCGGCGGAACGATGACTCCGCCCAGGCCTTGGATCGTTTCCGCCAGTATCCCGGCGATCTGTCCGTTGGTGCTGGTCTGGATGACGGTCTCAATATCCTTCGCGCAGGCCATCTCGCAACTCGGATAGTTCAGCTTGAACGGGCAGCGGTAGCAGTAAGCGTTCGGCGCGTGGACGATGCCTTGGCTGATGGTCTGCGATTTCCGCCAAGCGGCCATTCCCGTCATGGATTTCGTCAGCATCGAGTGGCCGCTGTAGGCGTGGCGCAGGGCTAGCAGGTCGTAGTTCCCCGTGTGCATGCGGGCCGTCAACACGGCCACTTCATTGGCTTCACTGCCGCTATTCGAAAAGAAGCTCTGATTCAGCCTGCCGGGCGCGATTTGGGCGATCCTTTCCGCCGCGTCCACCAGGGCTTCGGTAGGGAAGAGCGTCGAGCTGTGGACCATACGGTCCGTCTGCTCTTTGATCTTGCTGTTGATCTTCTCCTGCCCGTGACCTACGCTGATGGTGAGAATGCCGCCGAAAAAGTCCAGATACTCCCGGCCCTCCAGGTCATAGACGTACTGCTTCTTGCCGTGGTCCATGACGAGCGGATCTTTGTAGTAGGTCGCCACGCATTTGAACAAGTATTCCTTGTGCTTGCGGAGAACTTCTTCCTTCTTGGTTAAGGTCGCTTCTTGGGGGGTCATCGAACTTGATCCTTTCTGGATTCCTGGGAAAGGGTTTCCTTAATGTTGCTCGGGGTGATCCTCCATGGGCAGCTCCAAGACGGTTGCCACAACCTTTTCGGCGACCGACTGGCAGTACTCGTCAAAATCGTCCCGAAAGCGGGGAAAGGAGTCCTGGAGGATCAATGTAACGGCCTGCAGATTGGCAATGTGGTCGGTATGAAAGGGCTTCATGATGGACCTCCCCTTTTTTCTTTTCAGGCCTTCTCTTTCGATGCCTGTGGCTAATTAGAATGATTGCTTGAGATACTGGTCAAACCAGTCTAGTACTGTTTTATACCATAACAGGCCGTTTTAAGGCTTCAAAACTCAACGATTTCGTGGCCGGATGCGGCGTGATTTTTTTCCGGAGGGACGCTTGTTTTGGCTCGAATGGGCAACATAGTGTACATTGACAGTTACCTCCTCAAAGGGTCCGCGCTGGGGTAAAAGTAGGGTTTTGATCGGGTCAAGGCGCGTCTAAATAATCTCAAAGGTTTCTTGAATGAAGCTTAGCGTTTTGGGTTTGGGTTATATAGGCTCGGTGACGGCGGCGTGCCTGGCTGAGCTGGGGCACCAGGTGGTGGGTGTGGACGTCGATCCGACCAAGCTGAAGCGCATCGAGTCCGGCAAAAGCCCTTTCTTCGAGCCCGGCTTGGAGGAGTTAATCGGCAAGAACGTCCGTGCGGGCCGCCTGCGGGTATCCCAAGAGACCGCGGATGCCTTGGTTCATGGAGAAGTGGTCTTCGTCTGCGTGGGGACTCCCGCAAAGCCCGCCGGCCGGCCGGATACCTCATTTGTAAGAAGAGTGGCGACCGACATCGGCCGTGCTTTGAAGAATTCTTCCCTCCGAGCGGTTCCGGTATTGCGGAGCACGCTGCTGCCGGACTTGGTGGAGAGCGAGTTTCTTGGGGTGATAGAAACCGAATCCGGGAAGAAGCGGGGCACGGGGTTTGATGTGGCCGTCAATCCGGAATTTTTGCGCGAGGGCAGCGCCGTCAAGGATTTCTTCCACCCTCCTTTTGTTGTGGTGGGCAGTGAAAGCGCTGAAACCGGTAAACTTGTTGCCATGGCTTACGAATCCCTCTCGGCGCCCGTCTTTCAGACCGACCGCAAAACCGCTTGCCTGCTCAAGTACGCCTCGAACGCGTTCCACAGTCTGAAGGTCACCTTCGGCAACGAAATCGGCGCGCTGGCGAAGGCCTACGGGTCCGACAGCCAGGAACTTTTCCGAATCTTTTTTGAAGACAAGCGGCTCAATCTCTCTTCGGCCTACCTGAAGCCGGGATTCGCTTACGGCGGCTCCTGCCTGCCGAAGGATTTGGAGGCCGTACGGTTCGCGGCGGAAAAGCTCGGCGTAACGGTGCCGCTGCTCAAGGCCGTTGAACCGAGCAATGAGGCGCATCTTGACCGCTCGGTGGAATTACTCCGACCCTTTTCGGGAAAGAAGGTCGGAGTGGTGGGCCTCTCCTTTAAGGCGAATACGGATGATCTGCGGCAAAGTCCCTCGGTAACCTTTGTGGCAAAGTTGGTGAAGCTTGGCTTTCAGGTTAATGTCTGCGACCCTGACTTTTCGCTCGAGTCCATCTACGGCAGCAATCGTGTTTTTCTTGAAAAGGTTCTGCCGGATATCGCTCGTCTCTGGGCCGGCGACGTGGAGACGCTGCTGCAAGAGTCGGATGTCGTTGTCGTGACCCAAAAGTTGGCCACCAAAGAAAAAGACCGAATACAAAGCTGGGCAGGGAAAGGGCGAGCAGTCGTCGATCTGGTGCGCGCCTTTGAGCCGGGTGAGTTTCCCAACGCCGATTACCACGGAATCTGCTGGTAAGCGGCCTGCGAGGTCTGTTGTAAAATAAGATTCTATCTGTTTTGATGGGCCATGAAGAAACCTCGCGTCGCCGCCGTGAAATACTCGAATACGTTTCCGCTGGTTTGGGGATTGGTGCATGGCGAGCAGAAAGAGTGTTTCGATCTCTCCTTTGTGACGCCTGCGGCCTGCGCCGACGCTCTGGGGGGCGGGGAAGCCGACATCGGCTTGATTCCGGCGATTGAGTATCATCGTATTCCGGATTTGAGCATCGTTCGCGGCATCTCGATTGCCTCGAAGCAGGCCGCCCGCAGCGTGCTGCTCTTGAGCAATAAGCCGGTGAGGGAGGTTGAGACCGTCGCTGCCGACAACTCCTCGCGCAGCTCGGTGGCGCTGCTGCGAATCTTGTTTGAGAAATTTTATTCCCGCAGAGTAAAGTTGGTGCCCTCGCCGCCGAATATCGAAACGATGCTCAAGCAATCCGATGCCGCGCTGATTGTCGGCGACCCGGCGCTGACCTACCCGGGCGGTTGCTCTGCGACCTACGACCTGGGCGCCGAGTGGCGCCGGTTCACCGGCCTGCCGTTTGTGTTCGCCTTCTGGGCCGGGCGGGGTGATCTCGATTGGCCGCGTCATCGTCAGGCGCTTGAATTATCGAAGGAATACGGGATGGCGCGTCTTGACGAGATCGTCACCAGCGAAGCGCCGAAATTGGGTTTCGAAACAGAAGCCTTTCGGGACTATCTCAGTGTAAACTTGAACTACACGCTCGATGAGGAGAGCCTCAGCGGATTGCGGCTCTTTTACCGGCTGGCGGCTGAATTGGGAATCATAGAGCAAGAGAAGGAATTGAATTTCGTATAAGGAATTCAGGGACAGAATGAGAATTACACGCCCACAGGCATTGCAGATGTTCGAGTCGGACGATTTGGTGGGAATCGGCATGGAGGCCGACGCGGTGCGGCGGAAGCTGCATCCCGGCGACGTCGTCTCCTACATCATCGACCGCAACATCAACTATACGAATTTTTGCACGGAGTACTGCTCCTTCTGCGCCTTTTACCGCCCGATGGGGTCTGAAGAAGGCTACGTGCTGCCGCTGGAGGTGATCTACCAAAAGATCGAAGAGACGCTCGCGCTGGGGGGAACCGGCGTGCTGCTTCAGGGCGGGCTTCATGCGGAATTGAAGATCGACTATTACGAAAACCTGCTTTCGAGCCTCCGCGCGCGCTACCCGCAGATTCACCTCCACTGCTTTTCCGCACCTGAGATTTTTAACATTGCCGAGCTTTCCGGCCTTAGCTTGAAGGAGACGTTGGTTCGGCTGCGGGAAGCCGGACTGGTTTCGATTCCGGGCGCGGGAGCTGAGATTTTGGACGATGAGGTCCGCCGGCGCATCGCCCGGCTCAAGTGTAAAAGTGAAGAGTGGGTCGCCGTTCATCGCACGGCGCATGAACTGGGTATCCGCACCACGGCCACCATGATGTTCGGCTGCGGGGAGACCTATCAACAACGGGTCCATCATCTGGAGACGGTCCGCCGCCTGCAGGACGAAACGGGCGGTTTCACGGCGTTTATCCCCTGGGCTTTCCAGCCGCCCAATACCCCGCTGGGAAAAAGCGTCAAAGAGCCGGTGACGGCCGTCGAATATCTCAAGACGCTGGCCGTCTGCCGCCTCTATCTCGATAACATAATAAATGTGCAGGCCTCCTGGCTGACGCCCGGCCCGAAGGTGATGCAGGTGGGGCTGCGCTTCGGCGGCAACGACGTGGGCAGCATTCTGATTGAGGAGAATGTGGTCTTTGCGGCGGGCGTCACGCGCCGGACGTCGGAAAGGGAGCTGCGCCGCATCATCCGCGACGCCGGCTTCCGTCCAATGAAGCGCGACACGCTCTACCGAACGTATTTTCTCGACGACGGAAGCCTCGACGAACCGGAACCGCCTCTCCCCAACGCGGTCCCGACCCCAAGGTCCGAACTAACCGTTTGGACAACCAGCTAGGACTGTAGTAGGAAAAAGACCTTCCTTTAAGTGGAGAGGCAGCACTCTTTCGAAAATGAGAGGTACATGACGAAAATGATCTTGTTTTTAACGATGTTCCTCGTACCCCTCCGCTGGGCGGCTCAATATCAAAGTCAACAGGGCTGGTATCCGCACGAAGGCGGCTTACTGAAGTATCGCGTCCAGATTCGCTTTGGGTTCGAGCCGGAGAACACCATGCCCAAGGGTTGGTATTTCGGACGTGTCTCGGCCGTTGCGGCCGACCCGGCCGGAAGGGTTTACGTCTTCCAGCGAGGGGAGGTCGCCGACCCGATCGTTGTATTCGACGAAAAGGGGAAGTATCTGCGCTCTTGGGGCCGGGGAATGTTCGGCAATGAACACGGGCTGCGCCTCGACCGGAACAACAACGTCTGGGTCACCGATAACGGCGACCACCAGGTCATGAAGTTCACGAACGAAGGCCGGCTTTTACTCACACTGGGTGTCAAGGGCGAGGCCGGCGACGACGAAAAGCATTTTGGCCGCCCCGCCGACATCGCTTTTGCCCCGAACGGCGACTTCTATGTCGCCGACGGCTACGGCAACGCGCGCGTCGTCAAGTTCTCGCCGGAAGGCAAATACCTTACGGCTTGGGGCAAGCACGGCACCGGCCCGAGTGAATTCAATATTGTCCACTCTGTGGCGGTGGATTCCCAGGGCACCGTCTACGTCAGCGACCGTGAAAACAATCGTATCCAAATCTTTGACCCCAACGGTAAGTTCCTCAGGAGGTGGACACACCTCGGCGCCACCCAGAACATCTTTATCACCCCCGAGGACCAGATGTGGATCATCACGCATCGCAACAATATCGAGAACATCACCTACGATACACTGGCCGGGCGCATCATGAAGATCGACCTCAAGAGCGGCAAAATCCTCGGCGCCATGGAGAGTCCCGGACACTGGATCCACGCCACTCCGGAAAAAGTGATCTTCATCGGCAGCCTCAGCGGCAACGTCTTCCGCTGGTATCCGGGATGGTTGGAGCGAAGTCTGGGCGCCGAGGAGGGTCTCAAGCCGGCGAATTAGACGCCTAATCGTCCACTTTCAGGACGGCGAGGAAGGCTTCCTGGGGGATGTCAACTCGGCCGACGCGCTTCATCCGCTTCTTTCCCTCTTTCTGCTTTTCGAGCAGCTTCCGCTTCCGCGACACGTCGCCGCCGTAGCACTTGGCCAGAACGTTCTTGCGGATGGCCGGAACGTTTTCGCGGGCGACCACGCGGCTGCCGATCGAAGCTTGTATGCTCACCTCGAACATCTGCCGGGGAATCAGCTTGCGCATCTTTTCGCAGAGTGCCCGCCCGCGATGAAAGGCATGGTCGCGGTGCACGATAAACGAGAGCGCGTCGACCGGTTCGCCCGCTACCAGCAGGTCCACCTTGACCAGATTGGAGGTTTGATAGCCTGAGATATGGTAGTCGAACGAGGCGTAGCCGCGCGAGATCGCCTTCAGCCGGTCGTGGAAGTCCATGACCACTTCATTCAGCGGCAGTTCGTAGGTGAGCAGCACGCGCTCCTGCGAGATGTATTCGAAGCCCTTCTGCGTTCCGCGCCGCTCTTCGACCAGCTTGAGAATGCCGCCCAGGTACTCGGTGGGGGTCAGGATGAGGGCTGTCAGGACCGGTTCTCGAACTTCACGAATCTCGTTCGAGGGGAGAAACTTGGCCGGATTTTCCACTTCGACGGTCGCTCCCGAGGTGGTGACAATTTCGTAGCGCACGCCCGGCGCGGTGGTGATGAGGTTCAATCTGTATTCCCGCTCCAGGCGTTCCTGGATGATCTCCCGGTGCAGCAGGCCGAGGAATCCGCAACGGAAGCCGAAGCCGAGGGCCTCGGAAGTTTCCGGTTCGGTGAAGAACGAGGAGTCGTTCAGCCGTAGCTTCTCCAGGGCCTCGCGCAGAACCTCATACTGATTGGCAAGGACCGGATAGAAGCCGGCAAAGACCATCGGCTTGACCTCTTCAAATCCGGACAGGGGAGCGAAGGCCGGGGTCCGGGCGTCGGTAATGGTGTCGCCGATTTTTGTGTCGGCGATGCGCTTGATATTGGCGATCAGGAAGCCGACCTCTCCGGCTTGAAGGCTCTCGACGGGCACGGGTTTCGGCGTGCGGACGCCGAGCTCGTCCACGGTATATTCCTGGCTGTTCGACCAGAGGCGGATTTTCTGGCCGATGCGAAGTGTGCCCTCCATGACCCGCGTGGTGACGATGACACCCCGGTAGGGGTCGAACCAGGAGTCGAAAAGAAGGGCCTGAAGAGGGTTTTCTGCCTTGCCGCTGGGCGGCGGAATACGCTTGACCAGGGCTTCGAGGATTTCCGGGATGCCCACTCCTTGCTTGGCGCTGACGGGCAGAGCTTCGCTCGCGTCGAGCGCCAAGACGTGCTCAATCTGCTCTCTTGTGCGTTCAAGTTCGGCGCCCGGAAGGTCGATCTTATTGATTACGGGGATGATCGCCAAGTTGTGGCCCATCGCCAGGTAGGTATTCGCCAGCGTTTGAGCTTCCACCCCTTGGGAGGCATCCACGATGAGAAGGGCTCCCTCGCAAGCGGCCAAGCTGCGCGAGACCTCGTAGGAAAAATCGACGTGGCCCGGAGTATCGATCAGGTTCAGTTGGTAGCGACCCCCGTCGGGGGCGTCATAGTTGAGTCGGACCGCCTGAGCCTTAATCGTAATGCCTCGCTCTCGTTCGAGGTCCATCGAATCCAGAACTTGCTCGGTCATTTCGCGTTTCGGCAGCGCGGCGGTGATTTCTAGCAGCCGATCGGCCAGCGTGGATTTGCCGTGATCGATGTGGGCTATGAGGGAAAAGTTTCGGATGTATTTTGGTGGAGTTGAAGTCATGGAATCCCGAGATCGAACACCCTGGGGTCTCAGGTCCGTCCCGGCGGGGACCGAAAGCCATGGCGGCACGAAGTAGAATCTTTGAAGAAGTTAGCAAAAGGGAGCTATACTGTCAATTTTTGGCGGCAATTTTGAGAGGAAGCTGCCTGATGGGGCTGATTCTGGTCCAGGAGTGCGGCTCGCATCGAACCTGGTCTGCGAACGAAGCGCTTTTGCTCAAGACCTTGGGATCTCAGATTGCCGTGGCGTTAAATGCCACCAAGCTGCGCCGCTTGGTCCGGTCGCTGGCGGGTACGGACTCCAATACGGGATTCCTTCCCCGCAGCGCGTATCTGGATTGCCTGTTGGCGGAAGCCGAGCGTGCCAAAACGAACAATATGCCGGTCTCTTTGACCCTGCTGGAACTGGACAACGGCGCGGACATCCATAAAACACTCGGAGATAAGGGCCTGCAGGATTTGATGGCCGAGATGGACCAATGCATTTTGGGCTCCGTCCGCCAGAACGACATTGCGATTCGCTACAATCCCTACGCGGTTGCCATCATTCTTCCCGATACCCCCCGTGAACCAAGCGACGAAGGTCTTGGAGAAACTGGGAAAAGTCCTTACCAAAATCCGGGCCTCGGGAAACCCGATTACGTATTGCGGGGCGGTCGGCGAAATGGTCTTGAACGATCAGTTCAACTCCGCCGACGGCGTGACCGAGCTGATCAACCGCATCCATGACGCCGTGGTTCAGGCCCAGCAGAACGGCGGGAATCGGCTTTTCCTTTCCCGTTTCTCCGCCTAAACGCTGCGGCCCGGAGCTTCGGCAAGCTGAAGGCGGCGTGCGACTTCCGCCGGCTCCGGCCGTTCTTTTGTTTTAATTTTTCAAGACGAAGATCCGAGGAAATCCCCGACGGACGTGCCTGGCGGTGACCTTCCATCGGGGGAGCTTGCTTGAGTTTTTCGCGAACCACCCGCGTGCAGACTTGATATATGGGGCTGAGACTGTTATCAAGGGGGCCGGTGGGGCCGGGGCCGGTGAGGCTTTACGCAGATTGGGGAACCGAAGATGGAAGTGAAAAAGGTGGGGGTAGTCGGTTTCGGCCAGATGGGGTCGGGGATTGCCCAGGTGGCGGCGATGGCCGGCCTGCCGACGTTGGTCCATGAGGTTTCCCAGGCCGTGCTGAACTACGGGATGGGCAAGGTTGAAGACTCGCTCGCTCGGCTCGTCAAGAAGGGAACTCTGCAATCCATCCAGAAAGACTCCATTCGAGCCCGCATCCGGGGAACGACGAAGCTGATAGATTTTGCCGATTGCGATCTGGTGATTGAGGCGATCACGGAGAATATCGACGAAAAAAAGGTTCTTTTTCGCCAACTGGATAAGGTGGTGAAGACCGAGGCAATCTTTGCCAGCAACACCTCGTCGCTCTGTATTACGGAGATGATGAGCGTTACGGGCCGGGCGCCCCGGTTCATCGGTCTGCATTTCTTCCATCCGGTGCCGGTGATGAAGTTGATCGAAATCGTCAAGACGATCGTGACAGACCCGGCGGTGGTGGACTGGGCCGTGAACTTTGCCGGGAAGTTGGAGAAAACACCCATTGTCACCTCGGACCGCGCCGGATTCATTGTGAACCGCCTCTTGATTCCGTATCTGATGGATGCCGTGCGTGCGTTGGAGGAGGGGTTCGGCTCGGTGGAAGAGATCGATAAGGCCATGCATCTCGGATTGGGTCATCCCATGGGTCCTCTTACGTTGCTCGATTTTGTGGGGATGGATACCTCCTACTACATCGCCAACATTCTTTATGAGGAGTATCGCGAAGCGCGTTTTGCGCCGCCGCCGCTGCTGCGACGCATGGTCCTGGCCGGATATCTGGGTCGGAAGAGCGGGAAGGGGTTCTATGACTATACGAACCCGTCCTCGCCCAAACCGGCGAAGTTCAGCTAAGGGGGCGTGTCCCCCTCGAAGAGGCGTTTCCTAGGCCCCGAAATCCGGGAAGGGTTTTTTTCGATGACGTACGAAAATCTCTTGCTTGAAGTTCGGGACGGAGTGGCCGTTGTGACCTTGAACCGTCCCGCGAAGCGCAATGCCCTGAATTTTCAGACGATAGTGGATATTTTTGATTGTTTTCAACAGCTGAGCGGCAAGGAAGAGGTGCGGGTGGTGATCCTGACCGGAAGTGGGGAGAAGGCTTTTGCCGCCGGAGCCGATATTAATGAATTGGCCCGGATGGAGGCGACCGAAGGCCGCGCCCGTTCCGAGAAAGGTAACCAGGTGTTGAGCTTGATCGAGAATCTGGGGAAGCCGACGATTGCAGCCGTCAACGGCGCCGCGCTGGGAGGAGGCTGCGAGCTTGCCATGGCCTGCACGCTTCGCATCGCCGCCCAGCACGCCCGCTTTGCCCAACCGGAGGTGAAGCTGGGAATTATCCCCGGCTACGGCGGTACGCAACGGTTGCCTCGTCTGGTCGGCCCAACCAAGGCGATGGAGATGCTTCTGACCGGCGACCCCGTGGATGCGCCCGAGGCGTTGCGCATCGGTCTGGTCAACCGGGTTGTCCGCGCCGGGGAACTTCTTTCCGCCGTCGAGTCCATGGCCAAGAAGATCATGGCGAACGGTCCGCTGGCCGTCCGTTGGACGATGGAAGCGGTCCAACGCGGGCAAGGGATGCCCTTGGCGGAAGGACTCTCCCTGGAGGCGGAATTGTTTGGGAAGTGCTGTGCCACCAAAGATCGGCGGGAAGGTACGCAAGCCTTCCTTGAAAAACGCCCCCCCAAGTTCATGGGAAAATAGTAAGATTTGGGTGCCCGGGGAGAAATGGGCAGTCTAAAAATTTTAAAAATCTGAATTAAGGTGTCGAATAGGATATTCTTGAAATGAGTTCTCGCCGTCAAGCGCGACGCATGGCGCTCCAAATGCTCTTTCAAGCGGATGTGGCGGAGCAGACTGCGCCGTACGTGGTGAAGTCTTATTTCCGCAACCGCAAGTGCGAACCGGAGACGGCCGAATTCGCCCGCAAGCTCTTCCTGGGCGCCTTCTCCGACCGTCAAATGATTGACGGCTGGATTCGGCAACATACCGAGCACTGGCGGATGGAACGGATGGCGACGGTAGACCGCAACATTCTTCGACTGGCTGTCTATGAAATGGTCCGTCGTCCGGACACTCCCGTCGCCGTTATTCTGAACGAGGCGCTCGAGATCGCCCGCGAATTTTCCGGAGAGAATGCCGTGGAATTCATCAACGGGGTCCTCGACAACATCCGGAAGGTGATGAATCCTCCTCCGATGGAAAACTGACTTCCCGCAGCCCCCCACAGAAATTCTTTCCCGTAATTTCAAAATGAAAAGGAGTCTGCCTTAGTAGGGTTTCTGCTGGGCGAAGGAGATTCGTTTTTCAATCGAAGGATGCGAGTGGAAAATAAACTCCATCAGCGGGTGAGGGCGGCGTTGTGCCAGGTTCTGCCGGGCCAGCTTTTCCATGCTGGAGATGAAGGCGGGGCGATTCCCGGTGGCGCGGAGCGCATAGGCGTCGGCTTGGCGTTCCATGTGGCGCGAGTAGCCGTTGACCCATGGCATCAGTAAAAGAGATAGTGCGTTAACCGCCAGCCAAAGAAGAGGAAGGTTGGCGAAGTCCGCGGGACCGGTGAGTTCCCACCGCGTGCCGATTGCTTCCAAGATACGGTGAAGCAGGTAACAGCCGCCCAGCACCGTCGCGCTCTGGAGCAGAATCCCCCGCGCCATGTGGCGATGGACATGATGGCCCAACTCGTGCGTGAGAACCACTTCGATCTCTTCTTGGGAAAAGTTTTCCAGCAACGTATCGGCCAGGATGATGCGGCGCGTGTTGCCCAAGCCCACCAGCGCCGCGTTGGCTTTTTTGCTCTTTTCACTCAACTTCCACTAAAAGACTCCTCGGATGCGCGTTCCCGCCCGGCGGCAGAGTTCCTGCAGCCGTTCGATGAGCGGCGCGTCTTCCAGCGGTTTGAACTTGTAAAAAATCGGTAGCAGCAGCACCGGCGCAAGGTTGGCCATGAGAATAAAGAAAGCAATAAAAATCAGCCCGGAGATGAGCCACCAATCTTCCGGCCGGCGGCGGAGCGCCCCGTAGAGGATTTCCATTTCGGATGCCGCGAGCACGCCTCCTACCAGCATGGCTTTAAGCTGGTCTTTCATCCAGGCCCTTTTCGTGAGACGCGACAGCCCGTAGCGGTGCTCCAACCGGAAGCCGGAGAGGTAGTGGAGCGGCAAGCCAACGAACTCCAGCAGGACTCTGACCATCAGCAGATAGGCGAGCAACGCCAGGGCAGGATGAGAGGCAATGCCGTAGGCCGCATCCCGTAGCGCAACACTTGCCCCGGAAAAAAGAAGCGCAGCCAAGACGGCGGTATGAAGGACGAACCCGCTCAGGCTCAGGTACCGTTTTGCGCGGTGGTACTTGTGGGCTTGTTCTTGATCTTGGAGTTCGAGGGCGGGTGCGGGGGAGGGCGTAAGTTCGCTCATGGGCATGGGAGGCGAGGTTCCGATTTACGAATGCTTTCCGGCGAAGGCGGTCATCGCGTCGAGCAGGGAATCCAACTGTTCGGTGGATGGAGCCTCCGAATAGAGCCGCAACAGGTCTTCGGTTCCCGAGGCGCGCACCAGCAGCCAGGTGGAGGGGCCGAACCAGAGCTTGACGCCGTCGAGAGTGTCCGTCCCGATGATGGGCTTTCCCGCCACCTCCTTCACTTTGCCGTTCCGGACCATTTCGGTGATCTTGTGGGCCTTCGCAAGGCCGATTCTCAGGTCCACGCGCCGGTAATGGTGCTCGCCGAACTCGGTGCCGAATTCCGCGATCAGCTCTTCCAGGCCTTTGCCGTGCTCGGCCATCATCTCCGCCAGCAGCAGCGAGCAAAGGACGCCGTCGCGCTCCGGCGGGCGGCCCTTGACGCTGATGCCGCCGCTCTCTTCGCCGCCGATCAGCACGTCGCGTTCCAGCATGATGTCGGTAATGTATTTGAAGCCGATCGGGGTGGTATGCAGCCGCAGGCCGTACTTTTCCGCCAGCTTGTCGATCAACGTGGTGCTGGCGAAGCCTTTCACCACCTCGCCCCGCTGCCGGCGGTTCTCATAGAGATGGCGGAGGATGAGGGTATAGGCCTGGTGCGAATCGACGAAACCGCCCCGCCGGTCCATGGCGCCGATGCGGTCGGCGTCGCCGTCGACGGCAAATCCGGCGTCGTAATTTCCCTCGGTCACGGCTTCCCGCAAGGCTTGAATGTGCGGGTCGATCGGTTCCGGGTTGATGCCGGGAAACAGCGGATTCAGCTCGTTGCGGATTTCGAGGTGCGGAATACCGGCTTCCTCAAACAGACGTCCCAGGCAATTCCGGCCCGCGCCGTGCATGGCGTCGGCAACGAAGCGGAGGCCGGAGGCGCGGATCTTCTCCAGGTCAATAAAGCTCTTGAGGTCGTTCAAGTACGGCGTGGTGAGATCGGCGGTTTCGATCGGCGCCGGTTTGCGTTGGGAAAGGGAAACGGTTCGCCTGATCTTACGCTCGAGTTGCCGGCTGATCTCGGGCGCGGCCGAGCCCCCGTAGTCCGCTTTATATTTGATCCCATTCCAATTGTAAGGGTTGTGGCTGGCGGTGACGACGACGGCGCCGGCGGCTTGGCGGGCCAGTACTGCACAACTGATCGCCGGGGTCGGCGTAGGCTCGTGGGCCAAGATGATGGGAATCCCGTAGGCGGCAAGGATTTTCGCCGCGGCCTGCGCAAAACGGTCCGACTGGAAGCGGGCGTCGAAGCCTACGATCAGGCCCCGCTTGGACTGCCGTTTTTCGCGGACGTACTCGGCCACGGCGGCGGCGACGCGGCGCACGTTTTCAAACGTGAAGTCGTCGCCGATGACGCCTCGCCAACCGTCGGTACCGAATTTTATTTTTGCCGCCGGAGCCAATCAAGTTTCCCGTTGTGCCGAGGATGGGTTCGTTTCAGCTCTTCCTCTGTTTTTTATTCTTCTACTCCGAGGATTTTGGCCATGGTCCCGTACCAGCAGAGTTCGCGAACCTCTTCAGGAATGTTGTTCGCGTTCAGGACCTTTGCAAAGCGTTCGATGTTGCCGAGGAACCCTTCCGGACTTTCGTCGCTGCCGAAGATGATCTTGGTGAAGGCGTGCGTGCCGCCCGGCGAGTGTTCGCTGCCGACCGAGGGCCGCCACCAGAGGATCTTGCCCCAGAACTCGGGATCGCTGTCCTTTTTGAGCAACGATGAGCCGGACAGGTCGAAGTAGAGATTGGGATCCCAGCGGGCCGCCTCTGCGGCTTCCTCGTACCAGGGGTTGCCGAGATGAGCGCCCTGGATGGTCAGCTTCGGGAAGCGGCGCATGATGAGATCGAGATACGCCGGCCGCATGCGGTCCATGCCGCTGTACTCGGCCTCTATAATTTCCCAGTTGACGATGCCGGTGTGAAACATCACGTGAAGGCCCAGGTCCTGCGCCTTTTCATAGATGGGGTAGTACCTGGGGTCGTCGAAACGTTTGAGAGGTTTGGTGAGCTCTCCGATGGCTTTGAAACCCGCTTGATGGAACCCTTCGATCTTCTTGACGGCATCGGGGTCGTCCAGTTGGATTCTACCCTCGCCGATGAAGACGCCGGGGTATTTCTCCTGAGCGGCCTTGAGAATTGAGATCTGGTCATAGGCCACGCTGATCAGGTAGATGGTGTTGTACTTTTCGGCGTTTGCCACCGTCGCTTCGATGAAACCTTCGCCGCCCAGGTGATAGTGCGCGTCGATCTTGCGGCGGGTCAGCGGATCGGGGCCTGACGCGGGAGGGGAAGTCGTTGAGGTGCACCGCATCAAGGAAACGGCCAGAACCAGGGCCAGCGAAATCAATAGAGCCGGTTTCCATCCTTTTCTTGAGGGTACCCGTGAAGCAATCCGGTTCATAAAAAATGTTTCTCCTCAGTTCAATCGTTTCATGGTTCCAGATGAAGGTTCATCTCCTCGTCGAAGGAGACGAAGCGTGACTGATTTTCAAAACTCATGCGCGCGGCCTCAGCCATCGCCGTGCCCACGGTGGATTGGCGGGGCAGGGGGCGGACCTTGTCGAGCGCGATGATGATCTCTTTCCGCTTCTTGAAGGCTTCATCTTCGCCCAAACCTTCGGTGGCTTTCAGAATGTCGCGGATATCGTTCAAGCCCAGCACGATACTTTCGTAGCCGTAGCCGGCCCATTCAGTGCTCTCTTTTTCATTCTTGTAGGAACTCAAAGGCCCGCCCCAGGGACGATAAGGCTTGAAGAAATACGGATTATAGTGCTCGTAGCCGCCCTCGTCCGTATTGAAGAAAGTATGGCGGTCCTTGTGGTCGGATTTGTACTCGCCCTTCGTGCCGGTCAGTTGCATGCCCTGATTGGTGAGCGAGGTGTTCGACTGCGGCAGAACCCAGGAGGTTTGCACCCAAAAGGCCGACCCGTCGCTCCACTCGATGACGGCCTGCACGGCGTCATAGGCGTCGATGCCCTTGCCGGGCAGGAATTTTTTCTGCGCGAAGGCGGAAAGCCGCTTCGGCAGCAGGCCGGTGATGAAGTAATAAGCATCGGCGTAGTGGACGCCAATGTATTCGAACGGCGAGCTCTCGTGCGCCCAGGAAGCGAACGTCTCCAGCGCCATCTCCTTTTTCTCCTCAATCCAGGCGTGACCGTGGAGCATCTCTCCCAGGTCGCCCTTTTCATAACGGTATTTCGCCGCGCGGATGGCGTAGTCGTGCCGCTTATGGTAGTCCGTATAGACGTACATGGCTTTTCGGTCGGCGGCGTCGCGAATCTTCCGCGCTTCGGTCACCTTCAGGCAGAGCGGCTTTTCAACCACCACGTGGCAGCCGGCCTCAATCGATTCCAAAATGAGGGAGGTGTGGGCAGAATCGGGCGTGGCCACGATGACCACTCCGTTCTTCCCCAGTGCCTGGAGGGCTTGACGGAAGGCATGGGGGTGTTTTTCCCCCGCGTCGCTGCCCTGTTCGGGGACCGGGTAGAGCGAGAACTCCTCGGTGGGAAAGAGTTTCCTTACGTTCTGCATGGTTCGGACCGTGCGGCTTGCGACCAAGACCTTTCCAACTTTGCCTCGTCGCCTCTCCTGAAACACGGTGGGCAGGATGACTTCCACACTGATCATCCCGCCGCCCACGACCAGCACGTCCAATTTTCCGTCCCATGCACTCACGAAAGAGACACCTCCAAAATAATTTACCGAGAGTTTTTTCCCGATTCCGCCGCTTCGTTTTCGGCCTTTACTTTTCTGCCGTTAGGACCGGAGCTTCCGCCGAGGCCTGTACCGCTTCCCCGAAAGCTTCCTCGATCGCTTGAATGCCGTCCCGCACGGCGTCTTCGGTAATGGAAAGCGGCGGGGCGATCTTGACCACCGCCTTGCCGACCGGTGCGAACATCAGCAGACCTTTCTCCACCGCCCGGCCGACGACGTCGAACGCCAGCGCGTCGTAGGGTTCCGTTCCCCCCGGTTTCACCACGTGAACTCCGGCCACCAGACCCTTGCCTTGTACGGCGCCGATAAAGTCGGGATAATTTTTCTGCAGCGCGGCAAGTTCGCTGAGGAGAACCTCACCCACCAGGCGCGCGTTTTCCGTCAGATTTTCTTGGGCCAGCACTTCCAAGTTCGCCAGCGCCGCGGCCACGGTAATCGGATTCCCCGTATGGGTGCTGGTCATCGAGCCGGGCGCGTACTGGTCCATGATTTCGGCGCGGCCCAGAACGGCGGCAATCGGCAGAGAGCTGGAGATGCCCTTGCCCAGGCAGGTGAGGTCGGGCGTGGTGCCGTAGTGCTCGAAGGCGAACATCTTGCCCGTGCGTCCGAATCCGGCCTGCACTTCGTCGAAGATCAGCAGGATGTCATTCTCCTTGCACCAGCGAGCAAGGTTTTGAATGTACTCGACTGGGGCAAAGGCCGCGCTGCCGCCCTGATAGGTTTCGGTAATCACGCCTGCGAGTCGGTCCGGCCCCACGCCTTTTTCGTGAAGCAAGGCCCGCGTGTCGTCAAGACTATTTTTCGCCGAGCGAAATTCGCCGGGGAAGGGGACCTGATGCATGTCAGGATCGAGGTTGACGATCCAATCCTTCAATGCCGGAATGCCGCCGATCATCTGCGCGCCCACGGTGCGGCCGTGAAAGGCGCCTGCAAAAGAGAGGATGCCGATCTTCTTGTCTCCGCCTTTGCTGCGGCCGTAAGTCCGGGCCAGCTTCAGGGCGCATTCGGTGGCCTCGGAACCGGTGGTAAGCAGAAAGCATTTATCCAGTCCTGCGGGGGCAATCTCGACAAGCTTCTTCACCAGACGGGCGCGCCCCTCGGAGGGAAAGCAGTAGTTATGGAGCAGACGTTTTTTTGCCTGCTCGATGACGGCGTCCACGATTTTCGGATGGCTGTGGCCGACGTTGGTGACCAGCACGCCCGAGCTCCAGTCCAGCCATTGATTGCCGTAACGGTCGTAGACCTGGAATCCTTCGGCGCGGTCCCAGACAATCGGCGGCTGGCCACCCATGGCGCGCGGCTCGTAGCGGGCCAAATCTTCCAAGACTCGAAGTGATTCGGGCACGGGAATCTGCGTGGTGATCTTCCGGAACGGTGTTGAGACCTTCTTGACCGTTTTCGGTTCGAGCGGGTAGGCTTTCTCTTCCATGGTGATGAGTCCCTTATGTTTCCATCTGTTCCGGCGGAGTCGCGGGTTGCGGCTCAATAATAATTAATGATGGATTACGAGCGCAGTTGCTTGTACTTCCTCTTCCGGCCTTAAAACGTTTTTCAAATCCACGATGGCGAAATAGGTTGTCAGGATGCCGAAGGCGAGCGTTGCCGCAAGGCCTACGTTCATCGACGTCCGCGCCCGATGATTTCCCATTGTGGATTCCCGGTTGAGCAGAACCAGAATGACAAGGACGACGACGGGCAGAATACAGGCTTGAAAACCTTGCGAGAAGACCATCACGGCCGGCGGCCTCTGCTCCAGAAACTGCATGCCGAAACCGAACAGGATTCCCACCAGTCCCAGAATGCGGAAGAGCGGCGAACGGATATTTCTCGGCCGTCCCGTGAAGTCGGCGATGAGCCAAGGAGCGATCAAAACGATGGGGAAGACGGTGGAGATGCCGGCGCTGGCCACGCCGACGATCAGAATGAAGGCGGCACCCTTTCCGCCCAACGGCTCTATCATCCCGATCATGTCCACCGTATTTCGTACCGAGATGCCGCGGGTAAAGAGCGTGCCGGCGGCGACGGCCATGATCGCGGCGCTTAAGAACAGCATCATGGAGGAGGAGACGGCGGCGTCCCGCTGCGCCTGCTTGAGGTCGCCCGCGCCCCAGCCCTTTTCGCTTACGATCACCGAACGCATGATGAAGACTGCCGCCGAACAGGTGGTTCCCGCAATGGCGGCGATCAAACCCAAGCCGCCGGCTTTTCCCGGCAGCCCCGGAATCAGGCCTTCTGCGATTACGGACAGCTCCGGCCGGATCATGAAGAAGACCGTCACGAAACTGAGCCCCATCAGAATGACAAAGACGGTGAGAACTTTTTCGAACACTTGATAGCGTCCGTACCAGAGCAGCACGTAGAGGCCGACCACCAGGAAGGAGGTGATGCCGAGCGTTTCCCAGCCCTCGCCGCCGAATAGCAGTCGCGAGCCTTCCCGCAGCAGGTCGGCGACGATTCCCATGATGCCCATCAACGACATCAACTCGCCCAGGATGAGCGCGATCATCAAGTAGAGGGCGATCGCCCATCCGCCGCGGATCTCGGTCCGGATACCGCGAAGCGCGGTCCGGCCGGTGACGAGGCTGTAGCGGTCGTAGGCGACCAGCATGACGTAGGTAAACAGGCAGGCGATCACCAGGACCCAGAACAGCTTCATGCCGTGCTCGGCGCCGGTGATGGCCATGGTGGTGATGCTGCCGGTGCCGATGTTGTAGCTGATCAGAAAAAGACCGGGGCCCACCCCGGCCAGGATGATCAGAAGCTTTCGTGAAAGAGACGGTTTTGTCTCAGATGAACTTGTCATCGTGATTCTGGAATCTTGAGTATATCCCGAGGGGACTATTATTTATACGCGATCTGGCATTTATACGCGATCTGGCATTTATACGCGATCCGGTGCGGGTTGGAAAGGGAAAATCCAAGGGAGAAAAGGGAGGGAATGGGCGTATCTTAGAGACATTCCGTTCGTTTTTTCTTTTTCAGTTCCCTTACGATTTTGCCCACGTCCTCGGAGCGGTCACGGCGGCAAACGAGCAGAGCATCGTCGGTATCGACTACCACCAAATCCTCCACCCCGATCGTGGCGACGAACTTTCCTTCGGCGGCGATATAATTTCCCTTGGAATCGAAAGCGATACTCGCGGCAGGCAGAACGCTGCCGGTGCGATCTTTCTTCTGCTGCCGGTAGACCGCCTGCCAACTGCCGACGTCGCTCCAGCCGATGGGCGCTTGGACGGCGTAGACGCGGGAGGCTTTTTCCATCACTCCATAATCGACGGAAATGTTTTCCAGTTGGGGGTAGGTCCGCGCCAGCCAGGATTTCCAGGTGCGTTTCCCCCAGTGCTTTTCGCCCGCCGAAAGCAGCTTGGCGGTTCGCGGCAAGTGCTTTCGAAGATTGGCCAGAAACGTTGAAGCGTACCAGACGAAAATGCCCGTATTCCAGGCGTAGCGGCCGGAGGCAAGAAAACGCTTCGCTTTTTTCAAATCGGGCTTTTCGGTGAATTGCTCGACCCGATGGACACGCGGCCCATAGCCGGGCGCCGCTCGCCGCGAGAGCTTCAGGTACCCGAAGCCGGTTTCCGGGTGCGCCGGCGGGATGCCCAGCAGCACGGAGTTTTCTTCCACGGACGCGACACGGCAGGCCCTGCGAACGGCTTGATGAAACTTTGCCGGATATTGAATCAAGTGGTCGGCCGGAAGGACAAGCATCATCGCCTTCGGGTCCTGCCGTGCCAGGACATGGGCGGCCAGCGCAATCGCCGCCGCCGTATTTCGCTGCACAGGTTCCGCCAAAATTTTCTTCCCGGAGAGTTGGGGGACGTGCTTCCGTGTCTCCGCCGCCTGCTTTTCATAGGTGACGATATAGATTTTATCTTTCGGAATGAGTCCCCGAAGACGGTTCACCGTTTGCTGGAGAAGGGAAGAGGGGCCGAACATCTTCAGGAATTGTTTGGGGCGGTCGCGGCGGCTGAGCGGCCAAAAGCGCGTCCCCTGGCCGCCGGCCATGATGACGGCGTAGAGAGAACTTTTCGGATGGTTTCTCTTTTTCACGTCGAATAGACCGCGGCGCGAATCACGTCTTCCGGAACGCCGCGGGCGCGGAGCGGCTCGATAAAATCCTTTTCAAGGTTCGGCACATAGTATCGCAAAAGCTCGCAATGTTTATCAGGAACCAGCCGCGAGGCGGGCATTTCCGGCGGCACCAACCACGTCTCACCGGTTCGGAAAGGCAGCTTAGCTTCGACGACGCCGGCACCGGTTTCAAACTCTCCTTGGCCGCTTAGGATCGTCAGAATCTCTACCCGGTCTGGGTTGCCACGCCAGGCGGCTTCTTTTTCGTACGTCAATTGCTCGACGGCGAAATAGGGACAGGCGATCACATAACGGCGCTCGCCGAAATTTTCCGGGAAACGCAACTCCGGCGTGGGTCCCGGCTTCGGCAGATCGAACCGCGTGACGGCGAAGGCCTTCTCCCGATGCAGAGGGCGGGGCTTGCCGTTTTGCCCCTCTCTGCCGAAGTCGTCCATCCGGTAGGTAAGGTCGCAGTTCTGCTCCACCTCAAAGAGCACAAGACCGGGGCCGATGGCGTGGACGCGTCCCGGCTCGACCATGTAGGCCTCTCCGGCGCGCGGGTGCGTCGTTTGCATACGGTTCTTGAGGGTTCCCTCGCCCGCCGCCGCTTGAAGTTTTTCGATGGTCGCTCCCTCCCGCAGTCCGAAGAGCAACTCGGAGCCCGAGGGGCAATCGAAGAAGTACCACATCTCCATCTTACCGGCCGGGCCGTCTCCGTAGGCCTGCGCGGCTTTGTCGTCGGGATGTACCTGGAGGGAGAGCCAGTCGCCGGTCAGGATGTACTTGGCAAGAATCGGGAAGCGTACATCCTTCCAGTTGCGGCCGCAAAGCTCCGGGCCGAGTTTTTGCGCGGCCTCGGCAAGCGTCCGGCCTTTCAGCGGGCCGTGCAGAAATTCCGACGCATCGTCGGTAACCCAGATCTCCCCGGTCTTCCCATCAGAGGGTACGGCAGGCGGAAGCGCCGGGTGCCACTGCTGCCTTCCCCAGATCTTATCTTTGTAGACAGGACGGAGCCGGAGTGGGGTGTTAAGAAGGGACACGGCGTTAGGATTGGAAGAACTCTTTCAGGCGTCGCAGGCCTTCGTCGATCTGCTCGACGGAGGTTGCGTAGGAGATGCGAATGTGGGCATCGGTGCCGAAAGCGTTTCCGGGAACCACCGCCACGTGCGTCTTATCAAGCAACGTCCCGGTAAGTTCCAGGATGTCTTTCGCGCCCTCCCCGCCCAGGTGCTCGCCGACGTTCGGATACGCATAAAAAGCGCCTTGAGGCATATTGCAGGTGACTCCGGGAATCGAACGCAGCCCCGCGACCACGCGGTCGCGCCGGCGACGGAACTCGTCGAGCATGGTCTTGACCGCATCCTGAGGTCCGCAGAGGGCTTCCATCGCCGCCTTCTGGGCGATGGAGGTAGGGTTTGAGGTGGAGTGGCTCTGCAGGCTGAGCATCTCCGACATGAGTTGGGCCGGACCGAGCGCAAATCCCACCCGCCAGCCCGTCATGGAATAGGTCTTGGAGAGCGAACCGACAATGACCAAGTTTTCCTGCTCGCCGGATTTTCCAAGTGAAAAAGGCTTCTGCTCGTAGAGGAATTGGCAGTAGCACTCGTCGGACATCAGCGTCACCTTGTGCTTTTGGGCCAGGGCCTGCAGTTTTTCCATCTCCTCCAAACCAATCACGGCGCCGCTGGGATTGTTCGGCGAGTTGACGATGATGACTGTTGTCTTCGGCGTGATGGCCTGCTCGACCTTTTCTGCGCGCAGGACGAAGTCGTCGCTTTCGGCGGCTTCGACGTAGACGCATTTCCCGCCGAAGTAATGAATAATGTCGCGAAAGGAGACCCAGAAGGGGGAGGGAAGTATCACCTCATCGCCCTCGTCGACCAGCGCGGAGATCACCTCAAAGATGGCGTGCTTGCCGCCGACCGTCACCAGGCATTCTTCCACCTTGTATTGGCTGCCGAAGTCCTTGGCGTGACGGGAGCAGACGGCCTCTTTCAATTCCTTGGTGCCGCCCGCGGGCGTGTATTTGGTGAAGTTCTCTTTGAGAGCACGCACCGCGGCCTGTTTGATGTTATCGGGCGTGGGGAAGTCCGGTTCTCCGGCGCCGAAGTCGACGACCTTGACCCCTTCCGCTTTTAGTTTCTGAGCCTTCTGCAACACGACCATGGTCGAGGAAGGCTGAATGCGCGCCATGCGCTCGGCAATTTTCACGAACTTCCTCCTGGTACTGAAAAAATCTTTTGATGGAGCCGCTCTTCCACCTGAGGCGGAACCAAATCTTTCACTGAGCCGCCGTGTTGGAAGACTTCCTTCACCAGCCGTGAGCTGACGTAGAGGAAGGATTCAGCCGGCATCAAGAAGATGGTCTCCACCTTGGGGTCGAGCTTCCGGTTCATTAAGGTCATCTGGAGCTCGAGCTCGAAGTCCGAGAAGGCCCGCAGGCCTCGGAGGACGGCCACGGCTTTTTTCTGCGCGGCATAGGTGACGAGCAGGCCGGAGAAGGTTTCAACCGAGACTTTCGGAAGATCGCGCGTCAACTCTTCGAGCATCGCGACGCGTTCCGAGACGGAAAAGAGCGCGGTCTTGTCCGGGTTCGTGAGCACGGAAACGGTCAAGCGCTCAAAAAGCCGGCTGCCCCGGCGAATCAGGTCCATGTGACCGTTCGTCGGGGGGTCGAAACTGCCGGGATAGATGGCGATTCCTTTTTCCATTTTGGCCCGGTGGGAAATGACACAGGCAGTTCGTTCAACAGACGATCAATATAACAAACAGTCAAGGTAACAAACTGGCTAATATCACAAACAGGCAACGCGAACCGGAAAAAAGATTTTAGCCTTCCTGCGCCGGAGTTGTAAAGCCGTTGTACTCGTCCGGGGAGTTGTGGGTTATTCCTCACGCTCCTCAATTCGTCGGATGGAGAGGGCGCGGCCGGAGGTGGGGTCGGCCTCCATCAGAACGCCGCAGAGGCGCACGTCCCCCTGGGCCGCCTCGAAGCGGGAGGGGATTTGGCGGATGAATTTCTCAATAATCGGTTGTTTTTCGATTCCAATGACGGAATCGTAAGGACCGCTCATTCCCAAGTCGGTCATGTAGGCGGTCCCGCCGGGAAGGACCTTCTCGTCCGCCGTGGGGATGTGCGTATGCGTGCCCAGAACCGCCGTGACGCGGCCGTCGAGATACCAACCCAGCGCCTGCTTTTCGCTCGTCGCCTCGGCGTGGAAATCGACAAAGATCAATTTTGTTTCCTTCGGGAGTTCGGTAAGCAGCGCATCGGCGGTACGGAACGGGCAGTCCGTGTTGGCCATGAAGACCCGCCCTTGCAGGTTGATGACGGCGTAGGGGGTGTCGCTCGACGTTTTTCCAAGGTAGAGGCCCGTGCCCGGCACCGAGGGAGGAAAGTTGGCCGGGCGAATCAGGCGGGCGTCACCGCCCTGATTAGCCAAGTAGGGAACGATCTCCTTGCGGTCCCAGATGTGGTTGCCGGAAGTGAGCGCGGCGATCCCGTAGCCTAAGAGTTCTTTCGTCAAATCGGGTGTGATGCCGAACCCACCGGCGGCGTTCTCCCCGTTGGCCAGCACTAGATCGACGCCATGATGCGCGACCAAGCCGGGCAGATTCTCCCGGACGATTCGCCGGCCGGGACGGCCGAAGATGTCTCCAATGAACAGGATTTTCATATTAAGCCCGGCAAAAAAATACTCCTCGAAGGATTATTACAAAGGAATCCAAAGGTTCCGGCGTGCGTTCTGCTTTCGTCGATAGGTAGACGGCGAGCCTCAGGGACCGAAATCCCGGAGGAAGCGGGCTAGTGGAACCGGGTCGGGGGAACCGAACGGAGCCGAATCGGGGCCCTTAGACGGCGGCCTTCAACATTTTATCGAGCACGTCGTTGATTTCGTTTGCCTTCCGGTTTACGCGGGTCGTCTGAGTTTCGTGCTCCGCCTTCAACTGAAAGTAGTCGTCGGCGATATTCAAGGCGGCCAGAACGGCCACCCGCAAGGAATCCACCACCTCGCCTTGATCCGTAATCGACTTCATTTTTCCATCGACAAACCGCGCCAGCGTTTCCAGATACACCGGGTCGAGCTTGCCGCGAATGTCGTAGGATTGGCCGTAGATTTCCACACGAATTCCCTGATCGAGTTTCTTCATCCGTACCTCAGGGTGATGGAAGGTGTCGGAGGACTGCAAGTCAGCCTCCTTACCCTCCCGCTCCAATTATGCGGCATTTTTTTTTTTTGTCAATCAACCCGGGTTAATAAAACAGCCGCAGAAGTTGGAATCAGGGGAGAAGATCGGGATGCGGGTGGAGATTGGATTTTTTACGAATCGGAACCGCCCGAGATGCGTTGCAGAATATTTTCCACCCGGCTGCGGATTTCCTCCCGCTCGCGTCGCAGTAAGGCGATCTCCTTTTTGAGACTCTTCCGAGCCTTTTTGTTTTCCTTGAAAAGGTTCATCGCCTGATAAAGCTTCTCTTCGAGTTTTTGGAGATCGTCGCTCGGATCGCCTGCCATGGTTGCGGACTCGGGTTTGGTTTCTTCAGCCCGTGCGGATTCGGACGGAAATAGTTTCGAGGCTCTTCAGGATCTTTTCACTGAAACCGGTCACCTCTTCGTTCGTCAGCGTCCGTTCCGCACTCTGGAAGGTGACGCGGAGCAGCAGCCCGTAGTGGTCTGCCGGAACGCCACGAACACTGTGAACACCGCCGCCTTCCATCCAGTCAAACGGCTCCACGGTTTTCATCTCGCCGACCTGGGCTTCGTAAACCGCGCGGGTGATCTCGGCATAAGAAACGTTGCCGGGAACCACCAAAGAAAAATCGCGCTCGACGGCGGGATACCGGGAGAAACTTCGGAATTGCGGCTGGCGCAGCCCGCGCGCGCGGATGCGCTCCCAGTCAAGCTCCGCCAGCAAGACCGTGTGGCGCAGCAGCTTATAGTCGGACTTAAAATTTTCTGCCAGCTCACCGCAGACGGCCAGTGTTTCGTCCCTTGAGACCAGCCGAGCGGATAGGTGGGGAGAGAAGGCGCGGGGGATTTCGTCGGTTTTCCATTCGAGCGGGCCTTCGAGAGGCCTCACGTCAAAAATCTCCAGGACGGATTCGATATCGCCCTTCAAATCAAGCACAGTAGCCGGTCGGGCGGGCGAATGAGCCGTCTGCCGGACCCGATCGCCGGTCACGCCGAGCATCAGGACCCAGCGCTCATCCGGCAAATCTTTACCCTGTGCCGAGTAGGTTTTCCCCATTTCAAACAATTGAAGATTCCCCCGGTCGCGGTCCAGGTTCCACTTGAGCGCGCCCAGCATGCCGGGCAGCGGCGAAGAGCGCATGACGGAAGCTTCTTGGCTCAGCGGATTTTCCAGTTTCACCGGCGGCCGGTCCGTGAAGCGGGCGTTCTCCTCCGGGTCCACCATCGGGTAGGCGATAATTTCGCTGTAGCCCAGTCCGCGCAGCCGTTCGTAAAGCCGGTGTTCGATCTTGCGCGCGGAGTCACTGTCGGTTCGCGGCGGGGCGGGGCGGACACGCATCGGCAGGCGGTCATAACCGACGTGGCGGGCCACTTCCTCCACCAAATCCACCGGGAGCGAAACGTCGAGGCGGAAGGGAGGAGGCGTCACCTGCCAGCTTTCTTGATCCTTCTTTTTAATCTCGAATCCCAAGCCTTGAAGAATTCGTTCAACCTCTTCGGCAGCAGGCAGCATCCCCAAGGTGCGTTCGATGGTTTGGGCGTCAAGCGAAATCGCCGGGCGCGGGGCGGGGGCAGGGTAGGCGTCCAGGATCCCTTGCAGCACCTTGCCCCCGGCAAGCTCCCGAATCAACCCTGCGGCGCGGTCGATGGCCTGGGAGGCCATTTCGATATCGGCGCCGCGCTCGAAGCGGTACGAGGCTTCCGTCCGCAACGCGTGCCGCTTGGTCGTGAAGCGGACCGTGACCGGGTCGAACCAGGCGCTTTCGAGAAGGACGTTCTGGGTGGCGTCGGAGATGCCGGTCTCCGCGCCTCCCATGATGCCGGCGAGAGCCACAGCGCGGTCGGCGTCGGCGATGACAAGGTCGTCGGAGGTGAGTTTCCGGTCAATCCCGTCGAGTGTTGGAAAGCTTTCACCCTGGTGCCCGCGCCGCACGACGATCTTTTTTCGGTGCAGCTTGTCCAAGTCAAACGCGTGCAGCGGGTGGCCGAGTTCCATCAGAACGTAGTTCGTCACGTCGGTGACGTTGTTGATGCTGCGGACGCAGGCCGCCGCAAGGCGCTTCACCATCCACGCGGGCGAAGGCCCGATGCGGATGCCGCGCAAGACGCGCCCGCAATACCGACGGCACAGCTCCGGCTCTTCGATTTCAACGGCGGCGTGCTTGGCGGCGGGCTCAGCGCTCTCGCGCACTTTAATATCGAGCGCTTTGAGGTCGGCGCGGAAGAGCGTCGCCACTTCGCGCGCCACGCCGTAGTGGTTCAGGCAGTCGGGACGGTTCGTCGTCACCTCGACGTCCAGAACCGGCTCGCCGCTTTCCGTTTCAACGGCCTCCACACCCAGCCCCACGCTGCGAAGGTCGAGCACGAGCTTTGCGACCTGGGAAGGGAGAGCAACGAATTCTTTCAGCCATTCGACGGATATTTTCACGGTCTTATTCTTATCGTCCTCGCAGCGAAGACTAGGGAAATTGCTCAAGAAATCTTACGTCGCTTTGATAGAAGAGCTGGATGTCATGGATGCCGTACTTGAACATGGCCAGCCGCTCGATTCCCATGCCGAAAGCCCAGCCGGTGCACTTCGCCGGGTCGAAGCCGCCCGCGCGGAGAACCTCCGGGTGAATCATGCCGCAGCCGAGCATCTCCACCCAGCCGCTCTCCTTGCAGACGCGGCAGCCCTTGCCGTCGCAGAAGACGCAACTGAAGGCTACCTCGGCGCTCGGTTCGGTAAAAGGAAAAAAACTGGGATGGAAGCTGCTGCGGACGTTCTTGCCGAAAAGCCGCTTGCCGAAGTAGTCGAGAATCCCTTTGAGGTCGGCGAAAGTGATGTCCTTGTCGATGGCAAGGCCCTCGACCTGATGGAAGATGGGCGAGTGCGTGGCGTCGGGATTGTCGCGCCGGTAAACCTTGCCGGGGATGACGATGTAGAGGGGCGGCTCTTTATATTTCTCCATGGCGCGAATCTGCACGGGCGAGGTGTGCGTGCGGAGAACGGTCTTCGCATCTACGTAGAGCGTATCTTGATCGTCGCGCGAGGCGTGCGTCTCCGGGATGTTCAGCGCCTCGAAGTTATAGTAGACGCTTTCAATTTCCGGGCCGGTTTCAATGGTGTAGCCGAGGCCCAGGAAAATATCTTCAATCTCGCGCTGAACGCGCGTGATGGGATGGAGCGAACCGAGCGTGCGCCCACGACCCGGAAGCGTAGAGTCAATAGGTGTCGCTGCAGTGGCCGTGACAGATTGAAGACTCTCGGAGGCACCTGGAGCACTCGCCGATACACGAACTAGAACAACCTTTCGAAGCTCCTCCATCTCAACTATTACTGTCCGGTTCCTCAATTGATTGAAACATCGTCCTGCCACTGGCTTGAGTTCGGGGGGAGCTTGCCTCAGCCAGTTTTCGTTGATGTTCGAGATCAGACCGTTTTTTCGGGCTAGCCAACGATCTCGAAGGTCTTTGATTGCAGCCTCTTTCTCAGCGGGACTATCCAAGAGATTTTTCACTCGCCATTGTTGTTCGGAATCCATTAGTGCCTGCGCCTCGGCAAAGAGGGCCTCTACGCCCGCGGCTTCGCGGACGCCGAGCGCTTCGAGAGTTTTACGGGTTTTCTCTTCCAAGTTTGAAGAGGAGGTCATCGGTAAATAAAATACTCCGCTCGGCCCCCCGGACCTTAAAGGGGAAAGGGGGAAGAGGATGTTTAGGCTGCCGAGGGAAAAAGGATCGGAAGTTTTTCGATCAGGAACGGGACCCGAACCGGTTCTGCCGTACCAAATTTCCAAAATCCAAGACCAAGGGAGCGGCTTGATTGCCGGCCTGATTCGGCCGACAAGTTAGGCTGCCAGGGCTTTTTTTGCTTTTTCGGCGATTTCGCCGAAAGCCTTCGAATTGTTTGCGGCCATCTCGGCGAGCATCTTCCGGTTCAGCGCCACGTTCAGCTTCTTGAGTCCATGCATCAATCGGCCGTAGGTCAACTGATGCAGGCGGGCGGCGGCGCCGATGCGAATGATCCAGAGGCGGCGGAAGTCGCGCTTCTTGGCGCGGCGGTCGCGATAGGCGAATTGCCCGGCCCGGTCTATGGCTTCCTTGGCGAACTTATAGAGCTTACTCTTCTTCAGGTAGTAACCCTTCGTCAGGCGAAGCAACTTCTTTCGTGTATTCCGACGATGGGTTCCGCGTCTGACACGAGACATGGTTTCGAACTCCTTCTTGCCCTTGCCGGACCCGGGTTTCCTGATTCTGATCCGGCGTGATTCTTTTAGATTTTAAGCGTAGGGAAGCAGGGCGCTGATCCGGCGGCGGTCCGCGTTGGATACCAATCCCGCTTTACGGAGCTTCCGCTTCTGTTTTGCGGTCTTCGATGTCAGGATGTGGCGCAGAAAGGCGCGCTTCCGCTTGACTTTTCCCGAGCCGGTCACCTTGAACCGCTTGGCCGCGCCGCGGTGCGTCTTCTGTTTTACTTTCGGCAAAACTTCCTCCTGATAAATTTTCCACAGGCTCTCCGCTACTTTTTCGTTGCGGGCGCAGCCGGCTTCTTGTCTTTTTTGGCTTCCTTGTCTGGGCGGGGTGCGGACCCCTTTTTTGTAGCCGGCTTGGTCGCCGCAACTTTTTTCGGCGCCAGAATCGCGATCAGGCTCGGTCCCTCTTCGCGGGGCCGGAACTCAGCTATGCCAACTTCAGCGATATCTTCCAGCAGCCGCTCGATTATATCCCAGCCGATCTCTTTGTGGGCGCGCTCGCGGCCGCGAAATACGACGGTGGCTTTTACTTTGTCGCCCTCGCCGAGGAACCTTATGATCCGGTTTCGTTTGATCTCGAAATCATGCTTCGAGGTGCGGGGCCGGAATTTGACTTCCTTGACCTCAATCGACTTCTGATGTTTTCGGGCGTCATGTTCCCGCTTGTTCAACTGGTAGAGGTGCTTGCCGTAATCCACAATGCGGCAAACCGGAGGGTTGGCCTTGGCGGCAATCTCCACCAAATCCAGACCCTTTTCACGGGCAAGCCGCACGCCTTCATAGGGCGGCATCACCCCCATCAGGTTGCCGTCCTCGTCGATGACCCGAACTTCTCGGGCTCGAATTCGTTCGTTCGACCTTATGTACCTCTGTACGATGTTATAACCCTCCCTCTCGACCCGGTGGAACTCAGTCTTACTTATAAATCTGAACGGGATTCCCGCACCTGTTCGAGTCGGCGCAGGAATTCCTCCAACGGTTGCGCGCCCGTGTCGCCTTTTCCTCGGACCCGGACCGCCACCGAATTGTTTTCCACTTCTCGGGCGCCCACGACCAGCATGAAGGGAATCTTCCGCAATTGTGCGTCCCGAATCCGCGCGTTCAGTTTCTCGCTGCGGTCATCCAGGTGGACGCGAAAGCGGGCTGAACGGAGCCGCTCGGCCACTTGGCCGGCGTAATCGCTCTGCTTCTCGCTGATGGGCAGAACCGCCACCTGGACCGGAGCCATCCAGAGCGGGAAATTCCCCGCGTAGTGCTCAATGAGAACTCCCAGGATCCGCTCCACAGACCCCAGCAAGGCCCGGTGAACCATCAGCGGACGATGCGTATGACCATCCTTGCCAATATACTCCAATCCGAAGCGTACCGGAAGATTGAAATCATATTGGATGGTCGAAAGCTGCCAGGAGCGCCCCAGGGCGTCGACCAGCTTCAGGTCGATCTTCGGGCCGTAGAAGGCGGCCTCGCCGACGAACGATTTTGTGGGGATTCGGCGTGCCTCGAGTACCTCCCGCAGGGTCCGCTCGGCGAACTCCCAGTCCTCCGGCTCCCCGGCGTAGTGCTCGGAGTTCTCCGGGTCGCGGAGCGAGAGTTCCACGGTGTATTCCTTGAACCCGAAGGTCTTGAGCACCTGCAAAGCGAAACCGATGCAGGCGTCGATTTCGGCGGCAATCGTCTTCGGGGTGGCGAAGATGTGGGCGTCGTCCTGGGTGAAGCCCCGGACGCGCATCAGGCCGTGCATGACGCCGGAGCGCTCGTAACGATACACGGTGCCGAACTCGGCCAGCCGCATCGGCAGCTCGCGATAACTGCGCCGAGTGTTCTTGTAGATCAGAACGTGGAACGGGCAGTTCATAGGTTTGAGTTGATAGTCCGCGTCCTCGAGGTTCATTGGAGGGAACATATTTTCCCGGAAGAAGTTCGTGTGGCCGCTGGTCTTCCACAGGTCGAGCCGGGCGACGTGCGGTGTATAAACCAATTGGTAGCCTTCCCGGACCAATTGATTTTCCAGGTAGTCCTGAATTTCCTTTCGCAGGACGGCGCCCTTCGGATGCCAGAAGATCAACCCCGGGCCGGCCTCTTCCTGAATGCTGAACAGGTCCAAATCCTTGCCCAAGCGCCGATGGTCGCGGCGCTTGGCTTCCTCAAGGTTTTGGAGAAAATCTTGGAGCGCCTTTTCTGTGACGAACGATGTCCCGTAGATGCGCTGAAGAGGAAGGTTCTTCTCATCCCCCTTCCAGTAAGCGCCGGCCACGGAAAGCAGCTTGAAGGCGCGAATCTTTCCCGTCGAGGGGACATGCGGACCGCGGCAGAAGTCGAGGAACTTCCCGGTCTTGTAGCAGGAAAAAACCGACTCCGCCTTCTCCTCGATCAATTCGGTTTTCAGATGCTCACCGGCGTCTTTGAATTTCTTCAGACCCTCCTGCTTCGGGTAATGGATACGCTCGAAGGGCAGGTCGGCTTTGACCAACTCCTGCATCTTTTTTTCGATCTTTTCCAAGTCTTCCGGCGTAAAAGGTTTTTCGCGCTGAAAGTCGTAGAAGAACCCGGTCGGGGTAGGGGGGCCGACGCCGGGCCGCGCTTCGGGAAAGAGTTCCTTGACGGCGGCGGCCAGCAAGTGCGCCGAGGAGTGGCGGAAAACCTCAAGGCCCTCGGGTGAGTCGGCCGTAAGAATCTGCACGGGCGAGTCCTGCTCGATGGGTGAACCCAGGTCGCGCAACTGATCGTTCACCTTGGCCGCCAAGGCCGCCTTGGCCAGCCTAGGTCCAATTGATTCAGCCACTTGGAGAGGAGTTGCGGGGGCAGGGAACTCCCGGCTGCTGCCGTCCGGCAAACTGATCTTTATATGAGCGCTCATGGGGGGTAACGAAGCCAACCTCCAACTCTATATGAAGATAGCAAAACCGTTGGGAGGGGGTCAACTTAGTCGAATTTCCGGTAGTGTCCTAATTTCGAATTCTTCGGCCATGACTTGGTGAGCAGTTGCGGTTTCGCTTCACGTGCGCAAAATGAGCCTGCTGCCAATCGTATTACGGACCTGAGGCAATTTAGGACACTACCGAATTTCCTATAGCCCGCTGCGGTCTTTGCGAGGAAGGCGCAGCTTGGCCTGGATGAACTCGTCGTGGTCCAACTTGAGGCCCTTGGCGATGGCGCGAATCTCCTCGATCTCTTTGGAGGATGTCTTCCCGCAAGCGTTGGCGACTGAAAAGAGGCAATCAAGAAAAGCAAGCCGTTCGGGCCGTTCGGTGGACTCAAAAAAGCTGCGGGTGAGACGGAAGTAGTCGAGCCCCTTCGCGATGCTGGAGGCGGCTATTTCAGTTACCATCTCGGCTGCTTCCCGGTTCAGTCCCCACTTTTCGCGAAGGCTTTTCGTAATGGCCTCTTTTTCTTTCGCGGAAATATTTTGATCCACCCAGGCGACGCGGGCCATCAGGCCGCCGGCGAGGCACCATTTGGCGAGTTCCCGTTCGTCGAGTTCCTCCCTGTGCAGGTCGGCCTCCCGATGCCACTTCACCCGAAAAAGGATTCTGTTTTGAATAAAGTGGGGGATGTCCTCCTCCCGGTTGGGGGCCGCGGCGGCCGCTTGGGTTCGGCGGGAGACCGAACCGCCCAGCAATTGATTCAATTTGGTAAACAGCCCCACGTCGGCGTTTTCCAAGGCCCTCCCGACCTCCTCCAAAACACTCTTCTCTTCGGGTGAAACCACGCCGTCCGCCACCACGACTTTCTCAATCATGCTCTTCGCAACGGCCTTGTCGGAGGGCGAGCGTAAACTTTTAATCAGTTCTTCCTGCAGACGGGTGCGCTCGGCGGCGGAGACCGGAGCGTCGATGTAGACCTCCAGTTCAGCCCACTCTTCGCCGGAGAGGTCCGGCAGCCGGAACAAGAGATCTTTCAAAGCATTCAGTTCGTCGTTGGCGAGCTTGCCGTCGGCCCAGGCCGTCGCCACGATGAATTTTGCTAGGGCCATCACAAAAGTTGCGTGCGCCACGTGTCCTCCAGGGTTTGCAGTATTACAGGGAGTATAGACCAGCTGCGGATGGAAAAACGCGCCTTGTCGCTCCTTTTCTCCGGTTGTGGAGGGTTTTGTGAAATGCTAAGCTTAACCGAAAGAATAAGGGGATATTTTTTGGCCACAAACCGCCGTTACAAAACCTATGTTGCCGAGACGGGTATCTGCTATCAATACTCTTATGAACAGAAGAGACGGGTCCGACGGCCGGGCGGGGTGGGGGCGGGGGTAGACTTTGTCTTTGTCGTCCGGCCGGACCAGCATCCGCCTTTTGACCTTAGGATTTTCCTTCAAGCGGACGCGCTGGATGCTTGGCGGCGACGCCACGGGCGGGAGCTTGACTCCAATGAGCAGTATGCCTTGGCGAAGATGCGGATGTTCCGGGCCTTCGATGAGTTGGAAGATGTGGGCCGGGAGCGCCTGAGCCTGACGGTGAATGAGGAAAATCTGGAAGCGCTGTTGACCCCTTTGGGCGTGGCCTGAGGACTGTTGCGCGGTTTGATTTTGACTTTGACTATCGAGAAAGCAGGTCTTAAACTAAGGACCTACTGGGTTCCTTTCAGTTGAGTTTGCAAGGAGTCGATATGAGCGAAAAAGTATGGATTTTCGATACGACGCTCCGCGACGGGGAGCAATCGCCGGGTTGCAGCATGAACCTGGACGAGAAGCTCCGCATGGCGCACCAACTGGAGCGGCTCGGTGTGGATATCATCGAGGCGGGGTTCCCGATTGCTTCGCCCGGCGACTTCGAGTCGGTCCGCCGGATTGCCGCCGAAGTTCGTGGCCCGATGATTGCGGGCTTGGCCCGCGCCCATGAGCTCGATATCAACCGTGCCTGGGAGGCGCTCAAGGACGCCGCCCGCCCGCGCATCCATACGTTCCTCGCCACCTCGGACATCCACCTAAAGTATAAACTTCGCAAGACGCGCGAAGAGATTCTGAAGATGATCAGCACCATGGTGGCGCACGCGAAGTCGCTCTGCCGGAACGTGGAATTTTCGCCCGAAGACGCCGGCCGCAGCGACCGCAGCTACCTGATTGAATGCTGTCACGCGGCGGTCGAGGCCGGCGCCGACGTCTTGAATTTGCCCGACACGGTGGGTTTCTGCATGCCGGAGGAGTACGGGCAGATGTTTGCCGATGTGAAGGCGAAGGTGCCGGGGATGGACCGCGTCATCTTGAGCTCCCATACGCACGATGATCTCGGCTTGGGCGTGGCGAACGCTCTGGCGGCGCTGAAAGCGGGCGCGCGTCAGGTCGAGTGCACCGTGAACGGCATCGGCGAGCGGGCAGGGAATTCGTCGCTCGAAGAAGTCGCCATGTCGCTCTACGTGCGAAAGGACCTGCATGGTCTTCACACGGATATCCGGCATAAGGAGATTTACCCGGCCAGCCGCTTGTTGGTGGAGATCACCGGAGTCCACGTGCAGCGAAATAAGGCGATTGTCGGGCAGAATGCCTTTGCGCACGAGGCGGGCATCCACCAGGACGGCGTGCTGAAGAAAGCCATCACCTACGAGATTATGGACCCGCAAACGGTAGGGATGCCGGCGAACTCAATCGTGCTGGGGAAGCACTCCGGCCGGCATGCGCTCTCCAGCCGCTATGAGGAGCTTGGCTACTCGTTGACCAAGCCGGAGATCGAGCGGGCCTACTCACTCTTCTGCCAACTGGCCGACCGGAAAAAGCAGGTCTACGATGAGGACCTGATCAACATTGTGAATAAAGGTTTCGATGCGCTGCTCGGCGGATACACCTTGAAGTCGCTCGAATGTGTGACCAGGAGAAAAGGCCCATCGGAGGCTACCGTCGAGCTCGAAAAGGACGGCCAGGCGAGCACCGGGTCCGCCAAAGCCGACGGGCCGTGCGACGCCGTCTTTCGCGCCGTCGACAGCATTACGGGATTGAAGGGTACGATCGAAGACCTCTCTGTTCACACGGTGGGGTCGTCCCAGGGCGGCGTCGCCGAGGTCGACCTGGTTTGCCACTTCGGCGTTCGGCAACTGATGGGCAAAGCATCCGGTGCGAACTTGGTTGAGGCCGCAGCCCAGGCTTATCTGCAGGCTTCGAACAAGGCCGTCTTTGAATCTCAAAGAGTTTTGGAGTCAAAAACAGCCGGCGGCGACCCAGCCGCCCGGAATGCAAAATCGGCTTCACAGGGAAAAGCTCTTGCCGGCCAAGTAACGAAGTAACCGGCTAAATCCAGAATTAATTGTGATTATTTGTAACTCCCTCTGTGTGCCGGCACGCCGGACAGTACACTTACCGCGGGTAGGTCTTTTTACCCTCCGCTTCCCCTTACCGAAGGATTATTATCAACGCCCAGAAGATTGTATATCTTATTGAAAACAAGGATGTTTTATTGTTAGGTTGTTTGAGCCGAGCGGCAACTCTGCGGAAAAATGAATATCGGGTCCTAAATCCGCCGGATGAGGTGAGCGGCAGCGGTTGCATGCGATTGCCGGATGCCTGGATTGCCCCCACCCTGATGGTACCGGCATCCGGTAAGAGCTTAACTGTGACGCTGCAACTAACTGAAAATAAAAACTTTATATAGATTAGCTGTCCTGCGATTTTCCACGCCTGGAAATTCTTGCTTTACCCGTTAAATCTCTTGTAAACTTTGTAGAATCAAAACAATGCGAGAAAATTTCCAAGTCGCTGTCCTCCCCGGAGACGGGATCGGTCCTGAGGTTACGCAGGAGGCCATAAAGATCCTCCGTGTTGTCGAGGATATCAGGGAGCCCACTTTCAGTTTCCAGTACGGCCTGATCGGCGGTAGTGCGCTGGACACCACAGCCGCTCCTCTCCCGGCTGAAACCATCGCCATTTGCAACAATGCGCAAGCCATCCTGCTGGGCGCGGTGGGAGGTCCGCAATGGGATAAGAGGAGACCGGAGGAGAGGCCCGAGCAGGGCCTTTTGCAGCTTCGAAAGCGCCTCGGGCTCTTTGTGAACCTTCGCCCGGCACGGGTCGTGGACTGCATGCTGTCCGCAACTGCTTTAAAGCCGCAGTTTGCCCGCGGCACGGACATGGTAATTGTGCGGGAGCTGACGGGAGGGATCTATTTCGGCAATCCCCGGGGAATCTTTTCACGAAACGGCGAGCGGGTCGGCATCAACACGGAGATCTACCGTGAGCATGAGATTGAGCGGGTGGCTCATCGGGCTTTTCAGTTGGCCCGAATCCGCCGCCGGCGCGTTACGTCGGTCGATAAGGCCAACGTGCTGGAAAGCTCCCGACTGTGGCGCGAGGTGGTTGAGCGCGTCGCCATGTCGTATCCGGACGTGGAATTGGCCCATCTCTATGTCGATACTTGCGCCATGCAGTTGATCTCCCGGGCCCCCTCGTTCGACGTGATTCTGACGAACAACATCTTCGGAGATATTTTGAGCGATGAGGCCGCGATGATCACTGGCTCCATCGGCATGCTGCCCTCGGCCAGCCTGGGCGAGGGGCATGCGCTCTATGAGCCCGTGCACGGCTCGGCGCCGGATATTGCGGGCAAGAATCGTGCCAACCCGATTGCCGCCATCGCCTCGGCGGCCCTGATGCTGCGTTATACCTTCCGCCAGGACGTGGCGGCCGACGCGATTGAGCTGGCCATCGAAAAGGTCCTGAAACGCGGCGCTCGAACCTCGGAGATTCCTGGCAAGAAACGGGCGGTTAAGACCTCCCGGATGGGCGACCTGATTGCCGCCGAAACAAAGAAATTGCTGAAATCTTCCCGTTTTAAAAACCGTTGAGATTGCGGAAAAATGGCGGAAAAAAGAGGTTGACAGGGTAGCGGACGATTGATACACTACCGGGAGTAGGAGTAGTAAGTATGCAATTGTGTCGCCTCAATCACAAGCGAATGACTGCTGACGCCGGAGAAGTGTGTTGTTGCTGTTGTATGTGTTGTTGTAACAGTAACAGTGGACGTTGGCAGGATGAGGTGAATCAGACTTAAAAAGACCGGAAGGTTCACAAAGCCAACGCCCGCTGTAGAAAGATTACAGCGGGTTTTTTGTTTTTAGGGGGCTTTCCGGGGAGCTTGGCTTTCGAAGCAACCGGGTTGGAACAAAATGGAGATACTGATCGGACTGATTACGGGACTCTTGATCGGGCTGACGGGCACCGGCGGTGGCGTGATGCTGACGCCGCTCCTGATGTTGTTGACCCCGTTCCCCACCGTTACCATTATCGGTACGGGGCTTCTGACCGGTGCGGCGACGAAATTGGTCGGCGCGGTGGAGCACCGTCGCCTGGGCCAAGTTCATATGAAATTGGCGCTGTGGTTGATTGGGGGAAGCGTTCCCGGCGTGCTGGCCGGAGTATGGGTGTTTCAATATCTCCAGCGGACTTTTCCGATCGCCGAACTGGAATCCCTGCTGGAAAGCTTGTTGGCTGTTACATTGATTGTGGTGGCGGTGCTGTTGCCATTCGTCGGTTGGCGTCGGAAAGATAAGGCAGAGAATGAAACCGAGGTCCGCCTTCAAGGCCGCGAGTTTTCCTTCTTGGCGGCGGGCGCGACGGTCGGGTTCCTGGTTACGCTGACGTCGGTCGGAAGCGGCAGCCTGATGATGGCATTCCTGCTTTTGCTGGTTCCGTTGCCGATTTCGAAGCTTGTCGGTACGGACATTGTTTTCGGCTTGGCTACGATGGTGGTGGCCGGCGCATCGTACGTCTGGATGCAGCACTTCGACGGCGGCCTATTTTTGAAGCTGATTCTCGGCTCGATGCCGGGAGTGATCATCGGCAGCCGGTTGACCCGTTGGTTGCCGGAGGTCTCCTTCCGGTGGCTCTTCAGCCTGCTCTATTTTTCCCTGGGGACCAAATTATTGGTCGGGTAATTGATATCAAAATCCACTGCATGGTGAAAACGAGGTAAGAAGACTGACTTATGAGTGTTCTAAGCACCGAGAAAAATTACCAAGAACTTGCCAAAGAATACGCGAACCGAAATCCCAAAGAGATTGTGGAAATCGCCCTGAAGGAGCACACGTCGAATGTGGCCATCTCCTTCTCCGGCGCCGAAGATGTGGTGCTGGTGGATATGGCGGAAAAGACCGGTCTGCCGTTCCGTGTCTTTTCGCTTGACACGGGGCGTTTGCATGCCGAGACTTACCGGTTCCTCGACCAGGTTCGCGAACGCTACAAGATTGAGATTGAAGTCTGTTTTCCCCAAGCGAAAGCCATAGAATCATTCGTCCGTGAGAAGGGCTTGTTCTCCTTCTACGAAGACGGCCACAAAGAGTGCTGCAGCATTCGGAAGGTGGAACCGTTACGGCGCATTCTGGGGACGCTCGATGCTTGGATTACCGGCCAGCGGCGCGACCAGAGCCCCGGCACCCGCGCCGAGGTTCCTGTGATTCAATCCGACCCGGTCTTTGCCGGTGAGGGAAAGGAGTTGGTGAAGTTTAACCCGCTGGCGAACTGGACCTCGCAGCAGGTGTGGAATTACATTCGCGAGAATGATGTTCCTTACAATCCTCTCCATAATCGGGGTTTCATCTCCATTGGCTGCGAACCCTGCACAAGGGCTGTTCTTCCTGGCCAGCATGAGCGCGAGGGCCGCTGGTGGTGGGAAGAGGAGACCAAGAAAGAGTGCGGTCTGCATAAGTAAGCGGTTTTCGTAGGAACGTTAGAAAATCAAAGTGCCGGGCGATCATCGTCCAGCGCTTTTTGTTTCCGTCCTCTTAGTTTCCGTTTTTTGTGCTCCGGGGGAAGAAGCCTGCCCGGACGGTTTCGCCGCCGGCCTCCGATTGAGCAGCGCTGAGTTTCCGGGATTTGAGGTCCCTCTCATACAGCTGGCGGTAGATTTTTCCGGAAATTCGAGCTGCCTGGGGGCCGGTGACTCTTCGCCCCACCCGCCGCAGAAAAACCACCACCGCGTAGCGAGGCAGATGCCCATCCGAGTAGGAGACAAACCATCCCAGCCAGGTGCGTCCTTCGCGGCAAGTGCCGGTCTTTCCGTAGATGATGTGATTCGGATCGTAGGCGCTGCTACCGGTGCCGTAGAGCACCGTGGCGGCCATGGCGGTCTTCAGGTGGGTCAGATGCTTTGAGATCAGCAACCGGCGCTTGATGCGCGGCTGGAATTTCGCAAGCTCCTCTTTGTTGCGCGCATACTGAAGGTAGTAGAGCGTTCCTCCATTGGCCAGGGTGGAGGCGAAGGCGGCCATTTGGAGCGGGGTGGCCTTGATCCCTTTTCCGTGGCTGGACATGTATCCCACGCCCCGTTGCGGCGGACGGGCGGCGAACGTTCCGGCTCGCTCGCCGGGAACGTACCATCCGGCCTTTTCTCCGAAGCCGAGCCTGCGCGCGTAGTTTTGAATCCGCTGGAAGCCGAGTTGCTCGCCCGCCTTGGCAAAGAAGGTGTTGTTGGAAAGCGCCATCGCCTCGGTCAGGGTAATGGATGTGCGCCGCGTGACCTGGATTTCCGTCTCCAGGCTGATCACGCCGTCTTCGAGGGCGACCAGCGCGACGGCGAGTTTGAAGGTGGAGCAAGGCTGGAAACCCTCGGAGAAGGCAATCTGCTGGTTGACGGCGGCCAGGATGCGTCCCCTGGCCGGGTCGACGACCACCACGGCGCCGTCCCGCTGGCCGAGCGCCTCGATGGCGACCCGGCGGATTTCAGGGTTCTCACCGCGAGGGTTGTCTTGCCGTTTCGGCGTCGCCCCCGACACGGGGCCGGCGAAAACCGAAAGAAGAAGGCAATAGGGAAGCGCCTTATAAAGATTCAAGGGACGGAAATTTAACAGAGCTTGATCCTTCCGAGGATTTTTACGAGCGAGCGGACTTGGCCCTGGTAGGAGCCGGTTTCGAAGAGCCGGATGCGGCCCGGGAAGTTTTGGTCAGGCCGAGCACCTTTTTCAGTTCCGACTCCAGCTTCTTTCGGATGTCGGGATTTTGCCGCAAGAACTGCTTCACGTTCTCCCGTCCCTGACCGATGCGGTCTCCCCCGTAGGAGAACCAGGAACCGGATTTTTCGATCATATTCCGGACGACGGCCATATCCAGGATTTCGTTTTCGCGGGAGATGCCTTGGCCGTAGATCAGGTCGAATTCGGTGTCGCGGAACGGCGCAGCCAATTTGTTTTTGACCACTTTGACGCGCGTCCGGTTGCCGATGATCTTGTCGCTGTCTTTCAGGGCTCCGATGCGCCGGACATCGAGCCGAACCGACGAATAGAACTTCAAGGCGCGCCCGCCCGTGGTCGTTTCCGGACTACCGAACATGACGCCGATTTTTTCGCGAATCTGGTTGATGAAGATCATGCAGGTGTTGGACCTCGCGACCACGGCGGTCAGCTTCCGCAAGGCCTGGGACATCAACCGGGCATGGAGGCCGGGCAGTGAATCGCCCATGTCCCCTTCGAGTTCGGCCCTCGGGACCAGCGCGGCGACCGAGTCCACCACCAGGACGTCAATCGCGTTCGAGCGGACCAGGGACTCCGCAATCTCCAGGGCCTGCTCGCCGTTGTCGGGTTGGGCGACGAGAAGATTGTCGATATCCACGCCCAAGCGCCTTGCGTAGGTCGCGTCCAGGGCATGTTCGGCGTCGATGAAGGCGGCCAGACTCCCCATCCGCTGGGCCTCGGCCAAGATATGGAGGGCGATCGTCGTCTTGCCGCCCGCCTCCGGGCCGAAGATCTCCACCACGCGCCCCCGCGGCACGCCGCCTACACCTAAAGCGGCGTCCAGGCCGAGCGACCCGGTCGGAATGACGTCGACCGACACCATGGCCTCGTTCGACCCCAGACGCATGACCGTGCCCTTGCCGTAATCCTTTTCGAGTTGGGAAATCGTCAGATTGATCGCGCGCTCGCGCTCGTTCTTCTCTTCTTTCCCGTTTTTGCCGTTCGTTTCCGCCATTGTTCCAGCCTCATTCCGCCCCCATCTTTCCTCCAAAGTGTGAGGGTCGAGGGAGGGCTTTTCCTACAATCTCTCCACCGCCAAAGCCACGGCATTGCCGCCGCCTAAGCATAAGGCCGCCACGCCGCGCCTTACATTGCGTTGTACCAGTGCGTGAAGTAGTGTCACCAGGATTCGTGCGCCGGAAGCGCCGAGCGGATGACCCAGAGCGACGGCGCCGCCGTGGATATTGGTCTTGGCCGAGTCGAGCCTTAATTCTTGTATCACGGCAAGGGCCTGCACGGCAAATGCTTCGTTCAATTCGAACAGGTCCACCTCTTGGCGCCGCCAGCCGACCTTTTTCAGCAATTTATCGACGGCCGTAATCGGGGCCATCATGGCCCAGCGCGGCTCAACGCCGCTTGTCGCTTGACCGACGATTCTTGCCAGAGGCTTTTTCCCTGTACGCTCTGCTCTCCGGCTGGAGGTCACCACCAGCGCCGCCGCCCCGTCGTTGGTTCCCGGTGCGTTTCCCGCCGTGACGGTGCCGTCTTTCTTGAAAATGGGTTTCAGCTTCGCCAGCGCAGCGAGAGAGGTGTCGGCCCGGGGACTCTCGTCGGTTTCAACAAGCAGAGGGTCGGCTTTTTTTCGTGGCACTTCCACGGCGACGAGCTCGTTCTTAAAGTGACAATTTCGCCCGGCCTCGACCGCGCGGCGGTGGCTTTCGAGCGCGTAGCGGTCCTGTTGCTCACGGGAGATGGCGTACTTTTCCGCCACCAGCTCGGCCGTCATGCCCATGTGGAAATCTTCAAAAGCGTCCCACAGCCCGTCGTGGATCATTGAATCGACCGCCGGGGTGTTGCCCATGCTCCGGCCTTGGCGGAGTTCGGGCAGCAGGTAGGGGCAGTTCGTCATCGACTCCATGCCGCCGGCTACCACCATTTCCGAATCGCCCAGCGCCACCGCCTGCGCCGCCAGTCCTACGGCCTTCAGGCCCGACCCGCAAACTTTATTGACCGTGAAGGCGGCAACCTCGGGCTTCAGCCCTCCGTTCAGGCCCGCTTGCCGCGCCGGGTTTTGGCCCAGACCGGCGGAGACCACATTGCCCATAATGATTTCGTCGATTTCCGCCGCCCCCACCTCCGCTCGCCGGACGGCTTCACCCACGACGACGGCGCCCAGCTCTACGGCGGAGAGCGGAGCCAAGTTGCCGCTGAATTTTCCAATGGGAGTGCGGACCGCGCTGAGAATGACGGGTTCGAGCATAATCGGGTTCCGTGAATAGTTTCGACAGGAGTGATTATAGTGAGCAGCTTTCCGGCGAGTCAAGGAAGCCTTCCGTAACCGATGCCGAAGGAACGAAAGCCGGTTGACGAAATTGCTTGCGGGGAGAGGGGGAATGGCGGAATAATCCTGTTGCATGCGTGAGCTCAATGCCGCCCAGCTTGCTGCCGTCGAGCACGAGGAAGGACCGCTCCTGGTGGTGGCCGGTGCGGGCAGCGGGAAGACCACCGTCATCACGGAGCGCATCCGTTCCCTCATCCGCCGCGGAATCGCGCCCGATTCGATCCTAGGCCTCACCTTCACCGACCGGGCGGCGCGGGAGATGAAGCATCGGGTCCGCGCCGCCCTGCCTGACGTGGAACCGGATGGGGAACAGGAGATCAGCATCTCCACCTTCCACTCCTTCTGTTATCAACTTCTTAAGCGGCAGTATTTCGACCGGCAACTGCTCGACAAGGTCGACCTGTGGATTTTTCTGCGCCGGCGGATTGAAAAATTGGAGCTTGAACTTTACCAAAAGCTGCATGACCCGGGCGAGTTCCTTCACGACCTGAGCAATTTTTTCTCCCGTTGCCAGGATGAGCTGATCGAGCCGGAAGATTTCGAAAAGTTCCTGGCAGAGCAGGAGAATAACTTGGCGCCCGTCCCGACGACGGATTCAGCCGCGCGGCTGAAAGCGGCCGAACAGATGGAGCGTCGCCGGGAAATCGCCCGCACGTTCCGCATCAGTCACCGGCTTTTGGAGGAGGCGAACTGTGTCAGCCTGGGCAGCCTGATCAACGAAGTGTTGCGCGTTTTCGACCGGGAGCCGGAGTTTCTGGCCGAATACCAACAAAAATTTCGCTATCTGCTGGTGGACGAATTTCAGGACACGAATCTGGCGCAGATCAGGCTGCTGAGCCGCATCGTTGTACCGCCGAATAATGTCACCGTGGTCGGCGACGACGACCAGGCGATCTACCGTTTTCGCGGCGCCTCGTACGGCAGCTTTCAGCTTTTCGGCGACCTCTATCCGGACCACCGGACGATCTTCCTGGTGGAAAACTACCGCTCCACGATGCGGATTCTGCGCGTAGCCGAATCTGCCATTGCACAAAACGGCGAGGCACGCTACCCGGACAAGAAGGCGCTGGTGGCGACGCTGGACGACGGCGAAAAGGTTTTTCTGGTTGAGGCGCCGGACTTCCACTCGGAGGCCTTCTGGATTTCCGACGAAGTGGAGCGGCTTCACCGGCAAGGCAGGCCGCTCGGCGAGATGGCCGTCCTCTACCGCTCGCACAGCTACCGTGACCTGTTGGTGAAAGAGCTCAGCCGCCGTAAAATTCCGTTTTCCATTCGCAAGCTTTCGATTCTTTCCGCTACCATCCTACGTGACCTGTCGGCCTACTTGGAGGCTATCCTCCGGCCGCACTCGAACATCAGCCTGATCCGTCTCCTGATGATTCCACGTTGGCGCTTGCCGGAGGACCTGGCCTGGGATTTGCGCAAACGGGCAATGAAGAACCGCCGCTCTCTCTATGCGGAAATTCTTGAAGAAGAAAAGACGCTGCTCAAGACGGACCTGGACCGGACCGGATGGGCCGACCTGAAAGCTCTTCTGAAGCAGTTTTCGGAGCGCGCGCGGCGGCTGCCCGTCACCGCGCTGGTCGAGGCGCTGCTCGACCGGCTGGAGGTGCGGCTGCTTCCCGATTACCCGGACCATCGTTACTTGACAGCGTTCATGGAATTCCTTGCCGCATGGGAAGAGAAGAGCGAGACGCGGCGGCTGGGGGAATTCCTCGAATATCTGGATTACTTCCGCCAGGCGGGAGGGACGATTGAAGCGCCTGCCTCGGCGGACCCCTCGCACGTGTTGCAGTTGATGAGTGTGCATGGGGCGAAAGGGTTGGAATTTCCCGTCGTCTTCCTGCTGGGCGTGGCGCGGGGAAGGTTTCCGCATCGAGCGCAGAAGTCACGCATCGAATTTCCCGACGAACTGATCCGGGGCGCTCTGCCTCCGGGGGATTTCCACCTGCAGGAAGAGACGCGGCTCTTCTATGTGGGCCTGACGCGGGCGCAGCGGCAACTTTACGTCTGCAGCACAATCAAACGGGGAAAGAAACCGTCCGTTTTTATTGAAAACCTCACATCGAACGGCTTGCTGGCGGGAAAAGACTTGGAACGGATCGAAGTGGCGCCCGTCGAACCCGGCGCGGTTCGAGGCGTGGGAGGAAACGGGGAGCCAAGCGCTGCGCCGGCGCTGGGGGGAACGGACCCAGAGGGATGGCTGACGGGGAGGTTAATCGAAGCGAGGCGCAATTCTCCCTACTTCTACCCGGACCTTGCCGGTTGGGTGCGCGCGGACCCGCCCAAGCCGCTGCCGGAAAAATTATTACTGAGCGCCTCGGCGGTTGAGACCTACAAGGCCTGCCCGCTGAAGTTCAAGATGGGACATTATCTGAAAGTGCCCACCGGGCCGCATCCGGCGCTTACGTTCGGTACGGTGATGCATAGCTCGATCCGGAAGTACTTTGAAAAAAGGGGAGAGATGAGAGAGGATGAGTCGCCCTCGTGGGATTGGTTGCGCCAGACCTATGAAAGCGGATGGCGGAAGGCCGGCTTCCAGGACGCATACCAGGAGGAGGCCTATAAGAAGGCCGGGCACAAGCAGCTTCGCGCCTTTTGGGAGCGGCACCGGGATGCGGACACCAGGCCGCTGGGGCTTGAGCGCCGGTTCAAGCTGGAGTTAGGAGATATTATTCTGGAAGGGCGGATTGACCAGATCAATTTGCTGGGCCGAAATGAGCACGATGTAGAGCTGCTCGACTACAAGACCGGCAGCCCGCGTGATCAGAAAGACGCCGAACGGAGTTTGCAGCTCTCGCTCTACGCGCTGGCGGCGAGGCGGGAGATGAAGCTCAATCCCCAGCGGCTGACGTTCTATAATCTCACTACCAATGAAGCCGTTTCCGCCGTAAGGACCGAGAAAAGCTTGGAGATTGCCTTGAGTACGCTGCAAGAGACGGCGGAGGAGATTCGCCGGGGGAATTTCGAACCTCGGCCCGGTTTCATTTGCAAGTATTGCGACTTTCACGCGCTCTGCCCGGCGCAGGAACAGAATCCCTAGGGCCGAATTCAATAGAAAGAAAGAGAAAGAATGACGGGACTTGAAATCACACTGGGCGTTCTGCTGGCCGTCGTCTTGTTGGCCGCGTTCTTTCTTTTCGGACGGCAGTGGAGGGGTCGCGGATCAAGTGAAGAGGAAAACTCCTTTCAGCTATTGCAGCAGCAGGTGGAAGGCTTGCGAGGGCAAGTCACCGAATCACTGCGCGCCGTCGGTACGGATGTAAACGTGCAGATACATCAGTTGCAGGAAACCGTGGCGAAACGGCTGGCCGAAAACGTGGAAGTGGCGCAGCGCAGCGGACAGCAGATGGGGCAAGGGATCAACCAAGCCCTCGCTGCCGTCGGGGGCGTCCGCGAGCAGTTGGGAAAGCTGGAGGAGGCGAGCCGGCGAATTTTCGACGTAGGGAAGGACATTGCCTCCTTGCAGGACCTGCTTCAGGCCCCGCAGTTCCGGGGCGGGTTGGGCGAGTTTTTGTTGGAGGAGTTGCTGGCGCAGCTCTTTCCCCGGAATTTCTTCGATATGCAGTTTACGTTTGAAAGCGGCGAGCGCGTCGATGCAGTGCTCTACGTGGGGCCGGGGCGCATTCCGATCGACTCAAAATTTCCGCTGGAGAGCTTCCGCAAGGCTTCCGAGACGGGCGGGGCGGAGATGGAGGTCCGGCAGGCCCGGCGGCGGTTCCGGACCGATATCAAAAAGCACGTGGACGACATTGCGCGCAAGTATATCCGCCCGAAAGAGAATTTCTACGACTTTGCTCTGATGTACATACCGGCGGAAAACGTCTACTACGAGCTGATGATCCGTGACGAGGGACGCAAGGAGGAAGACAGTTTGATGGAGTATGCCACCTCCCGGAAGGTAATCCCCATCTCGCCGAACACTCTTTATGCCTACCTACAAGTGATTCTTATGGGTCTGCGCGGTTTGCAGGTGGAAGAGAGAGCGCGGAAAATCCTGGCCGGGTTGGGTCAGCTCCAAACGGAGCTGGGGAAGATGGAGGAGAGCTTTGATAAGGTCGGTTCACAACTCCAATACGCCCGCAACAACTACGAAGATGCCCGGCGGCGCATGAAGGATTTCGCCCAGCAGCTTGCCCAACTGAGCTCTCTGTCTGAATCGAGTGGGGAGCAGATCGTGCTGACTGCTCTCGAAAAGAAGGAGTTGGACTAGCCCGCGGCCGCGGTTCCCTGGAATTCCCCCCTCTGAATGAGTAAGCCTGCCCCTTGGTTTGCAGGAACACGAACTAAAGCATTTAAATTCAGGGAATTATACGCAAGCACCTTATGGGGCCGGTCAAAGGGGAAGGCCTGATGAGGGGCGTGAAGTTCTAGGAATCTCTTCCGGCAATAGAATGGGTACGGCTTAGGCCTTGGTTTCACTCCCGGCCGGTCGGAAGGGGCCTCTCCCTCCCTCGACGGGCTCGAACTCCCGGAATCTATAAAGTTCAATATGGTATTGACACCCGCCCCTGGCCTTGTAAAATATTCCTCACGAGGCGGGTAGGACTACTTCGACAAAAAATGTACGAAAGGGGTCCTGAATAGCTGGGGAGGACTTTCGATTATTTCCGTCCGACCCGAAGCTGCGAAGCCATTTGCAGGAAGGTACAGAGGAGGGTTCTCGTGGATAGAATTCAGGGAAAAGTAAAATGGTTTAACAACAGGAAAGGTTACGGCTTCGTCGGCCAGGAAGAGGGGCCGGACGTTTTCGTTCACTACTCAGCCATAGAGGGAGATGGGTTCAAAACCCTCCATGAAGGCGACGTTGTGGAGTTTGAGGTCGTCCAGGGGCAGAAGGGTCCGCAAGCGGACAAAGTAACAAGGGCGGGTGATTCGGTCGCGAGGGTCTCGGCGGATGCCGATTCGGTTTCCGGCGACTCGGCGGATGTCGATTCAGCAGCGACCGATTCGGCAACGGCAGAAGCAGAATCCCAATAAAAACCAATTTCAGAGCTTACCTTATCTGTTAAGGGGCGGGGGATAAACCGCTTGCCTTGATTCCTGCTGAAGGGTTTGAGGCGGAGGGAAGTCTCTGCCCTACGGCGGAGGTCTCGTTACATCCGCTTGACGGTGTAAAAAAGAGGAGCGGAGAGTTGGGCCGACCCCCCATTCCACGCCATCCTTCTCCACCCGATCGAAATCCTGTATTCTATGGGCCGGAAGGAAGCCCGGTTTCAAGCAACCAGTTTGGAGTTCGTCCTCCCCCTACGGAGATCGCATGGAAAACCGCGATATCGCAGCCGTGTTTGAGCAGATTGCCAGCCTGATGAAGATCCTCCAGGACGACCCGAAGTGGACTTTCAAGGCGGCGGCCTATGAGCGCGCGGCGCGGTCGCTGGAAAGTTTCCCGGAACGCGCCGCTGATCTCGCCCGCGATCCGGAGCGCAAACTCACGGCCATACCCGGCGTGGGCGCCGATTTGGCGTCCAAAATCAAGGAACTGGCCGATACGGGCAAGTGCGAATACCACCAAGAGCAGCTCAACAAGGTTCCCCCCACCTTGCTCGACATGCTTCAACTCCAGGGCGTAGGGCCGCAGAAGGTACGGCTCTTCTACCAGCAGATGGGAATCAAGAGCGTCGCAGAGCTTCAAGCTGCAGCCCAAGCCGAGAAGCTTCGCGGCCTGCCCGGCATGAGTAAGAAGTCGGAGGAGAACATTCTCAAGGCGGTCGATACCTTCGAGCGAGCCGTGGGGCGATTATTATTGGCCCAGGCGGACCGGACGGCCGAGGTGCTGACGGCCTTTTTGCAAGAGTTGAAGGAAGTCGATACCGTCACGCCCGCCGGCTCGCTCCGCCGTGGCAAGGAGACGGTCGGCGACCTGGACCTGCTGGTGATCGGCAAATCTCATGCCAGCATTGCCGAGCACTTCACTAGCTTCCCGGAGATCACCGAGGTCCTGGCCAAGGGCGAGGACAAGGTCAGCGTGCGGCTGAAGAGCGGCCTCCAGGTGGACGTGCGGCTGCTGGAGCCGAAGTCCTACGGCGCGGCGCTGCAATACTTTACCGGGTCCAAGGAACATAACGTCCTGCTCCGCTACCGCGCCAAGCGCCGGGGGCTGAGGCTGAACGAATACGGCCTCTTCAAGGGTGAGCGGCGAATTGCCGGGCGGACCGAAGAAGAGGTCTACAAGAAGCTGGGCCTGCCGTGGATTCCGCCCGAATTGCGCGAGTGCCAGGGGGAGATCGAAGCCGCAGAAGAAGGCAGTCTACCTCGGCTTTTAGAGGTGAAGGACATCAAGGGCGATCTTCAGATGCACACGCGTGCCAGCGACGGCAAAGCCACCGTGGCGGAGATGGCCTGGGCGGCGTTACAGCGGGGCTACCGCTACATCGCCGTTACGGACCACTCGAAGTCGGTCACCATCGCCAACGGCCTCGACGAGAAGCGGGCGCTTGAGTACTTGAAGGAGGTCCGTGCGGCCAGGAAGAAGGTGCCGGAGATTGAGATTTGGGCCGGGATGGAGGTCGATATTATGGGTGACGGGTCGATGGACATGCCCGATGACATCCTCCGGCAACTGGACGTGGTGGTGGCCACCATCCACTCGCGCATGAATATGCCCTCGGGCGAAATGACGGCGCGCATCCTGAAGGCGCTGGAAAATCCCTATGTAAAGATTCTGGGACATCCCACCGGCCGCCAACTGCTGCGCCGCGACCCCTATCAATTTGACATGGACCTTGTCTTCGAGAAGGCCAAGAAGAAGGGCGTGGTGGTGGAGATCAACGCCAGCCCGGAGCGGCTTGACCTCTGCGACCGGCACGTTCGCCTCGCCAAAGAGAAAGGCCTGAAGTTCGTCATCTCCACCGACGCCCACTCCCCGGCACAATTCCCCTTTATGCGCTACGGCGTCGTCACCGCCCGCCGCGGCTGGCTGGAGAAGAAGGATGTTATCAACACGTTTCCACCGGACAAGCTCCTCCGCTCGCTTCGGGTAGAATAAAACTTACCGCCGGGATTCGACTTTACTTCGGAAAATTCATGCGGCGGAGCAGGCCCGAAAAGCGCGGGTCGGAGCGGAGAGGATCAGGAAGGGGATCACACTGCAATTGACCCCCTTGCCGCCTGCCGGTAGAATGTCCTCTTCAGGTGAGCGATTTTATGAGCCCATCCCTAATACAGATTGGGACTTCTACCGGGACCCCAACTCCAGGGCGACGACCGCCGTGGCTGAAGGTGCGCCTGCCGGGCGGCGATAACTACCACGACCTGAAGCGAACCCTGCGCCGGCTCAACCTGCATACGGTCTGCGAGAGCGCCCGCTGCCCGAACATCGCCGAGTGCTGGGAGCAGCGGACGGCAACCTTCATGATTCTGGGCGATATCTGCACTCGGCGGTGCGGCTTTTGCGCCGTTACCAGCGGAAAGCCTGCGGGGCTGGATGCTGGAGAGCCTCTCCGTGTGGCCCGGGCGGTACAAGCCATGGGCGTCAAGTACGCGGTCATCACCTCCGTCAACCGGGATGACCAAGCCGACGGCGGCGCGGGTCTCTTTGCCGAAACGATTCACCAGGTAAGGAAAATCAATCCCGGCTGCCGCGTCGAAGTTCTGATTCCCGACTTCCGCGGGTCGGACGAGGCGCTGGAAACTGTGATGGCGGCTCGGCCCGACGTCTTGAATCACAATATTGAGACGGTCCCGCGCTTGTACGACAAGGTTCGTCCCAGTGCGCGGTATGAGCAGTCGCTTCGTCTGCTCAGGGGGGCCAGGGAACTGGCGCCTGGCATCCCCACCAAGTCCGGCCTGATGGTCGGTTTGGGGGAGACGCGCGGAGAGTTATCTGCTGTTCTGGGCGACCTGCAGCGGGCGGGTTGCGATATCGTAACGATCGGGCAATATCTGCAACCGACGCGCGAGCATCTTCCCGTGGTAAGGTTCTACACGCCGGAGGAATTTCAAGCGCTCGCGCAAGAGGGGTGTTTGCTGGGGTTGCGGCACGTCGAGGCGGGCCCGCTGGTGCGCAGCTCCTATCACGCCCGCGAACAGGCGGCCGCGGCCGACTACGGCGTGGTCTGAAGAGGCGTTGTTTTAAAATAATTATGACCCATTGGGAAATAGGAGGGACGCAGCATGGACAAGTCGAAAGTGGTGAAGTTATTAAATCAGGCGCTGGCGCTGGAGCATGCCACCGTCATCCGTTATTCCACACAGGCGGCGGTGTTGGCAGGTCCCTACGCGGGGCCGATCGGCGATAAGTTGAAGGCCTTCGCCGCCGAGGAACTTCGCCACGCGAATGAACTTCGGGACCGGCTGGTGGCATTGGGCGAAAAACCCACCACCAACGTCGGCGAGATCGAAGTCGGCAACAAGCTGAAGAAGATGCTTGATATCAACATCGACGAGGAGAAGGACGCCATCAAGCTCTATAAGCAGTTGATGAAGCTGATCCCGAAAGATGAAGATATGCTGCTCTACGAGACCGTCGAGGACCTGATTTGCGACGAACAGAGGGACTTGGAGGAGCTCGAACGGATGGTCGATTAGGGAGGATTACTTTCCTCCGACACTCGTACCCGATTGATAAAAAAATAGCTTATGGTTTCCCGAAGCTCTTGGCGCGCTGGATTACGGCTGGGGGCGTAGCCCGTCCAGCTTGAACGCGGCCTCGTTTCGGCCCCTGAGGTCGACCGGGATAGTCCCAGAGAGCTCTCAGGGCGGCAAACAGCTCCCTGAAATTGGCCGCAACAGGCTTCCCGAACTCAAACCGGAGCTGGTGATTACTCAGGTGCAGTGCAACGTCTGTTCCGCCGCTCGTCGTGAAATGAATCCACGCCTTCAACCTGCCGGTGAGTCGACCTGAAATTCCCTCCTTCTTTTGAAGATCCGGGCAGACGCAAAAGGCTTTCATCTTACTTATTTTGCGCGATTTAGCACTCTGAGGCCGGATTTCGTCGAGGCCCGAGAGCGTCCGATTTCAATCGCCTATTGATCGTGTTGCCGTTTCGGAGCATCATAATAGAGAGAAATGGGCCGAGGGGCATATGTTATGAGGAGTACAGATATGAATCGCGAGGTAGGAAATCGGACTTGGTGGATGGTGTTGGGGACATTCGTTCTTTTGGCCGTCGCGCTGAGCGTGAGCGCCGGCTTTGCCCAGCAAGAGAGTGAGGGACCAAACCAGGATGCCGGTGAAGTGGTGCTGGCCCCGCGTCGTCCGGCCAATACTCGTCCGGCTCCGATTGAGCCGATCGAAAGGCCCGAAAAGATCGACATCGACAGCACTTTTTCGATTTCCGTCTCCACCAACCTGGTCAACATGGACGTGGTGGTGACCGACAAGCACGGCCATTTTATCCCCACGCTGAAGCAAGGAAATTTCCGGCTCTATGAAGACGGCGTGGAGCAGTCGATTACGAACTTCTCCCGCAGCAAGGGTGCGATGACCGTCTGCATGCTGATCGAGTTTCGCAATACCCGGCTGTGGTGGAACCTGTACGAGGCGATTAGGAGTTCCTACCAGTTTGTGAACTACCTCCAGCCGAACGATTATGTGGCCGTGGTGGCCTACGACCTGAATCCGGAGGTGCTTACGGATTTTACCCAGAACCGGATGCAGGTTGTCCAAGCCCTGAATCGAATGCGGTATCCCGGCTTTAGCGAAGCCAATCTCTACGATTCGTTGGAATTTGCGATCGATAGCATGAAAGACATCAAGACGAAGAAGGCGATTCTGCTGATTACGACCGGTATCGATACGTTCAGCAAGATGAGATACGGAGAGGCGCTGAAGATGGTCCGTGAGACCGACACCATCATCTACCCGGTTGCCATCGGCGGCTGGGTCCGGGCGCGGGGATATGAGAATATTACCGATTACCAGGCGGACAACACACTCCGGACTTTTGCCAAATACACCGGCGGCAGGGCTTTTTTCCCGCGTTTTAGGAATGAACTGCCCGGCATCTACCAGGTCATCACGGCGCACCTGAAGAATCAATACAGTTTGGGTTACGTCTCAAGCAATACGGCCAAGGACGGCAAGTTTCGCAAAGTGAAGGTTCTGGTGGTGGATGAGCAGGGCAACCCCCTCGTTCTCCGAAATCAAAAAGGGAAGAAGGTCAAGCTGAAGCTCTATTCTCGCGAGGGCTATACCGGACCGAAATCTTAGGCCCGCAAATCTCCTTGGTTCTCTGCCTTTTCCTCTTGTCGGGGCGGCGCAGGGCGCCGTTTCCCACCCACGTTTTTAATCGCGAATTTAATGGCGCGAGTCTAATGCCAAAAGTGTCGTATGCCGGTGAAGACCATGGCAAGGCCCAGGCGGTTGGCCGCCTCGATCACCTCTTCGTCGCGGACCGACCCGCCGGGCTGAATGACGGCGGTGGCCCCGGCCTCGCCCGCCACTCGAACTCCGTCCGGGAAGGGAAAGAAGGCGTCCGAGCCGACGACGGTGCCTGCGAGCGATTGCTTTAACTCCTTGGCTTTCCGTATTGCGATCTGGGCCGCGTCCACCCGGCTCATCTGACCCGCGCCCACTCCTACGGTCTGGCTCTGGCGGACGAAAACGATGGCGTTCGACTTGACGTGTTTCGCCACGCGCCAGGCAAACAGCAGCGCTTCCTGCTCCTCGGGGCTGGGCTGCCGCGCCGTGACCGTCCGCCACGGGTCGGGATTGTTCAATTTCTGGTCCTGGGTCTGGACCAGCAAGCCGTCCCCCAGGTTTTTCAGTTCGAGGACTTCACTGCCTGCCTCTTCCTTCCACCTGTCCATGATCATGAGTCGCAAATTCTTTTTCTTGGAGAGCCGTTCCTTCGCCGCCGCCTCATATCCGGGGGCAATTACCGCTTCTACGAACAGCTTCGCCATCGCCTCGGCCGTCTCCGGGTCCAAGGGGCGGTTGAAGGCAATGACGGACCCGAAGGCGGAGACCGGGTCTGCTTCGAGCGCCTTGCGGTAGCTCTCGGCGAGATTCTCGGCGCTTGCCGCGCCGCAGGGGTTGGTGTGCTTGATCATGACGGTCGTAGGTTGGTCGAACTCCTCTGCCAGGTTCCACCCCGCCTGAAGATCGACAAGATTATTGAAGGAGAGTTCCTTGCCTTGAAGCTGCTGCGCGAAGGCCACACCGCGTCCCTCGCTTTTCCCACCGGGCCGATAGAGAGCGGCTTTCTGATGGGGATTCTCACCGTAGCGCAGATCGGCGGCCTTTTCGTAACTCAGGAGAAATTTCGCGGGCAGGGAGAGGGAGGTTTCGTCTTTGATATCGTCTGGCCGGTCGGCATCGGCGTGCCGGTCGAGGGTAGCGGAAATCGCCGCGTCGTAGGCCGCCGTATGGGAGAAGGCTTTCCGTGCCAGGCGTAGACGTGTTTCCGCAGAAAGAGAGCCCTGGTTGGCCTTCATCTCTTCAAGAACCGAGGGGTAATCATCCGGGGAGACAACCACAGCCACATCTTCGTGATTTTTGGCCGCCGAGCGAATCATGGCCGGGCCGCCGATATCGATGTTTTCGATCAGTTCCTCCCAGCCGACGCCGGGCTTGGCCGCCGTCCGCTCAAACGGGTAGAGGTTGACCACCACCAGATCGATCCATTCGATGCCGTGCTCGGCGGCCTGCCGGACGTGCTCCGGGTTCCCGCGCCGTCCGAGGATGCCTCCGTGGACTTTCGGATGGAGGGTCTTGACGCGGCCGTCGAGCATTTCGGGGAATTGGGTAAGGTCGGCCACCTCGCGCACGGTGATGCCGCTGCCGGCCAGCGCGCGGGCCGTTCCCCCGGTTGAGAGGATTTCCACCCCCAGGCTTCCCAAGCCTTTTCCCAGGGCCTCAAGACCGGTCTTATCGCTTATGCTTACCAGTGCGCGTTGAATCTTTTTCGTCATTAATTCCTTCAATTCGTCCGGTCCTGCAACTTGGGCCGGGACTAGGGAGAGTATTCGCCGAGCACGCCGAGGCTGCTCGAAGATCCTAAGGATAGCAGCATTTTAGTGGAAAGAGCGGGAAGGAAGGGGTCCGCGCCACGGGTCCAAGCACCGGGTTACTAGTCGCCGCTGACCGCTTTCAGTTTCGTTTTGCCGCCTTCGATGCTGACAATGTACTGGACCTTCTTACAGCCCAGTTTCTTTTGCAACTGCTTGGTCTTCTTCTGAACGAATTTCTGGAAAGTCATCGGGTCCAGTTTGCTGACGCTCTCGCCGCATTTCCGCTTCGCTTCGACCATGGCCTTCAGCAACTGGTCTACCTTCTCCGGTTCGCGCGCAGGGTCGGAACAGGTCACACTGTTTCCATCTGCCGCGGAAGCCGTCCTGGGCCCGAAAACGGCAAAGCGCCCGCGCCCTTCCTCCCGCCCCCTCATTTTCTGACGCCAGAGGTCGTTGTAAACAGCGTATTTTTGGAGAATGGTGTTGAAACGAAAGCGTTGAGCGAAGTTCAGGTCCTGTCCATCCCGATACTTCGTGAACACCCGCTCGACGCGCCCGCGGGCCTCGGTCGGAGGGCTTTGCGACCCTCCATTGAAAAAACACTTCGTAGTCGATTTTGAGGCGGCGAACGTTATCGTCCAGTCGCGTCAACTCTTCATCAAATGTCACAATAACCTTCGACCTTAGCCTTCGGAGGATATTATCTGAGCGCCCCTCCGACCCGTCAACCGAAAAGTTGACGCTCCGCGTCGGGTATGTTGAAATAAAGCTTATACTTAGGTTCAAAACGAGGAAGTTATGAGAAGGTCCCCCGATACCCAGCCCCCGGCGAAGGGCGCCGAAAAGAAAACCTCTTCGCCGCCCCTCCTGCGGAAAATCCCCCCGGTCGATGAGCTGTTGAACCGGCACGCCCTTGTCGAGCTCCAAGGCCTCCTGGGCCGCTCGACCGTCGTCAAGGCGGCGCGGAAGGTACTGCAAGAGCTTCGCGAGGGGATCCTCCGCGGTGAGGTCCATACCGTCAGCCCGCAAGCGATTGAAGTCGCCGTGGCGAGGGAGGCGGAAAGGGCTCTGAGCTACTCCCTCGCGCCCGTCATCAACGCCACCGGCGTGATCCTGCACACCAATCTGGGGCGCGCGCCGCTTTCCAAGCAGGCCGTCGAGCGGGTGGCCGAGGTCGGCTCCAAATACAGCAATCTGGAGTACGACGTTGAACGCGGAGCGCGAGGTAGGCGGGACGTCCATGCGGAGCGTTTCTTGAACGATCTGGTGGGCAGCGAAGCCGCCCTGGTGGTGAACAACAATGCCGCGGCGATCTTCCTGACGCTGAATACGCTGGCCGAAGGCGGTGAGGTGGCCGTTTCCCGGGGCGAGCTGGTCGAAATCGGCGGGTCCTTCCGAATCCCGGACATCATGGCGAAGAGCGGCGCCGTGCTGCGGGAAGTGGGAACGACGAATCGGACCCGGCTCGCCGATTACGAGAAGGTCCTCCAGAAGAAGAAGAATCATGAAAATGAGAGTGTTAGGCTGCTCCTACGGGTTCATCCCAGTAATTTCCACGTCATGGGATTTACCGAGAGGCCCGGACTGAAAGAGCTTGTCGAGTTGGGCCGCCGCCGGAGGGTGCCCCTCGTCGAGGACCTGGGCAGCGGCTGTCTGGTTGACCTTACTCCATTGGGAATTACCGGCGAGCCTACGGTTGCCGAGAGTATCCGTGCCGGGGTGGATGTGGTCACTTTCAGCGGGGACAAGCTCCTCGGCGGCCCGCAAGCGGGTCTGATCGTAGGCCGGAAGCGCCTGCTCGGCCGTATTCGTAAGAATCCACTCTTTCGCGCCTTACGGGTTGACAAGATGACGCTGGCAGCGCTGGAGGCCACTCTCGCGGCCTATTTACGCGAGGACGCCCTCGCAGTGCCAGTTCAGGCGATGATTCATGCCACGGTGGAGGAATTGGACGGCCGGGCTCGTTTGCTGGCCTCACAACTGGCAAAGCCGGACCTTCAGGTAGACATCATCGAAGGTGAGTCCGTCACGGGCGGCGGTTCGACGCCGGGGCAGGGTCTGCCGACACGGCTGCTGGCCGTGCGGTCCACTCGCACCAGCGCCGGGGAGATGGCCGAATTCTTGCGGCGGCATCGGCCGCCGATCATCGGCCGTGTAGAGCAGGACCGGCTGTTGCTCGATTTGAGGACGGTCCTGGAGGATCAAGCCGAGGACATCGTGCGGGCCTTTGGCCGCTTGGCGGCGCATCGGCAACTTATGTAAGGAGTAAGAATGAGCATCAGGAGCGCAGGAAAATGGAAGGCGGCGATTGCCGTATTGGTGTTGGGGCTTCTCGTGGCGCCGGCAGGAGTCGAGGCGAAGAAGAAGCCCCGGTCGAAGTCCGCGGCGGAACTTGCCCGGCCGACGTCTCACTACATCACCACTTGGTCGCAGGCGCTGGTGAAGTATGATCTTGAAGATTCCCGGAAGATGAATCTTCATATCCGCGAGCTCGTCTTCCGCCACCTAGAGCAATACATCAACCGGCAGGAAGCGGCGTCGGTTTCACTGGTTGAGGTCCGCCGCGAGGTGGAGCACCTCTTCGACGGCGTGCGGTGGCCGGTGAACGTGATCGTCAGGACGTTTCTGAAGCCCTGGAAACAGGAACGTCTGCTCGGCGTGGGATACAGTTTAGGATGGAGCGATCAGAACCGGTATAACGCCTTGGCGATTTATTCTCTCGAGGAAGGAAAGATGCGGGAGGTTTCCGTGCTGGAACTGGTTCCGGGTCCCGACCTGCAACCATTCGGCTTCGTGCCCACCGAGGACCCGGGCGAGTGGCTTTTGCTGGTGCATGGATTTCGCAAAGGGAAGTCGCATCCCAGGCTTTCGGCGGCCCTCTTCGCCTTTGACGGCAAGCAGTTCCGGTCCGTCTGGGAAAAGCGCCACATCTATGACGGCAAGATCAAGGTTGAAAACGGCAATCTGGTAATCAGTTTTTATCAGGAAGAGGAATTGATTCGCGAGGCGCTGTACCGCCGCTTGCCGCCCCGCTACCGCGCCGTATACCGGCGGCAGGATTCCACCTACGTTCTGGACACGGAAACCATAAGCGATTTCCCCTGACCGCAACCGGCGACCGACGGCGCCCATCCCCCCAGCAGGGTGTCTTTCCCCGAGCCGCTCAACGCGCGCGCTCCAGGTATTTTCCCTCTTCGGTATCCACGCGGATCTTTTCCCCCTCGGCAATGAAAGGAGGAACCAGGACGATGAGGCCGGTTTCGAGTGTGGCCGGTTTCATGACGTTGGAGGCGGTAGCGCCTTTGAGGGAAGGTTCGGTTTCGGTGACCTGCAAATCCACCGTGACCGGCAGCTTGACGCCGACCGGGGAGTCCTCGAAGAACTCGACCTTGATGACGGTATCGGCAATGAGAAATTTCTCCTTATCGCCGATGATTTCCTTGGAGAGATGAATCTGCTCATAGTTCTTGAGGTTCATAAAGTAGAGGGCCGCGTCGTCGCTGTAAAGGTATTGCATCTCGATCTCTTCCAACACTACGCGCTCCAGCTCGTCGTCGGAGCGAAATCTCTTGTCGATCAGCGCCCCGGTGCGTAGATTCCTCAACTTTGCCTGCATGAATCCGCGCTTGTTGCCCGGTGTGCGGTGCTCCACTTTGTGGGTTGAGAAAAGATCCCCGTCGTGCTGAATCACCATACCGGGACGCAAAAGGGTTGCTTGCATCGATGCTTCTCCTTCACAAACCTGAGGTGCCCGCCTACGATCGGGACGAAAAAATAGGAAAAGAAAATCTTTAGCCCGCCTCGGAGCCGCCCGAACGCCGGAAATCATTCTATGAAGTGCGGTGGCATCCGTCAACGGAGGCTGAAGCGGGCCCGAGGAGGCCGGATCCGGGAAGGGTTTTTGCCTCGCACATTGACTTTGCTCTTAGGCTGTAGTAATAAAAGAGTTTCAAGCACTTTATCCGATTGTGGGTCGTCTGCGAAGGTGCCGAGATGTCGGGAGAGCCTGAAGGAAAAACAACCGAAGCTCCAGCCAACGAGAAAACCGTGCAAGCGGCCGAAGAGAAACCCGCGGCCGCCGAAGTGACCGAGGGCACGGAGGCGCCCCCGTCCGTCGAATCCCCCGCTGCCGAATCGGTCGCTGCCGAATCGGTCGCTGCCGAACCGACATCCGCCGAGTCGCCGGAAACCGAATCGGCATCTGCCGAGACCCTCGCGACCGAATCACCCGCTGCCGAATCGGTCGCTGCCGAACCGACATCCGCCGAGTCGCCGGAAACCGAATCGACATCCGCCGAGACCCTCGCGACCGAATCACCCGCTGCCGAACCGACATCCGCCGAGTCGCCGGAAACCGAATCGACATCCGCCGAGACCCTCGCGACCGAATCACCCGCTGCCGAACCGACATCCGCCGAGTCGCCGGAAACCGAATCGGCATCTGCCGAGACCCTCGCGACCGAATCACCCGCTGCCGAATCGACATCCGCCGAATCACCGCAAACCGTATCGCCGGAGGGTGAATCCATCAACGATTCCAGTTTGATGGAATCCATGGACTCGGTCTCTCAGATTGCGCCCGGTGAGGTGGTGCGTGGAACCGTCCTCAAGGTGACCGACTCGGAAGTGATTGTCGACGTGGGCCTGAAGTGCGAGGGGGTCATTCCCTGTGAAGAGTTTGCCTCGGCCGAAGGGGGACCCAGCGTCCAGCCCAACGACGAAATCGATGTCCTGGTCGAACACTACAACGAGCGGGAAGGCACGGTTCGGATCTCTTACCGCAAGGTCCGGAATCGGCACCTGTGGGAGGAGATCAGCGCAAGTTTTCGGGACCGGAAGTTGTTAAAAGGGAAGGTGATCGAGCGTGTGAAAGGCGGGTTGGTGATGGACGTCGGCCTGCGCGCCTTCCTGCCCGGCTCGCAGGTGGAGTTGCGGCCCGTGCGCGACTTGGACACCCTGTTGGGACAGGAGATGGAGGTTCGGGTCGTTAAGGTGAACCGGAAACGCGACAACGTGGTGGTGAGCCGCAAGGTGATCTTGGAGGAGGAACTCGGACAGCGCCGGAACCAGTTGCGGGAGAAATTGACCGAAGGGGCGGTGGTCACCGGGCGCGTAAAGAACCTTACCTCTTACGGCGCCTTTATCGACCTGGGAGGCATTGACGGCCTCCTGCACGTGACCGACCTCACCTGGGGACGCGTGAACCATCCTTCCGAGCTGCTTCAACTCGATCAGGAGGTGGAGGTTAAGGTCCTCCATTTCGATACCGAAAAAGACCGCGTCTCACTCGGCATGAAACAGTTGACCGAGGACCCCTGGGCGGGGGTCGGGGAAAAGTACGCTGCCGACACCCGGGTTCGCGGGCGCGTGACCAGCGCCACCGACTACGGCGCTTTTGTGGAGTTGGACCCCGGCGTCGAGGGGTTGATCCACATTACCGAAATGACCTGGGGCAAGCGCCTCCGCCATCCCTCCAAGGTGGTCAACCTGGGCGATGAAGTGGAAGTGGCCATTCTGGAAGTAAATACCGCCGAGCGGCGAATTTCCCTGAGCCTGAAAAAGATTTCCGAGGACCCGTGGGCGACGCTGGCCGACCGCCTGCAAGTGGGTACGGTAACCCTGGGGACGGTTCGGAACTTCACTGACTTCGGCGCGTTCGTGGAGGTCGAGGAGGGGATTGACGGGCTGGTTCACCTTTCGGACTTGTCGTGGACGCGCAAGCTGAAACATCCCTCCGAAGTGGTTCGGAGGGGACAGAGCGTTGCGGTGGTGGTGCTCAAGGTGGACTCGGAGAACCGGCGGCTTTCACTCGGCCTCAAGCAGCTCCAGCCGGACGTTTGGGATGAGTATCTCAAAAAGATCAACGTGGGAGATACGCTTCCCGGCAAAATAGTCCGGCGGGTTCCTTTCGGAATTTTCGTAGAACTGGAAGAAGGGATCGAAGGGCTCTGCCACAGCTCCGAAATCGAGCCCGAGGGTTCTCCGCAGGAGGCTGATGCGCTGCTTGCCGGACGGGAGCTTTTTTTCCGCGTGGTGAAGTTGAATCCGGAGGAAAAGAAGATCGGGCTGAGTCTCCGCGATGTCGAGCAAAGTCCAGAAGCGGGGGCCGAAAGCGGATCTCGGGAAGAGGCCAAAGACGAGAACGGGAAGCCGGCCCCGGTTTCGGAGTCCGTGGAGAGTGTTTCGGCAGACGCTCCTTCGAATGTAAAGCCGAATAGCGAATCGGATTTGCCACCGGATGGGAAACCGGATGCGAACTCTCCGTCCGAGCCCGAGACCTCGGTCGTGGATGCCTCGACGCTGGCGCCTCACAAGGAGGCCTAGGTGGAGGCCGCGTCCGCCGGGAGAAAGTTTTTGCTGTTCGCTTGCGCTCCCGGGTCCGGAAGGTATACTTAAGAGGGCCGGAGTTGCAGGCGCGGTTCTCCCTTTTGCAATCGACGAGTTGGGTTGTACGACGGCAGGTATTCTCTTTTCAGTTTGGGTTTTCATGGGGGGGGCTGCGTCCGGCGGCGGGGACTCTGCCGGAGACGCACGAATTTGGTTCGGGTCCCAAGATTCATGAGGAGTTTTCAGAATGACAAAAGCAGACCTGGTGGAGGAAGTATCCCGGGCAGTCGAAATGGGTCGCAAGGATTCGGAAGTGATCGTCGAGACGGTTTTTGAGAGTATCGTGAAGGCGTTGCGCCAAGCCGACAAGATCGAGATCCGGGGGTTTGGAAGTTTTCGTACCCGGCAACGGAACCCGCGGGTGGGCCGGAATCCCAAAACGGGTGAGCAGGTGCAGGTGCCGGCCAAACGGGTTCCCTACTTCAAACCGAGCAAGGAACTGAAGGATCTGGTCAACGGGATCCTCCGTAAAGAAGCCGCGACTACCCCTTCCGGTGGATAACTTTTCTCTTCGGGTCGCTGCGCACGGGCTCCAAGCCGGGTGGAATATTCCCAAAAGACTCGCCTCTACGAATCGCGACGATAGTTGTGAAGTGGCCCTGAAGACGGCAGAAGAATGAATCCATGGATTATCTTTGGAGTCCCTGGCGATACCGCTACGTTGCCCAGACCGACCGCAACCCGGGTTGCGTCTTTTGTGAAAAACTGGAGAAAGATCAGGCCGACGACAGTAAAAACCTGGTCCTTTTTCGAGGCAAGCGGAACTTCATCGTCCTCAACTTGTTTCCCTACACAACCGGGCACTCGATGGTCGTTCCTTACACCCACGTGGCCGATATCGCCCGGACCGATCCGGACACCTTGCATGAGATGATCGACTTGGCTCAGAAGGTTCAGCAGGCGCTGACCGAGGTCTATTCTCCCCAGGGCTACAACCTGGGCATGAATATCGGCCGCATGGCGGGCGCCGGCGTTGCCGACCACGTTCACTTCCATATTCTTCCCCGCTGGGACGGCGACTCGAATTTCATGACCGTCGTCGGCGAGACCCGGGTCGTGCCTGAATCGTTAAGCACTACTTACGAAAAATTACTTCCTTTCTTCTCTTCTTCCGGGTAATCGGCCTACGAAAGGGTCCCCTTTGTATCGAGCCGGGCAAATTGACGGCCCGGGGGGCTCGGCTTAAAATCAACAGGCACGCGAATCGGCCCTGACTTTGGTTCGAACGAAAGTCGGCGCCTTAGTGCATGAGTGCAGGGACGCCGAAGCGAAACATTTTGTTCATGTCTCATCCCTTACACTTTCCGGATTCCTCACCACCCCGGCGACAGATTCGATACGCTCATGTGGTGTTTTTCGTCCTTCTGCTGTTTTCGGTGGGGATGGGTGCGCTCGGCGGCCTGGTCTTTGTCCACACCGTCGATCTGCCTCAGGTTCGGTTGCTCGAAGACTATCGGCCCGACGTCATCACGGAAATCTATGGGCGGGAGGGCTCGCTGATCGGCACCTTTGCTCTCGAGCGCCGCATCCTGGCGGACTATGAAGGGATTCCGGTACTTCTGCAGGACGCGATCCTCTCAGTCGAGGACCGCAACTTTTGGGACCATTGGGGGGTGGACGTAGGCGGGGTGGCTCGCGCCGCCTTGGTGGACATTCTGCGATGGCGTCTGACCCAAGGCGCCAGCACCATCACCCAGCAGTTGAGCCGAATCCTCTTTCTCTCTCCCGACAAGAGATTCCGCCGCAAGCTGGAGGAAGCGCTGCTGGCCGTACAAATCGAACGGCACTTCACCAAAGCGCAGATTTTTACGCTCTACTGCAACCAGATTTATCTGGGTAGCGGCAACTACGGCTTTCAGGCCGCTGCACGGTTCAATTTTCAAAAAGACTTGGCGGAGTTGACTCTGCCGGAAGCGGCCCTGCTGGCGGGTTTGCCGCAAGCGCCCAGCGCCTATGCGCCCCTGCGGCATCCCGAGCGCGCTAAAAGGCGGCGGAATATCGTTCTCCGCGCCATGCAAGCGAACGGAAAGATCACCGCCGAGGAAGCCGCCGCGGCCCTGGCAGCACCCCTGGGGCTCAATCCCCAGGAGCCCGGCAGTGACCTGGGACTTTACTTCATCGAGGAGATTCGCAAGCAGCTCGAAGACCGCTACGGCAAGTCCACCGTCCATGAGCAGGGATTGCGCGTTCATACGACGCTGGACCCCGCGCTCCAGCAAGCCGCCGAACAGGCCGTGCGTTTCGGGCTTCATCGGGTAGACAAACGCCGCGGCTGGCGCGGTGTCGAGCTCAATATTCTTCAGGACCCGCCGCGTCTTGAGAACGGGAAGCCCGCCACGCTTGAGACTTACCGGCATCGGGATTGGAAGCGGCCGGTCCGGGCGGGCGACTCCGTGCACGGGTTGGTGACCCAGGTGACGCGGCTGAGGGCACAGGTGAAGATTGGAGACCGAAGCGCGACGCTCAGCCCGGCGGGATTCGCCTGGACCGGACGGACGGATTCACGGAGGGTATTGAAGAAAGGCGACATCGTGCTCCTGAAGGTCGTCCGGATCGTCTCCGGGCAACCGCGCATCACTCTCGACCAGAGGCCGGAGGTGCAGGGCGCGCTGGTCGCCCTCGAAAACCACACCGGACGCATCTTGGCCATGGTGGGTGGCTACGATTTCCGCCGGAGCCAGTTCAACCGCACCACCCAAGCGCTGCGCCAAGCCGGGTCTTCCTTCAAGCCGTACCTCTACACGGCGGCGCTGCTCGGGGGTTTTTCGCCGTTCGATACGGTGGTCGATGAGCCGACGGTCTATACGAAGGGTTTGGTTCGCCCCTGGAGTCCTCAGAACTACGACCGGCGATTCAAAGGAGAGATCACATTACTTCAGGCGCTTGCCGAGTCCAGAAACGTCCCGGCCGTAAAGCTGATCGATCAGGTGGGCATCCAGAAGGTTGTTTCCCTGAGTGAGAAACTCGGGATCGCGTCCCCTCTGGTGCCGAATCTGCCGCTGGCTTTGGGCGCCTCCGAAGTGTTGTTGCTCGAACATACGTCGGCCTTTTCCGTGTTTCCGAACGACGGCATCCGCGCCGCGCCCTATTCCATTGAGAAAGTCGTCTCCTATCACGGCGCGCTGCTGGAGGAGCACCGCCCGCAGATGGCGGAGGTTCTGTCCGCTCCGGTGGCGCGATTAATGGTATCGATGCTTCGAGAAGTTGTTCGTTCCGGTACGGCGAGGCGGGTGCAATCACTGAACCTCCCGTTGGCCGGAAAGACTGGAACCACGAACGACTACTCAGATGCGGCGTTCATCGGTTTTTCTCCCACAGTGACGTGCAGCGTCTGGGTGGGATTGGACAATCGGGAAACACTCGGGTCGCGCGAAGAAGGCGCGCGGGTCGCTTTGCCCATCTGGATGGATTTCATGCGGGAGGCGGCAAAAGTTTTCCCCGCCGGAGGGTTTCCCCACTCGCCGCTGCTCGATTCTCCCGAACAGGTGGAAGCGATTCTCCTCTCCGACGAAAGAAGAGACCCGGCTCCCTAGAGCCAAGGTCAAAAGAGCCGAGGTTCACTCTTCTTTCGCCGGAAGTGGTCATACCCACCGGAGGCGAGGCTGCGCGTCTTGCCGTCCTGCACGATCTCAATTTTCCTTCCTCGGGTAATTTCACCGATCTCGGTGAGCGCGATGCCTTCCAGCTTCGCACTCAGCCTCCGGACTTTTTTTGGGGAAACCGTAAAGAGCAATTCGTAGTCTTCGCCGCCTTCAAGCGCAAGGCGGAGCGCTTCGTGTCGCTGAAGCAGGTTGCCGGTGGGGGCGGGATGGGGGATGCTGTCGGCCCCGAGCCTTGCCCCGACGCCGCTTGCCTCACAGAGGCGGTGCAGGTCCAGCGCCAGCCCGTCGCTGATGTCGATCATGGCTGAGGCCGACCGATTCAGTGCCAAGTGCTCCCCCAGCGTGCAGCGCGGGGTGGGGTAGAGATGGGTGCGGACTGCCGCGCGCTGAAGCCGATGAACAGGTCCAAGTTTTGAGCGGATCAGTTTCCCTCCCCAGGCGGAGAGTCCCACACCCCCGCTCACGAAGATGCGGTCTCCGGGGCTCGCGCCCGAGCGCCGAACGGCGAAACCGCTCCGCACCTCACCGACCACAACCGTGTCGACCACGGTACCGCGAGGGGATAGGGCGGTATCCCCGCCGACCAGCGTTACGTTATAGCGACGTGCCAAAGATTGAAAACCCTGATGGAATTCCCGGAACCACTTGCTCGGCGCTTTACCGGAGAGCGCCAACGAGACCAGGGCGAACCGAGGCCTGCCGCCCATGGCCGCTACGTCGCTCAACCCACGAGCCAGGGCCCGGTGTCCGACCGAGCGGGCCGGCTCGAGGCGAGCGAGGAAGTGCACGTCTTCCACCATCAGGTCTGTGGTGAAAACCCACTCGGTGCCTGCGGGGGGTCGAAGGAGCGCCGCGTCATCGCCGATTCCAAGCAGAAGTCCCTTGCCGGCGGGCGCGCGTCTCCGTTTCAGCCACTCGACCATCTGCTTTTCGTTGCGAAACATCAATGATATTCCACCCTATCTATCATAATCGATTCTCAACCTCTTGATAGAAAAAGGGTTTCTTGACTGTGCGAAATTTGTTGTGTACGCTGGTGACAACAAATCAACCTACCTTGAATCATGCCTAAGCGAATCAAAGTCGAAAAGGGGCGCGAGCAATATGCGTTAGAGTATGCCGCAGCGCTGATCGAGCAAGGGAAAGCCGTCGCCTTCCCCACGGACACCTATTACGGGTTGGCCGTGGACCCGTTTAACTTGGCCGCCGTGAACGGGCTTTATGAGCTGAAGCAACGTGACAATCATAAACCCATTCTGCTGGCTGTAAGTTCCCTCAAGCAGGCCGAGGAGTTGACCGGAGACCTCCCCGCCGTTTTTTACCGGCTGGCCGAACGCTTCTGGCCCGGTCCGCTGACCTTGGTGCTGCCTGCGGCCAAGCGCGTTCCCCTCCGTATTACGGCCAATACCGGCAAGATTGCGCTCCGTCTGCCGGATTGCGACTTGGCCGTTCGTTTCGCCGAGGCGCTGGGCATGCCGCTTACGGCGACCAGCGCAAATATCTCGGAGATGCCCGAGTGCGCCACCCCCGACGAAGTGGCCGGGCAATTCGGCGACCGCCTTTCTTTGATCCTCGATTACGGCCCCACACCCGGAGGCGAGGCCTCAACGATTCTCGATGTCGGGCACGGACGCTGCCGCTTGATTCGTCCGGGCAAGGTTCCCGAAAAGGAATTGGAAGAGTTTTTGTCTTCGGAGGATTGATGGATAAAGAAAATCCCTCGACGCCGGTTCCTCCCCATGTCGGGCGTGGGCGCTGCCGCTGCGGCGCTTGAGAGCTCTACGATCTTGAGGCCGACTGGACCGAAATGAATAATCTTGCGGAAAAATTCCCGCAGAAAGTCGCCCCACTCGGTCGCATGTATAAGGGCTGGGTCAAGCGCTGCGACGTCGTGCCCGGGCGGTTCAAACGGAGAGATTCTTAGGCACACTCAAGACGCCCAACCTTCCTCTTTCCGACATTTACTCTTTCCAGGGGCTTTGTTAAGCTACTCAGCCCGATGGACGATGAGGTAAGTGAGGACCGGCAGAGCCGGATTTGCGAAGGAAAGCTCGAATATGGCAAAGCGAAAAAATACCCTGCCTCCGATCAAAAAGATCTCCAGCCGTCAAAACCCGTTCCTGAAGTCGCTGAAGCGCGCTTTCAGCGACGGAACGACGGACGAAGGATTCCTGGCGGTCGAAGGGCCGCACCTGATTGAGGAGTCGATTGCCGCCGGTTTTCGTCCCCGCGTTGTGCTGGTGACCCCGTCGGGTCGGACGAAGTTCGGAGCGGTTCTGCGCCGTCTCCACCTGCAGACGGAGCGGATTGAGGTTCCCGAGGCCGTTTTCCGAAGCTTCTCCAGTACGAAGTCGCCGCAGGGCATTGCCGCGCTGGTCGAGCGCCGCCGGGCTCCTCTGAATGAGATTCTGAACCGCCCGAAAGTTTTTATCCCGGTCGCCTGCGGACTTCAGGACCCGGGCAATCTGGGAGCGCTGTGGCGGGCGTCGCTGGCGCTGGGTGCTTCCGCCCTGATGACGGTGCACGGAACGGCTCGCCTCTTCCAGCCGAAGACGGTTCGCGCCTCGGTGGGTGCAATCTTTCGCCTTCCGGTGTTTGAGAACTGGAGCCTGCGGGACTTGATTCGAAAACTTCGCTCGTCGAATATGCTGATCTTCGCCGCCGACGCGCGAGGGAACATTCCTCTGCACGGGGCGAATTTCGGCGAGAAAGCGGCTCTGCTGATCGGCGCAGAAGGCGCCGGGTTGCCCGAAGAAGTTCAGGGCGAGGCCGATGCGTTGGTGCGAATCCCCATCCGACCGGAATGCGAATCTCTGAACGCCGCCTCGGCCGGCATGCTATTTCTCTATGAAGCGGCGCGGCAGCGCGGGTTCCGCTACTATTCTTGAGTTCGCCCGAGTCTCCTTATCTCCAATCGATCTTTTGCAGATGAAACTCCCCCCGACCCAAGGCCCCGGGCAGCCCATGGTTCCGTTCGCGTTGACTTGGCCTTCCAGAAAGACTAAGATTTCGCTATAAATTCAGGGTTCATATACTATGATCGGTAAGACGATTTCGCATTATCACGTTACCGCTGCGCTTGGGGCGGGCGGCATGGGAGAGGTGTATCGCGCCACCGACACCCGTCTCGACCGTGACGTGGCCCTGAAAGTCCTCCCCGTCGGAGCCTTGGCCGACGAGGTCCGCCGCCGCGTCGCCGCCGCCGGGCAGAACTGACAAAGGAATCAGTAGGTCTATGAGCCATCGCGCACGAATTTAACAACACGCGGAACGGTCCGTGTCGCCTTCGCCGCCGGAAGGACGCGCCAGGAACTGTATGTAATGAAAAACTTCCTGCCTTCTTTGATCTCGGCGAAGTGAAGCCTCCCAACAGTTAATTATTACATTCCCCTCCCGAATCTACTTTTCTCTGTCCTTGCGTGCGGGCTGTGCTATTTTTTCTACGGGGTCCCAAAATGAGTCTGTTTGAACCGCCATCCGACGAGCGGCAGGTGTCCAGGTCCGCGCCGCTGGCCGAGCGGATGCGGCCGGAGACACTCGAAGAATTTGTCGGTCAGGAACATATTCTAGGACCCCACAAGCCGCTGCGCCGCCAAATCGAGCGGGGAGAGTTGGGTTCGATTATCCTCTGGGGCCCGCCCGGCTCGGGCAAGACGACGCTGGCGGTGATCATCGCCCGCCGACTCCGATACGATTTTATCCGCTTCAGCGCGGTCCTTACCGGGATCCGCGAAGTCAAAGACGTGATGGCCGCCGCTGAGCGCTCCCACCGCCATGGCCGCCGGACGCTGGTTTTTATCGACGAAATTCACCGCTTCAACAAGGCGCAACAGGACGCCTTTCTTCCTTACGTCGAGCGGGGCGACATCATCTTGATCGGCGCGACCACCGAGAATCCTTCCTTCGAAGTCATCTCCGCGCTTCTCTCCCGTTCGAAGGTGCACCGGCTCGAACCGCTGTCGGTTGAGTTGACGGTTTCTCTCCTAAAGCGCGCGCTGAAAAATACTGAGCGCGGCCTGGGTAAGTTGAAGATCGAAATCTCCCCCAAACTTCTGGAGCAGATCGCCGTCTTCGCCGGCGGCGACGCCCGCTCGGCCTTCAATACGCTGGAGGTGGTGGCGAACACCGCGCCCCGTACAGAGGGAAAAAGCGAAGGGGAATGTATCAGGGTGACGGAAGCGGTTGTCGAAGACGCCTTGCAGCGCAAGGTGCTGCTCTATGACAAATCGGGCGAAGAGCACTTTAATTTAATTTCCGCTCTCCATAAGTCCGTGCGGAACTCGGAACCGGACGCGGCGCTCTATTGGCTGGGGCGGATGCTCGAAGCCGGCGAAGACCCGCTCTACGTGGCGCGCCGCTTGATTCGCATGGCTTCCGAAGATATTGGCCTCGCCGACCCGCGCGCGTTGGCATTGTCGATTGACGCCATGCAGGCGGTCCACTTCCTCGGCATGCCGGAGGGGAACTTGGCTCTGGCCGAGGCGACGGTGTATTTGGCGCTGGCGCCCAAGTCGAATGCACTGTATGCGGGTTATGGGGAGGTCCAGAAAGACGTGCAGAAGACCGTTACAGAGCCGGTGCCGCTACACTTGAGAAACGCCGTTACTGATTTGATGTCAAGCTTCGACTACGGCAAAGGGTATCAGTATGCGCACAAGAGCGAAGACAAGCTGACTACAATGGAATCGTTGCCGGAAAGCCTGCGCGGGCGGCGCTATTACCAACCCACCGACCAGGGGCTTGAGTCGAAGCTCCGCGAGCGCATGCAGGCGATTGAAGAGTGGCGCAAGCGCCGGAAAGAGACGGGAAAGAAAAAGCCTTAACCGAAATCCGCGCACATCCCTTCCAAAATAGGGATGGATGCGCCACCTGGGGGTGCCCCATCCTTGGCGAAGCAAAGGGTGGGGGAAACAGCGCCTACCTTCTTGTTGCAATCCCAATATCTATATCCTGCCGGCGGTAGAGGCAGGTGCCGTCCACGTCCTCGCAGACGTAGTAGAGCGCATAGGCGGGAATCTTCGTGAGAGGTTCCAGTCCGTTTTCCGGCGCGCGGATTTCAAATTCCACCCGCCGCGTCTCCAGGCTCACCGGCTCTGGCGAGTTCGGCACGGTGTGGCGGGGGCTGTCCACCGACCAGCTATCGGGCGGGTTGACCCAAAAGATCAGGCCTTCCACTTCATTGTTCCAGTGCGCCTTGATTCTGGTGTTGGGCCGGAAGGCGACGTGGACCCGGGCTGGAGTTCCCGGCTCAACTGTGTTTGGAACGACCGTGGCCTCCGCGCGGACGTAGCCTCGCTTGTCGCGGTAGATGCGGCCCTTTGAGTCGGGTTCTTTTTTCGTGGTTGGAGAAGACGCAAACTCTTTGGAGGGAGAGGCGATCTCGGCGCCGCGCGGCTCGACGGTGAGCGCGGCCGGCGTCTCGCCCCGCTTGCGGATATCTTCACGGGCTTCGGTGACCCAGTCGTAAAAGGGGTAAGGTTTCTGCAGGCGCGGGCCGAACTGCTGAATCCGACGCCTCCAGATGTACTGATTCGGATCGATGTCGAGCGACGCAGCCCAGTGGTCGATGGCTTTTTGGAAGTCGCCCGGCTGCGGATGAGCCGAGTCGTGCCGGCGGCGATAGGCGACGCCCAGTCGGAAATGGGCGTTACCGTCTTTGGGGTCTAGTTGGATCGCCTGTTGATAGGCCTCCATGGTTTCGGTCAACCTCTCTTCGCTGCCCCACATATAGAACGCGTCGCCGAAGTTACACCAGGCTTCCACGGTGTTCTCTCCTTCGTCAGTCGCGTCTTTGAGTTTGCCCAGGAGATCATCAAGGTCCGGCTGGGAGTCGGGTTGCGAGGGCAGGTTTTCCGGTTCGGGATAGCTGACGTTCAGAAAGGCTTCTTCAATCCCTTCCGGCTTGGCTTTCGTCAGCCGTACGATGCCGTGCTCGTCAATCGCCAGAGTTCGCGGTATGCCGCTCAATCCGGCCAAGTTGAGGGAATCGATCAGAATGGGCCAACCCATCTGTTTCCATTGCATGAAGAGGCGGCAGCGGTCCGGATGCTGCTCCTGGATGATGCCGACCATCTGGAACTTGCCCTGCGCTTGCAGTTCCTTGGTTGCTTCGTGCCAGCCCGGCACATGTACGCGGCAGCCTGCTCACCAGGAGGCGAAGTGGTGCAGGATGACCTTCTTCCCGCGAAACTCGGAAAGCGCCGTCGGGCGACCGCCTTCGAGGGAAGGGAAGACATAGCTCGGATAGACTTCACCCAGGTTGGCTCCAATCGGAAGGGTCGGCCCCTCGGTTTGCTCAGGCTCCGTGCGGCTGCAACCGTTCACGGCTCCGGCTGCGATGAAGAGCAGAAGCATAAACCAAATTCTCATAGGACAGACCTTGAAATTTTATTTCTGCAGGAGAAAGCAAGGGACGTGCCCTTCTTTATATTTCCGGCAGTCATCTCATAATTGCTGTTGGGAGGCTTCCTCAGGGCACCCTCGCCGCGGCGAATCCCCCGTGCCGTGCAACACGCGGTATAAGAACGGCTTTAGCCGCTGAGGGAAAGCCTCTCGAAGCCCAACCGCAGTTTTCCGCGTTTATGAGATTGCTGCTGTTAAGTATTTGTTAGATACCGTCGGCGACGAATCGCTTCGCGTATTCCTTTAAGATGCATCGGTTCTGAACGACATCGATGCCCGCCCGGCGCGCCCGTTCGGCGGCCTCCCCGTGGCTGACGCCCTCCTGCATCCAGATTACTTTTGCCTTGATTTGAATCGCTTGCTCAACGATCTCCGGCACGAACTGGGAACGGCGGAAGATGTTCACGATTTCAACCGGTTCGGATACGTCAGGCAGAGAGGGAAAGACCTTTTCCCCCAAAGATTCTTTTATCTTTGGGTTCACCGGGATGATGCGGTAGCCGTGCTGCTGCATATAGGCGGAAACGCCATGGCTGGGCCGGGAAGGACGATTGGAGAGGCCCACGACGGCGATGGTCCGGTAATTTTCCAGCGCGTGACGGATGCAGTCTTTCGACATGGGATTTCGCTAGCTTCTACCCGGCAGCCCTTCGACGCTTCCGTCGGGTTGCCGTTCGGCGGAGTCTTCCAGCCGGCTTTCGAGTGGATTTGGAGATCGATGTTGACCTTGTTTTTGAACCGAAAGCCGAGGCCGACCAATTCTTCAACCGCGTGATCTCCGCATCCGTCAACCGCCGGAACCGGCCGGGCCGCAGGCCGCGCTGGGTGAGGCAGCCGATGCGGACTCGGTGCAGCTTCACCACCGCGTGGCCCAACGCCTCGAACATGCGCCGCACCTGATGGGTGCGCCCCTCGACGAGCGTCACCTCATACCAGGAGTTGTTCTCCGCTTCCAGCAGCCGGACCGTGCCGGGGGCCGTCTTGTGTTTTGTCGGGTTGCCTTCGATGGCGATGCCGCGTTCCAGCCTGACCCTCTGTTTCGCATCCAGCCGTCCCCGAATTTTTACGTGATAGGTCTTCGGCACCTGAAAGGCCGCGCCGGTCAGCCGGTGCGAGAGCTCTCCGTCGTTCGTCAGCACCAGCAGCCCGGAAGTCTGAATGTCAAGCCTTCCGACCGGGACCACGCGCTCCCGGATGCCTTTGAGCAGGTTGATTACTGTAGGCCGCCGCTCGGGGTCGGAGAGCGTCGTCACATATCCCCGCGGCTTATGCAGCAGAACGGAGACAGTCTTCTCCGGGCCTTGCAACAGTTTTCCGTCCACCTTCACGTGGTCTCGTTCCGGGTCCGCTTTTTCGCCGAGCCGGCCGGCCACACGGCCGTTGACCGTGACGCGTCCTTCGATCAGCATCTGCTCGGCCTTCCGGCGCGAGGTGATGCCGGTGGCGGCGATGATCTTCTGAACTCTTTCAAGCATTGCCTGGTTCCAGTCCCGGCAGAAGCTCTCCTTGTACGGGCCCGGCCGGAGGCTGCTCCTCTTCTTCTTCCAGAGAGAGCCGCGCCAGCTCTTCGAACTCTTCCAGGCTCGGCAACTCGCCCAGGTCGTTCAATCCGAACGTGAGGAGGAAATCTTTCGTTGTCTTATACAAGATCGGACGGCCGATGACATTTTTCCTGCCCGCCGGGGCAATCAGTTTCCTTTCCAGCAGGCTCTTGATGACGCCGCCAGCATCGACGCCGCGAATCTCCTGAATTTCCGGCAGCGTCGCGGGTTGCTTGTAGGCGATGACGGCCAATGTCTCCAAAGCTTGGCGCGAAAGCCGAATCGGGGGCCGCAGGCTCTTGACGAACCGGCGGACGGATTCGTGGTGCTCGGGCTTCGAGGCGAACTTGTACCCGCCGGCCACCTGGCGGATTTCAATGCCGCGGTCCGACGACCGGTACTCCTCCTTCAGCTTCTGAAGGACGGCTTGAACCTTCTCCTTTTCGGCGCCTTCCAGAGCGGCCGCAAGCGAGGAGAGACTGACCGGCTCCGGGGCCACATAGATAATGGCTTCCATGGCGGCTTTCAACTGTTCTTCGTTATCCATACGTGCAGCTCCGCTAAGCGTGCGTCTCTTCCCAGCCGCGCTCGAGCCAGTCGGAGGCGGATCCTTCCAAAATTTCATTGAAGCGTCTGTTTTTGTGAACCGTAATGGGCGCCCACGACTCTTTCTGGAAGAACCGCACCGCCTGCAAGCGGACCATCTCCAGAAGCGCCAGGAACAGAGCGATCAGGGCGGATTGAGTTCCGAGTCCCAGGAAAAAAGCCTCCAGCGGAACCGGCGCCGGGCGGAGGGTCAGCACCTGTTTGATGCGCTCCATCATCTCCACCACGGAGACCTCTTCTTCGGCGTCGATTTCTAGCGGCTTCCGCAGCTTCATCCGATTTACCACTTGGTGGAAGGCGGAGGTCAAGTCGAATAGTTTTACTGCGAAACCGGGATGGACGTCGATCCCTTCGAATTCCTCGATGCCCGGTGCCGACCAACTGGCTTCCTCGATCGTCCGCTTGCTGCGGAGCATCTGAGCGGCGTTCTTGAACTTTTCGTGCTCCAGCAGTCGGTAGACCAGTTGGGAGCGCGGGTCTTCCTGTTGGGTGCCCCCAGCGCCGGGCTCGACGGGCAGCAGCATGCGCGATTTGATGTGAATCAAAGTGGCGGCCATGAAGAGGAATTCGCCCTCCACGTTCAGGTCCATCTCCTCCAATTGTTTCAAGTAGGCCAGGTACTGGTCGGTGATTTTCGCAATCGGAATGTCGTAGATGTCGATCTGCTGTTTGCGCACCAAGTCGAGCAGCAGGTCGAGAGGGCCTTGGTAAGCGCCGATTTGAATCACATGGGGATCGAGCTTGGGAATGGCCGGAGCGGGGGCGCGCGTCGAGCCGATGGCTTGGGTAATAATCTCGGGCGAAGAGGACGATGTCTTGGCCGGCTGGACGCCGTTTTCCGGATTCACGGGGGAACTCACGGGCTACTTCTCCTCGGAGAGGTGCATGGCGGCTCGCACCTCCCGCATGGTCTGCTGTGCCGCCCGGCCGGCCTGGCGTTTGCCTTCCGCCAGCACGTCCCACACACGTTGCGGGGACTGCTCGAATTCCTTTCTCTTTTCCCGGAGCGGTCTCAATTTTTCCACCAGCCGGTCCGCCACCCACCCCTTGCACTCGATGCAGCCGATTTCCGCCGAACGGCAGCCGGAGTTTACCTTCTCCAGCGTATCAGCGTCAGAGTAGAGCTTGTGGTAGTCGTAGACGGGGCAGAGGTCCGGATTGCCGGGGTCGGTCCGCCGCTTGCGGGCCGGGTCGGTCACCATCGTCTTCAGCTTTTCCGGATTTCCGGTTCCGGGTCGCTGAGAAGAATATAGTTGTCGTAGGATTTCGACATCTTCCGTCCGTCGGTGCCGGGCAGGCGGGCCGAGACGGTCAGCCGGGATGCGGGTTCGGGGAAGACCAACGGGGTGGGATAGAGCGAGTTGAAGCGGCGCGCAATCTCCCGCGTCAACTCCACGTGCGGCACTTGGTCTTCGCCGACCGGTACGAAGTTCGCCTTGTACATCAGAATATCTGCGGCCTGGAGCACCGGATAGCCGAGGAAGCCGAAGTTCCCCAGGTCCTTGTCCTTCATGTTCTCCCGCTGCTCTTTGTAGGTCGGTACGCGTTCCAGCCAGCCCAGCGGCGTGACCATGGAGAAGAGCAGAAAGAGCTCGGCGTGTTCGGGCACGTCGGACTGAACGAAAAGAGTGGCCCGGTTCGGGTCGAGACCGGCGGCCAGCCAGTCGGTTACCATCTCCCGGATATTATCCCGCACCTCTGCGGTATCGGCAAAGTCGGTAGTCAGGGCGTGCCAATCGGCCACGAAAAAGAAGCAGTCGTGCTCCTGTTGCAGCGCAAGCCAGTTTTCGAGCGCGCCCACATAGTTGCCCAGGTGGAGGCGTCCGGTGGGCCGCATGCCGCTCAAGACTCGAAGTGGTTTTTTCTCCGAAGAATTCATTTTATGGCGGAAAACCTTCGCAGGAGGGCGGCCATGACCCGGTAACGCATACGTGCCGCTTCCCAAAACGAGCTGCTTTTTCTATTTTGGGAAATGTTGCGCTTCGTTTTGCGCTTCGATCGGAGGATGCAAATCGGCAACTCACATCTTAATAGGCGCATGCCCCAGCGGCGAATCACCTACTCCCGAATCAACTGATGCTAGCACAAATAACCTGAGCAAGGCCACCTTGCCGGGAGCCGAACCTTGAGGGAAAGAGTGGGTTCCGTATCGGCGTCGAGGCGACGGGGGACTATTCTTCGCGGGTCAGCTCGTCTTCGTCTTCAATCCGGATGTAGAGAATATTTCCGGCGTAGATCAGGATTTTGGACCTGACCATCCAAAAAATTACTTTACTGCCATCAAGAGGGAGCTAGGGAGTTCTTTCGGTAGCTTAGAATGATTTCCAACACAATCAAAGGAACAAAAAATCGAAGGGTGTTGTGTTGGTATTGGTCAGGCGAGATTCTTCAGCAGTTGCTCGGGCAGGAATGGTTGCGGAACTTTGACGGTGACAGAGAACAGATGTCGGGGGTTGGGGTCATGCTCCAGCGCGAATCCGTTACCGCCGAAGAGTTTCGTTAAAAAAGTGTAAAGTTCCGGCTTCAGGGTCTCGAACGTCTCGTCGCTATTGGGGGCCAGGAGACGGTCGTTGACGAATATCTCCAGCGCGCCGCCGGTCAGCGGAAATTTCCCTTTCAGTTTGAGTTCGGAATCGAGCCGCTGATAAGCGTTGAGAGCGGCAAGCGTGGCCTGCCGGAGGCGGTCTTGGTTCGTCCCCGCAAACGCCGCTTTGCGATTGTAGCGGAGTCCCCAACGGCCGCCGGTATGGTCGAGACCGTAATTTGCTTGGTGGCCGACCAAAAGAATGCCCGGCCCTTGGTGAACGTGCCGGTAGTCGGCGACGTCGATCAACAGTTCTTCGCAGACCTGATTTTGAATCCAGCGGTGAAAGACCGGGATCAGCGCTTCAAGGTCCGCATTCTTCGCGTTCTCTACGAATAATTTTACGTTGACGTGTTGCAGTTCCATAAAATTTATTTTCTGCTCTTACTCCCCGCCTTTATTTACTATTAGGCGATCCCATGCGGTTGTAGCAACTGTGCGAGGCTTCGATGAATAGGTGCGCCTCTTCGATCAAGTGGTGTGTGGCTTCGGACGAATAGTTTTCGGCGGCCTTCTTGTGCGCCGCGAACAGATAGTGGGCGAACTTGCCGCCCGCGAAGGGGTCGAAGAATTTTTTTGTATCGTAGTATCGAGATCGAAACTCGCTGACGATCCACTCCGGCTCGTTGGTCACGTCCTGGAATTCAAACGTTACGAGTCCCTTGGCGGCGCGCAGCATCGATGCATAGGCCGACTTCTGCGCCTTGGCGGTCTCACCGCCCTCGAGCGCCACCTGCGCTTCGAACACTTGCCGCTCGGCGGCGACCAAGTCAAACTCGACCGCAGAGACCACCTCTCCGGCGCACTCGCCAATGCCCATATCGCCCAAACCGTATTCGCGCGGGTCGCCCCAGTCGTGGAAAAAAGATCGGTCGGCGGCGTACTCGGGCGCGGGCGTCAGGTCTTGCAGCATTTCCTTGACTTGCAGTTTGCCGATGCGGCGGATGAAGTCCTGAAAGCTCTCGCCCTTTTTCCGGCCCTCGATGTAGCGCTGGGTGATGCGGGTGACGACTTCAGGAATCCGCTTGGAGGGAACGGCGAGGATTGGCAGTCCATAAGAGCCTGCGTTGTCGGTCCATTGGCCGCCCAGCACTACCTGGAAATGCGGCACGGCGTACCCGGCCATCTTGCGGCTCACGCCGTAAAAACCGATGTCGGCGATGTGGTGCTGTCCGCAACTGTTGAAGCAGCCGCTGATCTTGATACGGAGGTTGCGGACCGCCTCATCGAGGTCAAAGGCTTTTTCGGCCAACTGCTTTCTCAATTCCGCCGCCAAGCCGCGCGAGGAGGAGATGCCCAGCTTGCAGGTGTCCGTGCCGGGGCAGGCGACGATGTCGAGAATCGTACCCGCGCCGGGGGCGGAGAGTCCCACCGCATCGAGGGCTTGGTAGAGGTCGGGCAGGTCGGCTCGGCTGACCCAACGAATCACGAAATTCTGCTCAACGGTCGTCCGCACGGTCTCCTTCGTGAATCGGCGGATGATGTCGGCCAGCGACCGGAGTTGCGGTGCTGTAAGATCGCCCAGCGGAAGCGCCACGGTGACGGTACCATACCCATCCTGCTTCTGTGGGCGCGTGTTGGTCTCGACCCAGCGGCGAAAAGCCTCCGTTCCTCCTGCGGGCAACTCGCCGCCGGGCCGCAACGGTTCTTCAGTTTTCTTTGCAACATCTTGAATAAGATTTTTCCAGCGAGGATCGTGCGGAAGTTTTTTGCGCTCTTCGAGAACCAATTCCTTAAACTTCTCCATCCCCAGGTCTTTCAGCAGAAACTTGATGCGGGCGCGGGCGCGGTTCTTCTTTTCACCCAGGCGGGCAAAGACGCGCGCGATGGCCTGTGCCGTGGGGAGCAACTTTTCCGGCGGCAGGAAATCGTCAAAGAGCTTGGCCTGATACGAGACTGCGCCCAGGCCTCCGCCGACGTAGGTCTCAAGGCCGCGAATGGTTTTTCCGTTCTCGGTTCTGGTGCGGGCGATGACGCCCAGGTCGTGCATTCTGGTGAGGCCGCAGCCGTGCTGCCCGCAGCCGCTGAAGGCGGGTTTGAACTTGCGGCCGAAGTTCTGCACGTCCGGATGGCCCAGCAGAAACTTGGCCAGCGCGCGGGCGTAGGGCGTGACGTCGAAGGCCTCGTCCGGGCAGACGCCGGCATACGGGCAGGCGGTGACGTTGCGGACCGAGTTGCCGCAGGCTTCGCGCGTGGTGATGCCGACGGCGGCGAGGCGGTACATCAGGGCCGGCGTGTCGTCGATGTGAACGTAGTGGAGTTGGAAATCCTGGCGGGTGGTGATGTGCGCAATGCCGTCGGAGTACTCTTCGGCCAGTTCAGCCACGGCTTCCAGTTGCCGGGCGTTCAGTCCGCCGAAGGGAATCTTAATGCGCTGCATGCCGGGAGCGTCCCAGACCGTGGTGGGACCCTTTGTGTTTGTACCGGAAGGGAAGGCGAGTTGCTGCACTTTTTTGCCGTCGTGGCGTTGGCCGTTGTCGTAGCGTTGCCCGTAGACGCCCCTGCGGAGGCGCGTTTCGGCAAACACACGTTCGTCGACCTTACCCTGCTTTCGCAGAGCACGCTCGGTCTCGAAGATCTCCACTTCCTGGGCCAATGTCTCCGGCATCTGCCCGGCCAGTTTCTCTTTCCATTGTGTGTTTGAGGCTTTCATGTTACTGATTCCCTGAAAAATTTTTGGTGAGCGGGTTCGGGCGGCCCGGCGCCGTCCATGAAAACTAAAAAACCCGCCTGCAAGTTTTATTTTCTTGCGGCGGGTGATTTTCCCAAATAACTTTAGAGTAGTTTAGAGACCCAAAGTTCCGCCGCGGAGACCCCAACAGGGGCAACAACAGCAACACGGCTGGTTTTGCCCGCAGGCTTCCGGTGCTCTCGGAACGAAAGACATGGTACGAGTATTGTGGTTTATTGGCATTAATTTTGTCAAGAGGGGGCTGTCGGACCCGCTCGGTAGCGTATAATCGGTTGGAAGGACTGGAGACCTCGTATTCGAACGGCCGATTCGGGGCGTAGCGTAGCCTGGCATCGCGCCTGCTTTGGGAGCAGGAGGTCGGCGGTTCGAATCCGCCCGCCCCGACCATTCTTTCAACGAGTTACAAGCGTGCATATTCATAGCCCACCCCTAAGGGCTCAGTTGGGGGCCAATGGGTATATACTCGCGAGTGCCGGAGGGCCAAAAAACTAATTCCAGTTGATGGGAGTTCCGACGTGAAATACCTAAAATCCAGCTACCTTTTTCTGAGTCTTGGAATTTTTTTCCTCCTGGGCCGGAGCGCAGGATGCGAGGAGGGTCAGGTGCGGAGAGTGATTCACCTGGAGGACGGCGTGGACTTCCGGATGGGAACGATTGTGGGCAAACGCTTGGTTCATCCGGAGATGGGCGCCAAGCGGCTGACCTTCAACTACGCAGAGTCAAGACCGGGCGACGAGTTTCCTCAGCATGTCCATGACTCCTCCGACGACACCTTTCTGGTCCTCGAAGGAGAGGCCGATGTGCGCCAAGGCGATTCGCTGCGCCGGCTGCCGACCGGCCACGCAGCATTTGTTCCGAGCGGCGAGATTCACGGGACCATTACACGAGGAACTGGCAAGGCCTTTCTGATCAGCTTCCAATGTCCTCCTGATTTTCGTCTTTACACGGGTGCTCGGGACTCCTCGAGGGCCGGCGCTGAGCCCCCCAAAGGGGTCATCACCCCAGGAGCGGTTCGGTTGATCGAGTTCGGGAACAAGGACGGCTTCTTTGTTCATCCCGGCATGGGCTCGGAGAGGGTGGCTGTAGCGCATCGAAGGCTGGAACCCGGCGGCTGGTTTCCTGCCGAGCTTCCTGCGAGCGGGGAGGGAATGCTCTTTGTTTGGAAGGGGTCGGTGTCGGTCGAACACGCAAGCGGAACCTATCCCGTGCCGGAAAGAAGCCTCTTCTTTGCTGTTGATTCAGGTAAGGTAACGGTCACAAATTCCACTTCCCAACCTGCCGTTGTCATCCAAATCCAATCTCCTCCGGGCTCAGCCAGATAGCGAATACCTTAAATAGGCGTAAGTTGAAGCTCAACCGCGACATTCAGGCAGCATGGAATTATCACGAGGGAACGAAACATTCTTTCTTGAGCATTCGCTCCGGCGGCCATTATCTCGACTGGTCGAATCATCCGTTACCTTTCAAAATCTATTTGACTCTCGAGCCTATTCCCCTCCCGCGTGATTTCGATCCGCTGCAGATGTCGGCGCTCGAGGCCGCTGCGAGTCTGGAAGTCCTGCCGTCCGATCAACGAGTACCCGATAGGAAAATGCTCGCGCAGGTGCTCCACTTTTCCGCGGGCATCACGAAGCGCAGGAACTATCCGGGGGGAGAGATTTTCTTCCGCGCCGCTGCCTGTACCGGGGCGCTCTACTCGATTGAGCTGTACCTGGTCACGGGCGACCTGGTGGACCTCGAAGCCGGCGTGTACCATTTCGGCCCGGACGACTTCAGCCTGTGCAGGTTGCGTGCCGGAGACTTTCGGCATCTCGTCGTTCGTGCCTCGGGCGAGGAACCTTCCGTGGCTCACGCTCCCGTGATCCTTGTGAGCACCGGGACCTATTGGCGTAACGCCTGGAAATATCAGGCCAGAACCTATCGCCATTTCGGTTGGGACAACGGCACGATTCTGGCCAACATGATGGCAACCGCAGCGGGATTGAGCCTGCCGACCCGCGTCGTGACCGGCTTTGTGGATGAGGAAGTGAATCCCTTGCTGAGCCTCGATACGAACCGCGAAGTGGCTCTGTCACTGGTTTCACTCGGGTTCGTTTCCCAATCGCCTCGCGAGCACACGGGTGATATCCCATCCCTCGAACTTGAGACAGTGCCACTCTCCCACGAAGAGGTGGATTACCCGGCCATGCGCGAGATGCACGTGGCGTCCTGCCTGCATTCGGCGGAAGAGGTTATGGCCTGGCGGGGGAAGACTCCGAAAAATGAGCCTCTGAACCCTACCGGACGCCTCGTGCCCCTTGAGCCATTGACGGCAGGTGATGCTCCTCCCGACCCCGTTGATCGCGTTATCCTGCGGCGCGGCTCGGCGCGTAGATTCACGCAGAACCCCATCCATATTTCCCAGCTTTCAACGCTCCTTCACCGGGCCACGCAGGGGTTTTCGTCCGATTTCCTCGACCCCGCCGGCACACTGCTGAATGAACTGTACTTGATCGTTCACTCGGTCGAGGGGCTGCCTGCGGGGGCTTACGTGCTTCATCGAAACGACTGCGTTCTCGAATGCTTGAAGGAAGGCGATTTTCGCAGGGAGGCGGGACACCTGGGCCTGGATCAGGAACTGCCGGCTGACGCTGCAGTGACAATCTTTTTCCTGGCTGACTTGAATCCGGTTCTAAAGCGATTTGGGAACCGAGGGTATCGTGCCGTGCAACTCGAAGCCGGCATCCTGGGCGGAAAGCTCTACCTTGCCTCCTATGCGCAGGGGTTGGGGGCGACCGGGCTGACGTTTTACGACGACGAGGTGACTGAGTTTTTTTCACCCCACGCGAAGGGCAAGAGCGCCATCTTTCTGGTGGCGGTCGGAAAGCCCGCGAAGCGAGCGTTTCCGCCATCCCCATGAGTCGGCCCGGGCGGTAGCATTTAGGGTATTCTAGTGTCCTGCGTCTACCATCCGCGTTGACAAGATAGGTGATAGGGCGATCTGAAAGTGCCCTCCCCCCACTTTTTGCCCAATTTTGGTGCAATTTGAGCGTGTGGTGCGGGGGCCACCCAAAATTACACCCCCTTGCGCTCGCTCCTGTTTCTACCCCACCCGCCCGCACCGCCGTCCTGCATGGCGATTTGAGCTTGAAACGAGAGGGCGACTAGAATAGATTCTTTACCCAAGCGAAAGTTGAAAACTGAAAATTCCCGCTTTACCCCGATCGGTCGAGCGCGGAAGATAATGATAGGTCTTGGGGAACAGCAGTTCCAATTCTGTGCCGGGCCCCGATAGGTAGGGTGTTGTGGTATACTCAACAAGTCGAAGCGGATGCGGGAAATCAGGTGAGGGAACCCCAGGAGAAAGTCAACCAGAAAGCTCTAACCCAGGTCTTTAAGAGTACAATTTCATTCCTCTTGAAGCCTCGGTGAGTTTACCGGAAAGGAGAGAGAAGAATGTATCCTGAAGAGACGGTTCAACCAATGAGAGAGGAACTTACCAGCGTTGGCTTCCGCGAAATGAGAACAGCGGAGGAAGTAGACGCCGTCCTGGCCCCCGCCAAGGGGACAGTTTTGGTCGCTGTAAACTCCATTTGTGGGTGTGCTGCCGGAAAAGCCCGGCCCGGCATAGCTCTTGCCCTTTCCCAGCACGTACGCCCAGATGTTTTGGTGACGGTCTTCGCCGGTCAGGACCGGGACGCAACTGCTCAGGCGCGCAGTTACTTCCAAGGGTACCCTCCTTCTTCGCCTCAAATCGCCTTATTGCACGAGGGAAAAGTCGTTTTCATGCTTGAACGACACCAGATCGAAGGCTGTACTCCCGAAGATATTGCGCAGAACCTAACCAACGCCTTTGGCCGTTTCTGTGCCCCGGCGGAATTACCGGCCGGTAGCTAGTTGTCCTTAGCCAAAAATGATCCACTGCAAAAAGACGTTGTAGGACATGAGCGTGACCGGGGATTTTTGTACAAGGTGGAATGAGAGAGAATCCACCGGAGGGCTGCCGACCGCCAAGCCGGCCCATGTTCTGATCGAGTGGGTCATCCAAAAGCTGGAAGCCGATCCGCATTTGATCTTGATCGATGAGGCCAAGCACCTGAGCGTGGCCTCGTTGGAGTTGTTGCGCCACATCCATGATCTGAGCCGTTGTGGGATGGTACTGGTCGGCACCAAGCGGGTCTATGATTTGTTTACGAACGGAGGAAGAAAGAGCCAGGACTTCGAGCAGCTCTGGAGCCGCGTCGCGGTTCACGATCTTCTGCCCGGCATGGCACCCTCCGAGGTGCAGGCCATTGTCCGTTCCTCTTTGGGAAGAATCAGGGAAGGTGTCGCCGAAGAGATTCCAAAGACATCCAAGGCTCCATCCGCCGCGTAACCAAGCTGACCACCCGCCTGAAGCGGCTACAGGAACTTAACCCGGACACTCCCCTGGAAAAGCTAATCCCCATCGCCGCTGGCCAAATCATCGCCTGAACACCCAGAAGCATGGTTGTACAAACCTTCCACCCCGTCGAAAAGATTCCTTAGGTCCGTGATTCAAAATCTCATTTCGGTTACGTCCAAATCAGTGAAAGCGTGCTCGCGGTGGCGAGCCACGAGGCGAACGAGTTCGTTTATTTTCATGGAGATCGAGTTTTGGCGAACCGTAGCTTGGTGTTTCCGCAGAAACAGATTTTCAGCGGCGAGTGAGGGGCTAGACCGTAAGCTGCGTTCTAGAAGGGCAAGGGAGTTGAGAGTCAGGTGATAAAGGGTCAAGACGGCGTATAATAGGGCTCGCAGCATCATGAAACAAAGAGTCCCATGGAGGAAGGGAAGTTGACCTTCTCCGCCTATGGGTACCAGGGTATGGATGTCATGTTGCTGGACCTCGAAGACGGAAAATTCACGAACATGTCCAACGCGGTGGAACAATACGACGAGCCGGAAGGTATTTTTCCTGACGGCAAGGCCACTCTCGTGGAGTGTGACAAACAAACCAGCCCGAACTTCAAGGGCAGCGGACACATCGACTTGTGGAGGTTGGAGCTGGATGGAAGCGGGAAACACCAACGGATCACTTACTTCAATGAGGGAGGCGTTTTCAAAGCTTCGAATCCCGTGGTGAGCGACGACGGGCGAACCATCGCTTTTCAGGTCCCCAAGGCGGAGTTGATCGCCGGCGTCGGCAACGGCATCTACATTTTCGACAGGGACGCCGCGGGGCTGAAGTAGCTTGTACCTTAATTACGGGGGAGGAAACCATGGCAACAAAGCTTGCAGGGGCAAGAGAAAAATCCGCTGAACCGCCCAAGGTGGACGGTGTCGGAATCGCCGGTTCTGTGTTGGAAGAATACACACGCGTCCTCACGCCCGAGGCCTCACAGTTTCTCGCCGAGATGGCGCGGAAGTTTGAGCCGAGACGGCGCGAGTTGCTCGAGCGTAGAGTCGCGCGCATGGAGGAACTCCAGCGAGGCGTGGTGCCTGATTTTCTGGACGAGACCGCCGACATTCGTAAAGCCGAATGGAAGGTTGCGCCCATTCCCAAAGACCTCCAAGACCGCAGGGTGGAGATTACCGGGCCGGTGGAACGGAAAATGATCATTAACGCGCTCAACTCCGACGCCAACGTCTACATGGCGGATTTCGAGGATTCCAACTCGCCGACCTGGGATAATAACGTCCGCGGGCAGGTCAACCTTTGCGATGCCGTTCGAGGCACAATCGAATTCACGAATCCGGCCGGAAAACACTACAAATTGAATGAGAACATTGCAACGTTGATGGTCCGGCCCCGCGGCTGGCATCTTGTGGAGAAGCACTTCCTGGTGGACGGGCAGCCGATCTCCGGCTCCCTGTTCGATTTCGGGCTTTTCTTCTTCCACAACGCGAAGAGCTTGATCGAAAAAGGTACGGGCCCTTACTTCTATCTCCCCAAGCTGGAAAACCACATCGAAGCCCGGCTCTGGAATGATGTCTTCAACTTCGCCCAAGACTATCTTGGAATTCCGCGCGGCACCATTCGCGCTACCGTGCTTATTGAAAACATCCTTGCGGCATTCGAAATGGACGAAATCCTCTGGGAGTTGCGAGACCATTCTGCAGGTGAGAACTGTGGCCGCTGGGACTACATTTTCAGTTTCATCAAAAAATTCAGAAACCGGCCCGACTTTAAGCTGCCGAACCGCGGGCTGGTGACCATGGACCGCCACTTTCTGAACTCCTACGTTCAGCTTCTGATTCGGACCTGTCACCGCCGCGGCATCCACGCCATGGGTGGCATGGCCGCGCAGGTCCCGATCAAGGGTGATCCGGAGGCCAACGAAAAGGCGCTCGAAAAGGTTCGGCAGGACAAGCTGCGTGAGGTTGAAGCGGGTCATGACGGCACTTGGATTGCTCATCCCGGCTTGGTGGGGATCGCCAAGGAGGTCTTCGACGAGTACATGAAGACCCCGAACCAGATTCATCGGCTCCGCGAGGATGTCCACATTACCCAGAAGGATCTGCTCGCCGTGCCGGAGGGTGACATTACGGAGCAGGGTTTGTGTCACAACATCGACGTAGGGCTCCAGTACTTTGAAGCTTGGCTGGGCGGCAACGGTTGCGTTCCCATTTACAACCTGATGGAGGATGCGGCCACGGCGGAGATCTCGCGCGCGCAGGTCTGGCAGTGGGTGCGCCATGGCATCAAGCTCACGGATGGAAGACCCCTCACCAGGGAGCTGGTGCGCGCCAACATTCCCAAGGAACTGAAGAAGATCCGGGAGTTGCTTGGGGCTGAGCGCTTCGACAACGGCCATTTCCATACGGCCGCGCGCCTCTATGAGGAAATGATGACCAGCGACGAGTTCCCTGAGTTCCTGACGCTCGTTGCCTACGATCGTCTCGATTAGGTTCGTTGTGGAGACGGAAGCTGTCTCTGCACGGGAATTTTTCTTGCCCTGAAATCTCCCGGAGAGGCGAAAAGAGGAACCAGGAGTGCGGGGTTCGGGTGCTGCGATAGGGGGCTCAAAAGGGCGAGTCATTTCAAGGTACCGAACAAAGTCTGCACAGTCACACAAACTATGTACCGTCACAACAGCCACAAAATAAATGAAAAAAACATTTGGTTTCGCTCTTTATTCGCCTATAATATGGGAGGAGATGTCGAAGTTTAAATAGGGGCGGGAAAAATGGCGCTGACGCGGAGACAAAAACAAGTTTTGGATTTTCTTACCGGCTTCATCAACAAGAACGGTTACTCGCCGAGTTTTGAAGAGATCGGAAAGGGGATGAAGCTCACGTCGCTGGCGACGGTTCACAAACATATCCAGACGCTCGAGAAGAAAGGATTCATCCGGCGCGGGTACAACCAGAGCCGCTCGATCGACGTCATCGCTGTTCCCGGAAAGACTCCGTTTGGGAAGACGGCCACGCGGATGGCGGCCAAGAGAGCCAAAGCGCAATCTGTGGCTCCGGCGGCGACGGACCTTCCCTTGTTGGGATTGATTGCGGCGGGGCGTCCGGTGGAGGCCGTGCCCGACCCGGAGACGATCTCGCTGTCCGACATGGTGGGATCGAAAGAGGTCTACGTACTTCGGGTAAAGGGAGATTCGATGATTGACGATCATATCCTCGACGGCGATTACGTGCTTGTCGAGGGGCGGGAAACGGCGGAGAACGGCGAAATCGTAGTGGCCTTGACGGAGGGGACCGACGCGACGTTGAAGCGCTTCTTCCGCCACAGCGGTGGGCGTATCCGGCTCCAGCCGGCCAACGTGGAGATGGAACCGATCTTCGTGGATGAAAAGAGCGTAAAGATTCAAGGGCGGGTGATCGGAATTCTACGGAAGTACTAAGGGTAACGGATATGAAGATGTGTTCTCGGGGGATAGCAGCGGCGGTCGTCTTCCTGTTCTTGGGCGGCGCGCTCTGGGCCGAAGAGATCGAGCTGGTTGACGGAAGTAAAATCAAAGGCAGCATCGTGGGCTATGAGGGCGACATGTTCCGCGTCCAAACCGACTTCGGTTTTGCTCGCGTCCGCAAAGATCGCGTTACCTCGATTTCCTTTCCTCCTCCCGCGCCGGAACTGGTTCAGGTCGAAGTAAAAGAAGAACCGTCCGGCGAGAAGCTTGCTGCTAAAAAGAAGAAAGAACCGGCGCAGGAAATTCTCGCGCAGGCCGAGATGCCGGACTACTTTTTCGAGACGGTCTGCGGGAATACCTACATTAACCATCGCTACAAGTTCGCGATGTATAAACCTCCCACGTGGATCATGTTCAACGAAATTCGCGAGGCGAGTCCGACCGGCGTCATGGCCTTTCGGGCACGGCGGACGAGCAGACGTTTCTTTTCGTGGAATCGGAACCTGCTTCGGGGAACTCGGTGCTTCACGGTAGGTTGATCGACAGTAAATTGCGGCGAACTTATCGGGATTATCGTGTGATCACGGACGAAGAGTTTACCGTCGACGGTCGAAAGGCGATTCGGCGCACGTTTCGCGGAATCTTGGACGGGGTCGATTGGTACGGCATGGCGGTCCACGTGAAAGGCGACAATGACGTCATTGGAATTATCGGCCTAACCTCGGCGGAGAGCTTCCAATTTAAGCAGGCGGTTTTCGATAAGATCGTCAAAACGTTTCATTTTACAAACTAGGATTCTGTTGAAAACCCCTAGTATATTATTACTCCTGACATAAAAATTTCTTACTGACCGGCCGCTTACGATCCCGCGCCCCCCATTTTCCTTCCCTTGAATTAACCTGGCTCGCCTCCGTAGGCGCCTACGCGGCGCAATTTAGTTGCAATAGCAGATTTGCAACTGGATTTTTCTTGTTCCGGTAACTTATTGTAAATAAACCGTGTTATTGACATCTCGCGGTTGAATCCTTAACTTAATGCAAAATAGTTGCAGTGCGGCAGCGGAGCATATCCGCCGGATTTGGAACAATGCTTCAATCACTTGTTATCACCCTTCGCGAAGGTGTGGAAGCGGCGCTTGTTATCGGCATCATCCTGGCCTATCTGCGGAAAACGGGCCGTAGGGGATGGAACCGCATCGTCTATATGGCGTTGACCGCGGCGATCATTTCCAGCCTGATTGGAGCCGTCATCGTCGACCGCCTCCAGGTATCCGAGGAGGTCTATGAAGGTTGGCTACTGCTGGTCGGCGCCGGGTTTGTCTTCAGCATGGTGTGGTGGATGTGGCGGACCGGCAGCCGGCTGAAGGGCGAAATTGAAGGCCGCATGGAAAAGATCGCCCAAAAGGAAGAGAAAAAGGCCGGGCGCGCAGCGGGGCTGTTTCTTTTTGTCTACCTGATGGTCCTGCGCGAGGGAATCGAAACGGTTCTATTCCTGGCTGCCGTGTCGCTGGAGACGGGAAAACTTCTTCAGTTTACGGGAGGAATTCTGGGACTGGGGCTGGCCGTCGTCCTCGGAGTCGGTTTCGTCAAGGGAAGTTTCAGGGTGAACCTGCCGCGCTTTTTCCGCATCACGACGGTGATTCTTCTTGTCGTGGGTTTCCAGTTGCTGGTCGGGTCCGTACACGAGTTGTCCGAAGCTGGAGTGGTGCCGAGCGGGCCGCGTCTGATGTCGATCGTCGGGCCCCTGGTCAACCACGACTCCTTTTTCTTCCTTATTATTGTCGGACTCAGTCTTATTTTATTGGGAGCCGAAGTCTGGAACAGACGGAAGGCGCCGGAAGTGGACCTGAGCCGATTGGCGGCGCCGGAGCGGCGTATGCGTCTGGCCGAGCGCGGCCGGCATCGGTTCTGGTTGGTAACCGGTTCAGCCACGGCCGTCACCATTCTACTTTTAATCAGCGCAGAGTTCGTCTATTCGCTCTCCAACCGGTTGCTGACACCCCCGCAGGAGTTGGTGCTCCGGGCGGGCTCGGTCGAGGTGCCGCTTGCCTCACTCGAACATGGAACTTTAGAACGTTATCGCGTGGGGATCGACGGCGGCGAGGTCCGCTTCCTTTTGATTCGGGATTCAAGAGATAAAGTTCGCGTGGCGCTTGACGCCTGTTTGCTTTGCGGCTCTCAGGGCTATTACCAGGACGGGGCGAACGTGATCTGCGCGAATTGTGCCGCGGCCGTCTATATTCCCAGCATTGGTCTGGAGGGCGGGTGCAATCCGATCGCCGTCGATTCCCGAATCGAAGACGGCCGGGTGATTCTTTCCGAAACCACACTTCGATCCGCCCTCCGGCATTTCCGGTGATTATGCTTTTTCGGATTCTTCATCGATCTTTCACGCAAGAAAAACGGCGCCGAGCGCTGGCTATGCTAGCCGTGCTGCTCGGTACGGCGGCCATGACCGCGGTCGCGAGCCTGGAGGTTTCCGTCGTGGACCGCGTCGGCCGCGAGCTGCGTTCCTTCGGCGCGAATATTACGGTTACTCCGGCTGCTGACGGGCTTCCGGTTTCGATCGGCGGCGTCGACTATCGACCCGTTTCCGCCGGCGAGTATCTGGAGCAGGATCGGCTTACGAGTCTGAAGAAAATCTTCTGGCGGCACAACATCGTCTCTTTCGCTCCGTTTCTTTATGTTCCGGCAAGGATTCGTGGAACCGAGACGGTTCTGATCGGGACGTGGTTTGGAAAAAAGTTGAAGATTGACGAGGAAGAGGTTTTCTCGACCGGCCTCGACCGGCTTCACCCCGCCTGGGCGGTCGAGGGAGTCTGGCCGCGCGAGGACGCCAAGTTGCCGGAATGTCTGCTGGGGCGCCGGTTGGCGAGAGAGCTCGGCCTGGGAGTGGGAGAACCGTTGGAGGTTGAGTTGACCGGCGGGTCCGATGCGATCATCCTTATGAATGTTGCCGGGATTCTCGAAACCGGCGGCCCCGAGGACGGCCAAGTTTTTGCGCCACTGGCGTCGGTGCAATTCGCGACGGGTTTGGAGGGAAAGTTTCGGCGTCTTGAAATCAGCGCCTTGACGAAACCGGAAGACGAGTTTGCGGGGGTGGATCTCGAGACCCTGAGTGCGGAGGAGTTCGACCGCTGGTACTGCACGCCTTACGTCAGTTCGATTGCCTACCAGATTGAAGAGGTGCTACCGGGCGTGAAGGCGCGGCCCGTCTATCGCATCACGGAGACCGAAGGGCGCATCATGGGGCAGGTGGACGCGCTGCTGTGGGTCTTGGCCGTGGCGGCGCTGGTGACGGCGATCCTTGCCGTCACCTCGACCGCGCTGGCCACGCTGCTCGAGCGGCGGCCGGAAATCGGGCTGATGAAGGCCGTGGGGGCGGGGCAAATCCACGTAGCGAAGATTTTTCTCTTGCAGGCGATGCTCTCCGGGCTCGGCGCGGGCCTCTTGGGCTTCTTTGCCGGCGCGCTGCTGGTGGCTTTTTTAGGACGGGCCATCTTTGGCTCTTCGATGCCCGTTCAGTGGATCCTTCTTCCCGGCATGTTGACGGTGGCCGTGGCCATTTCGCTTGTCGGACATGCTTGGCCCTTGTGGTGGGCGCGGCGATTTTTACCGACGGAGATTCTCCATGATCCCCAAGGAGCATAATGAAAAGGGAGCATAGCCCCAGAGAACATAGAAAGTCACAGCGCCCGCAGCGTCTCCTTTGGCGGATGCTGGTTCGTTCGCTCCGCTTGAAGCGGCCGCAGGTCTTGCTGACGCTTTTTTCCTTGGCCATGGCCGCCACGGTTGCCTCTCTGTTGTTGAACCTTTACGGGGACGCTCAGGTGAAGATGACGCGCGAGTTCCGCGCCTTCGGCCCGAACCTGATCTTGTCGGCGAAAAGCGAAGAGGGTGACCGAATTCCGCCACCGGGGCGGGGAAGCACCTCGGGTTTGGTATGGGAGTCGGATGTAAGGAAGCTCCGCCGCCGGATGAAGGAAGAATGGGAGGCGAGCATCGTACCCGTACTTCACACGATAGCGAGGATTCAGTCGTTGGAGGGGGAGAAATCCCCGGTGTGCACGGGTGAAAGAGTTGTTGTGGTGGGGACGGACTTCGCCTCCTTACGCGGTCTCTATCCGGGATGGCAAGTGGAAGACTCCCCGGGGCATTCGGCGAAAGCCGAAACGGATGAAGAAGGTTGGGTGATCGGCGCTGAAGTAGCCGAAAAGCTCGCCTTGGAGACCGGCGACGCGCTTCTGCTGGAGTTGGGAGACCTGTCCGAGCGGCAGGCCATCTTGTTCCGCGTGAATCGGATTGTTACCACCGGCGGCGCGGAGGATAATCAAGTCTTTGTGCCGGTGGCCCACCTGCAGCAAGCTTTGGGTTGGGAGGGAAAATTTTCTCTGGTGGAACTGCGGATTGCGGGGAAGGCGGAAGAAGTCGAGGCCGCCGCCGAGCAGATTGCCGCCGCGCTGCCGTCCGTTGAGGTTCGTCGGGTCCGGGAGATTATCTTTTCGGAGGGCCGTGTGCTGGGAACGGTGCGCTGGTTTCTATTGAGCCTCACGTTAATTATTCTGGCGTTGACGGGGCTCTGTCTTCTGGCGACGATTACGGCGATCCTGTTGGAGCGTAGACGCGAGGTCGGTTTGATGAAAGCCCTGGGAGCGAGCGACGGGTTGCTGACGGGCCTCTTTCTTATGGAAGTCGGCCTGTTGGCTGTGGCTGGTGGAGGAGTCGGCTTCGCGGCCGGCGCGGGGTTGGCGAAACTTTTAGGATTGCGACTCTTCGGCGTACCGCTGGATGTCCATTGGCCCTCGTTGCCGTGGGTGCTGCTGGGGACCTTGGGAGTCGCCTTGCTTGCGGCCTGGGCTCCCATCCGTGTGGTCCAGGTCCACCGCATCCAGCCGGCCATGGTGTTGAAAGGGGAATAATGGCGTTTGTGGAACTGAGAAAATTGGTACGAAGTTACGGCGATTCGGTCCGGGCGTTGGACGAGGTCACGCTGGATGTTGCCGACGGCGAATGGGTTGCCGTTATGGGGCCTTCAGGTTCCGGCAAGACGACGCTGCTGAACATCCTGGGTGGCCTGGACCGTCCCACGGAGGGAGGTGTTCGGGTCGACGGCGAGAGCGTTGTCGGTTTGGGAGCGCAGGAACTGAACCGGTACCGAGCCGAAAAGGTGGGATTCGTCTTTCAGCAGTTCCATCTGGTGCCCTACCTGACGGCGACGGAGAACGTCATGCTGGCGCAGTACTTTCACAGCATGGCCGACGAGCCGGAGGCCGTCGAGGCGCTGAAACAGGTGGGGCTTCAAGACCGGCTGGACTTTTTTCCTTCGCAGCTCTCCGGCGGCGAACAGCAGCGGGTCTGCGTGGCGCGGGCACTGATCAATCAACCGAAATTAATTCTGGCCGACGAGCCGACGGGGAACTTGGATGAAATGAATGAAACCATCATCCTGAGCCTCTTTTCCCGGCTGCACCGCGAGGGGCACACCATCCTGATGGTGACACATGACCCGGAGGTGGGCCGCCTCGCCGACCGCCGCGTCGAGCTGCACCACGGGCGGCTGGTCGAAGTCTCGTTCTTCCCGCTTCTCGAAGAAGAGCACTTTGACAACCTGCTGCGGCGGCTCTGGATTGTGCGGGAGGAGATCGGCGGAGAGGACTTGGCGATATCCCGCCTTCCGGAACTGAGGGACGATCGGGCCACGATGATGCGAATGACCGAGGGTGGCTGGATTTCGTGGCACAACTCGGCACTTTCATTAACCGAAAAGGGGAATCGCCGCGCCTCGGAGATGATCCGCCGCCATCGGTTGGCCGAGCGGCTCTTCTTTGATACCTTCGGTCTGGCCGAAGAACTGCTCGACGCGAACGCCTGTAAGATTGAACATACGCTCAGCCCTGAGGTGACCGAAAAACTCTGCACCTTCCTCCTGCACCCGCTCACCTGCCCGCACGGCGCGCCGATTCCGCGCGGCGCGTGCTGCGCTCCGGTACACTGATTCTCTGCGGCGACTCATTGCAGGATCGTTGCCCGTTCCGGGCCGTTATGCTAACGTGATCGTCGAATGCTCTAGACATTTCCCGATGAGGTATCATGCAAGACGTAGTCATTATGGGGTCCGGCTGTGCGGGTTTGACGGCAGCGATTTACGCGGCCAGGGCTAATCTGAAGCCGCTGTTGATCCGGGGCGTCGAGGCCGGGGGCCAGTTGTCGCTCACCACGGCGGTCGAAAACTACCCGGGCTTTCCCGAAGGGGTCCAGGGACCGGATTTAGTAGACCGGATGAAGAAACAGGCCGAAAGATTCGGGGCAGAGTTTCTGGAGGGTGACATCGCGAAGGTGGACCTTTCCCGCCGCCCCGTTACGATCGAGGTCGGCACGGAGAAGATCGAAACCCGGACCTTTATTGTTGCCTCGGGAGCATCGGCCGTGCTGTTGGGCCTGGAGTCGGAACGCAAACTGATCGGACACGGGGTATCGACCTGCGCCACCTGCGACGGCTTTTTTTACCGCGGCAAGCCGGTGGCGGTGGTCGGCGGCGGCGATACGGCCATGGAAGAGGCCCTCTTCCTGACTCGCTATGCGACCCAGGTGAGCGTGATTCACCGGCGCGACAAGCTACGCGCCTCGAAGATTCTCCAGGACCGTGCCCGGAAGAACGAAAAAATCAAGTTCGTTTGGAATTCGGTGGTGGACGACGTACTGGACCCGGCAAAAGGGGAAGTGACCGGCCTCAAGTTGAAGAACGTCAAGACGGAGAAGATTTCCGATTTCCCGTGTGACGGTTTGTTTATCGGCATCGGCCATCAGCCGAATACCGGAGTTTTTAAGGGTCAGTTGGAGATGGACGCCAATGGCTACCTTGTGACTCGTGACGGCTCCAAGACCAGCATCCCGGGCGTCTACGCCGCCGGCGACGTGCAGGACCACGTCTACCGACAAGCCATTACGGCGGCCGGGTCCGGTTGCATGGCCGCCATCGAGGCTGAGCGATTCTTGGAGGCGGAAGGGTAAGGCCGGCTCGGATCAGGACTCTTTTCATTTTTTTCGGATCAGGTGATCAAGGCTCCACTTGCCGCCGCCGGAAGTTGCCAGAAAAAGAAAGACGAAACAGTAGAGTACGGCGACCTCACCTTGATTCTCGATGGGCCAGAACGACCTTGAGAAGTGAGCCATAAAGTAGGCCACAGCCATCTGGCCGGAAAGAACGAAGGCCACCGGCTGCGTGAACAGGCCGAACAGGATCGCCAACCCGCCGAAGAATTCCAACACACCGGAGAATCCCATCATGGAAAACAGAGGTGCTGTAGCGCCTTCCTGTCCCCTAAAGCCGCCGAAAGCGCCGAACAATTTCTGCGCGCCGTGCAGACAGAACATAAAACCTGTCATGACACGAAGCGCGACGAGCGTGTGATCCTTACATCGAGCCAAGAAGTTCAGCATTTACTTTGCCTTCAGAGAGTTGAGTCAACGAGTGTTCGAGAACGGGTCCGAATCATCGTTGAGAATTACTCTATTTTTCGGCAAATTGCAAACCCGTCGCGCAGTGGGATGATCGTGGTAAACAGTTCCGGGCTGCGGCAGATCAACTCGTTAAACCGTTGTATGCCGAGAGTTGCCTGATCATCGCTCCGGGCCTTGCGGGCGGCTTGGCCGTGCCAGAGGACGTTGTCGGTGATGAACAGCCCGCCGGGCCGCAGCCGGTGTAAAGCCTTGGGAAGAACGTCGGGGTATTGTTCCTTATCCACATCATTAAAGATAAGGTCGAAGGTTCCCTTTTCCTCGTCGAGTGAGGTCAGCGCATCGCCGACACGAATTTGAATTCGCTTCTCCACTCCCGCCTTCTTGAAATATTCTGCCGCTCGCCGAGCGTTTTTCGGATTCCCGTCGGTGTAAATGACAACGCCTGCCTCGCCCACGGCGCGAGCCAGCCAGAGGGTGGAATAGCCGATAGCCGAGCCCATCTCAAAAACCCGTCGCGTACCCTGAATCCGCGCCAACTGATACAGCAACCTTCCGCAGGCGGGACCGATGATGGGAATTTTATGGGTCGCGGCATAGGCTTCCATTTCGGAAAGCACTTCGTCCCGCTCGGGAACCAGAGCATTCACATACTTTTCGACGGCGGGGTCGAGGATCGGTTTCCGGTTTTGCACAAGAGCGGCTCTCTAACTTTGGGGCTTGCCCGGTTTCAGTTCGATGACCTTCGCTTTCGCGACTCTTCGGACTTCCTGCTTAAATGCCTCGACGGTTCCGGTCAGTAGAGGAAAGGTGCCGAAGTGCATGGGGACCACCTCACGGACGCGGAGGAGTCTGGCGGCGTGCGCGGCCTCCTGCGGGCCCATGGTGAACAGGTCGCCGATAGGAAGCAGGGCGAGCTTCGGTCGATAGAGTTCGCCGATCAGTTTCATATCACCGAACAAGGCGGTGTCCCCGGCGTGATACATCCGGTAGCCGGTGGAAAATTGAATTACATAGCCGGCGGGTTCCCCGGCATAGACCATCTTGCCCTCGTCCAGGATGCTGGAACTGTGGTGGGCCTGGGTCATCGTCACGGTGATGCCTTCGAGGGTCTGCGTGCCCCCCTTGCCCATGGGGTGAAGGTTCCCGACGCCTTTTCCTTCAAGCCAGAGGCCGATTTCAAAGATGGAGATGATGTGAGGTTGATACTTTTTAGCCAGGGCCAGGGCATCTCCCATATGGTCGGAGTGCCCGTGGGTGATCAGAATCAAGTCGAGCCGGTCGAAGTTTTTGGCCCCGGCCGGGCAGGCGGGGTTGCCGTCGACCCAGGGGTCAATGAGGACGATTTTCCCTTCCGGGGTTGTCAATTTGAACGTCGAATGGCCCAGCCAAGTAAGCAATAATTTCTTTGGAATCGGCATGTTACCTGGTACCTCAGGTCGGTGACCCTCCCCCCCCGGTGGGTTCGCTTGCTTCGAAGGGTGCGCAGAGATTTTATCCTGTGCGGGATGGGGTTTCAAGCGCGACAGCGCTACCAAGAGTGATCCTAACAGGCGTGACGGCCGAGGCGGCTCTAGCAACTTTTGGGAGCCGGGGAGGGGCAAAAAACCTTGCGGGGTTGTAATCTTTCAAGAGCAGGTTTATACTTGTTCGGTGAGCAGTAACAGTGGGCATAGGCCCACTTTTTTGTTGGATAATGAAGATTGATGCTGACCTAGCGAAGATCGAAGAAATTGCCCGGAGGGTGGTCTCGTCGGAAGGCCTGGAGCTGGTCGAAGTGGAGCTGGAGGGCTCCGTGTCGAATTATCTGCTGCGAATCTTCATCGACAAGCCTGAGGGGGTCAACCACGGCGACTGCCGCTTGGTCAGCGAACAGGTGGGCGCGATTCTCGAGGTGGAGGGCTCGTTGCCGGGCCGCTACACGCTTGAGGTCTCTTCGCCGGGATTGGACCGGCCGCTCAAGAAACTCGAAGATTATCAACGATATACGGGCCGCCGGGCGAAGATCGTACTGCGTGAGCCGCTCGACGGGCAGAGAAACTTTGAGGGGCGACTGCTGAGCGTTGAGGGCGGTCGCGTTCGGCTGGAGACTACGGATAAGAACAAAAAAGTTTTCGATCTGGAGCATACGAGCATCGCCAAAGCGAAGCTCGTGGTTGAGTTTGAATCGAAGTTTCGTCAAAGCAAGTTTGACGGAAAGCCACTGAAGCCCTGAGGATCTTGCGGTCCGGTTAGGGTTTGGGAGTTACTACTGTGGGAATGAGCACGCTTTATCAAACGATTGACTTGCTGAGCCGGGAAAAGGGCATTGACCCGGAAGTCATCGTCAGTGCCGTGGAGGACGCCATCCTGGCGGTGGCGCGGAAGCATTACAAGTCGCAGGATGAACTTCTCTCGGTCCTCAATAAGGGCACCGGTACCGTCGAGGTGTACGCCGTCAAGAAGGCGGTGGAGACCGTCGACGATCCCACCAAGGAAATTTCTCTGGGAGAGGCGCGGGAATACAAACCCGACGCCGCCCTGGAGGATGAGATTCGGATTCTGCTTCCGACGGATGTGCTGGGACGGATTGCGGCGCAGGCGGCCAAGCAGGTGATTTTCCAGAAAGTGCGCGAGGCCGAACGGGAATCGGTCTATGCCGAATACACCCAGCGCATCGGCGAGTTGGTTCACTGCATGGTCAAGCGGACGGAAGGCCCGGACGTGATCGTGGATTTGGACCGGACCGAAGGCCGGTTGCCGAGGCGCGAGCAGTCGCGTTTGGAAAGCTATCAAGTGGGAGACCGGGTCCGCGCTGTCATCGTGGATGTGAGCCGGGCGACGCGTGGACCTCAGGTGATCGTCTCGCGGGCCGACTCTTTATTGGTCCAGCGGCTCTTTGAAATGGAGATTCCGGAGATTTACGACGGAACGGTGGTGATTCGCACCATCGCGCGCGAGGCCGGGGAGCGATCCAAGATCGCCGTCTTCTCTCGCGCGAACGACGTGGACTGCGTCGGCGCTTGCGTCGGCATGAAGGGTTCGCGCGTGCAGTCGATTATCCGTGAACTGCGCGGCGAGAAGATCGACATTATTCAATACGACGAAGACCCGCTGCAGTTTGCGAATAACGCCATCAGCCCGGCGAAGGTCAATCACGTTTCGGTGTCCGATATTGATGAGCGCCGATTGGAGATCGTCGTCGACGATACGCAACTTTCGCTTGCCATCGGCCGTAAGGGCCAGAACGTCCGACTGGCGGCGAAGCTTCTCGGCTGGCACGTGGACATCAAGAGCGAAGAAGAAAAGCGGCAGGAGGTCGAGCTTCAGATGGCCGCGCTGACCCGCTCCGGCACCTCGATTGATGTGCTGGAGGATATCGGCAAAATGACGATGAAGAAGCTCTTCGAGCACAACATTTCCACCCTGGAAGAATTAGCTCAAACCACTCCGGTAGAGCTTACCGCCATTCCCGGTATCGGCGAGAAGACCGTAGAGAAGATTCGCCAGGCTGTGGCCAATTTCTTCGAGAATGTACCGCCGGAGGTGGCGGGGGAGGAGGAATCTTCTGAGCCCGAGGAAGGCGAAGCGGAGGCGGTCGAGGAAGCTTCGGATTCGGCCCCGCAGCCTTCCGAAATGGAAGAATCGAAGAGTAAGCCGGAGGAGTAAGTTCATTTTGTTGAGTTGAGGAAGAGGTTGACAAGGACGGTCTATGGGAAAGATTCGTATCAACGATTTGGCGCGTGAGCTTGAGGTTAAAAGCAAGCTGATCCTTGAGTACCTGTCGGAGGTCGGATACACGGGAAAGAAGTCGCACTCGAGCAGCCTGGAAGACGAAATTGCCGATAAGGTCCGGAAGCACTTCCTGGCTCTCGTAAAGCAGCAGGCCGAGGCGACCGCAAAGCCCAAACCCAGCGCGAAGGCGGCCAAACTGTCCGCGAAGCCGACTTCTCTTTCGACCGGAAAGTCCGCCGCAAAACCGACGGCCAAGGTAGCTGCCAAAATAACGGCACCTCGTCCGGTGAGCAGTCCGGAATTTCCTCCGCTGCGGCGCTCGCTGGAAGACATCAAGGCCGAGATGCGGAAAAAAGTGGCTTCCCCGGCCCGGCCCGTTGCGACCGGCGCTCCGGCATCCCGCCTTGCGCCTTCTGTTGCCGGCCGAGCGACAAGGCCTGGCGCCGCTACCGCAGTTCCCCCCGGCGCGGCCAAAACGGGAGTTCGCCCTGCCGTAGCCGCAACGATGAAGCAGGGTGCCGCAACTGCAAAGAGGGGCGCTGCCCCTGTGGCCCAAGCGACGGCGAAGGCGGCCAAGACTTCCCAACGCGTCGATGCGGCGAAACCCCTTTATCAAATCACCGCCGGCCGTGCGCCGGGACGCCCGCGGCCGGGAATGGTGCGCCGACCGGGTGAGCCGCACCCGGTGCATCCGACCTCGGCCCGAGCGGCCGGTGCAAGGATTCGTCCGGGGCTGGCGCCGGCCGGAAGGCGTCCGATGGGACCTAGGGGACGGCCACGCCGCCCGCCGCCGCCGCCCAAACCGGCCGAGCCGGAAATCATTCCGATTAACCGAAATATTACGATTGCCGAAGGCATCAACGTCAAAGAGCTTTCCGAGAAGTTGGGCGTGCGCGTGCGCGATGTCATCAAGAGGCTGGTTGCGCGCGGCGTGATGGCTACGATCAACCAGGCGCTGGAGAGTGAATTAGCCAAGGAGATTTCCCGCTCTCTGGGTGCGGAAGCCGAAGTGGTCTCCTACGAAGAGGAAGTCCGGCAGGAGGTTCTGGTTGCTGAAAAGCCGGAGAACCTGAAGCCGCGCGCTCCGGTGGTGACCGTGATGGGGCATGTCGATCACGGCAAGACTTCTCTGCTCGACGCCATCCGCAAAACCAACGTGGCCGATCGGGAGGCCGGCGGCATTACGCAGCACATCGGCGCTTACCGGGTCGAAGTAAAGGGCCGTCCGGTGGTATTTCTGGACACGCCGGGCCACGAAGCCTTTACCCAGATGCGCGCCCGCGGGACGAAGGTGACCGACGTCGTGATTCTCGTCGTCGCGGCCGATGACGGCGTGATGCCGCAGACTCTCGAGGCCATCTCCCACGCCCAGGCGGCGAAGGTTCCGTTGTTGGTGGCCGTCAACAAGGTCGACAAACCGGATGCCCTCCCGGACCGCGTGAGGAAGCAATTGGCCGACCGCGGGCTGATGCCGGAAGATTGGGGCGGCGAGACTGTGATGGTCGATGTCTCGGCGAAAGAGAAGAAGAATCTGGATACGCTGCTTGAAATGGTCCTTCTCGTTACAGACATGCAGGAGGTCAAGGCAAATCCGGACCGTGCGGCCGGGGGAACGGTGCTCGAAGCCCGGCTTGACCGCGGACGGGGTCCGGTGGCCACCGTGCTGGTGCAGAATGGGACCCTTCGCACCGGAGATTCTTTCCTCGCCGGGTCGGTCTATGGCAAGGTGCGGGCCATGTTCGACGAACACGGAAAGGATGTGGGCGTCGCTTTGCCTTCGACGCCGGTCGAGGTGCTGGGCATCGAATCTGTGCCGCAGGCGGGGGATTCTTTCCAGGTGATCGAGGATACGTCGAAGGCGAAGCAGATTGCGCTCTATCGCCAGAGCCGCGAGCGGGAGGCGAGTATGGCGAAGAGCTCGCGCCTGAGCCTGGAACAACTGCATGACCAAATGGAAGCCGGCGATATGAAAGAACTGCCGGTGATTCTGAAGGCGGATGTTCAGGGCTCGGTGGAAGTTCTTCTGGAGGCGTTGAACAAGTGCGGGACGGAGAAGGTCAAGGTCAAGATCATCCATTCGGCCGTGGGGGCCATTACGGAGTCAGACGTGCTTTTGGCTTCGGCCTCGAACGCCGTCGTGGTGGGCTTCGGCGTGCGACCTGAGCGGAAAGCGACGGCCTTGGCGGAATTGGAAAAGGTGGACATCCGTCTCCATACGGTCATTTACGAGCTGACCGAAGAGGTTAAGAAAGCCATGGCGGGATTGCTGGCTGTGGTCATGCGCGAGGTGGTGCTGGGCCGAGCCGAGGTCCGCGAGACGTTCCGCATCCGCAAGGTGGGGAATATTGCCGGTTCTTTTATTTCCGATGGAAAGATCACCCGCAACGTTCAGGTCCGCCTGCTGCGTGACAATGTGGTCGTTTATCAGGGCCGTGTGCAGTCGCTGCGAAGGTTCAAGGACGACGTGGAAGAGGTGAAGTCGGGCTTGGAGTGCGGCATCATTCTTGAAAATTTCAGCGATGTGAAGATCGGTGACGTGCTGGAACCGTTCGCCGTGGATAAGGTCAAAGAGCCTGCCGTGGTTTGATTTCTCCCGCCACAGGGCCCCCCTCCTCGGGAGGCCGCCGGAGCGCAACATGCCGGTCGGGGTGATGACCCTTGAGATTCGGATTCCTTACGCCCATTCCCTGAAAGAGAAGCGGGCCGTTTTGCGGAAGCTCCGCGACCGCCTGTGGAGCCGGTTCAACTTGGCGGTAGCGGAGTTGGATCACCAGGAGACCTGGCAGCGGGCGACGCTGGGCGTGGTCTCGATCTCCAGCAGCCGGCGGAACCTGGAGCAGGTGCTGGAAAGCGTTCTTCGCGAGTCGGAAAAGATTTTGGGCCGAGAACTTGAGGATCATTCCATCGATTATATTGAGGATCGGTTTTCGATATGAGAGACATGCGAAGCGGACCCCGTTCGGCCCGGCAACGGTCGGCCGAACAGCGATCTGCCCAACGATCTGAAAGACTGGCGGATTTGATTCGAGCCGAAATCGCCGAGATCATCGCGCGCGACCTGAAGGATCCCCGCATCGGGTTTACCACCGTCACCGCCGTCCGGCTCAGCAAGGATCGGCAACACGCGAAGGTTTTTTTCAGCGCACTCGGTTCCGACGAGCAACAGAAGGAGACGTTGAAGGGTTTGAATTCGGCCGTCGGTTTCATTCGTCGCGAGGTGTGTCAGCGCCTTCGGCTGCGCATCTTGCCGGAGATTCGCTTCGTGTTGGACCGTTCGGGGGAGATTTCGGCAAGAATCGACCGGCTTATGGATCAGATCAAGTCGGATTCCCGGTGATTCCCTGCTTTCAGTTTTCAGCCTGCTTTCAGTTTTAAGAAAGATAGCAAGCAGAGGCTGCTTTTCTCAGGTGGCGCTTTGAGCGAAATCGCAGGTGTATTGATCGTCGATAAGCCGCCCGGCATAACGTCACACGACGTCGTGGCCGTCGTGCGGCGTCTGCTCAAGATTCGTCAGGTGGGCCATTTCGGCACGCTCGACCCATTCGCCACCGGCGTGCTGCCGCTTTCGATCGGCAAGGCCACGCGCTTTGCGCAGTTTTATTTGAAATCCCGCAAAGCGTATGAGGGGACATTCAGTTTTCGCCATTCCACCCAAACGTTTGACGCCACCGGGGCGGCCACCTCGGAGGAACGGGAACCGGCATTGGATTCGAAGATCCTGGAAAAGGTTTTTGCCGAATTCACGGGCCGGATTTCTCAGATTCCGCCGGCGTACTCGGCCAAGTGGGTGGGTGGCGTGCGCGCCTATGAGTTGGCGCGGAAGAGCAAGCCGGTAAAGTTGGACCCGGTCGAAGTGGAAATTTACGCCTTGGAGCTGCTGGGAGTCGAAAGTTCCCAGGTTCGCTTTGCGGTCGAGTGTTCGGGGGGTACTTACGTTCGGGCGCTTGCCAACGACATGGGGCAACGAATCGGGCTGCCCTCACATCTGGCAGGTTTGCGCCGGGTGGGAGTGGCTGAATTCAAGCTGGAAAATTCTGTCACGCTCGATCAATTTGACCGGGCCGTTCGCGACGAGAGAGTTCCGGAGGTAATGGTACGGGTGGGCACGTTGCTGCCGGGGTTCCCGGAGTTGGTTGTCCGGGGTCGGGAAGAGAAGAATATCCGTCACGGCCACAGCTTTGAGTTGGCGCGGGTGCCCAGCTTGTACCGTCTGAGGGAGGGCGGGGCGAAGGACGGCGAGGCAAGAGAAAGGGAAGCCTCCTTGCGGAGCCCGCTGGCGGCGCCCTTGCTGAAGGTCTTCAACCCGGAACGGCAGTTGATCGCCGTCGCCAAACATGTCGGCGGCGCGGTCTACCATCCGGGTCTGGTTCTTGCCTGACTCTTGTCGGCTTGATCTTAAAGTGAATGAAATAATTGGAATGATCCTGCGAAGGGGGTCTTTGTTACCAAAACGAGAGATCTGCATCCAATGGATGACGATAATGGGAAGGGAAATAATATAGTAGATGAGTACGGATAAGGAATACTTGACGTTGGGTGATGATAAATTTTACTCGGAAGTGATCGGAAGTGATCGGAAGTGATCGGAAGTGATCGGAAGTGCGGAACCGGTGATGGTGGATTTTTTGGCGGAGTGGTGCTCTCTGTGCAAACGGATCGCCCCCACCGTTGGGAGGAGGCCGCTTGGGTGGATGGAGCGGGAAAATCGGCAAGGGGAATCTGATGACGAAACAAGCGGGCAGGGAAGCCGTCAGTGAGCACTATGCGCAACCCAATCTCAGCGATGCGATCCTGGCGGCTCTGAAGGCGGATGGGAAGGACCCGGCAAGTTTGACGGTGGATGATCTGTCTGCCGTGGATGAATTCCATATCGCGGGAAGAGAGGCCACCGAGCTTCTTGCCCAAAAAGCCGGACTCGAAACGGGAGATGAGGTTCTTGATGTCGGGAGCGGCATCGGCGGGCCGGCTCGTACCTTGGCCGCGAATTTCGGCTGCCGAGTTCAAGGAGTGGATCTGACGGAGGAATACTGCCGTGTCGCACAAATGTTGACGGACCGTGTGGGTTTGAACGGTCAAGTCACCTTCCGGCAAGGCAATGCTCTGGAGCTTCCTTTTGAGGACGAATCCTTTGACTGCGTTTGGACGCAGCATGCCACGATGAATATCGCCGAAAAGGAGAGACTCTACGCGGAGATGCACCGCGTTCTGCGGCCACAGGGAAAGTTGGTTTTCTACGACATCTTTGAGGGAAACGGAGAGCCGGTCCACATCCCGGTGCCCTGGGCCGGCACGCCGGAGATCAGCTTTCTCCGGACCCCGGAGAAGATTCGCGCGCTTCTTCAAGAATCGGGTTTTCGGGAAAAAATATGGGAAGACGTAACCGAGAGATGCCGGGAGTGGTTCCGGCGCCGGATGGCGCAAACGGCTTCCGGGGCGCCGCAGCCGAACCTCGGCCTGCAGATTCTTTTAGGAAAGCAGGCAAAGCCGGCGTTGGGAAATGTGTTACGCAGTTTGGAGGAGGGCAGGCTGGCGGTTGTGCAAGGAGTGTTGGAGCGCGCGTAGAGCTCTCAATGGACTTTGAAGAAAGTTTTCCCATCGTCCAGAGGAGAATTCCGAAAAATGAGATTTCTTTCTTTGTTCCGTTTGCGGGGACGATTCTCTCTGCTGCTTCTTCTGGCTGTTTGCGCGGCCGGAGGGATGCGGCTGGCGGGCCTCGAACCCGAGCCGCTCCACCTATACCGCCAACGCCGCGCTCAACTGATGAAGTCGGTCCCGGACGGCGTCGTCTTGCTTTTCGGGAATGAAGTATTTGCAGAGCTTGAATACCTTCCGTTTCGGCAGAGCAACGAATTTTACTATTTAACGGGATGGGGGGAGCCGAATGCGGCCTTGCTTCTGCTTCCTCCCGGCGATCCCAACGGAGGGAAGGGGCGAGAAATTCTTTTTCTCCCTCCGCGCAGCAAGAATCGGGAACGATGGACCGGAAAGAAGCTGGGACCCGGCGACGCGGATGTGAGGGAGCGAACCGGTTTCCGAGAGGTAATGACTTCCGGCAGTCTCCAGACTGAATTGGTCGTGACGCTCAAAAGATGGAACAAAATCTATACGCTGCGGCCGGGCGGACACGGCGACCAGAGCGCAAGGAGCGCGGTGAAACGGATTGAACGGTTGGCCCCGCTGGCGGCAATCGCGGACGTCACTTCAAGAATCACCGAGCTACGGATGGTGAAATCGCCCGGAGAGATCGAATTGATCCGCACGGCCACTGACGCCTCCATCGAAGCCCACTTTGCGGCGATCGAGGCCGTGCGGCCGGGCGTCTATGAATATGAGATCGCCGCGTTGATGAAATACGAATTCGAGCGGCGCGGCTGCGAGCGGCCCGCTTTCCCGCCCATCATCGGCTCCGGATTCAATTCCACCGTGTTGCACTACGAACAGAACCGCAAACGGATGGAAGACGGCGACTTGGTGGTGATGGACGTGGCCGGCGAGTACTCGGGATACGCCAGCGACATCACCCGTACCGTTCCCGTCAACGGACGCTTTACCAAGCGGCAAAAGGAGATCTATGACCTCGTTCTCGGCGCGCAGAACGCTGCGCTCGAAAAGGCGCGCCCCGGAATGAGGCTGGGCCGCCAAGGGCCGGACAGTCTCTATCAAATCGCGCTCGACTATTTGAATCGGGAAGGGAAGCGGCGAACGGGGAAGCCGTTGGGCGAGTACTTCATTCATGGCCTCGGACACCACGTCGGCCTCTCGGTGCATGACCCGGCGACGAGCGGTTCGGTGCTCGCGCCCGGCATGGTGATCACCATCGAGCCCGGCGTCTACATTCCCGAGGAGAGCCTGGGCGTGCGCCTTGAAGACGTGGTGCTGATTACCGAGGACGGCCACGAACTGCTCACCCGTCGCCTGCCGCGCAAGCCGGATGAAATCGAAAAGCTCATGGCAAAGTCAAAGTAGAGGGGTTGTGGGTGCCCCATCCTTTCCGGCTCGTCCTCCGAAGCCGTAGGGCATAGAGGGAAGGGAAGGGTGGGATAAAGATAGCTGCGCCGCCCGTCTACATCAACGGCATGACCACCTTGGCCCCCCAATTGTTCTGCGGGAGCGGCACCTCGACGCGAGCAAGCTTCCCGTCCTCCGGCTCGACGTGCGCCACCACCAGCGGCGTCAGGCGAACGCTCGCATCGAGCGCCTCTTCGAGCGGTAGGTCTTCCTTGTAAGGTTTTTCGGCGCGCGAGAAGACCACCTGCACGGCGTCCTTCGTTGTGTCCGGATCAACTCCCATAAAATCTTTCGGCCGACTCCAGGGCACCAGAAACCTTACGACGATCCTGGCAATTCTTCTGGTCGCTGCGTCCCGTTGCGGGGGGGCCTGCTCTTTGGGCATCTTGTAGTACATCCCCGTCATCCGGTAGCGAGCCGGGAGAATGGTGGCGACCACGGGATGTTTGCCGCGCCCTTGGAGGTGGCGGCGCACCTGCCGATCGGAAACCGCCGCCTGGAAAATCCGAGCCGTCCATTGGTGTGGTTGCGGCCAGGCGCTGATGACCGTGGCATTCTGCTCGGGGCGCGCAAGAATGGGCGTGTGCGCTTGAGTATATCCTCGAAGAAGGTGGGCGAAAGAGAAGGCAAAGGCCAGGCAGAGTACGTAGGCGGCAATCCATCCTGCAGCTCGGGAATGGAAACGTCCCAAGGTGGCCTCAAACAATTATCGTATCGGACTGCCGGGAAGAAACGCGCCTTTCCCGGCGGCATACTGCCGATACTCTTCGCCGTACCGATCCTCCATGCGCCACTCCTCGAAGCGCGCGAGGCCCGCGTAGAGAAACAGCATGGTCACCCAGATTCCCAGCAGCAGGAAACGCGGCCAGATGGTGAGCAATCCCAACCCGGCGACGCCCAGCGCGAGATATTGCGGATGGCGTGAGGTACGGTAGAGCAGCCCCTTGGCCACGCCCCCCCAATCAATTTCTTTCCGTAAACCTGGAAGGCGGAGATGATGAATCCCCACAGGCCGAGGGCGAACACCATGCGCCCGATGACTCGTTGCCATTCGAGGAAGGCGGACGTAGTAACCACCGAGTGGTTCAGGAAGAAGCCCGCGAAGGGGCTGATCATAATCAGCACTTCACTTGCGGCCACGGCCAGAACCAGCAGCGTTCCGACGCCCCCCAGGTTTTTGAATGAGCTCATGGGTAAAATCCTCCTCCATGTGAATGTCGCCGCCGTGCGAAGTGGTGGCTGATTTGCTATAGGGCTTACTCCTTAGCGACGGTTGTGGGCGGGGCGTCGGCGTTCCAGATGTGACGGTGGTACTGCCAGGTCCCGTCGGGTTGCTTGCGAAGGATGTCGAGGAATTTTCCTACGTCTTTCATTGCGTCACCGCCGTCTTTCGGAGTTGCCAGGATGTCGTAAGTGCCTCACATATAGGCCCAATCGCCTGCCACTTCAATCTCCTTCGGTTCCAGAATCACTTTGACCGTGCTCCGGTCGAACAATGCCTGATACTGTGTCTCGACAGCTTTTCTGTCGGTCGATGACGGCCCGTTCGGCGGCATCCGCATTGCGTCTTCAGTGAACAGAACGGCCAACTCGGGGGCTTTCCCACGGTTGACAGCCGCCACAACGTCATCCACCACTCCGCGGATGGCTTCCTTTTCCGCTTCCGTATTAGCTTCTACCTCTGCCTTTGGTGCGCAACCGGTCATTGCAGTTAACAAAAGTGCGAGTAGGAATGGGAACAAATTTTCCTCGTTTTTTCCTCTTTCAGAAATTTCCCTGATCTATGGACCAATGATGAACGGATTCTGTTCCGGTTGAGAGAAAAAGTTAAGGGAGGGGGTGCACGGTTGCGCATGGCTGTTACCTAAGCTATGCTCCGGCGAGTTGAGACGAAGGGAAAAGGAAGGAGATTCGGCATGGCCAGGCGGAGCTGGAAGGTTCCTCACACGCTCGTACTGCTTTTCGGGATGATCGTTGCAGCGTTGATCTTGACCTATGTTTTGCCGCCAGGGAAGTTCGAGCGAATTGAGCACGACGGGCGCCCCATGGTGGTTGCCGGGAGCTATCACCGGGTGGAGGGAGGCGAAAAGCCCGCTCCTTGGGCCGTATTCACGTCCATTCCCAAGGGCTTCGAAGCTGCGCAAGGGATCATATTTTTCGTGTTCCTCATCGGCGGCGCGTTCGGAGTTTTCCGGGCGACGGGCGCGGCGGATACCTTGATCGGGTTTCTTCTCGATAAGATGGGACGCCGTCCGGCGTTTCTTGTGGGCGGAGGAATGTTGGTGTTTGCCCTGGGGTCGAGCACCATCGGTATGGCCGAAGAGTACCTTCCCTTTGTCCCGTTGCTTTTGGCGCTGGCGATTGGTTTGGGGTTCGATGCGATGACGGCCGTCGGCATTCTCTGCGTCGGGTATGCCGTCGGCTACGGCGCAGCGCTGATGAACCCGTTTACGGTGCTGATCGCGCAGGATATTGCCGGGCTTGTGCCTGCCTCGGGAAAGCTCTTTCGCTTGGTGGTGACCGTTTTCTGCCTGGGCGTGGGATTCCACCACGTCTGGAAGTATGCCCAACGCGTGAAGAAGGAGCCGTCCAAAAGCCTGGTTGCCGGCATCGAACCCGACCCGGCGTGGGGAAAGAGAGAGCGTAGTGAACTGACGCGCTCTCATATCCTTTCGATTTTCGTCACGTTTGTATTCCTGGCCGTACTGGTGGTCAGCTTACAGCAATATCGTTGGAATCTGGTGAAGATGGGGGCGCTGTTTGTGGGGTTGACGGTGGCGCTGGGGGCGGTGGGCCGTTTGGGTTTTGACACCACCGCGAAGGAGTTTTGTAAAGGCGCGGCGGAGCTGACCACCACGGCGTTGTTGATCGGTTTTGCGCGGACGATTCGGGTTGTGTTGGACGACGGTCTCGTGGTGGATACGATCATCCACGGCGTTGCACAGCCTCTTAAGAGTTTTGGGCCGCATGGGGCGGCGGTGGGAATGATGATCGTGCAGAGTCTCTGCAATTTTTTCATTCCGTCGGGAAGTGGGCAGGCCTTTGTGACGATGCCTCTCATGGCCCCGCTGGCCGACTTGGTCGGGGTGACGCGGCAGGTGGCCGTTCTCGCCTACCAGTTCGGCGACGGGTTCACGAATATCCTGGTACCCACCAACGCCGTGCTGATCGGAATTCTGGCCATGGCCCGTATTCCTTATGACCGTTGGCTCCGCTTCGTTCTGCCCTTTATGGTGAAAATTTGGGTGATCGGAGCGGTGGCGCTAGTCATCGCCGTGGCGATCGGGTATCGATAAGCGTGGTGGTACGTGCCGCGCTAAAGGGCGCCGCGACGTGGCTCCGAATTCCATTTTGTAGAGGCCGCCCCTCCGACGCTCTTTGAGCTATGGAGGGCAAGCTTCAAGCCGGCAGGGTTCTAATTTCCATTCCGCCCTGAAGGGTGTCGCTATTCTTACTCCAACCGCAAGAACCGCGCGGCGTTGTTATAAAAAATGTCGCGCTTCTCGCCTTCGGTCAAGAACGGCGCGGGCTCGATGCTTTCGATGCCGACTTCGATCACCTCGGGCGACTGCATCTGATCCGAGCCGAACTTCAGGCGTTTCCCCAACCCTGCACGCATCAGACGGTAGAGATAATCGTGAAAGGCCGCGCGGGGCATGATCCGGTTCGAGGTGGAGAGGTCGGCTTAGAGCTGCGGGTAGCCGGCGTCCTCCCTGGTGAGCCGCTGGAAGTTTTGGGAACCCGGATGTGTGGCGGGAATTCTCCTTCGCTTTGAGCGGAGAGTCAAGCGCGTGACGGCGCTCTGTTGTGATGCATTAGGATTCCGGTTCTTCCGGCAGGGGGTCCTTTGGAGGTGTGCGGCCGGAAGGAAGCTCTTTCAGGTTCATTACCTCGAGCACCGGCCAAATTTTCCGTTCCACTCCCTGCCGCATCTTCAAGCGGCCCCAGGCTTCGACCTGGGAATTTTCAAACTCGTCCAGTTGCATCTGTTTGGCTTCAATTTCCAAGAGGGAAACCTTTTGGCCTTCGATTTCCAGAGGCGCATCGAGTTCAATGCCCCAGCCCGTGGTCTCCCCGCCGATCGCCATGACCTGAACCAGCTTGCCGCGGACCGTAAGACCCTTTTCGTGTCCTGTTTCTTTCCTCCCAGTCCGGAACAGGCGACCAGAAAAAAGGTGATCCCGGTTGCGGTAAGGAACCTTACGGTGCGTTGTTTTCGGGTTTGGCGGGCGCCGGAGTTGTTTCGAAGCCGTATCGGCGGGTTCACGACGTTTCCTCCGGAGAAGAGGGCTGGGGAGAAGGATCCAAGATGTCTTCGATCAAGACCGCATGGACCTGTTGCGGCCCATGCACGCCAAGGGTGAGCGTCAACTCGATGTCGCCGGTTCGGCTGGGGCCGGTAATGAAGACCACCGAGTGTCCCTTAATACGATCATCGGGGCCGGATTTTCTGCCGGGGAGCCCATACAGCACCTGTTCAAGCCCGGCTACCACCTGAGAGGGCCGGTAAAACGCCACATGAATGGGGGGGCAAGCGATGTCAATTGCGAACCCTCCGTCCTGCTTGAGACAACCAAAGTGCCGGTCTCAGCGAGAACGAAATCAACGCCGGAGAACCCCACCTGAGCCTCGAAGCATGCCTGGCTATGGTCCTCTGGGGGGTGGTCGCCGGCTTCTTTCTCCCATGTGGTAACGTGCCTGCACAATTCCATTAAGGCATTGATAATATACGCCTTAGTTAGTATCGGGTGGGCCGAGAGAACAGCGTTTATTGCCTTTTCCGTCACCAGAATCGTTTTCAGGACTTCATCAAGCTGTATGGGATTCGCAACCCGGTGAGGGATTCCCCCCACTAGGCGAAGTTCCGTTTCATAGGTATGAATTAGGGTATCTTTCGGCGCTTCGGCGGGCAAAGTGGTGTCAACTTATTTATTTTCATGGTATGAGGATTTTTGAGCCGAGAACTCGCCCAGAGCCTGTCGGATATTTTCCAGTATTTCGGATTGTGGCTCGCGTGGCAAAAGGGCGCCTAATATTCCTGTAATCTGTTGATTACTAACATGTTATTTCATTCTAGCGTTATGATTTTTGCAAAGACATACGATATTGGGGCTTGCCCTCCAGTTCTAATCTGAGTATCATAGAGCAACCTTGTCAAGCCCATCTGCATCTAGTTCATGTGTAAGGGTGGAGTAAGACATCATAAGCATCTATGAATAATAAGGGTATATCTATGGGTACCTCGCAGAATTCCAAAAAGAAAGTACATTGGAATGCTTTGCTGAAGAAGAAAGCTGAGTTGATGACCGTAAGAGGCGACGATCCGGATGTGCTGACCGGCGCTCTCCGGTCACCGGATACGGTTGAGTTGGCGGCTCAGTCGATCGAACAGGACGTGGCGACTTGGAAAGTCAACCTGCGCTTTGAAACCTTGCGTGAGGTGGACGAAGCGCTCGTGCGGATGGAAAAGGGCGACTTCGGGACCTGCGAATCCTGCGGTGAGACGATCGCATCGAACCGGCTAAGGGCCATTCCTTGGGCGCGGTTCTGTGTCGGCTGCCAGGAGATCAGTCCGATCAGTTATAATTAATCGCCCTCGAAGGCAAAATAGTTTTTCCTCGGAAACCTCCTTTAAGCAACGTCGGGTGTTCGGCGCACTTCTTTGAAATGGGAAGTGCGCCTTTTTTCTTTCCCGGCAGCTGTATGCGGAAAAGGGTATTGCTTTCAGGAGAAGGTTGGGGTAGCATGTTCGGCTGTTCCCGTCGACCCCTGGCCTGAAGAGCCTTCGGAGGCCTGCAGGGAAAAGGGTCGGCGAAGACGTACCAGGGTGGCTCGAGGTTGAATATTTTTCATACCTGATTGAATTGAGTTTTATAGGTTAATTCTCTTACATCGCAGGGAAGGAGTAAATCCGTATGGCCTACATAATTGCCGAGCCGTGTATTGGCACCAAAGACACTGCTTGTGTGGACGTTTGTCCAGTGGATTGTATCCATCCTCGAAAGGACGAGGGGGACTATGAGCCGGTCGAGCATCTCTATATTGATCCGGTCGAATGTATCGACTGCGGCGCCTGTGTTCCGGTCTGTCCGGTGACTGCCATCTTCCCGCAGGAGGAACTGCCGGAAAAGTGGGCGAGCTTCGTCGAGGTGAACGCTGTTTATTTCAAGAAGTAGACCGGCCGAAAGCGGTCGTGGTCGTGTTTGTCGGGCGGGTCGCTCTTCGGCCTCCCTACGTTTCGAAACCCAAAACAGAAGGTAAGTTCTTTCTTCGAAGGCGGAGGCTTTCCGCCTCTAGGCCCGGGCCTAGATCGTTTTCCCCTGTGGCTTTCTCTTCCTGGAGCTCAGTGCGCCGTCGCTCACGATTTATTTCGCTGTCGATTCCTCCCTTTGCCCGATTCGTACGTTTGAAAGCCTCCCTGCAAACAATTTTTCCCAGGTAAAAGGACCCGTTTGTTTTCCGGTCCATGTGGGTTCAAGAAACCCGTTAAGGGAAAAGGTGGGAGTCAACGCTGCCGGATCCTTTCCCGTGCCTCTTCGTACCGAAGTACTTGTCCGCCGAATTGGGTCCGGTACGCTTCGGCTTCCCCCTCGGTTCGAACGGCGGCCAGATTGGGCAGGCAGCGGTCATAGGTCCGCATGACGAGGGCTGTCGCCGCAATGAGAATTTCTTGCGGCTCTCTTTTTGGCTCGTCTGACAAGTTTTCCTTCGGCGTAGGTCGCTTTGCGTCGGGATGATCCTAAGCTTGGCCTACTTCTTGTGCTTTTTATGGCCGGACCCGTGCTGATGTTTTCCGTGGTGCTCATGTGCGGAGAAAGCACGGACATAGTTTACCAAGTGCCATCGTTCTTCCTCGCTGAATTTGGTCTTGAAGCTCGGCATGGGAGCCTTCCCCTCGCCGATCTTCCAGAAGAGTTCTCCGTCGCTCATCTCTCCCATCATATGGGCGTCGGTGAAGCTCGGCGGTTTTTCGGATAGCATAGCGGCCATCGTTCCATCTCCTTTGCCCGTCTCGCCGTGGCACATCAGGCAATTCTTTTCGTAGAGCGGTTTTGCTTTCAGAGGAGATTCATGGTTCGAAGCGATCGGGTTTTTCTTCTGCTTTGCCTCGTCGGGTACGGGCCATTCTTTCTTGCCATGGGGCCGGAGAGGACTTACCAGCAGCAGTGTCCCCAACGCGAGCGCGCATACGGTTCCGATGATGTATTTCATTTTTCCCATTTGTGTATTTCCTCTATTTGGTTTTTGTCGGCATGGCGACGTGACGCCATCCTCCGCGAATGATATTGGTTCGAATCTCTTCTGGTGTTTTCCCTTGTTTTGTCATCTGATCGGCAAGGAGAACCTCCTTGATGCAGGTGAGTCAGCCGGCGCCGTGGTCGGAGGCGTAGCAGTCGAGCAGGCTGCCGTGTCCGAACCGGTCGCAATAGCAATAACAAGGCTGCTGCGCCAAAACCTCGGGAATAGCGGCTGCAATTTTGTAGGCCTGCACCACCAGCGGGTATTGCCGGAAATAGGCAGCCGACAAGAGTTTGGGAAAGGGTTTCGCCGCCTCCGCGCTCTTATGGAAGGGCGGTGTAGGCTTGATGAACGGAACCGAGGGTTTCAGGGCGGGATTTTGCGCCTGCGGTTGTGACGTAGTAGTCTTCGCCGGAGCCGGCTTCGGACTCCCCTGCTTTATGAGTCCATAGGCCACGAACCCACCAAGCAGCACCAGGGCAAATCCGATTCCGATTCTGCGGTTCATCCTCTCTTTTTTCTTTGAGTTCCGATCGGACTGTTTCACAGCGCGGCAAACTCCTTTCCTGACGATTTTACCTCACCATGCCACTTCCAGAGCGTAAAGATTACCGGATAGACCAGAAGCTCCAGTACGAACGAAGTTAAGATTCCGCCGATCATCGGCGCGGCGATGCGCTTCATCACGTCCGACCCCGCTCCCGAACTCCACATAATGGGAAGCAGTCCCATGACGATGGCCATGACCGTCATCATCTTCGGACGCACGCGAAGCACGGCGCCTTCCATCACAGCTTCCTTCAAATCTTCCAGGCTGCGCATGCGCCCCGCTCCCTTCATTCTCGCATAGGCGTGGTCGAGATAGAGCAGCATGATGACGCCCGTTTCCGCGTCCACGCCGAGCAGCGCGATGATGCCCACCCAGACGGCCACGCTCATGTTGTAGTCGAGCGCGTAGAGAACCCACACCGCTCCGATCAGCGAGAAGGGCACTGCCAGCAGGACGATAAAGATCTTCGTGAGGGATTTCATGTTCAGGTAGAGCAGAAGGAAGACAATGAACAGCGTCAGCGGCACAACGTAAAACATGCGTTCCCCCGCGCGTTGCATATATTCGTACTGCCCGCTCCAGGTCAAGTGATACCCCATCGGAATTTCGACCTTCTCTTCGACGGTTCGGATTGCTTCCTCCACATAGCCGCCGATGTCGCGCCCGGCGACATCCACAAAGACGTAGCCGACCGGTTCGGCCGCTTCGCTCTTGATGACCGGAGGTCCCATGGTGAATTTCAGATCGGCCAATTGCGCCAAAGGGACCTGCGCGCCCGTGGGTGTGGCTACCAGGACGCGGCGAAGTTGAGCCGGGTTTTGCCTTAGCTCGCGCTTGTAGCGTACGTTGACCGGATATCGCTCACGACCCTCGACCGTCATGGTGATGTTCTTCCCGCCGATGGCCGATTCGATCACATCTTCCACGTTGCCCACCGTCAACCCGTAGCGGGCAGCGGCTTTCCGGTTCACCGTGAAATCCATAAAGTAGCCGCTGGCGACGCGCTCCGCGTAGATGTTCCTGGTGCCGGGAACGTCTTTCAGTGCCTGCTCCAGCTTCCTCCCGATTTGCTCGACTACGCGAAGGTCCGGCCCGAAGACCTTGATGCCGACCGGCGTGCGGATGCCCGTCGTCAGCATGTCGATGCGAGCTTTGATGGGCATGGTCCAAGAATTGCTGATGCCGGGGATGCGAAGCGCCTGATTCATCTCTTCGATAAGTTTCTCCGGCGTCATCCCCTCGCGCCATTCGCTCTCCGGCTTCAGCGTGATGGTGGTCTCGATCATCGAAAGCGGCGCCGGGTCGGTGGCCGTGCGCGCGCGGCCCGCCTTGCCGAAGACGGTTTCGACCTCAGGAAATTTTTTTAGAAGTTTGTTTTGGAGCTGCATGGTTCGTGACACCGAGTCGATCGACATGCCTGGCAGCCCCGACGGCATAAAGAGCAACGAGCCTTCATAGAGCGGCGGCATGAATTCCGAGCCGAGCTTGGAGAAGACCGGAACGGAGGTGGCGACCAGAAGCACGGCCACCACCAGCGTCGATTTTCGGAATCTCAACACCAGATGCACGAAGGGCCGGTAGGCCCAGATCAGAAAGCGGTTGATGGGGTTTTTCCCTTCCGGAGCGATTTTTCCTCGGATCAGCAGAAGCATCAGCGTCGGCACCAGAAAGACCGAAAGGAAGGATGCCGCCAGCATCGCAAAGGTCTTCGTATAGGCGAGCGGCTTGAAGAGGCGGCCTTCTTGCGCTTCGAGTGTAAAGATGGGCAGGAAGGAGACGGCGATAATCAGCAGAGAAAAGAACAACGGGCGGCCCACTTCCTTTGCCGCGTCGATCAGCACGCGACTCCTCTCGCCCGGCCTGCCTTCCGTTTCCCAGTGTTCGAGCTTCTTGTGCGCGTTTTCGATCATGATAATGGCCGAGTCGATCATCGTTCCAATGGCGATGGCGATTCCGCCCAGCGACATGATGTTCGAATTGAGGCCGAGGAACTTCATGCCGAGCAGCGACATCAAGATCGCGATCGGCAGCACAAGAATGGCCACCAACGCACTGCGAAAATGGAAGAGGAAAATAAGGCAGACGAGGCTGACGATCAAACTTTCTTCGAGAAGTTTTTCTTCGAGATTGCGCACCGAGCGATAGATTAAATCCGAGCGGTCATAGACGGGAACGATCTCGACGCCCTCGGGCAGCGAGCCACGCACCTCTTCAATTTTTTCCTTTACGCGATTGATGACCCCCAGAGCGTTCTCCCCGTAGCGCACTACGACGATGCCGCCGACGACTTCTCCTTCGCCGTTCAGCTCCGCCATGCCGCGGCGGATGTCCGGGCCAAGGTGAACACGCGCCACGTCACGGACGTAGACGGGCGTCCCTCGGGAGTTAACCCCCAGAGGAATGTTTTCAATGTCGGCCACGCTGCGGATATAGCCGAGGCCGCGCACCATGTACTCGCGCCCGCTGTATTCCACGATGCGCCCGCCCACGTCGTTGTTGCTGCGGCGGATGGCTTCGGTGACTTTTTGCAGGGGGATGTTGTAACCGACCAGCGTATTCGGGTCGATCTCCACTTGGTACTGCTTTACGAACCCGCCGATGCTGGCGGCTTCGGCCACGCCCGGCACGCTCTCAATCCAGTAGCGCACGTACCAATCCTGGAGCGAACGAAGCTCGGCCAAATCATGTTTACCCGTGCGGTCTATCAATACGTACTGGAACGCCCAGCCAACGCCGGTTGCGTCTGGACCCAGCACGGGTGTCACCCCTGAGGGCAGACCTCCGCCCACCGACTGCATGTACTCCATTACGCGGCTGCGCGCCCAGTAGATATCCGTGCCGTCCTCGAAGATGACGTAGACGAACGAGAGGCCGAAGAACGAGTAGCCGCGAACCACTTTCACCTGAGGCGCGGCCAGCAGCGCCGTGACGATGGGATAGGTCACCTGGTCTTCCACCAAGTCCGGGCTGCGGCCCGACCACTCGGTGAAGACGATGACTTGCACGTCGGAGAGGTCCGGGATGGCGTCGAGCGGGGTGTTCTTGACCGCCCAGGCGCCGGCAGCGATTGCGGCCAGCGTCGTCAAGATGACCAGAAAGCGGTTCTTCGCGCTCCACTCGATGATGGAATTGATCATGACCTTTCCTTCTCTTCCCTTTAGCGCGCGTGCGAGACTTCGCCTGAGGTGTTGCTCAGGCGGCTTTCCGAGTCGATTAGGAAGTTGCCGGAGGTGACGATCTCGTCGCCCGCCTTGAGCCCCTTGAGCACGATGAATTGATTGTCCAGCCGCGGCCCCACTTCGATTTCACGCGGTTCGAAGTATCCGTTTGGCCGTGCGAGAAAAACGATTTTTCTCATCCCGGAATCGAGAACCGCTTCGCTGGGAACCACCAGCCGGCGCCCGTAGTTGACGTGAATTTCCACATCGGCGTACATGTCGAGCTTGAGTTCGAGCCTGGGGTTTTGAAACTCCAGGCGCACTTTTACGGTTCTCGACTTCACGTCGACTTCCGGGTAGATGTAAGTGACCCGGCCGCGATACTTCTTGCCGGGCTGATAGGCCAAGCTCATAGTGGCGCGCTGGCCGGTGCGGATGAAGGGCAGCTCGTACTCGTAGACCATGGCCATCGCCCAGACTCTTCTCAGGTCCACGATAGAATAGATTTTCGTTCCCGGCGTGACGTAGGCGTTCTCGTAGGCATTGCGCACGGTGACGAAGCCTTGAATCGGCGAGTGGATGGTCAGCGTGCGACGTACTTTGCCGGTCTGTTCGAGCTCACGAATCTGCTCTTCGCTGATGTCCCACAGTTCAAGCCGGCGGCGGGCGGCATCGAGAAGGGCTGTCGAACCCTCCACCACGCGCGTAAAAGGGCTCTTGCCTAGCAACTTTTGCCCCTTGAGGGCCAGCAGATACTCTTCCTCGGTCGAGACCAGTTCCGGGCTGTAGATGGTAAACAGCGGCTGGCCCTTCTTCACCCTCTTGCCGACGTAGTCGACGTAGACTTTTTCGATCCAGCCTTCGAACTTGGTGTGGACGTGGGCGATGCGTGTCTCATCCGGCGCCAGGTGGGCGACGGTGCGGATTGTTTTATGAACCCAGGAATGTTCGACCGTGGCCGTCCGCACGCCGATTAACTGCTGCTTTTCAGAACTCAGCATCACCGAGCCCGGCGGCATTTTTGACAAAGCTTCGGCCTCGTCGGCGTAGAAGGGAACTAGGTCCATGCCGCAATCGGGCGCGATGCCGGGCTTGTCGGACTTGTAGTTGGTGTGCATCGGGTCGTACCAGTAGAGGACCTCGCGCTCGCCGTTCTGCACAGTCTGCTTGCCCGCCGGTTCCATCGACATTTGTTGTCCGGTCTGAGGGTCCTGCTCTTCTTGAGCGGAGGGCGTCTCCGGCGCGGAGATGCTTCTCCCCAGATAGAATCCGACGACGAGGGCCGGCAGCAGGGCGGCGGTGACGATCAGAAAAATTTTTTTCGGACGCATGATGTTACCTCTCACCTTCATTTTGCATGAGGTCTGTTGGAGAGATCAGAGGAGTCGCGACCAGCGCCTCGAGCCTCGCCAGAGACTCGGCCAGCCGCGCGTGTTGATCCCAGTAGCTGGTTTCGTAATCGAGGATGGTGACGAAGTTGTTGATGAGCGTGAGGAAATCGACCTTGCCGACCTCGTAGCTGGAAAGGGAAGATTCGAGCGCCAGCGTCGCCTGCGGCACGATCGCCGTTCCATAGAGCGAGACCAGCCGGTCCGAGGCCTGCGCCGCAAGAACCTCGTCCTTGACGCGGAAGAAAATCTCCTGCCCGGTGGCTGTCTGTTCCTGGCGCGATTGAACCAGCCGGCTTGAGGCTTCCCGGACTCCGTTCCGTTGCTTTCGCCAAAAGTAGAGCGGAAGTGTTACATCGACCCGCGTCTCCCACAGGCTGGTGAACTCACCGCGGTTGAAGTAGGCGGCGGTGAGAGAAAAGTCCGGCCGGAAATCCTTCCGTGCCAACTGCAATGCCAATTGATTCCGGTCGGTCAGGTCCTGCTGTCTTTGGAGTTCGGGCGAGAGTTGGCGCGCCAGCTCGTAGAGTTCGTTGAGATTGTGCTCCAACACGGGCTTTTCGTAGTCGGCCGGTCGCGGCAGCGGCATGTTACCCGATGGATGGACCGGGCGGTTGAGAAGGCGGTGGATCCGAGCCTCGAGACTCCCCCGTTCCTGTTCGAGCAACGTGAGACGATTTTCTAGCAACGACTGCTCCACCTGGGAGCGGAGAATATCCTGCTGGATCCCTTTACCGACGGCGTAGCGCGTCTCGGCGATTCTGGTCAACTGATCGAGAAACCGCTGCTGCCGGAGGAGGATGTCCGTTGCCTGATGGACGAAGTGGAGCCGGTAGTAGGACTGTTTCAATTCCGCCGTGAGCCGGAGCGCGGTGGTGCGGTGGACCTTCGTTGCCGCGTCGGCTTCCTTATCGGCAATCTTTCCCTTCAGGCGGAGCTTTCCCGGAAACGGAAGTTCTTGCGTGAAGCCGACCCCGCCCAGGCTCATCGGCTCGTCGCCCACGTTGGCGAAGGGAATCGGCCGCTTTACGTTGCGGTTGATGACGGACAAGCGCGGGTCGGGCAGGGAACTTACCCGGCGGGGGCGCGCACGGGCGGCTTGTATCTGTTGCGCGGCGGCAAGTAGCTCGGGGTTTTCCCGCAGCATCTCTGCAATCAGCGCGTTGAGTTGCAGCCGCTGTTCTTTTTCTTGAATCGGAGCCTTAAATTCTACGTCGGGTACCTGAGCCTGGAGTTCCTGCGCTGGGAGGGTCGTCTCCGTTTGTCCCATCGCGCTCGTGAGGCAGAGCAAGACAACGGCCGGCAGGAGGCTCAAAACTGTTTTGAATCGAATTTTCATGTCATTCACCTTTTGGGACACCTTTTGGGGCACCTTTCTGGTGCCTTAGGGGTGCCTTCGGTCTGGCTTCCGGACTGCCTGTGCTTCACATCGAGTGAAGGGACCGAGCCGGAGCATGCGCAAATCCCGTAAAGGGGGTTGCCGTTAGACGATTGAAAAGGAAATAAAAATCAGATTCGCAGGACGCAGCCTGCCAAAAGTGGAGAAAGGGGACAGAGGGGCTTTGTCGAATGGATTTTTTGGGCGCACGCGGCCGCCTGGGCGCGGAGCCGAACCGGGCGGAAGAGTTCAACTTCAACCTGGGTTGTGGATTTCTTCCCGAGCCGGCGCTCATTGCCGGTATTGGATTTGTTCCAGCGCGCGTTGGCGTTATGCGATGTCGGTGCAGAGGCTGTGCAGCAGTCCGGGCCTGAGGGTTGGTAAGCGGGAGCCTCGCTCGCGTGGTTATGTTGGCTGCCTTGGGCGCAGCAGTCGGGGGCTTTCACCGCACCGGCGGCGCAGAGAAATCCGGCCCCGGTGGTGTTGAGAACCATTGCCGCCGCGAGAATGTATACCCAGCGCTTCACGCCCTACGCTCCTACGCCTATTATAGGCGACCCCGTCAAACCAGACAAGCGTCCTGGTTCGACTTCCGTATATCTCATTGGATTAAAGGCAGTTAAATTGCTTTGGGGGGCTTGGCTGGCATCTTCTATTCATTTAGAAGGTGGATGGTATCTTGGATATTTCCCAGCCAGGACGAAAAGCAAAAAGAGGGACGACGAAATACTTTAAAATCGGCTATCCTGTTTCGGAATTCATTCACCATTTCGGTTTTCAAACCTTGGGAATTACTTGATCTTTTGAATTCTAGGAGGCCAATGCATGGGAAGACTCTTTGTCTTAACATTTTGTTTAGTATTTTTTTCGGGAGGATGGATGCACGCTGAGCCGCCCGGCGGTGTTCCTGAACTCTCTGGCGTTCCTGAGAAAGACGCGCGGATTGAGCCGCGCCATTTCCGGACCGAGTGTCGGATGACGGCCTATGGGACGAAGGCGGCGTGGGAGAAGCGGGCCGCCTCGCTACGGAAGCAGATTCTGGTCAGCGCCGGGTTGTGGTCCATGCCGGCGAAGACGCCGCTGAACGCGCAGATCTTCGGCAAAATTGAAAAGGAAGACTACACGATTGAGAAGGTCTACTTTGAAAGCTACCCCGGCTTCTACGTGACCGGGAATCTCTATCGGCCACGGGGAAAGAAGGGGCCGTTCCCCGGCATTCTTTCCCCTCATGGACATTGGTCTTACGGCCGGCTCGAAAACAGCGAGCGCGGGTCGGTCCCGGCGCGAGCCGTGCAGTTGGCCCGACAGGGCGCGGTCGTATTCACTTACGATATGGTCGGCTACAACGACAGCTTCCAGGTGCCGCACAGGTTCCAAGGTGACCGCGAAGAGCTTTGGGGAATCAACCTGCTGGGCCTTCAACTCTGGAACAGTATCCGGGCGACGGATTTTCTCGCCTCGCTTCTCGACGTGGACCCGAATCGTTTGTCCTGCACTGGCGCCTCGGGCGGCGGGACTCAAACCTTCCTGCTTACTGCGGTGGACGACCGCATCAAAGTTTCCGCGCCGGTCAACATGATCTCGGCTCACATGCAGGGTGGCGACATCTGCGAGAACGCTCCCAACCTGCGGATTGAAACCTGCAACGTCGAAATCGGCGCGCTGATGGCACCCCGGCCGCTGATGATAGTCTCCTCCACGGGCGATTGGACCATGGATACGCCCCGCATCGAATACCCTTCGATTCGAGGAATATTCGAGCTTTACGGGACGGCGGAGAAAGTAGGGAACTACCACCAGCACGCCGTTCACAACTATAACCGAAACAGCCGCGAGGCCGTCTATACGTGGTTCGAGCAGTGGGTCTTCGGTAAGAAACCTGCGGGAAAGGTGAAGGAGCAGGGTTGGCGCCTTGAATACCCCTCGGACCTTCTGGTCTTCTACGGTCGTGAAAAACCGAAAGAGGCAAAGACGACCCAACAACTGGTGGATTATCTGATCGGTTCGGCGCGAAAAAAAATCGAATCATTAAAACCTCGGAATAAAAAGGGGCTTGAGAATTTTAAGAAGGCCATGGGGCCTGCGCTTCGTTACAGTCTGATGGCGGAGGTTCCGGACGCATCGAACGTCGCCGTCGAGACGAAGAGTTCCAGTTCGAACCGGCAGGAACTGGTGCTGAGTTACAAAGGAAGCCGCGTTGAGGCCGTTTTCTGGAAAGGAAAAGGGAAAGGGAAAGGGAAAGGGAAGGCGGCGGTTTTGGTGGCTCATCCTGAAGGCGCGTCGGCGCTGGAGAAAGGCAAGTCCGGGACGCCGGGGAAGCTGGTGAGCGGGCTGGTGAAAGCCGGGTTCTCTGTTCTTGCCGTAAAACCTTTTCCGACACCTATGGATCGTAAGTGGTCCGACAATGAAGAGATCAGGCAGAAAGACTACTTCACCACCTACAATCGAACCGACGCCGCCAACCGCGTGCAGGATATCCTGACGGGCCTGGGCTATTTGAAGGGCCGCTCGGATGTTACGGATGTCTCATTGGTGGGGTTGGAGCAGGCGGGACTCTCGGCGCTGCTGGCCCGCTCGGTGGCGCCTGGGGTGAAGCGTCTCGTCGCCGATGCCGCGCAGTTCGAGGCTGAAAACGACCAGGCCTACCTGCGGGACTTTCCGATTCCGGGCATCCGCCGCGCCGGAGATTTCCGCACGGCCGTCGCGCTGGCCGCGCCTGGAGCGTTGCTGGTGCACAACACGGGAAAAGGGTTCTCGACCACGTGGGCCGAGGACGTCTACAAAGCGAGCGGTGCGAAAAAAAGCTTGACCGTGAAAGCGAAGAAGGTTTCGGAAAACGAAATCATCCGCTGGCTGCGGGGGCGCTGACATTTTCCACGGTATGAGGGTGTCGGTGTGATAATTGATAATTAATCAACCTATGGGTTCAGCCATAGGTTGACCGGTACCTCGGAGCGGTTGCGCGGCGTGTAGGGCCAATGGACCTTCCGCCCCTCGCCGGCTGACTGGTAGGCGGCGTAGATGATTTCCAGCACCGCGCGGCCGTCTTCTCCCGTCTCCGACGGTTGTTTATCGTTGATGATGCAGTCCGTGAAGTGGCGCATCTCATGCGGGAAGCCGTAGAGGTAGGCTTCTTCAAAGGCTGAAAACGTCCAGCCTTTGGTTTCTCCCGCTTTTTCAACCGCGTAACCGTAACCTTTTTTGCTGTAGGTGTGCATGGAGCTGCCGCGCAGCAGGTCGCAGTAGATGACGCCTTCGGTGCCGTAGAGTTCGATTTGGTCGTCCATGCCGCCCGGCTTGGCCCAACTGTCTTCGATCACCGCGATGCGGTCTCCTTCGAATTCCACCACGCAGACCACGTTATCCTCGCCGCGTGTCCGTTTCGTATGCAGAACGCGCTGCATCTGGGCGTAGACGCTCTTTACCTTTGGCTTTCCGTACATCCAGCGTGCCCAATCGATACCGTGGCAGCCGAGGTCGAGCATCGCACCGCCGCCGGAGCGGTCCACGTCGTAGAACCAGTCCGAGTGCGGGCCGTCGTGCTTTTCGCACTGCTTGATCATGTACATCTTTCCGATTGCGCCCTCGTCGGCAAGCCGCTTGGCGCGGACGTATTTCGGAGAAAAGAGGATGGTTTCCGCATACATCAATTTGATCTTCTGCGCATTGCAGGCCTCGATCATCGTGTCGGCGTCGGCCAGCGTGTGACAGAGAGGTTTTTCGAGGATGATGTGCTTGCCCGCCGCCGCCGCCGCTACGGTGATCTCCCGGTGCAGGTCGTTCGGCACGGCCACCGCCACGGCGTCGAGTTCCTTCCTCTCAAGCAGCTTCCGGTAATCGGTAAAGACTTTGGGGATACTCCATTTGCGGGCGAATTCATCGGCGTGCGCCTGAGTGCGCGAACAGACCGCGAGCACTTCCGCTTGGGGTACTTCCTGGAAAGCTTTGGCGTGAATGCTGGAACAAAATGCCGACCCGATGATTCCCACACGGACCTTGTCCATGGGTAGCTCCTCCTTACGGCTCTGGTTGAAACGGTGATAACTGAAAAGGGGAATTTTACCGCATTTTCACCTGAAAGATGAATGCTTCCAAAAGCGGAAAGGGAGTTCTCCCGGAAGAGAACTCCCTTGAAAATGCAGGCTCACCTTGCTTTCTGTGTGCCTTATTTCTCTTTTTTACTGTTGAAAGACCGGATGTGCGCGATGACGGCCTTCAATTCCTCATCGCTCAACTTCTCGGGAGGAAAGGCCGGCATCGGCTTTTTGCCGGCACGGATGAATTCCGCCAATTTTTTGTCGTCGTGGTTCTTTTGCCACTCGGGGCTGGTCATGTCGGGAGTCTTCAACGTGGCGAACCCCTTGCCGTCCTGACCGTGACACATTAAGCAGTTCTTCTTGTAGAGGGACGCGCCGTCGGCCTCAGCTTCCGTCTGGGCCGGGTTGGCGGCCAAGAAAAGCGCCGCCGTGAAGAGAATTGCTGCTGCGATTGTTAATCTCAGAATTTTCCCCATGAATAGCTCCCTAGTTTTCTCCTCTTTATTCGGATGCAGGAAGGATCGCTCGGTTGCTTGTTCCTTCACTTACTCAATGTTTTTATCCTAGCGAGATCTGGGCATAAAATCAAGAATTCAGGTGACTATTGTATTATCAATATGGGAGGATGTTTGTTCCGGGCCAGGGCATCGGTCGTTGCAGGTTCGAATTGTCGGCTGCCAATGTGGTAGAAATAGTACGGATCGCTCCAATCAAGAAAACTTCATGGTCAAGGAGACTTCATGGTAACGGACTTAAAAGAGAAAGTGGCGGTGGTGACCGGGGCAACGCGCGGTATCGGTTACGCGATTGCCTACCGGCTGCTGGAGGAGGGTTCTAGGGTCATGATCTGTGGCCGCGACGAGAAGCGGTTGGAGAAGGCGGCCCGGCAATTGGAGAAAAAATTTCCGGGCCGGTGCCGGGGCGTTGTCGCCAACGTCAGCCGTTATGAAGACTGCCGCACCTTGATCGGGCAAGCGGCGGAGAGCTTCGGCGGGATCGACCTACTGGTGAACAACGCTGGATTCGGGTTCTTCAAGCCGGTCGACCGAATCAATCCGGAAGAGTGGAATGATTTGATCGGGACGAACCTGAACGGGGTCTTCTATTGCGTGCGCGAAGCGGTTCCTTGGATGCGGAAGCGGGGCGGGGGATACATCTTCAATATTTCGAGTCTCGCTGGCGTCAATGCCTTTCCCGGAGGGTCGGCTTATAATGCCTCGAAATTCGGCTTGAACGGCTTCAGCGAAGCCATCATGCAGGACCTTCGGCACGACGGTATTCGGGTCAGCTATATCATGCCGGGAAGCGTGGATACGGATTTCGCCGCGGACCCGGGTGGCAAGGCGCGCGCCACCTGGAAGCTGACCGCCGAGGATATCGCCAAGGCGGTCGTGGACCTCTACCGATATCCTGCCGCTTCCTTGGCCAGCCGGATTGAGATGCGCCCGGCGAAGCCCCCCAAAAAATAAAAAAGGAGCCCCCGAAGAAATAAATGGAAGCGCGCCAGAGGAAGTCGGACGGCTTGACTCCCCGGCTGCCTTAGGGCAGTATCAGTGGGAATCTCTTTAGGATATTGGACGGTATGATCGGAAGAAAAATCGGAGACGTTTTCAAGGTTCTGCACTCGGGCGTAGTGCGTGGGTTGGCGCTGACGCGTTTGAACCCGAACGTCCTCACCTTCATCGGTTTTTCGATCAACGCTGTCGCCGCCTACCTGTTTGCCGAGGGATACTTTTTTAAGGCCGGCCTGACTGTCATCCTGGCCGGTGTCTTCGATTTGACGGACGGTCCGGTGGCGCGCGTCACCAACCGCGTGACCACCTTCGGCGGCTTCTTCGACTCCGTCATGGACCGCTACTCGGACATGATCCTCTACACGGGTCTATTGGTTTATTACGCGCGGAACGGATCGGTTCTCTACGTCGTCGTTACGGGGGCGGTAATCATCGGTTCCGTGATGACCAGTTACACGCGCACCCGCGCCGAAGCCTTGCTGCCGTCCTGCAAGGTCGGATTCCTGGAGCGGCCTGAACGGATCGTGCTGATCATTATCGGCTCGCTTGCCAACCGCATGGCGGCCGTTCTTTGGGTCATGGCCGTTTTTTCGAACATTACCGTCATCCACCGTTGCTTCTATACCTGGCAGGAATCCCACAAACTTTCCTCCATGCAAACTCGCTAGTCTTGGCGAGCTAACGTTTCCGTTTTAATAAAGGGCTTGAAGGCGGGACCATCACCGGAAGGCATTCCGGCAGGAGCGTGATTTCGAGCGGCAGGCTTCCGAGCGGCTCGCCGTCCACTTCAATTTGGATTGGTTCGCCGTCGTCGGCTTCGGCCGCGACCTGTCGCCCTCGAAGGTGATGAACCTTCCGGTGTCGGTAGACGTTGTCGGAATAGAGCATTTTCATGTCTCGAACCAAGGTGAGCATGCCCAGGTAATCAATGACGGTGACTTCGAAAATTCCGTCGTTCAAGACGGCCGTAGGGCAGGGGTGCATCCCGCCGCCGTGATAGGGCCCGTTCCCTACCGAGATGTTGGTAATAAAGTGTGAGGAGGTTTCCGGCCCTCCGTCCAGCCGCAGCCGCACTCTTTTTCCGCGGTAGCCGAGAAAGACTTTGAACGTGGCCCATTGGAAAGCGGCTTTGCCTCCGAGCGGGCTGAGGAAATTCCGGACGCGCGCGGCCACCTCGCCTCCCATTCCAAAGCTCACCATGTTGATGAAGTATCGCGTGCTGCGGGAAGGTGGACTTTTGCCGGAAGGAAGGTAAGAGGCTTTCCCCATATCGATCTTCACTGCATGTCCGGAGGCTAAAACCTCAAGCGCTCCGCCGAGATCAAGCGGGACTCCCAGCGCCCGCCGGAAATCGCTGCCGGTGCCCAGGGGAAGAATGCCCATGGAAGCTCCCGAGTTTACCGGTTGGTCGTTTTCGAGAAAACCGTTGGCCACTTCATGCATGGTTCCGTCGCCGCCGACGGCAATGACCAGCTCGTATCCCTCGCGGAGGAGGTTTTGGGAAAGAGTGATGCCGTGACCGGGCCGCTCGGTGAAGTGAGTCGAAACGGGGCCCAGTGTTGCTTCCAACTGCCGAGCCACATCCGGCCAGCGGTGTGCGGTCTTGCCGCCGGCGGAGTGGGGATTTACCACGACGGCGATTTTGCTCGTTTGATTCACCCCTCACCGGTGGGAATTAATTTTTTGCGCCTGAGATTTTAAACGCCGCTGCACGTCCTCTACGGTCTCTTTCAGGGTTAGGACCGCGTCGCGGGCTTTAAACCCGAGTTCCGCCTGCGCCTTTCGGGTGTCGCAGTACCAAAAGAGCGCCGACATTTTGATCGTGACGTCGTCTATGCGGAACGATTTTCCAACCAAGGGAGAGAGTTTTCGCAGCAGGCGCGCGCTTGCCAAGGAAAATCCCAAGGAGGGTTGAAGTTTCGGCGGACGGACGCCGGCAAACTTTCCGACTTGATGGATCAACTCGCGGAAGGTCCAGTTCTCCCCCCCCAGCAGATAGCGTTCCCCGGATTTCCCGCGCCGCATGGCGGCAACCAATCCGGCGGCGGCGTCACGCGCGTCCACAAAATTCATCCCGCCTTTGGGGATGGACAGGATTTGACCTTCGAGAAAATTAACGACGTCGCCGGTGGAAGAGTTCCGCTCGTCGCCGGGTCCGAGCATCAGGCTCAGGTTGACGACGACAATCGGCAGCCCGTACTCCTCCTGGTAGCGGAGCGCCAGTTTTTCGGCGAAAAGTTTGCTGAGGTAGTAGGGCCATTCTCCGATCGTCTCATGCTTGTATCCCGATTCTTCATTATGCGCGACCGGCTCGGGGTTGACGGCGATGGTGCCGGAAGAGGAGACGACGACGACTTTTTCGGTCTTGTGTTGAAGCATCGCCTCGCAGATATTCCGTGTGCCCTCGATGTGGACTTCGTAAAGCTGCCGGACGTTTTTCGGGTTGCGGGCCACGAACCCGGCCAGATGATAAATTTCCCCCGTTCCCTCGACGGCCCGGAGGACATCTTCACGCGAAGTAATATCTCCCCGGACGACTTCGATGCCGGCGTCTTGATCCCAGGGGGAAGAACCCCGGCAGAGCAGGCGCAGGGTACGGCCCTGCGCTGTCTGCTTCAGTTGACGGACCAAGTGTTGGCCGAGAAAACCCGTGGCGCCGGTGATAAGTATCGGCTTCATCGGCTAGACGGATTCCGGCGTGCCGTGACTATGAACATCGGCCATGTTGATGGGAGGAATGTGCATCAGGGTGATACTTGGACGGCGGCCCAGAAAGGATTGCGCCATTTCAACGGCTTCGTTCATATTGGCGGCCACGTCCCAGCCGAGTATCTGCGCCACTTTGCGGTCTTCCGCACCGACGGCGATGACTTTGCCCACGTGCTGCCGCCCGTTCTCTCCCCAGTACCACATATAGAAAGGATGCACGCCGTGGTAGGCGTTCCCGTGGTGGTACATCTGTTGGTATTCCGGGTTGTGGGCGAATTCGGCTTCGTACTTGCGTTCGAGTTCGAGCGCGTCGCGCCTCTCGGGGAGGATGCGGTGAAAGAATTCGATGTAAGAGGGATGGTGCAGCTGGTCGAACTCGTCGTAGAGAGGATGCGTCAAGATCATCACCCCGTTTTTCTTTACCACCGGCATGTTCCGGTACATGTTGTGGAAGTAGCCGAGGGCGAGAGTTTGTACGAGCAACGGGTTCAGAATGGAGTTGACGTTGTAGGGCGAGATGAACGGGATGCCGAAGACCACCACGTCCGACTGTCCTTCGATGGGCACGCAATACTGCGCGTAGCAATAGGCCAGAGACTTTTCATGCACCGGCTCGGTGGCTCCGGCGTGGACGGCGGTCACATCGTAAGGAGCCGGGAAGGCGAACAGAAGTTTTCTCTTTGCCTTCCGCGAGAGTTTTCCCAGCGCCCACTGCGTGGTTCGGAACGAAGCGCGGTCCAATAAGTTGTACCGGTCTTCGTTCTTTACGAAGAAAGAAAGTTTCGTATCGAACATGGCATTGTTCAGGGTTGTCTCAATGTGAAAGACCTTGAGATGTTGGTTGAGGACGCGGCCGGTGCGTGTGGTCGAATCCCCCAGGGCGGTTCGCGTGTGGTCGAAGTAGGAGTCGCACTTGCGGATGGTGGCCGGGGTGTGATGGGCTTGGAGGCTTCCGTAGTCGCCCAGGCCGGTCGCCAGCGAGCTGTGGCCGCCGCCCATCGGTACCAGGCTCAGGTTGACGTAAATAATCAGATCGGATTCGGCGGCGCGGCGGTTGATGCGGACGCGTTCGCCCAGTTCGGTGACGCCCAGCTCCACCATGCCGTCCGGCGCTTCGGCGTCGTGGTCGTAGAGCCGGTGGGGATAGTAGGAGTTGAAGATTTTTTTGCCGACGGCGTGGCGAACTTCAAACGGCGCCATCTTCCGGTGCAAACCGGCGGCGATGATGATATGGACGTCGTCGATGCCTTTCTCGGCGAGCAGCGGAAGGACGATGTTCAGAACGGACTCGCGCACGTCGGGGCTGAACATTTTCGGCAACGGTTTCGAAATGTCGTCGATGACCACGGTGACCTTCATGCCGGGCCGAAGGAGCGCCGCCAGCGGCTCCATCTGTTCCGGATGAGCAATGGCATAGCGGATGGCGGTGTCGCGGTCGGGAACGCCCGGGATGGCCGGTTTGGGATAAACTTCGCGCGTACCGGCGGGCATCTTCACGTCCATCAGATCTTCCCCGTACCAGAGCAACCGGGGCGCCGAGTCGTCTTCCAGGTGCACGACGCAGTCGTCGTGCGGGACCAGCGCCCGGCGGCCGACGGCGTTCGGCGTGGGGTCGGAGAAGTGCGATGCACGGGTCCCGAGTAACTCCGGAACCTCGGCTTCAGTCTTGATGGACATGGTTGCCTCGTTTCAAATCCAGTACCGGCCAGTCTCGTTCGCGCGCCACACGGCGAAGCCGCCGGTCGGGATGGACGGCGGCGGGCATACCCACGGCTTCGAGCATGGGGACGTCGGAAGCGCTGTCCGAATAGGCTTTCGCTTCGCTCAACCGGGCGCCTGCCCCGCAGCAGAGCTTTTGCATGGCCGAAACTTTCTCCGCCTCGGCAAGCAGGGGAACCTCAACCTCGCCGGTGGCGACACCGTTTTCGAAGACCAATCTGTTGGAGATCATATCGCCGAAGCCGAAATAACGTACCACAGGCGCTAAGGCGAAGTCGAGACCGCCGCTGATCACCACCGGCCGGAAGCCGGCTTTCCGGTCCTCTTCCACCAAGCTGCGCGCGCCGGGGTAGAGCGTGGGCCGGACGATTTTTTCAAAGAGCAGGGTGGAAAGTTCTCGTAGCCACGCCCGCCGCATTCCCATGTACTGGCGATAAAAATAACGGTTGAAGGCGCGGCGCGAGTAAAAGTCGAGTCCCAGGTAGAGCGGCACGCTCAGCACGAGCTTGGTAAAATTCGACGCGGCGCGAAGCCGAGAGGGGAGATGACGGGCATAGAAGGCGTAACGGGAGACGATGTTCGAGGAAGAGAGCGTCCCGTCAAAATCGTAAAATGCGATCCGCTGCGCGGCAGGATTCATCGTCGTGGGCGTGCCGGGCTTCGGGCGGGGCCGGGAAACAGCCTGAAGGGAAGTATGGATAATATCCGTGGGCACAACTCGGGACCTCTTAAGCTGGACTTAAAAGATTTTGGAAATTCTTCTTGTGTTTCCAGGCCAAGAACAGCGTCATGAAGGCGGCGAAGGCCGCATCCTGCCGGCCCAGAAAAAGCAGCAGGATCACCATGAAGACGACCCAGGTGCTGAGCGAGGCGATCGCTCCCGCCTCCCGCCACTTCAGCCGGCTCCCGGCGAGGCGAATGGCGACAAACGTCACCAAGGCGAAGACGGTCCACGTCGGGTAAAGGACCAGCATGATGCCCCCCGAGCTGGCGATCCCCTTTCCCCCCCGGAACTTCAGGAACGGCGAATAGCAGTGTCCCAAGACCACGGCGAAGCCGTACAACCATCCCCAGATCAGTGTCTGCTCCGGTTTCAGGTTTGGGACAAGAGTAAGAAAAAGAGTGACGGCCAGATAGCCCTTTCCCATGTCGCCGGCCAGGGCGATGACGGCGCGCAGTTTGCTGACGCGCAGTACGTTGTTGAAACCCGGGTTACCGGAGCCGACTTGGCGGATGTCGATGCCGGAACCGGCCATGGCGATCAGGGCGAACGGGATCGACCCGAGAAAAAAACAGATCGGCAACTGATAGAGCAGCACGGAATAGTCTTCGATCATCGTGCAGCTCCCGCGCTGTTTTCGCTTGCTGTTTCGGCGCTCAGTTTCGAAATTGCATCCCGCACCCGCGCGCGCAGCCCGGCGACGCCTTCGTTTTTTTGCATCTCCGTGGTGATCGGAACTCCCAGGCGGACTTTCGGCCGCACGCTTTCATTGGTGGCGGTATTTTCGTTTGCCCCGAAAAGGCTGGAGGTTCCTTCGACCGACACGGGAACGATCGGAGTCCCGTTTTCAGTTGCGGCGTGGAACGCCTCCAGGCGAAACCGGCTGCGATGCGGCGGCATTCCGGCTCGGCCTTCCGGGAAGACCAGAAGCGAGTAGCCGTTTTTGAGCATGTGCCGCGCACGCTCCCGCAATGTGCCGCCGGGCGGCGTGCGGGCGTCGCAAAGCGGCGGTATGAGCAAAGGTTTCAAGAGAAACGCCGTGGGCCAGGCCGTGCCGGTGAGCACCACCGATTCGGCCATCAGGAGCGGCGAGGGGAGCGTCGCCGGCAGAACCAACGGGTCAAGGGAACTTGAACAATTGGCCACAAATACGGAAGGGGTCTTCGCGGCTTCGCCTTTTCCTATAACTCGCCCGGTAATTTCAATTCGGCCTTTGCCGAACGCAAGAATCGAACGCGCCGCCGGGCGGAGGAATTTCGCCTTCAGCTTTCTGCCGGGAAGCAGGCGGAGGATGATTCCGGAGAGAAGGGCGGTACCTACCCAAAGCATTCCCCGGAAAAAAGCGCCGGTATTCGTCTTCCCCTGCCGGAAGGCAAACTGAATCCCTTCGTCCATGTGTTGCAGGCCGAGCCGCCCGATTTGCAGCCACAGCGGCCGGCGCGTGGGCTGGAGCATGCCTCCCTCGAAGACCCGGCGGGTTTCGCCCCTTCGGATCTTTCCGCTGGAGGTTTTGGGAATCGTCTGCGGAGCGGTCAAGATCACGCGGTCGGGCGGGATGCCCAGAACAGCCTCCACTTTTTGTGCGATCTCTTTTTTGATTCGCCGGCGGTCCTCCCGTGCGGTAAGGCGGGTTTCACCGACCACCACCAAGCGCTCGGTTCCCATCACCGAATCGACGGAACCGAAGGCGGCAACGCATCCGCGGCGTACGCCGGCGACCTCGGCGGCGGCGGCCTCCACATCTTGAGGATTGATGTTCCTGCCGAATTTGATGATGCAATCTTTGACGCGCCCGGTGATGTAGAGTTCTCCCCCGGCCCAATAGGCCAAGTCGCCGGAATCCATCCAGCCGTCTTCGGTGGTGACGGCGGCGGTCGCCTCCGGGTCGCAGTAGTAGCCGGAGGTCTTTGAAAGGCCTCGGAACAGAAGTCGCCCTTGCAGGCGCTCGCCGAGCTCCCGCCCTTCCTCATCGACGATCTTGATTTCATGTTCCGGCAAGGGCTTGCCGTTGGCGACGAAGCGCATACCGTTCGGGCCGTCCGTGAGGGTTTTCTCGGCGATCCCTTCTCGTTCGAAGCGGTCGCGGCGAATCGTATCGATCACCGGGCGCCGGTTGATGGGCGGAAAGACAAGCGCCACGGAGGATTCGGCCAGCCCGTAACAGGGGATGTAGCTCTCCGCGCGGAACCCGTAAGGCCGGAAGCGATCTTCGAAGCGTGCCAGGGTATCGGGGAGAACGGCCTCACCGGCGTTGATCGCCACGCGCCAGGCGCTCAGGTCGAGCCCTGCAAGGGCCGAGTCGGGAATTTTCCGCGCGCAGAGTTCAAAAGAAAAATTCGGGGCGGGGCAGAGCGTGCCGCCGGAATTGTGCATCGCCCACAGCCATCGTTCCGGACGGCTCAGGAAGTCGAGCGGCGAGAGAACGGTAATCGGCAGCGCGTAATAGAGGGTGAAGAGCCAGGAACCGATCAGTCCCATGTCGTGATAGAGCGGCAGCCAAGTGACGCCGATGTCGGTTGGTTTGACTTGGACGGCCCATCCGATACCGCGCACGTTGGCTAGGATGTTCGACTGCGAAAGGACCACGCCTTTCGGGTCGCCCGTGCTGCCCGAAGTGTACTGAATAAATGCTGTATCAGATGGTTCGCTGACTCCGCCCAGCGGCAGCTTCCCGTATTCGGCAAGGGTCTCGACCGTCGTAACGTCGGCCAGGCTCGGAATGCCGAGCTGCAAAATCCGCGCTACATGCTTGGCGGTGGGGAAGCTGATCAGGAAGCGGACTCCGGCGTTGCGCAGGATGTCCGATTGCCGGTTGACGTACTCCTCAATTTTATCCGGGCGTGCCGGGGGGTAGATGGGAACCGGAATGCCTCCGGCCAACATGACGCCGAAGAAGGCATAGAAAAAGTCGTCGCAGGTCGGCAGCATCATGGAGACGGTTTCATCGCGCCGCAGCCCGGCAGCTTGAAGACCTGCGGCCACGCGGGAGGCGGTTTCAAGTAGCTGCCCGTAGGTGATGTCCTTGCCGTCTTCCTTATCCAGCAGATGAATGTGGACACGGTCCGGGGCGGCTTCGGCATGGCGACGCAGCACCTCGGCGAAGCTCCGGGCGGATTCGGGAGCCGGAGGAGGCAACTCGTTTGGCTGAACAATACGGTAAGGGGATTCGCCGGCTTCGGGCTTTTCGCTATCCCGCATGGCGCGGACCCAGTCGGCGAGCGTTTCCGTCTCCTGTGCGATTCCGTCCGGCAGTCTGCGATTGAACCGAGCCTCACAACGTACCAGCAACTCGACGCGCTCCATGCTTCCCAGGCCGAGGTCGCGGTCGAGAGAAGCCTCCAGCCGAACCGCTTGCAGAGAGCCCAGCTCTTTCAACAGTTCCCGTACGATCTCCACGACCTGCTCTTCGAGGGAGAAGATTCGCATTTCCGGGGTGCCAGTCGCCATAAGGATCCTAAACTTTTCCGGTTTCTTCCATTTTCTTCTATTTTCTTCCGTGAGCCTATATTTTAAACGACCATTCCTTGACCGCATCCGGCTGAATCCATTTTTCAATGCCTTTGACCTGGTGTTGGAGCCAGTAATTTTTCCAGTCGATCTTTTCCGGGTCCCAGGGGAGCAGCGCGCGGTCCTTTTCCGAAAGCTGGGCGTATGCCGCGCGGATGTTCTCCGATTCGAACAGATACCGGTTGTGCAGGACGAAGGGCAGATACTGGTCGAGGGTGTGCTGGCGAAAACGTGTCTGAAGCTCGCGGATACGCAGAGCAGAATTCCAGCCGGAAAGTTTTTCGCCGCCGAGCATCTTGATTTTGCCCATGCGCGCGATCACGGCCTGCGCCCAGCCGATTCGTTTCTGGGAACGCTCACGGCGCACTCGCGCTTCGTCTTCGGTAAGGAATCGTATTTTCCGCGGAGGAAGGGACAGGGTCTTTTTCCAGGGTCCCACAGCGGACTCCCGCAGGCGCGCGCGAGATTCGGACTCCAGAAATTTTATCAATGGTCCCAGGTGAATCGGATTGATGTCCGCCGATCCCAATTGGTAGACGGGCTGGTGCCGGCCTTCGATCAACAAGGCCCCGACGACCAGGATGGCGGAAGCAACCAAGTCCACCGGGACCACTTCCAGAGGAGCATCCGCCCGGACCGGCCAGTCGCGCATGCCACTGAGGGCCATCAGAACCAGCGAGGCCGACGTGCGGCCGCCTTCAATCCATCCGGGAAATGGAAATCGCAAGGCGCTTTCGATGATGGCCGGACGAACGATGGTGTGCTCGAGTTCTTTTTCGGAGGTGAGGATCTGCTCGCCGATACTTTTGGAGAAGGTGTAGGTGTTGACCCAACCCCAATGCCCGGCGCGACGGCGGCCGAACTCCACCAGCCGCTCCGCCGTCTCTTTGGAGCGTTGGGTTTTTACCTCCAGGCTCATGCCGGCCAAGTTGAGTTCCAATAATCCCCAGCCGGCCTCGACAATGGTTTTTGTCAACTCCTGGCGGAGGTCTCGCCCCTTTTCCGAACGGACTTCCAAAAGCACCGTGCCGTCGAATTGCCCCTTCTGCTCCACTTCATGAACACCGGCGAGAGTCCTCACCCGCGCCGCCACTTCCTCCGCCGGGCCTTCCACGGTCAATCGAACCGTAGGGCTGTTTTTTCCGTTACCGGCGCCGTCGTTTGCCTGATCGGATTCGCGAATTTGATCGATCCGCTCGCGGCAGGTGCGGAGTTCCTGCGTGTGATCGAAGGTTTTGTCTTCGGGACCTTCTTTGCGGGGATAAAAACCGCGAATCGGTTCGGTCTCTTCAATCAAGCCGTCGGCTTCGCCGCAGACGTAACAGGTGGAGACGTGAAGCAGCTTCGAGGAAAACTGCTTCGCCAGAAGGATCAGATTTTCCACCCCGTCCACGTTCGAGCGGAAGGAATCGTCGAGCGGAGGAAAGAAGTCGACCAGTGCGGCGCAGTTGATGATGAGGTCTACCCGCCCGGCCAGTTTTTTCAAGTTCTTGGAGCTGAGCCCGCAGGAGGTCTGCACAATATCCCCCGGCCAGACGGCAACTTTTCGTTCGATCCACTCCAGGCCGTGCTTTCCTACAACCGGGACCAGGGCCGGGGACTGGAGTACTTGCACCTGAAAGCGCTCCCGCGAGGTAAGGTTGCCGCCCGCCCGCAGCAGAAGATGAATCCGTTTCAGATTCGGGAAGCGGTCCAGCAGGAGTCCCAGAATGACCTTGCCGAGAAATCCGTTTCCGCCGACGAGGAGGATTTCGTGTTGCGCGTATGTTTTTCCGACGTCAATCAACAAACACACCCTGACCTCCACATCCGGCACGCAAGCAGCCTGGTCGGCAGTGTCGAGGCATCGCGAAAAGTTCTGTGGTGCGAATCGAATGCAAAAAACCAAAGCACTCGTATATACAATAACTTAGCGGGGGTTAAGGGAGATGTCAAGGCTGGTGACGCCGAAGGAGGCGGGGCGCGGCCGGCGGGCTTCAAGCCAGGTATTCGGCACGAAATCTTCGGGCCGACGGGGTTTCGTGGTCGAGATAATCCAGGAATTTCGTCTCTTCTGTAAAGCCCTATTGCACGAAGGCGTTCAGGTCGTCTCTGGTCAGCGGCCAGGGCAGCTCTCCGGGAGCGTCCGCTGCATCCCGGCCAAGCGCGTGAGAACCCGCAAGCGTTCCTCCCGGCCGGACGAACCCGGCAATCCGCAGCCGACGATCAGGGCTCTCTTCCCCGCTCCCTGCGGCGGCCTTTGCTGTGGCCCTTACTGTGGGTTGGGCGCTACTGAATCGTCCCGGTCGTGGTAATCGACCTGGGGTCTGTTCCGGCAGCCACGGTTTCCACCAAGGTCAGATCGCCTGAAGTTTCCGTAATCGAGAAGACGGAGACGTCGTTCGAACCGAAGTTCGCCACATAGACGAACAGGCCGGAGCGCCCCATCGTTATGGAGGTGGGGTTGTTCCCTGCGGGGAAGGTCCCATTGAAGGATAGAGTGCCCGTGGAGTTGTCTGCGTTGAAGGAGATGACGTCGTTTGAACCGAAGTTTGCCGAATAGAGGAACAGGCCGAAAGGATCGATTGTCATGGAGATCGGACGAGATGCCCCTCCGAGGGTGGAGAGCCCCGATAACGTCAAAATTCCTGTGGGCGCATCGATCTTGTAGGCGCGGATATTGTTGGAAAACCAATTGGCCACATAGAGGAACTTTCCGGAAGGGGCGAGGGTGAGCGAGCGGGAGTCCGTACCGGGGGCAAAGGCTTCGACCGAGGTTAGTGCTCCGGTGATGGAATCAATCGTATAGACGGAGACATTAGTGGAATTGAAGTTTGCCGTGTAGAGGAACCGGCCGGAGGGTTCGACAAGGATGAAGCGAGGAAGGGTTCCGGCGGCCACTGTCCCGGCTGCGGTCAGCGCTCCGGTGGCGGGGTTAATTGTAAAGGCAGAGACGTCGTTGGAACCGGAATTGGCGAGGTAGACGAACCGGCCGGAGGGATCGACCTCGACGGAGATCGGAGCGGTTCCCGCCGCAACGGTTCCGGCTGGGGTTAACGCGCCGGTGGCGGCATCAATCGTGTAGGCGGAGACGTTGTTGGAACCGGAATTGGCCACATATGCGAACCGTCCGAAGGGTCCCACGGCTACGGAGCGGGGAGTGGTTCCCGCCGCCTCGGTTTCCACCAGAGTCAGCGCGCCGGTGGCGGCGTCAATCGTAAAGGCGGAAATGTCGTTGGAACCGGAATTGGCGACATAGGCGAACTTCGGAGTTTGGACAAAGGCAGTCGTACTCCCGCTCAGGGCAACGGAAGAGGGATTGAACCTGGCCCGCAGGGTACGGGGAAGGGTCAAGTTTCCGGTGGCGGGGTCAATCGTGTAGAAGGAAACATCGAAAGAAACGCTGTTGGCGACTATGACGAACTCTTCGGAAGGGTCGATGGCGAGGGACTCAGGGCCTTCTCCGGCGGCAACGGGCTCCGTCGGACTCAGCGCGCCGCTGGCGGCGTCAATCGTGTAAACGGAGACGTCGTTGGAGGTGAAGTTGGCGGCATAGGCGAATTGGCCGGTCGGGTGGACCGTGACGGAGATGGGGCCTGTCCCGGCCGCAACGGTCCCGGCTGGGGTTAACGCGCCGGTGGCGGTGTCAATCGTATAGACCGAGATGTCATCGGAGGTGAAATTTGCGGCATAGGCGAATTTTCCGGAGGGGTCGATGGCAACGGACTCGGGGCCCTCTCCGGCGGCAACGGGTCCCGTCGGACTCAGCGCGCCGGTGGCAGTGTTAATCGTGTAGATGGAGACGTCGTTGGAGTTGAAATTGGCGGCATAGGCGAATTGGCCGGAGGGGTCGACCGTGACGGAGGTAGGGCCGGTCCCGGCCGCCTCGGTCTCCACCAGAGTCAGCGCGCCGCTGGCGGCGTCAATCGTGTAAACGGAGACGTCGTTAGAGGTGAAGTTGGCGGCATAGGCGAATTGGCCGGAGGGATCGACCGTGACGGAGGTAGGGCCGGTTCCGGCCGCCTCGGTCTCCACCAGCGTCAAATTCCCGGTGGCGGCGTCAATCGTGTAGACGGAGACGTTGTTCGAATTGGTATTCGCCGCATAGACGAACCGGTTGGAGGGATCAATCGTCACCGAAGCAGGACCGTCGCCTGCGTTCACGTACCCGTTCGGGAGCATCAAACCAGTTTCGGCCTCGATGGTGTAAATGGATAGGGTGTCGTCCTCTGAGTTGGCCACGTAGGCAAAGCGGGGGAGGAGGGTGACCTGCCCCCAGTGATTGTACCAACTCGTATGTTAGTTCAGCGGTAATTCTGTCCCTAGGTCGGGAGGCAGCTGCCTCCCGAGCAGCGGCGGGATTTCCATGGCCTCCGGTGCCGGTGGACGATAACCAAGAGCACTGTGAGGTCGAACCCTGTTGTAGTGTCGCCTCCACTGCTCGATTAACACCTTCGCTTCCTGCAAGGTGTAGAAGATCTCCCGGTCGAGCAACTCGTCTCGGAGCTTCCCATTAAAGCTCTCGTTGTAGCCGTTCTCCCAGGGACTCCCGGGTTGGATGTAGAGCGTCTTCACTCCGATTCGCCCCAGCCACTCTCGTAGAGCTTGGGCGCAGAACTCCGGGCCATTATCCGAGCGAAGGTGCTCGGGCGGACCTCGGAGAACGAACAGATCGGCCAGTAGCTGCACGACATCGTCGGATCGAATCTGGCGGGCCACCTGGATAGCCAGACATTCCCGAGTGTACTCATCGATGACCGTCAACAACCGGAAAGCCCTCCCGTCGTGAGTGCGGGCTTGGACGAAGGCGTAAGCCCAGACGTGGTTCGGACTGCAGGGGCGCAGACGAACGCACGATCCGTCGTTGAGCCAAAGGCGTCCACGCTTCGGCTGTTTCTGCGGCACTCTCAACCCCTCCCGCCTCCAGATGCGCTCCACTCTCTTATGGTTGACCCTCCAGCCGGCTCGCCGCAGCAAGGCCGTGACCCGACGATAGCCATAGCGACCAAACCGACCGGCCAGGGTGACGATGGCCCTCGTCAGGGCATCCTCGTCGGGAGCAGCGATGCATCGATGGCGCTGGGTGGACCGGGGTTGGCTGAGCACTCGACAAGCCCGGCGTTCCGAGACACCCAACGCCTTACAGATATGCGCCGCCCACTGCCGGCGACGCGCCGGGCTTAGCCGTTTCCCCTTGTGACCTCCTGCAGAATCTGCTTGTCCAAGGTCAGGTCTGCAACCGCCCTCCTCAAGCGAGTGTTCTCCTGCTCGAGGACCTTCAACCGCTTGGCCTAATCCATCTTTAGACCGCCGTACTCCTTTCGCCAGCGGTAATAGGTCTGCTCGGTCACCCCCAACGACCGGCACACCTCGGCTACGCTGCGACCCTGGGCAAGTTCCACTTCGGTCTCTCGAAGTTTACCGATAATCTGTTCGATCGAATGCTTCCTCTTGACCATCCTGACCTCCCTATTCCAGGTCCAACTCTAACATTAGAACTGGACCGGTTTGAGGGGGTCAGGTCAGGTCGAGGGACATGGAAAGCTCTATTCCCACGAGGCTCCGTTGCTGACCGTCTCAGCTCTGAATCGGGCCGCTATCCATATCGCGCGGCCTCTCGGCCTGGACCCGGCCACGGCTCCCATCGTCGATGCCCGCCTGGAGGACGGCTCGCGGGTTGCGATCTGTGTTCCGCCGGCGAGCCCGAAGGTAGCGATCACCGTGCGGCGCTTTGGTAAACGGGCATTCTCGGCGGCGGACCTGGTAGAACAAGGCGCCCTTCCCGAGACTGTACGGCAAGCGGCGGAGCGGGTGTTATTTGCCCGCCGGAACATCCTGGTTTCAGGAGGCACCGGATCAGGCAAGACCACGCTGCTCAACGCGCTCATTGAATTGCTGCCCGACGACGAGCGCATCGTCGCCATCGAGGACACCCTGGAGTTGCGCATCGAGCACTCCAATTGCGTTCGTTTCGAGGCTCGCGGGCTTGCAATCGGGGCGGTGACGATCCGGGACTTGGTGCGCCATGCCCTGCGTCACCGTCCGGATCATATCGTAGTGGGCGAGGTGCGAGGAGGAGAAGCGGCGGACCTGCCGCAAGCCCTCAACACCGGACATGGCGGCTCGCTCACCACCGTACACGCCAACAACGCCGAGAGCGCCTTGTCGCGGCTCGCCAGTTGCGCCATGCAGGGCGGCGGGGAGCTGCCCTGGGAGGTTACCTGCCGGGGCGTGGTGGACGGCATTGCGATGGTGATTCACATGACCCGGCGCGAGGGACGGCGGTTTGTGGAGGAAGCCTTGCGCGTCCAGGGTTACGACGCGCCACAGAACCGCTGGCTCATCGAGCCGATCTGGAGGCAACACCATGAGGGAGGGAAAGATGAGTCTTGACGGAGAAGCAACAGATGCCCCGATCACGGTGAAGGACGCAGCCCGTTTCTTGGGTGTCAGCCCCTCGCTGGTGTATGCTTACGTCGAGCGAAAGCAGATTCCCCATTACCGCATGATGGGCCGCTCGATCCGCTTCCGATTGTCGGAGCTGGCCGAGTGGCGTCAACAATTTCATGTCAATGGAGGAATCGATGAACAACAAGATAGGTAGACCCAGAAATACCTCCGGTAGCCTGTACTCCCGACGTGATTCACGCGTCTGGTGGATGAGCTACCGGGACCACAACGGAAAGTTCAGGCAGGAGTCGACAGGCCGAAAGGAGAAAGGCGAAGCCGAGAAGGTGATGCGCAAGCAGCGGGTCGCCGGTTCGAATTCGGCCTGGGTCTCCATTTAACTTATTTGTTTTCAGCACCCGTCTGCCTTCCCTCTCATTGCCGAAAGACGGAATCGTAAAGAAACCGTCAGAAAACTGGCCCTATCCGGCCAGCGCCGTAAAGGAAGTCGCGCCGTGCTCGTTCGCCTGCCGGTCGAGCTGGGACAGCGCTTCCCGCATCATGGTGAGCTTCGCCTGGCTGTAACGCTTGAACACCTGCGAATCACCCTGTCTGAGCATCTGCGTCACGAAATGATCCGCCACTCCCCCGGCGCTGAGCCGGGTTGCAAACGTGTGCCGCAACTCGTACAGCGAAAAATGGGGCAGCCCGGCGCGCTGGAGTGTCCGGTCCCACACTTTGTGCACCGTCGTAATGTGCGGCTTGCTTGATCCCATCTGCGGGCTTGGGAACAAGTAGTTGGAATCGCCGCTCTGCTTCATCTGCGAGGCGAACGCTTGGCGCACTCGGTCCGTCATCGGCATGTCCGCGATGCCGTTCACCGTCTTGGAATCCGGCAGATGCACGATCCCGTTCTGCAGATCCACCTGTTCCTTTCGCATCGGGATCAACTCCCGATAGGGCCGCAGCCCCATCTCCACCATGATCACGATGATGTTGCGCAAGTACACCGGTGCGCAGGCTTCCAGCCGTACCTGCTCCGAGGCACTCAGATAGTGCGGCTTGCGCGTCGTGCCCGCCAACGGCACCGGAAACTCCACGCTGACGCACGGATTGACCGCCAGCCGCCGCTTCTTCACCGCCACGTTCAGGATGCGCCGCAGGATGCGAAACTCCTGATGCACGGTGGCCGGTTTGAGCCGGCCGCGAAGTTGCAGCCCCAACTTGGTATGCACCCGCTTGCCTGTGTTTAGTCTCGTCATCAGATACGATTCGATCCCTTCCACTGTGATGTCCGAGAGTTTGTTCTTGCCGAACCGTGGCCTCAGGAACTTCAGCGCGCCGAGGTTGTGCCGATGGGTCTGCTCGCTCCGGAAGGGCGGTTGGGATCGGTTCGCAAGGAACCAATCCGCCCACTGGTTAAAGCTGATCCCACCGTCCGGCGCGGCGCTCGGCAGCAGCCCCTCATCGCGAGCCACCAACCGTTTACGCATCACCTTCTCGGCTTCGCCTCTTTCCCTCTCACCTGTCGATTCCTGTCTGAACTTTCCGTTGTGATCCCGGTAGCTCATCCACCAGACGCGTGAATCACGTCGGGAGTACAGGCTACCCGATGTATTTCTGGGTCTACCTATCTTGTTGTTCATCGATTCCTCCATGCACATGAAATTGCTGGCGCCACTCAACCAGTTCCGACAGTCGGAATCGGATCGAGCGGCCCATCATGCGGTAATGGGGAATCTGCTTTCGCTCCACGTAAGCATACACCAACGAGGGGCTGACGCCCAAGAAACGGGCTGCGTCCTTCACCGTGATCGGGGCATCTGTTGCTTCTCCGTCAAGACTCATCTTTCCCTCCCTCATCGTGTTGCCTCCAGATCGGCTCGATGAGCCAGCGGTTCTGTGGCGCGTCGTAACCCTGGACGCGCAAGGCTTCCTCCACAAACCGCCGTCCCTCGCGCCGGGTCATGTGAATCACCATCGCAATGCCGTCCACCACGCCCCGGCAGGTGACCTCCCACGGCAGCTCCCCGCCTCCCTGCATGGCGCAACTGGCGAGCCGTGACAAGGCGCTCTCGGCGTTGTTGGCGTGTACGGTGGTGAGCGAGCCGCCGTGTCCGGTGTTGAGGGCCTGCAGCAGATCAGCGGCCTCCCCGCCGCGCACCTCGCCCACGACGATGTGATCCGGGCGGTGACGCAAGGCATGGCGCACCAGGTCCCGGATCGTCACCGCCCCGGTTGCCAGCCCGCGAGCCTCGAAGCGGACGCAATTGGAGTGCTCGATGCGAAGTCCAAGGTGTCCTCGATGGCGACGATGCGCTCGTCGTCGGGTAGCAATTCAATGAGCGCGTTCAGCAGCGTGGTCTTGCCTGATCCGGTCCCTCCCGAAACCAGGATGTTGCGGCGGGTCATTAACATCCGCTCCGCCGTCTCCTTCACATTCTTGGGTAGTGCGCCTTGTTCTACCAGGTCACCCGCCGAGAATGCCCGTTTGCCAAACCGCCGCACGGTGATCGCCACCTTCGGGCTGGCGGGCGGAACGCAGATCGCAACCCGCGAGCCGTCCTCCAGGCGGGCATCGACGATGGGAGCCGTGGCCGGGTCCAGACCGAGAGGCCGCGCGATATGGATCGCGGCCCGATTCAGAGCTGAGGCGGTCAGCAACGGCGCCTCGTGGGAATAGAGCTTTCCATGCCCTTCGATCCAGACGTTGTGCGGGCCGTTGATCATTATCTCGCTCACTTCCGGGTCCTCCAGCACGGCTTCCAGGCCGGGCAGGAATGCTTTGAGCAACTCCAGGCCGTCGCTCATAGCTTCCCCTCGACCTTCGCACGCCAGTAGGGAAGCATGCGGGGCAGGTAGTGAGGCTTGAGGGTACACGCGGGTCGGCGCGAGCGACTGTGCGCCGTCGTAGGGCAGACAGATGGCCTGGCAGTTGGAGAGCAGGGCAAACTCGCGAGGCTGAAACACCGCCTCGCGTTGCTCGCGAAAGGATTTACTGGCCCCCACGCTGCCTTGTCCGCCTCCGGCCTGGGCCGAAAGCATGGATACCTCGCTTTGCTTGGCCGACTCGGTGATGGTGTTAGGAGGGTTTGATCTTGGCGACCTGGCCGCATAGAGTTGAGGCGGTTTGAGCGCTCGCGTCATCACTCAAGGAAAGGAATATCCGGGTGCGCAGGGTTTGCAGAAGGGTGCGCCAGGCTTCCGAGCTGCCGAGCACCGACCGCAGCGAGGAGATAGACTGGGTGGCGACAATCGGGATACAGCGGCATTGCCGGGTGAGGGCAAAGGATTTCTCGTCGCCGGAGGGATCGTCCTCACCCACGGAAGCGAACGCCTGGTATTCATCGCAGATGAACACGGCGGGCCGGAAGTATCGCTCCGGCGCCGCCTTCATCTGCGCCGGTCGCCGTAGCAACGATTGCAGCCAGGCGTTTTTAAGCATGACGCCGATCGCGCGGGCCAGCGCCGGGTTGGTGCCGGCGGGCATGTTCAGGGCCAGCACCTTGCCCGACTCGATCAACTCATCAAGGGGTGGCAAGCTCTGGCGCACTCTCGTTCCCAGTCTCGGCTGTTCGCCTTGCTGTGGTCCCTTTTGGACTCGCGGCGGTGGGCAAAACACCCGCGCCACGTCCGGCAGGTCGAACATGGACAAGAAAACCGAGATGCCCTCGACGATGCTCGACCGGATTTTGTTGTCGATCATCCGCCAGTCGTGTTGATACCAGCGATTGACGGCCTCGACCCGCTGCCGAATCTCTGAGGACCTTACGCTCTCGGTACGCTCTATCCGATAGTCGATCTGGAGTTCTTTGAGCTGGGATTCGAGCGACGGAGAGTGGTCCGCATGGCAAGTATTCTCCTGGGTGGGCGGTTGCCATTTCCAGCCGGAAAGGTGGTCCGCGTTGGCAAGGTAGTCGTCGAAGGAAATAACCAGTGTTCCCTGTTGCAGCTCACGGACAAACGCCTCGGCCTGTTTGATCTTGGCCGCGAACAGCTCCTTGTCGATGGCGCAGTGGTAGACCTGCTGCAAGGTGACCCATTGGCCGGGGAAGACCCGGTAGAGTTCGATGATCCAGCGGACCAGATTGGTGTAGGCCTGTTGCCAGAACGGCTCCTTGCCCTTGCCGAACAACTGGTTGAGCAGGGAGGAAACGGTGTAGGCCAACGAGTAAGAATCGAGCCATTTTGTCGAGAGCGGATTCCACTGCCAGCCGCCCTCCATTCCCAGCTCGATGTAGTCTTCCTCCCGGCCCGCATCGGCCAGGATTCTCCGGATGTCATGACAGAAGTCGCCCTTGACTTCCAGGATCAGGCCGGCCGCCCGGCGCTGGGGATTGCCCGATTGCCAGGACAAGATCTGCTGGGCGAACTGGTGCATGCAAGCCGAGGTCTTGCCGGACCCCACGGCCCCGAAAATGGCCACTCCGGTATACAGTCCCCGCTCCGGGATAATGAGCCAGGAAGGGTTCGGGATTTCGACGGCTTTGACCGGGTGGTGAACCTCCCCGACAACGATGCCCGGCCCGGCGTCTTTGTCGGGAGAAAGGGGCCAGGGTGGCAGCAATTTGAAGGCAGTTAAATTGCTACCCCATGTCTCAAACCAGACCCGCTAGACCGAGATAAGAACAAGCCCGCCGACAATGAGGGCGATGGCGGGGGCGGCGTAGTACCAGCGGACGATCCAGCCGTAGAAGTTGGGGGTGTGATAGAGCACCAGATCGAGCACCGGATCGTTGCCGGGCAAGGGGAAGGGCCGGTAGATGAAACCCCATACAGAGCAGCACAGCCCGCCAGAGATCAGGATCGGATAGAGCATTTTCATGGGGCTTGCCTCCGGCGCGTCAGCGCCCGCTTGTAGTCGGTGTTCGGAACCTTCCCGTAGGGATAAATTGGACGGGAGCGACCCCTGAAAAGGGGGGGTAGGCGGTGGTACACCGGCTGGTACACCCCCCTTCCCCGTTTGCCGATACAGCGGCAAAAAAGGGGGGGTCGCTCCCGTCCTGCCCTTTTCCGCTGGATCGGTGCGGGCTGGCCGGGCTATTACGGACAAGCCGCGTTGCGGCAAATAGATAGGAACAAGGGTGCTGGTACACCGCATCACCGAATCTTGGTACACTCCCCCCCTTGTCTGCGTACCAGGCTGGATCGGCACGGGCATCGTGCACGGGGCGCAATAAAAACAGTCCTGTATGGCACCGCTTATGGGGACTCCATTTCTACGGTTCATAGCTCCGCATCCAGCATCCTCAATCGGCGTGAGACCCATGTCTCGTAGCTATCGATAGAGGCCCCGGATGCTCCCTTCGATTGGGGAAGTTTTCTTAATTCGATCAACCGCATTGTGGCTCCCTGGAACCCGCCATACTTTGACAATCCTGCCCGATCTCCGCGTCGCATTACGTCCTCAATCTGTTGCATTTCAGCCTTCACCGCCGGGTCGTCCTGGGTCGGCCCTTCCGCTTTATGCACGCCTTGCTCACTCGCTCCGTTGCTCCAACTCTGGAGCGCCGCTTTGGACCGCCTTGTGGCTGTGTAGTCTGCTCCCATTACCACGACGTGGACCTCGATGCCTTTCAACCGCAAAGCCCTCCAAAGCCACTCATGCGCCGCGCCCATCGCCATGCCTAATCCGAAGATGATCCCGGCCAAAGCCCGCTTGCTGCCGCCCTCGCCGAAGGCGAACATCAGTCCGCCCACCACAATGGCAATCAGGCTCAGCCCGCGCGCGATGGGGCCGGTGAAGGCCGTCTGTAGCACGTTGATCGCATCAAGCCACGGACTCACGCCCTGGGCGAAAAGTTCCTGCTGCATCAGCAAACCCATGCCGGTCATTAGCGCCGCGGTACGGAATTGGGGAAATCGTGAAGTCATGACTTGCTCCTTTGTTGGTTCGGTTGGTAGTCAGTCCGGAAACTTCCCCTTTGACTGATTGTGCAAAGCCTCTGCAAGTTCAGAATCGCCGCCCTCCCGGCGCCGGATCGAACGCTCCACCAGATCAACCTTGCGGCCTAAATCGGCCAGTCCCAAAGAGCGGGCGCCTGCATAGATCGAGAAAGCGAACGAGACGACGGCCAGCCCGCCATAGAGGGCGATGGTCAACCCGTAGTCGCGGAGCAGGACCTTCCAGTGCGGCTTGAGATAGGAGAGTTCCGGCAAGCCGAAGATCGCAACCACGCCTGAAGCGGTCACGGTGAGTCCGATACTGACTTTCCAGGGTTGCATAGCTCAAAGCTCGATCGAGCCCTCTCGCCCGCCCCGTGCGGGTGCGCCGACTCTGCCGTCGCGCCCTCCATTGCCGAGCACCCGGTGAATCGCGGCGATTGCCCGTCCACCGCTGCCGTGCATCTGGAACTCGGCCCGGGCTTTGGCGGCAATAGCGCCGGGCCGGTAGTGTTCCGAGGCAATCTCGACGTTGACGCGCCCGCTGCGGCCCTCACTGTCCAGATATTCAATCTGAGCGTCGGGATAGACGACCCGGCCCTGTTGCATGGGAAGCTCTAAATCCTGAGCGGCCTGGCGCCGCGTTGCGTCTGCCGCCGCCCTGCCTTCGGTGGCCCGCGCCACCTGCTTTTTCATTTCCGCGTCGATCCGGACTCGACGGATCCTGGCCCCTTGTTGCAGAAGGCGCCGCTGCTCTTTCCGAGCCGCCCGGTAGACGGCGGTGTCGTGGCTCAACTCGCCACGCTTCACCAGCCCGGACCAGGTTTGCTGTTCCTTGTCGAATCCCTGCTCGACGGCGTAATCGCGCGCTTTCCGCGCCCCGGCCTCGGTCAAGGTGAGCACTTTGTATGTGCCGCCCCTCGGCCCCTTTGCCTGGTGCTCCCGCACGTGGCCGTCTCGTATCATGCGATCGACAGCCCGCCGCGCCGTGTAGGGATGTCCCCCGAATTGCGACTCCACCAGGTCGCGGTAGGAGACGTTGCGATACATCCCTACGTCGGCCAGCACCCCTTCGACGCGCTCCTGAAAGCCGCGTTTGTCCTGGCGCGGTTCGTACTCGCACCGACCTGACCGGCTCTTTTTGTACCACCTGAAGTGAGAGAGAATCTCATTTAGGAGGGAAGCAAGTCATGTCAATCGAAAAGAACAAACCGGAACAGATCGTAACGGTCCTACGGCAGATCGAAGTGCAGATCGCGAACGGGAAGAAGGTGCCCCAAGCCTGCAAAGAAGCCGGAAACCACACCCAGACCTACTATCGCTGGCGGAAGGAGTACGGAGGACTGAAGCTAGACCAAGCCAGACGGCCGAAGGAATTGGAGAAGGAGAATGCGCGACTGAAACGGCTAGTGGCGGAGCTGTCGATAGAGAAGCAGGTACCGCGGGATGTGGCGCAGGGAAACTTGTAAGCCCTGAGCGGCGGCGTTGTGCGGTGGAGCGTGCCGAGCACGAGTACGGGATGAGTGAGCGGCACGCCTGCTGGCTGCTAGGGCAATGGAGAGGAACGCAACGATATGAACCGGTGCATCGGCTGGACGAGGATGAACTGACACAGGCCATCATTGCCTTGGCAGCGAACTACGGCCGCTATGGCTACCGGAGGATTACGGCGCTGCTGCGAAGAGCAGGCTGGCAGGTGGGTAAGGATCGGGTCCAGCGGATCTGGCGGCGAGAGGGGCTGAAAGTGCCGCAAAAACACAGGCCGCGAAGACGACTGTGGCTGAACGACGGTTCCTGTATACGACTGAGGCCGGAGCGGCGCAACCACGTATGGAGCTATGACTTTGTTAGCGCCAGAACGCACGATGGAAGGACGCTGCGGTTGCTGACGCTGCTGGACGAGTATACGCGGGAATGCCTGGCGATCCGAGTGGAGCGAAGGATGGGCAGCCTGGAGGTGATCGAGACGTTGTCGGACGTGATGCTGTGGCGAGGGATCCCGGAGCACATTCGATCCGATAACGGCCCGGAGTTCGTCGCCCAGAAGTTGCGCCAATGGCTGGGGAATCTCGGGACCGGAACGTTGTACATCGAACCAGGTAGTCCATGGGAGAACGGGTATTGTGAGAGTTTCAATGGGAAGTTGCGGGATGAATGCCTGAACGGGGAGATCTTCTACTCGTTGCAGGAGGCCCAGATCGTGATTGAGCAATGGCGGGAGGAATACAACACCCGGAGACCGCACTCGGCGCTGGATTACAGGCCCCCGGCGCCGGGGGCCTGTAATCCATTTCTTCTCCCAGAACCGATTTCGCAGCCCCAGGCTGTGATGTAAACTCTCTCACTAGGATTGGTACAAAAGATCGGTCTGGTCAATGTGACCGGTCGGAACGACGAGAAGTGACCGCAGGAGTGGTCACCAGCCTGCGCAGTCGGCAGAATCCGGCGAGAAAGTGGCGCGCCCGGCAGGATTCGAACCTGCGACCCTCGGATTAGAAGGCCGATGCTCTATCCAACTGAGCTACGGGCGCACACTCTATTCTCTTGAGTCTACAGAGACCGGCTGAGTGCTGCCACCGGCCACCACACTAGGATTAGGCAAGGTCGAAGCGGTCAAGATTCATCACCTTGTCCCACGCCGTCACAAAGTCACGCACAAACGCCTGCTGCGAGTCGTCGCAGGCATAGACCTCCGCGATGGCTCTGAGCTGGGAGTTCGAACCGAAGACGAGGTCGACGGCGGTGCCGGTCCACCTTAGCTCGCCCGTCTCCTGATCGCGTCCCTCGAACACGTGCTCGGATGTGGAGGACGCCTGCCACTTCGTGTTTATGTCGAGCAGGTTCACGAAGAAATCATTGGTCAAAATATCTGGCCGCTTAGTGAAGACGCCGAGTTCGGACTGCCCGACGTTGGCGTTCAGGACACGCATACCGCCGACGAGCACCGTCATCTCAGGAGCGGTCAGCGTCAGCCTGTGGGCCCGATCCACCAGCAGCTCCTCCGCCGACCTGCGGTGTCCGTTTCCGAGGTAGTTGCGAAATCCGTCTTCGGTGGGTTCGAGTACGGCGAATGAGTCCACGTCGGTTTGCTCCGGCGACGCGTCCGCGCGCCCCGGCGAGAAGGGAACCTGCACGTCGTGCCCGGCGTTCTTCGCAGCTTCCTCGACGGCGGCGCACCCGCCGAGAACGACCACGTCGGCGAGTGAGACGATCTTCCCGTTGGGCTGCGAGCTGTTGAATGCCGTTTGGATCTTCTCCAGCGTCTGCAGCACGTTCCCCAGTTCGGCTGGGTTGTTCACGTCCCAGTCCTTCTGCGGCGCGAGGCGAATGCGCGCCCCATTTGCCCCACCGCGTTTGTCGGTGCGACGGAACGTTGCCGCGGACGCCCAGGCGGTCGAGACCAGCTGCGAAATGGAGAGTCCTGATGCGAGAATTTTGCCCTTGAGTGCAGCGATATCTGGCTCGCCGATCAATTCATGCGTGACGTCGGGGACCGGGTCTTGCCACAACTGCGGCTCCGCAGGAACCAACGGGCCGAGACACCGCGTGCGAGGCCCCATGTCGCGGTGCGTCAGCTTGTACCACGCCTTGGCGAAGGCGTCTGCGAACTCCCCCGGGTTCTCGTGGAAGCGCTTTGAAATCGGCGCGTAGATCGGGTCCATCCTCAGTGAGAGGTCTGTTGTTAGCATGATGGGGGCGTGCTTCTTCGACGGATCGTGAGCATCTGGCACGGTGCCCCGCGCCGATGCATCGGTGGGGGTCCACTGCGTCGCACCGGCAGGACTCTTGACCTGCTCCCACTCGTAGCCGAACAAGTTGTCGAAGTAGTTGTTGTCCCAGTTCGCCGGCTCGGTGGTCCAAGCACCGTCCAACCCGCTGGTGATCGTGTCGCCGGCCTTGCCGCTGCCAAAGCTGTTCTTCCAGCCTAGACCTTGCTCCTCCAGGCTGGCACCCTCTGGTGCGGGACCGACGTACTGGTCCGCATCGGCGGCACCATGTGTCTTGCCGAACGTGTGTCCGCCGGCAATGAGCGCAACCGTCTCCTCATCGTTCATCGCCATGCGGCGGAATGTTTCTCGAATGTCCCTGGCTGCAGCGAGTGGGTCCGGGTTACCGTTCGGTCCCTCCGGATTCACGTAAATCAGGCCCATCTGAACGGCGCCGAGGGGATTCTCGAGTTCCCTGTCGCCGGTGTAACGCTCGTCGTCAAGCCACGTCGTCTCCGGTCCCCAGTAGATGTCCTCTTCCGGTTCCCAGACGTCTTCGCGCCCGCCGGCGAAACCGAGCGTCTTGAAACCCATCGACTCGAGGGCACAGTTGCCGGTGAAGATCATCAGGTCGGCCCATGAGACCTTCCGGCCGTACTTCTGCTTGATCGGCCAGAGCAACCGGCGCGCTTTGTCGAGGTTCGCGTTGTCGGGCCAGCTGTTGAGGGGCGCAAAGCGGAGTGTGCCGGAGGCTGCGCCGCCGCGGCCGTCGCCGATGCGGTACGTGCCCGCGCTGTGCCACGCCATCCGGATGAAGAGCCCGCCATAGTGACCGTAGTCGGCCGGCCACCAGTCCTGCGACGTGGTCATCAACGCATCGATGTCCTTCTTCAGGGCATCCAGGTCAAGTGTCGCGAACTCCTCGGCGTAGTTGAACTCCTTCCCCATGGGATCTGCCAGGGGGGAGTTCTGGTGGAGAATCTTCAGGTTCAACTGATTCGGCCACCAGTGTTGGTTCGACACGGTCCCAATCGCCGTGTGTCTGTGCGGCCCGCCCAACACCGGGCACTTACTTTCGCTCGACATATTCTCTCCAATCGTGTCCTGCATTCCTCTTCCAAACTGTTCTGTGTACAAGAATCATGAGGCCTTGGAAAGTGCGATGCACACACTGTACATTTACGAAGCCTCTCCGAGCGCGGCTTCGTAATCGTACTCGGTTACCTGACCTGTCCCCAGTGATTGTACCAACTCGTATGTTAGTTCAGCGGTAATTCTGTCCCTAGGTCGGGAGGCAGCTGCCTCCCGAGCAGCGGCGGGATTTCCATGGCCTCCGGTGCCGGTGGACGATAACCAAGAGCACTGTGAGGTCGAACCCTGTTGTAGTGTCGCCTCCACTGCTCGATTAACACCTTCGCTTCCTGCAAGGTGTAGAAGATCTCCCGGTCGAGCAACTCGTCGCGGAGCTTCCCATTAAAGCTCTCGTTGTAGCCGTTCTCCCAGGGACTCCCGGGTTGGATGTAGCCGGAATTAGTTTTATAGCCCTCCGGCGGTTGCAAGTATACATCCGTTTGCCCCAGTCGAGCCCTCCGAGCACGGTTTTTCTCCCAGAGGGTCCCACCGGCTCCCAGCCACCCTTTTACGAGTCCTAAAAACTCATCGCCTGGGCATCCAGAACCAGCTTTTTCAGATACCTCTCCATTCCTGTGGGATATCGGAATCATTTTCTTGGGTGCCGCAGGCTAGGCTATCCAGAGGGAAGCGACAGTCCATCTATCCGTCCCAGCATGCTGGCAAACAGCCGCCGAGTCAGGTGGCTCTCCGCTAACAACAACCAATAATAGCGGGCATGCTTAATCAGGCGTCCTCCGGTTTTGACCAATCGCTGCTGCAAGCTCGTCAGGGACCAGTTCCCGATTCTTTGCGGCAATGCCAGCCGCCGCCAAAGGTTGCCCAGGTTATAGGCGATGATGGTCAGCCACAGCCGGACCTCGTTCGACCGGAACCGGTGACAACTGAGCCGCGTCATCTTCACTGCTTGCTTTCCTTCTTTGATCCACTGCTCCGCTGTCCCCCGTTTGTTGTAAAACCGTACCACCGCCTGACTCGGAAACGTCAGGTTCGTCACAATGAACCTGACTCGCGGGTACAACTCTCCCAGATGATGCTCTACCTTCGCCACCACCCTTCGGGCCGTCTTCCATCCGGCTGCCTGGTACAGAAATCCCTTGTATTTCGACCAGCGGTTTCTTGCTGGGCCTGCCCACCGGGCGCGGCACCAGTTCGGCAATATCTCGTTCCAGGTTGTCGTTAGAAGGAATGCGAATGGCGTACTTCACGCCCCGCTCCTCCAGCGCCTCATAGATCTCCGGTTTGGCGAAGGCGGCGTCGGCACGAAACACCACCTCCTTGCCCAGCGTCTGCTGCCGCTCAATCTCCGGCAGGAGAAGTTCTTCCCAGTCCTCGGCACCGTGCACGTTTCCAGGACGGAGCTTCGCCGCCAGACAGTTGCCGTCTCGATTAAACAGCAACAGCGGGTGATAACACATGGACTCGAAGTGCCCGTTGTAGGCGCTATTCTCCTGTTCGCCGTAGACCGGAATCTCGGTCGAATCCATGTCCAGAACGGTTCGGTGCGGTGAATCAATCGCTTCTGCATTGCCGATCAGCTCTCGGTTTACCCGTGCCAGCCCCGCGAAGTTTTCCTCCTCAGCCAGAAGTTCCGTCTCGAAGGTTTGCAACCGGGATGGCAGTGCTGCCCCTCGATCCCAATTCTTCTCTGAACCGATTAGCCCGAAGGTCGGATCTCGTGAGAGTTGCTCGGCATCGTTCACATACCTCGTACCCAGCCAGGCGACTGTACACGGACTGCCGTAGAAGGTCCGCAAAGGGCAACCGCGCATTGCTCGCTCGAGAATCGCTCAAGTGCTGCTCGACGAGTTCGCCGAATCCCAATCGCTCGTCCAACTCGCGCACCAGAATCAGACCTCCGTTGGAGGTCACCCGTGATCCCTGAAAAGCGACCCGCAAAAACCGGTTGAATGACAGTTGAAATCCCTGTTTTTGGCTCTCACCCATTGGGTTTACACCTCCGGAAAGCAATGTTGATGCTAGACCCCGCATCAATATTGATGTTGGAGGTTAGTCGAGGGTTGCTTCTACGATTTCAAACTGGAAATGCGGGTGTAGAGCGTCTTCACTCCGATTCGCCCCAGCCACTCTCGTAGAGCTTGGGCGCAGAACTCCGGGCCATTATCCGAGCGAAGGTGCTCGGGCGGACCTCGGAGAACGAACAGATCGGCCAGTAGCTGCACGACATCGTCGGATCGAATCTGGCGGGCCACCTGGATAGCCAGACATTCCCGAGTGTACTCATCGATGACCGTCAACAACCGGAAAGCCCTCCCGTCGTGAGTGCGGGCTTGGACGAAGTCGTAAGCCCAGACGTGGTTCGGACTGCAGGGGCGCAGACGAACGCACGATCCGTCGTTGAGCCAAAGGCGTCCACGCTTCGGCTGTTTCTGCGGCACTCTCAACCCCTCCCGCCTCCAGATGCGCTCCACTCTCTTATGGTTGACCCTCCAGCCGGCTCGCCGCAGCAAGGCCGTGACCCGACGATAGCCATAGCGACCAAACCGACCGGCCAGGGTGACGATGGCCCTCGTCAGGGCATCCTCGTCGGGAGCAGCGATGCATCGATGGTGCTGGGTGGACCGGGGTTGGCTGAGCACTCGACAAGCCCGGCGTTCCGAGACACCCAACGCCTTACAGACATGCGCCGCCCACTGCCGGCGACGCGCCGGGCTTAGCCGTTTCCCCTTGTGACCTCCTGCAGAATCTGCTTGTCCAAGGTCAGGTCTGCAACCGCCCTCCTCAAGCGAGTGTTCTCCTGCTCGAGGACCTTCAACCGCTTGGCCTGATCCATCTTTAGACCGCCGTACTCCTTTCGCCAGCGGTAATAGGTCTGCTCGGTCACCCCCAACGACCGGCACACCTCGGCTACGCTGCGACCCTGGGCAAGTTCCACTTCGGTCTCTCGAAGTTTACCGATAATCTGTTCGATCGAATGCTTCCTCTTGACCATCCTGACCTCCCTATTCCAGGTCCAACTCTAACATTAGAACTGGACCGGTTTGAGGGGGTCAGGTCAATGGCAGCTCGAAAACCATTACTGATTACTGCAACCAAGTACGCCTCAGCCCCTAGCGCATGGCCGTGGCAGCAACTACCGTCAAGAAACCGTCAGAAAACTCGCCCCTCAAGCGGGCTAACCGTAGGCGTTGCGAGCGAAAGCAGACGCCCCAAAACCGTGTAAGAGCAACGAAAGGAAGGAGTTGGGAGAAAACAATGGAAGACGCCTGGCTGCTGCGCAAGCGGTTGGTGGCTCGCGATGAGGGGTTGCCGCCGAGCGCCGCGCCGGACGGTGGGATCAGCTTTAACCAGTGGGCGGACTGGTTCCTTGCGAACCGCTCCCAACCGCCCTTCCGGAGCGAGAAGACCCACCTGCAACATCTCGGCGCGCTGAAGTTCCTCAGGCCACGGTTCGGCAAGAACAAACTCTCGGAGATCACAGTGGAAGAGATCGAATCGTATCTGATGACGAGACTAAACACAGGCAAGCGGGTGCATACCAAGTTGGGGCTGCAACTTCGCGGCCGGCTCAAACCGGCCACCGTGCATCAGGAGTTTCGCATCCTGCGACGCATCCTGAACGTGGCGGTGAAGAAGCAGCGGCTGGCGGTCAATCCGTGCTTCAGCGTGGAGTTTCCGGTGCCGTTGGCGGGTACGACGCGCAAGCCGCACTATCTGAGTGCTTCGGAGCAGGTTCGGCTGGAAGCCTGCGCGCCGGTGTACTTGCGCAACATCATCGTGATTATGGTGGAGATGGGGCTGCGGCCCTATCGGGAGTTGATCCCGATGCGAAAGCAACAGGTGGATATGCAGAACGGGATCGTGCATCTGCCGGGTTCCAAGACGGTGAACGGCATCGCGGACATGCCTATGACAGACAGAGTACGCGCAGCGTTCGTCTCGCAGATGAAGCAGAGCGGCGATTCCGACTACCTGTTTCCGAGCCAGCGGATGGGATCAAGCAAGCCGCACATCACGAGGGTGACCAAGCTGTGGGACCGGACGCTGCAGCGTGCCGGGTTGCCCCATTTTTCGCTGTACGAGTTGCGCCACACCTTTGCGACCCGGCTCAGCGCCGGGGGCGTGGCGGATCATTTCGTGACGCAGATGCTGCGGCAAGGCGATTCGCAGGTGTTCAAGCGTTACAGCCAGGCGAAGCTCAACATGATGCGGGAAGCGCTGTCCAAGCTCGACCGGCAGGCGAACGAGCACGGCGCGACTTCCTTTACGGCGCTGGCCGGATAGGGCCAGTTTTCTGACGGTTTCTTTACGTTTCCGTCTTCGGCAATGAGAGGAAAGAAAAACAGGTGCTGAAAACACATAAGTTAAATGGTGAGCCGGCCGGGACTCGAACCCGGGACCCTCTGCTTAAAAGGCAGATGCTCTAACCTGCTGAGCTACCGGCCCGCAAGGCGGGAGATATCAAACAAGGCGGCGGAAAGCCGAAGACCTCATAAGGTTGAAACTGCGACACTCCCAATAATATTGCTAACATCATTATAAGAAGCTTGTCAATTTCAGCGGACGCGAAACGGTTGGTATTGCCCTTAGTTTTGCCCTGGGTTTTGAATGCTATTGAAGTGATTTGACATCGCTTTTCCCCGACGCATAGTATTCTCTTCTTGGCAGCCTCTCGAGTGTCCGATGAACCCGGCGTTATCGAAGCGCGCGCCCGTCTGGTGCAGGCGAATTCCGTGGCCGTGCTGACCGGCGCGGGGATCTCCGCTGAAAGCGGCATCCCGACCTTTCGCGGCGGGGGCGGCCTCTGGGAAAAATACTCGCCGCAGGAGTTGGCTACACCGGACGCCTTCTGGCGCGACCCCAAGTTGGTCTGGGAGTGGTACGATTGGAGGCGAGGCCTGATTGCCAAGGCCGAGTCGAACGCGGGCCACAAGGCGCTGGGGGAGCTCGAATCGCGCCTTCCCTCGTTCATGCTGGTGACGCAGAACGTCGACGGGCTGCATGAGGTGGCCGGCAGCCGAAATATTGCCAAGCTGCACGGCGACATATGGACACTCTGCTGCACGGGCTGCGGGCGCGAAGAAGTAAATCGCGAAGTTCCGCTACCGAATCTCCCGCCTCTTTGTGAATGCGGCGCGATACTGCGGCCCGGAGTGGTCTGGTTCGGCGAAGCGCTGCCGGAAGCGGTTTTGCAGAGCGGCCTCGAGGCGACGAAGCGGTCGGACGTTTTTCTCCTGGTGGGAACCTCGGCCACGGTCTTCCCGGCGGCGGGATTGGTTACAGTGGCGCTGGGGGCCGGGGCGTACGTCATAATCGTGAATTTAGAACCGACGCCGATGGATTCGGCGGCGGACTTGGTTCTCCACGGCAAGGCGGCGGAGATCCTGCCGTGGTTTTTATAGGATGGATCGAAGGCGGGTATGAGACGGCTATGAAACGGGTCTACATCGATTGCAGTTCGGGGATCAGCGGCGACATGATGCTTGCCGCTCTGGTTGATCTGGGCGTTGACGCCGATGAGTTGATCGCCGAACTGAAGAAGCTCGACCTCGGCGGCTACGAGATCAAGCCCTCGCGGACAATGCGATGCGGCGTCTCCTCGGCGCGGGTGGAGATCAGCGTCACGGGAGAGCAGCCGCACCGGCATCTTTCGCACATAAAAAAACTGATAAACGGAAGCGCGCTGGAGCAACGGGCAAAAGATCGCGCTCTCGGGGTCTTCTCACTGCTGGCCGAGGCGGAAGCGAAGATTCACAATCAGCCGGTTGAGAAGGTCCACTTTCATGAGGTCGGCGCGGTCGATTCCATCCTGGACATTGTGGGTTGCTCGATCGGGGTAGAATGGCTGGGTTTGCAGGAATTCTCCGCCTCGGCGGTGAACGTGGGCGGCGGGCAGGTGCGGACCGAGCACGGCCTCTACTCGGTTCCGGCTCCGGCGACGGCGGAGTTGTTGAAGAAGGTGCCCACCTATTCGTCCGGGATTGAAGCTGAGCTGGTCACGCCGACCGGCGCGGCCTTCCTCAAAAGTTGGGTGACGGCGTTCGGTCCCATGTCGCCGATGCCCCTGATGAAAGTCGAGCGCATCGGTTACGGCGCGGGAACGAAGGACTTCCCCACGCAGCCGAACGTGGTGCGCGTGATGGTGGGCGAGGGTCTGGAGAAGAGGGAAGGAGAATCGGATGCGGCGGCCCAGATCGTTTCCGTCATTGAAGCGAACATCGACGACATGAGCCCACAGCTCTACGGCGCATTCGTGGAAGAAGCGTTGGCGGCGGGCGCTCTGGACGTGACCTGCCACCCGGTGCAGATGAAGAAGAACCGTCCGGGATTGGCCGTTACGATTCTCTGCCGCCCCTCAGAGAGCGGACGGTTTTCCGACCTGCTCTTCGACCAGACGACGACGATCGGGTTGAGAGTTTATGAAGCTCGCCGAAGAGTCTTGCAGCGGGAGCAGGTGAGCGTGGAGACCGCATGGGGTTCGGTTCCAATGAAGGTCGCCAGCCGAGACGGGCAAGTGGTGAACTTCAGCCCGGAGTATGAAGACTGCCGGCGGCTGGCGGCGGAAAAAGGTGTGCCGTTAAAGCGCGTCCTCCAAGAAGCGAATTTCGCTTATATGAAGCGGAATAAGGTTGATCCCAAAAAATAGATGAAGACCTATTACCTTACAACACCTATTTACTACGTCAACGCCCGCCCGCATCTGGGGCATACCTATACGACGATCATCGCCGACGCTGTGGTGCGTTTTCAGCGCATGGTGGGGCGGGATGTGGCGTTGGTGACCGGAACCGACGAGCACGGGAAGAAAATTGAGCGCTCGGCGGAGGCGGCGGGGATGGATCCGCAAAAGTTTACCGATGGCGTCTCGGCGGAATTCCGCAGCCTCTGGGACCGGCTCGGGCTCGGCTACACGCACTTTGTGCGGACCAGTTCACCCCAGCACCGGAAGGCCGTGCTGAAGATTTTCGAGGCGGTTGAGAAGGCAGGTTACATCTATAAGGGCAGCTACCGGGGCCGGTACTGCGTTTCGGATGAGGCTTTTATTACCGATACCGCGGAAGAAGAGGTTGACTGCCCGCTCTGCGGCCGCCCGACCGAGTTGGTGGAAGAAGAGAACTACTTCTTCAAGCTCTCGGCGTTTCAGGAGCCGCTGCTGGAGCTCTATAAAAAGGATCTCGAGTTCGTCCGCCCTCAGACGCGCCGCAACGAAGTGGTCCGCTTCGTCGAGGAAGGCCTGAAGGACCTTTCGATCAGCCGAAAAAATCTGAAGTGGGGAATCCCGTTTCCGCTCGAAACCGATCAGGTCTTCTACGTCTGGTTCGACGCGCTGACCTCCTACTTGAGCGGTGTCGGCTACGGCAAGGGGCCGGAGGAGGAGAAATTTTTCCGGAAGTGCTGGCCGGCGGACGTGCATCTGGTAGGCAAGGAGATTCTCCGCTTCCATGCCGTCTATTGGCCGGCGTTTCTGATGGCGGCGGGGCTGCCGCTGCCCAAGAAGATTTACGCTCACGGCTGGCTGCTCTTCGAGCAGGACAAAATGAGCAAGTCGAAGGGCAACGTCGTTCGCGCGGAGCCTCTGGCCGAAGCGGTGGGAATCGACGGCCTGCGCTACTACCTGATGCGGGACATTGTTTTTGGGCAAGACTCAAGTTTCTCCTATGACGGTCTGGTGCAGCGCTTCAACTCGGACTTGGCGAATGACCTGGGAAATCTTGCCAGCCGCACGATGAACATGATCGGGCGGTACTTTGAGGGAGTAGTGCCCGAGCCGGATAAAGAGAGCGAAGGGCGGCAGGAAAAGCATATCCGCGAACTGGCCGCGAAGACTTTGGCGGACTATCAAAAGAGGTTTGAGAATTTCGAGTTCTCGCGGGCGCTGGAAGCGCTGTGGCAGTTCATCGGCCGTATCAATAAGTATTTGGTCGAGACGCAGCCCTGGGTGCTGGCGGGCAAGCCGGACGAGGCGAGCCGGGCGAAACTGAGCACGGTGCTCTATACTTCGGCCGAGGCGGTTAGGTTGTCTGCCGTGCTGCTCTATCCGGTGATTCCCCGGAGCGCACAAAAGCTCTGGGCGCAGTTGGGATTCACCGGCGTTCTGGAAAATCAGCGGTTCAAAGATTTGGCATGGGGCGGATTGCCGGCGGGGCAAAAGACCGGCGCGGCGCAGGCCATCTTCCCGCGACTCGATAAGAAGGAGACGGTTCAAAAGATTACTGCTGCCAACGCCGCGGAGGAAAAACCCAAGAATGGAAACGAAAAAGGGAAAGGAAAAAAGATGTCAAGTGAGGTATTCGGTGAAGAGACGGGGATTATTTCCATCGACGATTTCGCCAAGGTGGACCTGCGCGTCGGGGAAATCAAAACCGCCGAGCGCATCGAGGGCGCGACGAAGCTGCTGAAGCTGACGGTGGACATCGGCAGCGAGGTCCGGCAAGTCCTGGCCGGGATTGCCGAGTACTACGAGCCGCAGAGCTTGGTGGGGCGGAAGGTGGTGGTAGTTGCCAATCTCAAACCGAGAAAAATGCGCGGCCATGAATCGCAGGGCATGGTGGTCGCCGCCTCCCTCGGAGAGGAAGGAAAGCCCGTCCTGGTGACGTTTGCCGAAGAGGTTCCGAACGGGGCGCGGCTGAGATAGTTTTTACAGCCTGAATAAGGATTTCCGTTTATCTCACCTTTTTGATTCCATCGTGTACATAGACTCCCACGCCCATCTGGAATTTCCCGAATTCGATGAAGACCGGAAGGCGATGCTGGATCGCGCCTGGGCGGCCGGAGTGCGCCGCATTCTGGCCATTGGAAGCGGAACCGGTCCGCAAGACCTCGAAGCGGCCGTCCGCTTGGCAGAACAGTACGAGTGGGTCCATGCCACGGTCGGCATCCACCCGCATGAGGCGCACCGGGCAGAATCCGCTCATTACGAATCGCTGGCGCAGCTTTGCCGTCGCCAAGAAGTGTTGGCCGTGGGGGAGATCGGGTTGGACTATTATTACGAAGAGCTTGCACGTCCTATTCAAAAAGAGGTTCTGATTCGGCAGTTGGACTTGGCCGCCGAGGTGAAACTTCCGGTTATCTTTCATTGCCGGGAGGCGTGGGAGGACCTCCGAAAATTCGTCCTCAAAGCCGGGCGCAATACAGAGAAAGGCGGCATTCTCCATTGCTTTACCGGAACCTGGAAAGATGCGAAGGCGTTTCTCGACGCCAGGTTCTACGTTTCCTTCGCCGGCAACGTGACCTTTAAGAAGAGCGATGATTTGCGGGCGGTGGCTCGGCAAATCCCCCTTGACCGTTTGTTGATCGAGACCGACAGCCCGTATCTTTCTCCCGTGCCCTATCGCGGCAAGCGGAACGAGCCGGCTCGGGTGAAGGAAGTCGCGCGCGTGCTGGCGGAGGTGAAGGGGATTGACGTTGAAGATATGGCCCGTCATACCAGTAAAAATTTTCTGCGACTGTTCGGCTTGAGAGATTGAGTACAGGTACCTGGCTTGTGCGGCAGAAAAGAACTTGCTCTTTGCTTGGTATCGTTTTTTGTGCGAACATCAAAGATCAACCTAATCCGCAAAGTTTCCTGAGGGGAGGAACCCGTAAACGGTGAAGTGGGATTCGAAAGCTAAAATTCTTACTGCGGGGCTGCGGCTGGGGCCGCAGGAAATTTTCGCCTTGGTCCGTGAGGACCTCCGGGAAGTTGAAAAGGCCCTTGAGCAGCAGAGCGTCTCTTCGATTGAGCCCATCAGCAAGATCGGCAACTACTTGCGCCAAGGAGGAGGAAAGCGAGTTCGGCCGGCGCTGGTGTTGCTCGCAGGGCGTTTCTGCGGCTATCAGGGGGAATCGGCGTATCAACTCGGCGCGGTGGTGGAGTTGATTCACTCGGCGACCTTGGTTCACGACGACATTGTTGACAATGCCGACACACGCCGCGGGCGCAGTTCGACCAACGCGCGCTGGGGCAATTCGATGAGCGTGCTGGCGGGCGACTGGCTCTACATGCAGTCGTTCCGCATCGCCCTGGCCGAGCGGAACTTTAAGATCCTTGACCGGCTGATTGATTTGACCCAAGCGATGGTCGAAGGGGAGATGATCCAACTCACGCTGCTCGCCGACATGGGAATTACCGAAGAGCAACATCTGGATTTGATCTATCGGAAGACGGCGCTGCTGTTTTCAACCTCCATACGGCTGGGAGCGATGATCGCCAGCTGTGAACCGAAATTGGAAGAACAGTTGGAGAAGTACGGTCGGAACCTCGGCATGGCGTTTCAACTGGTGGACGATCTGCTCGACTATTCGGCCTCGGCGGAAAAACTGGGCAAGCCGGTGGGGAAGGACATCCTGGAAGGCAAGGTGACGCTGCCGTTGATCTTGCTGCTTCACCGCTGTCGGGCCGAAGAAGCGGAAAGAATCTCGCGCGTGTTGCAGGAGAAATCCTTTGAAGCTCTACCCTGGGCGGAGCTTCGGAACCTGATGGCCGAGCACGGAACCATGCACGACGCCCGTGGTAAGGCCGAGGCCTATGTCGAGCAGGCGAAGGCGTGCCTTGCCTCCTTTCCCGACTCCATCTACAAACAGGCTCTTCTCTCCCTCCCGGACTTCGTCCTGGAACGGGAATACTGAGATAGACCGAAATGAAATGGCCAAGTTTTGCAACGTCCCAGTTGCCAGGGCCCTGGCGCCATGACCCCCTCACCATGACCCACTTACTATGACAAAATCACGTTCGAAGCTGAAGCCTGCCTTCATTGAAACGGAAATCAAGCTGCCGGTGGAAGACGACGACCTGAAGAAAATTCGCCGGAATCTGAAGCGGCTTGGGTTTCGCCTTTCGCGCCGACGAGTTCATGAAGACAACTACCTGTTCGATTTCGCCGACCGGTGGCTCTGGCGTCGCGGCCAACTGCTGCGTCTTCGTTTTGTAGGTGGAAAGTCTCTGCTGACGTTTAAGGGCCCCGCGGGTAAGGGACCAACGGGTAAGAGGCCGGCAGGAGGCAAGGGTCCTTATAAAACGAGGACTGAATTGGAGTTTGAAGTGAGGGACGGGAAGGCATTTAGGCAAGTAATTGAAAGGATTGGATTTAATGTTAGTTTTCGCTACGAAAAGTACCGGACGACATTTTCTGAGGAGGGCTCAAGGAAGCGGCACAGCGGGGCAGTTGCCGTATTGGACGAAACCCCGATCGGAAATTTTCTGGAGCTCGAAGGGCCGCCGCGCTGGATTGACCGGGTGGCGCAAGGCCTCGGATACCGGAGGAAAGATTACATTTCAGCAAGCTATGCCACGCTCTATCGGCTCGATTGCCGCCGGAAAAGAAAAAAAGCGGGCCATATGGTATTTCGCTAGACTTCTCGGAATGTGCTTTTCTGGGCTATAATAGTACGACGATTCCCAAGTTACTCCTTCCGGTCTGTTACCGAGAGGGGGGAGGTTTACGATGATTGGTGAGGGGTTATTACAACCGACGCACATTCTGTTGATTATCATTGTCCTGTTGATTTTTTGGGGCCCGCAAAAATTGCCCGGCTTGGGTAAAGGCATGGGCAAAGGCATCCGGGAATTCAAGGATGCCTTGAAGGGCATCAATAAGGACGAAGACGATTCGGAGAGCGAAGCGGAGGCTTCAAAAGAAGAAGCCAAGAGGGTCGAAGCGAAAAAAGAAGAGAAAAAAGAGGCTGTGGGAGCGGGGGCGGGAAAAGAAACGTAGGCCGTACTGCGCCCTCCTTTTTTCCAACCCTTTTTTCCAGCCCTGGCCGGCCTGCTGGCCGCTCTGAATCTTTTTGAATCTGAAGTCGCCTTTCTTACTGGGCATTCCCGCCTGATTGGATAAACTCCAAACATTTGCAACTCCGGGCTTTGGGGGAGAGGTCCGAGAAAATAATTTTGAACGCCTCCGGCCCGGGTGCGATAGGATTTGCGCGGCGTCTCGTCGGCGAGAGAACCCGCGAAGGAGGGTGATGCCATGATTTACTTTACGGAGATCGAAGGCGTTCCGATTTTCGACGTCTTCGGCGAATTCGTAGGCCGAATGCGGGAGATCTGTATCGACCCGAAAGACGAGCCGAATCGCGTGGCGTTCTACCTTGCGAAGTCGGTCCTGGGCGGGTGGGTGACGATCCCCTATTCGCAGGTCCAGTCGTTTTCCCATCAGGCGATTCACATCAAGCTGGCGGTTGCTGATCTTCCCACCGACGCTCCCGATGAAGCGTGGATTTGGGCGAAAAAGGACCTGTTGGACCAGCAGATAATCGACGTGAACGACCGCAAGGTGGTCCGCGTGAACGATCTCAACTTTGACGTGCAGCCCGCCGACGGGTACGCAGAACTTCGCGTGGTGGCGGTGAACGTCGGCTTGGCGGCGGCCGCGAGGCGATTGCTCCAAGGACTGTTGCCGAAGCATTGGATTCGGAGCCTGGAGGGGTGGTTGCCGTCGAAGACCATCCCCTGGCAGTTCGTCAACTTGATTGAGTCGGACCCGGCGCGGCAATGGAAGCTGAGGATTTCCTACGAACGTCTTGCCAAGATGCATCCTGCGGACTTGGCCGATATTCTGGAGCACTTGAGCGCGCAGGATCAAAAGGCGGTGCTGACCTCGCTGGATGAAGAGACGGCGGCCGAGGCGCTCTCGGAAATTCCCACGCGCAAGCAGGCGCACATCGTCGAGGGACTCGATCCGCATAAGGCGGCCCACTTGATCGAGGAGATGCCTCCCGACGAAGCCGCCGACCTGCTGCAGGAGTTGCCGACCGAGACCAGCACAGAACTTCTGGCGGACATGGAAAAGGACGAGGCCGAAGATGTCCAGGAGTTGCTTCAGTTCGAAGAAGGCGAAGCGGGCGCGCTGATGACGAAGGATTTTATCTCGCTGCCGGAGTCGGCGACGGTGGGAGACGCCGTGCGCGCCGTAGCGGAATTCGAGGGTCAGATTGAGACGTTGCATACGCTCTACCGGGTCGACGCCCAGGAGAAATTGGTCGGCGCTGTCTCTCTGGCCAGGATTGCCGTGAGTCCCGACTCGAAGCCTCTGAGTGAGCTCTCGGCCGAGACGCTGCTTTCCGCCTCCGGCCACGACCCGCAAGAGCGCGTGATTAAGCTATTCAAAAAGTATAACCTGCTCTCCTTGCCCATTCTGGATGAGGAGAAGCGGCTGATCGGTGAGGTAACGGCCGACGATGTGATCGATCTCGTCGTCACCGGCTGGTAAGCCGACCGCTGTCGGCAGAGAGGGTGTTTGTTTGGTCCGGAAAAGGTTTCGACGTTTTCGCAAAACGGTGCTGGTCTTTCTGGCCATCGTGGGTCCCGGCCTGATCACGGCGACGGTGGACAACGACGCCCCGGGCATCCTTACGGCGTCGGTGGCCGGCGCCCGTTTCGGCTACGACCTGCTCTGGACGCTGATTCCCATTCTGATTCTCCTCATTCTTGTCCAAGAGATGTGCGCGCGGATGGGCGTGGTGACGGGCAAGGGCTTGGCCGATCTGATTCGGGAAGAGTACGGACTTCGCGTGACGTTCCTCCTGATGGCGGCGCTGGTGGTGACGAACCTGGGGAACATCGTGGCCGAGTTTGCCGGTGTGGCCGCGAGCCTGGAAATTTTCGGAGTGACCCGTTATATCTCCGTGCCGCTGGGGGCGCTGCTCGTCTGGGGATTGGTGGTGAAGGGGACCTACCGCTCGGTGGAGAAGGTCTTCCTGTTGGCTTGTTTTTTTTATCTCGCTTATTTCGTCTCCGCCTTCCTGGCGGAACCGGATTGGGGAGAAGCGCTCCGGAGTACGGTGCAGCCTCAATTCCGTTCCGACCCCATGTACCTGGCATTGATGGTGGGAATGATCGGCGCGGTGATCGCTCCCTGGATGCAGTTTTATCAACAGTCGGCGGTGGTGGAGAAGGGAATTACCAGGGAGCACTTCCGTGAGGCGCGCTGGGACGTCATTCTGGGAGCTGTATTTTCCGCCGCCTTGGTGTTTTTTATCATCGTCGGCTGCGCCGTGACGCTCCACGAAGTCGGCATGGTCGATATCCCGGACGCTGCCGTTGCCGCGCGGGCGCTGGAACCGTTGGCCGGGCGCTGGGCGTCGGTCCTGTTCGCCGCCGGGTTGTGCAACGCCTCGCTGCTGGCCGCCACGGTCCTTCCGCTGGCGACGGCCTACTACGTTTGTGAGGGGTTGGGTCTTGAGTCCAGCGTGGACCGGAAATTCCGCGAGGCACCGGCCTTTTATTGGCTCTACACGGCGCTGGTGTTCGGAGGCGCCGCCATCGTTCTTTTGCCGAACCTTCCTTTAATGTATGTCATCCTCCTTTCCCAAATCGTCAACGGTTTCCTGCTGCCGTTCATTCTGATCTTCATCCTTCGGTTGAGCAGCCGCAAAGACCTGATGGGAGAATACCGGAATCATCGAGTGTTCAATTCGATTGCCTGGCTTGCCGTCTTGCTCCTGATCTCGTTGAACCTGACGTTTCTGTTCAAGTCCGATGCGGGTATTCCTCTCGATTGAGGGTTTTCGTTTGTGCTAACTTGTTAGATGGTAAGGAGATTGAATTCGTGAAGCCCTCTGTTTCCACCCCATCGGCAACGATGCGTGAAGCCGACCTGCTGGCCGAGGTCGACCTGGAACGCCTCCCGCGCCACATTGCCGTCATCATGGACGGGAACGGCCGCTGGGCGAAGCGGAAGCGTCAGCCGCGCGTGGCGGGCCATCGGGCCGGCGTGGGGGCCGTGCGGGAAACCGTGAAAGCCTGCACGCGGCTGGGCGTCTCCCACCTGACCCTCTATGCCTTCTCGGCTGAAAACTGGAAGCGCCCGCCAACGGAGGTCCGTTTTCTCATGGCGTTGTTGCGCGAGTATCTGAAAGACGCCGTGGACGATCTGGACGAGAACAACATCTCGCTCAACCGGATCGGGCGCATTCACGAGCTTCCGAAAGGCGTTCAGCACGATCTGGAGCGCGCCGTCGAAAAGACCCGCAAGAATACCGGCCTGCGGCTGACCTTGGCGCTCAACTACAGCGCACGGGCGGAGATTGTTGATGCTGCAAATGAATTGGTCCGGCGGAGTATTCAGAACGGTCGCGTCCCCATTGACGAGGAAACTATCAGCCGCTGCCTCTACACGCGCGACCTTCCCGACCCGGACCTGCTGATCCGCACCAGCGGCGAAATGCGCATCAGCAACTTCCTCCTCTGGCAGATCGCCTATGCGGAAATCTGGGTGACGGAGAAGCTCTGGCCGGACTTTACGCAGCTCGACCTGCTCCAGGCCGTCGTCGACTACCAGAAGCGGGAGCGGCGCTATGGGGGGCTCGGCGGATGAACTCACCAGTGAACTCAGAAGAGGCGGAATTGTTGAAGGCGGAGGAATCTTTGAAGGATTCGTTCAAGCCGGGCAACTCCGCGCGCGGGCTCTCCAACCTCCAGCAGCGCCTCCTGACGGCCTTGCTGCTGCTGGGGCCGGTCCTCTACGCCTCCTTGCTTGCGCCCTGGTGGGTGTTTCTGCCGTTCTTGATGCTGATCATCGGTTTGTGCCTTTACGAATACTTTGCGCTGGCGGAAAAGGCCGGATTGGGCAGCTACTCAATTTTAGGGTATGCGGCGGGGCTGGCTTTTCCGGTGGGGCAGCTATGGGTGCTGAAGCGGCCGGAATTTTCTCTTCTGCCGCTGGTGGGACTCCTGGCGATGGTAGTGCCGTTGGCGGCGTTGGGATTTGAAAAGAACGTAAGGCGGTATGCGACGGCGGCTCCGGCAACCCTATTCGGTATTTTTAATGTCGCCTTAGGCTTGAGCTGGCTGGTGCAATTTCGGTTCCATCCGGAGCAGGGCGGACCGATGCTGGTGGTCCTGCTCTTTGCCGTGGTGTGGATGGGCGACGTCGGGGCCTACTTCGTCGGACGCAGCGTGGGGAGGACCAAGCTTGCCCCCTCGATCAGTCCGAAGAAGACTGTGGAAGGCTCCCTCGGAGGCTTCGCCGGGAGCTTGCTGGCAGGCGCCGTCGTTCTCTATTTCTTTGGAGATATGGAGAAGCTGCCTTCCCTGCTGATTGTCTGCGCCTTGGTGGGCTTGGTGGGGCAGGCAGGTGATCTGGCTGAATCAGCCTTAAAGCGTGCGGCGGGTACGAAGGATTCTTCCGCCTTGCTGCCCGGACACGGAGGCGTATTGGACCGAGTGGACAGCCTCATTGCGGCGGCTCCGGCCATGTGGTTTTTGATTTCGGTGCTGCCGATTGGTCGCCTATGACCCGCTGGTCGCTTCTGATTTGTTGCTATGCCTAATGTAAAGGGAATCTCGATCCTCGGCGCAACCGGTTCCATCGGTCGGAATACGTGCCGCGTGCTGGAAGGTATGGAAGACCGCTTCCGTGTCGTCTCTCTGGCGGCGGGAGGGAATCTTGACCTCCTCCTTGAGCAGGTAACCCAATTCCATCCGAAAATTGTCTCCCTACGGGATAAGGAGAAGGAACCGGAACTCCAGACCCGCTTGAAGAAGGCAGGGTACACCGAGCCGCTCAAGATCGTCTCCGGGACCGCCGGCATGGTGGAGGCGGCGACGGATACCGATGTTGATTTGGTAGTCTCGGCCGCGCACGGCGTGACCGGCCTGGAGGCCACCTACCGGGCCATCGAAGCCGGAAAAGACGTAGCCTTGGCCAACAAAGAAACGCTGGTGGTTGCCGGGTCCCTGGTGACACGACTGGCCCAAAAGACCGGCAGCGAAATCCTGCCCGTCGATAGCGAGCACAACGCCATTCACCAATGCCTCCGCGCCGGACGGCGTGAAGAGGTACGGAGCATTATTCTGACCGCTTCTGGTGGACCTTTCCGCAAGACTCCCGGTGAACAAATGGACGCCATTCAACCTGAGGAGGCCTTGCAGCATCCTACCTGGAAGATGGGCGGGCGGATTACGGTCGATTCGGCCACGTTGATGAACAAGGGTTTCGAGATCATTGAGGCCTGTTGGCTGTTTGGGCTTCCGCCGGAAGCGATCGAGGTGGTGATCCACCCCCAGTCGGTGGTTCACTCCATGGTAGAATTCCATGATGGGTCGGTCATGGCCCAGATGGGCGTAACGGACATGCAGTTGCCCATCCGCTACGCGCTGACCTATCCGGAGCGGCTGCCGGAGAACGGCGCCAGCGGGTCGCTTTCTTGGCGCGAGATCAAACGGTTCGATTTCGAGCCGCCCGACACGGGACGCTTTCCGTGTTTGGACTTGGCTCGGCAGGCCTTGGAGGCGGGCGAGTCGATGCCCTGCGCCCTCAATGCCGCCGACGAAGTGGCCGTGGAGGCTTTCCTGGAACGAAAGCTCAAATTTGCCGATATACCTCGTATGGTGGAACGTGTGCTTCAGGGAAGCCCCGTCCGACCTTTTAATACCTTAAACGACGTGTGGGAGCAGGACCGGGAGGCCCGGGAGCGAGCCCGGCAATATCTTCAGATGGAATTTACCTAGGGGTTAAAAAAGATGGTTTCAAGTTTCTTTACCAACCTTGCCGTCGTGGCAGGGGTTCTGGGCGTGATGATCTTTATTCATGAGATGGGCCATTTTCTTGCCGCCAAGGCTTTCAAGGTCCGGGTACTGACGTTTTCGTTGGGGTTCGGGAAGCGGCTGTGGGGTTTTAAGGGCGGTGATACGGACTACCGCGTGAGCGCCATTCCGCTGGGTGGTTACGTCAAAATGGCGGGAGAGAACCCCGGTGATAAGGTCTCCGGCAGCGCGGACGAGTTTCAATCCAAGCCTCGCTGGCAGCGCTTCATCGTGATCCTCATGGGGCCCCTCATGAACGGTCTGCTGGCGGTTGTATTGCTTACTGCGACTTATCATTTTCATTTTGCAAAACCCGCCTATAAGGATCTTGTGGTTCGCGTGGGAGATGTTGAGCCGGGGTCTCGGGCCGAAGCGGCCGGCATCCGCGTCGGGGACAAGATTCTCAAGGTAGGGGAGATGGAGAATCCCGTTTGGGAAGATTTTGCAATGAAAATTGCCACCAGTGTCGACGAAGAGATCCCTTTCGTCCTGGAGCGGGAGGGGAGGCGGATTCATCTGTCGGTGACGCCGGAAGCGAAGGGCCGGGACCGTCTCGGGTATGTGGGGTTGTACCCGTGGGTTCCCGCCGTGCTGGGAGGTGTGCGAGATGATTTTCCGGCCCAAGAAGCCGGGTTGCTGCCGGGCGATGAGATCGTCCAAGTCGGTGAGTTGAAGTTTCCTGCGGCTTCCCACATATCTCCCTTGCTTCAGGAAATGGAAGGCGCGCCGCTGGAACTGACGATCCTTCGCCAGGGCAAGGAACACACCGTTTCGATCAAGCCGGTCTATGGGGAGATACAAGGAGAAAAAAAATGGCTGATTGGAGTCAATCTCCGGCCTAAAGCCGTGGTGGTGCAGTTGCCGTGGGGAGAGGCTTGGACCCAGGCCTTCGCGAAGACACGGAAGAGTTTTTTCATGACCTTTGAAATTATTGGGAAGATGTTTACCGGCGGACTTTCGCCCCGCGCTCTGTCCGGCCCCATCGGAATTGCCCAGATTACAGGCCAAGCCTACGGGGACGGATTTTTACCGTTGCTGGAGATCACGGCATTTATCAGCCTTCAGTTGGGCATCTTCAACCTGTTGCCGATCCCGGTTTTAGACGGCGGAGTGCTGCTTCTGCTGCTGGTCGAATCGCTGCTGCGCCGGGATATGAGCCTCCAATTCAAAGAGCGCTTTTCGATGGCGGGCTTTTTCTTCTTGATTTTAATTGCCGGCTTTGTGATTGTGAACGATATACTGAAACTTGTCGGTCCCAGCTAGCACTTTTCCCGTGCAGAAATTTGTCCGACGAAAGGAAAAGAGTTGAACTTCAGCGACACGGAGTATTTCCAAGCCCGGCGGAAGACCCGCGCCGTCCAAGTTGGCCGCCTGACGGTGGGTGGCGAGGCGGCGGTCTCTGTCCAGTCGATGACCAAGACGGACACGCGCGACGTGGAGCGCACTCTCCAGCAAATCCAACAAATGGAAGACGCGGGGTGCGAAGTCGTGCGGCTGGCCGTACCGGATGAAGAGGCCGCGAAGGCTCTTACCGAAATCCGCAAACGGACGGACGCGGTCCTGGTGGCCGATATCCATTTCCAATACAAGCTGGCCCTGATGGCGCTCGACGCCGGCGTCAACAAACTGCGTATCAACCCGGGGAATATCGGGGACACCGAGAAGGTCCGCACCGTGGTGCGGAAGGCGCAAGAGTGCCGCGTGCCGATTCGCATTGGAGTGAATGCCGGGTCGCTCGAGCGGCGGCTGCTTGAGAAATACGGCTATCCGACGCCGGAGGCGATGGCCGAAAGCGCCTTCTACCACATCGGCATCCTTGAGGAATTGGATTTCCGCGACATCATCGTTTCCCTTAAATCTTCCAATGTAAAGCTGACCGTAGCCGCCTACCGGCTGCTGGCGGAAAAGTGCGACTATCCCTTCCATCTGGGCATTACGGAAGCCGGGACGCAATTTTCCGGCACCATCAAGTCCTCGGTCGGCCTGGGGATGCTGCTGGCGGACGGCATCGGGGATACGATCCGCATCTCGCTGGCGACGGACCCGGCCGAAGAAGTGCGCGTGGGGTTTGAAATCCTCAAGGCGCTGGAGATTCGCAGCCGCGGCCCGGTGGTGATCGCCTGCCCCACGTGCGGACGGCTGGAGGTGGACCTGTTCAAGATCGCCGGTGAGATCGAACAGGCGACGGCGCACATCCGCTATCCGGTCTCCTTAGCCGTGATGGGTTGCGCGGTGAACGGGCCGGGTGAGGCGCGTGAGGCGGACTTGGGCGTGGCCTGCGGGCGCGGCAACGGCGTCATCTACCGCGAAGGGAAAGCCGTGCGGCGCGTGGCGGAGGCCGACATTGTCCCCGAACTCATCAAAGAGATCCAAAGCTATATTGCCGAAAAGACCGAAAAAAGGGAATCAAGTACTCCCGCTCCTGTTGAAACCGCTTCTCCCTAGAGTTCCCGCCCCCCACAAATATCATTATTAAAAACGAAAATTGTTTGGCTGCTCGGATTATCGATGGGTGGGGCTGAGGCGCCGAGGTCGAACCTTTGCCAAGAGGCGGAAGTACTTTTTTGCGCGTTGGGTGTCGAGTGCGATTTGGCGCTTCAACGCGGAAGGATCGAGAAACTTCTTTTCATCCCGAAGGCGATAAAGAAACTCCACTTCGATCTGGGCGAAATCGACGGCTTCATCTATGGCTTCCGGCAGGGCTTCGGGCGGGTCCAGCAGAAACGTTTCGATGGAAAGCGGATGATCCCCAAACGTAGGTTTGTGCCCGACGTTGGTGAGGGAAGAATAGCGATCGGAACCTGAGGCCGGCCGCGTTCGCGTGATGTAGACCCCCGCCTGCGGAAGAAGCTCCTGGCGGAGTTGGAGATTCAGCGTAGGTACCGTTTGCTTTCGCCCCACGCCTTCGCCGGCTATGACCTTCCCATGGAGCGTGAACGGGCGTCCCAGCAGGCGGCCCGCCGGCGCGACTTGGCCGGAGGAGACCAAGCCGCGAATACAGGTACTGCTGACGCGCCGGCCGCGAATCTCCATCATCGGCAGAATCTCCACCCGGAACCCGAAGCGTTCCGCCAATTGCGCCAGCAATTTCGTGTCGCCCTGCTGGCGATGGCCGAAGCGAAAGTTGGGGCCCAGGTGGACCTGTTGCGCTTGGAGTTTCTCGACAACAATCTGCTCCACAAATGCCTCCGGCGAAAGACGCGCCAACTCTGCGGTAAAGGGAAGAATCACCATCATCCCGATACCGATCTGGTCCATGAGGCGGATTTTTTCCTCCAGCGGAAGGATGAGGAGAGGGGCCTTATCCGGCGCCACGATCTTCAGTGGATGCGGGTCGAAGGTGAGCACCGCGGCCAGGGCCTTCTGCGCGTCAGCCCGACGGACAAGCCTTTCGAGCAGGCTGCGGTGCGCACAGTGGACGCCGTCGAAGTTCCCGATGGTCAACAGGCTGGGAGAGGAGAGGCGGCCGATTTCGTCCAACTGTCTGGCGATACGCATCATTTTATTTCCACCTGCAGGCCGTCGTAGGCCAAGGCAACGTTTTCCGGCAGAGCGGCGTTGGTGGCCTCATAGGGCAGGTCGTGGCAGATGTGCGTGAAGTAAGCCTGCCGCGGTTCGAGCTCCTCGACCAGCGCCAGCGATTGGTCCAAGGAGGAGTGCATCGGATGAGGTTTTCGCCGCAAGGCGTCGAGGACCAGCAGGTCGAGGCCCATCAAATACTCCTTCGATGAGGGCGGGATCACGCTGAAATCCGTCACGTAGGCGGCTCGCCGGAAGGCGAACCCAAAAACCTCCAGCTTTCCGTGCAGGACCGGGACCGGGCGGAACTCTTCCCCGAAGAGGTCCAGCGGGCCATTGAGCACCCGCGGGTTCAGCTTGGGAATGGTTCCCGCGTAGGGCATGCCGTTGAAAACATAATGAAAAGTCTTTTGGATGGACTGCAGGGTCGGCTCGCCGGCGTAGATGGGAATGGGATCCTTCTGGCGAAAGTTGAAGACTCGGACGTCGTCGAGGCCCAGGATGTGGTCCGCGTGGGCGTGCGTGAAGAGGATGGCGTCGAGCCGGTCCATCTTTTCGCGCAAGGCCTGGGCACGAAAGTCCGGGGTGGCGTCGATCAGCACGGCCCGGCCGTTAAAGCGGAGCAGGACAGAGGGTCGGGTTCGGTTGTCACGGGGATTCGTCGACCGGCAGACGGCGCATTCACAACCGATGGTCGGCACGCCGGTGGAGGTTCCGGTTCCTAAAAACGTTAGTGTCACGGAAATTTCGGATGCCCGTTCTTGCGCGCGGCGGGATTCGGTCGGACGGATTGGGTTGCAGTCGAGATGTTCATTTTTTCGGCTGGTCCGTCACGGCCACAAAGCTCATCTGCAATTCGTAGAGAATCTGTGTGAGAAGATTTTTTTCATCTTCAGCCAAGTTTCCTTGGGTCTTCTCCTTTAGAACTCCGAGCATGTCGATGGTCCGCCGCGCATTGAGGAGGTCCGCAGGAATCTTCTCCCCGTCCGGGCTCTCGATAAGCCCGAGCTGAAACATGGCCGTTGTGCTGAGCGACATGACCAGATCGCCGAAATTCACCCCTTTCCCTGATTCTTCGCCGTGAACTTCGCCCTGAACCTCGCTTTGAGCTTCAAAGGACGGCGGTGGGGACAGGTCCGGCGCGGCTGTCGGGGAGGAGGTGGAAGCCGGACCAGCCGCAGGGCTGGGGTCTCGCGGCGTGCCGTCCGTATGGAAGCCGCGGCGGTCCACTACCTTGAATTCCGAAGCGGCGGGATTTTCTTCTGACATCAACCCTGCCTCCAGCCTCCTCCCACCAACCCTGATGAACCGGACCGGTTCGAAAGCATTGAATGGGCGGAAAATTCCAGTCTGAAAGACCGGAACCTCATAGTTTACCAGTTTTCCATTCGACCGGCAAATGCGTCACCCGGCTGGAAATTGGAAGGGTACGTTGAATCTGTCCCGTTGATCGTTTGAGGAATTTGTGGTTGTCAAAGTTTCCGCCTGACTGCTAGAGTTCAGGGGGTGTTCTTCCAAGCCCTAGAAATCCTTGATGTCCGTCGGGATCAGATATCTCAAGTTGGTATCCACAGGAGAAGATGTCAATCGCGGGTGAGAAATTGGAAAAGCTGGTGGAGTTGGCCGCTGTCCTGCGCAGTCCGGAAGGCTGCCCCTGGGACCGGAAGCAGGACTACGACTCGGGGAAGAAGTTGCTTCTGGAAGAGGCCTATGAGGTGGTGGATGCGGTCGAGGCGCGAAACTTCGATGGCCTCCGGGAGGAACTCGGAGATCTGCTTTTTCAGGTGGTCTTCTACTCGCAGATGGCCCGCGAGGAGGGACGGTTTGAACTGGCGGACGTAATCGAGGAGATTCACTCGAAGCTGGTGCGACGACATCCGCACGTCTTCGGAGACGTGCGGGCCGACACTCCCGCCGAGGCGCTGAACAGTTGGCAGTCGGCCAAGGCCAAGGAGAAGAGAGCCGGCAAGAAGGGAAACGGAAGGTATTCCGCCAGCTCGGTGCTGGAGGGAATCAGCTCCTCACTCCCGGCCACGCTGGAAGCCCATAAGCTGGGCGCAAGGGCGGCTGAAGAGGGGTTTGACTGGCGGGGGGTCGAGGATATTTTGGAAAAGATCTCGGAAGAACTGGAGGAGGTTCGCCGGGTTGCGGTTCCGAAGTACCGAAACCCATTGCAAGGAAAAACTCTTTCGAAGCAATCGAATGCGGCAAGAAACGAGATTTCACCTGAGATTTCCCAAGCCCGACGGCGTGCCCAAGAGGAAGTCGGCGATCTGCTGTTTGCCGGGGCGAACCTGGCCCGCTTTCTCGGGTTCGACGCCGAGACGGCGCTGCGCGCCGCCAACCAGAAATTCAAGCGACGGTTCGAGAGCATGGAGGCGGAAGTGTTGGCGCAGGGAAAGCGACTGAGAGATTTCAGTTTGGAGGAGCTCGACGGACTGTGGGAGAAGGTCAAGGCGGCGGAAAGCAAATAGGTGCGGGGTACACCATCCGCCTCTGCCGTTCGCACCAAGAACTCAGAAACTGTGTGAAGCTGCAGAAGCGCATCTGGGGCTTGGAGGACCGCGAACTCTACCCGGAGCGCATCTTTGTCGTTACCAACAAGATCGGCGGCGCCGTCCTGGGCGCTTTCGACCCCCAGGGGCAACCGGCCGGCTTCCTGATCTACATTCCGGACCACTACGGACAGCTTTTGACGAACCAGCGGGCGGGGCTCCACACCGACCGGTTCGAGATCGAATGGCGCCTGCGTTCGGCGCGTGTCCGGCGCGCGGTGGGCGGCGGAAAAGGAAAAGTTTCTCCCGCGGCCGTCCAGGCGGAAGTCGCCCTGCCGCTCGACGTCTGGAAGACGGCGGGGCGGAACCTGAAGGCGGCGCGAGCCGAGCAATTCCGTCTGCGCCGGGAATTCCTCCGGCACTTTTCCCGCGGCTTGGCGGTGACGAGGGTGTGGTTGGGGGAATCCGAGGCATTCTACTTGTTGGAGTCGTATGAAGATTGAAAAAATTGAGCTTCGCGAAATCCGGATGCCGCTGGTCCATCCGTTTGAGACCAGCTTTGGAAGGACGACCGATCGCCGTATTCTTTTGGTGGAACTCTTCTCCGAAGGGCTGCGCGGCTGGGGAGAGGTGACGGCCGGTGAGGGCCCTTTTTACAGCCACGAGACCACCGAGACGGGGTGGCATGTCCTGAAGGATTTTCTCGTTCCTCGGCTCCTGGGACAGGAGTTGAAGGCGCCGGCGGAGGCGGCCAAGCTCTTCCAGCCGATCCGCGGCCACAACATGGCCAAGGGGGCGCTGGAGGCTGGCGGTGTGGCACTTGGAGTCGCTGCGGCGGCAGGAGCCGCTCTCGAAGCTGCTCGGAGGTGAGATCGAGGAGATCGTCTGTGGAGTCTCTTTGGGAATCGAAGGCACGGTCGAAGAGCTTCTGGAGGGGGTGGAGAAGGAACTGGCGGCGGGCTACCAGCGCATCAAAGTGAAGATCAAGCCGGGATGGGACGCGGACATCCTGGAGGCCATCCGCAACCGCTTCCCGGACATCCGCCTGATGGCTGACGCGAATGCGGCTTACACGATTTCCGATATTCCTCGCCTGAGATCGCTCGACCGGTTCTGCCTGATGATGCTCGAGCAGCCCCTGGCGTGGGACGACATCGTGGACCATGCCAAGCTCCAGAAGGAACTCTCGACGCCAATCTGCCTGAATGAGTTGATCACCAGCGCTGAGAACGCACGGAAGGCGGTCGATCTGGGAGCCTGCAAGATTATCAACATCAAACTGGGCCGGGGGTGGGGGGATTCAGCGAGGCAAAGAAGATACACGATCTTTGCCGGGTTAAGAATATCCCGGTCTGGTGCGGCGGGATGCTCGAAGGCGGCGTAGGGCGCGCGCATAACATTGCTCTTTCCACCCTTCCGAATTTCCTTTTATCTGGAGACGTTTCCGCCAGCCGCCGCTACTGGGAGCAGGACATCATCGAGCCGGAAGTGACCCTCACGCCCCAGGGGACGATTCCGATCAAGCAAGAAGCCGGGCTGGGGTACGCGGTGTCGTTGGATCGGATCGAAAAGCTCACGGTACGGCAGGAAAGTTTTTCCTAGACCCCACGCAGGCTTCCCGTTCGGATTTCGAGACGAGGGTAAATTCCCGATGCGAGGTCTCTCTTTAGCGATATGGCGGAAACGATGGTTGTGGAGCAGCAGAGCACTGTCGATTTCCCCCCCGGGGGATTCACGCAGGACCCCGGGGAAGACCGTCGCTTACATTCTCATCTTTATTGCCACCTTAAGCTGGGGCGCCAACATGGTAGTCGCGAAGGTCGCCCTGAGGGAGTTTTCACCCTTCGTTATCGGCCCGCTCAGAATCTTCTGGGCCGGCGTAATTTTTTGTCTGCTCGGGGTGCGGGTGTTTCGCCGTCGCGGAAACTTGTACCGGCGCGACGGGAAGATGCTCTTCGGGCTGGCCGTGGTGGGCCCGGTCATGACCCACCTGTTTTTTGTGACCGGGATGAATCTTTCCTCCCCCTTTCATGCCGGCTTGATCTACGCCTCGGCCCGGTGCTGGTCCTTTTGATGGCCTCCCGGCTGGGGATGGAACCGCTGACCACGGCGAAGATCACGGGAGCAATGGTGGCTTTCGGCGGAGTGGCGATGCTGGGTTCGGGCGAGCAGCCGCTCCAGCAAGAGAATGTCTGGATCGGCGATCTTCTTCTGCTCTGCGGGGCAGGCTCCTTTTCCATTTATACGATCCTTGCCAAGAGAGCCGCGGCGAAGTATGACACCATGACCCTGAACGCTTTTACCTATCTGATTGCGGCGGTCCTCGTCGTTCCGTTCTTAGTGATGACCCTGCCCGGGGCGAGATTGCAGGACGTATCGGCGGTAGGTTGGGCGGCGGCAGGCTTCATTCTGATCTTTGGGGCCATCATTCCCTACCTGCTCTACTATAAGGCCCTGGCGCGCCTTACCGCGGGGCGGGTGGCCTTCTTCAGCTATTTGGAGCCCTTGATCGCCGGTGGAGGAAGCGCCCTGCTTCTCCACGAAGCGGTTACCTTGCGAATGATCCTGGCTGCCGTTTTGATTTTGGGCGGGGTCTATCTTGCCGAGCGGGGAAGGTAAGGGTCCGGCATCCCTTAGGCATCTCTTACTCCAGGGGTATTCTCCTCATTCGTTTTCGAGCCGGCAGCACGACTCCCAACAGAAATCCGAACACGAATCCTCCCACATGGGCCCACCAGGCGACCCCGCCCTCCGTGCTGGGCGCGATCAACAGAACCTGCCAGCCGGAGGCGAACTGAATCAGGAACCAGTAACCTAAAACTACATAGGCGGGCAGATGGACGGACCAGAAGAAGATGAAGAGAGGGATCAGGGTGGTAATCTTCGCTCGGGGAAACGAAAGCAGATACGCGCCCAGAACGCCGGCAATGGCTCCGCTGGCGCCGACCGTGGGAATCGTAGAGAGCGGGTTCAAAACAATGTGGGTCAATACTGCGCCCAGCCCGCAGGCCAGATAGAAATAGGCGAATCTGCCGTGCCCCAGCTTATCCTCCATACTCCTTCCGAAGACCCACAAGAAGAGCATGTTGCTGAGCAGATGCCCCCAGCCTCCGTGCAGGAACATGGAGACGAAAGGGGACAGGAGGAGCCCTTCCAGGCCGTAAGAGAAAGGGCCGCCGGGTCCCATATAGCGGACAGGGATGACTCCGAACATCTGAATGAAATCTGCCAAGCGAGGCCCCAACGACAATTCAAAAAGAAACAGAAGCACGTTCAGGACGACCAGGGAGAGAGTGACAAGAGGCCAGAGTTCGCGCCGCTGATTGTCGCGCAGAGGAATGGGGATCATGATGGTGCCATTCTACAGAAGTTGGCTTTTATAGAGAAACGCATCAGGAATGGTATCGAGAAAGTCATCGGGAAAGTAAACGGGAAGGAGAGTCGGGCGAGGAGTGGTAAATAACGTTGTCGATGCGGGTGCCGCTCTTCATGAGCGCTTCGGCTTCCTCACGGGTTCGGACGGCGCCCCGTGCTCCCAGGGCTGTACAGTTCATCGCCGCCAAAGCATTGGCAAAATCGAGCGTCCGCCGGCAGGGCCAACCCCGGAGAATGCCGTAGATAAAAGCGCCGTGGAAGACGTCGCCCGCGCCGGTGGTATCGACGACCAGAACCTCAAAGCCGGGAGAGTAGTGGAAGCTGCCCCCTTCAAAGAGGAGAGCTCCTTCAGGGCCCAGCGTCATCCCCACCGTGGGGACTCCATAGGTTTCGCTGAGTTGCTTCAGGCAGGCGTGAGGTGTCTTTTGCCCGGTTATTTTTGCCGGGAATTCTCTGGCGGCAATCAGATGGGTGAGAAATGGGAGGAGGTCCTCGATTCCGGGAGAGACCGTGTCCAAGTCCGCCACGACGGGGATGCCGGCCTCGCGAGCCCATTCGGCTGCAATCGTTGAAGTCTTAGCGTCCTGGCCGTCGACGAAAAGTGCTTTGCCGCTACAGACAACCTCCCGAGTAAGTTCCTCCGCCTTGAGGGCCAAGTGCTCATCACGACTCCAAAGAATTGTTCGGTCCCCGGATTCCCGATCGACGAGGATAATCGACTTTCGATTCGGACAGGCGGGAACCGTGGAGCAAAATGTAAGGTCGATGCCCTCCGCCAGCAGGCTCTTGAACTGGAGCTTTCCGTCCTCGTTATCACCAACCTTGCCGACGTATCGTGCCGATAAACCGAGCCGCCGGCAGGTGAGGAGGGCGGTGGTAATTTGCCCACCGGGCTGGAGAGAGGTTTCCAGGACCGGCTGTTTGCTGCCTCGGAAAGGGAAGTGCTCGGAGACGACGAAGAGGTCCACCGCATTCTCCCCCAGGCCCACGATATCGACCGGTTTGATGTTCCTTGTCATATAACCCTAGTGTGAACGCTCATTATCTAATCGGATACATACGAGCTAGTCAATTTATCTGAAAAGGTGCAGAGGTGCAATTGGAGGATGGTGGTGCGTCCGATAATAAGTTCGTTTTCTGGTTCTGTTAACATAACTAAGCTACACAAAAAATAATGCGGCGCTACGGTTTTGGGATGCTAGGTCTTTGAGGGGTGAATAGATTATGATACGAAGCGATCCTCACTGTCGACGCGTCGACATTTTGTGCTCTTATGGCGTTGCTTGAAACGGAGGCGATAGTTCTGCGCGCTTACAATTTCGGTGAAGCGGACCGTATTGTTGTGCTCTTTTCGAGGGATGCGGGAAGGCTTCGGAGTGTGGCCAGCGGTTCTCGTCGGCGGGGAAATCGCTTTGGGAGCTCACTTGAGCCGCTTACCTACCTCCGTGCATGGCTCTATGAGCGCGAAAATCGGGATCTGTTGCGATTGAACTCTACCGAAATCCTAGAATCCTTTGTGGATATGCAGAGAGAATACCCCGTTCAGGTGGCGGCGCAGTATATGGCTGAGGTGTGTGACGAGTTCCTTCCGGAAAGAGAGCGGGATGATCGTGTGTTTCGCCTCTTGTTGCACGCTCTGCAGGCGCTTAAGCAAAAGCGGAAGGTCGATTCTGTTTTGGTGTATTTTAACTACTGGGTGCTTCGGTTAAGTGGTTTCTTGGGTGATTTGGAGAAATGTGCGGGATGCGGGCAGGCGCTATCCGCGGGCTCAGCGTTCTATGGGGAAGGCTGGACAGGGCTTCGCTGCACTCGCTGCCGGACTCATCAGGGGTACGAATTGGGTGCCGCGATGCGGGAGCGCTGCGCTCAGGCGCAGGGATTATCTTTGGACAATTGGTTGAAATTGGATGGGGAGTGGGAGAGCGTGCCGGCGTTACGGCGGTTTTTGACGAATGAGATTGAGGGGAATATCGAGAAGAGATTAGTAACGCGAAGCCTTTTGGATGAAGCGTTGTGTGGGGAGGGAGAGGGTGAGTGAGCATGCCGAAAAGGAAGCCGGCGGCGAAGAGCAGACCGAAAGCGGCCGGGCAAGGCTTGAATCTGCAGGACGTCATTCTTCGCCTCAGTGAATATTGGGCCCGGCAAGGGTGTGTGCTTACGCAGCCCTATGACGTGGAGGTTGGGGCAGGGACGATGTGTCCGGAGACCTTTCTGCGCGCGCTGGGACCGAATCCGTACCGAGTTGCTTACGTTCAACCTTCACGGCGGCCTGCCGATGGCCGCTATGGAGAGAATCCCAATCGGCTCCTGAAGCACCTGCAATTTCAAGTAATTCTTAAGTCTCCGCCGGCCGACGTCCAGGACCTTTACCTGGAAAGTCTGGAAGAGTTGAATATCGGTTTGAAGGACCACGATATACGCTTTGAAGAGGATAATTGGGAATCGCCCACATTAGGAGCCTGGGGCGTCGGGTGGCAGGTTGTACTGGATGGGCTGGAGATTACGCAGTTCACCTATTTTCAGCAGTGCGGAAGAGTGGATCTGGAGCCGATCTCTGTGGAGCTGACCTATGGGCTTGAAAGGATCTCGGCATTTCTTCAGAATGTTTCGAGCATATACGACATCCGGTGGAATGACCATTTTAGTTATGGTGATATCCGGCGCGATGAGGAGCTTCAGTTCTCCGTCTACGATTTCGAGATGGCGGATGTGCAGGCCCTGTCCAAGCTATTTGAAATCAACGAATTGGAGGCGAACAGGCTTCTTTCATTCTATCCCGACCTGACCGCTGAGCAGAAGCGGAGGTTCCCGCTAAGGAAGGCGTTTGACCTCTGTCTCAAGTGCTCGCACCTGTTCAATGTCATGGACGCGCGCGGAGCGATCAGCGTCACCGAAAGAGTGGCTTTGATTGGTCGGGTTCGAAAGATGGCCTGCGGAGTAGCCGCCCATTACATGGATCAGAACCAATGGGCAAGTTGAAGAAAGCTGAAAAGGGAAATCGGAAAACGGCGCCGCTGCTTTTCGAGATCGGCTGCGAGGAGATTCCTGCGCGTATGCTGGAGCAGGCGCAAGAGCAGTTGGGCGAATTGATTCGAAGTAGGCTGAATGATGGTGGTCTGATTCTGGATGCTGAGGCCCCTGTTCGCACCTATAGTACGCCGCGACGGCTGGTTGTTTCTGTAGATAACGTACTGATAAATCAACAAGATAAAGAAGAGTTGGTACAAGGTCCTCCGGTGCGGGTTGCCTACGATGCCGAGGGGCGGCCGACGAAAGCTGCTGATGGTTTTGCGAAGAAATGCGGCGTGAAGGTTGAGAAATTGACAAGAGTATCCCGGGATGGGGGTGAATATGTGGTGGCGCGCAAGGTGAGCCTGGGCCGACCGGCAAAGGAGATTTTGCCGGAACTGCTGACCGGGGTCATCGAGGGGCTGAATTTTCCTGCCACAATGTACTGGTTGGAGAAGGCGGGGCCGAGGTTTGTCCGGCCGGTAAGATGGATCCTGGCGCAGATGGGGGCGGGGAGGGAAACGAAGGGTATTAAACTGGAATTTGCCGGCGTGAAGAGCTCGAATGCGACCCTCGGCCATAGAAAGGCCGGGAAGAGGCCTGCGGTAGTCGCTGGATTCCGGGATTACGAAGGAAAGCTGAAGAAGTTGGGAGTGTTGATTTCCCCTACAGCGCGGCGGAGTTATCTTGAGTCAAATGTTAATGTAATTGTTGAGAAAATTAAGGTTAAACTTAGAAAAAATAAAGAAATTTTTGATTGGATTGTGAACTCGACGGAGTATCCGCAAGTGCTGGCAGGAAGCTTCGATAAGCGCTTTCTGGCTTTACCCGAAGAGGTTCTGGTCAGTGTTATGGAGGGTCACCAGAAGTACATAACCCTGGAGGATGCTAAAGACCGCCTCCAGCCGCGGTTTCTGGCGGTTCTGGATTACGCCAAGGATGCCAAGGGGTTGATTCAAAGGGGGCATGAGAGGGTTCTGGAGGCCCGCTTCCGGGATGCCCAGTTCTTTTGGGAAGCGGACCAGCGCGTACGGCTGGAAGCGAGACTGGAGCAGCTTAAGGGAATGACGTTTCACTCCCGGCTGGGAAGTTATCACGATAAGGTAGAGCGGCTCCGCCGTTTGGGCATGTGGATGATCGCCAGCCCGGCCCTACAAGGGAAAGTAACCGAGGAGGTCCATACGCAGTTTTTAAGGGCTCTGGAGCTTTGTAAATGCGACCTTACAACGGAGATGGTAAAGGAATTCCCCCCACTACAAGGCAAAATGGGAGGGCTTTACGCCGCTGCGCAGGAGGAGCCTGCCGGGGTAGGGGAGGCAATCTACGACCATTATCTGCCGGTCTCGACTGACGGACCCCTGCCGAGGTCTTTGCTGGGAGCTGTGGTGTCCCTTGCCGATAAATTGGATAACATTGTTTCCGGATTTACCGTAGGGCTGGAGCCGACCGGCTCGAGCGACCCCTTTGCCTTACGGCGACAGGGAAACGCGATAATTAAACTTATAATTGAGAAAGATATAGTAATAACTTTAAAAGAAATAACTTATTTTCATGTAAAAAATATAAATGCGAAGCATGAAGAGGCCACGGAGGCTGCGCCAGACTCCGTATTGAAATTTTTTGAGGAGCGCCTCCGGTTTCTCCTGGAGCGACACTACGGTTTCCGATACGATACCGTGAATGCGGTCCTTGCCACCGGGGAGATTGAACCCGTAGATGTCTACCGCCGGGCGAAGAGTCTTGAAGGGCTACGCGACAGCGAATACATCCTACCCCTGTCGCTGGCTGCCAAGCGGATCGCCAATATCCTGGCGAAATCTGCTAAGGCCTCCGATTGGCGCGACGGAGAGATTAATCCAGCGTTGATTGAGGACGGGGCGGAGGAGGATCTCTTCTCTGCGCTGCAAGGGGTGGAACGGGACGTGAAGAAGAGAATCGAGGCGGGGAAGTATAAGTCGGCGCTGGAGCGGACCGCAGCTCTACGTCCCCTAGTGGACCGCTTCTTTGACAAGATTCTGGTTATGGCGGAGGAGCCTGAGGTAAGGCAGAATCGCCTACGACTGCTGGCAGGACTAGACCGGTTGTTTTCTGCTGTGGCCCGCTTTTCTGAGCTAACTACAACATATAATTGATGTTATTAAAAAATCGTTCTGCTGCTCGTGGGGGCTCGCGCGGTTGATGGGTGGTGCGGGTAAGCATTGTTAGGCCCCAATAGATTTCAATGTCGACGCGTCGACATTGCCGGTTTAAATTACACCTTAAATGAAGAGGAGTACGATGGATAAGTACGTTTACTTCTTTGGTGGTGGGAGTGCAGAGGGTCGAGGTGACATGAAGGATGTGTTGGGTGGTAAGGGCGCCGGGCTGGCGGAGATGACAAATGCCGGGTTCCCGGTGCCGCCGGGGTTTACGATTGCCACCACCGCGTGCCGGCTTTATTTTCAGAATAATTATCAGATACCTACGGAAATTGAGCAACAGGCCTGGGAAACTGTGGGGAAGCTGGAAAGTCTGCTTGGTCAAAAATTCGGATCGGACGAGAATCCATTGTTGGTGGCTGTCCGGTCCGGAGCGAAATTTTCCATGCCTGGAATGATGGATACCGTCCTCAATTTGGGCTTGAATGACAGGACGGTCGAAGTTCTGGCTCGAAAGACAGGGAATCCGCGCTTTGCCTATGACAGCTACCGGCGTTTTATCCAGATGTTTGGGAATGTGGTGATGGAGATATCGAAGGGAGATTTTGAGCATATCTTCGATGGTCGAAAAAAGAAGCGTAAGGTGAAGATGGATACCGACCTGACTGCTGATGACCTGAAGGCGGTGGTGAGTGGGTATAAGAAGCTGCTTCGCAGCAAGAAGAAGATGGATTTTCCTCAAGATCCTATTCAGCAGCTAAAAATGTCCCAAGAGGCGGTATTCCGTTCTTGGTATAACCAACGTGCGGCCACCTATCGCAGGCTCAATAAGATACCTGATGATCTTGGTACGGCAGTAAATGTCCAGGCGATGGTATTCGGGAATATGGGGGATGGTTCGGCTACCGGGGTAGGTTTCACGAGGAACCCTGCTACAGGAGCCAAGGAGTTCTATGGGGAGTTCCTGGTAAATGCCCAGGGGGAGGACGTGGTGGCCGGCATACGGACCCCGATACCTATTGTTGATCTCGGTAGGATCATGCCCACCGTCTATAAGCAGTTGAGGGAGATTACCGCCCAGTTGGAACGGCACTACAAGGATGTCCAGGATTTCGAGTTTACGGTTCAAGAAGGCAGGCTCTACATGCTCCAGACCCGCAACGGCAAGCGGACCGGGCCGGCGGCGGTCAAGATTGCCGTGGACCTGGCTCGAGAGGGGATTATTTCCAAGGAGGATGCCGTCTCCCGTGTCGATCCGGAGCAATTGAACCAGCTTCTGCACCCGGTCTTGGATGAATCCAACGCTCCCAAGGCGGTGGCCAAGGGATTTTCGGCCTCTCCCGGCGCTGCGGTCGGGCGAATCGTTTTCACGGCCGACGATGCCGTCAAGCTTGCCGACGCCAAGGGATATCCCATTATTCTGGTGCGCGCCGAGACTGTACCGGACGATATTCACGGGATGGAGGTGGCGATCGGTATCTTGACCTCGCGTGGGGGGATGACGTCCCACGCGGCGGTGGTGACGCGCGGCATGGGGAAGTGCTGTGTTGCCGGTTGCGGTGAGGCGGAGATTGACGACAAGAAGAAGATTCTCAAAATCGGCCGCAACAAACTGAAGGAAGGCGACTGGATTTCTCTGGATGGTTCCACGGGTCGGGTTTTTGTTGGAAAGGCCCAGGTGATTGAGGCGGACCCGGGAAGCGGAGACTTCGCCGAGTTTATGTCCTGGACGGATGAGTATCGGAAGCTCAAGGTGCGGGCGAATGCGGATATTCCTCGCGACGCCAAGGTTGCGCGGCGCTTTGGGGCCGAGGGGATCGGACTCTGCCGTACGGAGCATATGTTCTTCGCTGCGGAGCGGTTGCCTCACGTACAGGCTATGATTATGGCGTGTAAGGATGCTACCACCGAAAAAGAAAAAGCCGCCTATGCTCGTGAACGCCGTAAGGCGCTCGCCAGGTTGCTGCCCATGCAGCGGAAGGACTTCTTCGGGCTTTTTAAGGCCATGGACGGATTGCCGGTAACAATTCGGTTATTGGACCCGCCGCTGCATGAATTCCTGCCGAAGCGTGAGCAGCTTATGGTGGATATCGCCGTTCTGGAAGTTCTGAAAAAGAAGGGGAAGAAGCTTACCGAGAAGCGGCGACTGCTCGAGGTTGTAGAGGGTCTGCATGAGTTGAATCCGATGTTGGGAATGCGCGGTTGCCGGCTGGGGATTATGTATCCCGAGATTACGGAGATGCAGGCCCGGGCGATCTTCGAGGCTGCCTGCGACTGCAAGAAGCGCGGGATAAAAGCGCATCCGGAAGTAATGGTACCTCTGGCAGGAGACGTTCGCGAATTTGCGCTTCAGAAGGAGATCGTAAACAGGGTTGCCGAAGAGGTATTCGCAAAGAAGCAGACTCGTGTGGAGTACTTGGTCGGAACCATGGTGGAGCTGCCGGCGACGGCGCTCAGTGCAGGGGAGATCGCCAAGGAAGCGCAGTTCTTCAGCTTCGGCACGAACGATTTGACTCAGACCACCTTCGGCCTCTCCCGGGATGATTGCGGAAAGATCATCAAGGCCTATCAGGTAAAGAAGATTTGGGCTGCCGATCCGTTCCAGGTGCTGGACCGGAAGCGCGTGGGGCGGCTTCTGCGCCTGGGATATGAAGAGGGGCGGAGCTCGCGCCCCGACCTGAAGGTGGGAATCTGCGGTGAGCATGGCGGAGACCCCTCATCGGTGGAGTTCTGTTCTGAAGTGGGGCTGGATTATGTCAGTTGTTCGGCATTCCGCGTGCCGATTGCGCGGCTTGCAGCGGCGCAGGCGGCGATTAAAAGCAAGTGTACATCGTACTCAACAGCTTAATTATTAGTAAATTAGAATATAAAACTGAACTTAAAGTTTATATTAATCCTGCCGCCAAAAGCGAAAGGCTTTCTTTTTGGTTTTGTGACTCGGCTTTTTGAGTCGGGGCGATGCGGAAAGCAGGGAGGATGGGCGTGAATCGTTAGGTCCTGACCTTGAGTAGAAGATAAGTGCCGCCCAGGCTGAAGATCACCGTCGAGGCCCAGCCGGCGACGACGGGAGGGAGTTGGCCTAAAGCTCCCATGGCCTCAAAGAAGCTGGAACTGGCCCAGTAGACAAGGGCGATTCCCAATCCCAGGGCAATGCCGGAAAGGGCTCCGCGGCTGCCCATTTTAAAGGAGAAGGGAATCCCGATCAGGGTTACCACCAAAGCCATGAGCGGGTAACTGAATTTCTTGTGAAACTGGACCGACAGCCGCCCCACGTCGAAGCCGCTCTGTTGTAGGTCCTTCATGTATTCCCGAAACTCAAAGGCGTTCATCTGCTCGTAAGGTTTTACCTCTTTTTTGAAGTATTCGGGATTTTCTGTCAGTTCCGGGAAAGTATCCACCTGGAATTGGCGAAATTTTGTAACCTGGCGGCCGTCGATATCCCGAACCCATCCGTTTTCTAGAACCCAACTCTGAAGTGCGACCTCCCAATGGGCGCGTTCGGCATAGATTCTGCGGCGGAGCTCGAATGTTTCCGGGTTCAGCTCGAAGACCGAGAGTCGGGCGAAAAGATTCCGATCCGGATCAAAGAAACGGTAATTGAAGATTCGAGAGTCTTCCCCGAAGATCCAATGGCGGCCCGGCTGCAAGTAGGTTTGCGGAGGCTTTCCTTTAATTCGGTTGCGAAGCGCGTCCTGTTGTTGGTTGATCTGAGGGAGGTAATTTTCTTCCAGTAAAAAAAGTCCCACGCTGAACATCGCCGCCACTGCGAGTAAAGGAAAGCTCAATCGATAGAGGCTGACTCCTGCGGCCTTGAAGGCGGTGAGTTGATTGCTCTTGGCGAGCAGGCTGAAGCAGATCAGCACGGAGACCAGAATGCTGAGAGGAAGCACGGGAAAATAGAGAGCCTGGGGGATGAGGTAGCGGTAATAGTCTAAGATCAGCCCGACGGGGGCCTTGTTTTTCAGAATATGGGCGAAGAGTTGGTAGAAATCAAAGACAAGGAAGATGGCCATCAAGGCCAGCGATACCAATCCCAGGTAGGTAAAGAAGCTGCGGAGAACGTAGCCGTCCATGATCTGCAGGAAACGGTCCCGCCGTGGCGCGGGAGCCTGCATGGTGAATTTCGGTTTGTGTCGCAGCCTTTGGAACAGTTTGGAGAGCCAGTGTTTGAGTTTCTGGAGGAAGATGTTTCCCGGAAGCCCCCGGTTGATCTTTCGAATCGAGAGCAGTCCGGCAACGCCGAACACAACATTTCCAACCCACAGGCCAAACCAAGGAGGGACTCTTCCCTGTTTGGAGAGATTCAATCCGGTAGCCGCCATAAAGTAGTAGGCCATGACCAGCAGAATTATGAGAATGAAGCCGACGGACTTGCCGCCTTTTTGGGTCTGGAGTCCCAGCGGAATACCTGCCAATGCCAGCACGATGCAGGCCATCGGGATGGCAAGCCGATAGTGGAGTTCCACCAGAGCCCCCTGGGAGTGCTCGGGTTTATCTAGGGCCCTCCATAACTCCTTTAAGGGGAGAGCCGGGTAGCGGACGGCTTCGGGTCTGCGAAGACCGGAGGGATTTAGATTCAACGGGAACTCGGTCCTGTTAAAGTGGACAAGAGAGTATTGATTCGAATCCTCCGGGTCGATTTCATGGGTGCTCCCCTGCGTGAGTTGAAGCGTAAGCCGGCCCGAGCGGGCATCTCCGCCTAGCGAGCCGGTTGCCGCGGTTGTAATTTTCAGCTCCTCGGGATTCGACCGGTCGGCGATAAAGACATTCCGCCATGTGAAGAAGGAATCCAGTGTATCTCCAACAAATATAAGAAGTTTTGGGATTTTCTCAAGAAACACTCGAGGTTGGATTTCATAGGGTGCATGCTCGGTCTGGAGTTGCCATTTGAGGCGGTCCAGATCACGGTTTGCTCGCGGCGCCCAATAGAGGCTCATGATGGAAGCGAGCAGCCAGCCGACAAAGGCATAGACCAAGGCGGGTCTTGCAATTCGGCTGGCGCCCATTCCTGCCGCCCGTAGGGCGATGATCTCTCCGTCCGATGACATCCGACTCAGTCCGATCAGTGTTCCGACCAGAACTGCAATGGGAAGGGTAAACGTGAAGATGCCGGGCAAGGGAAGCAGGAAGAGTTCTACGACGGTGGAGAGGGAGACATTCTTCCGCGCTACGATTGCCAGCAACCGGTTTATCTGAGGAACGAAAATAAAGAAAGTAAAGACACCCAGTCCTAAGAGAGAATGCTTCGCTATCTCCTTAAAAATGTATCTGTTGACGATTCGCATCTAAACGTTCTCTTTACGTTTCTCGGCGGCTGTTCGCTGCCCTTTATTTTGGTTTCCGTCTTTCGGTCTGGCGGACATTTTTCCCAGGTCCGGCTCCTGGAGAGCGGTGCGGTCTGGGGCAGCAGTCCGGTCCTTTCACAGGACCTCGTTTAGGAGCATGCTAGCACAGCAACTCACCGGCCCGCAAAGATGAGCGTTGTAGGGGATCGGAAGCGGCAGTTCGTTCGGATAAAGCCGTCTTCGGCATTTTCTTCCCTTGATGAAAAGTTGCATTCCTTGGGATAATGGAGTTTCCATGGAACACCCTACGATCTCCCATGCCAAGGTTCCGCGAGCGGGTCGTCTCTTTCTCGATTACGTCCACGACTTTCGCCGCGTGTCTTCGTTTTACTCGCATGCCCCTTTCCAGGCGCAATCGTATCGGGATGTTGCCGGGCGGCTCCATTTTCCGGAGACTTACCGCCGCCGCTTGGTCGAGGTCCTGGAGGCGCAGAACCGTGAGTTCGGTTGTGGCGAGGCGGTCCTGGCCCACTTAAAACGGCTTGCCGAGCCGAATACGTGTGCAGTGGTGACCGGGCAGCAGATAGGCCTTTTTTCCGGTCCCGCCTTTGCTCTCTACAAGGCTCTCACCACGGTTCGGCTGGCGGGGCATCTCAATGAAAACGGCGTTCCCTCAATTCCGATCTTTTGGGCGGCGACCGAAGACCATGATTTTGAGGAAGTCGCCTCATGTACCGTCCTTGATGAAAGCTACCAAGAGGTTGTCCTGCGCCTTGGCGGGGAGCGGCCGGCCCCGCAGAGCTCGGTCGGGCGGATAAAAGTCTCCCAGGACGTGACGGGCGCTCTGGAGCAGCTTCGCGAGCGAATGCCTGCCGGACCCGGGCTTGACGCTCTGGTTCGGGACCTTGAGGAGTGCTACCGTCCGGGGACGGGCTGGGGGAAGGCTTTCTGTCGCTTCCTTTCCCGCCTCTTTGCCCGGTGGGGTGTGGTTCTGGTGGACCCGCTTGATCCGGCCCTACAGGAGTTGGCCGGGGAAGTCTATCAGCGTGCCTCGGAGAATCCGGCCCGGCTTCGCGCCCAGTTGCAGCAGCGGTCGGCCCTTCTGGTCCGCCGGGGCTACCATGCTCAGGTGCACGTTCAGGATGATTCGACCTTATTGTTCGCTCACGTGGACGGGAACCGTCTGCCGGTCCGCCACAAGCCGGACAACACATTTTTTCTTGACGGGGATCGCTCCGTCCGGCCTGACGATCTCCGAGGGCAGATCACAGCCGCCCCGCAGGACTTTTCCCCCAATGTACTCCTCCGGCCGCTGGTGCAGGACTGGCTGCTGCCCACCGTGGCCTATGTTGCGGGCCCCTCCGAACTCGCGTATCTGGGTCAGGCGCAGGTTCTTTATGAAGATTTTGAGCGCACGCAGCCGGTGATCTTTCCCCGGGCGGCGTTCACGCTGGTGGACCGGCGGTCCTCGCGGTTGATGGAAAAGTACGGTTTACAGATCGAAGACGTTTGGAAAGGAGAAGAACACCTCGGGGCGCGGCTTGCGGCGTCCGGGGTCGAGCCGGGGTGGAACGACCGGTTTGAAGAGAAGAAGCAGGCGGTGAGGGATGTCCTCGAGGAACTCCGGGGCGATGTCGAGAGAATCGATCCCACGCTGGTTGGCGCCCTCGCCACCGTGCAAGAAAAGATGGTCTATCAGTTGGACCGTTTTCAGGGTAAGTTATCGCGTTCGACGCTCCAGCGTTCGGAGAAATTGGCGAATGCCGCCCAACGCCTCCGGCAGTTCCTTTTTCCTCGAAAGAACCTGCAGGAGCGGGTCATCAGCGGCGCGTACTTCCTGGGGCGTGCCGATTATGATTTACTTGAAAACCTCTACCGGCAAGTCCAGGTTCAATCTTCGGAGCATCAGGTGATTGAAATCTGACGCGAAAGATTCCCTCTGCTTGGAGGGAAAAATTCTTATTTCCTAGAAAGCTTCTTTCGCACGGGACGATTTTGTTATAGAGATATATCCATATTCTGCCCGCGAATACTACGGTCTGTGATCCCGTCGTATAGAAAGCCGTAAGCGAAAGGGCGAGGAGGCACCCGATGGCACATCAGTCGGAAAAGAGCACCGGTCTGGAACGCGGAGGGCATCTCCACACGGTAACGCTGGAGACAAGTTCCCGCGTGGAATTCCAAGACATCACGCGCTTGGTGGAAAAACTGATCGACGAGTCTTCCGTTCGGAGCGGCGTTTGCCATCTCTTCATCCCGCATACGACGGCGGCGATCCTAATCAACGAAAACGACGATCCGTCGCTCGAAAGGGACCTCGATATTTTCTTGATGAAACTGGCTCCACGGAAGACCTCCTACCATCATAACGACGGGAATTGCGACTCCCATTTGAAGGCCGCCGTGGTCGGCAATTCGAAAGCGGTCCTCATCGAAGACGGGCGCCCAGTTCTGGGCCGCTGGCAGGGCATCTTCTTCTGCGAATTCGACGGACCGCGCCGCCGCACTTTGAAAATCAAGATCGTTTCGGATTGATCGGATTCGGGGATGGAATCATCGGGCCGGCAAGCCGTTTGCCCGGCGCTCGTTGTTCCTTCACCCTCTGATCACGGTATAATTCTCCCATGAGCACGCTCGGGCTATACCTGCAAGTTCCCTTCTGCCGGTCGAAGTGCAGTTTTTGCAACTTCAGCTCCGGGGTGTTTTCTTCCGCGCTGTGGGAGCCCTACACGGAAGCGCTCTCGCGGGAAATCGAATCCATCTGCGGGTTTTTGCCGGATCACTCGCTTGCGGAGCGCGCGATTGACAGCGTCTATTTGGGGGGCGGGACGCCGACGCTGTTGGGGGCGCAACGGATGGGACGCCTATTTGACTCACTCGGGAAGACGTTTCGGCTGCAAGCGGACAGCGAGGTAACGTCGGAGGTAACGCCGGAGATAACAATGGAAGCCACGCCGGGGTCAGTGGAAGACCGGGACTGGACCCGGTACATCCAAGGGGGCGTGAATCGTCTCAGCATCGGAGCGCAGACGATGGATTCAAACGAGCTGCGAAGCGTCGGCAGGCTCCATGATGCGGAGGAGACCTGCCGCATGGTGCGCCGGGCCCGCGCGGCCGGGATTCGCAACGTAAGTCTCGATTTGATTGGCGGCCTTCCCGGCCAGTCTCGGGACTCTTGGGGGCGCTCGCTGGATCAAACGCTGGAGCTTCGCCCCGAGCACGTCTCTCTCTATCTGTTCGAGGTGGATGAGAAGAGCCGTCTGGGCCGCGAGGTGCTTTCGGGCGGCGCCCGTTACCGGGCCGCGCAGATGCCCGAAGAGGAATTCTTCGTCGAATCCTATTTCGAAGGCAAACGCCGCCTGGAACAGGCCGGGTACGAACACTACGAGATTTCAAATTTCGCCCTGCCCGGCTTCCGTTCCCGTCATAATCTGAAGTACTGGCGGCGGGAGCCCTACCTAGGGTTCGGCGCCGGTTCGCATTCGTTTGACGGCATCGTGCGGTGGGAGAACGAGGGTGATGTCCGGACGTACATTGAAAAAATTCTGCAAGGCGAGTCTCCGCAAACGGCCCGCCGCAAAGTTCCACCCTGCGAGGCAGAGGAAGAGTATCTCTTTTTAGGATTGCGGCAGCTTCAAGGAGTTTCTCTTCGTGATCTTCGTAATCGGCTGGGGGCGGATCTCGATCCCGCTCGCCGCTTCTCCGAGCCGCTTGAGAGGCTGGCTGGGTGGGGCTTGCTTCGCCGGGAAGGCGATCGGGTTCGGCTCACCGACCGGGCCTTGTTGATTTCCAACGAAGTGTTTCAGGAGTTTCTGGGTTAAGCCTCGGATTCGCCGGCGGCGTTCTTTCCTGCTGGAATAGTTTTCATCTCTTTTCTCGGAAGGAAGTGCGATATGGGTCTCGTCGATCTGCGTAGTGACACTGTGACGCGGCCATCGCCCGCCATGCGGCGCGCGATGGCGGAAGCCGAAGTCGGGGACGACGTCTACCGCGAGGACCCCACGGTGAATCGCCTGGAGGCCCGCGTGGCGGAGATTTTCCATCGGCAAGCGGCCTTGTTCGTTCCCACCGGGTCGATGGGCAATCAGGTGGCCGTCAAAGTCCACACCCACCACGGCCAGGAAGTGGTGTGTGAGGAACAGTGCCATATCTTCAATTATGAGATGGCGGCCATGGCGGCCATCTCCGGCTGCTTGGCCCGGACGGTAAGGGGCGGGGAGAGCGGCCTTTCCTGGGACCGGATCGCTCCGGTCCTTCGCCAGGCAAGCGCAAACCGTGCCGGGACGGGATTGATCTCCCTCGAAAATACTCTCAACATCAATCTTCGTGCCCTTGGCGGAGGAACCGTTACGGACCCCTCGGTTTTCGAAGAGGTCTGCCGCGAGGCGCACGCCAGGAAGATCCCCGTTCACCTGGACGGCGCTCGGATTTTTAATGCGGCGACGGCGCTCGGGCGAAGCGTCGAGGAGATGACGCAGGGGTTCGATTCCGTCATGTTCTGTTTGTCGAAAGGGTTGGGGGCGCCAGTAGGATCGCTCGTGGTGGGCGGCAAGGATTTTATCGAAGAGGCCCGCCGGTTTCGTAAGATATTGGGCGGCGGGATGCGGCAGGCCGGCGTGTTGGCCGCGGCAGGGTTGGTGGCCCTGGAGGAATCTCCTCGGCATCTGCACCGGGATCACGAAAATGCGAAGTTCCTGGCAGAGGGGTTGGCCGGGCTTCCGGGCATTCAGTTGGACCCGGAAAAGGTGAAGACGAATATCTTGATTTTCGGTTTGGATGCGCATGTCGAGCAGACCTCCTCCGAATCAAGATCGGGAGCAGGGGCGAGGGCAGAGTTCGACTCGTTTGAAATTTCTCGTCGTCTGGCCCAGCAGGGAGTCTTGGCGAACGGCCTCAACCCCACCGCGATGCGTATGGTGACCCACTACGACGTCGATCGCGCCGGGTGCGAGCTTGCCCTCAAAGTTCTGGAAGAGATTCTGACGGAAAACAGAGCCGCCTTGGCCCGATAGCGAACGGCTTTTATTTGAGAGCGTTCGACATCGTTTGACTACGGGCGACGTCGAGCGCGGGCTCTCAAAATTTCAAAAGGAAGCGTTTCGAAGGCGTTTAGTAAGAGAAGTTACTTGCGGGAATTTTGCGCGTAGACTTTTGCCAGCAGGTTGGCGTAACGCTGGAGATAGGTATCCTCTTCGGGGGCCAGGTTGACCGCCTCGCGGTAGGCGTCGAGGGCCTCGTCCAGATATCCGATCTTCTCCAGAGCATAGCCGTAATCATTGTGAGCTTCGGCCGAATTGGGATCCAGCCGGAGCGTTTCGCGCAGCTCATTGGCGGCTCGCTTCCAGCTCTTCATCAAAAGGAAGGTGATGCCCAATTCCCGATGAATGTCCGAGTTGCCCGGGTCGAGAGGAGCCGCGTGGCGAAGTTCGCGAACCACCTCGGTAAACTTATTCTCTTTCCGAAAATCGAGGGCTTGGTTCACGTGACGGCGGAGCCGGCTCCGGGCCTCGAAGGCGGCCCCCAGCGATTCGGGAGAACCGACGGCGGGGCTTGAGGTTTTTCGCGCGGAAACATACAGGACGAAAATTTGCGACGACCTCAATGAAATAAAATGGGAACCCAGTTTTTGACCGGGGCAGGTAACCTGCACGTAGTGTTCTCCCGGCTCGATCGCCTCCAGCGTGAAATCACCTTTCGCGTTCGTGGGGCCGAACGGTTCCCCATCAAGGCTTACTTCGCAATCCGCAATGTCGGTGCTGACGGCGAGGGTCGCTCCCCGTGGGGGTCGATCCTCTTCGCCTTGTGCCCCAGAGACGGCGCCCAAGGCGATCAGAAACAATCCCAGCATTTTTCCGTAAGTGCCGACTGCGGGCATTGTTTTTCGTAGCATTCTGGTTCCGTACCCTTCGCTTTTCGTGCCGTTCCGTACCGCGGTAATTCTACCACGAGGCGGTAACCTTTTGTCCTGCAAGCTGTTTGGAACCTGGAGCCGGGGACGCTCCCCTCTCTGCTTGACGGCGGCCGGACCGCTGGGGTAGCCTCAGAATCTTGTTAATACTGAAAATACCAAGGGTGGAATGGAATCGATTCCGGAGTGGGCGGCGAAAGTTGTTGCCGGTGACCTACGGGCCATCGGGCGGGCCATCACCGCCATTGAGAACGGCGAAGAAGCCGGGATCCCTCTGCTGAAAGAGCTCTTTCCTCAGACCGGCCGCGGCGTGACGGTGGGCGTTACCGGAGCGCCGGGAACTGGAAAGAGCACGCTGGTCGATCAACTCGCCCGCCGTTACCGGCAGGAGGATAAAAATCTCGGTATTGTGGCCGTCGATCCCACCAGCCCCTTTACCGGCGGGGCCATCCTGGGGGACAGGATTCGGATGTCCTCGCTCAGTACCGACGAGGGAATCTATATCCGCAGCATGGCGAACCGGGGCCGGATGGGCGGACTGGCCTCGGCCACGCTCGACACCGTCAGCGTGCTCGATGCCGCCGGCAAGGATATCATCCTGGTTGAAACCGTCGGAGTGGGGCAGGACGAAGTGGAGATCGCCGAACTGGCGGACGTGACACTGGTCCTGCTGGTTCCGGGAATGGGAGACTCCCTCCAGTCGTTCAAGGCGGGAGTGATGGAGATCGCCGACATTTTTGTGGTGAACAAGGCAGACCTTGCAGGAGCCGACCGCGTGGCGAGGGAAGTCACCGCGCTGCTTGAGATTTCTCCTGCGGCGGGGCCGTGGACGCCTACGGTGGTCTTAACTTCGGCGACCCACGGAGAAGGAATCAGCCGGTTGATGGAATCGATTCGGGATTTTTTGAAGGTCGGCCAAGAGGGGGAACTGATGCGGGAGCGGCTCCGCCGGCGATGGCGCGCCAGGTTGAAGGAACTGCTTCGCAGCCGCCTGGAGATTCTGATGACGCGCCGTGTGAGTGACGGGGACCTGGACCGATACACCGAACAGATCGCCGCGCGCCGTCAGGACCCCTACACTGTGATCGAAAAGATGTTGGAGCAGGCGGGTTGGAATTGAAATTCCCCCGGCGCCGTAGGCCATGAAGGCTAAACTACGACATGTCGCCATTGCGGTTCGGTCCCTGGCTGAGGCGGCCCCGGCATTTGAGCAGATACTCGGCGAGGGAAGCGCCGAGGAGACAATAGAAGATCAGAAGGTCAGAGTGCGGTTTTTCGAGGCCGGGAAGAGCCGGATCGAACTGCTGGAGGCGACCGGAGCGGATTCGCCGATTACAAAATTCCTGGAGAAGTGGGGGCCCGGCCTGCACCACGTTGCTTTTTCCGTTCCCAACCTGGAGAAGGCCCTGCAGGATTTGAAGCAGAAGGGGTACGAGTTGATCGACACCAAACCCCGGCAGGGGGCCGACGGCGGACGAATCGCTTTTCTCCACCCGCAAAGTTTTTCCGGCGTATTGATCGAACTGATGGAGAAGTCTTAGGTGAAGCTCGGCAAGTTTCAGGTGGATCTTCTCTCCGACGGGGAGTTTGCTCTCGACGGCGGTCAGATGTTCGGCGTCGTTCCCCGCGTCTTATGGGAGAAGAAAATTTCTCCCGATGACCGGAATCGGATCTCCATGGCCTTAACCAGTCTGTTGGTGAGGACCGGGAAGCATACGGTTTTGATCGAAACCGGCATTGGGGACCGCATGAGCGAAAAGGATCGCGACATCTTCGGGCTGCAAAAACCCACCGATTTACTGAAGGACTTGGCGCGGGTCGGTGTGAGCCGGGAGGAAGTGGATATTGTGATCAACACCCATCTCCATTTCGACCATTGCGGGTGGAACCTGATGTCGGGGGAAGGCGGCGCGACGGTCCCCACCTTTCCGCAAGCTCGTTACTATGTGCAAAAGGGCGAGTGGGAACGAGGACTTTCGCACTCGCTCAGGGAGAAGGGAAACTACCGGAAGGATTACTTCACGGACGCGACCGGAGACCTGGGTGGGCGGATGTCTCTTCTGGAGGGCAATCAGGAGATTGTCCAGGGGATTCGCGTCGAGGTTCTTCCCGGCCATACGCGACATCTGCAAGGCGTGTGGATCTCGTCCGAGGGGGCGGAGGCGCTCTTCGTCAGCGACCTGTTTCCGACCGCCGCTCATGTGCACTATCCCTGGATTGCCGCGCTTGATCTCTTTCCGTTGGAGACGCTCGAAAATAAGGAGCGGCTCTTTCCGGAGTTGGCGCGCCGGGGAACCCTGGTTATTTTTCCGCACGACGTAAGAATTCCGGTTGCACGGCTCCGTGGAGAGGGTAGAAAGTTCGCCGTCGTGCCGGTGGAAATATAGTTTTAATAAGCATTAAATTAGGAAGGACCCCATGAGCTATCAAGCGGAAATCGGAATTATCGGAGGAAGCGGACTGTACAAGATGCCGGGCCTCCAAAACGCCAAAGAAGTGGAGATCGAAACCCCTTTCGGGCATCCTTCGGACCTCTTCCTTCTGGGTGAACTGGAAGGCCGAAAACTCGCCTTCCTGGCGCGCCACGGCCGCGGGCATTGGCTCCTGCCCACTGAGATCAACTTTCGCGCCAACATTTACGCCTTCAAAACGCTGGGAGTGGAAAGGATTCTCTCGGTCAGCGCCGTCGGGTCGTTGCAGGCGAAGTTTCGGCCGGGGGATATGGTGCTGCCGTTGCAGTTTTTCGACCGCACGCAGGGTCGCGTCTCCACGTTTTTCGGTGACGGTCTGGTGGCCCACGTCAGCTTTGCCGACCCCATCTGCTCCGACCTGGTGGATATGCTTTACAAGGCCTGCCAGACTGCTAAGGTGCAAACCCATCGCGGCGGCACCTATTTGTGCATGGAGGGTCCGACATTTTCCACCAAGGCGGAGTCGAACGTCTACCGCTCCTGGAAGATGGACATCATCGGCATGACGAACCTCCAGGAAGCCAAGCTGGCCCGCGAGGCCGAGATCTGCTACGCCAGCCTCTCCATGGTGACCGACTATGACTGCTGGCATCCGGAAACCGACACGGTGACGGTGGAACAGGTCATTGCCTGCCTCACCCAGAACGCCGAAAACGCCCAGCGGATTCTTCGCGAGGCCGTTAAGGTAGTCCAGGGCAAGCGTACCTGCAGATGTGCCGTCGCCCTTCAGCATGCCATCATGACGGACCCGAAATTTATCTCGGATGAAGCCAAGGAGAAATATAAGCTGTTGATCGGCAAATACCTCTCCTGACATATCTTCCGGTCCCTTCGTTATATGGGCGTAACATGCGCGACATGCCCACCTTTTTGGGAGGCGGACTCTGTTTTGAAGCGCTCCGGCCGATTGCCCTTTTGGAAGTTTCAAGGCGTGGGCAACGATTTCCTTGTCGTCCCCGCCGAGCGGGCCCCGATGCGCGTCGCGGAACTCGCCCGCTGGATTTGCGACCGTCGGCTCGGCCTCGGCGCCGACGGACTCCTGCTGGTTCATAAATTGAAAAAAGGGCCGGTTCCCACCATGGTCCGCATCATCAACGCCGACGGCAGTGAAGCGGAAATTTCCGGCAACGGCATCCGCTGCGTCGGCGCCTACCTGCTGGCCGTCTCACGCCGCCCGTCCCGCCAACCGCTGCTCATCCGTACCCTGGCCGGCACGAAGGAACTGATTCCGGTTGAAGTGGGACAACGGCGCTGGGTCTTTCGCGTCGATATGGGAAAGCCTGTCCTCGATCCGGCCAAGATTCCTTTTCAGGCCGATCGCGCCCGCGCACCGGTTTGTGGTTTCCATCTCCCGACAAGTAAGGGAACTTTACCGGTGACGGTGACTTCGATGGGGAACCCACACTGTTCGGTCTTTGTTGAAGGTTTTGACAAGATCGATTGGGTGAGCCTGGGCGAGGAGATCGAACGGAAGCCGCATTTCCCGCGAGGAACGAACGTCGAGTTCATAAAAGTCGTCTCGAAACGCGAGATTCAGGTGCGCTACTGGGAGCGGGGCGTGGGCGTGACGCTCTCTTCCGGCACCGGGTCTTGCAGCGCGACGGTGGCTTCCATTCTAAACGGCCACACGGGGCGGCGGGTCCGGGTGCGTACCTTGGCGGGAACGATGGAAGTGGAATGGCGCGCAGGCAAAGGCGAAGATGAAGATGAGCCAGTCTACCTGACCGGCCCGGTGGAGCTGATCGCCAGCGGCGACTATTGGCTGAACCCGGAAAGGTCCGGGAAAAACCGGGAATTAAGCCAGGAATTAAAGAAAAAGAGATGATCCGGCCGGGGGAGCGCTAGGCTAGCGATATCAGGTCACGACGGAACATGTCCGAGTAACGTTGGATGCGATCGCGCTCGATCCGGCTGTGACGCACGGCGACAATATAAGGAGTCACCAGGAACGGCGGCGTCTAACAGGCTCAAGAACATATTTTTCAAACGCACCCAGCGCGGGAAGTGGTCCCGTCGCGGCAAGAACAGATGCGGATAGTAACGGAGCACGACGCCGTAAATGTCCCCCGCCAGCGAGATGTGGTTCGAGTGTCGGCCGAAAACCATGGTTTTCCCGTCTCGGATGTCTTCGAGAAACTCCTCGCGGTTCGTGGCGTAGCTTGCCGTGTAGGTCCGTCCGATGCGGCGCAGCGTGTGAGCGTCGCTGCCGGCGATGACGCTGCGCGGGCCGCTCCCCGAGCGGAAGTGGCCGAGCAACTCTTCGATGAATTCGCTGTGCACCCGCTGTTGGAAACCGTTCCGGACCTCGAAGATTTGGAAGAGCTCTACCATCCGGCGGATGTAGTCCCGCACGTGTTCGGTGTGAGCGAAGTCGTGAAAAATGTGGTTCAGCGCAAAGAGAAGGTTTTGCTCTTTTAGATATGCCACCAACTCATTCCCGTTCTTCCGCAGCGGCTGCATCTCCCGGTGATGGATTTCGGTCAGCCCGTAGACGCCGATGTGGATGGCGTGGCGGAACTCGGGAAACCAAGTGGAGACCTCTTCGCCCATGATAAAGTCCGGCAGCGGCCCGTGCTTGTCTAAAAGTTCCTTGCGACCGTCGATCGAGTCGTGGTCGGTGATGGTTACCCAATCCATGCCGCGCTTCTTTGCGGTGCGGTAAACGTCAATTGGTTTCGAGTAGCAGTCCCGGCAGCGCAGGAATTTTAAGTGCTTGGACATCCCGGAATAGCGGGAGTGCATGTGCATGTCGGCCTTGTAAAGCTTTCGCCCTTGTTCCACGGCCATTATTTAATTAGATTACGGGTTGAGCCGAAGGGATACGAGTGGGTTGAGAAATATATCCTCAATAGATATGGAGAACTACTCGGATACCAAAGACCCCAGGCAATAAAAGGCAGTTGGAGGTAATGGGTTATGAAGGCGATACTGCTTAGCCTGGCACTTTTGGTGGTAGGTTGTGGCCAATCAAATCCAAGAGATTCTCTAACGAAGTATCTGGAAGCTTCCCTTCAGGCCAAGCACGAAGAAGCCTATCGTTACATTTCAGCGAGTGATAAAAAAATTAAAATACTAGAGGAATATTTATCGGAAATATCTTCCTAATGATAACGAGCCTCTGGTCGAATCTCCACTCGATTGGATTTCCTATCAGATTAAGGAGGTAAAGATTGATGAGAACCGTGCCAAGGTTACCGCTGTTATTCTCCATCCCGTCACGCCCACTACCGCATATTTCAGATTAGTTTTGGAATCGGATGGTTGGAAAGTTTATTTGGGTTGGGATGCCATAGCGCTTCTAGCAGAGGCAAAGCAGTTGAGGGAGGATAACAAACTGAAAGGAGCACTTCAAAAGTACAAAAGGGCAATCGAACTCTATCCGGAAAATTTCCAAGCCAATAAGGAAATGAAGGAGATAGAGGCTATTGAGGAAAAGAGAGCATACATAAAGAAGATCGAGATAAAAAAATTTCAAAGTGGGGAAAGGGAGAAGATTCGGGATTGGCAGTCCGGAGCCGGCAGTCGTTGGCAAGATTATCAACAATGGCGATCGGAGCCTGAAGAAGATTCAGATTACAATCTATTTCCTCGGGCGAAAAGGGAATCCTATAGCTGAAGCAGAATACCACCCGGTTCTTGTTACTGAGTTTTCTTTCGGTGGAAACAACACGCCTTTGAAGCCAGGTTATGTCAGAGATTTTGGGTATGTTGTCGGCGATGAAGCCCCTTCAGATTAGGCAGGTAGAGCAAGAGTAGAAATCACGAATATTGAATTTCAGAAATAGAGTGGAGATGGGAGAGTGTCGCCTAAAGGGTCCACTTAATTTTTACTCCTATCCTAGGAGAGATTTACGATAGTACTGCAGATAGTTTACCTTTATGAGTAATTTTTCCAAACCGCCCTGCCTGCAGCGTGGTAAGTCTGTTGGCATCGCTGCGCCCGGCAGCCCGTTGGACCGGGAGACGTTCCTGCGCGGGGTGAAGGAACTCGAACGGCTCGGTTACAAGGCTTCCTACAACGAGGGAATCTTCGTATCCCATCGATATTTCGCCGGCGGCCATGAGCGGCGGATTCAAGAACTTCAAGCGGCGCTCACGAATCCCGATTACCAGGCCGTCTTCGCCGCGCGGGGCGGGTACGGCGCGGGATATCTTGTGGGGCAAATGGATAAGGCCTTGGCCAAGCTCTCCCCAAAAAGTTTCGTCGGCTCGAGCGACCTGACCATTCTTCAACTTCATTTGTGGAAACAATTCGGCTGGGTTACCTTTTCCGGGCCGATGGTGGCGCAGGAGTTGGCGCGCGGGCCGAGCGCCTACGATGAAGCCTCGCTTCGCGCCGCGCTCGAAGGGAAGTCGAATTGGACGGCCTTTGAAGGCGGAACGGTTCTTCGCGGCGGCACGGCGGAGGGAACTCTGCTCGGCGGCTGCCTTTCACTGGTGGTGGCTACGCTCGGCACGCCGGACGAAATCGACACGCGGGGAACTCTCCTGTTGCTCGAGGATGTCAACGCCAAGCCGTACCAGATTGACCGGATGCTGCTGCACTTAAAACAGGCGGGGAATCTGGATGAGGTCGCCGGAATCATCTTCGGCCAGATGCCCGGTTGCGTGCAGACCGCCGACCAAGGTTACGAGTTGACGGACGTGATTTCCGAAGCCTTATCTGATTTTCGCGGCCCCATCGCCTATGGTGTTCCTTTCGGCCATACGCTAAGCGGCGGCACGCTGACGCTGACGCTGCCGTTGGGCGTGCGGGGACGACTGGAATGCGACGGCAGAGTGAAGCTCACCGTACTGGAGGCGGCGACGGTTTAGCCTATGGTGTCTTTAGGAGAAGGAAAGCGGCGCGTCCACCTGATCGGCATCTGCGGCAGCGGCATGGCGTCGCTGGCGGGGATGCTCCAGCAGCGCGGCTTCCGGGTCACTGGGTCCGATGCCAACATCTACCCGCCGATGTCCGACTTTCTCCAAAAACTTTCGATTCCTGTGGCCTCGGCCTACGCGGAAAAGAATTTAACCCCGGCGCCGGACCTGGTCGTCATCGGCAACGCCCTCTCGCGCGGGAATCCGGAGGTGGAGGCGGTTCTCGACCGCAGGCTCCCGTACTCTTCGATGGCTGAAGTGTTGAAGGAACTCTTCCTGCGGCCGAAAGAGTCAATCGTCGTTTCCGGCACGCACGGGAAGACGACGACGGCGTCGCTCGTCGCTTGGCTGCTTTATCACGGAGGGCTTGCGCCCAGCTTCCTGGTGGGCGGAATTGCCGGAAATTTCGAGAGTAGTTTTGAGCTGGGCGAGGGTCGCCATTTTGTTGTCGAAGGCGACGAATACGACACGGCTTTTTTCGACAAGGGGCCGAAGTTTCTCCATTACCTTCCGCGCTCTCTGATCCTGAATGCGGTCGAATACGACCATGCCGACATGTATCCTGACCTAGATGCCGTCCTCACGGCCTTCCGCCGCTTGGTGAATCTGGTGCCGCGTTCGGGAAAAATTTTCGCCGCCGGAGAGAGCTCCAACGCCCGGGCGTGCGTCGCGCATGCGTTCTGCCGGGTGGAATTCTTCGGGTTGGGCGAAGAGAATACGTGGCGCGCCGTAAAGCTGAAGACAACGGGCGAGGGCACTGAATTTGAATTACTGCATGAGGGCCGCAAGCGGGGAGCGTTTTTCCTGCCCATGGCCGGCGAGTTTAATGTATTGAACGCCGTCGCCGCCACGGCCATGGCCGACGCCTGTGGGCTTTCCACGGATGCGATCCGCGAAGGACTGCGCGCGTTTGGTGGCGTACGGCGGCGGATGGAGGTGCGCGGTGTGGAGGGTGACATCACCGTGATCGACGATTTCGCGCATCACCCCGCAGCGATTGCCGGGACGGTTTCCGCAGCCCGGGCGCGCTACCCGAAAGGCAGAATCTGGGCCATCGTCGAGCCGCGTTCGAATACCCTGCGGCGAAAAATTTTCCAGGAAGAGCTGAAGAGTGCTTTTGAGGACGCCGACGAAGTTCTCTTTGCCCCGGTTCATCGCACCGAAGCGTTGCCGAATGCGGAGCGCTTGGATGTCGCGGCGGTTGTGGAGGAACTCCGCAGCCGGGGCAAAGAAGCGCATCTGCTTTCGGGAGTGCGGGAGATCGTTTCTCACGCTGCCGGGAGGCTCAAAGGGGGAGACACGGCCCTCATCATGTCGAACGGCGGCTTCGAGGGAATCCACAGCTTGCTGCTTCAGGCGCTTCGCGAACGCCCTTCTCCGAATACCCCGGCCGGGTTCGCCTCTTCGAAGCCCGCTTCTCGGGAGCGTTCCTGAATGGCGCGGCGTCGTTTCTTCAAGCTTCTCTTTTATCTTTTTTCCCCCGCGCTCCTCTTCGGAGCTGCCGACAAAACCGCACGCGGCGTCCATTATCGCCTTGAGATTTCCTCGCCCGAAACGCACGCCGTGGAAGTCACCATGACGGTCCCCGACGCGACGGACGAGACGGTGATCGCGTTTCCGGCTTGGTACGGGCTCTACCAGATTCGTGATTTTGTCCGGAATGTCCAAAAGCTCAAGGCGCGTTGCGGGCCCGAGCCGCGGCGCTTGATTCAACTCGACCGGCACAGTTGGAAATTGGGGGGCGGGGATTGTCCCGCCCTGGAGATTCGCTATCGCGTTCTGGCTGAAGAGAAGACCGTCTTTTCGAGTTATGTAGGGCCGCGGCGGGGCTTCTTGAATCCGGCGACGCTTCTTTTCCATAGCAGTGGGTTTCGAAAAGGAGAGAGTGATCGCCCGGTGACATTGAAGTTCGTCTTGCCGGAGGGTTGGAAGGCGGCGATGCCGCTTCCGGAGGTGCGCCGTGCGGTGTTCCGTGCCTCCAGTTACGATGAATTGGTGGACAGTCCCGCCGAGTTGGGTTTGTTTGCAGAGTACGGTTACCGGCAGAAAGGCGCTCTCTATCGGCTGGTCGTTTCGGCCGATTCCGATCCCCCTGCCGAGGAGCAAATTCTGCCGATGGTCAAAACCATCACCCGTTACCAGACGCGGTTGATGCAAGATGTTCCTTTCTTCCGGTTCACTTTCTTTCTCCATTTCCCGAAGGGGCGGGGCAGCGGCGGTATGGAGCATCGAAACGCCGCCGCGGTCGGCTTCAATGGGCGGTGGGTGAGGAGTCGGAAAGCGGATCTTGCTTCCCTCATCGCTCATGAATTTTTTCACCTTTGGAATGCGAAACGGATTCGTCCGGTTTCGCTGAGTTCGCCCGGCTACTGGCGGGAGAAATACACGGATTCGCTCTGGTTTCTCGAAGGGCTGACGAGCACTTACGCGGCCTATACGTTGGTGCGCACGGGTTTGATTTCACGCCGGGCGTTCTATGAGCGGCTGGCGCGGACGATCGGAAAAACCGAGCTGAGACCTGCCGCGCGCTTTCAGTCGCTGACGGGGTCGAGCTTGAGTGCGTGGCTGGAAAAATATCCGAAATATCTTCTGCCGGAACGCAGCATCTCTTATTATGCTAAGGGAGAGGTGGTGGGAGTTTTGCTCGATCTCGCGATCCGCCGGAGGACCGGCAACCGTTGCAGTCTGGACGACGTCCTGCGCGCGATGAACCGGGAGTTCGGCTGGCCGAATCGGCCCTTCGAAGAGACCGCAGAACTTCGGCGCGTTGTCGAAGAAGTCGCCGGCGCTTCGTTCGAGGATTTCTTCGACCGTTATATTTACGGCACGGAGCCCTTGCCCTATCGAAATTTCTTTGGGTATGTCGGGCTGGAATTGCAGTTCGATGCATCCGCCAAGCCGAAATATGCGCTGGAAGAGATCAAGAACGCTTCCGGTGAACAACTTGATTTTCGCGAAGCGTGGCTCCGGGGCGAAACCCGCGATCCGGAGTGAGAGGAGAAGCGAGGGGAGAGCGCATGGCAACGATTCGCGCCATTATGGTGGTCACGGTGGTCTTCCTCTATATTTTGCTGACCGCGCCGCCCATGCTGATCTTTAGCGTCCTGGCGCGCGAGACCGACTCCATCTACGCCGTCGGGCGCTTCGGCGCCAAGATCGCCGTCTGGCTTGCGGGGATCAAGCTCGACGTCCGCCATCGGGAAAAGATTCCCGTCGGGCAGGCGGCGCTCTTTCTCGCCAACCATCAGAGCAATTGCGACCCTCCGGCCCTGGTCTCCATCCTTCCTCCGATTTGGATCATGGCCAAGAAGGAGTTCTTCCGTGTTCCGTTCTTGAACATCGGGATGCGCATGCGCGGCTTCATTTCCATCGACCGCAGCAACCGTGCTGCGGCCATCCAGAGCGTGGACCGGGCGGCGGAGTCGTTAAAGTCGGGCCGACCCTTCATTGCCTTCCCGGAAGGAACACGCAGCCCCGACGGGCGCATCCAGAATTTCAAAAGAGGTGTCTTTGTCATGGCCATTAAGGCCGGGGCGCCGATTATTCCCATCTCGGTCTCCGGCGGACACAGGATCATGACCAAAGGGAAATGGGCCATCCATCCCGGCACCATGCGAATTACTTTTCACGATCCGGTTCCCACCGCCGGTTTGGTCTATGAGGACCGGTACCGCCTGAGCCGGCAAGTGAGGGAAATTATTATTTCTGGTTTGACCGAGCAGGAGCGGCCGAAGGAGAGTGCCGGATCCCGAACGGCCTAGCTCTTTTATTACGTTGTTTGTTGTCAAGGAGTTGCAGAGTTCCTTAGGCTGAATTCCCTCCGGGAAAACTCAATCCCCAGTCCGAATTTCGTAACCAAGCCCGATGCCGGGCATCTGTTCTTAGAAACGGGATAGGTCCTTCCAACTGGGAGGGGCAAGGGTGGACGGATTATGCGACGGACGCTTACTGCATCGGCTTTTGCTCTGGCACTTTTTACGGGAGTTGGGGGAGTTGCGCTCTGGGCAAACGATGCGGATCGAGATTCAGCCCTTCGAGTGGAGAAGAAGGCCCGGTATATCCCCGCCGGGCGCGGCGAGAAACCGTTCGACGTCACCCGGCACCTGATTCCCCTGGATGAAATCCTCTCCGGCGGCCCGCCGCGTAACGGCATCCCGTCGCTCGACAACCCGGCGTTCATCTCCGCCGCGAAGGCGGACGGCATCTTAAAATCTTCGGACATCGTCGTCGGGCTGGAGTTCGGCGGGGTGGCCAAGGCCTATCCCGTTCGCATTCTCAACTGGCATGAGATTGTGAATGATCAGGTAGGCAACCAGCTGGTGATGGTCAGTTGGTGCCCGCTCTGCGGCTCGGGCGTAGTTTACGACCCGCAACTGGACGGAGAGAAATTGAGGTTTCACGTCTCCGGTCTGCTCTACCAGCGAAATCTGCTCTTCTATGATGTCGAGACCGACAGCCTGTGGGCGCAACTGCTCGGGCAGGCGGTGACGGGCGCATCGGCGGGCAAGAAGTTAACAGTGCTGCCTGCGGTACACGTGACCTGGGCGCAATGGAAGAAGATGCATCCGCGCACCACGGTGCTCTCGTTTCGGACCGGGCTACCAGCGCGACTACTCGCGCGACCCGTACGGCTCCTGGGCGCTCGACCGTCGCCAGGCGCTGATCATTCCGGCGAACGGCAAGGCGCGCACTTTCATTTACCCGTTTTCCCAGTTGAGAAAGGCGGGGAACCGGGTGACGGAAATAATTGCCGGGGAACAGGTGGTCATCGAGTACGACCCGATGCGGAAGACGGCCCAGGCGAAAGGCGCCGACGGGCGGCCGGTCGGCTCGTTTATTTCGTTTCTCGACAACGCGCGGGCCTTCTATCCGAATGCGAAAATCTATAAGGCAAGGCGACGGGTGGCACCTCCCTTGGGGTTATAATATTGACAGGGTTCTAGTATGGAAACTTTTCTTTATGTAATCGGATTCCTGGTAGCTTATCTCTTGTTGATCTCCCGCTTTCCCGGCCTCGCCGGCCTGGGTTGACGGTCCAGCCGCTCTGCCCGATCCGGGCAGGAAGACGCCCAGTCTGGGCAGCATGAAGATGAGTGCAGCCCGCAAAAGGACGAGTCCTCACAGCCCTCATAATTTCCTCGTAGTTTTAGCGGCACTTTAACCACAAGCGGCCCGCTTGTTTTGCGTCCTGCGGTATAATCTATTTTTCTTAAATCCTTTCCTTGAGGTGGATGAACCGGTGCCCAAAGCAATGCACCATATCGCGCTCAGTTGCAGGGACAATGCCGCAACCGAGGAGTTTTATAAAAAGTGGTTCGGCTTCGAGCGCGTCCTGACCTTCACCGACCCCAACGGGAACCCGGTGGTCTTTATTCGCCTGGGAGATTTCTACCTGGAGCTTTTCAAGTCGAGCGATGCGGGCAAGGGCTCTGCGGGTGAAGGCCCCCAGGTTATGGGAGGAGAGCAGCCCGTGGGCTTCAAGCACTTTGCCCTGAAGGTGGATAGCGTCGCTGACTACCATGAGCGCATGAAGATTGATGTGAACTTCACCGTCCCGCCGCAAACCTCACCTGCGTTGTCCTGGATGACGCTCGCCTTCTTCAAAGACCCGGACGGGAATATCGTGCAGTTGCTGGAGGGGTGGAAGGAAAATTGAGGCAAGGGAATGTACTATCTGGGGGCGTAAGGCTGCGCTAGAATATCAGCATTGTAGGCATTCGATGGCTCACCGTTATACAGTGATTTTTGAGAAGGAGGCCGAGGGAGGATACCATGTCTTCTGCCTTGTCCTCCCCGGTTGTCACACCCAGAGCGAGACGATTGCAGAGAGCTTCTTAATCGCTCCAACGAAAATCCTCGAAAATGTTTGGCAGGGCGGCGGATTATGGGATTTTCGTAGTTGAGGTTTTACGGAAAGCCTTATAAATCTCCGGCAACCTGGTAAACGCCGCTGAGCATTTGAGCCACACCCGATTATCAATCGCCGGGTAGCCGGAGATGATTTTATTCGACGGCACGTCGTTGGGGATGCCGGACTGCGCCGTGGCGATCACGTTATCGCCGATCGTGCAGTGCCCGGCCACGCCCACCTGTCCGGTCATGACGCAATTCTTCCCCAGTGTCGTCGTACCTGCCAGCCCCACCTGCGCGCAGAGAAGGGTATTCTCTCCGATTTGGCAACTGTGCCCCACCTGAACCAGATTGTCGATCTTGGCTCCGGCGCGGACGCGCGTCTCGCCCACCGTGGCGCGGTCGAGACAGGCGTTCGCCTGAACCTCCACGCGGTCTTCGAGCACGGTCGTTCCCGCTGCCACAATCTTTTCATAGGTCCCGTCGGGCTGCTTGGCGAACCCATAGCCGTCGCAGCCGATGACGGCGCCGTTCTGGAGGATCACGTCGTCGCCGAGCACGCAGTACTCGCGCACCACGGCGTGGGAGTGCGCGAAGAAGCGCCGGCCGATCTTGGCGCCTGTATAGATCACCACTTGGCTCTTCAGCACGGCATCGTCGCCGATCTCGGCATTGTCTTCGATGACCACGTACGGCCCAATCGAAGCGTTCCGCCCGATCTTGGCCGTGGGCGCGACCACCGCCGTCGGGTGAACTCCGGGCGAGGGGCGGGGTGGCTGATAGAAGAGTGCCAAGGCGCGGGCGAACGTTGCATAGGGGTCGCCGGAGCGCAAGACGGCCTGCTGGGGTTTCGGCAGATTTTCGTCGACGATCAGCCCCCCCGCGCGCGTGGTCTTGATCTTGGGCAGGTACTTGCGGTTTGAGACGAAGGAGAGCTCCGAGGGCCCGGCCTCCTCCAATCCCCGGATGCCGATGATGTCGATATCGGGGGAGCCTTCCAGTTTACATCCCAGCCGTTGGGCAATCTCGCCGAGTTTCATGGTGGTTCCTTTCAATACCAAGTTTCATTGTATTCCTGTCAGTAAAAGCTACCGGCTCCGGGTAAGGTCCCGGGCCGCGCATCATAAAATAAGAGCCGAAAGGGAAGTCTATACTTACGGAAGGGTATTGAGAAGCCCGGAGGGGATTAGCCTGGAGGTGAAAAGGATGCTCGGGAAGGGCGGCGTTTAGGAGAAGAGCCGATATTGACGGGAAATTTCTGTTGCCTTGCGACGTGCCCGGTTGGCTCCGCCGGCGGTGACCACGCCGCGAACCTCCATTTTGACCAGGGCCGATTTCGGAATGTAGATCTTCTGGCTGTTGCCGGAGACATCGGGCGGCGTGACCATCAGGCCGGGGTCCTGGTGCGAGGTCAGGTCGTTGGGGATAACTCCTTCAATAACATCATTATCTCGAAAGGTCAGCTTGACCCATAGGCCGCCGATCTTAGGACGGGAGAGAAAGACCTTCCGCTCGTTGCGGGTCGGCCAGGAGTCGAAGTCGCGGACGAAATAAATCCCCTTAACTTCTTCTATTAGAATAACTTGGACGCGTCCAGAGAGGTCCAGAACCTCAAAACCTTCGGGTCCCAGAAAGGCTGCGTTGTTGATGTGGCCTTGAATCTCTTCCCCGTCGAATTTCCTGGCTACGATCTTCTTGAGAGTTGAAGAGTTAAGCGTTTCCACCAAGGTCTTCCTAAGGCTTGGTTATGGCTCCCATCAGGGAGCTCAGGGGCGAATTTCGTTGCATTTTTGCAGCTAATGGGTAGTATATGCTTCAGTTGGGGGCTGTCAAGGCCCTGCCCGCAAGTAGCCGGGCAGGCAATATGCGGACTTGCGGTTGGTTTAAGCGGGTCCAGATGGAAGATTAGCCGCTGTTTTTCAATTACTTAAAGAATTATGGAATCTCCAACCCTGCTCATTTCGGGGTGGTCTCAGATTCACTGGGGAAGGCGAAATATCGTTTCCCGGCTGCCACCCGTTTGGTGCGGGGATTTCTTTCGGTTGTCGTAGGGTTTAGGCCTTTTACGGGGAGAAATGTTGTGGCGTGGAGCTTTACGGCCCTGGGAGAATCGTTCTGAATAAGTCCTTGCCTCAGAGCGTAGAAGCTTATATTCAATACCTTACGATTGAGAAGGGGTTGGCGAGGAATAGCGTCTCGAGCTATCGGCGCGACCTGGTGAAGTGGGTAGCCTTGCTAAAAGAGAGGGGGTTGGAGCCTGAGGCGGCGCGAAAGGAGCATATACGCGGCTTTCTGGAACGGCTCTATTCTCATGGGCTGGAGGCCAATTCTAGAGCGCGTCATCTAGTAAGCCTCAGGAACTTTTACCGCTTCCTCCTAAGCGAGGGCCGAATAGAGGTAGACCCTACCGATGATATTTCCGTTCCAAAAACTTGGCAGCGACTCCCTAAGTTCCTTTCTGAAAATGAGTTAGAGGCAATAATGGGCCCCGGCCCAGGGGCCGGGCAAGACTCTCCTTTAAAAGATCGGGACCGTGCCGTGCTGGAGTTGCTCTATGCCACCGGGATGCGGGTCTCTGAGCTGATCAACCTGCGCCTGGGCGATCTTCATCCCCAGGCGGGGATCATTCGCTGCATGGGGAAGGGCAGCAAGGAGAGGTTGATCCCTGTAGGGAGATCGGCGCTTTCCGGCGTGGAGGAGTACCTACGGTCGGGCCGGCCGAGGCTGGCAAAGCCGAGTTCTCCCGACGCCCTCTTTTTGAATGTAAGGGGGGGCAAAATCAGCCGCGTGGGAGTATGGAAGACCCTCTCGCTGCGCGGCCGCCGCGCCGGGTTAAGAACACCGCTGACGCCTCACTTGCTGCGGCACACTTTCGCTACGCATATGCTGGAGCGGGGGGCCGATCTGCGGACGGTGCAGACGTTGCTGGGGCATAGCGACCTTTCCACAACCGAGATCTACACGCATGTTCTGCAAGAGCGGTTGCAGCAGGTCTATCGGGACTGCCACCCGCGGGCATAGGATGGAAACAATTTCGGGGTTGGCTCCCTAATGAGCGACTATAAATTTCTGATTGAAAATCGGTTATCGGCGGCGCAACTGGAAGTGCTGAACCGTCTGAGCCATGCCGCCGCGCGTGCAGGAGTCAACCTGTACCTGGTGGGCGGGGCCGTGCGAGATCTCACCTGCGGACATCTGATTCGGAATCTGGATTTCGCCGTCGAGGGCAAGCCGCGAGAAGTTCTTTGTCAATTAAAGAAGAATGAGCTCCTGTTTCTCGACCACGACACGCGACGCCAAACGGCTGAGGTTGTGTTTCAAAACGACGTCCGCGCCGAGATTGGGATGTCGCGCCGGGAAACCTATTCCCGTGTGGGAGGTACGCCTACGGTAATGCCGGCGGTGATCTTCGAAGATCTCCGGCGGCGGGATTTTTCGATCAATGCCATGGCGGTTTCTTTGAATCCCAATTCCTCGGGCCTTTTCCTCGACCCGACGAACGGCATTGCGGACATGGAACGCCGTGAATTGAGAGCTTTGGACAACCGTAGTTTCTGGGATGATCCGGTTCGTATTTTTCGGCTCTATCGGCTGGGAGTTCGTTTGGGATTCCAAACGGAGCCGCGCACCGAGACTTGGCTTGAACGGGCGCTTGAGGATCGAACGATTTCCAGCCTCAATACGGCCCAACAGGGAAAAGAGCTTCGAGAAATACTGAGAGAAGATAATCCGGGCCAGGTTTTAAGCCTATTGGCCGAAAAAGGGATTCTGAGCGACTTGGATCATTCTCTCCCGTGGGTGCGCGCCCTGGCCGATGAGTTCAAGTCCATCCGGAAAACCGCCCAGACGGTACCGCAGGTGTCCCCTTTCCTGTTGAATTTCTACGGTCTCACGCGGAAGTTGAGTCCGAACCGGGGCCGCCGGTTTGCCAAAAAAATCTTGAACATCCCCGGTGAAAGAAAATTGGGATTGAGCCTGAAGGCGGAGGCCAAAAAGATCACCAAGGCCATGGGGGGACGCAAACGGCTTCCCAGCCAAGGGTATGATCTGCTTTCGAGGAAACCGCCCTGGCTGCTGCTTTTCCTTTTGATCTACTCCAAAAAGGCTTCCTTAAAGAAAGAGGTGAAGAATTTCCTTTTCAAGGTTCCGACGCTTCGAGCCCAGTTGCCGTATGCGGAACTGGAGGCGGCTGGAATGCCTCCCGGCCCGAGGTTCGAAGATGCGATGGAGCGCATCTTCCGCGAATTGTTGGATAAGAAAGTGCGGACGCCGAATCAGACGGAAAAATTGATTCTCTCGTTGGTGGAAGAGGCGAAAGCGCCCCCAAAAGGTAAGAAGAAAAAGAAGAAGAAAAAGCGATAGTCGCCGCCGGCGTTTTCCGCACCAAGCCGCTTCCCGCACTCTGAACCCTTGCAGTTCTGCGTTTGTTCCCGGTCCCGAAGTTCTGATACAATCCCACTGAATGTCACAGCCAAATTTCGTTCATCTGCACCTGCACACGGATTACAGTCTGCTCGATGGGGCCTGCAAAATCTCATCCTTAGTGGACTTGGCGGCGCGCTATGAGATGCCGGCGGTTGCCGTCACGGACCACGGTAACCTGTTCGGCGCGTTTCAGTTCTATCGCACGGCGGTCAACCGGGGTGTGAAGCCGATTATCGGCTGCGAGGTCTACGTCGCGCCCACAACCCGTTTTGACCGCTCCCCGACGGCCGACCGCCCGAACCACCTCGTCCTTTTATGCGAAGACCAGACGGGCTACCGGAATCTTGTGAAACTTGCTTCGCTTGCCTATCGGGAAGGCTTCTATTACAAACCGCGGGTCGACAAAGACATCCTGAACCAACATTCTGAAGGCTTGATTGCTCTTTCCTCTTGCCTGCGCGGCGAGGTGGCCTCGGCGCTTCTCGAAGATCGCTACGAGCGGGCGAAGCAGTCGGCCTATGACCTCCAGGAGATTTTCGGCAAGAGAAACTTCTTTATCGAAATTCAAGACCAAGGGCTTGAGCAGGACAAAAAGATCAATCCGGATTTGGTTCGGCTGTCGCGGGAGACGGGAATTCCCCTGGTTGCCACCAACGACTGCCACTACCTGCGTCCCGAGGACGCCCAGGCCCACGAAGTTCTGCTCTGCATTCAGACCGGAAAGACGCTCCGCGACCCCAACCGCATGAAGTTTCCCACCGACCAGTTCTTTTTCCGGTCCCGCGCGGAGATGCTGGCCGTCTTCGGCGAAATTCCCCAGGCGCTGGATCGCACGCTCGATATCGCCGGCCGGTGCAACGTGCACCTGGAAAAAGCGACGCAAGTATTTCCGAAGTTTGAAGTTCCCCCCGGCACCACGCCCGAGAGTTTTTTCGAGAAAGTGACGCGGGAGGGTTTCGATTTTCGTCGGCCGGTCTTGGAAAAGCTCCAGGCCGAGGGGCGTCTGCCGCATCCCCTGGAAGCCTACGAGGAGCGGCTCACGCAAGAGATTGAGATGATCAAGTCCATGAATTTCGTGGGCTACTTTTTGATTGTCTGGGATTTCATCCGTTTCGCGCGCGAGCGGTGCATTCCGGTGGGGCCGGGACGGGGGTCGGCGGCCGGCAGCTTGGTCTCCTACGCCTTGCATATCACCGATATCGATCCCCTCCAATACGGTCTGTTTTTTGAGCGATTCCTGAATCCGGAAAGGATTTCCTTCCCGGACGTGGACATTGATTTTTGTATGAAGCGCCGCAGCGAGGTCATCAACTATGTGGCCGAAAAGTACGGGCGGGAAAACGTCAGCCAAATTATTACCTTCGGGACGATGGGCGCCAGGGCCGTCCTGCGCGACGCCGGGCGCGCGATGGATATACCCTTTCAGGACGTGGATCGAATCGCCAAGATGATTCCCAGTACCTTGAATATCACTTTGAAGGATGCGTTGAAAGAAGTGCCTCAGCTCCGGGAGGCGAAAGAACAGGATTCCCACATCGGCCAGTTGCTGGAAGTCGGCCAGCGATTGGAGGGGTTTGCGCGGCACGCCTCGATCCACGCCGCCGGAGTGGTGATCTCTTCGCAACCTCTGGACGAGGTGGTTCCCCTCTACAAGAGCTCGAAAGATGAAATTACAACGCAGTACCCGATGGAAGATCTCGAAAAACTCGGGCTGTTGAAAATGGATTTCCTCGGCCTGACAACTCTGACGGTTCTTGATGAAGCGTGCCGTCTGATTGAGACCACGCACGGGATCCAATTGGATTTGGACCGGATTCCCCTGGATGACCCAAAGACCTACCGGCTGATGGGGAAGGGGTTGACGGCGGGAATCTTCCAGTTTGAAAGCCGCGGCATGACGGACATTCTTCGCCGCTCGAAGCCGAGCCGCTTGGGCGACCTGATTGCCTTGAACGCGCTTTACCGTCCCGGCCCGATTCAGGGCGGCATGATTGACGAGTTCCTCCGCCGTAAAAACGGAAAAAAGAAAGTTCTCTACGAGTTGCCGGTATTGAAGGAGGTTTTGGAAGAGACCTACGGCGTCATCGTCTACCAGGAGCAGGTGATGCAGATCGCCAACCGTGTCGCCGGCTTCTCGCTGGGCGAGGCGGACGTGCTCCGCCGCGCCATGGGCAAGAAGAAGCAGGAAGAGATGGTCGCGATGCGGGAAAAATTCCTGGCCGGCGCCCGCGAGCGGCGTGTTCCGGACCAGAAGGCTGAGAGGCTTTTCGATCTGATGGAGCAATTCTCCGGTTACGGGTTCAATAAGGCCCACTCGGCGGCCTATGCACTCATCGCCTTTCGAACCGCCTATTTGAAGACTCATTATCCGGTGCCGTTTATGGCTGCGTTGCTGAATTCCGAAATCGGCAACCAGGACAGTCTGGTAAAATATCTGAATGAGTGCCGGGACATGGGCATCGAAATCCTCTCGCCGGACGTCAACTCGAGCGCCAGCTCGTTTACGCCGGAGGGCGGGCACATTCGCTTCGGCCTGACGGCCATTAAGAATGTAGGCGAGGCGGCCATTGAATCCATGGTGAAGGCCCGCAATCAATTGGGCCGGTTTGATTCTTTGTTTCAATTTTGCCTCCACGTCGACCTCCGGCTGCTCAACAAGCGCGTCATGGAGAGTTTGAACAAGGCGGGCGCGATGGATTCGATCGGCGGGACGCGCGCGCAGATTTCGGCCGGGTTGGACGCCGCTTTGGGCTTCGGCCAGCGGTGGCAGCGGCAGAAAAAGAGCGGCCAGCACCCTCTGTTCGCCGCCGGCGACGACGACGCGGACGAGATTTTCCCGCCTCTGCCGGAAGCTCCCGAATGGGGTGAAGGAGAACGGCTGGCCGGAGAAAAAGAGGTTCTGGGTTTTTATATGACCGGACATCCGCTCGAAAAATATTCCGCCAGCTTGCGGAGAAAGACCCAGCACACGACCGCTTCGCTGGAAGAGGTCGGCCCTGACACGGAAATTTTGCTGGGCGGCATTATTACCCAGCTTCGCGTCCGCAAGAGCAAGAGGGGCGACATGTATGCGACGGGAAGAATGGAAGACCTGCGCGGCAACGTCGAAGTGCTCTTCTTCCCCAAGACCTGGGAAAAGGTGCAGGGGCGGGTCCATACGGACGCGCGGCTCCTGATTCGCGGCCGGGTGCGCCAGGAGGAAGACGTGCCCCCGCGATTCATCGCCTCCGACGTAAGGGACTTGGCGGCGGCGCTGAATTCCTCGCCGCAATCGGAGCCGCAATCGTCGTCTCCAACTGCGCCCGGGGGCGAGGCGGCCCGCTTGGTGATTCACGTCGATCTTGAGCGGGCGGAAGAGGGATGGTTCGACGAGGTCGAACGGGTTGTTTCCGAGTTTCGGGGGGATACTCCCTGGGGATTTGAATTGGAGCGCCGGGGAGATTTTCAAGCCTCGGTTCGGGCCCGAAACCCTGCCGGCCTAAGGCTGACTCCGGAGCTGTTGAGGCGGCTGGAACAGATTCGTGGAACATCTTCGGTGCGGTTGGAGAAGGAGGCGCGGTGGGAGAAGGCCGTGCCCGATGCCGAAGAGAATTTGCAGAGAGTACCATGAGCCCGAAAGCGATGAAAAAGGATGCGGTAAGATCATTGGAACGACAGATTGCCAAGCTGGAAAAGTCCGGCGAGTCTGCCGCCACCCAAGAAGAGATTGAGCGTCTCCGCCAACAGATTTATTCTCTGCGGGACGAGATTTCGCGCGGGCAGGACGCTTGGTCACGGGTGCTGCTGGCACGCCATCCGCAGCGGCCCTACACCTTGGATCTCATCCAATTGCTCTTCCGCCGTTTTCATGAGCTGCACGGCGACCGGCGATTCGCCGATGATGCGGCCCTGGTCGGCGGCTTGGCCTATTTCGGAAAACGTCCCGTGATGGTGGTGGGCCATCAGAAGGGCCGGGACACGAAACAGAAGGTCCACCGGAATTTCGGCATGTGCAGGCCGGAGGGGTATCGGAAGGCGCTCCGGCTGATGCAGCTTGCCGAAAAATTTCGCCGCCCGATTCTCTGCTTTATCGACACCCCGGGCGCTTACCCGGGAATCGGCGCCGAGGAGCGCGGGCAGGCGGAAGCCATCGCCTTCAACTTGAAAGAGATCAGCAAATTGACCGTTCCCATCATCGTTCTTGTCCACGGCGAAGGCGGCAGCGGCGGCGCGCTGGGAATTGCCGTCGGCGACCGCGTTTTCATGCTGGAAAATTCCATCTATTCGGTAATCTCTCCGGAAAGTTGCTCTTCCATCCTGTGGCGCGACTGGGAGCACAAGCGCGAGGCGGCGCAGATTCTTAAACTCACCGCACCGGACCTGAAATCGCTCGACTTGATTCATGATATTATTCCCGAACCCAAGGGTGGGGCCCACGAAGACTTCCAGGAAACGGCGGACCTGATTCGGCCTCGGCTGGAGAGCGCGCTGGAAGAGCTTTCCGGCCTCAGCGAAGAGAAGCTTCTGGCCGAGCGCTTTGCGTACCTGCGTCACCTCGGCCAGCTCGCAACCGAGGTTGGCTAGAGAGGTCGGCTAGAATCGGGGTTCGAAATTTCCGCGCGAAACGAGATCGCGCTGCCGGCCCCCTGGCTCGGTGCTTTCCTGTGATCTCCATCTCCATCTCCATCTCCATCATCATTCCTTCCTACAACGAGCAATCCCATATTGAGAGCATGGTCCGCAGCCTGCTGGCGTTCGACGACAGTTTTGAAATTCTTGTCGCCGACGGCGAAAGTACGGATGGCACGCCGCAGATTGTCTCCAAGCTGCAAAAGGAATTCTCGCAACACCTTCGGCTGGTAACCTGCGAACGGGGCCGCGCCGTGCAGCTCAATCGAGGAGCTGCGGAGGCGCGCGGAGAGACGCTCCTGTTTCTTCACGCCGATGTGCGGCTGGCGAAAGAGGCACTGCGAAACCTACAGACAGGATTGGCGCGGGACGGGGTGGTCGGGGGCAATTTTGATGTGGAGTTTGGGGATATTGAATTCGGGGATCTTAAATCCGCTGGCTCTGGATTTGACGGTACAGATTTTTGGAACAAGACGTTCACTTTGATCAACCGCTGGCGACGATGGTTCGGCATCTACTACGGCGACTCGGGGATCTTTGTGCGGCGTCAAGTGTTTAACTCCCTTCGCGGATTCCGTCCCCTGCCTATACTGGAAGACTATGATTTCGCACGGCGCCTGGAAAAGGCGGGACGCACGCTCTTCCTTCGGCCGCCGTTGCGTGTCTCCTCGCGCCGATGGCGGGTCCAAGGCGTGCCGGCGACGCTTTGGAGTTGGGTGGTCATCCAAGGGCTTTATTTTCTGGGCGTCTCCCCTGAGCGGTTGGTCGGAATGTACAAGCCGGTTCGCCAACGGCCTGTGGGGAATCGGCCTGCGGGTAATCGGATTAACCCATGAAGTCCCGAAACGATATGATGCGCCTTATCCGAAAGAGGCAAAGGAAAACCACCGAAGGGGATCCCATTTTTGTTCATGGGGTTTTGTACGGGTAACGCTGCGTGAATCAATCGAATGAACCTCTCTGGGAGCAGACTTCCGAATACAGGCATTCCTTAACCACGAAGATACTGATCAGCCTGGTAGCGGGCGCGGCCGTCGGCGTGACCTGCAACATGATCTGGCCGTTGATTTGGTCGAAGTGTGATTGGATCAATGAGAAATGGCTCGATCATTTGATTACTTATGGCACGGAGCCGGTGGGCAGGATGTGGCTGCGGATGCTGATAATGATCGTCGTTCCGCTGGTCTTTGCCTCCCTCGCGTTGGGCGTGGCGCGGCTGGGAAATCTAAAAAAGCTCGGCCGCATGGGCGTAAAGACGTTTCTCTACTTCAACCTGGTGACGGCCTTGTCGGTGTGCATCGGACTTGCGGCGGTGAATTGGATTCGGCCGGGTGAAGGGCTGCCGGAAAACGTCGTGCAGGGGTTGACGGAAAGATTCCAGGGCGACGTAGAGCAACGCATGGAACTTGCCGAAGAGGAAGTTCTGGGGATCAACAAACTGATCAACATTGTTCCTTATAATCCGGTGAGGGCCGCTGCGGATAACGATATGCTGGCGTTGATCTTCTTTTCGCTGGTTTTCGGAATTGGAATGGGAGTGCTGCCCTCGGCCAAATCCGATTCGATGATGAGTTTTCTCCAGAGTTTGAACGACACGGTGGCGGCGATCATCGACTTGGTGATGAAGCTGGCTCCCTTCGGGGTCTTCTGCTTGATTTTCACCGTCACGGCGCGGTTCGGATTCGATCTGCTGGGAAAACTTGGTTGGTTTGTCATTACAGTGCTGGGGGCGCTGGCGTTTCAGCAGTTCGTGGTCTATTCGATCTTGGTGAAGGTTTTTGCCCGCCTCAGTCCCATCGTATTTTTCAAAGCGATCAAGACGGTCATGATCACGGGTTTTTCCACCAGCTCGTCGAGCGCCACGTTGCCGACCAGCATCCGTGAATCGGAAAAGCAGCTTGGTGTTCCCAAGGAAGTCGCCGGGTTTGTCTTGCCGCTTGGGGCGACGATGAATATGGACGGGACGGCGTTGTTCGAGGGGGTGACGGTCCTGTTTATCGCCCAGGTTTTCGACGTAAATCTGAGTTTGGGGGCGCAGTTCCTGGTCCTCTTGCTGGCGGTCATTACGTCGATCGGCGTGGCGGGTGTGCCGGGGCGGCGCGATCCCGACGATGGCGCTGGTTCTGGGCGCCGTGGGGGTACCGGGCGAGGGCATTGCCATTGTGATGGGGGTGGACCGACTGCTGGACATGTCCCGCACGGCTGTGAACGTTTCGGGTGACATCAGCGCCGCCGCCTTTATCTCCCGCTCGGAGGGGTACTGGAAGTGATAGCACATGCGGAGTATGTCTCATGCTTTTAGAAGTGATATCGGGCACTTTGAGCGGAAACAATTAGGAAGTGTGGGCCGGAATCGATCGGACTATTTGAGAATCATATTGATCATAATGGTGAGAACAACTACCCAATAATTCTGGCGATTTTACATACCAAGTGTCACCTTGATCAGCATGAGGAGCATAGAGGGAAACATGATCAATTCTGAAAAGATGGTGCATAGGTTTGATGAGGTAGTAACATTGTTGTGGAGGGTACTAGTCCAACCCTTACTTGGTAGGATTCACCCTCTCCGTTGTTATTACACTTCATGTATTTGCTTTCGCTCCGCCGGGTGGATCAACCCCCGATAGCCAAGAGTTCCTCATAATGGTAGCCCTGTTCTCCACTATAAGCTTGTTTGCATTTACTCTGGCACGGAGAGCACGAAGGGGGAACGAAAAGCAATGACAACCTTCCCTCTCAGATACCTTGAAGAAGACTTGCTGAAGCTTAATTATGAATATCAGTATCAGGAAGCCTATCCAACTTGCATGATGCTTCTCTCCATCTACAGTAATCCAAGACGCCCGAATCTCTGCCTTGAGGAAGAGACCATGCAGGTACACTATTGCAAGGAGGTTTCGTGAGGTATCTTCCTTCGATGAGGCATTCAACGGCACTCTAGGGTGAAGACCATTGGGCTGGCTGACCTGCCCCCAGTGATTGTACCAACTCGTATGTTAGTTCAGCGGTAATTCTGTCCCTAGGTCGGGAGGCAGCTGCCTCCCGAGCAGCGGCGGGATTTCCATGGCCTCCGGTGCCGGTGGACGATAACCAAGAGCACTGTGAGGTCGAACCCTGTTGTAGTGTCGCCTCCACTGCTCGATTAACACCTTCGCTTCCTGCAAGGTGTAGAAGATCTCCCGGTCGAGCAACTCGTCTCGGAGCTTCCCATTAAAGCTCTCGTTGTAGCCGTTCTCCCAGGGACTCCCGGGTTGGATGTAGAGCGTCTTCACTCCGATTCGCCCCAGCCACTCTCGTAGAGCTTGGGCGCAGAACTCCGGGCCATTATCCGAGCGAAGGTGCTCGGGCGGACCTCGGAGAACGAACAGATCGGCCAGTAGCTGCACGACATCGTCGGATCGAATCTGGCGGGCCACCTGGATAGCCAGACATTCCCGAGTGTACTCATCGATGACCGTCAACAACCGGAAAGCCCTCCCGTCGTGAGTGCGGGCTTGGACGAAGTCGTAAGCCCAGACGTGGTTCGGACTGCAGGGGCGCAGACGAACGCACGATCCGTCGTTGAGCCAAAGGCGTCCACGCTTCGGCTGTTTCTGCGGCACTCTCAACCCCTCCCGCCTCCAGATGCGCTCCACTCTCTTATGGTTGACCCTCCAGCCGGCTCGCCGCAGCAAGGCCGTGACCCGACGATAGCCATAGCGACCAAACCGACCGGCCAGGGTGACGATGGCCCTCGTCAGGGCATCCTCGTCGGGAGCAGCGATGCATCGATGGCGCTGGGTGGACCGGGGTTGGCTGAGCACTCGACAAGCCCGGCGTTCCGAGACACCCAACGCCTTACAGATATGCGCCGCCCACTGCCGGCGACGCGCCGGGCTTAGCCGTTTCCCCTTGTGACCTCCTGCAGAATCTGCTTGTCCAAGGTCAGGTCTGCAACCGCCCTCCTCAAGCGAGTGTTCTCCTGCTCGAGGACCTTCAACCGCTTGGCCTGATCCATCTTTAGACCGCCGTACTCCTTTCGCCAGCGGTAATAGGTCTGCTCGGTCACCCCCAACGACCGGCACACCTCGGCTACGCTGCGACCCTGGGCAAGTTCCACTTCGGTCTCTCGAAGTTTACCGATAATCTGTTCGATCGAATGCTTCCTCTTGACCATCCTGACCTCCCTATTCCAGGTCCAACTCTAACATTAGAACTGGACCGGTTTGAGGGGGTCAGGTCAGAGCTTCAGAGACTTATCGACAGGAAAGCCTTTGAAGGTAAGACGCCATTGCTCATGGTCGCCAGATTGTAAAGAAGGTACCACGAGGTGCTGAATCGTTGACAGCCGCAAGTTCAATGTGTTAGAAAACTTAGCTCTTTAAGATATAGAGCGCTCGGGAATTTCATAGGGCGTAAGAAGCATCCTATAGATTCAGACTGGGGCGAATGGCCGAAGAACCGAAGGCTCCGGCGGGCAGCGGACCTGAGAAAGCTGCCGCAAAACCCACCGCCAAGCCACCCGCCAAACCTTCCGATACACCCGACCCGTGGGCTGACCCGTTGCGGGAAGCGCTCGAAAAGCGTTTCCCCTCTGCCCTCACCGACGCCCTCGTCTATCGGAATCAACCCTCGATTACGGTTGTAAAAGACTCATTAATCGAGGTTTGTAGATTTTTACGGGATGATGACCAAGCCCGGTACACCTACCCGACGGATGTTACGGCGGTCGACTACCCCGGTCGCGAGAAGCGTTTCGAGGTTATTTATCACCTCTATTCTTTCGAACGGAATGACCGGCTCCGGGTTAAAGTGTTGGTCGGTGACGGGGAGCCGTCGCCCTCGCTTGCCGGCCTCTGGGCCGGTGCGGATTGGCAGGAGCGGGAAGTCTTCGATATGTTCGGCATCGTCTTCGCGGGCCATCCGAATCTGAAGCGGGTTCTGCTGCCGGAAGATTGGGTGGGCCACCCTCTCCGCAAGGACTACGACATTCTGAAGCAGGACAAGGCCTGGGTGAAGGCCAACTTGAACATTGAGAGCGCGCAGTGATGGAAAAGGAAGTTGTCCCGCAAGCGACTTACCTTGACGCGGACGAAATCGTCATCAACATGGGCCCGCAGCACCCCTCCACCCACGGGGTGTTCCGCGTCATATTGAAGCTGGACGGAGAGACGGTGATCGGCTCGGAGTGCGTGGTGGGCTATCTCCACCGCGGCGTCGAGAAGATCGCCGAAAATAGGACCTATATCCAGTTCGCGCCCTACACGGACCGGATGGATTACGTCGCCGCCGTCTCGAACGGGATGGGGTACTGCGAGGCGGTGGAAAAGCTCCAGGGCGCCGAGGTGCCGCCGCGCGCCAAGTACGTGCGGACCATTCTGGCGGAGCTGCAACGCCTCGCCAGCCACCTGCTCTGGCTCGGCACGCACGCTCTCGATATCGGGGCGATGACGCCGCTCTTCTATACGTTCCGCGAGCGGGAAGAGATTCTGAAGATTTTCGAAAACTATTGCGGCGCTCGCCTCACCACGCATGCCTTCCGCATTGGCGGTTTGCAATATGAGGTCTACGACGGGTTCGAGGACCAGATCCGCAAATTCTGTGACGACTTCGAAAAGAAGATCGACGAGTACGAACAGCTTTTGACGCTGAACCGCATCTGGATCGGCCGCACGAAGGGCGTGGGGGTTCTCACTGCCGCCGACGCCATCGCTTTGGGAGTTTCCGGACCGGTGCTGCGCGGCTCGGGCGTCAAGTGGGACCTCCGTAAGGCACAGCCCTACGAGGCCTATGACGAGTTGGATTTTGAAATTCCCGTCGGAGAAAAGGGCGATACCTACGACCGTTACCTCGTCCGGCTGGAAGAGATGCGCCAATCGCGGCGCATCGTCAGGCAAGCCGTGGATCGGCTGCCGACCGGACCGATTGCCGGGCGCGTGCCGAGAGTCCTGAAGCCTCCCCCCGGCGAGGTCTATCACTCCATCGAGTCTCCCAAGGGAGAGCTCGGGTACTACGTGGTCAGTGACGGCACGACGCATCCTTACCGTGTCCGGATCCGGCCGCCCTCGTTTATTAACCTCCAGGCCCTTGACAAGATGATACGGGGTCATTTGATCGCTGATGTGGTGGCCGTCATCGGCACGATCGATATCGTGATGGGGGAAGTGGATCGTTAGAGAATTTTGAATTCCATGGTCGAAGCGCTCGAACAATTCCAAACGGAGAGCCCTTACCTGTTTGCGACGGGGCAGATTCTTGTTGTCTTCCTGACGCTCACGCTGATGGTGGCCTATATGGTCTACCTGGAGCGGAAGGTTGTGGCCTTTATCCAGGTGCGGTTGGGGCCGATGCGCGTGGGGCCGTGGGGGCTGTTGCAGCCGATCGCCGACGGACTGAAGTTGATCCTGAAGGAAGATATTGTCCCGAAAGCGGCCGATAAGTGGATGTTTCTGATGGCCCCGGTGATCAGCGTCTTTCCGGCTTTTGTCGTCTTTTCGGTGATTCCCTTCGGCGAGTCGACGATCTTTCGTATTACCGATATCAACATCGGCATTCTGTTCATCCTGGCCATCGGTTCGCTGGGAATCTACGGTGTTATTCTGGGCGGTTGGGCCTCGAACAGCCACTATCCGCTGCTGGGAGCTTTGCGCTCCGGGGCACAGATGGTGAGCTACGAGGTCGCGCTCGCCATCTCCATCATCGGCGTGCTGCTTCTGTCGAACTCGCTCAGCTTGGTGGAAATCGTTCGCAGCCAGCAGGAATCGGGCTGGTGGAATATCTGGTACCAGCCGCTCGGCTTTTTCATCTTTCTGGTTTCAGCGATCGCGGAGACGAATCGCGCGCCGTTCGACCTGCCGGAAGCCGAATCCGAGATCGTCGCCGGCTTTCATACCGAGTACAGCGGTTTCCGTTTTTCGCTCTATTTTATGGCTGAGTACGCCAGCATGGTGCTGGTTTCGGCCCTCTGTGTGACGCTGTTCTTTGGCGGCTGGTTGCCGCCCCTCCAGGATATCGAATGGTTCGGTTTCCTGGGTGTGGTGCCTGGCGTGGTTTGGTTTCTGCTGAAATGCTATGTTTTTCTCTACGGGTATATCTGGATTCGCGGCACGTTCCCCCGCTATCGGTATGACCAGTTGATGCGACTCGGTTGGCATTGGCTGATTCCTCTGGGGATCGTCAATATTCTGGTCACCGGCGTGGCGATTATCCTTTGGGGAGATTTGGAATTTACCGATAGGAAGTAAGGACTCAGAAATGTCGCTTTCTTACGCAGTCTTCTTCGCGCTCTCGGCGGTAACGATGGCTTCGGCCGTTATGGCGATTACGCGCCGCAATGTCGTCCACAGCGCCGTATTTCTGATTATTACGCTTTTGGCGGTCGGCGGATTGTACTTGCAGTTGGAAGCGGAATTCCTCTTTGCGGTGCAGGTGATTCTTTACGTCGGCGGCATCATGGTCCTGTTTCTTTTCGTCATTATGTTGGTAAATCTTGAAGAGGCGCAGAAGGAGGCGCAGTTCAAGCGGTTCTGGTGGATCGCGGTGGTGGCCGTTTTGGTGCTCGGCGCCGAGTGGGGATACGTTCTCTTTCGTGGGCAGGAGACGTTCGTGATCGGGCCGCAGCAGATGGTGGTGGAACTCGCGGGCTCCATCGAGGAGACTGCGCCTGTCGGCAATACCGAACAGATCGGAATTGTGCTGTTCCGGAACTACATGCTGCCCTTTGAGATCGCTTCGCTCCTGTTGTTGGTCGCCATGGTGGGCGCGGTCGTCATGGCCAAGAGGAGACTGGAATGATTCCGGTTCACTACTATCTGTTTTTGGGAATGGGCCTTTTTACCGTGGGCGTCATCGGCGTGCTGACGCGCCGCAACGTCATCATCGTTTTAATGTCGATCGAGCTGATCTTGAACGCCGTCAATATCAACCTTGTGGCGTTCTCTCGCCTCCACGGCACGGTCCACGGGCAGGTCTTCGCGATTTTTGTGATTACCGCTGCGGCGGCGGAGGCGGCCGTCGGGCTGGGGATTCTGATCGCCCTATTCCGCAACCGAGGGACCGTGAACGCCGATGAAATGAATATTCTGAAGTGGTAAAGGAATCTGAGCCGAGGCCGGTTCGTTTATGAACTTTTTTCTCGAACATATCTGGATGATTCCGCTGCTGCCGGTGCTGGGCGCCTTGATCCAGCTTCTGGCAGGCAAGCGGCTTTCTCGCCCTCAGGTCTCGTGGATTTCGGTCGGGCTGCCCGGGCTCTCTTTCCTCTGGGCGGTCTTCTCCTTTTTCGGCCTGCTCGGTCGGCCCGATCATACCTTTGAAAGGACCCTTTACAACTGGCTTCCGGCCGGCCCGTTCCGTATGACCGACGGCACGCTCGGCGACTTGAATGTGGACGTCGGCTTCCTGCTCGACCCGCTGTCGGCCGTCATGCTGTTGGTCGTCACCGGCGTCGGCTTCCTGATTCACGTCTATTCGATGGGCTACATGGCCCATGAAGAGGGCTACTACCGCTTCTTCGGTTATCTGAACCTCTTCATGTTCTCCATGCTCGTCCTGATTCTCTCGAACAACTACCTGATGATGTTCATCGGCTGGGAGGGTGTGGGGCTCTGTTCGTACCTTCTGATCGGTTTCTATTTTGACCGAAAGTCCGCTTCCGACGCGGGCAAAAAAGCTTTTATCGTGAACCGCATCGGTGACGCCGGATTCCTGTTGGGCGTCATGCTGATCGTGGTCACGTTCGGGACGCTCAACTTCGGCGAGGTGACCGAGATTGCCCGCAGCGGACGCTTCTCGGACGGCGACGGCGCATTGGTTGCCATCTGCCTGCTGCTGTTCGTTGGTGCGGTGGGGAAATCCGCGCAGATTCCGCTCTACGTCTGGCTGCCGGACGCGATGGAAGGTCCCACCCCGGTCAGCGCTCTGATTCACGCCGCCACCATGGTCACCGCCGGGGTCTACATGGTGGCGCGCTCGAACGCGCTCTATGTGCTGGCGCCGTCGGCCCTGGCCGTGGTGGCCGTCATCGGCGCGCTCACCGCTATTTGGGCGGCCTCCATCGCCCTGGTGCAGACTGATATCAAGCGCGTGCTGGCTTACTCGACCGTTAGCCAACTCGGCTACATGTTTTTGGCCTGCGGCGTGGGAGCTTTCGGAGCAGGCATTTTCCACCTGACCACCCATGCATTTTTTAAGGCGCTCTTGTTCCTCGGCGCGGGCAGCGTGATCCATGCGGTAAGCGGCGAGCAGGACATGCGCAAGATGGGCGGGCTCAAGGATAAGATTCCCGTCACGTATTGGACATTCGGCCTCGCCACGCTTTCGATTGCCGGGTTTCCTCTGTTCGCCGGGTTTATCAGTAAGGATGAAATCCTTTTGAGCGCCTTCTCGGGTCACAAGCTGCTCTTGTTCATCGGCGTGGTGACGGCCGGGTTGACCGCTTTCTACATGTTCCGCCTTCTCTTTATGACCTTCTGGGGTTCGCCGCGGTACTCGGAAAAGACGGCCGAGCACCTTCACGAGTCTCCTGAAGCGATGCTGATTCCGTTGCGCGTGCTGGCGGTGCTGTCGGTCGTGGGAGGGTTCCTGGGCTGGCCGCTGGTCTTTGGTGGCTCGAACCGATTTGGAACGTTTCTGGAGCCGGTCTTTCGGAATCCCAGAGTTCCGGAAGCCGGTCTTCCTTCCCATGCCGTCGAGGGCATTCTGATGGCGGTTTCCATGTTGGTGGCGGCTTACGGAGTCTACACGGCGTATCGTTTCTACTTAAAGCATCCGGAGATTCCCGAGCGGTGGGCCGGTTCGCTTCGGACCGTCTATGCCGTTCTGCTCAACAGGTATTATGTGGACGAACTTTACGACGCGCTCTTCGTCGATCGCGCCAAGAACCTGGGAAACTTTTTCTCCGGGTTCGACCTGGGCGTGATCGACGGCGGGGTGAACGGTACGGGGTGGCTGACGCGCACGGCGGGGGAAGGGTCGCGCCGGTGGGATCTTGTGGTCATTGACGGGCTGGTCAACCTGCTGGGCTGGGTTGTGCATTTGATGAGCTACCCGGTGCGGATGATCCAGACTGGGGCGGTGCAGAGCGCTGCGCTGCTGATCGTGCTGGGTCTGGCGGCTTCGTTCGCGTATTATCTGTTTCAGTAGGCGAAGCGCTGGTGGTTGCCTCGCCGAGTTTGAATCGCAAGTATTTGGATTTGAGGTTCCTCATGGAATTTTATCGTGAGCATTTGCTGACCATTATCCTCTTTACGCCGCTCCTCGGGGTGTTGCCGATTGCGTTGGTGAATTCCGAGAAGAAGAATACGGTACGCCTGCTGGGAAACGCCTTTACGCTCCTCGGCTTTTTGGTCTCGCTGCCGTTACTTTTCTGGTTTCCGAGCGAGACGCCCGGCGAGGTCTTCAAGTTCGTGGAGCGCGCGGATTGGATTCCCTCGATCGGCGCCGAATACGCTTTGGGCGTAGACGGCATCAGCTTCCTGATGATCATGATGACCACGGTGTTGGGATTCCTGGCGTCGCTCTCCTCCTGGTCGGCCGTCGAGAAACGGAGCAAAGAGTACTACGCCTTCTTCCTGATTTTGCAGACGGGAATGCTCGGCGCCTTTATGGCGCTCGACTTCTTCCTCTTTTACGTCTTCTGGGAAGTCATGCTCGTGCCGATGTACTTCATCATCGGCGTTTGGGGCGGCCCGAATAAGCTCTATGCGGCGATAAAGTTTTTCCTCTACACGCTGGGCGGCTCGGTACTTTTGTTGCTCGGAATCCTGGCCGTCTACTTCCAGTTCCATGCCGACACCGGAGTCTATACGTTCGACATCCTGCAGCTTTCGCAACACGATTGGCCTGTTGGTGGGTGGCAGATCTGGGTCTTTATCGCTTTCGCCGTCGGATTTGCCATCAAGGTGCCGATGTTCCCGTTCCATACGTGGCTGCCGGACGCGCACGTGGAGGCGCCCACGGCCGGGTCCGTCATTCTGGCCGGCGTTCTGCTGAAGATGGGAACCTACGGTTTCCTCCGCTTCAACCTGCCCATGCTGCCCGAGGCCAGCGCCCATCCGAGTGTGGTGAAATGGATGGTGGTGCTTTCCATTATCGCCATCATCTACGGCGCGCTGGTTTCGCTGATGCAGCGCGACATGAAGAAGCTGATCGCATATTCCTCGGTCAGCCATTTGGGCTTCTGTACGCTCGGTATTTTCACTTTGAATTACCACGGAATCGGCGGCAGCGTCATCCAGCAGGTGAATCACGGCATCTCGACCGGCGCATTATTCTTGCTTGTCGGGCTGATCTATGAGCGGCGGCACACGCGCGAGATCAAGGAGTTCGGCGGGCTCTCGCACGTGATGCCCGTCTATGCCACGATCTTCCTGATAATTACCATGTCCTCCATCGGTATGCCGGCGTTGAACGGTTTCATCGGAGAATTCACCATTCTTCAGGGCGCGTTCCAGGTCGACTGGCGCTGGGGCGCTTGGGCCGTTTTGGGAATCGTCCTGGGCGCTGCCTATATGCTCTGGCTCTACCAGCGGACCATGTTCGGCGCATGCGATAATCCCAAGAACAAGGTTCTGAAGGATTTGAACTGGCGTGAGATTGCCATGCTCCTTCCGCTGGTGATTTGGGCCTTCTGGATCGGCCTCTATCCAAAACCCTATTTTGAAGTCCTGCAGCCTGCCGTGGACCGAATTGTGAAGCGCGTCAACCCGGCCTTGCTCGAAGCCCAGCGGAAAAATCAGTTGCCTGCCGTGCCGCCGGCGGGAGAGCTTGTGTTGGAGGCCGAAAAAGCTCCAACGGAATGACCGGGGAGGTTTCGATTCCCCCCGTGTCCGCTGGGAAGACGGAACCGGGGGTAGAGAAACAGACTCATGTGGAATGAATTCTTCAGACCGGAAGATTACGCGGCGGTTGTTCCTGAGATCGTCCTGACGATCTTTGCCCTGGCGGTTTTGCTCATGGATTTTCTCCTCGAAAAGCGGGATAAATATTGGAATGGAATCATAGCGTTGATCGGGATCGGTATTACCGGCTATGCCGTTTGTCGGGATTGGAGCGGGCGGCAAGGGGTTCCCTACCATGGCTTTGGCGGGTCCATCGTCAATGACGATTTCTTCACCTTTTTCAGCCTGATCTTTCTCGTGGCGACGGCCCTGGTCGTATTGATCTCGATGAAGTATCTGGAGATCGAGGGCGAGCACTTCGGCGAGTACTATGCCTTGCTGCTCTTCTCTGCCCTGGGGATGATGTTTCTCGCCGCCGGCACGGACCTGATTGTGCTCTTCATTGGTCTGGAGCTGATGGCCACGTCCGGTTATATCTTGGCCGGATTTCTCCGCCGGGAAAAGCGCTCGAATGAAGGGGCCATGAAGTATCTGCTCCTGGGAGCTTTTTCTTCCGGCATCCTGCTCTACGGAATGTCGCTTCTCTATGGTCTTTCCGGCTCGACCCAACTTGAAATCATTGCTCAGCACCTTTCCGAGCGGCCGGCGGCTGATCCCCTTGTCTGGCTGGCGATGGTTACCGTGGGCACGGGCCTGCTGTTCAAGGTCGCGGCGGTTCCGTTCCATCAATGGGTGCCGGATGTTTACGAGGGCGCGCCGACGACGGTTACGGCTTTCCTATCCGTCGGGGCGAAGGCGGGCGCTTTCGCCCTCCTGCTGCGCATGTTTCTGGGGCCGATCTGGCCGCTGCGCGACGAATGGCAGCTTCTGTTGATAGCGGTGGCCGTACTTACCATGACGGTGGGGAACTTGGCCGCTTTGACGCAGCGCAACGTCAAGCGGCTGCTGGCCTACTCCTCGATTGCTCATGTCGGCTATCTCTTGCTCGGCTTGGTGACCGCCGCCGACGGCAACCGGACCGGATTGCAGGGCATGGTGATCTACCTGCTCGTCTATGCCTTCATGAACCTGGGGGCGTTTACGGTGATCGTCGCCTTGCGGCGAAAGGACTTTATCGGCGATGAAGTGGAAGATCTGGCGGGGCTGTACGAAAAATCACCCGGCTCGGCGTTGCTGATGCTGGTCTTTCTGCTTTCGCTGGCGGGAATCCCCCCCACGGCGGGATTCATTGGCAAGTACTTCATCTTCCTGGCTCTGATTCAGACCGGGCACTACGTGTTGGCGGTTTTGGCCGTCCTCTATGTGGTAGTTTCGATCTATTATTACTTCCGGATTGTGGTGGCGATGTTTATGAAGCCCGCGCCCGATGACGCGAAGCTTTCCTTTTCGCCCGGCGTGCTGACCACCATGGCCATAACGCTGATCTTCACCCTGGGAATCGGTATTCTCCCCAACTGGATTATTACCAAGGCGGAAGAAGCTGTTCGCCCGTTTCTTCAGTAGGATAGGGTCGTCGTGCCCCCCACCGGAGGCAAAAACCGGGACCTCTGGACCAAGGTGGGCTTCTATTCGAGCCTGGGATTCGTTCTTCCCGCGGCGGCTCTGGCCGGGTTCGGCGCAGGCTGGCTGCTTGATCAATGGCTGGGTACCCAGCCGATCTTTTCCATAGTTTTGGCCATGCTGGGCGCAGCCGGAGGATTTTGGGAGCTTCTGATCCTGCTGAATCGATTCGAAAAGAATGGAAGCAGCCAAGAGTAACAAAAACTCGCTTTGGATTATCATTGATCGCTGGCCCATTTTGATGAGCGGCTTGGCGCTCGTGGCCGGGGTTCCTGTTCTCGTCCATTGGGGGGCGGCCGCGGCGCTTGCCTTCGTCTTGGGGGCGGCGCTGGGGACCGCCAACTTTCACTGGCTCCACCGGGCCCTATATGGTGTTCTTGATGACCCGCCAAAACAAGTCCCGAAAAAGGTGGTCTTAAAGGTTCTTCTTCGCTATCCTCTCACGTTTGCGCTGATCGGTCTGGTGCACTGGACGGGTTGGCTGCCGGCGCTGGGAATCATTGCCGGACTGTTCGTCCCGGTGGCGGGAGTTTTGCTCGCGCTCATTGCTCAGATTTTTACCCTGGGAAGGAGTTCTTAAAGCTTGGGACACGCAGCCGAACCGCTCTGGTTCACCGTCTTATTAAATAAAATTCTGGCTGTTCCCGTAACCGCCGGGTTGCACGCCCTCGGCTTTGAAGTCGCACACTCGGACGCCCCCATTCCCGACCATGTGTCCATGCAGGTCCTGGTGCTGCTGATTCTTATACCCGGCGCTTTTATTTTGCGGCGGCAGCTTTCTGTGACCGACCCGGGCCGCTTCCAGCACATCATGGAAGTGGTGGTTCGGTTCCTGCGCTCCCTGGTGGATGAGATTGTAGGTCCTTTGGGCCGGAAGTATTTGCCTTTGCTGGGAACCCTCGGTCTTTTTATCTTGTTGTCTAACTTAATGGGGCTTGTTCCGGGATTTGCTACACCCACAGCCTATAAAGCCGTGCCGTTTGGGCTTTCCCTTGTGGTTGTGGGAACCTATCTGTTTGCGGGCGTTCATCATCATGGATTTTGGGGATACTTGAAGACCTTGTGTGGACCTCTATTGGTTATGACGCCGCTGTTTTTTGCTCTTGAATTGGGTGTGCCTTTAATTGCCAGGCCTCTGTCGCTTACTGCGCGACTTTGGGCGAACATGAATGTGGGCGCCGTTTTGGAGCACGAATTCTTCAAGCTGATTCCTGTCTTAGTTCCGGTGATTTTTATGGGCCTTCACGTTTTCGTAGCTTTTATTCAGGCATACATCTTTGTTCTGTTGCCGGCCGTGTATCTCGGCATGGCTGTTTCCGAAGAACATTAAAAGAGCATTCAGTTTGATTTTCTCCGCCAGCGTGAGCCCTGCCTGAACGAGGGTTGGCAGGGAACCACCCACTGACGGAAATTCACTCCCCAAGGAGCCGATGAATGAAACGTACAATAGTAGGTTTTCTGACAGTGATGGGAGCCGCTTTATTGGCAACCCCCGCCTATGCGCAGGGGGCGGCTGGAGCAGCGCCAGCTTCCACCGCCCATTGGATTGCTGTCACCGCTGGTTTTTCTATGGCCTTTGTCTCAGCCTTTTGCGGTCTTGCCCAGGCAAAGGCGGTAGCGGCGGCCTGCGAAGGCGTGGCGCGAAACCCCGGAGCGCGGCCCGGCATTCAGTTCTTCCTGATTCTGGGGTTGGTGCTGATTGAATCGCTGGCGCTGTATGTGTTTGCGATTATTTTTGCCGTCGTCGCGGCCTAGGCGAAAGACAGGTTCAAGGTTGAATCATTTCTCAGGGTGCGTAAGAAATAATCTTGCGCACCCTTATTTATTTGCTGATGAGAGGTCTGGTGGGAAAAATAGAGCAGGAAAAATTACGGAACCAGGATTGCCGCCGCGGTCTGAGCGAGAAACCAGCCGGGGAGGATGCCGAGATAGAGCGTTCCCAGGACCATGATGGCCAGAGCCGTCCGTAGCGCCCAAGGCAGGTTGGACTCGGGTGTGGACTTTGACGGGGCGCTTGAGGTCTCCGTCATATACATCATGACGATAATGCGCAGGTAGTAATAGATGGAAACGGCGCCCGCCGGCGCGCCGAGCGCTTTTCCCAGCCGATGGGAGGCTCGAGGGACAGCCCGCCGGTGCGGAAATAGCTGGTCATCATCCGCTGGCCGGTGACGAATTCAAAAATATTCAGAATCTCTTCCCGCTCCCGGAAGCAGTAGAGCAGCACCGACATGGCGCCTAGGTCGATGGCGTGCGTGCCGAGCCACACCAGGTGGCTGTTCAGGCGCGTAAGTTCGGTCAGCAGAACGCGGATGTACTGGGCCCGCGGCGGAATCTCCAGCTCCAGCAACTTTTCTACCGCCAAGCAATAGCAGAGGTTGTTCGAGAGCGGAGCCAGGTAATCGACCCGGTCGGTGAGCGTGATGGCCTGGGAGTAGGTGAGCACCTCGCAGGACTTTTCAATTCCGGTGTGAAGGTAGCCGATGTCGTAGCGGGCGTGGGTGACGGTCTCCCCGTCGAGTTCCAGGATGAGCCGCAGAACCCCGTGGGTCGAGGGGTGCTGCGGACCCATGTTCAGAATCAACTTCTCTTCCTGCCCGGGAATCTTTTCGACGGTGACGGGCATCTATCGATAGCCCTCTACCGGACAGTCTTTTCGAAGCGGATGCCCCTTCCAATTCTCCGGCAGGAGAATTCGCTCCAGATAGGGGTGGCCTTCGAAACGGATTTCGAACAGGTCGAAAACCTCGCGCTCAAAAGCTTCCGCGCCGGGCCAGAGGGGGGTGAGAGAATCGAGAGAAGGGTTGTTGCCGGAGATGCGGACCCGCAGTTGGAGCTCCCTCCGGCGCGGGATACTACGCAGCCGGTAGACGACTTCGAAACGGGGCTCGCGGGGATAGTGGTCGAGCGCGGTAATGTCCGCCAAGAAATTGAAGTTCACGAGCCGATCTTGACGGAGCAGTTTTGTAACAGCCGTTAAAATGTTTGGCGGCAGTGTCACCGAGAGTAGGCCGTGACGCTCACCGGTCTCTTCCAGGTTCTCGGGAAACGCCTCCCTGAGCTTCTTCACGACGGGGTTTTGGGAGTTCGTTGTCATTTCGGTAGTTTTTTCCGTGGGCCGGTAATTCTTTCCCGTGGGGTGGAGCGAAGCTCCGGTTCGAGGAGGTCCGTTCCTCAGCGGTTCCAGTCCAGCACGCCCTTCTTCCAGATATAGACATAACCCGCGAGGAGGATGAAAACGTAGGTTAACATCTCGACGAAGCCGAACCACCCCAGCTCTTTATAGATGACGGCCCAGGGGAAGAAGAAGACCCCCTCTACGTCAAAAAGGATAAACAACATGGCCACCAGATAAAACTTGACGGAGAAGCGCCCCCGCGCCGACCCGACCGGGGCCACGCCGCATTCATGGGGGGAGAGCTTTCTGGAGCTGGGCTGTTTGGGACCGATCCAGGCGGAAACCGCCAGGATTGCGCCTCCCAAGCCCAGCACCACCATCAGATGCAAGAGGACTGGACTGTAATCCTGGAGCATTTTCCTCCGGAAGGTGCGGGTTCTGCTATAGGGAGGGACTTTAAAAGTGGTGAAATCACACTGTCAAGTTTTTTCTTGCCCCTGGACGCCGCTCCGGCTAAGATCGTACTCTGTTTGAGCGGGAGTGAGCTGCATCACCAGGTCGGAGCGGATTCGATATGGGAATGGGTTTTAATACGGACGTGAAACACGACGGGGTGGTCTACCACGTACAGACCGAACCGTCGAAAGGACGGGTCGCTGGAGACCCTCGTGTATAAGAAGGGAGCGATCGTTCATAAATCCACCTCCTCCTACGAAGAACAGCGCCAATCGCCGGATTTTAACGGCGACAAGCTCCGCGGTATTGTCGAAGACTAGCACCGCAAGGTCATCGAGGGCATTCGAGCCGGCCAGATTGCTCCCCTGCCGGCCCAACTCGGTCGTTCCGGGTAATTTACCCGTGGTTCCCATACAGCCTTGATTTCCATACAGATTAACGGCCAACTTCGGGAAGTCCCCGAAGGATTGCATCTTGCGGCCCTACTCGACTGGCTGAAGCTCCCGCCGGACCGAGTGGCGGTCGAGCGAAACCGGGAGATCGTGCGCCGCGACCGGTGGGAACAGACACCGGTGGCGGAGAATGACAGACTGGAAATCGTCCAATTCGTAGGAGGAGGCTAGCCCCGACTGCCGTTCGATGCCCTTTCCCCCCCGCGGCACTTGACTCCTCCCCTTTCGCCGGAAAGAATAGAGTGTCATGCCTACGACGAGCGGTTCTCCGACACTCTTCTTACTGGTTACGCTCCTGATCAAGTTGGGGGTGATGGCCTCGCTGGCCAGCATCATCCCCCGCATCGGAACTTTCCGGAACCTTCTGTTCATCGAACGTCGGAGCATACGCGAAAAGGTGCTGTTTTCGACCTTTCTGGGCGTTCCCTTTATGCTGGGAGTGCTGGCGCGGCTGGTGGCGCGCTATCAAGGAACCGACCTGAGCTTGGAAATTACCTTCGTGGCCGGGTTGTTGGGTGGGGGCGTCGCGGGGTTGATGGTAGGCATGTTGGTTCATCTGCCGGCGGTCCTGCTGGGCGAAGAGATTTTGGCTCTGCCCATGCTGGCCATCTACGCGCTGGTGGGAGGGCTGGTTCGTCACGTCTGTCCCGATAAAGAGGAGATCTGGCGGTATTCGCCCTTCATTGAGCTGAGCCTTTACCGTTCCATAAAACGATGGGTGACGCATCGCGGAATGGAATGGCAGGTCCTGTTCTTCCTGACGGCCGGTGCTCTGGAAATCGGCCGGATGTGGATGGGGCAGTACTTCCCGCAGGGCAGCCTTTTCTATCTCAAAGCGGACGGGAGCTTCTGGGCAGGGTTCATCATCGTACTGACGACGGCCATCGGCGTAGGACTGCCCCTGCGCATCTGGAACAGCACCCGCGTCGAGCACAAGTTGGAAGAGCAGAACCGGCTGCTGATGCAGTCTCGTGTCGAGGCGCTGACCAGCCAGATGAATCCCCATTTCCTGTTCAATACGCTCAACACGATTTCCGCCTTGACCCGAACCGAACCGGACCGGGCGCGGGAGGTGCTGCTGAAACTGTCAAACATCCTGCGCGGGCGGTTGAAAAGTCAAGTAAACTTGATTCCTCTCCGCCAGGAACTGGATTTTCTGAACGACTATCTGGATATTGAAGTGGTGCGGTTCGGAAAGAAGAAGCTGCAAATTTATAAAAATATCGAGCCGGAGACTTTACCCCTGGTGGTCCCGAACATGCTGTTGCAGCCGCTGGTGGAAAACGCTTTGCGGCATGGGATTGCCCCAAAAATCGAAGGGGGAATCCTGCAGATCGACGCTTACCAGAAGCAGGGCCGGCTTCATCTGAGGGTGAAGGACAACGGCGTGGGCATTCCTCCCGAGCGTCGGAAAATTATCTTCGACTCGGGGATCGGAATCAGAAATGTGCTGGAGCGGCTGAAGGTGATCTATGGGGAGGAGTTCCGGTTCGATGTCAAAAGCGAGCCGGGTCGCGGTACGGAGATTTCCATAGAGATTCCGGAGTTGAACTCGCTGCCGGGCGCGCAACCGGCCGAAGTGGTCGCCTCCTGAGCTTTTTTCCGCCTCGACAAAGCCGGGGTAGAAGGGGCCGCCGAAGCAGACCGCTGAATGCATCATCGATTACGCAGAATATGGTATGATGAACAGCCTTATAGGTGTTGAGGAGGAAGCGAGTTGGCTGAAAAGTACGGTCCGATTTTGATCTTTGCGGGAATTGCTGTGGCCTTTCCGATCGTTACGTTATGGATCGGCAAGCTGATTCGTCCCACCTCGGAAAAAGAGGGCGCAAAGGTCGAACCCTATGAGTGCGGCATCGAACCGGAGACCGGCTCGCGTGGCCGCTACACCGTCCGCTTCTATATCGTTGCCATCCTATTTGTCATCTTCGACGTAGAGACGATTTTCCTCTTTCCCTGGGCCGTTCAGTTCCGCACACTTGGGTTGTTCGGCCTGATCGAAATGTTCATCTTCTTGGGCATCCTGATTCTCGGTTATGTCTGGATCTGGAAGAAGGGCGCTCTGGAGTGGGTCTAGACTCAGGTCTGCACGCCCTTTCTGTCTTTATCCCTCGGCAATAAGCTTTCCCTAGAAAAAACGCAGCGAGCAGGTGATCCTCACTCCGCGCCCGATCTCCGGCGCAAGGTCTTTGATAAAGGAGAGATGGCTGCGGTAGAGGCGATTTCCCAAGGGGTGTAGACGCACATTCAGTCCTGCCTCGCTCCCTAGGAAACGGCTAGAGGGGAAACGTGCTGTGCGCCGGCACAACATTTGGCTTGTGCTTTGCCGCGGTGTTAGAATTCAAGGTTCAGGTTGGCCGGTCCGGGAGGCGATATGCTCGTACATGCGTGCAGAGGATGGGAAATTCCCGAAAGGGATGTGACGCCGAAATCGGTTTACAGGAACCGCCGCTGGTTTCTTCAAACCGCGGTGGGTGCTGCCGGTTCCCTCGCACTGGCTGGTGCCGAGCCCTGGGAAAATGCCTGGGCGGCGGAGCCGGCCCCGGACCCTTGGCTGACGGGTGTCCGCCCTCTCGAAGCCGCCCGCAATCAAAAGTACAAGGTTGACCGGCCCATCACGCGGAAGGATGTTGCCGTACGGTACAATAATTTCTATGAATTTTCTCCGGACAAAGTGCGGGTCTGGCCCCTGGCGCAGGATTTCAAGATTGAGCCTTGGGAAATTGAAGTGAAGGGTCAGGTAGAAAAGAATTTGAAGTTCGACGCCAGCGATCTGCTGCGCCGCATGCCGATCGAAGAGCGAGTCTATCGATTCCGCTGCGTGGAGGCGTGGTCGATGGTGATCCCCTGGGTAGGTTTTCCGATGAAGAAGTTCATCGAGTGGGTGAAGCCGCTCTCTTCGGCGCGTTACGTGCGGATGGTAACCTTCCACCGCCCGGGCAAGACGCCGGGCGTCATCCAGCAGCCGCACTACGCATGGCCGTACCATGAAGGTCTGACGATGGCAGAGGCCATGAATCCGCTGACGATGCTCGTCGTCGGGATGTACGGCCAAACGCTGCCCAAGCAGAACGGCGCGCCGCTGCGCCTGATCGTTCCCTGGAAGTACGGCTTTAAGAGCATCAAGTCGATCGTCCGCTTTGAGTTTACGAAGAAACGGCCGCCGACGTTTTGGAACCGGGCGGGTCCCGATGAGTACGGCTTCACCGCCAACGTAAACCCCAAGGTGCCGCATCCGCGCTGGTCACAGGCCTCGGAAAGAGTCGTCGAGACCGGCGAGCAGATCACCACGCTCCCCTACAACGGCTATGGGAAGTATGTGGAATATCTCTACGAATAGAGTCCGCCTGCCGGCATGTTGGCTCCTCCACTTCAAGGCTGAGAGGTGAATTTCTCCACCGTCATACCCGGCGGCTCATCTCCATGAGAGGGGTGAAGCTGCCCCGTGACGGGTAACATACGCCCCTTCGGTGCGGTGCTTTTCCCGAGTTTTCCGGACGCGGGTCCTCTCGATAGAAGAAGCGGCTGAGCCAACCCCGGCACTTCCAACGCCCAGAATTCTTTGTACCGGCTCAGTTTTCCTTGGACCGTAAGGTCGACTTCTCCGGGTGTGAAACCCGCTTTCTTGATGGCCTTCGTGATTTCGAATGGATCGAAGCTCTCACCCACCTTGGGAGTGGTGATTGCCTTCCCGTCCCGTAGGCTGACGCTCACTTTATCGACGCCATCCAGGCGTCGCAGGGCTTTTTCCGCACTTGATTTGAGAAAAAACCCCCGGTTGAAGTAGTATGAAAGGCTGGTTCAGGCGTTCACTCGAGGCGGGGAATCGGTGCTTCTCCACGCGCCGTCTGGGACAGGGAGCTTTTTAATGTCGACTCTGATGCAATGGATTCATCTGGCCGCGGCGGTGGTCGGAATCGGCTCGATCGGTTTTATTCATATGATCTTGATCCCCTCGGCTCGGGCGCTGGAACCGGAACAGCGGGACCTGCTCTTTAAGAAAGTGGCGCGCAAGTATCAATACGTGGCGTGGAGCGTAGTACTCTTATTGATCGGCAGCGGTGTCTACAATATTTATTCCCATGCTTGGGGCGGCCCCGGCGGCGTCTATTGGACTTGGCTCATCGTCAAAATCGCACTGGCCTTCTGCGTGTTTTTCATTTCGTTGGGACTCAATCTTCCTTTCGCCGTTTTTGACTGGCTGCGGGAGAAACGGGCCATGTGGCTGTCGATTGCCTTCGCCTTGGGCATGATCGTAATTTTCATCTCCGCCTATCTTCGCCGGGGAGGTTCGTAAGTTATGAGTGAAGCCGATCTCAAAGTCGAGCGCAGTCCGCTGGCCGGCTATCATGTTTCGCAGGGCGCAACCCTGGCCCCCTTCCACGGCGCTCTGGTCCCGGCGCGCTTTACCGATCCCGCCGCCGAGCACCACGCCGTCCGAAAGGCTTCCGGCATTTCCGACTTTTCTCACCGCGCCAAGTTCAATCTCCGCGGCGAGGACCGCGTCCGTTTTCTGAACGGCATGGTGTCGAACGACGTTCAGAATCTTCAACCGGGGCAGGGCACCTATGCGCTCTTTCTGAACGTGCAGGGACACATCCAAGCCGACTTAAAAGTTTATGCCGACAAAGACCAATTCTGGATCGATCTGGACTGCGACTTGCGAGGGAAGATGATGCAGGCGCTCGATCGCTACATTATTTCCGACCAGGTGGAGATGGAGATCCCGGATCTCGCCGCCGTCAGCTTCCAGGGGCCGCGCGCGCGTCCGCTGCTGGAAAAGACGCTTCATCTCGATCTGCCGGAGATGAAAGAGCATGACCACTTCGCTTCCAACTACGCGGGACATCCGGTCCGCGTCGTTTGCAACTCAACGAGCGGCGAGGAAGGTTACGAAGTGTGGATTTCGCCGAAGGGTATGCTCGGCCTTTGGGGCGGAGCCTGCGGGCAGGCCCCCACGTACGACACCTTGCCGGTCGGATGGGAGGCGCTGGAGACCTTGCGGGTCGAGGCGGGAATCCCCGGCTACGGGGTGGACCTGGAAGAGGATACTTTACCGGTTGAGGCGAACTTGATGAATGCGGTGAGTCTTACGAAGGGATGCTACCTTGGCCAGGAGATTGTCGAGCGGGTGCGGAGCCGCGGGCAGGTGAACTGGAAGCTGGTAGGTTTGGTTCTCGACACGCCGACGCCTGCCGCTGAAGGTGAAAAGCTTCTCGCCGCCGGTAAGGAGATGGGAGAAATCACCAGCTCTTGCGTGTCGCCCACCTTGGGGCAGACTGTGGCTTTGGGGTATCTGCGTCGCGAGGCCGCCGAACCCGGCTCCACCCTCAACCTGCTCTCCAATCAAGCCGCGGTGCAAGTTGTGACCCTGCCGTTTTACCGTCCCCCATCGCGGTAGATTGAAATCCCCACCACCGGTTGTCTCCCTAAACTTTAATCTTCAGAATGCGCTCCCTCGTGCCGCGTTTTGCCTTGAAGGAGATCCACAATGTGAGGAATGAGGTCCACGATACATTCCAAAGATTCCCGCGCGCCCTGAGGACTGCCCGGCAGATTCAGGATCATGGTCTGCTCGCAGACGCCGGCAAGACCGCGTGAAAGCACGGCTCGTTTTGTTTTCTTGCTTCCTTCGGCGCGTATCATCTCACTGAGACCGGAGATTTCGCGTTCCAGCAGCGGCCGCGTGGCTTCTGGAGTGATGTCGCGCGGGCCGAGCCCCGTCCCCCCCGTCGTGAGGATCAGATCGACGTCTGCGTTCTTCAACCAAGCGCGGAGGTGACGTTGAACCGCTTCGACTTCGTCCGGGGCGACTTCGCTTGCCAGGACATCCCAACCTTGCTTTTCGGCGAGGTGCTGAACGGCGCGGCCTGATAAATCCTCCCGCCGACCTTCGGCGGCCGAATCACTGACGGTTAAAATTTTCACGCGCAGAGTCTTAACCATGAAAACCGGCTCGCTTTAAGGCGCGAGCGGAGAGGGTCCGCATCCATACGTTGGGAAATTCCGAAAAATCATAAGGTGAAAGGAAAATGTAAGTGTCGTCCGGGACAAACCTCACATGCCTGCTTCGCCGAGTCGTCGATTGGCTTCGTCGAGAAGCCTCAGCCCCTCCATCAGCAAACCCTGGGTGGGTTGAGTGATGGTCTTTTTGTCCGTCTTCCCGGGGAAGTTGAGCTCCCAGCGGCCCTCCGCCCAGCCCACGGCCTTATAAACGGCCTCGTCACCGACCGTCTGGCCGGATTCGGCGTGAATGACTTGTCCTTCCGCAAAGTAGAGCGTGCAGTCACCGGCGTCGCTGGTGAGCTTCAGGGCGCAGTTCTTGCGCCCCATCTCAAGCGAAGTCATCAGGTCCATGATGTTCATCTCGGACAGGCGCCCGGCAATGACCCCGTCCTGACCGCCCATCTTGCTAAATTTTTCCGAACGGATGCGGTCGAGAATTCGCCGCCCTGCCTGCGAGAGGTCTTCGACCAGAAAAGGTTTCACGAAGAAATCCTCTACGCCCTTTACCAGCATGCGTAAATTTTCGTCGATCTCTTTTTGCGAAACCAGAAAAGCGAAGGGGATCTGCTTGGTGTCGTCCCGCTCACGAAGCTTGTTGAGCAGCATCCGACCGTCCATATTCGGCATGGCGTAGTCGGAAATGATGAAATCAGGTTTATGCTCGACGGCTTTCTTCAAGCCTTCGATGCCGTCGCGCGCCGTGATGAACTCACCGCTTTTTCCCAGGCTCCTCGCGATCAATTTTAGGATGGTCGGGTTATCGTCGACGAGAAGAATTTTTAGGCGGGCGTCCATTGCCGGAGTCTGACCTCACTGTAGACTGTCGATCCTCTTTTCGAACTGAGGGGGAGCCCGAGGCGCGGTAGGTGCCGCTCTTGCCTCCGGACTTCTCCAATAGTCTTAGATCGGTAATTTCGATGCCTCGGTCCAGTGCTTTACACATATCGTAAATGGTGAGAGCCGCCACCGCCGCTCCCGTCAGAGCCTCCATTTCGACTCCCGTCGAGGCTCGGCAGGCGACTTCTGCCCCAATCCGGACGCCATTCTGGCACGTTTCCACCCAAACATCAATGTGACTGAGGGGCAGGGGGTGGCAGAGGGGGATAAGTTCCGAAGTTCGCTTGGCCGCTGAAATGCCTGCAATTCGAGCAATTTCAAGGGGATCACCCTTCGGGTTCTTGGGCAGGGCGGCCAGGGTCGATTTTTTCATCTTGACCAGCACGGACGCCGCCGCCCGCCGGTCCGTGGCCGGTTTTTCCGAGACGTCCACCATCCGGACCCGCCCCTTGCGGTCGTAATGGGAAAACTTTTTTTTCATCACCCGTCAAAAAATCTATTTTCGGTCCCGCCACCCCAAATTCTACGGTTTCGGATAGATATCCACCCAAGTTCCCGGGGGCAGCATTGTCTGCTCCGGATGCACCACCACGAAGCAGTTCGCTTTCGCCAAGCCGACCAGGTCACCGGACCCTTCCGATGGTACCAACTCTACCACGGGTTGCCGTTCAGATTCGAAAAGACGAGCCGGAACGAAAGCCGTAAGGCCTCCTTTCATGCTGACCGTTGAGGCCAGACAGGCGCGGAGAAAAGTAGGCTCCCGAGAGGGTGCGCCGCAGAGGATTTCCAGCGCCGAGCGGACGAACATCTCAAAGGTGACAAACGTCGAAACCGGATTTCCCGGCACCCCGAAGAAGAATCTCCGGCCCACTTGGCCGAAAACCAACGGTTTCCCGGGCCGCAACGCCACACCCGTAAAGTGGAATTCGGCGCCCAGGTCGACCAGCACCTTTTCGACAATGTCGTATTTTCCCACCGAGACGCCGCCGCTGACCACCAACAGGTCCTCCTCCAAACCTTTTTGAACCATTTTCTTGAGCGGTTCATATTGATCGGGCCCGATCCCAAGCTGAACCGGTTCGCCGCCCGCCACGCTTATCTGCGCGCCGAGGGCGGCGGCATTGCTGTTCCGAATCTGGTACCACTCCGGTTCCCGGTCGGGGGGTACGATTTCGTCTCCTGTCGGGAGTATAGCGATGCGGGGGCGGCGCGCGACGGAAATTTCCCATCTGCCGACCGAGGCGAGCAGGCCGATTTCCCCTGCGCCCAGCCGCTTGCCTTTCAAAAGGACTTTGGTTCCTTGTGCCGCCTCGCTCCCTTTGGGAACGATATTGGTCCCTGGGTCCATCTTTTTTTCCACCATCACCCGGCCGGATTCGTCTGTCTGGGTGTGCTCGACCATCACCACGGCGTCGGCGCCTTCCGGGACCGGTGCGCCGGTCATAATGCGGACGGCCTGGCCCGGTCCGACGTGCCCGTCATACCAACTGCCGGCGCGGGCCTCGCCCAGAAGTTCAAGTTTTCCAGGGAGAGATTGCACGTCGTCCGCCCGTAGAGCGAATCCGTCCCGTGTGGCACGGGGAAAAGGAGGGTAGTCGCGGTCGGCAAGGACGTCTTCGGCCAGAAAGCGCCCCCGCGCTTGTTCCAGCGAAACGAGTTCCGTAGAAGGTGCGGGCACGCCTCGGCGCACGCGGTCGATAAGGGTTCGGTACGCGGTTTGGAAGTCCAACAACATGGGGGCGAGGAAGTTCCCCCTTCGAGAGTTAGGATCCGAACAGGGTCCGGCAGGCCGGGCTCGATTCGTCCCAGATTGTATGATCTCGTTCGGGCCCGGTGGAGATCAAGGCGATGTCCGTTTCCACCTGATCCTGCAAAAATTTCAGATAGTCCCGAGCTTTGCCGGGCAATTTAGACAATTCGTTTATTCCGAAGGTCGGCTGCTGCCAGCCGGGCAATGTCTTGTAGCGAACCTTAACTTCGCCCAGCACGTCGATTTCGCTCGGGACTTCACGGAACGTCTTGCCTTTGTACTCGTATGCGATTCCGACGGGAATCTCCGCCAAATTGTCGAGTACGTCGAGCTTGGTGACCACCAACGCTCCCAGGCTGTTGACGCGGGCGCTGTAACGGGCTGCCGGGACGTCGAACCAGCCGCAGCGACGGGGCCGCCCGGTCACCGCCCCGTACTCTTTCCCCTGCTCGCGGAGGGCCTCGCCCGCCGCATCGGTTGATTCGGTCGGGAAGGGGCCGTTCCCCACTCGAGTAGCGTACGCTTTGGTGACCCCGACGACGCCGGTAATGTGGGTGGGCCCGACGCCCGTTCCCGTGCAAGCACCGCCGGCCGTGGCGTTTGAGGAGGTGACGAACGGGTAGGTCCCATGGTCCAGGTCGAGCAGCGTTCCCTGCGCACCTTCGAAGAGCACGGAGCGGCCTTTCTTGATTTCCTCGTTCAGATAGAGGCCGGTGTCGGTGACAAAACGCACCAGGCGCTGCCCCAATTCCAGATAACGGTCCACGGTTTTTTCAGGGGAAGTATGTTCGGGGTCGAGCTTCGGACCGATGCGCTTTTTCTCCTCCAAGAATTCGGCGCAGCGGGTGCGAAACTTTTCCGGATTCATGAGGTCTGCAATCCGCAGGCCGCGCCGCCCCGCCTTGTCCTCGTAGGCAGGTCCGATGCCCTTGGCCGTGGTGCCGATCTTTTGGCTTCCGCGGGCGCCTTCACCAACGGATTCCATCGTGCGGTGATAGGGCAGGATCAAATGGGCCCGGTTGCTGATCCAGAGCCGGTCGACCGGGTCGAGCCCGGCCTCGCAGAGCGCTTCAAGTTCTTCGACGAACGATTCCGGGTTGAAGACCACGCCGGAGCCGATCACGGAAATCTTGTCACGCCGCAGCACGCCGCAGGGCATCAGTTGCAGAACCAACCGGTTGCCTTCATGGAAGACCGTATGCCCGGCGTTCGGTCCGCCCTGATAGCGGGCAACGATATCAAAGCGCTCGGCCAGGACGTCTACAATTTTCCCTTTGCCTTCGTCGCCCCATTGGGCCCCTACGACGACGACATTTCTTCCCATGGTGGGCCTCTTAAATTTCTCTTTCGTAATTGGATAACAGAGACCTCGGCGGATGTATTTCGAATGGTTCGAGGTCCCGGACCCCTGGCCCTGCTTAAAGATATTTCAGATGAATGTTATAAATTGCGGTCGAGCATCGCCTGGATATTTTCCTTCGGCTGCGCGCCCATGATCTGGTCCCGGACCTCGCCTTCTTTGAAGAGCAATAAGGCCGGGATTCCTTGAATCTTGTATTTTCCCGCCACACCCATATTCTCGTCCACATTCAACTTGCCGACTTTGGCCCGGCCGTTATAGTCCTGGGCAAGGGCCTCGACCGTCGGCGCAATCATAAGGCACGGCCTGCACCAAGAAGCCCAAAAGTCCACCAGGACGGGGATCTTCGACTGGAGCACCTCCGTTTCAAAATTGCTGTCGGTCAATTCCACCGTATTATCGGACATTGTATTTTATTTCCTCCCTTGAGACTTGCCTCACGTCAGGGATCAAGACCTCTGCGCACGGATTCTGCCCTCGGCGCTGCGGCCTACCCGAGTTTCGCGGCGCGTTCGGCCTTCTTGGCCCTGGCGTTGGCGGCACGTTTCAAAGATCGATAAATTCTCAGATAGCGTTGGGCCGATTGGGTCCAGGAGAAATCCTGTTTCATTCCATTCGCGACCAACCGTTTCCAAGTGTGATCTCCCACGGCCTGTCATCGGTGAACCTTTCGTACCCTAAGAGATGGGTTCCCGGTTGTCAAGGTTCCCCGTCACCGCAGGGAGGAAAATTTCTCCTGATTCGGCCCGAATCGGTACAGAATAGTCGGGTAACCGGAAAGGTTTGGCCATTTTCCCGGTTCGAGGAAGGTTCCTTTGAAGCGTAAGCGTCCGAAGCTGGGTCAACACTTTCTCTCCAGCATCCCCCATCAACGGGAAATCATTGCCGCGCTGCCGATTAGGTCTGAGGATTTGGTGATTGAAGTCGGGCCGGGGAAGGGAGCCGTGACCGGGCTGCTGGCCGAACGGGCGCGCCAAGTTGTGGCGGTGGAAGTTGATACCGTTTTGGCCCAGCGTCTGGAGCGGCTGCTGTCCGGCTTCAAGAATCTTCAAATACAGCGGCAGGATATTTTGGAAACCGACATTGCTGAAATCTGCAAGGGGCACGGGGCGGAGAAGTGCTTTCTCTTTGGGAATCTCCCCTACCACATTACGTCGCCTTTTCTGCGGCATGCGTTCGGTTCGGTGGAGCGCTTGCGGGGAATGGGACTTCTGCTTCAGTTGGAGGTGGCCGAGCGGATTACCTCTGCTCCTGGCCCGAAGGCCTACGGCTTTCTCTCCGTTCTGTCGCAATATTACTCCCAGCCTCAAATCCTACGGTACGTCCCGCCGGGAGCCTTTACGCCGCCGCCGAAGGTTCAATCCGCTTTGGTTGGGTTTGATTTCCCGGGGAAGAGGAGCGAACTGGAGGTTCCCGGCGATGAGGCTTTTCTTCGATTCGTGCTGGCCGGTTTTCAGGAGAAGCGGAAGACCTTGGCCAATAACTTGATCAAGCGGTATCCGGGCCGCGATTTTCCCGCGTTGCTTTCCGCTAGCGGTCTCGACCGCCGTGTCCGCGCCGAGCAGATGAGTTTGGAACAATTTGCCGCCCTCCACCGACGGTTGTCTTTGGACGGCTAGATTTGCCGCTTTTCCTGCCCTAAAACCGCTTTATTTGCTACCTGTTAGTCCCTATGCTAGGATGCTGGTGCGGTGCTGTGAGATAGGAGGAGACCGCAATTTCCAAGCGACTCAAGGCGATTCCCCTCGGGGGCCTGGGCGAGTTCGGAATGAACATGACGGCCTTTGAGGCGGCCGACGCCATCCTGGTGGTCGATGCCGGGGTCATGTTTCCCGGCACCGAGCACCTGGGGGTGGACATCCTCATTCCCGACATCACCTACCTGCGTGAAAACCGCTCCCGCATCAAAGGCATTGTCCTCACGCACGGGCACGAAGACCACATCGGCGCTCTCCCTTATGTGCTCGAAGAGATCGACGTTCCCGTCTATGGGTCAGCCTTTACGCTGGCTCTGGTGAGATCAAAGTTGGAAGAGCACGGGCTGCTGGAAGACGCCGACCTGCGGGAGATGCGCCCGCGCCAACCCTTTACCCTGGGGCCGTTTCGCGTCGAGTTCATTCATCTGACGCACAGCACGATTGAAGCCGGAGCCTTGGCGATTGAAACCCCTGCGGGCATCATCCTTCACACCGGCGATTTCAAGCTCGATTCGACGCCCCTTAACGGCCAACGGAGCGACCTGCACGCCCTGGCCGAATACGGCCGGCGCGGCGTGCTGGCCCTCTTTTCCGATTCGACCAACGTCGCGCGTTCCGGCTTTACTCCCTCCGAGAATGCTGTGCGCGAGCGGTTGTCGGAAACCTTCAGCCTTGCAACCCAACGGGTCCTGATCTGTTGCTTTTCCACTTCCGTGCACCGCATGCAGTTGGTGGCCGACCTCGCCGCTCAATCCGGCCGCCGGTTGGCCGTGGTGGGCCGGAGCATGGCCAAGGTGGTCGAGATCGCCCGGCAGATGGGCCGCCTGCGCATTCCGCCGGATTTGATGATTGCGCCGCATGAAGCCCGGCAGCTTCCGCGTGAAAAAGTTGCCGTGCTGATTACCGGCAGCCAGGGCGAGCCGATGGCGGCTTTGCCCCGCGCCGCCGTCGCCAAACACCGGCATATCAAGATCGAACCGGACGACGACGTGGTGATCTCCGCCCGCGTCATCCCCGGCAATGAGGTGAGTATCTTCCGCATGATCGACCACCTCTACCGCCGGCGCGCGCGCGTGCAGTACGCCGACGGCACCCAGCCGCCGGTGCACGTCTCCGGGCACGCCAGCCGCGAAGAGTTGAGCCTGATGCTCGATCTAGTCCGCCCCCGCTACTTCATTCCCATCCACGGCGAGTACCGGCAGCTCAGCCGTCACGCGCAACTGGCGCAGGAGATGGGAACGCCCTCCGAGAACATCTTCATCATCGAAAGCGGGGAAGTGTTGGAGTTCGACAAGGACGGGGCACGCCGCGCCGGGGAGGTTCCGGTGGGGAGTATCTGCATCGACGGCGGCACGCTGGATGAGGTGGAGGACGTCATCCTGAAAGAGCGACGGCACATCTCCGCCGACGGCATTGTCGTCCCGGTGCTGGCCATCAACAAGCACACCGGAAAGATCGAGGCGCGGCCGGAGATCATCTCCCGCGGCTTTATTTCGATGAGCGAGGTTCCGGAACTGCTGAATTCCGCCCGGCAGGTGGTTCACCGGACGCTCGAGAATTCGAGCCCGGAGGAGATGGGCGACTGGGGCGTGGTGAAGGATAAGATCCGCGCCGCCCTCCGCCGCCATATGGATCAAGAGACCGGCAAAAACCCGCTCATCCTGCCGGTGATTTTGGAAGTGTAGGTGTTATTGGCAGGAATCGGAGGTGCTCCCATGGCCGTTCGAGAGCCTAGACCATTAGACAAAACCAGTAGGATAGCCATCTTGCTGCTTGCTTCTTTCTTTCTGTTCGCTCTTATTGCTTGTGGGCGTCCGCAAGCCGATAAACTCGATACACTAATTGAGCAGTTGAAGCCTAAGGACACGAGCGTGCGTAATGAGGCCGCAGGGGCGTTGGGGGAGATCAACTCCCGCTCGGCTGCCGGTGTATTAACCGCGGCGCTAAAGGACAAAAATTTGGAGGTTGTGGCCGCTGCCTATCGGTTTTTCATTTGCAGAGGGGAAGAAGACACAGAGGATGTCATGATCGCGGCCTTGAACGAGCATGGCGATGAATCCACAGCCCTCGGTTTTCTTGATTGTGGCAATCCCAAGTTAGAAGCGGCAGCAGTTACGTGGGCAGAGAAGCGCGGTCTCGAAATTCCTACATTCCGTGATGTGAATGGAAGCGCAGATTTGAGGTGGGGTAGCGGCCGCTGACTTGATTCTTCGACTTGAAATCCTACCGGGGCGCGCGGCCTGCCATAGGGTGTCACAGACAGGTTCCCTCTCATGATTGGCACGGCCGTTTCCCCTTACCGCATGCAATAACCTTGCGGCGAGCAAAAGCAGAACGCTCCTACCGTTCTCGCGGCGCTTTAGACGCGGACCCTACTTCTTCGCCGGCATCGGCAGCAGCATGGAGACGCGGCGTTTGTAGTCCCTATAGGCGTCGCCGTGGAATCTGACCAGGTCCTTTTCTTCTATTTGGATCGCAATCAGGATATAAACCGTTGTGACGACTGCAAATACCAGATGCCCGACCGTCATGTGAGGTGTTGACCAGAAGCCCAAAAACCAGCCCAACATAAGCGGATGGCGAATGTACGCATAGAATCCCTTAGTTCTGAATGGTAGAGTCGAATATTCCTTCCCTCGTAGATATATGTAAACTTGCCGTGTTCCAAAAAGATCAAAGTGATTAATCATGAAGGTAGCGAGAACCAACACAAGCCAACCGAGGTCAAACAGCCCCCATAAGACTTGTGTTAACACAGGATGCCCAACATGCCAAATGACTCCCGTCATGGGCTGCCATTGCCACAACAAAAGGATCAACAATAAATTGCTGATCATCACGTAAGTGCTGCGTTCGATGTGGCTGGGAATGATTTTGGTCCACGCCTGCTTGAAACCTGGTCGCGCCATTATGCTGTGTGGAACTGCAAATATGGCAAGCAAGAGGACGTTGATTAGCAGGGCTTGACCGAAAGGCCCTTCTTGGCCTGAATCAATCGATTTCGGAACGGCATAATTGGCAAGGAATCCGACGAGGTACATGAATACCGCCAAGAATCCCACGTGCGCGACAATTCCGTAAAGAAATGCAATGGCTTTGCCCATGATAGAGTTCTCCTCAAGACTGGATTTTTTCTCTTGACCTGGAAATTATGCGCGCAGCGTACGATTGCTTACCCGCCTTGTCAAGCGAGGGTGGGGCGAAATGTTTGAATTTTCCGCCGGGCCAAGGTATGCTGCCAAGCTTTTGAAGTGGGTGAAGGAATGCCCTCAGCGGCTCTCCGTTGACTCCTCAAGAAAGGATTATGTCTTTTATTATGAATATGTTGCAGGCCATCGTTCTGGCAATTGTTCAAGGCATTACGGAATTTCTTCCGATATCGAGCACCGCCCATCTGATTCTGGTTCCGTGGTTTCTGGCCTGGCGCGACCCGGGCCTCGCGTTCGATATTGCCGTCCATGCCGGCACGCTGGTGGCCGTCCTGGTCTATTTTCGGGAAGATTGGGTTGGCCTTTTGAAGAATGTTGTGAGGAAGGGGAATCTTTCCCAGGAAGCCGCCCGAGAAAATCGCCACCTGCTCCTCTTCTTGATGGTGGCCACTCTGCCGGGTGCGCTGGCGGGCTTGGTGTTGAAGTCCTACGCTGAGCATGAGTTCCGTCATCCTTTTGTGATTGCCGGCACGCTCATCGGCGGTGCTTTGCTCATGTGGCAGGCGGACCGCCTCAGCGGAGGGAAGGGTACTCAGGACTCCGGCCGGCTTACTCTGGCACACGCCTTGATTCTCGGCTCGGCTCAAGCGCTGGCGATTGTGCCCGGTGTGTCGCGGGCCGGAGCGACGATTACGGCGGGATTGTTCCTGGGTCTGGGCCGCCCGGCTGCGGCGCGGGTCTCGTTCCTGATGTCGGCCCCCATAATAGGCGGAGCGGTCCTGAAGACGGGCTTGGACGTTGTGCGGGAAGGCGGCGCTGAATTGGCGCTCTGGCCCACGCTGGTGGGGGTGGTCGCCTCCGGCTTGGTGGGGTACGCGGTAATCGCCTGGCTGCTGAGGTATCTCGAGCAGAAAACTTTTCGGATATTTATAATTTACCGAATCCTACTGGGTGTGTTAATATGTATTGCCGGATGGGGATTGCGTCACCACCTGAATTGACCCTTATGAGAGAGCTTGAGGGCTCGCAGAGAGCCGCAAGCTTGTGCATTTTGGTCCTAGACAGCGCCAGTCGAAACCAAGGACCGAACCATGGCTGCGACTTCTCAGGGGTCGAGTAAAGACCAGGCGGCGAGCAAAAAAGGCTCCTCCCGTGCGCCACGTCTATCCGTTACAACGTCCCAACTCGGTGAGTTGACCGGGATTCTGGTTGCCGTCGGCGGCATTCTGATTTTTCTCAGTCTCGTTTCCTATAATCCTTTCGACCCTTCGTTCAGTACGGCTGCGCCTCCGGGCGCCTCAGCCCATAACTGGATTGGTGTCACCGGAGCGTACCTGGCCGACATCTTGGTGCAACTGTTCGGTTGGTCGGCGTTCCTGATTCCCTTTGTCTTGGTCGGTTTCGGGCTGTCGAGACTTATCGGGCGAGGAGTGAAGACGCCGGGAAGCAAGGCGGTTGGAACCTTGGCCCTCGGCATCGCCGCCGCCGCGCTGCTGGAGCTCTATCCCCATACCCCGCTCATTGAGAATACGGTAAGCGCGGGAGGGCTGTTCGGCGCCGTGACGGCGCAGATCTTCCTGTTCGCCTTCAACCGGGTCGGCGCGTGGATTGTTCTCTCCAGCCTCCTGCTGATCTCTCTGTTTTTTCTCACCACGTTTTCCTTCGCGCAATCAGCCGTTCTTCTGAAGAAGCAGATGCAGCCGGTCCGGCAGTGGAGCCGAGGTTGGCTGGACCGTCTGGCGATCCGACGAAAAAATTTCCTGGGGCGGGAGGCTGGAAAGGGCCTCTCGACGATTCGTTTCCCAAGGGCTGCTTGGTCGGACCCGATGAAGGGTGACGGCGCGAAAGGAGGAGCCCAACGACAGGCTCCACCTCCGGTGATCTCTCACCGCACCTCACCCGAGCAGGGGAAATCGATTTTCGATATGTTGCTGCCTTCCAGCAAGACTGCCCGGTCCGGTCCGAAAGGTTTCAAGTTGCCCTCCGCGGCGCTACTGCGCCCGCCCCCAGCGGCCGGACGGGTGAATGAAAAGGAATTGAAAACACGGGCCGTGCAGTTGACCCGGAAATTTCTGGAATTCGGAGTCACCGGCGCCGTGACGCAGATTCACCCCGGTCCCGTCGTCACCACGTTCGAGTTCAAGCCGGAGGCGGGCATCAAATACAGCCGCATTACCACCCTGGTCGAGGACCTCTGTCTGGGATTGGGGGCCGAATCCATCCTGATTGAACGGATTCCGGGCAAGGCGACCGTCGGCATTCAGGTTCCGAACAAGCAACGGGAAGTTATTCACCTGCGAGAGTTGATCGAATGCCGGGAATTTTCCGGTTCTTCGGCGGCGCTCAGCTTGTGCCTGGGGAAAAACATCAACGGTTTGCTGCGGACCTCCGACTTGGTGCAGATGCCGCACCTGTTGATTGCCGGCTCGACCGGTTCCGGGAAGAGCGTCGCCATCAACTCCATGATTATTTCGCTGCTCTATCGACATACGCCGGAGGAGCTAAAGCTGGTTCTCATCGACCCGAAACATCTGGAGTTGAGCCTCTACGAGGGAATTCCGCACCTCTATACGCCCATCGTGACCAACCCGAAGGTGGCCTCGACCGTGCTCCGGCGGGCGACGCTGGAGATGGAGGACCGCCTGAAGAAACTGGCCAAACAAGGCGTCCGCAACATTGAACAATACAATCGCCTGTTCCGCAAGAATATGACGCTGAACCTGTTTGACGATGACGGCGAGTCGAACCAACCCTTGCCCTATATCGTCATCATCATCGACGAGCTGGCCGACCTGATGATTACGGAAGGAAGGATGGTGGAGGAATCCATCACGCGACTGGCGCAGATGGCGCGCGCCGTCGGGATTCACTTGATTCTCGCGACGCAGCGGCCCTCGGTGGACATCATCACCGGCCTGATTAAGGCCAACTTTCCCTGCCGTATCTCTTTCCGTGTGGCTTCCAAGGTGGATTCGCGGACGGTGCTCGACAGTAACGGCTCGGAAGCCTTGCTCGGCCGCGGGGATTTGCTATTCATTCCGCCCGGTTCGTCCCGATTGATCCGCTTGCACAGCCCTTACGTGACCGAACCGGAGATTTCCCGTGTTGTCGATTGGTGGAAGGAGCAGGCGCCGCCGAAATATGAGAAGAAGTTACTTGAACCTCTAAAGAAAGAGGAGATGGGAACGGCGGGCGCCGAGCCGTCGCCGGGAGAGGCGGAAGAGGTGCGCGACGAAGTCTATCAGGAGGCGGTCCGGCTAGTTCTTGAATCCCGCAAGGCTTCCACTTCACTCCTGCAACGCCGCCTGCGACTGGGCTACGGCCGGGCGGCGAGGCTCATCGACATGATGCAGGAGGACGGCGTGGTCGGGCCGCCGGACGGCTCCCGTCCACGCGAGGTCTTGAAGCCCGCCAATTGGCTTCGGGAAGTGAACCGGCAACTTCGTTAGCGGGTTGAGTAAAGTCGCCGGGAAGAGATTTTATTGTCCGCCGCCGAGGCGGTCGCTTGACAACCTTGAAACCCTCTTCCTAGAATAAAATTCAGGCTAGAATGAAAATCAGGTAGGATTGGAATTTCGGTCGCTTTTTGTCCGGCGGGTCTCTGTTTCCACCCTGGAGATTCGGATGGGTGTGGTGAGAAGCTCTTGCCGACGCCCCAATTCGTACTCCGTGCCGCGGTAGCTCAGGTGGTAGAGCGCAGCCCTGAAAAGGCTGGCGTCGGCGGTTCAACTCCGTCCCGCGGCACCATCATTTCAACGACTTACAACCGCCAAAAATCCAATTCTGTTCCATTCTGTTCCAAAACTAATCAGAAGCTTGCCGGGGTTTGTCTCTTTTTATGTGCGTTGGGCAGAGTGCGAAAGCTAAGTTTCAGACCATGCGTACGAGGATAGATTTCAAGTTCGATGTGCTGATAGCGGCGTAGGAGCCAAGGGGAATAGCATGCCCAACCCAACCAAAGACGACCAACGCGAAATCGCTACGAAGTGCCGGAAAGGTATGGCCTACAAGAAGAAAAATACCGCTCAGAACAAAGGGAAAACATCGCATAAGGGGTTTCAGAAAGGGAACCGGTACGGCTTCCAGTCGGGCCAGAGTGGTAATCCTGGGGGGCGGCCCAAGAAGGATATCGCTTCAGAAATCGCCCAAAGGGTCTTCGAGGAGAACGCAGACGCCATCTACAAGGCCATGCTCAAGGCCCTGTTGAAAGGCGACCCGGGAGTGTTTGCAGTCCTGGCGGACCGGGCATTCGGGAAGCTGACCTTGAAAGTGGAGATCCCGGGACTTGAGAACTTGCCGGATTTGATAGCTGAGGCGAGGAAGGGTCGCGGCGGCAATCCGCCGGTAGAGCACCGGTTCAAGCCCGGGCAGAACGGGAATCCTGCCGGTCGCCCGGAGAAGAACATCGCTGCGGAGATAGCCAGAGCAATCTTCGAGAAGAACCCAGATTTTCATATGTGTACATAGTAGAGAACGGATTTTTCTCATGGATGTACTGCCCGGCCACCTTCCAACCCCGACGCTGGCAGTATTCCTCAAGCTCCCGGGTTTGGACGGTTGGGTCCTGACCGTTGTTCGTGGACACCCGCGCATAAACAGCAGCCCTGAGTTGTGATGGGAAATTGTGCGGTAAACTCTTTGTAGCCATTTTAGCCTCCGTTTAGGTTGATTTTGGTTAGGGCTGCCGGGAAGCTGGTACTTCACGGCGGCCCATTTTTACTTCTTCACCTTCTTTTTCCTGCCGTTCTTGATTTTCAGTAGCCTCTTCCGAACCCGTTCAATGTCGGATTCTCGCCACTCACGGAACGTTCCCCCTCCTATATTCTTCAGTGGGGGAACAGGTATTAGATTTCTGGCAATGTATCTTTGGAGGGTAACGCGGTTCATTCCGAGCTTAACTGCTACCTCTCTTGTTGAGTACGTCGCCATATACTACACCCTTGTAGCATATACAAACGCCCTTGTTAAGAGAATTCTTTAGTGGTAAGAATTTGGCATTCTGTTTTTGAAAGGCGTATATGGCTTCCTGGAAGCGGGTTGCTCTTACTGGACGAAAGGTTCAGAAGGTGAGAGAGGTCATGCATAGGTCATCTTTTCTCATATCAACTCTTATATTGGCAATGAGCTTAGCGTGGTTTGCCCGCGCGGTTGAGCTTAAGTCCAGAACCGATTCAAGCTAAAGGAAGGAGGTAAGAACCCATGACCCGAGCGCCTTGCTGTGCCGTATAGAACTTTTGGATGTGTTCAGCGACTTGCGCATCGTCCATTCCTAGAGGGACGTTAAAGGTGTCCGAGGTTCCATCCGGCCGTCGTATTGTGATCTTCTTAGTTTCAGGCATTATTTTCTCGGAGTAATCTTTCCACTTTCATCCATATCGAATACCCGTCCTTGCGGCGGGTTGGGGATTGCTTTATTATGCTGAGTTGAAAGCCACCGCAACAGTTCCTCATGGCTATCAATTCGGGCTTCATACATCCACGTGTGGGGTTCGCCTTTAAGCTCGACTTCTTTACCTCGTGACCAAATCTTCCCCCTCTTAGTATTCAGAAGAAACGTATCCGCTCGCATATTTGGATTGATCACAATCTGGAACCTGCCGCACTCGGCCTTGGAGAAAGTCACGGTTTTCGTCGGTAAGGCTTTCCCCATAACGAGCAGTGAGGCGGCGACAATCAAGGCCACGGCTCCCACCTGCTTGAGTCTACGGTTCTGTTTCTCTAGCTTGCTAAGCCGTACCTGCATCTCTTCGAGGGTTGTTTCCTGCGAAGTCATAGAAGCCTCTTGTCCGTGTGAAAACCGGGGACCGCCACTGTAGCATAGAGCAGAAATAGCCGACGTGTTATCCTTCAGGTTGCCGCCTAGCTCGACGGGGCGAACCCTGGGGACCCTGCCCGGTTGGCGGCCATTCCACTCAGGGAGTCGCTGAGGGTCGATGTCCGACTTTAACCTTCCCCCAGGATTGCTGTCATCGGGTGATCCGGTCGAAGGAAACCCATTCTCACCCGAGGCCAAGTCAACAACTTGTCTTGCCGATAAGGTAATAGGTACAGTACGATTCCGATGATTCCATCTGTGGGCAGTATGTGTACCCGGTAGCGAAAGCGAGGGATCAGATTGCTCAAGATGAGCGTTCCAAAAGGCTCTTGTAATGATCTCCCTGAACCTAAACCGCAGGCACAAAATCTGATCTTCGCGACACTCGGCGGCTGTTTACCAGCATGCTGGGACGGATCGATGGGCTGTCGCTTCCGTCTGGATAGCCTAGCCTGCGCACCCAAGAAAATGATTCCGATATCGCCCAGGAAGGGAGAGGTGTCTGAAAAAGCTGGCTCTGGAAGCCCAGGCGATGGGTTTTGGGGACTCGAAAAAGGGTGGCTGGGAGCCGCTGGGACCCTCCGGGAGAAAAACCATGCTCGGAGGGCTCTACTGGAGGCAACCGCGTGTATACTCATCACTGCCGGAGGGCCAAAAAACTAATTCCGGCTTGGGTTGGCACTATCGAACCCCGTGCCTGACACGAGCGTTGTCCCTCCCTCCGAGGTTGGGCATTATCGAATGCCGGCGCTTCCTGAATCGCCATGGAGGCTTTCTAAAGAATTAAGTGCTTCCAGCCCGTCCATCCTTGGAGAGCCGGAAAGGCAAAGTTTCTCCCTTCAGTTCCCAACCGCGCGGAGCAAATTATATGAGAGACTCAGCTAAAGTTGGCGTCGTCCTGTTGCAGTTGGGCGGACCTGATTCGCTGGACGCCGTCGAACCTTTTCTTTTCAACCTTTTCTCCGATCCCGACATCATCGATTTCCCCTTCGCCAGGTTAGCGAGGAAGCCTCTGGCACGGTTGGTTGCATCACGGAGAGCCAGGAAGGTCCAGAAGGACTACGCCATCATTGGTGGCAAATCTCCCCTGAAACAATTGACTCTCCGGCAAGCTGAAGCACTGGAAAAAGAGTTGTCGAAGTCGATTCCAGTCCGGGTGTCGGTGGCGATGCGTTACTGGCACCCGTTCACCGAGGAGGCCATACAAAAAATCGAGAGGGAATCCCCGGGCGAATTGATCCTGCTGCCCCTTTACCCTCAATACTCCAAGACGACCACCGGAAGCAGCCTGAATGAATGGAATAAGCATTTTACCAGGGTGAATGCCGGCCCGCTTTCGGCGACCTCCGTGAAAGTAATACCCCACTTTTTCGACCATCCATCGTACATCCAGGCCGTGGTGGACCTAATCAACCGAGGGCTTGACGCACTCCCTTTGGGGGACGATTTTCACTTGATATTCAGTGCCCATGGAATTCCTCTTAGCGTCATTGAGGCTGGAGATCCCTATCAACAGCAGATTGAAGCGAGTGTACGGCTGGTGATGAAACAAGGAGGATGGCCCTATCGGCACACTCTTTGCTATCAGAGCCGAGTGGGGCCGGGTAAGTGGCTAGCTCCTACGCTCGAGGGAACTCTTCGCTCGCTGGGCAGCCAGGGAACACGGAGCGTCCTTGTGGTTCCCATATCCTTCGTCTCGGATCATATTGAAACGTTGAATGAAATCAACATCGAAGGGCGCAAACAAGCTGAAAAGGCCGGGATTCAGGCCTTTGCGATGACGCGGGCGTTGAACGATTCGCCAGGATTCATCCAAGCCCTGGCCGAGCTGGTCCTGGCAAAGCTGGGCGTTGCTGGAGTGAAATGAACAAGGAGCTGTCTTGACGAAGCGGACTTGTCTCAAGAAATTTTGCTGACAAATCCCCCTACTGCCGAGTCCACTGCTTTGAATAATGCGGTTTCCGGATTAATTGAAATTGGTTGGGTAGAGGGTTGAGGGTGGGTAGGGCCATTTTGTAAATCTCTCTATATACCGTTCTCATATAGCACTTTTACAGAGTGGAATGTATTTGAGCGTAGGTGGAAACGGGTTATTACCCGTGATGGGTCCTCGGAAAAATGAGCCAGAAAGAAAGTGAGTTTTACGGCAGAATCCAGACCCGGAGAAAGAGGTGCCGTGAAGAAGAAGTGATTTTCGGTGGAACAGATTGTAGGGGTCTGGAAGCAGGCGGAAGTAGGTGTGCCGGTGGGGTGTCACAGTTACACCGCGGGACATGTCGCTACCAAAGCCACCAAGACCCGCAGACGGAGTTGCGCATGAGGATGCGGGAGATGGCGGCGGTGCGAGTGCGGTACGGCTGCCACGTTTGGAAGATGAACTGCTTCCGATGGAAAACCTAATTGTTGGCGTTTACTATGACATGGGGTTGAACTTAAGAATGAGCTGTTCAGTCTCGTCCTCTACTCTCTCCCACTCAAGCCGAATAGAAATGCCTGCTACTTTAGGGAGGCGAAAACGTGAACGTTGAAAGGATTTCCGCAATCACACTAAAGGTAAGAGATATGCAAGAATCTGTTCGCTTCTACATGAATATTTTGGGACTCAAGGCTCTCTATGGAGGTGGGCAAACTTATTTCTCCTCCCTTTCCACCAACGATGGAAAAGATACAATCCTGAACCTAGAACAGGGGAACCCTGTCAATGATTGGGGCCGGGTAATATTCTTCGTGCAAGATGTAGACAAATTCTGGACTTACCTGAAGGGAAAAGGGTTCAAGCCCGAAAGGCCAAGAGACGCAAAATGGGGAGAAAGGTACTTCCATATGCAGGACCCAGATGGCCATGAGTTGTCATTTGCTCAGCCATTACAGTGAGACGAAGGACTGAGCCAGAGTAGGACCGTTCGCGTTGACTTGGGTGGGGGGTGCGAAATAGGATTGCTCCACAGGGGTTCCTCCGCACGGATATCAGCTAAGCGTAGACTAGGTGGGAGACTAATGCTGCTCCCTAAATCCCGACAGAGTTGAGGCTCCTGTGTTTGAACCCGGACAGCGTGTTAAGGCGAATCTGGCAGGAATGATGGTAGGTGCTGTAACTTTTCACGCTGCTGTCACCGATGCCATTGGAACCATTGTGAAGCAAACCTCTCCTGATCCTCCCAAATACCTTGTTGAACTGATGTTCTCCTTCAAAGGCATCAACGAGGTTGAAGTCGCGGAGGAGCGTCTTAAACTCATGTAGAAAGCTCCCGTTGGTGGCTTGTCCATCTCAAGGTGACATAGGATAATCTAATCCGTTCGGGATACTCCTAACCATCGGTAAGAAGATTCCGCCCGCGCTTGTCGGTAATTCAATAACCGGCGAACGCCGGTGTCTTCGCAAAGGATAGAACAGAAACTATGAGCCTCCTTGTCGTCGGTACCACCGCACTCGATTCCATCAAGACCCCTTATGCTGAGAACCCGCGTCTGCTCGGCGGCTCAGCCAGTCACGCCGCCGTAGCGGCCGGTTTTTATTGCACGCCCCACCTGGTGGGCGCCATCGGCGATGATTTTCCCAAGAAATATCTAAACCTCTTCCGGCGTCACCGCATCGACCTGGCCGGCCTGCAGAAGCTGCCCGGCCATACTTTCCACTGGTCCGGCGAGTACGAGGTGAACATGAACCACCGGCACACGCTGAACACGGTCCTCGGCGTCATTGAGGATTTCCAGCCGACCCTGCCGCCTGCCTACACCCGCTTGCCTTACGTCCTGCTCGCCAACATCGCGCCCGACATTCAGTCACAGGTTCTCGACAAAATGTGCCGTCCCAAATTTGTCGTGGCCGACACCATGGACCTTTGGATCAACATCGCTCTTGCATCCCTGTTGAAAATGCTCAAACGCATCGATTGCCTTGTCCTCAACGACAGTGAGGCCCGCCAACTCACCGGGATCAACAACATCATCAGCGCCCTGCCGAAGATTCACCGGCTCGGTCCCCGCTATGTGATCGTGAAGAATGGCGAGCACGGCGCCATCCTCTCCGGCCCGCGTGGCCTGTTCCTCGCCCCGGCCGTTCCCCTCAACAAACTCGTCGACCCCACCGGCGCAGGAGATTCTTTTATCGGCGGTCTCATGGGCTACTTGGCCAGAGCGAAGGGCGGGCTGGAAAAAAATTTACGGCAGGCCGTCATCCACGGCACCGTCATTGCCTCCTTTTGCTGCGAAGGCTTCGGCCTGAACCGGACCACCCGCGTTACTCGCGCCGACATTGGCCGCCGCATTCGCGAATTGTTCAAGATGTCCGACTGGTGAGGGGTAGTGGTTCAACTCCGTCCCACGGCGCCATGAATGCGGTCCGCAACGAAAAATAAAATAGACAAATCTGTTTTTCGATTGTGGGTTCGACGGCTGACGGGCGTCGTTCTTTTTGCCGCGGTCGCCGATGGAACAGACCTAGCCGTACGGGATTGCCGCGTGGACCTGGGTATCTATGAAAATTGTCAGTGGATGTATGTGAGGGAAACTCTGGGGTTACCCCAAAGCAAGGTTTTGCGATGGGGTACCCTGCAAAGTATGGGCCTCGGGCTGCTGTCCGTACTTTGGGTAGGTGTTCGGCTCCTTTTGTCGAAGCGGAGTTCCGCTTCCAGAGTTCCCTCCTGACCCGGAAGAACTCTTCTGCTAGAATGGCCGTGCCTACCGGAACGGATTTCAGCAGCAAGTTTTCGGACATTGCAGGAATGAAAAAAACATACCTGTTTCCGATACGTGAACTCCGCGTTCTTCTCGTTCCCTCCATGGGGGGCTTGATCCTCGTTCTCTTGTTCCTCTCGGGGCACTCTTTCGCCCAGGAATATCAGCCTCAGATTGAGCGACCCATTGTTCGCTACAAGATGTCCGCCACGTTGGACCTGGAGACAAAGCAGGTCAAGGGCCGCTACCGTCTCACCTGGTGGAACCACACGGCTGACACGATTTCCGATCTCTATTTCCATCTCTACCTGAACGCTTTCAAGAACGCCGACAGCACTTTCATGAGGGAAAGGCTCTACGGAAAATGGGAAACGGCTCCCTCTGGGTGGAGAGCCGCGGACGAAGAGACCCGCTGGGGTTGGGTGGATGTGGATCGCCTTCGTATTGCCAACGGGCCGGACCTGACGGATGCGATGAAGTTCGTCCAACCCGACGACGGGAACGAGAAGGATCAAACGGTCATGAAGGTCGCGCTGCCCACCCCGCTTGGAGCCTACGAAACGCTTGAGTTGGAGGTAGAGTTCACCTCCAAGCTCCCGTACCAGTTTGCGCGGACAGGGTTTCAGGGTGATTTCTTTTTTATCGCGCAGTGGTTCCCGAAGATCGGCGTCTATGAGGCGGCCGGTGAGCGGGGGCGCGCGGAGGGCGGCTGGAATTGCCGGCAGTTCCATCCGCGCACGGAATTTTATGCCGACTACGGCGTCTATGATGTGGACCTGACGGTTCCCTCGAACTATGTGGTAGGCGCGACCGGCGCCGAGCGCAGCCGGTGTGAAAACGCGGACGGAACCACCACCTACAACTTTCATCAGGCCGACGTACACGACTTTGCCTGGACGGCCTGCCCACGCTTCCTGGTCGAAAAGCGCACGTTCGCTGCCGACGAGTGGGTGAGAGAGGCGGAGATGGAGGAGTGGTCCGAGCGGCTTGAGATACCCTTGGAAGACGTTCGCTTGAGCGACGTCGAGGTGACGCTGCTCCTTCTGCCGCAGCATACCGCTTTTGCCGGCCGTTACTTCCGGGCAGTCTTCGTCGGTTTGAAACACATGGGGCTGCGGTTCGGGCCATATCCTTATACGACGCTCACCGTTGTGGACCCGCCGACAGAATCGCCCGCCGGCGGCATGGAGTACCCCACGCTGTTTACCGGCGATACGCACGTCTGGAATCCTCCCCCAGGTCAGAGACCGGAGTCCGTCACCGTCCACGAGTTCGGCCATCAGTTCTGGTACGGGCTGGTAGGCAATAACGAATTTGAAGACGCCTGGATGGACGAGGGGTTTACCACCTACTCCACCTACGAGGTGCTGGACACGGTTTACGGCAAGCGAACCGCCTACACCCGGGTTGCCGGAATCCCTGTAGCGGTATTCCCTTGGTTCCGGCTCCCCCTACCGGCATTTCCTTGGGCCGGAGTGGGAGCGGTGCCGGTGGGAGATTATCTATTCCCCAGCCGAACTTCTTGGAAGACACGAAGCCGGGCGCGTTACATTGAGAATGCCGAATATGACACGCTGGTGCGAAACGGTTGGGAGTACATCGGCCGTTCCAGCTACTATGCCAATTCCTATCGGCGAGTAGCGCTGACGCTCTGGACGCTGGAGGGATTGCTCGGCAAGGACGTCATGGCCCGTGTCCTTCGCACCTATCATCAGCGCTGGCGGTTTCAACATCCGGCCCCGGCAGATTTCTTTGCTGTAGTCGAAGAGGCGGCCGGCGAGGTGTCCGACAAAGATATTCAATCCTACATCCGACAACTCTTCTACACTGCCGAAAGTTTGGACTACGCCGTTACCGATATTCGGAATATCCCCATCCGCAAAGTTGGCGTCTATGAGGAGGGGCCAGACAAAAGAACGGGCAAAAAGACGTACCAACAGGATGAAACCGAAAAAGAGTTCCAAGCGAGGAAAGAGAAAAGATACCGCTCGACGGTTCTCGTTCGCCGGTTAAAAGGCATGCGGCTGCCGGTGGATATCGATGTCCATTTCGAGAACGGCGAAAAGGTCCGTAAGCATTGGGACGGTCAGTACCGCTGGACGAAGCTCGTATTCGAAGATTCGCCCAAAGTCACCCACGCCGTTGTGGACCCGGAAGGGAAGCTGGCTTTGGACGAAAATCGGACGAACAACAGTTTTCAGGTGACGCGGGACCATCGCGGAGCCGACAAGTGGTATCTGCGATGGGTCTTCTGGCTGCAAAACATCTTCTTCGCTTTTTCTTTCTTCGGTTGACCTGGACGGGGTTGATGTAAACAACCGGGTGAAATGAACATAGCGGTGAAACCGAAAATCGGAACATTGCTGCGCCGGGGGTTCAGCCTCGCTTGCCGGCGGTGGGCGGTGGTGCGGCTGATTTTCGTCGTGAACTTGATTCTTGCCGCCGTCGTCGCAATGCCGGTCTACTATGCCGTCTCCGAATTCACCGGGCACAGCCGGATGGCGACGGCGTTGCTCGAAGGTTTTTCTCCCGAGTGGTTCACGGACCTTCAGCATAATCGTCCCAGTTGGCTGTCGCTGATGGCCCGTACGACGTTGGCCGGAGGGCTGTTTGGGCTCCTCTTCAATGCGTTGCTTGCCGGCGGCATGCTGGGTTCGTTCCGCGACCCTGAGCAGAACTATTCAGGTAAGGATTTTTTCCAAGCCGTAGTCCGCCACGCCGGGCGGCTGCTGCGGCTGCTCTTGCTGGGCTTGCTTTGCTATTGGCTGATGTTCTGGCTGCTCAACGTCGAGGCGCGCGCCGTTTTGGGCCGGCTCACCACCGATGAGGTCAATGAGCTCTGGTCTGCGCGGGCGGATGTCTTCTTGAGCGTTCTGCTGGTTGCGGGACTTCTTTATCTAAACCTGATTCTGGATTTCGCCCGCCTTCGGCTGGTGCTCGGGGACAAAAGGTCTGCTCTCTCGTCCGCCGTTTTCGCTCTCCGGTTCGTGCACCGGAACCGGATGAGGAGTTTGATGGTCTACTCGGTCCCGGGTCTGTGCGGATTGTTCCTACTGGGACTCTATCTGGCTGCGGTTTCCCAACTTTCCGTTTCGAATTTATGGATTGTCGGCTTGCTGTTCTTGATTCAACAAGGCGTCATGTTCGGGCGCTACTGGTTTCGCATGGCGGCCTGGGCCGGCGAATGGGTGCTCTTGAAGGAAGATGGACCGCTCGAATCGCAGCAAGAGCTTCTGCTTTTAGGCGAGTGAGGCAGGTATGAGCGGGCCGGAGCAGCAGCGGATTGAATTTGAGGTACTTCAAGCCATCTGCCAAGGTGCGCTCTGGGGCGAAACGGAAGAAGCAGCACGGGAACTGTTAGGCCCCTACGAATGGCAAGATCCCATCCACAGCCTTATTTTCAAATTATGGCTTTCGTTGAGAGGTGCTTCGCAAGAGACTTTCCGCGAACAGCTTCCGGCGATGCTCACCCGGCGCGGCTTTCCCGATGTGGACCTTGCCCCCTACTTCCGCTCCCCCGAACCTTCGAACAAGTCGTTGGAAGACTTGGTAAAAGATCTTAAGGATTCCACCCGCTGAGTCAACTCTGCAGGCCAATTCTTAACGAAGCACTTCTCCGATTCCATCCGTGTGCCCAAAGCCGGGTTCGTAAATTCCAAGATATCGCGCCACGGTCGGCGCAATTTCGATCATTCGAATACGGCCCAGGCTTCCGACCTTTCGTAGACCCGGCCCGGCGGCGATGAAGGAGGTGGCCATCTCCGGCCGCGTGGGAAGGTAGCCGTGCACGCCGCCGACGCTTCGGCGTTCTTCGACCCACTTCCCCAACGTCTTGCCGGAGAATGCATAACCCGTCGGGGCCTCAAGAAGCAGTCGAACGTCTTCATCGGCGAATAAATCCGCCGCGGCCTTCCGGCCGAAGAGGGCCCAGAGCAGGCCTTGCTCCCGCATGGGGCGAAGCGCTTCGTCCACTTGCTTTCGCAGTGTTTCGTCCTGGGCCGCAGGCCAGTAGATGAAAAAGGAGCCGCCGTTTCCCACCGTGGCAACTTTTCCTCCGGTGATCGTTCCCTTTGCGTCCACCCTCAGAAGTCCGGCTTTGGTCAGCAAGACGTTTGGGGAGAGCGTGTGTGTCACGCGCATGAAACCATGGTCGGAGACGATGAAAAAGGCGGTCTGGTCACTGAGCCCGATTTCATCAACCGCCGCGCGAATCCGCCCGATGAACCCGTCGAGCTTCTCCAGCATCTTCCGCGCTTCCGGACTGCCGGGCCCGGTTTGGTGATGCGTGCCGTCAAGATTGAAAATATGAAGAAGGAGCAGGTGCGGGCGGTATTTTTTCAGGATGTGGATGGCGGCGCGGGCTCGTATGCTGTCGCCGATCTCTCCGGTGCGCGGCTCGCCGCTCACTTTGAAAACTTCTTCTATCAAACCTTGCGGATAGGAATTTTCTGCGACGACTTCCCAGATAGGGCGGGGCGTATCTCCGATGCCGTGAATCTCCGGCAGCAGCCAATCGACATCAGCTCCCACCGAGACGGGCCAGCTTACGGCCCCGGTCTTCAAGTCCTTCTTCCTGGCCAAGTCCCACAACGTCGGCACGCGGATTGCGTCCGCATACCAGAACCAGACGCCCGGATCCTTTCCCGCTTGGCGCGAGGAATAGTTGGTGAAGATGCCGTGCTCGCGCGGCCGGCGGCCCGTGACCAACGTGGTGTGGGAAGGGTAGGTGACGGAAGGATAGACGCCTTCGACGGCTTCCGCGTAGCTGCCCTGTTCCATCAGCTCCAGCAGGTTGGGAATTTCCAGGCCGTACTTATCCCGATTCAAGTAGAGGTCGGGCGGAAGGCCGTCGATGGAGATCATCACGGCACGCCGTTGCGCCGCGGCTCCCTCAGCTTTTCCGAAATGCGGAACCCCAATCAGGGTCACGGCAAGCACGCACAATGGAATCGTGAAAAATTTTAGGGGAAAAGTGAATTTTCTCAAAGGTTCGAACCTCGTTTCGAATGAGTTTTCTTGGAGCTTACACCGTAACCGCTAGACCGAATAGCTGAGGTAATCCATCCGCCCGCCGTCGACGGTAATCGTCTGCGAGGTAAGGAAGGAGGCCTCGTCGGAGACCAGGAACAGAGCGGCGTTGGCGATGTCCTCGGGTTCACCGACCCGTCCGAGCATGGATTTTTGGGCCGTGTTTTCGATCTTTTGTTGGGTTGCAGGGGACGAGAGGTCTGGAACCGTCATGTCGGTCTTGATGAAGCCCGGCGAAATGGCGTTGACGGTAATGTTGTGAGGCCCGAATTCGAATGCCATACGTTTCGTCAATACCACGACGGCCGCTTTGGTGGCCGCGTAGGCGCTGGTCCCGATGAAGGCCGTGCCCAAGGCGGCGATGGAAGAGAGATTTAGAATCCGTCCGTACTTTTTCTCCACCATAAATGGCCCAACCGCTTGCGTGCAATGCAGTATCCCTTTGATATTGACCTCGTACATTCGGTCGACGTCTGCCAAGGGAACTTCCAGCAGCGGCGCTGCCAGGAGGAGTCCGGCGTTGTTGACCAGGATGTCGATGCGCCCGAATTCTTTCATGACCGCCTCGACCATCTGCTTTACTTTCGACTCGTCGGCTACGTCGGCTTGCACGCTGAGAGCTTTGCCGCCTGCTTGGGTGATTGTGCGGCAGACTTGTTCGGCCGCCTCCCGGTTGACGAGGTAATTGACGGCCACCGCAGCGCCTTCGGCGGCAAACCGGACGGCCATGGCGCGTCCCAGGCCGCGCGAGGCTCCGGTAATCAGAGCCGTTCTATTTTCGAGCCTCCGCTTTTTCGGCGCCATGTTTTTTCCTCCGGCTCTCAAATTAAGGCGAAATCCATACCGCCTCGCGGCCACTCATTCAAGCGCGGGTCGCCGGGCCTCAAAGGAACTATAGTGCTTGCCGTAGGGCTGCCATTTTACTCTATCTCGGAGCCGTTTTGGAGGTCGGAGGGGAGAGAAACTTAAACAACGAGCGGGGGATTCTTGCTTTTCCAATTGTGAGTGCCGGCGGGATATCCGTTGCGGGTCGTGGTGAACCTTCCTTTGATTTTGTACCCGCAGTAGCCGCAGCCGCCGTCCGGGCGGACGCGGTTTTCGAGGATGCGGTGCCAGGAGCGGGGGATGACGGGCCGGCGGCAACCCGGACAGACGGTATGGGCCGCGTCGTCGCTGAAGATGTTGCCTTCGTATACGTACTTCAGCCCGCATTCGAGGGCAATCTGCCGCGCGCGGTGCAGGGTCGGCGGCGGCGTATTGGAAATGTTATGCAACTTATAGTCCGGATGAACCGCCGTGAAGTGCAAGGGGGTCTCGTCCTCCGAATCGTTCAACGGGGGGATCATCAGATTGGTGATTTCAAGCCAGACGGAAGTTTCCTGCCGGGGCAACTTCAAGGTTTCGAGAACAGGTTCCAGATGACTGAGTGTGATTTTGAAGTAAAATGTCTCGGTAAAAGATTTCAAATCAACATTCGCCGCGTCGATATGGCGGTAAACATCCCGCAGCGCTTCCGGCGTAATGTAGCCGTTGGACACCATGACGGTCTGGAGTCCTTGCCGGTGGGCGAGCTTGGAGGTGTCCACGACGTACTCGCCCCAGATAGTCGGCTCATTGTAGGTGAAGGCGATGCTGGGGCAGCCGGATTCGACGGCAGCGTCGACCACGGCGGGCTGTGCGTAGCCCAGGTTGTAGAGCTTGCCGCCGATGTTCTTCCGAATGTAACAGAACCCGTTCTGTCCCTCGCCGATGCGGCAATGGCGGGGACAGAGGTAGCAATGAAGTTTCCCGTTCTCGACCGGAGGAGTGGTGTCTCCCGCCACTTCAGTCCAAACTATTAAGTGATTCTACACTCGGCGGAGAGAGGTGGGGCTCGCCGCTTTGCTATAATGGGGCGCATTTCAAACCAAGGAGGGTCGAGTGCTGGGTGCAATTCACCAAGCCGTAAGAGACCGGATTGCCGAAACGGCGCAGCAGGTGTTCGGTATCGAGGTCGCATCCCCCGTCCTGAGCACGCCGCCGAAGATCGAGCTGGGGGATATCTCCACGCCCGTCTGCTTCGAGTTGGCCAAGAAACTCCGTCAACCGCCCCGCAAGATTGCCGAAAAGCTGGCCGAGGCTTTTCTGCCGCTGGCGGGAGTCCGGAAGGCGCGCGTAGCCGGCGGCGGTTATTTGAACCTTTTCCTGGCCCGGCCCGAGGTCGCCGCTCGCGGCTATCGCTACCGCCTTGCATCCGGCTCAGCGGCGGCGGGCGAAGAATGGATGTCCCCGGCGGGAAAAGAGGGGCCGGGAAAAATCAGGTCGGGAAAAATAATTGTCGAGCATACCAGCATCAACCCCAACAAGGCGGCCCACATCGGGCACCTGCGGAATGCCGTGATGGGTGACTCCCTGGTGCGGCAACTGCGGTATCTGGGCGGTCAGGTCGAGGTGCAGAACTACATTGACGATACGGGCGTGCAGGTGGCGGACGTGGTCGTGGGCTTTGTGGCTCTTGAGAAAAAGTCACCCCAGGATGTCGCCCGGCTGGCACGGAATGAGGACGCCTCCTGCCGTTTCGATTACTACTGTTGGGACCTCTATGCGAACGTGGCCCGCTTCTACGAGGAAGATAAAGACCGCTTGAAGCTTCGCGCCGATGCGCTCAAGGCCATTGAAGACGGCGAAGGCAAAAATGAAGCCGCGCGGATGGGGGAAACGATTGCGACGGCAATTCTTCGAACGCATCTCGAGACCATGCAGCGGCTCGATATCCGCTACGACCTGCTTGCCAAGGAGAGCGAAATCCTCCGTTTGGATTTCTGGAAGACGGCCTTCGAGCTGCTCAAGAAGTCCGGCGTTTTGACGTTTGAAACCTCGGGGAAGAACGAAGGCTGTTGGGTGATGGCCCTGAATGGAAAAGACGGAGAGCCTGCCGATGAATCGGAGGAGGAATACGTAAAGATCATTGTCCGCTCGAACGGCACGGTGACCTACGTGGGCAAGGACATCGCCTATCACCTCTGGAAATTTGGACTTCTGGGCCTGGATTTCACTTATCGGCCCGACTACGCCTATCCCGACGGCCGGCAGGCCTGGAGGACGGCGCCCGGCGGAGAGGAATCTGCTCCCGCGTTCGGGAAGGGTAGAGAAATCTATACCGTCATCGACCGCCGGCAGTCCTACTTGCAGAACATCGTCGCCGCGGGCCTGCGGGCCATGGGATACCCCGAGCAGGCCGCCCGGCTGTATCACGTCGCCTATGAGGTGGTCGGCCTCTCACAGCGTTGCGCGCAGGAGATGGGCATCCCGCTCGACGAGGAGACGAAGAAGCGCTCCTATGTGGAGGTCTCCGGTCGCAAGGGTTTGGGCGTCAAAGCCGACGACTTGATCGACCGCCTGATTTACGAAGCCCGACGCGAGGTCACCGCCCGGCACGCCGATGCGCCGGAGGCGGAACGGAAAGAGATTTCCCAAACCATCGCCGTCGGCGCACTCCGCTATTTCCTTCTGAAGTACACGCGAAACTCGCTGATCGTTTTCGACTTTCAGGACGCTCTGGCTTTTGAAGGAGAAACCGGACCATACCTACAATACACCGTTGTGCGGGCGAAGAATATTTTTCGCCGATACGAAGAAACGCATCCAGGATTTCAGGCCGATTCATTGCCCCAACTATTGAAGGAACGTCTTACACCGGAGCTGCTGGGGAAGTTCTTCGGTGGGAAAGAGGGTGACTCTCTGTGGGAGCTGGTGGCTCTGAGTCTTCAGTTGGAGTTGGTCACGCGGCAGGCGGTCGATTCCTTGGAATCTTCCGTGCTCGCCAAATACGGGTTCCGTTTGGCGCAAGCCTTCAATAATTTCTACCACCGCCATCACATTCTTACCGAAAAATACGAAGAGCGGCAGGTCTTCCTGCTCATGCTGGTACACCTGGTAGCCGTTACGCTCACCAAGCTGCTGGAGTTGTTGGGGATTCGAGTGCCGGATAGGATGTAGCCTCAATCCTTGGGAAGGCACTTCGGCGGTTTCTTCAAGCAGCCTTACGAGGAAAAGAAAATCTTCTTCACTTCCTCTTCCCGGCTTCGCGGCACGAGGGCGAGGATGGTATCTTCTTTTTCAAAGCGCGTGTCCTGGCACGGCATCATCACCTCGCCGCGCCGTAAGATGGTGACCAAGTTGACCTGAGCCGGCCACTCGATCTGCTGGGGTTGCTTGCCGATCACCGCAGAGTTTCTGCCCAGCTGGTATTCGAGCAGTTCAACGCCCGAGTCATGCAGCTCGAGCAGCGTCTTGATGTTCGACGTAGGCAGCTCAGTTTCAATCACGCGCGTGATGATGGCCGTCGAGCTGACCGTGGTATCGACCCCTAAGCGGCGCATGACGGCTTCATTCTTGGGGTTCTTGACGCGGGCCACCGTCTTGGGAACGCCGAAGCGGAACTTGCCAACCTGGCAGGCGATCAAGTTGTCCTGGTCGTGGTTGGTGACGGAGCAGAGGATGTTGGCCCGGCTGGCCCCGGCCTGCTCCAGTGTCGCCGTCGAGGAACCGTCGCCGATGATCACCGGGCAGTCGATATGCTCGGCGACCAACTCGTGGGTAGCCGGGTCGCTTTCGATAATCGTCACCTCGTGCCCGGACCGCAGCAGATCACGCGCCAAATAGAATCCCACCAGCCCGCCGCCCACAATAATTACGTAGAAGGAGTCGTCATGGGCGTCGATGGGACGAACCCGGACGCGCGAGGGTCGCGTGCTGTCGACCGGCTTCATAATGCGGGCGACAGCCGAGCCCGGGCCGGGGGAGCCGTCCAGCCACCCGGCCAGAATTTCCGCCCCCGCCAACGTCAGCGGCAGCGCTTCGATGCCGAGCTCCCGGAAACTCGATTCCCGCGCAGGATCGTAAATAATCGCCAGAACTTTCGGGACGTTGAAGATGACGCGGGCGATCTGCGCCACCATCAGGTTGGTGTTCTCGTCCCGTGTCAGGGCAAGAAGAACATCCGCTTCCTCGGCGCCGGCTTCCCGCAGGATGTCTTCATCGATGGCGTTTCCGGAAAGCGCCCGTACGTTGGGCGCGCCCTGGAAGCTTTCGAGGGTTCTTTTCTCTTTGTCGATGACGACAAGTTCGTGAGTTTCGGTGTCGATCCGATTCACGAACTGGCGGCCCACTCGGCCGTATCCGATGACGATGATCTTCATAAGGATTCCTTACTTATTTCGCCCGGGATTACTTCGCCCCGCTTTATTTCGCAATGTCGGTCAACAGGCGCGTCAGCGTGGCCACGCCTACTCCGGTGGCTCCCTTCGCCATGTAGGGTTTCTCCTCGTTCAGCCAACGGGTCCCGGCAATGTCTAGATGGACCCACGGAGTCTTATCGACAAATTCTCCCACGAACATTGCCGCCGTGATGGCCCCGCCGTATCGGCCGCCGGTATTGGCGAAGTCGGCGATGGCGCTCCGGTACTGGGGCCGGTATTCCTCATCGACTGGCATGTGCCAGAATTTCTCTCCGGCGTGGCGGGCGCTGGCAAGCACCCGGTCCACCCACTCTTGGTTCCAACCGAAGACGCCCGTATAGATTCCGCCCAGAGCAACCATCACCGCCCCGGTCAACGTGGCGGCGTCGACCAAGTGCGTGCAGCCCAGTTGGTTTGCGTAGGTCAGCGCGTCGGCCAGCAGCAGCCTTCCTTCGGCGTCGGTATTGAGAATTTCGATGGTCTTGCCGGAGAGCGAAGTCTGGACGTCGCCGGGCTTCTGCGCCGTGCCGCTCGGCATGTTGTCGGTGGCCGGGACCACGGCGATAACCTTTACGCGCGGCTTCAATTGGGCGATGACCTGCATGACGGCCAGCATGGTGGCGGCGCCCGCCATATCGGTCTTCATTTCGTGCATACTGTCGCTCGGTTTGATGGAGATGCCGCCGGTATCGAACGTAACTCCTTTTCCGACCAAGCCGATGAGGGGAGAAGCGGGAGCGTCCGCCGGTTCGTAGCGCAGCACAATCAGACGGGCCGGCACTTCCGGGCTGCCCTGCGCCACCGACCAGAACGCGCCCATCTTCAGCGTTTGAATCTGCTTCGGACCGACCACCTCCGCCTTCAGCCCATGCCGGTTCGCCATGCCTTCGGCCTTTTCTGCCAGGATGGTGGGCGTGAGAGAATTTGACGGCTCGTTGACCAGCTCACGCGCCCAATTTTGGGCTTCGCCGATGATGCGGCCCCGCTCGACCGCCTGCCGAACCTCCTGGTGTTTTTGCGAGCCGGTAGTGAACATTACCACTCGATCGAGGGAGAGATTCTTTTCCTTGGCGGTCCGATAGGTTTCGCCGTCGAAGTCCGCCAACACCACTCCTTCGGCGGCCCACTGGGGAGAGAAAGCGGCGTGGGCGGTGGAATCGCCCTCAAGAACCCAGCCCATCTCGTGCATACTTTTTGCGCGGAGGAACCTGGCCGCCGCGCCCGCCACCCGGCGATGCAACAGGCCGGAGAAATTTTTCTTCTTCCCGGCGCCGATGACCAACAGCCGTTCGCAGTCCAACCCATCCGGCGAATGCAACAGCATGCATTCGAACTCCCGGCCGGAAAGCTCCCCGGCCGACTTCAAGCCTGCCAGCTTTTTCTGTGTGGCCGCCGGCAGGGAGCTGGCCGTGCCGCTCTTGCCGGCGTCTTCCTCGAAGGTAAATACGGCAAGCGCCGGAAGCGACGCCTTCTCCAGGTCTTTTCCCAGCTCGATTTTCAAGAATGCTTCCTCTCTCGGTCCCTACGTAGTTCGTGCCGCTGGGGATTACGTCATTTTTGCCAGCGCCGGTGATCGCGGACGGCTTCTTCAGCCTCGCGGCGTATCGTTTTCCGCCGGAGCGTTTCGCGATGGTCGTAAATTTTCTTACCCTTGGCCAGGGCCAACTCGCACTTGATGCGGTTTTTTTTCAGATAGAGTTGGAGGGGAATGAGCGTCTGGCCCTTCTCTCGAGTGTGGCCGATCAAGCGGAGAATCTCTCTTTTGTGCATGAGCAGGCGCTTCACACGGAGCGCCTCGTGATTGAGTTTGCCGGCGGGGGGATACGGAGTCACGTGGCAGTTGTAGAGCCAAGCCTGCTCGTTCTTGATGGCAGCATAGCTTTCGCGGAGGCTGGCCTTGCCTTCCCGGATGGACTTAACCTCAGTCCCCTTTAATTCGATTCCTACTTCAAATTGCTCCAGGAAGGTGTAGTAGTGAGATGCTTGGCGGTTGCGAGCCAAGACCCGTGACTGTAAGTCCTTTTTTGACCGCGACATCGCCTCACTTTGCCTCCCCCAGGTGTTCCCGCTAGGATTCAAAATTCCCTTTGAGCACTTCATCCTAGCATAGGGGCCTGCTAAAATAACAGGTCTGGAAACGGGGTTTCAAGCCGAAAAGACGGCTGCTCATTTGACGTTTTGATCGGATATCCCCATAATTTTCCATATGTTACGCACCGGCAATTTACGGCCGGGGCAGAAGTGGAAAATCTCTGTGATTCATGAAGTTATTCCCGTCGGCGTGCTGTTCTGCAATTGCTCCATTCTGGGCGATGAAGAGACCGGCGAAGCCGTCGTCATCGACCCGGGCGACGACATCGAGCAGGTACGGGAAATTTTGGAGCGGCACAAACTCAAAGTGAAATTGCTCATCGCCACCCACGCCCACATCGACCACGTCGGTGGCATTGAGAAGCTGAAGCGGGAGAGCGATCATGATGCGGCCGTGATGCTCCACGAAGAGGACCTCTTTCTCTATCAGCACTTGGCTCAACAGGCGGCCTGGCTCGGCGTGCCGGTACCGGGAAGCGTCGAGGTGGATCAATTTCTCAAGGAGGGGCAGACCCTGCGGTGCGGCGGCATAAAGCTCGACGTGCTCCATACGCCGGGCCACTCGCCCGGCAGCGTCTGTCTCCACATGCCGGGCGAACACCAACGAATCTTCAGCGGCGATACTCTGTTTAACGGCAGTATCGGACGGACGGACCTGTGGGGAGGTTCCTCCGACGAGATCATGCGCTCCATCCGGGGCCGCCTGCTGGTCTTTGACGACGCCCTCCCGATCTATCCCGGACACGGCGAGGAGACCACCATCGGACAAGAACGCGAGGGCAACCCCTTTCTTCGCGGCCTTTAAAGATCGGGTCTGATTGAGGCAACAGCACGAAGGTGCTATGCTAAGTCTTTGCAGGAGAAAATTCCCCCCGGAGGCCGTACGGTGAGTCGCCCTACGGTAGTAAGAAAAAAGAGTCCCTACGCCTGAAAGACGCAACGCCAGACTCGACGAATGATGCCGCGTACCACGCAGATCATCTTCGGCGAGCGTCAGCATTTGAAAGCGGTGCTGGAATTTATCCGCCGGACCGGCACGGCATCCAACGGACGCGCGGGGAACGGCCGGGCCGAGGAAGTGGCGAACCTTCGCCGGATGATCGAGCGCCGCACCGACGAACTGAACCTCATCAACACGGGCTGGGACCGAAAAATCGAAAAGGCTCGGAACCTGAGGACCCCGGCGCGTGAACTCGAGCGGTTGGCTGCAAAAATCTCGCGACAGGATTTTCTGCTGGCCCGGTTGCTGACCGAGCATCCGAAATCGCCGGGTCGTCTGCTGCGTGCCCTGGCCGGTTATCCTTATTCGGCTGTGCGGGAGAACGTGGCAAGGCATCCGAATACGCCGCCGGACTTGTTGGCCCGCTTGGCGAAGCGGCGCAGCGAGCCGCTCTGGATGTTGGTAAGGTGCAATCCGGCGACACCCCTCGTGTTGCAGCGGCTTTTGCGGGCACGACTTCGCGGGACGATTGTTTAGTCGTTTAACACGCGATTCACGGAAAAAAGTTTAGGGTACGAATGTGAGGTAACTATGTGGACGAATGATCCGACAATGAAAACCAAAGTAGGTTTGGCGGAGATGCTCAAAGGCGGCGTCATTATGGACGTGACCACCGCCGAGCAGGCCAAGATCGCCGAAGACTCAGGCGCGGTAGCCGTGATGGCGCTGGAGCGCGTGCCGGCCGACATCCGCAAAGAAGGGGGCGTCGCGCGGATGGCTTCCACCAAGATTATCCGTCAGATCATGGAAACCGTCTCGATTCCCGTCATGGCCAAGGCCCGCATCGGCCACTTTGCCGAAGCGCAGGTACTTGAGGCTTTGGGCGTTGACTACATCGATGAAAGCGAAGTCCTTACCCCGGCCGACGAGGCGCACCATATCGATAAGCTTCCCTACAAGGTTCCCTTTGTTTGCGGCGCGCGGAGCCTGGGCGAGGCGCTACGGCGCATCGGCGAAGGAGCCGCCATGATCCGTACCAAGGGCGAGGCAGGCTCGGGAAATATCGTCGAAGCCGTTCGGCACCTGCGGGCGATCGTGGGCGGTATTAAGAATCTAACGGTAGCTCCCCAAGAGGAACTGATGAGCCGCGCCAAGGAATTGGGCGCACCGTTCGAGTTGGTCGGGTGGGTGGCGGAAAACGGACGCTTGCCGGTGCCGAACTTTTCCGCCGGCGGAATCGCCACCCCCGCTGACGCTTCCTTGGTGATGCAGTTGGGCGCGGAGGCAGTCTTCGTAGGTTCGGGTATCTTCAAATCAACGGACCCGGAAAAGCGCGCCATAGCCATCGTGCGGGCCACGACCCACTACAACGAGCCGAAAATTGTGGCTGAGTGTTCCGAAGAGCTGGGCAAAGCCATGCCTGGGTTGGACATCAAAAAGCTGGACGAAAAGGAACTACTCCAGGTTCGGGGCTGGTAGGGCTTTCCGTGAAGACGAAAGGGACCAAACCGGTACTCGGCATTCTGGCCGTCCAGGGGGACTTTGCGCTGCACGCCGCCGCGCTTGACCGTTTGGGCGCGCGCCACTCCCTTGTAAAGCACCCGGAGCAACTAAATGCCGCTTCTGGGTTGTCCGGATTGATCTTGCCGGGCGGCGAGAGCACCACCATGCTCAAGTTCTTTGCGCAAGAGAGGTGGACCGAAGCGATTCGTGACTTTGCCGCTTCCGGCAAACCGATCTTCGGAACCTGCGCCGGAGCGATTCTCCTGGCCAAGGAACTGGTCAACTCCCCGCAAGACCGGCTCGGCTTGATGGACATCGCCGTCGCCCGCAACGCCTACGGCCGCCAGATTGACAGCTCGGTGCGCTGGGGGCAGTGTCCTGCGCTTTCCACTGAGCCGATGGAGATGGTCTTCATCCGTGCGCCCATCATCCGGCGGGTGGGGCCGGAAGCCCGCGTACTGGGTGAATGCGACGGGCTGCCGGTTCTGGTCGAAGAAGGCAACTGTCTCTGTGCGACGTTTCACCCGGAGTTGAGTGATGATATGACGGTTCACGAATACTTTGTCGAAAAGGTGACCGGCGGCAATGGACGAGAAAAGTAAGGCGGCGAAACAGAACGTATTGTTTGTCTGCATCGGCAACGCCTGCCGCAGCCAGTTGGCCGAGGCCTTGGCCCACCACCAGGGGAACGGAAAGGTCCGGGCCTGGAGCGCCGGCTCGGCGCCGCTGGGCCGCATCGCCGAGGGGACGGAAGCGGTGCTGGCGGAAAAAGGAATCTCGCTTGAAGGGCACTACTCGAAGGGTCTTGAAGACATCCCGCTCAAGGAGATGGACGTGATCGTAACCATGGGTTGCGAAGTGGCGTGCCCCACCTTTCCCGGCTTCCGGGGCAGGACCGTGGAGTGGGAGATCCCCGACCCCTACGGGGAGGGCCTTGATCGCTTCCGCGAAGTGCGAGACATCGTGGAGTCCGAAGTCGCCGGTCTTCTACAATCCCTTATTCCAACCACAGGCTAACATGCAAATCCGACTTTCGCCGGCAGCGCAAAATCCGCCGTTCGACGCTCTAGGAGCTCTGGACGGCATGCCCTTCGAAGCCGAAATGGTGTAGGAGGGGTTCCGCGCTACCAACCCACCTCCTGCATACGTCGACGTCGATTTGAAAAAGAATTTCGCTGTGCGCGGATGGGGGTTGACATTCGGTGCGGGCCGACGTATATCTAGACTGTCGAAAAACTATCGTTCTCCACATTACAAGGTACGCAGCCGGCTCCAGACCGCAGGAGCAGGCGGCCAGCTTTCTTCGCCTAACCACCGAATAATCAACTGGTTACGCGAGTTATCAGCGAGGAGTGTTCCGCCGTGAAAATAAAGATGCAGATCAACGGAAAGTCCTATGAACAGGATGTGGAGCCGCGCGTCCTACTGGCACACTTTATCCGCGACCACGCCAAGCTGACGGGAACGCACATCGGCTGCGAAACCAGCTTGTGCGGCGCCTGTACGGTGCTGGTGAACGGGCAGGCGGTGAAGGCTTGCACCATGCTGGCCGTGCAGGCCGACGGGGTCGAGGTCCTCACTGTTGAGGGCTTGGCCACGAACGGCAAGCTCCATCCCGTCCAGCAAGGCTTTTGGGAAGAGCACGGGTTGCAGTGCGGATTCTGCACGCCGGGGATGATCATCGCGGCTTATCAACTGCTCGAGCGGAACCCGCGTCCCAGCGAAGAAGAGATTCGCAAGAGCATCGAAGGAAACCTTTGCCGGTGCACCGGCTATCAGAACATCGTGAAGGCCGTCCAGTGGGCCGCAGCCCATTCGAAAAAGGGATAACGCGCTTACGGATGATGAGGGCCGGTGACAAGGGCCGCGTAGTGATAAGGGAGAAGCTTCATGGCGACGAAATCGAAAAAGAAGACAAAAAAGAAGGGGACGCAATGGGTCGGCGCGCGGATCAAACGGAAGGAAGACCCGCGTCTGATTCAAGGGTTGGCCCACTATGTGGACGACATCCGCCTGCCCGACACTCTCCATCTGGCCTTTCTGCGCAGCCCTTACGGACACGCGAAGATTCTTTCGATCGACACGGATGCCGCTCGCCGCTCGCCCGGCGTGGTGGACGTTCTTACCGGCGAGGACCTGCAGAGGAAGATCGGAGGCGTACCCTCCGCCAGTGAACTTCCCGACCTGAAGGTTCCTGCGCATCCCTGTTTGGCGATTGGACGGGTTCGCTATGTGGGCGAGCCGGTGGCCTTGGTGGTGGCCCCGGACCGCTACAAGGCGCGCGACGCGGCCGACCGGATTGAAGTCGACTACGATCCGCTCCCTGCAGTTGTGGACCCGGAGAAGGCGATCGCGAAAGGCGCGAAGCCCATCCACGAAAAGTTTAAGAACAACGTCGCGTTCCGAACCGAGACGAAGGAGGGCAATTGGAAGAAGCTTGAGAAGAACCGGAAATCGCTGCTCGTCATTCAGCAACGGATCGTCAATCAGCGGCTCGCTCCTGTAGCGATCGAACCGCGCGGCGTCCTGGCCGATTACAAACCGGGGGAGGATCAACTTTCCCTCTGGACCTCGACGCAGATTCCGCACCTCGCCAAGACGCAGATCTCCCTGATGCTGGGCATGGACGAAACGCGCGTTCGGCTTGTCGCGCCGGAGGTCGGCGGCGGCTTCGGCAGCAAGTTGAACGTTTATGCCGAAGAGGGCTTGGTCGGCTATATGGCTCGGAAACTGTGCAGCCCGGTCAAGTGGATCGAATCGCGCCGCGAAAACATGCAGGCGACGATTCACGGGCGCGACTTAATCAGCGACATCGAAGTCTTCGCGCAGAAGGATGGGAAGATCGTGGGACTGAAATGCAATGCAGTCGCCGACCTCGGCGCGTACTTCCAATTGCTGACGCCCCTGATTCCCACCCTTACCGGCCTGATGATCCTGGGCTGTTACAACATCCGCACCCTGGAATTCAATCTTACCGGCGTCTTCACCAATAAGATGGCGACGGATGCTTATCGGGGCGCCGGGCGGCCGGAGGCGACCTACATTATAGAGCGCGTTGTGGACATGGTCGCGCAAAAACTGGGGAAGGACCCGGCCGCTGTTCGCCGGAAGAACTTCCCCCAACCGAAGGATTTTCCGCTGACGCTGGTGACGGGCGTCACCTACGACAGCGCGAACTATCAAGCGTCGCTCAAGAAAGTTCTCGATCACGTCGGTTACGCCAAGCTGCGAAAAAAGCAGGAGCAGTTAAGAAAAAAAGGCTGCTACATCGGTATCGGGCTCTCCACCTACGTGGAGATTTGCGCCATGGGGCCTTCGAGCCGCATGGCGGCCGGCGGATGGGAGAGCGGCGCGGTGCGGGTGGAGCCGACGGGAAAGATCACCGTGATGACGGGCGTCTCGCCGCACGGCCAGGGACAGGAGACATCATTCGCGCAAATCGTCGCCCAGGAATTAGGTGTGAGCATGGAAGACGTCACGGTGGTGCACGGCGACACGGGCGCGGTACAGTACGGCATCGGCACGTTCGGAAGCCGCGGTACGGCGGTAGGGGGAACCGCCGTCTACTATGCCGTCGAAAAGTTGAAGGCCAAGATGGCGAAGATCGCCGGACACAAACTGAAAGTTTTGGCCAAGGACTTGATCTTTGAAAACTATAAGATCCGCTCGAAGAGAAGCGCGAAGAAATCCATCGGTTTCACGGATGTTGTGAGCGAGGCCTATTTCGCCAAGCAACTCCCGCCGGGCGTCGATCCGGGGCTTGAAGCGAGCCATGTCTTTGAACCTTCGAACTTCACATTTCCCTTCGGCGCGCACGTGGCGGAAGTCGAAGTGGACCCTGAAACCGGTCAGGTGAAACTCACGGGCTATACGGCGGTGGACGACTGCGGGCGCGTCATCAATCCGATGCTGGTGGAAGGGCAGGTGTACGGCGGCATCGCCCAGGGCGTGGGACAGGTTCTGTGGGAGGAGCACGTCTATGACGAGAACGGGCAGCTTATCACCGGCGAATTAATGGACTACGCCATTCCGCGCGCCACCGGGTTTCCGATGTTCAAGTTGGATCGCACGGAGACGCCGACCGAGGTGAATCCGTTGGGCGTCAAAGGCGTTGGAGAAGCGGGCACGATCGGCTCAACGCCGGCGGTGGTGAATGCGGTGGTCGACGCGCTGCAACCGTTCGGCGTTACCCACGTCGATATGCCGCTCAAACCGGAGAAGATTTGGCGTCTTATACAGGAGAGGAGGACCTCATGATTCCCGAACCGTTTGAATATTACGCCCCGAGTTCTGTGGCCGAGGCCGTAGCTCTGCTGGAGGAGCACGGAGAAGACGGCAAGATTCTCGCCGGCGGGCACAGCTTGCTGCCGCTGATGAAGCTGCGGCTGGCGGCCCCGAAGCATGTGATCGACCTGGGACGGGTTTCCGGGCTCGACTCGATTCATGAATCGGACGGTAAGATCGCCATCGGCGCCATGGCGACGCACTACCAATTGGAGTCCTCCGACCTGTTGAAAGCGAAATGCCCGCTTTTGGTAGAAACAGCCGGCGAAATCGGTGACGTGCAGGTGCGGAACAAGGGAACCATCGGCGGCAGCCTAGTCCATGCCGACCCGGCCGCCGATTGGACGGCTACGATTCTGGCTCTGGACGCGGAGTTGAAGGCATTGAGCCAAGGCGGAGAGCGGTCCCTGGCGGCGAAGGATTTTTTTGTGGATATGCTGACCACGTCGCTTCACGCCAACGAAATTCTGACGGAGATTCGCGTCGCCCCCCTTGGCGAACGTACCGGAGATGCTTACTTGAAAATCCGCCATCCGGCTTCCGGATTCGCCGTCGTGGGGGTGGCCGTGCGGCTCTCTTTGGATGCGAAGGGGAACTGCGCCGGAGTGACCGTCGGCGTCACCGGCACTGCCGCCAAGCCTTACCGGGCGGGGAAGGTGGAAGCGGCCTTACGGGGAAAGGCTCCGACGAAGGAGAACGTCAAGGCGGCGGCGCAGTCGGTGGCGGACGGGGTGGATGTCCAATCGGACCTCTACGCCTCGGAGGACTACCGGGCGCATCTCACCCGGGTTCAGACGGCTCGAGCCCTCAGCCGGGCGGCGGCCGGGGCGGCGGGTAAAAAGTAACCCGCGCACTGCATTTTAATATTAGCTTCTCCGCCGAAGGCCGCAAAATCAGCGGGGAAGTTTACTCTTAAACATGCATGAATGTAGAAGGAAACTTTAAGATTACGGCCTCTCGCCAAGCGGTATGGAATGCTCTCCAGGACCCTCAGGTGCTGGCCCAGTGCCTTCCCGGATGCGAAGAGTTGACGCCTTCAGGTACGGACGCCTACGCAGCCCGCTTGAGGTTAGGGATTGCCGCCGTCAAGGGACACTACCAAGGCAGGGTTGCCATCCACGACAAAGTTCCCCCGGAGAGATACCGCATGACGGTCGAGGGGAAAGGGAATCCGGGATTTCTCAAGGGCGAGGGAACCATTGAGCTTTCCGAACAGGCCGGAGAAACGACGATTGCCTATCGAGGAACGATTCAAGTCGGCGGGTTGATCGCCAGCGTCGGCCAGCGCTTGGTGCAGGGAGCGGCCAGAATGGTTCTGAACAACTTTTTTAAGACTCTGGCCGAACAGTTTGATTAGGCTTCCTTCTTCATCGGAATTTCAGCAGCGGGTCCGTTCAACCTTTCCCATCTTTCAACTGCTGCTTCCAGCCTAGAACCCGGGCTTTATTGGCCTCCTTTTCGGCTTCCTCAATCTTTCCTTGCTCTTGGTAGTAGATGGAGAGGTTCGTGTGGGCCAGTATATCTTCGGGGTCAAGCTCGGAAATCTTCTTGGCGTATACGACCGCCTGCTCCAGGTCGCCTTTTTGAAAATAGGTGCGGGTGAGGCCATGGAGAGCGTCGGTGAAGGAGGGGTCAAGTTCCATCGCCTTTAGGTAGTGGGAGATGGCTTCGTCTAGCTTGTCCTCTCCGAATTTGTCGATGCCCAGGTAGTACTGATCTTCCGCTTCCGGATTCGCCATTGGTCGGCCTCATTCTGTCCGGCCGCCTTTTGCAGAATCGGGGCCGCACAGTTCCGCAGACTGAAGATTTTCATTATATAGGACGGACCCGGTCTTTTCACAACCCGCATTTTCCCCACCCCGTTGACTTTTACTCGGAGCGGATATAGCTTAGTTACGGAGAACCATGTTCCCACCCCAAACACTTAAATTACCCCACGAGAGGGTCGCCGCTCCCGTGTAGACCCTTGTTGCTTATTGATTGTCGAATCCAAAATTATCCATTCGATAGGGGGAAGACAGACGCAATTTGATGAAAGCCCGTGTAAAGCTCGGCCAAGGCGTAACGGCGCTGGTCGGCCCGCTCGATGAAAACGTAAAGCTCCTGGAGAAGGTTCTGAAAGTGTCGATTCATTTGACAGAGGATGCTTTGGAAGTTGAAGGCGAGCCCGACGGGGTGGAACCGGCAAAACGTTTCATCGAGGAATTTGAAGAATTGAGCCTCCGGGGCGCGAAGCTTCATTCCGGCGACGTGCAGTCCTTCCTGCGCGTTTTGAAAGAGGACCCAAAGGCTTCCCTGCTCGACTACTGCTCACCGCGGCGCGCGGCCGTGCACGGCAAGAAGCACGTCATGCCGAAGAGCGTCAACCAGCGGCATTACCTGGCGGCAATCGCCGAACATGACATGGTCTTCGGCATCGGCCCCTCCGGCACAGGCAAGACCTACCTGGCCGTGGCCACGGCCGTCGAATCTCTTCTCTCGAAAGAAGTGAGCCGCATCATTTTGGCCCGGCCGGCGGTCGAAGCCGGCGAGCGGCTCGGTTTTCTGCCCGGCACCCTGCAGCAGAAGATTGACCCCTATCTGCGGCCTCTCTACGACGCCCTGTATGACGTGCTGGACCCGGACCGAGTCGAGCGCTACATCGAGAAGGGAATTATAGAAATCGCCCCGCTCGCGTTCATGCGCGGCCGGACGTTGAACGGCGCCTTTGTCATTCTGGATGAGGCGCAGAACACCACCAGCGAACAGATGAAGATGTTTTTGACCCGGCTGGGGTTCAACTCCAAGGCCGTGATTACCGGCGACGTGACGCAGATCGACCTGCCGGAGGGACGGCGGTCCGGGCTGGTGGAGACGCTGGACATCGTGGCGAAGGTGAAGGGGATCGCTTTTGTCCACTTCAACGAAAAGGATGTGGTACGGCACAACCTGGTGCAGCAGATTGTCCGGGCCTATGAAGAGTTCAATCAAAATCGCATTACGGAAGGTGTAAGGAAGAAAGCCTAGCGCCTCCGGTGTTTTTCAAAATGCCGAGGCGGGCCGAAATGATGGTCACGCTCGTAAATCAACAAACTCAGGTACGCATCAGCCTCCGCCGGCTCGAGGAATTTTCGGAACGGGCGCGGCGGGCACTGCGGCTCGGGAAACGGGAATTCAGCGTATGTTTCGTCCGCGATCGGGAGATTCGGAAGCACAACCTCCGTACTCGGGGACAGGACCGCGCGACCGACGTACTTTCGTTCGCATGGCGGGCGGAGGCGGATGGGCGCGGCGGCAAGAAGAGCTGGCCGGAGCAGGAAATCGGCCCGGAATACCTGGGCGACATTTTGATCTCGGTCGAAACGGCGCGGCGGCAAGCCCGGCAGGAGCGTCACAGCACACAAAAGGAACTCTGCTTTCTTATGTTGCACGGTCTGCTTCATCTTCTCGGGATGGATCATGAAAGGGATCAGGGAGAGATGGTCCGCAAGGAGCACGCGCTGCGGGAGCGGTTGGGGCTCGGCGAGGCGGCACCGAATAGGGCGCCGAAAAAGCCGCGGCAGAAGCGGCGCGCCGGCCGGAGGGTAGGAACTTGATCTGGGCCTTGATCTGCGGAGTTCTGGTGGCGGTAATTTGCATGACGTCGTACGTCCGGGTATCGCTGCGCCAGTTGAGGCGCGTCGCTGCCCGCGGAATCTTTACCGAGCGAAACGGAGGCGAGCGAAACGGGGGGAAACTCGGCCGTATTAAACTTGACCGAGAGCGTGCCACCGTCTCGCTCATCGCCTTCCACACCGTGCTGGTGGGGCTGTTGGGACTCTGCCTTTCCGCCTACCGCCTGGGGGAAGCGCCCTCCACCACCGAAGCGCTGGTGCAGGCCTTTGTCGGTCTCGGCGTGATCCTGGCCATCTTCGACCAACTGGTCCCGTCGCTTTGGGTGGCGCGGCGGAAAGACCCGGAGGCGACGATCCGGGAGTGGGGACCGGCCGTTACGACGGTCCATTGGCTCATCATGCCGCTGACGTTTCCCTTGTGGATCTCCTCCACGTTGCGTTCCTTGATCAAGCCGATCGACCCCGAGCCGGAAGCGGCGCAACAACAGGAAGCGATTCAGGACTTGATCGAAGCCGGGCAGGAAGAAGGCCTGATCGAGGAAAGCGACCGGGAGATGATTCAGTCGGTCGTCGAATTCGGCGACAAGACGGTGCGTGAGGTGATGACGCCGCGGCATGAAATCGCCGCTCTTGATTTTCGCTCCTCGGTCAAAGAGTTGCGCAGTCTGTTCGGAAAAAAGAAGCACCGGCGTATTGTGGTTTACGCGGATGATATGGACCACGTGCTGGGGGTTGCGAGTGTCGGTGATCTGTTGGAGATGACCCCGGAGGAAGAGGAGAAAGCCACGCTGAAGTCCTTAATCTCTCCTGTCCGCTACGTCCCGGAAACGAAAAAGGTTTCCGGGCTATTGAAGGAGTTGCAGCAGGAGACCCTGCAGATGGCGGTTGTGATCGACGAGTACGGTGCCGTGGGCGGGTTGGTTACGATCGAAGATTTGATTGAAGAGATCGTCGGTGAGATTCGCGACGAAGTCGAGCCGCACGAGGATGACATCCGCCGGGAATCGAAAAACACCTTTTTGGTCGCCGGCCATACCGAGGTCTCGCAATTGGCGGACCTGCTCCGCGCGCCGGTCGAAGGGAAGGATTACACCACGGTTTCCGGATTGATTGTCTCCGTGCTAGGCCGTGTCCCCTCGATGGGCGAGCAGGTCGAGAAAGGGGGGCTCCGCTTCGAGGTGCTGGAGTCCAACGCTCGAACCGTCCTGCGGGTCCGCGTGGTCGCGCCCCTCTCCGCCGTCGAATCCTCCCCGAAAACGTCCCATGCCCCATAACCCCGCCGTGTTCCGCTCCGGTTTCGTCGCCTTGGTAGGCCGGCCGAATGCCGGGAAAAGCACTCTCCTGAATACGCTGGTGGGAAGCAAGATCGCCATCGTCACCGATAAACCTCAAACCACCCGGAATCGAATTCTGGGTATCGTTCATCAGCCGCACGCTCAATTGGTGCTGATGGATACGCCGGGGATTCACAAACCGTTCTCGGAACTCAATCGTCAGATGATGACGCACGTCCATGGAGCCCTACGGGAGATGGACTTGCTACTTTTGATGGTGGATGCCACCGAACCTTTCGGGCAGGGAGATCAATTCGTTTTGGAATTACTCAAACCCTACCGAGGGAAGCGATTTCTTCTCCTCAACAAGATTGACCTGGTCCGTAAACCCAAGCTGCTTCCCTTGATCTCCCGCTACACGAAGGCGTACGAGTTCGATGAGGTGTTTCCGATTTCGGCGCTGCAACGGGAAGGTCTCTCCGAGCTGCTGAGGGCCGCCTCCGCCGTGCTGCCGCAAGGACCGCAGTACTTCCCGCCGGACATGTGCACGGACCAACCGGAGCGTTTCCTGGCCGCCGAGATTGTCCGAGAAAAGCTGATTCAGGCGACGCGGAAGGAGCTGCCCTACGTGACGGCGATTCTGGTGGAGAGTTTCGAGGAAACGGAAAGGTTGACGCGCATCCACGCCACTATTTTAGTGGAGAGGGCTTCCCAGAAGGCCATTGTCATCGGCGAGAAAGGGGAACGGGTCAAGAGTGTCGGTACGGCGGCGCGCTTGGAGTTGGAGAAGCGGTTCGGGCAGAAAGTTTATCTGGAACTTTTCGTCAAAGTCGCGCCCCGCTGGCGAGACGATACCCGCTTGATCGATTCTCTGGACTATCAGAAATTTACGTAATCGACGTGGGTCTCTGCCCGCTGAGGGCTTCCACCGAAGCTCGCGCCTGAGCTTCCTTCTGCGAGAGACCCAACGATTTCATCTTACGGTAGAAGTGGCTCCGGTTCAATCCCAGAAATTCGGCCGTTCGGCTGACGTTCCCCTGGAACTCCTCCAGCTTGCGAAGAATATAGTCGCGTTCGGAAGACTGTCGGACGTGACGGAGACTGGCGAAATCGGAGTGGGGGCGGTGCGAGCGGTGCGGCTCGTGGAGAAAGTTGCTCGGCAGGTGACGCCGGTCGATCTTTTCGCCCGGAACCAGAATTACCAAACGTTCCACCAGATTCTTCAGCTCGCGGACATTCCCCCCCCAGCGATAGCGGCAGAGCGCCGTCCGGGCGGATTCGGAAAAGCGCTTCGCTTTGCGGCCGTAGGCTTGGGCGAAATGGGAAAGAAAAAAATCGGCCAATTTCGGAATGTCTTCTGAATGCTCGCGGAGCGCCGGAAGGTAAAAGGGAATGACGTTGAGGCGGTAAAAAAGGTCCTCACGGAAATTTCCCTTCTGAATCTCCTCATGCAGGTGCTTGTTCGTGGCGGTAATGACGCGGACGTCTACATGCAGGATTCCCGAGGACCCCACGGGAGAGAAACGCTGCTCCTCAAGGACACGCAGCACCTTGGCCTGGGTCTTCAGGCTCATATCGCCGATTTCGTCCAGGAAGAGCGTGCCGCCATGCGCCTGCCAAAATTTTCCGGCTTTATCCTCGATGGCGCCCGTAAAGGAACCCTTCATGTGTCCGAAGAGTTCACTTTCGATCAGCTCTTCGGGAATCGCGGCGCAATTGACCTCGACAAAGGGTTTCTCGGCGCGCCGGCTGGTTTCATGCAACGCATGCGCCACCAATTCCTTTCCCGTCCCACTCTCGCCATAAATCAGCACGCGTCCGTTCGTAGGACCCGCCAGCTCAATCTGCTGGCGAAGAGCTTTCAGGAGAATGCTGTCGCCGATGATTCGGTGTTGGGCATGAAGTTCTTCCCGAAACCGTTGGTTTTGGTTCTGGAGTTCCTGCTCGGAGAGAGCGTGCTGAACCGTGAGCAAGGTTCTCTCCAGTGAGAGCGGTTTTTCAATAAAATCGTAAGCGCCGAGTTTCGTGGCCCGGACGGCCATTTCAATTTTCCCGTGCCCGGTAATCATGATGACGGCAGGAGGAGAAGCGAAATCGCGGATGCGCTCCAAGACCTCCATGCCGTCGAGGCCGGGCAGCCACACGTCCAGAAGCACGACCTGGTAAGGTTTCTTGCGAAGCGCTTCCAGGCAAGCCTCGCCGCTGGGGACGGCATCGACGGTGAAATCCTCATCCTCCAGAATACTTCGGAGAGATTGGCGGATCCCGAGTTCGTCGTCCACAACAAGAATGGAGCCTTGGGACATTGGATCTGCTTCCTTCCGCAATGATTCGCCGGACCGCATTATGAAATCAGGCGGTGAGGTTTCGTCGCGGGCCGGATGCGGCTTCCATCGCGGATTGGGCCCTTGCCGCTCGTTTGTGGTCGAGCGGAATTTCAATGATAAACTTCGTGCCGGTCGGCCGGTTTTCTTCTACGCGAACACTGCCGTTATGATCAGTCACGATACGGCTCACGATCGACAATCCCAATCCCGTGCCGCGCCGCTTGGTGGAAAAATAGGGCAGGAAAAGCCGTTCCTTGACCGGAAGCGTGACGCCCGGCCCGGTGTCGGCCACGATCAGTTCCACCACGTCTCTTTCGGTGTCGAGTGCCGTCTTCACCCCGATCTCCTTTACCAGCGCGTCGGAAAGCGCCTCTGCCGCATTATCGACCAGATTGATCAGCAATCTTTTGATCTGGTCCGGGTCCACCCAAACGATCGGCAGGTCGGGACTGAAATCGGTATGAATTCGGATGCCTTCGAGCCGCCCGTCGAAAACAGCCAGCCCGCTTTGCACGAGAGAATTGAAATTCGAAGGGACAGGTTTGGCCGCCGGCAGGCGCGCAAATCGTGAAAATTCGTCCACCAAAGATTGTAAGGTGACCGTCTCCTGGAGGATCAACGCACCACAATCCTTCAAGGAAGCGGCCACGCGAGGCGGCAGATTTCCTTCTTGGGTCCGCTCCAGGAGCCGTTGAATTCTCTCCGCCGAAAGCCGGATCGGGGTCAGGGGATTTTTAATTTCATGGGCGATACGCTGCGCAATTTCACGCCAGGCGGTGGCCTTCTGCACCTTGACGAGTTCCGTCAAGTCTTCCACAACCAGAACGTATCCCAGGTCCCGATGGGTGGCCTGAATCGTCGAGGCGGTCAACGCTACGGGGATTTTTCCGCCCGGCAGTTCAAGCTCCGTCTGACGCATGACCACACCCTGGCGGTCGGCACGGCGCAGGAGGTGGATGATTTCGCCGGCTTGCTCCCGACCGAACAAGAACTCCAGCGAGGTGGATGGCCGCCGCCCGGCGGTCCCCACCATCCTCTCCATGGCGCCGTTCACCTCCCTCACCTGGGCTTTCTGGTCCAGCGCAATCACCCCGGCGGGAATATTGCGCAGGACAACTTGCCGATAGCGGCTCTGCTCTTCGAGTTCGCGATTGGCATGCCGAAGCTCCTCCGTCGATTGTTCGATGACGCGGCGGTTTTCCAATAGCTGCCGAGTCATGGCATTGAAGGAGCGGATCAACGCCGCCAGTTCTTCTCCGGCCGGCGTCTCCACTTGGTGCCCGAGATTTCCGCGGGAGACCTCCTGGGTGGCTTCCGCCAGCGCCTGAATCGGTACGGTGATCTGATGGGAGAGAAACAGGGCGCCCCAGATGGCGGCAAACAACAACAGAAGCGTGATCAAGGAAAGCACCCACAGATAGACGCGGCGAACATAGATATGTTCCTGGTTCAGAGCTTCGTAGTGTTGTACTTCTTTTTGAATCTCACGTCTTGCCTGATTTACCAGGAAGGGAAGCGTCTTGGCGACGACCAGAGTGCCGATTTTGAAGTCTCCCGGACCAAGGATCTGCGCCGCAGACCAATAGGTCCGCGAACCCTGTTCGCTTGTCCGCACACGGATTCCGAATGGAGCCAGAACCTCCAGATCAGCGGCGGAGAAAACGGAGGAGATTTTTTCTGCTTGCGTGCCGTTTTTGGAGGCGCTTGCCAGAAGCTGTCCTTGGGAAGAGAAGCAGGCCATGCGCTCCAATTCGTATTTTGTCAGCCAGTGGCTGAGTAGATATTGTAATTCCGCCCTACGATCCCCCATCAGCACGGTTTGAAGTTGATCTTCGTCGGCGAGGTGCTCAGCGGTGCGAAGGGTCTCTTTTTCCGTGGTCCGGTGGAGTTGATCCTGAATCAAGTACGCATTCTGGCGGACTTGATCGAAAGGAATCCGGAACCATTTATCGAGGCTCCGGTTCATCAATCCATACGCGAGGAAGAACAGGAAGATGACCGGCAGCATGGAGAGAACCAGAACCGCTCCCACCAATTGGGTTTTGAACTTCGATCCGGGGCGACGGCTCCGCCGTTCCACGTAGAGCCGCAACAGGCTGCGCGAAAGGATCAGACTAAAAACGATGAAGGTTACAAAGACGAGAACCGACAGAGAGATCAGAATAATTGTTTGAGGCGGTGTGCGTGGCTGAAGAAAGGAGAGGTCCAGCGACGCTTGGCTCCAGCCGACAAAAAACAGCACAGGAACCAGGATTAACAAGAAAATGGGATAATGTCTTTTGGCTCTTTTTTTTTTCGTCATGTTCGGTTCCACCGTCGACCTTCCGTCCGACTTTCAGTCGAGGATGCACCGTGACTTAGGACTTCCAAAGAACGTCCCTCCGACATCTCTTGCGGAGGAAGAAACGGTTCCAACGGGCAAGAGCTGCAGTCTGGATTCGACCGCCTGCAATAGCGCTTGCCGATTTCAACAATCAGCGCATGGTACTCGTTGAAGAGTTGCGCGTCCGGGGGCAGAGAGCCGTGGAACAGGGCCTGAATTTGATCGTAGCCGGTGCGGGGCTCGATCAGGTGATGGCGCTCCAGGACCCGCCGCGTATAGGCGTCGACGATAAAGGAAGGTCGGCGGCCCGCGTAAACGAGAATTGAATCGACCGTCTCAGGCCCAAGACCCCGAACGCTCAACAATTGCTTCCTCAATTCGGCCGTCGGCCTCCGGAACATGCGGTTCAGAGACCCTCCGCAATTCGAGTGAAGAAAGTTTAGAAAATTCCGTATGGTCAGCGCTTTTTGACGGTAGAAACCGGCCGGCCGAATCGCCCGGGCCAACTCTTTTCCGGGCGCTTTTCGAAGAGCGGCAAGCCGATGCCACCCCTTTCTTCGAAGTTCCCGAAGAGCCGTTGCAGCGTTTTGCCAACCGGTGTTTTGCGTCAAAACGGCGCCCAAAACAACCTCCAACCGGGTCTTGGCGGGCCACCAATGCTGGGGGCCGAGGAGGTGGAACACTCGACGGTAATACTTCCACAGAGGGGGCTGAAATTTTTCCGCTTTCTTGCTCATGAAATCATCTTCTTATGTCGAAAAATTACTATGCGGCAGGTGGGAAGTCAAGGCAAGGTCGGTTTTCGGGTTCGATGGCATTTAGATTGCGATGAATAAAGGCCTAGGGGGAGTAACCCGTAGGGTTCGGCGGCTGAGATTCCGGTCGGAAAGCTTGCCCTCAAGATTTTTCGGGAACATGCCGATGAAACAAACGGCAGTACGAGCGGGATGAACGGGGGGCTTTGTGCCTGCCGGAAACAGAGGGCCGGTGCAAGGAACCTTGCGGTTGTTCGCTCAGTTCCCGCTCAAATAAGCCTGATCGTTCGTCGGTATTTTATGGGACGAAAGATTCGTGGGCTTGATTCCTGTAAGCCTGCTACGGAGGTCCAAAAAGTTCAGTGTCCGGCAAGCTAGGTGAAATTTTAATCAAAGAAAACCTGATTTCTCAGGGGCAGTTAGACCAAGCCCTGGATAAACAGGCGCAGGGGGGAGGCCGCCTGGGGAAAGTTCTTGTCGATCTCGGTTTCATTTCCGATGAGGAGATCACCGCGATTCTTTCCCGCCAGTACGGGGTTCCTTCCATCAACCTGAGCTTTTTCGATGTCGATGCCGCTGTGGTCAAGCTGATACCTCAGGAAACGGCGTCGAAGTATCAGATCCTGCCGTTGAGGCGCGTGGGCTCGTCGCTGACCGTGGTGATGGTAGATCCGACCAACGTATTCGCACTGGACGACATCAAGTTCATGACCGGCTTCAACATCGAGCCGGTGGTCGCCTCGGAAAAGTCTATACTCGAGGCCATCGAAAAATACTACGGGGCTGCCGAGAGCGAAGAGGCGATGGAGATCATCGATGAAATCGTAAACTTCTCCGATGAAGATAGCGAAACCCTTGAGTTGGAAGAGGAAGCCGAAGAGCTGAGCGACGGCCAGCTCTCGGCAGCGGCGGAAGATGCTCCCGTCGTCAAGTTGATTAACTACCTCCTGGTGGAATCGCTCAAGCGAGGCGCAAGCGATATTCATATGGAGCCGTACGAAAAGGAGTACCGGATTCGGTTCCGGATCGACGGCATGTTGCAGTCTTTTATGAACGCTCCGCTCAAGATGAAGGACGCGCTCATCAGCCGCGTCAAGATCATGGCGAAACTGGACATTGCCGAAAAACGGCTCCCGCAAGATGGCCGGATCATGATCAAATTTATGCACAACGCCAAAAAGAAAGTGCTCGATTTCCGTGTCTCCTGCCTTCCCACCATGTACAGGGAGAAGATCGTGCTCCGGCTGCTCGACAAAGAAAACCTGCGTCTCGACATGACGAAGTTGGGATTTGAGCAGGAATCACTCGACAAGCCCGGAATAAGAATGCTTTAATGGTTTTAACTTCTTGTTTGTGTATGAGATTGTCCGGCTTGGGAAATTTTAAAAGAGGGGTTTTGGCATTCATCCTGCATTACTCTCTGCCGATGTACTTAAAGAGGCTAGACCCAGGAACGGAGGAAAGAATGAAAAATCAGAAAGGCTTCTCGCTGATCGAGTTGCTGATCGTAGTTGCAATCATCTTGATTATTGCTGCCATCGCAATTCCGAACTTGCTCCAGTCGCGCATCCAGGCCAACCGGGCTTCCGCCGTAGTCTCTATTCGTACTATTAACTCGGCTGAAATCATCTTTGCAACCACCTACAACATCGGATACAGTTCTACCTTGCTCAATTTGGGTCCTGGCAGCACCAATCCGACGGCCGCCACGGCTAGCTTGATCGACAGCGTTTTGGCTGCCGGTTCCAAGAGCGGGTATAACTTTACCTATACTCCCGCCGCGGCAGTGAACGGCAGGATTAACCAATACGGAATCTCGGCTTCTCCTATTACCATAGGAACCACGGGAACGAACGGCTACTTCTCCAACGAGAGCGGGGTCATCCGTCAGGACAGCTCCGGTACAGCTACGGTAGCTTCTTCGCCGATGGCAGGCTAATCGAAGCACAATCGCTCTGTTAGTTAGTATAGAGAGAGTTTGGCATGGGGGCAGGAAGGGAAATAAACACCCTTCCTGCCCCGCCTTACTCAAGGCTGAAAGCGAACCAATTGCCCGGGGCTGCTGAGGCTTGAGAAATTAGGTCAATGGTAGAGGAAAGTTTCCATGAGAACGGAAAAAGGGTTCTCGCTGATCGAGCTGCTGATCGTCGTGGCCATCATTCTGATCATCGCCGCGATTGCCATCCCCAAATTTCTCCAGTCCCGCATGGCTTCCAATGAGGCCTTGGCCATCGCCTCTTGCCGGACCATCGTCAGCGCCGAAATCACCTATAATTCCATTTACAACGGTTATAGTACCAGTTTGACCCAGTTGGGTCCTTCCGGTGGCGCTACCTCTTCGGCCGCCGCGGATTTGATCGATGAAGTCTTGGTGAATGGGGTGAAGAGCGGCTACGAGTTTACCTATACTCCCGGAGCCACAAGTCCCAGTACCGGCCCCGTCAATTTTGCACTCAACGCCAACCCGGAGACCGAGGGGCAGTCCGGAAATCGGTATTTTTTTACTGACGGCTCGGGAGTGATTCGCCAAAATGTAGGAGCCGCGGCATCCGCTACCGATTCCCCTCTCGACTAGTAAGCAGAGAACCGAATCGACGTTGCCGTTGCTACGATTCCACAAAGTTATTTTTCTCTTGTCAAAACAAGCCTTCCTTCTTATCTATAATGTGAAATTTTCGGCTGAGGAGGCACGGTCGGCGCCGCATGGCTGTAATTGAGATATCCGGTCTTACGAAGGACTATAAAGCGGGTTTTTGGAGGCGGCATCGTTTCCGCGCCCTGGACGGCCTGAACCTGGAGATTCGGGAAGGGGAGATCTTCGGCCTGTTGGGACCGAACGGGGCCGGCAAGACCACCACGCAAAAGTTGATTCTCCGTTTGATTTTTCCCACTGCCGGCTCGGCACAGATCTTCGGCTGCCCGATCAGCGACGTTGCGGTCCATCATCGAATCGGGTACCTGCCGGAAAATCCGTATTTTTACGACTATCTGACGGCAGAGGAACTTCTCCATTACGCCGGGCAACTTTTCGGAGTGCGGACTGAGGAAAGAAAAAAGCGTGTCCGCAACCTGCTGAATCAGGTGAACTTAGGCGCAGAGCGCAGAAAGTCTCTGCGCAAGCTCTCCAAGGGAATGTTGCAGCGCGTCGGCATTGCCCAAGCCCTGATCAACGATCCTGAGATCGTTTTTCTGGATGAGCCTCTCTCCGGCTTGGACCCCATCGGGCGCCGTGAGATTCGCGATCTGATCCTTCAACTCAAGGCGCACGGGAAGACCATCTTTCTCTCTACCCACATTCTTGCCGACGCCGAAATGATCTGTGACCGCGTGGCGATCCTTCATCATGGCCAACTGAAGGGCTGTGGGGAGCTCCATGAGATTTTGAGAATGGGAACCGCGTCGACGGAAATTGCCCTGCACAATCCCAGCGGTGTTGTTCTGGACGCCGTGAAAGCACTGACCCGAGCGGTGACCCGGACCGGAGACCGTGTCTGGGTCCGGGTCTCCAATGAAGAGCATGTCATGGCCGTGATCGACCTTGCCCGCCGTCATCAGGTTCCTATTCTGGCGCTGAATCCCATCAAGAAATCCCTGGAAGACTATTTCATGGAAAGCGTCACCACGCCGAAAGAGGAGAACTCGAGCGTGGAAAAACCGCCGGAGGAAGATGGGAAAGAACCGGCGCCCAATGAAAAAACAGTCGATGAAGAGGTATCAACCTCGGAAACCTCTGCCGGCGAGGAAGCACCAGGGGGGTGAACCGGCCCTATGAGAGTTCTCGCCATTGCCAGAAACACGTTTCGGGAAGCGGTCCGTGACCGCGTTCTGTATAACCTGATTCTGTTCGCTCTTCTTCTGATCGGCGCCGCCGTCCTTTTCGGCACGATTTCCGTCGGTATCGAGAGCACCATCATGGTGACGCTGGGCCTCAGCTCCATCTCCGTTTTCGGCCTCTTCATGGCCATCTTCATCGGCATCGGATTGGTTCCAAAGGAGATCGAGCAAAAAACACTGTACAACATTCTCTCGAAGCCCGTGGCCCGCTACGAATTCATTCTGGGAAAATACCTGGGCCTCCTGGCGACGCTCTTGGTCAATACGTCCATTATGACGGTGGAATATTTTCTGGCGCTGCTCTACGTCAACAAACAATTGTCCCGGCATGACCTTCTCGGTTTGGAGGCCATCTACTTTATCCTTCTTCAACTAAGCATCGTGACGGCCGTAGCCCTGTTCTTCTCCTGTATCTCGACGCCGGTCCTTTCGTCTCTTTTTACCTTTCTGATCTTCATCATCGGAAATGTCTCCGGCAATATCCGCTGGTTCGGTGAAGAGAGCGGGAGCAAGGCCGTGGAATGGCTCGCCACGGCTCTCTACTATGTGCTGCCGAATTTTTCGAACTTCAACGTCATTACGTCCGTAGCGCATCGGTTGGAGATTCCCGCCCACCTGTTTTTGGCCAATTCTCTTTACACGCTGCTGTACGTCACGCTTCTGCTGGCCGGGTCGGTTTTGATTTTCGAGGAACGGGAATTTATCTGATGAAAGGCTTGAAGCAGATCGAAAGACACAGGCTGCGCGTTCGCCTGACCGGCGTAGGATTGCTGTTGGCCGCGCTCTTTGGTGTTGTCACGCTCCAGCAGTTTCTCGACCGGCAACCGGCTGTCGAATCCGGTAAGGAGGAACTTTATTTTCTCTCCGGGCGGGTATTGCGCAAGTTCTGTTTCGGCTTTGAAGGATTGGTGGCGAATATCTATTGGACCCGCGCTGTCCAGTACTACGGCCAAAAGAAACTCAGCGGAGGCGAAGATTTCTCTCTCCTGGCGCCTCTGCTCAAAATGACGACGGAGATTGATCCTAATTTATTAATTGCCTACCGCTTCGGAGCCATTTTCCTTGCTCAGAAGCCGCCCGAGGGGCCGGGACAACCCGAGGAGGCGTTCCATTTGATTCGGCGCGGGATCGTCGCCAATCCGGACTATTGGCGTCTGTGGCAGGACCTCGGATTCATCTACTATTGGGATTTAAAGGATTACCCAAAGGCGGCGCAGGCTTTTGAAGCGGGAAGCCGGCACCCGAAGGCTCACGATTGGATGAAGGTGATGGCGGCGGATCTTTACGCCCAAGGAGGCAACCGGCGCACCTCGCAATTCTTATGGACCCAAATTTATGAGAATGCGGAAAGCAGCCAGATTCGAAGCAATGCCGAGAACCATCTGCTGGCCCTGAAGGCGGACGAGCAGATCGAGGAGTTGGAACAGGGGCTTCAGGCTTACGCCGAAAAGTACCGAACCTTTTCCGGTTCTTGGCGGTCTCTGGTCGGGAGAGGATTTTTGAAGGCCGAACCAAAGGATCCCGCAGGTTATCCCTACGTTCTCAAGCCGGGAGGGAAAGTAGTGCTTTTACCCGAAAGCCCGGTGGATCTTTCCTTGATCCGTTAATCGGCGACCAGCGTTGCGGTCGAGTCCAGCTTGCCGAAGGAGGATATTGTTCGAGTTGCTCCCATTTTATCTGCTGCAAAGTTTAAAAACGCTGATTTTGATTGTGATGACCCTGCTGGCCCTGAAAGGGATTCGAGGGCTTCGTTTTTTATATCCCCCTTTATCTTCTTCCAAGCGGGTTTTGCGTGGGGCGGGGGTAGGAGTGATTCTTTTCGCGGCGCTCTGGGGCGGCTACGGAATCGGCCGGCAAGTTGCGGCGCGGGCGGCATACCTAGCCAGCCAACGGCATCTCGCGAACCGAGACAATCAGAGCGCCTACTCGGCTGCCGTATGGGCCGTCCGGCTGCGCTCCGGAGAACTTCGCTACTGGCGGCAACTGACTGGGGTCAAGATGGGGCTCCGGCAGTTTTCCAGCGCCCTCCAGGACATGCCCGCCTATCGTGAATTGGGAAACGGTAAAATCGACGCCGAAGACCAATACCGTTTTGCCGGTTGCCGGTTTTTCTTGGAAGAGTACGATCCAGCGATTGCGCTCCTGGAGGAATTGGTGAAGACAAACCCATATTTTTCGGCCCCTCAGCTTATGCTGGGAATGGCGCATGAGAAAAAGAAAAACTACCCTCAAGCCGAAGCGGTCTTCTTGAATCTCCTGCAGCGATTTCCCTCTCATCCGTTGGCCGTCGAGGGGCTGGCACGTATCTTGGTTTTGCAGAACCGAAAAGCCGACGCCGTAACCCTTTTGCAGCAGACGAAGAAGGTCTCCTTTCCCCCTTCCGTCCGCCGGCATTTCCAGGAATTGATGTCGTTCTATGCCGAGTAACCGCTCTTTACCAATTCGGGGCCCTGGCGAGCGGGGAGTGGAGTAAGACTCAAGGAAATCCATGAACACGGAACCGCACACTGCGGAAACGAAACTTGAGGGAATCAGCCGTGCCGGCCTGTCGAACACAACCTGGCTGATGATTCTCTGCTTGGTCGGGTTTGCCGTTTATGCCAATACGCTCTGGAACGGTTTCGTCTACGACGATCACTCCCAAGTGCTTCGCAATCCGTACCTCCGCAGCTTCCGTTACCTGCCGGAGATCTTTACTTCGAACGTTTGGTCTTTCATCGGCGCGCAGGGAGAGTCCAACTATTTCCGGCCCATCATGACTCTCGGCTACTTTTTCTGCTACCAAATTTATGGTGAGTTGGCGTACGGTTTCCACCTATTCAACATTCTGGTTCACCTCGGAGTTCTTCTTGCTTTGTTCTTCGTCACGCTCCGGCTGTTCGGAAGACGCGATATGGCCCTCGGTGCATGCTTCCTCTTTGCGTTGCATCCGGTTCACACCGAATCGGTCGCCTGGATTGCGGCCGTTACGGAGCTGGAGTTGGCGCTATTTTACCTGCTGACCTTCTATTTTTTCTCCGTCTGGGTGACTCGGACGCAAAAAAACGAGACCGGTATCTATTGGGGATGGTCGGTTGCTACACGCCGGGGCTTTTTCGAAGGAGCAGGCTTTAATGTTGCCGTTGCTGGCCGTCGCCTATGAGCATTTTTTTCGCTCGGATCGCGGACTTACTTCCTGGAGCGAAAAGGGCCGGCGGTACGGGTTGTTATGGCTGACAGGGGCGGCATACGTTGTCATTCGGGTCAATTTTTTAGGCATCTTTGCGCCCCAGGTGCAGATGAAAACCATGACTTTCGGAGAGGTGATCCTCTCCGCCATCGCCTTGGTGGGACAATACATCACTCTGCTTTTCTTTCCTTTCAGGCTTCTTGCCTTCTACGTGTTCGAGAAGAGCACGTCTATTACGAATTCGGAGGTTCTGCTGGGGCTTTTCTGGTTGCTGGCGGTGGGCGCCGGATTCCTCTACTTCTGGCGGAAATCGAGGCTCCAAGCCTTTGCCATCGTCTGGTTCTTCGTCACGCTGGCGCCGGTTTTAAACGCAAAGCTCTTGGCGGCGAATGTCTTTACCGAACGCTATCTCTATCTTCCTTCGGTCGGATTCTGCTGGCTGGCGGGGCTCGGAATGGTGCATCTGCTCGATTGGGGTCGGAGAAGAGGTCCCGCATGGCGATGGGCGGTTGGCGGGAGCATGGCCCTGGTCCTGCTCTTCTACACGGTCCGGACTGTTACACGAAATCGGGATTGGAACAACGATGTGCTCCTCTACACGAAAATCCTGGCTCGATCGCCGAATTCTCCCCATATCCACAACAATCTTGGAACCGTATACTGGAAACAGGAAAAAGCGGAGTTGGCGAAAGGGGAATTCCGTGCCGCGGCGCGGTGCGGTTGGTTCCCATACATGCCATTTTTTTGAACAACCTGGGACTCATTTACAAACATCAAAAGAAGTATGAGAAGGCTCTTGAACAATTCCGCGCTTCGGTGGAAAAGAAACCGTATTTTGCCGATGCGCATTTGAATATGGCTGAGGCACTGGTGGAACTGGAACGCTATGAGGAGGCGGAACTGCAATTTCGGGCGACCGTCGCGCTCTCGCCGCTGAAGGTGCGCGCCCGCGACCAACTCGGCAAACTCTACATGGAGCAGGAGAGATGGGAAGAAGCCGAGGAGCAGTTTCGGCGCTCGATTGAGGGCGAGCGGTCCGAAAAGCCCTTCGACGGACTCGGAGAAATTTATATCCAGCGCGGTGGGACGGCTGCGGCGGAGAAATTTTTCCACCAAGTTTTGGTCTATTTCTCCGAAGACCCCCGGGCGCACGCCGGTTTGGGCCAAATCCGTCTCGCTCAGAACCGTCCGCAAGAGGCGCAGAAACATTTCGAGCAATCTCTCCTGAGCGATCCCACCAACTTGATTGCGCAGAGAGAACTGGAAAAGCTTCGCAAGCGAAATTCGAACTCCGGGAGTTAGAGGGGCGAAATGGCTCAAGGACGACAAATTCGAAACGGCCGGCTCCGGCAGCCCGCACGACGTGTTCTCCTTTCCCTTGCCGGGTTGGCTGTCTTCCCGTTCCTTTTGCAGGCGGAACCGGGCCCTTCACTCCGCGAGCTGATCAAGGGGCTCGAAAACAGCTACTCCGACGTGCGGACCCTGAAGGCGCAATTTATACAGAAACTGAATGCGGGTGGCGGCCGTGTTCGCGTCGAAAAAGGGAAACTCTACCTGGCCCGGGGCGGCCGCATGCGCTGGGAATATCGGGAGCCGGAAGAAAAGTATTTTATTGTGGACAACAAGAGGACGTACCTCTATGTTCCTTCCGAGCGACTGGTGACGAAGTCAGCGGCGAAGCGAAGTGGCGACGTCCGTATTCCTTTCCAGCTTCTGCTCCGGCGTCCGAAGCTGAATCGGATATTTGCCAAAGTAGAGCTCCTGGAGGATGAAGAACTCTTGGACCCGGAAAACTTCTTGTTGCGCTGCATCCCGAAAGGCAAGCGGCCCGGTTACCGGCAAGTCCTTTTGGAGGTCACCCCGGCCTTTGACATTCGACGAATCGTCCTTCATTTTCCGGGAGGCCACGTCATGGAGTTTCAATTCTCCCACTTGCGGAAAAATATTCCGATTGCAGACTCCCGCTTCCGTTTCGTGCCGCCGAAAGGCGCGCGCGTGATTGAGGAGGCTCCCTGAAACGGCGGAAGCCGCCGAGTGATTCAAGATTTTCAGGCCGTTCAAGATTTCCAGGAGGTAGATCAAAAGAAGATGGGTTTGAACCGAAGAACACCGCTCCGGATTGCAAAATTCCTCGCCATTGTCTTCCTTTTTTTCACGGTCGTCCTTTCTTTCACGGATGGGATATGGGCACATGAGCCGAACTCGGTCTGCGGAGAGGGGATCGGATTTTTTATTAGTTCCACCGGGCCGATGCAGGGCGGAGTCGTTATGGCGGAATTGCGCTCGCCGCAACCGGCCGCAGAACTCAGCGGGCGTTGGGGCAAACGGGACATTTTTTTCTGGAAGGTGAAAGGAGAAGAGAATATCTACCGGGCGCTGCTGGGGGTTGATCTTAATCAGGCTCTTGAACCTGCGCTTCTCCGCGTTCAGGTCAGCATGGGGGAAGGAAGGGACTGGACTTGCGATTCTACGATCTCCCCTCAGAAGGGCCAATACAAAGTGCAGCATCTGAACGTTGATTACAAATTTGTGGATTTGAGCGAAAAAGATTTGGCTCGGTATAGGCGAGAAGTCGCGCGCACACGGAAATTGTGGAATACGGACACTCCCGAACAACTCTGGCAAGGCGAATTTCGAGCCCCGCTGGGGGAAGTCAAAGGCAGCGGCTCTTTCGGGAAGCTGAGGGTTTTTAACGGGAAACCCCGCAATCCCCATACGGGGGAGGACTTTCCCGCCGTAACGGGTACTCCTGTTTACGCGGCCCAACGCGGGCGTGTGGTCCTGGCGGACAATCAATTTTTTTCCGGCAACCTTGTAATTCTCGACCACGGCTTGGGACTCTACACCCTATATGCCCACCTGAGTTCGATCGACGTCAAAGAAGGGGAGATGGCCGAAGCGGAATCGATCATCGGAAAAGTAGGGGCTACGGGACGGGTGACGGGAGCCCATCTTCACTGGGGTATCCGCTTGTACGGGGCGCGGGTCAATCCCCAGGAAGTGGTGAAGTTGCTCTCCAGAGGCAACTAAACTTCCTTCTCAACCGTTCTGTAGGGCGTCCCGTGGGGCGTTCCGTAGGGCAACCGTTCACTCGGCGAGGACGTATTTCCGAATTGCCGCCGCCACCCCGGCTTCATCGCTGCCGGCAGTCACGGCCCAACCGTTTCCCGCCAATCTTCCCGGGCTGTTTCCCATGACCACCGGCAGTCCGGCGAACCGGAGCATCTCGTAATCGTTGTAATTGTCTCCCAAGGCCATCACCTCCTCAGCGGCGACGCCTTGACGCTTCGCCCAGTAGGCGAGCGCCGTCCCCTTATTGCAGCCCTGATTCAGGACATCGACCAGCAGCAGGTCTCGCTCGGCGTAGTCCGTCTTGGACAGATGGACTCCGGCCGCCACCGGCGAGTTGCAAAGCGTCTCATAAGCCTCTTCCATCCGCTTGACCGGTCCGGCAAAGGAGACTTGGATGGGGTCGGTTACGAGACCCTCTTCGAGTGCGGCGACCAGCCGAAGCTGCTGCGGGTAGCGCTGCAAATAGCCCCTCAGCGGTCCTTCCGACAACGCGCCTTCTTCCATCAGCAATTGGCCCCGGCCCTCTTGGTGGAAGATCGCAACCGCGTAGCCGCGATAATCCCGAGTTGCCCGCAACACCTCTTGCGCCTGTTCCAGGGGAAGGAAATTTCGGTAGGGTTCTTCCCCCTCGGGCGTAGTAATCAAGGCTCCGTTCGTGGTGATGAGGGTTGCCGGGCAGGGGAGTTTTGCGGCAATCGGCCGCGCCGTATGGAGCCTGCGGCCGGTCACCAGCACGATCTCTATCTGCAATTCGGCGGCGGCCGCCAAGGCGTCGCAATTTGCGGGAGGAAGTTCCCATCGGCTGTCGAGCAGAGTTCCGTCGATGTCGATGGCCAGCAGTCGAATGGACATCGAGAGATTCTAGCCTGCTTTGTTGACCGCGCAAAGGGGGCTTGCTAGACTCGCCGGTCATGTCTTTCGCGACCCATCTGGAATGCTCCCGTTGTGGGATCCGCGTTGCGATCGAGTCCAACCCCCGGCCTTTGTTCCTGCGGCGGCCCCTTGCTGGTTCGCCACGACCGTGCAACGCTTCGTGGGAAAGACCTCCGGGAAGAGTTTGCCTCCCGACCCGCCGGACTCTAGCGCTACCGGGAGTTGCTGCCGGTCCGTAAAGACTCCTCCGTTGTCACTCTTGGCGAGGGAGGCACGCCCTTGCCCGCATCAACTCGGCTGGGGGAAAAGCTGGGCGCTCCCCGTCTTTATCTGAAGGACGAGTCCCTGAACCCGACGGGAACCTTCAAAGCGCGAGGCTTCTCGGTAGCCGTCTTCATGGCTGTTGAATTTGGTCTCAAGCGTTTGGTTCTTGCCACGGCGGGGGAATGCGGGCGGTGCTCTGGCTGCCTACACGGCCCGATGCGGTCTGCAAGCCTCCGTCATCATGCCGGAAAACAGTCCTCAGGCAAATCTCACCGAAGGGTTTCTGGTCGCCCCGGAGGCGGCTGCCGCCTATTCCGGTTACAAGCGCCTGCGGGAGAAAAATTTCTTGGAACGAAATGAAAGTGTGGTGGTTTTTCTGACCGGCTCCGGGTATAAATATCTCGATCAGTTCGGGTCGTGGAGTGTGGAATGAAGATTTTTCCGGTTCGGACGAAGAGATTAAGTGTCTACGCGGTAGTGGGTTAGGTCCGAACATCGCGCTCATGAAAACAGAAAGAGTGTACTACTACAATTCCTACCTGAAAGAGTTTAAGGCTCAGGTGATAAAGACCGTTTCCCGTAAAAATGGCCTTGCCGTTTACCTGGACCGGACGGCGTTTTACCCCGAATCGGGCGGGCAGCCCTCCGACCGCGGGTGGATCGGCGAAACGCCCCTGATCGACGTACTCGACGAGGGCGAGCAGATCGCCCACTGCATGGGCGGTGCACCGCCGGAAGGGGAGGTCCAGTGCCGGGTCGACTGGGGCCGCCGTTTCGACCATATGCAGCAGCACACGGGGCAGCATATTCTCTCCGCCGCCTTTCTCCGCCATGCCGGCTACGCCACGGTCTCCTTCCACCTGGGACCCGAGTCCTGTACCATCGATCTGGAATCCGACCTGGTAGGGGAGAGCCAACTGGAAGCAGCCGAGAATCTAGCCAATCAAATCATCTTTGAAAATCGTACAGTGCGTGTCGATTTTCGGTCGCCGCAGGACGCCCAACAGTTGGGACTTCGCAAGTCTGTAAAAAGGGAGGGGGACCTGCGCATCCTGGAAATTGAGGAGTTTGACCTTGCGGCTTGCGGGGGAACTCACGTATCCCACACCGGCGCGGTCGGCGCGCTGCTGATTCGCAAAGCGGAAAAGCGGAAGGGCATGACGAGCGTAGAATTTCTCTGCGGCGGAAGGGCGACTCAGGCAGCCCGCAGGGACTACAGTATTCTGGGTGAAGTGGCCCGAAAATTCTCAGCGGAATTCCCGGATATCCCTCCTCTGATCGACAAATACCTCGAGCAGCTGCGGGCCGCCGAACGGCGTGAGGAGAGACTTTCCGAGCGGTTGGCCCACTACGAGGCCGGCGAGCTGCTGGCCGCGGCCAATAAGAAGGCGAGTAAGAAAAAGGTCCGGAGGGTTGTAAAGAAAATCTTCGAAGCCGAAGCGGCCGCCAGGGTGAAATCCGTCGTCCGGGCCTTGATGGAAAAACCGAAGATGATCGCATTGATCGGAATTCGAACCGATCCTGCCGGATTGATCTTGGCCCAATCCCAGGGCGGCCCCGAAAATCTGGGACAACTTCTTCATAAAGTGACCGAGCAATGCGGTGGAAAGGGCGGCGGCAGCCGCGATTTTGCTCAAGGGGGGGGACTGCCTGCTGCGAGTTTGGAAAAGGCTTTGAGATTGGCTGAAAAATTGCTCCGCCCCTCCCGAACCAGGTGATTTTGTTGCGCCCTTCACCTGATACTTTCCAGTGCGGGGACCGTCCGGGGTCGCCGGCATCATACATTTGCCAGGGCATTTGAAAGTTCCCACCATCTATTTTTTCTTTTGAACCGGTAAGGTAAGAGATTGTTGCCGAGCACGACGACCGTCATCCGGCTCGGATATAGCAACTGAGTCGCATCTGACGGCAGGGAGGGGGGAGTTGGAGCTTCATCACCTTCATGATATATTGTTGAAGAAATAGCCTTTATGGGCCGGTAGCTCAGCTGGGAGAGCGCGGCGTTCGCAACGCTGAGGTCGAGGGTTCGAATCCCTTCCGGTCCACCAGATCTTTCCAATCCACGGCTTCAGAATTCCGGGAGCCTGCCCGAGGAACTTGGAATGCGTAGGCTTTCTTTCAATGTTCTTCGATGGATTGTCGGGATTTCCTTATTCCTTGTGCTCCCGACTTGGTTGGCGGCCGAAGAAGGCGACTTAAGAGCCCCCGCGTCGGTCCTACCTCTTTACCTGCAACCCTTTTGGGGTACAGATGGACGGGCCGGTGGGGGGAAAGCGCGAAAAGTCCGACCAATTTCGACTCTTCTTTGGATACGATTTGGCAATCAAAAGCAAAGATGACCGATCGTAGCCGGGTGGTTTTTACTCTCCGACCCAACTCTCACCTAAGGAAAGACAACACTTACATTCTGGAGCGGCTGAAGATGCTGAGGAACCCAGAGAGCATCTTCAATAAACACATTATCCGTTCGAAATGGAACTGGCAGTTCAATCGGGAGCTTTCGCTTCGCGCTATTTTTCAGTACAACACCGTATTGGCCAACTCGGAGGGGACGGCTCTGGAGACATTGAAAAATTTCAACGCCGCCTTTCTATTTACCTACCTAGTGAACCCCTGGACGGCCTTGTATGTGGGCTATAACGGGAATTTGCAGAATCTCGAGTTGTTGCAGACCCTCACCGGAAGCGAAATTGTCCGCACCCGGGCTTTTAGGCATGATGCCCGGCAGTTTTTCGTGAAATTCTCCTATTTGTTGAGATATTAGGCGATGTTGCCCTCTGCCGGAGTTCCCTGGGCGTTTACAAATTACCGGATGGCGTGCTATGATCGCTTTGAAATTAAAGGGTATAACCTAACAGTGAAGTAAGGAGAGACGAGCGGATGCCGCTGAGCAAGACCTTCAAGGTGGAGTTGGTCGGACGCTATCGAACGCATGAAAAAGACACCGGTTCGCCGGAGGTTCAAGTGGCGATCCTGAGTGAGCGCATTCAGTACATGAACGAGCATCTTCGCCAGTTTCGGAAGGATTTTGCTTCCCAGCGCGGCCTATTGAGAATGGTCTCACGGCGAAGACGGTTGTTGGATTACATGAAGCGTCGGCTTCCCGGTCGATACCAGGAAATCATCCAGCGTTTAGGAATCCGGAAATGACTCGTCTGCGTCTACGATTCAGTTCAATACAGGATTTCTAGAAATCGTGAGTGAAGCGGCCTTTCTCACCAGCAGAGGTGCGGGCCGCTTTTTCCGTTTGGAAGGACGCTCCTACCTCCTCTCCCCCGATGGGATTTTTTGGGGGGACCTCGCTGAACAAGCTTTTACCCGCACCTTAAAAGGAAAAAACCCGACGTGGAAATGAAGGCTCCGGCGTCTTGTCGCCCCGGCCTTTTCGCGCGGGCAACGGAGGAACGATGTCTCATCAAGTAAACACCCCTCTCGGGGATCACACTCTCAGTTTTGAAACCGGTAAAATGGCCAAACAGGCCAACGGCGCCGTCTATGCGCGTTTTGGAGATACGGTCGTGCTGGCGACGGCCTGCAGCGGCGACCCTCGCCCCGGGATAAATTTCTTTCCCCTCACGGTGGATTACCGTGAATACCAATCCTCGGTGGGCCGCATTCCCGGAGGCTTCTTCAAGCGGGAAGGGCGCCCCAGTGAGAAAGAGATTATCACCTGCCGGTTGACCGACCGCCAGATTCGCCCTTTATTTCCCGACGGGTACCAAGATCAGGTGCACGTGGTCGTGATGGTTCTCTCAGCCGATCAGGATAATGATCCCGACGTGCTGGGTGTCACCGCAGCGGCGACGGCGCTGTTTATATCCGACATTCCGTTCCACACCCCGTTGGCCGCCGTCCGCGTCGGACTGGTCGACGGTCGCTTGGTAACCAATCCGACCTATGAGGAGCAGCGCGCCAGTCTGCTCAACATGGTCGTCGCCGCCACGGAAGAAGCCATCGCCATGGTGGAGGCCGGTGCTCAGGGTGTCTCGGAAGAGACGGTGAACGACGCCCTCCAATATGCCCATGGCGAGATCAAGAAGATCATTGCCATTCAAAAGGAGCTTGCCGCCCAACTGAACGTCAAGAAAAAAGAATTCACCTCGCCGGTCCTCGACGACGTGCTGCTCCGGGAAGTCCAAGGCAAGATCGGTGATTCTCTCAAGGAAGCCATGGATACGTCCGGCTGCTCAAAGCTGGAAGGCGAACAGAAGGTCAAAGCCGTTCGGGAAGAACTCCTCAACGGCTATTCTCCCGAAGATGAAGAGAAACTGAAAGGGGCGACCCGCTGTTTCTACGAGATCGAGTCCCGCATTTTTCGGGATAATATTCTCAACGCGAAACGGCGGCAGGACGGACGTGCCTTCGATGTTGTCCGGCCCATTACGGCGGAAGTCGGCGTGCTGCCTCGCACGCACGGGTCGGCGCTGTTTACCCGCGGCGAGACCCAAGCGCTGGTCAATGCGACGCTCGGCGCTTCCCTCGATAGGCAACGGATGGACGTTCTTGAAGGAGAGACCTTCAAGCAGTTCATGCTTCACTACAACTTCCCCCCCTTCAGCGTGGGGGAAGCGGGTTTCCTGCGAGGACCGGGCCGGCGGGAGATCGGCCACGGCGCGCTGGCGGAGAAGGCTCTGGCGGCGGTCATGCCCGTCGATGAAGACTTTCCCTACACGGTCCGTGTGGTCTCGGACATCCTGGAGTCGAACGGCTCTTCTTCGATGGCCACGGTCTGCGGCGCATGTATGGCGCTGATGGATGCCGGAGTGCCCATCAAGAGTCCGGTAGCGGGCATCGCCATGGGACTGGTGCTCGAAGGCGACAAGTACTCCATCCTCACCGACATTGCCGGCGTCGAGGACCATGTCGGCGACATGGACTTCAAAGTGGCCGGGACGCGCGAAGGCATCACGGCCCTGCAGATGGATATCAAGGTCAAGGGCGTCACCTCGAAGATCATGGCGGAGGCGCTGGAGCAGGCCAAGGTGGCGCGGCTCCATGTGCTCGACGAGATGTTGGCCACGCTGCCGGAGACGCGTAAGGATATCTCTCCCTACGCGCCGAGGATCGTCACCGTACAGATCAACAAGGAGAAGATCGGTGACCTGATCGGACCGGGCGGCAAGATCATCCGCTCGATTGTCGAGCAGACCGGCGCGAAGATCGACGTGGATGACGACGGCTGCGTCAAGGTTTACACCGTCGATGGGGAAGCCGCCAAAAGGGCCGTGAAAATGATTGAGGATCGGACGGCCAGCCCCGAGTTGAACAAGACTTATCTGGGCAAGGTGGTCCGCTTGGCCGACTTCGGCGCTTTCATTGAAATCTTCCCGGGAACCGACGGGCTGCTGCATATCAGCGAAGTGGCTGAGCATCGGATTCAGGACATTCGCAAGGAGCTGAAGAATGGAGATCAGTTGATGGTCAAGGTCATCTCCATCGACGGCAACAAGGTGCGTTTGAGCCGCAAAGCCGTCCTGCGGGACCAGCGGCAGGAGACTTCCAAATAGCGGCCTGGCGATAAAAGCGCGGCCTTTTTGCCTCGAGCCTTCAGGTTCTATTTCGGTAGGGCATGTTCTTGTCCGAGAAATTCCCCTTGAGGTACGGTTCTGCCCCCATGCCTTTTCACCTTTTTGGACTTCTGTTTCTGGGTTTTTGCAGCGGAACCGTCGGTTCGGCGATTGGAATCGGGGGCGGACTGATCATCGTCCCCGTGCTCAACCTCCTGTTTGACATTCCCATTCATCATGCCATCGGCGCCAGCATGGTCTGCGTCATTGCGACGTCGAATGGCGCGGCATCGAGCTACGTCCGCCAAGGGCTCTCCGACATTCGCCTGGGCCTGGTCCTGGAGCTTGGGGCTTCGGTAGGAGCCGTTACGGGAGCTCTGCTGGCGGGGTGGGCAAGCCGTGAGATGCTGGGTGGACTGTTTGCTGTCTTGCTCATCTATGCGGGAGTCGGTATCTTCCGCCGGAGCGGTTCTTTCCACTCCGAGAACAATCACACCCAGTGCGATCAGCAGATCGCTGCAGGCCGCATTCCTTCCTATGTCCCCCAACGAATTCCTCTGGGCCTGGGAGTCTCCTTTGCTTCCGGAAACGTTTCCGGATTGTTGGGCGTTGGAGGTGGAGTAGTCAATGTTCCTTTGATGTATCTGTGGATGGGTGTGCCGTTCAAAATCGCCACGTCGACCAGCAATTTCATGATGGGAGTCATGGCTGCGGCGGGCGCATTCATCTACTACGGCAGGGGAGAGGTCCTGTGGTGGATCGCCGGTCCGGTGGCGACGGGGATTTTTTTCGGGGCCCGGCTCGGCACTCATCTCCTTCGCCGCGTCCCGACCAAATGGCTCCAGATTCTTTTCTCTCTTCTAGCGCTCTACTTTGCAGGGTTAATGATCCATCGCGTCCTTATGCAAGGATGGGGGCCATGAGCGGATCCGATACCACAACTCGGCAAGCAATTGGATGGGTACTGCAAATCGGCGCTTGGTCCGCCACGCTTCTCATGTCTGTCGGAATCCTTTTGCTGATTACGGCTGCACCGGAAGAGCCGACCTCAAAATACTTTACCGAGCATCCGGAGAAGGTTCTTCACGAGATATTGATTGCGCCGTCGGCAGCCGCTTATATCTCGGCCGGCCTTCTCCTGCTGGTACTGACGCCTCTGGCTCGGTTGCTGGCAGCAGCTATAGGATTCGGGAAGAGTCGGGATTGGAAATTTATGGGAATTTCGCTGGGGGTGCTGGCGGTAATTCTAATTGCAGTGGTATGGAGAAGTTAAAGGAGTTTTCCTCTTTTCCGCCCCTTCTTTTTTCAACCCGTTTTTCAGCCCGTGACGCGGCGAATGTTTGCGCCAACTTTGGAGAGTTTTTCCTCAATTCGCTCATAGCCGCGGTCGATGTGGTAGACGCGGTCGATCAACGTTTCCCCCTTTGCCGCCAGGCCCGCCAACACCAGCGAGGCGCTGGCCCGCAGGTCGGAGGCGATCACCTTCGCGCCGCTCAGCGCCCTACGGCCCCGTACGACAGCGGTCCGCCCGTCGAGCGTGATGTCGGCGCCCATCCGCATCATCTCCAGCGCGTGCATAAAACGCTTCTCGAAAATCGTTTCCGTCATCACGGAGGTGCCGTTTGCCTGCGTCACCAGAGCCATAAACTGCGCCTGCATGTCGGTGGCAAAGCCGGGATACACCTGTGTGGTGATGTCCGAGGCCGACAATTTTGAGCCGCCCTTTACCTCCAGGCAGCTTCGCCCGTGGGTTTTGATCTCCAGACCCGCTTCCCGCAGTTTTTCGATGACGGCAGTCAAATGACCCGGACGGCACCGCTCCACCATCAAATGGCCTCCGGTAATTCCCGCCGCCGCCATGAACGTTCCGGCCTCGATTCGGTCCGGGATGATCCGGTGCTTGGTTCCTCGGAGGCGCGACACACCTTGAATTCGAATCGTGTTGGTCCCGGCGCCTTTGATTTTTGCCCCCATCTTGTTGAGCATATCGGCCAAGTCTTCCACTTCCGGTTCACAGGCTGCGTTTTCCAGCACCGTCTCACCTTGGGCCAAGGTAGCCGCCATCAGCAGGTTTTCAGTTCCCGTCACGCTGATCGCATCGAAATGGAAATGCGTGCCCTTCAGACGCTTGGCGCGCGCCTCCACGTATCCGTGGATGACTTGGATTTCGGCTCCCAGTTGTTGAAGGCCTCGCAAGTGGAGATTGATTGGCCTCTCGCCGATGGCGCAGCCGCCGGGCAGGGAAACCTGTGCCCGATGCATCCGGGCCACCAGCGGCCCCAGAACCAGGACGGAGGCCCGCATGGTCCGCACGAGTTCGTACGGGGCCCGGGTGCTCTTCAATTTTCGGGCATGGATCGTCAGGCGATTGCTCTTGCTCCGGTGTTCGAAAGACGAATCCACCCCCAACTCTTCCAGCAGCATACGCAGCGTCGCAATATCCCGAACCTGGGGAACGTTCTCCAGCACGACGGATTCGTCGGTGAGCAGTGTCGCCGCGATAATCGGCAAGGCGGCGTTCTTGGCGCCGCTGACTGTGATGCGGCCTTCCAGCGGCCGGCCCCCTTGGATCAGAAGTTTTTCCATGGAAAGGATCTCTTTTCGTCAATCGGATGGCGACATCTTTCCCGCCATCAGGTAAGAAGGTCGAGTCGGAAGCGGGGTTCGAATCCCGAACAACGATGGCGGGGAATCACACCGAGACCGGCTCTCTACAGTACCGGACGGCCGCGCACGTAGGTTTGGGTGACGAAGTAGCTGCGGTCGAGCACCGCCAGGTCGGCATCGGCCCCGGCCTCGATCGAGCCCTTCTGTTTTTCAATTCCCAGGATGCGTGCCGGATTCAATGTCGCCGGCGGGAGGCACTCCTGATAACCCAGTCCGGTGAATTGGACCAGATTCCGGACGGCGGCGTCGAGCGTAACGGTGCTTCCGGCCAAGTTGCCTTCAACGGTCCGGCAGACGCCCCCCGCCACGTGCACCTTAAAATTCCCCAGCCGATAATTCCCGTCCGGCATGCCGGCGCCGCTTAAGGAGTCGGAGACCAGCAGCAGTTTTTCCAAGCCCTTCGAGAGCACCAAAAGTTGAATGGCGGATTTATCCACATGGATCCCGTCGCAGATGAACTCGCAGCTGATGCGGGGGTCGGTCAGCACGGCGCCGATGATGCCCGGGTCGCGATGCAGGAAATTCCGCATGGCGTTGAAGACGTGGATGGCGTGCGAAGCTCCGGCGGCGATGGCGCGCTCTGCCTCTTCATAGGTGGCGTTCGAGTGGCCGATGCCGACTCGGATGCCTTTGCTCTTGGCGAACTCCAGCACCGTCAGGGCTCCGTCCAACTCCGGGGCCACGGTGATCACGCGGACCGTGCCGTTCGCTGCCTCCAGGAAATTTTCAAGCAACGGCACGGACGGTTTTTGAATCTGGGAGGCGGGATGCGCCCCGCGCTTCTTGACGTTCAGGAACGGCCCTTCCAAATGGATGCCGACCGGCTGCGCCCCGGCAGTCTTGTCCGCCGAGCCCTGCGAGCGCTGCGAGGCGTTGATGATCTCGCCCAGACCGCGCGCGGCATGGACCGTACGCGCGACGCTCGCCGTCGCCGTGGTGGCGAGGAAAGACGTCGTGCCGTGCCGCGCCAAGTAGTTGGCCACGGCGGAGACAGCCTCTTGCGTGCCCTCCATTAAGTCGTGACCCGCGGCGCCGTGCAAGTGAATATCGATGAAGCCGGGGACCACCACGCGGTCGCGGTTATCGACGACGGTTGCGCCGGAAGGGATCTTGATCGAATTCTGCTTGCCGACCTTCAGAATTCGATGCCCTTGGATGAGAACGACCCCGTCGTCAATACGCTGGGTGGGGGTAAGAATCGTACCTGCCAAAATGGCCTTGGTCTCCCGCATGAATATCTCCTGTCCGAACCGGCCGGTCTTAAGGAAAAAAGAAATGAATCGGCCGCCCATCATTATACGTCGCCTTGCCGCTCCGAGGGGACCGGAAGCGCCCGGGAAGGCGTCTTACGATACCGATACCCGGCGCGCCCGGCGCAGGCTACGCTTTTTCGAACCGCCGCTCGCCGCCGCACGAAGAAGCTGCTTGGTCGAAGAAGCCGCCAGCCGGACCTCGGCTTCTCCCTTCGCAACCCCTTCGGCCAGCATAATCAGCGCAACCGGAAGGATTCGTCCCGACTGGTCCAAGGCTCGCCGGGCCGCCGCCGCGCCCGCGCCCGTGGTTCTCATAAGAATCTTCCGTCCCCGGTCGAGCAGCTTTTCGCTGCCCAATTTCATATGGACCATACGGTTGCCCAGCACGCGCCCCCAACGCACCATCGAAGCCGTGGAGAGCATATTGAGAATCATCTTCTGCGCGGTTCCCGCCTTCATACGGGTGGACCCGGCAACCACTTCCGGTCCCACACGCGGGGCAATGGCGACGTCCGCCAGACAGCAAATGGCGGACCGAGGATTGGCGCTGACGGCGACGGTACGTGCCCGCCTGGCGCGGGCCCACTTGAGAGCGGCTACCGTGTAGGTCGTATCCCCTCCGGCGGAGATGCCGACGACGATATCCTTTCGGGTTACTTTATGTTTTTGTAGATCGCGAGTCGCCGCGCGCGGGTCATCCTCCATGCCCTCGATGGGACGGAACATGGCCTTGGGCGCACCTGCCATCAGGGCAATCACCCGTGTAGTGCCGAAAGTGGGAATACACTCAGCGGCATCCAACACGCCCAGACGCCCGCTGGTCCCGGCGCCCACATAGACGATGCGGCCACCCTCTTCTAAAGCGTCCACCATGAGGTTTACCGCACGGGTAATCTGGAGAATCTGCTTGGCAACGGCAGGGGCGACCCCATGATCTTCACGATTCACCAGGCGGAGGATTTCCCGAGTCGAAAGCGTGTCCAGCGACCGAGAAGCAATGTTCTCCTTTTCCGTGATACGGTCCTGTCGTTTGGCCAAATTTTATTTCCTTAAAATCCTGAGGTTCAAACGATTTCTGTTCGCTAGCTTTCGCCAAAGTGTTTCCAACCGCAGCGGGAGAAATCCCGATAGAGCAAGAACCCAGACACTACCGTTCCAGCGGCCAGAAGCCCGGCCAGGGCGGGTTCTCCGAGCAACAGCTTGCCGATGGCAAACATGCTCAAGTAGACCATCGCACAGCCAAGCACCCAGTACTTCAGATTATGCCAGCCTTCGCGATCCGGCGGCACCTCCGGCGCTTGGCTGGCAATCGGCCGCCATCCGGCTACCGTGGGCCGTACACGGCGATAGAATTCGAGCAGCTTTTCCTGCGGTACGGGCTTTGTCAGGAATGTCACCACCAGCCAGACCAGCGTGGTAATTCCCACCGTGATCAGCATCATGTGGGCAAAGTCCAAGTGGTTGCCGGGATCAAGCTTAAAACCGATTTGCAGGGAAATCGACACCACGGCCGCCGTGCTCATGGCCGCGATTTCCGACCAGGCGTTGATCCGCCACCAGTACCAACGCAGCAGATATACGGCTCCGGTCCCGGCGCCGATATTGATCAGAATTTTCCAGGCATCGGCTACCGAATCCAGGTAAAACGAAACCACACCTCCGATGATCATTAAGATCAACGTTGCGAACCGCGAGATCGCCACGTAGTGCCCTTCGCTTCCGCCCGGCTTGAGAAATCGACGGTAAAAATCGTTTACGAAGTAGGATGCGCCCCAATTCAGGTGCGTCGCAATTGTGGACATGTATGCGGCCAGGAAGGCCGCCAGCATTAAGCCGCGAAGCGCCAGCGGCATGTGATCGGTCATCATGCGAACGAAGCCGACTTCTTTATCCGCCAAATCGGGGTAGAGAATCACCGACGCCAGCGCCGTCAGAATCCAGGGCCAGGGGCGCAGGGCATAGTGGGCGACGTTGAACCACATGGTGGCCCAAAGTGAATGCTTTTCGTCCTTGGCGCAGAAGATTCGTTGCGCGACGTACCCGCCGCCGCCCGGTTCCGCGCCCGGGTACCAGGTAGCCCACCAGTTCACAGCCAAGAATATACAAAAGGCCATAAAGGGCAGCCAAGTGGAATCCATCGAAGGCAAAAAGGAGAGGATCGATCCCGAGGCTCCTTCCGCCGCGCGCGAGGCGTCGATTGCTTCAAGTTTTTCCCGCATGGCAGAAAGCCCGCCGACGGCGGCTACCGAATAGACACCCAGAAGAATCGTCATGCCCATCATCAATACGAATTGATACAGGCTGGTCCAGAGCACTCCCCAAAGCCCGGAGAGCGAGGAGTAGAGCATGGCAATAAACATAATCGGCAAGCAGAGCAGAATGGAATTGACCTCCGAGACTCCCAACGTGTAGCGGATCACCTTGGCCATCGCCAAATTGATCCAGCCCATGATGATGGCGGACATAAAGACGCCGAAATAAATGGAACGGAATCCGCGCAGGAAGGCGGCCGGAGCGCCGCTGTAGCGAAGCTCAACCAGCTCCACGTCCGTAATGACCTCGGCGCGCCGCCACAACCGGGCGAAGAAAAAGACCGTCATCATGCCGCTGAGCAGATAACACCACCAGATCCAGTTACCGGCAATGCCGTCATTGGCAACAAAACTGGTGACCGCCAGCGGCGTATCGGCGGAAAACGTGGTGGCGACCATCGAAGTGCCTGCCAGCCACCAGACAACGTTTCTGCCGGAGACGAAATACTCGCCCGTGCTGGTTCCGGCGCGGCGGCGAAAGTAAAACCCCACACCAATATTCAGCAGGAAATAGGCCCCGATGACGACCCCATCCAGAACCGTCAGCTTCATTTGCCGCCTCGATAGGCTTCGGCCAAGGCATCGTGGATGCGAGGCTGGAATTCCTGGATTTTTTTATTTTCCCGTGCAGGATAGATGCGATTCGTAAGCAGCGCCACAAAAAAATCGTTTTCCGGATCAATCCAAAGCGAGCAGCCAGTGTAACCCAAATGGCCGAACGTCGAGGGCGAAAAATGCCTCCCGGTAGAGCCGCCCGGAGAGGGGACATCCCATCCTAAGCGACGGCCTTCGGCTCCTTGTTGTTCTAGAAATACATTGAGGGTTTCAGGCTGGAATATGTCCGTATTTTCGATCCGACCTTTCTGCAGCATCACCTGCGCAAAACGGGCCACATCTTTGCCGGTGGAAAACAACCCGGCATGACCCGCTACGCCTTCCAACACCCAGGCGTTTTCATCGTGGACTTCTCCCTGGATAATACGTTTGCGAAACGCCGTGTCGTTTTCCGTCGGAGCGATGAAGGGGTGGAGCCGACGAGGAGGAGTAAACCGAGTTCGATTCATACCCAAAGGACCGGCGATCTCCTGGTGAAAGAAGCCATCCAAGGTTTTCTCCGTGATCTGTTCGAGCACCAGACCCAGAATCATAAATCCGGGATCGCTGTAAAGCGCGCGTTCCCCCGGGTCGGCTTCCAGCGGAGTGGTGAGCAACGCTACCCGAAGCTCCGATCGATTCGGTGTCTTTTCGAAATAAGGAACGTACGCCGGCAGTCCTGAGTTGTGGGCCAGCAGCCGGCGCAGGGTCACTTCTTGCCGCTTGCCGGATTCTCCGAACCGGGGAAGGTAGTGGGCAACCGAGGCTTCCAAATCCAACTGCTCTCGCTCGTAGAGGAGCATGGCCATGGCAGTCGTCGACACAACCTTGGAGAGGGAAGCGATATCGAAAATCGTATCCGGGCCGACCTTCCATGAATGAGACGCATAGGTGGCGCGGCCGAATCCTTCATTCAAAAAGATTCGCTCTGCCGATCCGGCGACCGCCACCGCGCCGGGAAATACCTGTCCGCCGAGAGCTTCCGCCATCAGGCGCGCGACCGGTTCGGGGGTGGGAGAAGGTAACGTTTCGCTCACGGGTGGAAGAGATGAGGGCGCCGCTTTTCAGGAACAGGCATCTCTGCTACATTGGGTGCCATTGAATTACGCGTCTGAGTATATAGCAGAATGAATCTACATCGTAACCCCCGACGGGCTTTGAGAAACTTTCAACGCCCCTCGGTTTTTCTCTTTACAGCAGGAATGTTCCTGGCGGCAGCAGCAAGCGCTTCCGCCGCTCAGGAAGCGGAAAAACCCGGCCCGACTCTGGAAACCGCAAAGCTGGAACAGATCGAAACCATCGTCTGGGAAGCGATCGAGAATAAGGAGCTGGCCGGAGCCGTGGTTCTGGTGGGACATCGGGGCCGCGTGGTGTACCGTCGCGCTTTCGGCCATCGTGTTCTGCGCCCGCGGAGACTTTCCATGACCGAAGATACGATCTTCGACCTGGCTTCCTTGACGAAGGTCGTCGCCACGACCTCCTCCGTCATGAAACTTTGGGAAGAGGGAAAGCTCGCGCTCCAGGACCCGGTAGAAAAGTATTTTCCCGAATTTGCCGCTGAGGGAAAGAAGGAGATTACCGTCCGGGATTTGCTCACGCACTACTCCGGTTTGCGGCCGGACCTGGATTTAAGGACTCCTTGGAAGGGATATGGAGTCGCCGTCGATTTGATCGCTTCTGAAAAACTCATTGCGCCGCCACGGACACGTTTCATCTACAGCGACATCAACTTTGAAGCGTTGGGCGAGATCGTCCGGCGCGTTTCCGGGAAACCCTTGGACGCCTACGCGCGCGAAAAGATATTTCTTCCCTTGGGAATGAAAGATACGACGTTCCGGCCCGGCCCGAAGCTGCGTCGCCGGGCGGCGGCCTCGGAAAGGGATCGCAGAACGGGCAGGATGCGCTGGGGAGTGGTGCACGACCCGACCGCCCGCCGAATGGGCGGCGTGGCCGGACACGCCGGGTTGTTCTCCACCGCCGACGACCTTTCCATCTACGCGCAGATGATCCTGAAGGGCGGAACCTATAAGAATCTGCGGATGTTCAACCCGCTGACCGTCCGAAAGATGACCAGCCCGCAGAGCCCGCCGGGCAAGACCCATCGCCGGGGCCTCGGCTGGGATATCGACTCCCGCTTCTCGCGAAACCGCGGCGAGATGTTCCCGCTGGGCTCCTTCGGGCACACCGGCTTCACCGGAACTTCCCTCTGGATTGATCCCGGCTCGCAGACCTACATAATCTTTCTCTCCAATCGTCTCCACCCGGACGGAAAGGGAAGCGTCACCTCTCTCCGGAGCCGAGTGGCGACGTTGGTGGCGGCGACGCTCGATTGGGCCGCAGCGATGGAGATGGGAAGCGACGAAGGTTTGTCCGCCGCACCAACCATCACCAGTGATCATGAAAGAAACGGTCCGACGCCTCGCTTCCGCACCAAAGCGGTCCGAGTCCAACTTGGCCTGGACGTGCTGGTGAGACGACAATTCGCGCCTCTGGCAGGGAAACGGGTAGGACTGGTGACGAATCACACGGGCCTCGATTCGGCGGGCCGCCGCAATATCGACCTGTTTGCCGAAAGCCCGAAGGTGACGCTGGCGGCCATCTTCAGCCCAGAGCACGGGATGGAAGGGAAAGTGGCGGGCGGAAAATTGGTGGAGTCTGCTTCTTCAGACCTCGGTTCAACCGAGATTCCCGTTCACAGTCTCTATGGAGAAACACGGCGGCCGACGACGGAAATGCTGGAAGGTCTGGACGCGCTGGTCTTCGACATCCAAGACATCGGCGCGCGGTTCTATACCTACATCACGACGCTCGGATATGTGATGGAGGCGGCGGCAAAAATGAAAATTCCCGTCTATGTGCTGGACCGGCCCAACCCGTTAGGCGGAATTCTGGTCGAGGGGCCTCGGTTGGACGCGTCGCAGACCTCTTTTGTGGGCTACTACCCGCTTCCGGTACGCCACGGCATGACGGTGGGCGAGCTCGCGCAGCTCTTCAACCGCGAGAAGAAGATCGGCTGCAATCTGAAAATCATCCCCATGGTGGGCTGGCGGCGACGGCTGTGGTTCGACCAGACAGGAGTTCGCTGGGTGAATCCGTCGCCGAATATTCGGAACCTGGAGCAAGCAACGCTCTATCCCGGCGTGGCGTTGCTTGAGGGAGCGAATGTTTCGGTGGGGCGGGGAACCGATACGCCGTTCGAATTGCTCGGAGCGCCCTGGATTCGGGAGGTCGAATTCGCCGGCTATCTCAACGCGCGGCAGATTCCGGGCGTCAGCTTCGTTCCCGTTCGGTTTACCCCGGAGTCGGATCCCTATCAAGGCGAAGAATGCGGCGGGGTTCATTTCGTTCTGCTGGACCGGGATGAGCTGAACTCACCGGCATTGGGAATCGAGCTGCTCGCCGCGCTCCACAAACTCTACCCGGAACAATTCAAAATGGACCGGACCCTTCGGTTGGTCGGGGCCGAATGGATCATCGAGAAGATCGAAGCGGGAAGCGACCCTCACTGGGTACAACACGAGTGGCAAGCGGAACTCGAAGAATTCCGCAAGCTCCGCGACTCGCACCTACTTTATCGGTAGGCAAAGAACCCTGATGCGTCTATGAAAGATCACTCTCCTCATTTTCATCGCGCTGGCCGTCATGATCTCTCTTGCCAGCATGATTTCTCTCGCAGGATGCGCCGACCCTGAAAAACCGAATATCGTTTTCATCTACATTGACGACCTGGGCTGGAAGGATGTGGGATTCATGGGTAGCCGGTATTATGAGATGCCCCACATCGACCGGCTTGCCTCGCAAGGGATGGTCTTTACGGATGCCTATGCCTGCGCGCCGAACTGCGCTCCCAGCCGGGCGTGCCTGCTTACCGGGCAGTATAGTCCCCGGCACGGCGTCTACACGGTCAATTCTTCAGAACGAGGAGGGAGCGAGCAACGCCAACTGATTCCCATTCCTAATAAACTGGAATTGGACACGGAGTTCGTTACCTTCGCCGAAGTGCTCAAGGAAGCGGGCTACACGACGGCGAGCGTCAGAAAATGGCATCTGGGGGACGACCCTCAATTCGGCCCTACGGCTCAAGGGTTTGACGTGAACGTCGCCGGTGACCGTTGGGGACAGCCCCGAACCTACTTCAGCCCTTATCAGATGAGCGCTCTCGAGGACGGCCCGGAGGATGAGTACCTAACGGATCGGCTGACGGACGAGGCGCTGAACTTTCTTGAGGAGAACCAAACCCGTCCCTTCTTTCTCTACCTGACGCACTACGCTGTACACACTCCCATCGAAGCGAAAATGGATATTGCCCACAAATATTTGCGGAAAAAGCCGGACGGCGATCAAGGCAACCCCGTCTATGCGGCGATGGTCGAGAGCATGGACGAGAGCGTCGGACGGGTTGTAAAAAAGCTGGCCGATCTGAATTTTACGGAAAAGACGGTGGTGGTGTTCTTCTCCGACAACGGCGGCCACGGGCCGGTCACGTCAATGGAACCGCTGCGGGGGTCAAAGGGTATGCTGTACGAGGGCGGTATTCGCGTACCGGTGATTGTCCGCTGGCCCGGCAAAGTCGAACCGGGCAGCCGGTCGAGCGCGCCGGTGATCGGCGTCGATTTCTTCCCGACGTTTCTGGAAATTGCGGGCGTCGAAAAATCTCCAGACCAAGTGCTCGACGGAGAAAACATCGTAAAACTCCTTCAAGGAGAGCCGGCCTTGGAGCGCAAGCCCTCTTTTGGCATTTCCCCGTCTATATCCAAGGCCGAAGGAAAGGCAATCGAGATCCTTACTTCCGCGCCCGTTCCCACCGAGCCGAATCCGGATTACGATCCGAATTTTGAGCCGGAATCCGAAAAATAGATTCAGTTTTTGTTTTGCGCTGGTTCCCGGTCGCCTGAATTCTCATCCCCAAGTCCCGCCAACGAGCCAAACGCAAATGTCGTTACCGTTCCGATGGCGGTGTACCATGTCCAGGCGATTGCGGTGAAGGCAATCACGCTTCCCAGCGCGATGAAGCCAGCCAAGGCCCCCACAAACGCGCTTCGGGCAGAAACCCTTCGAGAAAAGATTCCCAGTAGGAAAATTCCCAGCAGGCTTCCGTAAGGGATGGAGGCCACGGTCAGGGCCTGCACCAGGACGCCGCCCTCGACGAGGCTCGCCCCCACGGCCACGCCGATAATCACCCCGCCCCACGAGAGCGTCACCAGCCGCGACATGCGAAGGTAATGCTGCTCGGTTTCATGAGGACGGAGGAAGGCTTTATAGAAATCGTGAATGGTGCTCGATGCCAACGAGTTCAGCGCGGCGCTCGAAGTGGACATGGCCGTGGCCAGCATGGCGGCAATCAGCAGCCCGACCCATCCGACCGGAAAATGATGTACGACAAAGTAAGGGAACACTTGGTCGGGCCGCCCGATGGCCTGCTGGGGAGGGAAGTGATGGTAGAAGGCGAACAGGGATACGCCCACAATCAGGAACAGTGTGAATTGGAACAACACCACCACGCCGCTCATGACCAATGCCTTTTGGCCTTCACGCTCGGTCCTCGCCGCCAGGAGCCGCTGGACGATCAGGTGGTCGATGCCGTGGCTGGCGCTGGAAAGAAAGAGGCCGCCGATCAAGCCGGTCCAGAACAGGTAGGGCTCCGAACCGTTGAAGCTGAAATCGAAAACAGAAAGCTTGTCGCCGTTGACCTCGGCCAAACGGACCACTTCCGACCATCCGCCGGGAATCGCGTTCAGCATAATTCCCAGCGCGACGAGCGTGCCACCGATGTAGAGGATCATCTGCAGAACGTCGGTCCAGACAATCGCCCTCATGCCGCCGGCAAACGTATAGACCATGGTAAGAATCGTAACCAGGACGACGGCGGTCAGAACATTCGTCTCCAAGACAAGGTCGAGCACCAGCGAAACCGCAAAGACGCGAATCCCTTCGGCGACGGCCCGCATGGCAAGGAAAAGCCCTGCGGTGAAAACTCTCAGCGGCCCGCCGAAACGCTGATGAATGAGCTGATAGGCGGTTTGCACCCGGCCGGCAAAGTAGCGCGGAATCAGAATCAAACTGATCAATACCCGCGCCAGCAGGTAACCCATAACCAGTTGGAGAAAATGGAGGTCGGAGGCGTACCCGATGCCGGGTACGGAGATGATGGTCAGAACGCTGGTTTCCGCGCAGACCACCGAAAAGCTGATGGCCCACCAGGGAAGACGGCGGCCGGCGAGAAAATAGTCTCCCAAAGAGCGCTGGGATTTGCGAAAGCGAATCCCCAAGGCTGTGACTCCCGCCAGATAGGCGACCACCAGAAGAGCGTCAAGAAATGAGAGTTTTATGGTTTTTTTCCGGGCACTGTTATTTGCCGCCTTCAGACAGGGTCATCGGTAGCATCGAAGGGTGTATCCGGTTTCCCTGAATCGGCGGCGGGAGCGGATTTCTGCGACCTCTTTTTCCCCCTCGCCAGGCGTTGCCGGCAATGGGCCGACAAGAAGTCCCGCACCTCCTCTGAGATTCGTCGATCCTGGCAGATGATATTGAGGTCCGAGACGGTAAGGTTCGGCACGAATTCCCGGACCCGTGTAAACGTCATGAGCGGATGACGGACCAACGCCAGTCGAATGGAATACCGTTGGGTCCATTTCGGGTGCGAAGCGACGATCTCGATCAGGTCGTCATCGACATCCCGCATAAAGTATTTTTATCATAGTAGGTAGAGGGCTTCAAGGCACCCGGCTCGTCCCGTTAGGGCGCGGAGAGCAGAGGTGCACAGGCCTCATAGGGCTTGCCAACCGCCCCTTCAGGAACATATAATATTCGGGTTTTCTTTTTGGGTTGTGGCATCTTAATCTAAAGAAAAGCCTTCAAAATAGATTAAGCTGATTTTTGGTTCGGCTTGAGGGAAATTTGTTGAGGTAGCTGACGTATGAAAAAGACGATATTGGTGATCGGATGCTGTTTCCTTACGGGACAGCTTATGGCGGTGGAGATCAGAGATCGAGTTCAAGGTTCTCCGATCTCCGCCAACCTTTGTTCGGCCCGTGCACCGGAACCACAGGCGGGAGGAGCTGCCCAGGCTCAGCCGCAGTGGAAAGGCGGCCGGCCGGAATACGACGCCTACATGGCTGTTGATAACGAAAAGGACGCGACCAAGCGCATCGCCCTGATCGACGGATTTCTGGCGAAATATCCCGAATCGAACATGAAACCCCGCTTAGCCTACATGTTGATGCAAGCCTATCAACGGCTGAATGATCTGCCGGGGGCATCCAAAGCGGCGCGGGAAGTGCTCAAGATCAAAGCGGATAACATTAGTGCGCTCTTTCTGTTGAGCTATGCCTTCCACGTCACATACAAACCCGGCAGTTCGGATGAGGCCGCCGTGTTGTCGCGCGCGGCAAGCGACGCAAAAAGCGGACTGGAAGCTTTGAAGAAAGTTCAGAAGCCGGCCAACGCCTCCGACTCCCAATTTGCTCAGAGCATCAAGACCAGGCGAGTTATGTTCAACAATACCGTCGGTTTTGTTGCTTTACAACAAGAGGACTATCCGGTGGCAGTTTCCTATCTGACCAAAGTGGCCGAAGAATCCCCCGATGATCCTTTGCTATTCTACCGACTGGGTCTGGCCCACTTCTATTCCGGCGATCAGGGCTATGACAAGAGCGTCTGGATCCTGGCCCGAGCAGCTTCCTTGGCCTCGGCCAAAGGGGAAGCTAGCGAGTCGCAAATTCGCAAGTTTCTGACACAGGCCTACGTTCGACGCTACAAATCGGAGGGCGGCCTGGAAGAGATTCTCAAGCAGGCTACCGCTTCAGCCGATCCGCCGGAAGGATTCACGGTCCCCCATCCGCCGGGCCCGCCTGCATCAGCTACTCCCAGCGAAGCCGTTTTCCATAAATTGGCTCATCCGCTGCGGGGCGGAGGCGATACCGCTGAGAGAATTTGGAACCGTCAGAAGGGTCAGGAAATTTCCATGGCCGGCAAAGTGGATGGCTGGGAGCGCGGCGCAAGCGCGGGACAGTATCGGGTTCGGATCGACCTTCTCTCCGACGACTCCAACAAGGAGAGGGGTGTTTACGACGTAGTAGTTCTTGTGTCCGGCCAACCGAAGGCTCGAAACTTGGCTCCCGGCGACGTCATCCGATTCAAGGGCAATTTCGCCGAATATGAAGCGAAGCCGCGCTTCGTCTATACGCTCGATAAGGGCCGAATTAATCCCGAAGACCTGCCGGAGTTCGCTCCCGGTCAGGCGCCGGTGGTGAAACCCACAAGAGAACGGAGAATTCGGGGCGGGTGATTTTCGCTTTTTTAGGGGTAAGTTTCGGACGGCCGTTGATCGCTGATAGTTTGGGAAAGAAATGGGAGCCGGTGGAGTGGAAATTGAATTTCCGCTACCGCCAGCCGCGCCGTTTTTTCGGCTTGTGGTTCAAACCGTAAAGAGAAATCTTGCGGCTAAGTGTATTGCGGTGCATGCCGAGGATGCGGGAAACTTTTGACTGGTTGCCCTTTTCGCTGTCCAGGGCTTTCTTAATAAACTTCTTTTCAAATTCCCCCAGAGCTTCTTCCAATTTGATCCCGCGTTCCATCAATTGGTTGACCAGGGCTTCCATCTGCTCTTTCACAGCAGGACTCCAACGCAGGGTTTCCAACAGGATTAATTCAATTTCTTACGCAGCTTCTCCGGTTCGGCCACAATTTCACGGAACTTATCGTAACCTTCCTGAAACTTTGTTTTCACGTCCTCAGGCATCACCAGCGCCACGGCCCACGCCCCGGCAAGAAAATAAGGGGTCAAGAGCGATTTTTTGGTTGTGTCGCTCTTGATCTTGAAGGCCAGCATCGCCAAAAGGAGCACCGACCCCACCAAGACTCCGCGCAGCAGTCCGAAGACTCCTCCGAAGAAACGGTCATACCCGGCCATATGCGCCTTCTTCACCAACTTTCGGAGCAAGATGGCGATCACCGAACCCAGGACCAACACACCGAAAAAGAGAAGTAGAAATCCGATTCCCCGAGCGATTTCCTGATTCTGGGTCAGCCCCTCGAAAGCCCTCCCGGCCCACTCATATCCTGTGGCCGCCGCCGCCAATGCTGCGATGATCGAGATCAGGGAAGCCGTCTCGCGGAGGAATCCCCGCCAAACGCTGATTCCCGTCGAGAGCACCACCAGCCCTATCAATAAGAAATCGAGCCACGTCACAGACTTCACCCTTTCCCGCGTTGGCGGCCGTGCCGAACAGGGCCGCAAGGTGTTCCGGCTATTGGGTCAGAAGTCTCAAAGACTCTCGGTATTTCTCCGCTGTCCGCTCGATGATTTTTGGCGGGAGCGGCGGCGGCGGCGGCTGCTTATCCCAGGGGAGAGATTCCAGGTAATCACGAACAAATTGCTTATCGAAGGAAGGTTGCGACCTTCCGGGTTGGTAACCGTTCGTCGGCCAGAAGCGGGAGGAGTCCGGGGTCAGCGCTTCATCGATTAAAATCAATTGGCCGTCAAAAAATCCGAATTCGAATTTGGTGTCCGCCAGGATCAGACCCCGCTGCTCGGCGTAATCTCTGCCGCGCCCGTAGAGCGCCAGCGTGAAATCGCGCACCTTTTGGGCCGTCTCCTTTCCGACGCGGTGGGCGGCCTCTTCGAAAGAGATATTTTCATCGTGGCCCGTTTGGGCCTTGGTTGCCGGAGTGAAGATGGGCTCGGGCAAGCGGTCCGCCTCGCGCAACCCCGAAGGCAGACGAATTCCGCAGACCGTTCCCTGGGAGCGGTACTCCTTCCATCCGGACCCGGCCAGATACCCCCGCGCAACGCATTCGATCGGCAGAGCTTCGGCCCGCCGCACCAGCATCGAGCGCCCTTCGATCTGATCCCGGAAAGGGTGCAGGACCTTCGGATAGTCGTTTACTTCGGCGGTAATCAGATGATGGGGAAGTACGTCGGCCAGCTTTCGAAGCCAGAACAACGAAAGCTGGGTCAGGACGTACCCCTTGTCGGGAATTCCTTCCTTCATGACCACGTCAAAAGCCGACAATCGGTCGGTGGCGACAATGAGCAGTTTGCCGTCCGCTTCATACACGTCACGCACCTTTCCCCGAGAAAAAAGCGGAACGCCGGGGAGACGGCTTTCCGTAAGAACCTTACTGTTCAATGTTTTCGTCACAAGCTTATGCGGTGCCTCCATTGTAAGGAAAGCAGATAAACTGTCAATCGTAAAATCGAGGTCGTGCCAGAAATATTTAAAGAAAGGATGAGAAAATTCTTTCACAAAAAAAGCAAAAACGCCCTCTTTAGGAAATGAGAACTCTAAGACCCTGAAGCCAAAAGCGTTGTGGCCACGTTGGCGGGAGGCAGGCGAGGTTGTTCGGTGCCGCTTTTGGTCAATTGCACGGAGGCGATACGAGAGACGCCGGGCTCCTCCATCGTCACCCCGTAGAGAACCTCGGCGGTTTCCATGGTCTTCTTGTTGTGGGTAATCAGGATGAACTGCGTCTGGGAGCTTAATTTCCGAACCAGCCCCGTAAAGCGGCCGATATTCGAATCGTCGAGCGGCGCGTCCACCTCGTCGAGCAGACAGAAGGGGCTGGGCCGGAAGCGGAATATGGCAATCAGCAGGGCCAAGGCGGTCATCGCCTTTTCGCCGCCCGAAAGCAGGAGCACGTTCTGCAGCCGCTTGCCGGGAGGCTGAGCTACGATGTCGAGCCCGCCGTCGAGGTCGTCGTCGGCGCCCAGGCGCATCTCACCCTGGCCTCCGCCGAAAAGAATACGAAACGTTTCGCTGAAGTAGCGGTTGATCGCCGCAAACGCTTCGGAGAATTTCCGGCGGGAGATACGGTCCAATTCCTGAATGGCCGAAGCGGTACCCTCGATCGAAGTCGTCAGGTCCTTTTCCTGGCCGGTCAGGAAAACCTTCCGTTCTTCGGCCTCCTGTAGTTCTTCCAGGGCCACCATATTGACGGCGCCGAAGCTTTCTATTTTAGTTCGCATCCGGCGGCAAGTCTCCTCGGCCGCCGCCAGTTCATCACCTTCCAGGATCGTTTCAAGATCTGCGCGAAGCTCCTCGGGCGCCTTGCCGAATTCTTCCTGGCAGATTCGGCTCGGATGGGCCGCATCGGATTCGGTTCGGGCCAGGCGAATCTTCACTTGCGATTCCATCTCCCGTAGGCTCTCCACCTCCTGCCGCATCCGGCCCAGGCCGGGTTCAAGCTCGGAAATATTGTCGCGCAGCAGGCCCCATTCTTTCTCCCTGGTGGCCAGGCTTTCGGCCTGCCCTTCCCGAAGCTTCTCTTCGGCCTCCAGCCGTTGTCGATCTTGGAGTTCTGCCTCTCGGAGCTCGGTAATCTGTCCTTGCCGGAGCTCCCCTTGGGAAGTCAAATCCCGCCGTCGTTGATTCAGCTCCTTCCGGCGCGCAGCGAGGTCATGAAGATCCACTTCGGCAAATCGGGTACGGTCATCCAGAGATTTCGCTTCCCCCTGAGCTTCGAGCAATTCGGTCTTGAGCGTATCCGCCTTCACCCTGATTCGGCGAAGATTGTTCCGAACCGCTTCCAGGCTGTTTCGGAACTCGGATTCCGTCCACGAGGCGGATTCCCAATCCAGTCGCGCTTGTTCCGAATCCTTCCGTAATGCCGCCTTTTCCTCCTCCCGGGACTGGTGTTCCTGCTTCAGGGTCTGCTGCTGGTGTTCGGCCCCCCAGAGGTCTTCACGGAGGTCTTCAAGCTTACGTCCGGCCAGAAAACACTCCTTTTCAGATTTTTGCAGCCCGGCCCGACCTTCCTCGGTTTCCATCTCCAATTCCCGCACTCGTCCCTCGGCCGCCTCCATCGCCGCTTCACCGTTCTGAACCTGCTCTCTCAGCACGGAAAGCCGGCCGGTAACCTCCCGCAAATCACGACGCAGCGCCAGCGGGCCCTGGCCGGGGCCTTTCCCGCCGCTGACGAACCGATGGTGGTAGTGTTCGCCGGCCGCCGTCAGGAAGTGCTCGGCAGGAAACTCCAGTGCCAGCTTCCGGGCGGTATCGGATTGGGAAACCATATAGGCATGGGCCACGGCTTGCAGCACCGGTTGTTCGTCATCTTCCAAATCTCGTCGAAAACGGATGAAGTTCGACAGCGGCTCGACTCGTATCCCGGTTGCCTGGGACAGGATCGCATCTCGTTTTCCATCTATGGGAACCGAAGAAATGCCGCCGTTTTCGTTGACGCGGCGGATAAAGAAGGCCGAACGGCCCCGGCTCTCTTCGGAAAGGATGCGGATTCCGGAGCGGGCATCCTCATATTCTTCCACCACCAGGGAGTCCAGTTCTTTCTTCAGGTACTCCTCGACGACCGTCTCATACCCGGCCGCTACGTCGATATAGTCCGCCAGGATTCCCAAGGCCCGAAAGCCACCCTCCTCGCCTTGATTCCGGCTCCCTTGAAGCAGGTGATGGACATTCTCCGTGGCGTAGGTATGCCGTCGGAGGGATTCCTCCAGCGCGTGCTGGCGAGCCTGAGTGGTCGAGAGGTCCGCCCGGAGGCTTTCCAGTTCCTCTCGACGTTCTGAGATTTCCCGGCGTGCCCAATCCAACCCCTGACGCGTCTCCCGCCACATTTTTTCGGCCTGACCCTGCGCGGCGCCGGCTTCGCGGTGCTCGTCCGTCTGCTTCTCGACTTGGGCGTGAAGGAAGGCGCGCGAATCACGCGCCTCGGCTGCCTGGGTGTCGAGTCGCGCCCCCTGATCTTCGATCTCCTGTAAGCTCTCTTCGCAGCGCACCCGCCGGTTCTTCAAATCCGAGAGCCGGCCCACGGCATCGAGCAACCCTTTTCCCTCGGAGTCGTCCTTGGCTTCTTCTCCCTGAATCTGAGCGGCGATTTGCTCGTAACGGTCCTGCGCCTCCCGTGCCCGCCTGCGAACGGCCGTAGCGTCGCGACGAAGGCTCTCCACATTTTCGGCTTTTGTCGCCGTCGCGGCATCCAAATTTTGAATCTGCTCCGTAATCCGGTCTACGTCACGGGCAGATTCTTGAATTCTCTGTTCCAGGTTTTGAACCTGTTCGGTGTAGCGTTCCAGCCGTGCGGCGGCCCGTTCCCGCTCCAATTGCGCTTCGGTCGACTCCCGTCGGAGCGAGTCAATGCGCCCTTCGAGTTCGAAATCTCTCCTCCGCAGGGCTCTGAGCTCTTCCTCTCGGCTCTCCAGCGCATGAACCTGAGACGCGATCTTCTCTTTCAGTTCATCCGATTCTCTCCCCAGGGTTTCACACTCCTTCTGTAGCGCGGCCCAGCGGCTTACCAGAGCCGTTTTCCAATGCCGGCCGAGGGTCTCCTTCGCCTCCCGAAATCGGTGGGCTTTCCCGGCTTGCCGCCGCAGGGAGTTCACCTGACGTGTTCTCTCGGCCAGGATGTCCCGCACGCGGGAGAGGTTGGCGCGCGAACTTTCCAGTTTGGCTTCGGCTAACCGTTTCTGTGTTCTGAACTTGGAGATTCCGGCGGCCTCTTCCAGCACGGCGCGACGGTCGGCGGGTTTTGAGCTGAGAATCTGCCCGATGCGACCCTGTTCGATGATGGCGTAGGAGTCCGGTCCCAGGCCCATACTCATAAAGAGCGTCTGGACGTCGCGCAGGAGGCACTTCATTCCGTTAATCAGGTATTCGCTGTCGCCGGAGCGGAAAAGGCGGCGGGAGACCACCACAGTGGTCGGGCCGCTGTTTCTGCTCTCTGCGGCGGTATCGCCCCAGCTCAGTTCTCCCGGTGTTTCCGCCGTATCCGATGTTCCCATCGCAGATGAATCCGGAGCCGCTTGTTTTTTCTTTCGCCACCTACGCTTGCCGCTTTTCTCAATGCCCGGCGGGAAAACCAAATCTTCCAGTGAGGCGTCTTCCTGCGCTACTAGGGTCAGGTTCACTTCCGCCAAGCCGGTGGGAGGGAGGCTCCGCGTTCCGTTGAAGATGACGTCCGCCATACGGCCGCCACGCAATGTCCGCGCGCTCTGCTCGCCGAGCACCCAGTGGATGGCATCCGCCAGGTTCGACTTGCCGCAGCCGTTCGGGCCGACGACGGCGGTAATCCCTGGCGGGAATTCCACCTTCGTTTTTTCGAAGAAGGATTTAAATCCAATCAACTCAACCGATTTCAACCGTAGCAATGGGCATCTCTCCATGGAAAATGGATTGCCGCTTCTTCCCTGAAACGGAACTCAGAGGAAAATCGGCCAAGGAAAGTAAACAGGTGCGGACGGAACCAGGTCAAGGTCTTCAATTTAGGGCAAACAATGGAAATGGAGACTCGGAGAACCGCATTCCGGGATGAGCCACATCGGGCAGGTTTCCCGCATCGTTCCCCGGGACTGTGAACGGCCGGCGGCGAGCCTTTTTGAGTTTCCCAACCATGAATAAGATCCGTCACTTCAGGGCCGTAAACCCGAACGGTACAGGATCAAACCGAACCAGTCCCCAAACTTCGAGCCAATCTAGCACGCAGATAACATACTGTAAAGAAAAAAGTTACTCTGACTCTGAAGAATCTGTGGACAGGGCAGAGGAGTTCTGAAGCTCGGCAATTCCAGTCCGGATGCTTTCCAGCGCGGCGGAGTCAATTTCGTACACGCTCGCCCCGCCGGCCCGCTTCGCGTAGGCTTTCTCGTCCACCTGCGACAGCGAAACGCTCTCTTGCCGATCGTCGCCCCAGGTGATCCGGATGGTGAGTTCCGGGTTTTCCAACCGATAGCGGGAAAGAGAATTCCGCATCGACCTTCCGGGTCGGTCCGTGGTGTAGTTCTGAGCTTTCAGGGCGCGCAGGTCGGAGAGGAAACCCTCGATTTTGGATTTCTCCGGCGGTGCTCCTTCACCGGATACTTTCCGCCATTCGTTCTCCTTCTTTTCCATCCCCAGATGGAAGTCGAGGTCGGCGGCGCGAATCTCTACTCGCTTCGTATCGAATGAGGGGAAATCGAACAGTGCGCTGTTGCGGAAATCGTCGGCAGGTTTGGTGAATTGGTTTACGAAGGTATCGAAGACCGTAAAGACGGGACCCGCGCCGTTTCGCTGAGCGTAGTAGCGCGCCTCTTCGGACTTCTTGCCGATCAGTAGTTCCTCTTCGTCCCCGCCTTGGGTGACCCGGATGCGGAGGGACGGCCGCGACAAGCCATAGCGAGACAGGCCGTAACGGGAAGAGTTGCGAGGCTCCTCTTCCACTACACTCTGCATCTGCGCGCTCTCGAGTGAGCTGACCAGGCTGCGGACGGAGAATTTGTCCGTACGCACGGCGGGCGGAAGCACGAGTTGCCAGTCGCCGTCGGCCGCCTTTTCGAAATTGAGATTGGTGGACCCGCCGGAGACCTGCAATTTTGTGATCTTCGCCCGGTCGATGGGAAGCACGCGACGATCCCTCAAATCGAAAAGCGATTTGGCCAAGGAAGATTTCAGGTAAGCGGGGATTTTATAGATTTTCAGGCTGCCGGAAGCCTGAACGTAGTGGCCGTCACCGGTGGGCGTCTCTCGGCCGACTCGCAGCACCAAGTCTTCCTTTCCGTCACCGAGCGAAACTTCCACCACTTGCTCCGGCGGGTCGAGGCCGTAATCCTCGAACGAGGCCGGCTGCTCGGCAACCACCTCATCGCCCGGCAGGTCCGTGAAGGCGTTCAGCAAGCCGGAGACGGCCATCGAATCGGCGCGGAGTTTCAGGGGAGAGACGATCCGCCAATTCTCGCCATTGCCGTCCCTTCGGCAGGAAATCGCGCCGCCTTCCCGAGGGATCAGCCGAAAAAATTGGATGGCCGATTCTTCTACCTCCCAAATCTTCTCCTCTTTTTCCTCGGCATCCTTCTTTTCTTGAAGCTGTTGATCCCAAAGGTATGCGCCGCCGCCTACGGCGAGCAGCAGGGCCAGAGCCATGAGGGGATTTCGATGCTTCTTTCTCATCGCCGGCATTATCGACGGTCCCACCAGACCAGAAACCCGCCGAAGAGAATGAAGATCGGCGCCCAAAAGATGCCCCACCCGATCCACGTCATATGGGCCTGCGTCAGGTCCAAGTTCTGTGATTCGCGAGGCTTGGGGCGAATGGAGATCAGGTCTTCATCCGCCGAGAGCCAGTTCATCATGTTGAGGAAGAGGTCATCGTTGGCTTGCAGCTGGAGAAAGCCGTTGCCGGCAAACAGGGAAGTGCCGACGACGATCAATCTTCCTTGCGATTCTCTTTCATCTGCGAACTCGATCTTCTCGGCTCCGGACTCGGTGCCGGTATCGATGTGGGGGCCGTCTGCCGCCGCACTCACCGTTGCGGCCACCGCCAAAGTGAACGGTCCCAACTCATCGTCCGCAGGTTGGGTCAGCCGAATCCGCTGGTTCGGTTTTGGTACGGGGATGGTCCAACTCTGCGGTGAGCTTTCGATGAGAGTCTGAACGTCGACGCCCTCCTTCGGGTTTTCGCCCACCAGAAGCGTGCGAGTCAGCGGAAATATGGTGGCCATACCTTCCAAATCCCGGACTACAACATGCGGCGGAAAATTGCGGACCAGCGGCAGCAGCGCATCTCCGCCGAAGAGCCGATTCAAGGGATTCCGGTCCACCACCACTCGATCCTGCAACTCGACTCCCCATCCCGCAAGAAGTCCTTCAAGATTCGGTACGTCCTCCGTGCCCAATAAAAAGAGCGCCCGCCCTCCGCTCTCCACATATCCTCGAAGGGCTTCGATTTCATGTTCGAGATAGTCCTTTCGAGGACCGGCAACAAGAAGGATGGTGCAATCTTCAGGAATCCTTTCCTGCTCGAGCAAGGAGAGCGTTTTGACTTGGAAGTTGCTGTCTTCGAGAAGCTTCTTCCCTTGGCTGAACCCTTCGCGTCCCGTCCCGTCCGGGTCGGCTTCGCCGTGAGCCTGAAGGAAATAGACAATCCGGTCTCTGTCCTTGAGCAGCCCGATCAACGTATTGGTGATTTCCTCTTCCGTCACCCCAGAGGCTTCCTGCTGCCGCTCACCCACCTGAACGATCAACGTGCCGTAGGCGCGAACTCCGAACTGTCGGCCCAGGGAAGGCTTCTGGTCGAGGTTGATGAAGTGAGCCGTGACGTGGGGGGAGAGGGCCGCGTAGGTGTCGAGCAGGTCGCTGTGGCGCTCCAGATCACCCGGCTGGTCGAACATGTAGAGGTTGACGTTCTGCTCCAGGCCGTCCAGGACACGCTCGGTCTGCAACGAAAGGCTGTATTGGCCCGTGGGAGTAAGGTCCAGCCGGTGGTTATATCGCAGAACAAACCAGTTGACGATTCCCAAAATCACCACCGCAACCAGGATGTAGACTCCGGTGCTGAGCGAATCGGCGGCTTTCCCCAAATTTTTCAACATCTCTTTCCACATGCTTTACGATCTCCCTTTTGCGTTTTCCATCGACCGTGCCGTCAGGAACAAGCCCAGCAAAATAAAAGACAGATAGTAGACGGAATCGCTCAGGTCCAAAACGCCACGGGTGAAATTTGTCAGATGGGGCGTCACGGCCAGGTAGGACAGGACCCGTCCGGTTGTTCCGCCGGCAAGCGAACTTATTCCGTCCAGTAGCCACAGTAAGAGAAACAAGCCGAACGTCAAGCTGCCCGCCACAATCTGGTTGCCGGTAACGGTGGAGAACAGCATCCCCAAAGATACGATCATGCCGCCGAACAACAGTAGGCCGAGGATTCCCGACAGAGCCGGCTTCCAGTTCGGGTCGCCGTAGAGGAACAGGAGCAAGATATAGAGGGCCGCCAGCAGAACCGTGCAGGAGTAAAGCGTGAAGGCGCCCAGAAACTTCCCCAAAAGAACTTGCCATTCGCTGACCGGCGCGGTTCCCAATAACTCCAGCGTGCCGCTCTTCCGTTCCTCCGCGTAGAGGCGCATGGTCACCATCGGAACAAGAAACAGGCTGATGACGGCGATGTTCATCAGCATCGGACGGATCGCCATTTCATTGAGATTCAGGCCCCCGTATTGAGCGATCTGAGGAGCGTACTTGAGGATATTCGCTAGGTGTCCGTAAAAGAAAAACCCAAAGAGGGCGACAAAGATCGCCAGGAAGACGTAGGCGACGGGCGAGCCGAAGTAGCTGCCCAGCTCCCGACGCGCAATGGCAAGAATGCTTCTCATGAATCGGACTCCTTTTTACTTTCAGCGTCGAATTCATCGACCGCGGGCTCTTCGGGAGCCGGCTCCTCGGCGGCCGTCAGTTTCAGGAACACGTCCTCCAGGCTCATGCCGGCCAAGTTGAGTTCCAATAATCCCCAGCCGGCCTCGACAATGGTTTTTGCCAACTCCTGGCGGAGGTCTCGCCCCTTTTCCGAACGGACTTCCAAAAGCACCGCGCCGTCGAATTGCCCCTTCTGCTCCACTTCATGAACACCGGTGAGAGTCCTCACCCGCACCGCCACTTCCTCCGCCGGGCCTTCCACGGTCAATCGAACCGTCTGAAACCCGCGCAGACGGACCGTAAGGTTCTGCGGCGTATCGGCCGCCACCAACTTCCCCTCGTTGATGATGATCACCCGCTGGCAGGTCTGTTCCACCTCCGGTAGGATGTGGGTGCTGAGGATTACTGTGTGCTCGCCCGCCAAACCACGAATGAGTTGGCGCGTTTCATGAATCTGCTTCGGGTCCAGACCGGCCGTCGGCTCGTCCAGAATCAAAATATCCGGCGAGTTGAGCAGCGCCTGCGCCAGGCCCACTCGCTGTCGGTAGCCTTTGGAGAGCTTGCCGTTGAGCTTCGAGCGGACAGCAACGAGGGCGCACTTTTCCATCACCTCTTCCACCCGGTCCCGAAGTTGCTTGCGGGCGACACCCTTAATGCGCCCCACAAACTCCAAGTAGGGCTGCACGCGCATTTCAAGATACAGGGGAGGGGACTCGGGCAGGTAGCCGATGTGGCGCTTGGCCTCGATGGGGTCCTCGGTGATGTCGACACCGCCGATCAGCGCCCGGCCTTCGGTGGGGTCCAAAAAACCCGTCAGCAGGCGCATGGTCGTCGTCTTGCCCGCGCCGTTCGGCCCCAGCAGCCCCAGAATTTCGCCCTTCTCGACCTGAAAACTGATGTCGGAGACGGCCTTGGTCGGGCCGAAGCGCTTGCTCAAATTGACGGCTTCAATCATCAAACTGATACCCTCAAGAGTAATTCACGCAGGACACCGCACCGAGCAGGCTTGCGGCCCGTCCAGTTCGGGTGCTTTGAAAATAGGAGATAAGTATACCCAAAGAGGCCGCAGGCCGCCAAGAGGGGAAGGGGGCCAATTTTCAGGTGTCGTGTGGCAGAAATTCACGGGGTAGGGTCCGAATCTACTGGCGGCAATTTCATGCGGTGTAGAAGGTCGTGGAAGCGCGGGTCGTCGTGCAGGGGCTTCCAGGGAGGGCCTTTGAGAAACGGCGTAAAGGGATTGCGATTCTCATAAGCCGCATCGAGCCATCGGAATGCCCCATCTGTTTCCCCGAGAGCGGTATAGATTCGGGCGAGATTTATCTGCTTGTTCCAAATGTCTCCCCCCTTTTTGAATTCGGCCGCGATTTTCCGCGCCTCGTCCTTCCGGCCGGTCAGCGTATAGCTGTACCCGAGGGCCAATCTCCAATCAGGGTTGGCCGCAGCCGCCTTTTCGTGCACCGCAATGGCCTCCTCTGGATCTGGAGCCCACGGGCCATGGCTCGCGATCTGACTGTACCCGAGAGCCAGCCCCGCATAGGCCAAGGGATCCACGACCCAGCTTGGCTTCAATACGGAAATGCCTCAGCGTTTTGCCGATCATAGGGGGTAACCCTGACTTGATGGGGAAATCTTATTTTGTATTCCGGGGCGAGTCAAGGAGAGTCGCGGATTCCACCCCGGCCCGCGCCAGCCGAGTTTCCAGCACCATATCGGGGCGGAAGTTTTCAATGCGGGCTGCGTGCTTCATTTCCAGATCCGATTCCAGAGCGGCCCGTGGAATCAGGCCGACGATTTCGCCGGCGACAGCTTCGGTCCCTTCGCACCGGGCCTCGTCGGCCACGCGCCGGAAGAGGTGGCTCAGAGGAGTCTTTTCGTAATCGGTGACGTTCACCGACACCTGAGCCGCTTGCTGGGATTCGAGAAAGACTCCCATGGCCTTGACGCCGTCGAGGCCGCTGTTTGCATTGGACTCCCGAATCCTTCCGGCGATTTTTTTGGCCACGTCAATCGAAGAGGTGTTGAGTTTAATATTGAACGCAATCAGGAATTTGCGAGCCCCGACGGCCGTCGCACCGGCGGTGGGATGAAGCTCGGCAGGTCCAAAATCCGGCTGCCGGTTCGGGTCGTTCCGAACCGATTCTCGAAGCCCTTCAAAACTTCCCTGGCGAATCTGTTCCAAACGCTTGCGGTTCTCCTTTCGTGCCGCTTCGCCATACAGATAGGTGGGAACCTGATAACGTTCAAAAATGTCCTGCGCAACCGATTCGGCGATCCGGGCACAGTCCGCCAGGGTCACACCGCGAAGCGGCACGAACGGGACCACGTCCGCCGCGCCCATGCGGGGATGAGCGCCGGTATGGTTCTGTAAATCGATCAGCCGCACGGCCTCGCCCACACCGCGCAGGGCCGCCTCGCCCACCTGCTTCGAGCCGCCAACGAGGGTCACCACGGTTCGGTTATAGTTGGCGTCGGAGTGAACGTCGAGCAGATAAATTTCCGGCCCGTCGGCAATGGCGCGGACAATCTGCTTGATCTTCACCGGGTCGCGTCCCTCGCTGAAGTTCGGGACGCACTCGATCAATATCTCCACTGGCAATGCCTCCACGGGTGCATCTCCGTTATTCGTTCGTCACTACGGAGGAGAGTATTTGAAAATACTTCTCAGGGAGCGGTGAAGGGCGGCCCGCGCGGTTGGTGACGATGTGGACCGTCTCGCCCGTCGCAATCGGATCTTTGCCGCCTGCCTTATAAATTTTATAAGCGAAAATTACGATTCGCTTCCGGCAGGCCTTCAGGGTGGTGCGGACCGTCAGCTCATCGTCGTAAGTGGAGGGAGCATGGTAACGGCACTTGACCTGGGCGACGGAGAGAAACCTGCCGTCGTTCTTCTCCATTTCCCGATAGGAGAAGCCGAGCCGCCGGCAGAAGTCCGAGCGCCCGGCCTCAAACCAGATCAAGTAGTTGGCGTAGTAGGAGACACCCATCTGGTCGGTCTCAGCGTACCGCACGCGGATCGGCGTTTCACAGGGTGCGGATGGTTTTTCCAAAACGAGATCACTCCCAAGTCAAACCGGGATACCCGCGGACCACTTTTCAGAGTCGCGATCCTTACGAAGATTTCCGGAGAATATTCTTGTGAATAAAATCGATGATCTCCCGCGTATCGGCGCCGGGCTGAAAGATTTCCGCAATTCCACCCTGCTTGAGGGCGGGGATGTCCTCATCGGGCACAATGCCGCCGGCGATGATTAAAACATCTTCCATCCCTTTTTGCCGTGTCAACTCCACAATGCGGGGGAGGATCGTATTATGCGCGCCGGATAGGACCGAGATGCCGATCACGTCCACGTCCTCCTGAACGGCCGCCTGCGCAATCTGCTCCGGCGTCTGCCGCAGACCGGTATAGATAACCTCCATCCCGGCATCCCGGAAAGCCCGCGCAATGATCTTCGCGCCGCGGTCGTGCCCGTCCAGCCCGGGCTTTGCCACCAGAACTCGAATTTTACTTTTTCCGCTTTTATTTTTACCGTCTTTACTTTTTATGTCGGGCATATTTCAAAGTACCTCAGCCGTTTCGGTTAACGGAAGGCCGGTTCCTGATAGGTCCCGAAGACTCGGCGCAAGGCATCACACATCTCACCGAGCGTGGCATACGCTCGCACACATCCGAGGATATACGGCATCAGATTTTCGCTTCCTTCCGCCGCCGACCCAAGGGCTTCCAATGTGGAGCGAACCTTCTGCCCGTCGCGAGTCTCCCGCAATTTTTTCAACTTGTCCTTCTGGTGTCGCACGGCTTCTTCGTCGATCACTAAAATGTCCATCGGGCGACGAGCTCCATTTTCGGCGAGCACATTGACACTGACAATCAATTTTTCTTTCGTCTCAATCGCCCGCTGGTAAGCGTAGGCGGCCTCATGAATTTCGCGTTGTGGAAATCCTTGCTCAACGGCCGCGACCATTCCGCCCAGCGCTTCGATTGTATCGAAATAGTCACAGCAGCCGCGCTCCAGATCAAGCGTCAGCTTTTCGAGGAAATAGGAGCCGCCCAGCGGGTCCGCCACATCCGGCAGGCCGCTCTCGTGGGCTAAAATTTGCTGGGTTCGAAGGGCCAGCTTGGCGGCCTTTTCGGTTGGCAAGGCCCAAGCCTCGTCGAGCGAGTTCGTATGCAAGGACTGCGTGCCGCCCAGCACGCCCGCCAGCGCCTGCAGGGTGGTCCGCATGACGTTGTTATAGGGCTGCTGCGCGGTGAGCGAGCACCCGGCCGTCTGCGTATGGAAACGGCAGAGCCAGGAGCGAGGGTTGGTGGCTCCGAACCGCTCGCGCATCACTTTGGCCCAGACTTTTCGCGCCGCTCGGTACTTGGCGATCTCTTCAAATAGATCGTTATGGGCGTTAAAAAAGAAACTGAGCCGGGGGGCGAATTCGTCAACCTGCAGGCCGCGGTCCACACACCATTGGACATACTCAATGCCGTCCCGCAGCGTAAATGCCAACTCCTGCACGGCCGTCGAGCCGGCTTCGCGGATATGATAGCCGCTGATCGAGATCGTATTCCAGCGCGGCGTATTCCGGCTGCCGTATTCGATGGTATCCGTCACCAAGCGCATCGAGGGCTTGGGCGGAAAGATGTACTCCTTCTGCGCGATGTACTCCTTCAGAATATCGTTCTGGAGGGTGCCGGAGATTTTCTTTAAATCAATACCGCGCTTCTCGACCGTCGCCAAGTACATGGCCCAAATCATGGGGGCCGGGGAGTTGATGGTCATCGAAGTGGTGACGCGGTCGAGCGGCAGGCCGTCGAGCAGCGCCTCCATATCGGCCAACGACGAGACTGCAACACCGCACTTGCCAACCTCGCCTTCCGCCAGCGTGTGGTCCGAGTCGTAACCCATCAATGTGGGAAGATCGAATGCAACCGAAAGGCCGGTCTGCCCCTGGCCGAGCAGGTAGTGGAGCCGCCGGTTGGTCTCTTCCGGCGTCCCGAAGCCGCTGAACTGTCGCATGGTCCAAAGCTTGCCCCGGTACATGTCGGCATGGATGCCGCGCGTGAAGGGATACTCGCCGGGGCGGCCCAACTCTTGCGAAGGATCGAAATTCGGAAGATCGGCCGGCGTATAGAGCCGTCCGATGGGACCCCCTGAGACCGTCGTCGGGACCGGAGGCGGCGCGGGCGTGGCTCCGCTCTTTCTCTTTACAGTAGTAGCCCGTGCGCCGGGGGCGGTTGCTGATGCGGATTTCGTTTCAGACCGGGACTTCGCGGCCTTGTGCGCCCGTTTCTTACTCATGCCCGCAGTAGATTCCTCATTGCCTCCCGCCGGGCATCATAGCCCGGCGTCGAAATCGAAGTCAAATAAGGACGAACGGCGCAGAGAGAACTGAACCGCCCCATCAGAACCCATCACGCGTTCCGGGGATGTTGGGCACGCGGGAGACTTGCCCCGTGCGGGCGTCCCGCAACTCGATATTGTTTTTCTCCAGCGTCGTTCCCGTCGAACGGTTCACCTCGGTAAGCGTCTTGGCGTAGTTCGCCCGCGCCTGATTGTGGGTCAATCGTGACTGGTCCAGGTCCCGCTGGGCTTGGATCACCAGGAAGACGGTCGATTCGCCCAATTTGTATTTCTTCTGCTCGGCATCGAGGGTTCTTTCCTGAAGCAGGACGGCCTTTCCCGCCGCCTCGATTTCCGATTTGGCCTGGGTCAGCCCGATCAGCGCGTTCCGGACTTCCTGCTCGATCTGGTTTCGGGTTTGCTGAGCTCGAAGACGGGTCTGCCGTTCTTCGAGCAAGGCGCGGGCGTGGTCGGCTTGAGCCTGGCGGTTGCGAATGGGAAATAGGAGATTGGCTCCAAACGCATAGTCCGGAAAATTTCCGTGGAAGGCCTGGGTCACCGCTTGGCCCAATCCGCCCGGAATCGGGGAGATGGGATTACCGAATTCATTCAAAACCCGATTTCCCGAAAGGCCGTCTCCGCTGTAGTTGGCGAAAATATCGAAACCAGGCAGGAGGCTGTTCCGCGTAAACTTCAAGGTAAGTTTCTGGTTACGGAGATTGATGGAATCAATCTCAACTTCTGGCCGCTTTTGATGCGCCGTTTGGATGGCATCTTTCAACTCGGGAATGTCCTCCTGACGGGGCAGGGGAAGTTCATCACTCGGCTCAATCCGTGCCGCCGCCAAATCGTCATCCACCACGCGCGAGAGGGCGGTTTTGATCAGATTCTCCTGCTGTTGTAAACTTGTCTGAGCCGTGATCAGGTCGCGTTCATTCGACGCCACCTCCGCCTCGGCGCGGACGATTTCAATCGGAGCCAGCGTTCCGATCTCTACTTGAATTTTATTGTCCCGCAGTGTCCGATTGGCCAACGCCAGCGACTGCTCGGCCACGCGCACGTTGGCCCGGAAAAAGACCAAGTCCCAATAAAGGTCCAGGACCTGGGAGACGGTCGTGATCACCAATTGCCGGAAGGCCTCATCCGTAATATGTAAATTATTCTTGGCAAGGCGAATGAAGCGGGCATTGACGCGATAGCCGAAACCGTTCAGCAGCGGCTGGCTGAACCCGAAAAAGACCGCGCTGGTCACCTGAGGATTGAAGATGTCCCGCAGCGAGTTGGTCGAACTCCGCCTTCCGCTCATGCCGGCAACAACGCTGGTTCCCGTTAAAAACCTCTGCGAATACACGCCGGTGTAAGAAGTGGTTTGGGTGACGGCCGCCGGGACACCGGTGATGAAGGTGATCCCCAGCGGCGTTTCGCGGCGGGCCCAACCGAAATTGAAACTGATGGTCGGGTCGAAACTTCCCCCACCGGCGAAGTTGGTGGCTCCGCCGCCGCCAAAGGCTCCGCCGCCGCCGCCACCTCCCCCGTCGCCGCCGCCGACTCCGCCGCCGATGGCGCCGCCGAACAGGCCGGAAGGTGTGGTAACACCGCCCACGCCTCGGGGTGATCCTCCGGCTTTCGATCGCAGCAGATCGGTCTGCGCAAAGGAAAGATTGTAACGATCGACGGCGATGTTCAGATTATTTTCCAGGGTCAATGCCACCAGCTCCTCCACGGAAAGCCGCAACGTTCCGTCTTGGATCAATTGGTGGAGACGATCCGAGCTGCTCAGCCGCGGCTCCTCCACAAATCTTGAAAAATAAGGCCCAATAAAATTCGGGAACGCATTCGTACGAGAATACCGTTCGAACTGTCCGCGTAAAATTCCCGGATTCAGAAGCATCGCAAAAACCGGAATCAAACCAAGAAAAATTCTCCGTAACCAAGACATGGTTGTACTCCTCATCTCCTGCAAGACTTGAAGACCTGATGAAACCTATGTATTTGTATAGACGCAAGTTCCCCCGGGCGGGTTTCATGCCCTGGGGGGAAATTCATCCGGATGCACTACTCTAAAAAAGAAACCGGCGGAAGCGGAAATTCTAGCACAGAGGTGCCGGTTCCGCCGACACTCGATGTGAAACTCGATGTAAAATCCAGTGTGAAATTTAATGCGTAATCTGCGACTGATCCTGGCCTACGACGGAACGGACTTTCACGGCTGGCAAATCCAACCGCGCGCCGTGACCGTGCAAGGCTTGCTGACCCAAACATTGGAAAGTTTACTGTCCGAAACCGTACAGGTGTTCGGTTCCGGACGGACCGATGCCGGTGTTCATGCCGAAGGGCAGGTAGCGAATTTCAAGACGACATCGACTCTCCCCCTTCCGAACTTGATGCAGGTGTTGAACGACCGCTTGCCGCCGTCCGTCCGCGTGCGAAAGATTACCGAGGCGCCGCTCGACTTCCACGCCCGCTATCAGGCGCGCTCGAAGACCTACCGCTACCGCATCTGGACGGGCAAGACCTGCCCGCCGTTTCTCTGGCGTTACGTCCATCACCACCGCACTCCGTTGGACGTCGCCGCCATGGAACGCGCCGCAGAATTTTTTGAAGGGGAGGCGGATTTTGCTTCTTTTGCCGTGTCGAACGGACGGCGAGATAAAGGGAAAGGGGGCCGAGAGCCGGGAAAAAGCTCTACGGTGCGCCGTATTTTTCGTTCTCAAATGGGGAAGCGCGCAGGCAAACCGCTACTGGTTTACGAGGTGCAGGGCAGCGGCTTCCTTCATCACATGGTGAGGAATATGGTCGGCACGCTGCTGGAGGTGGGGCGGAGAAAGCTCCGGCCGGAAGACATTCCGCGAATCCTCCTCGCCTGCCGGCGTCCCCTGGCAGGCCCGACCGTCCCCGCCAAAGGGCTCACTCTAGTCCAAGTGGAATATTGACGCGCTTCGGTAAGGGTGCAGAAACCCTCCCGGTTCGGTTACAATGGCGGACGGGTTTCCGGTGAGAAGGGTTCGACCTCAGGATAAAGTAAAAGGAGCGGAAAACAAGAGTGAGCGAAACGACATTTCGAGAAAAGAAGCCTGGTATGCGCGCCTGCGACGTGAAGAACGAGCGCAGTAAGCTCTGTTTAGGACACTTGAAGCGCTGGTACCGCTCCGAAGAGAAGCTAAAAACTCTCCCCAAGGATGCGGAAATCTACCGTTGCGAGCGCTGCCATGCGCTCTACAAACCTGACGCGAAGGACGACTCCACCGCCGGCCAAAGGTTTACCTTGCAGAAGGTGAACATCTTCGGCGGATTTCACCGGAGCTAGCCCCGCCGGAGAACGGCCTGCAATACGGAAAAGGGAGAATTTCCCTCAACTAGGCCGGCGCGGGCAGGTAAGGTTGCATGGCTTTCTCGACAATCAATCGCTCTTCCCTCGTCAGCGGCAACAAAGGCGAACGCGGAGTTCCCCCCGCCCAGCCGCGATAGTTCATTGCCGCTTTCACTCCCGGCACGCCGAACGGAATGTTCACGGTGCGGGTCATTTGGGCCAGTCGGCGTTGCAGTTTTCCGGCTTCATCCCATTGTTTCTTCCGGCAAGCGGCGACGATGTCCAAGCAGAGTTCCGGGATGTAGTTCGAAAGCCCCAGAATTCCTCCCGCAGCCCCCCACCGCAAGGCTTTCAACAACAACAAGGGCGAGCCGGTTAAGACATGGAAGCCGGGCTCAACGCGCCGCAGAATCTGCCGCAAATAGGCGGCATCGCCCGAGCTTTCCTTGATGCCCACAATGTTCGGATGGCGGGAGAGGACTCCAATGGCTGCCGCCTCCATCTTGATGCCGGTGAACTGAGGGATGGAATAGATGGCCGTGGGCGTGGTAACGCCGTCGGCCACGGTTTCATAGTAGGCGCGGAGGGCAGCAGAGGTCATCTTGGGCCGGAAATAATTGGGGGTGATGACCAGCAGGCAATCGACCCCTTCGCGTTCCGCCGCTCGGCTGAGCCGCAGAGTTTCCAGGGTACTTTCAAGGCCGGTGACGGCCACCACGAGTTGCGGGGAGCCGGAGACGATGCGCCGAGCCGCGGCGAACAGCCTCAAGCGCTCGTCGGGACGCAGAAAGGGCGCCTCTCCGGTCGACCCGGCCACCACGAACCCGGCCAGCGGATAGCTGCGCAACTGCCGGAGGTTCTCCTCAAACGCGCGGTAGAGAATACGGCCGCCCGCGTCCATGGGAGTGACAATCGGCACCAGGATGCCTTGTAATTTACTTACAGCTTTTTGTTTGGACATTTCCGTCTGAGGCTCTCTCTCCTCGAAATCGTTCAGGGGGAATTCGTTGTCACATTGGAAGGCGCTCTCGGCATGGGGGCCTTCCGGTGCAGCTCCTGCAGGCTTGTCACTTGCAGTTCTTTCGACTGCAAAGCCGCCATGCCGCTTACGGCCGCGGCGGCGGCCGAGAGGGTCGTAATACAGCTTACCTGATATTCCACCGCCGCGCGCCGAATCGCCTTCTCATCGAACCGTGATTCGCTTCCGAGCGGCGTATTGATAATCAAATCGACATTTCCGTTCTTGATCAAGTCGACGATATTCGGCCTGCCCTCGTTGACCTTGAAAACCGATTTTACCTCGACCCCGGCGTCCCGAAGCGCCTGCGCCGTGCCGCGAGTGGCAATTAAATCGAAGCCGGGCTCGGTGAGCTTGTGGGCGAGGGGCAGCAGGTTCCCCTTGTCGTCGTCATTGACCGAAAGGAATACGCTTCCCTGGGTGGGTAACCGCTGGCCGGCAGCCGTTTGCGCCTTGGCAAAGGCCAACCCGAAATCGTCGGCGGTGCCCATCACCTCGCCGGTGGACTTCATCTCCGGCCCCAGAATGGTGTCCGCCCCGGGGAGTTTGTTGAACGGGAAGACGGGCGACTTCACGAAATAATGATGAACCGGTAATTCGCCCTCCAGGCCCAACTCCTTCAATTTTTTGCCGGCCATCAGACGTGCCGCCATCTTCGCCATCGGTACGCCGGTCGCCTTGCTGACGTAAGGAACCGTGCGCGAAGCGCGGGGATTCGCCTCAATCACGTAAACCTTATCGTTCCGGATGGCGTACTGCACGTTCATCAGGCCGACAACGCCGAGCTCGCGGGCCATCCGCACCGTGTAGTCCTTCAGCGTCTTTCGGGCTTGCGCGGAGATCTGAATCGTGGGTATGACGCAGGAGCTGTCGCCGGAATGAATTCCGGCCTGTTCAATGTGCTCCATGATGCCGCCGATGACGACCTGTTCACCGTCCGAGAGTGCGTCCACGTCAACTTCAATTGCATTTTCGAGGAAGCGGTCGATCAGCAGCGGCAGAGCCGCCTGAAGCTGTTCTGCGCGGCGGACGTAGTCGACCAACGTGGCCTCGTCGTAGGCGATCACCATCGACCGGCCGCCAAGGACGTAGGAAGGCCGCACCAGAACCGGATAGCCGATCTTCACCGCAATCGCTTGGGCTTCCTCGATGTTCATCGCCGTCCCGTTTTCCGGATGCGGAATGTCGAGCTTCCGCAAAACTTCGCCGAAGCTCTCCCGGTCCTCGGCCCGATGAATCGAATCGGGCGAGGTGCCGAGAATATGCACACCGGCCTTCTGGAGACTTCGAGCCAAGTTGAGCGGCGTCTGGCCGCCGAACTGAACGATCACGCCGTAGGGCTTTTCCTCCTCGACGATGGCCATCACATCTTCGAAGGTTAATGGCTCGAAGTAGAGTCGGTCGGAGGTGTCATAGTCGGTGGAGACCGTCTCCGGGTTGCAGTTAACCATGATCGTCTCGAAGCCCTCTTCCTTCAGCGCGAAGGCCGCATGGCAGCAGCAGTAGTCGAACTCGATGCCTTGGCCGATGCGGTTCGGGCCCGAGCCGAGGATCATAATTTTCCGCTGCGTGGTCGGTTCGGCTTCGCTCTCGTCTTCGTACGTTGAATAGAGGTACGGCGTGTAGGATTCGAACTCCGCCGCGCAGGTATCCACTCGTTTGAAGACAGGGCGGATGCCCTGTTCGCGGCGACGGTCGTGAAGAGCCTCGGGCGACGTATTCCACACCTCGGCCAGTTGCCGGTCGGAAAATCCCGTGCGCTTCGCCTCCTGCAACACAGGCGTCGGCAGTTTGTCGAAGGAAAAACGTTTCAACTCTCGCTCCATCTCCAAAATCTGATTCAACTGATCGAGAAACCAAGGGTCGATGTGGGTCATCTCGGACAGACTCTCCACATCGTAGCCGGAGGAGAGGGCGTAGAACAGGTCCCAGAGACGCTCGGGATGCGGCACGGTAAGCCGGCGAACCAGCTCCGTCGGCGAGGCGGGCGGGGGAGGAACCTTTCGTCCCGTCTCAAGCGACCGAATCCCTTTGAGTAACGCCTCTTTAAACGTCCGCCCGATGGCCATGACTTCACCGACGGATTTCATCTGCGTGGTCAGCGTGTGGTCGGCGTCGGGAAATTTTTCCTGCGCCCATTTGGGAATTTTCACGACCACGTAGTCGATGGAGGGCTCGAAGCAGGAGGGCGTCTTCTTGGTAATGTCGTTCGGAATCTCGTCGAGCGTATAACCGACAGCCAGCCGCGCGGCGATTTTGGCGATGGGGAATCCAGTGGCCTTCGACGCCAATGCCGAGCTGCGCGATACGCGCGGGTTCATTTCAATCACCAGCACGCGGCCCGTTTTCGGGCAGACGGCGAACTGGATGTTCGATCCGCCCGTCTCCACTCCTACCATACGTATGACGGCAAAGGCGGCGTCGCGAAGAACTTGATATTCCTTGTCGGTAAGAGTCTGAACGGGAGCCACGGTAATCGAATCGCCCGTGTGGACGCCCATGGGATCGATATTCTCAATCGAGCAGACTACGACGGCGTTGTCCTTGCCGTCGCGCATGACCTCCAGCTCAAACTCCTTCCAACCCAGCACCGACTCTTCGATCAAGACCTCGCGGACCGGGCTCGCTTCCAGGCCATACCGAACGATCTTCTCGAATTCCACGCGGTTGTAGGCGATTCCGCTTCCCATGCCGCCCAGCGTAAACGAGGGCCGGACGATGATGGGAAATCCGATCTTGGCGCCGGCCTCCAGCGCGTCTGCAACGGAATTGACCAGAGCGCTGCGGGGCGTCTCCAACCCCGCCCTTCGCATTGCGTCTTTGAACAAGAGCCGGTCCTCGGCCAGCTTGATGGCTTCAATCGAGGCGCCGAGCAATCGAATGCCGTATTTTTCGAGCACCCCGGCTTCGGCCAGGTCCACCGAGAGGTTCAACGCCGTCTGTCCGCCGACGGTCGGCAATAACGCGTCCGGCTTCTCCTGGTCGATGACGGCTACCACGTACTCCACCGTCAGCGGCTCGACGTAGGTATGGTCGGCAATTTCCGGGTCGGTCATGATGGTGGCGGGATTTGAATTTACCAGAACGACTTCGTATCCCTCCTGGCGCAGCGCCTTGCATGCCTGCGTGCCGGAGTAGTCGAATTCGCACGCCTGCCCGATGACGATGGGTCCCGAGCCGATGATCATAATTTTTCGGATGTCGGTACGTTTGGGCATGCCGTTTCTACTTATCCTGCTGGCCTATTTACTCTGCCATTCGGTCATCATGTCGACGAATCGCTGAAACAGATAACCGGAATCGTGCGGTCCGGGCGAAGCCTCCGGGTGGTACTGGACGCTGAAGAGGGGATGCGTTTTGTGGCGCAGCCCTTCGAGCGTATGGTCGTTCAAATTCGTATGAGTCAGAGCGATTTCGTTTGTGTTCAACGAATCCGGGTCCACCGCAAAGCCGTGGTTCTGGGATGTGATTTCGATCTTACGGGTCTCCAAATCCATCACCGGATGGTTGCCGCCGTGGTGGCCGAATTTCAATTTGAAGGTTTTACCGCCCAAGGCGAGTCCGACGATTTGATGCCCCAGGCAAATTCCGAAGATGGGGACCTTGCCGATCATTTTACGGACGTTTTCGGCTGCGTAATCGACCGGCTCAGGGTCGCCCGGGCCGTTCGAAAGAAAGACGCCGTCGGGTTTGAGCGCAAGCGCCTGATCCGCCGGACAATGCGCGGGAACCACCGTCACGCGGCAGCCGTGATCGACCAACCTGCGCAGGATGTTCTGCTTGATCCCGAAATCATAGGCCACGACATGAAATTTCGGCTCTGAGATATTCTTTGCCTTAGCGGATTTTTCGTAAATCCCCTCGCTGCCGCGCGTCCACTCGTACGTTGCCCGCGTCGAGACACGCGAGGCCAAGTCCTGCCCCACCATACGGGGAGAACTTTTGGCCTTTTCGACAAGGCGGTTCGGGTCCAAATCCACTGTCGATGTCGAGAGCGCGCCCCGCATGGCGCCGAATTGGCGCAGCCGGCGCACCAGGGCCCGCGTATCGATGTGGGAGATGGCCGGGACGTTGTGGGCCGAGAGAAACTCGCTCACCTCTTCGGCCGCCCTCCAATTGCTCGACATCCGGCTGAGTTCTCGGACCACAAGACCCTCGGCGTAGGGCCGGTCAGATTCCACGTCCAGCGCGTTGGTTCCGTAGTTTCCGATGTGAGGATAGGTCAGAAGGACGATCTGGCCCGCGTAGGAGGGGTCTGTAAGAATTTCCTGATAGCCCGTGATCGAGGTGTTGAATACCACCTCACCCGTCCGTTCTCCCGCAGCGCCAAAGCCCCGTCCGCGGTAGATATGGCCGTCTTCCAGGGCAAGGATTGCCTCCATTCCATCTCCTTAGCGCCCGGCCTTCTCAACTGTCAACTGCGCTCGACCGGTTCGGGCTACACGACCTCCCACCCCGTTCATTTTCATTGGGGGAATGGAAGCGCCATGGTTGATGTGGGTTGCGTGTTCCGCATGGGGCGGAGGTGGGGTTGTTACCTTACGGAACCCATGTCCTCAAAAGGCCAGTAGCGGAAGACCGCTTTGCCGAAGATATAGGTCTTCTCCAGAGTGCCCCACTGGCGGCTATCGTGAGAGGCGCCTCGATGATCGCCCAAGACGAAAAAGTGGCCCTTCGGGACTTTGACGGGCCCATACATTCGCGAGGCCAGAAGATCGGAGGAAAGATACTCTTCCGCCAGAGGATCGCCGTTCACATAAACTCGGCCGCCTCGGATCTCCAACCGCTCGCCGGGAAGTCCGATGACCCGCTTGATGTAAGACATGGAAGGATCTTCCGGAAAGTGGAAGACCACTACATCGCCCCGCCCCACAGAGCCGTATTTATATACAATTTTGTTGATCAGCAGGCGTTGATCGTCCCGAAGTTGCGGCAGCATACTGGTCCCGATCACCTGGACCGGCTGAAAAAAGAAAAGGAACAACGCCATCAAAAAGCTGATGGAAAGAATCAGGTCCCGCAGCCAATAACGGGGCTGGATGAAGTAAGAGAAGGCTTTCATCGGATGAGATATCCTTAATTCTCAGTGCCCTTCGGGGCAGGTACCTTACTATTCGCTTACTTTATACCTCGTTTATACCATAAATAGGCCGATTTTTCTACTGCGAGACTGCTAGCCTCTTTATCCCGCCGCCTGGATTCGATACTCTTACCACTTACCTATGACGAAACCTCCCACCACCGCTCTCCGCCGAGCCTTGATCATCCCCGCCTTGAACGAAGAGGCCTCGATCGCTCACGCCGTCGAGGAGGTCTCCTCCGAACTGTTCGAGCAAGTCCTCGTCGTGGATAACGAGAGTTCCGACGCCACTGCCGTACGCGCTGCTCAAGCCGGAGCTGAAGTCGTCCGCGAGTCGCGGCGCGGCTACGGACAAGCCTGCTGGCGGGGGATTCAGTCCCTTCCCAAGGAGATTGACACGATAGTCTTCATGGACGGCGACCTCAGCGACGACCCGGCCGATGCCGTTCCTCTGGTCGAGACCTTGGAGGAAGGTACGTACGACCTAGTGATCGGTTCCCGCGTCCTGGGCCAGGCCGACGCGGGTTCGCTCGAACCCTGGCAACGGTTCGGGAACCGGCTGGCTACGGGACTCATCCGACTCTTTTGGGGGGTCCAATTCACCGACCTGGGCCCTTTTCGAGCGGTTCGGGTCAAAGCGCTGGAACGGATGGACATGCAGGACCGCGGATTCGGTTGGACCGTAGAGATGCAGGCCAAAGCGGCGCAAATGGGCCTGCGGACCTGTGAGGTGCCGGTCCGTTACCGGCGGCGTCGCTACGGCCGTTCCAAAATTTCAGGGAATCTGCTGAGAAGCTTACAGGCGGGAATTACTATTCTGTGGACATTGCTGAGGTGCTTGCTCTCCTGGCAAAGGCCTTCCGACCGAAAGTCACCCCAAAGCTGACCCCGTGCGAGGGGTCGTAGCGGGTAAGGCCTGCCACTCCAGCCACGTCCCATCGTACTCCTCGCCAGAACCACTGCAGGCCGTAGCGGGCCTGCGAGCGGGATTCGGTACCTACGGCTGGGAGGCCACGGGTGTTCGCCCGGCCCTGCACCTCAGCGACGAAATTCATGTTCCGTTTCTGATGCACCTGGTAGAGCGCCGCCCCCCCATATGTCAGCACGTCATTCTGGTCGAACGTCTCGGCCGGGGACTCCAGGATGCCGATGCCGATATTCCCCAAAAGCCGCATCCGGCCGTAACTCTTTCCCGCCAGGACCGAGGCAAAAAAATTGGTCGTGTTCGTGCCGATGCCTTTCCGCTCATTCGAGTTCGGCAGCTCGACCGCCCACAGAAAGGAGACCGCCGGGCGAGAGGCCTGCTCTTTTAGGAGTAGAATTTTCGTTGCAAGAGAAAGATCCCCGAAGTCGTTGGTTGAGGTTTCTCCCGGGGCGAGGGCCGGGGTCACAAGCGAGGGTTGCTGTACCTCGATATCCAGAAAATTTTGTACCGTGCCGGCCAGTTGTATTTCCACCCGGGGCGATAAACCGAACCGTACACGCAGGTTGCCGACCCGCACCAAGTCTCCGGCCAGCCCCGAAAGGGGAAATTCGGCGTCCTGGAGGACCTCGAAGCCGACCTCGGCCATCACTCCGCCGGGAGCGATCAATCGCGGGTCTGCGGTGCGTAAAGGCCGCTCCTGGCCCACGGAGGGAATCGGAAAAAGAAGACAAAACCCTAGAAAATACCCTAAAGCTTTCACATCATCCCCTCGGCAGTCCTGTTTCGAAAATCCGGAGCATTATCCCAGAGTCGGAGCGTCGGCAACAAGCCCCACCGCCCAATCGAGCGCCCCATCTAGAGCTTGAGGCCGGCAGGTCCTTCCCCAGGCTTTGCCTCCCATCCGTCGAAAAATAGGCCGCAGGACAACTCATCCTGTGGTTGCAGCGTCTAACCTATTCTTAAGGTATAATGCTATGGAATAACCTGGGAGGGATAGAAGTGGGATTTCGCAAGATGGTTGAAGAGTCCGGCGGGCGGCGGGTGGTTCCGGCGCTGGTAATCTTCCTGACACTGACCATCGGAATCGTTCTGGGAACCTTCGTATCGAAAGGGGTCTTCGCCGGCAAGGATGGAACCGCACCGGAGCCGATGCCGATTGCCATGCCTTCTCCGGCCGAGCTTTCGGCTTCCTTTGCCGCGATTGCGTCCAGCGTGGAACCCACGGTCGTCAACATCAACACGGAATCGAAGGTCCGGACTTCACGCCGCCGCTTCCGCGGGCCGGAAGAGGGTCCGTTCGGAGATATGTTCGAGCGTTTCTTCGGCCCTCCGAAAGAAAGGGGAGAAGGAAAGACCCGCAAGCAGACGAACCTGGGCTCCGGCGTCATCGTCAATAAAGAAGGCTATATCCTGACCAACCATCACGTCGTATACCGCGAGTCGGAAGGCAAACCCGTGGACCGAATTCAGGTCCGGCTGTACGACGAAGATCAAAGGGATAAATTCTGGGACGCCAAGGTAGTCGGCGCCGATAAAGAGACCGATTTGGCCGTGATCAAGATTGACGTCGGGCACCCCTTGCCCGCCGCTCCCTTCGGCGATTCGGGGTCGATGCGGGTCGGCGACTGGGTTTTGGCCGTGGGCAGCCCTTTCGGACTTCGGTCCACCGTAACGGCGGGGATTATCAGCGCCAAAGGCCGGGAGATCGAGCAGGGGGCCGGAGGCCAATTCAAGAGCTACATCCAGACCGACGCGGCAATCAATCCCGGTAACAGCGGGGGCCCACTTGTGAATATGGCCGGGCAGATTATCGGCATCAATACGGCCATCTTTACCACCCGGGGCGGTTACGACGGCGTCGGGTTTGCCATCCCGTCCAATACGGCCCGCAAAGTCTATAACTCCATCATCAAGTCCGGCCGGGTGAGCCGGGGTAGCATCGGAATCACCTTCAACCCCAACACGAAACAGGCCGCATTACGCGTCCTGGGGGCGGACCACGGAGTCTTGATCGAAACCACCACCCAGGACAGCCCTGCCCAGCGCGCAGGCCTGAAGCGGGAAGACGTGATTCTCTCGGTCGACGGCCAGGAAATTCGCGACGGGGACCAGTTGGTCAATAAGATTTCCGACACCCCCGTCGGCAGCGACATCGAAGTGGAGTACCTCCGTGACGGGAAGAAAAAGAAGACTACGATCTCCGTCGCCGACCGTACCAAAGTCCATGCGGCGGTGTTGGGCGGACGGCGAGAAGAAGGACCGATCGAGAGCGAAGCGAAAGAGGGTAAACTCGGCGTCCAGGTGCGCAACCTTACCCCGAATCAGGCGGAAGAACTGGCCGGTCAACTCGATCTCGATTCTTCTAAAACCGGAGTCTTGGTTGTCAATGTCGATGAAGACGGCTTTGCCTCCGAATTGGGAATCCGGCGGCAGCAGGTAATCTTGGAGATCAACCGTACTCCCGTCGGCAACACCCGGGAATTTTACCGTCTGGAATCCGGCCTCAAGTCGGGACAAGATGTCCTGTTGTTGGTAGCCGTACGCAGCTTCCGCGGCTTTGAAACCCGTTACCTGGCTGATACGCTGCCGTAGGCGGTATTCAGGGATAGAGGAGTACCATCGTTGTTTCCGGGTCCGGAGGCAGGTTCGATTCGTTTTTTATGGAGAAGAGCTGAAAGGATCGCTCTTTTCGGGTTCGTTCTACTCCTCCTGATTCCGGAGTTTCCCGCCAGCCTCTCGGCCGGAAAGCCTGAAGAACCTGGCACCGCCGCTCCGCCGCACAACACTCCTGCGGCAACCGTTTCCAACTCTCCCTATCCGACACTGCATCAGGTTGCGCAGAGACGGCGAGGACGGCACCGACGCTACGGGCAGTCAAGACCCGAACCGAAGCGCATTCGGGAAATTCAGCAGGCGCTAATCAAGGTGGGCTACCTGAAGGGTTCTCCCACGGGCCGATGGAATACTGCCACCCGCAACGCCATGAAGCGGTTTCAAAAGGACAATGGATTCCGAGTCACGGGACTCCCGGAGTCCAAAACCCTTATGAAGCTGGGCCTCGGTCCTCATCCGTTGCCGCCAGAATTGGACCCTACCGCAAAAGACGACCCGGCGGAGACCCCGCCGCCCGAAAAGACGTCTTCCCCTACTTCGACGAGGTCGGGTACCGCTTCCGGCTCGGAAAACTAGAGCCAGCAAAACCTCCCCAATTCCATATCAACAGGAATTCAATCCTCAGGAATTCCATCTTCAGCTCGGGCGCGGAGTATAATCATTCTGACCCTCTTTCCTTATGCCCATAAGATGCAGATTCCACATTCCGGTGATCATCCTGGCGCTGGCGCTTCTGAGCGTAAGCTTGTGGCGACAGCAAAAGGTCGCCGATTTGCCTTCGCGGGCGGCTCGCTGTGTTCGTGTCATCGACGGCGACACGATCCAGCTGGAAAAGGAGGCGCGGCAAAACGGCCGGGGCATGTGGGCACGCTAGGGCCACACCAGGGCAAAGGAACCGCCGCTTGCGATGCGCTTCAATCTTCGAGTCTATTAGGACGATTTGGAGGGTGTAGGCCGACCTGGAAAGGCCTCCAGAAGCCGCTCTTTTCGGTAGACGAGGTCGACAACGTTGTAGGCGGCGATTTCGAAATCGTGGCCGTGTACGATGGCGTCGGTAGGGCAGGCTTCGACGCAATAACCGCAAAAAATGCACCGATTGTAGTCGATGTTGTAGACCTCGGCGTAGCGCTCGCCCGCGCTGATTCTTTCCTCCGAGGTATTTTCGGCCGCTTCGATATAGATGCAGTGCGCGGGGCAGGCCGCCGCGCACTGGAAGCAGCCGACGCACTTCTCCAGGCCGTTTTCGTCCCTTCGGAGGACGTGCAGTCCCCGGAAACGGCCCTCGAAACGGACCGGCTCATCCGGGTAGTTTTCCGTCACCCCGGGACGAAGCATGGTCCGGAAGGTTACGCTGAAGCCTTTGGCCAGGGCGGCAGCCGATTCAAAGAATTCCTGAAGAATGTTCGCCATTATCGAGCCTGTCGAATAATGGAGTTTCGAATACTAATACGGGCCCAATATATCATCACTCCAAGGGCGGTCAATCAGGAGCCGACATTGTCCCTTAATAATTATCCTTACGGGCCGATGAAAGACCCTAGAGGAACTTAGGCCTGTGGGGAGGAGACGCGCCATCGAAAGGCCCCCAAAAAAGCCCAGGAAAAGTATTGAAGAGACCCTTTTGAGACGTTACCATAAGAATTGAGGAAACTTTACGGGCCCGACGATGCATCTAATCTTTTGATAGGCCATAACGCGTAGAGTGATTCGGGCGCACAGCAGATCAAAGTTGCCAGGGGGAAGATATGAAGAAAAGTGTTCGCATTTTAACCGCAGTGTTGGCTTGGCTATTTTGGACCGGAGCGGTCCTCGCCGAGGATTCCAAGGTTCAATCCAAGGTTCAAGCCAAAATTGACCAGGCGGAGATTGAAGAGGTCACGCTTCCGGTCGGCACCAAGCTTGAAATTCGCCTGACGAGGACGTTAAGCACCAAGCGAAGCAAGCCAGGAAGCCCTTTTAAGGGAAAAGTGATCGAAGCCGTTTTTATTGAAGGAATCGAGGCCGTCCCGGCCGGGACCTATGCTGAAGGCCGCGTGACGTACGTCAAGAAACCCGGCCGCGTGAAGGGCGTGGGGCAGATGCGGTTGCATCTTGAAAAACTGGTCCTCTTTGACGGGGAAGAGATTCTGATCGCAGCGCCTCTCGAAGGCGCCCAGGGCGCTCCCGGCGCAAAGATCAAAGACGAAGAGGGCACGATCAAGGGTCCCAGCTCGAAGGGAGGCGAACTCATGACGGCCGCCGCGGTCGGCGCGACCGGCGCCACCGTGGGAGGGCTGACGGGTGGCTTTTCCGGAGCCGGCATCGGGGCCGGGGTCGCCGCCGGTGTTGTGGGCCTCAATTCGCTTTTCAAGCGAGGGAAGCATCTCTTGCTGCCGCAAGGAACAGAGCTTATTTTTGAACTGGCCCGCCCGGTACGGGTGCCGATAATAGACGATAGCGGATTCGAGGATCCTTTTTCGTCCCAGTGAAGTTTTAGAGGTAGTTCGTCGCACCAGGAAGGAATTCGGAAGGGGCGGCAGGCCGGCAGGAACGGCTTGCAGCCCTTTTTTGTTTACCCGCTTTGATCAACCGGCCCAAGCTTCTGCTTCAGGTCGCCGACGATCTGCTTTCCGTGGAAGCGCCCGTTCTCGATGAAAATTTCGTTCGTCTTTGCCCCGGCCAGAATCACTCCTCCCAAATAGATTCCCGGCACGTTGCTTTCAAGCGTCTTGGAATCACATTGAGGCCGCAGCGTTTCCGAGTTCACCTCCACTCCGGCCTGCCGCAAAAAATCCGCATCCGGATGATACCCGACCAGGGCGAAGACGAAGTCGTTCGCCAGGCGTTCGGCCTTGCCCTCGGCATTTTCGATATGAACCGCAGCGGGAGCGATCTTCGTTACCTGCGACTCCCATCGTGCCTGAATCGAACCTTCTTTGATCCGGTTTTCAATGTCCGGCTTCACCCAATACTTGATGCTGGAGCTTAACTCCTTATGCCGATGGATGAGCGTCACCTCGGCTCCGTGGCGATAGAGGTCCAGCGCCGCGTCGGCGGCGGAATTGGCCCCGCCGATAACGGCGACCCGCTGTCCGTAAAAGGCGTACGGGCCCGTATAGTAGTGGGAGACCTTCGGCAGATCCCGGCCGGGAACGTTGAGCGGATTCGGAAGATCATAGTAACCCGTCGCCAGCGCGACCTTACGGGTACGGTAACAGTGCGATTGGCCTTTCTGGTCCTCGGTCGAAACCCGGAAGTTCCTGTCCGTGCCCTCGATGGACTGAACTTTTTCATACAGATGAAGCGGCAGGCGGAAGTGCTCGGTCACCTTGCGGTAGTACTCCAAGGCCTCTTCCCTTAGGGGTTTCACGTTGACGCTGGGAAAAGGCATCGCACCGATTTCCAGCAACTCCCGGCTGGTGAAAAAGACCATATGAGGCGGGTATCGAAAGATGGAATTGACCAAACATCCCTTATCGAGAATCAAAAAGCGGAGCCCGGCGCGCTGGGCCTCAATCCCGCAGGCCAAACCCGTCGGCCCGGCTCCCACAATCAGCAGGTCCAAAGGTTCCGTACCCAAAGGTTCGGTAATCGATGCAGCGTTTTTTGTCATTTTAAAATAGATCCCTAGGAAGGTCCGAGCGCGCTGAGCCGCCGGTGAATATCCAGCTTGAACTGCTCGAAATCGGCCAGGAGCCGGCCGTCGGCGCGGACCGATTTTTCGTGATAAACGAAGTTCTTTCCCTTACCGTCCTCCACCAGAACTCCGATCCCCACCGGAAAACGGTACCCGGCTTCCCTGAACGTTTCCCATCCGGCAAGCTCGGGCTTCAACAAGATCACGAAGTCGCTTTTGGAGGCGCCCAGGAAATCGGCGAAGCGGTCATATTGAATAAACTCAAAGCCGGCCTCGTGCAGCTTCCCCAGAACGGCCATCTGCTCCCGGTTCATATCCATGGCATCTTCTCGTTACCCGCCGCACGCTCTGCCCGGCTATTTACGCGCCAAGATCAAGGGGGAGACCGAAGCGTTCCGGAATCGGCGCACCCATCGGAAGTTCGCTTCGCGGCACCAGGAGCGGATTTCTTCAAAGGGAAAGGCGTCTCCTTCGTCGGTAAACATCAGCATGTTCACGGCAAAGACCAGCGGGAATACGGGGCCGTCTCTGCGCGCATTCAGGTTTATCTCGATCACCAGCAACTGCCCCCCCTTCTTGAGCGCTCGGCGGCAGCGGCGAATCAAGACCCGGTTTCCTCGAGCGCCCTCCGAATGGAGAATGTGGCCGAGTAGGATCAGATCATACCGGTCGCGCCCGAAGTTCCTCTTTTGTAAAGTCCCCGGCAAGTATTCATACTGCTTCCCGACTCCGTGCCGGGCGGCGAAGCGCTTGGTAACTTTGAGAACTTCCGGCAGGTCGAGCACCGCAGTTCATTGCGCAAGTAGACTTACTTGAAGGAAGCGGGTACCGGTAGAGTCTCCCCGTGGCACAACAACTCACCGTTGGGCGTGAAACGAACCCTGATAATTAAAGCCCACCTTCGGAGAGATTATAGCACGGGGGAAGGGAACGCCCTTTCAGGCCAACGGCGGAGAGGGTCAGGAAAACGCGCGGCAGGCCCTCGTGGTGAAACCGTGAAGTGAAACTGGGGTGTGAAATAAAAAAGTTACGACGCCTCATGCGGGTTGCCGCGGAAATCGACCGAAACCAGCTCCTCTTCGGTAAATTCCATCAATACGTCTACGGCCTGGCGCAGAGCCGCGGTAACTTCCTGCCGGGTGACGTTTCCCTTCCGGAAGCGGACTTGCAGGGTGAACTCCTTTCCGGGCGGGACGAACCGAAACAGATGGTGCTTTGGCTTCCGGTGAGGCCGGCGTTCAGCGCGGGCCTGTTCGCGATTCACCAAGCGCAAGGCAAAGCGATGGATCAGCCGTTCCATCTTCGACTCCTGCGGCTGCCGCGCCACCTGCAAGAGCATGGACTTTGAAAGGACCCCGGCTTCAATACAGAGAGCTTTAATTCGGTCCGGGATTTTTCGGAGGCTGAGGCTTTCGGTCACCGACGAGCGCCCTTTTCCCATCTTCCGGGCAAGGTCCTCGTGCGTGTAGCCGAACCGCTCCGAAAGCGCCGCCAGTCCGTCGGCTTCTTCCAGGGCCGTCAGGTCTTTCCGTTGCAGGTTTTCAATGAGGGCGATCTCCAGCGTCTCCGCCTCGTCAGCATCCTTTTCGATGCAAGGAACCTCCAGCAGGCCCGCCGCCTGCGCGGCACGGAAACGCCGCTCCCCGGAAATGATCAGGTAATGATCCAATGCCGGCATGTAGCGAACCAGGAGCGGCTCAAGAACCCCTTTATCGCGCACGGATTCGGCCAGGCCAGCCAAGTCCCCGTGATCCTTCCGGGGCTGGTTGGCGTTCGGCCGCAACCGGTCGATGGCAATCATCCGGCCGATCGCCGCGCCCGTCCTCGCCGACAATTCTTCCACATAGTGCGAACTGTGACGCATGCTAAGCGCCAGCGGCAATCCACCTCGCCTGGACACGTTCCATGACCTCCTTGGCCAAATTTCCGTACTCTTCGGCGCCGGAAGAGTTCGGCGCGTAGGTAAAAATGGTCTCCTTGTAGGCCGGGCTCTCTTCGAGCCGCACGTTCCGGCCGATCACCGTCTTGAAGACCTTGTCGCCAAATACTTTCTGAATGTGTTGATGAGTGTCGCGGGCCAGGTTGGTCCTTTTGTCGAACATCGTGACCAATACGCCCAATAATTGAAGTTCCGGATTCGGCCGCGCCCGGACCCGCTCAATCGTATCGAGCAAGTCGTCGGTTCCTTCCAGCGCATAATAGGCTGCTTGAATGGGAATCAATAAATGTGTGGAGGCCACCAAGGCGTTGACCGTCATGATGCTCAGCGAGGGGGGAGTGTCGATCACAATGAAATCGTAATTCTTGCGAATGGAAGTCAGCGCGTCCTTCAGACGGAAGGGCGCATCGAACTGTCCCACCAGGCTCGCTTCCAATTTCGCCAAGGAAATCTTGGCGGGCGCCAGCATAAGGTTTTCGACCGCCGTGGGACGCACGACTTCGTCCACACTCAATCCCTTGCCGACCAACACATCATAAAGAGAGACGGTAACTTCTTCGAGGGGGCTGAAGGTAATAGTCGCGTTTGCTTGGGGGTCGAGGTCGAGAAGGAGGATCCGAGAACCGTGGCGGGCAAGGGCGGCGGAGAAATTAACCGCCGTCGTCGTTTTCCCTACGCCACCTTTTTGATTGGCGACAGTAATGATTGTGCTCACACAGCACTCCGATTACGTTGTCGCCTCCTATTCCCAAAAGCAGCCGACGGTCAACTCAAACTCGGCTCAGCCGACCGTCCCTGTCCATCGCCCCGGTCTTTCCGCCGGGTTTTTACATCTTATAGTGGCCGAAATCTTCTTCGTTGAGGTTCTCCAGCCACTTTCGAACATCTTCACTGCTTGCCTTGTCGCCTACAGTACCGGATATTTTCGAATTTTTCAAGACCCCATCTTCCACAAAAATCGGGCAGTCCACCCGGAGGGCCAAGGCCAAGGCGTCGCTCGGGCGGGAGTCGACGGCGATCGCCTGCCCGTCACAATCGAGCCAGATCACGGCATAGAAGGTATCGTCCTTCAACTCGTTGACCACCACCTTGCGGACGTTCGTTTCCAGGCCCATCAACAAGTTCTTGATCAGATCGTGGGTCATCGGGCGGGGGGTGTTGACTTTTTCAATCTCCAAGGCGATGGCATTCGCCTCATAAATGCCCACCCAAATGGGAAGAACCGAATTGCCGGTGGAATCTTTCAGCACCACGATCGGCATGTTCGTCACCGGATCCATCATCAAGCCCCGGATTTTCATTTCGACTTCCATGCGCTCGCCCCCCTTGATTCGGCCCTCGAGGCCTGGATCATCTCTCCCACAAAACTGTTCGGGTTTGCCCGGGTGAGGCGGACGGTAACGTAACGGCCTCGAAGCTCCGGGCTGCCCACAAAATTCACCACACGGTTCGAACCGGTCCGGCCCGAAAGCTGCCCGGTCCGCTTTTGCCAGGTTTCCACCAAAACTTCAAATTCATGTCCGAGAAACGCCTGGTTCCGCTTCAGTTGGATACTTTGTTGGCGGTCGAGGAGGATGGCGAGGCGGCGTCCTTTTTCCTCTTCCGCGACCGGGTCCCCCAACCCGAGCGCCGAAGTTTGCGGGCGAGGAGAATACTTGAAAGAAAATGCGGAATCGTATCCGACTTCGTCAAGCAGGGTAAGGGTTTCCTCGAAGTCCTTCACCGTTTCTCCCGGGAACCCAACAATAAGGTCGGTCGTGATGCTAATAGCACGCTTGGCGCGCCGTATGCAATATATTTTATCGAGATATTCCTCCCGGCTGTAATCGCGTCGCATCGCCCGAAGCACACGCGTCGAACCCGACTGCGCCGGAAGATGCACGTGGCCGCACAAGGAGGGATGAGAGTCGATGGCGGCGACGATCTCCGGATGAAAATCTCTGGGATGCGAGGTCGTAAAGCGCACGCGGCGTACGCCCTCCACGTCGGCCACGCGACCCAGCAGCTCGGCAAAGCTCCGTCGGGCGGGAGAAGGGTCGCGGTAGGAATTCACGTTCTGGCCGAGCAGTTGGATTTCCGTAAAACCCTCGCCCGTCAGCCGCCCGCACTCTTCCAGAATCTTGTGGGAAGCCCGGCTCCGTTCCGGCCCTCGCGTCATCGGAACCACGCAGTACGCGCAGCTCTTGTCGCAACCTTCGATAATGGTCAGGTAGGCGCGGTAGGGATTGTCGCGCCGCGTGATCTCGGTCTCGAAGCATTCATCGACATCGAGCGAAAGGCCCGTCACGCGACGTTCGCCCTCCTCGAGGCGCGTGATCAGTTCCGGCAGGTCTCGGTAGCCGGCCGAACCGCAGATCAATCTCACCTGCGGCGCGCGCCGAAAAAGTTTTTCTCCTTCTTGCTGCGCTACGCACCCGAGCACGGCAAGAATTTTCTGTTGCTTTCGGTCTTCTTGCTGGAAGGCGCCGAGGCGGGAGAAGACTTTATTGACGGCCTTTTCGCGGATACTGCAGGTGTTGTAGAAAATCAGGTCGGCGTCCTCGTGGCTTCGAACCTGCCGGTAGCCGCGCGCCGCCAGCACTCCGGCCACCTTTTCCGAATCGTGCACGTTCATCTGGCAGCCGAAGGTCTCAATATAGAAGGTTTTGCCGTTCTCCGGGGTGGGAACCGCCGCCTCAAAACCGCCGATCTGCACTAAGTCGGTGTTCATGAGAACTTTCTCGCCGGTAAGCTTAAAATGCCGTAAACTCAAAAAACGAAAAGCCCGCCGAACTGGCTACTGCGGGCCGTTCCACATGCACCTTGGGCTCATTCTAGCATAATCGGGCATTGCAGGGAGGCAACTGCAAAGAATTGACGCTCCCTGCGCCTTATGCTAGCTTAGGCCTGGGAGGAGACGAAGTCATCGGACCCTGCGCCGTTGGGTGGTGACGATCTCTGTAGTGATTTGGGGTGCAGTCATAGGTAACGAGTTAGGGCAGCTTTTCGCCAACACCGGAGTCATCTCCCGAATCGTACTGGTGATTCTTCTTTTCGCTTCGCTTTTCTCCTGGGCCGTCGTCTTCCGCAAGTCCCGTTCCTTTAAGAAGGCTCGACGGCAAAACGAATCTTTCCTGCGCATCTTCCGTCAGAGCCGTAAACTTTCGGAAATACGAAGCTCCTATCGCGTCTTGCGCGATTGTCCTTTGGTCGAAGTGTTTAAATACGGCTATCGCGAGGTGGAGAGGCAAGCCGTCATCTCGGAAAACCCTGGGAAACCCAGAATCAAAAGTTTAGCCAGCGTGCAGCGCGCGCTGCAGATTGCCACCTCGGCGGAATTGACGAAGCTGGAGCGCTGGATCAGTTGGCTAGCGACCATCGGCTCGACGGCGCCCTTCATTGGCCTGCTGGGAACCGTGTGGGGCATTATCAACGCCTTCCAGGGCCTGAGCACGGGAGATGTGGGCTCGCTGCGGACCGTGGCGCCGGGAATTTCCGAGGCCTTAATCGCCACCGCCGCGGGCCTGTTCGCCGCCATCCCGGCCGTCATCGCCTATAACCAATTCTTGCAAGGCCTGAAGGGGTTTGGTTCCCAGATGGACGACTTCGGGCTGGAATTTCTCAACCTAACGGAGCGCAATTTCACCTAAAGGTTTTCGATCAGCTTCTAATTTCAAAACAACCTTTAAGCCGAGCGGCGCGTCCTACAAAGCAGAAAACCCATGGCCTTCACGAGCTCCAAAGGAAGAACGCAGACGTCGCTGGCGGACATCAACGTTACGCCTTTCGTCGACGTGGTGCTGGTCCTTCTGGTCATATTTATGATTACGGCGCCGATCCTTGAGTCCGGGATTGAAGTCGATCTGCCGAAGACCAGAACGGTCCGAGCCGTCTCCACCGAGCGTTACGTGGTGACCATCGACAAGAAACAGACCGTCTACGTGGGCAACCGCCCGGTCAACATCCATAAGCTGGGGGCGACGCTCGCCGAACGCATGGGCGACGCCCCCGCGACGGCCATCTTCATCCGGGCGGACCGCACGGTGCCCTTCGGGGCGTTCGCTCAGGTTGTGGACGCTTTGAAGGAAGCGGAATTTACCAACGTCAACATCGTCACCGAACCGATCAGCACCTCCGGGCGGTAACGAGAACCCGGCAAGGAAGTCCAGGTCATGCAAACGGAACGTCCATCGCGCCCCCCACCGGAAAGCCTGCGTAAGCCTTTTCTGGTATCGATCGCGCTCCATGGGGGACTTGTGGCAGCCTTCCTGGTCGGCTCTCAACTGGGTCTTTCAACAGGAGCCGGATGGGGCACTCTGGAGGGCGGCACCGCCGTTCGGGTGGGCAGCGTCAGCTCGCTCCGAGGGATTCCTCTGCCTCCGGCCGTCCGCGCCCGGACCAGCACCGTGGCCAACCGCTCCCGGGGACTGCATCAGAGCCGGCCCGAACCGAAGAAACCGCCCGACCCGACGCCGAAGACTGAAATCCAAAAGTTCGACCAGGCGGTTCCCACACCCAAGTTCGAGAAAATCAATCCGAGGATTCAGGAAGAGCAGCCCGAGACTCCCGACCACGCCATACCCTACGGGGAAGGGGGAGCACCCACCGTCTCCTATGCGCAGTTCAGCGGCGCAAGCGGGGAGGGCGGCTTCAACATGGACGCCGGCTTCGGCGAGCAGTACGCTTGGTACGTCCAAGCGGTGCGGAACCGCGTCAGCAGCAACTGGCTGCTCAACACCGTCAGCCCCAACATCATCACCGCGCCTCGGCTATTTGTAAGTTTTGATATTCAACGGAACGGACAGATTCGCAACGCCAAGGTGACCGCGTCGAGCGGAATCTCGGAAATCGACCGCTCGGGACTTCGGGCGATTCTGGCCTCCGACCCCTTGCCGCCGCTTCCGCCCGATTTTGTGGGATCGAAGGTTACGGTGGAATTCTGGTTCGATTTTCTGCGCCGCCGGCGATGACCTTGCGCCGCCCTTGAACCGCCTCTATTTTTTCAGGACAAAAAACATCATGAATGGAAACTTGAAAGTTCGTCGTCCTTTACTGGTTCTGTTGTTTCTCTTGATCGGCGCCCGGCCGTTCCACGCCCAGGAGAACTGGTTCCGTACGGGAATCAATCTGGGGATGGAGCGAATCCGCTTGGCGATCGCTCGATTCGAGCCGCAGAGCGTCCAGCAGCCCTTGGTCTCGGGTGCGAACGTTTTCAATGAAGTTCTCCGCAACGACCTCGACAACGCCGGCATCTTCGATCTTGTCAGTCCGAGTTTTCATCCCCTCAAGAATCCCCGGACGCCGCCGGAGGTTGATTTCGAAATCTGGAGCGGCCCGCCCATTGAAACCCAGATGCTGGTCTTCGGCAGCATGGAAACCTTACGGGGGAATCTGGTGGTCACGGCGCGCGTTTTCGACGTGCGATCGCCTGAGAACCCGACCGTGCTGGCCAAGCGATACGTCACGGCGCTGACCGATAACGCCGCCCGGCAGACGGCGCATCGGCTGGCCGATGAGATCATTCTGAATCTGGGCGGCGGACTGCCCGGCATCAACTCCAGCCGGATCGCCTTCGTCAGCAAGCGGAGCGGAAACGAAGAGATCATGGTGATGGATTATGACGGCTACAACCAGGTCCCCATCACCCGCTACCGGTCCCTGTGCCTGACGCCCCGCTGGTCACCCGATAATACGAAGTTGGCTTTTACCAGCTACGCTTCCGGTAACCCGCAAATCTACATTCATTCGCTGGAGACCAACCGCAGGATGCCGTTTCCCTCCTACCGCGGCCTGACCACGACGCCGGCCTTTTCGCCCGACGGCAAGAAGATCGCCTTCTGCTCCAGCATGAGCGGCGACCCGGAACTCTACGTCTCGGATACCCGCGGATTCAACCTGCGGCGGCTTACCTATACACGCGGCGTGGACATTTCTCCGGTCTGGAATCCCCGGACGGGAACCGAAATCGCCTTCATCTCCGACCGCGGCGGCGGCCCGCAGCTTTATATTTTGGACGCTGCCGGAGCGAACCTCCGCCGGGTCATTACCCAGGGGGGGGACGTCGCCAATCCCTCCTGGTCCCCGAACGGGCAATTTCTGGCCTTCGCCTGGTCGGTACGGGAAACGGGGCACTATGACATCTATGTCCTTGAAATTTCCACAGGTAGAGTCATTCAATTGACCCATGACGCGGGCCGAAACGAGCGCCCTTCCTGGGCCCCGGACGGCCGGCATATCGTCTTTACGTCCACCCGTACCGGCTCCCGGCAGATCTGGATGATGCTCTCGGACGGCAGTAATCCCAAGCAGCTCACCACCAAAGGGTGGAATTGGAGCCCAGTCTGGTCCAAATAGCCTCCCGAAAAAATCCTATTGAAATTGGCTTGTCTTCTCCCGAAGGTTGATGGTAGTATTCTGAACGTCCTAATTATCTAAGCGGTTAGGTCCTTCAGGAAAATCATGATTCATAGGACTCCGGCTTATCTCGGTAGTCTGTGTTCTAAGGAGAAGGACATAACCCTTGTTGCAGAAGGAGGATGTTAGAATGGACCGAAAAAAAAGCAGTGTGGCAGTGCTGAGCACATTATTGATGGTGATGATCATGGCGGTCGGATGTGGGAAAAAGCCGCAACCGCCACCGCAGCCAGTCGAGCCACCACCACCGCCTGCCGCCCCTGCGGCTACCTTGACGGCCACTCCTACCACCATCGACCGCGGCCAGTTCGCAACGTTGACCTGGGAATCATCCAACGCGACTCGACATGACCTTCAACCGGGCGTTGGAACCGTAGACGCCCAGGGTAGCCGGGAGGTTAGCCCGAGCGAATCCACCACTTACACGCTGACGGCCACCGGTGCGGGGGGAACGGATACGGCTACGGCGCGCATCACGGTTGTGGTTCCACTTCCGCCTTCCGAGGTGCCGAGAATTTCCGATGAGAACCTTTTCAGGCAGGACATCCAACACGCCTACTTCGACTTAGACCGCTACAACATTCGTCCGGATGCGGCTGAGGCCCTGTCGGCAGATGCGGACTTCCTCCGCAACCGCTCGTCGATTGTCTTCACCCTCGAAGGCCACTGCGACGAGCGGGGCAGCGAAGAATACAACCTGGGTCTGGGCGACCGTCGCGCCAATTCCACCAAGGAGCATCTGATCAATCTGGGTATCTCTGAAGACCGGATTCGAACCATCTCCTACGGAAAATCACGTCCCTCTTGCACGGAAAGCAACGAAGATTGCTGGCAGCAGAACCGGCGGGCGCATCTGCGTTTCGGACAATAAATCACGTTACCGCATGGGGTGGAATCGGCGCGGCCGGTTCCACCCTTTTTTTCTACTGTGCGTGACCCTAAGACAGACCGCCTCCCTTGGCGATTCGGACTTACGTTGACCACCCGGGAATCCTGTTGGTAAACTGATCGATAAGGAATGCTTGGGGTTGAAGGAGGATCAACGTTGAAAAGGTACCGAATTTCACTGTATTCGACGGCAGTTCTCCTGCTGTTCCTCACACCTGCCTTCGCGGCCAAACGGGAACTGGTCCAAATCCTCCAGCAAGTGAACAATCTCCATCAGCAGATGCAGATGCTGCAGCAGACCGTGGACCGCCAGGGCGCCGTCATGAAGACGCTGATCGAGCAGACCACCGATACCGTGCGGGCCATGCAGACCGGCATGGCCGACCTTCGCGTGCTGACACAGAAGAACCTGGCCGGCAACTCGGCGAAAATCGAAGGAATGTCGACGCAAATTGAAATCCTGAATGCGAGCTTGGACGAAGCCAAAGCCCGGCTTTCAAAGCTCAGCGATCAAGTGATCCAGACCCAGAACATCCTGCAAACGTTGAATACCCCTTCCGCCGGCGCCGGGCTCCCCGTTCCCGGTGGCGGGCCGGGACCAGCCGCCGGGGCTCATGTCCCCGCCGCGCAGACACTCTATCAATCGGCCTACCGCGACTACATCAGCGGCCAGTGGCAATTGGCCGTCCAGGAATTCCAAGAGTACCTCCACTACTACGCTGATACGGATCTCGCCGCCAACGCGCAGTTCTACGTCGGCGAGTCCTTTTACAATCAAGGCAACTTCCGACAGGCCGTCGACGAATACAACAAAGTTCTGGAGCGGTATCCTTCCGGAAGCATGCTGCCGGCGGCGCAGCTCAAAAAAGGATACGCGTTGTTGGAGCTCAAACAGAAGCAGGCCGGGGTTCGCGAGCTCCGCAACCTGATTGCGCGCTATCCGAAGTCGAACGAGTCCATGCGCGCTCGCGAGCGATTGCAGAAATTGGGCCTCTCGGCCCGCAGCCGGGGAGGTCTTTGAGAAAAATCGTATGTCCGGTTCCGTCAACAAAGTGATTCTCGTCGGACGCCTGGGACAAGACCCTGAGATCAAGTATACGGCCAGCGGCCAGGCGTTGGCGCGCTTTTCCCTGGCCACCGACGAGTCCTATAAAGACCGCAACAGCGGCGAACAACAGCGGCGGACCGAATGGCACAACATCGTCGCTTGGCGAAGGTTGGCGGAGATTTGCGGCGAGTACCTGACGAAGGGAAAGCTGGTTTATATTGAAGGGCGACTGCGGACGCGCAAATGGGAAGACCGGGAAGGGAATAAGCGATCCACAACGGAAATCGAAGCCCGCGAGATGCAGATGCTCTCACCCCGAGGAGAGGGCGATCGGGGTGCCGCTTCCGCCTCCATCGAAGGAGCCGAAGGTACTCCTCCCGCAACCGCACCTGAGATTACCGACGACGATATCCCCTTTTAACCCTCTCTTCTCTTTCTCACTATTCGTAGCGTAAAGCTTCAATCGGGTCCAATTGGGCAGCTTTGTGGGCGGGGATACACCCGAAAAAGATGCCGATCCCGGCAGAAAATACGACGGCCACGACAGCGGAAAGCGGAGAAATCAGGGTCGGCCATCCGAGCAGCCCCGATATGGCATAGGATCCGGTAATGTCCATCGTAACCCCCCAATAAACCGCCCAGTGTGCAGAGCAGCACCGACTCGGTAAGGAACTGAATGCGGATGTGGGAGGGCCGGGCTCCCCCGGCCGCGATCGCACGGACACCTTACTTCCTTTGGCGCCGCTCCCGGCGGCGGCGATGCCGCTCATCGAAATCTCGGATCATCTCCTCAAAGCGCTCTTGCTGCTCGGAGGCCAGAATTTCCTTGATCTGCTCTCTGGTCTCTTGTCGCCGGAGATCACGCTCGCTCTCCATATTTTCCCTGATTTCGGAGAACTTTTCCATCGAACCGGAAATGATCTTTCGAACCTGGCGGGACTGCTCCTCGGAAAGCGACAGCTCGCGCTCCAGATGCCGGACGATCCGTTCCTCGAGCGGCGGCCGGTTCCAGTGCCGATATTTCTTCCACAGGACGGAGCCTCCGCTGCCGGCAAACACTCCCAGCAGAAATGTCACCGCGAAATAGATTACCACCCGCCTCGTCAACGTCCGTTCCCTTCATCGAAATCAGCATTCATCCGAAAACCGACCGCTTCCTCTCCGTTCGCCAGGCGAAATTCGCCCTCTTCGTTCGTATCCGTCTCCAGAACAAACGTCCGGGAAAGTTGTATTTTAGTTTCGACTTCCACCGATGCGGTCTCCGCAGCGATAGGAGCCTCGGTTTCAAAGACCAACCCCAAGCCCAGTAGAAGCGTCGCCAGACTTGTTGCCCAGATCATCTTCCGGCCCACCCGCTCCAGCACGGCCTCAAGGCTCGGCCGGTCGGCATCCACCTCCAAGCGCGCCTGAAGCTGGGGCCAAAACGCCGCGGAAGGTTCAGGGACGGATTCTTGCCGGAGCAACTTCGCGCCGTGCCCAAATCCGAGCAGCAACACTTGAACCCGACGGCACTCGGAGCATTCCTCCATATGGGCTGTAAGGGCCCCCGGCGCCGAATCATTTCGGCTCAACTCCGCCAGTTTTTCTTGAACTTCACGACAACGCACGACGATCCCTTTTCTTTCTCTTTTTCTCTTCCGCCTCGGTAAGGCGGCGATAACATTCCGCCATCCTTCGCCGGGCACGAAGCAATTGTACCTTTACCGTTGCCGGCTTCAGGTCCAGAAAATTTCCAATCTCTTCCACCGAAAAGCCTTCGACCTCTTTTAAGGTCAACAGAATTCGGTCTTTTTTCGGAACACGCTCCAGTAGCTTCCCCGCCAAATCTTTCAGAACCAAACTTCCCTCGGCGTTCGGCCTGCTCTCCGACCATCCCGTAACGTATTCCTCGACTTCCCTTTTCACCTCATCGAGGGACGGCCACCGGGAAGGGAAGTTTCGTGCACGCTGGCGCCGAAGGTAATCATACGCATGGTTGACGGTAATGCGCCCGATCCAATTTCCCAGCGGCGACTTCGCGTCGTAGGAGTCAAAGGACCGGTAGACCTTAAAGAACACCTCCTGGGCCAGGTCCTCCACGTCCTCGGAACTGCGGACCAGACGATAGAGCATCGAAAAGACTCGCCTTTGAAACAACGACACCACTTCGCCGAATGCCTGACAGTCTCCCGCCTTCACCCGGCGAACGAGTTCGACTTCGAGGTCCGCTTGAGGATGTGCCTTTTCCATTCATGGATCGCCTAGTCCCCCATTCCTTCAGTAAAGACGCAGGGGGACAAGCTCAGGTTACGTAAATTCCGGCGACACAACTAACAGAACCGATGCGAGTTATGGGATTTTCTTCGCCCTTTATTCCCATTCAATGGTCCCCGGCGGTTTCGACGTGATATCGTAAACCACCCGATTAACTCCCTTTACTTCATTCACAATCCGCGTCGCGATTCGTTGCAGCAGTTCCGGGGGCAGGCGCGCCCAATCGGCCGTCATGCCGTCGTCGGACTCCACGGCGCGTACAGATATGGTACTCCCGTAACTGCGCGCATCGCCCATTACGCCGACGCTTGAAACCGGCAGCAGAACCGCAAAGGCCTGCCACAGCTTGCGGTAGAACCCGGCTTGGCGAATCTCCTCCAGCACGATTCGGTCCGCCTCACGCACCCTACGCAGGCGTTCTTCGGTAATCTCACCGGCAATGCGGACCGCCAGTCCCGGGCCGGGGAAGGGGTGTTGCCAAAGAATCTCTTCGCTCAGGCCCAGTTCCAGCCCCACCGCCCGTACCTCGTCTTTGAACAACTCCCGCAGAGGCTCAATGAGCTTGAATCTTAATTTCTCAGGCAGCCCGCCCACGTTGTGGTGACTCTTGATGGTCGCCGCCGGGCCTTTGACCGAAACCGATTCGATGACGTCCGGATAGAGTGTGCCCTGGACCAGGTAGTCGATGTCGCCCCAGCGCCTGGCTTCTTCCTCGAAAACACGAATGAATTCCTCGCCGATGATCTTCCGTTTCTTCTCCGGGTCGGTAATCCCCTCCAGGCGTATCAGAAAACGGGCGGAGGCGTCGACGGCATGGACCTCAAGGTAAAATTGATCGCGCAGCAGTTCCGAGACGCGGTTCAACTCGTTGTGACGCAGAACGCCGTTATCGACGAAGACGCAGGTGAGGCGCTCGCCGATGGCGCGATGGACGAGCGTAGCCGCCACCGTCGAATCCACGCCGCCGGAAAGAGCGCACACCGCCTTCGCGCTTTCTCCCACCTGTTGCCGGATGCGCCCGACGGTATCTTCGATAAAGGAACTGTGGGTCCAGTTTCGCTGTGCGCCGCAAATATCAAAGACGAACTTTTGTAAAATCTCCCCGCCGCGGTCGGTATGGCGGACTTCCGGATGAAAAGCCACCGCGTAGAGATTCCTTTCCGGATTTTCAATAACGGAGACGGTGTTCTCGGTCCGGCCGGCGACGTTGAATCCGGCAGGCAAGGTCTCGGCCTCATCGCCGTGGCTGTTCCAAACCCGGAGAGGGGAGGGAAGTCCTTTGAGCAGGCGGCTGGAATTTTCGATTTCCAGCTGCGCCAAGCCGTACTCGCGCTGTTCGGCCGGTTTCACCTTGCCACCCTGTGTCTTCACCATCCAGTGCAGCCCAAAGCAGATTCCCAGCACCGGAACCTGGAGCGAAAAAACCTTTTCGTCGGCGACCGGGGCTTCCGCGTCGTAAACGGAATTCGGTCCGCCGGAAAGAATCACTCCGGTCGGATTCATTTTTTGAATTTCGTCAAAGGGTGTCGTGCAGGGAACGACGACGGAATAGACTTTCATCTCGCGTATCCGCCGCGTGATCAACTGCGTGTATTGGGAACCGAAATCGAGGATCAGAACAGGGCGCAGAGATTCCATCAGCCTCCCAGCGTCAAAAAAGCCATCATCAGTATTTTCTTCTCACTTTATTACCGAACAACAATATTGACCAGCCGCTGCGGTATGACGATGACCTTTACAACTTTCTTACCGTTCAGAAATTCGGAAACCCGCTCATCGTTGAGGGCCTTTTCCCGAACACCGTCTTCGCCCGCGTCCGGCACGACGCGGATGCGGCCCCGGAGCTTCCCGTTCACCTGCACCGGAATCTCCAATTCTTCTTCCCGCGCCAGATCTTCACGATACTCCGGCCAGCGGGCGGTGAGCACGGAACCCTCGCGCCCCAGGCTCTTCCAGAGCTCATCGGCCAGGTGCGGGGCAAACAGCGAGAGCATTAAGACCAAGGTCTCCAAGCTCGCTTTGAGAACTGGCGGCGAGACGCGCTCTTCACCCTGCGCCACGCCCAAATCGTAAAGCTCATTTACAAGCTCCATGATGGCCGCAATGCTGGTGTTGAAGTGCCAGCGGGTCTCCATGTCCGAGCCGACGCGCCGCAGCGTCTGGTGGAGTTTCCGCTCCAGCTGCCGCTCGTCTTCTGTCTTGGCGTCAGCGGCCGTAACGTCCACGAGCTTTTCAGCCCAGACCGCGAACAGCCGGTAGACGCGGTTCAGGAAGCGTGACGCGCCTTCAATGCCCGCATCGCTCCAATCCAAATCCTTTTCTGGCGGGGCGGCAAAGAGAGTATACATGCGAACCGTATCGGCGCCGTAGCGGTCGATCAGAGAGTCCGGGTCGACGACGTTGCCGCGCGACTTCGACATTTTCGCGCCGTCTTTGATCACCATGCCCTGCGTAAACAGGCCCGCGACAGGCTCGTCGAATTCGATCAACCCGATGTCCCGCATCACCTTCGAGAAGAATCGCATGTAGATCAGATGAAGGATGGCATGCTCGATGCCGCCGATGTACTGGTCCACCGGAAACCAGTAGGAGACGGCCTCGCGGCGAATCGGGCCGGCCTCCGTTTTCGGGTCGGTATAGCGATAGAAGTACCAACTGGAATCAAAGAAGGTGTCCATCGTATCGGTCTCACGACGCGCCGGCTCGCCGCATTCGGGACACGTGGTGTGGACAAAGTCAGGCACTTCCGCCAAAGGCGAATGTCCCGTCCCCGTGAGTTGCACGTTTTCCGGAAGCAGTACGGGAAGTTGGTTTTCGGGAACGGGCACCGTTCCGCAGCGGGGGCAATAGACGATGGGAATCGGCGTGCCCCAGTACCGCTGGCGGGAGATGCCCCAATCTTTCAGGCGAAATTGCACGGTCCCGGCGCCGAATCCGCCCGCCTGGGCATCGGCGGTCATTCTCTTGATGGCCTGATTCGATTCGAGTCCCGTATAGGGACCGGCGTCGATCAACGGCGCGTAGAGGCCGAAGATGCGCTTGCCGTCGGGCGCGAACTGATCCTTGGCGGCCACGATCTCGCGAACCGGAAGGCCGAACTTGGTACAGAAATCGTAGTCACGTTCGTCGTTGGCGGGCACGGCCATGATGGCGCCCGTGCCGTACTCCATCAGGACGAAGTTCGCCACCCAGATCGGCACCGGTTCTCCGTTAAAAGGATTCTGGGCGACGAAACCCGTGTCGAATCCGTCTTTCTCAAAATCCGGTTCGTCGGCCAGCCGCGCCGACTGCTCGTCGATCTGCTTCAATTTTTTCTGAAGCTCATTCTTCCTTTTTGATTTTTTGAGAAGCTTTGCCGCCAGAGGATGTCGCGGCGCAACAAAGACGGCCGTCGCGCCGAAGATGGTATCGACGCGCGTCGTAAAGACTCGGATCTTTTCATCCAAAACCTCAACCGGGAAACCGATTTCGGCGCCTTCCGAGCGCCCGATCCAATTCCGCTGCATGGTGAGGACGCGCTCCGGCCAGCGGGTGAGCTGCTTCATATCGGCTAGAAGCGCCTCGGCGTATTGCGTGGTTTTTAGAAACCACTGTTCGATTTCCCGCTGGTCCACCAGGGTCTCTTCGTGCCGCCAGCAACAGCCGTTGACGACCTGTTCGTTCGCCAGCACCGTGCGGCAGGCGGGACACCAGTTGACGCGGCTCTTCTTCCGGTAAGCCAGGCCGCGGCGAAGCATCTGGAGGAAGAACCATTGGTTCCAGCGGTAGTACTCCGGTGTGCAGGTGGCGAACTCGCGGCGCCAGTCATAGTTAAACCCCAGCCGCTTCATCTGGCCCCGCATTCGGTCGATATAGCGGAAAGTAAAATCCGCCGGGTGCGCCTTGTTGGCAATGGCGGCGTTCTCCGCCGGCAGCCCAAAGGCGTCCCATCCGATCGGGTGAAGCACGTTGAAGCCATTCATCCGTTTGTAGCGGGTCAGGGCGTCGCCGATCGAATAATTCCGCACGTGTCCCATGTGCAGAACGCCGGAAGGGTAGGGGAGCATCTCCAGGACATAGTACTTCGGGGTCCCGGGCGAGTCTTCCACCTCGAAGAGATTTTCCGCCGTCCAGCGCCGTTGCCACTTCGGCTCGATTTCATTCGGCTGGTACTCGGGCTTCATGGTTATCTATCTTAAGCGGTACGTTTCGCTTGCGGGCCTTTTTTGGGCGAGTTTCGCCTCTTTCGCCCCTTCTGCAAGGAGCGCCCCGCTGCCAACGATTTCGATTTTGCCGCCGGCTTCCCCCTGGCAGCCAATTTTCTCATCGTTCGGATATTTCTCTCATCGTCGCCGAGTTCGTCAAGCGGCGTCTCACAGATAAAAGGAAGAAGCCTCAACGCCGGGTGATTCACAATCCGTTGGAAAGCGGCCGGCCCGATGTGGCCCCGGCCGATGTGCTGGTGGCGGTCCACGTGAGATTCGAACGGCGTCTTCGAATCGTTGGCATGAATGACGCGGACCCTCTCGATTCCAAAAGTGCTTTTCATCTGTCGCAGGGTCTTGTTGAGGCCATCGGGAGTGTGGATGGCGTATCCAGCGGCAAACATGTGCGCCGTATCCAGGCAAACGCCGACCGGGAGCCCCTCGGCAAAGGATAGAATTTCGGCCACTTCCTCGAAGCTCCGCCCAATGGCGGAACCCTGCCCGGCGGTATTTTCCACCAACAGGGTCAGCCCGTCGAGGTTCAATCCCTCGGCTGCTTTCTTTATCGACCCGGCGCAATTGCGCAGCGCGCCACCGACGGTGCCGCCTTTGGCGCTTCCCGGATGAAGCACCAAGTAGTCGGCCCTGAGGCTCAAGGCGCGTTGGATCTCTCCGCGGAAAGCCCGGATGGATTTCTCTCGAATTTCGCGGTCGGCGGCGGCAGGGTTAATCAAATAGTTGTCGTGGATGACCAGCGGGTCGAGGCCGGCCTCTTCACGCGCCCGGCAAAACTCCCGGCAAGCCTCGGGCGAGGGGGTGGCGGCCTTCCATCCACGCGGATTGGCGGAAAAGATTTGGAACGTGTCGCAGCCGATGCGCTCGGCGTGACGGACGGCGTTGGACAACGCCCCTGCAATCGATGTGTGAACTCCGACCCGCATCGCCCAGTCTCCGGAGAATCCTGTATGGCGTGATGTGGAAAGGACGAACCCGTCATCACGACTCAATGACCAAGGACCTGCACCTCGAACGGGAACGATCGTAATTTACGGTACGCTGCTCCTTAGGCATCTCGAACCGCATGCTCAAAGGCTTTTCTCGGCATGACCTTGATCTTATGCGCCAGGACTTCATCCAACTGTTCCATGAGCCGCCGCTGCTCGCGCGTGAGCTGCGTAGGCACCGCCACGTTGATCGTGACGTAGAGATCACCCTTCCCGCGTCCGTCGAGGCGCGGAAACCCCCTTCCGCGCAGACGAAAGGTCGAACCCGATTGCGTTCCGGCCGGAATCTTCAGTTTCTCTTCTTTCCCCAGCGTCGGCACTTCGACCCGGGTTCCGAGAGCCGCCTGGGCCAAGGAAAGGGATAGGGAGCAGAATAAATCTTCGTTTTCCCGGTCAAAGACGGAGTGCGCCTTCACGTGAATCACAACGTAGAGATCGCCTCGGGGGCCGCCGTTGAGGCCCGCGTCGCCTTCCCCCCGTAAGCGAAGCCGGTTTCCGTCCTCGACGCCGCCTGGAATTTGTAGGGCAAGCGTCTTCTCCCGGCGCACACGCCCCTCACCGTTACACTTCTTACAGGGGTTGCGAATAACCTGCCCGGCGCCTTGGCACTGGGGACAGGTGCGCGCAACCGTAAAGAAACCCTGCTGGTGGCGGATTTGCCCTCTGCCGTAACAGGTTTCGCAAGTGGCCGCGCCCCCCAGCGTGCCTTGACCGCGGCACTGCTCGCAGCTTTCATAGCAAAGGTATTTGAAATTGGTCTCAAACTCCGCCGCCGCTTCTTCAAAGGCAATCTCCAGGTCATAGCGACGATCCTCTCCGCGGTGCGCACGGGTACGTCGGCGTCCTCCGCCACCGCCGAAAAGATCGCCGAGAATATCTTCAAACTCGGCAAAGATCGAAGACGAGAAGTCCGGCGCATAGGACCCTGCGCCGCCCAGACCCGCGTGCTCATAGCGGTCATAGGCGGCGCGCTTCTGCGGGTCGGCCAGGACGCCGTAGGCTTCCGTAATCTCTTTGAACTTCTCCTCAGCGTGATCTTTGTTGTCGGGATTGCGGTCCGGGTGGAATTGAAGCGCTAATTTCCGGTAGGCCTTTTTGATATCCCGGTCCTCGACGCTTTTGGGGACACCCATGACTTCGTAGTAATCGCGCTTGCCGCTCAAGGGGTAATTTTATTCCTCTTTTTTCTCTGTGCCGCCGGCTTCTTTACTTTTATTTTCACTTTCTTTTTTACCGCTGGAAGGAGCTTGAGGTTGGAGGGCCACCTTGACCAGGGAAGGGCGTAAGAGGCGTTGTTTGAACTTGTAGCCTTTCTGGTGTTCCTCGATCACCTCATGATCTTCGTGTTCCGTGCTTTCAACCGACTCAACGGCCTGGTGCAGGTGAGGGTCGAACGTCTCTCCTTTGGCCTCGATGGCCGAAAGTCCCGCATGGGTCAATACGTCCTGAAGCTCGCGAAAAAGCAACTCCGTGCCGCGATAGTACTCTTCGGGAATCTTATCATTCTTTTGCGAAAGGGCCCGTTCGAAGCCGTCCAGGAGCGGAAGCAAATTCCGAACCAGCTTTTCACCCGCAAATTGGAAAAACTCCGCCTTTTCGCGCGCCACCCGCTTGCGGAAATTCTCAGACTCTGCCTGCTGTCTCAAGAAACGGTCGTAGAGTTCGTCCTTTTCCGCCAAAAGCTTCCGGTAGGCCTCGGAAAGATTTTCAAGCAGGTCGGGCTTGGCGGGCGTGGTTTGGGTTTCGGCCTGCGGCTCGGTTTGGGGTGCGGATTCCAGGTTGGCGGGCAGGGAAGCGGCCTGGGCGGCATCGTCGTCCTGGGCGAATCCGTTCCTCTCCGAATTCACCGGTTCCGAAGCTGCCTCGCGCAAAACCGACTGATGGGACTCTTTCTGAAGTGATTCTTTCTTCCCGTCGTCTCCCATTCCCTCTTCAAATCCTTTCGGCCTTCAATTTCAATTTTTTCGGATATTCGTCGCCCAGAACTTCAGAAACTGACCCGTTGAAAAACCGAGGTGGTCGGATTCAATTGTTGGCGAGTGATCGGCTGACGAGCTGGGCAGTGTATTGGACTGCGGTAATCGCCCGTTCGTACTCCATTCGCGTGGGACCGAGAACCCCCAGGGCTCCCAAGACGCGGTCTCCGGCCAGGAGCGGGGCCATCACAATAGTGCAACCCTTCATCTCCCGGTCCCGATTTTCCTCACCTATGACCACGTGCACGGGTACGCCCGGACTTTGCATGCAGGCGGTTAATATCTTCACCAGAATTTCCTTCTGCTCGAGCTTTTCGAGCAGATCTTTCGCCCGCGCCAAGTCCCGGAACTCGACGCGGTCCAGCAGGTTTGCCATCCCATCGACGAAAACTTGGGGAATTTCCCAGGCGGCTTCCGCCGGAAGGATTCCTTCCCGAACCAGCAAGGTCAACTGCCGCTTGAGCTTTTGGTAATGGAGCCGCTCCTGCCGCAAACGTCGCTCCATTTCCACGCGAACGGCGCTCAGCGCCCAACCCTTAAAATGGGCGTTCAGGTAGTCGGCCGCCCGGTCCAGGTCCACCTGGGACATCTCATCATCCACTCGGATGCCTCTGTTTTCCACCAAGTCTGGCTTGGAGACAATCACAGCCAGAATACGCTTGTCCGGCAGCTTCACCAACTTCACGTGCTCCAGCAGGTTCTCGCTCTGCCGGGGGCCCAAGGCCATGCCGACGTTATGCGAAACCCGCGAGAGCAGGCGAGAGAGCTTCTCGCCGGATTTCTCCGCCCCCTCAAGAGCCGGTAAATTGAGCTTCTGAGAAATAAGCTTCTTCAGCTTTATCGATGAGCTCGGTGGAGCGGATTTCCGAATCTCCTCCACGTAGACCCGATAAGCTTGGTCCGTCGGCAGCCGCCCGGCCGAGGTGTGTGGCTGAGTCAAGTAGCCGGCCTCCTCTAGCTCCGCCATAACATGGCGCACCGTCGCCGGGCTCATGGGCAAAATTCGGCCGCTCCATTCCTGCGAGATTCTTTGCGACCCGACCGGAAGTCCCGTAGTGATGTGCTCCTGGACGATGGCCTGAATGACCTCGCGTCGTCTCTGTTCAACTTGTTCGGAAGTGAGCATCTGCTTCTAACGGACTGTAATTCAACCACTTACAAACACTTATAAAATCACTCTGATCTTATTTCTGATCTTATTCTAGTCACGACCTTCCAGGCTGTCAAGGCAGCAAAAGTTGGTTGTAAGGACGCTTCCCCAGATGCGGTCTCCGGGGAAAGGGAAGAGCCTGAGTCGCCGGCAGCAAAGGCCCAAGCTCCATACTCACAACGTCTGATAAGGTATATTATGTTAACTATTAGATATATCTACGCCTGCCTGCCACCCTCCCCTACAAGCAGCATTCATCCCATTAAAAAGGAAAGCCGACGAAGATTCGCCGGCTTTGGCACTTCACTTAACTCTTTAGGATTAGTACGGTTACACGCTGAAGGAGCTGCCGCAACCGCAGGTTGACTTCACGTTCGGGTTATCAAACTTGAACCCCGCGCCTTCCAAGCCTTCCACATAGTCAACCCTGGTTCCATCCAGATACATCAGAGAAGTTTGGTCGACGAAAACCTTCAGGCCGTCATACTCAAGCACTTGGTCGAATCCGTTGCTCTCATTCACAAAGTTCATTTGATAGGAGAAGCCGGAGCAACCTCCCCCCACTACGCCGACACGCAAACCGACCGGATGCGGGTCCTGCTGGGAAATAATCTCTTTCACCTTGACAATCGCTTGCTCAGTTAACTGAAGGCTCATCTTCTCCCCCCTTATGGTATAGAATGCAACCCAGCGGCTAACTTGTAGCTGGGAGAACTCATGGCGATTATAAATCATTATGCCGAAAATGCAAAGGGAAACAGGAATTTTGGATTACCAAATTTTCTAGGACTTTTTCGAGCCCATGAGTAGAGCCAGAATCCTCGCCACCGGCCCGGTTGACTCGATCGCAATTGAAATTTTGCAGCCCTTTGGCAGCCTATTGGTGGCTGAAGACTGTAGGGAAGATTCCCTTCTCTCGCTTCTTGACGGAACCGTAGGCCTCATCATCCGATCCGAAGGGCGTGCCAGCGCCAAGGTGATCCGGGAGGCGAGAGACCTGAAGGTCATCGGGCGACCGGGCGTCGGGTACGACACCGTAGACATCCAAGCCGCAACAAAGCATAAGATTCCGGTCGTTTTCACACCGGGCGCGGGCGCCCCTGCCGTCGCGGAAGCGGCTTTGGCCTTAATGCTTTCCCTATCAAAGAGACTTCCCTTCTGGGATCGGCAATTCAAGCAGGGGAACTGGCAGAGCCGGTTCGAATCGAAACCCGGCGACCTGGAAGGAGCCACGCTGGGTATCATCGGCTTCGGGAGAATCGGCCAACGGGTGGCGGAGCTGGCTCGGGCGTTCGATATGACCCTCATCGCCTATGATCCGTACGGGTCGGAAGAAGCGGCGCGGCGAGGGGGGGTCGAGCTGGTGGACCTTGCAGACCTGTTGGGCCGTTCGGACTTCATCACCCTGCACGCCCTCTTAACGGAGGAGACGCGCGGACTGATTAACGGCGAGCGGCTTCGGAAGGTGAAGCGCGGCGCTTTTCTGATCAACCTGGCCCGAGGAGGACTCATCGAGAGCTTGGACGTATTGCAAGCGGCCCTGGAAGACGGAACGCTGGCAGGTGTGGGGCTGGACGTGTTCGAACCGGAGCCGCCGGACGCCACCCACCCCCTGTTTCGATTGCCGAATTGCCAGACCGCACCCCATGCGCTGGGGATGTCACAGCGAGCGATGGAACGCGTTTTTAAGTCGATGGCCGAGGATATGGCCGCCGTGCTGAAAGGCGAGAGTCCCCGCAATGTTGTAAACCCGGAAGTATTCGCCAGAAATATTCGGAAGAGTAAGGGCTATTCCCTTGGCAGCAAAGGTTCGACACTAACATATTATGAATCATAAGGTTACGTTAATTCCAGGCGACGGCATCGGCCCGGCCGTAACCTCTCTTCGCAAGAATCGCGTGGGGTTGAATGGACCGCTTACGACGTCCATCGAAGCCGTACACGGCAGCGCGCCGGATATCGGCAGGCAGTCCGGGACGAGCGAATTCACCAAAGCCGTCATCCAAAAACTCCACTGAGCAGGCTCCCCTGCCCGAAACCTGCGGGCCGAATGAGGATCAAAGCTTTTTTTGAAAATAAGGCATCTTTAGAGTTGCCAAGGAGCGGTAATATTTCCTAAACTAGCAGGCTCTGTTCGGGTCAGGTAAACCACCCTAAATACCTAGTCCAAGCCGGGCCGGCAAACAAGAAAGTTAAATCAGACCTATGAAGATTCTTTCTCGAATACCGTTAGTCGGGTCGTGGTTCGGCAAGAACTTTGCTGCGGAGGATGCAGCCTCGGCGCCGGCCGCCGACAAACCGGCGAAGTCAAAGACCCTGGAGGAAATAAGGCAAACTCGCCGCCGGATTGTTTGGGCCTGTATCGGCACCTATCTGGGGGCAAACTTCGTAATGTTTCTCAGGTTCTTCTTCCCCCGTACTTTGTTTGAGCCGAAGACGGAATTCTCCATCGGATATCCGGGGGATTTTGCCCCGGGGGTAACCACCAAGTTTCAGAAGCAACGCCGGATCTGGGTGGTTCGAGTTCCGGGACGCCTGTTTGTGGTCTACGCCAAGTGTACTCACTTAGGCTGCACTCCGGACTGGAAAGAGAGTGAGAACAAATTTAAGTGCCCATGCCACGGAAGCGGGTACGACAGCGAAGGAAATAATTTTGAGGGCCCGGCCCCTCGCCCGCTGGATCGAGCACTGGTATCGCTGAACCCGGAGGGGAAAATCGTCGTCAACACAAGCGTACTGTTTGAAAAGCCTCCCGGCGGGACAGATGAATTCAACGATGACGGGGCCTATTTAACGATCTAAGCGGCAAACTCCAGCCCAGAAAGGATCATGAAAATTCTCGATGACGGACGAACAGAAGAAGCCCTCTTCGCAGGGACCCTCGCTTCTGGAAAAAGCTAAAGAAGACTTGGCCTCCCTTAAAAAGCCCAAGAAGACCCAACTGTTCAAGTCAATTTTTCGTGTCACCCACGACGACAAGCCGCGGAACCGCGCCTTGGGCATCCTCACGAATGTCTTCCTGCACCTCCACCCGGCCCGCATCAACCGGGATGCCGTCCGCTACAGCTATACCTGGGGGATGGGCGGGATCACGTTCTACCTATTTATTGTGCTCACCTTCACCGGCGTGCTGCTGATGTTCTACTACCACCCAACGAAGGTGCAGGCGTTCCGGGATATCCTCTATTTGGAACATGATGTCCCGTTCGGCAAGCTGCTGCGGAACATGCATCGCTGGGGCGCGCACTTGATGATCATCACCGTATGGCTCCACATGTTCCGCATCTTCCTGACCGGTTCCTATAAGAAGCCGCGCGAGTTCAACTGGTGCATCGGCGTGATTCTGCTGGTTTTGACCATGTTGCTCTCCTTTACCGGATACCTTCTGCCGGACGACCAGCTCGGCTTCTGGGCCGTGACGGTGGGGACCGGCATGGCGCAAGCGTCGCCTCTGCTGGGACACCAAGGACCACTGGGGGCGGAGATGGGAATGACGGCATTCAACGACGTTCGCTTCGCCTTGCTGGGAGGCTCGATTGTCGACGCCAATGCCCTGCTCCGCGCCTATATCTGGCATTGCATCGCTATTCCGTTGATCATCTCCGTCTTTATGGTAGTCCATTTCTGGCGCATACGGAAAGACGGCGGAATCTCGGGTCCGGCGCCTATGGTTCTGGAGTCCGAGATCAAACCCCCGAGGAAGTTTTGAACATTGAAGATGCGAGGAGCAAACTGAATGCACCAATTATGGGAAATCGTATCTCTGCCGGATAACGTTCCCATTGTCGCCTTATTGCTTGTAATTCCCTTTTATACCTGGTACGGCTTGCGGCAAGCCTTTGCCAACGACCGGCTGATCGGGCAACTGGAAGCGGACCCGGAAATGGCGAAGACGCACCACCGGAAGACCCAGCCCTTCAAGAAAGACTGGGACACGGAGGTGCACGTCTGGCCGTATCTGCTCCGCATCGAGTTTCTGGCCACCATCATTGTCACGGTACTCTTAATGGTCTGGTCCATCACGCTGGACGCGCCGCTGGAAGAACCGGCCAATCCCTCTCTCACGATGAACCCGGCCAAGGCTCCCTGGTACTTCCTGGGACTGCAGGAGATGCTGGTCTATTTCGATCCCTGGATTGCCGGCGTCGTCATGCCAACTTTAATTCTTGGGGGGCTGATGGCGATTCCCTACTTCGACGAAAACCCTCTGGGGAACGGATACTACACCTTCCGCCAACGGAAGTGGGCGATTCTGACTTTCTGCTTTGGGTTCCTCGGTTTGTGGGTATCGATGGTCATCATCGGCACCTTTATCCGCGGCCCGGGCTGGATGTGGTTTTGGCCCGGAGAAACCTGGGATCATAACCGATTGATCTTTGAGGTGAATCGTGACCTGCCGGACATTCTCGGCATCACCAGCTTTGCGGGAAAGTTTGTCCTTGGGGCTTCGGTCGTGGGCCTCTTCTATGCCGTCATGGGTGGGCTCATCCACATGCTTTGCACGATGACCCAGTTTAATCGAAAGATATTGAATCGGATGAGCTTGCTTCAATATCTGACGATGCAATTCATGATCATTTCAATGCTGGGCTTGCCGGCCAAGATCGTGGCGCGGCTGGTGTTTCGCATCAAATATGTAATGGTAACGCCCTGGTTCAATATTTAATTTAAGGATCAACCCCAATGAAATTCACCATTCCTTTTTTCTTTGAGACCTTAACGGATGGCTGATACATCAAAAAAGACCGCAACCATTCCTGATGATGATCCCTTAATAAACGATTCGCTCAGCGGCCTCCTGATGATCTTCTCGCTGTTGCTGATCGGAACGCTGGTCTGGGCTCTCTACGATGAGTGGTACGGGCTTCGCCCCTGGAAGGGTTACCAGAGCCGCTTCGTGGAGCAGTACTCCGCCTTCCTCGACAAAACCATTAAAAGCCAGGACGCCGAAGAAAAGAAGATCCGCAGCTCGGACGAATTCAAAAATATCGATCAACAGTTAAATGAAGAAAGGGAAGCTGTCGAGCCGCAGATTGCGGAGATCGATGAAGAAACAAAACTTGTCAACCGGCAGATTGCCGCCCTGACCAAGGTTTTCCAGGCGGCGCGCGGCGAGGTGACGGCGCTCATCTACCAGGTTGAAGTCGCCACCAGTGAAAGCCGAAAGGCCACTCTGCAAGAGGACGTGAAAGAAGCGAAGAAGGGACCGTTCGAAGTTCCCCGCCCCGGTCATAACCCTGAAATCCAGGAGATGACCTATGACGAGTTGGACGCCGAATTCATTCGCCTCCAGAAACACCGGGCAGAATTGCTGGCCCAGCGCGTAGCGGCCCTTGCCAAGGAGAGCGAACTTAGTAAGGCGCGGGACGCCTACCTGAAGGAGAAGCTCGTAGGTCTTACCGTCCTCCAGCTGCGCGGACTCCGTTACAAAATGGATAAATTCGATACGGATATTCGGCAGATTCACGTGCAGGACGTCGATTTGGTCGACCGGTGCGCCTCGTGCCACCTGGGAACGGACCGTGATTTAGTTCCCACCAAGGTGGTCCTGACGGCAAAGGATATGGGCGGTGAAAAGGCGTTTACATCCCACCCTTCGCTCGAACTGCTCGCCATTCATGATACGGAACAGTTCGGTTGTACCCCCTGCCACAACGGCAACGGGCGCGCCACCAGCAGCGTCGAAAAGGGGCATGGAACCTACAAGCACTGGCTCTGGCCGCTCTTCCCCAAAGAGAACGTCGAAGCGGGTTGCCATCAATGCCATGGGAACGACCTGGTTCTGGATCACGCCGACGTGCTCAACCAAGGGAAGAATCTGTTCCAGCAGCGCGGATGCATCGGCTGCCACCGCTTTGAAGGTTTCGACCGCGAGTCGGAAGAATTTCTGGCCGCGCGGCAACGCCTCCGTGCGATTGAAAAAGAGAAGCGCAACAACGAGATAGAGTCCGATCGGAGCATCGAAAAGGGCGATAAGACCATGGACGACGACGAGGCGGTGCGCCTCTACGCCCGCGCGGAGAACCTTCGCGTCGTCAACAGCAATCTGGACCATGAGATGGAGCAGGTGAAATTCCGGGCGAAGAACCTGATGCAGGAATTGAAAAAGGTCGGCCCCAGCCTGAAGGAGATTCGACTGAAACTTCGTCCCGAATGGATTCCCGTTTGGCTCGAAGACCCGCACCGCTTCCGGCCCACCACCAAGATGCCGGCGTTTCGCCTTGACGAAGAGCAACGCCGATCGATTGCCGCTTTCCTGTGGCAATCGAGCTATGAAGCGGAGCTTCCCCGGCAGCCGCACGGGGAGGCAGGTCGCGGCAAGGAATTATTCGAAACGCGCGGTTGCATGGGGTGCCATGCGGTGGGCGAGGGTGAAGACGCCGTCGGCGGGACCTTCGCGGCCAACCTGTCGCGGGTGGGCGAGAAGGCCAACTACAACTACCTGGTACGTTGGGTGCACAATCCCCGCGTAAGAACCCGCCCCTACTGCCCCACCGAAGAACGCGACCTCGGCCCGGAAGATTACGCCCGCCACGGCCTGCCGTTTGAATTCGGCATTGGAAACAGCGCCTGCCCGAACGACGGCGACGAGCTCCAAGTGCAGCAGATGACCGTGATGCCCAGCCTGCGGCTGACCCAACAGGAAGCACGGGACATCGCCGGTTATCTCATCACCCTGAAACGGGACGATGCCGGCTACTCCCCTGCCCCATATTTGAACGACCCGGAGATGAAAAAACCAGGGCGGGATTGGGTGCGGCACTTCGGTTGCGCGGGCTGCCATGAGATCGCCGGATTCGAAGAAGAGAGCCGCAACGGCACGGAGTTGACCACGGAAGGCAGCAAGCCGATTGAGCGTCTCGACTTTGCTCTGCTGACCCACGTCGCGAAAAACGAAAGCTGGTACAACCACAAGGGGTTTTTCGAACGCAAAATGGACAACCCGGCCTTCTTCGACCAAGGAAAGGAACGGACGCGGCTCGAAAAGCTTCGCATGCCGAAACCGAACCTGAAGCCGGAAGAGGTTGCGGCCCTGACTACCTTCCTGCTTGGCGCTGTGGACTCACAACTGCCGGCGCGCTACTTCTACCTGCCGGAGGACCAAAGCCGGGATATTCAAGAAGGCTGGTGGGTTATTCAGAAGTACAATTGCCAAGGATGCCATCAGGTGAAGATCGGCCGGGAATCGGTCCTGATGACGCTTCCGCGCTACCAAGACCCGGATTGGAAGGAGCAACTGCCTCCTTCGCTGGTCGGCGAAGGAGCGCGGGTGAATCCGGCCTGGTTGGTTGAATTCCTGGACAATCCCGCCATGAGTAAAACGCAAACGAACGGGAACGGCGTGAGGAAATACCTGCATGCAAGGATGCCGACCTTTAACTTCTCACCCGGCGAAATTCGAAAATTAGTCCGGTACTTCGAAGCGCTCAGCGTTCAAGCTCAGCCTTATATTGCACCGAAGACGGTGCCTTTGACGCCCGCAGAGCGCGTCATGGCCCGTCAATTGTTTACCCATCCGGCGGCGCCGTGCCTGAAGTGCCACGCGACGGGCGAGGCGGCGCACGATCGAATCGCAACCGCGCCGAACTTCCTGCTGGCTGCCGAACGCTTAAAACCCGGCTGGACCCGCCGCTGGATGCTGGACCCAGCCGACATGAGTCCGGGTACGGCCATGCCTTCCGGCCTATTCCGCCTCGAGGGCGACCGTTGGGTATTTGACTTTGGCGGATCGACCCCATCCGCTTTTCGGGGTTATTCGAAAGATCACGCAGAACTTTTGGTCCGCTACATGTTTCAGTTTACGCCGGAGGAGCTTCGTCGCCTGACCGGGCGTTGAAATCCTAAGGCTGAGGAACGACGGTACGGACAGAACCTAAAATTTTAAGAGAAAGGCGAATAAAAATTAATGAAGTATGCGAGATTAGTTTTGATGACTTTGGTGATTTTATCCGTGGGACTTTTTCTGGCGGGCTGCCGGAAAGACGCCGAAGTGGCTGAGACGGAAGAAGAAGCCGCGCCCGCCGCAGAGGCCGTGACCGAAGTGGACCCGGCAACGGCGGCGAGGGTTACCGGAAAGATCGCTTTCGAGGGGACGGCGCCGAGAGCACGAAAAATCTCCATGTCGGGCACTCCGGAATGCGAAAAAATGCACGGCGGCAAGACGGTATATGTCGAAACTGTTGTCGTCAACGACAACGGGACGCTGAAAAATGTCTTCGTCTACATCAAAGGCGGGCTGGAAGGAAAGAGCTTCGCCGTGTCGACGGAGTCTGCAAAACTGGACCAAAAAGGCTGCCTTTACCATCCCCGTGTTGTGGGCGTGCAGGCAAACCAGGAGCTGCTGATTTATGCCAGCGACCCGGACATCAGCCACAACATCCACCCGATGCCGGAGAAAAACCGCGAGTGGAACACTTCGATGCCGCCGGGAGCCGCGCCGCTCAAGAGAAAATTCACCCGACCGGAAGTCATGATTCCGGTCAAGTGCAACGTCCATCCTTGGATGCGGGCTTATATCGGCGTGGTCCGGCACCCGTTTTTCTCCGTCAGCGGCGAAGACGGGTCGTTTGAAATTTCTGGGCTGCCGCCAGGCGACTATGTGATCGAAGCCTGGCATGAAAAGTATGGAACGCAAGAGCAGAAAGTGACCGTGACCGAGAAGGAATCGAAAGCGGCCGATTTTACGTTCAAGGGCTAATACGTTTCCCAACAGGTTCCGATGTGCCCGGCCCCCAAGGCCCCACCCATAGGTTGGAGCCGGGCGGACCGGAAACTCCAACGAATTGAATTTTGCGCGGAGTCGGTGTTGTCCGTCGCAAAGCTTTCCTGGGGATCGTTTTAAGGACGAAAAACGTTCGGCTCTCTCCGGAAGGAGCACGAAGCTTATGGCATTCGGTTTTGCGTTTTTGTTGGCGGTGATCACGCTGATATCGGCGGGCTTGTTTGCGGCGAAGGTATGGTGGATGCCGGAGAACGTATCGGTCCACGGTGCCGGAATCGATAAGCATTTGATTCTTACGATGATCTGCTGCGGCGTCATTTTCCTGTTGGCGCAACTCTCCCTGGCCTTTCTCATCTGGAAACGCCGCGGAACCGCCGTCCAAAAAGTGAGCTACTCCCACGGAAGCAACAAGCTCGAGTATATCTGGACGGCGGCCACCTTTTTCTTCTTCTTCTCTCTGGGCTTGATGGGCCTACCCAGTTGGGCGGAGATCCGATACACGAACGCTCCCGAAGGAGCCCTTCAAGTGGAAGTCACCGCGCAGCAATTCGCCTGGAACTTCCGTTTTGCGGGCGCGGACGAGAAGTTCGGCCCTCGCCATCTGGAATTAGTCGATGATGCAGCCGCCAATCCGCTGGGACTGGACTTCGATCACGACACCGAATCGCAGGACGACATCGTCGTCCCCAGCCTTGTGATCCCCGTCCATCGGCCGGTGGAACTGATCCTGCGATCGAAGGACGTGCTGCACGGATTCTGGGTCCGTGAATTGCGTCTGAAGCAGGATTTGGTCCCTGGATTGGTCATCCGCATCCACTTCACGGCGACCAAAATCGGCAAGTATGAGTTGATGTGCGCCGAACTGTGCGGAATGCAACACCACGAAATGCGGAGCTTTGTCGAAGTGGTTTCTACGGAAGACTTCGAAACGTGGCTGGAAGCGCGAGCGGCAGAACTTTACTGATCCGGGTGACTCAACCTGAACTCCAAATGAAGAGGTAGCGAAATGGCAGGAAGTGCACCGGTGGAGGCTGTCCATCAGCATGCGGCCCCGAGGGCTTTCATCTGGAAATATGTCTTCAGCCTCGACCACAAAGTCATCGGGATCCAATATTTCTTCCTGGCGCTGTTTTCGGTTGTGGTGGGGATGGTGCTCTCCGTTCTGATGCGGATCCGGCTGGTTTGGCCGGACGCCGTCATCCCGCTGCTGGGCAGCTTGGCCCCGGACGGCGCCCCGGGCGGCGTCATGACGCCGGAACTCTACCTTTCCATCATGACCATGCACGGCACCCTTATGGTCTTCTTTGTGCTGACCACGGCTCCGCAGAGCGGATTTGGAAATTTTATCCTGCCCATTCAAATCGGCGCCGAGGACATGGCCTTCCCGCGTTTGAACATGCTCTCCTTCTGGATCACGTTCGTCTCGCTGGGCGTCATGTTGATGGCCTTCTTCGTGCCCGACGGCGCGCCGATCTCCGGCTGGACCGCTTACCCGCCCTTGAGCGCCGTCGGTTCGGTGGCAGGCCCGGGACTGGGAATGGGACAGACCTTATGGGTCATCAGCATTGCGCTGTTCTGTGTCGCCGCCTTACTCGGCGCCATCAATTTTATCGTCACCACGCTCGACCTTCGCGCCAAAGGAATGACCTTGTGGCGGCTGCCTCTCACCTGCTGGAGTTGGTTCGTCACGGCCGTGTTGGGGTTACTCTCCTTCGCGGTGCTTTTCGCCGCGGGCGCGCTGCTGCTGCTCGATAAGCTCGGCGGCACCAGCTTCTTTATTCCCGGCGGGCTGATCATCAGCGACAAGATTATCGACCGCAGCGGCGGTTCTCCGCTTCTCTGGCAGCATCTGTTCTGGTTCTTCGGCCACCCGGAGGTCTACATCGCGATTCTTCCCGGCATGGGAGTCGTCTCCCACATTCTCTCCACCTTTGCGCGGAAGCCCGTTTTCGGCTACCGCGCCATGGTCTACGCCCTGCTGTCCATTGCTTTTCTAGGATTCTGCGTCTGGGGCCACCATATGTTCATGAGCGGCATGAGCCCGTACTCAGCCTTCGCCTTCTCCCTTGTCACGGTAGCGATTGCCGTCCCTTCGGCCATTAAGACGTTCAATTGGCTGGGGACTTTATGGGGCGGCAAGCTGCGTTTACCGGCGCCGATGCTCTACGCCATCGGCTTCGTCTCCATCTTCATCACCGGCGGACTGGGAGGCATCTTCCTAGGCCAGCCCGCGGTGGACATCTACTTCCATGACACCTATTTTGTAGTCGGCCACTTCCACATGACCATGGGTGTGGCGGCCATCTTCGGAATGTTTGCCGGAACCACCTTCTGGTTCCCCAAGATGTTCGGCCGCATGATGAATGATACATGGGGGAAGATCCACTTCCTGCTGACGTTCGCCGGCGTCTATGCCATCTTCCTCACCATGCACTATCTGGGGCTCGAAGGACATCCGCGGCGGTATCCCGACCTTCGCGGAGTGGATTTCCTGAGTTCCTTGTGGGATGTACAACATTTCATCACCGCAGCAGCCATCCTTACGGCGGCAACCCAACTGATCTTCCTGATCAATCTTTTCTGGAGTATGTTCAAGGGAGAAAAGGCATCGGAGAATCCTTGGGAAGCCACCACGTTGGAGTGGACGGTCCCTTCGCCTCCGCCGTTCGATAACTTTTCCGGGAAGCACCCGCAGGTATACCACGGCCCCTATGAATTCAGCGTTCCCGGGGCGGCGAAGGACTATGTAATGCAAACCTCCCCGGAAAAAATCGGCGACTGAGGAAAGCGGGAATCGAAGGAGCTTGCATGACGGCAACGACGACCATCGCCCCTCCCAGCCCGAAACGAACGGACCTCCCACCTCCGAGCGGAGGAAACAGACGGGGTTTCTGGGGCCGCCCCGAAGAAGAGCCGCTCTACGGACGCCCTTCGGGCCGCACGTCCCGGTTGGGGATCTGGGTCGCACTCGCGCCGATCGTGATGCTTTTTATCTCCTTTACCAGCGCCATGGTGGTGCGAAGGGGCCTCTCCGACGACTGGGTGCCGACCGAATTACCGAATATCCTCTGGATCAACACACTGGTAATCCTTCTCAGCAGCGTAACCTTGGTGTTCGCCAAACGCGCTTTGATGAAAAACGCCGTCGCCGAATACCGAGGCCTGCTCGGCCTTACGACGCTGCTCGGCATCGCCTTCTTTGCCGGACAGTTCGTTGCTTGGTGGCAACTGGCCTCAGCCGGGGTTTATGTGTACACGAACCCCAGCAGCTCTTTCTTCTATGTTTTGACCGTCGCACATGGAGTCCACCTGCTGGGCGGAGTAGCGGCGCTGGTCTATCTCAATCTAAAGGTGTGGCGTGGAGCGGCCGTGCTTACCGTCTCATCTTCAAGAACCGCGTTTTTCGTAACGTCCGTCTACTGGCATTTCATGGACCTTCTCTGGGTCTATCTATTCCTATTCCTTACCTTGTGGAGGTAAAAAATCGTGCCTGAGAGTTCATCAACCTCGGTCTGGGACGGGGGCGAGCGCCCCTACGGCATCGGGTCGAAGAAATTCGGCATGTGGCTCTTCATCGTCTCCGATGCGATTACTTTTGCCGCCCTGCTGGTAGCCTACAGTTATATGCGAGTGACGAGTGACACCTGGCCCACACCCTTCGGCAACGCGAGCATCATCAACGCAACCCTGATGACCTCCATTCTGCTGGGCAGCAGCTTGACGATGGTTCTCGGTGTACGAGCCGCCCATCAGGGAAACCGCTCCCGCGTCGTGCTGTGGGTCTTCCTGACCCTCTTGGGAGGCGTACTCTTCAACGTCCTGCACATTCGGGAGTGGGCCGAGATGATCCACGAAGGCGTTACTCTCAACGCAAATCCGTGGGGGCATCCCGGCTTCGGCGCAGCCTTTTTCGCCTTGACCGGTCTTCACATGACACACGTGACCGTCGGTGTGGTCTATCTGGGCGTGATTGCTCTTGGCTTCCGCTCGGGGAAGTACTCGGCCGAAGACGTCGAAGTCAGCGGGCTGTACTGGCACTTTGTCGACTTGGTTTGGATGTTCGTCTTCCCGCTGGTCTATTTGATGTCGGCCAAATTAAATTAAATTTTCGGCTTTGAGGAAAATATGAGTTCAGATACCGGACACGAGCACGGATCGACAAAAACCTACATTGCAGTGTGGGTCTCTTTGGTCGCTCTATCGGGACTTGAAGTGTTGTTGACTTACCAATCGATTACAGTCATCGTGATGTTGTTCCTGCTGCTTTCACTTTCCATTTTTAAAGCAGGGCTCATCATCTCTTATTTTATGCACCTGTTGCAGGAGAGATTGAGCCTCAAACTGAGCCTCATTCCGGCGCTGGTCTTCGTCATCGCTCTTCTCTTCTTCTTCTTCCCTGACGCGGTCCGCGTGAACGAATTGAAACCGTAATGGTGAGGGAGGCGAGGAAATGAAAAGAATGCGGCAAATCCCTTCTGCGCTGGGAGCGGCGACAGTGCTCTTGTGGAGCGCCGCGGTGCCCGGCTGGGCACAATCCTGCGCCCTCTGCGCCCAGAACGTTGCCGCCTCCGGGTCCCAAGGGATCCAAGGAATTCAATTCGGGATTATCCTCCTCCTCCTCCCGGCGCTTTTTTTCTTTATCGGCATCTTCGTCTTTGCACTTCGCTACCGAAACTCGGAGGAAGAAATTCTTCCCGAGGAGCGCTGCGGGCCGGGCGAATGGGAGAAAGGGTTGACGGCCCGCGAGTCGAGTTTTCCTGTTCGGTAGGTGCGGGCGGACGCCGAGTATTTTTCATATGGCAACGCAAAATTCAGCGAACATTCCTAGGAAAGGGAATTCCGCAAGCTTGGTAAGACACCACTTTACCATCTTTACGGCCTCGGTCACCTTTCTTCTGATCATCGCCGGCGGGATCGTCACCAGCCGGGAAGCGGGTTTGTCCGTGCCGGACTGGCCGCTCTCCTACGGCCAATGGATGCCGCCGATGCAAGGCAATATCCTATATGAACATTCCCATCGAATGATTGCCGCCTTCGTCGGCTTGCTTACGCTCGTTCTCGCCCTCTGGACATGGAGAAAAGAGGAGCGCCGTTGGGTGCGGCGGCTTGGTGGAATTTCTTTTCTCGTTGTTGTTTCTCAGGGTATCCTCGGAGGGATTGGGGTTCTCTATTTTTTGCCGCTTCCCATCTCCATGGGCCACGCCTCTTTGGCGCAAATCTTCTTCTGTTTGATGGTGAGCATGGCTCTTGTTACAAGCCCGCGTTGGAGTGCTGCTCGAACGGCAGCGTCGAGTGAACCCCTGGCGAGAGAAAAAGACAACGGGTTGCCGCAACTTCGGCACTTGACTGTTGCCGCCTCAGGCGCGATCTTATTGCAGACTGTGCTGGGCGCGGCGCTGAGGCACTCCGGCGAAGGCATTGTGCCGCATTTGATGGGAGCCATTCTCGTCTTCGTGGCGGCATTTTGGACTTGTTTTCGTGTGTTTTACGGGTATCCTCAACAATGGAACATGGTTCGTGCTGCTTTAATCCTGATGGCACTATTGTTCCTCCAATTTCTATTAGGCACGGGTTCCTACATGATCCGGCTGGTTGCACAGGACGCGCCGCAGCCCACGCTCCCTCTGGTGGCTCTGACGACGGCTCACGTAACCGCCGGCGCGTTGACTCTGGCGATAAGCGTACTGCTCACGCTGGAGACGCACCGAGCATTAGAAAAACATGCCGTGGCATTGGAAAACTCAAAGCAGCCCGGCAAAGTGCCAAGCAAAGTAAACGTTGCTGAGGCCACCCTCTCCGAATAGGAGACGTATGCAAGCAAGAAATCTCAGCGAGACCCTCACGTCGGTCACCGGAGAACGAGGCGCAATGCCCCTGGCTTGGTGGAACCGCCTTTCCGGCCTTCTCGCCGGCTACCTGGAACTGACCAAGCCGGAAGTGACGTGGTTGATCCTGATGAGCACCGGCGCAGGCTTCTATCTCGCCTCCGAAGGGTCGGTAAACGTTTCCCTGCTGATTCATACGGTATTCGGTACAGGGTTGGTGGCGGCCGGAGCCGGAACACTGAACCAACTTCTGGAGCGGCACTCCGATGCCAAGATGCAAAGGACAGAGCGCCGACCGCTTCCGACCGGACGAATCGCTCCCCGAAGCGCTTTGGTCTTCGGCCTGACGCTCGCCGGCGCGGGGATCGCAACTCTGACTTCGGCGGTCAACGTGACGGCCGCTCTGTTGGCGCTCGGGACACTGGTCAGCTACCTGTTCTTCTACACCCCGCTCAAGAGCCGAACTCCGCTCTGCACGTTGGTGGGCGCGGTTCCCGGCGCCATGCCGCCGGTGATCGGTTGGGCCGGCGCGCGGGGGGAACTTCACCCGGAAGCCGGGATTCTCTTCCTGATTCTTTTTCTTTGGCAATTCCCGCACTTTTTGGCGATCGCCTGGATGTACCGTGAAGATTATGCAAGAGGTGGAATGTTGATGCTGCCAGTCGCCGACCCGGAGGGGAAAGCGACCGGGCGGCAGATTCTTCTTTATACAGCAGCTCTCTTTCCGGTCAGTCTGTTTCCCACGCAGTTGGGGTTGACCGGTCAGCTCTACCTGTTCGGCTCCATGGCTTTGGGGCTGGTGTTTCTCTACTATGCCGCGGAGATGGTGCGCTCACGCACACGACAAGGCGCTCGCCGCCTCCTGCTGGCCTCGGTCGGGTACTTGCCGCTTGTATTCGTCCTGATGGTCCTCGATAAAGGATAGAAGGCAAAGGATAACGTCCAAGGGCGGGCCTCCAAAGGAATCTTTCCCGAAAAAGTTGGCACGTGACGGGTTCCACTTCTCTTCAGGCTTATTCGGGAAACTTCGGTGGAGTTTCTGCCGAACCAGAGAGTGTTGAAATTCTTGTGAACGAGAAGGCGCTGATCGAAGTTCGCGATCTTACCCATACCTACCCGCAGGGCGCCGGACGGGCCGCTTTACGCAACGTCGGCTTTGAGGTAAAACAAGGAGAGATCTTCGGCCTGCTGGGACCGAACGGCGGCGGGAAAACGACCGCGTTCCGCATTCTGACCACTCTGCTCATCCCCAGCAGCGGCGCCGTCCGCGTATTCGGCCAAGACGTACAGCAACAGTCCGCCTCGTTTCGGCGGCGCATCGGCGTTGTCTTTCAGTCCCAGAGCCTGGACGGTAAGCTCACGGTCGAAGAAAATTTACGCCACCACGGGCATCTTTACGGCTTTCTAGGCAAGGACTTGGGCCGCCGAATTTGCAGTAGCCTGACTCGCATGGGTCTCGAGGAACGGAAGAAGGATCTGGTGGAGACGCTCTCCGGCGGCCTGCAACGGCGGTTGGAACTTGCCAAGGCGTTTCTCCACGAACCGGAGCTGCTGCTGCTCGATGAACCCACCACGGGTCTTGACCCGGGCGCCCGGCAGGACCTGTGGCAATACCTGACCGGCTTGCAGGACCAAAACAACGTGACGATTCTTCTGACGACACATTTATTGGATGAAGCGGAAAAATGCTCCCGTGTGGTCATCTTGGACGAAGGACGCATCGTCGCGGCGGGTACTCCGCTCTCGCTTCGGGAAAAATTGGGCGGTGAAATTTTGGTGGTCGAAAGCGACGACCCCGACAATCTCCAAAAGGCTTTGGTAAATAATCTGAACCTCTCGTCAATAAGATTGGGAAACACTCTGCGCCTCCAAGTGACGCAAAAGGACCGGAGCGCCAAAGGGCACAAATTCATCTCCAAGGTCATGGATGCCTTCGGCGAAGAGATTCGCTCCGTCACGCTGGCAAAGCCGACACTCGAAGATGTCTTTATCCAGGCCACCGGGCACCAGTTCTGGTCGTTCGCGCAGAAGCGGGACGAATGGGGGACCCGGTGAGGGAATTCATGTTTCCCAACGTGAAGCGAAGGACGTAACACGAGATTCCGAATGAATCAGGATTCCTCCTTTTGCAACTGGGCGCTTGCTTCGGCCACGCTCTGGTGGCGTGAACTAAAACGGTTTTATCGCCAGCGCAGCCGCGTGATCGGGGCGCTGGGGATGCCGTTGCTGTTCTGGGTGGTCATCGGATCGGGCTTCGGACGCTCCATCCGCCTGCCGGGCGCGTCCGTGGGAAGCGCCGCGCGCGAGGTGCTCTACCTGGAGTATTTTTTTCCCGGCACAATCGTCATGATCGTCCTCTTTACGTCGATTTTTTCCACCATCTCGATCATCGACGACCGCCGCGAAGGTTTCCTGCTTTCGGTCCTGGTGGCTCCCGTTTCCCGGTCGACGATTGTGCTGGGAAAAGTATTCGGCGGCGCCACACTCGGGTTTTTCCAGGGCTTCCTGTTCACGCTGATGGCGCCGCTGCTCGGCTATCCGCTCGGTGCCGTTCAGTTCATCCGCTTGTGTGGAATTCTATTACTGATTGCGGTCGGACTGACGGGAATGAGCTTTTTCTTCGCCTGGCGGTCGGAATCGACGCAAGGGTTCCACGCCATTATGAATCTGGTCTTCATTCCGATGTGGCTGCTCTCCGGCGCTCTGTTTCCCATCGGCGGGGCCACCGGCTGGATGCAGTGTGTGATAGAATTGAATCCTCTCACCTACGGCATGGCGGCGGTCCGGCATGTCTTCTATGCGGACAACGCATCGGCGGCGGCGACGCTGCCCTCCTTCCCTCTCTCCTTGGGCGCAACCCTCCTCTTCGTGCTGGTCACCTTAGGGGCTTCCTTCCACGTTGCCAGGAGGAAAGAACAAGGGGAAACCGTATGAAAAAACGAATCGATCGGATCTTTCCATGACTCTGATGCCCTTCGCCTTGGCGCTCCCCGAGCTCAATGCGATTCTCAATGCCACGTCCGCCTCATTGCTTTTACTGGGCTTCCTTTTCATTCGCAGGAAAAATATATTGGCCCATAAGATCTGCATGGGAGCGGCTTTTTCAACCTCAACCCTCTTTCTGATCTCCTACCTGGTTCATCATGCCCAGGTTGGCTCCGTCTCTTTCACCGGTGAAGGTTGGATTCGGACGTTTTACCTCGCCCTCCTGATTTCACACACCGTCCTCGCAGTCGCCATCGTCCCCATGGCGCTGATGACGCTTCGCCGGGCCCTGCGGGGCGAGTTTGACCGCCACGCCCGTCTCGCCCGCCGGACGCTGCCGCTCTGGCTCTACGTTTCCGTAACGGGTGTCGTGGTCTATTGGATGCTCTATCGTTTGTGAAGGAGAGATTCCTTTATGCTGGTTTTACGGCGGGCGGCGGAAGGGCGCGGGCCTTTACCTCGGACTCGAAACCACCCCTCTTGTGGCTTCCGTCGCAGAAGGGTTTATTCTCTGCCATCCCGCAACGGCAGAGCGAGATTCTCGTCCTCCCGGCCAGATCAAAAGGCTTCCCTTCCACATCGTAAATCATAAATTCTCCTTCCAGCCGCAACGGGCCGTTGTTTGCAACAGTAATCTTTGTCTCAGCCATAAAAAATACCCCCTATGATAATTTCGGAAGATACCCTGAAGGGAACCGATTCACGTTATAATACCAGTCCCGAAAATGTTCCAGCAAGAAGAATAGGTTGAATGGGTATCTTTTTTACCCAAGACCTGCGCCGCTTTTCCGCCAGACATTAAATATGAATACAACAAATCCTGAAACACCGCCCACTACCGCTCCGGAGCCCACCTCGGCTCCCTCCCGTCGATCGGCTCTCCTGCTAACGCTGCTCGCCGTCCTCATGGTGATGGTCCCCTTCCTCACCTGGTATTTGACCTGGTTCGGCCGCCGGCTTTCCGACCGGCAGATCGAGGAATATCTGTCGCAAACGGAAAAACCGCGGAAAGCTCAGCACGCGCTGAACCAAATCGCCCTGCGGCTCGAACAAGGGGATGAATCCATTCGAGAATGGTATCCCCACGTCATCCGGCTGGCCGAGCATGAAGCCGTCCCGCTCCGCGTCACCATCGCCTGGTTCATGGGACTGGAGGGCCAATCCGACGAGTTTCACCGGACGCTGCGCCGGCTTCTGGAGGACCCCGAGCCAATCGTCGCCCGCAACGCCGCTCTCTCTCTGGTTCGCTTCGGCGACGCCCGAGGAAGGCCGCAGCTCCGCCGCATGCTCGCACCCCACACCATTCTCGCACCCGCGGCCGGCTGGGTGTCTTTCCGTTTGCAAGAAGACGACCCGCTCGATCAGGACACGCTGGTGGCTCGAATCCACCAGGGTGAAGAGGAGGCCGTAGAAATCCGCTCCAGGCTTCCCGGAACACTTAAAACCAAGCTGGTGGATGAGGACGCTCCGGTTCGTGAAGGAACACCGCTGCTGCTGGTCTCCCCCAGCCGGGACCACGTCTGGGAAGCGCTACGCGCACTCTACCTTGTGGGGGAGCCCGACGATGTCGCGCTGATTCGGACCTACGAGCACCGGATGCCGGGCATGCCCAGCATGCCAAACATGAATGAAGCTGAAGTTGAAGAGATTCGTCACCAAGCCCGGCAGACGCGGGAAGCCATTCTCAACAGAAATAAAGGGAGCCGAAGTGCCGTTGAGAAATAAGCAAGGCGGGAGGGGCTAGAAATCCATCTTGCCGTGGATGGCCTCGACATCGGCAATGGGGACCATGGTGATGGCGTCCCAGGGGCACCCGTCCAGGAACGTGCCGTCCGGCCCCTTGCTGGTGCAGAGCTTGCAGCCGATGCAGAGCTGCGGGTCCACTTCGATTACGCCCATGTGCGAGGAATCCTCATCCGTGACCCAGTACATGCAATCATCGACGGGACAATAGGCCACGCAGGCGGGCGCACCCGAGCAGCCCGTGCAGCACTCATTAATCACGGCGAGTTCGCGCGGCTTCTTCTTGCGCGGTGTCGTAATGCCCTTCGATATCGGCTCTTGTTTCACAACGGTCTGCGGCATTCGGACCCCCACCTCGGCGATTCAGACCCTTATCATACCAAAGCTCACCAACATTGAGAAGTCGAAACGGCCCACTCGGCCGCCCGTCTTACGCGTCGATTCGCAAGATGAGGAATAATTAAGAAGAAATGACTGCAGGTTGGGGTTTGAAGGGCGCCATCTGCGCGTCGATTTCCGCGGCGGGAATTTTCTCGCCGTCGTTGAGGCGAGCCAACAATTTAAGAATCAACCGCTTGGCCTCCAAGCGCCGGTAATTGCCGAGGAAACCGTCATAGTAATGCTCACCGGCCATGGCGCGGTTGATTTCATGCTCCCGGTTATGGTCTCCCAATTCAGTGAAATAGACCACCTTATAGCGGGCGTTGTAGCTGCCCTCCCGGTAGATTTCAAACATTACCCTTTCGGACTCAAACGCCATCAGGCAAACCTCGGATGATTTGTTCTACGGCTCTTCGGTGTTGGATACGGTCTGCAACCCGACGCCCTGCTCCACGGGATAGGGCGCAGGAGGAACGCTAACTTCACCTTTGCCTAGGGGCGGCGCCTCGGTCATATCGCCCCTCAACTTCTCTTCGAAAGCCTTCAATTGCTTTTCAATCTCCCGTTTCTTCTGATTGCGGGCCGCCATATCCTCCCGATAGCGCTTCAAGAAGTAGCCGATCGTCTCTACGCGGATTTTAATGGAGCCGGTGGGCCGGTTTTCGTCGATGTCCTTGAAGGAAAAATACGGCGTGCCGGACGAGGTGACGACCTCTTCTACAACAGTATAAATGGGAGCGTCATGGCCGCACTTGAAGTTCGAAAGCTCCAGCGCCACAAGGTTCGGATGCCGCGCCGCGAACTTGGCGGCCCAAACCTTCTGGCTAGTATTCTCACTGTAGGAGTTCTTCCAGACATCCCGAATATCCATCGGATCGCTGATCCGTCCCTCTCGGATATCCTCGGCAAACAAAGGACCGACGATGTCTTCGTCAATCGGCAGCGACCCAATGGTCAGCACGGGATACCCGATCTTTTGGAACTCCTCCAAAATTTCATGATTGATGCCCGGGTCGTTGTGGTAGGGACGCGCCAGAACCACAACTCCGATGCGGTCCTCCGCTTCCAACTCCTTCAAAATCTCGCGGCCCTTCTTGCGCAAGACCCCGTTGAAGAAATGGTCCAGCGCCTTGAAGCCCTCCTGGCAGGCCCGCTGGTTCTCCTCCGCAGAAAGCCCGAGGATATCCACAAACTGCTGGTACATTTGCCGCTCGAACTGATTCGGCTTTATGACGTTAATAATCGGGTTCAGGAACTGAAGTCCCATCTCGGCAAACAGGTCGCCTTCTTTGATAAAGGCGGCTTTCACGGACTCCGGCGTCGTCGTCACCGTCGGGCAGGCACGGTTTGATTGTACGAATGTCAAATCCGTGGGAAGATCGTCGATCATCGGAAAGAAGATCGCATCCAGCGGCTTCTTTTTATGGTGAACGTAAAGAAGGTTGTGGACGTGCGGGATGCCGACCTTGGAGGGGAAGCAGGGGTCGATGGAGCCGCGCTTCGCTCCGGCCTTGTACATATCCTCGGAGGTGAAGTCGGAGTAAACGAGATTTTCCGCCTTCACTCCCAACGCTTCAAAGTAGGCGCTAAAAAGCGGCCCCAGAGTGTACACATTCAGCACTCGAGGACAGCCGATTCGATATTCCGAGCGCTTCTTCATGCGCTCCACCCGCGCCTTCTGCTTTGCCGTGAAGGCAAACTTCGGCAGCGGTTCGGCGACCGACGGTGGCTGGTAGGACCTGAACGCCCAGCGCGCGCCGACTTCCGTCATGTTGGGATTGGAGCCTTTGACCGAATCCAGCCCCTTCTTGATTTCGCGCATCGCATTGACGTCTTCCACCAACCCTTTTTCGCAACTGTTGCCGACGATCAGTCTTTTGTTTCCCTGCAAGATCGGAATCTTCGAGGTTTTCGAGCCGAGGTTTTCGACTTCCCCTCCCTCGGATACCTTCACATCGATAAACGTTCGCAGGCATTTGTTCTTACAAAAATAGCAGCGCGTGTCCTCGCTGCGGTGGGTAATGTAGGAGATGTTTTCGACCGCCTTTAGCCCGATGAAGCTCGTCTGGCGGCCCATCTTCCATAAGCGGCCCGCTTCGAAAGCAGCCCCGATCGCCCCCGACTCGCCGCAGTGTTCGTGCACGCGGATGTTCGGCGTGATCCCTTTATCCCGGAAGCGCGATTCGATGAAGTCCACCTGCGACTTCACCGCCGCCAAATTATGTTGCGTTCCGCCCTGGAGAATGAAGTTCTCGCCCAGGGCGGGAATGTTCGGAATCTGCGAGACGTAGAGCCAGATGTTTTTCGGCAGCACCGCGGCCAACCCGGCCATGATCTCTTCCGGTTTCCAACCCTGGCGCTGGAAGTCGACAATATCGGACTGCATGAAGACGGCGCAACCGTAGCCGAACATCGGCATCGCTTGGGCGGCAAAGGCCTTGTCGGCGTAATCCTCCACCTCCACGCCGAAACCGGAGGCCGTCGACTGAAGAAAATAGCCGTTCCCCGCCGAGCACTGCGTATTCAGCTTAAAGTCTTTGACGCGTCCGTTCTGTAGGATGATGATCTTGATGTCTTGCCCGCCGACGTCGCAGATCACGTTCGTCTCCGGGTAGTAATGGAGCGCCGACTCGGTGTGCGCGACGGTCTCGACGATGGCGACGTCCGCCGCCAAAACTTCAAACAAGATATCCTTGGCGTACCCGGTCGTGCCCACTCCCAGCGGTTTCAGCGAGGCCCCTTGTGCCTCCACCTGCTTTTGCAGGTTGGCAAACATCTCCTTGGTATCTTCAATGGGGTTGCCTTTGGAAAGCTGGTAACACTTGATCAACAGGTTATTCTCTTTATCGACCAGGACGGCCTTCGTCGAGGTGGAACCCCCGTCGAGTCCTATGAAGGCCTCCACCACTTCCCCCGGGGAGAACTTCGCCGGGATGAACTTTTTCTCCTTGAATCTCTCTTTGAAGGCGGCCAGTTCCTCCTCGTTTTTGCTCAGCCCAATCGCGCCCATCGTCTTCTTCTCTTCCAGCCGGCCGACATTGAGGTACCATTCCAGGTTCTCCGTGCCCTTATAGATGCCCACAGAATCATCTTCATCCTTGCCGAACTCTACGGACCCGATGGCGGCAAAATACTGGGCGTTTTTAGGAACCTGGATCAGTTCTTTCGGATCGACCCCTTCCGGCAGAGGAAACTTCCGCTCCTCCCACACTTTCGGGATGTTGGCCTTCCAACAGTCCCGTAATCCTTGGATGTAGGTGTTCGGGCCGCCCAGAAGCAGCACCACCGGGCGAAGCGTGTGACCGCGAGTCAGCACAGACAAGTTCTGCAGCACGATCGCCTCAAACAACGAAGCCATCAGCTCCGGCGCCGGAATGCCGTTCTTCTGCAAGCTGTTGATGTCGGTTTCGGCAAATACGCCGCACTTACCCGCCACCGGATGCAGCTTTATCCCGTAGTAGCCCATGTTGCAGAGCTGGTCGGCGGGAATCTTCAGCTTGGCGTTGATCTTGTCGACCACGGCCCCGGTTCCTCCGGCGCACTTGTCGTTCATCGAAGGAATCTTCTTCTTCCGTCCGGTCTCCGGGTCCTCTTTGAAGATGATGATCTTGGCGTCCTGCCCGCCGAGCTCGACCACCGACCCGCAATCCGGATGGAGTTTTTCAACGGCCAGGGCGACGGCGTTCACTTCCTGGACAAACTTCGCACCGATCCGGGGGGCGATGGTGCCGCCCCCCGACCCGGTAATGAAGACGCGGAAACGATCTGGCGGCAGGCCGATATCCGATTCGATGCGCTGCAGGAACTCCAGGCATTTTTCCGGCTGCTTGGTATCATGCCGCTGATAGTCGTCCCAGAGAATCTTGTCCGTCGAGGGGTCCATCACCACCGCCTTGATGGTCGTCGACCCCACGTCCAGCCCTATGGTCAACCTTCCCGAATGCGAATCAGCCATTTTCCACCCCAAGGTGATCTCTTATAAGACTACTGTACTGTAACCGAAACCTTCTTCTCATTCTTGATTCTTTCCGACACATGGCGGATGAACGACGCCCCTACACCCACAACGCCGTCATAGTGCGGAACCTTGTACATGGGAGTTTTCAGTTCGGGGTTCTCTTCTACAAAATCCTGAATCTCTTCCAACGTGTGCCCCGTCGATTTCAGAACCTCCTTGAATTCCAACTTCGCCTTGTTTTTGGCCTCACCAAGAGCCATCTGGACGCGGCTGTGAGCGTTCACGTCGCCTTCGCCGGAGGTTTCAACCGGCAGGTAAATCATGTCCCGGTACTTGGCCATGACGGCCGACTGCGCCCCGTCCGACTGAGTGGACGGCATACAACCGAACGGCTTCAGCGACAGCACCATGTGGGAAATTCCACGGTTCGAGTAGTAGATATTCTTGGCCACCTCCAGGTGCCCCTCGCCGCCCCCGGCGCGTGAATTGTAGAAGGGGTGCCCAAGCCGCTGGAGTTCGTACTGGTCGATCAAATGGTGCGCAACTCCGCCCAAAGCTTCGATCACGCGGTCATACTCACGCTTAAAGATCGCTTCCGCCATCTTCAACTTGAGGAGCTGCGTCTGCAGGTCCCAATTAATCTTCAAGTGCTTGTCCAAGCGCCACCAGGGAGGCGAGACGGCGCCTTCGCTGAGGCCTTTTTGGTCCTTCTTCTGTTGGATCACCTGGTGAATCATGTAGAGCACCCAGGTTCCGATCGGCTCGACCATCACCTGCGCGCCCTCCCGCTCAAGGAAGGGGAACATATTGAAATTCCCGTCGCCTTCGGTCGTCTGCGCCCAAAATTCGCCGGTAATTTTCACGATCGGCTTGATGCGGGTTCGGTCCACTGGAATTTGGTTGAAGCGGTCGCGCATCTCGCGCAGGGAGGACGTATATTCATCCCCGTATATCTGATTGAGGAATTTGCCGATGTAAGTCGCCGTATCCTCCTTCCCAAATCGCCTGAAGAAGCCGCCCATCTTCCCTTCCAATTCATACTTTTTCCTGTTCTTCATCACGGAATGCATGGATTCCATGCACTCCTCGAGCACCCGATCGGTTTCGCCGGGATTCACCTCAAAGGGACGAATCTGGAAGGCGACGTCGTTCAGGATATCGCCCATATTCAAGGCGTTCAGGATGCCGAGGAAGAAATCGAGATTCAATTCCAGCCCCTCTTCCGCTTCCGCCTGATTCAACCCGCCCGACTGCTGGAACAGGTTCACACGAAATCCGTCAAAGCCGGAGTTCCGCAAAGCCAAGCGATATTCGGCCTCGTACATTCCGAATCGGCAGGGACCGCAGGCACCGGCGGTCAGGAAAATGTGGTTGTCGATAATCTCCTGCTTCGACATCCCCTTGGCTTCCAACCCTTGCAGGTGCTGGACCAAGTTCCCGACGGTGAAGTAGGTGGGGTTACACTGGCCGTTGTTCCCATATTCCTTCCCCAACTGGAACGCATTCTTGTCGGGCGTGGCAACCGCTTCGCACTTATACCCCAAACTTTCCAGCGCCCCATGAATCAGCTTTTCGTGCTTCCAGGTAAGACCGCCAAACAATATCGTGGTGTACGGGCGCTGGTCTTTCGTAAAAGGGCGCTCGACGGGGCGAAGGAAAGGCTTCATCGGTTTTTCCTCTACGCCCGCTTCCTGCTCCAGGCGGCGGCGTTCCTCTTCAATCTTGAGCTGAAGAACATCCTCCTCTTTATTGGAGCCGATCTGGACCAAACCGCCAGCTACCTTCGGAAGTTCAACTACCGGTATATTTCCCATAACCCATGCACCCCTTTCCCTTTGCACCTTGCCCGGCCGGTCTGGAGCTTCCCCGATCCGCTCCAAAATTCCATCCAGCCTTCTTTAGAATTGCCGCCAAGTCTTTACTATCCACACCCTGAATACAAGGCGAAGACTGCTAGCATTCCGTTAGTTTTCCATGAGTTGGAGCGCCCAACCGATCTTCGCTCCCCCGATGTGCCTATCGTGACCCGTACCCCAGGCACACATCGCACTACGAGCAAGCGCACAGCCTCGTATGTGTTTGAAAATAATAATAATATCCCTTAGCGGCCTACAGTTCAACCCAAACCCATTAACGGGCCGCCTCGTTCGTGGGGTATTCTTTACTTTAAGCACTTGTTAGTAAATGGGATTACAGCGAATGGTAAATTTTAATAGCCCAACGGTGGGGTGCTCCATTAATCGGTAAATGGTTTATATTTCAGTCCATTAGCCTCAATGGGAGGGCCATGAAAGGTTAAAATCCCGCCTTCAATATTGGGCCACCCTGCTGCTTCGCACTATATATAGTAGGTTCGTTCCGCCATATGGCAAGCCGATTCGGCAGAAAAAGGTGAGCGCCGTCTACTCCATTTTCAGAGATTTTCGGAGCGCATATTGGGGTTCCTCGGAAAGCTTGGTTATCCGCATCCCCTGAGCGCCCCATACCTTGCACGACAGAATCTCCCGAGGCCCCTCAGCTTCCCTTCCCGGCATCACGTAGTTCACCCGGCAGAGGTGGCACTCCTGGTTCCAGCAGAAGCGCCCATAGGCGATGGCCTTGGAACTCAAAAACTGCAACGCCCGCAGCAGCGTATTCTTCTCCAGCACCTCGAACCGTTTGCCGAGGATACGAATCTTAATCAGCCTTTCGTAGGGACGGAAAAGCGAGTCATCAGTCATCGGAAGGGAGGACAGTTCCGGCCGGAACTAGTGGAAGCGGGAGAGCAGGTGGTCAATCTCCTCCTGCGTGTCCATGTGGACCTTGTCCCGCACGCTCTGCAGCCGGTTTTCCAACGTGGGTCGGCGGTCCTGATAATAGATGCCCGAAAAGTGTTTATCGCTGCGATAGGCAAGATCCAGTGCCTGGAGCCGGTTGCTGGAATCGTGCTCCAAGGGAACGTCTGCCAGCTTCTCGGCATAATACTTAAACGTATCGATCTTATTGAAGGTGGGACAGGGGCTGAGCACGTTGATGAAGGAAAAACCGGGGTGATTGAACGCCTGCACGAAAAGCTTGGCCAAATCGTTGGCTTTACCCGAAAATCCCTTGGCCACGAAACTGGCGCCGTAGACCAGCGCGAAGGCCATCGGATTGATGGGGTCTTCGATATTTCCGTAAGGGGCCGCTTTGGTGACGAATTGGAAGCTCGAGGTGGGTGACGATTGCCCTTTCGTCAACCCGTAGACACTGTTGTCCATAATGATGTAGGTGATGTCGGGGTTCCGGCGCACGGCGTGAGGAAAGTGGCCCGCGCCGATGCTGAAACCGTCCCCGTCGCCCCCCAGCACTACGACCTTCAACCTGGGATTCGAGACCTTGATGCCCACGCTGAGGGGAAGAGCTCGGCCGTGGATGGTATGAAAACCGAAACTGCTGATGAAGTAAGGAATCCTGCTCGAACACCCGATACCGGAGACGACGACCAACTCTTTCGGGTCCCAACCCTGGATTTCAAAAGCTTTATAAACGGCGCTGAGCACTCCAAAATCCCCGCACCCGGGGCACCAGGTGACTTTGACGTCGCTCTTATAGCTAACCTTCTCCTCCGGTCGTGTCTCTTCCTTCAACTCAGCCATTCTGGCATACCTCCTCTATCTTATTTAGAATCATACGTGACGTAAACGGTTGCCCACCGTAAATATTCAACCTCTGTATATCTCCGCGGTAGTGCGGGGCCAGCAGGTTGGCAAACTGACCCGTGAGGTTCACCTCCGGCACAATCAGCTTCTTCAGCCCGGCCAGGGAATCCACCAAATAGCCGTTCCCCAGCGGATGAAGCACGCGCGGGGCAAACGCCTTTATTTTTATACCTTTCTGCCGGGCCACTTCGAGGCTCTCGCGAATGGGGCCGAGCGTCGAGCCCCAGCCGATAATCCCCACGTCCGCGTCCTGGTCCCCATAAAACTCAACCGGGGGGAAATCCGGCACGGCGGATTTGACTTTACGGAACCGCTTGTCGGTCATGGCCGAATGCATCCCCGGCGTATAGTTCGGCCGCGCTTGCTCGTCGTGCTCTAGTCCGGTGGCCGTATAGGGAAGTCCATCTTTGCCCGGCACCGACATCGGCGACACTCCGGAGGGAGAAAACGCGTACCGCTTGTACGGCCCGCCGTTGGTGGCCTTCGCGGTCTCCCGCTCCAACAGTTTGATCTTGCTTAGGTCGGGTTTCTTGATGCACTCGCTGCGTGTCGCCAGGGTCGTATCCGAGACCAAAAGGACGGGGATTTGGTACTTCTCCGCCAGATTGAAAGCGTCGATGGTGCGGTAGAAACAATCGGATACATCGATGGGAGCGATCACAATCCGCGGGGCTTCGCCGTGGTTTCCGTAGACAGCCAAGTTCAAATCGCTCTGCTCGTGCTTGGTCGGCAAACCCGTGCTGGGGCCGGCCCGTTGAATGTCAGCCACAACCAGAGGAATCTCCGCCATGGCGGCCAGTCCCAGCGCTTCGGTCATCAGCGCGATTCCCGGACCGGAGCTGGCCGTCATCACCTTGCGGCCCGCGTAGGATGCGCCAATGGCCATCATGATGGCGGCGATTTCGTCTTCCGCTTGCATGACCGTGCCACCGATCTTGGGAAACTCGGCGGCGAGAAATTCCATGATGTCGCTGGCCGGGGTAATCGGATAGCCGAAATACTCGCGGCAGCCGGCGACGATCGCTCCCAGCCCGATCGCCTCGTTTCCGGAAAGCACCAATTGCTCGCCCCGCACCTTGGGGGATACCTTCAGCGCGTCCAGATTGGAAAAATGCTGTTCGATGTGCTCGCGGCCGGCCGCAAATGCTTCCATGTTCTTCTGCAGCACAGCTTCCCCTTTTCGGGAAAATTTCTCCCGCAGGAGCGGTTCGACGAAATCTTTCGAGATTGAAAACAGCGCCGACAGTGCGCCGACGGCGACGACGTTCTTGCTGAGCGGCATGTGAATCCGGTTCTTCGCAATGTCGGAAAGCGGCAAGCCGAATTTTTGTTTGAAGGGAATGCCGTCGGTTTTCAGCGTCGCTTCGTCGTAGATGAGAACGCCTTCGGGACGCAACTCTTCGTGGTGACGGTCATAACTTTCTTGATTAAAGGCAAGAAGGATGTCGAGGTCATCGCCGTGGGAGTAAAGCGGGCGGTCGCTCAGACGGAGCTGGTAGACGGCGTGCCCGCCCTTAATTTCAGCAGGATAAGTGCGGTAAGTAAAAATGTAATAACCTGCCCGAGCCGCTGCCAGGGTGATCAACTCTCCAGTGGAGATTACCCCCTCGCCGGATTCCCCTGCAATGCGGATCACCAGGTCATGTTTTGCCACCTCACGGTCCCCTTTCGTACCGCTATAAGAACAACATCGACACCATTATAGACAAACCTGAGAATTAGCACAAATGGGGCTGAAATCCTGGACGCGAAATGACCCTGCCGGACGCGGAATAACGATGCCGGATTCTGAATCAAAGATGCGGCTTCGCTGGTCCATCCTCCCATCCTCTCAATCACCAATCACCGGACGGGGACAAGGGAGGACCGCGAAAGTTCATGCAACTTGCCATGTAACTTGGTAGATTGAAATGGTTTAGGTGGGCTTCGAATCCCTTGCCGGGCGCCGAACTTCGACTTCAACTTCCTCCCCTTCCTTGAGCTCTACGGCTTCCAGCGGATGAAGCGCACCCCGGCGGACCTCAGCCCGGAAGCGCACCGCTGCGGCCCGGTTTTTTGCTCTGTCGTTTGAAGGAAGCGAGAACGGGGACAACTCGCCACCGTCCAAAACTCGGTTGGCCAGACGGTCTGCCTGGCGGTTCTCTTCCCTGCAAACGTGGGTGATGGAAAAGGATTCGAAGCGGGCGATCCATTCTTTGGCGCGGCGATGGAGCGGAATCAAATTCGGCTTTTTTACTTTGTATTCACCGAGAATCTGGCGAGTCAGAAGTTGCGAGTCCGAATAGAGCGCGACGTCCCGGTACCCGGCCTGGACGGCATATTCGAGGGCGGCAAGAAGCGCCCGGTATTCGGCAACATTGTTCGTGGTCCGCCCCAAGGGAAGAGCCAATTCCTTCAGCCGCTCTCCCTGTGCGCTCTCCACCAAAATGCCGCAGGCCGCCGGACCGGGGTTCCCGCGTGAAGCGCCGTCGATGTGAATTTGAACCGGTGCGTCGGAGGGTGAGGACGTGGATGACATCATCAAATAGATTACGTTGGGCAGAATACGTCAGAGTTAGTTCAAGCTCTTGGCCCCGGCATGCGCTCCACTCTTGGGAGCGGCAGGTTCGGCCTCGGGGGTTCTGAAATAGAGGATACGATTGCAACTTTCGCAGGTGATGATCTGCTGATTCGTCTGGATTTCATTAAACGCCTGGGGGCGAAGGCGTACGTTGCAGCCCGTACAGAGTCCGTCCTGCGCTTCGACCACGGCCGGCCCGGAGCGAAAATTTCGGACGGCATGATAGGTGCCGAGTATGCTTGCGCCGATGGATTCCGCCAGCAAAGTCCGCTCCTTTCGTAGGCCCTCCAGATGCTGTTGGGCTTCGACGAGCGCGGATTCGAGGTCCCGCTTCTGCCGGTCGATATCACCTTTCTGTCCGTTGAGGAGCGCTTCGCTCTCCTGGATTCGCTTCTCGCACTGCTCGGCGTCCATCATCTTTTCAAGAATACGATCCTCGTACTCGCGGGTTCGTTGCTCCTCGCCTTCGATCTCATGCCCCATCACACGATACTGTTCGTTCGACTTCAATTCGTAGAGCTGGCCCTTGTGCTTGGTGATCTTTTCCCGCAGGAGCTGGATATCGCCCTCCCACTGCCGGCGTTGCTTCTGATTGTCGTCCAACTTCTTTTGGCTTTCCTCGTAATCCTGAACGTATCGGCGAAGTTGTTCTTCCAAGGAGGTAATCTTCAGAGGAATCTCGGCCAATCGGCCCTCGAGCTCTTCCCTTTCCAAATCCAACTGTTGCAGCTGCAGGAGCCGCTTCAGGTCCGGATTGGCCGGCTCCTTGATATCGATACCCGCGACTGATCTCTCCACGGTAAAACCCACCTTGCGCTGCGGCTGCGCGCCCCCAGCTTAATGAATAATATAAACCCTTTATCCATTTTGGCACAGCGCCGCGAAAGGGGCAAGTCGGGTATCCCCCTTACAGTTCAATCCGAACTGAGCCCTCTCTCAATGCAAGGTAAAGCAAGCCTTGGCGGACTCCTAAAACCCGCTTGGGAGCCGTTCGATTCCTTGACTTGTCCCCGGAAGGGCAAATAGAATGCCGGACTGGACATGGAAAAGGGTTTTCGCGTATGTTGCGCTTTTACAACACATTGACGGGAAAGAAAGAGGAATTCATCTCCCTCGAAAAGGGCCGAGTCCGCATGTATACATGTGGGCCGACAGTCTACGACAACCCCCACCTAGGGAACCTACGCGCCTTCGTTTTCCAAGATATTTTACATAGATATCTGATCTACAAAGGCTTCCGATTGAAGCACGTCATGAACTATACCGACGTCGACGACAAGACCATCCGCAACGCGCTGGAAGCGAAGGTATCCCTGCGCGATTACACGGACCGGTACATCCAAGCCTTCGAGACCGATTGCCGTTTGCTGAACCTGGAAACCCCGGAGCATCGTGTGAGGGCCACCGACCACATCGAAGACATGTCAAAGATGGTCCAAGGGTTACTGGAAAAGGAACACGCGTATAAGGCCGGCGGCTCCATCTACTTCCGTATCTCTTCTTTTCCGAACTACGGTCGGCTATCGGGAATCGACGTCGGCGGCATGAGAACCGGGGCGCGAGTGGACGTGGACGAATACGACAAGGAAAACGTTCGCGACTTCGTCCTCTGGAAAGCAGGCAAAAAAGGCGAACCGTGCTGGGACTCGCCTTTCGGCTGCGGGCGGCCGGGCTGGCATATCGAATGCTCCGCCATGTCGATGAAATACCTGGGCGAGCACTTCGACATTCACACCGGCGGTACGGACTTGATCTTTCCTCATCACGAAAATGAGATCGCGCAGAGCGAAGCGCTGACCGGAAAACCGTTCGTCAAGACTTGGCTCCATGTCGAACACCTTCTGCTCAACGGGCAGAAAATGTCGAAATCGATTGGGAATTTATACACTCTGCCGGACATAATCAAAAAGGGGCACAAGCCCGCGCCGGTGCGTTACCTGCTGGCGTCGGTACCCTACCGCAAACAACTGAACTTCACTTTCGACGCGCTCCACCAGGCCACCCGGTCGGTTGAACGGCTGCGGAATTTTCAACTCCGGCTCAGAACGGAACAGTTTCCCGCCGGGAAAGATACGGACCTAACCCGCCGGGCGCAGGAAACCAGGAAACAGTTTGAAGAGGCCATGGACGACGACCTGAATACGGCCCGCGCCCTGGGGGCCATTTTTGATCTGGTTCGCGAGGGAAACACCGCCATGGACCGCTCCCGCTTCCGGCAAGACAATACGAAGGCGTTTCAGGAAACGCTCGACGCCTGGAACCGGCTATTCGGCATTCTGCATGATGATCCTAAAAGAAAGCAGCAGGAAGCAGAGCTTTTGGCGGAGATTTCCCCAACAAAGACAGCCTCGGACGAGCGAGCCGACCGGGCGGGGATGCCCGCAACAGGCAAGACCCACGCGGGCATGACCGACGCGGAAATCGACGCCCAACTGAAGGAGCGCGAATCCGCGCGTCAAGCCGGAGACTTCGCCAGAGCCGACCGGATTCGGGGAGCGCTCAGCAAGGCGGGAATTGTAATCGAGGATACCAAGGCAGGTGCTCGATGGAAGCGAATGTAATCCGGCAACCTTCCTCCGCCATCCCTATTGCAACATGCGATCCGGGAACAACAACCTTGAGAACCCGACAAAATCGGAAAGGACTCTGTGACCCCCCCACAACCTGAAATCAAGACTCAACTGCCCGGACCACCACAAGACCCTGGCGCAGTTGACGGAAAAGCAGATCGGGCAGGTCCTCGCCGTCTACCGGGCGCGCATTCTCGACCTCAAAAAGGACCCCCGTTTTCGCTACATTCTAATTTTTAAGAACCACGGGGAGGCCGCCGGCGCTTCCCTCGAGCACTCCCATTCGCAACTCATCGCCCTCCCCATCCGCCACAAGCTGGTCCGCGAGGAGATGAGCGGGGCCAAGGACTATTTCCGCTACAAGGAGCGCTGCGTCTACTGCGACATCATCCGGCAGGAGACGGAGACCTGCATTCGCATCATCGAGGAAAACGACGACTTCGTGGCCATGGCTCCCTTTGCGCCCCGCTTTCCCTTTGAGTTCTGGACTCTGCCCAAGACCCACATATCAAACTTTGAGGAAAGTTCCGATGAGCAGATTCGGAGCTTGGCCCCCCTGCTGAAGAACATGCTGATGCGGCTGGACCTGGTGCTCGACTACCCCGCCTACAACTTCGTCGTCCACTCCTCGCCGCACGGCGAAGGCAGCAACGAACATTACCACTGGCACATCGAGCTGATGCCCAGGCTGACCCATGTCGCCGGATTCGAATGGGGCACCGGCTTCTATATCAATCCCACCCCGCCCGAAGAGTCGGCCAAACTGCTCCGCGAGGCGGACCTGAACGCCTATGCGGAGGCGGCCGCCACTCGGGATCGTTAGCTTTATCCGGAAAAATCAGCGGAAGAGTACGGTCAGTTGATCCAGCGGTCCTTATCGTCCCGGTCGTGCTTATCCATGTAGACTTTGAACTTCTTGCGAAGCTGCTCCCGTTTCCAACTCTCATAGCGCGACCGTGCCCCGAAAAACTCGCCTCCCCCTCGCCGCAGGTAGAGATAGCCGAAGATCATTCCGCCCAGGTGCGCCACGTCATTAATACCCGTCGCGGCGACGCTGAGCGAATTCAGTAAGGCAATGCCGCCGACAATCATCACCAGATACTTGGCCCGAAGCGGAATGAAGAAGAAGAAAAGAATCGGAACCAGAATAATCCGATTGGGGAAAAGCATCCCGAACGCCAGCAGAATCCCGTACACTGCCGCCGAGGCGCCCACGGTAGGAATGCGGACGTAGGGGCCGATCAGAATGTAGCAGATTCCGCCGCCGATGCCTGTGAGGAAGTAATAAAAAAGAAACTTCTCCGATCCCCAGGTCTTTTCCAGGTCCGAGCCGAACATCCAAAGGCCCAACATATTGAAAAGGATGTGGTAGAACCCACCGTGCAGGAACATGTACGTGACGAGTTCCCAAATGTAAAACGAGTGAGTAACGCGGTAAGGAATCAGACCCAACGCGTGATTCAGATTCAATCCGAATCGAGGCACCAGCAGGCTGAAAACGAAAATCGCCACGTTCGCAATGACGAGCATCTTGACGACGGGAGTAATCGGCGGGCCGAATCGTATCTGTGTTGTGGGGCGATAATGCATGGGTACGGTAAAAACCCCATTCCCGGCTTCAACGCAACCTACATGGTCCGCGCAGCAACGATCTCCGCATCAACGATCCCCGCGCAGCAACATCAAGGAGGAAGAAGACAAATGCTGCGCCCGTGGGTTCGGAATTAAGGCTTCCGCCGGCGTTCAATGTAATCGTGAACGAACTTACGGAGGGCGGCGTTGGTCAAACCGATCTTATTGGCCTCTTCCTCAGCCTTCTCAACACTCCAGCCGTCCACCAAGACGCGACGAATCATCCAGAACCCTCCCACTCGATTGGAGGAACCGCAATGGATAAAGACGGGCCGGTTCTCCGCCTCGTCCAGAATCTTTAAAAACTTCTCCACCTGCTCGTCTTTCAAATCACGGGCATTGACCGGGATCAGGTAATAGCGCAACCCCAGACGCTTGGCCTCGGCCGCCTCGGCGGCTTCGTCATACTCCATCGGACGGCGAAGGTTTAAAACGGCGCGGATGCCCAGCTCTTTTTGCAGCTTGGCTAGATCGGTGACCTTCGGCTGCCCGCCGGTGCAGTACTCTTTGTTGAGCTGGAGAAATCGGTAGATGCTGGAGCCGGCCTCTTCTTCTGCCTCTGCCCCGGCGGGAACAACGGCCAGCAGAACTGCCGAAAAGATCAGGATTGCCTTCTTCCTATTCTCCACCTCGTTTCTACTCCGAATCTCTACTGTGTAAACTGCACCTGGGGAACTTCGCGCGCCTCCTCGGAAACCTCAAAATACCCTTCTTCCTCGCCGAATCCGGTCATGGACGCCACAAGATTGTTGGGAAACAGCTTGATGTAGGTGTTGTAGGCCTGCACGGACTGGTTGTACCGGCGGCGCTCGACGGCAATGCGATTCTCGGTTCCGGCCAACTCGTCTTGAAGCCGCATGAAATTTTCGCTGGACCGCAGTTGAGGATAGTTTTCCACCACCACCAGCAAGCGGCCCAAAGCTCCGCTCAGCCTGTCGTTGGCCGCCATCCGCTGCCGGGGAGTCTGCGCTCCGCCCATGGCCGCCCTCGCTTCGGCGATATTCGAGAAGACCTCCTTCTCTTGCGCGGCAATACCCTTGACCGTCTCCACCAGATTCGGCACCAAGTCCGACCGACGCTGGAGCTGGTTGTCCACCTGCGCCCAGGCTTGGCGAACGCCCTCCTGTTGGCGGACCATGTCATTGCGTTTCCCGATAAACGTCGACGCCATGATCACCACAAATAACAGGATTACGCCGCCGATAATGGCCAGAATTTTCAACGCCTTCATCGTCTCTCCTCTATTTAGGTCCGGTCACATCCGGGTTCTTCCGAAGAAAATCGAATTGCTCGCTTCATCAGTATAACTCGAACGGCTTTCTCCTGTCCCGCCGCCCGGTTTTGGGAGTCCCGGGGAAATCAACCGTCTCGAGTTAGGAGTTTGTCAACCGTTTCCGCCATTTTCGTAATCTGGCTCAGATAGGTTTTGAACAGCGGCATTATCTCGACATCCGCAAGCTTTCGGGTTCCCTCGCGGATTTCCAGCAGCGTCTCGAACGGCGCGGGGAGGATGGAAAACTTCTGCGACACGGCTTGAAAAATTTCTCTCTTTTTTACCGGAGCGGAGTTGCCGGATAAAATCAGCGCGTGGCGGAACAGCGTGGAAAAGGTGGGCAGCGAATCGAGCATCAACCGCCTCACGTTCTTCTTCTCCTTCTGCAGAGCCAGAAAGCGCTCGCGCAGCCGCAACAGCCCGGAGCGCAGTTCATGCTCCACCTGCCGGCGATGCTGCTGCGTATGGATCTCGATCTGTGCTACCACGTCCTCGCCGTGGAAAACCCGATGGTTCTGCTGAATGTCGAGAAATTCAATGGGAAACGCGTCGTGGCCGTTTTCGATCTCTTCGCGCGAGAGCAGCAGCGGCGGCGGCTGTTTCTGCTTTTGCCACCAATAGCTCGTCTCCTTGGCCTTTTCGAGCTCCGCCAAGCCGAGCTGCTTCAGCACGCAGAGGACGTTCAGGTCCGAATATTTCTTGTGATATTCTCCGCTTGCCGCCGACCCGTAGAGGACCACGCTGATCAAGTCCTCACCATAAATTTTCTTCAGCCGGGTTACAAGCTCATTGAGAAGTTTTTCCATATTCCCACCCTTGGAAAATCAACCGCCAATGAAGTTCAGTTTTAATCCAATCCCCTTCTTCCGCTTACCACGAGCCTGACGCCCCGCCGCCGCCGAAACCGCCGCCACCAAAGCCGCCGAACCCGCCGCTGCTGATCCCACCGCCGCCGTAGCCGCCGCGCATTCCTCCGCCCAGCATGGCGCCCATCAATCCGCCCATAACCAAGCCGGTACCCACGCCGGACCCGTACCATCCCCTTCTCCGGCGGCCGGGGCGGAACATCAGCAGGCCGAGCCCTAAAAACATCATCAGCCGAATCAACCCGCGCAGGGGGTTCCGTGTCCTCCGTGGGGTCTCGCTCGGCGCCGCCCGTCCTCGGAGTTGAAGTGTCACGCCCTTGTCGCGGGCAATCAAGGCGGCGATCTGCCCCGTTCCCAGCAGGATCGCGCCGTCATAATCGTTCTGCCGAAGGCGAGGGCGCATGGCGCGCAGAATGTCACCCACCCGCGCGTCGTTTATAATTCCCTCATTGCCGTAACCCACCTCAATCCGATTTTGTCGGTCCTCGATCGCCAGCAGCAACAGAACGCCCGTGTCGCCCTGCTCCTTCCGGCCGATCCTCCAACGCTCGGTGAGGGCAATCGAATAGTTTTCAATCGGTTCCCCATCGAGCGAGCGGACGATCACCACGGCCACCTGCGCCCCCGTTTTCCTTTCAAGCTCCGCCGCCAGCGCTTCCAACGTTTGGCGCGCGGCTGCGCTCAGCACCCCCGCAAAGTCATTGATGTAGCCGCGGGGTTGAAGGTCCGGCACCTGCGCCTGGGAGGACAAAGTCGGCGGCGAAAGAAGGAGAATCAAGGAAAGCACGGCGAGAGCGGAAACAATCCGCGCGCAGCGGAGAATCCACGAAAGAAGGGCGAGAAAAGGGTCCGAAGAGTGGTAATGGAATAATGAAAGCATCAGAGTGACGGTACGACACCCCACGAGGAGGGGCAATGGTGCGGAAGGGGGGATTCGAACCCCCACGCTCTTGCAAGCGTCAGCCCCTCAAGCTGGTGCGTCTGCCAATTCCGCCACTTCCGCATCGGGCGCATACAAAGAGGGGGGACAGATCAAAAACGGATGGAGCCTAGGGCGAAGGCCCTGCCGGAGGAGCGGGTTCGGCAGGTTCTTCGACCGGCGCCTGTTCGGTCTGGAAGGGAGTTCCCTCCAGGACCGAGCCGGAACTCTCGCTACCCCTAGCCCACACACCGAGCGTAATGGAGGTTACCACAAAAACCGCGCCCATAATCCAGGTCGCCTTATGGAGCACCGTCACGCTGCCGCGAGGACCGAAAGCGGTCTGCGAGGCCCCGCCGAAGGCCGCGGCTATATCTACGTTCCCCCCGCCCTGCAACAGAACCAGCAGGATCAGCAGAACGCAGGCCAAAATGTGAATGCCCGTTAAAAAAGTAATTACAAAATCCGGCAAAACTTTTCTCCCGGTAGATTCCTTACCTGATCCGCGCGACCGTCAAAATAAAAAATTGACAATGGCCGCGAAAGAGTCGGGGGTTAGGCTCGCGCCGCCGACCAGCGCCCCGTCAATCTCTTCTTTGCCCATCAGCCGGGCAATGTTATCCGGCTTGACGCTCCCCCCGTAGAGGATTCGCAGCCCCTCGGCCGCCTGATCTCCAAACCTCTTCCGCGCCGCATCTCTTAGCAATGAATGGGTTCCGGCTGCCAACTCCGGCGTGGCCGTCTTTCCGGTCCCGATAGCCCAAACCGGCTCATAAGCAATGATGATACGGGAAAATTCAGGTGGGGTCAAGGCGGCCAACCCGCCTTCGAACTGCCGCTGCAGGACTTGTTCGGTTCGGCCCGCTTCGCGCTCCTCGAGCACCTCGCCGACACAGACAATCGGCGTCAGCATCTCCGCCAGCGCCGCCTTCACCTTCTTTTGTACCGTCTCGTCCGTCTCGCCGTAGAACTGCCGCCGCTCCGAGTGGCCGATGATCACATATTGGCATCCGGCATCGACCAGCATCGGCGCCGAGACTTCGCCCGTATGCGCGCCCTCTTTGTCCCAGTGGACGTTCTGGGCCGCAAGCCCGATGCGGGTCCCTTCAATCTTTCGGCCGACCGCTTGGAGTGCCGTAAACGGGGGAGCCAACACGATGTCGCAATGATAGGCGTCCTTCACCAAGGGCACAAACTTCAGGGCAAACTCCGTCGCCTTGGCTCCGATCTTAAACATCTTCCAATTGCCGGCCATTACAGGGGTTCGATTCGCCATAAGGCACCTTCCATAGAATTATTTCTCGCTGAGCGCTTCGACGCCCGGCAATTTCAATCCGGAAAGGAATTCAAGCGACGCGCCACCGCCCGTGGAGATGTGTGAAATTTTCGCTTGCACCCCGGCCTTCACCACCGCCGCCACCGAATCTCCTCCCCCCACAATTGAGACCGCCGGTGAATCCGCCACGGCGTGCGCCACCGCCAACGTGCCTGCGGCGAAGGATTCCATCTCGAAAACGCCCAGCGGCCCGTTCCAGACAATCGTGCGGGCCTGGGAGATTTCTTGCGCGAAATCTTTTCGTGTCGCCGGGCCGATATCGAGCCCCATCAACCCGTCGGGAATCTCCGCAGAAGGAATCACATGAGCCTCTGCGCCGGCCTCCAACCGGTCGGCCGCCACATGGTCCTGGGGCAACTTGACGTGAACTCCGGCTTTTTCGGCGGATGTGAGAATCCCCAGGGCCTGTTCGAGCTTCTCTTTTTCCACGCGCGAGCTACCGACCTTGACGCCTCGGCTCTTCAGGAACGTGTAGGCCATCGCTCCGCCCACCAACACCGTCTGGGTCAGCCGGATTAAGTTTTCCAGCAGTTCAATCTTATCGGAGACCTTTGCGCCTCCCACAATCGCCACGTACGGCTTGGCCGGGTTTTCCGTTGCCTGGCGGAGGTAATCGAGTTCGCGCTCCATCAACAAACCGGCGGCCGCTACCGGCGCGAATCGGGCGATGGCTTCGGTCGAGGCGTGCGCGCGGTGGGCCGCGCCGAAAGCGTCGTTGATATAGACCTCGCCCAGGGCCGCGAGCTTTCGCCCAAAGCCGGCGTCGTTCTTCTCCTCCTCCGGGTGAAAACGCAGGTTTTCCAGCAGCAGCACGTCGCCATTTTTGAGTTCGGCGGCCGCCTGCTCAACCTCCTGCCCCACACAGTCGGAGACAAATTTCACAAGACCGCCGAGCAACTCCTCCAACCGCTCGGCGACCGGCCGAAGGCTCATCTTTCGATTCGGCTTACCCTTCGGGCGGCCCAGGTGGGACGCCACCACCACCCGCGCGCCCGCCTTCCTCACCAGTTCCAAGGTAGGGAGAAAGGCGCGAATTCTCGTGGCATCCGTAATTCCACCCGCAGGTGTAATCTCCCCGTTAATTTCCCCGCTAATCTCAACATCGGGCGAGAGCGGCACGTTCAGGTCCGCGCGAATGAAGACACGCTTACCCGCCAAATCCAGGTCTCGTACCGATACCTTTGCCATCGTCAGATCGTCAGGAGGGACTAGAATTTTGCAGCGATGAACTTGATGAGGTCCCGAACGCGGCAGGAGTAACCCCACTCGTTATCGTACCAAGCGGTGGTCTTCACGCAGTTGCCGTCCACCACCTTGGTAAAACCGGCATCGACAATCGCCGAATGCGGGTTGCCGCGGAAATCGACCGAAACCAGCTCCTCTTCTGTAAATTCCATGATGCCTTTGAGCTGCCCGGCGGCGGCGGCCTTCAACTCCCGATTGACTTCCTCATCGGTCGTCTTCTTCTCGACAAAGACAACCAAGTCCACCAGGGAGACGTTCGGCGTCGGCACGCGCATGGCGAAGCCGTCCAACTTCCCTTTCAATTCCGGCAGCACCAGGCCGACGGCGCGGGCCGCGCCGGTCGAGGTGGGAATGATCGAAACCGCCGCCGCGCGCGCGCGACGCAGGTCGCTGTGCGGCAGGTCGAGCGTCCGTTGATCGTTCGTATAGGCATGGATGGTGGTCATCGCGCCGGTCTTGATCTTAAATTTTTCATGGATCACCTTGGCCACGGGGGCTAGGCAGTTGGTGGTACAGGAGGCGTTGGAAATGACGTGGTGCTTGGCCGGGTCATAGGTGCCATCATTGACGCCCAACACGAGAGTCGCGTCGGGGTCGGTGGCCGGAGCCGAGATAATGACTTTCTTGACGCTCCCCCTTAGGTGCTTTTTGGCGGCTTCGGCTTTAGTAAACAGGCCGGTCGACTCGACGACGACCTCGATTCCCAAGGACGGCCAGTCGATTTCGCCCGGGTCGCGGGTCTTGAAGACCTTCAACGAGCGTCCGTTGACGCGAAGCTTCCCTTCCCCGTAGCCGAGCTCCGCGGGCAGCGTTCCCATCACCGAGTCGTACTTCAACAGATGAGCCAACGTCTTGGGGTCCGTGATGTCGTTGACCGCCAGAATCTCAATTTCAGGATCGCGAAGCGCCGCTCGGAACAGGTTCCGCCCGATGCGGCCGAAACCATTGATGCCGACTTTTACACCCATTCAAGCCACCCCAACAGATTTTATTGCCTTGCCCCAACGAATTTCATGGCATTTGAAGTTAAGTCCCCTATCTTAAGAAGCCCGCCCAAACGTGTCAAACCTAAAAGAGGCGGTCTGAGGGCCGAGGGTAAGGAATTTGAGGATGCAATCGGCGAAGATTAGTGGGGAGGAAGAGCCGTTTCGGCCGAAGAGTTCTCCGAGATCGGTTCGGGGGCAGGCGGCGGGGCCGCGGGGTCCGAGGCGGTTTTCTTCTCTTCGACTGCGCCGAATTGTTGGATGCGGATCACCATATCCCCGTCAAAGACGACGAAAAGCAAGGCGGGAGGATCCCCGTAAATCCACTCTTCGTACTCAATGCCGTCGCGGGTTTCCCGAATTCGGCGGTCCGGTGTCCCTTTCGAAGAGAGCACGGCGTCGCGGCTCATCCCCACCAGGACCTCGTGATTGCGGATCGCTACCTTAAACTTCTTGGGGACCTCGGGAGAGTAGAGGATGGTGGGCCGTCGCCGATTGAAATCCAGCACCGGGAAGAGAAGTTTCTTCAACTCCTCGACGGTCAGATCCGGAATCGGCCCCTTGAAAAGCAGATTGAGGTTGGCGCCCCAGGCGGGAGCCTTGGTGCTTTCGTCTCCCACGCGGCGGACACCGGCCCCGCCGCTAACTTGGATGCGCTGGTACCACTTCTTTTGGCCGCCCCCGCCTCCGTTGATTTCAAAGATAATACGATCCTTCTTGAAACGGATTTTGGTGATCTGAACCGGACTGCCCGGGTTGATCGCTCGACCTCGAATGCGGAATGCCGCGTCATTTTTCCATTTGTCGAGCCTTCCGTCCGAGTGGAAAAAGAAGCCGTGCTTTCCTCCCGGCAGCGCCAACTTGGCAATCATAAACTCGTTTGAAATATGCCGAAGGATGGCAACGCGCGACCCTTCCGTAATGCCCTGGGACGTTTTTTGGGGGGAAGCGGTCCACAGCAAGGGAACCGTAAAGAGGAAAATCAGGATGGGGGCCCAATGTTTCATAAGCCGAGAACCCTGCCCTTTTCGGATTCCGGTCCCTGCTGCGCCGTCCGGGCCGCGTTGGATCCGGTTTCGGCTTTGGCTCCCAGCATGGACCTCATCTCCGCACTGACGAAAAGAACTCTGCTTTTTCCAAGGTACGCCAAAAGAAGCAAAATTACAATCGTCGCCCCAAAGGTTCCCTCCATCCCGTACTCGCCGCCCGTCCAATACGCGGGACCTTCCAGATTCACCGTAAAAATCGTCGGGAAACCGGAACCCTCAAAGCCGCTCACGGGAAAGCCGAAGAAGCACCCTTGAAAAAAATTCCAGGAAAAATGGAGTCCCACCGGAAACCAGAGCGCCCGCGTTTTCAGGTAGCCAACGCAAAAGGCCGCTCCCGCCAAACCGGTATTAAAAACGGAAAGCACCGTCGAGTGGGGGTTTGCAGCATGCGCCAACCCGAACAACGCCGAGAGCGCCACGACGGCCGCGACGGGACCTACCGATTCGATCAGCCGTTGAAACGGATACCCGCGAAAGGCCAACTCTTCGAACGCCGCCGCCGGTACGAAAAAAACCAGCAGGAACAGCCCGGAAGAGATCACCCGTCCGGCTGAGGCCTGGAAAAGGGAGAATTCCGCGACCCCCGCGCCGAACATGAGGGCGGCCTGCAGGAAGATCAAAAGCGCTCCCCAGCCCAGCCCCAGAGCCAATTCCTTCCCCCACCGCGAATGCCGGCCGAAGCCGACCGAAGCGAACGGCTTCGCCTCCCAATGATGGGCCAGCGTCCGGAACAGAAGAGCCAACAACACGAACCGCACCAAGTGGATGGTCAAGAGAAGATGCGGGCGTCCCGGTTCCGTCTGGGGCGGATGCGCCACGAAGAGGACCAGCAGCGAAGAGCCCAAAAAGATGAGACGCGTCGCAAAGGCGGAAATAAAGAAACGCCAAAAGGGACGGAGCCGGCCCTCGGAAACAACGAACGAGATCATCTGACGTTGAAGAAGGTTCAAAGGAAGAGGCTCGACGAACTGCTCATGATTCCGGCAAAGTGCGGACCGCGGGAAAGGGGAGAAGGTAACTTTTATACGAATCGGCAATCCGGGCCGGCAGAACTCTCGGCCCGCGAACGCCCGCTAATGTTGCGTGACCCACATGGTTTGATCGACCGAAAAGGTCGGCGCACCCGCCAGACTCGGGTCCGCAGGGGTGGCAATCACACGAAAGCCCCGTCCGCCGTTCACCTCAGCCCGAAAATTGTATCCGCGACGATTCTGTCCGGAAAAGGTTATATTCCCGCTCTGCTGGAGCTGGTCCAGAGTGGCGTAGGAACCTTTACTTGCAAGGTACATCCGCTGGGCTTGGGCAATGGCATTCAGGTCCATTCGAATCCCCGTTATGTCAATCATCGCTTTGGGCGAAGCCGTACCGGTGGTCTCTTCCAGTGCTTTGAACTGAGTGCTGTAAACGTAGTAACCGATCCCCAGACCCACAAGAACCGTCAATATCATGCCCGCGCCTTTCATGGAAACCTTCCTTTCAACCCTCCGCAGTCGGTCCTGCTCTTCCGCATTCTGTTTCGGCTACCCTAAGAGATGCTTGACCCGACCACCTGCCGAGAACCTGCCGTTCGTAAGCAAGCCTCTCGTCGCGGAACGCGCCCGTAGGCGGCCGGTCAGCAAGCGGAGCAGTTGAAAAGACAACCTCCGTGTCGGGGATGCGCACCCTATTTTCGCCGAGAGAAGCGGCGGATGCAAGGTGGGGCCGACAATCCTCCTCACTCCGAATTGTCCGGGAGAAATCGACGGGGGATGTTCGTTTGTCGCAGATTCTTCGTCCTATTTTTTCGTCGTCTTGAGTCGTCAACTTTACCCGTCGCCGTTTAGTTGTCAACGGCGGGAAAATATCCGCGTCGCGCCTGAATTTTGTATTTTTGTCCGGGAATGCGAACTTCGATCTTTCGAAATCCGGGTTTCTTGTTCTCCTTGTTCGGATAAAAGCCCAGACTGTATTGGGTTCGAAGTTCCTGGGAGATCTGGTCAAACGCCTCGCCCATCTTGGCCGCCCTCCGCACGGAGATCACGCGGCCGCCGGTTTGCCGGCTCAGCCGCCCCAAGATGGAACGGCCCCTGCCCGAGGTAAATCGGCCGCCGAAGGGAAGACCGTACACCACCGTATCGCTCTTCTGGACGGACTCGATCGCCTCCTCGAGGGTCTTCCGGCTTCCCTGGTCATCTCCGTCGGAAAGGACGATGAGGACCCGGCGTCCGACCTCTTGCGCCAGTTGCTCGGTGGCGGCCAGATAAAGGGCATCATAAAAATTGGTTCCGCCGCTGTTGCCGGTGGGAAAAGTGGGGGGTGTCGGCGGGCCGGGAAACCCTCCCCCGCGTCCCCTGCCCCGTGTCGAAGCAACCGCGACGGCCACCCGGGGGTCCAGCGCGGCGGAATCGATCCCCGCCATGAGTCTTTCCACATCCGAGGTGATGTTCCTGAGCAGAAACACCTCGCTGTCGAAGCTCATAACAAAGGCCAGGTCGATCGGCCGCAGGACCCGACGGAAGAACGCCTTCGCATGCTCCTTCTCACTTCCCAAAACACGGGCCACGCTGCCGCTGGTGTCGATCAGCAGGCCGATCGTCAACGGCGTATCGACCTCGCGCGAAAAGAAGCCCACTTCCCGCCGAACACCGTCCTCATAGATTTCGAAATACGTCCGCTCCAGGTCCCCGATCAAGCCTCCTTTTCGGTCTCGTACGACGGCTACGACGTTCACCACATCGGTTCGGGTACGAATCACAAAGCCGGTCGGCTCGGCCGATTCGCGCTGCGCCCGGGCATTCGCTAAAAACAGCAGAAAACAGACGAAGACCAAAAAGCCGCCCCCACCCCACGACACCTTCTTCGATCGCAATCGCTCGAACATCTCTGTCACCTTCGAATCCCTCCCGCCCCATTCAACTTTCGGCCCACGGCCCGGAAAGCCCCATCTTTCCGAAAAATCCGGGACCCGACGAAAGAAGTAAACTCCGCTTCTCTCACTATGATACACACTTTGGCGGAGAAGTTCGCCGCGAAATCACGCCCCCGGCCGCTCTTCAATTACCTATTGGCGGGGAGGATCGGCATCGGCATCAATAGCCCGGAGGTTCGAAGGGGATTCGCAGAATCTCCGCCACGCCACTCAATCTCAATCCAGGAAAGGGAATGGAACTTAGGAAAAGGCGGCCGCTAGGGCTTCGCCCGCTTCCGGCTGACGGAGAAACCTCCCGGGCCGAGAGTCTTGAACGTGGTCTCCAATTCCACGTCGTTACGGACGCGGGCCAGGAAGTCTTGTAGTTGGCGCTGGTGCGATACCACGTTGTGGGCCACGATGAATCCGCCCGGCCGAACCTTCGGCAGCACGAAATTCAGGTAGGCGATGTACTGGTCCTTGGCGGCATCCAGAAAGACCAAATCAAACGGCCCCTTTTGACGCGAAATCGTCTCCATCGCGTCGCCCAAGATCAGCTCAACCCGCCCGTCCATCCCCGTGCGGCGGAAATTCTCCCGCGCCAGTCCGGCGCGGCCTTCGTCGAATTCAAGCGTCGTCATCCGCCCTCCGGTCGCACGCAAGGCGAGCGACATCCAAACGCCCGAATACCCGTTCGAGGTGCCCACCTCCAAAACCCTTTGAATTTTGTTCTCAACAATCAGGTCGTGCAGAAAGCGGCCCTCTTTGGGAACCACGTTCCACATCCCGCGCTGGTTCTGACGCATCCAGTCTAGATGGTCCAGTACCTGCCGGCGGGAAGGCGACTCCGCCTGGACCGAAGGAAAGGCCAAAGCCGAGACTCCGTAACCAGTAACGGCCACCACCGCCAGTAATCCCACCCATCCGCACCGCCACACCCACACGCTTTTTCGGTTCTTCATGTCCCCTCCTTGGAAAAACACGCGCACTCCGGAGTGGCCGAATTTAAGGTAGAATCCCCTAGAGTTTTTTCTGGGGAATCGTATAGAGATACAGGGAGTGGGAAACGCCGACTCCGTCCACAATGTTCCGCGTCCGAGTGGGCGTCCACCCGGGAACCCGGAAATTGTGGGAGACGACCCGCGCCCCATGGCGAAGATACTTCTCCAGGTTCGGCCGAACGCGCTCGTTGGCGGTCGGCATCAAGTACAACGTCACCACGTCGGCCGGACCCGCGTTCGTCTTGAGCAGGTCTCCGTGGATGATGCGGATGCTTTCTTCCAGCCCTGCGGCTTTCACCTTGCCGAGGGCTTCGCGGTAGAGCCGCTCGTTCAACTCCACGCCGACCCCGCGCGCCTGGAACTTTTGTGCCGCCATGATCAGAATACGCCCGTCGCCGCAGCCCAGGTCGTAGACCGTCTCCCCGGCCTTCAGCCCGGCCAAGATCAGCATCTGCTCGACGACCCTGGGCGGCGAACCGATATAAGGAGCAATCGCTCTCGGGGTCGGAGACGGACGCGCCGCCGCGCGGCTTTCCGTAGAACCCTGCTGCGCGCTGAGGGAGACCCACGCGACTCCGACAATCGTCAGCCACACGGCGAAACAAATTTTCAGCGATGTCATTCTCTGCGACACGGGAATCCTCTCATCGTGAACCGTTGATTCCGGCCCGTTGATTCCAGCACCTTTTGAGGTACCCGAATGGCCCCCTTCGCTTTCAAGAGAGCTGACCTATTTTAGCGCGACTGCCCTGGTTGTCTCAAACATGATCGGGACGGGAATCTTCACCACCACCGGTCTTTTGGCAAGCGACCTGGGCAGCCCCGTCCTGGTACTGGCCATCTGGTTGGTAGGAGGCGTCCTGGCACTGGGAGGATGCCTGGCATATTCGGAATTGGGAATTAACCTTCCTCGCTCCGGCGGGGAGTATGTCTATCTGCGGGAAGCCTGGGGGCCGACATGGGGCTTTATGAGCGGGTGGGTCTCGTTCTTTGCAGGATTCTCGGCCCCCATCGCCGCCGGCGCCTTGGCCATTGGTTTCTATTTAAGCTCGGCCTTCGGCTGGACAGGGTTCTGGGTGGCTTTCTCCGTCCCCCAAACCGAGCCATGGTTCTCAATTTCGATAGGAATGGGCGATCTCATCGGCGTCTCGCTGATTCTCATCTTTTCGGTATTGAACATCTGGGGACTCGGCCTCACCTCCCGCATTCAAAACGTCCTGACCACGTTAAAGGTCGGCATCATCATCGTCTTCGTCCTACTGGCGGTGGGGATGGGGAACGGCAGTTGGGAACATTTCACGCTCACGGCGGAGCGGCAAAGCTCGGGCTCCTTACCGGGCCAGTTTGCCGTCTCATTAATTTTCATCATGTTCGCCTATAGCGGCTGGAATGCGGCCACCTACGTCACCGAGGAACTGCGCGACCCGGTTCGGACCCTGCCGCGGGTCCTGCTGATGGGCACTCTACTCACCCTATTTCTCTACTTGGCATTGAATCTGACATTCCTCTACGCTTTGCCCATCCGCGAAGCTCAGGGCGTGGTGAAGATCGGCGCCGCGGCCGCGACGGCGCTGTTCGGGACGAAACTGGGCGCCATCTTTGCCGGCACGATTGCACTGGGACTGGTTTCACTGGTGAGCGCTATGAGCATCGCCGGGCCGCGCGTCTACTACGCCATGGCAAAAGACGGCTGTTTCCCTCCCCTTGCCGCCCGGGTCCATCCCCAGCGGCAGACTCCACACATCTCGATCCTTTTCCAAGCCGGCGCCGCCATCTTGATGGTATTGCTGAGCACATTTGAACTTTTGATCTACTGCATTGGGTTTTCCCTGATGTTCTTTACCGCCCTCTCGACGGCAGGTCTTATAAGGTTGAGAAATCGTCCCGGTTGGATACGGACGCGGGCTCTCAATTTCCTCTATCCGGTGATTCCTGTCGGCTTCATTCTCGTTACTCTCTGGATGCTCGTATATACGTTCGCAGGAGAGCCCAAAGCAGCCCTGTGGGGAACAGCTACGATCGCTACCGGCGGTATCGTCCATTTTGCCGGGCGTGTGATCCGGAAACATATGAAAAAGAAAAAGGATTTTCCGCCGGCCCCATAAGCGACTTTTTCAGCAACCCAACACGCGTCTAAATACTTTAAAGCCTCTATGGTATATTCAGCCTAAGAACAAACTCAAAGTCGACGAGCATACCGGCGCGGCGAACCTTAGGGGAGGCCTCAAGAATTGACGATGAAACCCGACCGACCTCAGAAAATGAAGATTTTTCTCGGAGCGATCATAGCGGGCCTGGTGGCCTTCCCCATCCTCAGCCCGTTTCCGTCCTCGCGCGCCGAACCGGTGCTGCAAGCTGCCGGTCTTCAGTCGCTGCGGAACGTGGGAAAGGCCTATTACGAGCAGGGCAAGTACCAGGAAGCCATCGCCGAGTTCGCCAAGGTCACCGCTTCGGGCGGCTCCACCGCCGACGACCATTTCAATCTGGGCGTGGCCCTGATGCAGGACCGGCAACTGGAAGCGGCGCTGGGCGAGTTGACCACCGCTCGCCGCATGGCCCCCCAAATGAACGCCGCGCTCTACAACCTGGGCATTCTCTACAAACGGCAGCTCCGTTACCCGAAAGCCGAGAAGATTCTCGAACAAGTCGTCCGGGTCGACCCCACTGACCCTGCCTCCTGGTTCAACTTGGCCAAGGTCCGCTTCGATCAACGGAAATTGGAAGAAGCGCTTGAGGCCTACGGCCGGGTCGATGCCATGGGTTTCGGCAAGGGGCAGAATTTTTACGTAGCCACTCTCTTCCACAGCTTTACGTCGCTCATGCGGCTCCGGCAGCGGGAGAAGGCCCAGGGCTATTTCAAAAGACATCAGGCCATCAAAGACCGAGTTCCCGGCATTTCGCTGCAACTTCCGGCGCTGGAGGGCGGCAAGTACGGCGCCATCCGCGTACCGCCGCCTGCGGTGCAGGCCGCGGCGTCGCAAAGCTTCTCACCAAAACTCTCCTTCCGGGAGGTAACGAAAGAGATGGGGTTCCCGGAGGCAACCGGCAAGGCGGGGCTCTTATCCGACCGGGCTTTCGCCCCACCCCGTCCCGACGATACCCCAGAGCTGAAATTCGAGAGCGATTCTCCGGTGACCACGGCACGGGGCATCGCCTATTTATGGGACCCCTCCTGGGTCTTAACCGACTACGACCGAGACTCAGATGTTGATTTCCTTTTCGTTAACCCCACCGGCTTCAGTTCTCTTTTCCGAAACGACGGCAACGGAAAATTTTCCGACGTGACAGGGCAAACAGACCTGAACTTATTAAGCATCACCGGCGCGGCGTTCGGCGACTATGACAACAGCGGCAAGCTGAGCCTGCTCGCTGTCGGCGGAACGGGAGCGATGCTTCTGCAGCCGAATGATGCGGGGAAGTACACCGACGTCACCGAAAAGGCCGGGCTCCAGAGGCTTTCCGGTGAACTGGTTACCTCCGGGGTCTTCTTCGACGCCGACCACGACGGCCTGCTCGATATCTTCTTCTGCTCGTTCGGTGATTTCAGCTCTCTCCCCCCCAAGGGCCTCGTCCGCTTTCCCGTAGACGTCCCCGCCGGGCGCTTGCATTTCTATCGCAACAACGGCGACGGGACGTTTTCCGAACGGACCAAGACGGCGGGCCTTTCCCCCCCCAGGGGGCGCTACCGGAGCGTCCTGGTGAGCGACTTCAACAACGACGCCTACATGGACGTAGTCGTAACCCGCGAGGACGGGAGCCCTCTGGTCTATATGGGATTGGGGGAGGGGAAATTCCTCTCCCACACGGCAAAGGCGGGCGCTGCCTTCCAAACAGTAAAAGCACGCCGGGCCGAGTCAGCCGATTTCAACCATGACGGGATGATGGATTTGGTTCTGTGGACCAAGGGCCGCCCGGTTCTGCTGGCAAACCGAGGAGGGGGGCAATTCTCTTCCCTGAAAGGTTTCCCGAAAGCTTCCGCACCGAGTGCGGGCCGCGTCAAAGGCCAAGTTGCGGACCTGAACGCCGACGGATACGACGACTTGCTTTGGGCGGACGAAAAGGGAATCCAAATCCTGCTGAACCGCTTCGGAACCGGCTTTGAAGCTGCCCAGGTGAACCTTTCCGATATGGCCTTTGGCTCGAAACTGGCCGCTTCCACCGTAGGTCCTCTGCGGGGCTGGGGGGGAACCGACCTGCTCACTTTCGATCACGACGGCATGATCCGCGTCTTTGAAAAACAGGGAGCGCCCTCCGGCTGGCTCCGCATTGAATTGGAGGGGTCCAAGAGCAGCAAGCAGGGCGTCGGCTCAACGGTGGAAATCAAGGCGGGAAACTATTACCGCAAAGTTCTCGTCACCGGCGAGCCGCTGCAACTGTTTACCGGCAACCGAACCAAGATCGACGTGGTGCGGGTGAGGTGGCCCAACTTGATTATCCAAAACCGCATGGAAGTGAATCCGAACCAGGGTTTAAAGTTGCGGGAATCGGAACGGCTGGCCAGCTCCTGCCCGTTCCTCTACGTATGGGACGGCGCCCAATACGTCTTTCTGACCGACGTTCTCGGCATTGCGCCGCTCGGCGAGCTGATGCCCGACGGCGCCTATGCGCTGCCGAACTCCGAAGAGTACGTCCGCATCCCCGGCGAACGAATGAAGCAGCAAGCCGGCCGCTACGTGCTCCAGTTCACCAACGAACTGCGCGAGGTGGACTATTTCGACTCGGCGCGCCTCTTCGCTTACGACCACCCGGCCGATCAGGACATCTATGCTGATGAACGGTACGCTGCGCCGCCCTTCCCTTCTCCTTCGGTTCACACCGTCTGCGGTAAGCGGTTTCCCGTCTCGGCGGTCGATCACCATGGTCATAATGTATTGCCTCAACTGCGACATCATGACGGAACCTACGCCGGAGACTTTCGCCGCCACGGGGTAATGGGCGTGGCCGAGACCCACACGCTGACGCTCGACCTGGGAAAGACGGGCTCCCATATATCGAAACTATTCCTGACCGGCTGGGTTCTCTGGACGGACTCGAACGGCGCGCGCGCTCTCTCCACCAATTTCGATTTTACCGTTGTCCCGCCGCGACTGGAGGTAAAAGATGAATCGGGCCGATGGGTCACCGTCATGGAAGATTTTGGCCTGCCCAGCGGCACGGACCGCACCCTGGTCGCGGACCTTACCGGCAAATTTCTCTCCCCAGACCGGCAGGTGAGAATCGTGACCAACCTCTGTGTTTACTGGGATCAAATCTTCTATAGCGCCGACCCTGTGGGGGGAAACTCGTGCGCCGAACCAAGGCCTATAGAGCTGCCGCTGCTTTCCGCCGATCTTCACTATCGAGGCTTTTCGACCCCCATCCACGACCCGCTCTATCGCCGCCCGGACAGCTTCGACTACCACCGTCGCTTGGCTGTCGCGCCCTGGAACCCGCACGCCGGGCTTTATACGCGCTACGGCGAGGTACAAGAGCTATTGAGCGAAGCCGATGACCGGCTGGCCGTCCTATCGGTCGGCGACGAATTGACGGCGGAGTTCGACGCTCGCAACCTGCCGCCGCTTCCGCGCGGTTGGAAGCGGGACTTCATTCTCCATGCCCAAGGATGGGCAAAGGCGGGCGACCCGAACACGGGTACCGGCCGCGCCGTCGGTCCACTCCCCTTCCGCGCGATGAGGGATTATCCCTACGAGGAAACGAAAGCCCGGCCCCACGCCGCCGAATATGAAACCTACTTCGGTACCTACCAGACGCGTCGCGCGCAGACGCTGATTCCTCCGCTGGCGCCTTTCCGTTCCTCGCCGCCGGCCTCGCCGCCGGCCTCGCCGCCAGCGGCCGCAGCCGGAGGAAATTGACACTGCGGGGGTTTTTGGGTATCGTAAATTAAGGTTGTGTTTCCGTCCGTTCGGGAAACCTTATATGGACCAAATTACGACGGGACCCGGCCGAAGAGCCTGCAAAAATCCTCTGTATTTCTTTCCGATTCCATGACAACGGAAACCTGTAAACGTGAGGTGCAGATCGAAGTACCCGTCGACGAGGTGACGCGCGAAACCGCGGCCGTGACCTCGCAGTTCTCCCGCGCCGCCAAAGTCCCCGGCTTCCGGCCCGGCAAGGCGCCGGCCGGGATGATCCGCCGCCGCTATTGGAACGACATCCGCAGCGAAGTGATCCAGAAACTGCTCCCGAAATACTTCGAAAATACGCTGAAAGAGCAGAAGCTGGAGCCCGTCGGCTCACCGAAGTTTGAAGGCTTGAGTTTTGAAGAAGATAAGCCGATTAAATGTACAGCGACCTTTGAGGTCCTGCCCGAGTTCGAGCTCGGTAACTATCAGGGTCTGAAAACCACCGAGCACGCCGAACCGGTCAAAGAAGAAGAGGTACAGCAGACGCTCGAACAGTGGCGCGAGCGCATGGCCACCTTTGAGGTCGTCTCCGGCCGCACGGCCCGGGACGGCGATTTCCTGGAGATCGAATTTCAGAAGACGTCTTCTTCCGATTCGAAGGGTGGGGATTCGAAGGGCGAGAGTTCGAAAGCCAAAGTTCCCGAAACCAGGCAAGGCAGAGTGGAATTGGCCGGGAAGAACACAATGAAGGAGTTCACCGAAAACCTTCGAGGCGCGGGGGCAGGCCAGACGCGCGAGTTCACGGTTCAGCCCGCCGTGACGGGAGAGGAAAAAGAGCCGCCGGCGCCCCCCTCCCTCTACCGGGTCACCGTGAAGGCGATCCAGAAGAAAGTTCTTCCGAAATTGGATGACGATCTGGCTCGGGGCGTCAGCGAGATCGAGACGCTGGAGGAGTTGAAGACCCAAATTCTGGAAAACATGACACGGGCGCGTGAGCAAAAGGCGCAGGAAGAGGCGAAAGAAAAATTGATCGACCAGCTCATTGAGCGCCACTCGTTTCCGGTGCCGGAGATTCTGGTGGAAGGAGAACTGGAGCGCCGAATGCAACATATGTTAAGAGAGCTGATGTCCCACGGCATTGATCCGCAGACGGCGAATCTCGACTGGGGAAAGCTGCGTCAGGACTGGCAGGGACCGGCCGAGAAGCGCGTCCGGGGAGATTTGATTTTAGAGAAGATCGCCCGGGCGGAAACGATCGAGGTGAGCGAAGAAGAATTGGACGAAAAGCTGCGTGAGATCTCCCCCCAAGGGGGAGAATCTCCCGCCGCGCTGAAATCACGCTTGACACAGGAAGGCACGCTGGCTAAGCTTAAATTTAAATGTCGCCAGGAAAAGGCGCTGGACTGGATCTATCGGAGCGCTACAATCCCGGGAAAGGGCAACTCAAGCTAACGCCGACCGCCACCAGGCCCCATCCACTGTTAAGATACAAGTGTGAAATAATCAGCAGGAGAATCGAAGGATCCCATGACGTTAGTGCCCATGGTTGTGGAGCAGACGAGTCGAGGTGAGCGCGCCTACGATATTTATTCCCGTCTCCTGCGTGAGAATATCGTATTCCTGGGAACCCCGCTCGACGACGCCGTCGCGAATTTGACTACGGCGCAGCTTCTGTTTTTGGAAGCCGAAGACCCGCAGAAGGACATCTCACTCTACATCAACTCGCCGGGAGGAAGCGTAAGCTCCGGGATGGCCATCTACGATACGATGCAGTTTGTCCGGCCGGATGTGGCGACCATCTGTGTGGGCCAAGCGGCCAGCGTGGCAGCCATACTGCTGGCGGCCGGGGCAAAGAACAAGCGGTTCGCTCTGCCGAATGCCCGCGTGCTGATCCATCAGCCTTCGCTCGGCGGCCTGTCGGGCCAAGCCACCGATATAGATATTCATGCCCGAGAAATTTTGCGGGTCCGGTCCCATCTGAACGACATCATGGCCAAGCACACATTGCAGGCGCTGGAAAAGATCGAACACGACGTCGAACGCGACTACTGGATGGACCCGGCTCAGGCCAAGGAGTACGGCATCGTTGATGAAATTATCAGCAAACATCGATAACGGAGACCGCAACTGGTGAAACGACTCGCGCCGGAGGAGCTGCGCCACTGCTCCTTCTGCCACAAACCGCAGGACAGCGTGGCGAAGTTGATCGCTTCGCCCGGAGAGCTGCCGCCCGCCTATATCTGCGACGAATGCGTCGCCATCTGCAACGGCATCCTCGAGGAAGAACGCATTGAGCGCACGCTGAAGGAGCCTTCGAAGCTGCCCCACCCCGAAGAGGTGAAGGGTTTTCTGGACCAGTACGTCATCGGCCAGGACAGGACCAAAAAGAAGCTGGCCGTGGCCGTCTATAACCACTACAAACGGGTCCTGCTGGGCCAGTCCGAGAGCGAGGTCGAGCTCACCAAGGGCAATATCCTGTTAATCGGACCGACCGGAACCGGCAAGACCCTGCTGGCGCAGACACTGGCCAAACTGCTCGACGTGCCCTTTGCCATCGTCGACGCCACCACGCTGACCGAGGCCGGCTACGTCGGCGAGGACGTCGAGAACGTGATCCTGAAGCTGGTCCAGGCCGCCGGCGGCAACGTGCAACGGGCCCAACAAGGAATCATTTATATCGACGAAATCGACAAGATTTCCCGCAAGGACGAAAACCCGTCGATCACCCGCGATGTTTCCGGTGAAGGCGTGCAGCAAGCGCTGCTGAAGATTCTTGAAGGGACGGTGGCCAACGTTCCGCCCCAGGGCGGACGCAAGCACCCGCACCAGGAGTTTACCCAGGTCGATACCACCAATGTCCTTTTCATCTGCGGAGGCGCCTTTGTGGGCCTGGAGCGGGTCATCGAGCGGCGCTTGAGCCGCCAAGCCATGGGCTTCCACCGGAACGAAAAGGAAGAAACCCGCCTGCCCCGCCGGCGCAATGTCGAGCTGTTGGAAAAAACGCAGCCCACGGATCTGATCCGCTACGGAATGATTCCCGAATTCGTCGGGCGTCTGCCGGTCGTCAGCGTGCTGAACGAGCTGGACAAGAACGCTTTGATCCAGATCATGACGGTACCGAAGAACGCCTTGATCCGCCAATTTCAGCGGCTGTTCGATTTCGAGAACGTCAGCCTCAAGTTTACCGATGATGCCATGGAGGGGATCGCCGCGCTGGCAATGGAGCGAAAACTGGGGGCGCGCGGGCTGAGGATGATCCTGGAAGATCTGATGCTCGACGTGATGTACCATTTGCCCAGCAAGCGTGATATCCGCGAGTTTACCGTGACGCGAGAGATGGTCGATAGAGGGGAAATTCCGCCCAACGTTTGGCAGAAAGCCGGGTAACATAATCCACGATGTTTTCAGGACGAGAAAAAACAGAAACCAAAAGCATGCCGATGATGCCCATCCGTGATGTGGTCATCTTTCCCCATATGATGACTCCTTTCGTCGTCGGACGAAAAAGTTCCATCCGGGCGCTCGAGGACGCGCTGGCGGGCGACAAGAAGATTTTCCTCTCCACCCAGCACGATCCTTCGATCGACGACCCCAAGCCGAACGAAATTTATCAGGTCGGCACCATTGTGAATATCGTCCAGAGCGTGCGGCTGCCGGACGGCAACATCAAGGTTCTAGTCGAAGGGATCGAGCGCGGTAAAATATTGAAGATTTCCGGCGACGAGAGCTACTTCCGCGTCCAAGTCCGTACTTCTAACTTCCCAACCGTCTCGACGCCCAGCCTGGAGCAGCTCATCCAACGCGTAACTTCCCTGTTCGAACAGTACGTCAAGCTCAACCAGAGCCTGAATTACGAAACCATGATCACCGCCGTTCGCGTGGACGATATTGGAAAACTCACCGACACGGTCAGCGCCAACCTCAGCCTCGGGGTGGAGGAGAAGCAGGAGCTGCTGGAGATCTTCAACCCGGTCGTCCGGCTGACGCGCTTGGCCGAGCTGCTGGACCTTGAACTCGAAAAGTTGAACGTCGACCGCACGATTCAAGGCCGAGTCAAACGGCAAATGGAGCGCGCGCAACGCGAGTACTACCTGAACGAGAAGATCAAGGCCATTCAGAAAGAGTTGGGCCGGAACGAAAAGAACGAGCTCGACGAGCTGAAAAAGAAGGTCGAAACGTCCGGGATGACGAAGGACGCCAAAGAAAAAGCGCTGGCCGAATTGAAGCGGCTGGAGCTGATGCCGCCCATGTCGGCCGAATCCACCGTCTCCCGCACCTATCTCGACTGGCTGCTGGCCGTTCCGTGGAAGAAACGGACCAAGGAGGCGCGGGACATCCAGCAGGCAGAAAAGGTGCTGGACGAGGATCACTGCGGCCTGGAAAAAGTCAAAGAGAGAATCCTTGAATTCCTGGCCGTCCGGCAGTTGGTCAAGAAGCCCAAGGGTTCCATTCTCTGCTTCGTCGGACCTCCCGGCGCAGGAAAGACCTCTCTGGGACGCTCCATTGCCCGCGCGACGGGAAGAAAATTCATCCGCCTCTCTTTAGGCGGGGTGCGCGACGAGGCGGAAATCCGCGGCCATCGCCGCACCTATATCGGCGCCCTTCCCGGCCAAATCATTCAAATGATGAAAAAGGCCGGCACGGTCAATCCGATCTTCCTGCTCGACGAAGTGGATAAGATGAGCATGGACTTCCGGGGCGATCCTTCGGCCGCCTTGATGGAAGTTCTTGACCCGGAACTGAACACCACTTTTTCCGACCACTACCTGGACGTGGAGTACGACCTCTCCAAAGTCTTTTTTATCACTACGGCGAACGTACTGCATACCATTCCCAGCCCGCTGCTTGACCGCATGGAGGTCTTGCGCCTCTCCGGCTATACGGAGGAGGAAAAGCTGGAGATTGCCAAACGTTTCCTGGTGATCAAGCAACGGGAGGCGACGGGACTCCGGCCCGAAAACATTACTTTCACCGATGAAGCGCTGGTTGACATCATCCGCCACTACACGCGAGAAGCGGGCGTGAGGAATCTGGAGCGTGAGATCGCCAACGTATGCCGCAAGGTGGCCCGCGTCGTCCTGAAGGAAGGGCGGGAAGCGCACAAGACCGTGGAACCGGATCATCTGCAGGAGTTTCTCGGTGCCATCAAGTTCCGCGATACGCGGGCGGAGGAGAAGAATCAGGTGGGATTGGCCACGGGATTGGCCTGGACGGAGGTGGGCGGGCAGATTCTGACGACCGAAGCCACCCTGCTGACGGGCCGGGGCAAACTGACCCTGACGGGAAAACTCGGCGACGTCATGCAGGAATCGGCCCAAGCCGCCATGAGCTATGTCCGCTCGCGTGCCGCCGCCCTGAGCCTGGACAAGGACTTCTACCGCCGCATCGACGTTCACATTCATATTCCGGAAGGCGCCATCCCGAAGGACGGCCCGTCTGCCGGCATCACGCTGGCCACCACCCTGGTCAGTGCACTGACCAGGATTCCGGTTCGGCGCGATGTGGCCATGACGGGTGAGATTACGCTTCGCGGCAAGGTGCTTCCGATCGGAGGAGTAAAGGAGAAGCTAATGGCCGCTCATCGAGCCGGCATTGAAAATATCATTCTTCCGCGGGACAATCAGAAAGACTTGGCCGATCTTCCTTCCAACATTCAGGACGCGCTGAACATCAATTTGGTGGAGCACATGGACGAAGTGTTGGAGGTCGCGCTGGAAAGAAAACTGGAGCCGCCGCCCTCCCAAGTTTCGGAAACCGATATCACGACCTCCTTACGTCACCCTTCCTCGAAGAACGACCAGGATCGAATGACAAATTGAAAGACAAATCGGCCGTTTTGAGGTATCCCGAAGTATCCCCTGAGGATCCGATTGGCAAGATTGAAATCTGCTCTCATAACTTCATGTTTGCTGAATCCTAAATACACTGCCGTTGGAGGTAGCCGGACCGAGGAAAAACTTAATCCTCAGCCATGATGGGAAGCCCCGCCTCGAAGGAGTTCCTAAACTCGTTTTCTCGATTGATAACATAAATCACAGCGGAGATGATCTCGGTACCGAGGACGCGGCAGGTTGGGAGGGCGGCCGCCTACCATCGTGGGTCCCGGAGCAAGCTTAGTTTCTCTCCCCAACACGACTGAAACCAAAAAAGTGAAATCACCCGAAAGAGAGTCTCTTATGTCACCCAAAAAGGTTCAAGAAGCAACCAAAGCTCCGGCCAAGGTTAAGGAAGCGGTTCCCGAGGACAAGATGGTGGAAATCAAAGAAGGCGAAGTCCTCGATATCGCCAAATTGAAGGAGATGAACATTTCCACCCTCACCCAGGTCGCCAAGGACCTGAGCGTGGTGGGCGCCACCGGAATGCGCAAACAGGAGCTGATCTTCAAAATCCTGCAGGCGCAGACCGAAAAGAGCGGCTTGATCTTCTCGGAAGGCGTGATCGAATGCCTGCCAGACGGCTTCGGATTTCTCCGCGCCCCCGACTATAACTACTTGCCCGGGCCGGACGACATCTACGTCTCCCCGTCACAAATCCGGAAGTTCGACCTGCGCACCGGAGATACCGTTTCCGGGCAGATCCGCCCGCCCAAAGAAGGAGAGCGCTACTTCGCGCTGATCAAGGTCGAAGCCATCAATTTCGAATCTCCTGACGAATCGCGCAGCAAAATCTTCTTCGACAACCTCACACCGCTCTACCCGGATGAGCGCGTTCGTCTCGAAACGGACCAGAACAACATCTCCGCCCGCGTTCTCGATCTGATGACCCCGATCGGCATGGGCCAGCGCGGTCTGGTCGTCTCCCCGCCCCGCACGGGAAAGACCATGCTGCTCCAGACCATCGCCAACTCGGTCACGACGAATCATCCGGAAATCACCCTGATCGTGCTGCTGATTGACGAGCGGCCCGAGGAAGTCACCGACATGCAACGGACCGTTCACGGCGAAGTGATCAGTTCCACCTTCGATGAGCCCGCCGCCCGCCACGTCCAGGTGGCCGAGATGGTGATCGAAAAGGCCAAGCGGCTGGTCGAGCACAAGCGCAACGTCGTCATTCTGCTTGACTCGATTACGCGCCTGGCGCGCGCCTACAACACCGTCGTGCCACCTTCCGGAAAGGTGCTTTCCGGCGGCGTCGATTCGAACGCCCTCCAGCGGCCGAAGCGTTTCTTCGGCGCGGCCCGCAACGTCGAAGAAGGCGGGAGCCTTACGATTATCGCCACCGCCCTGATCGACACCGGCAGCCGGATGGACGACGTAATCTTCGAGGAGTTCAAGGGAACCGGCAACATGGAGGTCCACCTGGACCGCAAACTCGTCGACAAGCGCGTCTTCCCGGCGATCGACATCAACCGCTCCGGAACCCGGAAGGAAGAGCTGTTGGTTCCAAAAGAGGAGCTGAACCGTATCTGGGTTTTGCGCAAGGTGCTCAATCCGCTTTCCAGCACCGAGAGTATGGAACTGATCATCGACAAGCTTTCCAAGACGAAAAACAATCATGATTTTCTGATGTCGATGAGCAGCGGAGGAAGATAGCTCCGGTAGGAATCCTTTTCAGGTTCTTTTTTCTCTTCGAATCCCCCCGTCCGAAACTCCGCTCTTCCCGACGAATCTCTGAGTATTCCCCGGCCCCGCGCTTACTGCGAGCGATATTGAAAAACATATTTTTCTGTGGTGGGGTTCTTCTTTCAAGGGTATTAGGGCTTCGAGAGTCAGGACTTCGGGAGCTTGGCGGGGCACTTTTCGCCGACCAACTGCACAATCTTTTCCACCACCTCATCGACCGTCAGTTCCGTCGAGTCGATCTTCACGGCATCTTCGGCGGGAATCAGAGGGGAGATCCTGCGCTCGGAATCCAAGAGGTCACGGTGGGAGATTTTCGCAAAAGTCCGGTCCAGAGAGGTTTGGTGTCCCTTGGCCAGATCGTCCTGAAGGCGGCGCTGGGCGCGGGCGAACTCCGTGGCCACGAGGTAGATCTTCAGGTCCGCGTCCGGGAAGACCTGGGTGCCGATGTCCCGGCCCTCCATGACCAACCCCGGCGAACTTAGCAGGGCGCGCTGCAAGGCAACCATATGCTCGCGGACCTTTTTCAGCCGCGAAATTCGCGCCGCCGCCTCGGTCACTTCCGGCGAGCGAATCTGCCCGGTCACGTCCTCTCCGTCCACCAGCACTTGCCGCGCTTGGGCACGGCTGGCAAGCCGAATCTCGGTCTGCCCGACCAACTCGGCGATGGGTCCTTCGCCCTCTTCCAGCAATCCGGCGCGACGAACCTTGAGCGCCGCCGCCCGATAGCTGGCGCCGCTGTCCACGTAATCCAGCCCCAGCGTCTCCGCCAGCTTCCGCGCCACCGTGCTCTTGCCGGCTCCGGCAGGCCCGTCAATGGTAATCACCAAAGGAGCATCCGATGTCATCGTCTCTCTGTTCACCCCTTCGTTTCGTCCTCTTCTCATCAGAAGCGCCCGGTCGGTCGGCGCCGAAGCTCAACCGCCATCAGGTCCGCTTAAAGGCCTTGCGAAGCTCCTTCAGGCTGTAGCGGAGAATGATGGGCCGTCCGTGCGGGCAGCTCATCGGAACCTCGGTCTTCATCAACTCGCGGAGCAGCCAGACCATCTTCTCCCGCCCGAGCGGCATGTTCACCTTGATGGCGCTGTGACAGGCCACCGAGGCGGCAATCTGCCGGCGCAGGGTTTCCAGCGTCATTTCCCGCGCATTCTTCTCCGCCTCTTCCAGAATCTCCCGCAACAGCTTTTCCACCCGGTCGGTGGGAACTTCCGCCGGCACAGCCTTCACGGCGACGGTATTCTTCCCGAACGGCTCAATTTCAAATCCGTCGGCTTCGAGTTCCTTCGCCCAGTCCTCGAAGGCGGCCCCCTGGCCGGGCGTGAGCTCTACCACAATCGGCAGCAGCAATCGTTGCGACTCGACCTGGTGGCGAAGCCGCCGGCGGAGATGTTGCTCGAAAAGAATCCGCTCGTGCGCCACATGCTGATCGACGATCCACAATCCTTTGCCGTTTTCAGCCACGATGAAGCTGTCCTGAACCTGGCCCAGCGGATTCATCTCTTCCTGCTCACCGAACGGCGTCTTCTCCCGCTCAGAGGGAACCTGGGGGGGCACGAAGGTCTCGGCGGCAACTTCGTCCCCCGCCTCCGGGAACGTTCCGCTCCCGGCTTCCTTCATCGGTGTATCGACGGCCGGTGTATCAACAGACGGGGCATAGACGGACAAGGCCGCTTCGGCTTGCCAAGGGAGTTGCGCCGAGGAAGGGACGGCGGGACTGCTCAGTTGAAACTCTCCCTTCGCGCTCGCCCTCTGGACCGAGTCCCTCGCACCACCGCTCACCCTACTTCTTCCCCCGGTCTCAGTTCTGGTCTGGGCGAGGGCCCGCGGAGGTCCGCTTGCATCCACAGCCACTCCCATGGCAGGTTTCCCCTGCGTGGGAAACCGGGGAATCGGCCGTGCCGCGATCAACACCTGCCGAATCGTATCGCGCGTGAAATCGTGGACGAAGCCTCCCCGCCGAAAGCGGACTTCCATCTTTGTCGGATGGACGTTGACGTCCACCTCCTCGGGCGCCATCTCCAGAAAAACCAGCGCAATGGGAAACATTCCGGAGGGAAGGATGTTGCGATACGCCTCACGAATCGCATGCAGCAGCAAGCGGTCCCGCACCAGACGGCCGTTGATGAAAATGAAGATCTGTTTCCGATTCAGGCGCTGCACCTCGGGCCGGGATACGAATCCGGAGAGGCGAATTACGCCGGGCTCGGCATCGTTCTTCTCCGCTGTGTCCCGGCTTACATCTTCGCGAACCGGGTCCGCCGCCAACCTTCGCTCCACCCGGGGAATCTCAACCAATTGCTCCAAAACCTGCCCGCCGAGAAGTTGAAAGACCCGTTCGCGACGATCGCCCACCCCGGCCACGTCCACCAGGGTGCGGCTGCCCGTCTTTAAGGAAAAGCTTTTTTCAGGGTGAGCGATAGCGTAATGCGTCACCAACGAGGCGATGTGGCCGAGCTCGGTCGTTTCGCTCTTCAGGAATTTCTTGCGGACCGGAATATTGTAGAACAGGTCCCGGATGTCCATCTCGGTGCCCGCGGCCCAGGCGCATTCGCGCACGTCGCGCAGCTTCCCGCCGTGGATTTGAATCTGGGTCCCCGTCGCATCCTCCCCCTGCCGCGTCTGCATCTTCAGCCGCGAAACGGCCGCCAGTGACGGCAGAGCCTCGCCACGAAAACCGAGCGTCGCGATCGCCATCAGGTCTTCGGCCTGGCGAATCTTGCTGGTGGCGTGGCGCTCGAAAGCCAGCAACGCGTCATCGCGCCCCATGCCTTCCCCGTCGTCGAGCACGCGAATCCGCCGGCGCCCGCCCGCATCCACCTCGATCTCTACGCGGCTTGCCCCGGCGTCGAGCGCATTTTCCAGCAGTTCCTTCACCACCGAAGCCGGCCGCTCGACCACTTCACCGGCGGCAATCTTGTTTGAAACCGAATCGGGTAGAATGAAAATTTTAGCCATGTCGTTGCTCTTTGTTCAGTTCCTCTTCGCCCAGTTCCTCTTTGCTGGGGGCGGAGGCTCTGTCAAAAAAATTACTCTTCTTTGTTTATCGAAATTCCCAACTCATCCAGTTGGGCCGCATCCACCCGGGCCGGCGCTTGGCACATCAGGTCCACTCCGCTCGCCGTCTTCGGGAAAGGTATCACATCGCGGATGGAAGACTCCCCGGCCATCAGCATCACGATGCGGTCAAACCCCAGCGCGATGCCGCCGTGCGGAGGCGTCCCGTATTCCAAGGCGTCCAAGAAAAAGCCGAACCGCGCGCGGGCCTGTTCGGCGGTAAATCCGAGGATCTGGAAAACGCGCTGCTGAATATCCCGGCGGTGGATTCGGGTTGAGCCGCCGCCGATTTCGTTTCCGTTCAGAACCAGATCGTAGGCCTCAGCCTTCACGCCGGACGGGTCCGCCTCCAGCCGCGCCAAGTCCTCTTCGCGCGGTGAGGTGAACGGATGGTGCATGGCCGTAAACCGGCGCTCCTTCTCGTCGTACTCGAACATGGGGAACTGGGTGATCCAGGCAAAATTCCATCGTGAGGTGCTCTTAAGCCCCATCCTTTCAGCCACTTCGATCCGAAGGTCCGCGGAGGCCGCGTCCAGGTCGCGCTCGGTCGGGCGTGCCCCTCCGTCTTTCTTGCGGCCCAGCAGCAAGACCAGGTCGCCCGGCTTAGCTTCCACATCTTCCGCCAACTTCCGGCAGAATTCTTCCCCGGCGGCCTTCGTCAACGGCGAATCAATTCCCTCCTCTCCCCACTTCAAATAGGAGAACCACGGGATCGACTTTGCGTGGACCAGTTTCTGCCAACGGTCAAGCTGGCTGCGGGAGACCTTGGCCCCCTGCGGCACGCACAGAGCCTTTAACGGCGCCCGCAGGCTGATCCTTTCCCGGTCACTCTCTGAGACCTTCAGCTTGCGCCATTCGATCTGCCATCCCAAGTGTGGTTTGTCGCTGCCGTACTTTTCCAGCGCTTCGCTGTACGTGAGGCGCGGAAACGGGTGAGCGATCTTTTCCCCGATCAACTCCCAGAGCGAAACCATCAGCCCTTCCATTAAAGCGAATAGAACCTCCGGGCTTGAAAACGCCGTTTCAATATCAACCTGCGTAAACTCCGGTTGGCGGTCGGCCCGCAAGTCTTCATCCCGAAAGCAACGGACGATCTGAAAATAGCGGTCGCAGCCGCCGATCATCAACAGTTGCTTAAAGAGTTGCGGCGACTGCGGCAGGGCGTAGAATCCCCCCGGCGCAAGGCGGCTGGGCACAAGAAAATCCCGCGCGCCCTCGGGTGTGGAGCGCGTCAGAAAGGGCGTCTCTACCTCAATGAAATCGTTCCGGCTCAACCACTCCCGCACGGTGAGCGCGGCGCGATGACGCAAGCGGAGATTCCGCTGGAGGGCGGGACGCCGCAAGTCAAGGAAACGGTAGTGGAGGCGCGTCTCCTCGCCCGTCTTAGCATCCTCCTCGTTGATGGAAAACGGCGGCGTCTTCGCCTCATTAAAGACCAGAAGCTTCGCCGCGCGAACTTCGATTTCTCCGGTGGGAATCTGCGGGTTGACGGTATCGGCGGAGCGGCAAAGCACATTCCCCTCGACCCCCACCACAAACTCGGGCCGAACGCGCTCGGCGGCAGCGTGGACTTCTGGACTCTCTTCTTTGTTGCAGACGATCTGGGTCAACCCGGTATGGTCCCGCAGGTCGAGAAAAATCAGATTCCCCAAGTCCCGGCGGCGGTCGACCCATCCGGCCAGAAACACCTCCTTGCCGTCCTCGGAGGGGCGCAGGTCCCCGCAGTAATGAGTTCGCTTACGTCCGCAAAGTTGATCCAAAGGAGATGACATGGTTAGGTTCGTTTTGCCGCAAAGAAGAAATCCTTCAATACTTCCACCACGCGGGCGATGGGAATCTCCTCCTGCCGCCCGGCTTCCATATCCTTCAATTGAACTACATCCTTCGCCACTTCTTCCTTGCCGAGGACGACCGCGAATCGGGCACCCACCTTGTTGGCCAGCCCCAGGGATTTTTTCAAATTCACCGGGTCCGGGCGGATTTCGGTGCGAAAGCCCTCCGCGCGCAAGCGACGAGTGAGGCGGAAGGCCGCGGCCTGTGCTCCTTCCCCCAACCAAGCCACGAAAACCTCCGGCCCCGCGGCTGCCCTGAGCGCTCCGGCCTGCTCCACCGCCATCAGAAAGCGGTCCTCACCGATGGCGAATCCCATGCCCTCTACCGGCGGCCCGCCGAGTAACTCCGCCAGGCCGTCGTAACGCCCTCCGCCGAGCAACGCGTTCTGCGCGCCGAGTCCCGTGTGGGTGATCTCAAATGTCGTCCGCGTGTAGTAGTCCAGCCCGCGCACCAATCGAGGAGTGCGACGAAAGGCGATTCCGCGCTCGGTCAACTGCGTGGTCACCTGCTCGAAGTGCGCTGCGCATTCCCGGCACCAGTGCTGGGAGATCTTCGGCAGACTATCAATCACGGGTTGGTCGGCTGCAATTTTGCAGTCGAGCACGCGCAGTGGGTTGCGCTCGATTCGGCGCCGGCAGTCGGCACAAAGTTTCGCACCGACCGATTCAAGCTCCTTCCGCAGTACGCTCACGTACTGCGGACGGCAAATCAAGCAGCCCACCGAATTGAGCAGCAGCTCACATTGGCCCAGATTCAATCGCCCCAGAAGCAAGTAGAGCATTTCCAGCACTTCAACGTCCACCTCAGGACGCCCCGAGCCGAGCACTTCAGTTCCAATTTGGTAGAACTGTCGATAGCGGCCCTTCTGCGGCCTTTCGCGCCGAAACATCGGCCCCAGATAGAAGTATTTTTTGATGCCGGCTTCGTTCCGCGCGCCGCTTTCGAGGTACGCGCGCATGACGGAGGCCGTGGCTTCCGGCCGCAACGTCAACGAGCGCCCGTCCCGGTCCGCGAAGGTGTACATCTCCTTGCCGACGATATCGGTATCCGCCCCTACGCTGCGCGCAAACAGCTCGGTCTCCTCCAGAATCGGCGTACGCATCTCGCGATAGTTATACGCTTCGAAGACCGCACGGCACACCTGTTCGGCCTGATGCCATAGATCGGTCTCCGGCGGCAGGAGATCGCGGGTTCCTTTGACCGCCGGTACTACGTCAGGGCGCTTTGCCAACTATGCCTCCATATGGGGCCTCATTGGGCCTCTCCTGAGGATACTCGGGCCGAGATGCGCAAAATGGAACCGGACAGACGCACGAATTCAGAGACTAAAATTTATCATACACCAGGGTCGGGGTGAAAGGAGCTTGGATTCCGCTACGGACGGCTCGCGAACGGATCCACCTAGATGGGAGGGCGCACGAGGGTACCCCACAAAAGAGGGTTGCATTCTCTTAAAAGAAATGATAAGCGTCGCCTGTAAGATCAAGCAAGCACGGGAGAAACCTCTTGACAAAGCCTCGCGAGTCCTCTAGCGTAACCAAGAATTCCCCCGGAGAAAAGTAAAGTTGATTAAAGCCGCCATCATCAATGCAGTTGTCAGCCGTACCGGTGTCACTCGGACCAAGGCTGAGGTAGCCGTCGTAACGGTCTTCGAGGCCATGAAACGCGCGCTGGCGCGCAACGACCGCATCGAGCTGCGCGGCTTCGGCGTCTTCACCGTCAAGCCCCGAAAGACCGGCATCGGGAGAAACCCCCGCACCGGGGCTCAGGTCAGCATCCCTCCCGGCAAGGCGGTGCGTTTCAAGCCCGGAAAAGAATTGCAATCGCTTCCTTAACCCAGCTCTCCACATCAGGTTGGCCAGCTACATCAGGTTGACCGGGTCCACGTCCACGACCACCGAGCTTCTGGGGATCCGTTCGAGCGAAAGAAACTCCTGCAACTTCGTCAGCACGCCGTTCAGCAAGGTACGGCTGCGAGCCTTCAGGATCAAGTGCCAGCGATAGTACCGGTGGAGCCGCTCCAGCGGCGCCGGTCCCGGTCCCAGCAACTTCAACCCGGCTGGGGACCGGCAAAGAGGTTCAAGAAAGCGGCCCAACTTTTTCGCTAACGCCGCAGCCTTCTCCCGGCTTTCATGACGTACCACCAAATTTGCCAGCGCCGTCAGCGGCGGGTAATGCATCATACGCCGGAAGTGAATCTCCTTTTCATAAAAGGCGCGATAGTCCTGCCGCGCCGCCGCGCGGATGGCGTAGTGCTCCGGATAGGAGGTCTGAATCAGCACCCGGCCGGGCTCCGAGCCTCGCCCGGCACGTCCGGCGCTCTGCGTGAGCAATTGGAAGATGCGCTCGGCGGCGCGGAAGTCGGGCAGGGCCAGCGCGGCATCGGAGGCAATCACCCCCACCAGCGTCACACCGGGGAAGTCGTGCCCCTTGGCGATCATCTGCGTGCCGACCAGCAGATTCAACTCTCCCTGGCGGAAGCGGTCGAGAACCCGCCGATACTCTCCGGCGCGATGCGCTACGTCGCGGTCCAGACGGCCGATGCGCGCGGCGGGGAACATCACCGCCAGCAAGTCCGTCAACTTCTCCGTCCCCGTCCCCACATATTGCAGGTACTCCGACCCGCACGAACGACAAAGTTTCGGAAGGGGACTCCTGAAGCCACAGTAGTGGCACACCAAGCGCCGGTCTCGCCGATGGTAGGTAAGCGCAACGCTACAGTTTTCGCACTGCTCACTCCTCCCGCAACTGCGACACATCACGAACCAGGAGTACCCCCGGCGGTTGATCAGGATCATCACCTGCGCGTTGCTCTCCAGCTGAGCGCAGAGCTCCTCCCGGAGAGGCTTCGAAACAGGTTCGGCCGAATGCGTCTTCCGGAACTGTTCGCGCATGTCGAGAATCTCGACCTCGGCCAGCGGCCTGCCCTGAACCCGTTCGTCCAGCTCCAACAATTGGTAGCGACCCTGCTGAGCGTTCCAGTAGGATTCCAGCGACGGGGTGGCCGAACCCAGCAAGGCGACAACTCCGGCCCGCTGGGCGCGGACAATCGCCAAGTCACGGCCGTGATAGCGCGGCTCCTCCTGCTGCTTGTAGCCCGCGTCGTGCTCCTCATCCACGACAACCAGTCCCAAGTCAGCATCGGGAATCGGCGCCATCACGGCCGAACGCGTGCCGACAACCAGCCGGGCCTTGCCGCGCCGCACCCGCCACCATTCCGCCGCCCTCTCCCGCGCCCGCAGGGCGCTGTGCAGGATGGCCACCTTCCCGGGAAACCGCGCCGTCAGAAGCCGCTGAAGTTCGGGCGTCAAGGCGATTTCCGGCACCAGCATCAGCGCCCCGCGGCCCCTCTTCAGCACCTCGGCCACGGCCCGCAGATAGACCTCCGTCTTGCCGCTGCCCGTCACCCCATGCAGCAGCATCACCTGAAAGCGGTCTTCTTCAAGCCGCACGCGAATCCCGGCCAGGGCCTTTTCCTGAGCGGAGGTGAGTTGTTCAATGGGAAGGTAAGGGCGCTCAACTTTATTGAGCGACGTTTCAGGGGATGGGCCTTGCGTTGATACGGATAAAAAGCCTCTCTGCTCCAGGCGCCGAAGGTGCGTGGTGCGGGCACGGGCTTGCTTCAATAAATTCGCCTGGGGCATCGCCTCAGACCCCGCCTGGGAATTCGCCCGGAGCGTTTCCAGAATGCGCTTCTCTGCCGGAGAGAGGTGGGAGGGAAGTGGAGTGTCTTCCCCTTCAGGGCGAATCCAACTCTTCTCTCTTTTCCCGCGCCAGACCGATTCCCGCTCGATGGAAAGCATTCCCTGCCGAACCCATTTCATCAGGAACGGCAGGGTCAGGCGCGGGATTTTCCGCCGCAACTTGTCGGCTTCGAGGGAGCCCGCCTCGGCTTCGTCCATCGCCTGAAGGGTTTCGCCTTCCAATTCTCCGGCCTGATGCGAGAGCAATCGCGACCGCAGAATTTTCAAACGCTCCCGGCCCTTCGGCGTGATGCGAAAAGTGCGCCGCTCGCGGGTCTCGGCCTGCAAGGGCAGCATCGCCTGAAAAACTCCTCCCGGAGCGGCGAAGTAGTAACCGGCGATCCATTTCCCGAAATCCAACAAATCGTCGGAAAGAACGGCCTCTTCATCCAATCGTTGCAGAATTCTCCGCGTCCTGACGCCCTCCGGAGGCGGGACGCCGATGGCCAGAAGAAGGCCGCGGACCGTTCGTTTCCCCAGCGGAACCAGGACCCGTTGGCCTCGACGGGCAGATTCCATCATCGCTTCCGGAATGCGATAGGTCAGCGGGTTGGGCAGGGCCGCAAAAACGGCGACGTCAGCGTATAAGGGTTCGGATTCCATGGGGAAGATCAAACCGGGCTGCCGGCTAAGATGAGATTCTACCAGGAATTCAGGTCTGCCAAGAATTTACCCGACGGTCGAATTATTCCGATGGTGGGAACAGAGGCAAGGAACGAGAACTTGCTGGAAGTCATCACATAAATTCTGTCGGGAGCCTTCGTCAGGGCACGGCTTCAGCCGCTGAGGGAATACTCCTGCAAATCCAATGGCCGGATTCGGTATTTTCGGATAGCATCTACGCGGGTTTAGCCAAGAATTCTTGGATCTTGGTAAAGTCCTCGCGGAGTTTCGACTCCTCGCGGGGATTCCGCAGGATGTAGGCAGGATGGAAGGCCGGAATCAACGGCGTCCCCGCAAAGTCTAAAAACCGTCCTCGGACCTTCGTAATGCCATCTTTCACACCTACCATGGTCCGCAACGCCGCCGCGCCCAGGCAGCAGATCAGCCGCGGGCGGATGACCGCAATCTGGCGAAGGAGGAACGGTTTGCAGGAATCGATCTCGTCTGTCTCCGGCGTCCGGTTGCCGGGAGGTCGGCACTTGATGATGTTGCAGATGTAGACCTCTTCGCGCTTCATCGCAATGAATTGAATCATGCGATTCAGCAGTTTCCCGGCGCGGCCGACGAAGGGCAACCCCTGCTCATCCTCATCCGCTCCCGGCCCCTCACCCACAAAAACGAGCTCCGCTTTCGGGTTCCCCGTGCCGAAGACGATGTTCTTCCGCCCGAGCCACAATTTGCAGCGCCGGCAATCGCCGAGGTCCTCTTGAGTTCGGGCGAGCAAGTCTTCCTGCGGCGCGACAGGTACCGTCGGTTCATCAAAAAGGCCCATGGCAACACCGGCACGGGGCACGGTGGAGGCGATCGCCGGACCACCGGATTCCGGAATTGTAACATTCACTCTACTTTGGGGAGGGAACCCAACGGACGCTTCCTGAGCAGTCTGCGATTGAACAGCCGATAGCGCCCGGGAAACTGAACCATCGATCTCCAGTTCACGGTAGAAATCCAGCCAGTCTTCTAATTTCCCCCGCAATTTTTGCCGAATATCCTCATTCATGAGCGCTTACCGGCTCGAAGCCGGACCACCTCGTCCAAGACCCGGTGCGCCACGTCCAGCTTACTCAGCATCCCAAGTTCGCGCAGAGTTCCGTCCCGGGCAATCAGCGTCACCCGGTTCGTATCCGCGTCAAAGCCGCTGCCGGGTTCGGTAACGTCGTTCACCGCCACCAGATCGAGCTTCTTCTCCTTGAGCTTTACTTTGGCGTTTTCCAGCAGATGATCGGTTTCGGCGGCAAAACCCACCACAATTTGCCCGTTCCGCTTCCCTGCCAGCTTCTTTAAGATGTCCCCGGTCGGTTCCAGCGCCAATTCCAGGCGGCCCGCGGATTTCTTCATCTTCCTGCCTTCAGCCTTCACCGGGCGGTAGTCCGCCACCGCGGCGACCATTACCACCACCGTCGCCTCCTGGAGCCTGCCGAAAACGGCTTTTTCCATCTCCTCGGCCGAGCGGACATGCTCCACCTCGGCGCCGGAAGGTGGGGTAAGATTCGTCGGCCCGCTGATCAGAACCGCTCTTGCGCCGCGCCGCAAGCCGGCTTCGGCGACCGCATAGCCCATCTTTCCGGAAGAACGGTTGCTCAGGAAGCGGACCGGGTCGATGTCCTCGCAGGTCGGACCCGCCGTCACCAGAACGGTCTGCCCTTTCAAGTCGTCGCGCCATCCCAAGGTCCGGCAGACCTGCTCGGTAATGGCTTCCAGTGCCGCCAGACGGCCCGGTCCCAGCATTCCGCAGGCTAAGGCGCCCTCCTCCGGCTCCACGACCGTAACGCCGCGCTCCCGCAGCACGGCTACGTTCGCCCGCGTTGCCGCGTTTTCCCACATCTGCACATTCATGGCAGGGCAAACAATAAGGGGAGCCGGAGTCGCCAAGGCCAGCGTGGTGAGGAAATCGTCGGCCAGTCCGTGGGCAAGCTTTCCCAGCAGATCCGCCGTGGCCGGGGCGACGACCAACGCATCAATGCCTTGCGCCACGGCGATATGCTCGATGGCGCTTTCCAGGTTGGCTTCGCCTTGAGAGGCGCCAAACATCTCCGTAATCACATGGTTCCCGGATAAGGAGGCGAACGTCAGCGGGGTGACGAATTCACAGGCGTTCCGCGTCATGACGACCTGCACGTCCAGCCCGCGTTCCTGGAACAGGCGCACCAGTTCGGCCGCCTTGTAGGCTGCAATGCCTCCAGAGACCCCCAGCGCGATTTTCATTGGGCCCAGTCTACCTCATTGAACGATGCTGCCGTCCGCAGACGAAAAGAGCTTACTTGGCCGCTTTCTTCTTGGACTTCCTTTCGGCCCCCTCTCCGTCATTTTTCACTTCAAGAATTTCGAAGGGGATCAAGCCGGCCTCCACTTCCTGCTGCGCGATGCGCGTCGGCTTCTTCGAGCTTGACTGCATGAGCAGCCTGGCGCCCCCTTGTATTTGGCGCGCCCGACGGGCGGCCATTAGAATCAAACGAAATTTGCTGTCAATTCCCTGAGGCAGATTCATCTGCAATTAACCTCCGAACGTTTTTAAAATTTTTACCGCTTCCCGGCTTACCCGGGCACGCCGTGCCCGCGCGGCCATCACGATGGCCCGTAACTGCTCAAAAGCGCTGTGCAATTCCTCGTTGAAAACCAGATAATCATACTCCTTCCAGCGGGCAAGCTCCTGGGCCGCCTTGCCCAGCCGAACCTCCATCTCCCGCTTTGAATCGGTCCCCCGGTTCTGCAGGCGCTTCTTCAGTTCCCGAAACGAAGGCGGGAGGATGAAAATCTTAATGGCGTCAGGGAACTGCTTGCCGACCTGCTTTTGGCCCTGGACGTCGCTATCCAGGATGACGTCCCACCCGCCTCTCCTCGCTTGGTTCAGCAGGCGGCGGGAAGTTCCGTAAAGGTTTCCGTGGATGTCGGCCCATTCGACGAACCGGTCCGAGGCCGCCATCTTTTCAAAGCGCGCACGGGTGACGAAAAAATACTCCTGCCCGTCCTTCTCTCCCCAGCGACGTTCACGCGTGGTATGGGAAACGGCAAACCGCAGACGGGGAACCGACTCCAGTAAAAGCCGGATCAGCGTACTCTTCCCTACTCCCGACGGGGCCGAGATGACGAAAACGTTACCGATATCCATGCTTCGAGGAATGTCTCTCTTCGCCTCCTACTCGATATTCTGGACCTGCTCGCGAATTTTCTCGATCTCGCTCTTGAGCTCCACTCCCAGGCGGGTGATCTCCAGGGAATTTTCGGCCGCCCCACCGGTCTTTGAAAGGACGGTGTTGGCTTCGCGATTCATCTCCTGGAGGAGAAAGTCGAGTTTTTTACCTACCACCCCGTCCGCCGCGAGCAGCCGCCCGGCCTGGTCCAGGTGGCTTCGAAGCCGGGCCATTTCCTCGCTAATGTCGGCCTGGGAAGCCAGCAAGGCAGCCTCCTGCGCCAACCGCTCCGCATCCACCTCAACCTCTCCCAGCAGCTTCCGGACGCGGACTTCAATCTTCTGCTGGGCGCGCGAGGGGGCCTCGTCCCCCAATTTCTCCACCTGGTCCACCAGAGACCGAATCCGGTCGAGATGCGAGCGAATGTCTTTCTCCAAAGCCTGCCCCTCGACAAGGCGCATCCCGTTCAATTCCTTCAGGACTTTCGAGGTAAGCCCGTCCACGGCCCCTTCCAGCCGTTCCCACTCGGCCAGTTCCAGCTCCCCGTTGCCGGAGCTTATTACACCGGGAATCCGCGCCAGCGCGGCCACGTCCGGTTCCTGGGAAAGATTAAAGGCCTCCCGGACCTCCAGGCACGCCTTCAAGTAGGCTTCCAGGAGTTCCCGGTCCATACGAGGCTCCGGCTCCCGAACCCTTTCCCAGGAAAGGTTCGCCTCCAGATGGCCTCTCCGGTAATCCTGCTTCAAACGGTCCCGAATCCGGCTCTCCAGCTTCGCCAACGCCCGGGGCAAACGGAAATGGAGGTCCAGGTAGCGGTGATTCGTGCTCCGCAGGGTCAGGCTCAGACGAAACCCTCCGCCCTCTGAGTGCCCCTCGCTGTAACCGGTCATACTTCGTATCATAGGAAAAAATCAAACCTCAGCCCGCATCACCAAGCGCGCGGAACTACATGCTGGAACTCGCCACCTGCAACTCGTGCAATTTTCGATAGATCCCGCCGCGGCTGAGCAGGTCGTCGTGCGTACCGGCCTCGGTAATGGCGCCGTTGTCGAGAACGATGATGCGGTCGGCCTGGCGCACGGTAGAGAGCCGATGCGCAATCACGAAGACGGTCCGCCCGGTCATCAGGTTCGAGAGCGCCTGCTGCACCAGCCGCTCGGATTCGCTGTCGAGCTCCGAGGTGGCCTCATCCAGGATCAGAATCGGCGCGTTTTTCATCAGGGCCCGGGCAATGGCGATGCGCTGCCGCTGGCCGCCGGAAAGTTTTTGCCCGTGTTCACCGAGCACGGTCCGGTATCCGTCGGGCAACCGGGTGATGAAGTCGTGCGCCAAGGCTGCGCGAGCCACCTCTTCGGCCCGCTCCAGCGTCTCCGGCGGCCGGCCGTAGCAGATATTGTTCAAAACCGTGTCGTGAAAAAGGATCGTCTCCTGCGTCACCATGCTCACTTGCCGCCGGAGCGATTGCAGAGTCACGTCGCGTGCATCCACGCCGTCGATGAGCAAGCGCCCGCCGGTCACATCGTAAAATCGCGGCAGCAAATTGACCAGCGTCGTCTTCCCGGCGCCGCTCGCCCCGACAATCGCCACCACGGTTTCCGCCGTTATCGAGAGGTCGATATCCCGCAAGAGTTCGCTACCGTTCCCGTAGTTGAAGTTCACCTTCTCGAAGACAATGCTTTCACGGAACGGCGGCAGCTCCGCCGCGCCAGGTTTTTCGGGAACCTCGTCTTGGGTGTCGAGGTATTCGAAAACCTTCTCAGAGGCGCCCACGGCCAACTGAAGAGAATTATTGACGCCGGTAAGGCGCTTGATCGGCGTGTACAGCTTGATCAACGCGTAGAGGAAAGCGACGAATCCGCCCGCCGTCTGCGCGTTCCGGAGGATCTCTCCCCGGGCATGTAACAACAGCAAGGCGACGGTGATCGCACCTAAAAACTCCATCAGTGGAGGAGTAATGGCCTGAGCGCGAATCCAACGCAGGTTGATGCGGAACAGACGTTCCGCCGCAGCGCGGAACTTGCCGATCTCGAATCCTTCCATCCCGAAGGCTTTGACGATCCTGTTTCCCGTGAACGTCTCCTGCAGGATGTTGTTGATCTCCCCCATTTTGTCCTGGCTGGAGCGGGAAGCAAGCCGGATGGCGCGGGCGATCCGTGCCGAGGGATAGATCACCAGCGGCACAATGAGAAGGGAAATCAGCGCCAGCTTCCAATCAAGATAAAACAGCACCCCCAGCAGTCCCAGCAACGTAAAACTCTGCTTCAGGAAATCGGCCGCCACATGCGAGACGGCATGCTGAATCCGGTCGATGTCGATCGTCACGGCCGACATCAGCCTACCGGCCGGATGGTCGAGGAAAAAACGGATCGAACAATGAATCAGCTTCGAATAGAGCTGGTTGCGGAGGTCTCGGACCACCGCTTGGCCGACGTAGTGAATCGAATAGGTGCCCAGGAACTCGCTGAGGCCCTTTCCCACCGTCACGAATATGATGGCAAAGGCGATGACGAACCAGACGCCCTGGGCCCAGGCCGGCGCCAGCTCCGCCATCGAAAATTCCCCTTCCAAGAAAGGAACCTCGAATTTCATGACGGAGGTCTGCTCGGTGGTTCCCAGCACTTGATCGAAAATCGGGCGGATCAACAGCGCCGCCAGGGCTTCAAAGCCCCCGACCAAGGCCATCAAGAAGATAGCCAAACCAAATCGCAAGGAATAGGGTCGTATGAAGGAAAATAGACGAGCGAGCTTGCGCATGCGACTCTTAAACCCTCACCCGGCAGGCTGCGGTATACCGCCGAATCGATCCATTCTATGCTAAAAATCCCGTTGTTGCAATAAGTTGCAGCGGGTGGTAGTGTCTCAGTTTGATTTCCGCCGTTTTGATCCGGGCTTCGGACCGGGCTTCTGTGGCTTCGGCGCGCTCGCGTCGATCAGGTCCACAATCCACTCCGCGTCATGCAGCGTGTTGGCGATCCCGGCGGCCATTGCCGGTGTCATGCGAAGGGTTTTGTGAATCCTGCAGAAATTGTAGAACACGAAGTACAGAGCGAGTGCAGCCGCATGGTTGTCGATTTTCTTTGAGAATGCGTTTGTGAGCCGCGTAAACCGCCTCATACTCATCCGCATTGTCAGGTTGTGGCGCTCGACATAGGACGTGCTGATTAGAGCCGGGTCAGGATTCCCCACAACCCGCTTTTTCTTGGTTCCGGTGCACTCGCCCGGAGAGTACCGGCTGTCCGTAGCTGTCTCGCCTTCCGGTTGTCCATAGAGCTTCACCAGCTGGGCAAAGTCTACATCGGCCCCGAACACTCTCTCAACCGCTCCAAGGTAAACTCCGTGGCCGTCCGAGGTAAGCTGTATGCGATCCGCGAGCCTCGACTTCAAATCATCAAGGAACACAAGGGCCGTTGTCATGGAGCGATCCCCCGTTACGAAAGAGACAATCAGCTTGCTCTCGCTGTCTAGCGCCGTCCAGGTCCAGGCATCCCCGGACCAATCCGGTGCGGCCTTGGCAAACGGCACGTTCTGCTCTTTGGCGTAGCAGAACTGCCAGATTTCATCCAACTGGACATGCTGCGACCGCATGCGGCGAACCGCTTTGTCATGATACTCCGCGCAAGCCGCGCCCGCTTCGACTAGCAGCTTGCTAACGGTGTTGATCGACACGTCCTCGACACGGCTGATAGCGCGAAGGGAACAACCCTCTACGAGCAACTTGATGATCTTTGCTCGCTTCTTGTTGGTTAGCTTGTTCATGTCATAATGATATAGTAAGCAAGCATTGGTGTCAAGATTTTCCTTGACATGTGCTAAGATTATTACGCATAAGGCAAAAACATAATCCTTGACAAGGAGCGGCACATGAGTGAAAGGAACGAATTCACAGCGGAGGAGTTAATCGCCGCATACATCCAGCTGGTTGGCGAGCACGCAGATGTTACACCAGCTAATTTGGCTCAACCCAACCCTAATCGTTTTGTCCAGAACACCACTACAGACTCAGCATTGATGGAAGGCACGCTGGCCCCTGGCATCGTCAATGCCTAACTGGAACGAAGTTCTTAGCGAAATAATTCAGGAAACAAAGAAGCATAAGAACGCAGCTGCAGATATTGTTCGGAGGCGATATCTCGAAAAGTTATTTAACCACACCAAAAGAAATGTCATCGCGTATTACTCTGGATTCTTGTCCAAGCCGGGAATTCAGCTTCTAGACATCAATGACGAGGATATGAACGGCTTCATGATGGCCGTTCATAAAATGGACCGGAGCCTTGGCCTCGATCTCATCCTTCACACTCCGGGCGGCAGTATAGCGTCCACCGAAACCATCGTTCGATATCTTCACCAGATGTTTGGCTCGAACGTTCGTGTGATCGTTCCACAGATCGCAATGTCTGCTGGCACAATGATCGCGTGTTGTTCAAGGGAAATCCTCATGGGAAAGCATTCCAGCTTGGGCCCAATTGACCCACAGCTGAACGGCATTCCAGCTCAGGGGGTAATAAGCGAGTTTCAGCAAGCCCTTGAGGATTATAAGGAAGACCCAGACTCACTTCAGATATGGCGACCGATCATTAGCCAGTATCGCCCCACTTTTTTGGGGCAATGCAAACAGGCCATTGAATGGACAACTACATTTGTTTCTGAGCAGCTGGAATCCGTGATGTTTGATGGTGAAAGCGGAGCGAAGGAGAAGGCAGCGAAGGTTGTCTCTGAGCTAACCGACTCGGACACGCACAAGACTCATGAACGTCACGTGCCAGCATCGACGTGCATTGAGATTGGGCTGAAAGTTAAGATGCTTGAGAGCGACCATGATCTCCAGGATCTCGTCCTGACCGTACATCACTGCTTCGTGCAGACACTATCAAACACGCGCGCATTCAAGATAATCGAGAACCATTTCGGCACCGCCTTAGTCAAGAACGTGCCGCCGGGGCCAACTGATATTAACCAGCTTCTTACACGTATCGTGCAGCCCACCTAACTTCAGCGGCTTTTCGCGCTATCTGCTTCCGCTTCCTAGCGCTGAGTTTATCGGCGCGAGCCTTGCCCCCACTGCGGGCACGCTCACGTCTAGCATCTAGGGGCATCTTAGGGGCTGGAGGTTCGTGGGTCTCTTGAATCTCGCCTGTCGCTATCTTCCCGGCGTGCACGGCACACGCGACCGGCTCTGCCGGTCTCCATTGTCCTTGCGGGCCTTTAGGCATGAACCGAGTTTAGCACCCCTCCCGGCTAGGTGCAATTCCGAAAATAATCAAACTGAGACACTACCCAGCGGGTGCGGGGCTGGCGCAGTGGAATATCTACCCCTTTGGGAAAGAGATTCCGTCTTATTCCGGGAACTCACATCAGCGCAATCTATTCATAATGAAAAAGTTATTGTTCGTGACGGGCCCAGCAAAAAACCCTTCGCCCGCTCCTCCCTTCTTCACTTATGAAGATCCCGATCCACCACCTTACAGGTATAGCCCTCTTTCCCCAGTCTCGTTCCCAGCTCTTCCGCAATGGCCACCGAACGGTGTCGCCCCCCCGTGCAGCCGATGGAAATGGTTAAGTAGCTCTTCCCTTCCCGGATGTAGCTCGGCAGCAGGTAGACAATCAAGCCCAGAAGACGATCTATGGATTGACGCGCGCGTGGAAAGGACCGAATGTAGCTCTTCACTTCAGGGTCGTGACCGGTTTTCTTTTTCAGGTGGCGCACATAATTGGGATTGGGAAGGAAACGAACATCGAAGACCGAATCGGACTCCGGCGGCACGCCGAACCGAAAACCGAAGCTCTGAACCGTAATCAGCAGCGATTTCTGGCGCTTCGTCTTGAGGAATCTTGACCGGATCATCGCCCGCAGCTCGTGGACGTTCATGCGGGTTGTATCAATCACCACATCGGCCAGTTTCCGAATCGGCCGAAGCCGCTTCCGCTCACGACGGATTCCTTCGAGAAGCGGCACCTCCCCGCCCAACGGATGCGGCCGTCTGGTTTCGCTAAAGCGCCGGCGGAGACTTTCGTTCGACGCTTCTAGAAAGATCAGCATCGGCTTCCAACGGCCTTTCCCCAGTTGTTTAAAAAGCGCGGGAAACTGCTCCAAGGCTTCGCCGCCGCGAATGTCGATCACCAGGGCAGCTTTGGAAATTTTGCTTCCCGCCTGGCGGCAGAGTTCGGCAAAGGTGGAAATCAGGTCCACGGGAAGGTTGTCGGCGCAGAAAAACCCCAGGTCTTCCAGGGCCTCGGCGGCGGAGCCCTTGCCGGACCCGCTCATGCCGGTGACGATCACCAGCCGTTTCTCGGCGGAAGATTTCCTACCCTGGGCCATAACGGAGTGCTCGAGCCGGTTCCTTTCTTCGGAAAAAGACGGGAAAGACTTTCAGGCTCACCTGGAGCGCGGTTCCCGAAAGCAATGGGGAACGAATACCGATTCGTCGGCCGCCGGGAACGCCGATTCCAACCTAAAAAATCAGGCTTTCACACGCCTTTGGTGGGTGCTGGGAATGCGCATATCTTCGCGGTATTTGGCCACCGTCCGCCGGGTCACGCGGATTTCCATCTCGTTCAATCGCTTGGTAATCTGGTCGTCGGTCAAGGGTTTGGCGAAATCCTCGTTTTCAATCATCTTCTTGACCGTTCTCTTCAAGCTGACAAGAGAGACAACGGAACTGGAGGGGCCGCGGACGGCTCCGGAAAAGAATCTCCGCAGTTCCAACACTCCTTGTAGAGTATGGGCATACTTGCTGGCCACCGCCCGACTTACGGTCGAAGGATGGACGCCGATCTCTTCGGCGACTTCTTTAATCATCATCGGCTTCAGATGATCAAACCCTTTATCCAGAAATTCCGTCTGGTGGCGGATAATCGTTTCACAGACCCGGATGATCGTCCGCTTCCGCTGCTCCAGGTTCTTGATCAACTGGATGGCCGAGGTCAGACGTTCCTTCATGTAGTTTTTGACGTCGCGGGTCATCTTCCCTTGTCGAAAAAATTTCCGATAGTAAGGGCTTAAGCGAAGCTGCGGCAGGCCGTCGTCGTTGACCAGAATCTGGTATCCGTCGCTCACCTTGACGAAATAGACGTCCGGCTCGATCAGCCGCGACTGCGAACTGTTGTAGCGCTGGCCCGGGCGCGGGTCGAGCTTCTTAATCAGCTCGACGCTTCTTTCCACCAGTTCCACCGGGCGGTTCAAAGCGCGCGCAATCTGGCGGTACTGCTTGTTCTCCACTTGGTGAAGATGCGAGGAGACGATCTGTTGCGCCAATTGGTTCGCAGGCGCCAAAGTCTTCAACTGAATCAGCAGGGTCTCTTTCAGGTCACGCGCCGCCACCCCCAGCGGGTCGAATCCTTGAAGCAACTCCAGCGCCGCCTCCACATCCTCCAGGTTTCGCGACTCGGATTCGGCAATCTCCGCCAAGGTGGTCGTCAGGTATCCGTCTTCGTTGAGGTTGCCGATGATCGAAAATCCCGCATCGGCCCGTGCCTCCTCACAAACGGTGAGACCCAGTTGCCACTCCAGGTGTTCGGACAGGGAGGTGGGTTTGGTCAGGAAATTTTCAAACGAAGGCCGCTCGACAACCTCCCCCGCAGGAGATTTGTAACCGGGGTCCAGGTAATCCTGGAAATAGGATCCGAAATCGATCTCTTCAAAGGGGTCTTTGCCGTCGGTGGCGGAGTTCTCCCCGTTCGGGGACAGGGCCTTCTCACCTTTTTGCTGCCTTGCCTCTTCCGCGCTGGGGATGTTTTCCGGCAGCTCATCCAGGATGGGATTTTCCACCATCTCCTGGTTGATCATATCCCGAAGCTCCAGCCGGTTCAGGGCCAGAACGTTGACCATCTGGACCAAGCTGGGTGTCAGAATCTGTCGCTGAACCAGCTTCGGAACGAGACTGAGTTTGGGCCCGAAATCCGCCATAACTTTTTGTAATTCGGCATTTTCAGCCGAATCTTCACCCCCCGAAGCAGGATGCATCCCTGGAGGAACCAACCGGCTACATCGCCAGCCGGAAATTGTCCCCGAGGTAGATCTTTCTCACCTCGGAATCGTTCCCCAACTCCTCGGGCGTGCCCGCCCGCAGAATCTTTCCCTTGCTTATGATATAGGCCCGTTGGGTGACTCGCAACGTCTCTCTTACATTGTGGTCAGTGATCAGGATGCCGATCCCGGCATCCTTCAGCTTGTGGATCAGCCGCTGGATGTCCAGGACGGCCAGGGGGTCGATACCCGAGAAGGGTTCATCCAGGAAAATAAAGGAAGGTGAAATGGCCAGGGCACGGGCAATCTCCGCTCGGCGGCGCTCCCCACCTGAAAGCACGTAGCCGAAGCTCCGCCGCACCTGTTGCAGGCCGAACTCCTCAACCAGCTCCTCCAACCGCTCGCGGCGTTCATGAGCAGTCAGGGGGAGCGTCTCCAGCACGGCCAGCAGGTTCTCCTCCACCGTAAGCTTCTTGAAGATGGAGGGCTCCTGCTGCAGGTAGCTGATGCCGCTGCGCGCACGCAGGTACATAGGGAGGTGAGTAATCTCTTCGTTGTCCAGGAGAACCTGTCCGGCGTCGGGAGGGGTCAAACCTATGACGATATAGAACGTCGTCGTTTTTCCGGCGCCGTTCGGCCCTAAAAGTCCGACGACCTCTCCGCGGCGGATCTCAATCCGGACGTCGTCAACAACTCTGCGGCCCAGGTAGGATTTACAAAGCCCGATTGTGGAAAGAACCTGCATAGGTATTTATCGGTCCACGCGATGGCGCGTATAGGTACGTGAATCCTCTCCCCCGTAAACGAAGATGCTATCATCGGCCACCGAGAAGGTCAAACGCTCGCCGGTCGTCATGCCCCGTTCGGCGTCGTAGGCGACCGGAGGTCCGCCTTGAAGAACAATCTTTCCGGTCCGGGGGAAATACTCCAAGCGCCGGCCCTCGGCGCGCCGGCCCGGCTGCCGGAGCTTGACCTGTCCCTCCCCGGTGGCGTGCTCGATACGGGCCGGTTCCCCTTTCTCATTTCTCGCCAGCCGGACGACCAGCCGGTCGGCCTCCACGTGGGTATGTTCCGTCAAGAGGAGCACGTTTCCTTGATAGGTGACCGTCCCTTCTTCATCACGGTAGTCCAGCGAGTCTGCCGAAATGGTGACCGGGGTCCCTGACCCGGAAGCTTCTCCCTTGCCCGGCCGAAGATAGGAGGTCGCGACCCCGCCCCCGGCCTGCACGCGTTTTTGTCCGCGAAATACCTCCAAAAAGGAAGATGTAATCACATCCTGTCCGCGCCAGGTCCGCACCCGGCCCTCGTAACGGACGCTCCGGCGGCCGTTCCCGACCCCGGCCCGGTCGGCCATGACGTTGATCGGCGGGGCGGAACTCGCAGGGCTCCGCCGGGAGAAAAAACCTTCCGCCCGGGGGCGATGGTGAGTCCCCCGGACCGCTCCGGTCGCCTCCATCGTGCCCGTCGTTTCGTTGATTCGTATCTCATCGGCCGAGAGCTTGGAGGCCGGGTCCCAGAAGACGGGCTTTCCCTGTAACGTGATGTCGCCGGTCGCCTCCAAATAATCGGCCCGCTCGGCGCGCGCCCGGCGATCGCCTTCCGAGTAACGGAAATTCCCCATCTGCTGTACTCGGTCCAAGGTTCCCGTAGAGGTATCGAAAAGAGCCAAGAGGCGGTCGCTCTCGGTCCGCTTGGGGAGCCGTCCGCGGGAGCGTCCCCGGGGGCCGGGGTCCATTACCAGGCGAGCGCGCGGGGTGGCCTCGATTCGCTCCAGACGATTCTCGGCATCAAAATTTGCCGCCAAGGTATGCGCTGAGACCCATTTTCGGGATTCTTCCGGCCCGTCCCCGACCCATTCCAAGCGGCTGTTTCCCTCCGCCGAAAGTTGCTGCAAACTTCCCCCCGCAGGCCGGAAGGTGAACCGCATCCGGTCCGCTTGGAGGAGTTTGGCTTCTCCTGGGACGCCGCCGGCAACTCCGGGATGGGGCGCGCTGGAAACCGATTCTGCAAGCAGCACCGATCTCAATTCCGCTCCCCCCTCGGCAACCGCTTCCAGCACTTCGGAGCGCGCCGGGTGGAAGCGACCGTTCAGCTTCCGGGCTTCGAAACGGTTGATGCGCCCCCCTTGCTCGAGACGGGCATTCCCCACGCGGTCGGCAACCATGGAAACCAACCGTTGCGTTTCCGCGTCGAACCGAGCGGTCAACCGGTCCGCCTGAAAGGCCAGCGAATAGTCGTCCGCCCGCTCCTGGAATTTGACCGGCCCCTCCATCACCATTTCTCGAACACGTCCCCGCAGGTCGAGCTTCAGGAGCGTCTCCCGGGCAGAGAGTCTCTGCTTGCCACGAGAGCCGAGAACGGCGGGGGTAAGACGAATCAGGCCCTTGTCATTTTCGAAATCCAGATGAGCGGCTTCCAGGTGAATCGAAGGCGCGTCACTTCCCTTCGGCGGCTCCAGAATCAACCGAACATCCTCCTTCACCCGGACGAACTCCTTTTCGGAATCATACTCAAGCCCTCGGCCCCTCCCCCGGACCTGTCCGTACTCGAAGCGGACCTCCTCTCCGCTCTTCGCCGTCGAAGACTTTTGTGAAAAACGGAGTTGTGACGTTTCAACCTTCAGCCGATTCCGGTGGGAGGAATTTCCCGAATCCACCGAGGGTGCGGGCGAGGGGGCCGGAGGGTCCAGCTCGATTCTCACCCAGCCGGGGGAAAAAAAATCCCCGGAGGAAGTATCGTATTCGCCCCGAGCCGTCCGAAAGATGTCGCGACGTTCTCCGCTCCGCCCGAAGACCTCCGCCGTTACGTCTTCCAGCACGGTGGCCGCACCGTCGCTGAAGGACACGGTCTTCTCCGAGCGGATGGTGAAGAGGGTGCGGCCGCCTTCCGAGCGTGTGAAATTGAATCCGGAGAGCTGCTGCTCAACATTCTCCGGCAGCGCGACCGGCGGCGCGGAAACCGACGCCTCTTTCCTCGAGGAGACCCAAAGGGACGTCGCGGTGGCCAGTACGCTCCCGCAGAGAGCGGCCGCCACAATGCGCCGTGTTATTTTCAGCCTTCGCGCCAGCTCTTGAACTTTCACTTTCATGAACGCCAAAACCCCTGCTGCACCGCTTTCTTCACTACTATATCTTGGATGTTGAGCTGGAGCGAACGGATGTTCCGAAACAGATTTTCCTCCACGCGAAAGGCCAGGTCCATACGGCTGCCCGGCTGAAGTTCTTCCGCGCGCCCCGCCATCCGCCAACCGAGCGCCTCCATCGTCGTTCCATCCTGTCCGAGCTGGATTTTCAAATGCCGTTCCTTGAGGATTCGGGGCGGGGCAAGCAACGTCAGCTCCCGCGCCGAGAAAGTCGGCCTCGGATTGCCGATGCCGCACGGCTCCAGCCTCTTTAGCTCACTCCACAGATTCGAATCCATCTCCGAAAAACGGAGCTCGCAGTCCACCGGCAGGGAGCGTGAAGCTCGCCGGCAGACCTCCGCCCGTTGGGCGGCTTCTTCGTTCAACCGCTCCCGGAAGCGGTCGATATTCTCTCGAAGAATCGTCAATCCTGCGGCCTGCTCATGTCCGCCGTACTTCACAAAGAGCGGACCCATACGGTCCAGCGCCGCCACCAACGGGAAACCCGCTACCGTGCGCCCGGACCCGTAGCCCACATCGCCTTCCACCGAAATCACGAACGCCGGCTGCCCGAAGCGCTCCACCAGGCGCTGCGCCACGATGCCGATCACTCCCCGGTGCCAACCCTCAGCGGCGACCACCAGGGCGCTTTGGCCCGCTCCTTCCCTCATCTCTTCCGCCTGCCTTACCGCCTCTTCCAGAATCTTCTCTTCCGTCCCTTGCCGTTGCGCGTTCAAGCGGTTCAGCTTCCCGGCCAACTCTTGAGCCCGGCCAGGGTCTGAGGTGAGCAACAAATCCAAAGCGTCGCGCGCCGTATTCATGCGCCCCGCGGCATTGATCCTGGGCGCCACGCGGAAGGCAATCTCCCCCACCCCAAAATCTTTTCCCTCCAGGTCGGAAACCCGCAAAAGCTGCCGCAGGCCCGGATGCCGGGATTCACGAAGAGCTTTCAGCCCGTAACATGCGATCACACGGTTTTCGCCGGTAAGGGGAGCGCAATCCGCAACGGTGCCGATCATCACCCATGCGAGAAACCGTTCTCCTTTCAGGTCCGTCTCCTGCCCCACCAAGAGCGCTTGCACAAGCTTGAAGGCCACGCCGACGGCCGTCAGATTTTTCTCCGGATATCCGCACTCCTTTCGGTGCGGATTCAGCACCGCGACGGCCGGGGGAAGCGATTCGCCCGGCAGGTGATGATCGACGACGATGGTATCGAGCCCCCGCTGTCGGGCCGCCTCCAAGGGTTCGAAATCCCTGGTGCCCGTATCGACCGTAATCAGGAGCTGATAGCCCCTCCCCGCGGCCTCCTCGATGCGCTCGGTCCGCACGCCGTATCCGTCCCGGAGCCGGTTAGGAACAAAGCAGTTGGCCTGCGCTCCCAGGCCGCGCAAGACCGAGAGCAGCAACCCCGAGGCCGTCACGCCGTCGACATCGTAGTCCCCATACACCAGGACTTTCTCTTGTCGCCGCACGGCACGGCGGATGCGCTCGACGGCTTCTCCCAGGTCGCGCATCCGCTCCGGGGGATGGAGGTGAGCGAGCTTCGGCTCAAGAAAACGCGTCGCCGCCTCGGCATTCAAGATGCCGCGCAGCACCAGCAGGCGAGCCAGACGCAGCGAGATGCCCGCCTCCCGCGCCAGACGCTCACTGCCGGTTGAGGACGTTCGCTTGAGATGCCAATCCATAAACAGTACCTCCGAAACCGGCTCTTGCGGACAACTTGGTGGAGAGAGGGAACCTCTTTACACCGGATTCGGAAAGGTGCGCGTTTTAAGTCCGCACGCCTTCGTTGGCAAGAGCAATGGTGTTGCGGCTGTTCTGCTTGGCCGTGTACATGGCCTGGTCGGCAAGTAGAAGGAGCTCATTGCGGGTCCGGCCGTCATCGGGAAAGGCAGCCAACCCGAAGCTCGCCGTCATCGACAAATCGAGCCCCTCTTCCTTCAGAAAAACCGCGCTGTACAAGAGGGCCTTGAGACGCTGCACTACGACGAAGGCCTGCTCCTTGTCGGTCTGGGGGAGTAGAATAACGAACTCGTCTCCCCCGTAACGAAAGGCGTAATCAATCAGACGCAAATTATATTTGATCAGATCACCGATTAAAGACAACAGCTTGCTGCCGACCAAATGGCCGTGCGTATCATTGACGTTCTTAAACCGGTCCAGGTCGATGAAGATCACCGTAAACTCATAGCTGTAACGGCGGGACCGGTAGATTTCCGCGTCCAGGACGAACCGCAGATGGCGCGAATTGTAAAGGCTCATACAATCGTCGGTGATGGTCAATTCCGTGATGCGCTGGACGTAACGAGCGTTCTCCAGGGCAATGGCCGCATAGTCGGCCAGATTCCGAAGCAGGGGGACGTCCTCTTCCTGAAAGGCTTTCTCCTCGGAAAAGTTGATCAGTTCGACCACACCCAACACACGATCCTGTGCCTGGATGGGGACACAGACCACGGATTGCGTTTTTGAACCTGTAATCTTATCCAACTTGGAAGTAAACCGCGAATCCCGGCTTACGTCCTTCACTAAGAGGGATTCGCAGTTCTCGGCCACCCAGCCGGCAATTCCCTCCCCCATCTTCAACCGCATGTCTTTCAGCTTTTGAGCCTTCGTTCCGATGGAGATTTCAAAATAGAGCTCGTTCGTATCCTGATCCAGCATGAGAAGCGACCAGGTATCAGCCTGGACAAACTCGCTGACCTTCTCCATGATGGTCTGCAGGATGCCCTCCAGGTCGAGGTTGGAGACCAGGGCTTTCCCCACTTCATGAAACAGCGTCAGCCTCTCGATGCGCCGCTTCAGATTCCGATCTTGAACAAACTCCGCCATACTCCCCTTATACATCGGCACAACCGCCCATCGACTTTGCCCGTAAAGCTAGCATTGTAAACACTTACATTTCAACCGGATTCTGCCCCCGGGGAAGCCCGTAACTTCGCCATATGAAAAGAGTTGTTCGGGTCCCCGCTTCCCCCGAACACCGATTGACACAAATTCCCCAAAAACCTATTATTATCAGGAATCTAAGCGGACCGAGACGCCGCGGCCGATACGCTCGGAAACTTCACTTTGTTATGGCATCCTTCGGCAAGAACCTGAAACGCGAACGGGAAATGAGGGGAATTCCCCTGCACGAAATCTCCGCTTCCACGAAAATCAATCTTCACTTCCTCCAAGCCCTCGAAGACGAAGAGTTCGACAAACTCCCCGGCGGCGTATTTAATCGTGGATTTATCCGCGCCTATTCCCGCCACCTGGGCTTGGACGAACAAACGTTTTTAGGCGAATACGACCTGGTGCTGGGAAGGAAGGAGCCGTTCGAAACTCCCTGCGTGCTGGCGGCGCCCCCGCCACCGCTTGAAGCCACAAGTTCCCAAGCACAGCTTCTGGCCGCCGCCATCGCCGTCGTAATGCTGTTCATCGGCTACACGCTTTACCGTTATTCGGATCAGCCCAGCACCACGGAAACTCCCAGCGAAATCGCTCCAACAGTCCCGGAACAGACTCCTGCAGCCGGAGAGAGTTCCGACGAAGCCGGCCCGCCATCCGGTCCTGCACCGGCACAGCCGGTTCGGGAAACACCTCGGCAAGCCGCCGCACAGCCTGCCATAACAACTCCGGCGCCACAGCCTCGAACGCCGACACCGGCGCCCACACCCGCGGCTTCCCATCAGGAAGCCTCTTCCGCTCCAGCGACTGAGCCGGCTGCCACGGCGGGCGACAGCACTGATACCCCTGCCGCAGGGACTTCGGCCCCGGAACCATCCGCCCCCAGCACCTCGGAAGGCTTGGTTCTTCAAATCGCCACGACCGAACAGGCCTGGGTCTCCATCAAAGCCGACGGCAGGACGGTGGTTCAAAGAACCCTGGAAGCGGATGCGACCCGTACCTTTCGCGCCAAGAAATTTTTCCAGGTCTGGACGGGAAACGCCGGCGGCCTAATTCTTACGCTGAACGGCGAGAAATTGGCGCCGCTCGGTAATCGCCCGGGCCAGGTAAGGTCCATCCGACTGACCCGGGAAAATCTACCTTCCGGAAATCCCTAAGTCGAACAACTTGTCATGGGACCGATGCGGGGAACCTTTCTGGGACTTACCGCGACCAATCTCCTCTTTCGCGTCAAAAAGAGACGGGTCTCCGCCCCTCAGTGGGACCTTTTACGGGTCGGTCGGCGCGAGGAAACCAAGCGGCTGAAAAATGCCTTTTTCGGTCTGGGAACGGGAGCCGCGGCAGGCGTCGCGGCCGGATTCCTGGCGGGAGCCGTTTACCCTGAAGCAGGCGAAACCCCTGTATTTGTTTTCGCCCTTCTCCGCCTGGGAGTGGGTGTTGGAGGCGCGCTCGGAGCCTTACTGGCTCGCCCAAATTACCGAACTATTTATCAAACCACCCGAAACCCGCGCGGCTACACTTCGCGTTAAGGAGCCTCAAACCATTGATATATGGACGGTTACAAGTTTAGAAGCAGTTCAGAACTAGTTTACCTCCGGTGCTTTAACCGCTTCTCTGAACTGCCCCAAGGTGGGAGTCGCGGCGGCCCGGTCGCCCCAGAGGATTTTGATTGTGAGCGGGAGTGAAAGGGAGGAAAATTTAGATTGAGAGGCGCTATTTTATGATGCCGTTGCGAATTTCAGAATGGATTCTGGTCGGTTACTTCGCTTGGGTGATGGCGGCGACCTTTTTGTTGCCATTGACACCCCGCCGCCGGGCGCTTCTTCTGACGGTAAACTCGGCCTTGCTGGCGGCACTGTTTCTCATCCCGATGGCGGAGACCGTTACCTCGCCGTTGCTTCTCTCCACCCTGCGGGACTGGCTGCCTGCGCCGCTGATTCTGGTGGCCTATCACGAAGCCGGGTTCCTGATCTCCCAACGCCGAAATCATACAATGGAAAAGATGCTGCTCGCCTTCGACGACGCCCTGCGGAGGAATTCCACCTCAATGACGGATTCCCGCTTCCGGTGGCTTTGGGAGTTTCTCGAGTTCTCCTACTTGCTCTGCTACCTGCTGGTTCCTCTGGGCATTGCCAGCCTCTACATCGCTCAGATGGGGCACCTGGCCGACCCCTTCTGGACGGCCGTGCTGCCGGCGATTCTCTTCTGCTACGCTCTTTCGCCGCTGCTCCCCTCGCTCCCTCCGCGCAGCCTGCGCCCGGCAACAAATCCTACCGACAAAGGTATTTTTTTTCGTAAGGTCAATCTGTGGGTCTTGGCGCGGGGGAGCATCCATTCGAACATATTTCCCAGCGCCCACGTGGCCGGAGCCGTTGCCACGGCGCTGATGTTGCTAAAATTCATTCCGTCGGCAGGGGCGGTGGCCTTTCTGATCGCCGCCGGGATTGCCTGGGGCTCAGTCCATGGCCGCTACCACTACGCGGCGGACAGCATCCTGGGCGCAGGGGTCGGCATGGCCGGTTTCGCCCTCGCCCTGCTTCTGTTTCCCTAACCCCTCCGTTCCCACCCAAGTAACGGAATTTCTCCTATGAAAGGCGGTGGGCGACAAAGCAGTTTCGCTCGGTAGGGGAATGTTCCGGTTCGCTAAATATATTTAAATAGGTTGAATTCGCGAATTGAGTAAAGTATATTCGCAGCGTTCTTAGCCTATAGCCAGAGCTAGTACAGTACACTTCCCGGGGTCCGGCGAGGGAGAACTATGGTTAATCGCAGGCGTTAATTGTAGGGAAGACGTTTCCCTGCCCCTCGACGAAAAAACCACATAACCAACGCAAATAAAAGGGTTACAACAGAACAACACTCGGCGCGGGAAATCCATCGGCACTTGAGATGAAAATGGCAAAAGGTAAAAAGGTACCGGACTCGATGGTGGAAATGGTGGAATTTGTCCTGCCGAACGATGCCAATGCGTTGGGAAGCATGCTGGGCGGGAAGGTGATGCACCTGATCGACATCGCCGGTGCAATGGCCGCCCAACGCCACAGCCGCAGTTACGTGGCCACGGCCTCCGTCGATCAACTCGACTTCCTTCATCCGATTCGAATCGGCCAAATGGTCCTTTTGAAGGCGGTTGTCACACGGGCATTCCGAACGTCGATGGAGGTGGAGGTTCAAGTGTTCGTCGAAGACGTCCTGACCGGCGAGCGGCGCCAAACCAGCTCGGCGTATCTTACTTTTGTCGCTTTAGACCAGGAGGGCCGCCCGAAACAAGTGCCGCCACTTCTTCTCACCACGCGGAAGGAGCGCCTCCAGTATCAGGAAGCATTGCTGCGCAGGCGGGCTCGTCTTCGCCTGCGACGGCGGCATGAAGCAATCCTGGGTAAAGCCACGACCCGTAATAAAAAGTAAAATCAATGGTGCGTTTCAAGTTCAGGAATTCATTCCAAACAGATCGGGGGCTGCCTTATGAAAGTTAAAAGAAGCAAGACCTTTGCCGGAGTACCCTGGGAAACGAAGGTCGGCTACAGCCATGCCGTAAACGCGGGGGAAACCGTCTACGTCTCGGGGACGACCGGCACCGACAACACCGGAAAGATTCTCTCGGCGGGAAGTGCCTACGAGCAAACCGTCCAGAGCCTGCGGAATATCGAAGAGGCGCTGCGGCGCTGCGAATTGGGACTCGAACATGTGGTTCGAACCCGCATCTACTTGACGGACATCGACCGATGGGAAGATGTAGCGAAGGCCCATGCCGAAGCCTTCGCCGAGGTTCATCCGGCCACCAGCGTGGTCGGCATCAACCGGTTGATCGATCCGGAAATGTTGGTGGAAATCGAGGCGATCGCGGTAAACTAGGAAGGAAAGGCCTTGGGCCGGTTACCCCAGGCGGAGGACCGGCAGGGCTACCCTACAAAAAAGCCCATCGTAAGGAAGAGATGGGTGGAGTTTTCTATGCCGTTCGAGGAGATTATCAGCGGCCGTTACCCGAAGAGCTTCCCGCTGAGGGATGGCGGTGAGATGACGGTTCGCCCGCTTGTGGGTTCAGACCAGCCGAAGCTGCTTGAATTTTTCCATTGCCTTCAGGCCGACGACCGCATGTTCCTGCGTGACGATGTCCTCAACGAAGCCGTTGTCGAGCGCTGGTGCAAGGAGCTCGACTACGACCGTGTCTTCCCGCTGGTCGCCTGCGTCGGGGATCGAATCGTAGCTGACGCCACATTGCACCGCCAGCGGGGCGGGTGGAGACGGCACCTGGGATTGGTGCGGGTGGTCGTGGATCCCGAGTTTCGCGCCCGCGGGGTGGCGTCGAACCTGATCCAAGAGTTGGCGGATGTGAGTACCGATATCGGCCTGGATAAGCTGGTGGCGGAATTTACCGTGGAGCAGGAGTCCGCCGTCGAGAGCTTTCAAAAGCGGGGTTTCGTTAAGGTGGCCACACTCCCCCAATTCGCCCTGGATTTGCACGGCGCCTCCCACGACTTGGTTCTGTTAGTTTATGAACTCCGGGACGAGGAGTACTACGCAGGCGATTAATTCGATTGGTTTTTTCGGCCGACTATTCTACATTTTTCAGTCCCAAGGTCTTAGAATCGCAGCGTGGGGGGAAGCCCCCTCGTCGGTTCCGAATGCCCTCGTCGGTTCTGAATGGATCGACGACGCTGATAGTTCCTGGAAGCCCCCCCAAGCCCTTGGGAAACGGGGAAAAGATGAAATTAATGATGCCTTGAAACTTGACAATATTTCAGGGCATTTGCTAGATTCTTTAGTTTGCAGCAACTTCTGTTGCTGTGGCATGCGTGTGCAGCGGGTGTGTGGGCAGACGAAGGGTTTGTTATCTTTAAGTTCGGAAAAGGATTGAGCAGTGCCGACGTTCAGCCAACTGGTTCGATTAGGTAGAAAGAGGGCGCGCTATAAGACTTCGAGTCCCGCCTTGCAACGCTCGCCCCAACGGCGGGGCGTGTGCGTTCGCGTCTATACCCAGACGCCTAAGAAACCGAACTCGGCACTTCGCAAAGTGGCGCGCGTGCGGCTGACCAACGGCATCGAAGTTACCACTTACATTCCGGGGATTGGACATAACCTGCAGGAGCATTCCATCGTCCTCATTCGAGGCGGAAAAGTGAAGGACCTGCCGGGAGTTCGCTACCACGTAATTCGTGGTGCCCTGGATTCCGCAGGCGTTTCCGACCGCCGCCAAGGGCGTTCCAAGTACGGTGTCAAGCGGCCCAAGGCAACTTAATTAATCGATTCCGTTCTCCTTATCGTTTTGAACTGCCGCCCGGGAATGCGGAGATTTGCAAACCGTCACGGCCCGGGCTGGAGGGGAGTATGCCGCGAAAAGGAACCGTCGGCAGAAGAGAAGTGCCGCCCGACAGCGTCTACCAAAGCACGCTGGTGCAGCGTTTTATCAACTGCCTGATGGAAGACGGCAAGAAGTCCGTTGCCAATCGCATCCTCTATGGCGCCTTCGAGATCATGCAGCAAAAAGCCAATGAGGATCCTTTGAATCTCTTCAAGAAGGCCGTCGACAACGCCAAGCCGGTCCTGGAGGTGAAGACCCGCCGTGTGGGAGGCGCCAACTATCAGATTCCGAGCGAGGTCAATCAAAGCCGGCGAACCTCTTTGAGTATCCGTTGGCTTCTCTCTTACGCCCGGAACCGCGGCGAAAAATCGATGAAAGAGAAGCTGGCCGGTGAGCTGCTCGAAGCCTCCAATCATCGCGGCGGAGCCGTGAAGAAGAAGGATGATACGCACCGGATGGCGGAGGCCAATAAAGCCTTCGCTCATTACCGCTGGTAGCCGAAAGTTTTATGTCTCGTCAGGTACCGCTGGAAAAAACACGGAATATCGGCATCATGGCGCACATCGATGCCGGCAAGACCACCACCACGGAGAGGATTCTCTATTATACGGGGATCACCTACAAGATCGGCGAGGTGCATGACGGCACGGCCGTCATGGATTGGATGGAGCAGGAGCAGGAGCGCGGGATCACCATCACATCCGCCGCCACCACCTGTTTCTGGAAGGATATTCGAATTAACATCATTGATACGCCGGGTCACGTAGACTTTACGGCAGAAGTAGAAAGGTCGCTCCGGGTACTTGACGGAGCGATTGTTGTTTTAGGGTCCGTCGAAGGGGTCGAGCCGCAAACGGAGGCCGTCTGGCGGCAGGCCGATAAGTACCGGGTTCCGCGAATTATTTTTATAAATAAAATGGACCGTGTCGGGGCCAACTTCGAACAGGCCGTCGAACACCTCCGCAGCAAGCTCCATGCGAATCCGGTCGCCGTCCAACTTCCCATCGGCGCCGGACAACAGTTTCAAGGCTGCATTGACCTGATGGACGAAAAGGCCATCCTCTATAAAGACGAGAAATTGGGCGCAGAGTTCAGCGTGGAGGAGATCCCCGAGGCCTACCGGGAGCAAGTCGAGAAATATCGGGAAAAACTTGTCGAAACGCTCGGTGAAGTGGACGACGTGATTATGGAGAAATTTGTCCACGGGGAGAGCGTTTCGGTGGACGAGTTGAAGCAAGCTCTTCGCCGTCAAACCATTGACCTCAAAATTATGCCGGTATTTTGCGGCTCTGCGTTCAAAAACAAGGGCGTACAGCCCCTGTTGGACGCCGTGGTGGAATACCTCCCCTCCCCGGCGGACATTCCTCCGGTCGAGGGCAACTCACCGGACGGCAAAGAGCTTTTCTCCCGCCCGCCGGCCGACGGTGCGCCTTTTTCAGCTCTGGTTTTCAAGATCATGACGGACCCCTACGTGGGCCAACTCGCCTTCCTGCGAGTCTATTCTGGCTCTTTGCAGACCGGCAGCACGATTTTCAATTCACGAAAAGACAGAAAAGAACGTATCGGCCGCCTGCTGAAGATGCACGCCGACAAGCGAGAGGACATCAAGGAGATCTTTGCCGGCGATATTTGTGCCGCGGTGGGGCTGAAGAGCGTATCGACGGGGGACACCATATCCGACCCCGACCACCCCATCATCCTGGAAGCGGTCGACTTCCCCGCCCCGGTCATCTCCGTAGCCATCGAGCCAAAGACGAAGGCTGACCAGGAAAAGATGGGCGTGGGCCTGCAAAAGTTGACGCAAGAAGACCCTACCTTCCGCGTCCATACCGACCCCGATACGGGGCAGACATTGATTTCCGGCATGGGCGAACTCCATCTTGAGATTCTCGTCGATCGCCTCCTGCGCGAGTTCAGCGTGAGCGCCAACGTCGGCCGCCCGCAAGTCGCCTATCGGGAGACGGTACGAAAGGTCAGCGAAGCGGAAGGAAAATACATCCGGCAGACCGGAGGCCGCGGACAGTACGGACACGTTCAGCTTCGGCTGGAACCGCTCAACTTAAAGACCAAGGAGCACTCCAAACTCTGGGAGTCGGTCAAGACACAATCCACGATTCGGGTGGACGAAGACCTTCAGCTGCTGTTCGTGGACGAAATCTACGGCGGCGCGATTCCTCGGCAGTACATCGGGCCGATCTATCAGGGGATCCGCGAAGCGATGGAAGGCGGAGTTCTGGCCGGCTATGAGATGACGGGCATCTGCGTACACCTGAAGGACGGCTCGTACCACGACGTCGATTCTTCGGAAATCGCCTTTAAGATCGCCGGGTCGATCGGCTTTAAGGAGGCGGCCCGCAGGGCGAAACTCGTTTTACTGGAACCGAGTATGCGGATAGAAGTGGTCAGCCCGGCCGAGTACATGGGCGACGTGATCGGCGACCTCAACTCCCGCCGCGGCACCATCCAGGATGTGGAAAAGCGGTCCTCCACGCAGATCATTCGGGCTCATGTTCCGTTGGCGGAAATGTTCGGGTACGCCACGGACCTGCGTTCGAAAACGCAAGGGCGCGCTTCCTACAGCATGCATTTCGCCGACTACCAGGAAGCGCCCAAAAGCGTCGCCGAAGAAGTGGTCCACCGCGCCACCGGCAAAGTGGCGTAAGGGTGAAGGGACGGAACGATCCGGCGGAATTTTTCGGGAACCCGATATTCGCAACCCAATGATGAATGATGAATGATCGAGAGAGCAGGATGAGCGATGGCCAAGGAGAAATTTGACCGATCGAAGCCGCACATGAACATCGGCACGATCGGGCACATTGATCACGGGAAGACGACGCTGACCAGCGCGATCACCTCGGTACTGGCGAAGAACGACCCGAGGATCCAGGTACGGGCGTTCGATTCGATCGACAACGCGCCGGAGGAGAAGGCGCGCGGCATCACGATTGCGATTGCGCACGTCGAGTACTCGACGCCGAACCGGCACTACGCGCACGTTGACTGTCCGGGTCACGCCGACTACATCAAGAACATGATCACCGGCGCGGCGCAGATGGACGGCGCCATTCTGGTGGTGGCGGCCACCGACGGGCCCATGCCGCAGACGCGCGAGCACGTCCTGCTGGCGCGGCAGGTGAACGTGCCTTCGATCGTGGTCTTCATGAACAAGGTCGATATGGTGGAAGACTCCGAGCTGCTGGACCTGGTCGAGCTGGAAGTTCGCGAGCTGCTGAAGCAGTACCAGTTTCCGGGCGACGACATACCGATCGTGCGCGGCGCGGCGCTGAAGGCGATGGAAGGCGACGCCGAGGCGGGAAAAGCGATCGAGCAGTTGATGGAAGCGGTGGACAGCTTCATCCCCCTGCCGGAGCGCGATTTGGACAAGCCGTTCCTGATGCCGGTGGAAGACATCTTCACGATTTCCGGGCGCGGCACGGTGGTGACGGGGCGCGTGGAGCGCGGCAAGGTGAAGGTGCAGGAGGAGATCGAGATCGTGGGCCTGCGCGACGAGCCGTTCAAGCGCGTGGTGACGGGCGTCGAGATGTTCCGCAAGATGCTGGACGAAGGCCTGGCGGGCGACAACGTCGGCATTCTGCTGCGCGGCACGGAGAAGGACGACGTCGAGCGCGGCATGGTGCTGGCCAAACCCAGCTCCATCACGCCGCATACCAAGTTCAAGGCCGAAACCTACATCCTGACGAAGGACGAAGGCGGACGCCATACGCCGTTCTTCAACGGCTACCGGCCGCAGTTCTACTTCCGGACGACGGACGTCACCGGCGTGGCGACGCTGCCGGAAGGCACCGAGATGGTGATGCCGGGCGACAACGTGGGACTTTCGATCGAGCTGATCGCGCCCATCGCCATCGAAAAGGGGCTGCGCTTCGCCATCCGCGAAGGCGGCCATACCGTCGGCGCCGGCACCGTCACCGAAATTTTCGAGTAGAGAATCCCACCATTCCTCTGCTCGAGGGAAGCTTCGTACATCGCCTATGTTGCACGAAAAGATACGAATTCGGCTCAAGGCCTTTGATCACAAGGTGCTGGATCAGTCGGCCGAGGAGATTGCCAACACGGCCAAGCGGACCGGCGCTCAGGTGGCCGGACCGATTCCCTTGCCCACGCAGAAGAACAAGTACTGTGTGCTCCGTTCGCCGCATGTGGACAAGAAATCAAGAGAGCAGTTCGAGATACGGACCCACAAACGATTGATCGACATCATGGAACCCACGGCGCAAACGGTGGATGCTTTGACGAAACTGGACCTGCCGGCCGGCGTGGACATTGAAATCAAGGCTTTCGGGAAGGACCACACTCGCTAGGAAACCGCAGCCGAGGGGCTGAACCGCGGCGCAGGATGGAAACCGAATGGTTAACATGGTCAACTAAGGGTCAATTAATGGTCGATGAATGGTCAACGGCATACTGGGAAAAAAGATCGGTTCGACGCAGGTCTTCGCTGAAAACGGTGACGTCATCCCGGCGACGGTATTGAAGGCCGGACCCTGCGTGGTGGTGCAACGCAAAACGACGCAGAAGGAAGGCTACGAGGCCGTGCAACTGGCACTGGTCGAGCTTCCCGGCCCGAAGCGGGTCACCAAACCCGTAGCGGGCCACTTTAAGAAGACCGGCGCCAATCCGTCAAGGTTTGTTCGCGAACTCCGGCTCGAAGGAAGCGAAGAAATTAAGGCGGGCGACAAGGTGCTGGCCGAACAGTTCGCCGTCGATGAATTTGTGGATGTGTCGGGAATCTCAAAGGGGAAAGGGTTTGCGGGCACCCATAAGCGTCACAACTTTGCCTTCGGACCGAAAACCCACGGTTCGATGTCGTACCGGGCGCCGGGTTCGATCGGTGCCTCAGCATACCCTTCCCGCGTGTTTAAGGGACTTCGGGGACCGGGCCACCTGGGCACGGAAAAAGTAACGGTCCGGAACCTTCGAATTATAAAAGTTTCGCCTGAGGATCATACGTTGGTCGTAAGGGGTGCCGTACCGGGCCCGATCGGCGGCTATGTGGTGGTCCGGAAGGCCAAGGCGAAAAAATCTTAAGGGCAGATTCGGAAAACGCAGTGGCAAAGATCGAAGTCAAAAACCTCGAGAACAAGACGGTCAAGCAGTTGGAGTTGAACGATCAGGTGTTCACCCAAAAGCCCAAGAAGGGGCTGGTCTGGGAAGCCGTGCAGAACCACCTGGCCGGTCTACGTCGTGGAACCCATTCGACGAAGACTCGAGCCGAGGTTCGCGGCGGAGGACGAAAGCCCTGGCGGCAGAAAGGCAGCGGGCGCGCCCGCCACGGCAGCCGACGCAGCCCGATCTGGACCCACGGCGGCGTCGCTCACGGCCCCAAGCCGCGCGACTACTCCTACCGCTTCCCGAAGAAGATGCTCCTGGGAGCGCTCCGGTCGGCGCTGGCGGTGAAGTACCAGGACCGAAAGATGACCGTGGTCGGCCAATTTCAGTTTGAAAATCATAAGACGAAGGAACTGGCCAAAATTCTCGCCCGATTCGAAACCGGCAAGAAACTTTTGATCGTCAACCACGAAGCGAATTCGAATCTGGAGCTTTCCTCGCGCAATCTGCCGTGGGTAAAGCTGGTTCGGAACTTCGAGGTGAACACCTACGACCTGCTGGACCACGATAGGATCTTCTTTTCCGAACAGGCGATCTTAAAGCTACAGGACACGCTGGCATGAAGAGAACGCCCTACCAGGTCGTTCGGCGGCCGATCATCACGGAAAAAGGTCTCGATGTAAAAGAGCAGGCCCGGACGCTCTGTTTCCAGGTCCATCACAACGCCTCGAAGGTGGAGATTCGCGAGGCCGTGCAGAAGATTTTTAAAGTCAAGGTGGACAGCGTTCACACGGCCAACTTTCACGGCAAGAGGCGGCAGCGCGGCAGAAGTGTCGGGCACCGCCCGAATTGGAAAAAGGCTTACGTAAAATTGAAATCGGGCGAAAAGCTGCCTGAGTATGCGGAAGGAGTATAGTGTTCCGCGCGGTTTCTTGTTTCCGGTTTGGCCTGTAAAAGAGAGACGGAGCCCAACAGCATGGCACTGAAGAAGTACCGACCCACAACGCCGACCCGGCGGTCCCAAACCGGACTTCGGTTCAAGGAATTAACGACCGACGAGCCTTATCGTCCGCTGCTGGCGCCGAGGAAGCAGGCGGCGGGACGGAACAACCGGGGCCGGATTACGGTCTGGCAACGAGGCGGAGGGCATAAACGCCAGTACCGCATCATCGATTTTAAGCGGAACAAGACCGGAATTCCCGCCCAGGTGGCGACGGTCGAGTACGACCCGAACCGCTCCGCCTTTATCTCCCTGCTCCACTATGCGGACGGGGAGAAGAGATATATCCTTTTTCCGGAAGGGTTGAAGGTCGGCGACCGAATCGTCTCTGGACCGGACGCCGAAATCGCGACGGGAAATGCCCTGCCGCTGGAAAACATCCCGACGGGAACGGCGGTGCATAACCTGGAACTTCAACCGGGAAAAGGCGCTCAGGTGGTCCGCAGTGCCGGCACCAGCGCGCAGTTGCTCTCGAAGGAGGGCCGGTACGGACTGGTGCGGCTGCCCTCCGGGGAAGTTCGGCAATTCCTGCTCCGCTGCATGGCGACGGTGGGGCAGTTGGGGAACCCGGATCACGAAAACGTCTCGCTCGGCAAAGCCGGAAGAAGTCGCTGGATGGGGATCAGGCCGACCACGCGCGGCGTGGCGATGAACCCGGTCGATCACCCGCTCGGAGGCGGCGAAGGAAGAACCTCCGGGGGACGGCATCCGGTCACCCCATGGGGAAAACCCACCCGAGGCTATAAGACCAGGAACAACCGACGAACGGATAAGTTTATTGCCAAGCGCCGCGGCAAGAAGTAGCCCGGCGGGCTTCCGGACCCGGTCCAGACCGGGTAGGCGGAAGCCAAATCGATGAGGAGGCTTGCGGTTTGGGACGCTCGCTCAAAAAAGGTCCTTTTGTTGACGACCACCTGCTGAAAAAGATTGATGCGCTGAACCGGCGCTCGGAGAAGAAGGTCATCAAGGCCTGGTCGCGGCGCTCGACTATTATCCCGGAGATGATTGGGCACACCATCGCCGTTCACAACGGGAGAAAATTCATTCCCGTCTATATCACCGAAGGCATGGTGGGGCACAAGTTGGGTGAGTTCTCCCCCACCCGGACCTTCCGGGGGCACAGCGTAAAGTCAGCGGCGGAAAAGACCGCCACCCCGGCCCGCTAGGGGTTGGGTGTGGTCTAAAACTGAAAGGGGATGTTTTTAGGATCATTGGATGGCGGAAAAAAGACTTTTTGAAATTCTTCGGCGGCGGCGCGGCAACTCCCTCTGGAAGCATTGCCAATACGTGCGCGGGCGCGCGAAAGCCGACGAGGTCGCGGAAAGAACGAAGAAGAGCCTCGGGGGCGACATCCGAGTCCGGGAAGCTTTCCTGGCTGAGGCGAAGTACATCCGCATGTCGCCGCAAAAGGTTCGTTTGGTGATCGATTTAATCCGGCATCGAAACGCTCAGGAGGCCATCCATATTCTCCGCACGACGAAGAAGCGCGCCACACGCGAAGTGTGGAAAGTGCTCCATTCGGCGATCGCCAACGCCGAGCAGAAGGCCGAAAATGTGGATGTGGACCGGCTCTACGTCTCCGACGCCACGGTGGGCGACGGTCCGCGGATGAAGCGCTGGCGGCCGGTCTCGCGCGGCATGGCACACCCCTATCAGCGCCGCCTGTGCCGCATCACGGTAGCCGTCGCGGAAAAGGACACGGCGTAGAAGATAGAAGATTCCCTCCGGCAGGATAGCCCCACGAAGGCGACGGGGACCTTATCCTGCCGAAAGACGAGAAAAGGAGATACCTTGGGTCAAAAAGTGCACCCCTACGGATTCCGCTTGGGCTACACGAAGACGTGGAAGTCCCGCGGGTTCGCCAAAAAGGATTATGCGAAGTTCCTCCACGAGGACCTCTTTTTGAAAGATCAGTTGCGGGCACAACTCAAGAACGCCGGTGTGGCGGATATTGAAATCGAGCGGCCCGGAAACAAGCTGCGGGTTACGATCAGCACGGCACGGCCCGGAATCATTATCGGGCGGAAGGGCTCGGAAATCGACCGCCTGCGGGTGGAATTGCAGCAACGAACCGGGCGCGAGGTGCTCCCCATCAACATCGTGGAGGTCCGTCGGCCGGAATTAAACTCCCAGCTGGTAGCGGAAGGAATCGCCCTGCAGCTTGAAAAACGGATCGCCTTCCGGCGGGCGATGAGAAAATCGGTGGATTCGGCCCTGCGGTTCGGCTGCCGCGGCATCAAGGTCCAGTGCGCGGGACGGCTGAACGGCGCCGAAATCGCCCGCACCGAATGGTACCTGCAAGGGCGACTGCCGCTGCACACCCTGCGGGCGGACATCGACTACGGGTTTGCCGAAGCGATAACCACTTACGGGCGGATCGGTGTCAAATGTTGGATTTATAACGGCGAAATCCATATGGCGAAGCAGCACCGCGATCCAGCGGCTCCCGAGACGCCGGAAACTCCGACGCCGGCCTAGCAGAGAGAATTTTGTATGTTAATGCCGAAGAAAGTAAAGTTTCGAAAGCAGCAGCGGGGCCGTATGCGCGGCCGCGCTTGGAAGGGTGGCGAGTTGGCTTTCGGCGATTACGGGTTGAAATCGCTCGAACCGGGATGGATCACCAACCGGCAGATTGAAGCTGCGCGCATCGCCATCATGCGCCACATCAAGCGCGGCGGAACACTCTGGATCCGAATCTTTCCGGACAAGCCCATCACGAAAAAGCCCGCCGAAACTCGTATGGGGAAAGGGAAAGGCGCACCGGAGGCTTGGGTGGCGGTGGTCAAACCGGGAAGAGTTCTGTTTGAAATGGAAGGCGTATCAACCCCCGGCGCGCGCGAGGCGTTGCGGCGGGCCAGCCACAAACTGCCTCTGCAGACCCGGTTCGTGGTACGCGAAGGCATACGATTGTAAATAAAGGATCAACGATGAAAGCAGGAAAGATTCGCGAATGGTCGCCGCAGCAACTGGAAGACAAAGAGCGGGAATTTTCCGATCAGCTCTTTCGTTTGCAATTCCAGTTCGCCATGGGGCAAACCGAAACGTTGAAGAAGGTCCGGGAACTCCGGAAGGACCGGGCCCGCATCAAGACGATTTTGCGTGAAAAGGAGAAACCAGCTTCTCATGCCGGGTAGGAGACAGGAAAAGATCGGAGTGGTTACGAGTAACCGCATGCAGAAGACCGCGGTGGTGAAGGTCGAGCGGCGCGTGAAAAACCCTCTGTATAAACGGTACCAAATCAAGAGTTCGAAGTTTCACGCCCACGATGAGCAGAACCGCTGCTCGGTGGGCGACAAGGTTCGTATCCGCGAAACCCGGCCCTTGAGCCGGACCAAGCGGTGGCGGGTGGTGGAGATCCTGACCCAGAAAGCTCCCGGGAAGGAGACCGCCAAGTCATGATCGGAATGCGGACCATGCTGCAAGTCGCCGACAATTCCGGCGCGAAACGCCTGCAGTGCATCCTGCCGCGGGGAGGAGATGTCGGCTCGAAAGCGGGATTGGGGCAGATCGTGACGGCCTCGGTCAAAGAAGCCGTCCCGAACAGCGCCATCAGCAAGGGAAGCGTCGTCAAAGCCGTCATCGTTCGCATGCGGAAAGAGCACCGCCGGCGCGACGGCACCTATATCCGGTTCGATGAAAACGCCGCCGTCCTGATCGACGACCAAAGGGAGCCGGTCGGCACGCGCGTCTTCGGACCGGTGGCGCGGGAACTGCGCGGGCGGAAGTTTATGAAGATTATCTCCCTGGCCCCGAAGGTTCTCTAATGGGGGTTCCCTCTCGCATCCGCATCCTTAAGGACGACCAAGTTCGCGTCATCGCCGGCAAGGAAAAGGGGAAAGAGGGTCGGGTACTGACGATCTACCCCAAGACGGGCCGGGTGTTGATCGAGCGGGTCAACATGGTCAAGCGCCATACGCGCGCCAATCCTCAGGCGCAGATTCGCGCCGGGATTGTGGAAAAGGAAGCGGCCGTTCACGTCTCGAATGTGGCGTTGCTTTGCAGCGATTGCGGCCCTACTCGAATTCAGTTTCGTGAAAAAGCAGGAGGCAAGAAGATCCGGGTGTGCGCCAAGTGCGAAAGCGTGTTGGATAAGTAGCCGAATTCCCGGCCGAACCAGGATTTCCATTATGTCGGCAAGACTTCGAGAACGATATAAAAATGAAATCGCCCCGCGCCTCCTGAAAGAGGCCGGGTACGGAAACCGCATGGCGGTTCCCCGGCTGCAGAAGATCGTCCTGAACATGGGTCTGGGCGAAGCGTCGAAGGACTCGAAAATCCTCGACTCGGCTCTCTCCGAACTGGGACGAATCTCGGGCCGGCGGCCGGTGATCACCCGGGCTAAGAAGGCCATTTCGAATTTCCAGCTGCGAAAAGGGATGCCGATCGGCGTGATGGTCACGCTGCGGGGCGACACGATGTACGAATTTTTGGATCGCTTGGTAAACATTGCCCTGCCCCGCGTGAGAGATTTTCGCGGCCTGTCCACGCGCGCCTTCGACGGACGAGGGAATTACACGTTGGGCCTACGCGATCAGATCATTTTTCCCGAAGTGGACCACACCCGGGTGGAGCGCCTGAAGGGTATGAACGTCTGCCTGGTGACCAATGCCAAGACCGACGCCGAGGCCCTTTCCCTGTTGCGCCACATCGGCATGCCCTTCCGCGGCGAGGGCGGCGCCCGGATGCCAGTTTAACCGAAAGATTCGAGGAACCATGGCCAGAACCAGCATGATAGCCAAGAGCCGAAAGAAACCGAAATTCAAAGTGCGGCAGCGGAATCGGTGCCATGTGTGCGGGCGGCCGCGCGGCTACCTCCGCAAGTTTCAACTCTGCCGCATCTGTTTCCGGCTGCTGGCCCTGAAGGGGGAAATCCCCGGGGTGACAAAATCCAGTTGGTAAGTGAGGGAACGGCTTTATGGCCACGGTAAGCGATCCCATTGCCGATATGCTGACCAGAATCCGCAACGGCATCCAGGCGCGCCACCAGCGCGTCGATATGCCCAACTCCAAGCTGAAGATGGAGGTTGCCCGTATTCTCAAGGAAGAAGGCTACATCACGAATTACAAGATGAACGAAGAGGGAAAGAAGAGGTTTCTCCGGGTCTTCCTGAAGTATGCCGGGAGCGGGCAGAGCGTCATCAGCCGCCTGGAACGGGTCTCACGGCCCGGCCGGAGGGTCTACACTCCCCGGAAGGAAATCAAGCGCATTCTGGGCGGCATGGGCATCAACATTCTCACCACCCCGAAAGGAGTGATGACGGGCCGCGAGGCGCGTAAGTCGGGCTTGGGCGGCGAGATTCTTTGTAACGTCTGGTAATCTTATGTCACGAATCGGCAACAAACCCATTCCGGTACCGGCCAACGTCAAAGTTCGCTTCGAAGGCTCCATCGTGCATTTGGAAGGTCCGAAAGGGAAGCTCCAAAATGAGCTGCCGGCCGGCATCCGGATGGAGCTGGTAGATGGGCACGTCATCACCAAGCGGGAGACGGCCGAGCAGGCGGCGCTGCATGGATTGGTGCGGGCGCTGGTGGCGAACTCCATCCTCGGCGTTACGGAAGGATTCAAAAAGGAGCTCGACATTGTCGGCATCGGTTACCGGGCCGAAGCCAAGGGGCAAACCCTGGTCTGCACTTTGGGGTATTCGCACCCGATTGAATTCCAGGTTCCCCCAGGAATCACCGTCTGCGTGGACAAGCCGACGCGGGTGGTGGTAAGCGGCATCGACAAACAGCAGGTGGGTCAGGTGGCGGCCGAGATTCGCTCCCTGCACCCCCCCGATCCCTACAAAAACAAAGGAGTCCGTTACGTCGGCGAAGTCTTGCGAAAGAAAGTGGGCAAGTCCGCCGCCACCGGCGTGAAGTAAAAATATGCAAAAGGGTTTTCCGCGCAACAAGGCTCGAAAAAAAATTCACCGCAGACTGCGATACCGCCTTCTGCAAGGGGCGAAGGATCCCCGTTTGAACGTGTTCCGGTCGTTGAAGCACGTCTATGCGCAAGTGATCGAAGACTCGTCGGGGAGGACGCTGACTTCCATCTCCTCGCTCGACAGGGAGCTGCAGAAAAAATGCGGCCGAGGCAGTAACATCGCCGCCGCCCAGATCGTCGGACAGGCGATTGCCGAGAGCTGTCTGAGCAAAGGCATACAACAAGTCGTCTTCGACCGGGGCGGGTATCCCTTCCATGGGCGCGTCAAAGCTCTGGCGGAGGCGGCACGCAAAGAAGGATTGAAGTTTTAGCTGAAATCTCCAAGGAGGTAGAATCGTTTGGCGGCTCGGATTGATTCCCAAAATTTACAATTGAAAGATCAGGTCATTGCCATCAACCGGGTGACGAAGGTTGTCAAGGGGGGAAAGAACCTCCGCTTCTCGGCCCTGGTGGTGGTGGGAGACGGAGCTGGGTCCGCCGGCTACGGCGTCGGAAAAGCGCGGGAGGTTCCCGTGGCCATCCGGAAAGGCATCGAAGCCGCCAAGAAGAACTTGATCCGCGCGAACCTGACGGCCACGACGATACCCCACTTGGTGGTGGGACGGTTCGGCGCCGGCCGCGTCCTGCTGAAGCCGGCTGCGAAAGGTACCGGTATTATCGCCGGCGGCCCGGTGCGAATGGTGCTGCAAGCCATGGGGATTCAAAACGTTCTGACAAAGTCGCTGGGGACCACGAATCCGCACAACGTCGTCAGGGCGACGTTCACGGCCCTCGGACAACTTCGCAACGCCGAGGAAGTCGCCCAACTCCGCGGCAAGGAAGTCCACGAACTTTAAAGGAGAGTCTCTCTTTGGCCCCGTCGAAAAACAAGCCGCTTCGAATTCAGTGGGTGCGCAGCGCCATCGGGTTTCCTTTCCGGCAGGGAAGGGTGGTGCGGGGGCTGGGACTTCGCAGGCTGCAGCAGGTGGTGGAGCGCGTCGATACGCCGCAGATTCGCGGCATGATCACGGCGGTCGGCCATCTGGTAAAAATCGTTCCTCCCAGCCCGGCCGATCCGCTGGCCGCCGTTCCGGAATACATCATCGTTAGAGGCACGACAGCAAAGAAGAAAAAGGCGGCCCTGAAACCCAAACCTGCCCCGGAAGCGAAAAAACCGGAGGCGAAAAAACCGACAGCGAAGCCGAAGGCGGCGGCCAAGGCCAAGACCGCGAAGACGGCCCAGAAACCGGCGGCTTCTTCCCAAACCGCGGGCAAAACCGCCGGAAAATCGAAATCAAAACCGGCGTAGGAGAGTAAGAAGAAGAAATGAGCGAAAAGCAGCCGTACCATCTGGGAAATCTGTCGGCCCCGCGCGGCGCCCGCAAACGGCGAAAGCGCGTGGGCGTCGGCATGGGATCAGGCCACGGAAAGACGGCCACGCGGGGCAGCAAAGGACAGTGGTCGCGCAGCGGCAGCAGCCTGCGGGCGGGATTTGAAGGCGGTCAGATGCCGCTCTACCGCCGGGTCCCCAAGAGGGGATTTACCAACATTTTCAAAAAGGTCTTCTCCGTCCTCAACCTCCGGGATTTGAAAAATTTCAAAACCGTAGAGAAGGTTACCCCCGAAACGCTCGCCGAGCGGGGGCTGATCAAGAAGCCGACCGAGAAAGTAAAAATTTTGGGCGTAGGAGAGATTCTCCATCCCCTTGAAATCCACGCACACGCCTTTTCCCGTTCCGCGCAGACGAAGATCACCGCAGCGGGAGGAAAGTTTCAGGTCTTGACCCGATGATCGGTTCCCTGAAGAACATCGCGGAAATCCCCGAGCTGCGAAATAGGGTCCTGTTTACCCTCTCCATGCTGGCGCTCTACCGGCTGGGAGCCTTCGTCCCGACGCCGGGGATCAACGTCGAGGAATTCCAGAAGGCCATGAGCGAATTCGGCGGCTCCATCTTCGGACTGCTGCAGATCTTTTCGGGCGGGGCCTTGCAGCGGCTGACGGTCTTCGCGCTGGGCATCATGCCCTACATCACAGCCTCGATCGTCCTCCAGTTGTTGACGGTCGTCTCGCCGACCCTGGCAAAGCTGCAGAAAGAGGGCGAGCTGGGCCGTCGGGTCATCACCCGTTACACGCGCTACCTGACGGTGGGTTTAAGCGCCTTTCAGGCTTTCGCCGTGGCGTCGGCGCTTCGCCGGCAGACGCTGGGCGGTACGCCCCTGGTCGACAACCCGGATTGGATGTTCGTTTTTATGACGGTCCTGACGCTGACGGCCGGATCGCTTTTCATCATGTGGCTGGGCGAACAGATTACGGCGCGGGGAATCGGCAACGGCATGTCGCTGTTGATTTTCGCCGGGATCATCGTCGGATTGCCGGATGCCATCAAAGAACTGATCATCAAGGTCTTCATAACGAAGGTCTGGAGCCTGCCGGTTTTAATCCTTATGCTGGCGCTGATGGTGAGCGTAATCGCCTTCGTGATTTTTATGGAGCGGGGAGAGCGCAGGATTCCGGTCCAGTACGCGAAACGGATTGTGGGACGCAAGATGGTGGGCGGAACTCAGCACCACATGCCGCTCCGGGTCAACAGCTCCGGCGTCATGCCGATCATCTTTGCGGTATCGATTCTCACTTTCCCGCAGACGCTCGGCATGTTCGTCGAAGCGGACACGCTCCGAGGTTTTTTGCGCACCTACCGGCTCGAATGGGGGGATCCTGTTTATACCTTATGTTATCTGGGACTGATCGTTCTCTTCGCGCATTTTTATCTGTCGATCGTCTATAATCCCGATGAAGTCGCCGACAACATCCGCAAGCAAGGGGGCTTCATACCGGGGATTCGGGCCGGAAAGCGGACCTCGGAATATCTGGACTATGTTTTGACCCGCATCACCTGGGTGGGGGGAATCTATCTGGCGCTGATCGCCTGGCTTCCGGACCTGATGTTGGCCGGGCTGCGACTGCACCGGCTTCCGGGATGGCTGGGCGGATCATGGTTCGATTCCAACATGCCGTCTTGGTTCTTGAACGGATTGGACGTGCAGTTCTATTTCGGCGGCACTTCCCTGCTGATTGTGGTCGGCGTGGCCATGGACACGGCGCATCAGATCGAATCCCACATGGTCATGCGGCACTACGAAGGCTTCCTCAAGAAGGGCCGTGTGCGGGGACGGAGAGCGAGATTTTAAACCGATGGGGCGAGGGGAACGTCGCAGCCTCCGCATGGCCATGATCTTCCTCGGGCCACCCGGAGCCGGTAAAGGTACTCAATCGCGGCAGTTGTCGCAACGGTGGTCGTTGCCGCAAATTTCCACCGGCGACATTCTGCGCAAGGCCGTGAAGGCACAGACTCCCTTGGGGCGTGCCGCCCAGGCGAAGATGGATGCCGGAGAGTTGGTTCCCGACGAGGTGGTCTGCGGCTTGGTGGAAGAGAGAATTCGCGAGCCGGACAGCAAACGCGGTTTCATTTTGGACGGTTTTCCGCGTACGCTGGGCCAAGCCGAACGAATCGACGAGATTCTGCAAGCGGCCGGCAAATCTCGGATTCGGGTACTGAACCTGAAGGTCGACGAATCGACGCTGCTGAAACGTCAGACGGGACGTCGGACGTGCGAGGTGTGCGGCGAGATATACAATATCCACTTCAGTCCCTCCAAGAATGAGGGGATTTGCGACAAGGACGGCGAAAAACTCGTCCAGCGTGCTGACGATGAGGAAGAGGCCGCGCGTCGGCGACAAACGGCCTATCGCGAGAAGACCGAACCGCTGATCAAGTACTACCAAGCACGGAAACTGCTTGAGGACGTCGAAGGAAATCAGGAACCGAATCAGATTTCCGAAGAGATCATCGCTCGGCTGAAACCATTATGATTTACTGCCGGACCCCTGAGGAAATCGAAAAGATCCGGCGCAGCGGCTGTTTGGTACGAGAAATTTTGGAGGATTTGGGGGAACTCGCCAAACCGGGCGTCTCTCCCCTGGAACTCGAACGTATGGCCGAAGAGCGCATCGGGAAAGCCGGAGGCAGGCCCGCCTTTAAGGGCTATCGAGGTTATCCAAATTGCCTTTGCGTGTCCGTCAACGATCAGATTGTACACGGCATCCCCACCGCCCGACGATTCGAGGAAGGCGATCTGGTAAGCTTGGACTTGGGCGTGGTGATCGACGACTATTTCGGGGACTCGGCATTGACGGTGCCGGTCGGTGAGATTCGCGACTCGGCCCGGAAGCTCCTGGATGTAACCCGGGAGTCGTTAGAGCGGGGTCTCGAGAAGGCCCGCATCGGGAATCGGCTGAGCGATATCTCCTGGGCCGTCCAGGAGCATGCCGAGGGAAAGAACGGATTTTTCGTGGTGCGCGAATTCGTGGGCCATGGGATTGGAACCAATCTGCACGAAGAGCCGCAAATCCCCAACTTCGGCAAGCCGGGCCGAGGGCCGACCTTGAAGGAGGGGATGGTTTTAGCCGTCGAACCGATGGTCAACGAAGGAACCAACAAGGTGAAAATCCTTTCGGACCAGTGGACGGCGGTGACGGCCGACGGCGGGTACTCGGCCCACTTTGAGCATATCGTGGCCGTGACGGAAGACGGCCCTCAGATTTTGACATCCTTGAACCACTCCTAACGAGGAGGGATAGGAAGAACGGATCCGCGCGCCGAGGGCGGTATCCGAATCCGAATATGAAAGCCAGGTATGAGTAAAGACGACGCCATTGAGGTAATGGCCACCGTGATTGAATCTCTGCCGAACACCATGTTCCGGGTGGAGCTGGAAAATAAACATCAGGCTCTGGTCCACATCTCCGGGAAGATGCGGAAACATTTCATCCGTATCCTGCCAGGGGATAAAGTGACGGTCGAGCTTTCACCTTACGATCTGACCCGCGGGCGGATTGTATATCGATATAAGTAACCGGACGTCTCGGGAAAAGGACAGATTCACTCGCCGGGCGAAACCGATTTTTCATTCAGGAGCGAAAAAGAGTTGAAGATACGGGCATCCGTCAAACGCATGTGTGAAAAGTGCCGAATCGTACGGCGGCGGGGTGTCGTGCGCGTTATCTGTTCCAACCCCAAGCATAAGCAGAGACAAGGATAAGAACCGCCGGTCCCCTTACCCTGGGCGAGGGCGGAAAGAGAGGAACTCGATGGCAAGAATCGTCGGCGTTGATCTGCCGGACACCAAGCACGTAGAAATCGGGCTGACCTATATTTTCGGAATCGGCCGCAGTCGCTCGCTTTCGATCCTTCATCGGGCCGATGTGACCCCATCCCGGAAAGTAAAGGACCTGACCGAAGATGAGATTGCCCGAATCCGGCGAATCATTGAAGACGAAGGTCAAGTGGAAGGCGATTTGAGAAATGAAACTTCGATGAATATCCGGCATCTGATCGAAATCGGCTCCTACCGGGGTCTGCGACATCGGCGAAACCTCCCGGCCCGCGGCCAAAGAACTCATACGAACGCGCGAACCCGCAAAGGACCCCGCCGCGGCGCCATTGCAAACAAGAAGAAGACCACGGCGAAGACCTAGTCGGCTAATTAATAAGGGGGGCAGGACACGAAACCTATTTTTTGATAAGCTGGATTTGAGGACCTATGGCAAAACCAAGTGCGAAAACGGGAAAGAAAAAGGGCGGTCGAAAAAAAGAGAAGCGCGTCGTGCCTCAAGGAATCGCCTACATTCAGGCGACCTTCAACAACACGATGATCAGCATCGCCGACCCACAGGGAAATACGATCTGCTGGTGCAGCTCGGGATCGCTCGGCTTCCGCGGCTCCCGAAAAGGAACTCCCTTTGCCGCCCAGCAGGCTTCGTCCCGCGCGGCCCATGCGGCGCGGGACCATGGGATGCGCACGGTCCAGGTTCGCGTAAGGGGACCGGGCTCGGGCCGTGAGTCTGCCATCCGCGCCTTGGGCGCGGCCGGGTTGGAGGTCTCCTCCATTACCGATGTCACACCCGTTCCCCACAACGGCTGCCGCCCGCCCAAGCGACGCCGCGTTTAGCTTTCGAGAGAGAGCAGCGAAGAATTGCAAACGGGTACTTGGATGGGATTTCGCTCCCCAGGAGGAAAGTAGTTGGCAAGATATCGCGATGCAGTATGTCGATTGTGCCGCCGGGAAAGCGTCAAGCTGTATCTGAAAGGACAGCGGTGCCTGACGAGTAAGTGCGCCATTGACCAGCGGAATTTCCCTCCTGGCCAGCACGCAAAATCCCGCCGTCGGCCCCGCGTGACGGGATTCGGACTTCAGTTGCGGGAAAAGCAGAAATTGCGCCGCGCCTACGGCATTTTAGAGGCCCAATTTCGAAATTATTTCAAAAAAGCCTTCGCCATGAAAGGGGTCACCGGCGAAATCCTGCTTTCCCTGCTTGAGCGCCGGCTGGACAACACCGTCTACCGTGCCGGGATCGCCACTTCCCGCGCTCAGGCACGACAGTTCGTGCGCCATGGGCATATCTGGGTGGACGGCAAGAAAGTCAACATCCCCTCCTTCCAGGTGCGCTCCGGCCAGACGGTTGTCGTGAAGGAGAAGAGCCGGAAACTGACCGCCATTCAGGCGGCGATTGAATTCACCGGCGGGCAGACCCCGCCGCGTTGGCTCGAGGTCGATCGGGAAAATTTCTCGGTGAAGGTGACGAATCTTCCCACCCGGGAAGACATCAGTTTCCCCATCCAGGAACAGATGATCGTCGAGCTGTATTCGAAGTAACCGGGAAAGACTTTGATTTGAGGAGGAGGGCCGCACGACGGTCCTCAAGCCAGGAGGAAGAAAATGCTTTGGAAAGGCTTTCAGAAGCCGAAACGGATGCTTTGCAACGTCGACACTCTTACGGACCACTACGGGCAGTTCACCGCGCAACCCTTTGAACGCGGGTTTGGGACCACGATCGGAAACGCCCTTCGCCGTGTGCTGCTCTCCTCCATCGAAGGTACGGCCATTACGGCCGTGAAGATCGAAGGCGTGCTGCACGAGTTTTCCTCCATTTCCGGCATTGTCGAGGATGCGACCGACGTCATCTTGAACTTGAAGCAGATCCCGCTCAAGATGCACGTCGAACACCCGAAAACCCTCATCTTATCGGTGGAGGAGCCGAGCGAGGTGACCTCCGCCAATATTCAGGAAGATCCCGATATCGGGATTCTCGACAAAAATATCTATCTCGCCACGGTTGGGGAAAACGCCTCGCTTAAGGTGGAGATGCAGGTCAAGCACGGCCGCGGCTATGTTTCCGCCGAACGGAACTTCGACGAATCGCTCCCGATCGGCTACATTCCGGTCGATTCCGTCCATTCGCCCATTCGGAAAGTGAATTATGCGGTGGATGCCGCACGCCTAGGCCAGATGACCGACTTCGACAAGCTTTCCTTGGAGGTCTGGACGAACGGCGCCATCACGCCTCAGGATTCCGTGGCACTGGCCGCCATACTGATCAAAGATCACATGAACATCTTCATTAATTTCGAAGAGATTCAGGAGCCTGTGGAAACTCGCGCCGAACCGGCCTCCAAAGTTCGAAATGAGAATCTGGATCGCTCCGTCGAAGAGTTGGAACTCTCCGTCCGCTCCTACAATTGTCTGAAAAACGCCAACATCAGTACCATCCGCGAGCTCGTGCAAAAGAGCGAAGGGGAGATGCTCCGAACCAAGAATTTCGGCCGGAAATCCCTGAATGAGATCACGGAAATTCTTACGACCATGGGGCTTACGCTGGGAATGCGGCTCGACGAGCAAGGAAATCCCGTTCGGTCGGCGACGGAAGCGCCCGTCGGGTAGCGCGCCGCGGGACTTACCAAGGGAAACCATCCATGCGTCATCGAAAATTCGGAAAATATTTGGGCAGAAACACAGCCCATCGGCGTTCCTTGCTGCGAAATCTAGTCACCTCGCTGGTGCTCGAAGAACGCATCGAAACGACGGTGCCGAAGGCAAAGGCCGCCCGCAGCTTGGCCGAGCATCTGATTACCTTGGGAAAGCGGGGCGATCTGCACGCGCGACGGCTTGCGGCGCGCGACCTGACAACTCCGCGGGCCCTGAAGCGGCTCTTTGACGAGGTGGCCAAACGTTACGAATCGCGCGCGGGCGGTTATACCCGCATCACCCGCACCGGATTCCGAGTCGGAGACGGCGCGGAAAAGGCCATTTTGGAGTTGGTGGGAACCGAAGTACTTCAAAAGCGGGCGGAAGCGCGGGCGGCGCGGGCCGAAAAGAGGAAAGCGGCTCTCGAGGCTTCCGGCCAGCGGCCCGTCGAAGAGAGTCCGGAAAAAGACAAAGACGCGAAAAAGGATTAGCTTTTTTCTTTTCTTCCCCGCCTTTTTCCCCGGCAGATTCATTCCATCTCGGATGCCGACCTTACCCGTTCCCCCCCGGTCGGTTCATCCTTCCGGGGCTCCCACGGCCTATTCGACTCCCCCATTCCTTCTTTTTGCACGTTGGAAGCCTTGTTTTCCGACAAGCTTGCCAACACCCAGATTCCCCCCAAAGCCAGCAACGATCCGATGATATCCTGCCCAATCCCGGTCAAGGACCCCGTTCGAGTAAGAAGCCGAGTCTGATTCAGCTCATCGGCCCCCGCCACTGCAAGCGTCAACAGGAAACTCGCCAGCGCCCATTTCCCTTGCCATCCGGACGGCCTCCCGCCCCGCAAAGCCCGAAACCCCAACAGCGTCAGGACGGCGTAGGTGCACATATGCCCGAACAGGCGAAACACTCGGTTGATCCATTGGATGTCGGCCTTCGAAATGGAAAGAGAGAGGAAGTTCGCTACCCTTTCAAGAAAAGAGAAAGACCAAGAAGAAGGAAAACGATCGGAAGAGAGGCCGGCGATCACCAGCCCCCAACCGATCACAGGAAGCCAGTAGAGGAAGAAAATCGTGGTCCGGTTCATGAAAAGAATCGATCCCGAGGGGGAAAATTCCGGCCTGAGGAAGAAGAGTCCCGGCGCGCGCTACTCGCGGCGGTAATTGGGGGCTTCCTTGGTGATCGTGACGTCGTGGACGTGGCTCTCCCGCAAACCGGCGGAAGTGATGCGAATAAACCGGGTCTCTTTTTGCATGGCTTCAATATCCGAGCAGCCACAGTAACCCATACCCGAGCGAAGCCCGCCTACCAATTGGTCGACCATTTCCGCCAGCGGCCCTTTGTACGGCACACGGCCCTCGATTCCTTCCGGGACCATCTTCCCGCTCTCCGCATCCTGGGCATACCGTTCGTGGGAACCGGAAGACATGGCCGCCAGCGAACCCATGCCCCGATAGGATTTGAACCGCCGGCCCTGAAAAAGGATCGTTTCGCCCGGGCTCTCTTCCGTTCCGGCAAAAAGGCTTCCGATCATGACGGTATTCGCCCCGGCCGCGATGGCCTTGGCCACGTCGCCGGAAAACTTGACTCCGCCGTCGGCAATCAGCGGCACGTTGGCCTCTTTTGCGACCCGCGCGCACTCTCGGATGGCCGTCAGTTGGGGCACACCGGAACCGGTGACCACACGCGTCGTACAGATGGACCCCGGCCCCACGCCCACCTTCACGCCGTCGGCGCCGGCTTGGATCAGGTCACAAGCGCCCTCGAAGGTGGCGACGTTACCGACGATGACCTCCATCGCCGGCAGCTTCCTCTTCACCTCTTCAAGCGCCTCCAGCACCCGTTTCGAATGGCCGTGGGCCGTGTCGATGGCCAGCACGTCCACCTGCGCCCGCACCAACTCCTGCGCCCGCTCCAAAAAATCGCCGGTGGCGCCGATGGCGGCGGCCACGCGGAGCCGGCCCCGCTCGTCCTTGGCCGCGCCCGGGTACTTGATCTTCTTCTGAATATCCTTCACCGTAATCAAACCCTTTAGATTGAAGTCTTTATCGACAACCAACAACTTCTCCACGCGGTGCTTATGGAGTATCTGCTCGGCTTCTTCAAGCGTGGTTCCCTCCGCCACGGTGATCAGGTTTTCAGAGGTCATGGCGGATTTGACCGGAAGGTCGTCACGTGTCTCAAAGCGAAGGTCCCGGTTGGTCAGGATGCCGACCAATTTCCCGTCCTGGGTCACCGGCACGCCGGAAATTTTGTACCGGCGCATGATCTCCAGCGCCTCGGCAATCTTGCTGTCCGGACCCACGGTGACTGGGTCGACGATCATGCCGCTTTCCGACCGCTTGACCTTGTCCACCTCGGCGGCCTGCCGCTCGACGGGCATGTTGCGGTGAATGACGCCAATGCCGCCTTGTTGCGCCAAGGAAATCGCCAGCCGCGACTGGGTAACCGTATCCATCGCGGCGCTCACAATCGGCACATTCAGGCGAATCTTTTTCGTAAGATACGTGGAGGTATCGACTTCCGCAGGCAGCACCTGCGATTTGGCGGGAACCAGTAAAACGTCGTCGAAGGTAAGACCTTCCGAGATCGGGCCGTCCTGCATACTCCTCACGGTAGACAATCTCTAAGATGTTCCCCCCAGTGTATGGTTTTGAAACTTTCCCGTCAAGAATTGTTCTTGCGGGGCTCTAGGACTATTCCTTCCTGGGTCTCGCTCCTCCCTTTCCCGAAGCGCATATTTTCCTTTGACTTACGCAGCAAGAACGTTTAGTTTTTCATATCCATATTGGGACCCGATAGAAGGGCTCGGTAAGGGCAGCAGGGTCCGCAGGGCTGCCGATCTAGACCAATTTGAAACTAAGGAAGGTTCCCGGATGATTCCGTCTTGGCTTCCGCTACTGATACTGGGGCTGGCAATTGCGATTGTCTTTGTCCTTATTATCCTCCTGCGCGTCAACGCCTTCATCTCCCTGGTCACCGCCGCCCTGATCGTCGGCATCCTCTCGCCCAATGTCAAGCTGGCGGAGGCGATGACCAAAACGACCCTCATCTTCGGCGATACGGCCGGTAAGATCGGCATCCTCATCGCCCTGGCCGCCGTCATCGGCCAATGCCTGATGGAGAGCGGGGCGGCGGACAAGATCACGCGCCGCATCGTGGGCTTATTCGGCGAGCGATACTCATCGCTCTCGCTGCTTTCGAGCGGCTATGTCCTTTCCATACCTGTATTTTTTGATACGGTCTTCTATCTCTTGGTGCCCTTGGCCCGCGCCATGCGAATCCGCACGGGAAAGAACTACGTTCTTTATGTAATGTCCATCTGCGCCGGGGCCTCGGTTACGCACTCGCTGGTCCCTCCCACGCCGGGTCCGGTGGCCATGGCTTCCGAACTCCACTTGGACCTGGGAATGGTCATCTTGGTAGGTTTCTGCATCGGTCTGCCCACCTCCCTCTCCGGCTGGTTGTATGCGAACTACGCAGATCGAAAGATGAATGTAGAGTTGCGGGAAGCACAGGGCCTCTCCCTGGAGGAGCTGAAGGGCTTGGCTCTGAAGCCCGAATCCGAGCTTCCCGGGTTTTTCGCCTCGATGCTCCCGATTGCGCTGCCGGTGCTCATGATCACTTCCAGGACCATCGCGGACGCGATCGATCCCCAGAGTCGTACGGCGGAGATCACCGCCTTTCTCGGCAACCCGAGTTTCGCTCTTTTGATTTCGGCCACCATCGCCATAATGATCCTGAGGCGGCAAAAACGCTACTCGCTGAAGCAGTTGGCCAAACCCGTCGAGCAGGGGCTCTTCAACGGCGGCTTGATCATTCTGATAACCTCCGCCGGAGGAGCGTTCGGCGGTATGCTGAAGCTGGCCGGAGCCGGAGCCGCCCTGACGGAGCTTTCCAGCCAATTCGGCATCTCCGTTTTACTGCTGAGTTTTCTGTTGGGGGCTCTGTTCAAAATCGCGCAAGGGTCGGGGACAGTCGCCATGATGACCACCGCCTCCATCATCGCGCCTCTGGTACTCGATACGAAGCTGCCCTACCATCCCGTCTATGTGGCCATGGCGATCGGCTCCGGCTCCAAGATCGGCTCCTGGATGAACGACAGCGGCTTCTGGGTCGTGAAGCAGATGTCCGGGCTGACCGAAGCCGAGACACTCAAGACCTGGACGGTGATGCTGGCGTTGATGGGTGTGGTCGCCTTCCTGTTCACGCTGCTCGCTAGTTGGCTTTTACCTCTGGTTTAGAAAAAAAGAAAACCGGAAACCTCCCGGTCCCGGGAGCATGCGGCAGGAAAACTTCCGACAATGCGTTATAAAAAAATCTCCCCCGATGAACCCTCTTAAAAAATTACCAAAGTCCGGCCAGTCCGTTTGGCTGGATTATTTCCGCCGCAACCTGATCGCCGGCGGCGAGTTCAAGCGGCTGATCCAGGAAGATGGGATTCGAGGTCTGACGATCGATCCCGCTCTTCTGGGAACGTTCCTGGCCGGAAGCACCGATTACGATGAAGGGCTGCGCACCGGATTCGAAAGCGGTAGGGAGGCGGGAAAGCTCTTCGAATCGCTGATCTTCGAAGATGTCCGTGCCGCCGCCACCGCCCTCCGGCCCGTCTATGAACGCTCGCAGGGGACCGACGGATACGTTTGCCTGGGCGTTTCGCCGCAGTTGAGCTACGACATCGGAGGCCTCATCGGCGAGGCGCAACAACTTTGGCACGCCATCAAGCGTCCGAACTTGATGATCGGCGTTCCGGCCGGTCCGGCCTGGTCGCTCACCATCGACGTTCTGCTGACCCAAGGGATCAACGTCTTCGCCATGCTGCTCCATTCGCCGGCCCATTTTGAGTCCGTCGTCGCGGCTTACCTCCAGGGTATCAAGAGATGCGAAAATCCCCAAGGCGTCCTGGGCGCCGCATCCTTCGTCATCAGCCGCGTGGATACGGCCGTGGACCGCGCCCTGGACGCCGAGGGCTCCGCGGAAGCGTCCGCCCTGCGCGGCAAAGCCGCCATCGCCAATGCCAAGGCCGTCTACGCGCGCTACCGTGAGGTCTTCTACGGAGATTCCTTCGCCGCTCTGCGGAAAAAAGGAGCGAAACCTCTCCGCCTTATTTGGACCTATACGGGCACGAAGAATCCTCTCTACCCCGACACACGCTACGTGGAGGAGCTCATCGGCCCAGACACCGTCACCGCCCTGTCCCCGGCCACGCTCGACGCCTTCCGCGATCACGGCCGGGTGATCGACGACGCCATTCGGAATCACCTCCCGGAATCGGAAGCGACCCTGGCCCGATTGAAGGCGCTCGGCATTGACATCGAAAACATCGGTGAGCACCTGCAGGCCGAAACCGTAATGAACTCTTCCGGCTCGCTCAACCGGCTTCCAGCCATGCTCGAAGCCAAGCAGGCTGTTCTCATGCCCGGCGGGGAAGCCCCTTCGGCGCCGAACCTGGGAAAACTTCAGGTCAGGGTGGATAAGCGGTTGGGCACCTGGGAAAAACAGAACTTTAGCCGCGAATTTTGGCGAAAACCTCCCAAACTCTGGAGCCGCAAGAAGGTGGGAGAGATCAGCGACCGTCTCGGCTGGCTCCACCTGCCGGAGATCATGACGGGGCAGATCGAGGACCTGACGGCTTTTGCAGAGAAAATCCGCGAAGAAGGAATCACGCACCTGGTCCTGCTCGGCATGGGTGGTTCGAGCTTGGCGCCGGAGGTCTTCCAGAAGGCCTTCGGAAATGCCTACCGGTATCCGGAGCTGATCGTTCTGGACAGCACGCATCCGGGGGCCGTCCGGGCTGTGGAAAACCGAATCAACCTTACCCAGACGCTCTTTCTCGCCTCCAGCAAGTCCGGAACCACGCTCGAAACGCTCTCTTTCTTCCGTTATTTTTGGCGGCGCTTGGGGGAGCAGAACGAGTCCCCCGGGCGCCACTTCGTAGCCATTACCGACCCGGGCTCTTCGCTTGAGAAGTTGGCGGCGGAGCGAAAGTTCCGCGCCGTTTTTAGAGCGCCCTCGGACGTGGGCGGCCGCTACTCGGCCCTTTCGGTCTTCGGACTGGCGCCGGCGGCCCTGATCGGTGCCGATATCCGGAAATTGCTCCGTCAGGCGCTGGTGATGGCTGAGGCTTGCGCGTTTTGCGTACCGGCGGGAGAAAATCCGGGGCTGCGTCTCGGAGCTTTACTCGGCGAGTCGGCGCTTGCCGGCCGCAACAAGCTCACCTTCCTCGCGTCCCCGCGCCTGGCGGCCTTTCCCGCCTGGATCGAGCAACTGATCGCCGAAAGCACCGGAAAGGACGGCAAAGGAATCCTCCCGGTTGCCGACGAGCCGCCGGGCACCCCGGAATTTTACCAACCCGACCGACTCTTCGTTCATCTTCGATTGAAAGAGGAAGCCGACCCCGTTCACGAACGTCACCTTCAGGACCTCGAGGCAGCTGGACATCCCGTGGCCCGCTATGCCCTGTCCGAGTTGACCGACCTGGGCGGAGAATTTTTTCGGTGGGAGATGGCCGTGGCCGCTGCGGGGGCAATCCTTCGAATTCACCCCTTTGATCAGCCGGACGTCCAAGTGGCCAAAGACCTGGCCCGGAAGGCGATGTCCCCCGCTAAAGACCCGGACAAGAAAAAGCAGAACCCGGCTCCTTCTCTCTCCGTCGCCCAACCGAAAGAAATGGAAGCGGGGATTCGGAAGTGGATCAAGAGCGCGCGCAAGAGGGACTATCTGTCGGTCCAAGCCTATCTTGCGCCGTCGCCTGACACCGAGTCCATCCTTCAGGAGATTCGCGCCGCCCTCGGCCGTCGATTGCAGGTGGCGACCACGCTCGGCTACGGGCCGCGCTTCCTCCACTCGACCGGCCAACTCCACAAGGGCGGGCCGCCCACCGGGCTGTTTCTTCAATTGATCGACAGCCCCCAGGAAGATCTGGCCGTGCCGGAAACCGACTACACCTTCGGACGGCTCATCCGGGCGCAAGCCGACGGAGACTTCCTGGCCCTGAAGCGGTGCAAGCGCCGCGTCATTCGAATCGATCTGGGAGCGAATTGGATGGAAGGAATCAGCCGGCTGGCGGAAGCACTTCTGTCCTGAAACAACAACTGAAACCCAGACCCGGGCGAAGAATCCAATCCGTGCGAGGGGAACAGAAACGTGAATCGTCAAACGAATTCCAATATGGACAAGGAGGTCAAGCCGCACCTGTTCGTGGTTTTGGGCGCCACCGGCGACTTGATGCACAGGAAACTGCTTCCGGCGCTCTTTCATCTGGGCCAAAAGGGTCTTTTAAGAAAAAAGTCTCTGATCCTCGGCGCGGCGCGGCGCTCGGGTATTACCGATGAGGACTTCCGCCAGCAGGCCCGTGAATCCCTTACCGCCGCCGGGGTTCCGATTGACGACCCTGCCAGCCGCTGGTGCAGCTCCTGCCTCCACTATCAATCGATCGGCAAGGGCACCGAGGAGGACTATCGCAGCCTGGGCCGACGAATCGAGGAGTTGGAGCAGACCCACGGGCTGCCGGGAAATCGGACCTTCTACCTTGCCCTTCCCCCCGCAGCGTTTCCGCCTACCATCAGCGGACTGGCCCAAGCCGGACTCAACCAAAGTAAGGGTTGGACCCGCCTGGTGATCGAAAAACCTTTCGGACACAATCTGGCCTCCGCCCGGGAACTGAACAGGCTGGTGCATCATCACTTCGAAGAATCGCAAATCTACCGCATCGACCACTACTTGGGAAAAGAGACAGTGCAAAACTTCCTGGCCTTCCGCTTTGCCAATCCCATCTTCGAATCACTCTGGAATCGAGACCGGATCGATAGCGTGGAGATTACCGTGGCGGAAAGTCTGGGTATCGAAGACCGCGCCGGGTACTACGACCGCGCCGGAGCGTTGCGCGACATGATGCAGAACCACTTGACCCAGCTTCTGACGCTGACGGCCATGGAGGTTCCCGCCGCTTTCGACGCCGAATCGATCCGCCATGAGAAGGTCAAGGTACTGCGCTCGATTCCGCCCCTCCGCCCCGAAGACGTGGTCTTCGGCCAGTACGCGCGCGGTCAGGTGGAGGGCAAAAAAGCTCCCGGCTATCTTGAGGAGACGGGAGTTCCTCCCGACTCGCATACCGAGACGTTCGTCGCCATGCGGGTCGAGGTGGCCAATTGGCGCTGGCAAGGAGTGCCCTTCTATCTGCGAACCGGCAAACGGCTTCCGCAACGTCTGAGCCGAATCGTCATCACCTTCCGTCGTCCGCCGGTCTCGGTCTTCGTGCCCACGGACTCCACCGACTCCTGCTCGGTTCACTCCAACACTCTGGTCATCACGCTCCAGCCCGACGAAGGATTCGACCTGCACTTTGAGGTGAAGACTCCCCGCCGTCCCATTACGCTGAAGACACAGCGATTGAGCTTCCGCTACGCCGAGACCTTTGAGCCGCTGTCGGGCGCCTATGAAACGCTGCTGCTCGACGTGTTGACCGGCGAGCAGACGCTCTTCGTCCGCGCCGACGAGGTGGAGGCCTCCTGGCGGCTGCACACGCCGCTGCTCGACCGCCGTGCGGCTCCGGACCCCTATCGGGCCGGAACCTGGGGTCCCACCGCCGCCGACCGGCTGCCGGCGCGTGAAAATCGAATCTGGTTACCTGTATAAACCTGTCCGTACTCTGTAAGGGAGGTCCCTAGCAGCAATGCAAAAAACAAGAATTTCGCTTTCCAAAATAATCGTAATTGTCGTGACGCTTGCCGCAGCAGGCATGCAACCCGCCTGCAGGAGCGAACCGCCCCCCGTGGAGGACGCCGCAACTCGCGAACTCGTGAAAAGCGGTGAAATTCTATTTCGCGTAAAGGTTTCCGACATGGGTATCCAGACCGGCTCTCTCGCCCAGGGAAAGAGTCCGAATGATTACGTCGAAGTATCGCTGCCGGGCGAGATGTACAACCCTCCCAAGAAGGTGGCATCATTGCAAGGACGCAGGCCAAGTGGGACACTCCGCTCGACACCGCTCAATCGGATTTCTCGGCCACCAAGGCCGACGAGGAAGAATGGATCCTGGAAAACTTTCTTCCCGAAGATCGCGAACAGATTCGTGAATTCCTGGAAAATCCGGCCATCCGGGAACGAAACAAGCGGTGGGAAAAGTCTACGTCACCAGCGGCATCGCCAAGCTTCTTAAGGAAGATCGCGGCGTCTGGGCGGCCGTGCTCGGGCATGAAATCGGCCACACCCTGGGACAGCATCATTACAAGACCTATCTGCGTGCCTACCGGCTCCAAAACCAAATCAACTACTACCGTATCCAAGAGGCGAAAGGGGACAAATCCGCCACCTGGTTTCTTCTGGCCATTCAGTTGGCAGGAGGACTTGCCTCCCAGAATTTCCGCGCAACCAAGAGCACGAGGCCGACCGCTTGGGGTTGATGATGATGGCCGAGGCGGGTTATCACACCGATTTTGCCGTTACGCTTCACCGCCGCATGAAAACCCACGTCGGCGACCAGTCAAAGATCGCCGCTTTCTTCTCCGACCATCCGCGTTGGGCGACGCGGGAGCAGAACGTCATGAAGGCGTACCAGGAGGCCCTGGGAGTGTTCGAGGCCCACTGGCCGGACCCATCCCAATCTCCCGGGGGAGTTCCCGCCGGCCATCGCCACCCTCGGACTCATCTCCGCAACCCGCGACCGTGCCCACAAGCAGGCCCTGATCCGCGTTCCCTTCACCATCCGGAATGCCAAGAACATCCCGATCACACTGGGGATTGTCTTCACCAAGAAAAAACGGCCGGTTCAGAGCCTGCTTGCGGAATTTCAACTCAAGAACGGACAACTGGGCGCGGTTCAACAAGTTGTGCCCGAGTCGTGGAACCAATCGATGGAGGTCTCTTTTGAGATTCCGGCTGCGGCTCTGGGGATCAAGCAGAGAAGAATGAGGGCGACCGTCGTCGTGATGCAGGGGGACGAAGTGCTCGACTTCACCGAATCGGTCCCGTTCTCTTTCCCGAAACCTTAGCTGAAAGTCGCCGATGCGGGTCACCCCCGGCAGGGGAAATGCTATCCCACGCGTTCAATCGTAACCCGCTCTAAAATCACCGGCGTCTTGGGCCGATCTCCCCCGTCGCGCGGAACCAGGGAAATTTTCACGGCCACGTCCTGCCCTTCGACGACGGCGCCGAAGACGGTGTGACGATTGTCCAGCCAAGGCGACGCCGCCACGGTGAGGAAGAACTGGCTGCCGTTGGTATTCGGCCCGGAGTTCGCCATCGAGAGGATGCCGGGCCGGTCATGCTTCAGGTCCGGATGAAATTCATCCTCGAACTGGTAGCCGGGCCCGCCCGTGCCGTCGCCGCACGGGCAACCGCCCTGGACCATGAAGTCGGGAATCACCCGGTGGAACGTCAGCTGGTCGTAGAAAGGGCGCTTCACCTTTTCACCGGTGGCTACATCCGTGAACTCTTTCTTCCCCTCGGCCAGCTCGATGAAATTCCCCACCGTCTTCGGCGTTTCTTTTTCAAACAGGCGGAAGACGACCTTCCCTTCTGAGGTTTCGAACGTTGCATAAACACCGGGTTCCTTCTGAGGCATGATATCTCCTTCCTTGGGGGAGCTCCCGCGACTAGGGAGCGTTGTCTGCTTAAAGAACAAGTAAAGCTGGCGGAGAGGATGGGATTCGAACCCATGATCCCGCTATAAACAGGATAACGGTTTAGCAAACCGCCGCCTTCGGCCGCTCGGCCACCTCTCCGCGGGCGGGCTACTGTAGACGCCTGAAGATCATAGCAGCCGGGAGAGGCTTTGGCCAACCTCTTGGCAAACCGAATCATCCGGCTTGCCGAACACCCAATCTCCTTGTGCTAAAATGTACCCACTTTCTCCAGGAGGTTCGAAATGGTTTTCGATTCACAGGTGGTAATCGTCACCGGCGGCGGGTCCGGCATCGGGAGAGCCTGCTGCCGGCTTTTTGCCGAGCGCGGCGCGCAGGTCGCGGTGGTGGACTTAAACCAGAAGAGAGCAACCAAGACAGCCGACGAGATCACACGCCAGGGCGGCAAAGCGCGAAGCTTCCCGGCGGACGTCACGTCGGCCCAAGATGCGGAAAAGGTTGTTCGGGATGTGGTCGCCGCTTTCGGTGGGCTTCACGCGTTGGTCAACAACGCCGGCATTCTCCGCTACGGCACGGTGGTGACCACCTCTGAGGAGACCTGGGACGAGGTTCTTCGCGTCAACCTGACCGGCGCCTTTCTGATGTCGAAGTATGCCCTTCCGGAACTGGTCCGGCAGGGCGGCGGGGCGATTGTGAACGTCGGCTCGGTGCAATCCTGCGCCGCGGTGGCGAACTCCGTCGCTTACGTCGCGAGCAAACATGGAATGTTGGGGCTGACGCGCTCGCTCGCCGTCGACCACGGCGACGAAAATATCCGAGCCAATTGCGTCTGCCCCGGGGCCATCGACACGCCGATGTTCCGCTGGGGCGTCTCACAGAGCGCCCGGCCCGAAGAGACGCTCGCCACGGACCGGCAGATGCACGCGCTGAATCGTCTGGGGAAACCGGAAGAGGTAGCTCAAGTCGTTGTCTTCCTGGCGAGCGAGGAAGCTTCCTTCGTCTCCGGCGCGGCCTACTATGTCGAGGGAGGCTTGATGTCGGCCGTCGGCGGCATGGCTGCGCAGAGGCCCGGCCCAAGCGAGCCGGAAAACTTCTAAGCGTCCCGCTAAATTTCACTGAAAAAGAGAAACTAATAGAAGAGATACTTGCGCCACTTGTGTTCGGATTGGCCCATCAGGCGCATGAGTTGCCGTCCGGTGTGGAGGGTAAAGGGGCGGGGCGGTCGCAGCGGCTTCAGCCCGACTTCTTCGGGCAGTCGGTTCCCTTTGCGGTTGTTGCAGGAGTGGCAGCAGGTTACCAGATTATCCCAATCGGTATGGCCGCCGCGCGAACGGGGAATCACGTGGTCCAGCGTCAAGTCGGAGGGAGGAAACGTCTTGCCGCAAAACTGGCATGTATTCCGGTCTCGCAGCAGGATGTTTTTCCGCGAAAGCGACCGGGCACGATGATGAATGCGGCGGAATTCGGTGAGCCGGATGACGCTGGGGACCCTAAAATTCAACCTTGCCGAATGGAGAAAGTTGCCGTTCTCTTCCTCCGCCATGGCAATGCCTTTGAAAATCAGGACGATGGCGCGACGAACCGCAGTAATATTGATCGGCTCGTAGGTCGCGTTCAGAACGAGCACCGGCAGATGCAACGGACTTCTTTGAGCAGTCGGCATGTTCGTCGCCGCCTCCAGCATCAATTATGCCTACAGGGTTCGGTTTCCGTCAACCGGAGCGGTGGGGAGTCCGTCAGGGGTTGCTAAGGAAGTTTAGGAGAATCAAACGGCGGGTCAGGTGTCCCCGGAACGGTCAGTGAGATCAAAAGCGGCTCGGCCCGGCCTTGCTTCAATCTCCGTGCACAAGCATTCACCGTGGCCCCGGTCGTTATCACGTCGTCCACCAGCAGCACGATGTGCCCACGGAGCAAAGTGCCCCGAACATCGAAAGCGCCGCGTACATTTGCACGGCGAGCGCTCGGAGAAAGTACTGTCTGGGGAGGTGTGAAGCGCGTCCGCCGGAGCGAGTCCCTGTCCATCGGAATCCCAGCGCGGTCCGTCAACCCACGGGCCAAAATTTCCGCCTGGTTGAATCCTCTTTCCCGTCTCCGCCTTCGGTGCAGCGGTACCGGCACAATGCGGGTGGACTTCAACAACTCCTCCTCTTGGGTTAGGGTATCCATCAGCTTTTCGCCCAACCGACGCCCCAAGCGCTCATGCCGCTGGAATTTCACAAGTAGGATCACCTGCCGAAGGACTCCCTCGTACAACCCGAAAGATCGGGCCTTCCGGAAGAAGAACGTATCACGGCGACAGAGGCCGCAAAGGGGCTTCGAGGCGGTAAGCGGAATCGAAGAAGGAAAGGGACGCCCGCAGTCGACACATGCCGGTCCCTCATAGCGCCGAAGACCTCCCCAGCACCCGGCGCAGACCGGCAGGCAGGCGGTTCATCTCCTCCAAGGGCTGCGAACAGACGGCACAATCTCCGGGAAACAACACCGCGCAGAGGCTTTCAAGAGATTCGTTAAAAAGGGAGGAAAGGCGCGCAGAGGCTCGCCCCCAGAGGACCCGAAGATGGGGGGAGTATTCTAAAGAAGGCCTTGTTCCTGTTTCTCCTGGCATTCGATGCAATGGCGCGCCCAGGGAACCGCTTCCAGGCGTTTCGCCTGAACCACTTCTTCGCAGGCAGCGCAGAACCCGTAGGAACTTCCCTTAATCCGGACCAGGGCTTCTTCAACCAACTGCAACAACCGCCGATGGTCGTCGCTCTGATGGAAAAGAAACTCTTTCGTGTAGGAGTTGGCGGCTTTGTCGGCGACATCCTGGGTCGCCTCCTCGTCGGCCTCGCGCCCGTCCTTTTCGCTGTTGAGAACCAGGCGCTGAATCTCTTCCTCCTTTGCCAAGAGACTCTTTTTGTAATGTTCGATCCGCTTCTTATCCATGAAGCCCTAAACCCGTAAAATTATCCGTGAATGATTAATGTAGCGAAAGGTTCGGTGAAGAGTCAAGCGAGATTGTGCATACACCGCCTCTTCGATCAAGATCCAATCTCAGCTCGGCAGCTCCCCAACTTAGATGGCAAAACTCCCCGCAATTATTCGCCTGCCGCACATCGCATCTGATCGACGCGTCGATCCGGATCGAAACAAGACTCTTCCTTGAGTACCAGCGTGCCATCGACAATTCCCCCCTCTGGGTAAAAATGGGTGTTGGCCATCAAGGCTGAGGAGCGAGACAATGCTGGGCGAGCATCCGTTTGTTCCGGAATTTTTCTTATTGGCGATCGTGGTCGGATTTTTCGTGAGTCTGGTTGTCGTAGACGGCTGCTGCGAATCCCTTCGCGAAGGCGAAGTGGTCGAAGTGGAACCTCCCCTCGACGGCTCCCGTCGGTAGGCGACGCCGGGCTGGAAAATTCCTTTCTGAAATTCGGAGCCCAAGTGTAGGCCGCATATATAACAGGCTTAGGACTTATCTTTCCTTGACAGCCGGAGGGGCGCCCCCTAGACTTCAAAAGATATTAAGTAAGTTACTCCCCTAGTTCCTTTATTCGAATATTCCTGAACTGTATCTCCATCGGTCCCCCGCTATGCACCTGAAACGCAATGATGCCGGAACGGGCAATTTCAGGGTCCGGCTCCCGGTAATCAACCGTCTTCAATCCGTTCAATTCGATCGTTACCTGATTCCCCCGACAGCGAATCACCAGATCGTTCCAGCCCTTCTCGTTCACCACCGCCATCACGCCCGTCTTGCGCGCGTCGACCAGGATACGACGTCTCCGCGACTCATCGTAGAGCGAACCCCAATATTGCTCGCCGATATCCGCCTGATAGCCGGAGACCCCGGAAGAGTTGGGAACCCGTCGGCTGCGGAACTGCACGCCGCTGTTTCCCACTCCGTTCACGAGCCGAACCGACAGCTTCAGGATGAAATCTTCGTAGGTGCGGAGTGTGGCAAGGAAAAGATTCTCCCGAATGCCGGGAGAATCTCCCACCAACATGCCGTCGCGAACCCTCCATAAGCCCGGTTTCCCTTCCCAGCCCGTGAGGTCCTTGCCGTTAAAGAGCGAAACAAACCCTTTTTCCTTCACTTCCGCCAAAACGGTAGACTGCAAGGACGGCAACAGTAACGCCCCGAAGCCAAGTAGAGCTAGAAGCCCGCGCGCGATCCAATGTTTACACATATCTCCTCCTATTCTTCCGTTCGTAACCAAATCTAAATATGGATACATCGGGACAGCCTACCACCGAAAAGAGGTTCCTGCAATTCCCTTGAGTTCTCAGGAATCAGCAGTCCTGAGCGAGAGAAAAATATCCCTTGAACTCAGGAGCTTTTCAGAAGTCTTGCGAAGAGACCAGGGAATGCCCCGCCCCGTTTCGGTCCCGGAAAGATCAAGCCTATAAACCCGTAAGGGTACACAATGCCCTCTGTAGAGGTCGCAGGCGGTAGAAGGTATCATAGGCGAATGGGAGGCAATTCTCTGGTAGGAGAAGAACCTACTCTTCTGGAAGCAAAAACTGTGGCCGGCTGGGTAATTTCTCTTATGTGAATGAAACATGGTGAGCCGTGGGGGAGTCGAACCCTCAACCTACTGATTAGGAGTCCCTCTTCCGGTGAAGCAAGCAAAGAAGATAAAGGACTTAACTCGGCAAATCGCGGAAAAGTACGGCAGAATCCGCAACCTATACGCAACCAAAAGCAACCAAAAGCCTAAAAAGAAACGGCCGGAAGATGGTACACCATGACCCGGATCTGCCCATTCCGAAAATCCACTGAGAACAGTGGAGGAACAGTGGAAAAGAAGAAACGTGGGCGCACTAAAAATCTTAAGTCATGGAAGCCGGGCCAGAGCGGGAATCCTGCCGGGGGATCCAAGAAGGACATCACTTCTGAAATCGCCCAAAGAGCCTTCGAGGAGAACGCAGACGTCATCTACCGGGTGATGCTCAAAGCCCTGTTGAACGGGGACCCGGAAGTCTTCGCGGTCCTGGCGAATCGGGCATTCGGAAAGTTGACCCAGAAGATCGAGATTCCTGGGATGGAAGCCTTGCCGGAATTGCTGGCAGAAGCGCGCGCTAGGAAAAATGCGTTGAAGTAAGACAATGCGCGAAATCTTAGCCGTCACTTGAGTCTCCCGCAGAAATTAAGTGAATTTTCAGCCCCAGGTAGGGCGGATTTAAGCGTAAAAAAAGTCACCCCTTGAGTTCAGCAAAAGAAATCCAGTCCGGTTCTGCACCTTCCTCGCACGGGAAAAAGACCTTCAAAACGGAGTTGAAAACCAGGGCTTCATCTGAGAAGTTCCTAGGGTCGCCGTATCCGAATTCCGGATCAGCAGGTAAGCGCAACTCCAATTCAGACCTAGAATCGTCCGACAGGAAATATAATCTGTCGGCTGAGACCTCTTTGATTCGGCCAAAGAAAGAAGAGGCGAACAAGGCAAAGCCGAAGTATACGCAGAGTGGTGAGCCTTCTGAAGACCATTTCCTGAAAACATCAAACGCTTCAGCACGTCTGGTTCTCACGATGAATCCTATGCCACGCTTCGCGCACGCGGCTATTGAGAAAGCGAAGCGGCAACGGTCTGCTAACTAATGTTAACGTTCAAGCCCTCGTAGCGAAGCTCACCAAGAAACATGCAGACAAGCTCGACCTGGACGCCGAGAAGGTCCTCGCTGAACTCTCGAAGAGGGTATTTTCAAACTTTCTGGATTATGTGCGGATCACGAAAGATGGAAATGTGCTTGTTGATTTATCCAAAGTTACGTTCGACCAAGCGGCGGCCATCCATGAAATAACGTTATTCGAGTATATGGAGGGAAAGGGCAAGTCTGGGCGACGGGTCAAGGGCACTAAGATTAAGTTGGCGGACAAGGACCGTAGCCTGGAATTGCTTGGAAAGCACCTAAAGTTGTTCACTGAGAGGGTTGAGATGAGTGGGCTTGAAGGGCTACCGGAGCAGTTGGCCGCAGCGAGGAAGCAAGCGAATATGCGTGGAAGAAACGGCTGAACAGTAAGAACCCTCATCAGGTCTTGAGGGGGCTGATCCACCTGACCGATCTGCGGGACGGGAAACCGGCTCAATCCCTTTCGGTGGAGGGAGCAAGGCGAGCCTGGTGCGGGAAGTTCATCCGCCGCAGGAGGTCTTGGCAGTCCTGCTAGGCTCCTCACTAGGTGAACCGAGCAGCCAACCGTAGCTTGGCTGACGGCCTCAGTTAGTCCCAAAGGTGCTGACGACGCACACCTCTACTCACCCGCCCGAGTAAAGAGGAAGCATCTCCGGAGGCCAATAGTTTCTCTCTTTCGCCCCGCGGTTTGTTATGTGGCCTATGTCAAATCCCCCCACACTTTTTAGTTTTACTGTCGTAATCTTGGGCGGTTCTTTCGCGAAAGTTGCCACTTCGTTCGGATGTCCTACCCTACCTACCAGTGCCCAACGGTAAGGAACCTCCTGTGAATAGCCGAAGATGGCCAAATTCAGATCCCACGCAGCAAAACCATCTACCCCTTGCTCATAGCTCTGCAGGATAGCTTTAGCATTTTCCTGCTCAGGAGTGGACGGCGAGCCCGCACGCTCCGATGAACGAACCAAGCCTTGGTAGAATCGGCAATGGTGAGCTTTAACGGCCTGTATGGACTCCTTACAGTACGAACGCCTTTGACCCGGCTGCCCGGCGATTATACTATCGAGGAGTCCCTCGGCCACCCACGTCTCCGCATCTAGTCCAAAGAAAAGGTTGGTTTCAGGAGAATATACCCACGCGGACAACTCGAACCTTCTTCTCCTCTTGCTCCCCAGCTCGTTTAGTAACTGCCGTACCTTGCGGACGAATTCGGTCACGTATTTGGCCCTGAGACGTTGGACCCGCTCCTCGTTGTCATCAAGCTTCCTGGGGTCTTCACCATACTCCTTTTTGAAATCTTCGATAACCGGCGCCTCATAGCCAACAAACTGCGGGCCGCGTATCCACCCAAGGTTTACTCCATCAATGTCGAAGCGCTCTGCCACCTCGCGAATCAAAGAAAGCATGTGGTCTTGTACCTCTGGAAAAGCATAGCTAGCCTTTTCCAAGGGGGTTCCGTCCTTCGCCAGCATTCTGATCCATGGCTTTTTTCTCACTATGCCATGTCCAGTGAACCAGGCTCCAGGAGGTATGTCCCCGAGTACGCCCAGGCGAAACATTGCATCAAACTTCAAGCCCATGTCGTGAACATGTTCGAGGGCCACCTGGGCAGGAATCAGACCTTTTGAAGTCAAGGTGCTCAGGCTCTTGACTATGGTCTCTCCTGCGGGGCGTATTGTGATATCTTCCTCTGATATGCCTGCGAAGTGCCCCACTTTGGATGGATAGTTAGTCATGTCTCCATAGGTAAAGGCATAAATTACCTTGCCGACATCGGAGTACCGATAGGGTTCGACCTGTTCCAATATCTCTTCCTTAGTCGTAGGCCCTTTGGCGCCCAAGAAAGTAGCTCCATCGTTTGTGGCAATGAGAACTCGGGTGTCCTTCCTGGCGCGGTCTTTCTGTATTGCATCCACTTCCTTCTTGCTCAAAGGCACTAACTTGACATAAGCGACATATGCCTTCTTGGGCTCACCTTTTGTTTGTTGCCCAACGGTAAGATCCCGGCCCGTCAAATCCGCATATTTAAGGAAGACCTCTTGGAGTTCGGTTCCCGTCCAGTTCAACGGCGCCGCATCCGCACCACTGTAGGTTCCATCACTGATCGGACGAAAACACGGATCGTCTGTGAGTTTTAACTTGATCGTCGTACCCCCGTCATAGTCGTGGTGAGCATTCCAGAACCCAACGTAAACCGCGTGCCATCCTGAAACTCCCAAAGGGATCGTAACATCCGGCGCATCCGCCATCGAACCCGCCCCTATCATCGTGCCGCTTACCTTGTCTGTTACGTAGGGAATCAAGGTCCAATGCTGCTTCTTGTTTACCTTAGACAGCGCCGTCGACGGCTGGCAGCGACTCAGGTCGCTGACAAATATTGGAGTGCCTGTGCCTGTTTCCTGCGCAAGTTTGGGTGACCTGACCCCCTCAAACCGGTCCAGTTCTAATGTTAGAGTTGGACCTGGAATAGGGAGGTCAGGATGGTCAAGAGGAAGCATTCGATCGAACAGATTATCGGTAAACTTCGAGAGACCGAAGTGGAACTTGCCCAGGGTCGCAGCGTAGCCGAGGTGTGCCGGTCGTTGGGGGTGACCGAGCAGACCTATTACCGCTGGCGAAAGGAGTAGGGCGGTCTAAAGATGGATCAGGCCAAGCGGTTGAAGGTCCTCGAGCAGGAGAACACTCGCTTGAGGAGGGCGGTTGCAGACCTGACCTTGGACAAGCAGATTCTGCAGGAGGTCACAAGGGGAAACGGCTAAGCCCGGCGCGTCGCCGGCAGTGGGCGGCGCATGTCTGTAAGGCGTTGGGTGTCTCGGAACGCCGGGCTTGTCGAGTGCTCAGCCAACCCCGGTCCACCCAGCACCATCGATGCATCGCTGCTCCCGACGAGGATGCCCTGACGAGGGCCATCGTCACCCTGGCCGGTCGGTTTGGTCGCTATGGCTATCGTCGGGTCACGGCCTTGCTGCGGCGAGCCGGCTGGAGGGTCAACCATAAGAGAGTGGAGCGCATCTGGAGGCGGGAGGGGTTGAGAGTGCCGCAGAAACAGCCGAAGCGTGGACGCCTTTAGCTCAACGACGGATCGTGCGTTCGTCTGCGCCCCTGCAGTCCGAACCACGTCTGGGCTTACGACTTCGTCCAAGCCCGCACTCACGACGGGAGGGCTTTCCGGTTGTTGACGGTCATCGATGAGTACACTCGGGAATGTCTGGCTATCCAGGTGGCCCGCCAGATTCGATCCGACGATGTCGTGCAGCTACTGGCCGATCTGTTCGTTCTCCGAGGTCCGCCCGAGCACCTTCGCTCGGATAATGGCCCGGAGTTCTGCGCCCAAGCTCTACGAGAGTGGCTGGGGCGAATCGGAGTGAAGACGCTCTACATCCAACCCGGGAGTCTCTGGGAGAACGGCTACAACGAGAGCTTTAATGGGAAGCTCCGAGACGAGTTGCTCGACCGGGAGATCTTCTACACCTTGCAGGAGGCGAAGGTGTTAATCGAGCAGTGGAGGCGACACTACAACAGGGTTCGACCTCACAGTGCTCTTGGTTATCGTCCACCGGCACCGGAGGCCATGGAAATCCCGCCGCTGCTCGGGAGGCAGCTGCCTCCCGACCTAGGGACAGAATTACCGCTGAACTAACATACGAGTTGGTACAATCACTGGGGGCAGGTCACCGGCCAGAGCCGGCTTGTTCACGAGGCCCAGCCCCGCCATCGACGAAACTCCCAAGAATCCTCTTCGGTTCATTAAGCTCATCAAATCACCCCCATCTTTATTCCTCCCACAAGTCACTGCCACTTTCTATTTAATCAGAATTTACCATTTCAACGGCGTTCCTTAAAGGCGGAGGGCAGTATGCTCACCAGGGAAAACAAAGCTTTTAGCATGGCGCGAACTATGCTGGGAGCCGTCAGGAAAGTCAATTGTTTTCATTAAGATCTACTTTTGGCGAACCACAAGCTAAACTAACATATGAGTTGGTACAATCACTGTGGGGAGGTCGCTGAGTATCATTCTCCGCCATTAAGCTAGCATTCATTTTTGCCCAACGCCTCTTCTAAGACGACTACGTCCAACATCTTACCACCCACGCAGAGTTGGCCCGGGAGCTTTGTCACAGGGCGGAGGCCTGAGCGCTTAAACCAGACAGCCTTCTTGGTGTCGCAGGAGGCCACATAGGCTTGTACCGTGCGGATATCGCGCTGCCTCGCCTGTGACATCAAGTGCTTGATGATCGTATCAGCCTCCGTATCGTAATGATCGTAAGTGATCACGTCGATCACGGCTTTATGAGAGCGGGCTTCTCCAGGCTCCGGTGTCAAGGTGCCGAACCCCAGAACCCTATGAGCTGCATTCCCGACGAGGACGCACATAGCCCCACCGCGATCGGTCACGTGGTCATAGACAACCGGAAGATTCGATACACAGCGCTGCAATTTGACATACTTACCGGATAGTAATGAACGGGGATAATCGAGAACCAGACAGTCCAAAGGTTGGACGACAAAGCAGGCCAGGCCTGGTAGATCACCCCACCGGGCCTCACGAACTGAAACAGTTTGCTCCGCTGCAAAATATCGAACCTCGAAATCAGCACTTCCCGGCGCAGCGCGCCGCATGACGCCCCCGTTCCACCGCTGAAACCCACACCGCAGATAGACGCACCTCGGATCGCGTGTTGCCCCCAGATAGGCAACCTGACAACCAGCAGCGAAAGATAGTTCCACCACGGTGTCAGTGAGGTAGGCGGCAACTCCCAGCCCGCGGTAATCGGGATGAGTCAAGACCGACCCAACCACCGACACTTCCGGATCTTCGATCGGATAACAAACGGATGCTGTGCCAACAGGTTGGCCACCAATGCGTCCAATGGCGGCCCGTATTTTCAAGGTCTGGCTATAAGCCCCGCTCATGGACTGCAACCAGTCATAGTCTCCCCTGGTCCATTCGGTCCGCCATAGCTCAATCAAGATCATTTGATCGATTACCGGGATCGGATAGGTGTAGATCGTAACATTCAGTTCGCTACCCTCCTTGAGTTGGAGGGTACGCTCCTCTTCCATAACCACTCCGCTAATGCAAGGATTTACAAAGTCACGTTTTTTGCAAATGGATCACCCGTACGCTGGGACCAGGAAAGAAACGCTCGCTGCGGCGCGAAAGCGAGCGAACATGAGGGAGCGATGACAGTAGCCTGCCAAGGGGAGTTTGAAGTGGTCAGCCCGGCGGCTTGCAGACCCGACAAACAGCCGGTGGCCGCACCGCTATTGGCTCCAGGGAGAGAGGTAACGCTAAGAGCCAATTCCTGGTTTACATCATTTGCTTCGGCAATTCCACTGCCTGCCAGGAACCGTCTTTGCTCACCTCAAGCTTCTCAGGAGTAATCGTGCTGGACTTCTTGTCCAGTTTTCCTTCGACACGGACTTGCTCACCGGCGTATTCGACCAAGGGCTGTGGTTGGACAACCAAGGTGTAGTATTTCCCTTTGCTTGTCAGAACGCCCAGCGGCAATCCACTCTTGGCACACGTCTGGGCACACAATTGATGATCCGAACCCTTCGCGCCCATTTTCAGATAGCAACGGCTATCCACTAGCTCACCCTCAACGCTGGCGGCTAGAACCGGAGCTGTTGCCAGAAAGAGTAGAATAGCTGCAGCCAGACCGTAGAACCAACTCCTCTTCATCGTTTCCTCCCATAAGCCGGAATTTCCGATTTCAACTTTACCTTTGCGCACCATCATACGCCAGTCACCCTCTTGTGCCAAGCTCACATTACCATGGCCGAAAGGGGGTGGGCCAGAAACAGGGGGGTGGTATCATTAAACCCCCCATCGCGTTGACGGGATAGCGGATAGGGACGGGAAAAAGGGACCACCCCCCCTGCGCAACGGACGAGTTGGCGGCCGAGGCGATAGTTTGCCCTGAAGCTTGTGCGGGTGTGGCTGAAGGAATCGTGATATAGTTGCCTCGTAGAATAAGCCAGAAGGAGATAAGACATGGTGGATTATGGCAATATAGAGCAGCGCCTCTCCGAGACTCACGGCCTCCCTCGGCGCCCCATCGCTGTGACGTTCCGAGATACCCCACCCATGGGGGTGCCCAAGTTCACTGGAACGGAGCCGTCAGGCTGTAGCTTCTGGAAGGCTTGCGGCGGAAGGGCGTACCTTCTACACCGTCCCCAGCGATCATTACAACTGCGCGATTGGGAGCTACACGCATAACATATCCCTCCCAGAGGAACGCACCCAGGAACTCCATCAGACGCTCTCGTTCATGAGCGGTATCGGCTACATCAGAATGGAGGAGATTCCTGGAATCCACCGCCTGCCTGAAACCCCAGGCGTCGTGATTTATGCGCCGCTCGGGGACACACCGATGGACCCGGATGTTGTCCTTTTCGTGGGTCGGCCCGGGCGCCTCATACTTCTCCAAGAGGCTGTCCTACGCGCAGGTGTCAGGTCGCAGGTTCTATCGTTGGGCCGCCCTACCTGCATGGTGCTCCCTGCCGCCCTCGCCCATGGGGTCGTCACGAGCACGGGCTGTATCGGTAACCGCGTTTACACAGACCTCGGGGAAGACGAGCTTTACGTAGCGGTTCCTGGGAATGACTTGGCCAGGGTTGCCGATAATGTCAAAACGATCGCGGCGGCTAACGCCAAGTTGTCGGAATACCACCGCGAACGGCGAAAGGCGCTGGCGACGGCGTAGGCTCTTAGCCAAACAAAAATGAAAGAGAGCCAGGGGTGTCTGGCTCTGGTTTGGGTGTGTTTGCATTATTGAGCGGGATTAGAACCCAGGGATTTTTCTAGGGTGTCTATTGGGTTGTGGAGCTGCGCGGACGTGACACCCCAAAGTGTGCGGCGGAATCCGCCGAAGCATATTGTTGCCTTCTGCGAAGGCGGATGAAAGAGTCGGGGTGAGTTAGAAGTAGGTCGCGTTGACGGGATAGGAGATAGGGCGATCTGAAAGTGCGCCCCCCACCCCATTTGGCACCATTTTGGTGCAATTTGAGCGTGTGGTGCGGGGGCGATCCAAAAGTGGGTCTCCCTGCGCTCGCCCCCTGTTTCTGCCCCCCTCGCGCGTGGCGATTTGAGCTTGTAGCGGGAGGGGCGAATGGCGTACGATTTTGCGCAAAGGTAAAGTTGAAAACGGAAATTCCGCCCGCTGATTTAAAGAGGAGAAATTGAGAAGTGAAGTTCGGAGGAAAACGTGGCGACTTTTACGAATCGAATCATTCGGGCTGCGAAGCTCGATGTTCATCTTTACGAAGAGGTTGAAGCCGACCCGGGCACCATGGGGCAGGCGATGGGGGTGGTGGTGCTCTCCAGCGTGGCTGCGGGCTTGGCAGTGGCGGGCCGGACGGGTCTCGTCGGGCTGTTCGTGGGTATCATCGGGGCCCTGATTTCCTGGTTTGTCTGGGCCTATCTTACTTACTTCATCGGCACCAAAATCCTTCCGGAGCCCCAGACTCGGGCCAACCACGGCGAGTTATTGCGCACGTTCGGCTTCTCCAGTGCGCCGGGCTTGATCCAGGTTTTGGGCATCATTCCGGCGGTGGGAATTCTCGTGATGCCTGTGGCTTCCATCTGGATGTTGATCGCCATGGTCATCGCCGTCCGACAAGCGCTGGATTACAGCGGGACGCTCAGGGCGGTCGGTGTCTGCATCATCGGGTGGATTTTCCTGATAATCATCCGGGCCGTACTTCTGAGCCTCATCCGATAGCGGCACTGCCTGAAAGGTTGCAGTGTACGGCTGTAATAGCCTGAACTGCGAGACCTCCGCTTCGATCCCCCGCTTTCAGGACCTCCTGTGCCGCACGAACTTCCTGCCCTAGTCTTTCTATACCCTCCGAATCTGCCTGTCCGCGGGACTGAGAGTCAGACAGGCCGCAAAATTCGGCTGTGAGCTGACCGATCCATAGGGCGCTGAACTTTCCACGAGGTGAGTCTATAATCCTTTCAACTTACCCGACGTGATCGTCTTCAAATTTGGAGACCCATGATGGACGTCGGCTGAAAGCGGCCCAAGCTGTGTTGATGCTCTTATACTAGGAATGTAGAATCCTCGACTATGGGTCAAGACCAATGGGCCTTGGATAAGCCATAGTGTAGGAGGAGCGTGCTCAGTGGGCACTGATCCAGTATGAAAATGGTCCTTCTTGTGGCTCTCGTCATCGTTGGGGCAGTTTTCCTCGTTGTTTGGATGGCGGGTAGAGTACACGCCCGCCGGAGTGGTCGATCGACTTGTGCCGCGTCGGCAAGCAGTCTACCGACGAAGTTCGATGCCATGATTGGCTTCTTCACGAATTTCTTTGCTACTCTCGGGATCGGATCATTCGCAACGACCAGTTCCATGTTCAAGCTCTGGCGGCTTGTTCCGGACGAACTCATCCCCGGAACGCTTAATGTAGGCCACACGATTCCCGTCATCGTCCAAGCTTTCATCTATATCGGATTAATTCAAGTCGATGTGCGCACGCTGGCCATGATGATTTCAGCATCGGTGATGGGAGCCTGGCTGGGAGCCGGAGTTGTTGCCGCGTGGCCACGACGTACGATCCAGGTCGCAATGGCTATAGCCTTGCTCGCCGCCGCAGCCCTGCTGCTGATGACGCAACTGAAAATGTTTCCTGCGGGGGGCACTCGCCTAAGCCTGGAAGGACTGCGGCTCTGGATCGCACTCCTCGCTAACTTTTTGCTTGGAGGACTGAATACGATGGGAATCGGCATTTACGCCCCGTGCATGATCCTGGTCAGTCTGCTTGGCATGGATCCGAAGGCTGCCTTCCCGATCATGATGGGTTCATGCGCTTTCCTTATGCCGGTCGGAAGCATCCGATTCATCCGTAGCAGTCGCTACAGTTTGAAAGCGAGCGCCGGACTTGCACTCGGGGGGGTTCCCGGCGTTCTCCTCGCAGCCTTCCTTGTGAGATCGCTTCCCCTGGTGACCATCCGCTGGTTAGTTGTGTGCGTCGTGATCTACACCGCCGGCATGATGTTGCGGTCGGCCACTCTGGAATACCGGTCTCCAGAAAAAAGTACTGCAGGATTGGGAACCCAGGCGAAATGAAAAGAGTACTGCCAGGTGGCCCTTCCAGCCGAACCATGAGAAAGAATGCTTGCTCTAATGTGGGAAGATTGATAGGCTTTGGTCATTCCTCACGAGTAGGCTAAATAACTCATATCCGAAGTTAATATGAGGGATGTCGGCTAAAATCTTGGGGTTCATGAAGGTGTTCATCCTCATCAAGTTTGCGACAGGTTGGAGCCTCTGGGAGCCGATAGTCGACTGCCAGTCTTACCAAGTGGTTTTCCCGGCGTGAATCGGAATCGCTGGTAAGCTATCACCTAAGGATGTCCTACCGTTGGCCGAGGTCGAGATCATAGGACGGGATCACATGTTGCTTCGTTCAATTGTGGAAGAACTTCGTAATTTTGACACCGCATTGCTCGCCAATACGATTGGCCACATCGATCCAACGCCACCCGACCAATACTACATGGGCGGCTCGATTCAATCGGTCACCCCAACCCTGGGCCCAACGGTGGGGGTCGCCGTGACATGTGAGGTTGATACTAGTACCCCGGAGGGGCAACCGGATTTCGATGCCTTTTACAGCCAACTCGAAGAGATCAATAGATCGAAGGTGGCGAGCGTTTGGGTGGTCAAGACTGTAGGTTCAAGACCCGATCACGAGTGTGTCCTTGGTGATGGCATGGCCAAGAGCCTCTATGCGGCGGGATGCATCGGTGTGGTAACAGACGGCGGCGTGCGTGATGTGAACGGCTTGTTGACTGTGCCTTTCTCGGCCTATTGCAGGGGTAAGACCATTCATCACTGTGCAATTCGTATTCGCTCAATTAACCAGCCAGTTGAAGTTGGCGGGATTACGGTTAGGCCTGACGATATCATTCATGCAAATACAGGAGGGGTTATAAAGATACCTTCAACGTGCCTCGACAGGCTGGCGCCGAAAGCAGTACAGATGTGCGCCTGTGAGCATGACGCCCATTCTATACTGCGGCATACGGATATTTCTCCCGTGGAAAAACAAAAACGGGTGCATGAACTCTTTGCGAAGTATGGCTTTACTAGATAGGTTTTGATGCCAAGTGGTCGATTCCGTTTTAATTGTGCCGAAACTGCTCTATTGACCCATTCAGCCCGCTTCGCACATCCCGCGAAACTCCAACAAGTTGGGAAAGAGTCTGCCAGTGGCGTACATGTGGGCGGTGCCGACCGGCGCGTATGTCTGCGGCGTAAGGCTTGGAGACGCCAAGGGCTGATGATATGACCTGGATCGTGACCCCCGCTAGGTCAGGCTGAATTTTTTCGCGATAGGTTTCCTCATTGAGCCAAGCAGGCTGGCTAGACGCTTGCCAAGCCCGCGCGAACCGGCGCTGGTAACAAATACGCTTCATGGAACACAGATGTGGTATACTGAATTTGCGCTTACTTGCGCGGTGTGTTGTGCGGTTGCTTCGGTGAAGCACTGAGCCTGAGAAATTCCGCCTACTTTCCTCTCCGTTTGCATTCAGCGTAATTTAACAACACCGGCAAAGCACATCGTTGTGCTCGCTGCTATGATCGTGTGCGTGCGCAGGAAAGCTTAGGCCGGTAAAAGGACATGGAGATTGCAAAAGTTTTCAGATCTTCCGATTTTCCCTTACACGAGGGAACAACTTTCTTTGGCCGGGTTTTCGACACCGACTGCCGTGCAGGCCGCGGCGATTCCCCAGGCGCTCGCAGGCAAGGATGTGCTCGCTACCGCTCAGACCGGAACGGGAAAGACGCTGGCGTTCCTCATTCCAGTCATCCAACGACTGCTGCAACAGAATGCGCCTGGCATCACGGCGCTCGTGCTCGTTCCCACCCGCGAACTCGCCATGCAGATCATGGATCAGTACACTGCCTTGAGGGGCAAGAAACTATTGCCGGGTGCCGTGGTGATCGGCGGGTTGTCCGAAGGACAACAACTCGGGGCGATACGCGCCGGAGCGCGCCTGGTGGTCGCCACTCCGGGCCGCCTGGAAGATTTTCTCAAACGCAAACTCATCCAACTCCGCGGGGTGCGAATGCTGGTGCTCGACGAAGCCGACCGCATGCTGGACATGGGATTCCTTCCTTCGATTCGGCGGATACTTTCCATCCTGCCGGAAGACCGCCAGACGCTTTGTTTTTCTGCGACGCTCGAAGCCTCGGTGGCACAGATCGTGAATGACTATATGAGAAGGCCCGTACGTCTCGCATTCGGTTCGACGCTGAAGCCGGCGGAGAATGTGCGCGTCCGGGCATTTGAAGTCGCCCACGATAGAAAAAAGGCGTTGCTGCACCGGCTGGTTGCCAGTGAGGCCGGCCGCTGCCTCGTATTCGCGCGAACTAAGCGCGGCACCGAGCGGCTGGCCAGGAACCTGACCCGCGACGGCTTCTCGGCCGCCCTGATACACGGCGACCGCTCGCAATCGCAGCGCACCGCGGCCCTCACCGGATTCCGGACCGGCCGCTTCCGCGTGCTGGTGGCCACGGACCTGGCTTCCCGCGGCATTCACGTCCAGAACATCGCCCACGTCATCAACTACGAACTGCCTGAGATCGCCGAGATTTTCATCCATCGCATAGGGCGCACCGGTCGTGCCGGAGGACTCGGTATGGCTTCTACCCTCTTCACAACTGACCAGCGATCAGAGTTGCGTCAATTGGAGCACACGCTCGGCATACGGATGGAGAGGATGGGAAATCAATTTGACTAAGAGTCAGGACCGGCCACACCCCCACGGCGTCAAAACGACGCCGGTGCGCGTCGCCCATGAGCTGGTGCGGTTCTGGCCGCTTCTCCCTCGCGCCGGAGATCCCCCCCATCGCGTTGACTTGCCTTCATGAGCAGCCTAACATAGCCCGACTTGGGGCTATCCATGATTGGCAAAATGCTCAGCCACTTCCGGATTGAGGCCAAGCTGGGTCGCGGCGGCAGGGGCGAGGTCTATCGCGCGTACGATGAGAGCTAGAGTTCCCCCTCCGGGCGTGTTCATAAAACCCTCTACCCTCTCAGGTCGTAACACAGCAGCCGAGGACCTGCCCCCGACAGCATGTCCCGAGTGTTCTGCATCACATACAGCAGGCCCCGGCTGAGCACCGGGCGGGCCCACGACTCGCGCGCCGCGAACAGCCGTGTCCGCGACATCTCCTTGTAGCCCTTCGGTGTTAGGTCCATCCATAGCAGATGTCCCAGCTCCCCCAGGCACAGGAATTGCCCGTCCGCCGCCAGCAGCGATCCCCGGTACGTTCCCAGCAGTTGCTGCCGCTTCTCACCTCCCACCTCGAATGTCTCCGTCCATTCCGGAATCTTTTTCCACACCACTTTCCCGCTTGCCGCTTCCAGGCACGCCAGCGATGCGTCCGGCTGGTTCCGGCCGTCAAATCCGTACAGATAACCTTCCCGGTAAATCGCTGTGTTGAAGTGCAGCCCGAAATCCCGCGTCGTCCACACCACCCCGTGCGTGAAGTCCGGCCGCAGCTCCAACAGTGCGCTTCCTCTACGATAGCTTGCCGAAATGAACACCTTGTTATCGAACACCACAGGGCACGACGCATTTATCGACGCATAGCTTCGGCTCCGCCACGGGAATGCGAAATCCACGTTCCCGGTCGCCGGGTCAATCGACATCAGCCCGCCCGTTGGTGGATTCGACTCGCCTCCCGCAAACACAAATACCCGCCGCTTTCCGTGGATCACCGCAGGAACTGGTGACGCGTAGCTGGGACCCCACCGCTTTCCGGCGCCCCACGCTTCGCGGCCCGTGGCTTTTTCCAGCCCCGCCACGCACGGCCCACCCGGCGCGCCCACGTTGACAATCAACAGCTTGCCTTCCACTAACGGAGTCGATGCGGTCCCGAAAAATTCCTGCCGCACCTTGTAGTCGGCGCGCAGGTCCCGTTTCCAAACCAACTTCCCCGACCCAAGCTCCAGGCAATGCAGCTTCCCTTCGGCCCCCATCGTGTACACCTGCTCGCCATCGATGACCGGGCTCGACCGTGGACCGTTGTTATACCCGAACCGGTCCTCATACGCGGTCGCATATCGAAACTGCCAGCGCCTCGACCCCGTATCCGGGTGCAGACACTCGACAATTTCTTTATTCTTCAATCGATGCACGAAAATGAGGTGTTCACCCACGATGGCTGGCGACGCATATCCGGTCCCCTTGTCGAACTCCCACACCAGCGGAGGCGGCAGCTTCCGGCTCAGCATGGTCTCACTCGACACCGCATTGTGCGACGGTCCCAGAAACGACGGCCAATCGTGGGTCACCGCGCCCTTCGGCAACGGTTTCGGCTGGCGGTGCACGCGGCTTTCACCGTACGCGCCGCGCATCGCCAGCGCCCCCATTCCTATTAGCAACTGCCGTCGACTGAGTCCCGTTCTCACCCCTCCAACCCCTCCAACCCCTCCAACCCCTGCAACACCGAACGCCATGACATCGAATGTATCGCACCACGGTCAGTCGTTCAGTCTGGCAGAAATCCTATCAAATTTTCGCAAAATTAGCGGCGATCAAGGTGGGATTTTCTGCTTGCGGAGATTCGGGTCCTATCTCGTAGGTTGAGCAGGTGCCGACTTGAGATACACTATTAAGCCAACAACAGAAATCACTTAGATGCGGGGTGTCATAAACAACTTTCGACGGCAGATCGTCGGTCGCCGTTGGGGCTGTTCCCAGATTAACCCAGGCCGAGGCTCTACGTCAGGAAACACAAGCTATGCATCATGCAGCCTCGTGGACTGTTCATAAAACCCTTGTAATTCGGCAATCCCTCCCCGTTGAAAGCAAGTCACTTAGGATTCGCTTTTGAGCGTTTACAAAACAAGCGTTTTAAGGCCGTGGGTGCAGTGAGGGAACTAACCTGGGAGCCGGAGGCCCTGCGGGGCAACAACTTTTCTCAGTTCGGCAATGTGGAGATCCGCGAAGGCCCGGCAGCATTGAAAGCTCAAGCGGAGTGGGTCTTCGGGAGGATGGCTGTCTTCTTGGCAGATTAACTCTGTTACGTTACCTTCGCAGTTCGCGGAAAGTGGCGTTGATGGCTTTCGCATCGAACCGCTGCCATTTATGCCTTGCTTCTCTCAACGCCCCTCCAATACCGTTCAAGAGGTGTTCGTTTATTTGAGAGGGGTTAAGCAACAGCCCTCGACGCTTCATTGAGTCTTTCCTGGAGGCGTCCGCGCTTCCTCGCCCAGCTTCTTCACCCTCTCCAAGACTTCCCGATTCGGTAGGAGTCAAAAACAGCGTGTAGCCTCGGCCTCGCGAGAGGAACGTTACCCGCTCATCGGTCCGGACTTGATTGGCTTCAAAGCTGAGCGGCAGTTTGCCGTAGCTAACAGCGAAGGGTTGTTTAGCAGCAGGAGCTATCCCTGAACCCGTGACCTGCTGTCTTGCAGTGTCTCCTTCCGTCAGGAGCACAAATGCTGAAAGCAGGAGCAGGGAGAACCCCACCACGAAAAGTTTCATCCTTCCCATTGCGCCCTCCGGGAGCCAGAATGGCCTCGTGCCAAAACAGAAACCTCCGGTTCAGGTGATGTCTCGGTCAACTCTTAGGTGTGAAACCGACTGCTTAGATACCTCGATTATGAGCGCTCCGAGAAGAGAATGTCAAAGTGAGGGGATCCGTGACGGCTTCCCGTAGGATTGCATTACGGTTGTGGCAGGGCTATACTTACAGCCCATTTCCTATTTGTAACCGAAAGGGGAACCGATGAAGGTCACCAACGTGCGCGTGAAGGTCTATCAATGGCGGGGAAAAGTCGTGCCTCCCCAGGCCCACTTCTGTACGAACCCGATGGACCTACTCCCAAGCTCGCCCGACAGAATGGCGACCTTTCGATTCCACGATTGGCTTGTGGTCGAGGTGGAGACGGACGAAGGCGTCGTCGGGCTGGGCGAGGCGGCGCTGGCCCCTCCCGTGGCCAAAGAAATTGTGGATCGGTATCTCGCGCCGGTAACCGTCGGCCGGAACCCGTTCGACGTGGAGTCGATCTGGCAGCACATGTACCGGTCGACGATGGCCTTCGGGCGCAAGGGGGTAGGGATGGCGGCCATCAGTGCGGTTGACGTGGCCATCTGGGACATTCTGGGGAAGGCGACCGGGCAGCCGGTCTTTCGCCTGCTCGGGGGCAAGACCAAGGAGAAAATCCCCGTCTATGCCAGCCGCCTCTACTGCCAACCGCTCGACAAGCTGGCCGAAGAGGCCGAACGGTACAAGAAGCAGGGGTTTCGCGCCATGAAGCTGCGCTTCGGTTACGGTCCGGTGGAGGGTGCCGCGGGCATGCAGAAAAACATCGAGTTGGTCCAGACCGTCCGAGAGGTAATCGGCGATGAAATCGACCTGATGGCGGACGCCTACATGGGTTGGACCATGGAGTACGCCCGGCGGATGCTGCCGCTGGTTGAACCTTTCCATCTTCGCTGGCTCGAGGAGCCTGTGATTCCAGACAACGTCTCCGGTTACGCCGAGCTGAAAGCCATGGGCTGCATGCCCATCTCAGGCGGGGAGCACGAATTTACCGCCTACGGGTTTCGCGACCTTCTGGAAGCGCGGGCCGTGGACGTGATCCAGTTCGATACGAACCGCGTCGGAGGTTTCACTCAGGCCCGAAAGGTTTGCGCTATGGCGGAAGCTTTCGAAGTGCCCGTCATTCCCCACGCCGGGCAGATGCACAACTATCATGTCACAATGTCGAGCCTGAACTGCCCCATGGCGGAATACTTCCCCATCACCGAAGTGGAAGTGGGCAATGAGCTCTTCTGGTACATCTTCGACGGGGAGCCGGAAGCCAAGGGTGGGTACATCGAGCTCGACGAGAAAACCCCCGGCCTGGGATTGACGCTAAGCGAAAAGCATCTGAAGAATTTTCAGATTCTAGAATAGGTGTCGCAGGTCCGAGAATCCGTGCAGAAAACGAGCTAGCCGCCGCATGGTACGACCGTAGGATTGAACCGGGTAAAGAAGTCGATTTGGAGATTGACTCCCACTTGGAGACAGCTGACCTGATCCTATTGCTGGTCAGCCCAAGCTTCATAGCCTCTAATCGAGCCCAGCCGCGCTCAAAAGCCCCAATGGGCCCGGTGCCCACCAAGCTCATTCCCAGTACTCCCATTCAGGAGGAGCCTGCCTAAGTAATGCCGTCCATTTTTGAGCCGCTCGGGTCAGCGCGGCCTTAGCAGGTAAATAGCCTAAGAGACAAAGCTGGACCGCTTCCCAGAGCGCCGCAACAAAATCGAACCATTGTGGCAGGGGCGCACTCATAGGGATTGCTCGCTCCAAGGCGGCAGCTCGCCTAACGACAGAAAAATCCTTTTCGATCGCCTCCGCTGAAGTCATGACGCTCCGCCTAGCGGAATCCTCGCCGTACTCCAGGTGCAGTCGCCGGGCCCATTTCGGCCCGGTGCAGTAAGCTATGAATTCAAAGGCGGCCTCCGGGTTTTTGCAGTGCTTGAAGATCGACATGGTGTGATAGGTGAGAGGCGCGCTACCTTTTCCGGGGTACAAGCCTATCGACCACTTATCCCGGACCTTGGAGGAGGGGTCTTGCAGCCTACGTAAAACCTCAATATTTCCCTCCGCACCTAGCTCCAGAAAGGCTATTTTTCCCTCAACGAAGGCTTGAACGGCACGGTTGGCGTCCCACGTTATCAGGTCCGGTGGACCATACTGGGACATCTGACGCTTGAGCATCTCCAGCGCTGTAACACCTTTCTCGCTATCTATAAGAGGCTGCCAATCTCCTGAAAAAAGCGGATCCCCCAATGACCAGTAACGGGCAAGAAATAATTTCGTCGTCTCGTGAGCGTAACCGAAGGGATGATAAGGATAACAGGCAGCATCCATTGCGAGACCATATATGCCACCACCTGTGTTTTCTGCCAGCGCCATCTCAAATTCTTCCCAGGTGTCCGGAAATTTTCTGATGCGATCGGTGCGGTAATAAATACAGGGCACCCGCATTCGTACCGGCAGCCCGAAACGCAAGCCGTGTTGGCCAGCCACCTTAGCACCATACCTGTAAATGGCAGGAAAGAAGCCGTGCATGTCGTAGTTAAACTTCGTAATCAGATCGTTTAAGGGAAGTAAATACGGCCAGAGTACATGTTGATGTTCGTTGTCGTCACAAAATAGATCAAACTGGCGGGTGCCGGAGGTAGCATCATATTCAGCCACCGGTACGGTGGTCCACCAGCCTACAGACGAAATGTAACTCGTGAACGATGCCGGAACATCAGCAAAGTTAGGAAGCAGAGGATGCGCCACAACTTCAATCGACGCCCCCGTCGCGGCTTCAAATTCAGAGGCACACTTCCTAAGAGCGGGCTGATAACTTTGCGATGCGAAGGACAAAAGCTTCAACCGAATGTTTTGGTATTTTTTTGCACTTTTCATGGCGCTCAACTTTCACTCAACTTCGAGTTTTTCCGCGTGCCCGTTGCGGTCCGGCGACATTCGCCTCCCGTCGATTGGGATGGCCAACCAGGTTGAGTTTAGGCGAAATTTCGCGCTCCTCACCGGTTTTGACGGAGCGAATAGAGATAACCCTGGAACCCTCTCCGTGTGCCGAGTGGCCCCCCTGCGAGATGTAGGCCAGGTACTTCCCGTCGGGCGACCAGGTAGGCGCATGGTTGGAGGCGGCGCATCTCCACTCACCCACCCGAGTAAAGAGGCAGCATCTCCGGAGGCGAGTACTTTCTCTCATTTGCCCCGCGGTTTGTTGTGTGGCTTATGTCAAATCCCCCCACACTTTTTAGTTTTACTGTCGTAATCTTGGGCGGTTCTTTCGCGAAAGCTGCCACTTCGTCTGGATGTCCTACCCTGCTTACCAGTGCCCAACGGTGAGGAACCTCCTGTGAATAGCCGAAGATGGCCATACTCAGATCCCACGCAGCAAAACCATCTACCCCTTTCTCATAGCCCTTCAGGACGTATTCAGCACTTCCCCAACCTTGGTAGAATCGGCAGTTGCGAGCTTTAACACTCTGCACGAACTCCTTTGACCCACCGGCGATTATACTATCGAGGAGTCCCTCGGCCACCCACGTCTCCGCATCTAGTCCAAAGAAAAGGTTGGTTTCAGGAGAATATACCCACGCGGACAACTCGAACCTTCTTCTCCTCTTGCTCCCCAGCTCGTTTAGTAACTGCCGTACCTTGCGGACGAATTCGGTCACGTATTTGGCCCTGAGACGTTGGACCCGCTCCTCGTTGTCATCAAGCTTCCTGGGGTCTTCACCATACTCCTTTTTGAAATCTTCGATAACCGGCGCCTCATAGCCAACAAACTGCGGGCCGCGTATCCACCCAAGGTTTACTCCATCAATGTCGAAGCGCTCTGCCACCTCGCGAATCAAAGAAAGCATGTGGTCTTGTACCTCTGGAAAAGCATAGCTAGCCTTTTCCAAGGGGGTTCCGTCCTTCGCCAGCATTCTGATCCATGGCTTTTTTCTCACTATGCCATGTCCAGTGAACCAGGCTCCAGGAGGTATGTCCCCGAGTACGCCCAGGCGAAACATTGCATCAAACTTCAAGCCCATGTCGTGAACATGTTCGAGGGCCACCTGGGCAGGAATCAGACCTTTTGAAGTCAAGGTGCTCAGGCTCTTGACTATGGTCTCTCCTGCGGGGCGTATTGTGATATCTTCCTCCGATATGCCTCCGAAGTGCCCCACTTTGGAGGGATAGTTGGTCGTGTCTCCATAGGCAAAGGCCCAAATTACCTTACCGACATCGGAGTACCGATAGGGTTCGACCTGTTCCAATATCTCTTCCTTAGTCGTAGACCCTTTGCCGGCCAAGAAACTAGTTCCGTCGTTTGTGGCAATGAGAACTCGGGTGTCCTTCCTGGCACGGTCTTTTTGTATTGCATCCACTTCCTTCTTGCTCAAAGGCACTAACTTGACATAAGCGACATACGCCTTCTTGGGCCGACCTTTTGTTTGTTGCCCAATGATGAGATCCCGGCCCGTCAAATCCGCATATTTAAGGAAGACCTCTCGGAGTTCGGCTTCGACCGCCTCATGCGGCCGTAGGCTCCAGTTCATTGGTACCGAAGGATCACTGATCGGACGGAAACACGGATCGTCTGTGAGTTTTAACTTGATCGTCATATCCCCGTCATAGTCGTGGTTAGCATTCCAGTACCCAACGTAAACCGCGTGCCAACCCGACACTCCCAAAGGGATCGTAACATCCGGCGCATCCGCCATCGAACCCGCCCCTATCATCGTGCCGCTTACCTTGTCTGTTACGTAGGGAATCAAGGTCCAATGCTGCTTCTTGTTTACCTTAGACAGCGCCGTCGACGGCTGGCAGCGGCTCAGGTCGTTGACGAATATTGGAGTGCCTGTGCCTGTTTCCTGCGCAAGTTTGGGGGCCTCACCGATCAGAGCCGGCTTATTCAGCAAGCCCAGTCCTGCCATCGACGAAACTCCTAAGAATCCTCTTCGGTTCAATAAGCTCATCAAATCACCTCCATCTTTTTCCTCCGAAAGGAGCTGGCCGTCGGGGGATGGATCAAGCCATCCCCTTCTTGTCTGTCAGCTTGCACATGACTGTGTGTACATTCGGAATTAGTTTTTTGGCCTTCCGGCAGTCAGGAATATACACCCATCGGCCTCCAACTGAGCCCTTCCAGCAAAGTCTTTCTCTCTGGGAGCTCCGAGCGGTCCTCGCCGGGTCCTGAACATCCGTCGCGTCGGCTTCCAGAACCAGCTTTTTCAGACACCTCCCCATTCCTGGGAGATATCGAAATCGTTTTCTTGGGTGCTGCCGCAGCCTGAGCTATCCCGACGGAAGCGGCAGCCCATCTATCCGACCCAGCATCGCTCCGAACAGCCGCCTCCAAAGATTCCCCAGATCGTATGCAATCACAGTCAACCATAGCCGCACTTCGTTGGACCGGAACCGACGACAACTCAGCCGCGTCATCTTCACCGCCTGCTTGCCTTCCTTGATCTACTGCTCGGCGGTCCCCCGCATCGGTCAGGTGGATGAGCGCCCTCAAGACCTGATGAGAGTTCTTGCTGTTCAAGCGAACGATGCTCACGGATTCGGAGGCGAAGTACAGATCAGAATCTCTAATGTCTCATCGCCGGTGTTCTCCACTCCGTGCTCACACCACGCGGGCAGGTGAATGAAGGTTCCGGCCTGGACTCCGATTTTCCTGCCGGCGAGAGTCATCGTGCCACGTCCTCGCACAATGACATAGCACTCCTCGGTCCAGTGACTTCCAGGCTCAAGAATCGCGTGAGGTGGCACATAAAACATTACCAGCCCCATGTTCTTCGCCGGGGCTTTTGGGTTTGCCGGGTGGACCACGCGCACCCCCACCCCGTCACAGCCACGGTATTTCACCGGTACGCCGTCCTTCACGGAGACGACGTTTGGTTTCACTTTCCTTTTGGGCTTCTTGATGGGCGGCTCTCCCTGGTAGCCTCTGAACTCCATGATTCTCGCCATGATTTGTCTCCTTGCAGATTTTCCTAGAAGTCTCGGGTGTAACCAGCAGTCCAGCCGCCGTCCACCACGAGGATAGATCCGTTAATGTAGCTGGGCCTCGGGGGACACGAGGAAGAGCACCGCATGGGCGATCTCCTCGGGCTGAGCAGGGCGTCCGAGTGGGATGTGCGAAAGTAAGCTCGCGGCTTTCTCCGTGTACGCGCCGTCCTCACCGTAGAACAGTTTCTCTGTCCCCCGCGTCAGTGTGGAGCCGGGCAGAACGGTGTTGACAAGAATACCCTTCGGCCCAAGCTCCAACGCCATCGATCGGCTCAAGTTCACGACACCTGCCTTAGCCGCGACGAACGCGCTTTGCAGCCGCAAAGGAACCAAGCCGGCTACAGAACTGATGTTGACGATCCGGCCACCGTCGGGATTCTGAAGAATGAAAGGGATGAAGTCCTGGCTAGTGATGAATACCCCGTCCAGGTCAATTCTGAGGATACGGTCCCAGTCGTCGAAGGAGTATTCGTGGATCGGCAGCCGTCCACCCTGAGCATTGATCCCGGCATTGTTGACGAGGATGTCAATCTTTGACCTCCCATCGGCGACTTTCTGCGCGACGGCCCGCATCTGGTCTCGGTTGGACACATCGCCCTCAAACGCCTGACAGTATGGACTGCTTTGCGCAAGCTCGTTGACGGTTTGCTCAGCGCCTTCGATATCGATATCGACGATAGCCACCCTCGCTCCATTGGCAGCTAAGTCCTGAACGATTGCACGGCCGATCCCGTGGGCGCCGCCGGTCACGACAGCTACTTTGTCATTCAAATCGACTTGCATTCAGAGCATCTCAATCCCAAGCCAGGATTTCCATTTTGGCCCTGGCACGGCCAAAGTATACATGCGTACTGCCCCGAAAAGTAAGTCCCCTTGAACTGAACCCGGAACATCACCTCCGCCGGCCAGTCGGCGGCCATAAACCCGGCCGCTGCGGCATGGTTGTCCCCAATGGCGTCCTCTTTGGCGACGGCGTCTGGCGGGTCGCAAGAGTTGTTGCCATCACGAATATGTCGCCTTGCCTTCGGACTACGATCCCTGAAGCCTTGGCCTTGCAATCTCGTCGGGTACGAGCGAGTCGAAGGCTTCCTCGACCGATACATTCGCCTTCGGGAGCCAGCAGAGGAAGTAGGCGCGGGCTTTCCAGCCTTCTTGCTGGATCCGGCCCGATTCCCGTACAATCGGGCAACACAAGGTCCGTCGATGTGAGGAGCGGCGTGGATGGAATCCAAACCCCAATGACAGAAAACGCTTCCACCGCAGTACCCCAAGCGAAACCGTTCCCGCCGGACATCTTGCGCCTTGGCAGGTGGGGAATATGCCCGCGCCACCTCACGCCGGCTGGCGTCTGTGGGTTGGCTTGCTGGGGCCGGGAGTCGTGCTGGCGGGCACCTCCATCGGCTCGGGAGAATGGTTGTTTGGCCCGGCGGTCAGCGCGCAGTATGGCGCCACGCTCATGTGGCTGGCAACGATCAGCATCGTCTTTCAAGTGTTCTGCAATCTAATGATGATGCGCTATGCGATCTATTGCGGTGAGCCGATCGTCGTTGGAATCTTACGGACGAAGTCGGGCCCGAAGCTTTGGGTCCCCTTTTTCGCGTTTGTCGACATCGCGGCCATTTGGCCTTACAACGCATCGAATGCCGCGGTTCCACTTGCGGCGGCGATCTTGGGACACTTGCCCAGCACCGCAGACGAAATTCAGCTTGTCAAACACGTCGGTGTGACCGTCTTTTTACTCTCCTTCGTGCCTCTCATGTTCGGCGGTACGGTGTACCGAATGCTCGAGTGGATCATGAGTCTAAAGTTGGTCTTGGTGCTTGGCTTCTTGACCGTCATCGCTGTCTTTATGGTCTCTGGAAACGTTGTCTGGGACGTCGTCACGGGCTTCTTTCGCTTCGGAACCGTTCCCCTGAGAGCCGACACCATCGTCGTCGATCGCCACTTCACAATCTCGGAAAAAAAGGGAAACACGACCTATACGCTCAAGGGAATCATGGAAAAGGAGAGACCCGTTGTCGCCGAGTTTCGGGTGGAGCGAGCCGACGAGCTACAGAAATACAAGATGGTTGATTGGGAGTTTCTCGATCAGAAAGGGCTATCACGGCCTGAGAAGGTGGAACTGCGAAGACGACGTCAAACCCTGATCGATCGCGCTGTTCAACTCGCCCGTCCTAATGCGTTCTTTGTCGAGACAGAGAGTGAAGGTGAGAAACTCACCCTCGTGGGTAGGATCGGAGAAGACCGCTCATGGCAAATCGAACGATTGACCGTTTCGGCCGCGAACGGCGCCCAGAGCTACCGTGAACTGAATCGAGTGCCCGATCCGTACCGCGAACGGTTCGAGCAGCTCACGGAAAATCAAGGGCTCGAGCTTACAAACCTCTTTGGCTACGCGAAGAAACATGGCAAGCTACCACCCCTGGACTGGGCCATCCTGGCCGCGTTCATCGCCATCGCTGGGGCGGGTGGAATGAAGTAACACCCTCTTCTCTAATTACGCGCGGGACAAAGGCTGGGGCATGGGAAAACATGTTGGCGCCATCCCCAGCGCCATTGGTGGTAGAACGATCAAACTATCGCACGTCGGTCTGGTGGCTTCGCACGATGAAGCCAATAGGGCCCGGTGGCGCAGCTGGATCCGGCACATCGTGCGCGATCAATTGGCGGTCTGGATGGTGTGTTCCTTCCTCGGCATGGCCCTGCCCTGCATGATGTCGGTGGAGTTTATCCGCAACCATACGGTCGAAGGGAGCCGAGTTGCCGCTATGGTGGCCGGCGGCATGGAGCAACGCTACTCCGACTTTGGCACCCTGTTCTGGACGCTCATGCTACTTTGTGGGTTCCTGGTGCTGGCGCCTGGGCAGGTGAGCGTCAACGATCAGATCTCGCGGCGGTGGGCCGACATCATCTGGACCGCTAGCAAACGGGCGAAGCGGCTGAAAGGTAACCAGGTCAAGTACATCTATTATGGCATCATGTCCTTATACGGGGCATGGGGATTAGTCATGCTGACCCTGTTTGACCCGTTGGACTTGGCAAAGTTCGGCGCCGTGATCGGCAATATAGCCCTCGGATCGACGTCGCTGCTGGCGCTGTACGCCAACAAGACACTATTGCCGAAGGGAATGTGGCCTAGCTGGTTCCTGCAACTGGGCGTCGTCTGTGCCGGACTTTTCTTCTTGAGTTTGAGCGTCGTGGTCTTGTTGACGTTTCGCGGGTGAGAAGCGAATTCACCTGTTGACGCCATTTACCACGTTGACGAGTTTTTTACCACGGACCGCTCGAGCGTTCTCTTTCTCCAGCTGCTTCAGCCGCTTGGCCTGACCTAGCTTCAGCCCGCAAAATTCCTTCCGCCAGCGATAGTACGTCTGCACCGTGATCTGAGCATCCCGGCAGGCTTGCGGCGTGGTCTTCCCGTTGGCAATCTCCACTTCGATCTGCCGCAGGAGGTCTTGGCAGTCCTGCTAGGCTCCTCACTAGGTGAACCGAGCAGCCAACTGTAGCTTGGCTGAGGGCGTCACTTAGTCCCAAAGGTGCTGACGACGCACACCTCTACTCACCCACCCGAGTAAAGAGGCAGCATCTCCGGAGGCCAGTACTTTCTCTCATCTGCCCCGCGGTTTGTTGTGTGGCTTATGTCAAATCCCCCCACACTTTTTAGTTTTACTTTCGTAATCTTGGGCGGTTCTTTCGCGAAAGCTGCCACTTCGTCTGGATGTCCTACCCTACTTACCAGTGCCCAACGGTGCGGAAGCTCCTGCGAATGCAAACTCAGATCCCACGCAGCTCTACCATCTACCCCTTTTTCATAGTCTTGCAGGACGTCTACGGCTTTAGGATTCCCCCCACCACTTTGGTAGAATCGGCAGTTGCGAGCTTTAACACTCTGCACGAACTCCTTTGACCCACCGGCGATTATACTATCGAGGAGTCCCTCGGCCACCCACGTCTCCGCATCTAGTCCAAAGAAAAGGTTGGTTTCAGGAGAATACACCCACGCGGACAACTCGAACCTTCTTCCCCTCTTGCTCCCCAGCTCGTTTAGTAACTGCCGAACCTTGCGGACAAATTCGGTCACGTATTTGGCCCTGAGACGTTGGACCCGCTCCTCGTTGTCATCAAGCTTCCTGGGGTCTTCCCCATACTCCTTTTTGAAATCTTCGATAACCGGCGCCTCATAGCCAACAAACTGTGGGCCGCGTATCCACCCAAGGTTTACTCCATCAATGTCAAAGCGCTCTGCCACCTCGCGAATCAAAGAAAGTACGTAGTCTTGTACCTCTGGAAAAGCATAGCTGGCCTTTTCCAAGGGGGTTCCGTCCTTCGCCACCATTCTGACCCACGGCTTTCTTCTGACTAAACCATGATCGGGGTTGCCAAAGTCTCCAGGAGGCATGTCCCCGCGTATGCTCATACGAAACATCGCATCGAATGGCAGTCCCATGTCGTGAACATATTCGAGGGCCACCTGGGCAGGAATCAGACCTTTTGAAGTCAAGGTGCTTATGCTCTTGAGTCGGGTCTCTCCTGTGGGGCGTATTGTGATATCTCCCTCTGATATGCCTATGAAGCGTCCTATTTTGGAGGGATAGCCAGTCCTGTCCCCATAGGTAAAGGCCCAAAGTACCTTGCCGACATCGGAGTACCGATAGGGTTCGACCTGTTCCCATAGCTCTTCCTTAGTCGTAGACCCTTTTCCGGTCAAGAAACTAGCTCCGTCGTTTGCGGCAATGAGAACTCGGGTGTCCTTCCTGGCGCGGTCTTTCTCTATTGAATCCACTTCCTTCTTACTCAAGGGCACTAACTTGACATAAGCGACATACGCCTTATTGGGCTGACCTTTTGTTTGTTGCCCAACGGTAAGATCCCGGCCCGTCAAATCCGCATATGTAAAGAAGACCTCTTGGAGTTCGGTTTCCACCCAGTTCATTGGCGCCGCAGCATCACTGATCGGACGGAAACACGGATCGTCTGTGAGTTTTAACTTGATTGTTGTATCCCCATCATAGTCGTGGTGAGTATTCCAGAACCCAACGTAAACCGCGTGCCAACCCGACACTCCCAAAGGGATCGTAACATCCGGCGCATCCGCCATCGAACCCGCCCCTATCATCGTGCCGCTTACCTTGTCTGTTACGTAGGGAATCAAGGTCCAATGCTGCTTCTTGTTTATCTTGGACAGCGCCGTCGACGGCTGACAGCGACTCAGGTCGCTGACAAATATTGGAGTGCCTGTCTCCTGCGCAAGTTTGGGGGCCTCACCGGTCAGAGCAGGCTTGTTCAGCAGGCCCAGCCCCGCCATCGACGAAACTCCCAAGAATCCTCTTCGGTTCAATAAGCTCATCAAATCACCTCCATCTTTTTCCTCCGAAAGGAGCTGGCCGTCGGGGGATGGATCAAGCCATCCCCTTCTTGTCTGTCAGCTTGCACACGACTGTGTGTACATTCGGAATTAGTTTTTTGGCCTTCCGGCAGTCAAGAATATACACCCATTGGCCTCCAACTGAGCCCTTCCAGAAAAGTCTTTCTCTCTGGGGACTCCGAGCGGTCCTCGCCGGGTCCTGAAAGCCCGTCGTCTCGGCACCCAGAACCAGCTTTTTCAGACACCTCTCCATTCCTGGGGGATAGCGGAATCGTTTTCTTGGGTGCTGCCACAGCCTGAGCTATCCCGACGGAAGCGGCAGCCCATCCGCCTGACCTGCCCCCAGTGATTGTACCAACTCGTATGTTAGTTCAGCGGTAATTCTGTCCCTAGGTCGGGAGGCAGCTGCCTCCCGAGCAGCGGCGGGATTTCCATGGCCTCCGGTGCCGGTGGACGATAACCAAGAGCACTGTGAGGTCGAACCCTGTTGTAGTGTCGCCTCCACTGCTCGATTAACACCTTCGCTTCCTGCAAGGTGTAGAAGATCTCCCGGTCGAGCAACTCGTCTCGGAGCTTCCCATTAAAGCTCTCGTTGTAGCCGTTCTCCCAGGGACTCCCGGGTTGGATGTAGAGCGTCTTCACTCCGATTCGCCCCAGCCACTCTCGTAGAGCTTGGGCGCAGAACTCCGGGCCATTATCCGAGCGAAGGTGCTCGGGCGGACCTCGGAGAACGAACAGATCGGCCAGTAGCTGCACGACATCGTCGGATCGAATCTGGCGGGCCACCTGGATAGCCAGACATTCCCGAGTGTACTCATCGATGACCGTCAACAACCGGAAAGCCCTCCCGTCGTGAGTGCGGGCTTGGACGAAGTCGTAAGCCCAGACGTGGTTCGGACTGCAGGGGCGCAGACGAACGCACGATCCGTCGTTGAGCCAAAGGCGTCCACGCTTCGGCTGTTTCTGCGGCACTCTCAACCCCTCCCGCCTCCAGATGCGCTCCACTCTCTTATGGTTGACCCTCCAGCCGGCTCGCCGCAGCAAGGCCGTGACCCGACGATAGCCATAGCGACCAAACCGACCGGCCAGGGTGACGATGGCCCTCGTCAGGGCATCCTCGTCGGGAGCAGCGATGCATCGATGGCGCTGGGTGGACCGGGGTTGGCTGAGCACTCGACAAGCCCGGCGTTCCGAGACACCCAACGCCTTACAGATATGCGCCGCCCACTGCCGGCGACGCGCCGGGCTTAGCCGTTTCCCCTTGTGACCTCCTGCAGAATCTGCTTGTCCAAGGTCAGGTCTGCAACCGCCCTCCTCAAGCGAGTGTTCTCCTGCTCGAGGACCTTCAACCGCTTGGCCTGATCCATCTTTAGACCGCCCTACTCCTTTCGCCAGCGGTAATAGGTCTGCTCGGTCACCCCCAACGACCGGCACACCTCGGCTACGCTGCGACCCTGGGCAAGTTCCACTTCGGTCTCTCGAAGTTTACCGATAATCTGTTCGATCGAATGCTTCCTCTTGACCATCCTGACCTCCCTATTCCAGGTCCAACTCTAACATTAGAACTGGACCGGTTTGAGGGGGTCAGGTCACAGGGCATATAAGTGAAGAGGACGAATCGGTGGGAAGTTCTTGGAAACTATGGTGGGCCCGGGTGGATTCGAACCACCAACCAACGGATTATGAGTCCGCTGCTCTAACCGTTGAGCTACAGGCCCGGAATGGCAGTAACATCTTACAATAAAGTGAATGATGGGGAGAGTCGGTGTGGGTCTTGATGGCCGAGGGATACCTAATAGCCAATATTCCAGTCAACGTGTCTTGCTCCCCATCTTTACAGCACCAGAGAAAAACCACACAGCCAGCAATATCCCCGCAAGAATCAGGGTGTAGTAAGCAACTACACAGATGATCACAAAAGAGATACCGAAGCCGATGTATCCTCCGTAATCGAAATATTTCATACCCTCACGGATGTATTCTTTGTTTTCCCTACCGTCCTCATCCATGGAAGCTTTTGCAAGATGGTCTTCTGTGAGGTTCTCCAGGAATCTACCGATTCCGCGTTTATATTGTTTTCTTCTTCGTGCAGCCATCATCCCACCAAACCTGTCTTAGTGTCTTTGATTGAGATTATAAAGTAGGTGGATTTCCTTCAGGATTTCTTTTTTTGTAAGAATCGCCTTTATACCTTTCTACAAGAACTTCGATCAATCTCTCAACCTCGTTCTTCCAAGCAGGTCATATGAAGGTGGAATCGGAAGTGAGATGCTGATCCTTGCGTCCATCCAGCCCAGGTGTTTTTGGAACCGCCATCTTTAAGTACAGTTATCATTTATCTGAAAGTTGATGCGCTTCATGGATTAGCCCTCCTTGTACTGACGAAAATTAGCAGCAAGCTCCGCAAATGATTTTGGGCTGTATTGCTTGAAACTCTCTTCATCCACGAAGACGAAATCATAAGTCACGTCCGACTGTACCTGGTTGATATTTTCGCACCACTGTTTGAGACGTTGCATCTTGGGCGGCACGTCCAGGTCTTCCTGTCCTTTTGTCTCGACAATAACGATTCGCCCGTCTATCAGCTTGACGATAAAATCCGGGTAATAGTTGGAGATGTCTCCGTCAGCATTGACGTAAACCAACTTGAAATGGACCGCGAAATAGTTTTTCGCGTAGGACACTACGTCTGGGCAATCCTCCAGGAAACTCGCAAACTGAAGTTCCAAATTGCTGTTGCCGATGACGCGGTTGAAAACGCTTTTCTTGGGAATGAGATAACTCTGGTCCTTCACCACGAAAGGCCGCGTTTGGCGCAGCTTGATGGTGTCACGGATTTCCGCATCGCCCTTATCCCGCACCGTTAGGGCATTGATTGTTTTTTTGAAGGTCTCTATCAGTGTCTTGGTGGCGGCAAGCTCCGATAGGTTGCGCAGCGTGTTGGGGTGCTCAAGATCAACGGCCTGGCCAAACAGCTCCGTCTGCACGAATGCCTTGATCTTGCCGAAGAGCACGTCATACCTGACCTGCCCCCAGTGATTGTACCAACTCGTATGTTAGTTCAGCGGTAATTCTGTCCCTAGGTCGGGAGGCAGCTGCCTCCCGAGCAGCGGCGGGATTTCCATGGCCTCCGGTGCCGGTGGACGATAACCAAGAGCACTGTGAGGTCGAACCCTGTTGTAGTGTCGCCTCCACTGCTCGATTAACACCTTCGCTTCCTGCAAGGTGTAGAAGATCTCCCGGTCGAGCAACTCGTCTCGGAGCTTCCCATTAAAGCTCTCGTTGTAGCCGTTCTCCCAGAGACTCCCGGGTTGGATGTAGAGCGTCTTCACTCCGATTCGCCCCAGCCACTCTCGTAGAGCTTGGGCGCAGAACTCCGGGCCATTATCCGAGCGAAGGTGCTCGGGCGGACCTCGGAGAACGAACAGATCGGCCAGTAGCTGCACGACATCGTCGGATCGAATCTGGCGGGCCACCTGGATAGCCAGACATTCCCGAGTGTACTCATCGATGACCGTCAACAACCGGAAAGCCCTCCCGTCGTGAGTGCGGGCTTGGACGAAGTCGTAAGCCCAGACGTGGTTCGGACTGCAGGGGCGCAGACGAACGCACGATCCGTCGTTGAGCTAAAGGCGTCCACGCTTCGGCTGTTTCTGCGGCACTCTCAACCCCTCCCGCCTCCAGATGCGCTCCACTCTCTTATGGTTGACCCTCCAGCCGGCTCGCCGCAGCAAGGCCGTGACCCGACGATAGCCATAGCGACCAAACCGACCGGCCAGGGTGACGATGGCCCTCGTCAGGGCATCCTCGTCGGGAGCAGCGATGCATCGATGGCGCTGGGTGGACCGGGGTTGGCTGAGCACTCGACAAGCCCGGCGTTCCGAGACACCCAACGCCTTACAGACATGCGCCGCCCACTGCCGGCGACGCGCCGGGCTTAGCCGTTTCCCCTTGTGACCTCCTGCAGAATCTGCTTGTCCAAGGTCAGGTCTGCAACCGCCCTCCTCAAGCGAGTGTTCTCCTGCTCGAGGACCTTCAACCGCTTGGCCTGATCCATCTTTAGACCGCCGTACTCCTTTCGCCAGCGGTAATAGGTCTGCTCGGTCACCCCCAACGACCGGCACACCTCGGCTACGCTGCGACCCTGGGCAAGTTCCACTTCGGTCTCTCGAAGTTTACCGATAATCTGTTCGATCGAATGCTTCCTCTTGACCATCCTGACCTCCCTATTCCAGGTCCAACTCTAACATTAGAACTGGACCGGTTTGAGGGGGTCAGGTCATCAACTCCCGAACTAGGATTAAGCCACCGTCGGAAGTGACGCGCGATCCATGGAAATCGACCTTCAATAATCCGTTGAAAGTTAGCTGGAACGGCTTTCTCTGCTTTTCACCCATCGGGTGTTGGCCTCCTCGGCGTCCTGATTAGTCTTGAACCCCTACCAATAAAGACGCTGAAGGCCGCTGGAAGGTCGGGAGGCCTGAATCAAATTGAAAATGCGGGCTTAACTAGCTTTGATCGTTTGGCAGATGCAACCTGCATCTTACTGTCCATGCGTGACAAAGGATTCTCTGCTACACAAATATCAGATGCCACGAGGCGCTTTCTTATTGATCAATAGCGGAGCCTATTTTTTCAGGTAGCGCCACTGGCTCTTAGGCTTCGGCGGCCCCTTCAAGGTCCTGGCGATGTTCTCTGGCGTGTCTGGGATGGGAGGCGGCATGGTCAGCTTGACGGGCCGCCCGCGCTTCGGTTTATTGGCCTTCCGTTTTGGCATCAGATAAACCACATTATCCAGGTACTGGAGCTTACCTTAGATCCACCATGTACCGAGATCTTCCGTCGACAGTAACGGTCTCCAAGAGTTGCCGGAGATCTCGAATCCGACGGGCCGCATCCGGTCCTTCGAAGCTGCGGCGGATCGATGTCTCCCACAGTTCCTTGCGGCTTTCATTCGACTTTACGGAAGTGAACTTCGTCATCCGCGAAGCCGTTGTTGCAGATGTTACAGGATGGGATCGTCAGTCGCTGAACACGTGAATGAGCCTCGGATGTTGGATACAAGTTCCGCGGAAACACATGCTCCGAATCCGTTGCGGGCCTCTTTCCACAGTAGGCGCATATCGCCAATGTCTTCAACTCGCACTCGTATTCGCTTACAGTAGCTCGCTGGCCGACATGCGCTTGATGGCACCGGCCCGTTTCCAAGGGACGACAACCATATAGCCCCGATCGCAGTCGGTAAAAATAGGCCGATATTTTGTACCTATTCCTGCGAGTAATTAGATGAAGGCGTTGGCTTCTTGAGACCGAGTAGATTGGGTCGTGATGGAACAATCACAGCCCGGAAGGAAGGAGCTGAGCGATGCACCTAATCGGATGCGATTTTCACACACGTTTTCAGCAGATAGCAATGGTTGATTCTGTGACAGGCGAGGTATTAAATCGTCGACTGGATCATGGGACTGGCGAAGCCCACCAGTCTCATGCAGCACTTCAGGCTCCGGCGCGCATCGGGATGGAAGCCACCGGGCGAACAAAATGCTTTGAGCGGATGCTCGCCGATTAGGGCTGGGTGTGGATTCCGGTTTCCTTGCACGCTTGCGGACCCGTCTTCCTGTTTGCCATCTGCACTTCGATCTGTCGCAGCACCGTTACAATCTGTTCCCTGTTCCGTCTTGTATTTCCTGATCGACATGACCTGTTTTCCTCCTGGATGAGATTCTCTCTCACTTCAGGTGGTACAAAAAACGCCGGTCAGGTCATCCCCAACAGTAAAGCTCTGTCCGGGAACAATTGGGACAATGCCCGACCTGTTCATGTCGAAACTGTCCGCGCGGCTGCCGTCCATCGTGCCGCCGGACATGAACACGTCGAGCGAATATTTCTTCACCATCGATTCAAGACCCCCCACGTGGTCGGTGTGCTCGTGGGTTATCAGCACTACATCGATTTGATCCGGGTCCTCACCGATGGTCCTGAGGCGGTTCGCCAGCGTCCGGGGACCGAGCCCGCAGTCGATCAACAGGCGTACCTTGTCGGTCCGGATGAACGTCGCGTTACCCCGGCTTCCACTGCCCAGAACGGAAACTCTTATGGACATTCAAAAAACCCAGGCATTTCACTATAATCATCGCGCGAAAGCCTCTCAAATAACTCCGATCGCGTGCAGGAACACCAGGACAATTCCGATAGGAACGACGAACTTCAGCAGCAACAGCCAGGTTTTGTAAAAAAAGGCCAGTTTGCTGCCTGCGAGGAATTCCCGGCGGCGGATCGCATCGTCAAGACGCCAGGCTGTAAAGACGGCCATGCCCAATCCACCCAAAGGCAAGATCCAGTTCGTCGCCAGATAGTCGAACGTATCAAACCAGTTTCGTCCGAATACGCCGGCAAACGATTCACCGAAAAGAGCAGTGCCCCCGCTGAGTGCCGACGGAATGCCCACCCCTGCGATGATCCCTCCGCACAGCAACACAGCCCGGTGCCTCACCCATCCTTTTTCGTCGATCAGATACGACACCGCCACTTCCAGTAGTGAGATAGCACTCGTCAGTGCCGCAAAAAACAGCAGCGCGAAAAACACCACAGAGAAGAACGTGCCCGCACCCATTTGGCTCAGAGCGATCGGCATGCTCACGAATACGAGACCGGGGCCCTGGCCTGGCTCCAGACCGAAAGTAAAAATGATGGGAAACAGAACCATGCAGGCCAACAAAGCGATCACTGCATCCAGAACAGAAACGGTGATCGCTGCCGACACGATGTCGTCATCGTTCTTGAGGTAACTCCCGTAGGTCAGCATCGCACCCATTCCGATGCTCAGCGTGAAGAACGCGTGTCCCAGAGCTTCCAGTACGCCGGCCGCCGTCAGGTTTTCGCTGTGGAAGCCGAATACAAAGTCTGCGGCCTCGCTGAATCCTTCCATCGTGAAGGAGTTCACGAGCAGAATGACCATAAATGCGAGCAGGGTCGGCATCAATATCCGCGCCCAGCGCTCGATGCCTTTACGAATACCTCCCCAAACCACGCCGACCGTGATTGCCATGAAGACCACGTGCCAAAAAAGATTCAGTCCGTTCGACATGAACAGATCGCCGAATACCGGCCCGGCTGCTTCCGGACCGAGGCCGACAATCTGTCCCGTCAGTGACAGATAGGTGTAGTGAAGCGCCCAGCCGGCGACAATGCTGTAGTAGGAAAGGATGACGAAAGCAGCCGCAACGCCCAGCCATCCGAATGCAACCCAGAGTCCCGCACCGAGTTCTTTAGGGGCACCGACAGGGGACTTCTGGGTAGCCCGCCCCATCAGTATTTCAGCGATCATCACGGGCAAGCCCACGAGCACGACACAGGCCAGATAAACCAGAACAAATGCGCCGCCTCCGTTGACGCCGGTAATGTAGGGGAACTTCCAGATGTTTCCCAGCCCCACCGCTGAACCGGCTGCAGCCAGGACAAATCCGAATCGTGATCCCCAGTGTCCGCGGTCTGCCAAAACAGCCCCTCTCTTCGCTCGCTTCAATCGATGGAATCTATTGTAATAGACTTTCCGCGCCGATGCACCTTGCCGTAAATCAAGGTGTGAAGCCACTCAGATTGTGCCACGCCTGGCCTGCGCGAGTTCGACCGGCTGTCCCAACTGCACGCCGTGTTTTCGTTCCTGAGCCTAGCCCGCATATTTCACCAATCGTGAATGAAGCGCGTTTTCGTGCGGAAGAGTGGGCGTTGGGAGAGTCTGGGTTCCGGTAAGGCACGGATGGGGGCAATCAGGGTGTCGCTGGCCATGAGTGGGTTTGTTTCTGGGGTCTGAAGGAGGCCTGGATAAGGTAGTCAGGCAGAGCTCTCCGTCGGAGAAAGAAACAAGTCTATTCTGGAGCCGTGGATCGGGGTCCTGTGTCAGCACCGCAGAGGAATCGACTGCAGGTTGCGAAGGATGGTCGCAAAGACTTCGGCGTAGGGATAGGCCTCTGACATCGAGATCCAGACGTTGCGGACCGTCAGGCGGATGCGAGCGCCGATCTTGAGAAGCTTCAGGCGGATGGTCTGGCATTGAGCGCGACCCCCGCATAGGAGCGCGCCGCCTCGCTGTCGAACGGTAGAACGCGACCGGCTAACGACAGCCTACAGCGGGACATTGAGGAGTTGCTGACTCGGCCGGTGGGGAGACCCAGCAAGAAGCCGTTGGTGGAGTTCAAGGGCTTTCTATACCAAGCGGCCAGTTGGAAGACAGCACGCAGGGTGGTGGCCAAGGTGGAGCATCACCCAGGGGAACTGTTCCCGCGAGTAAGATTCATTGTGACGAACTTGACGCTTCCAAGTCGGGCGGTGGTGCGGTTTTACAACAAGCGGGGGACAGCGGAGCAGTGGATCAAAGAAGGAAAGCAAGCAGTGAAGATGACGCGGCTCAGTTGTCACCGGTTCCGGTCGAACGGGGTCCGGCTGTGGCTCACCATCATTGCCTATAATCTCGGCAACCTCTGGCAGCGACTGGTGCTGCCACAGAGAATCGGGAACTGATCGCTGACGAGCTTGCAGCAGCGGTTGGTGAAAACGGGAGGACGGCTGGTGAAACATGCGCGATATTACTGGCTTTTGCTGGCCGAAGGGCACTTGAGCCGGAGGCTGTTCAGCAGCATGCTGCGAACGATCTCGGCACTGCCGCTGCCAGACGGCTAGCGACCCAGGAGAGAGGGTAATTTTAGGTGCTCAGAAGTGGTCGGGCCGGATAAGTGTCAGCGGCGAGGCAGGCTGGGCAGGCGGAACCCGCACAGCGACTCCGAGGAACAGCCAAAATGTGCCGCACAACCACCTCAAAGAGGCCAGAGCTGTTTGCGGTTGACACGACAGGGTAGCAGGCATAGGTTTTCGGGTGAAGGGGAAGCTCAAAATGGAAATTCCGGAGAAGATCTCTCCATTCAGAAACTCGTCTCGAAACTTCCCGTTCAACGATTCTACATACCCGTTTTCCCATGGGCTCCCCGGCTCGATGAACAAGGTCTTTACCCCTACCCGCTCCAGCCAGTTCCGAACCAACCGTGCTGTGAACTCGGACCCATTATCCGAGCGAAGGTAATCGGGAACTTGTCCCTGGCGAATTGCTAAAACGGGCCAATTTTCTGCCGTTTTCAAGATTTGATAGAATGCCAAGATGCGTGATCTTGTCATCCTTTTCGTTCATTTAATCGTTACTCTTGCCCGACTTGCAGGTCCGGGTGGCATCCGTTCTGTGGTCGCTGAGTCCGTTCTTGTCAAGCAACAACTTCTGATCCTCCATCGTTTGCGGCAGCGGTCACCCAATCTACGCACCTCAGATCGCCTTGTCGCCGGTTTGTGTGCTCTCTTCATTCGCCCCGCCCGCCTGATTCGTTCAGCAATCGTGCTGAAGCCTTCGACTCTTTTGGGCCTCCACCGGGCTCTGAGGAACCGAAAATATCGCCTGCTCTTTTCATCCAAGCACCGGCGTAAGCCCGGACCAAACGGACCCAACAAAGAACTCATCGACGCTGTTGTCCAGATGAAGCAGCGCAATCCCACCTGGGGTTGCCCGCGAATCGCTCAGCAGATTGCCTTGGCTTTCGACATCCCCATCGACAAAGACGTTGTTCGAAGGATTCTCGCCAGCCACTATCGGCCGGCTAAGAACTCCGGTGGTCCATCCTGGTTGACCTTCATTGGACACCTGAAAGACAGCCTCTGGAGTCTAGATTTGTTCCGGTGCGAATCGGCCACATTGCGGACCCACTGGGTCTTGGTCGTCATGGATCAATACACTCGCCGGATCATTGGGTTCGGCGTCCACGCCGGAACCGTCAATGGAGTCGCACTTTGCCGGATGTTCAACCGCGCCATTCGATGGCAACCCTGGATGCCAAAGTACCTCAGCTCCGACCATGATCCACTTTATCGGTTTGGGCAGTGGCAAGCCAATCTGCGGATCCTGGAGGTGACCAAAATCAAGATCGTTCCCTATGTTCCCCTGTCCCATCCCTTTGTGGAACGGCTGATCGGCACGATTCGACGCGAGTATTTGGATCGCATGTTGTTCTGGACCACGGCGGACCTGGAGAACAAGCTGCTCGATTTCCAAGACTACTACAACCACCATCGGACGCATTCAGCACGTGCAGGATGTACGCCGCAGGAGACGTCCGGCCCGAAGGTCCCTCTGAGCTTCGGCTTCTACCGATGGCGACGACATTGTGGAGGTTTATATCAAACGCCCATTGCCGCCTGACTCCGGATCACCAAACTTTGAAAACTCGAACGAACTGTCGATGAACGAAAAGATTGCCTGGTCTGGGGCTGTCACTTCGGTCCAACCTCGAATTCGCCTGACCCGTTCTTTCGATGAACGGAGCCACACTTATCTGGGTTACCTGTTGCGGATCGAGGGAACAGTCGGCGGAGTTTCTGCTGAATTTCGAGTCGGTATTGGCTCCGGAACCCACGCCAAACACCAATTCCGAATGGGTGACCGCGTCGAGGGGCTGGGGCATCGGGTTGCGGGTCCGCGACTCGAAACCGCCGACATCTATAGAGTCAGCAAACTGAAACTGATCCGGCGTGGAGAAGAGCAGGCCTTAGCGGCACCATGGCATGGAGTGCTTCCCCCGTTGCCCGCCTATCGCGAGCGCTGGCATCGGCGCCTGGCGGTAACGACCTACGATTCCAAATGTAATAGCTGTATCTGGGGCTGTGCCATGGCTGTGGAAATGATCATCGACCAATGGAACCCCGACCGACGGCGCTACAGGACGGAAACCTTCTGTTACGGACCTCTGTCCTGTTCCAGCTACAAGCCCGGTCCCACCCGAAAGGTTCCCGGTCGCCACGGCATGACCTATGAAGAGGAAGACTGGGTCGACCAGGACGCCACCGCGCATCGCGGTCCGAATGAATAGCAGCCATCCGGCTGATCAAGGATGCGCTTCCGTTTCTCCAGAAGGCCCTCTTTGAGGGCCTTATTAGTAATTCGCCAGCGACATCTCCTGATCGCCGATTGTTGCTATTGCCCTGGAGTCTAGGCGACATACTCCTCACCACAGCTGCATCTGCGGCCGGAGATCGCTTTACTTGGTTGGACCCACGACTTCCGTATCTTCCTGAAACTTTTCTCACCCTCCATGGGTTAAATAGAGTGATGACATCGAGCAGACGACCTGCGAACTATGACCGATGTCTCCCAGTTTGAGGCGTTTGTCCGGAAGTACCAGGATCGTGTCTTCGCCACCGCGCTCCGCCTGTTGGGCAGCCGGTCCAACGCGGAGGAGTTGCCCAAACGGTGTTCTTGAGAGCGTTCGAACGGTTCGACACGATCGGGAACAACCCGGCCATCGGTGGATGGCTGACAACGGTGATCGGCGAATCTCTGGCTCAACCACCTGACCTGTTTCCGGGGACGCTGGCGGCTGTTCAGCGAGATCGACACCAACGATGGAGAAATAACGTTTGCGCGGACACTATTCCCGCAGAAAGCACGTGCGGCGACGAACACGCACGGCTTGAGGCGTCTTTTCGGGCGCTGCCCGATCACCAGAGGGTCCCGCTGGTGATCGTGTTGGGCGCCCTCGCCGGCGCGGTATTCCTGGCACAGGAGAATCTTGACGCGGTCCGTCAAGCTGCCCAGCAGGGCGACGTTGCTGCGCAGTTCAAACTCGGGGTCATGTACGCCGAGGGGCGTGGGGTCCGCAAGGATTTCGTGCTTGCGTACATGTGGCTCAGCATCGCCGGCGACAACGGTTTCGCAGTCGCCCGGATGGATCGGGATAAGCTTGCAACCAACGATGGCTTTCTCGTCTTGGGGGCGATCCGGCGGTGGTCAAGGTCGATGCCCTCCACATAGAAGCGCATAGTCTCATGAAATACCAAACCTGCCCCAGCCTATCTCTATCGGGGAATGGATCTTAATCAGGTCTATTCCGGTTTCTCTCTGGTATGGGTAAAAGACTCCGATTTGGACAATCGTCCAGTATTGGCATACTCCGAGAACTCATATTTGTAATCCAGTACGATCCCCTCTTCTCCCAGTCCTGCCTTCGCCCTCATCACCGCCATTTCTTGCATCAGATCGGCGAAGTTGTCATGAGCAACCTTGACTTTGATATCCGAGGGCAACTTTGACAACAGCAGGTCAAAGCGGTCGAACTCTTGTTTGAGCTTACTGGCACCACCGACCGCATCCGATCCAATCATGAATCGCTCTGGGTACTGCTTTATCAATTGGACCCACCGATCCAGGTCCTTGTATATGTAATCGTCCAAGACAACCCACGAAAGATCGATGTAGACTTGATGTCCCGAATCTTTGAGAACCTCTTCTAGCCAGAATGGGAGATTTTCGATCTGGACTCGTCTGCTGATGCCCGCATGGCACCAGATAAACCGAGTCGTGTAATTCCCGTCATCCTCCTGCCAACGACAGTGACGAAACAGGTCGACCAGCTCGTCCAGATAGAGTGGTGCCTTAATTTCACTCGGATTTCTAGAGATCGGGGCGATGTTGTGATGAATGCTTACCGGAAGAAAATGTTTCCCGGCAAACTGGCAGACACGCACAAGTGCCGGGTGGTCGGCACGGGGTCTTTCTCCGGTCGTCAGGTTCGTGAGATCATCATGGCGCGACATCACCTCGCCTATCCCTTGCCAGATTCCAGGGAACTCCTTGATCCGTTTCACGATGAGATCAACCGCCCCAAGATCAGTCCCATCAAAACCCGTGATGAACGGGTGTATCTTTCGAAGTTCCGCCAGCCGGGTAGGGTCGTTCGCATATTTTCTCTGATAGTCGAGAAGGGCGGAGGCAACAGCGATGTCGGTATCGCGCGCACGCTTTACTCTTGAACTGCTATCGAGGTAATACTTGGGTCTCATGAACGGTTCATTCTCCGACCACTTCTTGATGAACGGCATACCTGACACCATGATGTGCTCGACTCTCGCCGCTTCCATTCCCCGAAGCAATGCTTCAATTCTTCTCCCTCTCTCTCCAAAGGGAAGCGTCGAATAACGCCCGCTCTCGGCCAGACCCCATTCTGTACCCGGAAATTTGCCATCCGTATTCAGAAACTCTCCGTTTTGCAGGAAATCAAGTAAATGGAAGTGACTGTCAGATTTGTAGTCACCTGGGTTGCTTAAAGGCCTGGTGCCAGTCTCCTGAGCCAATGGATCCGTTTTGGCAAGTATCAGGATCAGTAAGAACACGGCCGTTCTCTTCATCTTTTTCCCTCACGGTTAAATATCATTCTTTTAGACTGTATGTGCCAGAAAGTACCTTTAGCAGGTGCCTGTGTTGCCCTGGATTTAGCTAGCTCTCCTGTACGTCTTCAGCGAAAGTGAGACATTTTGAGTCCTCGGCTAAGAGACAGTTGGCACCGATGCTGATGGGGCAAGTTTAGCATTGATGCCCTGACGATAGCCATAGCGACCAAACCGACCGGCCAGGGTGACGATGGCCCTCGTCAGGGCATCCTCGTCGGGAGCAGCGATGCATCGATGGCGCTGGGTGGACCGGGGTTGGCTGAGCACTCGACAAGCCCGGCGTTCCGAGACACCCAACGCCTTACAGACATGCGCCGCCCACTGCCGGCGACGCGCCGGGCTTAGCCGTTTCCCCTTGTGACCTCCTGCAGAATCTGCTTGTCCAAGGTCAGGTCTGCAACCGCCCTCCTCAAGCGAGTGTTCTCCTGCTCGAGGACCTTCAACCGCTTGGCCTGATCCATCTTTAGACCGCCCTACTCCTTTCGCCAGCGGTAATAGGTCTGCTCGGTCACCCCCAACGACCGGCACACCTCGGCTACGCTGCGACCCTGGGCAAGTTCCACTTCGGTCTCTCGAAGTTTACCGATAATCTGTTCGATCGAATGCTTCCTCTTGACCATCCTGACCTCCCTATTCCAGGTCCAACTCTAACATTAGAACTGGACCGGTTTGAGGGGGTCAGGTCAACAATGGAACCGAGGAAATAGTGGCCGTATCCCTCGACCTCGTGGCGCGAGTGGCCGGACTCGTACGAGTCCAGGAACTTCCCCGTCAGATCATCGATCAGCTCGCGGACCTGCCGCTCCTGCCAGGCGTACTCACGCTGGTAGAAGTCAGATGGCGTATTTGGCCTTGTCGAGCAGTTCGCGGACGGTGCGGGCACGTCCGTCGATGGTCTTGGCCTGAGCCTCTGCGGTCGTCATGCCGGGGCCTCCTCTCCAACGGGCACCTGGTCCCGGCCGACCACGACGCCGTCACGTTCGGCCAGATCGATAAGCTCTCGCAGGATGCGAGTCACGATGAACCGCAACGTCATCTGGGCTTGCCCCGTTTCAGTGGACAGTTTCTCGTTGGAGTTTTTCAACTAGTCACAGTAGGCGTTGCGGGAACTGTGGGAGCCGCGTAGCGGCTTCCAAGAGGCTGTGGGAATCGCGCAGCGATTTCCAGGGCCTGGTCAGTTTCCACAACGGCTGACGCCTGATCGTACCTCCTTTCGTAGCTTGCTGGGGAGTGGTTCTCCAGAGACGAATGCCGACGGTGGGGGTTGTAGAAACCCTCCACGAAGTCGAAGACAGCCATCCGGGCCTCGATGGGAGTGCGAAACGAAGACCGCTCCAAGAGTTCACACTCCAGCGTGGCGAAGAAGCTCTCGCACAAGGCGTTGTCGTAACAGTCGCCCCGGGAGCCCATGGATAGGCTCACTCCAGCCTTCCGGCAGTGCTTGCCGAATTCGATGGACGTGTACTGCGATCCCTGGTCCGAAGGGTGAATGACCCCTTCAGGCCGACGTCGCCAGATCGCCATGTTCAGGGCATCGATCACCTACTCGGTCCTCAAGTGAGTTGCCATCGACCACTACGGCCAGATACAAAAACCCCGCCCAGGTCTCGATGTAGGTGATATCGGCTACCCAGAGCTGATCCGGCCGGTGGGCCGTAACGTTGCGATCCACCCGATCCGGGGCTCGGCGAGACCCAGGCTCCCGATGCGTCGTCCGAATTCGCCGGCGTCGGCTCACTCCTTGCACTCCCGCCTCTTTCATCAGACGCGCCACTGGCTTGCGAGAAACACGTTGGCCCTCATCCGCCAGTTCGGCTCGGATCCTCGGCGCTCCATAGGTGCCTCGACTCCAGCCATGTATCCTCTCGATCCGGGATCTCAACTGCGCATCCTCCTCAGCTCGAGCCGAGGGCGGACGCTGGCGCCACGCATGGTACCCACTGGGGGAAACGCCCAGCACTAGGCACATCGTGACGATGGGATAGCTCTCCTGGTGCTCGCTCACGAGCTCGAAGACTTTCCGGGCACCGAGCCGGTCTCCCGAGCGAACCAGGCCGTTGCTTTTGCCAGGATTTCCCGCTCCAGCTGCAGCTGCCGGTTCTCTCGCCGCAGCCGGCGCAGCTCCTCTCGCTCTGTACTCGTCAACCCGTCTGCTCGCCGTCCCTCATCCAGGTTCGCCTGATTGACCCAGCTGCGTATCGACTGCGCTGTCGGCTCGAACTCTCGGCCCAGTTCCTCCTGTGTCCTCCCGGCCCGGACCAGTTCCACCATCCGTGCCCGATACTCAGGCGGGTACGAGTATTGATTCCTTCCCATTGTGGACTCCTTTCTCCCAAATTCTTAGGTGTCCACCAAATCGGGGCAACTCCACTTGCAGACGTCGAGCGAACGAGCATGGCTCGGAGAACCGTTCTGACAAGCCGGCAGCGGTCGGCCCTGGTTTCCCTTCCGCAACGCGAGGCGGGCCTGGCCTGCTGCGCCACGACACCCTGAGCGACGAAGACCTGTAGAACATCGTGGCTCGGCGGCGTCCCCTCAACGAGAACTCTCTCGCAATCAAGTGTCCAAGAAAACCCTAGGGCGCAGGAGGCGCAGCCAAAACGGAAATGCCGGGTTAGGACGTAGTCAACACGGACGAAGACGGCAAGGGTTCACTGATCGAACCAGTCGAGGCGTTCCGCAGGATGCAGACGCCGGCTCCTGGCTCTATTCCGGACCCCTGGGCGGTGGCGATGCAGGCACCACGCCGTCCTTCAGCCATCGCACGAGCGCCTTGCCGGGATCGGCGATCTCCTCAACCGAACCGTACCAGTAGGCTTCCCAACCCATCTCCGGCAGACCCGTAAACAACATCAGGTTGAGTGGATAGACCTCGCTGTCGGTGCAGCGGCGAAAATCGTCCCGGAACAGGAACACCGGCTTCTCCCAGGCGATCGCCATGCCCAGTTCCACCATCACTCCCTCGTCCGGGGGACAACCGTTGACCACGGCGAACAATCCATCGGCCTGCCGCACGTCTCGCAGATCAGCCTGACCGATCTCATAGGCCCAGCCCGGTCGGGCGCGGTCGATCTGGTTGCTGCGCGCGAACGGCTCCCAGACTTCGGCTCCCAGCGCCTCCAGAGCCGCTACAATCCCTCCCAACGGCCCTGCGCGCTGCTGCAGGGAGAAACCATAGGGATTGGCCAGATACAGCGTCTTCTTCGATGTCATGTTCAAGTCTCTGTACTCACGCGTCCGCGAATTCAACTACCCAGCGCAACGGGGAAAGCGCGGACGGTGCCTTCCCCGAGCCCGAAATCCTAACTCTGAATCTGGACCGGTTTAAAGGGGGCAGGTCACGATCGAATGCTTCCTCTTGACCATCCTGACCTCCCTATTCCAGGTCCAACTCTAACATTAGAACTGGACCGGTTTGAGGGGGTCAGGTCAATACACTTGTCTATACCAACAACACGCCCGTTGAGTGGCATGCAAACCTGATTTGCGTAAGTCTTTTTGCCACCTTGCCAGTCGCAGTGCTGACAGGGTGCTTTATCCATTACGTTCCCTCCTGGGACTTTAGTATATAATTCCCTAAAAGGAGGTGGGGAGCCCCTCGCATTCATGGGGAACTGCTCAAGCTGGGAATCAAATTCTCGGAACGCACCGTTTCTCGCTTAGTGCCTAAGCACAGGAAGCCGCCCTCACAGACCTGGAAAGCCTTTCGGAATAATCACATCCAGGAACTGGTCTCGATTGATTTTTTAACGGTGCCCACCGTCACGTTTCGAGTATTGTTTGTGTTTGTGGTGTTGTCTCACCACCGGATTCCAAAACCGATGCTCACTTCCAACGGCTCCTTACGATGCGTGGGTTATGAATTCCAACTCCTGAGTTGCCTTTTTGCCACCTGATCCCGAGGGCCTCAAGCCCAAAACTGCCGGCATAGCTCAGGCTATCGGCCCTCTTCTGACAGTCGGCAAATCACGTAATCAGACCCGTCTCAGCAAGCCCCGAGGCAGCGATACACAGAGGGTCTTTCCGTCCTCTGCCGCGGACAAGGATTTTTTTCTCCGATAGTGTGATGTTGCTTACGGCGCCAAATCCTAAAGGTACATGCGAGAGAAAAGCTATATATCGGACAGTTTTCCTCCCCCTGGCGGGTACATGTGTGAGGGTCGGTGTACCAAACAGAGGCCCCATGGCGAGAGCTTCACGGCGCACAGTGGGGAAGGGTGTCGTGCCAAATTCCAGTCCCATCGCCTGGCATCGTCCCAACCACGGTGGGTCGGCCATGGCTCGATTTTCCTGCCAAACCGTTACCCACGGGAAATCGCAACGACGGAAGCAGTAACCAATCAGGAGACGAACCCGAGTGTTCAGAACCGCGATGAACACAACATCTCTTGCTTGGTCCAGCAAGATGCCTGCAACGAATCCAAAGCCTCGCCGCGGAAATGGACGTGTCAGGTCGACTGTTTTTCCTGTGGGCGTGGGCGCATGGGGCCACCGAAACTCGCGTGCCGATTCCAGCAAGGCGTGTCCTTCGTAGCCGTGGGGGAATGTTTTTCCCTTCGTTGCTGAAATAGTTACAATGCTATCCCGATGTGAAACAAACGGGGGACCAAACGTGACGTGTTGCGTCCAGTGAAACAAGTGGTCAGCCGGTCGCTGGTTCATAACCGTTTCCTTGAAATAGGCGACTGATTCACCGGCACGCAGTCTAATTTCCCTGTTAAACTTGAGGCCCGCGGCGGGCAGCGTGGTGGACAGCGTTAAGGCAACTTGTTTGTTGCCCGCGCGCAGCTTGGTTTTCTTCCACTTTTGACTGGGCGCTTCGCCATGGAGTGAAAGCCCATAGCCAGCTTCTTCTTCTGAAGGTTCACCAAAGTAATCAAGGCAAATATTGTGGCCAGTCAGGCCGGATAGCAGTTTTCCGACAACGGGGGAACCGTATCGCGAGGCATGGACTACTTGCCGATAGCGATAAGGTTCTATGGTCTTCCAGGGTGGAACCCAGAGGGGATTCAGGCTAGGTAAGCCGGTGGACTCATCAAAATGAAAATCTGAAATGTGCCCGCCGCCAGTCAAGCTGAGCAGACGAACCATGTCATTCCCCATAAGATAGGCCCCCCGACCTTGCCAGGATGTCTTCGTGCAGAAAACACTACTGGGTCTCGCCATAGTTTGATCCTCTCCGTTGCGACGTTTGTTCTTGCAGCCTTGCTTCCATACGAATCCCGGGTTGCTCCACCGACTACAATTTTTACGTAGATTCAGCCACAAGTGTAGAGGTAAATGAGGGTGAGATCGGAATGTGGATTTTCCTCTTCCACAATAATGCGAGCAAGAGGCTCGGATGTCTCCGCTGGCACGGGTGCTGGCGAGGGAACAGACTCATCTGCAACGATTGATTTCCCCCCAGTCTTAGTGTCGCGGTTCAGCGGAAATGAGACAGGGAAAGGGTTGGAGGATCCCCTGGGCTTTCGTGTGGCGATGAGCAATTTCACTTTGAGTTTGTGCCGCTCCAAAATTTCCCGTACCTGCTCGATGTCGTCGCCCGGGTCGATGACGACGGCTTCGCCGGTCTCTTCATCGCCCAGAATGGAGCAATTGCAGGACAGCACGCCGACGGGAATAGCTTCATAAATCACAGAGCTTTCCCACTTCTGCCACGGCCGTAAATTGCCGGTGCGTAACATATGGAAAATTATGGGGATATCCGATCAAAACGTCAAATGAGCAGCCGTCTTTTCGGCTTGAAACCCCGTTTCCAGCCCTGTTATTTTAGCAGACCCCTATGCTAGGATGAAGTGCTCAAATTGACCTCTGTTTTGATAGAGGTTTGAGTCGTTGTGATCCTACCACGGCAGGCACGAGGAATGCGGATGCCACTAGTTCCAATGACGCAGTTGCTGAGCGATGCTAAACAGGGCGGTTACGCCGTTTGCTATTGCGAGGCGTGGAATCTCGAATCGCTGCAGGGAGTTTTGGGGGCCGCTGAAGAAACCTGTTCTCCGATCATTGCAGGATTCAACGGTGGTTTCTTGATGCATCCGGGCCGATCAAGACCCGAAGATCTGTCCTATTACACCGGCATGGGTCGTGCGTTGCAAAGCATAACTGCGCCCGTGGCCTTCTTGTTGAACGAAACGGATGACCTTGCGCAGATCCAGCAGGGCATCGATATGGGCTTCAACACTGTGATGGTCGAAAACCAGCGCCTAAGCCTGGATAAGTATCGGCAACTGGTCATGAAGGTAGTTCAGATGGCACACGCCAGAAACGTATCGGTGGAGGCACAAATCGGCCATCTGCCGATGGGCCAGAATGGCTCGGAATCCGAGGCCCAGATCACGGATCCTCTATTTGCCAGAGCATTTGTCGAGGAAACGGGCATCGACGCGCTCGGGGTTTCCGTCGGCAACGTTCACATTCTTACCACCGGAAAGGCCTCCATTGATCTTGAAGCTCTTCGGAGAGTTCACGACGCCGTAAATATTCCCCTTGTGATTCATGGGGGCACAGGATTTCCCCTGGAAAAGGCCAGGGATGTACTCCACCTGGGAATTGCTAAGGTTAATTTTGGAACAGCTCTAAAGCAGACCTACCTGGCCGCAGTTCGAGAAAAATTAGCGAAGTATCAGGAACCCCAGAATCCGCATCTGTTTCTAGGGATGGGAGGAACTGAGGATATCCTTGTGGCCGGACGCGAGGCCGTCAAGCTTAAGGTCAAAGAACTCATACGAGCCTTTGGTTCTGAGGGTAAAGCTAGAAGAGACTAAGCCTGAGAGGTTGGCAACATCAACATCTCTTACGAGCCATACGCACCCTCGAGGAGAATTTGCCGATGATTACGTATCAGGAATATCGGAAAGCGGTTAGGAGAGCTTCCAACCTGCTCAAGAAAGCCGACATAGTGCTCTCGCCTGCTGAGCGGGAAAGTTTCGAGGTAGCGGACTTCGGACTGGGAGAACTGGAAAAAACAGGCTTGCAAGTCATCACTTATGTGAACACCGATCGGGTTTGCGCAAAGGAAATCGTAATGTTCCCCCACCAGACTTGCCCAGAGCATCGGCACCCGACGGTGGGATCGACTTTGGGTAAAGAGGAGACATTTCGTTGTCGTTGGGGCGCCGTATATCTCTATGTACCGAGGACTCATGGTGGTGCACCGGCCTGTAGTCTGCCGGCGGGTTCTGAAGCGTATTACACGGTAGGGCAGGAGATCTGCTTGGAACCCGGCGACCAGTACACTTTGTTCCCCGACACCTTGCACTGGTTCCAGGCCGGCCCGGAAGGGGCGATCGTGTCGGAGTTCTCCACGCGGAGTACGGACGAGGCGGACATCTTCACCGATCCACGGATTAAGAGGATGCCGGAAGTAACAAAATGACTGGGATGTGAAATAGGACTTTGAGGTGGCTTCTCGCTACCTCCGGGACCGGAGGGAAATGCTTTTGCGATTACGAACGGTATTTTGTCTTGTTCTCAACGCCCTTCTGTTGACCTTTGTTTCGGTAAGTTTGTAGACGAAGGGCGGCTTCAGGTTCGGGATTGAGGCCCTCAGAACTTTTAGAGAGATAGTTGAATGAAAGCTTGGCGTTTCTACGGCTTCAACGAAATGCGGCTGGATGATATTCCTGGCCCGGTCTGTGAGCCGGGACACGTAGTTGCCAAAATCCTATGTATTCAGCCCAGTGTTACTGAAGCCCAACTGGCCCGTGGCATTCCAACTCTGGCGTACGAGCAGATCAAGAGGCGACTGGAGAACGAAGCTCCGGTGCAGTTATTCGGGCACGAATTCTGCGCCAGGATCGTGGAAGTTGGCAGTGGGGTTTCACGGTTTCACCCTGGAGATCGGGTGGTAGCGCGTGCTAAATTGCCCTGTGGTGACTGTCCGTTATGCGCATCGGAACGCAGCGACCTCTGTCGCAAAGGTCCGATTATTGGTTTCCAACTGCCTGGCTGCTTCTGCGAGTTTGCTTTGCTGCCGGAAATCGCGCTGGCGAAAGTGGACGACCGGATATCTGACAGCGAGGCTGCCTGTCTCCAATCGCTGAGCGATAGCCTCGCGGTGGTCGACACTGCCGAAATCCGTATCGGTAATTCCGTGGCCATCTTCGGCCAGGGCAGTATGGGACTGGAATGCCTGCAGGCTGCTCGTGTGAGTGGCGCCGGGATGTTGATCACTGTGGATGTCCGGAAGGAGGCGTGCCAGATCTCGAAGGAACTTGGAGCCGATTACGTGATCGATGCCTCTCGTTCTGATCCCGTGGCGATCATCCGTGAGTTAACGAATGGGGTCGGCGCCGATGTGGTTTTCGAGTCTGCCGGCGGCAGTCCGAGACAAGGACTTTCCGGAGCGAAGACTTTGGCGCAGGCCATGGAAGCTGTCCGTTCGGGTGGCAAGTTGGTAGGCGTTTCGTGGTTTGGCGAGCCCCTTCAGATGGATGTCGACGTACTTCGCGAGCGCAGCCTCCGCTTCTTGTTTCCTGATATTAGCACTCTGGGTCACCTGGAGCAGGCGGTGCGGCTTGCTGCATCCAGACGTGTCCGATTGAAGCCGGTCATCACTCATATATTGTTTGGCATCGATTCCGTCCCCGAATCCTTTGAGATTACGGCCAATAAAGGGAAATACAAAGCAATTAACCCCGCTCAGGTGATGATGTGCCAAGACAATCAGCCAAGCAAGTGACATCCATTACTTCCACGCGCAGAAGGCTGCTGGCTCTCGGAACTGCTCTTCTCTCCGATGCTCTGGGGAAAACCGGAGCCATGGACTTCGACATGAAATGCAGGTCCGGGAATTGCCGAATGGCTGGACCTGCGATGACGCTGCGTGTTCATACGGCTGACATTCTAATGGTCGGCAAGGCCGTCGAAATGTGCCCCAAGGGGCGGGTACTGGTAATTAATGGACAGGGGGAACTTAATACGGCGCTCTGGGGACATCTCATCACAGAGGCGGCACGTCTGAAGGGTTTGGAAGGGGTTGTTATTGACGGAGCGATCCGGGATGTCGCAGGAATTCGGCGCGAGCGCTTCCCGGTCTTTGCACGCGCTATCGTCCCAAATGCTGGTACGGCTGAACATGCAGGAGAGACCGACGTTCCGATTCAGTGCGGTGGAGTGGTCGTGAGTCCGGGCGACTGGGTAGTTGGTGATGAGGACGGCGTCGTGATCATCCCAGCCGCGCGCTTGCCCAAGGTATTAAAGGCGGCCGAGCACCTGCGTCAAATCGAGAAAGAAATCCGGCGCGACATTCGCCGCGGGAAGGATCTTGCATCAGTGCTGGGCTATGACGACGTCCTTAGACGGAAATCCACTGAGGTGTTTCTGCCCCAGATGCGCTTTAAGAAAGGTCGGATTCGAAAGTGAGGGCAAAGACCCTTTCTTCTGCAGCCTTGGTGATTGAATCTTGCCGTTTTCCAGCCATACCCTGTACTCTGTAAAAAGATGATCGCTGATTGAAAGCGCACAAATGACACACACCATCATGATGCCCGACCTCGGGCAGACGACGAGCGAAGGGAAAATTTTAAGGTGGTTGAAGACGCCCAGTGATAAGGTGTCAAAAGGGGAGTATCTCATGGAGGTCGAGACGGACAAGGTGACCATGGAGGTGGAGGCCTATCGTAGTGGATATCTACGCGAAATCCTGGCGGGCGAGGGTCAGATCGTCAGCGCCGGTGCGCCCATTGCGATCTTTACAGATACCCCTGAAGAAACCTACGAACATCCGATCAAAGAGTCGGTGCCCCCTCCCGCTGTACCCTCGTCACAGGTCACCCCATCCGCTCCCCCTACCCTTGCTTCGGAATTTTCGGCAGCTCCCAGTGCGAGGTCGTTGGCCTCGGAACTCGGTATTGATCTCAGGAGGGTCGTTGGGACCGGTCCTAGGGGTCTGATTACTCGCAAGGATGTCGAACGCTACAGGGCGGAGCATTCCGATTCGAATCCGGTTTCGGGAATGGCCAGCCTGGTTACCAAGAGCAAACAGACCATTCCGCATTTCTATGCGACCGTCGATATAAACGTCTCCATGGCTGAACAGTGGAGGAAAGACTGGAACGCAGATCACTCGGAGGCACCAGCCAGTGCGAACGATGTTTTCGTGCGAGCCGCTTCAAAAGCACTTCGCGATGTTCCCGGACTGAATGTCAGTTATAACAATGGCCAATACGAAAAAAAGTCCTCGGCCGATGTGTTACTGGTGGTGTCAGTTGAAGCAGGACTGGCACTGGTTCCCATTCCAGATCCTGGCAACCTCCCCTGGGAGGAATACCTGGTCAGCCTGAGAAAGAATCTGGATATGGCCAGGGAGGGTCGCATGGCGGAAGCATCTTCTCGGGGGGTCCCACTTTTAGCGATCTCGAATCTGGGAATGCATGGTGTCAAGCAATTTGCCGCGATCATTCCCCCGCAGTGTACCGCCATCCTCGCCGTCGGGGCGATCCGAGAGGCTATAGTCTTTTCATCCAAATTGGATCGGGTAGGACAGGTCTGCAGTCTTACGCTTTCTGCAGATCACCGTGTCGTCGATGGTATCACGGCGGCGAAATTTCTCGAAAGGATGCAGGAACATTTGAACACCTTATGACAAAGGCCAAGCTGAGCAAGAACCTTAAACTCGCCATGTACCGACGCATGCTGTTGTGCCGCATGTTTGAGGATCAAGTGTACTATCTGTTCTTACAGGGCAGGCTCCCAGGTACGGTCCACCTATCTCAAGGACAAGAGGCATGCGCGGTGGGCGTTTGCTCCGCTCTGGAAGAGAAGGACATGATTACGAGCACGCATCGTCCGCATTCGCACGCGATTGCCCGCGGAGTATCCGTGAAAAGTTTGATGGCGGAGCTGTTCGCCAAAACGACGGGCTGCTGTCAGGGAAAGGGCGGTTCCATGCACGTTGGCGATCCTTCCGTGGGAATGCTTCCGGCGATTGCCATCGTGGGCGGCGGCATCCCCCTGGCGACGGGTTATGCACTTGCCTTCCAGTATTTGAAAAAGAAAAATGTCGTAGCGTGTTTCTTTGGCGAGGCTGCGTCCAATATTGGAACTTTTCACGAGGCCATCAACATGGCCTCCATCTGGGATCTGCCCGTGATCTTTGTTTGCGAAAACAACAAGTATGGGGCTTCCACATCGATCAGCCAGACCATGAAAATCGAACGGGTAAGCGACCGCGCGGCTGCCTATGGAATCCCCGGCGAGACGGTGGACGGTAACGACGTGGAAGTGGTTTATGAGGGAATGAGGCGGGCGGCGGCCCGAGCTCGCGAGGGTTTGGGGCCAACCCTTTTGGAGTTGGAAACCTACCGGTTTGCAGGCCATTCGCGTAGCGATCCAGGCCACTACCGGACGACCGAAGAGGTTGCAGCCTGGAAGCAAAGAGACCCCATAGCACTTTATGAAAAAACTCTGCTGGAGGAGGACCTTTTGAAACCGGACGACATTACAGGAACGAAATCGGCTATTGAACAAGATCTAGAGGAGACCGTTCAGCTCGCCGAAGAAAGTCCGAATCCCTTACCGGAGGATTGCCTTGTCGACGTCTTCGCAGAAGGAAATTGATCTGCAGTCCAAACCAAAAGTGCGGAAAATCACTACGGTCGAGGCGCTTCGAGAAGCGCTGAGCGAGGAAATGCGCCGCGACGAAAGAGTCATCCTACTCGGAGAAGATATTGGTGTGGAAGGAGGATTTGGGGGCGCATTTACCGTCACGCTGGGATTAAGCGAGGAGTTTGGCCACCACCGAGTCCTTGATACACCGATTTCCGAGGCCACAATTGCCGGAGTCGCTGTTGGCGCGGCCCTCGGAGGGTTGCGGCCTGTGGCAGACGTGCAGTATGGCGATTTTCTGTTTCTCACAATGGATCAGCTGGCAAATCATGCGGCGAAACTTCGCTACATGTCGGGCGGCAAGCTCCAAGTCCCCATGGTGATGCGTGCGCCGGTGGGCGCTACCACGCGTGGCGCTCAGCATGGGCAGTCTCTGGAGAGTTTTTTCATGCACGTGCCCGGCCTTAAAGTGGCCTGCCCCTCCAATCCCTACGATGCAAAAGGTCTCTTGAAGACGGCCGTGCGAGACCCAAACCCGGTGGTTTTCTTCGAACACAAGCTCCTTTACGGGAGCAAAGGCGCCAGGAAGGAGCCCGGCGGGGTCGAGGTTCTTGGGGATGTACCGGAGGAGGAATACTTGATTCCCTTTGGGCAGGCCAAAATCGTGCGGGCGGGACGAGATCTGACCATCGTGGCGAGTCTTTTGATGGTCCATCGATCGATTCAAGCAGCGCGCATCCTTGCGGAGTCTGGGATCGAAGTAGAGATTATTGATGTACGAACTCTTGTTCCCTTCGATGATTCTACAGTCTTTGAATCGGTGCAGAAGACGCGAAAATTAGTCATCGTCGAGGAAGATAACCTTACGGGTGGCTGGGGGGCGGAAGTAGCCGCCCGAGTTGCCGATAGCTGCATCGGTTATCTGGACGCTCCAATCCGTCGGATTGCAGCTCCTGACACGCCCGTCCCATTTGCACCCGTGATGGAAAAGTTTTATGTCCCTTCGGTGGAGAGAATTGTCACGGTAGTACAGGAACTGGTTTCCTCCTACTAGGGCCCTGCCCTTGGACCTCGGAACTGTTTTTCGAGGGGAAGAAGAGCTGGGTGGCCCGCTATCGGTGAACAAATAATTTCGATATGACAACAGATGTAGTTTGCGCCGGCATTTTGGTTGCTGACGTCTTTTCCAGTCCCATCGATGCGCTACCCCCCGCCGGTGAATTGAAGCTTATGGAGAAGTATGTTCTAAGCGCCGGCGGTTGTGCGACGAATACGGCCGCCGTCCTTCGGCGTTTGGGACGGAAGGTGAGAGTTGTTGGGAAGGTCGGAAACGACCTTTTCGGAGATTTTATCTTGCAGGACCTGGAGCGGCTCGGAATTGCCGCCTCGGCGATTGCGAGAAGCCGAAGCCATCCGACCTCCTGTACTTTCATTATCAACGTTCCAGGGCAGGATCGGCGCTATATCCACTGTTTGGGCGCAAACGGTGACTTCTCCCTTGATGACATTGACATGGCCACGTCAGAGGAGGCACGTATTCTCTACGTAGGCGGATATCTTGCTATGCCAGCTTTTAGACCTGACCATCTAGTTCAACTTTTCCGCGAAGCAAAAAAACGCGGACTGATAACGGTATTGGATGTGGTTATTCCTGCTGGATATGCGGTATCGATAAAGGATATTCAGGATGTCCTGCCATACACAGATGTTTTTCTTCCCAATCTTGACGAGGCCCGCGCCTTGACCGGTCAGAACGACCCGATGGATCAGGCTAATATTCTCGCACGGCTCAACCCCAAGTGCACCGTCGTAATTACACAAGGCAAGGCGGGAACCTTGGTAAGGCAAGGAGATCGGGTCATGCGTGCGGGTGTTTTCCAGGTCGATTCTGTGGATGAATCCGGAGCCGGAGACGCTTTCAGCGCGGGGTTTTTAGTTGGGGTACTCGAAAACTGGTCCCTAGAAAACTCGCTGCGCTTCGCCAGCGCCATGGGCGCCGCCTGCACTCGGGCTCTGGGATGCCATGCTGGGGTCTTTCGTTTCGATGAAGCCATCGCCTTTGTTGCGAAAAACCCCCTCGAAATTAAAAAAGTCCACGAATAAAGAAAAAGGAGAAAGCGAAAGTGCCCGAGGTTGACAACAGCGAAACGAGGGAACTGCTTTTCAAGACCGATTCCCGGCTGACGACATTCTCGGTCAGGTCATCTATTTCGAGACTCAACACTCAAATCGGGCCGCTAGCATGGCCAACTATTTCCCGAGTATCTTGAGCCGGATGTTTTTGAATTGGATTTCCTGCAGTCCACTGCCGTGAAGTTGTAACGCAATGATGCCGGAGCGTGCAATGGAGGGATCAGTTTCTCGATAATCTGCAGTCCTCAGCCCGTTCAATTCTAGAACGATGCGATCACGCTGGCACCGAATCACGTACTCATTCCAGCCTTTCTTCTTCAAGATGTTTTCCACGCCGGCCTTTCGTGCATCTACCACTATACGGTTGTGGCGCGATTCTTCATATGAAATCTCGAGAGACCCCCAGTATTGTTGTCCGATGTCAGCCTGATAGAGGGGGGGTAGGCTATACGAAGGGGAAAAGTGCCACACCCCACCCCCTTGCGCGGGGCTGCCCTGCATGGTGCTTTGAGCTTGTAGCAGGAGGGGCGCTGGCGTATGATTTTGCGCAAAGGTAAAGTTGAAAATGGAAATTCCCGCTGTAACTTACTTGCGTAAAACAACCCTGGTTTTATCGATCCTGGCGGCGTTCGTCCTTCTTAGTGCTTCCTGGTCCCCAAGACAGGAACGAGAGATCCCCTCTCAGGGCTACCGCGACTGGAAGGTTCGCGGCGGTGGGCCCGACGCGATCCGCTACTCCACCCTCGACCAGATCAACCGCAACAACATCGCCCGGCTCGAGGTCGCATGGACCTACGACTCGGGCGACGAGTACCCCGGCTCGGAGATGGAGTGCAACCCGATCGTCGTCGGGGACACGCTCTACGCCACCACACCGAAGCTCCGCGTCATTGCGCTCGACGCGGCGACCGGCGAGCTTCGCTGGAGGTTCAATCCCTTCGAGGGCGAGAAGGTGACCGGCAAGCTGCGCAACCGCGGGGTCACCTATTGGGAGGAGGGCGACGAGAAGCGGATCTACTTCGCCGCCCGGAATTATCTCTACGGCCTCGACGGCGGAACGGGCAAAATCGTGCCGAGCTTCGGCAATTCCGGCCGCGTCGATCTGCGGCAAGGGCTGGGACGTGATCCCCGAAGGGTCTCCATCTCGGCCACCAGTCCCGGGGTCGTGTATAAGGACAAGGACTTGATCATCATGGGGAGCACCCTGAGCGAAGACCTACCGGCGCCTCCCGGCGACATCCGGGCCTACGACGTCCGCACCGGGGAGCTTCGCTGGAGCTTCCATACCATACCTCAGCAGGGTGAGTTTGGTTACGAAACTTGGCCCGCGGATGCCAGGAAGTATATCGGCGGGGCGAACAGTTGGGCGGGAATGACAATTGATCACGAAAGGGGCTTGGTCTTCTGTCCGACGGGCTCGGCCGCTTTCGACTTTTACGGGGCAAACCGGCTCGGCGACAACCTTTTCGCCAACTCGTTGATCGCTCTCAAGGCCGATACCGGCAAGCGAGTCTGGCACTTCCAGGCCGTAAAGCACGACGTGTGGGACCGCGATTTTCCCTCCCTTCCGAGTCTCGTCACGGTGAGGCGTAATGGGCTCTTGGTCGACGCGGTTGCGCAGATTACGAAGTCCGGCCACGTCTTGGTGTTCGACCGGGATACCGGGGACCCTCTTTTTCCCATCGAAGAACGCCCTGTCCCGGCTACGGATGTGGAGGGGGAGGTGCTGGCGGAGAGCCAACCGTTTCCCGTCAAACCGCCGCCCTTCGCACGCCAGAGATTTACCGAGGACATGGTGACGCGCAGAACGCCGAAAGCTCACCAAGCGGTATTGGAACAATTCCGGAAGGTGCGTAGCGGGGGCCAGTTTACACCCCCCAGCCTGGAGGGAACGGTAGTGTTTCCCGGCTTTGATGGGGGCGGGGAATGGGGCGGAGGAGCCTTCGATCCCGAGACCGGCCTGTTTTACGTGAACTCCAACGAAATGGCCTCGATTTTGAGGCTGGTGGAGCGCCCGCCGACCGGTAAGCGGCCCAGCGGCCGAAATCTATACCTGAGGAACTGCGCGAGCTGCCACAAAGAGGATGGGAGCGGCAGCCCCCCGGAATTTCCTTCGCTCGTTGGGATTGGGGATAGGCTTACGAGAACCGAGATCATCGCGGTCACCCGCAGCGGAAGAGGCCGGATGCCCGCATTTGGTCACCTCCCCCCGCATGGCATCCGGGCAATCACCCGCTACCTCCTGTTTGGTGAGGATACCGAATTCGAGGCGGCGGGCCCCACCCCGCTGGACCTCAAATATAAACACGACGGCTACAACCGATTCCTCGACCCGGATGGCTACCCCGCCGTCGAGCCTCCTTGGGGCACTCTGAACGCGATCAATCTGGACACGGGAGAGATCCTGTGGAAGATTCCTTTCGGCGAGTTTCCGGAGCTGGCCAAAAAGGGGATGCGCAATACCGGCAGTGAGAACTACGGCGGCCCGGTTGTGACCGCCGGGGGTCTTCTCTTCATTGGCGCCACCAACCACGACAGAAAGTTCCGCGCCTTCGATAAAGCCACCGGAGAACTCCTATGGGAGACCACACTGCCCGCGGCGGGCAATGCCACCCCGGCGACCTATGAAGTTAACGGTCGGCAATTCGTCGTCATCGGCGCCGGGGGCGGCAAGGATGGTAGGGGCTTACCTTCCGGCGGAACCTACGTGGCCTTCGCGCTGCCGGTGGAAGAATTATCAGGTTTGATATTCTTCCCATCGCGTTGACGGGGTAGGCTATTCGAAGGGGAAAAGTGCTACATCCCACCACCGCCCCGTTGGTCGCCGGACGGCGAAGTGTTGGCATTTTACGAGCAGAACCCTGAGACGGGATATGATATCTGGACACTGCGCCTCGAGGGTGACCGGAAGCCGGAACCCTTCCTCCGCACGCGCTTCGCGGAACTTGGGCCTATGTTCTCTCCAGATGGCCGCTGGATCGCATACGTATCCAACGAGTCCGGCCAGTACGGAATGTACGTGCGGCCGTTCCCCGGCCCCGGCGGCAAGTGGCAGGTTTCGACGGGTACTTCTCGCTCTCCTCCTTTTCCGCGCTGGTCGCGCGACGGCCGAGAGTTGTTCTATCGGAAGGGCAATCAGATGATGTTTGTCCCCGTCCGGACTGGAGAATCTTTCAGCGCAGGCACGCCGCAGGCCCTCTTCGAAGGCTCCTTCGGGCGTGGCTACGACGTTACCTCCGCCGGGCAGAACTGACCCCCTCCGCTCCGACCCGCATTGAGGATCAGAAAACTTTTCGAGGAGATACTCTATCATGTCCCGATTTCGCCACACTATCCACCCCCAAAAAAAGGAGGCTCCATCGCCATGGGGCCACCCTGTTAATGTCCGGTCGCTTAAAATTCGCGATTATCGCAGGTATCGCGGTGATCGCACCGTCGGGAAGCGAGGTGGACTCGCAGACTGACGTCGTCGACCCGGCCAAAACAATACATCGCGTTGACTTTCTTTTTTTTGTGGTCTAGCATGAACGCACGCGGAATCCTGTTAGAGGGGATTGGCTGAGCATTACAAGCCTTACCGAAATCGCCGAGCCCGGCCGCAAGGGCATGTAAACCTAAAATTGCATCAGGTAGGAACCGTAGGTACCCATGGGGACCATTCGGGGGAAACGCCAGTTGAAGATCAGGGTGAGCGCGAACCTTATCCTTCCCGCAGTTGCCGGATTGTTCCTGTCGGCCGTGACCGCACCCCGAGATGCCGTCTCCCTTCCCATTCCGGAAAAAGCCCCCTACGCCAAGGAGATCACCCCGGCCGAGCGCGCGTGGTGGTCGTTCAAGATTCCGGTTCGCCGGCCGGTCTCCGAGGTGGACGACCCTCGCTGGAGTGAGAACCCCATCGACGCCTTTCTGATGAAAAAACTCCAGGAGAAGGGGCTCCAGCCCGCCCCGCAAGCCGACAAGGGTACCCTGATGCGGCGAGCCTACCTGGATTTGGTCGGCCTGCTGCCGGCCCCTCGGGAAGTGACGGCGTTTGTCAACGACGATTCCGCAAATGCATTCGAAAAATTGATCGACCGGCTGCTCGATTCTCCACACTATGGCGAACGTTGGGGACGCCATTGGCTGGACGTAGTTCGTTACGCGGACAGCGGCGGTTATGAGGACGATTACGACTACCCCAACGCTTGGCGTTATCGCGACCATGTGATCCGCGCACTCAACGAAGACAAGCCTTACGACCAATTCATCCTGGAACAGTTGGCCGGCGACGAGCTCGATAAAGTCACCTACGATAGCCTCACGGCCACCGGTTTCCATCGTATCGGGGCGACGGTCGGGTTTCAAGAAAAAGACAACCCGCAATACCGCTACACCTACCTGGACGACATGATCGCCACGACCAGCCGCACCTTTATGGCCCTCAGCGTCGAGTGTGCACGCTGCCACGACCATAAGTTCGACCCCATTCAGCAGCTCGACTACTATCGCATGATGGCGATCTTCTTCCCGTTTGTGAAATACGATCACCTGCTGGCGCCGCCGGAGCAGGTGGCCGCGTATGAGGCACGAAAAGCTGCCATCGAAGCACAGGTACAACCGCTCAAAGCGCATATTAAGGAAATTAAAAAGCCCTATATGAAGATCGCCTTTGAGAAGACACTCGCAAAATTCCCGGAAGAAATTCAGGTCGCTGTTCGCACCCCGGAAGGTGAAAGAAGCCCTGGCCAGCAACTGTTGGCAGCCCAGGTACTTTCGATCAGAGGAGAGGGAAGGGGGTTAAGTAAACTGCTCAGTACCAAAGTCCAAGCCGAAATCAAAAGGCTGAAAGAGCAGATCGAAGAAATTAAGAAGGAGATGCCCGAGCCGCCTCCCGTAGCCATGGGCATCCGGGACGGCGATTACCGTTTTTCCCCGGATGGGCCCAATGATAATGTGGTACCCGGAAAGGGCGACCGGGAATTGTACGACTTTGAGGGTACTTTCCTGCCCCACCCGGACAAGCCCTTCATCCCACCACCGGCCCGCTTTTTGCCAACCGGGGACTATCGTAACAAGGGCCCCGAGGTCCAGCCCGGATTTTTGCAGGTAATCACACAGGAAAATCCGCCCACAGCACACCTGCCGTCAAACGGCCATATCACAACCGGTCGTCGACGCGCGCTGGCGGACTGGATCATTTCGGAAGACCATCCGCTGACAGCGAGGGTGATGGTCAATCGTATCTGGCAGCATCATTTTGGCCGCGGCATTGTGAGCACACCCAGCAACTTTGGCCGCATGGGCCAGCGGCCCACGCATCCGGAACTGCTGGACTGGCTGGCGACCGAGTTTGTGCGTCAGGGTTGGAGCATCAAGCATATGCACCGGCTGATGATGACCTCGCAGGCCTATCGGATGTCGTCCGGTTACTATCTGGAAGCCAATGCGAAAATCGATCCGGAAAATATTTATCTCTGGCGATATCGCCAGCGCAGGCTTGAGGGCGAGGTAATCCGGGACATTATTCTCACCGCGAGCGGCAACCTCAACTTGAAGATAGGCGGAATGCCGTTCTTCCCTCCGATTCCGGAAAAGGTACGCGAATCGTTCACCAAAGGAAAGTGGGAAATGACCCAGGAAGGCCCTGAAGTGTGGCGACGCAGTATCTATTCGTACTGGAAACGAGGGCTGCGTTATCCCATGTTCGATGTGTTTGATTTGCCTAATCTCAACATCACCTGTGAGCGCCGGACGATAACAACGGTGCCGACCCAAGCGTTGACTCTGCTCAACAATGAGTTTGTTCTTCAGCAGGCTAGACACTTTGCCGAGCGTGTGTTGGCGCAAGCGGGCAGGGAACGGGCGGTCCAGGTGAAAACGGCCTACCGGATCGCCTTGAGCCGCGAACCAAACCCCAAGGAACTGGATCGTAACGTTGCATTCCTCCGCCGGCAAAGGTCGTACCACGCGGAACAGGAGGAAAACTCGAATCCGGAACTCGAGGCGCTTACCGATTTTTGCCACGTCGTTCTCAATCTCAACGAATTCGTCTACATCAATTAGGAGGGTGCCATGTCTGTAACTCGCTTTTACGGATGCGCCCCAAAAAGGAAAAGGTTCATCTCCCGACGCGATTTTCTATTCGACGCAGGAGAAGGAATCAGCGGCTTGGCGCTGGCCCACTTGCTCGCGAGCGACGGCCTGCTTGCCGCCGCTCCAGGGAGTGACACATCGCCCTGTGCCGCCTCGGGCGAAATTCAATCCCCCCTTTCCCCCAGACCAACCCATTTCGAGCCCGGTGCCAAGGCGGTGATTTCCCTTTTCATGAGCGGCGGGGTCAGCCAAGTAGACACCTTCGATCCCAAGCCGATGCTGACGAAATACCACGGTCAACCGCTGTCTGGCAAAGGCCGCATCCGAGTGCGGCAGGGATATCCCGGGCCTTTGATGAAAAGTCCCTTCAAATTCAAAAAATACGGGCAGTCCGGAATCGAAGTCTCCGAGCTGTTTCCGCACGTCGGCTCAATGGTCGATGATTTGGCTTTCATTCGCTCCGCACAGGGACGCTCAAATGACCATGTAGTGGCGCATTATGAGTGGAACACCGGGTCGGTGCTAATAGGCTATCCCAGTGTGAGTTCCTGGGTTACCTACGGACTGGGTAGCGAGAACCAGAATTTACCGGGATTCGTGGTGATCTACGATTACCGGGGTGGCCCGTTCGGCGGTCCGGCGAACTGGAGCAGCGGGTTCTTGCCGGCAGCGTACCAGGGCACGGTGTTTCGGGCCTCCGGCGATCCGATTCTGGACCTCAAGCCGCCCGCCTCCGTCGCACCCGAACAGCAGCGGGCGCAGCTTGATCATCTGGCATGGCTCAACAAAGAGCACGCCAAGCAGTACCCCGGCAGTACGGAGCTGTCGGCGCGCATCGCCTCCTACGAACTAGCCTATAGGATGCAGGGCTGTGCGCCCGAAGCTGTGGATCTTTCGAGAGAGAGCGAGGCGACCAAGCGGCTGTACGGAATGGACGACCCGGTGACCGAGCCCTTCGGGAAACAGTGCTTATTGGCCCGACGCTTAATCGAGCGGGGTGTGCGATTCGTCCAGCTCTATAACGGCACGATCTTAAATCAACTCACCAACACCTGGGACGCTCACCACAATCTGTACGAAAACCATACCATGCACGCCCGGGAAGTCGATAAGCCCATCGCTGGGCTCATCCAGGACCTCAAGCAGCGCGGCCTGCTCGACGAAACGCTTGTCCTCTGGCATTCCGAGTTCGGGCGGATGCCGATTTCGCAGCAGGGCGTCGGTCGGGACCACAATCCCGGTGCTATGACCGTTTGGATGGCCGGCGCGGGAATCCCCGGGGGACAGGTGATCGGGGCAACCGACGAATTCGGATATAAGGCAACCGAGAACGTCGTCACCTACCACGATATCCACGCCACGCTGTTGCACCTGCTGGGGCTCGACCACTCGCGCTTGACCTATTTCTTCAACGGTCGCCACATGCGGCTGACGGACGTGCACGGTAGAGCGATTCCTGAAATCATCGCCTGACGGCCCTCCCTCTGCTTCCAAGACCTCCTCCTCCGCATGAATTTCCCGGAGTAGGGACTCCGCGTTTACGGGAATGGTCCTGTGGCCCTGGGTTTGTAGTCAAAGACCCCTACACTTCTTCCCCAATGACGCAGGACTTGCGGAATGCGGCTCCTGGGCGCTGCCCGCTAACATCACTCCTGACGAATCTGTTCTCTGAGTTGCATCGCTCCCCGGTGGTCTCCTAACCCGGATTTCTCACCAAAGTCGGGACAAGGAGCGGGCAGCTGGTGAAGGATCTTGAGCCGAGCGAAAGTTAAAATCGAAATTCCCCGTTGATACCGGAGGTGGAAATGAACGGCAATCTCCGACGACGGTTCCCTCATTTCATCACGGCCGTCGCCGCGTGTGTCCTATGTGCTCTGAGTGTTCCGGCTGCAGTATGACGGCAGCCGTCCGCCGGCTGGCCTACGAGGCCACTGACTCTGGGTTGCTCAGTCCTGAACTGGCTGCTGAGATCCGGCGCGTCAGGGCGTTCGACGTCTGGGCTTACCGGTCGGCAACTGGCTCACCGCCCGCACAGGCAAAGGAAAATCATTGCGGGCATTGCTCTAGATTGACGTTGTCTTAGGCGTAGCCCAGGCCTATGATGTTGGAGAGCTAACCTCTCAGCGGCTAAAGCCGTTGGGTATAGCCCCATTTTTGGCACGGCTGATTCGCCGCGGCGAACGTGCCCTGACGAAGCCCACCGCAGACGATTCATGAGATGACTTCTAGGAAATTTGGGGTGGGCGACGGGGTTCGAACCCGCGACATCCAGAACCACAATCTGGAGCTCTACCAGGCTGAGCTACGCCCACCACACGCGGAAGAAGAGAAAGAAGGCTCCTGGCGACAGGAGAGAGGATAATCCTACCTAATCTATCCTACTCTATTTTTAGCACCCGCTGAAACTTCGTGTCAACCGGAGGCCTTCGCAGCGCCTTGGGGCAGTTCACCTTAGTCCTCCCGGCGCTTTCCGCCCGATTCTGCCGATTGGGTGCTACACGCCGCCCACTTTTCCAGTATGATGGCCCGGTGGCCGAAAAGGATGCCAAAAAAAAAGTCGAACTTCTGCGGCAGGGGGTCCTCGACCTGCCGCGCGCCATCAAGGAAACCCTCGCCGAGGTAAGGCCCGCCGTCGAAAAGATCGTGCGCGGCGCCCAGTGGACGGAGTTTCCCATCTACCTTGTGGGTGATTCCTCGACGCGCGTTTTGGGGCTGGCGGGCCGCTACGCGATTGAAACAATTCTAGGATGGCCCGTCACGGTCCGCACGGTGCGCGAGATGGAGTGCTACAGCGCGCCGCTCAAACCGCGAACGCCGGTCCTGCTGATTCCCGGTTCCGACGACCCGGCTGGTATGATTTCCACCGCTCTTAAAGCCAAGCGCCAAGGAGCCAGACTCTGGGTTCTCACCGAGCAGCACGAGGGAGAACTGGAGGACCTTGCCGACGGGCTGATCCCGATCTGCGGCGAGAATCCCCCTCCCTCGGGGATCCCCTCCACGGTCCTAAAGCTGGCCGCGCTGAACCTGTTTGCTCTGACCACGGGCCAAATCCTGAAACCACCTCGAACGGAATTTAAGGAATTGGAGGAGGAATTCCGGCAGCTTCCGCGGCACTTGGATACGCTCCTGCACGAGAAGCGCGACGCGGCCCGCCTGCTGGGCGAAAAGCTCCGCCAAGCGCGGACGCTGCTGGTGCTGGGCGGAGGCTTCTACTTTCCGGTGGCCTGGAACTGGGCAAGCGCGCTCCGCGACTTCGCAGGCCTTGAGACTCAAGTCTCCAACCTGATGGACCCTCCCGCAGGCCTGATGACTTCGCTGCCGGAAAGGATTCATCCCCTGGTGGTGCTCTCCGGCTCCCGTTCCCTGCTCCGCGACCGGCTCCGCATCCTTGCTGACCGAATGGAGAACGCCTTGTGCGAGCTGGTGGTGATCTCCGACTCGCAGGACCAGCGCATGATCCAGCCTTCGACCCTGGCGCTGCTGATCCCCACGATGAGCGAAATGGTCGGCTCGGTGGCCATGCTGGCCACGCTGCAATTGGCCGCCTCTTTCGCCGCTCGAAAGGGCGGCTCCCGTGACTGAGACGCGTCACGGCAAAGAGCCGCCTGCCTCTTCTTCCATTTTTTTCCTTGGGACCAGTTTTTTTCCTAGGGGATTGAACAACTTCAGCAAAAATGGCAGAATCTGTCTGCATGGCCGCCCCAAGAGATCGCAAAAGAGGCCATGTAAGGTAAGAATAAGGGGATAAAAATCGAATGACTGCCACCGGTGATAAGCATTACAAGTTCAAGATAACGTCCCGCAAGGAGATTACCGACGATCTCTGGTCCTTCCGCATCAAGCCGGATGAGAAGATGACCTTTGAGGCGGGCCAGTATGCCACGCTGGGGGTGGATCGGGGCGATAAGGCCGTTGAGCGCCCCTACTCGATTGTCTCCAGCCCGTTCGAAGACGAATTGGAATTCTTCCTCGAACTGGTGCCGGAGGGCGAGCTGACCCCGCTGCTCTATAAGTTACAGGTGGGGGACGAAGGCCTGATGCGCAAGCGGTGTAAGGGCCGCTTCACGCTGGACCGCAAGAGCGGGCACAAGAATCACTTTTTGGTCAGCACGGTTACGGGCCTGGCGCCCTACGTCAGCATGGCGCGGACATTGGACATGGAAGAGAAGAAGGGCAACGCCCCTAACGCGAAGCTCGTGATCCTGCAAGGGGCGAGCCGCTCCAGGGAGTTCGGCCATTACGAAGAGTTGAAAACAATCGCCGACCGCTGCGACTGGCTGGAGATCATCGGCACGGTGAGCCGCCCCTGGGAAGACAAGGATTGGAACGGCGAAGTGGGGCGCGTCGAAGACGTGTTGCGGAAATATCTGGACAAGTTCAACCTGACTGCCGCCGATACGACCGCCTACCTGTGCGGTAATCCGCAGATGATCGAAAACAGCAAGGGCATCATGAAAAGAAATGGCTTTGAGAAAGATTCCATGAAAGAGGAAGTCTACTGGGTGCCGACGGGAAAGTAGCTCAATATCAACAAAAATCGGCCCCCTATTTTGTGGGAGTAATTTTTATGTCCATAGCTGCTAATCTTGCGATAATAAACATGGGTTGCAAATTCCAACCTCATCCGGAGGTAATAAGATAATCAAATGAAACTGGGAAAATATCATTGCGGCGATTATCGAATTATTCTTAGCATGGAAGAAAGGGGAACAGCTCAATCTCCTGCTTCACACAAAAAAACCAAAAACATGCGATTTTCATGTGCACGCTCGACTTGATTTGCAGGGAGCGAAAGTTATCCTCATGATACATTGGACTACTCCAGCTTCCAGGGAACATGGCTCAACCTTTCCCTTTGCAGAAGGGAGTCAAAATAGATCGTGAAGTATTTCAGGAATAAAACTTGCAACTTGATGGTTAATTCTCACTTTCTGTTCCGTCAGTCAGATTATATTTCAACATTGGGCATCCCCACACCCATTTGGTTTGAAGGATTTAGGGCGCAGCGTTCAGTAAGCGGAATAAGAGTAGGCATTGCCTTTCCAAAAGGACAGGATGTAACGTTAATAACTGATGTTCTCGACGATGACATACTCCTAGGATATTCAGGAACATTCAGTTCAACACTCTCTCATGCTACACCGGAGCAGTTCCTCAAGGAAAATGAGCCGTCCGTAAGAGAATTTGTAACAAGGAGAATCCGATGAAAGTAGCGAGCCAGTTTGAACTTATATACAAGCTCAATAAACGTTCGGCACAAACACCGCACTACCATCCGGAACGCCCATGGCCCTCACTTTGGACCGGAGCGCGCAAACGAAGCACTGTTCGCCGAGAAGCGTAAAATTCTTTTTACTGAATCGAATCCAACGTGATTGCTCATTTCATTGCCAATGATCTGAGGAGGTGGGAATGCCGGGGATTCCGTGGTGGACTGTGTTGGCCGGCCTGTCGGAGGCGGCGAAACTCGCGCGGGAGTTTTCCCAGCGCAAACGCGGCGCCGGCAGGACGGCAGGACCTGCTTACCCTTCCTCACCGCCGCCGGGAGCCAGCGAGATCGATTGGCTCAACTCCCGCCTTTGCCGCCTGGAACAGCAACGCGACGAGGACAACCAATTCACCGCCCGGCTGGGCGAAGAGCTGCAAGGACTTGCCGAACTGCTCATCCGCATCCGCGTTCAGCTCAAGACCAGCTTGATCGTCGGCGGAACGGCCCTGGCCGTCACTCTTTTGACACTGGTCCTCTTGGCCCTAAAATAGGCCAACTCAAGACTCTCCGCCCACATATACAACCTGTGGCGTGACCCAAGCCTGTGTCTGCGGTTTCCGTTTCCAGCCTTCAAGGCGAGGTCCGGCGAATCGCTCGAAGTCTTTCAGCCGGGCTAGTCGTCAGCCGACTCCAGAGCCTTGGCCATGCGGCGCCCGAGATCGGCCCGCACGCCGTCTTCGCACTTGGCCCGACTCTGGTGATAAGCGTCGCCGAGGGACTGGAAAAACAAGGAATTCTTTGCACAGCGGCGAATTTCGCTCTCGCCTTTACCCTCCAAGCAATCTTCGGCTTCCTTGCCTATTGGTTCTTCCGCAGACCGGGTTTTTGGCGCGGGCGGGGACTGGGCGGACCCTCCAAGATGCCCCCTTGCGGTGGATTGTCTCTCATTCCACCCGGTACAGAAAACCCGGGCACGTCCTCGGGCAGGCCAAGCGGACGTGCAGGGCCCACTTGCGATAGAATATCCCGAGCCTTATAATCGATAGCGAGTAGGACATTGTCATGAAGTTGCATTTTCCCTCCTTTTCCCCGCGTGGCGATGTCGCTGCCGTTGTGATGGCAGCGATGTTTTTTGCCCAAGGCACCGCAGGAGGTATGGATTCGAATCTCCAACCGGCGGAATTCAACCTCGACATTCGTCCGATCCTTTCCGACCGTTGCTTTGCCTGCCACGGGCCCGACGAGGCGAACCGGAAGACCTCCTTACGGTTTGATACCGAGGAGGGAGCTTTTACGGAGCTCGCCGGCGGGGGGTTCGCCATTGTGCGCGGCGAGCCCGAAAAGAGCGTCGTGCTTCGCCGGATTACCTCCGACAATGAGGCCGTACGCATGCCCCCTGCCTATCTCGGTCACGACAGGCTATCTGATCGAGAAATCGACCTGATCCGACGCTGGATCGGTCAGGGTGCCAGATGGCAAAACCACTGGTCGTTCGCTCCGCCCAAACGCTCGCAACTCCCACGCGTCAAGAACCAGGACTGGCCCCGCAACCCCATTGATTACTTCGTTCTCCGCCGGCTCGAGCGAGAAGGACTCCAACCTTCTCCGGAAGCCGACCAAGTCACGCTGATTCGCCGGGTGACGCTCGATCTCACCGGCCTGCCGCCGACGCCCGCCGAGGTCGATATTTTTTTGAACGACAACTCCCGTAACGCTTACGAAAGGGTGGTCGACCGCCTCCTCCGGTCTCCGCGATACGGTGAGCGAGTGGCGGTGCGCTGGCTGGATGCGGCGCGCTATGGCGACACCAACGGTTATTCGAATGACGGCCTGCGGAATATGTGGCGCTGGCGCGACTGGGTGATTAACGCCTTCAACCGCAACATGCCCTTCGATCAGTTCACAGTGGAACAGATCGCGGGCGACATGCTGCCCAACGCTACTCGGGACCAGGTTATTGCTACGGCCTTCAACCGGAATCACCGAACCAACGCCGAAAGCGGCCTCATTGACGAAGAATTTCGGGTGGAGTATGTAGCCGATCGGGTGGAGACGACCTCCACGGTTTGGCTGGGCCTGACGGTGGGTTGCGCCCGCTGCCACGATCACAAATTCGACCCCATCACCCAGAAGGATTACTATCGACTCTTCGCCTACTTCAACAACGTTCCGGAACGGGGCTTGGTCTTCGACTTTGGAAACGACGAACCGTATATCAAAGCGCCTACCCCGGAACAGGAAGCCAGACTCAACGAACTTGACCGGAAAATAGCCGCGGCGGAGCGGAGATACGCCTCGCATCAGGAGGAGTTGGGAAAGACTCAACGGGATTGGGAGAAATGGGTGCGCGACTCCGAGACGCCCGATTGGTCGGTTCAAGACAGACTCGTTCTGCACTTCCCGCTCGATGGAAACCTGCGTGAGGAAAGCGGAGCCTACACTCGCAATTTTCCCTCCGGCGAATACCCTCCGGAAACCGATCCTGAAGAGAAAAATGGGGCGGATCAGAAAAAGCCTTCCTGGAGAGAAGGGCCGCAAGAGCAGCCCCTCTTTGTGGGCGGTAAGGTGGGCCACGCCGGGACCTTTGACGGCAAGCGCTTTGTGGATGCCGGCCAAATTGCGAATTTCAATTACATGGACCCCTTCAGCTTGGCGGCCTGGATTTATCCCACCGCCCCGAACGGCGCCATCATGTCGAGCGTGGAGGACGTCGCCAAGGGCCAAGGCTATGGTCTCCACCTGAGGGAGAGCAAGCTCCGTTTCCACTTCACTTTCCGGTGGACCGATGTCGGCGTGCGCCTGGAAACCGAGCAACCGCTGCCTCTGCACCGCTGGCACCATGTGCTGATGACTTACGACGGCAAGCGAAAGGCGGAAGGGACCAGGATTTACCTCAACGGTAAGGCCCAGAAGCTGAGGGTGCTGTTCGACCAGCTTTTCGAGCCGGTTGACTCGAAGGGACCGTTTCGCATCGGCGCCGGCGAAGGACCCAAAGACCGGTTTCGTGGGCACATCGACGACGTCCGGGTTTACCAGAAAGCCCTGTCGGCCGAAGAAGCGGAAGTCCTCGCGTTGGTGGAGACTATTCCGGAAATCGCCGCAACGCCTCCCGAAACTCGAAGCCGGGCGCAAGCCAACAAGCTCGCTTTCTGCTTTTTGGATCGCTATGCCCCGGAGCCGATTCAGCAGGCTCGGCAGGAATGGGTCGAGCTGCAAAAAGAGCGAGAAGAGTATTTCAAGCGCATCCCCACCGTCATGGTGATGAAGGAAAGGGAGACAACCCGCGAAACGTTCGTCCTGAAGCGCGGCGCTTATGACGCTCCCGGAGAGAAGGTTCTCCCTGGTGTGCCGAGGGTTCTTCCCTCGCTGTCTAAGGATTACCCCAACAATCGCCTGGGATTTGCACGCTGGCTGGTTCATCCGGGGAATCCACTTCCGGCGCGTGTAACCGTGAATCGGTTTTGGCAGATGTTGTTCGGAGTCGGCTTAGTAAAAACCGCGGAGGATTTCGGATCTCAAGGTGAGTGGCCCCTGCATTTGGAGCTTCTGGACTGGCTCGCGACCGAGTTCATCGAAGGCGGCTGGAACGTCAAGGCGGTTCTGAAGACCATCGTTATGAGCGCAACCTACCGGCAATCCTCCAAGGTGACACCCGAACTGGTCGAGAAGGACCCGGAGAATCGCCTGCTGGCCCGTGGTCCCCGGTTTCGGCTGCCGGCCGAGGTCATCCGGGACCAGGCTCTTGCTTTATCGGGACTGCTGACGGAAGAAATCGGCGGTCCATCGGTGAAACCTTATCAGCCGCCGGGGCTTTGGAAGGAACTTTCCTACGCAGGGTTGAGTTATCAAGCAGATAAGGGTGAAAACCTGTACCGCAGAAGTCTCTATACATACTGGAAGCGGACGGTTGCGCCCCCTGCAATGACGACCTTTGATGCCCCCGACCGAGAGACCTGCACGGTACGTACCACGAGAACCAACACGCCCTTGCAGGCCTTGAACCTAATGAACGATGTCACGTACTTGGAAGCTTCCCGCAAGCTGGCCGAGCGGATGATGAAGGAAGGCGGTGTGAATCCCCGCGAACGTATCGACTACGCCTTCCGCTTGGCGACGGCACGTCCGATCAAGGCTCAGGAGAGCGAAATCCTCCTGGACACTTTCCAACATTTCCAAGACAGCTATCTTAAGGACCCCGAAGCGGCGGTACAGTTCCTCAGCGAAGGAGAATCCGAGCGCGACAAGACCCTCGACCCCGCCGAGCTGGCTTCCTACACCGCTGTGGCCAGCCTGATCCTAAATCTCGACGAGACCGTCACGAAGGAGTGAGGCATGGATCCTTGGAAAGAAAATCAGCTTCTGATGACGCGGCGCCACTTCTTCGGGTTGAACGCTGCCGGGATCGGCACGGCAGCCTTGGCGTCCCTACTGGGTCAGAACCTCGGTGCCGCAAGCACGTCGTCCGAACGACCCTATCCCGGGCTTCCCGGCGTGCCTCACTTCGCACCGAAAGCCAAGCGCGTGATCTGGCTGTTCCAATCGGGTGGGCCCTCGCAGATAGAGCTGTTCGACTACAAGCCTTTGCTGGCCAAGCGGCGCGGAGAAGACTTGCCCGACTCGATTCGGAAGGGTCAACGTCTGACCGGGATGACGTCCACGCAGGATAGCTTTCCGGTGGTTTCCTCCCAGTTCCAATTCGCGCAGCACGGCAATTCCGGGGCTTGGGTGAGCGAGTTGTTGCCGCGCACGGCGGAGATTGTGGATGATCTGTGCTTCATCAAAACCATGCACACCGAAGCCATCAATCACGACCCGGCCATCACCTTTTTCCAAACGGGCGCGCAGATCGCCGGCCGGCCCAGCATAGGCGCTTGGCTGGCCTATGGGCTGGGAAGCGAAAGCGAGGATCTTCCGGCTTTTGTGGTGATGGTCACGCAAGGCGGAGGCGGCCAACCGCTCTACGACCGTCTGTGGGGAAGCGGATTCCTGCCGAGCCGTTATCAGGGCGTCAAGTTCCGCTCGGTCGGCGATCCGGTCCTTTATTTATCGAATCCTCCAGGCTTCGGGCAGGACAACCGGCGACGCTTCCTCGACGCCTTGAACAAGCTCAACCGGATAAAGCTTGAGGAATTCGGAGACCCTGAGATTTCCACCCGCATTGCGCAGTACGAGATGGCTTTTCGCATGCAAAGCTCCGTGCCCGAGCTCACCGATCTCTCCGACGAGCCGGACCACATCTTCAAGCTTTATGGAGAGGACACAAAGAAGCCCGGCACGTTCGCCGCCAACTGCCTGCTCGCCCGCCGTCTGGCGGAGCGTGGCGTGCGCTTCATCCAACTGTTTCATCGCGGCTGGGATCACCATACCAAACTTCCGCGGGGACTCCTCCAACAGTGTAAGGCCACCGACCAGGCGTCGGCAGCTCTCGTACAGGATCTGAAAGACCGCGGCATGCTGGACGACACTCTCCTCGTCTGGGGCGGTGAGTTCGGACGGACCGTCTATTGCCAGGGCCGCCTGACCGACGACGATTACGGCCGCGACCACCACCCGCGCTGCTTTACTATGTGGCTCGCGGGCGGCGGCATCAAACCCGGCATGTCTCTGGGCGAGACCGACGACTACTGCTACAACATCACCCAAGACCCCGTGCACGTACACGACCTGCAAGCCACGCTGCTCCACTGCTTGGGCGTCGACCACACGAAGCTCACATTCAAGTATCAAGGCCGACACTTCCGCCTCACCGACGTCCACGGAAACCTCGTCGAGAAGATTCTGGCGTGATGATCGGTGGCAAGCTAGGGGATGTCAAATTGAAGGGAAATGGGGTGTAAAAGGCAGCTAAGTGCTACAATCGAAAGAGATAGGCCCGTAGCTCAGCCTGGTTAGAGCGCTACCTTGACACGGTAGAGGTCAGCGGTTCGAGCCCGCTCGGGCCTACCATTACTTTCAGGCACTTACGCAATGCCCATCGCACCGCTTCTTGCCCCGATTTCAACACAGATTTCAACATAGAAGCTCAGTTAGGCCTCAATCTAGTTGTTTCTGGGAGTCCACCTGGAAGTACCGATGTAAGGGAATTGACCGCTTCCCTCTTTGCTTCTAACCGTATGTGTGAGTAGTGCTCAAGCATTCGTCTCGACACGTGCCCTGCAATAGCCATGATAGTCTGGCCAGGAGCTCCCCGCTCAGCAAGCTCTGTTATGCATTGGTGCCTAAGGTCGTAGAATCTAAGGCCCTTCAGACCCGCCTTCTTGGTTAGAGAGCGCCAGGCAGTCCGCCAGCTTCTTTGAGGCGTTGTGGGATCAATTCGCCTGTGTTCACACGCGGGAAACACATAGCTCGTAGGGTCTGCGATGCCAAGCTTGATAGCCCGGTTGTGCAGGATGCGGAAACTAGCGAAAGCATCGTCATTAAGGGGAATCCGAGGGTAGCAGGCATAGGTTTTCGGGTGAAGGGGAAGCTCAAAGTGGGACCAGTCTAAATATATATGCGGACATTTTTATAATGTTGCCCCGTCACAATCACCCGCTTATACTGCTATACAAAGAGGGGCGAGAATGAAAGTGGCTCAGAGGGATAAATCCACCCTGGCGAAATTCTTTGTGTGCGCGCTGCTCTCCGTGAGCCTCATGGCTGTTACTTCTATCCCCTTGCTGGCTGGGGCTCCGGTCGATTTTGAGCAAGACATTCGGCCTCTGCTGGCAGCCCGGTGTGGTCAGTGCCACGCCGAGGAGATCAAGTCAAGCGGTTTCTCAGTCGCTACACTTGACTCCATTGTTCGAGGCGGCAACAAGTATGGGCCCTCCGTGGTGGGCGGTCACCCTGAGAAGAGTCCTCTCATCCAGGTGCTGCGGGGAGACCTGACTCCCCGGATGCCACTGGTTGGAAAGCTCAGTGAAACTGAGATTGCACGCCTCGAGGACTGGGTGCGGACGCTCAGCCCGACCGAGCAAGCCGAGCAGACCGATTGGCGATGGCCATTCGAAAAGCCCATCAAGCACACGCCGCCGACAGTTGGTGATTCCAGTTGGGTTCGCAATCCGGTTGATGCGTTCATCTTGAACAAGCTGGAAGACGAGGGGCTCAGCCCGGCGCCGGCGGCGTCAAAACGCACCTTAGCGCGAAGGGTGTATATCGATCTGGTGGGCATGCCGCCAACACCGCAGGAGATGAACGCGTTCCTGACAGACGAATCGCCCGGCGCCTACGAAAGGCTGATCGACAAGCTATTGGCCGATCGCCGATACGGGGAACGATGGGGGCGGCACTGGCTCGACCTGGTGCGCTATGGGGAAACCAGCGGCCTCGAGGGCGACGGAGCGATCGGAAACGCCTGGCGCTATCGCGACTGGGTCATTGAGGCCTTGAACGAGGACATGCCCTACGACAAGTTCGTTACGCTCCAGCTTGCGGGCGGAGACGAACACAGCAAAACCCGACTCAACTATGTGCCCGACAGTCAGGGACACGTCCCAACGGGTTTCCTGCGATTGGCGCCCTGGGACCGCTCGAACCTTGTGGCCGCTGAGGTGCGTCAGAACTATCTCAATGAAGTGGCGAATGCCACCTCCTCGGTGTTTATTGGCCTCACGATGGGCTGCGCCCGCTGTCACGACCACAAGTACGATCCGATTCCGACGAAGGACTACTATCGGTTTCAGGCATTCTTCAACGCCATTCAGGTCGAGGACCGGCAGTCAGGCATTCAGCGGCCAGAGGTGCCCTACAAAGACGAGGCGTTCGCGCAAAAGGCGAAAAGCAAGATCAAGGAATACGAAGAAAGAATTGAGAACGGCGCGGAAAAATGCGCCCTCGAGGACCTGGAAGAATCGCTGCGGAAGAAGCTCGTCCGGGTGCGGATGAGGGAAGCAGAAGGACAAGAACTGAAAGCCGAAGACCTCCGGCTGGAAATGCGGCGCAAGACCCAAAGGATCTTCACTGAAAGCGAGCAACGGAAGCATGCCGGACTGCTCGAGCACGCCCAGCGAACGGCTGATCCGGAGGAGCGCCAAGCTCTCGACGCCTACGAGAAAGTGTTGCTGGGCAAGCTGGCGGCGGCTTACAAGCGCGACGACATCGATCCATTGGAGCGTTTCCAAGAGGTCTCGGTGGCGGATGTGCGCAAGATCCTGCGGGCGCCTTATGCGGCGGACCAGCCCTTCACGGAGGACGACAAGGCTCGGCACGCCGAACTCACGGGCAAGATGGAGGTGCTTCGCCGGCGGCTGGGGCGCTGGAAACCGGTGGCACTGACGGTGCGCAACGCGCCCGGTCCTCCGAGCGGGCCGGCGCCGGCTCCCACTCGCGTCTTGACCCGCGGCGACTATCGGCACCCGGGCGAAATCGTGAAACCCGGCTTTCCGAGCGCGATCACGGGCAACGACGAGCCGGCGGTCCTGGTGACCGACCGTTACCGCCAGTTCCCGACGCGGGGCCTTCGAATTACGCTGGCGAAATGGATCGCTAGCAGTGACAACCCGCTCACCGCGCGAGTGATGGCAAACCGCATCTGGCAGCACCATTTCGGCCGCGGCATCGTCGAAACGCCGAGCAATTTCGGAAAGAATAGCACCCGCCCCACGCATCCCGAGTTGCTGGACTGGCTGGCAGAGACCTTCGTCGAAAACGGGTGGAGCATCAAATCGATGCACCGCCTGATGCTGCTGTCGAACACTTATCAGCAATCCTCGGAAAACCCGGGCCACGCCGGGGGCAATGCGGATCCGGACAATCGCCTGCTCTGGCGGTTCGAGCGCCGGCGTCTGGAAGCGGAGGCCATTCGCGACAGCATACTCTGGGTGAGCGGACGGTTGAACACGGAGATGCGCGGACCGAGTGTTTTTCCGCCTCTGCCCGATGACCTGGCCGGCTTCGCCGAGATGAGCAAGGGCAAGCTGATGTGGGAGCCGAACGAGAAGGAAGAAGATGCACGGCGGCGATCCATCTACATCTTTCAGCGGCGATCGCTGCCCCTGCCGATGATGGCCGCTTTTGATGCGACCGTCTTCAGTGAGTCGTGTGAACGCCGCAGCACAACCACAACGCCCTTACAGTCGCTCTCGATGATGAACGGATATCTGGTGCACGAGGAGTCGGAACACCTGGCCAACCGAATTGTCGCGGAGGTGGGGGGCGAACGATCCCACCAGATCTCGCAAGCGTTCCGGACCGTCCTGAACCGCAGTCCCGAGCCGGAGGAGTTGGAGAAATTCTCGACATACGAGAGTTCTCTGGCGTCCATCTGCCGCGTGCTGCTGAATACGAACGAATTCCTCTACGTTGAATGAAAGGGTGGAAATCATGGCTGAAACTCGCCAACGCCGTCTGACGCGGCGAGAGCTGCTGTTTGAATCGTACCTGGGATTGGGAGGGCTAGCGCTGCTGCCACTCCTGGCCACCGGCGCCAGCGCCGCGGCGACCAATGAACGCCCGCTGGCCGTCCGGCCGCAGCACCGGCCCGCCAAGGCCAAGAGCTGCATCTTCCTGTTCATGGAAGGCGGCGTCAGCCAGATGGACACCTTCGAATACAAGCCGGCGCTGGAAAAGTACGCTGGCAAACAGGTCCCTCAGCCCCAAGGTACAGTAGGTGAGATCGCCACCTTCGCCGCCGCCCCCAACCGCGTGATTCCCTCGTACTGGGGCTTCCAGCAGCAGGGGGAATCGGGCCGCTGGATGACAGAGCTGCTCCCGAACCTGGGGAGTTGCGTCGATGACATGGCCTTCGTTCACGGGATCAAAGTTGATAACAACAATCACGGACCGGCCGTCTACCATACCCTCACCGGCAGCCAGTTTCCGGGCAGCGCGTCGGTCGGGGCCTGGATCACCTATGGCCTCGGCAGTGAGAACCAGGACCTGCCCGGCTTCATCGTCATGGGCGATCACCGCGGCGCCACCATCGGCGGCGCAGGCGTTTGGGGCAATGGCTATCTTCCCGCGGCCTTCCAGGGGACCCTCTTCCGTTCCGGCGACACGCCGATCGTCGACCTCCACCGGCGCCCCGGAATCACCGAGGCTGAGCAGCGATCGGAACTCGACCTTTTGCGCTGGTTGAACAAACGGCACGCGGCGGAGCGGTCGGACACGAGCGAGTTGGAAGCGCGCATCGATTCGTACGAACTGGCCTTCCGGATGCAGACCGAAGCTCCGGAGCTGGTCGATCTCTCCGAGGAGTCGGCGACGACAAGGAAACTCTATGGTCTGGACGACCCGGTTTCCGAGCCTTTTGGCCGACGATGCCTGCTGGCGCGTCGCATGGTTGAGCGCGGCGTCCGGTTTGTCAAGGTCCTCCACGGCGCCGGCCCGTACCGCTGGGACGATCACGGCAACATAAAAGAGCGCCTGCCGAAACACTGCCGGGAGGTGGACCGTCCGGTGGCTGGCCTGCTCCAGGACCTCAAATCAAGAGGTCTACTGGAGGAGACGCTGGTGGTTTGGGCCTCGGAGATGGGCCGCACACCATTTGACAACAACTTGGTAACGAAGACCCCTGGCCGGGACCACAATCAATATGGCCTCGTTGTCTGGATGGCCGGCGGGGACGTGAAACCCGGCGCGACCTTTGGTGAAACCGACGATTTCTCCGTCCGCTCCGCCGGCGAGGAGATCCCCGTGCGCGACATCCACGCCACCATCCTGCATCTGATGGGACTGGACCAGAACCGCATGACATTTCTCCACGAAGGCCGCTACAAGAAGCTGACCGACACCGGCGGACGCGTGATCACAGAAGTGATCGCGTGAGGGGGACCGCACGGAGCTGCATACTGAGCCACGACCAAAGGGAGTGGACCGGTTGGCCATCCAGCCCTGGCTGGCGCACCTAAGATCTCGTCGGGTTGGTTTGCGCTTTAGTAGCGGTCGAAATGCGTCGCCAGGATGAACCTGGCCTCGTAATCTTCACGAAGAATCTTCTCGTGCGCCGAGACAACGTCGGAATACTTCGCGTCGGTAGCGAGGTTCGATGACCACGCCCTCGATTGTCTCCGATACATTCTCCTGAGCCGCCCGAAACCTCCAGAGCGAACGAAAGCGAATGTAGCTGTTTTGACCAGCCAGGAGCAATTCGCTTTGAGGACGCACGCGAAGTGGAAAAAGAACTTTACACGGCCGCGCAACCCGAACAGTTGGTTTTGAGGGTGGGAGCCAGCGAGGGACCGTAAGTCATATCCCCTGCCCATTACTCGGCTCCCTGAAATACCGATCCGGCGTGTAGATGCCAGTGTAAAGTACCTTCGCCGTGAGGTCGAAGAAAACCCACTTCTTAACATTTTGTTGACTTCCCGCATGTTCATCGTAGCACTCCGCGAGGCATTTCCTTGTCCAGTTGAGAAGCCTGCGACGCCCAAGTAGAGGCAAAAACTTCTTCAGCTCAACTTGTGCGGCGGTCAGGGGTGCGGGCCGGGGAATAGCCTCCGCCCGCGCTTCCAAGACCTCCTGCGGCGGATGAATTTCCCGCCGTAACCCTACCGCGCCTCACCACGCTACAGATAACCACACCTCCCCTGTCACCTCTCCACCAGCCCACGATGCACCTGCTACACGCCCGGTGATGAAATTTTTTGGTGAGGGCTCTGAAACCATGTCCCATGGGTCCCCCCTCCTCGGACAACACCTCGGACATCTGGTCAAGGCCCGCTAGGGCCTTTGGGAAACCTATGATTCGGAAATTTGCCGACAGGGAATAAGGAAGTCGGCGGGGAAGCAGGATTTCGATTCTATTCCTCTTTATGAAGTGATGTAGGGGGGCGAAATACGTCCAACCGTTGGGGCAGTATGATGTTTTATCGCTTGCTATCAAAGTGATCCTTTTCTGGAAATTCACCCGGGGTTCTGCATATTTATTTTTCAGAGGGGAACAGGAAACCCATGATAGGTTAATACCTCCTTCAATTCATCTCCAAGTGCTTGAGCGGTTGCGTGGAGGGCGAAGCCACAGAGCGGGAAAGGGAATAGGATTGCCGAGAAAATTACGGCAATAAGTTGGAAAGGATGGCTATCGAATGCGATACTTCAATTCATCAGGGGTGGTAATTCGAGATAGAGATTTTGTCGGCCGAGGCGCATTCGTTGTAACGCCCGGGAGGCATCGAGCCTGGCTCAAGGTGGGGGTTTGCCTCGTGGCCCTTCTAGTGGGGTTTGCCTGTGGGCCGTCGGAATCGGAGAAAGAGGCCCAACTGGTGGGGAAAGAGAAATTCGGCACGACGCCGGAAGGCGAAGCCGTCGACGTGTACACGCTTAGGAATGCGAACGGGGTCGAGGTGCGCGCGATCAATTATGGAGGGATCATCGTCTCGTTGCGGGTTCCGGACCGGGACGGCCGATTCGATGACATCGCATTGGGCTGCGATACGCTGGAAGGCTACCTGAAGGGAACCCCTTATTTCGGGGCCATCGTCGGGCGCTACGGGAATCGGATCGCCAAGGGGAAATTCACTCTGGACGGCACAGAATACACGTTGGCGGTCAACAACGGCCCGAACCATTTGCATGGCGGAATCAAAGGGTTCGACAAAATCGTCTGGCAGGGGGAGGCTTTTGACAGCGAGGAAGGGGCCGGGGTGAGGTTCAGCTACACAAGCCCCGACGGGGAAGAAGGATACCCGGGCAACCTGGCGATGAAAATCACCTACACGCTGACCCCTCAAGACGATCTCATCTTCGATTACCACGCCACCACCGACATTGCGACTCCGGTTAACCTTACGCAGCACAGTTATTTCAACCTGGCCGGAGACGGCAAGGGCGACATCCTCGGTCATGAACTCATGCTCAAGGCCGGCCACTTCACGCCGGTGGATGAAACCCTGATTCCGACGGGGGAAATCCGCAGCGTCGCAGGGACCAAGATGGATTTTACCGAGCCGACGGCGATCGGGGCCCGCATCGATCAGGAAGATGAGCAACTTTATTTCGGAGGCGGTTATGATCACAATTTCGTGATCAGCCGGGAAGGCGAAGGATTGTCGCTTGCGGCCCGCCTCTATGCGCCGACGACGGGGCGCGTTATGGAAGTCCACACGACGGAGCCGGGCGTGCAGTTTTATTCGGGCAACTTCCTGGACGGAACCGTCACCGGAAAGACGGGACAGCCGTACGAACGGCGCACGGGACTCTGCCTGGAGACGCAGCATTATCCGGATTCGCCCAACCAACCCGACTTTCCTTCCTGCATCCTAAGGCCGGGCGAAACGTATGAATCCCGCACGGTCCTGAAATTCTCCGCCCGACCCGCCGAGTAATTCCGGGCAGGAAAACATATCTCGCCGTAAGGTTAATGACGACGGACCGCTCCCCGAGTCTTTTTTCGGGAGAGAACCGTTCCTTGTGTCCGCGCCAAAGATTCGTAAGGCCGTCTTCCTTGCAGGGTGAGAAACGGAAATGAGCCTGAAAGTTGCCATCGATATCGGGGGCGGCTTTGTTGACCTCGTCGCTTGGGACGAAGAAAAGGGCGAGACCTTCTGGTCTAAGGCGCAGGTTACGCTGAATGATCTGGATCAGTGCGTCGCAAAGGTTTTTGAGCTCAGCAAGGTCGATGCGAAGCACGTAAGCCAGCTTCTTCATGGCCAGACCCTCGTCATCAACGCGATTCTCCAAAGGAAGGGCGCGAAAATCGGCCTTATCACAACCGAGGGATTCCGCGACATCCTCGCCTTACAGAGATCGAATCGAAGGGATATTTTCAATCTCCGGTACAGGAAACCCGAACCCTTCATCCCCAGAGAGCGGCGACTCGAGGTGAAGGAACGCACGCTGACGGACGGCCGAATTTACCGCGAAATCGATCCGAAGCAGCTCAGGGAGGCCTACCAGACTCTGCTTCGCCAAGGGGTGAAGGGAGTAGCCATCTGCTTCATCAACAGTTTTCGGAATCCCGCCAACGAAAAACGGGCGCGAGACCTGATTGACGCTTACCCGAGGAGGTCCGGCGACGGCCATGTTCCTTATCTTTGTATCTCCAGCGATGTATCGAGGGAGTGAGAGAGTATGAGCGAACGAGCACAAGCGTGCTGAATGCCTACGTGATGCCGCTCATGGACCGGTACCTCCAGCGCCTTTCAAGTGATTTTCAAGAACTCGGAATGAACGGCACCCTTTAAGGGAGGAGGGGGGCAACAACTCCAAGGAACTGCTTACAGAAAAGGAAGTGGAATCGCTGTTGAGAATCGATGTGAAGACGATCTATAGCTACGTGCAGCGAGGACTTATTCCCTATATTCGCATCCAGTCGAACATTCGCTTCCTCAAGTCGGAGATTCTCGAATGGATTCGAGAGCATCGTTTCCAACCGAAATCCCAAAAATGATCGGGCGCACGCTTGCGTAGTGGCGTCCCCTCCAACAGGAGCTGAGCGACACCGACACTAGCATACCCTCCCTCGGGACGGCTTTTACTTCGCGGCATAGCGTTTCACAAACTGGGATCGACTTTGTGCTAAACTGGTGCAGGTTGGGAATTACCTTCTCAGGCTGGCATATTGTCTAATTTACCGTCTATTTTTCAGCCAGACCATGGGGCAAGAGATAGACAGTGTAAATTTAATAGACAGCTTTCTATAAGACTAAGCCATTTGTGTTCAGTTCAGTACAAAAATAAACGAAGAGCGGGAGTAATTCAGCGGTAGAATGCCAGCTTCCCAAGCTGGACGTCGCGGGTTCGATCCCCGTCTCCCGCTCCAGTTTTTCAAGCAGGAAAAATGATTTTCCCGCTTGTCCTCCCTTGCAAAATTGTTACGCTCTTTTTGACCCGGGGTTTCATCGATGGAAAAATACAATCTTCACGACGTTGCCGTCGTAGGGAATCCGAAAAAGGACAATGTCGCCGTCTGTCGCGCCCCCTCGATCAGCCCCAGCACAGTCCTCCTTCCCAACTCGAATGCGAACGGTGGCCGGTCCCAATCGATTCGAACCACAGGACTCGTTCTGCACGGACAGAGCTTCGCCCTCAAGAGGATTTCAAAAGGCAAGCCCTTTCTCTCCCTCGGCGACCCGGTCGGTGTAGCGAGACGCAACGTAAGCCCGGGGGAGCCGATCAGCCGGGAAAATCTCATCAACCGTTTACCCAGACTTCAGGCGAAGTTTCGCGACAATCCCCGGCGCCCGCCCCTCTCTCCAGAGATCTCCTCGCTGACCTTTGACGGGTACCTCCGCCCGGACGGCAGCGTCGGGGCGAGGAATTATGTGGGCGTCGTCAACTCCGGAATGTGCTCTTCGACGGAGACGCGGGAAATCGCCTTCCGGGCGATGCGAGAAATATATTCTCGGGATAAATATCCGAATGTGGACGGGGTCGTACCCGTCGTGCAAGAATCCGGCTGCGGCATGCCGGACGGGCGGGCGCTGGACCTGTTGAACCGGCTGCTCACCAACACCCTTCGGCACCCGAATCTCGGCTCGGTTCTCTACCCGGACCTCGGTTGCGGGAAAACGTGCGTTGAATGCTCCGCGCCGATCTTCCAAACGACGGTTCCCTCCTACCCTCAGCGCGTCGTAAATCTTGGAATCCAGGCCAGCGGCGGAAGTAAGAGGACCGTCGAACGCGGTTTGCTGGCAATGGAAGGCCTGCTCGAATACGCCAACCGATTCGAGCGGACTCCGCAGCCGATTGAAAAATTAATTTTGGGAACCAAATGCGGAGGCTCGGACCGCTGGTCCGGATTGACGGCCAATCCCGCACTGGGGGTGGCCGCCGATCTTACGGTCCAAGGCGGCGGGGCGGTTCTGCTGCCGGAGATTCCCGAACTTCAAGGCGGCGCGATGATCAGCCTGGCCGAGCGCGCCCGCACAAAAAAGATCGGCAGAAAGTTGATGCAGGCGCTGAAACAGTATGAAAAGTATGTAAAGATGTTCGGCGACGACTTCCGGGAAAATCCCTCACCGGGAAATATTCAGGGCGGGCTCTACAACATTTTCCTGAAATCGAGCGGCGTGAAAGCGAAGGCCGGGACCTCGATTGTGGAGGACCTGCTTGATTACGGTGAATGGCTGGGCGAGCGGAAAGGGCTCTACGTTCTCTACACCCCCGGATATGACCCGGTCTCCACCTCCGCGCTCTTCCTAAGCGGCGCCCAGGTGTCCGTCTTCACCACGGGTCTGGGTACCGGCATCGGCTGCGCGCTGGGACCGGTCATCAAAGTCTCCTCGAATTCCGCCCTCGCCCGCGTGAACAGCGACATCGACCTCAACGCCGGCACCATCCTCGACGGAAAAGAGAGCACACGCCAAGTCGGCAAAAGTCTGCTGCAAGAAATTCTGGACGTGGCCTCGGGGCGCAAATACACTAAAGCGGAACAGTCCGGCTTCCACCATGAGTTCAAAATCTGGGAATCCCTCTGGCCGACGCTTTAGGGTTGCCGGAGAACTCCTCCAGGGCTCAATCCCCCGAACACGAACCTCCCGGAAACGCCCAACGGGACCTGATGGCCGTCGTCGTTGAAAAAGACTCCGCTGCGGGTGGCAACGGTCGCGCCTTCTTCCACTTTCCAGACATCAGCACCTTCCAGCCGCCAGCCGGTGAAGTCTTTTCCGTTCAACAGGGATATTCCGCTCAGTCCCTGGAGAGGACTCTGCGGAAGGAGCAGTCGGCTGTTCTACAAACAGTTGCGTCCCGCCAACGCCGTCGAAACCAGCAGCAGAGAGAGACAGAGCATCCACCTCGGCCTTCCCACGCCGCACCGGTAAGAATTCTTCTTCACCACTTATCCTTACGATGCAGCTTCTTCCTCTTCACTCTCCATTTTTTCTTCAGTTGACAGAGTTCTCAGGCGAATCTCGCGGAAGTGCACGTTCATGACTAGGTTCCCGTGCAACTGCAGACCGATTTTTCCGCCGGCCTCGAATTTCCGCGTCGGCTCGGATTCGGTGAAATCGAGGACTTCCTCCCCGTTCAAGGTAATCCGGACGCGCTGGCCCTCGACGCGGATCAGCAGATCGTTCCAGTCATCCTTGCGGACTTTCTTTTCCGGTTTCGGGTACTCGCCGATATAGGTTCCCTTCCCCTCGCCCGGCCCGCCATAGTAGATGCAGCCGGTCAAGTTGACCTTCCTGCTGCCGGAAATTCCCGTCTGGACCTGGTATTCCGTGCCTCCCAGGAAGACGCCGCTGTCGGCATTCTCCCCTTCCAGTTTGTAGGTAGTCGAGATTTCGTAGTTCTCAAAATCTCCCTCGTGCCATAGGGTGCTCCCGTCTCCCCCCGTGCTGCGGGCGACGAGCACTCCGTCTTCCACTTTCCAGACGTCCGCCCCGTCCAACTCCCAGCCGGTGAGGTCTTTTCCGTTAAACACCGACACCCACTCGCCCTCCTCAGCAGACGTTGCTTCCGGCGCGGTCGCCTCCGGCGCCTGGCTTTCCGGAGCGGCGCACGCCACCAGACCCGCCGCAACCCACAACGTCGCGGCCGTCAAAACCAGCGCTCGGTTGCGCGAACCCCACCGACTTACACTCCCTAGGTATGAGAATCTTCGCATTACCACAACCCTCCCTCAAAAGAAGATAAGCCCCACTCCCGCCCCGCGTTCCTGAGCCGTTTAAATCGGTCCACACGCCGCTATGCCCCCCTCGGTCAAACAAGGGTTGAATTTTCCAGGGACTTCTCCCTCTTATGTATGGCAATATAGACCATTCTGCAAGCGATTCTCATGGTTCGCCTCCGGGGAGGAACCGTAACCCTGGAGAAGATCCACCGCCCCCGCCGGCCTTTGGAGGAACAACGGGAATGCCCGATGTCGTCACTTTTGGGGAAGCCATGATACGGCTTGTGCCGCCGGATTTTATGCGCCTCGAGCAGACGACCAGCCTGGACGTGCAAGTGGGTGGGGGCGAGCTAAACGTCGCTGCCGGTGTCTGCCGCCTGGGTCTGACCAGCGCCTGGGTCTCTCGGCTGCCGAACAATCCTCTCGGCCGAATGCTGGAGAATCGGGCGCGCCAAGCCGGGGTGGATACCTCGCACGTCGTCTGGGCGGACAAGAGCCGCCTGGGGCTCTATTTTGTCGAATTCGGCGCCGCCCCGCGCGCCAGCTCCGTCCTCTATGACCGTGCCGACTCTGCCATCAGCCGCATTCAGCCCGGCGAGGCTGACTGGGCCGCCGCCTTCAAGGGCGCGAGGTGGTTCCACGTGAGCGGCATCACCCCCGCATTGAGCGATTCAGCCGCCGCCGTCACCCGCGAGGCGCTCGAAGCCGCCAAGAAAGCGGGCGTCCCCACCAGCTACGACCTCAACTATCGCGGCAAGCTCTGGACGCCGGATGAGGCGCAAGCCTGCCAGGAGCCGTTGATGTCCCTGGTCGACGTGCTCATCACGACGGAAGAAGATACCAGCACGGTCTTTAAAATTAAAGCCCCTGATACCACCAACGATACCGGCAAACAATCCGGATTTACTGAAGTCCGGGCGGACGCCTATAAGGAAGTGGCCCGCAAGCTCCATGAGAAATTCAAATTCAAAGCCGTCGCCATCACCTTGCGGGAAAATCCTTTGGTGTGGCGGAACACCTGGACGGCCATCGCCTACGCCGACGGGAAATTCTACGACGACGTAAAATATGACTTGGAAGTGGTGGACCGCGTGGGAGGCGGCGACGCCTTCAGCGCCGGATTCATCTTCGGCTACCTGGAAAAGAAGACCTATGAAGCCGCCGTACGCTACGGGAACGCCTTCTCCGCCCTGAAGCACTCGAACCCGGGCGACTTCTGCTGGGCGACGCGCGCCGAGGTGGAATCCCTGTTGAAAGGGGCAAGCCTCCGCGTGGCCCGTTAATATCCGGAGATTTTTCTAAGAAGAAAGAGTCTTTCTAAAATGAACAAGGACCAGACAAAAGCAAAAATTCTCGAAGTCGGTTTGATTCCTATCGTCCGCGCGGCATCGGCGGAAGACGCCTTGAAGGCGGCGGAGGCGATCATCGCCGGCGGCGTCGGCATCGCCGAAATCACCATGACCGTACCCGGCGCGATTCGCGTGATGGAGAAAGTCGCCGACCGCTACGGCGATCAGGTCCTGCTCGGCGCGGGGACGATTCTCGATACCCAGACCGCGGGCGTGGCGCTGCTGGCCGGGGCGGAATTTCTCGTCAGCCCATCGCTCAACTTGGGCGTGATCGAAACCGCCAACCGCTACTCGAAGGCTTGCCTGCCCGGGGCGCTCACGCCGACCGAGGTGGTCACGGCGTGGCAGGCGGGCGCGACGTTCGTAAAGATCTTCCCGTGCGGAGCCGTGGGCGGGGCGAAATACATCAAGGCGCTGAAAGGGCCGTTGCCGCAGGTTGCAATGATCCCCACCGGCGGCGTAAATCTTCAGACCACGCCGGAATTGTTACGCGCCGGGGCATCGGCAGTTGCGGTGGGAACAGACCTGGTGGACACAAAAGCTCTGCAAGAGGGCCGTCTCGACGTCATCACCAAAAACGCCAAAAAATTCCTCGACGCCGTCCGCTCCGCGCGGCTTGATAAGGTACTTACTAAGTAAGTCGCGCCGAAGAGCAACTGCACACCTACTTCAATTCCCTGTACCGGAAGCAATCCGTCGTGTGATCGTTGACCATGCCGACGGCCTGCATGTGGGCGTACATGATGGTTGGGCCGACGAACTTGAAACCCCGCTTCCTTATGTCCTTGCTGAAGGCATCCGACTCGGCGGTCTTCGCCGGTAACTCCTTGAAGCTTTTCCATCGGTTCATTTTCGGCTTGCCGCCGACGAAGCTCCAGTTATAGGCGGAGAAGCTGCCGAACTCTTTTTGAACTTCAAGAAACAGCCGGGCGTTGCTGACGGCGGATTCAATCTTCAATCGGTTCCGGATAATCCCCGCGTCGTTCAGCAACCGCCGAATCTTTTTCTTGTCGTACCGGGCCACCTTTTTTGGGTCGAAGAGGTCGAAGGCCTTCCGGTAGTTCTCCCTCTTCTTCAGAACCGTAATCCAACTCAGCCCGGCCTGCGCGCCTTCGAGAATCAGAAATTCAAAAAGTTTCCGGTCATCGTAGAGCGGCACGCCCCACTCGGTGTCGTGGTACTCGACGTAGAGGGGATCGTTCTTTACCCAAGCGCAGCGTTTCTTCATTAGTCAGTGGTCCTCATTAAAAGGAGAAAACATGCGGCTTGGCGTGCGGCAGCTCCAGATATTTTGGTCGGGAGCCCGCAGGGTGAGGCTGGCGCGAAAATGCTTCGGGTCGATGGCGTTATCGGCGAACATATCGTAGTGGCAGGGAACGGCCAGTTTCGGTTTGATCCACTTCGCGAGCTTCGCCGCTTCCCAATGCGAAAGATTGTTGAAGTTTCCGTTGATGCAAGTAATCAGAACATCGGGCTTGTATTGAGCGACCGAGGCCAGCAATTCACTGAAATCCGTATCGCCGGTCATATCGACGCGAATCTTGTCCTGAAAGGTGAGCAGGAAGCCCATGTGGTTCAGGTCGGTATCATCAGTTGGTAACGCGAAGGTCCCGCGGATTTTACGTCACGGAACTCCAGCTCCGCCTACGGCCAGAGGTGCCGGATGCGCGAGTCTTCCACCCCCAACTCCTTGTACACTCCACAGGTGAGCGAAGGGCCGATGAACTGCATCGTATCCTTGTTGCGGAGATTTGCAATCGTATCCGAGTCGGCGTGGTCGGCATGGCTGTGCGTGCAGGCGTATACGTCGGTCCTCAAGTCGGACGGCTCGATGTAGATGGGAACCTGGCGCGTCAAATCGACCTGCAAATCGGGATAGAGGCGCACGACGGAATTCGAAAGGTAGAGATCGGTACTTACCGTCGTCCCCCTCGGGCGTTTTAAAGAAAAACCCATTCTGCCCGAGCCCCCAAACCCGCGAGGGAACCCTTGGGAACCTTAAAATCGCGAATCTCCTGCATCAAATCCATAACTCGGCGCCCCTACCGCGAAATTTCGCCTTAGAGACAAGGGCTTCCCAACCACCAAGCCGCGCTCGCTTCGGCTACGACAGATTGCACTCAAGGCGGCGAGTTATTGTACCTGAAATTCTGCCTGCCGATTGCCCTCCTCTTCACATTGCTCTAAGCTTCTCCCAGGATGTCCAACCGGTTCCAAGAGGGAGTTGAGCACTTCAATCGGGGGCGCTTCTTTGAGGCGCACGAAACCTGGGAGGAGCTTTGGCTTCGGAGCCAAGGCGAGGAAAAGCGTTTCCTTCAAGGGTTGATTCAACTGGCCGCTGCGTTCCACCATTTCCGCCGCGGCAATCAGGCCGGGGCGAAGTCACTGGCCAGCGAAGCGCTTCGAAAACTCCAAGACTTCGCGCCGCACCGCTGCGGGCTAGACCTGGAGCATCTGCTTGAGCAGATGGAACCGTGGCGGAGCTTTCTGGAAAGTTTTCATGAAAAGGGAGCGGAGGGGAGCCCGCCCCTTCCTCGAATGGAAAAAGCGTAGCTTCGGACTCTCCCCAGTATTTAAGGAGAGTCCTCCTCGACTTCAACGACCAACTTGCCTTTCATCTTTCCGTGCCGCCAGCCACAGAAGACCGAGCACTTGAAAGGAAAGGTTCCGGCCTTGTCGGCGGTAAACTCAATCGTGGTCAAGGCCCCTTTGAGCAATCTCTGTTCGATACCGAAGGCCTCGAGCTTGAAGCCGTGGTCACGGTCCTCGGCCTTGATGATGAGTCGCACCAGCCGGCCCTTCCGGACTGTGATGATCTTAGGGTCAAACTTGTACTTTCTGGCCGTCATATGAATCGCCTCGGGCGGCTCTTCCGAGGGTGGTTCCGTCGACATGCCTGGAAGGTAGAATCCCAGGGCGAGGCCGATCAGGAAAAGAATGGGGAACGTCATACGCCGACACTTCTTCATTTTTCCCCTCCCGTAGCAAGGGTAGAGATTCTCTAAAGTTTTACCAGCAAGGACTCGGAGCAGAAACCCGGCCCCAAGGCCGAGATGACGCCGTACCCTTCCTTGCCGAATCCGAACTGTTCCAGGTAACGAGCAAGCACGAAGAGCACCGTGACCGACGACATGTTGCCAAAGTCCGAAAGCACCCCTCGCGCCATGTCGAGGGAACCGTTCGTTACTCCATAAGCCTGCTCATAGGCATTCAATACCTTCGTGCCGCCCGGATGGTAGAGAAAACGGCGAACGTCTTCCAGCCCGAGGCCGTGCGCGCGCAGAAAATTCTTCAGTTCACCGGCCGCGCTAGCGCGGATAATATCCGGAATCCGCTTATCGAAGACCACCTGCATACCGCGCGAGTTGATGTTCCAGCCCATGACATCGAGCGAGTCCGGATAAAAGGTGGACTGTGTGGCCCGGATCTCCAGTCCTTCGGTTTCCACTTCGTCGCCGCATACGAGCGCCGCAGCCGCGCCGTCGGCGAACAAGGCGGCAGCGATCAGATTGCTCTTGGAATAGTCGTCGGGAATAAACGTCAACCCGCAGAGCTCAACGGCTACGACCAAAATGCGAGCCCGAGGATGCCCCAGCGCGTAGTGATAGGCATGGGAGAGACCGGCCGCTCCGCCCGCACATCCCAACCCCCAGACCGGAGTCCGTCGGACGTTGGGCCGCAGCTTGAGCAGATTGATCAGCCGCGCATCAATCGAGGGGGTGGCCAAGCCGGTAGTATTGATGTAGAGAACATAGTCGATGTCCCCGGGTTCGAGGCCCGCCTTCGCCAAGACGTTTTCCGAGGCTCTTGCGCCCAGACAAGTTGCCGTCTCAATAAAGATTCGGTTCGATTCCTCAGCCGGATGGGCGCGCTCGAACCAGCTTAACGGTACCGACCAATATCTTGTGTGGATTCCGGTGTGGTCAAAGACAGAAAGAAGGCGGTCGAGATGAGGCAGGCGCCCGCGAAAGATTCTGCCGGCCAACTCACGCACCACAGCCTGCTCAACTCGATAGGGGGGCAGGGCTGTAGCGACACCAGCCAGTTTCGGCATAAAACCACCCCGTGTGAACCACCGAACCAGGTAATCCCTACCACCCGGACCCCGCACATTTTCCGATCGTACCTGGATTCAGGATCCAATGTACCACGAAAGGGTTCGGGAAAAGCAGGATAGGTCCAGCTTTTTTTATGCGTGACCGAACGGCCAACGCTTTCCGCTGGCCATTCATCCCCGGCGGCGACATCCGCCAGCTTCAACGGGATGTCGCCCACGTCGGTCCCGGAAGGAACGGCGAAGGTTACCGTCGCGTGATAGCTGAATCCTGCAGCGTCGACGGCCGCAGCAACCAAGTCATAATCGCCATTGGGCATGGGACACAGACGGAACGTCCTGTCGAAAGGATTCGCCAACGTCTGGAAAACCACGCGGTTGATCGTCGCATCTTCGGCGTACGGCTGTTGGCCGAAACGATGATGACGGCACCGGCAGGCAACGACAACGTGGTGCCCATATCAACAATGCGCCCGCTGATGGCCTCAATCCCCACCGTCACTTCTCCGGCATGGAGGGTTGGTAAAAGACGGTACGAGTTCTCCCCCTGCCGGACTACTGAGTCGCAACCGCTGAATTCGATATTGATATCGGCAGTTTGGCCGACTTCAAGGCTGATGGCCCCGCCCGCAATGCGTCCCGGTGGAGATCATGCGGATACACCATAAAAGCAACATACGTTCACCGTCCCAAATTACCGGAAAATTCCGGCTTGAATTCAAAGACTTTGCGCCTTAGGTAGATATCCAGAGGCAAGCCGTCTGCCAAATCCCCGGCCTCTCGAAAGATATGGGGAATTAGCCTTAACTCATTGAAAACCTTGATGTTATTTTACAACAGGCTGCCTTCAATTCCAGACCGCAGAATGACCGCCGACAATTTGAAACTATCAAAATCTGCAAACCTTTGCACAATAAGCGAAATGGAAATTCCGGTTTTTTGTAGAATTGTAAGAAGATTTCGAGTTCAGAGGGTAGGATAAACTCCGGCTCCGATTCCCAGCTTCTGTGGATGAGAGCGGCGACGTTTCGGTTCTTCTCCGCTCCTTGGGATCGCTTCACAAAAAATCCCCAAACGGGGATCGAGCGTTGCCGGAATTGTATCCTTTGACTATAATTGCAGCAACACAAGGGCAACAGCAAATCCCTATGGCGAATCCATTCACTCAAAAAATTCGACAGGAGTTCGAAAAGCTCGAATATGAGCTTCACAACGTTTTGCCGAAAGAATTGAAAAAGGCTCGCGCGCACGGCGATCTGAGCGAAAACGCAGAGTACACGGCGGCGAAGGAACGGCAGGACTTCGTCTCGGCGCGATTGGGACAGCTCAGAAAACGGCTGGCGGGGTTGGCCCTGGTGAGTATGGGGAATATCCCCCGCGACCGGGTGGGACTCGGGTCCACGGTAACGCTCTACGACGTCGGGAAAGACAGTGAAGTCGAATACAAACTGGTGTTGAGCGAAGAGGCGGACGTCGCGAAGGGGTTGATCTCCACCACTTCCCCCATTGGCCGCGCCCTGATCGGAAAGCAGGACGGGGACTCCACCCAGGCAAAGACTCCCTCCGGGCTGAGGGAATTTGAGATCGTCCGTTTCCGCACTATCCACGAAGACTCCTGACCGACCGATCGGTAGCTTTCTTTTTCGTTATTTCTTCCCCACCGAAAAATTTTTCTATTGACAAACAGTTTTATGTGGTTCAAAGTCTCACGGCTCGAACTGTAAGCCGCCGACGGTTCGGGTTGACTTTCCGGTTTTCGGCGCTCATAATTTTTGGGCTGGAATCTGTAGGATCTGCACAACGTCCATCCTTGGCGAGGCCGAATGATCCACACAACTGACACTCAGGTTCAGAACGCGCCGCCCTTTTCGACGGATATTCCTGTGCAGGCATACCGGACGATGCTGTTGTCACGGCGCCTGGACGAAAAAGAACTCCAACTGAAACGACAAGGGCTGTCGTTTTTCCAAATCAGCGGCGCCGGCAATGAGGCCGTTTCCGTGGCCGCGGCTCTCCACCTGCGTCCCGGCTATGACTGGTTCTTCCCTTATTACCGCGACCGGGCTCTCTGCCTCCAGCTCGGCATCACGCCGGTGGAGATGCTGAAGGCCGCCGTCGGCGCGGCGGATGGATCTTCCTCCGGCGCGCGGCAGATGCCGAACCATTGGACCAGCTCAAAGTTAAACATTGTCTCCCCGTCGAGCGCCACTGGTACGCAGATGCTTCATGCCGTCGGCGCGGCGGAAGCCACGCGGACGCTCTCACAAGTTCCCGAAGCCGCAAAACGGCTCGATTATAAAAAGGGCGACGAGATCAGCTACGTCTCACTCGGCGACGGGGCCACCAGTGAAGGAGAGTTCTGGGAAGCCTTGAACGCCGCTTGTTTGAGAAAACTTGCACTCCTGCTCGTCGTGCAGGACAACGGTTGGGCCATTTCCGTTCCGGTGGAGCATCAAACGTCCGGAGGCAGCATCTCGCAAGCATTCCAGGCTCTCCCCGGATTGTCCGTCAAAGAGTTCGACGGCACGGATTTCTTGGAATCTTACCGTGCTACGGGAGATGCGGTGGAGCATCTGCGAGCAGGCCGCGGGCCGGTACTCCTCCACGCCCACACAACTCGTCCCTTTTCCCACTCGAACTCCGACGACGAGCGGCACTATAAGCCGGAACACATACGGAAAGAGGAAGCCGAACGCGACGCCCTCGCAAAGTGGAAAGCCCACCTGCTGCGGGAACAGATCACCACCGAGAAGGAAATTCAAACCGTCGAGGCCTCCGTCCAGCGGGAAATTCAATCCGCCACGGACGAGGCTCTTGCCGCTGAGCCGCCACCACCGGAAAAGGTCCGCCTGCACGTCTATTCGCCGAGAGTGGATCCCACGGCAAGCGCGTTCGACCGCCCGGCCCGCTTCAGCGGTGAACCGAAGACGATGGTGGACCTGATCAACGCCTGCCTGCAGGACGAGATGGACCGCGACCCGCGGGTGGTGGTATTCGGGGAAGATGTGGCCGACTCCAGCCACGAGCAGTACCTGTCCCAAGTGAAGGGCAAAGGGGGCGTCTTCAAGGTGACGGAGGGTTTGCAGCGCCGCTTCGGCAGCGCGCGCTGCTACAACACCCCCATCGCGGAGGCCGGCATCGTCGGTCGAGCCATCGGCCAAGCGGTGCGGGGCTTGAAGCCGGTGGCGGAAATTCAATTCTTTGATTACATCTGGCCGGCCTACATGCAAATCCGCAACGAGTTGGCCCTTATGCGGTGGCGCTCCAATAATAATTTTTCCGCTCCCCTGGTGATTCGCGTTCCCATCGGCGGGTACCTCAGTGGGGGCTCGATCTACCACAGCCAGTCCGGTGAAAGCCTGTTCACGCACCTACCGGGCTTGCGCGTCATACTGCCTTCGACGGCGCTCGATGCCAACGGCCTTCTAAGAACCGCCATCCGCTCGGACGACCCCGTGCTCTTTCTCGAACCGAAGCACCTCTACCGGCAAACTTACAACCGCTCGCCGTATCCCGGACCGGACTACATGATCCCCTTCGGCAAGGGAAACCTGGTTCGGACGGGCGAGAATCTTACGTTGATTACCTTCGGATCGCTGGTTCACCGCTCCGAGCAGGCCGCCAAAGCATTGAGCAAGGAAGGCACCAGCGTGGAAATAATCGACCTGCGCTCGCTCAATCCCTACGATTGGGAGATGATCTCGGGCTCGGTGCGGAAGACGAACCGGGCACTGATCGTTTACGAAGACGACCGTTCCTGGGGCTACGGAGCTGAAATCGCCGCGCGCGTCGCCGACGAGTTGTTCGATTCGCTCGACGCCCCCGTCCGGCGGCTGGCCCGGCCGGATTGCGCCGTACCGTACCATCCGGAACTCGAACGCGCGGTTCTTCCTCAGGTGGAAGACATCATCAAATCCTGCCGGGAGTTGGCTTCTTACTGAAGACGTGCGGGGCGAATCTCACCCCTCTTCCCAAATATCGAGTTCCAAATTCCTCTTGAAGCGACTCCCTTCTTCCGCTTTCCTGTAGTAGAATGCGCTTTGGGAAATCGCCTTTATGGCATTTCGAGTTCAGGCCGAATCCGGGCAGAGGGAGGAGAATGGGGGAAAGTCCGGCAGATCGGAATCCTGAACGGTAGCGGCGGGGGGCCCCGGGCTGAAGGCCGTCACCCGGGCCGTCGTCCGCCGCGGGCCGTGGGACGGATGAAAACGGTCCCCCCGAAATCGGGCATCGTAGCGGCGGTAAGAGCGGTGGGCGTCTCTCTGGGAGACACCTAGCGAGTCCCATCCCGCGCCGAGTCCGGATAGAATGCCATGACGAGCGAATTGAACTTCCCTCTGGAGTGCCCCGAGTGCGGAAATTTCCAGTACTTTAAGGAGGTTCGCGCTCTGGTCCACGAGGTGCCTTTTGCGGCCACCCACGGAGAGTTGGAATATGGAGAGCCGAAAAATGCCTCCGCGCCGGTGGTGTTGAAAATCCTGTGCGGATACTGCAACGCCGTCGTCCATGATAACGAAGTGACCGAACCCCTTGTCCGAAACCCTCATCGGTACAAGGACGCCGCGACGATCTTCCGTGACGTAAAGGAGTAAGCGCAAAACGAATGAATCGATGCAGCCTCCCATGAAAGGAAACCCCCAACCCGGTTTTTTCTACCGCAGGGTCTGTTCTCTTCTGCGGTACTACTTTCGCCGAAGATCGCCGAAACTGCGCATCTTAAATCCCGGGTTCATCCCTCCCCTGGTGCCTACGCTTGTTCTTCTTTCCACGACCGCCTCGCTGCGCGACGTGCTGGCCCTCGCATCGAGCACCTCACGAAGACTTCAATGGGCGGAGATGACGCGGAAGAAAGCCGCCGAGAGCGGCGCCTTCGTTCGCCTCTTCTATCGCGCGCTGGGCCTGCGTCCCCTGAAAAAATCTGACCCGGAAGTCATGGTCATCGAGTGCTCAGCCATCCTGCGGGCCGACGGTTTGGTGGTACTGCCCGTCGATTTCAATATCGATGTCGAAGCCGAGGACAATTCCGGGGAGACTCTTACGCTCCGGAATGTGGAAGAATTGCTGTGGAAGATCGGATCGCAGGCCAATTTCCAGTTGGGCGTTCACATCCTGGCAGCCCATTTCTTTCAGCCCCGCACTCGAGACAGGAAGAAGGAGGTTTGGCTCCACTTCGGACATGGGAATTCCTCCCAGAAACTGCTCGCCTCACCGGAAAAGGAGGAGGGCCGTCCTCCCGCATCCGTCAGACCGGCTCTGGCGGAGATGCCCCGAGGGAATCCCTTCTGCCTTCGGGAAGAACAGGTCGATCTTTTTCTTCAAGACCTGGAAGCGCTGATCAAACCCGACCTCGGAGATCAGTGGTCCGGCCGAGACGAGTGGAAGCAGCAGCCGGAACATTTTGAACTGAGCCGGGTATTGGTCCGGTGGACGCACGCCGCACGAAACCAAGCGCCGGAGCACCTGCTCTACCTCGCCGAGGCCCTGGACCGTTACCGGGAAAAATCTCAGCAGTTGGCTCTTCGCCGGTTCAAGCTTGAGACAGGAAACCGATGGTTGGCCTGGGGACCGCGCCGGTGGAGCACTGCGCGGTTCCGGAAGCGAGTACTGGAGGAGCGTCGCGCGCTGCTGGCGGAAATCGACCGCACGCGGGAGCAACATTGGGAAAGGGAAACCGCCCGGACCTGATCGCCCTGTCGCGAATTCGACCAAGAATTCTTTATTCCCAGCCTAAGTCGACCATTTACCGATGGCTCTCTTCCTCACCGAGCAAGATGTCCTCCGCCTTTTGCCCATAAAAGAGGCGCTGCGGCTCGTCGAGCGAGCTTTCCGCCGGCAGAGCACGGGCCAAGCGCAGAACTCCCCCCGCCGACGCCTCCACCTTCCTCATTTTTCCCTTCACTATATGGCCGCAGCCCTCGCCGACGAGAAACGCGCCGGCATGAAAATCTATACCGTAACGAAAGAAGGATTCCGCTTTCTGTTTCTTCTCTACCATACCGAAACCGGAGAACTCGGGGCCGTGATGGAGGCCGACCGGTTGGGACGCATTCGTACCGGCGCGGCCAGCGGAGTGGCGATCAAGTACATGGCCCGAGAGGACGCCAGGCGCGTGGCCGTGCTCGGCACAGGCCGCCAAGCAGAGACGCAGCTTGAGGCCGTCGCCGGCCGTACGGCCCGTTACTTCAGCCTCTGCCTATAGCCGCAACACTGAGAGACGGCAAACCTTCGCCCGGAAGATGTCCGAGAAGCTCAAGATCAAGGTGGAGGAAGCCGCCGCCGCCGAAGCCGCCGCCGCGACGCCGACATGGTCATCACCGCGACCACCTCCGCCGAGCCTGTTTTGAAAGGCGCATGGCTCCGTCCCGGCGCGCACGTCAACGCCATCGGGGCCAATATGCCGGACCGGCGAGAGACGGATGCGGATACATTGAAACGGGCCGAAGTGATCGCCGTCGATTCCATGGAGCAATCGAAAGAAGAATCCGGCGATTTGATCTTGGAGCTACCAGAGGCGGGTCGCCGGTGGGAAGAGGTGGTGGAGTTGCATCAGGTGGTGGGCGGGAAGATTCAAGGCCGGAAATCGCCCGACGCAATTACCGTCTTCAAATCGAACGGCATTGCGCTTTGGGACGTGGCCGTGGCGGTCTATATCGAAGCGCAAGCGCGGAAGCAGAGGCTGGGCCACGAATGGCCTATGCTGGAGGAAGCCTAGGATCGATCTGCCGAAAAATTCCGCCCCGCCGCTTCAGGTTACCGAGGAATATACTTCTCGTACTCCTTCTTTTTTTCCTTGTAAGGTTTTAGGCCGTGGGCGCGGCGCGTCTTCCGAACCTCTTTTTTTTGCTTCTTCAGTTGCTTGCCGGACTTTTTCACCAGCTTCCGGTTGGCTTTGCGGATTTTTTTAAGCTGCTTCTGCTCTTTGGTGTCCAGACTTTTTGCGGACTCTTTTCTCGTTTTCTTAACGGCCTTCCGGGACTTCTTGAGTTCTTTATTCTGTTGATCGGGATTCAACAGCGCGAGAGTTAAAGCGCCGCGCTCACTTCCCCAAACCTCCTGCTTTTCCGCCCTCGCCGGCCCCGAAATAATCAAAACCGCCGAGAGCGCGAACAGAAGACTCAATCTCATTCTCATTGATTCCATGGTTCCATCCTGTAAAAGTTCCATCCTGTAGGAAGATTTACACGCAAAAACAATTATGGACCAACCGACCGAAAGATATCTGTAGCGCGGAATAGAAAGCAGGGACGTGAACTGTGATCCCCTCTGTTAGCGAATTCTCTCACGCTCAGGTTGCGGCTGCAAGGAAGAAGATGACCGAGAATACAATTCGAGAAAGGAACCTAACTGCCGTGCAAAGAAAATCCCGGTCCCGGCATGCCTCGCTTCGGAACAAGAGGGTGCAATCCGGGACGGCGGAGCGAAGCACAAAGGGTCTCGGAACCGGAATATAAATTCTTGCGATGGTGGGAGATTCAATTGAAGCGGAGGGGGAAGACCCGTTTCCACCTGGCGCTGAAAATACCCCTTGTGCTTCGAATACCCTCCTGCGTCAAATAAATGCTACTGTGGACCACCCGGGCCGCCGAGACCTCCACCGCCGCCACGACGGCCGCCTTGGCCTCCGCGACGCCCCTCGCGTCTTCCTCTTTGTTCCTGACGCATCTTCTCGAACTTCTCCTGCTGCTCGGGAGTAAAAATCTCCTTCATCCGCGCTTGGCGAGCTTCGCGCAGTTCCCGCATCTGGGCGCGTCGATCTTCTTGCGAGAGGGATTCATCATTCCGAATCGCCTCGAACTGTTCGCGCTGCTGTTCGTTTATGTCACGGAACTGCTCCCGCTGCTCGTCGCTGAGGCCAAGTTCCTCGGCCATCCGGCCACCGCCGCCACGACGACTCCGGCGACGCTCACGCTGCTGCTGCCGCAACCCCCGGAATTTTTCCTGCTGTTCGGGAGTCAAAACCTCCCGCATCTTGGCCTGCCGCTCTTGATTCAATTGGCGAAGCTTTTCGCGCTTCTGTTTGGCGGTAAGGGATTCATCCTTGCGAATCGCCCGCCGAGCCTCGGCCTGCTTCTTCCCATTTTGGCGGAGCTGCTCTTTCTGCTCCTCCGTCAGCCCCAGCTCTTCGCTCATCCTCTCGAGCCCCGCTCCGGACCGCGGCCGATTCACCCGCTCTCCTTGCGCCGTCGCGGTCTGCGCCGGCACAAAAAGCGCGACCAGCACGGCAAAAATTAAAATATACCTGGCTCGCATCAGTTTGTCTCCTTCTTCGATTTTCTTAAGAATCTTAGGCCTTGGGAAAGAGACGAGACCCGGCTCACCGACTTGGGTTTCTCGTCCCCATCCTCAAACACCCGACACACTCTTATCAACGCATCGCCAAAGGAAAAGTTGCAGCGATAGGATAAAAAGTTCCCCGCCGGAAGGTTCCCGCCCCAGCCCCTCGCTCGAAACCGGAAACCTTTACGGCTCCGGAGCATCTCTTTAAACGGATAAGGTTTTACGGAACCTGAAGAGAGCGCCTTGATTATGGAGAATCGATGCTTCGAAAACTCATCTAAACGTGCCTGATGATTTCAGCTGCCGTGCTCTTTTTAACGGGGCAAAGCGGCGACGGTGATCAGGCTACGTATCTTCAAATCGAGTTGGGGACGCGACCAGACCTCTCCGGCCAGGAAGTGCGTGACGAAGTGCGCGAAGTCGGGCGAAAGGCGCGACCACGCCTGCCGGACCTCCTCGGCACGCTCCTTGCCGAGCAGTTGAAGCAACATCTGGGGACCTTTTTCGCTCATGGGAACCTCGTTGGGATGGAGTGTGGGTTAGAGGGCCGGCCAGAGGCCAAACCCGGCGTCGACATTCAGCACATGGCCGGTGATGTTGGCCGCGGCGTCCGAACAAAGAAACTGAACAGCTCGGCTGATGTCCTCCTCCGAAACCGGACGGCACAGCGCCAGAGGGCGGACAAACCGCTGCCGCATCTCCTCGAAGGAGACGCCCAGCTTTTCGGCGCGGCCTTCAATCACCCCATCAAGTCCCGGACCCTCGACCGGTCCCGGGCAGACGGCGTTGGCACGAATCTCCTGGCTGCCGCCTTCCGCCGCCAAGGATTTCGTCAAACTGATGACGCCCCACTTCGATGCCGAATAGGGCGCGCGGAGCGGATAGCCGTGCTGCCCCGCCACCGACGCCATATTCACAATGCACCCTTGATGGCGCGGCAGCATCACCTTCATCGCCTCGCGCGAGCAGAGATAGGTGCCGGTCAGGTTCACCTCGACGACGTGCTTCCAATCGGCCAATTCCGACTCGACGATGGAAGCCGTCGGCCCGCGCGCGCCGGCGTTGTTGACCAGAATATCGAGCCGTCCGAAGTACTTTACGACGCGGCGGACCATACGGCGAACCTGATCTTCGCGGGTCACGTCGGCCGAGACCGCCAGCGTGCGGCATTCATTTCGGGCAAGACGGGCAGCGCGGGCATTCTTAACAACCTGCTTCAATTTCCTGAGATCGCGGCCTACCAACGCTACTGAAGCGCCGCCGGCGACCAGGTCAAGGGCAATCCGGCGGCCGATGCCTTGCCCCGCTCCGGTGACGATGGCGACTTGGCCGCGGAATGAATGATTTTTCTTCACGTGGAATTTTGGGAAATTTTTAGAGTGGAAACGAGGCGCGCTGGGGCGGCAGGCGGCATTCTTCTATTCTTCCTCTTCGTCATCCTCTTCTTCATACCCCATGCTCTTCAGAACCACGTCCCGCAACTCGGTCATCTCTTTTCCGGTGGCCGGGTCGCGCCGGACAATCTCCACTGTTCCAACCAGCCGCAGGAAGCCTGCGTGATTCAGATTCCGCGACTTTCCTTTTTCCACCCGTCCGGTAAACCGATAGTAGAGACCGTGAATCCTAATGGTTTTGAACTCGACCCGTGTGCCTTCACGGGCGCCATGGGCAAGCGTGTAGCTGAAAAACTCGGAAGACTCCTCTTCATCTTCCTGAATGACTTCAATGTAGCCGTTCAGCATGCCGTCTTCATCGATGATCGCCAGCAAATCCTCTTCACCCAGAAAGGCGTAGCGCCCGGTAATATCCTGAAACTCGATGTCGATCTTTTCCCGAGCCGAAAGGGAGACGGAAAATCCGCCCAGGATCAGCACCGCCGCCAATAGTGTAAAAATGCTACGTTTCATTCTATCCTTCTCCGTGCTATCCTTCTCCGGCCATCCTCCTGGGTCTCCGGCTGCCGATTCCTTCCGAGACAATCCTACTCCAAAACGGCAAGACGGCGAATCACCCGTTCCTTCCAAAAGGTCTTGCTGAAAACCGCCTCGAAACCAGTCTAGTCGCTCCTGGGACTCAGAACAAGACGGAAACGAACCTGTACCCAAAAAACGAAATCGACTATAATTTAGAATCGAAATTCGGGATTCCGAATCATTCTATAGCGTGTTGAAATATCATCCGTACATCGGCACGACGACCCCTCTTACGGCACTCCCGGAAAGGAATCTCGACACCCATGTGGACCGGGAAACTGCGTGAGCTAACTCCCGAACTGAAATGCGTGGTTCTTGCTCTCGATTTTCTACGAAACGCTTCTGGCCAAGAGGTTTTCAAAGTAAAGGGGCCGAAGTAAGGGGCGAAGTAAGCCGCTTCCGTGCCTCCCTACTGTATGGCCTAACGATTCACAGATTCAACGATTCAGCGACCAGTGGATGTAGAAGACCTTCCACCGGCCGTCCTCTTTTCTCAGCAGATGGGTCTCCTTCCCGGCCCGGACCACGCCGGGCGGAGTATCCGGTTCACGTTGGAGCTGGATCAAGAACGAAACGACCCCACCTCCCCCATCACATTTACAATCGGGTCCTTCTCCTCGTAATGGACAATCCGCACCGGCCCGGCCCCATACTCATCGATCAGGCGCATGTACTCGGCGCGCCCCACCAGGCGGTAAGGAGGAGCCTCGGTCATCTCAGTGATGTCGTCGGTGACGCGGCTGTTGATCCCTTTGCGATCTTTCGCCCTCCACACCCGATTCAGGTCCACGACATACTGGAATACTTCCTTCTCTTGCTCTGTCATGATTCTGGGTCAACTCCTTAAAAATTAAGTTGCTCGGCCAGTTCTTCGAGACTTCCGACTTCGATGTCGGCGCTGGTGCCGTCCGGAACAGGCTGCCCGGAGCGGCGCACGTAGGCCGTCCGCATCCCGGCATGACGCGCCGGGCCAAGATCATAACGAAAGCCGAAAGCGGTGTGGAGAACTGCCGAGGGAGCCGTGCCAAGTTTTTCAAGCGCCAACTGAAAAGGCGCCGGGTTGGGTTTATAGGCCCGGACTTGCTCGGCGGTGATGACGGCATCAAAGGTTACGCCGAGCTGCGGGACCGTCGCCGCAATGAAATCATTATCGATATTCGAAATAATCCCCAGCTTCGAGCGACTTTTGAGTCTCTTCAAAGCGCCGGGAACCTCTACGAACGGTTTCTATCCGGGCAATCGGTCAGCTAAAAGATCACCATCACTCTGGGAAGGGTTCGCACCTAATTGGCGGAGAGTTTCGCAAAGACTCTCCCGCAAAATTTCTCGGTACCGCCGATAAGAGCCTTGAATCATGCGGAACTGTATCTCTTCCCAACGGTCAAAGACCCCCTGTGGCAAAGTGGTAAGGTGATGATGGGAAGTTAGCTCTGCAAAGACTTCTCGCGCCCCCCTTTCCCAGTCAATCAGCGTTCCGTAGCAGTCGAAGGTGATCCACTCGGGAGTTTTCATGGCTGCTCCACTCACCTGTCGGTTTTATGAAGTTGGAAATGAAAAAATAAAAGAGCCGAACGCCGCTCAATCGGAATGCTGAGAAATATTGAGCAGAATGCCCATCGCCGCCATGCTCACCATAAGAGAACTGCCGCCGTAGCTGAGGAAAGGCAGCGGCACGCCCTTCGTGGGCAATAAATCGAGAACGACGCTGATATTGACCAACGTCTGAATCATGATCATCGCCGTCAATCCCAGCGCCAGCAAACGGCCGAATTCATCCCGGCACTTGATCGAGGCGCGAAAGCCGCGCCAAAAAATGACTCCAAATAATCCCAGCGCGGCTACGCAACCGATAAAACCCAACTCTTCGGCGACGACGGCAAAGATGAAATCCGTGTACGCGGCGGGCAGATAGAACAATTTTTGACGCCCGTCCATGAAACCGAGTCCGGTAAATCCTCCGCTGCCGACCGCAATCAACGACTGGATAATCTGGAATCCCTTGCCGAGCGGGTCCTGATAGGGGTCGAGAAAAGTCAGGATGCGATCGTAGCGGTAGGGAACCATAACAACCAGAAAATAGAACGGCACGGCGGAGGCGGCCACGACGGCGCCCAGATATTTTACGCGGAGCCCGGCGGCAAACAGTATCACGCAGACCGTAAGTCCGAGCAATACGGCGGTTCCCAGGTCAGACCCTTTTAAGATCAACAGGATCGTCAGGCCCGAGAGCAACCCCACCGGCAGGAGCGTCCCCAAAAAGTGATTCACCCGCCCGCGCCGCCTCTCCAAAAAGTAGGCCAGGAATATCACCAGAACAATTTTGCTCACTTCGGAAGGCTGAAGGGAAACCCCGCCCAACGATACCCAACGGCGGATGTTCTGTCCGTCCGGCCAAACCAATGCGGCGATCAAGAGTGCCAGTTGCAGGAAGAATGCCGGAAAGACAATGTTGGGATGGCACAAGCGCCGGTAATCCAGATGCATCAACCCGACCAGAAGCAGCAGGCCGAAGGCGGCCCAAAGCAATTGCCGGCCGAAAAAGTGGTATCCGCTTCCGTAACGCGATTCGGCCACCACGGCCGAGGCGCTGAAGATCATCAGCACTCCGAACAGCACCAACGCCAGCGTCGCGCCGAACAGATAACGGTCTGAAGCCAAATGCCGAGGCACGTTCCCTGCCTTTCACTTTCCTCAAGTGGAATTTTTTGGATTTACCGACTGATGAAGCTATCTCGACGAAGTCCCGCCCCGGCCTACAACTAGGCCTTTCCCGCCAACTCGTTCACGGCGTCTTTGTACACCTTGCCGCGATGCTCGAAATTCCGAAACTGATCGAAGCTAGTGCAGGCCGGCGCCAGCAGTACGGTCTCCTTCGGTTTCGCGCGCTGGAAGGCTTCTTGGACGGCCTTCTTCAACTCGTCGCACCGCACGGTCTTCCAGGAACCGGTAATTTCGCTGGCAATGCGGTCTGCCGCGGACCCGATCAAGTAGACGGCCTTGACCTTCTTTTCAAAAGCCCGCCTCAGCGGCAAGAAGCTGCTGCCTTTGGCCTGCCCTCCCAAAATAACGTGAACTCCTCCTCCCAATGCCTCCACCGAACGGCCGGCGGCATTGACGTTGGTGGCCTTCGAGTCGTTGAAAAAGCTCACGCCGCGAACCTTCCGCACGAATTCCAGGCGATGTTCGACGCCGGTAAAACAGCTTACCGTCTCCCGCAAGGAGTCGAAATCCACGCCCAGGATACAGGCCGTGGCCGCAGCCGCCAGAACATTTTCCAGATTATGCAGCCCGCGCAAGCGGACATCTCCCACCTGGAGCAACATGCGTTCCAGGTTTCCCATGCGGTAGACCAGGTTTTCGCCCTGGACAAAAACGCCCTCCAGCAACTCCCGCTTCCCAGAGAACAGGACCACGCGGCTTCGCAAGGAGGAGGCAAGCTTCATCACCTCGGGGTCATCGGCATTGAGGACGGCAATATCCTCGGGGCCTTGGTTTCGGAAGATCTTGGCTTTTGCGGCCACGTACTGCTCAAAGGAGCCGTGGCGGTCCAGGTGGTCCGGTGTCAGGTTCAGCAGGACTGCGACCGCCGGACGGAAGCTCTCAATGGCCTGAAGCTGAAAACTGCTCAACTCCACCACGAAAACGGTCCGCTCGGAGGAGCCTTCCAACTGGGAGATCAAAGGAGCGCCGATGTTTCCGCCCACGCGGACGGCAAATTCCGAATCCTCAAAGACCTTTCCCAGAAGAGTCACCGTGGTCGTCTTGCCGTTCGAACCGGTAACGCCGATACAGCGTCCGGGGAGAAACCAACTGGCGATTTCAATCTCCGAAATTAACGGAATGCCCCGCTCCCGCGCCCTCCGAAGAAGAGGCAGTTCCACGTCCACGCCCGGGCTGACCACGATCAGATCGTGCTTGATAAAGGTATCCTCGAAGTGCCGACCGAGCTCCAGGACGACCCTGGCCGGAACCAATTCTTGAATCTGGGCCTGAAAATCCGCCGGCGGCCGGGAGTCGGAAACCGTTACATGAGCGCCGGTCTGGGAAAGGAAACGGGCCGCCGCCAATCCGGTTCTCCCCAAACCGACCACCAGAATTCGCTTCCCTTTGACCCGACGAAAATCAAAGGAACGGTTTCCCGGCGAATCGGAGACAACCTGATCGGATGCGGAACCCGGCGAAACTAAAGATTCATCACCTGCAGAAGCAAGAGTATTCATTCTTCACCGTATCTTGAGCGTCGAAAGAGCGAACAGAGCAAAGATCAGCGCCAGAATCCAGAATCGAATAATGACTTTCGACTCGGCCCACCCGGCCAGCTCAAAGTGATGGTGCAAGGGCGCCATGCGAAACACACGGCGGCCCCGGACCTTGAAAGAAGCCACTTGGAAAATAACGGAGAGGGCTTCCAGAACGAAAATGCCCCCGATGAAAAAGAGCAGGAGCTCTTGTTTGATCATCAAGGCCACCGTGCCGATGGCGCCTCCGAGGGAAAGCGAACCGACGTCTCCCATAAAAATCTGCGCCGGATGCGCGTTGTACCAGAGGAATCCCAGACTCGCCCCGACCATTGCGCCGCAGAAAATCGTCAACTCGCCCATGCCGGGAAAATGCGCAATGTCCAAGTATTCAGCCCATTTCGCGTGCCCCGCCACGTAACAGAGCACCGCCAGAGCGGAGCCGGCGATCACCACGCAACCGATGGCGAGGCCGTCCAACCCGTCGGTCAAATTCACCGCATTCGACGAGCCCACCAGAACCAGGATCACCAGAATCAAAAACGGCAGATAGGCAAGCGGCAGGGTCCAGGAGTTTTCCGTGAGCGACTGAATCAGCAGGTCGGGCTGAAAATTTTTGAAGAACGGGAAAACCATTTTCGTGGTGAACAGACCTTGCGCCGCCAAGCCCAATAAAGCGATCCCGATGCCGACGGAGACGAAAGACTGCAACCCCAACTTTCCACGGACTCCCAGGCCGCGGTTGTGACGGCGCATCGACTTTTGGAAATCGTCCCAAAAGCCCACCAATCCGAAAGCCAGCAGAGAGGCCACTGCCAACCAGATGAAGCGGTTGCGCAAGTCGGCCCAGAGCAGCGTGGGAATCAAGATGCAGATGATGATCAGCAGGCCGCCCATGGTCGGCGTTCCCACCTTTCCGTGATGGGCTTTCGGGCCGTCCTCGCGAATGAATTGGCCAACTTGAAGTTGCGTCAGCTTCCGAATCATCCAGGGACCAAGAGCAACGGCGATCAGCAGGGCCGTCAAGCCGGCATAGGCCGTGCGGAAGGTAAGATAGCGGAAGACGTTGAAGAAGCTGACGGAATCCACCAGCTTTTCATAGAGTAAATAATAGAGCATTTCGTCCTTTTATCGGCCGGCGGTTCCCGCCTTGACGGCGCAAAACCTTTCCAGCGCCTTCTCCAAGCGCACCCCGCGCGACCCCTTCATCAGCACCGTATCCCCGGCCTTCACCAATGCAGCGGCGAATTCTCCGCCCTCCTCCGCCGTTTCGAAGAACTTCATTCGGTCTCCGTCCATCCCCGCCTGCCGGGCCCCCTCCAGGAAATACTTCGCATGATTCCCCACCCCCAGGAGCCAATCCACCTGCCCCCATCGAACCGCCTTGGCGCCCAGCTCGCGGTGAAGCTCCGGGGCGGTTGTTCCCAATTCCAGCATCTCCCCGGCCACTAAAATTCTACGCCCCGCGGTGGGCCATGAGCCGAGCACCTTCAGCATCTCCTCGAGAGCCTGAGGATTCGAATTGTACGAGTCGTCGATCAGGGTCACGCCGTTGTCCAGGCGCAGCACTTCGCTTCTCTGCGCGAACGCCTGAAATCCTCCCAGCGCGGCAGCCGTCCGGTCCGTCGGAAGATCAAACGCCTGCGCCACCGCCGCCGCCGCCAAGGCGTTACGAACGTTATGCTCGCCGGGCAACGGAAGCGAAATCGTTGCGCTTTTCCTTTTTACCACAAGATCGAATTCCGTTCCCCCGTCCTGCCCCCGGCGGAGATTCTTCGCCCGAACGTCCGCCTTGCCCTTCCATCTGTTGGTCACCTCGCCGTCTCTCACCACGCCGTAGGTCACCACGCGCCCGGCGAATCCTTCTGCGAACTTGGAAACTCGCTCGTCATCTGCATTCAAGACCAAGGTGCCTTTCGGGTCCACCTCTTCGACCAGTTCATATTTCGCACGGGCAATGGCATCGAGGGAATCGAAAAACTCCAGATGGACCGGCGCCACGTTCGTAAAGACTGCCATGTTCGGTTCCGCCAGAATCGCCAAGGCGCGAATCTCTCCGGCATGGGACATCCCCAGTTCCATGACCGCCACCTCGTGCGCCGCGTCCAAATGGAGGAGCGAGAGCGGCAATCCGAACTCATTATTCAAATTTCCCTCGGACTTCGCCACCCGGAAGCGCGCTTGGAGCACCGCCACAATCATCTCCTTCGTCGTCGTCTTGCCCGCGCTTCCCGTGACTGCCACCAGCGGCCCGCCCCATTTTCGTCGAACCGCGCGGCCCAATTGCTGAAGCGCTCGGACCGTGTCCTCGACGCCCAGGAGAAAAGGCCGTAGTGACTCCGGATACTGAGTGAGCCGCTCGGCCACTACGACGGCGCCGACGGCGCCCTTCCGGTGCGCCTCTCCTACGAAATCGTGTCCGTCGAAATTCGGTCCGCGGACGGCGAAAAAGAGCCGGCCGGGTTCGATCTGCCGCGAGTCGGTACCATAGCTCCGGCAGCGGCCGGCGGCCCCAGGCAGCCTGCTCCCGAGTATCTCGGCCACCTCTTGAAACTCAAGCTCCATGCGAACTCCGATTCCCAAACCCGAATTCCCTGAGGACTTCGCGGCACACCTCACGGTCGTCGAATGGGATTTCGCGGTCGGCGAGAATCTGCCGGGTCTCATTTCCTTTGCCGGCCACCAGGACCATATCGCCAACACCTGCTTCTTCCAGCGCCAAGCGGATGGCCTTGGCGCGGTCCTCTTCCATGACGTAGCGGCCGCCCGATCTTTCCAGACCCACCCGCACGTCATTCAAAATTCGCAACGGGTCTTCCGTTCGGGGATTGTCCGAGGTCAGGACCGCCAAGTCGCTCCCCTTTCCCGCCGCTTCACCCATGCGGGGCCGTTTTCCGCGGTCGCGGCACCCTCCGCAGCCAAAAACCGTAATCAACCTTTTCGGATTCAGTTTACGCGCAGCCTGGATGGCTCTCTGGAGGGCATCATCCGTATGGGCATAATCGACAATCACCGGAAATGGCTGGCCTGCCTCCACCCGCTCAAAGCGGCCGGGTACGGAGGGAACCTCGCCCACACCCTTCTCAATCGCTTCCCGCGGCAGACCCAAACCGATTCCCGTCGCCGCCGCCGCCAACAGGTTTGCCATATTATGCTCGCCTAGCAGGGACGATTTCAGGGTGACGGGACCTGCGGGTGTCGCCAACGTCGCTTCCAAACCGGAAAAACTCCCTTGCCACTTTACAGGATGAACATCGGCATGTGAGGCGAACCCATAAGTAATCTTCCGGCTGGGGGTGGAGGCGGCCAAGGACGGTCCCCAAGGGTCATCGGCGTTGATGACGGCCAAATCCGGCGGCCCGGCCCCCACGTCGACAAAAAGCTTCTGTTTTGCCGCCCGATACTCCTCCATGGTTCCGTGGTAGTCCAAGTGATCACGGGTTAAGTTTGTCAGCACAGCAACCTGGAACCGGCAGCCATAGATGCGGTCCTGAGCCAGCGCGTGGGACGAGACTTCCATTACCGCCGCCTCGCCTCCCTGGCGGAGAATCTCCGCCAAATAGCTCTGCAGTTCCAAGGATTCAGGCGTCGTATGCGCCGCCGCAAGCCGTCGGCCGCCCACGCGGTACTCCACCGTGCCGAGAAGCCCGGGCCGGCAGCCCGCAGTCCTTAAGATCCCCTCCAGCAGAAAGCAGACGGTCGTCTTTCCGTTGGTGCCGGTAACTCCAATCAGATCAAGTTTTCGGTCCGCCCGCCCATAGAAATTTCCTGCCGCCAGGGCCAGGGCGCGCCGGGCATTTTCTACCCGAATCCAAGAGCCCGCTAGTTCCTGCCGGGCGGGCCGGTCGCTGACGACGGCGAGGGCTCCTCCCTCGAGGGCCGCGCGGGCAAAGTCATTCCCGTCAGCCGCCTCGCCCCGAAGGGCAAAGAAGAGGGTACCGGGCCGCACCCGTCGCGAGTCGTAGTCGAGGGAGTCCGCTTCGGTGTCGAGGTCGAAACCGGTCTGAGAAATCGCTTGACCCTTAAGGATTTGTGCGATTTTCATCTTCCCCCGGGTTTCTAGTATGCCTCTACCGAAGGGAAAACACAGCCCATTGGTAGGTTTTTGGTCTTTCTACCGGGAGAATCGAGCCCAGACCTTCTTCCCAGATTTCAGACGAGTGCCCGGAGCAGGATTCTGCTCCATCAGACGGCCGGAACCACGTACCCGCAACTGAAAACCCAACTCAAAACAGCGGCGCGCGACCTCACGCAGCGGCAGGCCGGTAAAATTCGGCACAATTACGCTCGACTCAAATTTGGGAACAGGGGAAGCTTGGACTCCCGAGAAGGATAATTTTTGAAATAAAATCGGTTGGAGGAGCTGAAGTGGAACCGCCCACATATTAAATTCCGAATGGAGGGATTTCATCCGGCTGTCGTTCCCCTGCGGAGTCGTCGGACGCCGTCCGGGACCGGATGAAGTGTACAGAAGCGATACAGTGGGTTGTTCATGCGGAACATTGAGATAAGCTAGAATCTGTTCGGTGGCGGATTTGAATACAGGCGCCGCCACTTCAGCCCCATATGTCTTTCCCTGCGGAGAATCGACTACGACCAGGACCGTTACCCTGGGTCGATCCACCGGAGCGAAACCTGCAAAGGAAACCACATAATCTGTTCTGGAATACCTCCCCGTTTCGTCAATTTTTTGCCCCGTACCTGTTTTACCTGCCGCCGAGTAGCCGTCCAGACGAGCCCGGAAGCCCGTACCCGCAACCACCACGGCGGTCAACATCTGCTTCAGTTGCCGAACCGTCGCTGCGGATAGAATCCGTCGCCCGGGAACCAAGGGGACCAGATCCGTCCGCTCGCCGCTGAGAAGCCCTCGAACAATTCGAGGCCGCACCAGAAGACCGCCGTTGGCCACAGCCGAGTAGGCCGCAATCAGTTGCATGGGCGTCACCCCGATCTCCTGGCCCAGGGAAAGTGAAGCCAGCGAAATCCCCGACCACTCTTCCGGAGGACGGAGCAGTCCGCGACTCTCACCGGGAAGCCCGATCCGGGTCGGCCGCCCGAAGCCGAAGCGTTTTACGTAGTCGTAGAAACGGCGCTCCCCCACCCGTGAGGCCAACTTGATGGTCCCCACATTGCTCGAAAAAGCCAACACCTGTGTGGCGGTCAAAAGCTCATGCGGCTTATGATCGCGAAATCGGCGGCCGGCGAGAACGATGGACCCATTTTCACAGTCGATCACCGCACGCGGGGTGATCAATTCTTCTTCCAAGCCCGCCGCCATGGTCACAATCTTGAAGGTCGATCCCGGCTCATAGGCCCAGGCAACGGCCCGGTCCACCCAGTGCCCTTGGGGATATTTCAAAAACCGGTTCGGGTTGAAGGAAGGTCGTCCTGCCAAGGCCAGAATTTCGCCCGTGTAGGGGTCCTGCACGATCATGGTCCCGCCGGCGGCACGGTACCGGCGAACGACCTTCTCCAGCGCCCTCTCGGCGATATACTGAATGGTTTCATCCAGCGAAAGAATCACTCCTCCGCCGGGACGGCCCGCCCGCTCCTGCGAATGAAGGGTGTTGCGAAAACCGTCCCTGCCCAACAGCACTCGACGCGGCTCGCCTTCCATGAGGCGATTCATTTTATATTCGAGACCTGCCAACCCTTTTCCATCGGTTCCTACGTAACCCAAGACATGAGAAGCGAAATCCCCTTTGGGATAGAACCTTTTCATCTCTTGCTGTGTATACACACCCTTCAACTTGAGCGCCTTAACGCGCTTCGCTTCCGTCACCGTCACCTTGCGCTTCACCCAGGTGAAATGCTTCGTCGAGCCGAGCCGCTGAGCCAACTCTTCGGAACGAATCTTGAGAATCGACCCCATCCGCCGCGCGGTCAGCTTGGGATTCCGAATTTCGGTCGGAACCGCGTATATGGAATCTACTCTCACGCTGACGGCAATCGGATTCCGGTCGCGGTCGTAGATGTCGCCCCGTCGCGGGGTGATCTCAATGGTTCTCTCGAATTGCGCTTCCGCGCGCTGCAGGAGCTCCTGATGCTTCGGCCCCTGGAGGGAGTAGAGGCGGGCCAGCACCCCGACGCCCCACAGAGAGAGCAAAATCGCAAATACCGCGACCCGCCCGGTCCACCGAGTTGCATCCTTATTTCTGCGTCTCATTTTCGGTTGCTTTCCGATTTCAATTGCATGCCACCGGATTCGATTGCATCCCTACGGGTGAATCCTGCGCTTCGCTCCGTTGGCCAAATTTTCCGCCAGCGTCACCTGCCCGCTTGAAACCGAATCGGGGCCTATAAAAATCACCTGCTCAGGGCGGGCACGCTGCAAACCCAACTGCTTCGTCGCAATCGCTTCCACCCGCTCCAAGCGCTCCAGAGAGGATTTTTCCAAGCGAAGCTTATGGTTCCATTCGATCAATTTCGTCTCCTCCACTTTGAGGTCGGCAATTCGGTATTGAAAGCGAATGTATTGGAAGTGCTGCCAGCCGTAGGCCAGAGCAAATAAAAAGACCACAAAACCGGAAAGGAACAGACGCCCGTAATGGCGGCGACGCCAGGGCGCCGTAATACGAACCAGCGCTGAGTTGTCGACGGGTCTGCCGAACCAGAAGTCTGCTGCGGGTCTGCGGGCCGCAACCAAGCGAGATCGTCTTTTTCCCCCGCGCCCCTTTGGAGCTCTACCGCCCATCGACTCCCCCCTTGCCCTCAGCCTCTTCCCCGGGCACTCCGTCCGCTAGACTTTCTCGGCTGCCCGAAGGCGAGCGCTACGGCTGCGGGGATTCCCACGAATTTCCTCGACCGCGGGCCTTACGACTTTCCGCGTCAAGAGACGAAAACTTCCGTCCTGACGCCAACCTTGAAAGGTCTGCTTGACGATGCGATCTTCCAGTGAATGAAAACTGATGACGACCAGCCGGCCGCCGGCCGCCAGGACTTCCGGCACCTTCTTCAAAAAGGTCGCCAAAACGTCTAACTCACGATTGACGGCGATCCGCAGAGCCTGGAAAACACGCGTCGCCGGATGTAGGCGACGATACAGGCGACGGGGCTGTGGCCGCCCCCCTCGCCCAGAAAATTGGTGGAGGCCCGCCCGGGAGGGGATTGTTCGCGTCACCACCTGCGCCAGTTCGGTGGTTGTTCGAAGAGGGCGGGCCTTCACAAGTGCTCGCGCAATGCGGCGCGAGTAGCGCTCTTCCCCAAACTCATCAATCAGATTCGCCAAGTCTCTTTCACTCGAATAGTTGACGAAATCGGCAGCCGTTTGCGACTGCTCAGGGTTCATCCGCATATCGAGGGGACCCGGCAGAGAAAAACTGAACCCTCGCTCCGGGACTTCAATTTGCGAGGAGTTGACGCCGATATCGGCCAGTACGCCGTCCACCAACGGCCGGCCGGCCTGCGCGTGCAGCGAGTCGATCTGTTCAAAATTTCCGTGTACGGCCTGAAACTTATCGCCGAACGGGCGCAGTCGCTCTTGAGAAAAACGGAGAGCCGAAGGGTCGCTATCCACACCCAGAAGGCGCCCCGTCGTAAGCCGGGAGAGAACCTGCTCCGCATGGCCGCCCTCTCCCACGGTCGCGTCAATATAGAAACCCTTCGGCTGAACTTGTAGGTGTTCCATGACTTCTTGGACCAGCACAGGGACGTGCATTGAAATCCCCTAAATCCCCAAATCGCTTAAAGTCTGCTCGTCTTCCGGCGTCATTGGATTCTGATCAATCTCGTCGACAAACCGCCCCTTGTTCCAGACATCCAGATACGTAAGCTGTCCCAGGACGGCCACCTCGCCCCGCATCCCGGCCAACTGCCGCAGCTTTTGCGGAATCAGGATTCGCCCCTGGCTATCCAGCTTGACGGCCTGGCCGAAGTAGTTGGTGCGATTGAGGAACTTTTTCTTGGTCTTGTCGAACGAGGGCAGGCTCGCCAACTTGTCTTCAATCTCCCGCCAGACGGAGAACGGATAGATGCGAACGAAATCGCCGTTCAGGCTGGTGATGTAAAACTCCGTGCTGTAGTTCTCTTCAAGCACTGTTTTAAAGGCCGTCGGGATTTTGAGTCTCCCCTTGCCGTCCACCGTCGCCATGTGAGAGCCGCGTAACATCAGGAATACTCATCGTCCTTTTTCAGGCTTTTCATTCCCTTCTTTTTCACTTATGCCTACATCTATCCACTTTCGGCCACAACGATACACTTGCCCTAGAGCACTGTCAAGGAGTTTTTTTATAATTATTTCAATAAGTTACAATGATTTTTGGGGGATTTACAGGGAAATCCTAAATCCAGATGGATGCCGGGTTGCCCACTTTAGGGAGATTACCCTTAAGACCAACCCTCCAAATATAGAGGTATTTTTGTCTTGATAATATTCGTTATAACATATATTGTAACCCTGTGAGTCGAACGCCACCAAAACCTGGCAAGCACGCATCACCCCGGCAGAGTACCGAAGATGCGGTTTTCCTGAACCTGTTGAGGACGGCCGATACCCTGCTCCGCGGTGTGGACGAGTTGCTGAAGCCCTCCGGCCTCTCCTCGACTCAATACAACGTGCTGCGGATTCTTCGCGGGGCGGGACCGGGCGGGCTCACTTGCGGTGAAATCGCCGAACGGATGCTGACGCGCGACCCGGACGTCACGCGGCTGCTTGACCGGGTTGAGAACCGGGGCTTCATTTCGCGCTGGAGGGACGATAACGACCGCCGGGTGGTAAGGACAATCATCACGACAGCCGCTCTCGACCTTCTAAAGGAGCTCAACCCCTCCGTGAACGATCTTCACCACCGGCAATTGGGGCACTTGGGCGAGCAACAGCTCAAAGATTTGTCCGCACTGCTCCAACTGGCCCGCCGAGCGCCGGGATAGTTTTTTTGGAAAAATATTAGTTATCACGACTAACGTCAAAACCGGAAAGGAGAATGGACATGACAACTCAGACTTCATCACTTTCAAATTGGTCGCCGCCTCTTCTCCGCTCCGCCCTCGGCGTAGTCTTTCCGGCCCACGGCGCTCAGAAGGTTTTCGTCTTCGGTCTGGAGGGCTTGGCGTCTCTCGACAAGATGATTGAAAAACGGCATGCTTGAGGGAGCCGCTTTCTCTGCTAAATCAAGATAGGAGGAACCCATGATTACCCTACGACCAGGTCAGGAACGTGGCCACGTCACGCTCGACTGGCTCAACACGTATCACACGTTCTCTTTTGACCAGTACTACGACCCCAAGCACATGCACTTCCGGTCGTTACGGGTCTTGAATGAAGATACCATTCAGCCGGGCATGGGATTCGGCATGCACCCTCATCGAGATATGGAGATCATCACCATGGTGCTCGAAGGGGCGCTCGAACACAAAGACAATATGGGGAACGGCTCCGTCATTCGACCCGGAGATATTCAACGGATGACGGCCGGAACCGGCGTGCTGCACAGCGAGTTCAACCCGTCGGATTCCGAGCCGACTCATCTGATGCAGATCTGGATTCTTCCGGAAAAGAAGGGTCTCGAACCCGGCTACGACCAGCGGACGTTCGATCAAGAGGCCCAGCGCGGAGGCTTCAGCATGATCGCCGCGCGCGAACCCCGCGACGGGGCGGTAAAAATTCATCAAGACGCCGAACTCTACTTGGCGCGACTCGATGCCGTGGAGACGGCCCAATATGAGATGAAAAGCGACCGCCACATCTGGCTTCAGATAGCAAAGGGCGAGGTAAAACTGAACGGAACATCGCTCGAAGCGGGCGACGGCGCCACCATCACCGAGGAAAAACAACTCAAGGTCAGCGCCGTCCAATCGGCGGAGTTGGTGCTGTTTGACCTGGCGTGAAGGAAAAAATCCCCTAAGGTTCCCGGCTCGAAGGAGGTCCTTGGGGCGGCAGTCCCGGGGGCGGTGGCCCTCGCGGCCTGCGCGGACGACAAGGACGCCGGGGAACAAGCTCCACCAGTCCCGCCGAGAATCTCCCGCTCCTGGGGAGTCAGATTTTCGGCAAGTTCTTTGCTTTCAAGAAAGGCTTCGCGCTTGGGCGGAGGCAGGCGGCGCAGTTGCCTTAGAGAATCTCTCAGTACGCGCTGTCGCTCAGGGTCGAGTTCCCGCCAGCGCCCGAAGAGTTCCCGCGCATGCTCGCGCTGCTCCGGTATAAGCCGACGAAAGACCATCTCCCGGCGGCGAATCTCCCGGCGACGGTCCTCCGGAAGCCGTCGCCACCGCTCCAACCGGAGGCGTATCTCCTCTTTGCGTTCCTCCGGCATTTGATTCCACCGCTCCAGTCGACAGCGGATGGCCTCTCGCAGTTCCGTCGGGAGGCTTTGGAAGCGTTCGTCGTTTTGAAGGACCTTCTCCTGCTCTTCGGGCGGAAGCTCCATCAAGCGGCGCATGAAGCGCCCCCCCTCGACGAGGACCACGCCGGCGCCGTGGGTTCGCGAATCTCCCCGGGGGCGCGTCCCCTTCCCGGCGCGGTTCCGCGCGGCGGGGGCGTTCGGGCTGGGGAGGTTCGGGCTGGGTCTCCTGCGCGGCGAGCAGTGAAGTCACCAGCAGCGCGGCCGCACCCAGAGCGACGTACCTTAGGAACCAATTCCCGAAATTTCCCGTTCCCGTTTTCATGGTCTCAGTTGACCCACTCTTCCGAATCCGTCGTCAACTCCGATAGGACCTCGAATTCCGTCAACATTTCGTAGTCTTCCGATTCATAATTTCCCAGGATCGACAAATCCGACAACAAGGCCAACTCCGTCTCCGTCGAGGTGAGGGAGCCGGGGTCCTCCGGAATTGAAACAATTTCAGGAGCTTTATTCCCCGCCTGTTGTGTCTGAAGAATGTACAACCCCAAGGCCACCAGCAGCGCCGCCAACGCCGGCGCCCAAAACCTAGATCCAAGTCGAGGCCCGAGGCGAAGCCCAACCCATTCAATCCATGAACTCTTCTCCCGCATCGACCGGACCGCTTCGCGCACGCGCGCGTCGAACCCCGCGACCGGCTCAGGAGGCTGCCACGTCGAAAGGATTTCGTCCACCTGCCGGTACTCGTCGCGAATGCTGCGGCAGCTTGAGCAAGCCGACAGGTGCGCCGCAAGCGTCTCTTCCTCCTTCGCCGGAAGGAGGCGGGCGGTGTAGGCGAAGATTTCTTCTCGTTTCGGGCAATTCATTTCACACCTTCCTTTATCTCTTCTTTCATTCCCAAGGGCAAACCTTTCTTTCCCAAAGGCAATCCATCCTTTACCAAGGGCGCTAGGCTCTCCCGCAAAGATTCATAGGCACGGAACAGCAGGGATTTTAGCGCGCTCTGGGAATAGGAGAGGATTTTTGCAATCCGCTTATAGTCAAGCTCATGGTACTTATGCAAAAGCACGGCAGTGCGCTGCTGGGCCGGCAGCCGGTCGATGGCGCTTCGGATGCGCGCCTCCCTCTCGCTGCGGATCATCTTTTGCTCCACGCTCGGTTCCGGGTCGGCGATCACGCTCAGCGGGTTTCTCTGTTTCCCGTCCGAACCCCCCCCGGCTCCGCCGCTCCGCACCGCCGCCTCTTTTTCGACGGCCACCGCGCCGCCCGACCCCTTCGACTTCCGATCGCGCAGAGCGCTCAACGCCAAGTTCGTTGCGATCCGATAGAGCCAGGTCGTAAAGCGCGCCTCCGGCGCGTACCGCTGCCGCGACTTGTAGACGCGAAGGAAGACTTCCTGAGCAAGGTCCTCGGCCAGGGGGCGGGATCATGGAGCATGCGGTAGAAGAAGTGGATCAGAGGCTTTCGATACCGCCCTAGCAATACCTCAAAGGAAACGGCGTCCCCTTCACGAACGCGCTGCATCAACTCGAGATCAGTCTCGATCGCTATGCCTCCCACACTCTTTCTAACACGGCGTGGGGGAAATAGTTGCGCGGTTTTCTTGGCCCCGCTGTCCGGCCAGGCCGGCTTCTCTTAGCGTAAATCAGGGTTTCGATATAAACTTCGGCCCGGAGTTGGGCCCTTCAACCGAATCGGCCTATGCTCCCGGCCACGGCATTGCCCATGGAAGGTTTGCTCAATCCTCACCTCGGACGTCGGAGCCACACCGCATGAAAGCTCTGGTGCTTGAAAAACCCAAGTCTCCTCTGATAATCCAAGAAAAAATACGCCCCATACCCGACGAAGGCGAGATCCTCATCAAAGTGAAAGCATGCGGTGTGTGCCACATGGATCTCCACATTACCAACGGCGACTGGGACCTGCCGAAGCTCCCCTTAATTCCGGGCCATGAAGTCGTCGGTGAGGTGGTCGGTGTAGGAACGGGTGTGACCAGCTTCCGGATGGGCGACCGGGTCGGCATCTCCTGGACCTACTCGGCCTGCGGCATGTGCGAGTATTGCACCAGAGACGATGAACGCTTCTGCCCGGCCTTTGTCTCCACCGGCTTGATGGTCGACGGCGGATTCGCCGAGTACATGAAAGCGCCCGCCTCACACGCCGTGCCCCTTCCCTCCGGATTAAAATATACGGCCGCGGCTCCGCTCTTCTGCGCCGGATTGACGGCCTTCCGAGCCCTGAAGATTTCCGGCGCCCGCGAAGGAGACACGGTGGCCATCTGGGGCACGGGCGGTCTGGGCCAGCTCGCCATTCAGCTTGCCAAGGAATTGGGCGCCACGGTGGCGGCCGTGGACACCACCCAAAAAACTCGAACTGGCACGGCAGCTTGGCGCCGACGTGCTGGTGAACTCCGGCGAGGGGCAGACCGAGGATGCCATCGCGGCCCTAAAGAACGCGAACGTGGCCCTGGTCTTCGCGCCCACTCCTCAGGCCATCATCAAAGAATTCCAAGCTCTCCGCCCCGGCGGGACGGTGGTCCTGGCCGGTCAGCCGCCCGGGAATTTGAATCTCTCCATCGTCGAAACCATCCGCAAAGGAATTCGCATCCTGCCTTGCGGCGTCGGAACCCTTGAAGATTTATGCGAAGTGCTGGCCATGGCCGCTTCCAAGAAAGTACGGGCCATCTACGAGACCTTTCGCATTGAAGACATCAATGCGATACTCGGACGCATGCGAAATGGCAGCATCTTGGGCCGCGCCGTCATCGAATTTCCCGACAGGCCCACCGACACCGGCGAGTGGCTCACCGGGAAAAAGACTCCCACGTGGAGAGTCACAGAAATCCGAAAAAAGTAAGGCCGCTGAGCCGCCGTTCCACCCCAACGCCGGACGAACGAGGTGAACGGGCGAATTCTTTCCCCCGCGCCGCCCGGGACCTCCGACGGGGATGCCCGCTGAGAGAGAATACGAAAGTCGATGCCCCAAGCGAAAAATCCGATCCGCGTCACCGCAGGAATCCTGGTGCGCGACAGCCGCATCTTAATCTGTCAGAGGCGCCAATCCGACCGCTATGGATTACAATGGGAATTTCCCGGAGGCAAAGTGCAGGCAGGCGAAGGCCTTCCGGCGGCGCTTCGCCGGGAGCTCAACGAGGAACTCGGCATTGAAGCCGTCGTCGGCCGGGAGGTCTTCCGCCTTCGGCATCGTTACCCAGACCGCTTTGTGGAGGTGGTTTTCTTCGACGTGCCCCATTACGACGGGGCCCCGGAAAATCGCATATTTGAAAGGATCGAATGGGTAGCGCGGGGTGATCTGCCCACCTACCCGTTCCTGGAGGCCGATCGTGATTTGGTGGAAAAACTGGCGCAGGGAGAGATTCTCTAAAGGCTCTCGATCTTTCCCTCTAACCTCTCTCGCCCTTGTTCTCTGTTTCCCTGCTCTTCTCACCAGCCCGATGGAAACTGCGGGCCAGGTGGAGACGATCGAAGGCGGAGGCGGCCGGACGATTTGGGTCTCGCATGCCACCATCGAAGGCCACCTGGAAATTCGCCCCGGCGCGACCGCGCCGTTCTCCCTCGACGAACGCACCGCTGCCGTGGTGGGGAACGAAAAGATCGTCCTGTTCGACCTTCGCCAGAAGACGATTCAGCGCATCCTGAAGCCGCAACTGGAAGGGATCCATTCCCTCTCTCTACTGGCAGCGGACTTCATCGATGATCGGCATCTGTTAGTCCGGGCCAGAGGCAAGATTAGAGCCGGGCGGAAGGACGCGAGTTTTACGCCGGAGTTGATGTTCCTGTGGAACACCATTCGGGACGAGCTGAAGGGTCCGATCAAGCAGTTGACCGAAAAGCAGATCCTGGGCACGGGATTCTTCATTCCCTCGATGGGCTACTTCATCCGCTACTCCAAGGCGGGCTTCGACATCTGGTCGCCGAGCCGCGATCAGGCCATGAAGATCGATGTCCCCACGCTGACCCGGCGGCCGGACCTGATCGGCTTCTCCCCGAACGGCCATTGGCTGCTGGCGGCGCGCTTCACTGGAAGCAGCCAGACGGACGTGGTCGTCATCCGCCTCAGCAACCGCCAGATGGTCGCCGCCCTGCGCAAGCATACCGGCATGCCGCGCTGCGTCGGCTTCTCTCCCGACAACACGCGCGCCGTTACGGCAGGCGACGGAAAGATAATCCGCATCTGGAAGGTCGCCGACTGGTCGCCCGAAGCGGTCCTCGAAGGCCACACCGGCTCGGTCAATTGGGTGGAATTTTCACCGGACGGAAAGCTGCTGGTCTCCGGCTCCGAGGACGAGACCGTTCGCCTCTGGTCGGTCGAAACCGGAGAAAATCTTCAGACCATCTCCGAGCATAAAGCGCCCGTCAAAGCCGTCGCCTTCTCGCCCAAGGGGCGGTATCTGGCCACCTCGACCGAAAAGGTCGTCAAGATTTATAGGAAGGTGATGTTGGACCGGTAGTAAGAGACCGTTTGGTTAAGGACTCGGCTCCTAAACCTCTTCCTTTGGTCTTTCGCCGTTCGGCAGGGCTGAAGTCATGCCCTGACAACCCATTCGATTTCTTCCCCCACCCTTGCTTTCCCCTATGCCTACGGGTTCCGGAGGACGAGCCGCAAGGATGGGGCACCCGTAAAACACTGTCTTTGTAGAGGCCGCCTTCAGGCGGGCATGCTGTGCCAGCCCGCCACTTATGCTAAAATTCGGAGGCACAGAAGGTTCGAAAGGTTTCAGGGAACCGAGAATGCCGAAAGTGGGAGTGGTCAGCCTGGGCTGTCCGAAGAACTTGGTGGACAGCGAAGTGATGATGGGGTTGCTGGCGCAATCCGGGTTCGAGTTGACGCCGGACCCCCGGCAGGCGCAAATACTCCTGGTCAACACCTGTGGCTTCATCGAACCGGCTCAGCAGGAGTCGATCGACACCATACTCGAGCTGGCGGAATACAAGAAAAGCGGCGAAGCGAAACGGCTGGTGGTCGCCGGCTGCATGGTGGAGCGGTTCCGCGAACAACTCCTGAGTGAAATCCCCGAAATCGACGCCGTCGTCGGAGTGAACGAACTCGAACGGATTGTTCAGGCGTGTTCCGAAAACGGAACGCGCGGGACATCGAGTACAACCGCGCCCGAGCCATACCTCTACCACGAATTTACGCCGCGCGTTCTGGCCACGCCTCGCCACACGGCCTATGTCAAGATCGCCGAAGGGTGCGACCACCCCTGTACCTTTTGCGTAATCCCGAAAATGCGCGGCGGGTTCCGTTCGCGCCGTTACGCTTCCGTCGTTCGCGAAGCAGAGAACTTGGCCCGGCGGGGCGTCCGGGAAATCACGCTGATCGGGCAAGACACGACCAGTTACGGCGAAGACCTCGGCCTCAAAAGCGGACTGGCGATGCTGCTGGGTGAGTTGGCCGATATTCCCGATCTCGCCTGGGTTCGCTTCCTCTATTGCTACCCCAATCGCTTGACGGATGTGTTGCTGGAAACGATTGCTCGGCACGAGCGGTTGACCAACTATTTGGACATCCCGCTCCAGCACGCCAGCCGCGATGTATTAAAGAGAATGCGGCGCGGGTCGAACGGCGAGCATTTCCTGAAGCTGATCGAGAAGGCTCGTAAGATCATTCCCGGCGTGACGCTCAGGACATCGATGATCGTCGGCTTTCCCGGCGAGACGGAGAAGGATTTCGAGACGCTCTCGGACTTCGTCCGCGCGGCGGAATTCGACCACCTGGGTGTGTTCCTCTACTCGAATGAAGAGAGCAGCGCGAGCCACGGCCTTTCCGACCAGGTTCCCGGTGAGATCGCCGCCGGCCGCAAAGATCATCTCATGGAAATTCAGCAGGAAATCTCCCGAGGGAAACTGGCACGGCTTGTGGGGCGGAAACTCCCGCTGCTGGTCGAAGGCGTATCCGAGGAGACGGACCTTCTGCTCGAAGGCCGGCTCGCGTCGCAAGCGCCCCAGATCGACGGCAAGGTCCTCATCAATGATCTGGAAGGCGACGTTGAAGGAGATATTGATGAAGAAGGGCCCCAAGCCGGCCAGTGTCGGTACGTTCTGATTGAAGAGTCGTCGGACTACGACTTGGTGGGTAAGCTGCTCAAGGAGCGCTGGGCTCGGGACCCGGAAATCCCGACATTCCCTACCCCGGGCCCTACAACGGCGGAAAATCGGCTGGTGCAGATTCAAGGCGCGGGGGAAGGAGCACAGAATCATGCTGTGTCCCCATTGTAAAAAGGAGACCCTATACAAGGGGAACCCTTGGCGTCCCTTTTGCAGCGATCGTTGCAAGCAGATCGACCTGGGAAAGTGGGCGACGGAGAATTACGTGATCAGTTCGCCATTCTATTCTGAGGACGAGGTCGGTCTGGGGAATCCCCAGGCCTCCTCAAAGGAGAGGCTTGTCTAAAGCCCCCCGCGGACCGGCCCTCTGGACGGCCACCTGCGGACCGTGCGGTTACTCGCCGGTGGCACCGGGGACTGTAGGCTCGCTGGTGGGCTTGGCGATTGCCGTCGGCCTAAGCCAATTGCCGCTTTCAAGATTCGCGCTCTGGGGGCTGCAAACGCTCGTTATCGTTGCCGTGGGACTGGTAGGATTATGGGGCTGCAGGGCGGCGATCGAACATTTCCAGCACAAGGACCCCTCCCCGGTCGTCATTGATGAAGTTCTCGGGCAACTGGTCACGTTCTGGGGCTTTGAAAATCCGGGCTGGCAAGGATTCCTGCTGGGCATTATACTTTTTCGTTTGATGGATATCTTTAAGCCCTTTCCGGCCCGGCGGGCGGAAAGGCTGAAGGGCGCTTGGGGAATCATGTTGGATGACGCGGCGGCCGGCGCCTACAGCCTTGCCATTCTGGCGGCCGTCGGAATCCTTCGATCCTAGGCGGAACCAGGGAGAGAAACTCGGTATCGAATTCGACCTATGAAAAGCAAACCCCATATTGAGTGCGTCCAACCGGGAGCGGCCATCTCCGGCGGTGAAATCGTCATCCGCGGCAAGGGATTTCATAAAAACGACGCGGGGCGACCCACGGTGCGTTTCGGTGATGCGACCGGAAACCTGGTGGTCAGTTCGGAAAAGATGCTGCTGGTACGCGTGCCCGAAGAAGCGCTCGAAGACCAAGTAACGGTAGAGATCTCGAAGGCCTCCAGCAACACGGCGGGGCTGTTGATCGGCCGCCGCATCGCCGACAAGCTCCACCCCGTGGCCAACCCGGCCGTCGACGCGCACGGCAACGTCTTCGTCACCTTCAGCGGTTCCCGAGGGCAGAAGGTGCCCGTCTCCATCTACAAAATCGACGCCGAGGGGAACGTTCATCCCTTTGTCTCCGAACTGATGAACGCCTCGGGGATCACCTTCGACCGAAACGGAAATCTCTACATCTCCAGCCGATACGAAGGAAACGTTTATAAGGTGACGCCGGAGGGCGAGCGGACTGTCTACGCCGACGGCATCGGCATCGCCACAGGAATCGCTTTTGACCAGGACGAAAACCTCTATGTAGGAGACCGCAGCGGAACGATCTTCAAGATTGATCGGAACCGGAAAATTTTCGTCTTCGCCACACTTGAGGCGAGCATGGCGGCCTATCATCTGGCCTTTGGAATCGACGGGAGCCTCTTTTTGACCGGGCCCACGACCTCCAGCTACGATCCCATCTTTCGGATTACCGTGAACGGGGAGGTCAGCGAATTCTTCCGAGGCCTGGGCCGCCCTCAGGGGCTGGCTTTCGACCGAGAGGAGAATATCTACGTGGCGGCTTCACTGGGCGGTCGCCGGGGCATCGTCCGTATCTCCCCGGACGTCCACGCCGAATTGGTGATCTCCGGCAACGGATTGGTCGGCTTGGCCTTCCAGAAGGGTACGGGAACGATCCTGGCCACAACGAACGCGATCTATCGGCTCGGCTGGAAGGTCGAAGGCAGGCCCCTGCTGGGATAACGCCCCTTCACTGGTAGACTCCCATTGCTCCTCGTAGTTCTCCGTTTTCCAAGGGTTCCAAACGATATGGACGCAGAGATCATTGCCGTCGGCTCCGAGCTGCTCACCCCGCACCGGGTGGATACCAACTCGCTCTATCTTACCGACCGACTGAATGCACTCGGAATCGAAGTACGCTTAAAAACGATCGTCGGTGATGACCGTGCTCGGCTGGCCGACGTCATCCGCGCCGCCCTGAAGCGGTCCGGCTTGATCATCGCCACCGGCGGGCTGGGACCGACCGAAGACGACGTCACGCGCGATGTTTTTGCCCAGGTCCTCGAACGGCCGCTGCATCAGGACGAGGAGGTACGGCGGCAAATCGAAGAGATGTTCCGGCACCTCGGCAGGAAGATGGCGGCGCGCAATCTGCGGCAAGCTCAGGTACCGGAAGGCGCCGAGTGGTTGGAGAACCGCCGGGGAACTGCACCGGGACTGCGGATGGAGCAGGACGGCGTCCAGATCATTCTGCTTCCCGGCCCGCCCCGCGAGCTGAAACCCCTGTTTGAAATCGCGTGCCTGGAACGGCTGGCCCGGCTCGTCACGGGGCGAAGGCTGGTGACGCGCGTCTATAAAGTGGCCGGGATGCCGGAGTCGGAGGTGGACGAACGGATTGCGCCGCTCTACACCCCCTATCAGAACCCGGTCACGACGATTCTGGCCTCACCCGGTGAAATCGAGATTCACCTCCGGGCGACCGGGCAGAATGAAAAAGAGGCCGAAAAGCATCTCGATGAACTGGGTGGAAAGATCGAATCGGCACTGGGCGAGGCCATCTTTACCCGTCAGGGAGAAACCTTGGAGGCGGTGGTCGGGAACCTTCTCAAATCCCGGAAAAAGACGCTGGCCGTCGCCGAAGGTTGCACCGGGGGCCGAATCGCGTATAGAATGACCGGCGTGCCGGGCAGCTCCCGCTATTTCACGGGCGGGGTGGTGTGCTACAGCAACGACTTGAAAACGGACCTGGGCGGCGTTCCGCCCCGGGTGCTCGAAGTACACGGCGCTGCAAGCATTGAAGTTGCCAAGGCCCTGGCCGAATCGATTCGGCGCACGGCCCGTGCTTCACTCGGCTTGGCCGTGACGGGCCTCGCCGGGCCGGAAGGCGGCGTCAACAAGAGACCCATCGGTACGGTCTTTATTGCGTTGGCCGACGAGGGCGGCGCCGAGGCGTGCGAATACCGCTTTCCCGGGGACCGCGACCGAATCCAGGGAATCGCCTCTCAGACCGCGCTCGAAAAACTCCGCCGGCGTCTGCTCAACTAACAGCCGTTATGCGCACCTTCGTTGCCGTCGACCTTCCCGAAAACCTCAAAGCGGAACTGCGAATTCGGCAGGAAAAGATGAAGAGAGCGGCCCAGGGAGGTCGCTGGGTTCGGCCTGAGGGGATTCATTTAACGCTGAAATTCCTGGGTGAGCTTTCCGAAGAGCAAACCGGCCAAGTAACCGCGTCCCTTTCCCAGGTTCCCCGCTTTGACGCCTTTTCCGTAGAAGTGAAAGGATTCGGCTTCTTCCCGAATTCCCGGCGGCCCCGCGTACTCTGGGCGGGCATTGAAGGAGGGGAACCTCTCGCCGCCCTCGCAACCGAGGTGGAGAAATCCCTGCAAGCGGTGGGATTCCCTCCCGAGGCCCGTCCCTTCAAGCCGCACCTTACCCTGGCGCGTTTTCGCTTCCCTCAATCCCAGCCGGACCTTGCCAAGGAACTCTCTGCCACTCACAGCCCCAGCCTGGGGCGCCTTCAGGTAAGTCAGTTCTCCCTGATTGAAAGCAGGCTGCACCCGCAGGGGGCCGAGTACCGGAAAATCGCCCACTACCCGCCCGACGCCTTCTCGTAACTCACACATAAAATTTAGCTTTTCCGCACTCGGAGGTCCGCTCTGCGCCCTTCGAGGGACTCCACGCTCAGTACTTCCGTACCGTATACCATTTGGGTCTGTTCCGGCGTGATCACATTCCGCCACAGATCGAGCGCCACAGTTGGGTTGGGGCGTCATCGTCCAGAAGAAGCTGAGGGAGGCCTACTATACGGTTGAGCAGATGAGGAACGCCAGCCTGCAACTGGGTATTTTGGTGGTGGCGCTGAGTCTGGTGGTTGGTCTCTTCTCCGCCAAAACCATCACCCGGCCCATCGACGACCTTACCGGCGTGGCCCACTCCCTGGCGCAACGGGACTTCTCCTGCCGGGCCGACGTCCGCAGCCGAACGGAAATCGGCGAGTTGGCGCAGACCTTCAACCAGATGGCCGGGGACACTCAAAAATATATTCACGACATCAAGTCGGCGGTTGAGCAGAATCGGCTGCTCTTTATGGATTCGTTGTCGATGATCGCCGCCGCGGTGGACGCCAAGGACCCCTACACGAAAGGTCACTCCGCGCGGGTCTCCGAATATTCCGTGATTATCGCCCTGGAGATGGAACTGGAGGAAGAAGAGGTCAACAAAATCCGCATCTCCGCGGTGCTCCACGACGTGGGAAAAATCGGAGTGGAAGACCGGGTACTCAACAAGCCCGGAAAACTGACGGAGGAGGAATTCGATCTGATGAAGCAGCACCCCGTGATGGGTTACGACATCGTCCATCCGGTCAAACAACTCAGCGAAATGTTGCCCGGCATCCGTTGGCACCACGAAGCCTTGAACGGCTCCGGCTATCCCGACGGCATCCAAGGCGATCAGATCCCGATGATGCCGCGAATTATCGCTGTGGCCGATACCTTCGACGCCATCATCTCGGACCGCCCCTACCAGGCGGCCCGGGAATTCCACAAAGCGCTGGAAATTCTTCGCAGCTTGGTCATTAAGAAGTACGACGCCCGGCCCGTCCAGACCCTCTGCCAAGCCTACGAGGAGGGGAAACTCTCCAAATGGGAAATCCGCAGAAAGGCCGTCATCGAAGTCCCCTGATCCATCTTCTGATACATCTTCCCCCTCAACATACTTTCCCTGGACCGCTCTTTCCTCCGCCCCTCTTCCCCGGGACCCTTGGCGAAAACGCCGCCAACCGATAGAATCCCTTATCATGGTCCAAACCCTCTTCGGTTCTGAAAAGGACTCCCCGGGACTGTTCGACCGGCTCCGCAAAGCCGTCCGCTCCACCAAAGCCCAGCTCGTAGAGCGGCTCGAAGAGGTGGCGCAAACAGGTTCCTCCGTCGATGACGCCATGTTGGAGGAGTTGGAGGCAACGCTCCTGGTCGCGGACCTCGGCGTGAAGACCACACAGGAAATCCTGGGAAACATCCGGGAACAGGTCCGACGGCGGCAGCTTCAGGAGCCATCCGAACTCCGCCCTGCGATCGAGCAGCAGATCCTTCGGATGCTGGAAGCGCCTCACCAAGAAACCCATCAAGAAAAAGGAGCGCCTGCGAACCGAAGCGGGAGCGTCTCCCTCGCGCCCGAGGTGATTTTCGTCGTGGGAGTCAACGGGGTTGGAAAGACGACCAGCATCGCCAAGCTGGCCCGCGTCTATCAGGCTGAAGGCCGGAAGCCGGTCCTGGCCGCCGCCGATACCTTCCGCGCCGCCGCCGTCGAGCAGCTTCAGATTTGGGCCGATCGGTTGGGTGTGGAGGTCATCACACAGAAATCCGGAGCCGACCCCTCGGCCGTGGTCTTCGACGCCCTCGCCGCCGCACGCAGCCGGGGAGGCAATCCCGTCATCGTCGACACGGCAGGCCGTCTGCACACCAAACATAACCTCATGGCCGAACTGGCCAAGATGTGCCGCGTGGCGGGCCGCGAAGTCCCCGGAGCGCCGCATGAAATCCTGCTGGTCATGGACGCCACCACGGGACAGAACGGGTTGGCGCAGGCCCGGCAGTTTATCGAAAAAATCGGCGTCACCGGCATCCTGCTCACCAAGCTCGACGGGACGGCCAAAGGCGGCGTTGTAGTGGCCATTGCGCAGGAACTGGGCCTGCCGATTCGTTTTATCGGCGTGGGAGAAAACATGGAAGACCTGCTTCCCTTTAGTCCCGCCGACTTCGTCCGCTCTCTGTTCGAAGCGTAATCGGCTCGTCGGAAACGGCATGGTTGAATTCGAATGCAAACGAAAAGAAGTACGGCAAAAAATTGGTATCGAGGATTCATTCACGGCGTGGCGCTCGATCTGTGGCGGAATGCGATCACGCCGGAACAGACCCAAGCGGAAGCTGATTTTCTCGAAAAGATTCTTCGCCCCCGCCCGGGCGCCTGACTGCTGGACGTTCCCTGCGGTAACGGCCGCCTCTCGGTGGAACTGGCCCGCCGCGGGTACTCCTTGACGGGCCTGGACATCTCGCAGGAATTTCTCGAGGAGGCTCGGAGTCAGGCGAAGACGCAGGGCCTCTCGGTAAAGTGGCTCCGCCAAGATATGTGCCGCCTGCGAGTGGCGTCCGGCTTCGACGGCGCTTTCTGTATGGGAAACAGTTTCGGCTACTTCGACGCGGAAGGCACCGCGGCGTTTCTCTCTTCGCTTCGCGCGGTGCTCAAGCCCCGCTCCCGGTTTGTCATCAATACCGAAAATCGCGGCCGAATGCCTGTTGCCGCACCTTGAAACGAACCCGAAGTGGAAAGTCGGCGACATCCTTATGAAAGTGGAAAATCACTACCTTACAACGGATAGCCGCCTGGATACCGCCTACACCTTTATCTGCAACGGCAAATCCGAAACCCGGAACGGCTCACAGTGGGTCTTCACGACGGAGGAAATCCAACGTATGCTCCGCGCGGCGGGGTTCCACACACTGACGCTCTTTGAATCTGTGAAGGAAGAACCGTTCCAACTGGGTTCCCGCGAGCTTATTCTAGTCGCTGAAAAGCAGACGAGCAAATCTTCAAGAGGGAGAAAGTCCCCAGCTGGACGCCCGGGAAAATCGAAGCGAAGGTGACGATCCTTTAAATTTTCCTTCCGGGAAGCCCTGAAGAAGAATCAAGGAGAGAGACCCCGCCCCGTTCGATGAATTCCCGAATGAGTTCGTGCGGAAGTGTTTCCAATTGGGCGACGGTTCCAAAGAAGGCAACCTTCCCGTCCACAAGGAAAACGACGCGGTCGGCCAACTTCCGGGCAAGCTTCGTATCATGGGTAACGATCAGGGAAGTGAGCCGCATCCGCTCCTTGAGCTTGAGCATCAAGTCGGCCAGGGTCTGCCCCATGAGGGGGTCCACCATGGTTGTCGGCTCGTCGTAAAGGATGGCCTCCGGCTCGGCAGCCAAGGCGCGCGCGATGGCGATGGCGCGCTTCATCCCGGTACTCAAATCGGAAGGCATTTGGTCGGCCAGGTGGGACGGGTCGGGCAGGTCTACCTGGACCATCAGCTCTCGGACGCGCTGATGGATCTCCTCTTCCTTCAAATTCCTCTTCTCGCGAAGAGGGAAGGCGATGTTTTCGCCCACCGTGAGCGAATCGAACAGCGCTCCGGATTGAAAGACCATCGTGACTTTTCGGCGAATTTCAAATAACTCGGCCTCGCTCATCTCCGAGACCTCCAGCCCGTCCACCCAGACGCTGCCGGAATCCGGCAGAAGAAAACCCAGCACGTGCTTCAACGTGACGCTCTTTCCCACCCCGCTTCGACCCAGGATGACGACCGTCTCGCCGCGTTCGACCTCGAAGCTTACCCGGTCAAGAACCCGGAGGCCGCCCTTCGCCGTCTCATCCCGGAAGGACTTCGTGACCTCAACCAACCGTATGAAAGGGTGGTTCAGAAGCGGCGGGTTGGATTCAAGATCAAAAACCATAGCGACTCACTTTGAATTCGAGGCTGGTATTCTAACCCGGAATGCCGGCGTGGGTGGGAAGCAGAATGAGGATAAAGTACGGCTCGCTCGCCCCATTCTTTAACTCATTGAACCGCAGCCACATAGAGCTCCCAAAAACCCGGCACTCCACCTTCCCGAGCGATTCCCCTATTGACAATCTCCCCCTTTTCATTTAAATTAGCAGTTCGACCTTCCGAGTGCTAAATTTTTGAATTTCTCGCTATTTGAGGGCTGGGAGGGTCACTTCGGCGGGAGGCTACCAATCACGCCAATCGGACCAACAGATGTTCCTAAGAAAGGAGATTCCTGTATGAGCGTACGTCCTCTTCATGACCGGCTCTTGGTCAGGAGAATCGAAGAGCAAGAAAGCAAAAAAAGCGGCATCATCATTCCCGATACCGCCAAAGAGAAACCCCAGGAAGGCGAAGTCGTTGCCGTCGGCGGGGGCAAGAAAACGGAAGAAGGAAAGGTCATTCCTCTGGATGTGAAGACCGGTGAACGGATTCTCTTCGGCAAGTATTCGGGGACGGAGATCAAGATCTCGGACGAAGAACTCCTGATTCTCCGGGAAGATGAAGTCTTGGGAGTGCTGGAGAAAAATTAATCTTCCCTCCGGCCGCAAAAGGTCGAACGGAATTAATTTTCAAAATTTGTAAACCTGTGTTTGCCCGTCACGGGCACGGCAGGAATAGGAATTGAAAGACATTAAAGATTAGGAGGTTTTAGATGGCAGCAAAGCAAATCGTACACGGCGAGGAAAGCCGCCAAGCCATTTTGCGCGGGGTGAACCACTTGGCCGACGCCGTAAAGATCACGCTCGGTCCCAAGGGCCGCAACGTGATCTTGGACAAGAAATTCGGTTCCCCCACGATTACCAAAGACGGTGTGACCGTCGCAAAAGAGATCGAATTGAAAGATAGTCTGGAAAACATGGGAGCGCAGATGGTTCGCGAGGTCGCCTCCAAGACCTCCGATATCGCCGGTGACGGCACCACCACGGCCACTGTTTTGGCCCAGGCCGTCATTCGCGACGGAATCAAGACCGTCGCCGCCGGCGCCAATCCGATGGCGTTGAAGCGCGGAATCGACAAGGCCGTGGAAGCGGCCGTCGGCCAACTCCAGAAGATCTCCGTCGCCGTCAAAGACGATGAGATGATCGCCCAGGTCGGCACCATTTCGGCCAACAACGACGAAACCATCGGCAGGATCATCGCCGAGGCCATGAAGAAGGTCGGTAAGGACGGTGTCATCACGGTCGAAGAGTCCAAGACACTGGAGACGAACTTGGAAGTGGTCGAAGGCATGCAGTTCGACCGCGGTTACCTTTCGCCCTACTTCGTCACCGACCCGGAGCGGATGGAGTGCACGCTTGAAAACGCCTTGATCCTGATTCACGAAAAGAAAATCGCCAACATGAAAGACCTGCTGCCGCTTCTCGAACAGATCGCCAAGAGCGGCAAACCCTTCCTGATTATCGCCGAGGAAGTCGAAGGGGAGGCGTTGGCGACCCTAGTGGTCAACAAGCTGCGCGGCACGCTGCATTGCGCCGCCGTCAAAGCTCCCGGCTTCGGCGATCGCCGCAAGTCCATGCTCGAAGACATCGCCATCCTCACGGGCGGTAAGGTAATCTCCGATGATCTGGGCATCAAGCTCGAAAGCGTCAAGGTAGACGATCTCGGGACCATCAAGAAGATCACCATCGATAAGGACAACACGACCCTCGTCGAGGGCGGGGGGAAATCTTCCGACATCGAAGGCCGTGTCAAACAGATCCGAACGCAGGTCGAAGAGACCACCTCCGACTACGACCGCGAGAAGCTGCAAGAGCGGTTGGCGAAACTGGTCGGCGGCGTGGCTCTGATCAAAGTCGGGGCTGCGACCGAAACCGAAATGAAGGAAAAGAAAGCCCGCGTCGAAGACGCCATGCACGCAACCAAAGCGGCCGTGGAGGAAGGCATTGTACCCGGCGGCGGCGTCGCTCTGCTTCGGCTCACCTCGGCCATCGATAAACTGAAGAAGCTCGACGAGGACGAAGAGATCGGCGTTAACCTGATCAAGCGCGCTCTTGAAGAGCCACTGCGGCTCATCGCCCGGAATGCCGGACATGAGGGCGCCGTGGTGGCGGAAAAGGTTCGGGCCAATTCTTCTGTAAATTACGGCTTCGACGCTGAAAAAGAAGAGTACGGGGACATGATCGAGAGGGGAATCGTCGATCCGGCCAAGGTCACCCGTTGCGCTCTGCAGAATGCTGCCTCCATCGCTTCGCTGATGCTGACCACCGAAGCGCTGATCTCCGAACTCCCGGAAGATGATAAGGATAAAGCTCCTCCCATGCCTCCGGGCGGCGGCGGGATGTACTAAACGCCGACTGTGGACTGAGGCAAAGGGAAGTTTCATCTTTCCGAAACTAAATCGTTAACCCAAAAAGGCTCCCGGACCAATCAAACCAGGAGCCTTTTTATTCCCCACCGCTTGGCCGAAGGAAAAGGATGTGGAGTACAGTCCGCATATGCGAGGACGGTACTGGGCTATCGTTGTGAGGGTAATATTTGCCGACGGCAGCACGGCCCCTTCCTACAACTAGGTCAGCGCCGAAGTGAAGCAAGTATCGCAAAAGAATGATACATCAAGTACGCTCGGCTATTTCTTTTTAAGCCCGAGTTCCCGGGTGCCCCATTCTTGGCGGCCCCGTCCCCCGAAGCCCACAGGGCGTAGGGGGAAGCCAAGGGTGGGGAAAGGAAAACTTTTATTTCCCCCACCCTTTCCTTCGGAAAGGATGGGGCACCCGACGCAGCGTACCTGACTATCCTCGTAGCCCCGTCTCCGCCCCCTTCAATCTCTTAATCCGGTCGCGGAGTTGGGCGGCGCGTTCGAACTCAAGCTCCTTGGCGGCGGAGTACATCTGCTCCTCCAGCTCCTCGATCAAGCGCCGGAGTTCATCGACGGACTTGATTCCATCGATCTCGGAGGCCAGCGGCACGGTCGCGTAGTCCCCTTCCCCAATCCCCACCAGCACCATATCAATGGGCTTGATAATCGACTGCGGCGTGATGTGGTTCGCCTCATTGTATTGAATCTGCTTTTCGCGACGGCGGTTCGTCTCATCAATCGCCCGCTTCATGGAATCGGTTCGGTTGTCGGCAAAGAGAATCGCCTTACCGTTCAGGTGGCGCGCCGCGCGGCCGATGGTCTGAATCAACGAAGAGCCCGACCGCAGAAATCCTTCCTTGTCGGCGTCGAGGATGGCGACCAGCGAGACCTCCGGCAGGTCCAACCCTTCGCGTAAAAGATTAATTCCGATCAGCACGTCGAACTCGCCGCGCCGCAGGTCGCGCAGAATCCGCACGCGTTCCAGAGTGTCGATCTCCGAGTGCAGATACCGGCAGCGGACTTGCAGGTCCGCGTAGTACTCGGCCAAGTCCTCGGCCATGCGCTTGGTAAGAGTTGTCACCAGCACGCGCTCGCCGGCCTCGACGCGCCGGCGGATTTCATCGAGCAGGTCGTCCACCTGATGGCGCGTGGGGAGGATTTCGACCTCCGGGTCCACCAGCCCCGTAGGCCGAATCACCTGCTCGACGAACGCGCCGCCGGTCTTGGTCAGCTCATAGGGACCGGGCGTGGCCGAGACGTAGACAGCCTGCGTGACGCGCTGCTCAAACTCTTCGAACTTCAGCGGGCGGTTGTCGAGCGCCGAGGGCATCCGGAAACCGTAGCGGACCAGGTTCTCTTTCCGCGAGCGGTCGCCTTTGAACATGGCGCGCAGTTGCGGCACCGTCTGGTGGCTTTCGTCGAGGAACATCATCGCGTCGCGCGGCAGGTAGTCGAGCAAGGTGGGCGGCGGCTCGCCCGGCAGGCGGCTCGAGAGGTGCCGAGAATAGTTTTCAATCCCGTGGCAGTAGCCGATTTCCTTCATCATCTCGACGTCGAAGCGCGTGCGCTGGTAGAGCCGATGTGCTTCGAGGGTCTTCCCTTGGCGTGTCAGCTCGCCGCTCCACCAGGTGAGCTCTTCCAGAATGTTTTCAATCGCCCGCTCGCGCGTCTCCGGACTCATCACGTAGTGTGTGCGCGGGTAGACGGCCAGCCGCTCGTGCGTACGCTTGACGCGCCCCAGCAACGGATCGAATTCTGAAATCGAATCAATGCCGTCCCCGAACAACTCGATCCGATAAGCACTGTCGTCGTAGGTGGGATAGAGCTCGATCCGGTCGCCGCGGACGCGGAACGTGCCGCGCTTGAAGTCCGCCTCGCTCCGCTCGTACTGGATTTCGACCAGCCGCCGGAGGATGTCCTGGCGGCGAACCTGCTGCCCCTTTTCGAGCATCAACAGCATCCCGTAGTAGGCCTCCGGCGAACCCAGCCCGTAAATACAACTGACGCTGGCCACGATCAGGCAGTCGCGCCGCTCGAAGAGCGAACGCGTGGCCGACAGACGCAGCTTGTCGAGCTCGTCGTTGACCGTAGCCTCCTTTTCAATATAGGTGTTACTGGCCGGCAGGTAGGCTTCCGGTTGGTAGTAGTCGTAATAGGAGACAAAGTACTCGACGGCGTTTCCCGGGAAGAAATTCTTGAACTCGTGGTAGAGCTGCGCAGCGAGCGTCTTATTGTGAGCAAGGACCAGCGTGGGGCGTTTGACGGCCTCGACCACCTTGGCCATGGTGAAAGTCTTCCCCGAACCGGTCACGCCGAGCAACACTTGATGCTTTTCGCCGTCCTCGACACTTCGAATCAACTGCTCGATGGCCGGCGCCTGATCACCGCAAGGCTGGTAATCCGCAACAAGCTTAAAGTCCATCGGGAAATCCTACCTGCTCTTAAAGGGGAGAGTAGAATTCAGTCGCCGCAGCCATTATACCCGACCCCCCAGACCACTCGAAAACCGGCGGGCATGCAAAACCAATCCGACGGTTGCCCGATTATTGGAAGAAGATTATTCGACGGGAGGCTTCACGAGCGGTTTGCCGGGATAGATCACCATGCGCTCAGGCATAAACTCGACACGGTCGATCCCATAGGGTAGCGGAAGAGGATCGTCAATGTTCACGCCGTACTGCTTCGACATAAATCGATTTACCATGAAATAGACCAAGATGGAAGGCAGTTCCACTCCATCGAAAACGGCCGAGTCGATCCCCACCTTCGCAACGCCCTTTTTCGCATGAACGCCCAGCCGGTACTTCACCTTCTTCTTGCCCTTGAGGTTGCTCAACAACCATCCGCTCAGGGAGTCATCGTCCGCCGGGCGCTGACGGTTGACTTCGTCAAAGTCCACCAAGGCGGAACCTTCGACACGGTCCTGCTTGAACGCCAAGTCCACATCCAAAACAGACCTCGGCAAGATTCGATCTCCCTTCGATTCGAAATAGTCGTTCACTTCCTCATCCCGGAATTCGACGGGCTGAAAATTCCCGGCCGCTGCGGCGCCGATCATTCGAAAGATTTTCCCTTCCAGCGGGTGCAAGGGGGCCGGCTTCTTTCCGGCGGAGGCGTCTTTCGCGGTGGTGGAGGTTTGCGGACTTTCCCCAAGGGCCGCAACCCCCGCCGGTGGGAACTCAAGCGGAAATCCCGCAAGCGCCAGGGTCATCCCACCGATGGAAACCCCGATGGAAACAAAGATCAGGACGATTCGAGAAAGAATGGATTCATCAAAGCGATTCTTCATATACGATTCCCTCTTCCCCCGCCGGCCCGGAAACGGAGCCGGGACGCCGAGTCACTTGAACTTGGATGAATAAATTTCTCCAGGGGTGGCCTCCCGCCGATTCTTTCTTGGCCGCTGAGGGGCGCGGGTTCGGATCGGGGAGTTAGCGGACAATCCTGAGGGTGCGTCTCCACCGAAGTCTGCCAGGCAGGTCGAAAATAAAACCGAAGAGTCTCTGGAGGCGTCCGCCGACCGACGGGTCCCGTTCCCGGTAGTCCTCCCCCGATTTCTCAAACGAGGCATAGATAATGAGCGGCCGGCCAGACACCAATCCCAGCGGAACAAATCCCCAGAAGCGGCTGTCCAGGCTTTCTTCGCGATTGTCGCCCATAACAAAATAATTTCCCGGAGGAACGACCAGCTCCCCGCCATTTATGTTCTGGGGAAGCTCTTCGCTCCATTCCGGCCTCATGCCTCGCTCCAACTCCGGGAACTCCGGGGGGAAATCGTCCCCGGCGCGGACTTGACCGAGGTAGGAATGCCGCACGTAGGTCTCTTCCAACTCCTTGCCGTTGACGTAGACGACGCGGGACCGAATTCGGACCCGGTCGCCGGGCAACCCGACCACCCGTTTGACGAAGTATTGGGTGGGATCAATCGGGTAATGGAATACGACAATGTCGCCCCGGGCAACATCCCGATACGCCAAGCCGGGAACCGTCCATCCTCTCTGGCTGCCGAAGGCGAATTTGTTAACCAGGAGATGATCGCCGACCAACAGCGTGTTTTCCATCGACGCGGTGGGAATCTGAAAGGCCTGAACGACAAAGCTGATGCCGAACAAAGCCAGGATGACGGTGACGACCAGGGATTCAAAGGTGTCCCGTTCCCAGGATTTCTTAAACGGTTCGCGCATTCTCTAACGCTCTTTCTTAAATTTTTGGAGAAAGGCCTGCGCAGCTTTCTGCTCGGCCACTTTCTTGTTGGCCCCTTGCCCCCGGGCCGACAAGCTCTCTCCTGCGCAGACTTCCACGGTAAACGTCTTTCGGTGCTCCGGTCCCTTCTCCCGGATGACCCGATAAACCGGCGGCGCATGGCTCCGGGCCTGAAACAATTCCTGCAAGGTAGATTTGTGGTCGCTCGAAATCAACCGCCGGGCCGCGGTCGGGAGATTCCGCGGCAAGATGAACGTCTCCACAAATCGTTCGACTGGGGTAAAACCTCCGTCCCGGTAGAGCGCAGCAATCAGCGCCTCGACGGCGTCGGCCAGCAGGGCCGGTTTTTTCCTTCCCCCGCTTTTCTCTTCGCCGTGCCCCAGAAAGAGGAATTTTCCCACTTTCAGCTTCTGCGCCACACGAGCCAAGTGGGGGGATGAGACCAGATGGGCGCGCGCCCGCGAAAGCTGCCCTTCCCCCAGCGCCGGACATTCCCTGCACAACCTTTCACTGACGATAAAGCCCAGGATGGCATCTCCCAGGAACTCCAACTGCTCGTTATCGGCCGAGGGGTCGCCATCCGGCGTCCCAGAAGAACGGTGCGTCAAGGCCCGGCACAGCCAATCCCGCTTCTGGAATTGGTATTGAAGGGTCTTTTCCAGCTCTTCGAGAGCAGCCTGTGCCATCCACCAACCACCATCCCGTATTCGGAATTCAGGTTCGACCCGCCCTCTTCGACCGGCCGACTTCGAACTCGCCCGGTTGTGAACTCAAACGAACAGGCCTTGAACCGTTCCGGCCCTAGCCTAGCCGAACACCCCCAGGAGTGTCAATCAAACGAGGAGAGATGCCGTGAAAGAAGTCATCGTCCCAGAGGAAAACCGCTTTACAGGGTACCGAAGGGCTTTTTCAGGCCCTGCTGAGCGGCCTGGAGGGCCAAAGGATAGGCGCCGGCGGTTACCAGAGCGGCCTCATACTGCGCCAAGGCCTCCCTGCGCCGACCCATCAGGTCATGAATCCGCCCCAGAAATACATGCGACCAAGTCGAAACACGCGCATCGCCGGTAAACTCCAAGGCCTTTTTCAGGTACCGCTGCGCCAGCCCCGGTTTACGGAGGTTGCTGGAGGCAATGCCCATCCCCAGAAGCATCTCCCCGTCTTCCTCCCCATATTTCTCAAGCATGTCCAGAAAGGCCATGCGGGCGTCCAGGAATTTACCCTCGGAAATATATCGATTGCCCTTGAGGAGATCGCGCTCCCGCTCGGAGAGGACCGGGGCCAGAGGCTCGGCCCGTTGGGTAAACTCGATCGCTTCGAGTTGCTCCCGGAGCGCCTTCCCTTCCATCTCCTCAAAGAGCGGGCGGAAGTAGCGGGTCATCCCCTGAGGCTGCTTTTCGAAAATCTGAAGCGCCGAATAGAAGTAAGGCGCCAGGATAAAACCCTCCGCGGCGTGTTTCTTCGCCCCGGCTTGGCCCTTTACGGCGTCCGGCCGGCTAAGGCGAAGCTCGACGGCGCGAATCAGGGACTCGGTAGCCAGCAATGGGTAGTCCATCTTGTATTCGCGCCCCAGCAGCGGGGCTTGCTGAACGTACTGCAACAGCGGGTTGTTCCGGTTGATCTGATTCACATATTTCCCCGCCAGCGGGTCCAATACAAAATGGAGATACTGGTGGCGAATCTGTTCCAACCTGGGCTCTTCGAGCGGTGTGACCACCACGAAATAGTCGGAGCGATAGATGCGCGCCTGAACCAAACTGGGCGAGCCGAGCAGTTCCAGGAAGATGCGAAAGTTGCGTCCCAGATAACCTCCCGCCGGCAGGCGCAGGTAGGCATCCACTTCCGTGATGGCTCTCCGGACCAACGGGCTATACCGGCCTATTTCCTTCCGGTAGTGCGGTTCGAACCGGACCCAGAGCTGAGACAGCCGGGCTTCCTCATAGAACTTCTTCAGCAGAGGGACGAATTCGGCCACGCGCTTGGCGTCCGGCGGCAGGTCCCGCTGCTGAACTTTTAGATCGAAATCCGGCGCCGAGCCAAGCAGAAGGGCCAGCGAAATATATTGGGCGAAGCTCGCGCCGGGGTCCTCGGCAATGCGATGCTCCTCATAAAACGTCCGAAGCTCCTCAACAGACGGCGCGTGGACCCCATGGAGCGCAGTCTGCAACTCGCGATGCAAGAGGCGGCTCTCCTCGGTGGCCACCGCCGGCCTGTATCCGGCCGCTTGCAGCGCCGCCATCATGTAGAAGACCTCCTCGCGGGCCTCCAAAAACACGTTTCCCGTTCCCTGCGCTTTCAGGGCCGGCCCCGCCGCCAACAGCAGCACACCCAGGACGGTCCCAACCGCCTTTCGAATCTTCACTCCGCTTCCCCTTCCGAGAGTTCTACCTTAATCAATAGTTTACCCTACCTCGGCGGGATTTTTAAATTTCCCATGGATTGGGGAACTGGAACTTCCTCTTGAAGCCCCTTGAAGAATGCTGCCAAGAAGTGTACCTTGGCTCCACCGGGAAAGAGTGCCGATCCTAAGATCGCAGGCGGCAGACCCTAGGAGGAGATCATGAAAACCAGAAGAGCGTTTCTGCATGCCGCAATCACCACGGCAGCGGCCGCATCCCTGGCCGAGAGCGTCCTAGCCGCCACCGACAACCACCCGCCCGGCGCCGGCATCCCCACCCGCCCTTTGGGCGATACCGGCGAACGCGTCTCCATCCTCTGCTTGGGCGGCTGGCATATCGGCGCCGTAAAGGATGAAAGCGAAGCCATTCGCATCATGCATGCGGCCCTGGATGAGGGAATCACATTTTTCGATAACGCCTGGGACTACCACGACGGCGGCAGTGAAGAGGTCATGGGAAAAGCCCTCGCCAGTGGAGGCCGGCGCAAGAAGACCTTCCTGATGACCAAAAACTGCGAACAGGACTATGCCGGCTCCCAGAAGGACCTGGAAGATAGTCTTCGCCGGCTTCGGACCGACTACCTGGACCTGTGGCAATTCCACGAGATGAACTATGACAACGATCCCGACTGGGTTTTCGAAAAAGGAGGTTTCAAGGCCGCCATGGAGGCCCAGAAGGCCGGTAAAGTCCGCTACATCGGCTTTACGGGGCACAAAGACCCCAGCATCCATCTGAAGATGCTCGGCAAGCCCTACCACTGGGCAGGCGCGCAGATGCCCATCAACATCATGGACGCGCACTATCGAAGCTTTCAAAACCAAGTGGTGCCCGTCTGCCTGACCAGAAAAGTCGGCGTCATCGGCATGAAAAGCCTGGGCGGCGGCTCACCGAAAGGCCGCATTCCGGACCAGGGGGGAGTCTCGGCCCCCGACTGCATCCGCTATGCGCTGAGCCAGCCCGTGTCCACTCTGGTGGTCGGACTCATGTCCATGGATGACCTCCGCCAGTCCATCGGTGTGGCGAGGGACTTCAAACCGATGGCCGAAAAGGAAATGGCCGAACTGCGAGACCGCGTCCGCACGGTGGCAACCGACGGCCGGCACGAGTTGTTCAAATCGACCAAGAACTTCGACGGTCCTCACCATCGCCGCCAGCACGGGTTTGCGACGTAAGGGGCGGCCTGGGCTCGGATAAAACAAGTCACGCAGGATTTGAGGACACCTCTCTTGATGTGTGCCTGCCCTGGATTCAGGCCTAGGAGGACCGGTTGAGGAAAAGACGCCTACAAACACTTCGTCGCTTTGCTTCCGGACTTGCGGCGCTGGCCTTGGCATTCGGCCTGCTCAGTTGCGAGCACCGGCCCACCAGGAGCGCAGAACTTGGGGCGCTCGTCATTGACTACATCGAAGCTTTTACAGAGTTCCATCCTGCGCGAGCCGCTTCCCTGGGATGGCACGAGCACGACGGAAAGCTCAGCCCTCGGAATCCCGAGGATATTAATGCCCGCGCGAAGCAACTGAGGGGATTTCTTTCGCGCGCTGAGAAGCTGAAGGGAGATATTGATCATCCGGAGGACCAATTCGACCGGGAAATTCTGGATTGGCTCCTTCAGATGGAGCTCTTTCATGCACAGGTTCTGCGCCGATACGAACGCGACCCTCTCATCTATGCGTTCAGCCTGGACCTTTCCGGACTGCTGTTGCGGTTGGTTCCGGCCTGGCCGGAACGAGCCGAAGCCATTGTCTCCCGGCTGGAACGCTTCCCGGCCTTCCTGGCCGAGGCTCGCAAAAATCTAGCGAAACCACCACGCCCCGTTACGGAAACGGCGATTCGGTCCTTCAAGAACCTGGCGCCCTTCTTGCGGAAGGATCTCCCTCCGGAGATGAAGAACCTCGCCCCCGAACTCCAAGCACGCTTCGCGGCCGCTCTGCCGAAGGCCGTCAGCGCCGTCGAGGAAATGGCTCTGTGGCTGGAAAAAGAAATCCTTCCGAAGGCTGAAAACGACTACGCCTTGGGTAGGGAAACCTATCTCGAGATGCTCCGCACGCAGGAGCAGTTCGACTATTCCCTCGACCAGCTCCGTGCAATGGGCCGCGATGAGTTGATAAGGCTCCAGAAGGAATACAAAGAAACCGCAGCACAAATCGACCCGAACAAGACCCCGCAAGAGGTCACCCGCCTGATTTCCGAAGATCATCCGAGCCGCGAGGAGTTGGTCTCTTTCACTGCCTCCGAACTCGATGAGCTGAGGCGGCAGGTCCTGGAGCACAATCTCGTAACCCTCCCGGAGGGCGCGGGGTCCCAAGTCCAGGCCGCGCCCACCTTCCGCCGCTGGAATACGGCCTACATTATGACGCCGGGCCCCTTCGACCCGCCGACCTTAAAGGCCATCTACTTCATTTCACCCGGCGAGGTGGACCTGACGCCGGAGCAGGTGGAGGCTTGGCTCCGAGCAGTCAATCAATACTCGGTCCGCAACATCTCCGTCCACGAGGTCTACCCGGGTCACTACGTCAATTCGCTCTATATTCGAAACGCGGCCACGCCCATTCGGAAGATCGAATGGTCATACGCATTTGGTGAGGGCTGGGCACACTACACCGAGGAGCTTTACGCTGAGCACATCTACAGCGATGCGTCTCCGCGCTATCGGCTGGCGCAAATTCAGGACGCGCTGCTTCGCGCCTGTCGCTACATAACCTCGATTGGGTTGCACACGCAGGGTTGGTCCATCGAAGAGGGTACGAAGTTTTTCATGGAGAACGCCTACGTCGAGGAAGTCTTGGCCCGCCAGCAGGCCGTCCGCGGCACCTTCGACCCCGGATACCTTCTCTACACCCTGGGCAAGCTCTACATCAAGCAGATGCGGGAGGACTATCGAAAAAAGATGGGCGGAAACTTCACCCTGAAAGATTTCCACGATGCCCTTCTCCAGTACGGCAACCCGCCGCTGCCGATGGTCCGCGCGCGGTTGCTCGATGCGAATTAAAATGGCAGGGTAGAGTTTGGCAGGTCGTGACTTGCGGGTTATGCCCATCAGGGCATGGCTTTAGCCGTGCCGAAAAATGTACACATACTCTCTCTACACCGCGCCTTCAAGCGCTGAGGAGATTCCGCTCCGATAAGGAAAAATTTTTATGAGTTTGGTGGAACAAGTCCAAAATGAGATGAAAGAAGCCATGAAGGCCAAGGAGGCTTTGCGCCTGGGCGTGTTGCGCATGATCCAGACCGCTCTAAAGAATAAGCAGGTCGAACTCCGCAAGCCGCTCGAAGATACCGACGAGCTCGCGATCCTGCGCAGCCTCGTCAATCAACGGAAAGATTCCATCGAACAATTCCGCCAAGGCGGCCGCGAAGAATTGGCTCAGAAGGAAGAAGCGGAATTGAAATTCGTGGAGGCTTACCTGCCCGCCGCCGTCGGGGAGGCGCAGATCGATGAGGCCGTCGCCGCCGCCCTTGCAGAGACCGGCGCAACCAGCCCCAAAGAGATGGGCAAAGTCATGAAGGCCGTGATGGCGAAGTTCGCCGGGCAAAACGTGGACGGAAAATTGGTGAGCGAAAAGGTCCGCGTACACTTGCAGCCCTCCTCGTAGAACCCGCTACCCTTTACCCTTTTATTACGCCGATCGGTTTCAGTCGCGCCACCCGACGTGAAATCCCCGCATTGTGGACCACGTCGATCACGGCATCCACGTCTTTATAGGCCTCGGGAATCTCTTCGCTGATGCCATCGCGCGTCTCGGCGCGGACCAGGATGCCTTGTTCGGCAAGCCTCTCCTTCGCACCCGGCGCGAACCGGCTTCTCTTCGCCGCGCTGCGGCTCATCATGCGGCCCGCGCCGTGGCAGGTAGTACCGAAGGTTTCCTCCATCGCGCCCTCGGTTCCCACCAGCACATAGGACGCCGTGCCCATCGAGCCGGGAATCATCACCGGCTGGCCGATCTCTTGATACGCCTTCGGCACCTCGGGCCGATGCGACGGGAAGGCTCGGGTCGCGCCCTTGCGGTGAACCATCACTTCGCGCTCGCGCCCGTCAATCTTGTGCCGCTCGATCTTGGCGATGTTGTGGCAGATATCATAGACGACCCGTACTTCCGCGTTCCTACCAAAAACGCGCTGGAAGGCTTTGCGCGTAAAGTGCGTGATCCCTTGCCGGTTGGCCCAGGCGAAATTCGCCGCCGCGCGCATCGCGCCCAAGTAGTTCTGCCCCTCGGGCGAACGCACCGGCACCGAGGCCAGTTGCCGGTCGGGCAGCTCGATTTTGTAGCGCCGCATGGCCCCGCCCATCTCGCGCAGGTAGTCCGTGCAGACCTGATGCCCCAAGCCGCGCGAGCCGGAGTGGATCAGCACGACGCACTGGTTCAGCCTGAGGCCCATCGTTTCCGCCACGTCCTCCTGGAAGATGCGCTCGACGTACTGGATTTCCAAAAAATGATTACCCGAACCGAGCGTGCCGACTTGCCGGCGGCCGCGTTTTTTGGCGTGAGGGCTCACGCAGGCCGGGTCCGCGCCGTCGATGGCGCCGTTCTCTTCGCACCGCTCTACATCATCCGCCTCGCCGTAGCCGTGCTCGACCATATAACTCGCGCCCCGCACCAGCAGTTGGTCCAAATCGTCATACCCATTGCCGGGGTCGCCGACCTTTACGTGCCCTCCCCTGCCCGCGCCGGAAGGTACGTCACGGAAGAGTTGGTTGATCAGCTCTCGGGTTCGGGGGCGGACCTCGTCGACCGGAAGCGAACTGGCGAGCAGCCGCACGCCGCAGTTGATGTCAAAGCCCACGCCGCCGGGCGAGATCACACCGTCTTCGGCGGCATCCGTCGCCGCCACGCCACCGATGGGAAAGCCGTAACCTTGATGAATGTCCGGCATGGCCAGCGAGCGGCCCACAATTCCCGGAAGCATGGCCACGTTCGCCGCCTGATCGATTGAGAGGTCGTTGATGAAACCTTGCAAAAGTTTCTCGTCGGCATAGAGCAGCGCATCGGTCCGCATGCCAGGCTTGAGCTTTCTGGGCACCAGCCAGCGATAGCGGTCGATCTTTTCGAGTTGTCGAATGTTGAAGCCCATATATTCACTACATTATTCGGACTCTTCTTTCGCCTTGATTATATCCCAGGTTCCGCACACCCTACACAAAACGCCGATCTTGGGCCGCGGGTGGCGCATACATCCCGGCTTATCGGGATGTGTGCGATCAACAAAACCGATTAAGACAGTCCGCTCATTGCGAGAATCCTAAACCGCACACATCGCACCCATTCATCGTAAAAGGGGCGATGTATGCGCCACCCCGGATATAATTACCAAGGGCAGTAGTCAAATATCCACAAACACCCGGGCCCGCCAAATGCCTTTTCGTTGCTGGGTGATTTTCAACTGATGATACGTAATCGCCTTGACTAGCAACTTCGGGATGTGGCGGGAACGGTCCCACTTCTCGCCGTGAGTGATAGCGACGGCGGTTAAGGATTCGCCCTCCTCAATCGAAACTTTTATCGAGACTTTAATCGAAACCTCGAAATCCGAAAAGAGCCGGGCTTCCGAATCGATTTGGAAAAGAATCTCGCTCAGGAAATTCACCAACAGACTTTCCCGATCATCACCCGTTACCTCAATCTTCATCTCTTCGCGCGGCTTGATGGTCTCGAGGTCCACAAAGAAGTGCACCAGGGCGCGGGCGGCGTTGGCGAAGAGTTCCTCAAGCGTCTTGCCCCTACACTCAAAGCCGACGTCGGCGGTGTGGTCGAGAATGCGGAAGAGTTGCTTCATATTTTCAAAACCCGCCTATTCCCCACCCTATGCTTCCCCCTACGCCCTACGGGCTTCGGGGGACAAGCCGCATAGGACGGGCAAGCCCTCCAAAGCCTTGGCGTAGGAGGGGCACCCGCAAGGCCGGAAACTTCATCCTCGCTTTTGGCGTGTAAGCTTGCGGATGCGTCCGATATATTCGGGAAGAAACGACAGATACTTGAACTGGCGCTTGAATTCTTCCATGGGCCGCGCTGGGGTGCCCCAGACCACCTGGCCCCGGCGGATCACCTTACCGGAAAGAATCCCGGCCTGCCCGCCGATCACCACGCCGTCTTCGATCACGACGCTGCCGGAGATGCCCGTCTGCGCGGCGACGATGCAATGCTTCCCGATTTGTACGTTGTGCGCGATCTGGACGAGATTATCAATTTTAGTTCCCTCGCCGATGCGGGTGGTGCCGAGCGAGCCGCGATCGACGGTGCTGTTGGCGCCGATCTCGACATCGTCTTCGATTACCAAACCGCCGAGTTGAGGAAACTTGCGATGCGCGCCGTCGGCAAAAACGTACCCGAAGCCGTCCGACCCGAGCACCACGCCCGCATGGAGGATGACCCGATCCCCCACCGTAACTCCCGGATAAATCTTCACGCCGTCGTAGAGCCTGCACCCGTTTCCGATTTTTGCATCTTCCCCCACCGTGACGCTGGCGCCCAAGCGCGTCCCCTTGCCGACGAGGGCGCCGCGTTCGATGAGAGAGTGAGGGCCGACACCGACGTCTTCTTTTAACTGAGCCTGGGGCGATATGACGGCCGTCGGGTGAGGCGAAGCGGTGGGAAGCTGCGGAGGCAGCAAGGCTTCCGCCGCCTGCACGAATGCAACTTTGGGTTGTGCGACCTCGATGAGCGTTTTTCCCGGCAAAGAAGTTTCGGGCGGGACCAGCACACAGCCGGCTTGGGATGAGGCAATCTTCGCAACTTGTCGCGAGCCCTCGGCAAAGGAGAGCTCGTCAGGCTGCGCGTCGTCCAAAGCGGCGACGCCGTCGATGACGCGCTCTCGGTCCCCGGCCACCTTCGCCCCCAGCAATTCGGCGATCTCCCGCACTTTCATGCTCATGGGTTCCCTTTCATTCCTTTGTTCTAAAGCAGGATTACACTCAGGTTTTTACACCAAAGCGGAAACTTAGGAAAGAGGAGTTAGGGGAGGATAATAGATTGAGAAGCTACCTCAAAAATAAGTAAGAGAACTACACCGTGCACATTCTCGCCCTCAGGGGTTAAAGCCCGCAAATTACAAGTCTCCCTACGGCACGGCTGAAGCCGTGTCCTGACGAAGATTCCCGGAAGACAAATTATGGGGTAATTTCGTATTAAACGTAGAATTCCACCAATTCGCGCACCAGGCCGCGAAAACCGGCAGCCAATAGTGCCAGCCGTTGGCGGAAAGATTCCGAGCCGAGGTCGCCCGCCTGCTCCACCAGATGGCGAAATATCGGAAAAACTCTGCCCTCTCCGCTTCGGAGCTTTTCCGTTCTTTCTTGCGGACCTACTCCGGGAGGTTCTTACCGCGCAGGAAGTCCCGGCGGCGTGGGCCGGGACAAAGAGCCCATGCCGGGGCAAGGCTACGGTTCCTTCGCCTCGTTGTTCTCTTTGCGAAGGGCTGCCGCGCCGGTCGTCTCAATCCTGAAGACGACGGCCACCTCGTCCACCTTCCGGCCCGGCGTAGTGACGGCCAAGCCATCCTCTCGCATCTTCCAGGAGATGCCCTCCACGGAACCCACCATCGATACCCCGGTCACCTAAAAATCGCCTTTGAGCTTCTCTCGCGAAAAGGATTCAAGGACAATCTCCTTGAATACTCCCGGCCAGCCGAGAAGAACAGCGTAGAGGGTATCGCCCTTGCGGGTAAAGCGGACGTCTTCGGGTGTGTAGCCGCCCTCCACGTCCACGAAAGCCCCTCCCTTTTCAAGGCGGGTCGGCCCTTCGCCGAAAACCCGCCAGGGCCGGGTACCATAGATCGCCTCGCCGTTCTTGCCCAGCCAGCGGCCGATGCCCAGCAACACATCTTTTTGGTTTTCCGGGATCGTTCCGTCGGCCTTGGGCAAGACGTTCAGCAGAAGCTGGCCGTTTTTGGCGACAATGTCGATCAGCACGTGCAGCACCTCACGGGTACTTTTGATCTTCAGGTCTTCGGTGTAGCACCAGCTTCCACGGTTGATGGTGTCGTCCGTCAGCCAAGCATGCTCGGTGGGCCGGTCCGCCCGGCCTTTCTCGAAGTCTTCGACGCCGATCTCCAGCGGCAGGTCCTGTTGCTTGAAGGTGACGACGACCTCCTTGCCCCACTCGTCGGCCTTGTTGAAGTAGTAGGCGAGGAACTCCTCCTGGTCCCCTTCGGGAATCTCGTTCAGCCAACTGTCGAACCAGATGAGGTCCGGCTGGTAGTTGTCGATGACTTCAAACAGTTTTCCCTTCCAGAGTTCCAGGAAGCGGTCGCGGGGAATGTTCCCATAGAGGAGCCGCAGCTTCGGGTCTTCGGAGACCGTCGGCCAACCCTGCACGCGCGGGTAATGGCCGGTCCAGACGGTTTTTCCGTTCCGCTCAATTTGGTGTTGGTGGTTGCGGGCATGATGAAAGGTGGTGACCAGCCGCATGCCGCGCCGGCGTACGGCGGCGGCAATCTCTCCGGTGATGTCGCGCTTCGGGCCCATCTCCTTGGCGTTCCAAGGCGTCAGCTTACTTGCCCACATGGCGAACCCGTCATGGTGCTCGGCCACCGGACCCGCAAAACGCGCCCCGGCCTTCTCGAAGAGCTCGGCCCACTCGTCGGCGTCGAACTTTTCCGCCGTGAACTTCGGCACGAAATCGTGGTAGCCGAATTCGGAGGGCTCCCCGTAGGTTTTCAGATGATGCCGATACTCCGGGCGGCGCTTTCTATGCATATTGCGGGGGTACCATTCGCTGCCGAAAGCCGGCACGCTGTAGACTCCCCAATGAAAATAGATTCCGAACTTGGCGTCGCGGAACCAATCCGGCGCAGGGTTTCTCTTCTTCAGCGATTCCCAATTCGGCTCAAAAGCGGGGAGTTTTTCTTCAGCAGACCCGCACCCGCCCAATAGTATTCCGGACAGGAACAGTCCCAGACAGAAGGCGGCGGCTAGTACAGTCTTCACACTATGCATTTTCATAACAGACCTCTCGGAAACCTTTGGTTGGGTCCCAAAAACCAGGAAAAACGGCCTCGGCCATGGCAACGAGTCGGACTTAATTCGATAGTTGAATGGAATAACTGGCGCGCCCGGCAGGACTCGAACCTGCGACCCCCTGCTTAGAAGGCGTAAACTAAGGGTAGCCTGCCGCTAGCCTAGGACCTATACAAATCAACTCCAGACCGCCGCCACCCAGCTTCTCCAGGATGCGATACCGCGAAATTGTCTTGCCAGTCATGTGAAGGGAACCTGCCATGCTACGCTATCTTAGTCCGCACCTGAGGGCAAGTCAACGCTTCCAAGCCACATGAATCAAGGCTGGAATGGGCCATGTGACCTGACCCCCTCAAACCGGTCCAGTTCTAATGTTAGAGTTGGACCTGGAATAGGGAGGTCAGGATGGTCAAGAGGAAGCATTCGATCGAACAGATTATCGGTAAACTTCGAGAGACCGAAGTGGAACTTGCCCAGGGTCGCAGCGTAGCCGAGGTGTGCCGGTCGTTGGGGGTGACCGAGCAGACCTATTACCGCTGGCGAAAGGAGTACGGCGGTCTAAAGATGGATCAGGCCAAGCGGTTGAAGGTCCTCGAGCAGGAGAACACTCGCTTGAGGAGGGCGGTTGCAGACCTGACCTTGGACAAGCAGATTCTGCAGGAGGTCACAAGGGGAAACGGCTAAGCCCGGCGCGTCGCCGGCAGTGGGCGGCGCATGTCTGTAAGGCGTTGGGTGTCTCGGAACGCCGGGCTTGTCGAGTGCTCAGCCAACCCCGGTCCACCCAGCGCCATCGATGCATCGCTGCTCCCGACGAGGATGCCCTGACGAGGGCCATCGTCACCCTGGCCGGTCGGTTTGGTCGCTATGGCTATCGTCGGGTCACGGCCTTGCTGCGGCGAGCCGGCTGGAGGGTCAACCATAAGAGAGTGGAGCGCATCTGGAGGCAGGAGGGGTTGAGAGTGCCGCAGAAACAGCCGAAGCGTGGACGCCTTTGGCTCAACGACGGATCGTGCGTTCGTCTGCGCCCCTGCAGTCCGAACCACGTCTGGGCTTACGACTTCGTCCAAGCCCGCACTCACGACGGGAGGGCTTTCCGGTTGTTGACGGTCATCGATGAGTACACTCGGGAATGTCTGGCTATCCAGGTGGCCCGCCAGATTCGATCCGACGATGTCGTGCAGCTACTGGCCGATCTGTTCGTTCTCCGAGGTCCGCCCGAGCACCTTCGCTCGGATAATGGCCCGGAGTTCTGCGCCCAAGCTCTACGAGAGTGGCTGGGGCGAATCGGAGTGAAGACGCTCTACATCCAACCCGGGAGTCCCTGGGAGAACGGCTACAACGAGAGCTTTAATGGGAAGCTCCGAGACGAGTTGCTCGACCGGGAGATCTTCTACATCTTGCAGGAAGCGAAGGTGTTAATCGAGCAGTGGAGGCGACACTACAACAGGGTTCGACCTCACAGTGCTCTTGGTTATCGTCCACCGGCACCGGAGGCCATGGAAATCCCGCCGCTGCTCGGGAGGCAGCTGCCTCCCGACCTAGGGACAGAATTACCGCTGAACTAACATACGAGTTGGTACAATCACTGGGGGCAGGTCAAATTTCCCGCACCAGGCTCGCCTTAGCTTCCTGAATCCTCCCACCTCAAGCCTGAGAGTCGGACGGCTCCGCGCCTTTGCCTGTGGCACGCGCACGCGAAAGCATGCTTCCGCCTAGGCCTCTCCGCCGTGTGCCTGTGCTTCACAGCTTGGCGAACACAAAAAGTTTGAACCACAGGCGAAGAAGAGGGCGGGATATGTCGGGTGTGTGTTGACGGGGTGAGCACTATACCCCCTGTTTCTACCCCACCACCACCGGGGCGCGATGCCACCCAGAAGAGGGCATGGTGATTAAGCTTGTAGCAGGAGGGGCAACTGGCATATGATTGTGCGCAAAGGTAAAGTTGAAATCGGAAATTCCGGCTTAATAGTATTTTCTCGGTCAAGTCTCTGGGAGGTATACAACCCATGAAAAGGACAGATCTTCAGTACAAAGTAGGGCGGATAGGCAGACGGAGATTCCTTACGGCGATGACAGCCACAGGAACGGTCGCTGCGACTCCCCTCTGGGGAGGTGTCTCCCCGGGAAGTTCTTCACCAACGGCACCGCTGCTCGATCCCAAAGCGCTTAAAGGGAAACCTTGGAAGTTGGATGTGACGATCTATGATCGACCCGGCTGGACAAGCACGATCTATGGGCTTCCAGTGCTTAAACGGGAGAACAATGAGCTTGTCGTCGGTTTTCAGGCGCAGCGGGAAGATACGATTACCGATGACTTCTACTCCGCGCATGCCGAGTGGGTTTTCCTGTCTTCGAAGGACGGGGGTAAATCTTGGGAGCCCATCCCCTTGGAACAGCTGGGACTCGATCCGCGCTGGCGGGAGCGAAGTCCTCACTGTTGTAACGCCTGGCCGGTCCGCTTGCCGGACGGAACTTTGATCAATGTGGTGGAGGACGTGCCTACAAGCCAAGCTCAAAAGGAGAGGCTCGAGAAGGTTGGGCTGGGCCATCTCTGGTATCCAGATAGTATCTTTGGTTGGGACTTGTGGCCGGCCTCGCATGCCGAGAAACTGAAGGAGGAAGGCATGCAGGTGTTCGAGCAACAGGGGCCGTGGCTACCGCCTGGTGTTGTGGCCACCCACAATCGCCAACCGGTGGTGACGGTATCCCATGATGGAGGGCGTACCTGGGAAGAGCGCCGCATCGAGGGGCTACCAGAGTTCGTCCACTACGCAGCCTGGTTTCGCAGAGGGATCGCCTTGCCGGATGGTACGGTTCTGGGAGCGATCTACGGGAAAATAAGAGGCAAGCATAAGGTGGACACCTGGCAAACCGGTAGTACGTATGCCCTCCGCTCGACCGACAAAGGTAAGACGTGGCAAATGAGCCTCCTCGCCCATGATCCTACGGGTAAACGTTCCTATAATGAAACCGACCTGCTTTTGTTGCCGAGCGGTCGGATCCTGGCGCTTATCCGAGGCGGCGGGGAAGCTCACTTGTATCAGAGTTATTCGGAGGACGGGGGGGAAAGTTGGAGCCAACCGGTTCCGACACCCATACCTGGAAGCCCGGCGAATCTGCTGCGGTTGAAGAGCGGAAATATCCTTTGCGTGTACCGCAAAACCGGGTATCCGGAGGGATACGGAGGGGTCCTGAGCCGGGACGAGGGGAAGAGTTGGGAGGTAGTCAACGCGAAAGTCATCCGCGATGACACCTTGCCGGGTCTGGTGGGCTATCCTAGTTCGGTGCAGCTCGATGACGGCACCATCTTCACCCTATACAACGTGCTGAGGGTGGGCAAAACCAAGCCTGAAGACAATTGGAAGTACAAGCAGAATTTGCTCGTTCACCCACCTTTGCATTCCTACATCGCCGGCAGCCTCTATACGGAGGACTACATAAGGCCGCCCGGGTAGGTTGAACTGTCCAAAAGGTTTGACCCGGCCATTAATGGCGGAGAACCGTTTCACAGCCCTGGGCTGTGAGGTAAACTCTCATTGCTGCTGGTACAAAATATCGGTCAGGTCACCCCCACCCCCCCTTTAAACAATCCCGGAGTGTGAAGGTTGGAGTAGGAGAATAAGAAGGGGGGAATAGATGTAGAATCACGTACTCACACACCCCGGAATAATTTTAAGGGGTATCCGGGAAGGGTGCCTGAAGAATTCTTATTGAGCCGGGAACCGTGTGCGGACTTTTCAGAACCATTGCCTGAGATAATCCGTAATCGCGTCAGAATGACCCAGGGACAACGTACAAGAACAAGCCATAGTTAGGGTTGGGGGGGCGGAGTTCAATTAACGTAATAGAAGCCTCCCGAGAGGAATCAAGGTTACCCCCCCATTTTTCTGTAGCAGATATTGTAGCGACCACTGGTTTAGATGGGTGGGTATAAGCGAGTAGTGCTCACCGGACCTAGTGATGTTTTGCAACTACATACAACTCGCTACCAATCCGCACAACATGGCATTCAGAGATTTTGAGCCTCGTGCGTCTGCCAGTTCCGCCACTCCAGCACTGAGCAAGTCGGAAATCCTATCGGAAACGCCCGAACCTGCAATATAAAACAGATCGGGCAAAATGCCAAATCTCCCTACGATTTCGGCAGGTTCCCCAGCCGCCGGATGGAATCTCGCGATCAGAAGAGGCCGAATTTGATCCGCAGGTACTTCTTCGGGTCCTTGCGGAAGTCGTGAGCGAAAGCCCTCATCTCTTCGGTGGCGGAATTGAGGTTCTGGAAGAGCGAATCATCGGTGGAGAGACTCCCCAGCGTCCCCTCGCCGTGTTCGATTCTTGCCATGACGGTGTTCATCGCCTCGAACGAGCGGTCCATCCGATTGTAGAGGGAAGGATCGGTCATCAGTTTTCCAACCGTCCCTTCCCCTTGATTGATGCGCGCCATAAAAGCCTGGGTCTGGGACGTAAGAAGCTCCAGATTGTCATAGAGGGCCGGGTCGTTGATCAACTTCGCCAGCGTGCCGTCGCCGTTCTCGACTTTCGCCAGGACCCGGTCCAGCCGCTCCATACTGGAGGTCATCTTCTCGTACAGAGCTTCATCAGCCATCAGGCGGCCGACGGTTCCTTCACCTTTTTCAAGCCGTGCAACCATCGTTTCGGCGGAATTGGCTATGCGCCGCAAGTGGTTATAGAACTCCGGGTCCTTCAGAAGCTTTCCCAGCGACCCCTTGCCCATTTCGATCCGTTGCGTCAACCCGTGAATCGTGGCACTGAGCTCACGCAGATTGCTCAACACGTTGTTGGTATTCTGCATGATCTGCTTGACGTCGGAACCTTCATCGCCGGGAAGCTCCTCACCGTCACGGAGAATCACGCCTTGCGGTCCACCGCGGGAAATGTCCACGGAACGCTCTCCCAACAATCCCTGCCGTTCCAGACGGGCGATGGAATCGGAACGGATTTCCCCCTGGAACTTCGCTGAAATACTCAGCGTCAATTGCACGGCCCGTTCCGGCTCGGGGTAAGGGGAAAGGTCCATGGACTTCACATTCCCTACCGGAATCCCCCCCACGCTGACCGGAGCGCCGACGTGCAGGCCCGTGGCGGAACCCACGTAGGTCTTCAGCACGTATCTCTTGCTGAACAGGCCCACTTGCCCGCTGATGGAGATGACGGCCACCGCAAAGGCAACCAAGCTGACCAAAAGCAAGACCCCGACCCGCAATTGGGCCCATTGAATTTTTTCTCTGCTCGGCATAATCGAAACACCCCCTTGAAAGGATTTCCACGGGTATTGTACCCATGCGGATGGAATTTAATGAAGGATAAAACTTCAGCGGCCTGAGGCCTGGGTTTTCAGGACAATGTTTTCAGAACAACGTCTGCAGGCCGGAGCTGTTAGGACAAGAGGCGCCTCAGATAGGGATCAGGGTTCTTCACCAGTTCCTTTTCCGATCCCCAAAAATAGAGCGACCCCTCGTGCAGCACCAGAAAACGCGCCCGGTTCGGCGGCTCCCGCCCGCCGTCCTTCGCTTGAACGGGCACCAGCCGGCCGCACGACCGATCGTAAACGTAACGGGCCATGACCAGCGCGTCCTGCACGTTGTGCGTCACCAGCAGCGAACAGACCCGGTTCACATCCCGAAGCTTCACGATGAGAGAGACGATGATATAGGCCGTCACCGGGTCCAGCCCGCCGGTTGGCGAGTCGTAGAGCATGATGCAGGGGCTGTCCGCCATCGCCCGCGCCAGCGCCACGCGCCGCCGCATGCCGCCGGAGAGCTCGGCGGGAAACTTATCGGACGCCTCTTCCATTTCCACGAACTTCAAAATCTCCCGGACTCGGTTCTCCGCCTCCTTGGGAGCCGCGTTTTTCTCTTCCAAAATTCGGTACGCCACATTCTCAAACACGGAGAGAGAATCGAACAGCGCTCCTTCCTGAAACAACATTCCGATCCGCCGCCGGACCGGATAAAGCTCTTTTTCATCCATACGAGAAATCTCTCGGCCCTCGACGAAAATTTTTCCCGAATCCGGCTTGATCAATCCCACCAGCAGCTTCAGCAGGAGCGATTTCCCCGCCCCCGTGGCGCCCAGGATCACGCACGTTTCTCCATAGTCAACCTCAAAGGTCACGTTGCGCAGGACCGTCTTCTCCCCATAGGCAAGAGAAACGTTCTCCAGGCATACGGCGGGACACGTGTTATCGGCCGGCAGGTTGGGAAGCAGATTCGTTGACAAAGCTAAGGATATAACGAGTTGAGAAGAAATTTCGTGATAAAAAAATCGGCCACCAAAATCAGCACGGAAGCATAGACCACGGCGCTGGTGGTGGAGCGTCCCACCCCTTCCGTTCCCCCTTCGGTCGTAAGGCCGAAGTAACACCCTACCAACGACAGGATCACGCCGAAAATAACCGGCTTCGTCAATCCTTGAATCACATCCTGGTAGGAGAGCGCCTGATAGGTGGACATCCAATACTGTTCGGCGCCCATGCCGGCGACCGTGGTGCTCACCATGAACCCGCCAGCCAAGCCGAAAAAATCCGCCAGTACCGTCAGCAGGGGCAGGCAGACGACGGTGGCATAGAGACGCGGGCCCACCAGTTTCCGCACCGGGTCGGTACCGAGCGCGCGCATGGCATCGATCTGCTCGCTTACGCGCATGGAACCCAACTCGGAAGCCATCCCCGAAGCGTTCCTTCCCGCCACCATCAGCGCCGTCAGCACCGGCCCCAATTCGCGGACCAGTGAAAGCGCCACGACTTGGCCGATAATACTGACCTCACCGAACGTACTGAGAGTTTTATGAGTCTGGAGCGCCAGCACCGCCCCCGTAAAGAAGCCTGTCAGCAGAACAATCGGCAGCGAGCCGACGCCGATCATGTCCATTTGCAGCAGAATATCGGCGCCGTAGCGGGGACGGCTGAAAAGATTCCGGGCCGAGCTCGCCAGAAGATAGATGGCCTCCTGAAACGCAAACACTTTCTGTTTCGCGTAATGATTCAGCAGTCCGGCCGGCATCTTCCGACTTCACCTTATATACGGGAGTTCTCGTTTTTCCCTTTTTGGACTCTATTCGCCTCTCCCTATTTAGTCAAGCCGAACCCTCCTCCGCCGCCCAAAAACCCCTCAGTAGGGAATTGCATTTCCGGACCCTTCAGGCTATGCTGTGTTGTCCTTCAGGCGACAGTTCTTCCCGGGAAATCCGTTCAAGACTTTTTTTGGCTTATGACAAACCTGATTCAACAAGCTCTGTTTATTCTTGGGATTGCGCTCTTCTTCGGCTTCGTGATTCTTACCCTCGTCATGTACCTCCACGCTCCCCGCAAAAAGGCGCTTCCGGTACGCGGCTGGGTGGGCCTGGGAATCATCCTGGGCGCCGAAGTGATGCTGTGGGCGGAAGTCGAACCGATTGCGACTTTCTTTACCGCCACCGCGTGGACCGGCTATCTGTTCCTGGTCGACGGAATGGTGGAAGCACTGACCGGCTCCTCCCGCATGACGCGGGACTTGAAGGGCTTCTTGGCCCTGGCGTTCTGGTCCATCCCCTTGTGGCTTGTCTTTGAAGCCTACAATCTGAGGCTGGGGAATTGGGTCTATCTGGGGCTGCCCCCGGAACCGGAAATTCAAGCCATCGGCTACGCCTGGGCCTTTGCCACCATCTGGCCGGCCATCTTCTTATCGGCGGACTTGGTACGCGCCCTCGGCTGGGTATCGGAAACGAGCCGCAAGGAATTGAAGATCTCGCCCAAAAACCAAATCCGGCTCGTCGTCTTGGGCCTGATGATGGTGATCATCCCCGTTCTGGTCCCTGCTTCCGCCGGAAGGTATCTTTTCGGCTCCGTCTGGATCGGATTCATCCTCCTCCTGGACCCCATCAATCATTGGGCCGGACAGCGGTCCTTCCTGGGGCAGTTGGCAGTCGGGAAGACCGGCGAGTTCTGGGGGTATCTGCTGGGCGGCACCATCTGCGGCCTGCTGTGGGAATTCTGGAACAATTGGGCCGGCGCCAAATGGCACTACATCTTCCCCATTGGGCAGGACTTCAAGATCTTCGAAATGCCGGCGCTCGGCTACCTCGGTTTCGGTCCCTTTGCCATCGAATGCTTTGTGATGTACGAATTTCTCCGCACGGTAAGGAAGCAGTTCCGACGGCGCACATCTGCGACCGGCCGGGGCTGGATCAAAGGCACACCGACAACTGAGCAGGCATCTTGCTCCATTTCTCCCCTTAAACTCTGAGTCTGAAAATGGCGGATACCTCCCATCAGCTCCCGCAAAAACTCAAAGGCAAGGTAGCCGTCGTCACCGGCTCCACACAGGGCATCGGCGCCGGAATTGCCCGGATGTTCGCCTCCCACGGCGCGCGGGTCGTGGTGCACGGCAGAAACCGCGAGCGCGGCGAGGCCGTCGCCGCCGCAATTCGGGAAACCGGGGGCGAGGCCGTTCTTGTACTCGGCGATATGCGCCAAGAGAACGACTGCCGCAACCTGATTCGAAAGGCCGAAGAGCATTTCGGCCGGCTCGACGTTCTGGTCAACAACGCCGCCTTGGTTCATCGCGGCAACATCGACAACACGAGTCTTGAATTGTGGGACAAGATCTTCGAGGTGAACCTGCGCGCCGTCTTCCTCTGCTGCCAAGAGGCCGTGAAAGTAATGCGGAAAAACGGAGACGGCCCGGATACCGGTAAAGGATCCATCGTAAACAACGGGTCGATACTAAACATCGGGTCGGTCAACGCCTACGTCGGACAGACAAAGCTGCTGGCCTATTCGGCCTCCAAGGGCGGGCTGATGACCTTTACCAGGAACCTGGCCACGCATCTGGCCCAAGACCACATTCGGGTCAACCAACTCAACGTCGGCTGGACGCTGACGGAAGGCGAAGTTCACGTACAGTCGGTGGAAGAAGGACGAGGAGAGGAGTGGCTGGAGGACGCCTTGAAGACCCGGCCTTTCGGGCGGCTGCTCACGCCCAAAGATGTGGCCTTTGCCGCGCTCTATTTTGCTTGTGAAGAGAGCGCGCTGGTGACGGGAACAATCATGGACCTGGAGCAGGTCCCGGTCGGCGCGCCCCCGCCGGAGATGAGTTGACGAATCACAGCCCGCCCCACGTTCTTCTTTTCAGAACCACCCCCTCACCGGGCACAAAGGCGCGCCTATTCCTAACATAGCTTGGCATTTACATCAATGGTGGAGTTGAAGAACAGCCCTTCGGCCGCTCCTTGACACCCCACCAAGGGAGCGATAAAATAGGCGCGGGTCGTTGGGAACCGTTGGGACGTTGCCGGTCACCCCCCTGAAGGCGGCTGCAGAAGATTGAAAGGATTGGGTTTGTCTCAAGACCCGAAATTCAAACGCCTCATCCGCCAACTGGGTGTGGTCATCAACGATTCGCTCTCCGAATCCGACCAGGTCGCCGAGGTCCTGGCCCAGATTCGTGATGCCGGCTACGACCTTATCCTGGTTCTCGAACTCACCGTCGGATTCCACAAGCGGGGCGAGACCACCAGCATCGTCCACCGGGAAAAGATCACCACCGACCCCGAAAAGGCTTTTCAAGGACGGCTCACAAACCAGGATGCTGCCTTCCTGAAATCCCTTCGCATCTGCACGGAAGACTAAACCCTTTCCTATGGGAATTTCCCCTTTCCATTCCGTGCTCCCTTCACTTGGGTGGAAACGCGGTGGAAACATTGAAGGTTCCAAACGGCGAAAGGTAAAATTAAAATTATTTCTGTTTCCAGGGCGAGGGATCAGCATTGCCTCTTTATGATTATCAGTGCAGGGAATGCAACGATCGATTCGAAAACATCCAAAAATTCTCCGACCCTCTTCTGAAAGTCTGCAAAAAATGCGGAGGTGCGCTCGAACAGCTCATCTCCAGCCCTGCCATTCAGTTTAAGGGCAGCGGCTGGTACATTACCGACTATGCGAAAAAGGGCGGCTCAGGTGCGGCCTCCGACGAAAAGGATAATGATCCGAAAAAGGCCTCCGATCGCTCCGCCGGGACCGGAACCTCCGCGTCTTCAAATACCGCTTCGGAGAGTAGCGCTTCACAGGAAGCCGACTCGAGTGAGAAGAGCAAGAATCAAAGCGAAAAATCTTCCAAAGACTGACTCAGGTCCCTGCCGGGTTTTCCCGATCGAAATTCCGCTATAACTTAAGAGACTTCAGGTAGCTGCGGAACGGCTTTCGCAGGTCGGGCCGCTTCAGCCCGAACTCGACTGTGGCCTCCAGGAATCCCAGCTTGTCCCCGGCGTCGTATCGTCGCCCCTCGAAGCGGTAGGCATAGACCGGCTCGCGCACCAGAAGCCTGCGGATGGCGTCGGTCAACTGGATCTCGCCGGCCGCCCCGGCGCGGGTCTTTTCGAGTTCGGAAAAGATGGCGGGGCTGAGAAGATAGCGGCCCACGATCCCCAAGTTGGAAGGGGCTTTTTTGATGGACGGCTTCTCCACCAAGTCGTCCACACGGAAGAGCCGGCCGGGAAAGCGGCTGTCACGGACCCGCGTGCCCTTTATGATGCCGTAGCTCGGAATCGACTTTCGCTCGACGGGCATAATGGCCAGCACGCTCGCCCGGTAGCAGGCATAGACGGCCAGCATCTGCTTCAGGCAAGGAACCGGAGAATCGATAATATCGTCCCCCAGCAGAACGGCAAAAGGTTCGTCGCCGACCAGGTTCTTCGCCATCAGGACGGCGTGGCCCAGCCCCAAGGCCTGCTTCTGCCGCACGTAGGTGACGTGAACCATGTCCGAGATGCGCCGTACCTCGGCGAGAAGCTTTTTCTTTCCTTTCTTCTTCAGCAGGTATTCCAATTCAAAAGAGACGTCGAAGTGGTCCTCAATGGCGTTCTTGCCGCGGCCGGTGACGATGATGATGTCTTCGACACCGGACTTCACGGCCTCCTCCACCCCGTATTGGATCAAGGGCTTGTCCACCAGCGGCAGCATCTCTTTCGGCTGAGCTTTCGTGGCCGGCAGGAAACGGGTCCCCAGTCCCGCCGCCGGAAGAACGACTTTACGAACCTTCACCCAGTCGGACGGCAATAAAACCTCCCTCGCGTAAATTTTGTGGCATCAGTATAGCGCATTCAGCGGAAGGGTTTCCGGCCATGGGAGGCGGCACCGCCGGACCCGTGCCTGGTGAATCGTAGATCCGGGTTCGCGGGTGGCACAACCATCGCGTCCCTTTGCGATGTGTGCGGTCAGGAAATATTCCTTCCCCACCCTTGCCTTCCCCCTACGCCCTGCGGGCTCGGGAGGACTGGCCGTCCAGAGCTCTAAGAGCGTCGGAAGGCGAGCCGCAAGGATGGCCTGTCCTCCGAAAACTTGTCGAAGGAGGGGGCACCCGGCCATTCACCATTTCGCAACCCCGCACACATTCCAAACAAGCTGGAATGTATGCGCCACCCGGGGTCACCTCTACTGCCCTCGGCCCCTCATCCCCCCACACGGCAGAGGGAACCTTAGGAATCCTCGAAGACAAGTCAATGCAGCGCCCAGACACCGCGCCTACTTCATATTTTCCGGGATGGGGTATTCGACCAGAACCAAGTCGTGCCATTTACCGCCGAGCTTGGCGTGCTTGTTGTAGATGCCCACCTCGCGCCAACCGGTACTGCGGCAGAGCTTTCGGCTTCCATCGTTATCAGCCATCAGGCGGCCGATGAGTTTATAGAAGCCGTGGTCTTTCGCCGCCTGCTGCAGCGCCGCCATCAGCAGCTGGCCCACGCCGTGGGAGCGGTAGTTGCGGTCAATGTAGATGGAAAGCTCCGCGATGCCGTTGTAGCAGGATTTGGGACTGTAGGGGCTCAGCGAAGCCCAGCCCACCAGGGTATGCTTCAACTGCGCCACCACGACGGGATACTTGGTCGGCCGCGCGACAATCCACAGAAAGCGGTCCTCAGGCCGCGCAAAGGTGTTCTCAAACGTAGCCAGTTGATCCTGCACGCCCTGATTGAAGATGCGGGCAATCTCCGAGGCATCCTCCGGACGCGCATCGCGAACCTTGATTCCGGCCGAGGTTTCCGTAACGGGCATCTTCCTACCAGCTTTCACTTCCTTTGATGCTCCTGATTTTATTGCATTTTTCGCCGGTTTCCAATAGGAGAAATTTACTCCGGGTAAGAAATTGCGGGGACCCCACCTTTCCTTTGCTTCGCCCGACTCGAAGTAAGCTGCTTGCACACCGGCCCCTAGGCTCACTCCGCCTCCCCTCGCCCTCACGCCAACGGGACGACGATTCCGCGCAAGCACCCTCACCTTGACATCCCCGCGTAGCTCCCCTATGATTTCCAGAGAGGTTCACCCAGTGTTTGGAATCGACGGTGGGGAGTTCGTTTTTCTCATTCTATTTGCCTTTTTTCTTTTTGGGCCTCGGAAACTTCCCGGAATCGCCCGGACAGTGGGAAAAGGCCTGCGCGAGTTAAGGCAAACCTCCGATGAGCTGAAAAGATCATTGGAAAACGAGGTCGCCGCCCTAGACCAGCAAGAGCCTAGCACCACTGAAAACACACCGTATGGCCACGAGGAAACCGAACTCCACCGAAGCAGCCGGTCCGAACCCAGCGACTGAAACTCTCTCCGATCATCCTGAATCTTCAGGACCGAATGCTCCCCTCGGAGGGGTCGCTCGCTCTGCAGGTCCGCAAGAAGGAGAATCCAGAAGCGTACCCGAAACGGGACCCTCCGCTCCTGCGGCCGATACCGCGACAGCTGAGGTGGACCTCGAAGAGGAGGAGGTCTCCTCCCCCGAGGCGGAGCCGTCAACCGGCACGACCGGCGGAAAAAAGAGACCTCCTTCCGGAGGCGGGCGAGGTGGTTCCGGAGGCGGAGACGGTGGGGACACCTTAGGCAGCCAAATGTCTTTTTTGGATCACCTGGAAGAGCTCCGTCAACGTCTCTATTACGCTGTCGCTTCTATCCTGATCGCCTTCGCGGTGGCCTTCTATTTTCACGAGCACATCTACGAATTCTTCGCCGAGCCCATCACCGGCGCGCTGAAGGACTTAGGACTGGGCGAAAAACTCATCTATACGAACCCCATGCAACCCTTCAACGTCTATCTGAAGGTCTCTTTCGTGGGCGCCATCTTCCTGGCCTCTCCGCTCATCTTCTGGCAGTTGTGGCTCTTTATCTCTCCCGGTCTCTACCGGAACGAAAAGAAATATGTTCTTCCTTTCGTTACGCTGACCTCGACCCTGTTCGTCTCCGGAAGCTATTTCGCCTATAAGCTGGCTTTCCCGCCCGTCTTCCGCTTCCTGTTCACCTTCGGCGAGCAGTTCCAGCCCATGATTCACATCGACGAATACTTCGGGCTGGCAACAACCCTTTTGTTGGGAATGGGCCTAGTCTTCGAAATCCCCGTCCTCGTACTCATTCTTTCCATCTTCGGAATTGTGACGCCGAAACTTCTCCTGAAGAATATCCGTTATGCGATGCTGATCATCGCCGTGATCACCGCCGCGCTGGCGCCCACACCGGACGTTACCACGCTGCTCCTCTTTTTCTTCCCGATGGTGGGTCTCTACTTCCTCAGCATCGGCCTCTCCTGGCTTGTGCATAAGAAGAAGAAATCTTCCGCCGAGGTTGAGTGATCTTTCGCGCCATGAACCGCTTCCGCATCCCTCTCACGTGCCTCTGCCTTGCGCTCTTCATGAGCGCCTGCCTCATGAATGCTTGCTTCGCGGCCGAACATCCCTCCGCCGGCAAAAATTTGAGCGGCGTCCGCGCTTTTGCCGACGTCAAGCGCCTGGTGGGGTTCGGCCCGCGCCCGTCCGGTTCCGCCAATCTGAAAAAAGCCCGGCTGTGGCTTCGGACGCGCCTTACCCAAGCGGGGTGCAAGGTACGAGAGGAGCGCTTTACGGCCTCCACCCCCCTCGGAGCGATTCCCATGGTCAACTTGGTCGGCGAAATTCCCGGCGAAGAGCAAAAGGTCATCCTTCTCTCCGCTCATTATGAGACGAAGCGCTTTGACCAATTTTCCTTCGTCGGAGCCAACGACAGCGCCTCCGGCACCGCGCTCGTCTTGCAACTGGCCGGTACGCTCGGAAAAAAGAAGAACCGTTTTACCTATTGGATGGTCCTTTTCGACGGAGAGGAATCGATGGGAAAGTACTGGACCGAGCAAGACAGCCTTTACGGCAGCAAGCGGATGGTCCGGCAGCTTTCCGCACGCGGCGAGCTGGGCCGTATCCATGCCGTGATCAATCTCGACATGATCGGAGACGCCCAGCTCCTTCTTCGACGGGACGACAACTCCACGCTCTGGTTGACGGACTTGATCTGGAAGGCGGCAAAGAAGAACGGATACGGACGGTACTTCAGTGAAGAAAGTACGGTGATCGAAGACGATCACACCCCTTTCGTGCGCGCCGGAGTGGACGCGGTTGATCTGATCGACTTTGAATACGGCCCCCGGAACCGCTACTGGCACACCCCGGCCGATACGGTGGACAAACTCAGCCCGCGGAGTCTGGGGGTCATGGAGAACGTCGTCCTCGCCGCCCTCGGACAACTGGAAGCCGCACCCTAAAACCTGCCTCAACTCCGCTTCTTCAATTATTCAAATTTTATTCAAAGTAGACTATTCAAAATAGACGGGGGAACCTTTTTCTACGAAGGAGTGTTGGGGTTTCTCTTTCTCAATTTTCAAGAGGAAGTCGGATCGATAGTGAGCGCCCCGGCTCTCTTCCCGCGCCAGTGCGCAGCGGGCAATCAGAAGCGCCACCTGATGGATATTTCGCAGTTCCATCCCCCGGCGGCGGGGCCGCTCCGGACGGGGGGTGGAGATCTCCTGCAAGCGGTCCACGGCCGCGGCCAGATCTTTTCCGCCCCGTAAAATCCCCACCTTCTCCCACAGCAACCGGCGAATCTCTTCAATTCGTTTCTCGGTCTCCGCCGCTGCGCCTCCGCGTCCGGCTCCGGGTCCGCCCTCGCATCCGGCTGGCGGATTCCGGTGGCGTGTCTCGGGCCAACGGGAAGGGGAAGTTGCTTTTCCCTTGGCCGTTCCACGAGCCTTCTCTTTTTTCGAAGAGGATTCTCCCGGTTCCCTTTTTCCCTTCACTGCTTTCTCTTTTGTTTTTCCCTTTTGGGGCGGCAATTCTTCCGCCATCCGGAGCCCCGTCCTCGCTCCGAAAACCAAACCTTCCAGGAGCGAGTTGCTGGCCAAGCGATTGGCGCCGTGCACTCCGTTCGCCGCCGCCTCCCCGGCGGCAAACAGCCCTTTCAGACTGGCGCATCCGTCCAGGTCCGTATGGATTCCCCCCATGCCGTAGTGCGCTGCCGGGCGGACCGGAATCAAGTCCTCGGTAATGTCGATATTGCACTTCAGACAGGTTTCGGTGATGCGCGGGAAGCGCTTGCGGACGTGCTCGGCGTCCAGTTCCGTCAGGTCCAAATAGACGAAATCGGTGCTGTCCCTTCGCATCTCGGTGACGATGGCGCGTGAAACCACGTCGCGCGGGGCCAGCTCGGCCGCCTCGTGATAACGCGGCATAAAACGCTGAAGCTCCAGATTCTGCAGCAGCGCCCCTTCGCCCCGCAAGGCTTCGGAAAGCAGGAACCGCGGGGTTCCCTTCTGGTAGAGGACGGTCGGGTGAAATTGAATAAACTCCAGGTCGCTGAGCCGTGCTCCGGCGCGGTAGGCAATCGCCACGCCGTCCCCACAGGCGACCGGCGGATTCGTGGTCTCCTTGTACACCTGACCCATTCCGCCCGTGGCCAGTAGGACCCTCTCGGCCCGCAGCTCCCGAATCGCCTGATCGTTTTCGTCAAGATACTCAACCCCTTCCACCTTGCCGCCGCCGACCAGAAGATCCACGACGGAGGAATAGGGCCGAATCTTGATGTTCTCCAGCGAGCGCGCCTTGGCCATCAAGGCCCGCATGATCTCTTTTCCGGTAGAATCCCCATGCGCGTGCAGGATCCGGCAGCGGCTATGCGCTCCTTCACGGGCAAAGGAGAGCTTCGTGCCCTTACGGTCGAACCGGGTGCCCCATTCGATCAGCTCGGTAATAAACCGAGGACCCTCTTCGACCAGGGTCCTTACGGCTTGCTCGTTGCACAGGCCGTCGCCGGCCGTAATGGTATCGTGGAAGTGGAGCGCGACCTCGTCCTCCTCACTCAGCGCCACCGCGACGCCGCCCTGCGCGTATTCCGAACTCGACTCGAGCGGGTGGTCCTTGGTGAAAATCAGCACCTCGCCCCGGCGCGCCATTTCAATCGCCGCGCGAAGGCCGGCGATTCCGCTGCCGACAACCAGAAAATCAGTCTTTTTCGGAGCTGAAGCTTTCATGCACAATACCATGATAATGCGTCGACGGTATCTCTGCAACGTTCCCGGACCCATTGCCGGGAAATTGCGAACTTGTGAGGCCGCTCCTGCTCGTGATAAACATATTCACTTCAAGCGCCGTGTCTTGCAAAATTTACATGGAAGGTTTTCGAATGGTTCAACTTCGCGTTCGCACCCAAACTGGTTCCTATGAGGTCGCCGTGGGCAGCGCCGCTTGGCGGCGCATCGGGGCCTTTTGCCGCCGCGCCGGTTACTCTTCGGTCTTCATCGTCACCGAGCCGGATATTTGGAAGCATTGGGGAAAGCGCTTCCTGGGTGAGACCGGCTTGCGTTCGAAATCCGTCCTTTTGATTCCTTCCGGGGAACGCTCCAAATCGCTCCGTCAAGTTCGGGTCTTGGCCGAGGAACTGATCGAGCGCGGCGCCGATCGAGAGTCGGCCTTGGTGGCCTTGGGGGGCGGCGTGGTGGGGGACGTGGCCGGATTCGTCGGCTCCATCTACATGCGCGGGATTGACACTCTGCAAGCGCCAACCACGATGGTTGGGCAGGTCGACAGCGCCATCGGCGGCAAGAACGGGGTGAATTTGCCCGGCGCAAAGAACATTTTGGGCTCTCTCGCCCCGCCCCGTCTGGTAGCCGCCAACCCGGAAGTTCTTCGTTCCCTTTCGCCGCGCGCCTATCGGTCGGGCCTGTTTGAGGTCATCAAGCACGGAATCATTCGCGACCCCGCTCTGTTCCGCTTTCTCGAACAGAACCGAGAGGCCATCCTCAGCCAATCGCCCCGCGTCATGGAGCGTCTGGTCGCCTGGGGCGCGAAAATAAAAATTCAAGTGGTCGTCCGGGATGAGAAGGAGTCCGGGCTGCGGCGCATCCTCAACTTCGGCCATACGCTCGGCCATGCGCTGGAGACGGCCACCGGCTATCGGCGTCTCCTGCACGGGGAAGCCGTCGGATGGGGAATGCTGATGGCGACCCGTATCGCCGTCGGGAAAAAGATGTTGGCCCGTCGCGAAGAGGAAAAAATCCGAGCCCTGATCGGCTCCTACGGCCTGCTTCCTTCTTTGCAAGGCATCAACGCCAAGCAGTTGATCCCGTTTCTCGCTCGCGACAAAAAGACCGTCCGGGGCGTAGTCCACTGGATTCTCCCCGTACGGGTGGGCGCCGTGCGCCTCACGACCCGCGTCTCCCCCCGAGAAATTCAAAAAGCGATTCTTGAGGTTCAGCGCCTTTCCCTCGGCGGGGCCGAATAAAATAAATTATGTCCCCCTCGCTCCCACTCCCTCTTTCGACCCAAGACCCGCAGAAGGAAAAGGAGTTCGCCCACCGCGTCCGGAAGATGTTCGCCAGTATCGCGCCGCGCTACGATCTGCTGAACCATCTCCTCTCCTTAGGCACGGACATCTATTGGCGGCGCGCCACCGTGGGCGAGGTGCGTTCCATTCTCTCGCGTCCCGGCAGCCGTACGCTCGACCTGTGTTGCGGCACGGGTGATCTGACGTTCGCCCTGCAGCGCAACGCGAAGGGGAATAAGGGCACGGTCCTGGGAGCCGATTTCTGTCTCCCCATGCTTCAGATGGGGGAGAAAAAATTCCGGCGCGCCTCGCGCCTAAACCCTCTCCTGGCGGCCGACGCCTTGGACCTGCCCTTCGCCGAACGGACTTTCGATCTGGTCACCTCGGCTTTTGGTTTTCGAAATTTAGCAAACCACCAGGCGGGGCTGCGGGAGATCTTTCGCGTGCTCAAACCGGGAGGAGAGATCGCCCTCTTGGAGTTCTCTCATGTCCGCACGCCGATTGTCGGCCCGCTCTTCCGAATCTATTTTCGTTGGGTACTTCCTCGGCTGGGCGCTTGGATCTCCGGCGTCGATGGTCCGTACAAATATCTGCCTGATTCGGTGGGCCGTTTTCCCGATCAGGCGCAGCTCCGCCAAATGATGAGAGATTGCGGCTTTATAAGTGTCCGCTACCGAAACTTCTTCGGCGGCGTCGCCTCATTACACAGGGGAAGAAAGCCCGGCTAGGTCATCGGAGTTTAGAGGGGAATTGAAAAAGGACTCCGAAGAGATTCGTCCGGGTCCCGGCGATATTAAACTTTTCGTTTCCTACGGCTCGGCCCACTCACGGGGAGCGCCGCTGGCGTTGAATTCCTGCTGCAAATCCTCCAGCTCCGCGCGGGCCTCTTCCAGGCGCCGCCGGTAGCGCTCAACTTCCGCCCGCTTGCCGGAATGCCGCGACCTACTGAATTCCGCTCACCTGAAGATACCAGTCGATCATGGCCCCACCCCAGAGACTCGAAACCAGAGCCGCCGCCCCCAGGTAGGTGCCGAAGGGCCACTCATACTGACGGAAGCGTTGCGTCGTATATTCCAGCGGAACGCCGATCAACGTCCCCAGCAGCGAGCCGAGAAACATGGTCAGCAGCGTCAGCGACACACCCAAAAAACAGCCGACCATCGTCATCAGCATCACGTCGCCGAATCCCAGGTATTCCTTCTTTTTCCCCTTCAAATAGTAAAAGACGGTTCCGATCAGATAGAAACTTCCGCCGCCGACCAGGGCCCCGGCCAGCGAACCCAGGAAGGACTCCGCTTCCGCCGTATCGAGGAAGATCCCCATCCGGCCCAACAACCAAACGGGAACGACGTGGTCGACCGTAACCAGCCAACTCAACGCCGTGCCGACCAGGATTCCGAAAACGGTCACCACGTGGGGAATCAACCGCTCCTGGAGATCGGTAAAGATCAAGATCAGCAGCAACATGCCGAGGAGGGTGTATTTGACGAATTCCGGGGAGAACCCATAGCGGGTGAAAGTAATCCAGAACAGCCCGCCGGTCAGGACCTCCACCAGCGGGTAGATCGGCGAGATGGGGTTCCGGCACCGGCGGCACCGCCCGCGCAGCACCAGGTAGCTGAGAACCGGGACGTTGTCCCAGAGGGCGATGGGCTCTTTACATTGTGGACATCGCGAACGGGGCTTTACGATCGAGAGCCGCAGCGGCAGGCGATGGATGCAAACGTTCAGGAAGCTGCCGAAAGCCAACCCCAGCAGAGCAACCGGCAGGGTAACGGTCATCTCAGGGCTCATGGATATCTCCGGCCGAGCAGCTCTTGATAAAGCGACTCGGTCTTTTCAACCATGGCTCCACAGGAAAAGAGGCTTTCCACGCGCTGTCGTCCGCGGCGGCCCATGCGGTGCAGACGCTCCCGGTCATAGGTGGTAGCGCCGACGACCCGTGCCAAAATCTCCGGGGAGTTCGGCTCCACCAACCAACCCGTCTCCTGCGGCACCACCACCTCCGGGAGTCCTCCCACGCGGCTCGCCACCACCGGCAGCCCGTAGGCCATGGCAAGAAGGGCCGAAGACCCCAACCCTTCCGAAAGAGAGGGCATTATAAACAGGTCCAGCGCCGGGAAGTAATCATCCAAATTTTCGAGTCGGCCGAGCAGCTGAAGGTTCTCGCCGCACTCCCGACAAGCATCCTGAAATCGCGCATCCCGGCGCAGCGGGCCCTCTCCGACCAGCAAGAAGCGGAGTTTCGGGTGTTGCCGCCGCAAGCGGCGCACGGCCTCGGCGACGACCCCCTGCCCTTTTTCGTGCGAAAACGTCGCGACGTGTCCCACCGCAAATTCATCGTCCCGAATCCCCCAACGTTCCCGGCAGGTCTTCCTTCTCGCCTCATCGGGAAGCTGAGGGATTTCCACCCCGTCGAAGATCACCTTCACATTTCCAGGGTGGATTCCCGAAAAGACGGCCACCCGCTTGACGGCCTCCGAAACGGCGATCAGAGCCTCGGCGCCCCATTGGTACTTGCACCAGGTGATCAAACGGCTTCCGGCTCGAAACAGGACACGGCGTGTGGCCACGCGGGGAATCTTCAAGAACAGCGAGGCAAGAAGACTCACGGTATGCCCGTGCCCGTCGTGCGCATGAATCAGGTCAAACGCCGCCTCCCGGACGTGGGCCCGCAGAAGCAGCGCGCCGTACAAATGTCCCGGATCGTAATCCGGCAGGGGAAAAGTTTCGAGACCCAATTCCCGACACCGCAGATCGACCGGGCTGTCCTCGACGCAGGCCACCGTCTGCCGGAAGCCTTTCTCCTTGAGCCCCCGCAGCAGATAGAAAAGCTGCTGCTGGCCGCCTCGGAGCGTATGGCCGGTGTCGATGTGAAGTATCTTCAAGCCCCTTGGGTCCTTCTCTTCCTGAGTCAAACGATTTTCCCTCGCCTGAGTTAAAGGTTTTCCTCTCGCCTGGGTTAAAGGCTTTCCTCTCGATAAAACCGGCCTAACTTTCCATACTTTTTATACACATAAAAAGAAGCCATGGCAGCGATCAGAAGGCCCTGATAGCCGTCAAGAAAACCCCTCTTCAAAAAGTAGGCCTCCGCGAAGGCCCAAACCGGGAGCGCCAGGCGGCGGAACACTCCGGCCGTTTTCCCTTTCTCGAACATCTCCTGCGCCGCCAAGCTGGTGTAGCGTTCCACGCGCTCGACGTGCTCCCGGAACGTATCGCAGGTGTAGTGCAGCAATTCGCCCGGCAGGGTCTCGACGGGCCCGTCGGCAAGAACCGACTCATGTACGCGCAAGTCGAGCCACCTGGCCCGACGGCGGTCATAGAGGCGCAGCTTCCAGTCCGGATACCAGCCCGAGTGGCGAATCCAGCGGCCCAGGTAGTAAGCGCGCCGCCGAAACCGGTAACCGACGGCGGCTGGCTTGGTCTGCTTCCACTCTTCGAGCGCCTTCTGCATTCGCGGGTCCAACTCTTCGTCGGCATCCAGACTCACAATCCAGTCATGCCGCGCCGCCGAAGCGGCAAAGTTCTTCTGCTCGGCGTATCCCTTCCAGGCATGCTCGATCACCCTCGCTCCCATCTGCGAGGCAATCCCACACGTCCGGTCCTTCGACCCGCTGTCGACGACAAGAATCTCGTCGGCACAGGCCAGTGACCGCACGGCCCGTGCGATGTGGCGCTCCTCATCCCGGGTAACGATAACGGCGCTAAGAAAAGGCATTCTCCTGGGTCTGCCACAACCGGCCCGGTCAAATAAATCTCCGGAACCGGGTTCCGGCACCGATTTAGTAGCACAATCGGCCCTTAGAACCTAACCTAAATGTACCAGGGCGGTTCGGCTCCCCGGGCAGCAGAATGGCATTTCTTTATCTCTGTGCTACAATGTCGCCGCCGACTGGCGAAGACGGCCCGACCGGACTTCGACTGGACTTCGCTCGGGAAAAGATCGTATCGTGACTTGACGATGAACTCCCCCTTCGAAACACTGACCGGACTCTTCCTTCACGCCGTAAAGGAAAATCCCACCGCCACCGGCGTCCTCCAGAAACGGCTGGGGCGTTACGTGCCTTTTTCCTATGAAGTGTTGCAAGGCTTGGTCTCAACCTTCGCCCTGCGGCTCGGCGCACAGGGCCTGGCGCAGGGTGACCGCTTCGCTCTGCTCGCGGAAAATCGTCTGGAGTGGCTCGTCACGGACTTCGCCGCCTTGGGGCTCGGCGCCGTCACCGTTCCTCTCTACCCGACCTGCTCGGCATCCGACATTGAATACATCCTCCGCGATTCAGAATCCAAGGGAATTATGGTTTCCTCGGAAAATCAATTGAAAAAGATTTTGGAGATCTGGGGGAACCTTCCGTATCTGAAATGCGCCGTCGTCGCCGATAAAATCCCCTTGCCGAACTCGATGGTTCTCTCCTGGGAGGAAATGGCCCAACCCTGGCCCGAAGAGACCGCAGGCGATCAAGAAGAGCGCTGGTCCCGTTTCGAGCGGCAGGCGGCGCTCGCCGAGCCCAACCAGTTGGCCAGCATCCTTTATACGTCCGGAACGACAGGGCAGCCCAAGGGAGTCCGGCTTACGCACCGGAACATCGTCTCCAACGTCCTGGCCTCGGCCCAATTGTTTCCCATGGATTCGAACGACACCGCCATGTCGTTTCTGCCGCTCTCCCACGTCTTCGAGCGGACCCTCGACTACTTCTATTTCTACCGGAACGTGCCCATCGCCTACGCGGAAAATCTGGAGTCGTTGACCACCAACCTCGGCGAGATACGGCCGACGGTCATGGCCGTCGTTCCGCGGGTCTTCGAAAAGGTCCATACCAAGATCAAGATGGCGCTGGAGTCGGCGCCCGCCTGGCGCAAGAACCTGTTTTCCTGGGCGGAGAGGGTCGGCACCGAATACTACCCCTATCGAATGGGACTGCGCAAAGACTCCCCTTCGCTCGGCTTGCGCTTGCGGTGGGCGGTGGCCGACCGGCTGGTGGCCTCCAAAGTGCGGGCGCGGCTGGGAGGCCGGCTCCGGTTGTTTTTCTCCGGCTCGGCGCCGCTGGCGACCGAGATGGCGGAATTTTTCTATGCGATGGGAGTGAACGTCTATGAGGGTTACGGCCTGACGGAGACCTCTCCGGTCATCGCCAGCAATTGTCCCGGCCACCTGAAGGTCGGGACGGTCGGAAAAATCCTGCCCGAGGTGGAGGTGAAGATCGAGGTTAAAATCGGCGAGGCGGAAGGAGAAGATGAAGACGCCGCGGGGGGAGAAATCCTGGTCCGCGGACCGAACGTCACTCCGGGCTACTACCGCTTGGAGGAGGAAAACAAGGCGGCGTTCGCCGACGGCTGGTTCCGCACCGGCGATTTGGGCAAGCTGGACGCCGACGGCTACCTCACCATCACCGGACGGAAGAAGAATCTTTTCAAATCCTCCGGCGGAAAATACATCTCGCCGGAAAAGCTGGAGAATCTTTTTCAGGGCCATCCCTTCGTCGCGCAGATTGTCATCCTGGGCGACGGACGGAAATTCGTCTCCGCGCTCGTCGTGCCGAACTTCGCGCGCCTGGAATCCTGGGCGCAGCAACAGGGGCTGAAATTCTCGGACCGGCGGGAGCTTGTCTCGCTTCCCGAAGTCGCCACCTTCCTGCAAGGTCAAGTAACCGAGATGACCGCCACGCTCGCGCCGTATGAGCAGATCCGCCAGATCGCGATTCTCTCCGAGGAATTCACCATCGCCTCCGGCGAGCTCTCGCCCACCCAGAAGACCAAGCGCCGCGTGGTGGAGGAGCGATACCGGCAGCAGATCGAAGAGATCTATACCCGGACGCGGCCCGCTAGAGCCTAGCCCACACGAGCCTCCAACCCCTGATCTTACTTTTCCTTTTACCCCGCAAAAAACCCTGACAGGGATGCAATCCCTGCCGGGGCGTAGGTTCCAGGAGGATGGAAGCGCGAGACTTCCCGTAACTCAATAGCCGATTTTCGATTTCCCGCCGGAAAGAAGATTCGCATCCTCTTCTGCGGGGACTTGGCAGCGCGAGGAGAACTGACCCATCTGGGCGGGCGGGAACAGGAGCGTCACGCACCGGTTCAACTCACTGGGTCCGGAAATGTTTTCCACCGGGTCCCTCTCACCCCGTCCGACCACCCCGTCGCCTAACTGAGCCATCAAGGAATTCCGCCGAGGATTCGATCCCCGCCTGAACTTCAACTTCAGGAGCCGTTCGACGGCGCTTATTTTCACCTCAATATCCCGAATCGCCCGGGGTTTGGTGGAGTGGCTCAACTCCTCTTCCAGAAAGTATTGGTAGACGGCCAGCGCCCGCTGCTCGGAAAGCCAATGGTTAAAGTCATTCTCCCCCACCAAGTCCGTGTGGCCCTCGTAGCGGACATTGGCTTCGGGAAACAGCAGCAACCGCAGCACCGCCACCTTGGCCAAGCTCTCCCGCGAGACCGGACGCAGGGCGTAGCTTCCCAGGTCAAACAAGACGTCCGAGGCCAGCGTCAGCACCATATCGTTCCCATGCTCGGTCAACTGCCCGAGCGAGCCCAGCTGACGCCGCAACTCACCGCAGATTGCCTCCCGTTCTTTTCTTAGCTCGGTAATCCGTCCCCGCGCCGCTTTCATCGATTGCTGGTACGTCGTCTCAAGGCTGGTCAACTGCTGCCGGAGCTGATTGGTATTTTTCTGCGCGTCTCCGGTCGCCGAGGACGCATTTTGAATCTTTTCTTGAGCCGCTCGCTCTGCCGCCTCCACCCGCCTCTGGGCGGCCTGCTCGGCTTCCGCATCGGAAACCCTTGCACAGGCAACACTTACCCGCGCAATGAGTCCTCATCCCCAAAATCTACGGAAGGAAAGAAAAGTTTAGGGCTACCAGGAAGACTGCGGGCAAACTGAGTCCGGCGGGATATGCCGGCAGGATACGGAAGATTCCAGGTAGGAAAAGGGGTGAGAAGCTATTTCCCCCCCTAAAAGTGTTCCCCGTGCCCGCTCCCCGGCCGGTGGTGGCGGACGTAGTGCTCCCGCAACGGGTCGCGGCCAAAAAAAGCACTCTTTTCGGAACCACCCTGCCCAAAATCCCCTTTGAAGTCGCGCCAAACCGTGTGGATGTGGTTGGCGTTGTTCTGGGTGTTGTCGTACTCGATCACAAAACCGTCCCCCTGGATGCGGTAGTAGTGCGGCTGGCCGGGTTCCACCCCTCCCGCCCAGGCAAAATAGATATCGTGGCTCCCCGCCACATCATCCAAGCCGGACTTTGCCAATTCCGGGTGGAAACGACCCTCGTAGAGTTTTACCAACACCTGCAGCACTTTCGATTGCTCGGGAGTCATTTCCGAGCGTGGCACCCCGACCGGATTGCCCATCTCGGCTTGGCGGGAGGCCCCAGTAACGATGTCGGCGGGAGCTTCGGCCTGAATCAAAGCCTTCTCCTGTTTCGAACCGACGAACATATGGAGCAATTTACGGGCCAGGAGCTCTTCCAATGCCAATACACGTAGTCCCTGCCGAGGGCCTTCCTTCACGCGCGCCGGGTTGGCGCCGAAAAAAGCCGGCGTGGTGGAGACCACTTGGCCGTCGCGGAGAGTGAAATTTAACGAGATGTGATGGCCCTCCATACGCCAGCCCCACTCTTCGGTGAGGGACGGTGGGCCGAAAATCGTGAAGAAGTAGGCCTTGGAATCCCGACGCGGGTCCTGGTTTTCAAGATGGAAGAGAACCTCTTCCAGACTCATGATCTCCTTGGCCTTATCATGACCCCTCGGGCTTAGGGCGGAAGCCAGAAGCATGTGAGCCAACTCCCGCTGCTCCTCCGACATCGTTTTTAGAGGTACGCCTTTTCGTTGGCGGGGAATGAAGTGCCAGTTGAGGCGCTCCTCATCGCCGAAGGGATAACCGGCGGCGTTTTGTTGTTCTGAAGACAGCGCCGCCAGGAATTTCTGGGCGCGGTTGGCCATCTCCATCGCCACCCGCGAGGAGTTGCCTGCCCAGGCTCCGGCAACGGCCGACGTCAGAATCAGCAGCGTAATCCATTTCTTCACGGCACTTCTCCATAGATGGGCGGTCATGAACCGGTCGTTACGGTTCCCTCAGGCTTTGGAACGAATGGGGAGAGTGTACTGCCGCTGGGAAAAAGGTGTCAAGCCAAGGGTTTCAATCTGAAGAGGCAGGCGGTTGACGATAAGGCCCCAGGGCTGCTAGATTAATAGTTTCGTTGGGAAAGGAACTTTCCTATGGCAACCCACGTATCGGCATTGAAGCGAATCCGACAGAATCGTAAGCGAGTCGAGGTCAAGCGGCCCCGGTTGACCCGTGTCCGGCACCAGATTCGCCGTGTTCGAGCCCTTCTTGCGAAGAAAGACAAGGCCGGCGCACAGGAGCAGTTGAAGGTTGCCTCCTCGCTACTCGACCGCGCCGTCGGTCGCGGCGTGATTCACGCCAATACGGCTCGGCGGCATAAGTCTCGCCTGACGCGTCACCTAAACGCGCTTGGGTAACGCACCCCTCTCCCCGCCCGAAGCTGTTTTCGTCGCGGACTGATCCCGCTTCCCTACAATTTTCCAGATCAAATACTCGAGCCGGAGTTGCGTGTCCCGCCACGCGGACTTGATGTCCAGGTCGGCTTCGTGGATTGCCCTGAGCGCGCCCAGGCGTTCGGAATGCGAGTAGCTTTGGGCCGCATTCTGCGCGGCAAGATCGGCCCCGAAACCCCTCCGGGATGAATAAGCGGACCTCCTCCCTCCCTCGCCGCCGGCCGCCAGCGAACGCCGGAACAGGTTTCCGATATACCAGAGAATCTTCAGCTCCGCTTCGTTGCTTCTCAGCAGACGGTCGAGTTGCGCGACCGCCCCGCCGCCGTCCCGATGGGCCAAATACCCGATCAGTTTCGATATCTCACGGTCCTCGGCCAGGGAGACCAAATACTTCAAGTCCTCCACCGTAATGCGATCAAGGCCGGGCTTGGCCGCCCGCAGTTTTTCAAGTTCCGTCTGAATCCACAGCAGATTGCCGTCGAAAATTTCCGCCAGCGCTTCGGCCGCCTCGCGGTCCATATCGATCTGTTGGTCGCGCAGCAGGGCTCCAACCCAGCGGACCCTCTCGTGCGGCTCGGGCCGTCGCATCTCCACCACCTCGGCCTGTTTCAAAAGCAGCGTCACGAACCGCCGCCGCCGGTCCGGCGCCTGCGCCGCAAACACCAGGGTTGAAAAAGGCGGAGGCTCCTTCAGATATGCCTGGAGCGATTCAAAATCCTCCTCGGTGGCTTGACCGAAGTCCTGCAGGTCCCGGATCCAGAAGAGATTTCCTGGTCCGACCATCGGCATCTGGAAAGCCTGCTCCAGGACCGACGGGAGTCCCCCGCTCTTCCATTCCACTGAGGTCAAACACCAACTCCGCGCCTCCTCCGGGATGGCGCGAAACAACTCCCGGCGGCAGCGGTCATGGAGAAAGGCCTCCTCGCCCACAAAGAAATAGGCCGGCGCCCACGAGCTGGGATCATTGTGAATGGTTTGAATAAACTGCTTCGGTGTCATAAGCGGTTGCAGAAAATAAAAACAAGGAAACTCGTCGGGCTAGAAATTTTCCAGAATTTCACTCACCAGGGTCTGCGCCATGTCGCGCGCAATGCGTTCGAGCGCCGCTTCATCTTCTTCGAACAAGGCCACCACGTTCGGGTCAATCTGGTATTGCTCGCGAAAGGTGTACCGCGGGTTCGAAAAGATCGAGTTGCCGGTTTCACGCTCCCGCAGATCGATGCGGGCCGTGACGACCAACTGGAGCGTGGTGGCGCGGCCGGTATTGAAGTCGAATGCCACGGGGCGCGAGGAGGCATTCAACACGGTCCCCTCGAGGACCGCATCGGCCTGCTCCCGGTAGGCGGTAATGGAAAAGCGGGTTCGCTCCAGAAACTCCCGGGTGATGGCCGCCGCCAGGCGCTGCTCAATTCGGAAACGGGGGGACTGGCTCTGGAAGACCGGCACGGCGATGGTCTTCACGTGGGAAGGAATCCTTGCCCCTTGACCGGCCCGATGATAGCCGCAAGCGCCTGTGAGGAGCAAACCGGCGAGCAGAAATCCGGCAACCAACAATCCGGCGAGCAGCATCGGAACGATGCGGAATTTCGGGTTCACTGCACCCTACCTCCACCGATGCCGCCGTCTACGAAAGACTCGGCAATTTCCACCGCGTTTAAGGCGGCCACATGGACGTTGTCGGCCACGGCCCAAATCCAGAAGTCCGCGCCCGAGGGTCCTTTCGCCGGGTTCACTTCGACAAGGATGCTGTCGGCTCCCAGCACGTCCACCAGAGTCGCCGGTTCGCCCCGCTCCGGCCTTACCTGAACCCGGGACCCCGCCAAGGCCTGCTCCACTTCCTCCAGGGAAATCGGCTCGGTCAATTCCACGTAATAAAGATACTGCGATGGAGTAAAACACCGGCAACTGAAAGACGCGCGGCACCGGCATCAGCAGCGAACCGCTCAGGAAGTATTCCAACTCGCGCCTCAGCACCCCGCCCTCCGCCAGCCCTCCCTTCCGGGCCCGCTCGGTGCCCAGCCGCGGCAGAACGTTGAAAGCCAATTGCGCACCGAAGACTTTCTTGGGAATCTTCTGAAACTGGAGAAGGTTCCAGGTCTATTTCTGAAGCTCCTTGATCACCTCTCCGCCTCGGGCGGAAGCCGATTCGAACACTTCGGCCGTCGCCGCAGCAATGGAAAACTTGCGCTCAAGATTTCCGGTCAGTGCGGCCAGAAGAATCGTCGCCGGATGGGGAGAGCCGAACAGATTCGCCCGGCGCGCCGGCTGGGCCGTGAATTCCCGCAAGGGGAACGAGACGATGCGGAGCTCCCCGCCGCAATCAAGCACCCCGTTGCCGTCCACCAGATCAATCACCCGGCCCCCGTGATCGAGCACGGCGCCCACCAGCGCCGTATCCAGCGCGCCGGAACCGGCCAGGAAAAGAAAGTCCCACTCGACGTCGGCGGCTTCCTCCAGGCTGAGCAGGCCCGGAATCTCCTCTTCCGGGTCGAATTCCGATGCGAGAGATTCTTCCCCCTGCTCCACTGCGGCAAAGGTCGAAAAGGGAAAGCGCCGTTCGCGAAGAATTTTCTCCAATTCCCTGCCCAGAAGCGACGCGGCGCCCAGGACGGCAACCCGGTAGCCGCCTCCGGAGGCTCTCATACAGCCCCGGCTTCACTTGGCTGGGGCGGAGGGGATTGCGGACGCCCAAGGGCTCGGTAGAGCAGGCCGGAAATCGTGTAAAAGGAAGCAATCAGCAGCAGGACTTGCTCGGAATAGAGAAAGATCGACCACGCAATCAGGCCGACGACCACCACCACTACATAGGGCCGCCGCCGCCTCAGGTCCCGCGACTTAAAACTGTAGTACCGAATCCGGCTGATCATCAGGAAGGCAAGAAGCGCCAAAACCGCCATCCAAGCAATGCCCAAATACGGGTTGCCCAGCGGCTCCTTTGCCCAATGCACGACGGCGGCGATCAGGCCCGCGGCGCCGGGAATCGGCATGCCGATGAAAAACCGACGGTCGGTCTGGGCGGAAGAGGAGGATCGAAGATTGAAACGGGCCAACCGCCCGGCCCCGCAGATGAGAAAAGCGAAGCAGATAATCCAACTGAGCGGCTGCAAACGCAGAGCCCACCCGGGCGCGGCGTCCAGAGTGAGCCACCTCATGCCCCACGCATAGGCCAGAATCGCGGGCGCCAGTCCGAAGGTGACGACGTCGGCCATCGAGTCGAACTCGCGGCCGAAGTTCGACGCGGTTCGCGTCATCCGGGCGATTCGACCGTCCAGCCCGTCGAACACCACCGCCCAACCGATGGCACGCGCCGCATGGTCGAATCCCTCGATGGCGGCCTCACCCGGCCCGCCGGAGGTAAGTGCCTGCACGCCGCGCAGCGTCGAAAGAAGGCAGTAAAAACCGCAAGCCAGCGTGCCGACGGTAAAGATACTGGGCAGAAGCGATACGCCCCGCTCCATGGGTCGGCGAGGAGGTTTCTTCATAGAGTCATCACCGGATGAGTGCAAGGACGCTGCTCCCAGCCCGAAGCCTCTCTCCGGGCTTTACCAGGATTTCAATTCCGGGTTCCAGGAGAACGTCGACGCGCGAGCCGAACTTGATCAACCCCAACCGCTCTCCCTTCTCCAGAGAATCCCCGATCCGCTTCCAAAAAACGATCCGCCGTGCCAGAAGCCCGGCAATCTGCCGAACCACCACCGTCGTCTTCTCCCCGCAGATGGTGATCACGTTCTGCTCGTTTTCGAGCGACACTTCGGGCCGCATGGCCGGCAGGAACTTTCCCTTTTTGTACTCGACGGCCGCAATATCCCCCGCCAAGGGCGCGCGGTTCACGTGCACGTCCAAGGGTGACATAAAGATGCTTACCCTCTGCCAGCGGCGGCCCGCGAACTCTTCTTCCACCATCGGTTGCGTGAGGCCGTCGGCCGGGGAAACCAGCATCCGTGAATCGGAAGGGATAATCCTGTCCGGGTCACGGAAGAAATTCAGCACCAACCCCGCCGCCAGCAGGGCCAAGGCTCCCCCCATGTATTGTTCAATACCGATCAGCCCGCCCCCCAGTAGTACCAGCGGCAGGCCGTACCAATACCCTTCCTTAACCATCGCCCCCCGGAACGTTTCCTTCCAACCCCGACGTGAGGAATATCCAGCTTCCCCCCGGTGGGAAACGTTGGAACATCTCCCCCGTCCTACCGACCACACCCTTTAGCTTAGTGGCTCATTTGGTGTTGATAGTCCCGGACGATGCTCTCCATCCGGTCTTTCAACTGGAGCTTCAGTTTTTTCAGTCTCTTCTCTTCGACTTTTTCTTTCTCGGTCTGAACATGTTTGCCGGTCAAGCGGCTCAGATGCTCATCGTAACGGGAATGGTCCTCTTTCAATCGCCGGAATTCCTCATTCGTAGCCAATAATTGTTCCTGTGCCGTATTCGCTGATGACGATGAACCCATGCTTTTTACCTCCGAAGAAAGGAAGTTCTGGCGTGAAATTATCACAATGGAGAAATCCAATTCAACCAGAAAACCGATCTCAACTCGGACCAACCGTCGGAAAAATTAAAAAGTCTAGTCTTTCCAATGAATTTCCGCATCCGGCCGGCGTAAATAAAATGCCGTGAGGGCCTCCGGTCGCCCCCCGCCGCTGCCGGGAAAGCGCGCCTCGCCCAGACGGGCCACCAGTTCCGCCATGGGCGTGCGGACTTGGTTCACCGCTATTCGCCCGTCACCAAGCGACTGGAGTGCCGCCCCGGTCCTTTGGCCCGCCCAGACCAAAAGTGTGAAGCACGCTTCCTCCCCCAACTTCTCCCGGAGCCATTGGGGGAATTCGGACGCCTTCAGGACAACGGATTCGGCTTCCGGCGGTGCACACTCCGTACGACGGCCCGCCTCCTGCCCGGAAGGGCGATAGAAACCCGCGTACAACTCGCCTCTCTCGGCATCCAAGACGGGAACCGTCCACTGATTTGCCACCGGATTCGCCCCCTGATTTGCCCTTTGCTTCAATAGGCCGGTTGAAAAAGAAAAGTCAGCCGCCATCGCGTCCAATACCGAGACGCCCAGCACGGGTTTCCCCAGCGCCTCGGCCCATCCCTTCGCCGCGGCCAGTCCTACTCGGATTCCTGTGAAGGAGCCCGGACCCGCGGCCACGCTGATCAGGTCCACCTCGCGTAAAGCGCACCCGGCCTGCCGGATTAAATCCTCCACCGCCTGAAAGAGGTTTACCGAATGCTTCCGTCCGCCTTCGAACCTGAGCGTAGCAGCCGGGCGGCCGCCAGCGAAAAGCGAAACGCTGCCTTCGCCCGCCGTGGTGTCGATGCCCAGAATCTTCATCTCGTTCCATCGCTCGTTCCATCGTTAGGGAGGAACTTTCGGAATCGCTCTCTGTTATCAGTATAATCCTTTCCGCCGGTCGCGACGCAAAACTCTCTCTCTCCACGTTTGGGAACCCGTCGAAACGCACAACGGGCGAAATGCCAAACGGGCGGTTTACAAACCCGGCGCGCGGCTTGATAATAGGCGTCAAGGCCCCAGCAATGAATGAACCTTCGACCCCCTCGACCCCCTTGATGCGCCAGTACAACAGCATCAAGCAGCGCCACCCCGCAACCCTGCTCTTCTTTCGCCTGGGGGATTTCTACGAGCTCTTCTTTGAAGACGCCGTCATCGCCGCCCGCGAACTTGAAATCACCCTCACCTCCCGCAATAAGGAGAAAGGCGTCGCCGTCCCCATGTGCGGTGTGCCGCATCACGCCGCCGAATCCTACCTGAATAAGTTGATCCGCAAAGGTTATCGCGTGGCCGTCTGCGACCAGGTTCCCGAACAGGTACCCGAACAAGTAAAAAACCCCAAGGTGGCAAAAAAACTGGTCCGGCGGGAAGTGACGCGCGTGGTGACGCCAGGAACCGCCGTCGGCTCGGACCTTCTCAAAGCGCGCGAGAACAATTATCTGGGTGCTCTCATTCGGCAAAAGGATGTCCTGGCACTGGCACTGGCAGATCTCTCCACCGGCGACTTCCGCGTCATGGAGTTCCGCGGCCCTGAAGCCGCAACCCGCCTGACCGATGAGCTGGAACGGATGCGCCCCAGGGAAATTCTTAAGCCGCAGGGGCAAATTTCGAATGGAGATCCGTCTCCCTTGAACGGGCAAGGAACGGCTCCCCCGTTGGTGGTAACGCCCCTGGACGATTGGGTGTTCGAGGCGGAGTACGCCGGGCGCGTGTTGCGGGAACATTTCGGCGTGGCGGACCTGGCCGGCTTCGGCCTCGAAGACCATCCGCCGGCCGTGGCCGCCGCCGGTGCGGCCGTGCATTATATTCGGGAGACTCAGAAGGGGAACGTCTCTCGGTTCGACGGATTGAAGTTTACTCAGCAGCAAGACTGCCTTCTGCTTGACGCGATCACGCTGCGGAACCTGGAATTGCTGGAGCCGCTCTTTGACAATCCCACCGACACCAGCCTTCTCGGCGCGCTCGACGAGTGCGTCACGTCGATGGGTTCCCGATTTTTACGACAGGCACTGCTTCATCCCTCTCTCGACCGGGCGGAATTGGCCGCCCGCCTCGACGCGGTCGACGAGCTGCGGGCCGACACCATCGCCCGCGACAAGCTTCGCGACCTGCTCTCCCAAATTCAAGACCTGGAGCGCATTCTCAGTAAAGTAACGCTCGGCACGGCGCACGGGCGCGATCTGCTGGGTCTTAAATCCTCTTTTCAGCTTTTACCGACGCTCCGAAATCATATGCAATCTTGCCAAGCGGCGCGGCTCATCGAGCTTCACGGTTCCATCGACGAGTTGCATGAGACGGCCGAACTTCTCGAAAAGGCCGTTCATCCCGACGCCCCGGCTCATCTTGCCGAAGGCCGCCTGATTCGGCCCGGCTACAACGCGCAACTCGACGAGCTGCGCGAACTCGGCCAAAACTCGCGCCGCTACATTGCGGGTATGGAAACACGCGAGCGCCAACGGACCCGGATCGCTTCTCTCAAAGTTCGCTTCAACAACGTCTTCGGCTACTACCTGGAGGTATCCAAACCCAATCTCCACCTGGTCCCCTCTGACTATGACCGGAAGCAGACTTTAGTGAATGCCGAACGCTTCACCACGCCCGAACTGAAGGAATATGAAGCGAAGGTGCTCGATGCAGAAGACCGTCTGCACACCATCGAACAGGAACTCTATGCTGAAATCCGGCAACGCGTAGCCGCCGCAGCCCAACCGATTCGCCGCACCGCGCAAGCTCTGGCGCAACTCGACACGCTGGCCTGTTTTTCCCACTTGGCCGCCGTCCGCAACTATCACCGGCCGGAGTTTTCAGAAGATCAAGACGACAATGAACTGCTGTTGGCCGAAGCGCGCCACCCGATCATCGAACGGATCGAGGAGAACCAACGCGGCGGACGATTCACCCCGAACGATCTCTACATGAACTCCACCACCGACCGTCTGCTGCTCGTCACCGGGCCGAACATGGGCGGCAAGTCCACCTATCTTCGCCAGACGGTGCTGATCGCCCTGATGGCACAGATGGGCAGCTTTGTTCCCGCGCAGCGCGCCCGTTTGCCGATCTTTGACCGCATCTTTACGCGCATCGGCGCGGCAGATAACTTGGCGCGGGGCCGCTCCACCTTCATGGTGGAGATGACCGAGACAGCCGGCATCTTGAACCTCGCCACGGCGCGCAGTCTGATTCTGCTGGATGAAGTCGGACGCGGCACGGCGACCTTCGACGGGCTCTCTTTGGCCTGGGCCGCCGTTGAGCACCTCTTGACCGAGGTCAAGGCAAAGACGCTCTTCGCCACCCACTATCACGAGCTGACCGAACTGGCCGAACTGCTGCCCGGCATCCGCAACTGTCAGGTGACGGTGAAGGAGACGGCCGACGGCATTCTCTTTCTCCGGAAGGTCGAACCCGGCAGCGCCTCAAAAAGCTACGGCATCGAGGTGGCGCGGTTGGCCGGGCTACCGCCCTCGGTGATCGAGCGGGCGCGGGAAATTCTGGCTCGCCACGAGCAGAGCGAGCACACGTTGAGCGAAAATCTTGCCGTCGAATCCGGCAAGAAAAAACGGCAGAGCGGCTCCGACTTGCAGCTTACGATCTTCACGCCTTTGAACCACGAAGTGATTGCGGCACTGGAAAAGGCGGACCTCGATAATCTGAAGCCGCTGGAAGCGTTGAACCTCCTGGCGGAACTCAAAAAGAAGATCCATTCATGAACTGATGAATCCATCTCTCCGCGACCGGGTGGGCCGGCACCTGTTAATCGGCTTCGAGGCCGACCAATTCGACCGTTCACTGGAAACGCTGCTCGCAACGTATCGTCCCGCCGGTGTAATTCTCTTCGCCCGGAACCTCACGACCGGCGAGCAGACGTTCGAGCTTCTTCGGGAGATTGCGGCTCATCTGCCCCCCCGGCCCTTCCTGGCTCTCGATGAAGAAGGCGGCACGGTGGACCGGCTGAAAAAAATTCTTCCGCCGCTGCCTTCGGCGGCGCGCGTCGCGGAAACCGGGGACCGCGCGGGGGTCCGGCGATTCGGCGAAACCATCGGCGAAGCGCTGTGCCTGCTCGGCTTCAACCTGGATTTCGCTCCGGTTCTCGATTTGACAACCAACGTTTCCGGCCTGCCCCTCGGTTCCAGAACGTTCGCTGCGGATGCCGACACCGTGACGGATTTGGCCGGAGCGTTTATCGACGGGTTGGTGCGGCAAAAGATTCTCCCCTGCGGCAAGCACTTTCCCGGATTGGGCAGCGCCGCCGCCGATACCCACTTTTCACTGCCGATTGTGGATAAATCAATGGCAAGGCTCTGGCTGGAAGACCTGCTCCCCTACCGGCAACTGGCTGCGAAACTCCCCATGGTGCTGGTCAGCCACGCCTCCTACAAAGCCTACGACGATCCGTCCACCCCTCCGGCGAGCCTTTCGAGCTCCGTCGTCAACGGTCTGCTGCGCCGCAAGATGAATTACCCGGGCGTTGTGGCGACCGACGATCTGGACATGGACGCCGTCACCAGTCACACTCCTTTCGAACAGATCGGCGTGCGGGCGCTCAAAGCCGGGTGCGACCTGCTGCTGGTGGGCCAGAAGGAGGAATCCATCGGGAAAATCGTTCAGGGACTAGAACGGGCCGCAAGGCAGGGTGAGCCGGCCGAAGAACAACTGGAAGCGAGTCGGCAAAGGATCGAGCGGTTGCAGCGGAACCTGCCTCTTCCGGCAAAAAAATTCGACAAGAAGGGTTTTGAAAAATTGGAAAAAAAGTTTGAGCACCTACGAACCCAATACTCCGAGGCGCCCCGTCGTGGCGCAGCCTAGGACCCAAAAGCCTCGTCTCGCCGTGGGGTTGATCTCCGGCACTTCCCTGGACGGCATCGATGCGGCCCTGGTCCGCATTTCCGGCCGCGGCAATCGAATCCATACCGAGCTCCTCGCCTTCAAGACGTATCCCTACCCGGCCGACTTGCGCGCGCGTCTTCTGCGCTTGGCGGCGGGCGAGCCGGTAACGAGCGGGGAGGTGAGCGAGCTCAGCTTCAGGGTAGGAGAACGTTTCGCCGCAGCTGCGCTCCGCTTGTGCCGCGCCGAACGTGTCAACCCCTCTTCCCTCGCCTGCGTCGGCTCGCACGGGCAGACCGTATTCCACCAAGGGCGCGCCGTCCGAGCCGGAAAGCGAAAGTCCATTGCTTCCACACTCCAAATCGGCGAGCCGAGCCTGATCGCCGCCCGCTGCGGGGTGACGACCGTGGCGGATTTCCGCCCCGCCGACATGGCCCGGGGAGGCGAGGGCGCGCCGCTGGTGCCGCTGGTCGATTATCTCCTTTTTTCCCATTCTCAAAAAGGGCCGCGCGCGGGCCAAGGAACCGTCGCTCTCAACCTGGGCGGCATCGCCAACTTCACCGTGATCCCGGCGGAAGGAGAGCAGGAAGGTGTTTTCGGTTTCGACACCGGCCCGGCCAATATGGTGATCGATGCTCTGGTTCGTCACGAAACGAGGGGGAAAAAATCTTTCGACCGCGGCGGGCAGATCGGGGCGCGCGGGCAAGTGATTCCGAAATTACTGCAACAAGCTCTCGCTCATCCCTTCCTCCGCCGCCGCCCGCCGAAGAGCGCGGGCCGCGAACAGTTCGGCACGAAATTCGTCGAGCGGTGCTTTCCGAAAAATTCCGGGCACCGCTTCGAGGATTTGGTGGCGACGGCAACCGAGCTGACGGCGGTGACGGTCACGGATGCGATCCAACGCTTTGTTCTCCGCCGCACCGCCATCGACCGGCTGATCGTCTCCGGCGGCGGCGCGCACAACGGGTTCTTGATGAAACGCTTCGGCGAGCTGCTGCCCGGCGTCCGGGTCCGCCGCTCCCGCGAGTTCGGCATTCCGGAAGACGCCAAGGAAGCGGTGACGTTTGCGCTGCTGGCCGACCGAACGCTTGCCGGGCTGCCGGGCAATCTTCCGGCCGTCACCGGCGCGCGGCGTCCGGCAATCCTGGGAAAGGTCGTTTATGCCGCGCCTCGGTAGAATAGTCTTCGCACTCGCACTGGCTCTTGCCCTCCTCGGCTGCGGCGAAGAGCGCGACCCGGCGACGCTGGTATTTCTCATCGAATCGAGCCCGACGAACCTCGACCCGCGCGTCGGCACCGACGCCCAATCGGCCCGCATCGGACAATTGATTTTCAGCAGCCTGCTGCGGCGCAACCGAAATTTGGATTTGGTTCCCGACCTCGCCGAAGATTGGGAACTCCGCGACCCGCGCACCTACGTTTTCCGTCTTCGCCGAGGAATTCGCTTCCACGACGGGCGCGTGCTGACCTCCGCTGATGTGAAATACACCTTCGAGAGCTTGCTGGACGACAGCCTGACGAGCATCAAGACCGGTACCTACCGCCGGATTGAAAAGATTGAGGCCCCGGTTGACGACACCGTGATCTTCCGCCTGAAGGAACCTTACGTTCACTTCCCTCTCTCTCTTTCGAACGGCGCGATCGGAATTGTTCCCCAGGGTTCAGGGAAAGATTTTTCCTCGCAGCCGGTGGGAACCGGCCCCTATCGTTTCGTGAGCGTGACGCCGGACCAGAACGTGATTCTGGAAAAGTATGAAGCCTACTTCGGCCCTGCCGCGAAGGTGGCCCGCGTTGAATTCCGCGTGGTGCCGGACTCGGTCACGCGCGCGCTGGAACTCGAAAAAGGCAGCGCCGATGTGACAATCAATTCCCTCACCGCCGACATGGCGGAGACGCTTCGAGGAAGATCCAACCTCAAGGTGATGCAGACGCCGGGCACCAATTATGCCTATCTGGCCTTCAATCTTCAGGACCCGATTCTGAAAAAACGCAAGGTGCGGCAAGCCGTTGCCCATGCGCTGGACCGCGACGCCATTATCCGGTTCTTATGGCGCAACACGGTTCGTCCCGCTTTGAGCATTCTGCCTCCCGTCTCCTGGGCTTATGAGGACGACGTCCGGACCTACCCCTACGATCCGGCTCGGGCGGAAAAACTTTTGGAGGAGGCCGGGTACCCGCGCCGGGCGGACGGAGTGCGGTTCACGCTCACCCATAAAACCTCCACGGACGAGACGGCGCGGCTAAAAGCGGAGATCTTTCAGGCGCAGCTTGCCGAGGTGGGCATCGACATCGAGATCCGCAGCTACGATTTCGCCACCTTCTATTCCGACATCTTGGACGGCCGCTTTCAGCTCTATTCGCTGCGATGGATCGGCGCGAATAATTTTCCCGAGATTTTCAACTACCTGTTCAGCTCCGCCAGCTTTCCCCCCGGGGGCGCGAACCGAGGCCGGTACCGGAATCCGCGCGTGGACACGCTGCTCGACACCGCCCAGAAAACTTTCGACCCAGCCGGGCAAAAGAAGATTTACAGTGAAGTCCAGCGGATCCTGGCCGCCGACCTTCCCTATGTTCACCTGTGGCATTTCGACAACCTCTGCGTCTTCCACCGCCGCCTGGAGAACGTGCGGCCGTACCCGGCAGGCGACTATGAATTTATAACGGAGATCGATCTGCATCCGTTGAACCATCGACCCGCCGATTCACGAAAAGTACCCGGTCAATCGCACGAGGCAAAATAACAGACAGTTTCCGGGTTCGTCTTCGTCACGGAGTGATAAGATGAAGTAGGGTTCCCTGGAAAATGGAAGTGAGGGTACGGTACCTTTGAAGATTGAGGAAAACACTCTCGAGAGGATTAGCATCCTTGCCTTGCAAGGCCGGATCGTTCTGGGAGACGGAACCGATCGGCTTCGAGACAAGGTACATGAATTGATCGACGCGGGCCGCAACCGGCTAATCGTAAACCTTTCCGATGTGGATTATGTCGACAGCTCCGGTCTGGCCGTCCTCAGTTATATGCGGACCGCCCAACGGAAGGGGGGCGATTTGAAACTCGTGCACCCTTCCCGGCGCGTGAAGGACATCCTTCAGATCACACGCCTGAACACGTTGCTCGAAGCCTTCGATACGCTCGAACTTGCGCAAGCTTCCTTTACCGATACCGAGCCGAGCGCCGAATCCCATCCAAAAGCGGAGGCAGAATCCGGTGATAAAAAGACTCCGCCTTCCGCTTCCCAAGCGTAAGCGCGTTGCCTGCAAGGGGTTGTCAACCCTGTTCCCCTGTTCCCCTGTTCCCCTGTTCCCCTGTTCCCCTGTTCCCCTGTTCCCCTGTTCCCCTGTTCCCCTGTTCCCGAATCGATCCGCCTCCGCTGTGCGGTTTGCGGGCCGGAGGCCGGAAAATGACGCATGAGACATTCGTCCCACCTGCCCGTGAACAGCTCACACGGCAATTCCTGAAAAGGAAAAACCTCTTGCGTCAAACCGGTTGCAGCATATACTCTATTCAGGTTGTTTTTAAGACTTTCTCCACCGCTTCGATTGAATTTGGACTGGTGGCATAGGAGACTGTACACTCGTGGCAGCTGCAGAATTCACCCTCGCCCAAAGAAAATTCAAAGTGACACCTCTATCGATTCCTTTTCTTGTCGCTCATGCGGCCTGTTTTGCGGCACTCTTCATCGAATTTCAGTTGTCCGGACTCCTATTATGCGTGGCGCTTTACTACGGGCGCATGTTCTTCGTCACGGCCGGTTACCATCGGTACTTTTCCCATCGGACGTTTAAAACCAGCCGGGTCTTCCAGTTCGTATTGGCTTTTCTGGCCATGACCTCGTCGCAGAAAGGCATCCTCTGGTGGGCCGCGCATCACCGCGACCATCATCTGTACTCGGACACGGAGAAGGATCCGCACTCCCCCTTGCTGCGCGGGTTCTGGTATTCCCACGTCGGGTGGATCCTCACCACGGCCCACGATCAGACGGACTATTCCAGGATCGGCGACTTCGCCAAGTATCCGGAGTTGCGTTGGCTGAACCGTTGGCATAGCGTGCCGCCCGTCACCCTGGCCGTCTTGCTCTTCCTCCTCGGCGGATGGAACTGGTTGATTTGGGGCTTCTTTATCAGCACCGTGATGCTGTGGCACGGAACCTTCCTGGTGAATTCCTTGGCGCACGTCTTCGGGCGGGTGCGTTACGCCACCTCCGACGGAAGCAGGAACAGTCTGCTAATTGCGGTGTTTACGATGGGCGAGGGCTGGCACAACAATCACCACCATTATCCGGCGAGTGTCCGTCAGGGATTCTTCTGGTGGGAAATCGATGTCACCTATTACCTGCTGAAGGTATTCTCCTGGTTCCGGTTGATTTGGGACCTCCGCCAACCCCCCCCCCAGGTCCGGGCGGGCGGCCTTCTAATCGGGAAACCGTAACTCGGCATCTCACCTGGATACCTCTGGGAGGGCTTCGCAGAAGTATCAATCTCCCGGAAAAATCTCTTCCTCAATTTTCAGGAAAAAAAGAATCGGCGGGTTACTTCTCGCGCTTGGAGGTAATCCCGGCCCACAAGGCCGAGCCCACTACAAACAGCAGCAAAACGATAATAATTTTAAAGAAAAACATGCTCTTTTCGGCGCCTGAGTTCGTCTTTTCTTGGAGGGCGGCACCCCTCCAGTTCCAATATTACCAAGCTATTATCCCACAAACACGACCCAAGCAGATACCTGCAACCGTCTATTTGGAATCGGAAGAGCGAGAAATGAATTGGCTGATGACGTAGGCCAAGACCAGAAGCGTCAGGATCAACCCGAGAAACGCCCACATCAATTGCCCGCTTACATCAGAGTAACTCACCGGGCTGTCCCTCACCTCCGGACGGCTGAAGAGGGCGAAAATCAGCAGCACCAAGACCAGCGTCACATTCGATAATGCCGTCCAAAATCCGGCGCGATGCTCGGTCCCGCACAGATCTACCAGTATCTTCGTCAACCGCGACCGCAGATAAAAAACAATCAGCAGTGATGTGGCCAGCGTAATACCGATCCCCACCAGAAATGACGTACCCGAATTCATCATTTTTCTTCCTACTCTTGCGGTCTCAATTGGAAATAACAATGTGTGGAACGCCTACTATACACTCCGCGAACCCAAGGGGCAACCCGAGCCTCACTCTCCCCTTCCCGGTTTCGTTTCCCAATCCATTGTTTCCCATGGTATGGTACGGCCAATTACGCAAGTCGGAATATCCTAACGGGAGGTACCCATGAAGCTGAACCTGAAGGCTCTTGCATTGACCGCTGCGATTCTCTGGGCAGGCTCTATCCTAATGGTGGGCTTAGCCAACATGGTTTGGCCAAACTACGGGAAACTTTTTCTGGAGATATTAAGCTCCATTTATCCCGGCTATCACGTGACCGGTTCGATCGGCAGCGTGCTGGTGGGGACGGGTTACGGGATTGTGGATGGAGCGATCGGCGGAGCCATCTTCGCCGCCCTCTACAACAAACTGACGCCTTCAAACTGAAGGTGAACGGTGTCAGGGAACCGTCCGGGTGGCAAGATACTCGCCGGCGCGCTTGAGCCGCGCGGCGACGCGCTCGCGGCCCATGACCTCCATCACGTCGAAGAGGCTCGGCGCGACGGCTTGCCCCGTCAGCGCTACCCGAGAAGCGTTGATCAGCAGCCCGGCCTTAACCTGCTTGCGCTCGGCAAAACTTCGCAGGCACTGCTCTGCCGAGGCGGCGTCAAAAGCGGTAATTCGTCCAAGTTCCTGCGCCAACTGGGGAAGTAGTTCGGAAAGAGCCTCGTTCTTCCAGAATTTTTTCTCCGCCGCAGGGTCGTAATCCACCTCGTCGGAAAAATAGGCACGGCTGATGCCGGAGATATCCTCCACCGTTCTCATACGAGGTTGGAGCAGGGCGACCGTGCAGCGCAACCAATCCCGACGCGGGCCTTCGTAGTCGGCGTGCCACAGCTCATGCGCCCGCAGTTCCTTCTCCACACGCGGCAGGAGTTCCTCCATCGGCAAGCTGCGGAGAATTTGGCTGTTCATCCAGGCCAATTTTTCCGTGTCGAAGACGGCATTGCTCTTGGAGACGGCCTCCAGCGAGAAGGCTTGCACCATCTCCTCAACGGGCAGAATCTCTTTCCGCTCGGGAGGCGTCCAACCGAGCAAGGCCAGGAAGTTGACCATCGCCTCGGGCAGGATTCCCTGCTCTCGGTAGGCGGTGACGGACGTCGCGCCGTGGCGCTTGCTCAACCGGGTGCGGTCGGGACCCAGGATCAGCGGCAAGTGAGCGAACTTCGGCATCTCGAAGCCGAGCGCTTCATAAGCCAACTGTTGCTTAAAGGTATTCGAAATGTGATCGGCGCCGCGAATCACGTGGGTGATTTTCATGTCGGCATCGTCGGTGACCACGCTCAGGTGATAGGTGGGCCGGCCGTCGGCGCGAAGCAGGACGAAGTCGTCAAGCGAAGCCTTCTCCACTTCAATCCGGCCCTGCACGAGGTCGTCGAAACAGGTCTTCCCGCTCTCCGGCACGCGGAATCGCAAGGCGGAAGGCAATCCGGCGCGGTTCTTTTCTTCTCTTTGGGTCTCGCTCAGGCGCCGGCAGACCCCGTCATACTTCCAGGGACGTTTCTCGGCCTCCGCGGTCGCGCGCCGCGCATTCAACTCCTCCGGCGTACAGAAGCACGGATAGGCGCGGCTTTGCGTTAAAAGTTTCTGCGCCGCCGCACGGTAGCGGTCCAACCGCTGCGACTGCCGGAACGGGCCCTCGTCCCACTTCAAACCCAACCACTGGAGCCCGTCCAGGATGCCGTCCACCAAATCTTCGCGGGAGCGCTCCTCGTCGGTATCCTCGATGCGCAGAACCAAGACCCCGCCGTGCCGCCGCGCGAAGAGCCAATTGAAGAGCGCCGTCCGGGCCCCGCCGACGTGCAGAAACCCGGTCGGCGAAGGCGCAAATCGCACCCGCACCTGAGACATTTTCCCCTCGATTCGTTCCATCTCCCCTCAAACCGAATTCTATCGCCAGGAACTGCAAAAAGCGCGGACTTCACCGGGAGCCGGCCAACCTCGGTGTTGTAGGCGGGAGTTCGTGTTCGCTCGCCCAAGGGATTCCGTTGTGACCGCGGCGCGCAGCAAAATCAGGTTGAGGATTCCACTTTATCCGGCGAAGAGATTCTGTCAAGGATTCTTTCGCCTCCGGACGGCGGAGGGTACTGCGACTTCACCTTTCGGCTTGATTTAGGACAGTGCTATAGTGTCAGGTAGGGTTGTCTATGGTCGTCCAGGAGAGCGCAGGCGGCCAATATCACAGCATCAGGGAGAAGGAATCGGAACCATTCTTCGAGTTCTCTATCATTTCAAAGTACAAGCAGGACAGGAACAAAAGTTCGAACAGATGTAGCAGGAGGTAAGCGAAACCATCCGGCTGAAGTGCGGCGGTTCCCGTGGAAGCGTTTTGCTGCGCGGGAAGGAGGATCCTTCGCTCTACATCGGACTCACGCGCTGGGAGAGCGAGTCCGCTTGGCGCACCATGCGGCAGAGCGATGTCCCCAACCTCGAGGAGACCGAACAACTGCTCGCCCACGCCAAAGTTCTCACCATCGAGGCCATGCACGAGGTCAAGAATCTCGAAGCATAGAATCAATAAAGTGGATCATCAACCTGGCAAGAGACCCAGGAATCCCATGTGTCACTACGATTTGGAAACGGCACTGGAAGAGTTGGACGAAGAGGCGCTGCTGCCGCACCCGGTTCGGGTGCGGGACATGATCATGCGGACGGATCTGGCTCCCGACCGCGCCGCCGAGGTGAACCGAACGTTTCAGCAGTACCTTCATCAATTCGGAGAAATACAAAAGGTCGGCCGTTCGGTTCTGGAAAAATTTCTGAACGCGAAGTCCTGAGAAAGTGCGGAGAAAAATCCGGAAGAAGACTTCCTCCGGCGCTGACTCTCAAGAGACCCCAAGGGGGAAGTTCGTGTCCTGCCCGATTTGCAACACCAGGAAAGCGAAACGGTTCTGTCCCGCAAAAGCCGGGAGCATCTGCTCCATTTGCTGCGGAACCGAGCGGGAAGTCACCATCGACTGCCCTTCGGACTGCTCCTACCTGGCCGCAAGCCGCCGGTATGACTTCGAACGCCGCCGGGTGGAAAGGAGCGAACTGCCTTTTGCCTCAACTTCGGTCCCCTCCTCCCTGGTCACCGAAAATCAGAAACTGTTGCTGCACTTAGGTTACGCCGTCTGTCTGTTTGCCCGTGACCACAGCGCTTTGGTGGACTCCGACGTCATCGAGAGCACAAAAGCTTTGGCCGAAACCCATCGGACGCTCGAAACCGGCCTCTACTACGAACAACCGCCCGAGGGCCCGCTCCCCAGGGAGATCTACGGTCATTTGGCCGCTGCGCTCAAGAAGTTTCAGGAGGAGGAAGATAGCGGCCGGCACGGGGTGGCGCAGACCCGCACCCGTGAGATTTATCAGCTGCTGGTCTTCTTAGCGCAACTGGGCACGCTGCGGATGAACGGCCGCCCGAAGAGCCGCGCCTTCCTGGACTTCCTCCGCTCTCAGTTCAAAAATCCGGAACTGGACCGGCCCTCCTCTTCGATTGTCCTTCTGGATTAAAAGGTGTTTCCCTGGAAAACCAACTCAGAACTGCGGCCCATGGGCTCCCGAGGGCATAAAAACTTTTTTCTGCTATCCATAAAAACTATTTTTAGGAGACGAGAGACCTATATCGGGTTAAAATAGCTTCCATGGATTTGTTTCGAATTTATCAATAATGATGCACCGAAACAGCACAAACAACTTGGAAAGAGGACTCTACCGCCGTGAAGAGCGGGACGCCTGCGGTGTAGGGTTTGTCGCCCAGGTGGGCCAGGAACCTTCGCATCGGCTCGTCGAGCAGGCGCTGGAGTGCCTCTCCCGCCTCACGCACCGCGGCGGGGTGGACGCCGACGGGGTGAGCGGCGACGGCGCCGGGGTGCTCTTGCACCTGCCGCAGACTTTTTTCCTGGAAGAGGCCCAAAAACTCGACCCGCATTTCAATCCCGAATGGCAGATTGCCATCGGCGTCTTCTTCCTTCCCCGCACGGCCCGGCTTCGCCAGAAGGTTCTATCCATTGCGGAAAAAGTCGTCGAAAGCCGTGGGGTGCACCACATTGGTTGGCGGACGGTTCCGCTCGACGAGGGCGCGCTGGGGCCGTTGGCTCGCGGGACGTTCCCCGTCATTCTCCACATGCTGGTGGCGCAGCCCACCGGGCAGGAGCGCGGATACGAACAGACTCTCTACCTGGTCCGTAAGGAGATCGAACGCCGGGCCAGTGAAGCGGGGATTCAAGAGTTCTATATTCCCTCCTTCTCCTCGCGCTCCATCATCTACAAAGGACTGATGGCGCCGCCGCAGTTGGGCCTCTTTTATCGGGACCTGAAGCAAGAGAGCTTCGTCAGCTCGGCCGCTCTCTTCCACCAGCGCTACAGCACGAACACTTCCCCCAGTTGGCAGCTGGCTCAGCCGTTCCGCATGACCGCGCATAACGGGGAGATCAATACTCTGCTCGGCAACCGGAACTGGATGAAGGCGCGCGAATCGGTCCTGGATCATCCGATCTGGGGTACGGAAGTGGAATGGCTGAAGCCGGTGGTGCAACCGGGAGGAAGCGATTCGGCAATTTTCGACAATGCCCTGGAACTGCTGACGCGCTCGGGCCGGAGCGTGCACCACGCCCTGCTGATGATGATCCCGGAAGCCTGGGAGAACGCCGTCGAAATCCCCCACAACGTAAAAGCCTTCTATCACTACCATGCCTGTCTGATGGAGCCGTGGGACGGCCCGGCGGCGGTCGCCTTTCTGGACGGTCCGCTGGTCGGCGCGGTGCTCGACCGCAACGGCCTGCGTCCTGCGCGCTACATGATTACCCACGACGGGCTCGTCGTGCTCGGCTCCGAGGTCGGCTTGCAGGATATCGAGCCGGAGCGCATCAAGGAGAAAGGCCGCCTCGGACCCGGTCAAATCCTGCTGGTGGACCTCGACCATCACAAGATTTTCAAAAACGAGCAGGTGAAGCGCGCCGTCTCCCACGGCCGAAAATATCGCCGTTGGATTCTCCGTGAGATGACCCTCTGCCCGCAACTCAAGGCGTCCGAAGAGAAGCTGGCCTCGAGGGAAGGTTGGGAAGAGGCGATGGCCCGTCAAGACCGCTCCGCCTTCCTGGCTCTGGAGCGCGCTTTCGGCTACACGGAAGAGGACGTGGACCTGCTGGTTCAGCCCATGGCGGCGGAGAAGAAAGACCCGGTCGGCTCGATGGGCGACGATACGCCCTTAGCGGCTCTCTCGCACCGTCCCCGGCTTCTCTACGACTACTTCCGGCAGATGTTCGCGCAGGTCACGAATCCCGCCATCGACCCGTTGCGCGAATCCCTGGTGATGTCGCTCAACCTCTACCTGGGCGCGCGCCACAGCGTGTTGGTCGAAACGCCGCAACATGCCGCCCTGCTGCGCCTGGAATCGCCCGTGCTCTTGAACGAAGAGCTGGCCCAGCTCAAGCAGATCACTCGCGATCGGTTCAAAACGAAGACCATCCCGACCCTCTTCGACCCGGGAAGCCACCGGACCGCCGGCATTCGAAATTTTCGCCAAGCGCTCGATCGGATCACGAGAGAAGCAAGCGATGCGGTCGCCGCCGGCAGCACCATTCTGGTCTTGAGCGACCGCGGCGTGGGACCGGGCACCGCGCCCATCCCGATGCTGCTGGCCGTGGCCGGAATCGCCGATCAGTTGCTGGCCGACGGCATGGGCAACCGGGCCGACATCGTGCTGGAGACGGCCCAGGCCTGGGAGGCGCATCACATCGCCTGTCTACTTTCGTTCGGTGCCGCGGCCGTCAATCCCTACCTGGCCTGGGAAGCCGCCGCCGACCTGGCCTGGAGCAAGGAGCTGGGGAAGGTCGACGCCGCATTGGCGATAGATAATTACCGAGCGGCGCTTGAATCCGGCCTGAAGAAAATACTTTCGAAGATGGGCATCTCGACGCTCGCCAGCTATCAAGGCGGAAAGTTTTTCGAAATTATCGGCCTCGATAAGACCGTCGTCGAGCGGTTCTTCTCCGATACGCGCGCCTCGATGTCGGGCCGAACGCTCGGCGATCTCGCCACCGACGTACTCGAACGCCACGCGGCAGCCTACGGAAGCTCGCACGACCGGCTGGAGTTTGCCGGCATCTACCGGTTCCGGAAAGGCACCGAGCGCCACGCCACAACCCCGGAAGTGATGCGCCACCTGCACAAGGCGGCCCGGCGCGGCGACGGCGAGGCCTACCGAAATTTCTCCGAAGCGGTCGACCGCCGCCCGCCGATGACGATCCGCGACCTGTTTCGCTTCACCGCATCGCGGGCCATTCCGCTTGAACAGGTCGAACCGGTGGAGGCCGTCTGGAAACGCTTCTCGACGCAGGCGATGTCGCTCGGCGCCTTGAGTCCGGAAACGCAGCGCGTCCTGGCGACGGCCATGAACCAGATCGGCGGCCGCTCGAACACGGGCGAAGGCGGCGAAGACCCGGAAGTCTACGTCGAAGTGGAAGGTGAAATTTCTGCCGGCCACAAGATTAAACAGGTCGCCTCAGGCCGCTTCGGCGTGACGCCGGAGTATTTGGTGGAAGCCGAAGAGCTTGAAATCAAAATGGCGCAGGGGTCGAAGCCCGGCGAAGGGGGCCAGTTGCCGGGACACAAGGTGACGCCGCTGATCGCGCGCGTGCGCCGGGCCGTCGAAGGCATCCCGCTCATCTCTCCGCCGCCGCACCATGACATCTACTCGATCGAAGATTTGGCCCAGTTGATCTACGACCTGCGGGAGATCAATCCGCAGGCGCGGATCGCGGTGAAGCTGGTCTCGCAGACCGGCGTGGGAACGGTGGCTTCGGGAGTCGTCAAGGCGCACGCCGACACCATTCTGATCAGCGGGCACGACGGCGGCACGGGCGCTTCCCCGCTGGGGTCGATCAAGAACACCGCTTCCCCCTGGGAGATGGGAATGGCCGAAACGCAGCAGGCGCTGCTGGCCAACGGACTCCGCGACCGCGTGCAGCTGCGGACCGACGGCGGGTTGAAGACCGGACGCGACGTCATCATCGCCGCCCTGCTGGGCGCCGACGAGTTCGGCTTCGGAACCTCGGCGCTGGTGGCGCTGGGGTGCGTCATGGCGCGGCAATGCCACCTGAACACCTGCCCGGTCGGAATCGCCACGCAACAGGAAGACCTGCGGGGGAAGTTCTCCGGCAAGCCCGAACAACTGATCAACTACTTCCGCTTCGTAGCCGAGCAGGTCCGCGAGCTGCTGGCCCAGCTCGGATTCCGGACACTCGATGAAATCGTCGGCAGAACCGATCTGCTGAAAGTCGCCTCGCACGAAGTTGCCGGCCGGCGCGGCCGGCTCGACCCGCGAGCGATTCTGGTCCGTTCGGACTCGCCCGCATCGGTCGGGCGTCCCACCTCCGGGCCAACCCGACGGAAGGCAGGAAACCTGGATTCGCTGGCCAAGCACATGTGTGAGCAAGCGCGCCCGCTGCTCGACTCCGACGCCTCCGGGCAGGTCCGCTTCGAGCACAAGATTCGCAATACAAACCGGACCATCGGCGCGCGTGTGGCCGGAGACATGGCCCGCCGGTACGGCAACGCAGGCTACCGCAACGGCGAGATCGAATACGCTTTCACAGGCAGCGCCGGGCAGAGCTTCGGGGCGTTTCTTACGCCCGGCATCCGGCTGGTCCTGGAAGGCGAGGCGAACGACTATGTGGGAAAGGGCCTGGGCGGCGGAGAGATTGTCGTCCGCCCGCCGGCACGGGTGCGTTTTGAGTCCCAGGAAAACACCATCCTCGGCAATGCCGTGCTCTACGGGGCCACCGGCGGCCGGCTGTTCGCCGCCGGGCGCGTCGGGGAACGGTTCTGCATCCGCAACAGCGGAGCCGTGGCCGTGGTGGAGGGTACCGGCGACCACGGTTGCGAATACATGACCGGCGGCGTGGCCGTCGTCCTGGGCGAGACGGGCCGCAACTTCGGCGCGGGAATGACGAACGGCATGGGTTACGTCTGGGACCCGAAAGAAAATTTCGCACAGCGTTACAATTCCGAACTGGTCGTGGCGGAAAGAATTATTGAGGAGGAAGACTCCGAACTGGTCCGCGCGCTGGTTACCGAGCACGCGGAAAAGACCGAGAGCCGGCACGCTCACCGCCTGCTGAAGCGATGGTCGGAAACAGTCCTCGAATTCTGGAAGGTCGTTCCTCTCTCCCAGATCCAGAAGCGGTCGACCGTGGCCGACCGACTCGAAATCGAGCCCACCCGCAAACCCGCCCGGACAAAGCTGTAACCGCTCACCACACTTCTCCTTAGAGCAGAACGCTTGCCATTTAACGTATAACGTTATACTCTGTACATGGTGATTAAATCCTTTCGCTCCGCCCAGACGGAACGGCTCCACCAACGGTATCCTTCAAAACGGTTCAAAGAAATCGAACGTGTGGCATTGCGAAAACTACGCCAACTAGATGCCGCCAAAGAGTTGCACGACTTGGCCGCCCCCCCTGGAAACCGTCTGTAAACCCTGCGCGGTGACAGAAAATGGCAATATAGCATCCGAATAAACGACCCATGGTGCATCTGCTTCATTTGGCGTAAGGGGGACACTTATAACGTGGAGATCACAGATTATCACTAGGAGTGGAGATATGACCCGAAGGTTGAAACCGGTTCATCCGGGAGAAATTCTTCTAGAAGATTTTATGAAACCGATGAAACTCAGCATGAACAAGCTGGCCCTCGGACTTCGTGTGCCGACAACTCGTATCGCTGAAATTGTCCATGCACGTCGAGGGGTCACACCCGACACTGCCCTGCGACTTGCCCGCTACTTCAACACAACTCCGAAATTCTGGGTAAACTTACAAACAAGATACGATCTGGACCGGGCAAAGGACGAGCAGATGAAGCGCATCAAGCGGGAAGTTCAGTCACTGTCCGGCGCAGCTACTGCCCGAGTGGCTTAATCGGAAAGGGCGCAAGACCAAAAATGGCGCAACGAACTTGGATGGCATTTATCGACGGGGAGAATTTTACCATTTGTGGCCAGAAAGTCATGGAGAAGGAAGGCATCACTCTTGTCGCAGGCGAGCACTACGAGAAAGACCGCTTCTTCTGGCTTCCTGGCTACGGCGTTACAAGCCTGTTCTTCAGAAACAGAAAAGACCTCCGCAATTAACACAAAACATACCTCTTGCCATCCGGTCTTAAGAGTGAAAATCTCTCCGGCTCGAACCACTTCCTTTCCACCGGTTCCGTGAAAACGAGAAGATGTGGGTTTTTACCTCCGGCGCCGGGCTGGGATGGGGAGTCGGCGCGGCGACGGGAGCCAAGCTGGCTGCTCCCGACCGGCAAGTCGTCTGCAACATCGGAGACGGTTCGGTCATGTACAGTGCCGCGGGCTTCTGGCCACAGGCACGGTATGAAGTCCCCGTGTTGACAGTCGTGTACAACAACCGTAATTACCAGACTGTGCGCAACGCCTACTACCGATACAACGGAAAAATGAGGAAGGCGGACTGCTACACGGGTATGTATCTTGGGAACCCGAATATCGATTTCGTACAACTCGCCCAGAGTCAAGGAATCGAAGGTGTGCGTGTGGAGCGATCCGGTGACCTTCGCAAGGCTTTACAGCGCGGTATTGCGGCGACCCGTAGGGGGAAAAAAGCCCTTTCCTAGTCGAAGTCGTTGTGCAGCGGACCGGGGGCAGTGCCGAATCCACTTGGCACCAAGCTTTCAGCCTGGCAAGGGGCCGCACGAAGAAGGTGTAGGCTCGGAAAATCCATGGCAGGTCGCCCACCCGACCAACCCCGACAGCCGGAACACCGGGCACACCTACAGCACCCGGAAAGCAGGAGCGTGTCAACCGACGGAAGAGAAGAACGTTGGGATGGAGGAGGGAGGGGGATTCGAACCCCCGTCTCGCGTAGCGAGAAGCGGTTTTCAAGACCGCCGGTTTCAACCGCTCACCCATCCCTCCGCGGCGTAGTCCTTCTTCCCCATTATAGATGAATTGAGCGGGAAAACCGAAACCGATCCCCCGCTTTTTCCGATGAAAAGAAAATACCTGCTGGGAAGGTTCTGAAGAGGTACAAAACCGGCAACCGAAAAAGCCGACGGCTACTTTGCGCCAACCGGTTGCGGCGCGGGCGCGGCGGAGCGTTCCACGACCGGGACGTAATCCCGCTCTTCGTAGCCAGTATAGATTTGCCGCGGGCGGGAGATTTTTTGGTCCTTGTCCTCCAGCATCTCAATCCACTGCGCAATCCAGCCCGGCATCCGTCCGATGGCGAACAGCACCGGGTAGACCTCCACCGGGAATCCCATCGCCTGGTAGATGATGCCGCTGTAGAAGTCCACGTTCGGGTAGAGCTTCCGCTTGATGAAGTACTCGTCCTTGAGGGCGATCTGCTCCAGTTCCAGCGCGATATCGAGCCAAGAATTCCGTCCCGTCACCTCAAAGACCTGGTCGGCGACCTTCTTGATGATTTTCGCCCGCGGGTCATAGTTCTTATAGACGCGGTGGCCGAAGCCCATCAGGCGAATCTCACCCTTCTTGACCCTTTCGATGTAAGCGGGAATGTTCTTGACCGTCTCAATCTCCCTGAGCATGCGCAGCACCTGCTCGTTGGCGCCGCCGTGCAACGGGCCGTAGAGCGCCGCTGCGGCCGCCGCCGCCGTGCAGTAGGGGTCAGCCTGGGAGCTGCCCACGCCCCGCATGGCGCTGGTGCTGCAGTTCTGCTCGTGATCGGCGTGGAGGATAAAGAGCACATCCAACGCCTTCTCCAGCGCCGGATTGGGAGTGTACTTGGTTTCGCTCATCTTCCAGAGCATGTTCAGGAAGTTGCCCGCGTAGCTGAGGTCGTTATCCGGATAAACGATGGGCAAGCCGCGCGTATGGCGGGAGGAAAAAGCCGCGATGGTCGGCGTCTTGGCCATAAGCCGGTAGATCTGCTCCGTGCGGGCTTCCGGGTCACGAATCAGCTTGGCGTCCGGATAGAAGGTAGACAGCGCGCCCAGCATGCTGATGAACATTCCCATCGGATGCGCGTCGTAACGAAAGCCGCCTTGCAGCTTCTTCAGGTACTCATGGATGAAGGTATGCTGGATGATATTGCGTTCCCATTTTTCCAAGACATCCCTCGCCGGCAGCTCCCCGTAAATCAACAGATAAGAGGTCTCAAGAAAGGTACTCTGCTCGGCGAGTTGCTCGATCGAATATCCGCGATAGCGCAGAATTCCCTTATCCCCGTCGATAAAAGTGATCGCGCTGCGGCAGGAAGCCGTATTGGTGAAGCCGGGATCGTAGGTCATCAGGCCGAAATCGTCGTCGGAAACCTTGATGCTCCGCAGGTCGAGCGCGCGGATGGTGCCGTCCTTGATCTCCACCTGGTAGTTTTTTCCAGTGCGGTTATCCGTTATGGTAAGTGATTCTTTCCCCATCAGTTATGCTCCTTATGATATCGGCGGGCCGGTCCGAGACGGGCATACGCGTCGCGAACCAAGGCCATACTACCGGGTTGATATGTTAGAGCAGCCGTCGGCAGCCGTCAATGAGAACAGAACATCAATGAGGACGGGCACGGTCCACAGGGTCCCCGCGGTCAGACACGCATCGGCCGCCGAAACCCTCAAAGACCAAGGTCAGATTTTCATCTCACTCAGGTAGTTATAGCTCATCTGAAAACTTTCGAGCAGTGAGCCGTCCGTTTCGTCCTGTTCGACGAAGATATGCTTTACGCCCGCCTTCTCCGCCGCGCCCAAGATTCGCGTCCAATCAATCCTGCCGCGTCCGACTTCGGTGAACGGATTGAACCCTGCGGGCAACTCCAAGGAGGTTTCGACGTCGGCCTTCAGACCCTTAGATATGCACCAGAGCAAACCGGCCCGGGTGGTGGTCGAAGTATTCCAGAGGATCATGGCCCGCATAGGTGATCCAGAAGTAGTCCAATTCCATTTGAACCAATTCAGGATCGGTCCGCTGCAGCAGCTCGTCGTATGCCAGGACGCCGTCAAACGACTGGAATTCAAAATTGTGATTGTGGTAACAGAACCGCATGCCCGCCTTGCGGCAATCCTCCCCTCGCTGGTTGAAGAGATCTGCCAGTTTCTGATAGTTGTCCAAAGAATTGCGCTCCTCCTCAGGAAGGATGGGGCAAACCATGTATTCCATCCCCAAGGTTTTGGCGTCTTCGATCTGCTTCTCCCATCCGGAACGAAGCGTATCCAACATGAAATGGCCGCTGGGGCTCTTTAGTCCGCTCGAGCTGAGGATTTGGGCCAAACTCGGATGCCGGTTTGCCGTGGAGGGAGGACATCTCCACTTCCTTGTACCCAATGGCCGCTACCTTGGCAATCGTGCCCTCCAGGTCCTTTTCCAACTCGTTTCGTACCGTAAACAACTGCACCCCCATCGGGAAACTCAGCGGCTTGCCTTGCGCAGCCGGTTCCGGTTGCTCTTCTGCCCTCTGGCAGGCCGCCGTCAAAACGGCAATACCGAGCGAGCCTTTTTGCAGAAATTCCCTTCGATGGACGATCCTCCTCAACGCACCTCCGCTCTCGCTATGGGCGCTATGGGCTTGCCCCCCTCAGCTATGGATTTTCCATCTTCGTACCGCATCATACTCGGATTAGATATTCATTCCAACCGTTTTTGGGGTGCGCCGCCGGGAAGACGGTAATATAATTCCCCCACAGGGCCGGCACAGCCGCTTTGGATTTTGCGAAAATCTCCGGTCCCGGCACAGTTGCCGAACGCCGGCCACCCAGGAGGGAGCTTATGAAACAAGAAATCACCGATCTGGTTGAATCCTACGAACGGGGCGGAATCTCCCGGCGCGAACTGATTGGGGCGCTCGCGCTGATGGCGCTCGGAGCGCGCGTCTCAAACTCCGCTCCCGCCGCCTTTCAAACCCCCTTTCAAGCCCCTTTTCAAGCTATTGACGTGAACCATGTGGCATTGAACGTAACCGACATCCCCCGCTCCCGGGACTTCTACCGCAATCTGCTCGGTATGCCCGTGGTCCGGGAATCCGCCGGCAGTTGCTTCCTGGGCCTCCAGGGGAACTTCCTGGCGCTGTTTCGAAACCAAACGGCGGGGATGAACCACCACTGTTTATCCATTCAAAATTATGAGGTAGGCTCCGTCACCGAAGAGCTGAAACGCCGGGGCCTCAATCCGCGCCAACCGAGCGGCAGCAACCGCGTCTATTTCGATGACCCGGACGGGATTGAGGTTCAGCTCTCTTCCAAGAACCACTTCACGTAGGCAGATTCATCTCCCGGGCGAGCACCTTGGAGGCGGCCTATTTCTTTTTACTGGTGGCGAGCAGAGCCTTGCGGTGGAGCACCTTCCCGCCCAGGATGACCGCGTGTACCTTTCGGGTATTGGTGATGTTCTCCAGCGGGTTGGCGTCCAAGATGGTGATGTCGGCCAACTTACCCGGAGCGAGCACTCCTCGGTCCGGAAGACGCCAAGTGGAGAATCCCCCTCACCCCTCAACTTTTTCTCCTCTTCAGCCAAAATATTCTCTTGAGAGGGTTCTAGAGAGAAGAGATGAATTCAGGAACGAAGGTCACAGCAAAAGGTCTTTGGTACCCGATTCTGGCGGTGTGCCTGATGACGCTGTCGGGATGCGCTCCGAGCGATTAGGAACTTAAGACCAACGTCCAGTGGGAAATTCTCTCCCAAATGAAAATTGACGGTGTGCAGATCAAAGTAGCCGCACCGATAAGGTCAGAATTCCACCAGACCCTTCAGCAGCCCCGCGCCGGGTTCGACCCATCGCGGGAATTCCTCAACCAGGTTCGTGCACAGAGCCCGGTGCGTGGTCCAAACTGACGGATCCAGCGTTCCGGCTTCCATCAAAGTCAGCACTTGTTGGAATTCCGCCACGGTGGCATTCCGGCTGCTCAGCAGCGTCGTCTCTCTGCGATGAAATTCGGGATCGGAAAAAGAGACATCCGCCTGAACAAGACCGACGAAAATCAAACGTCCGCTGTGGGCGACGTAGCGCAAAGCGCTCGACATGGAAGGCGCGCTTCCCGTCGCGTCAAACACGGCCGAGGGGAAATCGCCTTCCGTGATCTCTTCGACCTGTTTTTCCGGGTTCCCGCCTCCGCGCAACGTAAACTCAACTCCGAAGTGCTGGCGGGCAAACTCCAGCCGCTCGTCGCTCAGGTCCGTTACCATCACGCGGGCTCCGGCAATCTGAGCAAATCGGATCACTCCCAACCCGATCGGACCCGCACCGATCACCAATACCCACTCGCCGGATTCCAAGGCGGCGCGCGCGACGGCGTGAGCACCGATGGTCAGCGTCTCCACCAGGGCCAGTTGTTCCAGCGAGAGCCGTTCCGAACGATGAAGTTTTTCCACCGGCACGGTGATATATTCTCGCATCCCGCCGTCGGTGTGGACACCCAGGACCTGCAAGCTGACGCAGCAGTTCGGCCTGCCTCGCCGGCAGGCGATGCATCGCCCACAGTCGAGATACGGCTCCACCGCGCACCGGTCACCGATCTTCAATCCCTTTTCGTTCTCTCCGATGTCGGTAATCTCCACTCCCAACTCGTGTCCCAGGATGCGCGGGTAACTGAAATAAGGTTGATCGCCCCGGTAGGCATGAATATCGGTTCCGCAGATGCCCACCCGCCGAACGCGCACCACGGCCGCGCCGGGCCCGGGCCGGGCCGGAGGCGGACTCTCGCCGAGCGTAAGGCGCCCGGGCTCTTGGAGGATCAGGGTCTTCATAGGAACTCGTCGGCGTACAACAAACTTTATATACGTATTTCGCTGCGGTGACAACCCAGGACGGTTCGTGGCGGCCCCCGGGCAAAAAGACCTTTCCCTTGACTGCCGCGATCATCCGAAGCAAAATCCATCTTACATTCTGATCCATCCGGGATGTAAACAGTGAAAAGCGCTGCCAGGACCGTAGTCGGCTTGATGCAAGGAGGGCTGTCGTCAACGGCGCTATTGATATTGATGGCTCTGCTCGGCGCCCTATCGGGCTGCAAAACGGCTCCCGAAATTCCGCAGGACGTCGGCGGGGAGATCATCCGAGCCGATGCCGCCCTCGGCGAAATTGTCCCTTTCCCGGCGGAGATTGAAAAACTGGCCGACGGGTTCGGGTTTACCGAGGGTCCGGTGTGGATCAACGACGAGTCCCTGCTCTTCAGCGACATCCCGGCCAACTCCATTTTCAAATGGACCCCGGGAAAAGGCATCCGCAGGTTTCTGAAACCGAGCGGCTACGACGGCGAATCGGAAGCGACGAACCTGGGCTCGAACGGTCTGACGCTCGACTCGCGGGGGAGAATTATAATCTGCCAGCACGGCAACCGCCGTATCATCCGGTTGGACCCCGAGGGCGGCATTTCCGTCTTAGCCGACCGTTACCAAGGAAAACGGCTGAACAGCCCGAACGATGCCGTCTACCGCGCCGACGACTCTCTCTATTTTACCGACCCGCCCTATGGCCTGGCAGACCAAGACAACGACCTCTCGAAAGAGCTTGAATTCAACGGCATCTTCCGGCTGACCGGCGGCCAGGTGGAACTGCTGCACAGCGAGATGACCCGCCCGAACGGGCTGGCCTTCTCTCCCGACCAGACGGTCCTCTACGTGGCCAACTCCGGTACGGAACAGAAATTATGGATGCGTTTCACGGTCCATCCCGACGGTGCGTTGGGCGAAGGCAGCGTCTTTTATGACGTAACGGAAGAGACGGAGGAAGGCGCGCCGGACGGGCTGAAGGTGGATATAAGAGGAAACGTCTACGCGACGGGACCAGGCGGGGTGTGGATCTTTTCACCCGAGGGAAAACACCTAGGGACCATCAAGCCGCCGGAAGTACCCGCCAACTGCCACTGGGGTGGCGCCGACGGGAAAACGCTCTACATGACGGCGCAAACGGGACTCTATCGAATCCGGCTCAACATTGAAGGCGTCCGCCCGTAAATGATTTGCGGAAAATCAAGCGGCTCAGAAGCGCCGCTGGAAGCCGATGGCGAACTGAGATTTTTCTCCGCCCTGGAGTTCCAGAAGGAAATCCCACCCGGTCGCCACTTCCGGCACCTCAACTCCAACCAGCAGATTCACATTGGTCCTCCGCCCGCGGCACAACATGTGGATATCGTTCCCACAGTCCTAGACTCGGTCGGGCTTGAAATCCCCCATTCTTTGGAAGGCAGAAGCCTCCTTCGCATTCTGCGGACAGCGGATGAACCGAGCAAGCCCCGCAAGGTCTTCTCGTACCAACTTGACAGCCGAAGGGCCAGAAGCATCATTGACGGCTCTTGGAAATTAATACAACACAGGGGAGTTTTAAGGGACATTCAACTTTATCATCATCAAGACTCCGCTGAACAGGTGAATTTATTTGATAAAAATCGCGTCAGAAGCGGCTACTTGCTCTCTCTTCTGAAAGCCCACGAACAGGGTCCCCGGAAAAAAATCCAATCCACCAAGATAAAAATTTATGAAAAACTCCGGAAACAACTCAATGCTTTGGGCTACCTGCAATAAACGCTTCGGGTAACCTGTGACGGATGATAAGGGCGGGAAACTGGTCGGGGCGCGGGGATTTGAACCCCGGACCTCTTGCTCCCGAAATAAGTCCAACCCACTTAAGTCCCAGTGTTTTCAGCCTCCCTTCTGCCAGAAGTTGGGGTTTGAACGAGGGGTTTTGTTCCCAGTTTTGTTCCCATGTCACGTGAGTTTTCAGTAAGAGTTTCCGAACCTCTGGCCCGTTGGGTTCGCCGGTGCGGATCGGCTACGGAGGTCATCGGCAAGATTGCTTCCGCCGCGCATCGTGGGCTGGTGGATGTAGACGTACCCGATCCTGGGCCTGGGCCGGAAAGGTTGACGGTCCGGATTCCCAAACTGGCCCTGCCTCGGATTCGGGAACTGACCTATTCACGGAAGAACCTCGTCGGGTTGCGGAAGCTGATTCTCGCGGGGTACCAGGAAAATGCCTTGCCTGTTCCTCAGCCGGTCCCGCGTGCCTTGCCGGGGCCGGAGCCTAAATCTTTATCCTACGTGGAGCGGTGCCGGGCGATGAATGTCCGGTTGAATGAGCGGCATCACGAGTGGGCCATGCGGAAGAGGGGCCTACCCCAATCATTTCAAGGCCGCCGCGGGCTTGACAGGGGGTTTTATGAGGCGTTCTGGAGTGCTGTTGTGGGTTTTGATGGCTATGGTCCCTCTCTTTTTAGTTAGCCTTCCTTTTTTCCTTTCGTGGATCGGGAAGCGGGGTGTAGTCCAGGCTCCTTCGCGTCCGTCCGTCAGTCCCTGGAAGCCGGCATCCCCTACAGGCTTGGCTGGGAAGGTTTGGGGTTGAACGTACAGAATCGAATCATCGGTATCGTAGGCCGCAAGGGTTCAGGGAAAAGTACGGTGTTGCGAGAGATCGTTTCTTGCCAACCGCGCGTGGTGATCTTCGATACGATGGCGGAGCATTCATCCCCGAACCTGTTTTCATCCTTGGATAAGTGCTTCGACTATCTCGATCAGATGGGGCGGACGCCTTTTTTCCATTGCGCTTTCCGGCCCGCGGAGGGTGAGGAAGAAACCTTGAACGAATTGGCCGAGGCTGCCTTTAATGTCGGACGGCTGTGCTTCGCTCTGGAGGAGGTGCCCTGGTTCTCGACGGCTGCCTACCAGCCGGAGGGCCTGGACTTGCTGAGCCGGATGGGGCGGCATCGGCGCGTGGACCTGGTTTGGACAGCGCAGCGAATGGCTGAGGTGTCTCGGCGGCTCACTTCGGCTACAGGTGCCTTTGTCCTCTTCTCTATCACGGAGCCGAGAGACCTGAATGCCGCGGCGAATCAGCCGTGCAGAAAAAGGGACCGTAAATCAAAGGCTTTAACCGCTGAGGGTTAGTTCTGCTAAATCTTCAACCCGGCTGTCGCATACAGGGTGCAGTTTACCACGTGGGGTTGATGTGTTTGTCTATTGTCTGTTAGCGAAGCAAACGATGTCCGCACACATCCCGCGAAAACGGCCGGGATGGTTGCGCCAGCCGCGGCCAGTTGCAGCGCCTTGTGAGGTAGCGCGACGGCTAACCGGCGACAGTGTACGCCAGCCAGAGGCCGAAGCCGCAGGCGACGCCGCCCCAGAGCCGCATGAACCAGTTGCCCCGGCGGGTCCACCGAATGTCAAGGAGCTTGCGGGAGCTGACCTGACCCCCTCAAACCGGTCCAGTTCTAATGTTAGAGTTGGACCTGGAATAGGGAGGTCAGGATGGTCAAGAGGAAGCATTCGATCGAACAGATTATCGGTAAACTTCGAGAGACCGAAGTGGAACTTGCCCAGGGTCGCAGCGTAGCCGAGGTGTGCCGGTCGTTGGGGGTGACCGAGCAGACCTATTACCGCTGGCGAAAGGAGTACGGCGGTCTAAAGATGGATCAGGCCAAGCGGTTGAAGGTCCTCGAGCAGGAGAACACTCGCTTGAGGAGGGCGGTTGCAGACCTGACCTTGGACAAGCAGATTCTGCAGGAGGTCACAAGGGGAAACGGCTAAGCCCGGCGCGTCGCCGGCAGTGGGCGGCGCATATCTGTAAGGCGTTGGGTGTCTCGGAACGCCGGGCTTGTCGAGTGCTCAGCCAACCCCGGTCCACCCAGCGCCATCGATGCATCGCTGCTCCCGACGAGGATGCCCTGACGAGGGCCATCGTCACCCTGGCCGGTCGGTTTGGTCGCTATGGCTATCGTCGGGTCACGGCCTTGCTGCGGCGAGCCGGCTGGAGGGTCAACCATAAGAGAGTGGAGCGCATCTGGAGGCGGGAGGGGTTGAGAGTGCCGCAGAAACAGCCGAAGCGTGGACGCCTTTGGCTCAACGACGGATCGTGCGTTCGTCTGCGCCCCTGCAGTCCGAACCAAGTCTGGGCTTACGACTTCGTCCAAGCCCGCACTCACGACGGGAGGGCTTTCCGGTTGTTGACGGTCATCGATGAGTACACTCGGGAATGTCTGGCTATCCAGGTGGCCCGCCAGATTCGATCCGACGATGTCGTGCAGCTACTGGCCGATCTGTTCGTTCTCCGAGGTCCGCCCGAGCACCTTCGCTCGGATAATGGCCCGGAGTTCTGCGCCCAAGCTCTACGAGAGTGGCTGGGGCGAATCGGAGTGAAGACGCTCTACATCCAACCCGGGAGTCCCTGGGAGAACGGCTACAACGAGAGCTTTAATGGGAAGCTCCGAGACGAGTTGCTCGACCGGGAGATCTTCTACACCTTGCAGGAAGCGAAGGTGTTAATCGAGCAGTGGAGGCGACACTACAACAGGGTTCGACCTCACAGTGCTCTTGGTTATCGTCCACCGGCACCGGAGGCCATGGAAATCCCGCCGCTGCTCGGGAGGCAGCTGCCTCCCGACCTAGGGACAGAATTACCGCTGAACTAACATACGAGTTGGTACAATCACTGGGGGCAGGTCAGGCCCCAGGAGAGATATAGCGCACTGTGCGCCTTTGGATGTCCCTCCGGCCGACCGCTTGAAGGGCCACATACCATGGGGATAGCAAGAACAGAAGTTCCTCTGCGCGGTTTCGAGGAGGTGTTTGACAATGCTTCATCCACAGGGCATGCGACGCCGTAAGTTTATCCGCACTTCCGCCGGAGCGGTGGCCGCCTGCATGTCAGCGATGCGTGGTGGGGTAACTCTCGTCGCTGGGTCACAACCCGGGAAGACTTACGGCGTAGGGATCTTGGGGAACTGCGCCACGCACGGGGCCGGTATCTGCCGCATGTTCAAGAAACGCGCCGACACCTCCGTGGTGGCGGCCTATGAAAAAAATGCCCGTCGCGCCCAGGAATTGTGCGAAGTGTTCGGCGCACCGCTGGCGAATTCTTATGACGAAGTCATTTCCGACTCGCGAGTGGATCTCGTGGCCATTACCACCGACCCGTGCGACAAGGCGGTGATGGTCGAAAGGGCTGCCGCTCTCGGCAAGCACATTTTCCTCAATAAACCGCTTGCCGAGAGCCTGGACAGTGCCCGTCGCATCGCCGCGGCGGTCAAGAAACACCACGTCCAATTCGTGTACGACATTCCCATGGTTCGATCGGTTCCCGTTTACGCGCGACTGCTCAGCGAAGTGCGGGCGGGCAAGTATGGAAAAGTGATGGGGTACCACCACCTGTTCGGAATGAACTTCTCGAAGGATTTCGACTTGAAGGCGGCTTGGCCGGAAAGGCTTGACCCGCCCGAGAAGTCCGGCGGGGGCGAGATGACCAATATGGGGTGCTATGCGCTTGACTACGCCATCGCGTTGTTAGGCCGACCCCGAGCTGTGACCGCGAAGTGGCGAAAGACCTGGGACGTTTACCGAGAAGCTGATGTCGAGAACTTCGGCCAGATGGTCCTCGACTATGGTGACTTCTTCGCTTTTCTCGAAACGGGCAAGCAGCAGCTTGACGGCGAGCGGCGCCACAGCAATTCGATGACCATCAACTATGAGCACGAAACGTTGCACATCGACGCCAGTGCGCAAGTCGTGACCATCAACCACGTTCCCCAGGAGTACCATGAGTTTGCGCCGGGTGCGACCGCTCTCGGCTCAGTGGACCAACTGATCGCAGCCATTGAGAACGGTATGCCACCCGCAAACGACATTGACACGGCGGTGCTGGCTACCGAGGCGCTGATGGCTGCCTACCAGTCCATCCTGGAGGAACGGGTAGCGACCCTGCCACTGAAATCGGGTGAAAACCCCTTGATCGCCGCGCGAAGAAAATGACTCGCGGGAGAGTATGTCCTGTTCCTACCGAGCTCATCAACCTCTTGCGTCGCCCCTAGTCTCTGGTATTGCTCTCGCAACTTAAAGGAGTGGAGGATTTCTATATGCTAAGGGTCATTCTAATGCTCTCCCTTATGGTAGGGAGTTTGCTTTTGTTTCCGTCACAAAGTTTTGCTCAGGGGTGTGAGCCTTGGTCGAAACAGTTGATGGCGAGCTTTTTTCCAAAGCAGATTGATGAACAGCGTTTGAGAGAATTTTCTAGATTCACTCCTGAAGAGTGGTTCCAGACCGCTTCTAAACATAGGAAGCAGAAATGGCTAGAATCTGCTCAAGCCCGTGTGAGTATGCCAGCGGTCGAATCAAAACTCCGATCAGCATTGCGAAAATTCTACGATGTTGGATTCGACCTCTACGGAGTGCGTTTGGATCACGAAAAACTTCTAATCCAACCGAAAATGGACGCAAACGCATCTGCCAATGGGTCCATGATCAATGTCAATTTAGGGCTATTGCAATATTATATTAATCCTGTCGCTTACCTTGTGAACATCGGGAACCTCCCCGAGGATGCGTTCACCTCGGCGGAACATAGTTCCGCACGCGCACGCTTCCATTGGAAAAATGATTGGAATAGTATCTATTCTGTCCTGGCTCACGAGGCCGCCCACAACCTCATGAGACATATAGATCGGACAATTTTGACCAATGTTGAAGTCATGCTCATTAACTACAGACGAACTGTCCAAAATGAAAGGGGAAATATAGCCCGAGGACGTATTGACCTGCCCCCAGTGATTGTACCAACTCGTATGTTAGTTCAGCGGTAATTCTGTCCCTAGGTCGGGAGGCAGCTGCCTCCCGAGCAGCGGCGGGATTTCCATGGCCTCCGGTGCCGGTGGACGATAACCAAGAGCACTGTGAGGTCGAACCCTGTTGTAGTGTCGCCTCCACTGCTCGATTAACACCTTCGCTTCCTGCAAGGTGTAGAAGATCTCCCGGTCGAGCAACTCGTCTCGGAGCTTCCCATTAAAGCTCTCGTTGTAGCCGTTCTCCCAGGGACTCCCGGGTTGGATGTAGAGCGTCTTCACTCCGATTCGCCCCAGCCACTCTCGTAGAGCTTGGGCGCAGAACTCCGGGCCATTATCCGAGCGAAGGTGCTCGGGCGGACCTCGGAGAACGAACAGATCGGCCAGTAGCTGCACGACATCGTCGGATCGAATCTGGCGGGCCACCTGGATAGCCAGACATTCCCGAGTGTACTCATCGATGACCGTCAACAACCGGAAAGCCCTCCCGTCGTGAGTGCGGGCTTGGACGAAGTCGTAAGCCCAGACGTGGTTCGGACTGCAGGGGCGCAGACGAACGCACGATCCGTCGTTGAGCCAAAGGCGTCCACGCTTCGGCTGTTTCTGCGGCACTCTCAACCCCTCCCGCCTCCAGATGCGCTCCACTCTCTTATGGTTGACCCTCCAGCCGGCTCGCCGCAGCAAGGCCGTGACCCGACGATAGCCATAGCGACCAAACCGACCGGCCAGGGTGACGATGGCCCTCGTCAGGGCATCCTCGTCGGGAGCAGCGATGCATCGATGGTGCTGGGTGGACCGGGGTTGGCTGAGCACTCGACAAGCCCGGCGTTCCGAGACACCCAACGCCTTACAGACATGCGCCGCCCACTGCCGGCGACGCGCCGGGCTTAGCCGTTTCCCCTTGTGACCTCCTGCAGAATCTGCTTGTCCAAGGTCAGGTCTGCAACCGCCCTCCTCAAGCGAGTGTTCTCCTGCTCGAGGACCTTCAACCGCTTGGCCTGATCCATCTTTAGACCGCCCTACTCCTTTCGCCAGCGGTAATAGGTCTGCTCGGTCACCCCCAACGACCGGCACACCTCGGCTACGCTGCGACCCTGGGCAAGTTCCACTTCGGTCTCTCGAAGTTTACCGATAATCTGTTCGATCGAATGCTTCCTCTTGACCATCCTGACCTCCCTATTCCAGGTCCAACTCTAACATTAGAACTGGACCGGTTTGAGGGGGTCAGGTCACTAGGGACAGAATTACCGCTGAACTAACATACGAGTTGGTACAATCACTGGGGGCAGGTCAGTCGGGGCCGAAGTTTTCTGCCTCCTCAAGTGCTGCCAACCACCTTTTCTCAGCCTCGCCGTAGCGACCTTGCTCGAAAGCCTCCATGCCAGCGGCGTTGGACTTCCCCCACGATGTCTCCTGCTCGGCGGTGCACGTCGGCCAAAGGAGCAAGGACAGCACTCCCCCCAGCAACCAACGTGTTTTGGTTCGTTTCATTTCAGCCTCACCGATGCGATGTTCCTGCCATCTTAGGCCGCGCCCGCAGGCCAGTCAACGGGAAGCATCGAAAAACATATGATTGTGGAACGGTAAAAATAGCTCCCACCAAGGTAGGTATTTCAATGGGTTGCGGGGGCCGTTACAGGCAGGTTTTTGGAACGCTAAGGAGCGGCCCGGTAGAGGGTCCCAAGCCCGACACCCATTTCCCTTGAGATTGCCCGCCAGGAGGCCCCCTTGGAACGTAGGCGGGCGATTTTCGCGCGGTCCACGGCAACCCGCGGGCGTCCGAGCTTCTTCCCCTTCGCCTTTGCATTCCGTAGCCCAGCCTTCACCCGCTCGGCAATCAAGCTCCGCTCCAGTTCAGCCACAGCCTCCAAGACAGTGAAAACCATTTTCCCGGTCGGGGTCGAAGTATCCACCTGTTCGCTCAGGCTTACGAATTCGATTCCCAGGGCCTTGAAGTTTTCCAAGGCGCGGAGTAGGTGAGAGACGGATCGTGCGAACCTGTCGAACTTCCAGACCACTACGGCATCAAACCTTCGGCGGTGGGCGTCGGCTATCAACCGGTCCAGTTGTGGCCGTTTCTCTTTGGCACCGGAGATACCAACGTCCACGTACTCACCCGCAAGCTTCCAACCTCGGCGGGAGACGTACTCCCGGAGCTCGCGTAATTGGACTTCCGGGTCCTGGCCGTTGTTCGTGGACACCCGAGCATATATAGCAGTCCTGAGTTGTGATGGGGAATTGTGCGGTAAACTCTTTGTAGCCATGATTCAGCCTCCAGTTAGGTTGATGTTGGTTAGGGCTGCCGGGAAGCTCGCACTTCACGGCGGCCCGTCTTATTTCTTAGCTTTCTTGCGTGATTTTTTGCGCCGCTCGTCCCCATGCTCGCGCCACCACCTTATCTTGGCTTCTCGCTGGGCCGGTTCAGCGCATTGCACACTGCAATAGACTTGCGAGGCCCGCTGGGCCACGAAGTAGGGCTTCTTGCACTCAGGATTTTGGCAGTAATGAAGCAGGTGAGCGTGCTTTATTGCGAATAACAGCACCATCAAAAAATTATCCTTCACTAGCCGACCCTTCTCAGCCTCGTAATTGGCTTCGTGACCGGCGACCCTCATCAGCCTGGCCTCTATAATGAAGGGAGTGGGTTCCTTCCAAAGTCTTTCCAGCATGGACTTGAGCTCGTTTTCAAACTGTGTCAGCGAGGAAGACCTATCGCTGGCCGGTTTTTTGCGGTCCAACTCGCTCGTGGCAATGAATCCTTGGCGGTCACGCGTGGCCGGGCGAAAAAGCAAGTCGCGCACCTCCCCCACCCCGGGGGTTAGGGTCGGAAGCAAATCTTCGAAACGCTTAACGAAGGCCTCCACCTTTTGGCTGTTGCTAGTGTCGAGATTCGCTAGGCCTTCAAGAAATGTGGCCGCTCGCCAGTGCGGAACGGATAGCCTTGCATCCTCTTTGCTAGAGTTTGAATCTGAGTTAGAATTCCTTTGACGTTCCAGCATAACCGGATCATAATTGCATACCATTAGCCTTGTCAAGGGCCATCTAGCAAGCATTTTCCAAGGAGGTCTTCTTATGGTCGTGCAGGTCAAACAACCAATACCGAAGGAGTTAGACTCTATCAGGGAGCTTTCCCAGCGTACCGGGAAGGCCTATAGAACCCTGCACAGAGCCGTCCGCGCCGGGAAGATTAAAACCGTGCGGTTGGGTGGCAGCGTGATGGTGCCTAGACGCGAAGTAGATCGCATTCTCGCGCAGGGGTATTGAGGGCAGGGAGGAGGTTTCATGGCTAAGCCAGGCCCGACCACCAAAGATATGAACGAACCCATTCCCGCTGAAGTGCTGGGAATGGAACCGGTTTGTGAAGCCGATCCTTATCCCCGGCATGAACCCGGAGACTACGAAGCAGAATGCGTCTCTGCCGTCACGTACTGGCACCCTCAGCTTCGTGCCTGGAAGTGTCGGCTCGAATTTAAAACTCTCGTAGAACGCGACAGCGTTTTCTGCTTCCTGCACCTTGGGAATGGGGAGACCACGAAAGCAGGTCCACGCTCGGAGTATTACCGAGTGTGGGTTCTGGCGACGGGACACGCCCCTCGAAAAAGACAAACGCTGAGTAATAGGGTTTTCAAAGGGAAGACCTACGAAATTCGGATCGGAGATACAATACGGCGCTTCGACGGACGAAACCACCCGGACGGCCAAATTTATTCCACCGTCAAAGAAATTCTTAAAAAGGCTTATCCATGAACCAGAGCATTTAAGCGGTAAGCACCTAAGCACCAAAGCAACTAAGCAACCAAGCAAGGAAGGCGCCCGTCAAGTACCGCATTTTCAAAGGATTGAAAAGAAAGCGTGCAAAAAGTTTCGGCCCTACGCCGGGGCCGGGGGTTACCTCACCAAACTAACCCAAGGCTGGGGCGGGTTCCGCCTGCCCCAGAAAGGCGCACCAAAAGGCTAGACCATTGAACGGAAGCCAAACAACTCGGCAAAGCGGAAACAGTTTCCGCCCTTGACGGCGGACAAAGAATTAGAAGTTGAATCGAAACAGCCATAACTCGAAAACTTCACCGAAGGCCCCGCGCCCAGTTCTCGGCCACAACGGGCACAGGCTTCTCAAGCCCGAGGACGTAGCTGAATATGTGGGCCTATCTACGGAAACGCTTGCACAATGGCGCTCGCAGCGTCGGGGTATTCCGTTTCTCAAGATTGCCCGGAACCTGGTGCGGTATCGGCAATCCGACCTTGACCGCTGGCTGGAAGAGCGTATAGTTCCCGTCACACAGCTATCACACGTTAGGAGGAACTAGCCATGTGCGCTCTCTATCGCAGGGGAAATGTATGGTGGTACGCCTTTCAATTTCAGGGGCGTCGAATCCAGGAATCCACATGCATGAAGAACAAAATAGCGGCCCAGGAAGCCGAAGCGATCCGCAGGGCGGCACTTATTGAGCGGCGGGCGGGTATCACTCGTAAACCACGACCGCCTAAGTTTGAGGAGTACGTGCCAAAATTTCTGGCCTGGTCGAAGCAACAGCATCGATGGAAAACCCATGATCTCCACAGCACGAACCTCGACACGTTACTTCGATACTTCTCAGGCAAATGGCTTGACGAGATCACGCCGGAGATGGTCGAAGATTTCAAACTCGCCCGCATCCGTGAAGAGCAGCGCCGCAATGCACATGACGGAAGTACAGTCAGCCCGGCAACCGTCAACCGGGCGCTCGCGACTCTCCGTCTAATGTTTAACTACGCTTCTCGCTGCGGCCTCGCGGTCGAGAACCCCACCAAGGATGTTCAGTTCTTCGAAGAGAGCCTGGGCCGGATGCGTGTGCTCACCCTTGAGGAAGAACTTGCCTACATGCAGGCAGCGAACCAGCTCTTGCGCGACATCGCCCGTACTATGCTCGACACCGGCATGCGACCAGAGGAAGTCTTCCGAATGGAGTTTGCCAACTTGGATTTCGGGCGCCGTACCGTGTTCAACCCGTTCGGAAAGACTCCGGCGGCGAAAAGGACGGTTCCCATGACCGAGGAGGTCTGGGATCTCCTTAAGAGTCGCGCCATTGCAGCGAAGGGGCGGTATGTCTTCCCTTCCCCCAAGAATCCCGATAGGCCGATTAAGGGGGTGAGGAAGGGTCATGACAAATCGGTGGCCAGGGCACATATCGAGGACCACTTCAAGTTGTATGACCTACGGCACACTTATGCTTCCCGCGCCGTAATGGCTGGCCTGGATCTGCCAACTTTGGCCGCCCTCTTGGGGCATAAGACGATTCAAATGACCATGAGGTACGTCCACCCGGCAGAGGAACACAAGCGTGAGGCCGTCGGGAAACTGGAGAATTTCAAATTTAATGAAGCCAAGAAACTTTCGGAAAGGGTAAAGGGGTCACTACAGTTTCCGCTACAATAGGGGTATGACGGTGATGAGGGACACCTACAAACTGTTGATAAAATTGGTCGGGGCGCGGGGATTCGAACCCCGGACCTCTTGCTCCCGAAGCAAGCGCGCTACCAGGCTGCGCTACGCCCCGAATCGGAAGGGAAAATCATTCGTTTCAGATCTTTTTGGGTCCGGCGTTTGCCGAATGCTCTATTCCGGCAGGCCCAGCAATCGAACAACCTCTTGGGTCACCTTAGCATTGGCGAGAAAGCATTGTCAAAATTCTTTCCAGCTCCCGCTTCACGGCGCGGAAACCGCTGGCGTCCCCCCCTGCGGCCGAGGGGCGGGAGGCGGCGGATTTTTTCGACTCCGAGAAGAGCCGCTTCCGGGCCCCGGCGATGGTAAATCCCTGCGTGTAGAGAAGGTTTCTGATCTCCAGAATCTTACGGATGTCTTCCCGCCGAAACAGCCGGTGTCCGGAACGTGTCTTGGTCGGTTTGAGCTGGGGGAATTTCGTCTCCCAGAAGCGCAGCACGTAGGGTTCTGTCCGCGTTAACTTGCTCACCTCCCGCATGCGGAAGTAGAGCTTGTCAGGCAGAACCGGTTCGACGGGCAAGGCTGCCGGTTTGGATCGAAGTGCAGCGCTACGTTTCATTCTTAGATATCTTTGAATCGATTACCGGCAGAGAGGTCCGGCGAGGAACTTCCCAAGACCTCTCGCCAAGACCGATCGAAGGCCCGCTACTTTTTGCCGCTTCGTTGCAGAGTCGTCCGAAGGTGCTTCACCATGAGAATGGCGATTTCGTCCACCACTTCCGCCACCGGCGGCGAATTATAGGAGAGCCGGAGGCTGTCCTGCCACATCGGCGCGCCGGAACGCCGGTCCCGCATGTAAATTTCCGCCTTCACCTTCTTCAACCGGCGCCCGACGAAGCACGTCCCTTTGATCACCGCGTCGGCCTTTCTCTCCACCGATACCACCTGAAACAGTCCCCACTGGGAAAATTGCTCCTCCAGCCGTTGCTTGAGCCGGTTGTCGATAGGAGCGATGTAGACCTTCCGCACGGACTTCAAACGCTTGGCGGAGACCAATAAATGGGAGGACTCGCCCGTCAGCGAAGGGCGGTCGGGGGCGCGGCCCGGGAAAAGAGAAGGTGGCCGACGCTGCGCCTGGAGCGGACCACCCAGAAACAGGCACAGGCATAAGGCTGCAACCGGCAGAATGCGTCGCATAGCATCCCTCCTGAAATTCAAGGCGACAGCCTCCCCTAGGGGAATCAATCCCGCTTGACGACTCACCAGAGTTCCGGAAGGTGTTTTGCGCTCCGGAAACTTCCCGTTTCCAGTGTAGCAGAATCCGAAGAGCCCAAACCCGGTTTTTCACGCAGCGCTTACCCCTTTCGTTGCCCTTCGGGGGCGGCGAGCGGGCAGTACTAAAGTACTGTAGGTAATTTTGATTCCCCGCCGATGAGAAATTTGGGAGGTAAGCCCCTCTCCGGGGGACTCTCTCAAAGGGACGGAAAGGCCAGAAAGATAGGGCCTTGAAAGGTAAGGAAAGAATGCGCCAAGGCCGGAAAAGACCGTTTTTACGCCTCATGACGCGAAGTCTGCTGGGCGGGGTGATCCTTGTGCAGGCAGCATGGTTCCTTCGCCGGCGCGTGTCAACGGAACCTCGCCGGATCTGCTCTCCCGGAATGATTCCTATTTGGAGTATTGGACCCGACGCGAACAGGCATTGAAACAGACCGTTTCCGAGCTGCGGGAAAGCGTCCGCCGCCGGCCCCACAACGCCCGCACGCACTTCGACCTGGGAAAGGCCTTCTACGATTTCGAGCGATACGAGCTCGCCGCGCCGCACTTCCGAACCGTCATCCGGCTCCAGCCCTATGAAGCCGCAGGCTATTACTACCTGGGGAAATCCCTCTTCGCCCAGGGCAGGACCGAGGAGGCCCTGCTGGCGCTTCGCGTGGCGGTCCGGCTCTGGCCGAGAAGCGCCTCGGAATTCGGCGAATTGGGCAGCTCTCTGCTCGAAAAGGGGAAATTCGAAGGCACCGTGGCGGCCTTTCGCGAGTGGGTCCGCGTGGACCCCTACAATGCCAAGGCGCATGAACTTCTGGCCAAGGCCCTCTACTCGACCAGCCGTTACCAGGAAGCCTGGCACGAGGTTCTCCGCATCCGGATGCTGGGCGGCAAAGTCAAGTCCAACTTCGTCAATGAGCTGCGGGAAGAATTGGGGGCAGTCGAATAGCTCGCTATTCCCTCTCCCTTCCCCTCGGAAACTGCCGCTCGAGGGAGCAGCAAGCATGAAAGTGTGAAATCCCCCTCTTCTGTGTTGTAATACAGACACGATGGCACAATCGGAAAGCCCTGTGAGGGTGCGTTTTGCGCCCAGCCCCACCGGACAACTCCACGTCGGCAACGCCCGCACGGCCCTTTTCAATTGGCTCTTTGCGCGCGGCCAAAATGGTGTCTTCGTTCTTCGCATCGAAGACACCGACCCTCAACGGTCCCAGGCGGAGTTCGAGCGGCAACTGCTGGAAGATATCCGCTGGCTGGGGCTTGACTGGGACGAAGGGCCGGACATCGGCGGGGCGGCAGGCCCCTACCGGCAATCGGAGCGGGGCGAACTCTATCGGAAGTATGCACAGGAGTTGCTCGAAAAAGGTGATGCCTATCACTGCTTCTGCACGCCCGAGGAGTTGGAAGCGGAGCGAAAGACCGCACTCGCCGAAGGCCGCCGGCCAGGCTACTCCGGCAAATGCAGAGCGTTGAGCGTGGACGAGGTAACCCAACGGATGCAGTCGGGGCAACCGGCCGCCGTGCGGTTGAGGATTCCGCAAGGCGAGTTGGCGTTCGACGACATGGTCCACGGACGGAAGCGCTTTGCCTCGGACACCCAGGGCGACTTCGTCCTGCTCCGTTCGGAGGGGCTTCCGACGTATAACTTCGCCGTCGTCGTCGACGACCACCTGATGAAGATTGCCCACGTGATTCGCGGTGATGATCATATCTCGAACACCCCGCGGCAAATCGCGCTCTACCAAGCCCTGGGCTGGACGCCGCCCCGCTTCGCACACCTCTCCACGATTCTGGGACCGGACCGAACCCGGCTGAGCAAGCGCCACGGCGGCACCTCCGTCGATTATTTTCGCGAGCTGGGCCTCCTGCCCGAGGCGATGACGAATTATCTGGCGCTGCTCGGATGGTCCGCCGCCGACGGGGTCTCGGAGATTTTCCCGCGCCGTGAATTGACCGCCCAATTCTCCTTCTCGAATATCACGAAGAGTCCGGCCGTCTTCGACACCCAGAAGCTCTTCTGGCTGAACCGTCACTACATGAAGGAGTCGCCGCGGGAGGAATTGGTGGAGCGCGCCCTGCCCGTGCTCCGCAAGGCCGGATTCGTGGACGCAGAACCCTCTCCGGAAGCGAAACAGTGGCTCCGGGGGGTCCTCGACGCCGTGCTCAAGAATCTGAATCATTTAAGTGAGTTGCCCGCTCACGTTCGTTTCATATTTCATTACGAAAGCGGTGCGGCTTTGGCCGCCGAGGAGAACAGGGCTGTGGCGGAGTCCGAGGCGGCGCGGCAAGTGGTGGCTGCGCTCGTTCGCCGTGTGGGGGACGCGGACAAGCTCGATTCCGAGACGTTCCGGAAAATCATGGGAGAAGTAAAAAAAGAGACCGCCCAAAAGGGTAAGAACCTGTTCCATCCGATTCGCGTCGCCCTGACCGGGCAGACCTCCGGGCCGGAACTCGACAAACTGATTCCGGTTTTTGAGCAAGGGAGCAAGCTCCCGCTTCCCTGCCCGGTGAAAAGTTCCCTCCAGCGCCTGAAGGAGTTTCAGCAAGCGGTTTTGAAAAGCTCGCCGTAATACGGACGGGCGATCTCAATTTTGATTTCGACTTCAATTTCAACTTCAAATATGCCAAGCCATCATCTGCGCGGGGGGGAAGAAAATTCTTTCGTTTACGGCGTCCATGCCGTGGCCGAGGCCCTGCGCTCACCAACCGTGGAACACCTCAGGGTCGCCGAAGGATGCCGCAACCGCCGCGTGCAGGAGCTGGTCGACGCGTGCCGCACGGCGGGAGTTCCCGTTCGGTTCTGCCCGCGAAAAGACCTGGATCGGATGGCCGGGACCACCGGCCATCAGGATGTTGTGGCCGTCTGCGCCCCGCGGACCTACGCGGCCCTCGACAGCTTGGTGGAGGGAAAATCGGACCCTCTGTTGATCGTACTGGACGGCGTTGAAGACCCCCGAAATCTTGGGGCGGTGGGGCGGACGGCCGCGGCAACCGGCGCCGACGGGTTGATCATCCCGGAGCGGCGCTCGGCGGGCCTCAGCCCGGTGGCGGCGAAGGCCTCGGCCGGGGCACTGGAACACCTGCCGGTGGCGAGAGTAAAAAATCTCGTCCGAGCACTCGAATGGTTGAAGGAGCGGAACGTCTGGATTACCGGGTTCGACGCTGCGGCGGACCGGTCCTACCTTGAGGCCGATTTCCGGGGCCCCTGTGCTCTGGTCCTGGGCGGCGAAGGCCGGGGGCTGCGCCCTCTGGTGCGCCGGACTTGCGACCACATGGTCTCCATTCCCCTTTACGGCCCGGTCTCTTCGTTGAATGTCTCGGTGGCGGCGGCTGTGGCCCTCTATGAAGTCGTTCGCCAACGGAGAGGAAAAAACGAGGGAAGGAATAAGGTTTCTCCTTTTCCGGGAAACCTAGGACGGAAAGATGCATCCTAAGTAAAAGCTCTTCCGAAAGTCGCCTATGAAGAAGAACGGACGTTTCTCCATTTTGCGGGCTCCGGTATGGAAGGCGGTCGCGGTGCCGGTTGCCCTGGGCCTTCTTTTTCCCTCTGCGCTTCGAACCCAATCGGACGGTGCTTCAGGTACTACTTCGAATGTTACTTCGCAAGTTACTTCGGACGTAACCGGCGAAGCCCCGGAATTTTCCCGGCCCGAAAAACTACCGACCGAAGAGGAGCTCGAAAAGGCCCTGGGGTCGGTCAAAGTTCACGTCAACTTGGTGACCACGCCGGTTTCCGTGTTCGATTCGGAAGGAGAACTTGTCTATGACCTGGACAGGTCCGACATTGAAATCCTGGATAACGGCATCCCGCAAGAGATTGACCGGTTTGAGCCGGCCGACCTGGAACTCTCCCTGGTGGTGGTAATTCAGACCAGCCGCATCATCGAACCCTTGCTGCCCAGAATCCAAAATCTCGGCTCGGTGTTGAGCAGCTTGATCCTCGGTCCGGAGGGAGAGGTGGCGGTCATCTTTTTTAGCGACCGGGTCCGGGTTCCGCTGGATTTTACCCGAGACGTCGAGGCGCTCAGCCGCGTGCTCAAGGGGACGAAGGCCCGCGGGCGCGAGTCGCGCCTGAATGACGCTTTGGTGCGCGCCGTCTCCCTACTCCGTACCCGAGAACGCAGCCGCAAGCGCGTAATCCTCGCCTTTTCAGACGGACATGACTCGGGCAGCGAAACAGCGAAAAAATAGGTGCTGGAGGACTCGACCGGGGCGGAAGTCACCATTTACGGCGTCGGGTTCAAACAGACTCCAGGCCATATGGCTGCAAAAGAACGAATACGCGGACACGTTCACAAAACTCGAAGGGTTATCACCGCCGATCTGGTGATTCCCGAATCCATGCCGGCGCCGGTCTCCCTTCCCGCCCTCGCCTTCGCTCAGACCGAGATAGCTTCGGGACAGGAGGCCCCGCCTCCCGGGCAAGAGAAGATACTAGGTCCCGAGTTCGGGGGCGCTGGCAACCAGGTCGTCCGTTCGATGTACGTCTTTTCCCTGAAACGTCCGGTGCCGGACCGCTGGGAGTGTATTGCCGAGCCGGTGCGGGAGCGGACGTCCAGCTTCTTTTACTTCATGGACGATACCGGCGTGATTCGGTTCGCCATTGGGGCGATGCCCAGCGCCGCAAGTCCGCCGCTCCAGTAACTTTTACACTTATCTCTTTTTGATTCTTGGTTGGTAAGACCGGCCGCCAGGTTCGAGTCTCAGCGCTCGAAACTCTCCATCTCCACACGTTTGCCGCTGCGCAGGTCCAATTCCGCCAAGTAGGGACGCATCACCAGCGGCTTGACGCGAAAGACTGCGCTCTCCAGCTTTCCGTTCTTTCGATAGACGACGGTGAAAAAGCGGTTCTTTCTCTTCTTAAAAGGCACCACCCTCACATGACTCCTGCCCGGCAGGCCGCGCCGCAAGTCGACCCCGGCCGATTGCACCTTCCGGCTCGGAGCATGCCGGTACTCCATAAACGCGATGTCGGAAAAAGAAATCTCAAACACCTTCTTTTTGCACCGAAAGGACATACTATCCCGGCCTAACTGAATGTTCTCCCTACAGGGACCTTTCACGTCCCAGGTTCCGGCCACATAACGAAAACCACGCCGATTCCGGGCCTGGGACTCGGCCGACACCAGCAGGAGGCACATCAGGAACTCCAGAGGAATAAGCCACCCAATGGAAAGTCTATATTTCATGGTCAATGGACATCAATGGACATCCGACCCGGTCCGGTTGGGAAGCCGGACGGCGGAGTTCATCTTCTCCCTTTCGTCATCTTCCTTTTCCAGGATTTCGTCGAGGGGAACCTCCAATTCGAAGTACCACGGCACGGCGATGGTCCCGAAATAGGCCGGCTTAAACCTCATGCGCATGGCGCACGCGAGGGCACCAGGCAGTAGTCCGGCATCGCCGGAAACAATCTCGGCATCTTCGACCCTCCCTGCTTCGCTCAACAAAACTCTCAGGCAGACGGAATCCCTTTCACCGGACGTGTTCCCGTTCTCCAACTCTTTCTTCGAGGTCAAAATCTCGGGCGGGGAAATGCGTTGCTCCAAATCTCGGGCTGCTCGGTCGGGAGGAAGAAAAGGATCTTTGAAATTCCTTCTTCGCAAAATGAACGGTACGGTAAAGGTGGTGCGAATCGGCGTTCTTTGCCCGTTCGTGAAGAACGGTTTAAATCGCAAATTCCGGACCGATTGGAGCGCCGCCAGCGCCAAAAAAGGATGCCCCTTCAGCACATGAATTTTCTCCACGTGTCCGTCCTCGTCGATCACCACATTCAACAGCACCTTTCCTTGGATGAAATTTATCTTGGCTATGATGGGATACTTCGGGCGCAGATCTATAAACCTCCTTTTCAGGACCTCCTTCCCAGCCACCCACAACGGCTCGGATCGCTTGGAATTCGCAACCGGGGAATCACCCGCCGGGGAATCGGAACCCGAGGCCGCCACCGCCATGAAGCAGAGCCCCAGGCCGAGGAAGAAGGCGGCTCGCTTCACACCCGCTTGTTTTACTAAAATCACCCGCCGTGAAACCGTCCGCTGCAAGCCGCACCTCGAGAGCCACCTCAAGAGGCAGCCCCGTTCGACTCAAAAATGACATGAGCCAGTGCAAAATGATTTACGTGGGAAAGCGAGACGGCGATGCGGTCCACTCGAAGCCCTTCGGCCACCTCCGCGGCCCTTCCCGCCAACTGCAGGCCGGGAGGATTTCCCGGGGTCCGGACCACCTCCACGTCCACCCATCGGACGCCTTTCTGCCAACCGGTGCCCAACGCCTTGAACGCCGCCTCCTTGGCGGCAAACCGGGCGGCGTAACGCTCCGCCTTGTTGCGAAACTTCTCGCAGTAGCGGACCTCCGCCGTGGTAAAAATGCGCCGGCGAAAATGTTCCCCGTAGCGCTCCAAGAGCTGCTCCACACGGGAAACTTCCACCAGGTCCACGCCTGTTCCGACGATCATAATGTTTTCGGCTCAGCCCCCGCCCAACATAGCAGAACACACACCAAATCTCAACGCTCCCCTCTCCTTCGCGCAAAAAAAGTCCGCCCCCGAGGCCATGCTATAGTATGCCGGATGTCGGAAGCCGTTCGAGTTCGTCGCGCCGGAAAAATCGAATGGTTCGAAAGCCCTCGACTGGCCCGCCTGCCCCGGCTGGTGCACGCCTTCGGCTCGCGCCGGTCTGTGCGATCCACCCCCCCGGTGCCCCCGGCTCAGTGGGCGCAGAACTCCAAAGAGTACGGACCAGACCCGATCCCGCAGACCGTGAACCGGCACGCCGAACTCTTTTCTCAACTCGGTGCCGGCCGATGGCCTGCGGCCGCCCTACGCCAGATTCATTCCGATTCCGCCTTCGAAATTTTCCGGCAAGAGAACGGCCCGGTTCGGGCGCGGCCGGCCACACCGCCCTCCGTCCGCCCCCCCTCCCCCGCTTCCGACGGATGGAAGCCCCTGCAACCCATCCCTGAGGGTGACGTCTTGCTCACTACCGAACCGGGAGTTTTGCTCTCCGTCCGCACGGCCGACTGCATGCCGGTTTTGATTGCGGACCCGGATCGCCCCGCGGTCGCGGCCGTTCACTCCGGTTGGCGGGGAACACGGCAACGAATCGCCGGGAAGACCGCGGTGCTGCTGGCTGGTCTCACGGATTCGGAACCCCGGCGGCTGGTGGCGGTCGTCGGCCCTTCGATACAAAAATGTTGTTACCAGGTAGGCGAAGAGATCTACGAGGAGTTCCGGCGGGAGTTGACCGGCAGCGACGCTTTCTTTTCCCCACCCCAGGGAAACCGCAAACCGCATCTGGACCTGCCGGCCGCGGCGCGGGCGCAACTGATGGAAGCGGGCCTCTTGCCGGAAAATATTCATCTCTCCGACCTTTGCACGCGCTGCCGCGACGACTACTTTTTTTCCTATCGACGGGAAAGGAAATTGAAGGGGCAGATGCTTTCGGTGATCGGCATTCACGCCGAGGAAGAGGAAAGCGAAACCTGAGCGGAGCTCACCTCGGCATCGCTGAGGCGAAGTTGCCCGCAGGCAGCCCGTATGTCCCGCCCGCGAGACCAGCGGAGCAAGGCGGGAATCCGCTGCTTTTTCAGAACCTGTTGGAAAGCAAGAATTCGCGGCAGCGGCGGCTGGGCGTAGGGAAGCTCCGTCCCGGAGTTATAGGGAATCAGGTTCACCTTTGCGCGGATGCCTGCGAGCAGCCGCGCCACACGTTCGGCGTCCTGCTCGGAGTCATTGACGCCGTCCAGCAGGACGTATTCGAACGTCAGCCGCTCGCGCCGGCCCAGCGGGAAGTCGCGGCAGGCGGCGATCAGTTCCTTCAAGGGATACTTTTTGGTAATCGGCATCAGCGCGGCCCGCTGCTCCTCGGTAGATGCGTTGAGCGAGACGGCCAGCTTCGGCCGCACCGGTTCCCGCGCCAGATTACGAATGCCGGGCACGACGCCCGCCGTCGAAATGGTAATTCTTCGCGGCGAGATCTGCGGCCCCCGACGATGCGTCAGGATTCCAACGGCCCGCATCACCGCCTCGTAGTTCAAAAACGGCTCGCCCATTCCCATGAAGACCAGATTCCGTTGCCGTCCGGGAGCGAGAGGGAAATTGGAATCGGTGGCGACGGCCAGCAACTGGCCTACGATTTCACCGGTCGTAAGGTGGCGCTCCAATCCGATGAGGGCCGTAAAGCAGAAACGGCAATCGAGCGGGCAGCCGACCTGGCTCGAAAGGCAGATCGTATCGCGTCCCTCTTCGGGCATGGTAACCGTCTCGACCTGGGCGCCGTCGGCGAGTTCCAAAAGGTAACGCACCGAGCGGTCTGCGGAAACGAACCTCTGCGTAATACGGGGAAGGCGGACCCGGCAGCGCTCTTCGAGAAACCGCCGGAAATCCCGGTTCAGGTCCGTCATCTCGTCAAACCGCTGCGCGCCGCGGCCGTAAATCCAATGGAACAACTGGCGGCCGTGAAAAACCGCTTGGTCGCCGTCCGCGGCCAACTGTTCCAGTTCGCTTTCGGTTGTACCGATTAGGTTGACTTGATCCATTTCAACTTCATTCAGAATAGGGCGCGGATTCCAAAACTATTGTATAACTCACTGTAACATACGGCAGAAGGCATTCGACACAGGAGGCCCCCCATTGAGTCCCAGAAAGCATGACGCGGCACTCGAAGCCACCCGCAAGGAAGCTCTGGTCCGAGCCGGATACGCGGCCATCGTCGAAAAGGGACTGCATGCCCTCACGGTGGAGTCCACGGCCCTACGCGCCGGGTCCAGCAAAGGCGGCTCGCTTTATTATTTTCGGACGAAAGAAGATTTGATGGTGGAGATTCTCGACTGGGTCCTGGCGCAACTGCGGAAGAGCTTGGACGAGGCCGTCGAGGCGCAGGCGAATCCCCGCGCGCAACTGGGCGCGGAGTTGGAGATGCTCTTTCACAGCGCCCAATTGAACCGGAAGTTCTACCTGGTTCTGGTCGACTATCTCAGCGCCGGAGGAAGAAACCGACAGTTCCGCCGGCTGCTAAAGGAATTTTATGAGAACTGCCGCGAGCGCGACCGGCAAATCGTGGAAGATGGAATCCGCCGGAAGCAGTTCCGGAAGGTGGACCCCGACGACGCCGCGCACATCATCCGCGCGCTTGTCGACGGCCTCTGCATTCAGTGGCTCATGGCGGGAGAAAGCGCCCCGCTTGAGCCTTACCAGAACCAGTGCCGAGCGGCTCTGGGAGCTTATCTAATGCGCTAACGACCACGGCGCTGAGCTGAAACGGCTTGTTTGGGTCCTCCGATTCCATCTCGAAACCTTTTACCTTTTACTTCGCCATGTCACCGATAGCGGCCACCCTCAACCTTGCCTTCGCATTCCTGCTGGTGGCCGTCGTGCCGATACTCTCGTTCTTCAACGGAGAGATGCTTCGCCGACGCCCTCTCCCGCGCCTTCAGCTTTATTATTCCGGCGCCATTTCCCAGTGGGCTCTTTCGTTCCTCGGCATCGGTATCGTTTTTTTCTCGCCGCTCGGATTTTCCTCGCTCGGTTTCCGGGTCTCCTCGTTTTTGCTTCTTCTCCGTAATTCGGCGCTCTTCACGGCCCTTTCGCTCGGAGCGCTGATGATCTTCGTCTGGCTCCACGTCCGCGGGATTTGGCCGCAGGAGAGCGATGTCGCCGCATACCTCATCCCCCGGACGCGGCGGGAAAAAATCCTGGCCGTCGCACTGGTGTCGCCGACCGCCGCCCTCTGCGAGGAATTTCTCTACCGCGGCTACCTTTACGCTTTCTTTACCGAACGACTCGAATCGTCCCCCTGGGCCTGGTTTTTGTCTTCGGTGGCTTTCGGCCTCGCGCACAGTTATCAGGGACCGGGAGGAGTCCTGCGGGCCGGATTGCTGGGTGCGCTTCTCGCCTACCCGGTGGTAATCTATGGAAGTATCTATCCTGCGATGGCGGCCCACTTCATCGTGGACGTCGTCGCTTTGGCGTGGATGGGTCCGCGTTTCTGGAAATTCCCCGAACCCCGCCTTGCGCCGTCGGCCCAGAGTACCAATGAAACAGAGTATCCATGAACCCGAGTACACATGAAAAAGGATAGTGAAAGTGAAACGGTCACCGACGCACCCTAACAACCCATGGCAGACAAATCCCGTCCGCTTCCGACAAATCCCTCCGCCCACCACGGGAAAGAGAAACTAAAACTGCGCGCTTACCGGGAAGCGGACTTCACCGACCTTCATCGCATCGACGCGGCTTGCTTCGCCCCGGGAATCTGTTACACGCCCTCCGAGCTGCGCGAGTTTCTCACCTATCCGGACGCCTTCACCCGAATCGCTGAAATCGGGGGAAACATCGTCGGCTTTGTCATCGCCTACCTGGAACTGCCCGGCCTGGGACATATCGTCACCTTGGATGTGCTGTCCGAGTGGCGCCGCCGCCGCGTAGGAATGCGACTGATGGACGCCACCGAGGAATGGTTGCGGAAGCGGGAAGCCCGGTTGGTCTATTTGGAGACGGCGGAAGACAATCACACTGCCCAGCGTTTCTACCAAGCCCGCGGTTTCCGGACACTTCACAAGATCGCCCGCTACTATGCGGACGGTAACTCGGCCCTCCTCATGGGCAAATCCCTCCTCGCAGGACCCCCGGCAAGTTAAACGTTCACCTCCACAGGAAATCCGTAGTACCTTAGAGGGGTCTGCTGCTTACATAAAAATGGAAGCCGTCACGGCCGAACACAAAGAAGCCACAGCCCGGTTGAAACTGGCTGAGGCGAATCTGAAGCGGGTAAAGAATCTCTACGAATCCGAAATCCTCAGCGAACAACAGATGGACAGCACGGCCGCCGAATTTGCCGCCTGGACGGGGCGCGTCGAGAAACTCGAAGCCGATCGGGCGCGAATTCAAAACGACGTTGATCAGGCGACGATCCGCGCTCCGTTCACGGGAGTCGTGGTGGAAGAGCATACCGAAACGGAACCAACAACCTGCTCGTCACCGAAACCACCAAGACCCCGCCTGAGTCACGTGGATTCGGTTTCAAGCACACCCAGTTTTCGGGAACGTTCTTTATTTCTCCAAGCTCCGGGAAGCAAGATTCGGACCTTCGTAACGGGCTGCATCGGCACAACCAAATTCAGTCCCACCGATCAAGCGATCGCCGACGCCAACGCGTCGGAGCCCACGGATGAGTTCATCGACGACCCTGCCGACCTCACTTCCGAAAGCAAGTTCGGATTCAACTTCGGCGGCGGCGTTGAAACCAAGATCACTTCCAAGCTCGGCATCCGTTTCGACTTTCGGGATTACTTAACCAGCATTCCGACCTTCGGCGTGCCGACGACCGACCCCGGAACCGGGGCAGACTTCTACCCCGTAGACGGCAGCATCCATAACTTCTCAACTTCGATTGAGTTTGTGTTCTTTTTGGACTAGAAGCCAAGAACTATTTGCAAGAATTCGTGACTCGCTGAGAAAAGACCAGAGAAAATGGCGCCCGGCGAGTCATTTCTTTTTAAACCCTTAATCTCCCAACTTCCTTTACATCCCTGCGCCCGCCGATTGTCGAGTCCGGCCTTCGGCCGCTCGTTGACAGGTCGGTGCTGGGCCGGATATAATTCTGCTTTGCCGATTGAATAGGAGCCGAAATGCAGGCCATCATCAGCGTAGGGGGAAAACAGCATCAGGTAACCCCAGGCCAAGTGGTTCGCGTAGAACAACTTAAGGGAGCACGGGGGGACGTTGTGGAGTTCCAGCGGGTCCTGGCGGTGGAAAAGGACAAACTCCAACTGGGCACACCGCTGGTTGAGGGAGCCAAGGTCCGGGCTGAAATTCTGGACCATGGCCGCGCCGACAAGGTCCGCGTCCTCAAGTACAAGCGGAAGAAGCAGTACCGGAAAATGACCGGCCACCGCCAGCCCTATACCGAGGTCCGAATCAGCGAAATTCTGGCCTAAGCGGGCACTCGGTTGGAGAGCAGGAAATGGCACATAAAAAAGGTTTAGGAAGCTCAAGAAACGGTCGTGACTCACACGGCCAACGGCTGGGTGTAAAGCGCTACGGCGGCCAGTACGTCACGGGGGGGTCCATCTTGGTGCGGCAGCGCGGAACCCGCATCAAACCCGGCACGAACGTCGGCCGAGGACGCGACGATACCCTGTTTGCCAAAATTTCGGGATTCGTAAAGTACCAGGATCGGGGCCGGGTCGGACATTACGTGAGCATTGAAGCGCCACCCCCCGCCTGATCTCACATCCCAGCGAGGCTCCTTGCTTGGGCAGCGCGGAAATTTTGATCGGATTACCCCTTCGTCCGCATTCCATTCCTCTCTTTTCCGGAATACTTCGCAGAGACCCTCGTCTCCGGGGGCCGAGGATTCGCCTTCGCCAAGAGCATTTTCCCTGGCCGCTCTCCTCCAGCCGGGCTCGGGTCCGGAAAAATATCCCAGCCCGAGGAGACGTAACAGAGGAGGCGTAAAGGGAGGAGTAATACAGGTTATCGGAGGTATCGGCCCATTCCGTGTTGATTCGTGTGCTGATCCATGTTTATTGACGAAGTAAAAATTCACCTGAACGCGGGCGGGGGCGGCAACGGCTGCGTCGCCTTCCGGCGGGAGAAGTTCATCCCGCGCGGGGGACCGAGCGGGGGCGACGGCGGCAGGGGCGGCGACATCTACCTCGAAAGCAATCCGCACATGAACACGCTGCTGCACCTTCGCTACAAGCACCGCTTCGAGGCCCGGCAAGGCCGCCACGGAGAGGGCTCGAATCGCCACGGACGCGACGGCGAAAGCCTGACCGTCCAGATCCCGGTTGGAACGGTGATCTACGATTTGGAAACCGGAGAAAAGGTCCACGATTTTTCGCAGCCCGGAGAGCGCTTCCGGGCCGCGGCCGGCGGGCGCGGCGGACGCGGGAATCAGAACTTCGCCACCCCGACCCGGCGAGCGCCCCATTTTGCAACGCCGGGAAAACCGGGTCAAGTCGTAGACTATCGGTTGGAGCTGAAGCTTCTGGCCGACGTCGGTCTGGTGGGATTTCCGAATGCGGGAAAGTCGACGTTGATATCGCGGCTGAGCGCGGCCCGCCCGAAGATCGCCGACTATCCATTCACAACGCTGGAGCCGCACCTGGGCGTGGTGGCGCTGGACGAGTATCGGTCGTTCGTCATGGCCGATATTCCCGGTATCATCGAAGGCGCACACGAGGGGCACGGGCTGGGATCGCGCTTTCTGAAGCACATCGAGCGGACACGGTTGCTGCTCCATCTGATCGACGTCTCCGGGACCACCCACGGCGACGCCGTCGAAAATTTTCATGTCATCATGGAAGAGCTGAAACAATTCAGCCCCGAGGTGGCGAAGAAGCCCTTGCTGGTCGTCGCCTCGAAAGTCGATGCCGCGGCCGGATGCGACCGTCTCGATGCGCTGCGGAAATTCTGCCGGGAGACGGACCAACCGCTGTTTGAAATCTCTTCGCAAACCGGGCAGGGGCTGGACCGGCTGAAGCAATCCGTCTGGGGGAAAATTCAAGAATGTTTCGCCGCCGAGAAAGAAACGGAAGCGACGACATCTTCGGACCATTTCGAATCCCTCGAACCGAAACAGGAGGCGGCAAGGGAACCTTGAAGATCGTGCTGTTTGGCGGAACCTTCGATCCGATTCATACGGGACATCTGAAGGCCGCGGAAGTCGCCGCGCGGCGCTACGGTCTGGACCGGGTAATGTTCGTCCCTTCCGGCCGTCCGCCCCATAAGACACACAAGCCGCTGACGGATTTCTCCCATCGTTACGCGATGGTGACGCTGGCCTGCGCCCGGCATCCGATCTTCGTGCCTTCGCTGCTCGAGGCGCCCAGCGCCGACGGGCGTGTCAATTATTCCTTGGACACCGTCCGCCGGGCACGACGCCACCTGAAGGCTCGCGACCGTCTCTACTTTCTCATCGGCGTCGACGCCTTCCTCGACATTCGGAGCTGGCACGGCTGGCGGGAGTTATTGAAGCTGATTCACTTTATCGTCGTATCCCGGCCGGGCTTCGGGATGGAAACCGTCCTCGAAATGCTGCCCTCCGGACTGCTGCGGGGCACGTCCGGCCCGACGCGGCACGGAAAAGAGATTCGGCTCGGAGCTTCGAGGGTTTTATTGCTGAGCGGGATACGCCAATCCGTCTCCGCCCATGAAATCCGCAACGCCGTCCGGCGCGGACGGCCCATCCCGAAAGCCGTCCCGCCAGAAGTGGGAGAATATATCTGGAAAGAGAATCTCTACATCCGAAAGAAGTAAAGAAGCAATAAGAATTATGACGCCCGCCTTGGAACAGGCCATCCGCATCGCCCAAGAGAAGAAAGCGGCCGATCTCCGCCTGCTGGAGATGAACGGCGTCTGTTCGTTCACGGACTATTTTTTAATTTGCTCGGGCACCTCGTCCCGGCAAATGCAAGCGGTCTGTGACGCCATCCACGAGGACTTGAAAAAGAGCAGCGCTGCCTTTCCCCACATCGAAGGCTATCCATCGGGCCAATGGATTCTGATGGATTACTTGGACTTCGTCGTGCATATCTTTTCTTCACGGGCTCGAGAATTCTACGACCTGGAACGGCTCTGGCGCGCCGCCACGCGCATCCCCTTGGCTGGTGATGAAAAGGAGAAGGATCACCCGGGGGGAGCCGCCGGGAGCCTCTGAGGCGGCAACCCCTTAATTCGGACGGACCCCTCCCATGCGCATTCGAATCTGTTGGCAAGGCAAAACGAAGAACCCGAATCTGCGGGCCTTGACGGACGAGTATTTCCGTCGGCTTCAGCCCTTCGCCGACGTTCAAATCGAAGAGACCCCCAACCGAAGCCGAAAGGCTGCGGCGAGAAGCGGCGGGCGAAACTCCTCCCGGAAAAAAGATAAGAGTTCTTTCAAGGTATATCTCGACGGGCGCGGGAAGCAGTACTCCTCGAAAGAATTGGCCCGGTGGATGGAAAAGCAGGCTCTACAAGGAACCAGGGAGATCTGCTTCTTCCTGGGAGGGGCGGAGGGGTTTTCGGAAAGCGACCTCGAAAAAGCCGACCTGCGGCTCTCGCTCTCCCGTATGACCTTTACCCATGATTGGGCGCGGGCGCTGCTGCTGGAGCAGATCTACCGCGGATTTACGATCCTCAAAGGGCATCCCTATCCTCGGTAACCCAAGTCGGCAGCAGGAACGGGATGCGGAGCAAGGGGAACCCTTCACCGTCCACCCTTCCCCTCCGTATAGTTACGGGAGATGTAGTCGACCAACTGTTCCAGTTTTCTTCTCGCCTCCGAAGACATCGAAGTAAACCGCAGACCGGCAAACCCTTTCGGATTTCAGTGTCGGACCACCACATTCGTAATAATCTGTTCGCGGCTCGACTGTATGGTAAGTTGGAACTCCTGATCCTCCTTGATGGGTTGGCCGATCTCGACGCGGCAGCCTGAAATCCCAAATCCCACCACGCGGAGGCGCACTGTCTCTGCCTTTCCCGCCAGACAGATCACCGCCGTTCCGTTAAACGAATAGCGCGGTGATTTTCTCCGTTCCTGTTCCCCTGGGCTCATTCGGTCCGGACCTTGCTCAAAAATTTACTCCGTTTTCGTATCCGCCAAGATGCGCCGGTACGTCTCCCGGGCGTGCTGGTAGGCTTTCTCGGCTTCCGCCGTTTCCTCGGCGGAAATTTTCTTCCTCTTTTGACTCCAACACTGATCGACGGCCTTCAGGCACCACTCGACGCTCCGCCGTGAGGCGCGTATGGGCTTTCCGTCCACCAGCACAAAGACCGGATTCGTGTGGGAAGAGGGGAAAATCCGCAGCGCCACCCAACTGCTCCGCTCGATGGAAACATCAAAGGCGAGATCCTGCACCGTCCCGTTCGCTACGATGTTTTTCTTCGCCACCGGAAACCCGTTCACAACCAATTCGAGCGGAATTCGGCGTGAGTCGCCGATGCGCGCCCGCTCTACGTCCCAATACGGTTTTTGGTCGAGCGGCCGATTCTGCAATTTCCGATTCGGCTTCTCATCCAAAAAGGCGGAGACGCGGGCCGTCACCCGAACCTTACCGGGCTTCGAGAGCCGGATTTCGCTCGGCTTCGATCTCTGCTTTTCTTCCATCTTTGAATCCCTCACGGCATCTCCCACCAACAAGCCGTTCACTTTGAAATCCATCAGGTGGCTCTTGCCGTCGGATACGTAGGAGCGCCCCGCGCGCACGCCCTCCACCCAGGAGTCGTAATCAAGTTCTCCGTCCAGCTTCACATAGACTCGCCCCAACCCGACCCTCTGGCCGTAGATGCAGGGGAAATCCGTCTCACCACTGATGCGGGTGCGGAACCCGGCGTTCAGCGTGTGATACCAGATGTTCAACTCCCACGGAGCGGGCGTATCAATCGTCGAGATGATGTCCACCACGCCGTGGGTGACGTCCACGATGTACTCGTTCGCCCCGATGCCGTCGAACGGCGGCATCTCGTAGTTGGGAAACTCGTCGGTCTCCACCTTCAACCCCCAGCCGGAATGCGCGAATCCGATGACGGCTCCCTGGCTCCGCGCCCACTTTAGAATCGGCAGGTTCCAGGTGGGCCAGTCTTCGATCCTTTTCGTGCCGGGATACTCCTGCTCCTTCAACTTCAACAACACCAGATGGCCCGCGTGGCTGGAAGGAAATCCGGAGACTTCAACGTCATACCGCAACAGGTTTTCCTTCGTGGAAAGCGCGTGGACTTTACCTTCGAAAAACTGCTTCTGGAAATAGAAGCACGGCCCCCAGGTGAGAACATTGCCCACGTTCAAGTCCTCGCCTTGGATGTGCCGCATCATGTCCTTGGGAAAGACGCCTTCGGTGGGGTCTTCATAATGCGCGCACCCGGCGGCGTGGATGTGGTGATCGCCCGAATACCATCCCCATTGAGCGGGCCGAATCCAACGCTTCAAACGGAACGAAAGCGTCTGCGGGCCGTCGCCTGAAACTTCCACCGTTCGGCGCTGAAGATGATACTCCGGCCCGCGCGTAAATTCGACTTCGTATTCCCCCGGCGGCAGCTTCAACGTTTCGCCGTCGGCTCGGTAGACCTGCGGATGAAAAGGAAAGTCCGGCGCGAGGCGCTTGGCCTGCGACGGATAGACCTGCCCCTGCTGGTCACGGAAGACGAAGGACGCCGTCGTGGGACGGCCCTCTTCATCGAGAACCTTCAGGGTAACGTCTTGAGAGGGCCGGCTGGTGAAGACGATATTCACATCGTTGCGGAACCCGATGTCCTGCGTTCCCTGCCCCACATTGAAGCTGATCTTGGCTTCTCGTTTACCTTTGTCCCGGCTATACAACTGGAGAATGAGGTATTCAAGTTCGAGACCGGAGAGCCGCGGCTGCATGGGCCGCTTCTTGTAAAGAAATATATCGAGCCAGCGCTGCATGAGGTGGTGAGGTTTAATTTCATTTTCCGGGCTGGAGCTGTTCGTCGATCTGCGATAGACGGGCGCTGCGTTCGGACTCTCCACGCGAAGCTCCGCCGTCACGGGGGCTTGGTTGTTGACCTTGACGAGATAGGGCCGCCAGCCCTGCTCCATCAGCTCCGCCCGGGCCGGACCGCGATCCACCTTGACGCGGCTCTCGGCGTCAATCCGCACGGCGATCAGCACATAGCGGTCCAGAATCTTCTGAATCCGCACCACGGCCTCTTGGGAGTCCTTTACGTCCTGCAACTCGGCGGCCTTACGGAGCTGCTCCTGATCTTCCCGGCGGAAGGGTGAGCCAAGGTACTCCATCGCTTCAATCAGCCGCAGCGCTTGTGACGCCAACGGTTGAAGCTCAACATTTTCAACCAGGGGCAACTCCTGCGCCAAGATCGGCTTTGCCGCCGGCAGCGTTAAAGCAACCAGGCACCATCCCCAAAGGCACGAGCGCCTCCTTCTTAAGTCAAGACCTTCCCTTCGAATTTTCATTTCATGAAACCTCGTTGAAATAAATTAATTCGTGAAACCGCAACATCCGGGGCCGATAAATTCTTTTTCCTTGGGAGAAAAAACCGCAGGCTCGCCCCTCCAATGTGGCTCAGACTAGACCGCAATCAAGGCATTGTCAAGATTGGCGGTCGCTCCGAGGTTCGTCAAGGAGGACCGGCAAAAATGCGTCTTCCCACTTCGCTCCTGCCGTAACCGGAAACCATCCACCCACTTCCTCCTTGACAGGATTCCTCCCGGTAGCACACCCTAGCAGATTCTGATCCGAAGGGTGTACGGCCCGGATCATTTCAGAAAATCGGTTTTCCGTGGAGTGAGAAACTTTCCCATGGAAAGCCTCGTACCAATCCGTTTGAAACTCGATCTTCATGAGGAGTTCTTTGATGAAACGAACCCTTTACCTTGCCGTGGTTCTTCTTTTCGGGATAGCGGCCTGGGCAGGCGATCAGTCCCCCTCGAGCGAAGGGGGCGAACACGGAGACAGCCAACTGATCTTCTTCCTGCTGGCAATCGCCGTCATCTTGGTTGCGGCTAAGATGGGCGGGGAGTTGTTCAAACGCTGGTCCATGCCCACCGTACTGGGAGAGCTGGTGATAGGCGTCGTTCTGGGAAACTTGGTCCTGGTGGGCATCCCGTTTTTCGAAAGCCTGAAGAGCCAGCCGGGATTGGAGATGGTGGCCGAGATCGGCGTCATTCTGCTCCTGTTCGATGTGGGGCTGGAGTCGCAGCTCCATGAATTGCTGGAAGTGGGACTTTCGGCCATGCTGGTGGCTTTACTGGGCGTGCTGGCCCCGATCGGCCTCGGCTACTGGGTCTCCTCCATGTTTCTGACCGAGGCGGCATGGTACGTCCACCTGTTCATAGGCGCGACGCTGGCGGCAACCAGCGTCGGGATTACGGCGCGCGTTCTTCAAGACCTGAAAAAGACCAAGAGCAAAGAAGCGCGCATCATTCTAGGCGCGGCGGTGGTGGACGACGTTCTCGGCTTGATCGTTCTGGCCGTCGTCTCCGGCATCGTTAGCTCGATCGCCCAATCCGGCCAAGTGGATGTTGAATATCTTCGGGTTCTCAAAATCATCGGGAAAGCGCTGGTCTTCATGGTGGGGTCGTTTCTTATCGGGCGGTTCGTCGTGTCACACATCCTTCGATATGCAGCCCGATTTCGCGTCAGGAGAATTCCGCTCGTCATCGCCGTGGCCCACTGCTTTGCGATGTCGGCCCTGGCGGCTGCCTTCGGATTGGCGCCGATTGTGGGAGCCTTCGCCGCGGGACTCTACTTGGAGGAGGGTCACTTCGAGGTCTATCGGGGACGGGGGGAGCAGGATGTTCGCGCGTTGATAGATCCCATTTTGGCCGTCATCGTGCCGGTGTTCTTTGTCATGATGGGACTCAAGGTAGACTTGACTTCGTTTGCTTCCGCCAAAATCCTGGGCTTTGCCGCGGCACTCAGTCTGGCAGCAATCGTCGGCAAGCAGGTCTGTTCGTTCGGAGTCCTGGAAAAGGGAATCAACCGCCTCGTGGTGGGGGTGGGGATGATTCCCCGCGGAGAGGTCGGTTTGATCTTTGTCGGAATCGGCGCCGGCTTAATGGTGAACAATCAACCGATCTTCTCCTCCACCACGGTTTCCGCCCTTGTGGTGATGGTGATGGTTACGACGTTGCTTACCCCGCCGCTTTTGAAAATCCTATTTAAAAGGTAAAAAACGGAATCGTTTACGACTCCGGCGAGGGGTCCACCTTTTTGGCTTCCAGAATCAGCCCGGTCGCGCCCTTCAACAAAAGCCCTTTCACCCTCACAGGTTTAGTGGAGAAGAGTTCCCCCACGCTGGAGTTGTCCTCGAACTCCGTCAAGGCTGCAACGTTCACCGTGATCGAGGTATCTTCGATAATCGTCGCGTCCGGCGCCAGTTCGAAAACCTGGAGGCCGATGACCTCCGCCACGGTCCCGCGGATGGTTTGATCCTCGAGCTTGAGTTTGTCCGCCGTCACCGGGGGCACGAAATTATCCCCCACAGGATCAAGATCGAGTCTCTGCCCTACCGTCAGGTCGGAAAACTGGTCGAACAAGGTCTCGTCAACGGCCAAGTCGTCTTCATCGATGCGGAAGGTCGTGTTCACGTTGTCTACCGTAACAGTAATCACATCCCCTGCCAGCACCGGCGCGCCGCAGGGAATGACCTTCTGGAGCAGGAAGGTAAACTGATTGTTCGGTACGTCAAGGGCGAGAATCACTCCCTCGGCTTCCAAATCCGCAGTATCGTCTTCAAACTCCACTTCTGTGGCCACGATATCTCCGGTGGCGTTCATGTCTCCATGGACCTCGACCAGTTGCCCCACCTCAAGGCTTGCGAAGACATCCTCCAGGAGAGCCTCATCGAAGAATTCGTCAAACACCGTGTCCGGATTTACGGACAGGGTAATTTGGGCACAACTGGTGAAAAGCTCCAGCACGAAACTTCCTTCAAATAAACTACTCCGGTTAACGCTCAGCACTAGGCCTTCCTCTTCGAATTCATTCAGCTCAACATCGAGATCACGAACCACGGCCGTAAGCGTGGGATTCACACCTGTAATATTCCCATACACATCGGTAAGGACCGAAGACTGAATATCGAAATCCACCAGCAGCGCTGCGGGCGCGCCGACAACTCTGAAGGAGTCCTCGCTTACAGTAAAGTCCACGTTTACAGTGGCCGTGGTGGATTGAAGCGGAAGGTCGGCCCCCTCCAATTCGATCGGGCTGGAGCAGCCCGCATCAAGCGGTTCCGGACAGTACTTAATTTCAGGGTTCGAGAAAGTGAACGTCGCGCTCGTATAGGTTCCGACCTCCACGCCTTCCGAGAGTTGGACCGTATCCACGGTCATTTGCAGGCTGGTAAGCTCGATTTCCACCGGAGCCGCCAAGGCCTCCACGTCTCCGGGGGCCAAGACAATACTGTCCACCGTAATCTCGAATTTCACCAGGTTATCGAGCGGGGCGTCCTTCATCTGGACCAGTAACCTTCCCGTACTAAACTCGGGTGGAACCGTTTCCATTTGACTCTCGTAAAGGTCCGCGGAATTTCTGCAAGCAAGACCAAAAAACATCCAAGGAATCAGGAATATAAATCCCAAAACGGACCCTCTTAGCTTGCGTCGACCCATTTTCACGTCACCTTTCCCCTCTGGTTCGTCACCAGCATCGCTCCCCGCCACGCTACTTTAAGGGATATCCGCGTAACGAACCCTCATCGGAATTAACGGATGTTCCTATTTTACTACAACCTACCGCACAATGGCAGGGCCAGTCTCATTCTATCTTGACACAGACAAGGAGGTAACCGGTCAGTGAGAAGCCGGATACTCGAAAAAGGTTGCACAACCGTTTTACCCGACACCGACCGTGAAAGAGGGGATTCGACCCAAAGGCCGCCGATGGAAGAGAGGGGCTAACTTTTTCACCCTGAGTCATGTTCGCCGTCCAATAATTCACGAAGCCGGCGGATCAGAAGGTCCATGGAGAAAGGTTTCTGGAGAATGGGAGCATCTTGGCTGATTCCGTTTCTCCTCAACATGAAATCGTCCATATAGCCCGACATAAAAAGAACTTTCGATTCCGGATGGAGGGCGAGGTGTCGTTCGGCCAATTCGGTTCCTTTGCGGGGCACGGAGGCAACGTCCGGAACCATTTTTCTGCGACTTTTGACAGAGTTCTTCCCGACCCTTGCCCTTTTCACGGCCTTCCGCCGAAGACTCAACTTTTCCTTCGCCATAAGCTTTCGATACCCGAAGCAACACTCAAAACCATGAATTCAGTCTACACACGGCCCGTCAACCCTAGATAATTACCATAGGTTCTAGCCACTAAAACCGGAACGGGAATACTGCCAACAAACAAAAAAACAGGGAATTGCATGTATATAATTGAAACTTAGATAGTTACTAAAATTAAAACCCTTGCCATCAAACCGAATTTGAATTAATTTATACGTAGGTATGAAACGAACGTTTGAACGTTTCAACCGTTCGTATGGAGTGTGTATTTTGACAGTAGAACAGCTTGCTACGAAACAGCGGATTCTGGAGACAGCAGAAGGCCTCTTTGCGGAAAGCGGTTTTGACGGCACCTCACTCAGAGCCATTACCACTAAGGCCGGAGTGAATCTGGCGGCCGTCAATTACCACTTTCGATCCAAGGATGAGATGATTCAGGCGGTATTTGCACGGCGCCTGGAACCGATCAACCGCCGGCGGCTGGAGCTTTTGGACGAATGTACGCAGGAAGCAGGAGAGGGCCCGCTACCCCTGGAGAAGATCGTCCGAGCCTTTCTTCGACCGGCGGTGGAAATCGACCTCAAACGCCCCGAACTGGCCAACTTCAAGACTCTGATGGGCCGACTCCATACCGAACCTAAAGGGCTTATGAAGGACCTTTTGGAAAAGCAGTTCGGTGAAGTTATTTCGAAATACCTGGCGGCGTTTCATCGTGCCCTGCCCCACCTGCCCGAGGAAGAGATCTTCTGGCGTACCCACTTCATGGTGGGCAGCATGGCGCACACACTGGCTTGTTCCGAATCGATAGAATTTGTCTCCGGAGGCCGGTGTGACCTCTCCGACTTAGAAGGAACCCTGGAGCGGCTTGTCTCCTATTCCGCCGCCGGAATGCGTTCGCCGGTATGAAATTGAAACCCCAAAAGGAAAAATCTGAGGAAGATCAACCCGAGCCGACTCATGCCCGGTAGACGAACAGACGAACCATGAATTTCCGTTTTCCTCTCATTGCCGCTTTTACCCTGACTCTCTCGGCCTGCGGGACCAAAGCGCCCATGCAGTCGCACAAGGTCACGGTTCCGGCTCCGCCCGAATGGACCGCCCGCGAATCAGCTCCCCGTCCAGCTTCGAGAGCCAATCTAAAAACCTGGTGGAATGACTTCGGTGATGACGGCTTGAGTGCGGCCGTCGAGGAAGCGCTCCGCCAAAACTACGATCTTCGCGCTGCCGCCGCTCGGATTAAGGCATCCGCCGCGCAGGCTCGCATCGCTGGAGCGGACCTGTCTCCACAGGTTCGTGCTTCGCTCACCCGCGCACGCCAAAAGCAGAATTTCATCGGCTTCCCGATTCCCGGCGCCGAGGGAAATATCCTGAGCAACACGTTCGCAAATGCCTCGGCGGCACTCGATATCAGTTGGGAAGCCGACCTTTGGGGCCGGATTCGTGCCGGGAAACTGGCCGCCACCGCCGACTGGCAGGCCTCGCAAGCGGACCTGCGCGGCGCCAAGCTATCCATCGCCGCCCAGACGGCAAAAGTCTGGTTCGCCGCTGTCGAAGCCGGCCGGCAGACGGCACTGGCCGAAGCGACCGTCAAAAACTATACGGCGAGCATCGAAAGCGTGCGGTCGCGTTACAGCCGCGGCTTGGTGACATCCCTGGACCTCCGGCTGGCGGAAACCGATCTGTCCCGAGCAAAGGCCAACCTTCAGCAGCGGAATGTGCAAGGTGACGCCGCGCTCCGGCAATTGGAGATCTTGTTGGGTCGATACCCCGGAGCAAAGATTCTCCATGCCGAGGAGCTTCCTGTCCTTCCTCCGTCTGTCCCGGCCGGGCTGCCCGCCGAGATGGTGGGGCGTCGACCAGATTTGGCGGCTGCCGAGCGAAGACTTGTCGCCCTGAGCGCTCGCGCCCGTCAGGCCCGGAAATCACTCTACCCGGCCCTGACCCTCACCACCTCCGGCAGCTTTGTAAGTAATAAAATGGGTGACGTATTACGAGGTGATTTTTCAGCCTGGAGTCTGATCGGCGGCTTGGTACAGCGAATTTACCAGGGAGGCCGCCTGCGCGCCAACGTCAGGCTCAACCTGGCTCGCTCGGAGGAAGCTGAAGCCGTTTTCGCCAACGCCGTGTTGAACGCGTTCCGGGAAGTCGAAACGGCCCTGGCCGCCGAGCGGTTTGGGGAGCAACAGCAACAGCACCTGGAATCCGCCGTCCGTCAGGGGGTGGCGGCGCGGACATTGGCGGAGGAACGCTACCGGGCGGGCTTGGCCGACATCATCACGGTTCTCAATTCGCAGCGGAGCGCTCTTGACGCCGAGAGCAATCTTCTGGCCGTTCGCCGCCAGCGTCTGGACAATCGTGTGAACTTGCACCTCGCTTTGGGAGGAGGTTTTCACGCCGCGCCGGAACCTTCGCCTTCGCCCCCGCCGAACACGCAGGCCGCAATATCGAAAAAGGAGAACGATCCGTCATGAAGCAATTCTTCATGAAGCGCTATGTAATGATCTTACTTCCGTTCGCCGTAATTGCCGTAGGAGCGCTGACGGCCTGGACCATAATCAACAGCCGTGAGGTTGCCGAGACCCGTCCGCGGGAAGTCTTGCCGCCCCTGGTGCGCGTGATTCGAGCCGAAAAAGAAAATATTCGCCTCCAGGTACATTCCCAAGGCACCGTGATGCCGCGCACCCAAAGCACGTTGATTCCTGAAGTCGCCGGGACCCTCGTCTGGGTCTCTCCTTCCCTCACGGCGGGTTCTTTCTTTGAATCGGGAAAGTTGTTGCTCAAGATCGACCCGAGGGAATACGAACTCGCCGTCATCTCTGCCCGCGCGGCCGTGGCGGGACAAAAACTCCGGCTGGAGTGGGAAAAACAGGAAGCCGACGTGGCCCGACAGGAATGGGAAAAACTGGGGAATGGCACACCCACCAACCTGGTGCTTCGCAAGCCCCAGTTGGCGGAAGCAGAAGCGGCGCTCGCCTCCGCCACCGCCGCCCTCGAAAGAGCCAAACTCAACTTGGAGAAAACGAAAATCTATGCTCCCTATGCAGGCCGCGTGCGGACCGAGTCGGTGGACAGGGGACAGTTCGTTACGCGAGGGACGCCGATTGCGCGGGTCTACGCCGTAGATTACGCCGAAGTGAGACTCCCCATCCGCGACCAAGACGCCGCTTTTCTGCGCCTGCCACTGAACTACCGCGGTGAAAAAACTTCTCCGTCCGGACCTTCCGTTACGCTGAAAGCGAAGTTCGCCGGCAGAGAGTACCGCTGGCGGGGCCGCATTGTCCGAACCGAAGGAGAGCTCGACGCCAAAAGCCGCATGATTCACGCCGTGGCACAGGTGAAAAATCCCTACGGACGCGGAGGGCAAACAGGAAGGCCCCCTCTGGCCGTCGGCATGTTCGTAGAGGCCGAAATTCGGGGCCGAGCCGTGCGGGACGTTATCGTACTGCCCCGCACAGCCTTTCGGACCGAAGATACGGTGCTGGTGGTCGATGACGAAGCGCGGCTGCATTTCCGGCAGGTTGAAGTTCTCCAGAGGAACCGCGAGCAGGTCCTGGTGACTTCCGGTTTGGAAAACGGGGAACGCATCTGCATCTCGCCCATGGACACGCCGGTTGAAAACATGCGGGTCCGCATCGGTTCTTCCGGCACCGCCTCCGACCCACCCGACAACGCGACGGGCAACTCTACCGGATTGACTGAAGAAAAAGGCTGACGAAAAGTCGATCCCAGAGGTCACACTCAGGGGCCGTACAATGAAACAAGCCGTCGCTTGGTTTGCCGAAAACTCCGTCGCTGCGAATCTGCTCATGGTCATGATTCTGGTCGGCGGATTCCTGACCATCCCCAACATCAAGAAGGAGATCTTCCCGGAGATGTCCGTGGACATGATCTCCATCAATGTTCCCTATCTGGGCGCGGGGCCCGAAGAGGTGGAAGAAGGCGTCTCGGTGCGCGTGGAAGAGGCCCTTCAGGGCCTGGAAGGCATCAAGAAAATCACTTCGCGATCGGTGGAAGGGATGAGCATTGTTCTGGTGGAGGTCAACCCGAGCTACGATACCCGCGAATTGCTCGACGACGTAAAGTCGCGGGTCGATTCCATCGACACGTTCCCGGACGAGACCGAACGGCCCGTCATTCAAGATTTAATTCTCCGTCGCCAGGTGATCAACGTCGGCATTTCCGGCGATGCGGATGAGATCACGCTGAAGCGGCTGGGTGAGCGGGTGCGGAACGAGATCGAAGCCCTGCCGGAGATCACCAACGTCGAGTTGGCAAACGCGCGGCCTTATGAAATCTCCATTGAAATCTCTGAAAATTCCCTGCGCCGCCATGGGCTGACCTTCGACTATGTGGCAAACGCTGTTCGGAGATCTTCGCTCGACATGCCCGGCGGGTCGGTGAAGACCGAAGGCGGCGAAATTCTACTCCGCACGAAAGGTCAAGCCTACACAGGCGAAGAGTTCGAAAAACTGGCTCTTCTGACCCGCCTGGACGGCACACGGTTGACGGTGGGCGATGTGGCCACGGTGGTCGACGGATTCGCCGAAACCGACCAGTGGGCGCGCTTCAACGGCAGGCCGGGCGTGTTGATCCAAGTTTATGAGGTCGGCGACCAGAGCGCGATCGAGGTTTCCGACGCAGTACACAGATATGTCGCAGAAGAGCAGCCCCGCATGCCGGAAGGCATCACGCTGGTCACATGGATGGACCAATCGAAATTCCTTAGCGGCCGCATGGACCTGCTGCTCCGCAACGCCCTTTCCGGCCTGATTCTTCTTTTTATCATTCTGGTTCTCTTCCTCAAAATCCGCCTTGCGCTCTGGGTTGCGGTGGGCATTCCGGTTTCGTTCCTAGGCGCCCTGGCCATGATGCCGATGCTGGATATTTCGATCAACATGCTCTCCCTGTTCGCCTTTATCGTGGTTTTGGGAATCGTCGTCGATGACGCCATCGTCGTCGGCGAGAGCATCTACACGCGGTATCAGGCGGGCGAGCCGCACTTGAAGGGTGCCGTCCGCGGCGCGTATCAGGTGATGGTACCGGTGATCTTCGCCGTCCTGACTTCCGTGGCGGCCTTTACCCCACTCATGTTCGTACCGGGGTTCAGCGGAAAGTTCTGGCGCATTATTCCGCTCATCGTCATTCCGGTTCTCTTGTTTTCTCTTATCGAATCGCTCCTCATTCTACCGGCCCATTTGTCCCATCTCAACTTGGCCGCTGAGAAACCCGGAAAATCATGGCTCGTCGCCCGCTGGGACCGGTTCCAAAACTTCTTTTCGAGTGGCCTTGAGTCCTTTGCGGGCAACACCTACCGCCGCAGTTTGGAAATCGCGCTGCGCTGGCGTTATCTGACTCTTTCCATCGCCATTTCAACGCTGCTGATTGTGGCCGGCATCGTCGGCGCCGGATGGGTCAAGCTGGTCTTTATGCCCAACGTGGAATCCGACTATGTAATCGCCGATTTGTCGATGCCGTTGGGAGTTCCCGCCAAGGCCACAGAGCGGGCCGCTCTACAGATCGAAAATGCCGCGCTTCAACTTCAAAAGCAGATCGATGCCGAAGGGAACCACTCCGAGGAAGACATCAGCATCTTTCAGCAAATCCTCACTTCCGTCGGCGAGCAGCCTTTTCTTGCCCAAATGCGCCAAAACTCCGGCGGTGCGGGCGGCGTCAACACGAGTTCTCATCTGGCGGAAATCACTATCGAACTCGCGCCTTCCGAGCAGCGTATCATGGACATGGACAGCGAGCAGGTCGCCCGCCGTTGGCGCGAGCTGACCGGTCCGGTTCCCGACGCCGTCGAGCTGACCTTCACGGCATCCTTATTTGTAATGGGCGAAGCCATCAACATCCAACTGACAGGTCCCGACATGGAAGAGCTTCGCCAAGTCTCCGAAGAGCTACAGACCAAACTGGCCGATTACAACGGCGTTTACAACATCGCCGACTCGTTCCGCGAAGGCAAAGCCGAGGTGAAGCTTTCCATCAAACCGGCGGCCGAGCAATTGGGGGTGACACTTTCCGAGCTCGCCCGGCAGGTACGGCAGGGATTTTATGGAGAAGAGGCGCAGCGGATTCAGCGCGGCCGCGACGACGTCCGCGTCATGGTCCGCTACCCGGCCGAAGACCGTCGCTCACTCGGCAACCTGGAGGACATGCGCGTGCGGACGCCGGAAGGCGCCGAGGTTCCCTTCTCCTCTGTGGCGGAAGCCGACATGGGCCGAGGATACGCCACCATCAAGCGCGTCAACCGGCAGCGGGCCATCAACGTTACCGCCGACGTGGACTCGGCCATCGCCAATGAAAATGAAGTTATCGCCGCGATTAAATCCACCACGCTGCCGGAGCTTCTCAAGGACCATCCCCGGGTTTTTTACACGCTCGAAGGGGTGCAGAACGAGCAGCGCGAAACCATCGAGGCCTTGAGCAAGGGCTTTGTGTTCGCACTGCTAGGCATCTACATGCTGATGGCGATCCCGTTCAAGTCATACATCCAACCGCTGATTGTCCTCACGGCCGTACCGTTCGGTTTGGTGGGCGCCGTCTGGGGTCACATGATTATGAGAATGGACCTGAGCGTGCTCTCGCTCCTCGGCATGGTAGCGCTCACCGGCGTGGTGGTCAATGACAGCCTGATTCTGGTGGATTACGTCAACCACAACGTACGCGCCGGTGTGCCGCTGTTTGAGGCCATCCGCACGGCCGGGGTCAGGCGCTTCCGGCCCATCATCCTCACTTCACTCACCACCTTTGCCGGACTGACACCGCTGCTGTTTGAAAAGAGCGTCCAGGCGCAGTTTCTGATTCCGATGGCCGTCTCCCTGGGCTTCGGCGTACTGTTCTCCACCCTCATCACCCTGGCCATCGTTCCCTGCAGCTACGCCATTCTGGAAGATGTTCGGAAAGTCTTTACGCGGCTCTGGTCTCAGTTTACCGGCAGAACAACAACGGAAGAAGCCATCGGCAAGCCACCGGAAAAGACCCCGCCCTTGCCGGAGTGGTCCCCCGAGAAGGTGGTCACAACGGGTCAAGAACCCCTCGAAGACTGATCTCCCGGTGCCGTTCGCGAGACTTCCCCATCCCCCGGCATGCCCGGAGGTGTGAGTTGTGTTGGGTCGGTCGGGCTTTCCAGCCCGACCGACGGCCTGGAAAGGCCGTCCCACCCTTCAGGACGAAGGGGGCCAGCCGGCAAGGCGTCCCTGGTGCATTAAATGAAAGACCTCCCCACCCTTTGCTTCGCAAAGGATGGGGCACCCGGCCGCAGGAACCCCGGGGAGCAGGTGCAAACTCTCTGCACCCCAGGGTACTGTGCTCACTGCACCCTTAGTTCCCTGCTAGAGCGAGGGCGCAACGCACTGACTAGGGTCTTTGCACACCAGCGTCACCTTGAACAGCATGCGGTATCACCCTTTGAATTTGCGGGATCTGCCCCCCACTTTTAGGTGCAGACAGGCGCTGGCGGTATGGCTCGCTTCGATCACCCATGTATGTTGTGCTTGGCTTTCGGCTCCCACTTGCCGCGCGTGTAGCCGGGAATTCGGTCGGGCAGCAGTAGCGTCTTCGGGTCGGCATGCGCCAGCCAAGCGTGCATCATCCTTTGCGTGCGGCGAAAAATCTCCTCCACCAGCACGCCGTTCTTTTCGGCCACAGCGAAGGATTCAGCTTCTTCCGGCGGCAGTGCGAAAAATTTTCCCGCTCCAAATAGTAGAAACCACAGCACAAGCATGACCTGCCGGGACCGGCCAAAGGAAAAGGATGTCACTCCAACCTCCCGTATCTGATGATGATATAGAATAAAGAGTTTATTCGAGCCGTAGGGTATCACAGACTCGTACGGACACGAAGACTCGAACCAACCCGTCAATAACTATGGAACCGAAATTGCGGAAAATCCTCGAAAAAATCCACGCCGCCCCTCACCGCGCCGTGGTCTACGTCACCGGCGGGGCGGCGCAAGGGATTACCTGGCTGGTAGAGCTGCCCGGCTCCTCAAGAACCTTAATCGAAGCAGCGATTCCTTACTCGCAATCTGCCGTCGCCGACCTGCTGGGCCACACCCCGAAACAGTTCACTTCCCCCGAGACGGCACGGGCGTTGGCCGAAAAAGCCTACGAAAAGGCTCTCGGATGGACGGCCGGGGCGGAGCCTCTCATCGGCATCGGCTGTACGGCCTCACTCGCCACGCTGCGCCCCAAACGGGGAAAGCATCGAGTAATCGTTGCGGCGCGGGAAAGGAATCGCCTGACCACCTATGACGTTACCCTCACAAAATACAAGCGCACACGCGCGGAAGAGGACTCCTTGGCAAGCCGTCTCGTCCTTCAGGCGTTGGCTGATGCCTGCGGGTTGCAGGCCGACGTGGGCATCAAGCGAAAGAGGAGCGAGCGGGTACAGGTAAAACAGACTGCTTCAAGCTCCGCGGTCTTTTTGTTGCTGGAGGGCAAAATTCAATCTGTTCTGGTTCAACCGGACGGGAAAAAGCTCCAAAATTTTCCGGCGCCGCAAGCGCTACTGCCCGGCGCATTCAACCCGTGGCATGAGGCGCATCGAGGATTAGCCCAAGCGGCTTCACAGCAATTGGACAAGGAAGTCATTTTCGAACTCTCGGTAAAGAACGTGGACAAGCCGCCTCTGGGAGAGGCGGAAGTCGCCCGCCGCCTGCGGCAGTTCACTTGGCGCTCCTCGCTCGTACTAACGGCTGCCGCGACATTTCGTGAAAAGGCAGAACTCTTCCCGGACAGCACCTTCGTCGTCGGCTACGACACGGCGGAACGAATTCTAGCCCTGGGATACTACGGAAATAAGAAGGCGATGCACTCTGCTTTAAAACGAATTCAAGAGTTGGGCTGCCGCTTCCTGGTTGCCGCCCGGCTGCACGGGAAAGCCTGCCGGACGCTGGATGACTTGGCCGTCCCTTCTGAGTATTCTTCCCTCTTCTCCTTCATCCCCGAACAGAAATTCCGCATGGATATCTCGTCCGGCCAATTGAGGGCAAGCAGAAAGCAGGGAAGCCCTTGACCGCTCTTCCGGTGAAGATTAAGCTTACCTCTTACGTTGAGAATAATCTGCCCCCCCCGGGTAGCATGAACCAAGCCCGCAACTCCTAAAGGAGAGCTTTTATGAATCGACATATCTCATTGATAATAAGCATATTAATATTTCCAATTGTTGCCATCACCTTCTCCTGCTCACAGAACTTCAATGCCGGGGAGGGCTCCTTCGAGCGCGCCCCTTCTCCGTCTTCATCCCAATCCCAATCACAGACTCCCCAACAGCCGGCCGCCGATCAAGCTTCCGCAGGCGGCCTCACTTGGACCGCCCCGTCTCGATGGAGCGTGAGCCCACCCCGAACCATGCGCGTAGCGACCTACCGGATTCCGGCCGAGGAGGGCGACGGAGAAGACGCCGAATGCGCCGTCTTCTACTTCGGGCCGGGCCAGGGCGGCACCCTCCAGGCCAACCTCCAGCGCTGGTACGGACAGTTCCGGCAACCCGACGGCCGCTCCTCCTCGGAAGCCGCCCAGCTACAAGAATCCACGGTTGACGGGATAAAAATCACCGTGGTGGAAGTCTCCGGCACCTATCTGTCTTCCACCGCCCCGATGTCGCCTGAAAAAGTGAAGAAGCCGAATTTTCGGATGCTCGGCGGGATCATCGAAGGACCCCAGGGGCCGGTCTTTTTCAAGCTGACGGGTCCGGAGAAAACGGTCGCACGCGCCGCGGAGGAATTCGAAGCTCTGGTAAAAAGCGTGAAAAAGGAATAATGAAAGGCCGGTTCTCCGAAGGCTGGAGGGTCAGAGAAGGGCTGTGCTCGTTCAGAATGATGGGGGACACCCCGCTCCCCCAAACTCGACGGCCATGTCGAGCGCGCGCTCAGCGTACCCCTACCGAGGAGTTCTATGAAGTCATCCCCTCCTCAACCGTCAACTCCGTGCCTGGGACCGCATCTACAACACCGTCCGCCCTCACCAGGCTCTCGGCTACCTTACTCCTCAACAGTTCTTGTCCCGTTCCCATTCCCTTCGAAAGGTCCCCTTGTGTCACTAATCTACTGGACGAGTACAAGGGCTTCCCCTTTCATGGCGGATTTGGTTATACTGTCGTGTTGTGATTTGCAGTTGAAAAGGAGATTTTCAGTGGCAAGAAGGTGTGATCTTTGCGGTAAGGGCCCCCAGTTCGGCAATAACGTCAGTCACGCCAACAACATAACGCTCCGCCGCTGGAATCCGAACCTCCATCGCGTCCGCGCCGTCATCGACGGCGTCCGGAAACGCGTCCGCGTCTGCACATCCTGCCTGCGTTCCGGCAAGGTGGTAAAACCTGCGTAAGGTCATACTCCTCGTTCCCGCTTGCGAGGGCCATTCACTTACCAAGCATTCATGAATCACCGGCACCACACCCCGTTCGGTTGGATTTTGGCCGCCGCTCTCATCCTGAGTTCGCTGCCGGATTCGAGTCGCCCGGCCCTCGCCCAGACGAAATCCGAACCCAAGACCATTTACGGCGAACCCTACGTGGCCAAGTCCTCTTCCACGCTCAGCCAAGAAGGCCGATCCTACCCGGTTGAAAACCTCATCGACCTCAATCCGCTGACGGCTTGGTGCGAGGGCAGCTCGACGAACGGCAACGGAGAATGGATCGAGATCAATCTAAAGAGCCGGCCCGCCCGAATCGATTTGGAAACCGTCCTGGTGAAGATTCTTCCCGGTTACACAAAGACCGACTCTCTGTTCCGCGCCAATGCCAAGCCCAGCAAGATCATCCTGCATGTCATCGACGGCCCTTCGGGGCGAGCCCTCACGGCCCGTGAGGCCTACGCATTCCCCGTTCCGCAACGAGCCCGTGATGCAGGTGCTCCCGGTCCCTGTAGGAGCAGAAGTGAACCCCGCACGGCTCAAGATTCTCGTTGAGATCGACCGCGTTCACGACGGCAGAAAGTACGAGGACCTCTGCGTGACGGAACTGCGCGTCTTCCTGAGGGAGAAAGGCCGGGACCGGTTTGAGCTCAGCCATCCGGAAGAGGAAAAACGGATCAACGGAGAGATGAAATACTTACAAGAACAACTGCCGAGGGCCCTCGAGGCCGACCGGGCTGCTTTGCAGGGATTGATCCGCATGGCAGATGGGTTCTACATGCGGTCGGCGGAAGGCGGCGAATGGCTGAATGAAACCTACCTGGATCTACTGGTGAAACATCCTTACGATTTTCTGCTTCTCGTTGGCCGGCAGGAAAAGTCGGTCCGTGACAAGGTCATCCAAGAACTTCTCCAGCCGGTGACGGACAAGTATGAAAACCGGCAACTCCTAAAAGCCGTCCATTCGGCCCAGGGGCGCGGCTTGAAAAGCGCCTACCTTACCCAACTTACCGACTTCTATTCCCGTTAGGAACCCATTCCAGGAAAGAGTTAGGCGGGCTTGATCTGTCCCGTCCGCTCCCGGAGAGGTAATTTTTTCGGAAGAGGGAGGAGGGAGCTTGTGGTTCGATGTGCTTTGAAGATGAGGAATGCGATGACAGCGACGACGGCAAAAGATACGCCCAGCAGAAAGTGAATTCCGTCGCTGAAGCAGAGGCCTTCCTGATTCTCTTCCCCATCGGGTCATAGGTGAACTCAACCACTTCCAAGCTGGGCAGGTCCACGCGGGTAAGTTGATTCCAAAAATCCCAGGTGTAGTCGGTGATGCCGCTGCCGTCCGTCTTCGACGTCGTGTTGCCGTTGTTGTCGTAGGTATACGTCGCCGTCGGTGTCGAGGTCAGTTGGTTCGAAATGTCATAAGTATACGTCGGCGCGCCCAGCGAGGCCGTGCGGTTTCCCACGTCGTAGTTGCCCGCAATTCAGGTTCTGAAGTCAAACTCATTTAGTCCGGATCGTTTTTCGGGTCCGATTTTGCTTGATCTGCATTCGGGTTCGTGGGTGGAGCCGTTAGATCGATTACGCCCAAGTCAATAGGTGGGTCATAATACTCACCGGGTTTGACCTTGTAAATTCCGCTCTTGAACGTAACCGGAGAATTTGGGCACGAAATGACCATGAAGTATTTGTTGGTTTTATAAGGGGCAACCAAGAAGGTCCTGACGAAATTTTTGAGATGGGCCTCTCATCAGAAGGTTTTTTATGTCCCTTCATGTAAAGCTGGATTGTGCAGCTATTCTCTTTCCTCAGTGGGATGGTGGTAACTGCGGTCTTGACCAAGGCGGAGCCGGCAACGGCGCGTCCGGCAAGCTCGGCATCCGCCGCGTTGCGCGCGCCGCGAACCTCGACTTTCACCACGCGCGTAGCGCCCTCGCCGTCCTCGACAATTTTCCATGCCAGCACCCGGCACAACTCCTTCAGCCCGGCCAATACTTTTTTGTAGTCAGGCGTTCCGCGCCGGTCGGTCGGCTCGCAAGCCTGAGTAGCTTTATGCCTCACGGCTCTTCGAAAAAAAGAGGAGAAGAAAAGGTAAGAACGGCTTAGGACCGCATGACGCGCTCCACATCGAAGACCCCGTCCACTCTTCGCAACAAGGCGATGGCGTTTTCAAGTTGGGCGCGGTCGGCGACGTCCAGCGTCACGTCGATGACGGCGCGTTGATTCGCGGTGCGGGCTTCAATGTTTTGAATGTTCGATTGGGTCTCTGAAATAACGGAGGTCACCGCGGCCAGCAACCCCTGGCGGTCCTCGGTATAGAGCGTCAGCTTGACGGGATAGAGCTCCTTCATCGTGCCGACCCACTCGACTTCGATCCGCCGCGCGGAATCGTAGATCAGGCTCTGAACGTTCGGACAATCCTTCGCGTGCACGGAGATGCCCTTGCCGCGCGTGATGTAGCCGACGATCTCATCACCCAAAATCGGGCTACAGCACTTCGCACGGTAAACTAACAAATCGTCGACGCCGTGCACCTCGATCGGCAAACCGCTTCCCGGCTTTCCTCCCGCCCTCTTCGAGCGCGCCGGCCGTGCGGTCTCCGCCCCCCATTGATCCTCAGGGAAAAGTTTGCCCAGCACCTGCCGCGCTCCCAGCTTCCCGTAACCCATCGCCGCATAAAGGTCTTCCACGGACGTGTACCCGTAAACCTTCGCCACCTTCAGGTAGTCGTCCTCCTTGATCTTCTTCAGCGACAGGCCGTACTTTCGGGCTTCGCGGTCGAGCAGCTTCTTTCCGATTTCAATGGCTTGTTCACGCTCGGCGATATTGATCCAGTGCTTGATCTTGTTGCGGGCGCGGGAAGTCTTGACCAGGGTCAGCCAGTCGCGGCTGGGCGTGTGGTCCGCCTGGGTGATGATTTCAACGATGTCGCCGTTGCGGAGCTTCGTCCTCAGCGGCACGAGCCGCCCGTTCACCTTGGCGCCCGAGCACGTATGCCCGACCTGGGTATGGATGGCGTACGCGAAATCGATGACGGTCGCATCCCGCGGCATCACCATCACCTTCCCCTTCGGCGTGAACGTGTAGACCTCTTCGGGATAGAGATCGATCTTGAAGGTGGAGAGAAACTCGCCGGAGTCGCGCACCTCCCGTTGCCACTCGACAATCTGCCGCAGCCAAGCAAAGCGCTCGGTCTCATGTTCGGCCCCGATCTTGCCGTCTTTGTAGCGCCAGTGGGCGGCAATGCCCTCCTCGGCCACGCGGTGCATCTCCTCGGTTCGAATCTGCACTTCAAAGGGCTGACCGTGCGGCCCGATCACCGAAGTGTGGATCGACTGGTAGAAATTCGGCCGCGGGATAGCGATGAAATCCTTGATGCGCCCCGGCACGGGCGGCCAGGTGCTGTGGATCACGCCGAGCGCGGCGTAACAATTGCGGACCGAGTCGGTGATCAGCCGGACGGCCAACAGGTCATAGACCTGCTCGAGGGGAATCCGCTGCCGCTTCAGCTTCATCTGCAGGCTGTAGAGCCGCTTGGTCCGCCCCTCGACTCGTCCGGGAATCTCGTGCTCTTTCATCTTCTTTTCGACCGCCGCGCGGACCTCAGAGAGAAATTCCTCCCCTACCTTTCGTCGGCTCTCGACCTCGGCGCGCAACTGCGCAAACGTTTCCGGCTCCAGGTAACGGAAAGCCAGGTCTTCCAACTCCTCGCGGAATTTTCCGATCCCCAGCCGGTGCGCGATGGGAGCGTAGATTTCCATCGTCTCCCGCGCCATCCGTTCCCGCTTGTCGGAAGGAAGATATTCAAGGGTTCGCATGTTGTGGAGACGGTCGGCCAGCTTTACAAGGATGACGCGGATGTCATCCACCATGGCGAGAATGATCTTCCGGTAGTTTTCCGCCTGCTGTTCTTCGGGACTGTGAAACTGAATGCGGCTGATCTTGGTGACGCCTTCCACGATGCGCGCCACCTGCGGGCCGAACTCTTTCGCAATCCGCTCGGACGTGGTCGCCGTATCCTCGACCACGTCGTGCAGTATCCCGGCGGCAATGCAGGCCGCGTCGAGCCGCATATCGGCAAGAATTCGCGCCACGGCAAGCGGGTGGGCCACGAAAGGCTCGCCGGAAAGGCGCCGCTGCTCGGCGTGCTTAGCGACGGAAAAGTTGTAGGCTTTGCGCAGGAGTCCCAGGTCCTCCCCGGGGCGGTTCCGGGCAACAGTTTCCTCGATTTGGGCGAGGCTCTCCATGGCTTCCTACCTTGATTCTAGGAGAAGGCCCCCGTCAATTCAAGGTAACCGGTGAAAAGGTGCGAAAATCAATCGATCTTTCAGGGTGGGCAGGGTGGGCGAAGAGGAAGAGGACCCGCGAGGCGGCAAAAATTATATTTCGAGGATCTCTTTTTCCTTCTTCTTCGAGGTCCGTTCGAGTTTTTCCATTTCCCGGTCGGTCAGCTTCTGAATGTCCTCGTGGGCACGGCGGTCGTCGTCTTCGGATATTTTCTTCTCCTTCAAAAGCTTCTTGCACGCCTCGTTCGAGTCGCGCCGTATATTCCTCAGCGACAGCCGGTGCGACTCCAGCACTTTGTGAAGGTGTTTCACCAGCTCCTTCCGGCGTTCTTCGGTCAAAGCGGGAATCGGAACGCGGAGAATCTTGCCGTCATTGACCGGATTCAGGCCCAGGCCGGAAGCTTGGATCGCTTTCTCCAAGTTCGGCAGCGACGTCGGGTCCCACGGCTGAACGGTCAGGAGCTGAGGCTCGGGAGCTCCCAGCGTGGCAACTTGGTTGATCGGCGTCGGCGTGCCGTAATAGTCCACGCGGATGGAATCGAGAATCGAGACCGACGCGCGGCCGGTGCGGATGGTCGCCACCTCGCACTGGAAATCCGTCAAGGCCTTTTCCATTCGTATTTTAGACTGATCCAGAATGGATTTTGTCATCGAGCCGCCTTATTTCCCATGCGGGCCGTCCCCTTCCGGCCTTCCACCCGGGACCTTTCTGTGAGGAGCGCTGGTCCGAAACATTCCAAAATCGCAACTAAACGCTTACCATCGACCCGATCTTTTCGCCCATCACGACGCGCCGAATGTTGCCGGCAACATTGAAATTAAAAACGATAATCGGCAACCGATTGTCCATGCAAAGTGAAACGGCCGTCGTATCCATGATCGAAAGGCCCTTGGAAAGAAGGTCCAGATAAGAGACCTGGGTATACATTCGCGCGTCGGGTACCTCGACCGGGTCGGCGTCATACACCCCGTCCACCTTCGTCGCCTTCAAGATGACATCGGCTTTGATCTCCATGGCGCGCAAGGCGGCAGCCGTGTCGGTGGAAAAGTAGGGATTCCCGATTCCACCGGCAAAGATCACCACACGTCGTTTTTCCAGATGCCGCACCGCCCGGCGGCGGATAAAAGGCTCGGCAATCTGGCGCATTTCCAAAGCCGTCATCAGCCGCGTGTCGACCTTGACTCGCTCCAGCGCTCCTTGCAGCGCCAGCGAATTGATGATCGTCGCCAGCATTCCCATCTTGTCGCCCACCACGCGTTCCAACCCGTGGGCGCTGGCCGAAATGCCACGAATGATGTTGCCGCCTCCCAGAACGATACCGACCTGAACCCCAAGGTCGTGAACTTCCCGGACCTCCTCCGCGATTCGAAGCGTGATCTTCGCGTCCACTCCGGAACCCTTCTCTCCGGCCAAGGCCTCTCCGCTCAGTTTTAACAGGATTCGTTGATAGACAGGGTCACTCATGGTGAAATTCGGTGCGACACATCCGCCATCTCACCGGTTCGCGAAAGACAGGCTGCCGCCGGAGGGCCTCGGCTCCGGCCGTCTCTGGGCTCCGGGTTCGGTGGTTCGTCAAATCAGAAACCCCTACGCTTCGTCCGTAGCTGAAGATGAAGTCGAAGACGAAGAAGCAGCGTCCCATTCTCCGATTTTAAACCGGGAAAATCGGCTGACGTTGATGTTTTCGCCGAACTTGGCGACCTTTGCCGTGATGATCTCGCCGATGGTCTGCGCCGGGTCGCGCACAAAATGCTGCTCGTAGAGGCAAGCTTCTTCGTAATACTTGTTCACTCTCCCCTCGACGATGCGTTCCACCACATTCGCCGGCTTTCCGCTGCTCTCGGCCTGGGCGCGGATCACCTCCCTCTCCTTTTCCAGGACCGAAGCGGTCACATCGTCCTTTTGCAGGAAACGAGGATCGGCGGCGGCAATGTGCATGGCCAAGTCATGGGCCAAAGCCTGGAACTCCGGCGTGCGGGCGACAAAGTCCGACTCGCAGTTGACCTCCACGATGACGCCGATCTTCCCACCCGCATGAATATAGGAGCCCACCAGCCCTTCCGTCGTAGCCCGTCCGCTGCGTTTGGCCGCGGCCGCTTTCCCGCGCTTCCGGAGAATCGTGAAGGCGTCTTCAATCTTCCCTTTTGCTTCTTCCAGCGCCTTCTTGCACTCCATCATCGGTGCGCCGGTCTGCTCGCGGAGTTGTTTGACTTGTTCTGCCGTAATTTTCATATGTTTTCGATTTGGGTCCTTCAGAAGGTGAGCAAAGGATTCGCGGCTCGAAGCAGCACAACCGATCCGGAGGCTCACAGCCCCCCTTCCGGGGTCCGCTCGTCACGCGCCTTCCCATAGGTTGGAAAGCTTGCGCCCTATTTTCTCTGCTACGGATTCGCCGGGTCTTTCTTGCCTTCGGGCACGCTTTTAGCATCGTCGGAACCCTTTTCTGCGGTTCCGGATAAATCTTCGACGGCAACCTGCGAATACGCCTCCTCCACAGACTCGCCTGCCGGCGCCTCGGCTCCATCCCCCTCGATCTCCAGCGCACCTTGCTCGCGGGAGGCCTCCAACTCTTCGGCGGCTTGCTCGGCTGCCAACTTCTCCTCTTCCATCTGCTTATCGAGGGCGACCTGCCTGCCTTCGAGAACCGCATCGGCAATCCGGGAACAAAACAGCCGAATGGCGCGTAGCGCATCGTCATTGCCCGGAATCACGTAGTCCACCATGTCCGGGTCGCAATTCGTATCCACCACGCCCACCACGGGAATTCCCAACTTGCGGGCCTCGCAAACAGCGATATCTTCCTTGAAGCTGTCGATCACGAACATGGCATCGGGCAAACCCTCCATATCCCTGATGCCCACCAAATTCACTTCCAAGCGCATCCGCTCCCGCTCCAGCCGCAGGACTTCCTTTTTCGTCAGAAGCTCGTAGCGGCCGTCACTGCTCATCTCATCCAACTCTTTCAGCCGGAGAATCGAACGCTGTACCGTGGAGAAGTTCGTCAGAAGCCCGCCCAGCCAGCGATGGTTGACGTAATACATTCCGCAGCGCCGCGCTTCCTCGGCAACAGCTTCCTGCGCCTGTCGTTTGGTTCCCACCATCAGAAGCGTCTTGCCTTCGCTCGCCAACTGCGCCACAAACTGGGACGCTTCACGAAACTGCCGGAGCGTCTTCTGGAGGTCGACGATGTAGATTCCGTTCCGTTCCCCGTAGATAAACTCCTTCATCTTTGGGTTCCAGCGGGAGGTCTGGTGCCCGAAGTGCACCCCCGCCTCCAGAAAATCTTTCATGCTGATGTTGACCAACCAACCTCCTCGAAATAAAGGCACACCGTCCGGGAAAACGGCTCCCGAAAAACCGGCAGGATGTTCGGCAGGGAAGGATGAAGAGATACGTCTTACCGCTTCGAGAACTGGAAGCGTTTGCGGGCTCCCTTTTGACCGTACTTCTTTCTTTCCTTGGCGCGAGGATCGCGGGTGAGAAATCCGCTTTGGCGCAATTTCGGGCGCAACTCCGGATCATAGATCAACAGAGCCCGCGCGACTCCCAGTCGGACCGCATGCGCCTGGCCGTGGACGCCTCCACCGAAAACTTTCACCCGAAGGTCGAATTTTTCGACGTTTTCCGTCACCTCCAGCGGCCGACGCACTGCGGCGCGCATTCCCTCCAACGGGAAGTAATCCTCCAGGCGGCGGCCGTTGACCCTCACCTTGCCTCCTCCGGGCCGCATCACCACACGCGCGACAGCAGTCTTCCTGCGCCCGGTTGCCATGTACCGATTCAAATCCGTCAACTCAATTCCTCAACTTGCCGACGTTCCGCACGTCCGCTCTTACGCTTCAAGCCTCGTCGGGGCGGGCTGCTGCCCCGCATGGGGATGCACCGAACCCTGATAGATGCGCAGATGGTGTGCCATTCGATTTCCCAGCTTCGTTTTCGGCAACATTCCCAGAACGGCATCCCGCACCACTCGCTCCGGATGCCGGGCCATCTGCCGGTCGGCGCGAATTTCCTTCAGCCCACCGGGATAGCCCGTATGGTGCCGGTAGATCTTCTTCTGCAGCTTCTTGCCGGTCAGGCGGACCTTCTCGGCATTGATGACAATGACCCCGCAGCCGCTCTCCAAAAACGGCGTGAATTGCGGAGAATCCTTGCCGCTCAAAATGGTTGCCACTCGGGTGGCCAGTCGCCCCAGGATCCAACCCTCGGCATCTACCAGCTTCCAGGACAGTTTTCGTTGATTACCCTTCGGAATGTACGTATTCACTCAGACCCTTACTCCATCCCTACCTAACTCCGCAAAAAACAGGGATTGAAGTAGTTGTACTTGAGAGGGAAATCTTTGTCAACCGGTTTCCCCCCACGAAACCATCAAAACCCTATTGTAATCTAGCCTCAAAGAAACCGACAATAAGCAATTCCGCTTCTGCTGGAAGCAGGCTCCGCCCCGCCACGGGTTGAGGGAGAGATTCCACTGAGAGGTTCCCTATGTATTTCTTTGACAGGCGGCATTTCCTTCAAAAAGCTGCGGCTGCGGGCATTACCTGGGCTGGCGGGTTATCTGGGGTGAAACCGGCCCATGCCAAGCCCGCCTCGTCTCGTCCGGCGCGGGTCATCGTGGACCGGGCCCGAACCCTGACCCGGCTTGACCGCCGCACCCTGGGAGCTTTTATCGAGCACCTGGGCCGCGCCATCTATGGGGGACTTTACGAGCCGGGCTCGACGCTTTCCGATTCAAACGGCTTTCGGAAAGACGTAATCGAAGAAGTCAAAAAGCTTGGAGTTCCGATCATCCGTTACCCCGGCGGCAATTTTGTCTCCGGCTACAACTGGCTGGATGGGGTGGGACCGAAGGAAAAACGGCCTACGGTGCTCGAAAAGGCCTGGAATTCATTGGAAACAAACCAGTTCGGGACCAATGAGTTCATTGCCTGGTGCCGAGCCGTCGGTACCGAGCCGCTCCTGGCGGTGAACCTCGGCACCGGGACTCCGGAGATGGCCGCCGCATGGGTGGAATACTGCAACCTGGAAAAAGGCACCGAATGGAGCAATCTGCGCCACGAGCACGGCCTGGCCGCCCCGCACGGGGTGAAATATTGGGGCTTAGGAAATGAGATGGACGGTCACTGGCAGATGGGCCACATGACCGCCCGCGAATACGGCCGCAAGGCCGCCGATGCGGCCCGCCAGATGCGTACCGTGGACCGCTCACTTCAGTTGGTCGCTTGCGGGTCAAGCGGCACTTTCATGTCCACCTACCTCACTTGGGACCGGGAGATCCTTGAAGAGTGCTAAACGAAGTGGACGCCATATCGCTCCACCGCTATTTCGGAAACGGCGAAGAGACCGGAGGGGACAGCAGTAAATTCTTCGCCTTGAATCTGACCATGGAGCGCCAGATTCGTGAGGTAACCGCGGTAGCGGACCTGGTGCGCGGTCGCCAGCGAAGCCGAAAACGCCTCTGGCTCTCCTTCGACGAATGGAACGTCTGGTACAAGGGCGACCCGACGAACGGCCGCCAGCAGTTCGCCCCTCGGCTTCTGGAGGAAGTCTACAATCTGGAGGATGCCTTACTGGTCGGCGGCATCGTCAATACACTGCTTCGCCACGCCGCCCGGGTCCGGCTGGGCTGCCTCGCCCAACTGATAAACGTCATCGCCCCGATTACCACCAGCAAGGAAGGGCTCATGAAGCATCCCACCTACTACCCTTACGCATGGGCACTGGAACATGCAAAGGGTGAAGTCCTGGATTTGGCGGTGGAATCGGAAACCTATGAAGTGAGTAAACTCGGCCGCGGTCCAGGTCCGGGTCCGGTACCCTATCTGGACGTGGCCGGAACCCTGGACCGGAAAAAAGGGATCCTCTCGCTATTTGTCCTGAATCGCGACTTCGCCAAGGAGCGGGAATTCGAAGTCGTATGGCGGGAGGCGGCCCCGAAACGCGTGCGGGCCGCCAAGGTTCTGACCGGGCCGGACCTGAAGGCCTTCAACACCTTCGAGGAGCCGAACCGTGTGGCCCCTCAGAATTTGGAGCCTCCACGGGCCGGTTCTCGGATGAACTTTAAGGTCCCGGCCCAGTCCTATTCCGTTTTTGAATTGGCGCTGGGGTAAGGAGGCATCTCCCCCCTCGGCTTAACTGGCGTAAATCCGGTCCATCCGCTCCACAATCTCGCGCAGCCGCTCGGGCCCGCCGCCGGGAATCTCCGCCGACCCCCAGCCGCGGTAACCAATCTCATCGATCGCCTTCATCACAGCCGGCCAGTCACAGTCGCCTTCCAGCAGCTTCACCCGGAACCCGGCCCGGAGTCCGACCTCATTGCTCTTCTTCCGGCTAAACTCCTTAATATCCAACTTCATGACACGCTGGTTCAGAATCTGAGCCCAATGCTCCGGCCAGCAGTAAGTAACGATATTCCCAATATCCAAATACCAGCCCACCAAGGGGCTCTTGAACTCGTCCACATAGCGGGCCGCCTCGAGCGGGCTCAGCAGGAATTTGTTCCATACGTTCTCAATGGCGATCTTGATCCCCAGTTTCTCAGCCAGAGGCAGCGCCTGGCGGATTTCCGCCTGCGAGCGGGTGTAAGCCTCATCGTAAGAGACCTCTTTGCTCACCACGGCCGGCACCAGGAGGACGGTTGTCCCGCCATAGGTTTTGCAATCCCGCAGGGCCGTCTGGAGACCCTCCAAGCCTTGGGCACGGACGGCCGGGTCGGCGTCGGAGAGCGGTTTCCTCCAGTGCACGGAATCAACCACGCCCGGAATCTCGAGGCCCGTCGCATCCTGCGCCTTCAGAATCTCTTTTACGTCCAAGTCGCTCGGACTATCCAGCTCGACCCCGTCGAACCCGACTTCTTTCAACAGCTTGAACTTCTCCAGAATCGTTCCGTCCGTCTTCACCATGCCGAACTTCAGCGACTTCTTCATTCCCGGCCGCTTGGAAACGGCCGGCACGTAGGGCGCAGGAGCCGCCACGGCCGAAGAACCCGTCTGGGCCGGAACGTTTCCGGCAGCCCAGATTCCTCCCACTGCCGCGGCCGATTTCCTGAGAAATTTTCTGCGCGAGTTTTCCCCGCCTGCTTCTACTTGAACTTTAACTTTCTCTGTCAACCCGAAATTGTCCTTTGGCATGTTGAGGATTCCTCCCTTTGAAATTCGTAATTTCCGTCCATTTCTGCCCCCCACCAACAGGGTGTCGCCGACGAAAGACAGCTCCCCTTAGGGCAACTCTTTAATACGGATGTTTCGGAACTCGACCCGGTGATTGTGGCCCAGAAAACCGATATGCCCCTTCTTATTCGCCAGCCCCGGATGTTCTTTCAAGATTGCCGGGTCCTTGACCGAATCAAGATCCGCATCAACAATGACGGCCCCATTCAACGTCACTCGGACGCGGCGGCCATCGGCCAGAATCTCCTCTTCGTTCCACTCACCGGTCTTCTTCAGATGTCCTTGCTGGGCGGGAAACACCTTGTAGATCGACCCGTGGTATTGAGCGGGCAGGAGTTTGCCGTATCGTTCCGCCGTGTCATCCAGAATTTGGATCTCCATCCCCACATAAGCAGCGACGCCTTCGAGCGGCGCGCGGATGCCGACGCCGTTATTGCCGCCCTCCTCGAGACGAAATTCAAAGCGAAAGGCAAAATTCGCGTACTCTTTCTCCGAATAGAGATTCCCTCCTCCGCCTTCGAGACAAACCAGCATTCCGTTCTCGACGGCATAGCCCGCCCCTCGTTTCCGAGCGAGCGTCCACCCGTTGAGCGTCTTCCCGTCAAACAGGGAGATGAATCCCGCTTCGTCTTCCCCCGCTTCGTCTTCAGATACCGCGGCAAAAGGAAAAAGGAACAGCAAAAGAAGAGAAATTCCCGCCATCCGACGCTTCACAGCAACCTCCTCGGCCTATACCATCGATTCCATCAAGATAACAGATGGCTAAATGACCGATTTCTGAACTCTCCAAGGTCTAAAAGGATATCCCCCATTATGGAGAAGGAGATCGTCCAGGACAAGAGGAATCGGAGAGCGGCGGGGAAATAATCGTACTGCTTTTGCGGAAAAAAGAGAGGCGGCTCACTGAGCAGGAGCCACCTCGTAGGGAACTCGGTTTACAGGCTTTATTTAGTCCGCGGCGGCCGGTCCCATCTGATCCACCAAATAATCGCGGAGGTGGTCCACCGGCTGAAGAAAGCGAATCGCGACGTGCTGATCCGATTCGTCACCCTCCTTCACCCGGATTCCCTTGGCGAAAAGATCGAAGCCCTCGGGACAACCCGACAAACTGAACTCCACCTTTATTTTCTGCTTCACCAGCGGGGCTTTCCCCAGAGCCATGAGCAGCCCCTTCGAGCTCATGTTGACGATGCGCCCCCACATTTTATTGCCCGGCCAACGGCAAAGAATCTTTGCCTTCTCCACCGGCACGCGCTCGTAGTCTCAGCGCTCTTCGAGCGAAACGCCGCGAATCGCCTGCAAAAACTCCCGCAGTCGCTTCCGCTCGAATGGGCGCTCCAGGAAGAAGAGGCGTATCTTCGAGGCAATCCGTTATTGTCACTCGAGGATCGGAACTCCCACCGGCACATTGACTTACCGACCGGCGGGGCTTAAGATTACGGCAATCGGGGAACATATCCCTGCATCGAACTAGGTGAGGATAAATCCTTTATTCATTGATGAATTATGATGCCCGCTCGAATTAAGTCCAGCCTTTCCTGTTTCGCCGCCCTCGTCTTCACCATTGCGGTAGGCGCAGCTCCTCTCGAAGGGAAAGACTGGAAGAAGAAGCCGCCCGCCGAGGAGGCTTTGGAAGTTCTCCAAAACTCTCCCTGGGCGAAGAAAAATATGGTTGTGGTGAACAGAATAGCCCTGCGGCCGGATTCGCGCTCCGCGGACGCCGGCAGGAATACGCGCTTCCCCGAGAGGCGCAGGCGGAACCCCCGCAACACTCGGAATCGGAAGGGATTTCCCAACTCTACCTTCCTGGTCCGCTTGGAGTCCGCCCGGCCGGTGGCGGCGGCCTTTACCCGGCTCCAGGAACTGGAACTGGGAGTCAGCGCGCGATACCAGTCCCCGCCCCCTCGGCTTCCCGAGGACCGTTACGTGATTACCGTCAAAGCCGTGGTCCCGCGCCGGTCCGGCAAAACCGCGCTGCAAAAAATTCCCGAGGAGCGTTTGATGACAGTGGCTATTCTCAAGACCCGGCACATCCAGGTAAACCCGGCCGAGGTCGAACGGAGCGGCGAAGGCGCCACGGCCGCCGTGCACTTCTTTTTCCCTCGGACGAGAGAAGGAGCACCCTTGATCAATCCCCAAAATCCCCAAATGGAATTTCGCATCAAAAGCAGGCGCATCAGCTTGAAAGCCAAGTTCACTTTAGAGAGATAAAAAATATATAGGCCCCGACAGCGACGGCATCTTCTGGGCTCCTGGATCGTGGGATTCCGCTCTCTCTCTGTGGCCGCCCCAGCCTGCGCCGACGCCCGCACCCCACCTCGCCCCAAGCCGGCCGGAACGCGCATTTCTCTCCTGATCCTGCCCGCCCTGACCCTGAGCGTATTCTTCCCGCAAGACATTCCGGCGGCGAGGCTCCAACCCCATACGCTTAAATCCTGGGAAACCTATATTGAACTGACGGAAAAACGCGTGGCCCAGGAGGTGGACTGGAAGGAATCGGACAAATTCCTTGTGACGGACTTTCTCGAGGAAAGCAAAGAAGCGCGCGACAAGATAAAGAAGGGGGAGATTTTAATCCAAAAATTAAGGACCAAGAAGGAAGACGGCGAGAACGTCCCGGTCCCGGACGGAATGATTCACCACTGGGTCGGTTCGGGCTACGTACCGGGAGTAAAACTCGAACGGCTGATGGCCTGGATTCAGAATTACGACAGCCACTACAAGTATTTCAAAGAAGTCAAGGCCTCCAAGTTGCTCTCGCGCGAGGGCGACGAATTTAAAATCTACCTCCGCCTGAAACGGAAGAAGAAGTTCATCACGGTCTTCTTCAACTCGGACCACACCGCCCGGTACTGCCGTCACGATGCGCGGCGTATGTCTTCTTTCAGCTTCACCACGAAAATCGCCGAACTCAAGGAACCCGATACCGAACAGGAGACGGAAAAGCCCTCCGGCCAAGACAGAGGCTTCCTCTGGCGGCTCAACTCCTATTGGCGATTTCAGGAAGATGAGGCGGGGGTGTTCGTCGAATGCGAGTCCGTCAGCCTGAGCCGCGTCATTCCCTTCGGGCTGAAATGGCTGATGAGGGAAATCGTGGAGTCGGTCCCTCAAGAGTCACTGAAAAATACGCTGACTTCGATTCGGGAGGAAGTCACAAAAGACCTGCAAAAAGCCCGGCAGAATTTCCCTGTTCCAAACCACCCGGCACAAAGTACCGCTTTTCACACGGATATTTCGTCTCCTTAAAGTGCCCATAAACGTAGGTCGAAATATCCGATTTGATCGTCTTCGGTGTCGGCGAGACGCTCGAGGCCGCCTCCGTGCTCTTGTCAACCCAATCCGGTCGCCCTATGCGGCGGTCGGCGCAAGCCGGATCATTTTGCGGCGGCTGTTTTCACAATAGCCAAGAAAGGGAACGCCGAGTCATAGCAGCGTAGTCTTCAGCTCTCTCTCCCCGCTTTACGCCTGCAAAAAGACAAATTGCCGATATATTCACTTCCCCGACTGGACTCCGACGGGCAATCCGCCTATGATCTAGTTCAAAGTACAACTGCAGAATTCCAAATGCCGACAAAGAAGGAGAACGTATAATGAACAGCGCTGCTCAAGAATTGGGACTTCCCCCCGGATTGGGGAAGAAAATCGTGTGGATAGTAATCGTCTTTGCCGCTTTTATCTTGCTGACCGCAACCTTTGGGACGGTCCAGGCAGGAGAACGAGGCGTCTTACTGCGTTTTGGAGAGGTAGTGGACGGGGGGACTAAAGACCCAGGTCTCTATTTCATGGTCCCTTTCATGGATCGGGTGATTATGTTGCCAACCCAGATTCAGAAATACACCGCTCCGGCCACCTCCTCCAGCAAGGACTTGCAGGTGGTCTCGACCGAAGTCACCCTGAACTACCAGTTGAACGCCAGCCAAGTGGGGGAAATTTATTCCTCTCTGCGAGGGGATTATGAAAACCGGATCATCCAGCCGTACATTCAGGAGGCGGTCAAATCTACCACGGCCAACTACAACGCCGAGGAGTTGATCACGCAGAGGCCGGCGGTGAAAGAGGAACTTCAAAATTTGGTAACTGAAAGGTTAGCTCCACGTGGTATGGGCGTTGTGCAACTCTCCATCACCGACTTTCAATTCTCAACGGCCTTCCAGGCGGCCATCGAGGCGAAGGTGACAGCGGTCCAGCAAGCCCTCGAGGCCGAGAACGCCCTGATCCGCGTCCAGTTTGAAGCGAAACAGCAAATCGCCCGGGCCCAGGCGGAAGCGCGAGGACTCCAGCTCCAAAAATCACAGATCACACCGATGTTGATCCGCTTGCGGCAGATCGAAGTACAGCGAACCGCCGTGGAGAAGTGGAACGGCGTGATGCCCAACGTGGTCACCAGCGGCGGGCCGGTGCCCATGCTGGACGTCTTCCAAGCGCAAAGGTAGAGCAAGGCAAGGTATTGAAATACGGAAATTGTGGCGAGGAATTTTACGCCCAGGTCTGCCGGTGGTGTTCGTTTTATTTGTGAGCCCTCGCTGTCTTCGCCGCTAACCCCAAGTGGGAGACCGGATCGCCGGAGACGCTGGGATTCGACCGCGCCGAAATGCCCCTTCAATGGGACGCCTTTGCCGGCGCCGGCGCTCAGCCGCAGGTGCTGCTCGTCGTGCCGAGTCTCGACTTGGTGATGGTAAGAAACGGAGGTTCACTCACCGATGAAAACGAATCGGAATCTTTAGGCTTCTGGGGCGGGATCGAGAAGTACGTCTTTAATCCTGTACTGGAGGCTGTGGTTCAGTAGAGTGATTTTGATCTACCAGGTGCCCCATCATTGGCTTCCCCCTCCGCCCTTCGGGCTTCGGAGGACAGGCTGCCAAGGGTGAGGAAAATGGATTGTCATCAACGCACACACCGCTGCCCCCTTCATAGATGCGCCACCCGCGGCAGGCGAATGACGGAGGGCCCGATTTCCGCTTGCGTCTTATGCGGGCAACTGGAATACTACGCCGATCGATATATTCATTCACTGTTAACTGTTCGCCGGCCTCGATGTAGGCAAGCGGGTATCCGGTATGCCTAGCGCCGGACCCGGAGGAATGTGACATGCCAGAGCACGGTAACAACAGAGTTGAAACCCCACCACCCCACGTCCAACTGATCCAGATGGGCACAGCCTATTGGGTATCGCGCGTCGTGTTTGTCGCCGCCCAGATTAGTCTCGCCGATCATCTGGCGGAAGGATCGAAGAGCGCCGCCGAACTGGCCCCGCCGACCGGTATGCATTCCAATTCGTTACACCGATTGATGCGCACACTGGCGAGCCTCAGCATCCTGTCGGAGCGTGCGGACCGCCGTTTTGCGCTTACGCCGCTCGGTGAAGCGCTCCAGACCGGTGCGCCCGGCTCGGCGCGATCCACCATTTTGGCCCTCGCCGGCCAGTGGTCTTGGCGCATATGGGAGGAGTTTCCCCACGCGATTGAAACCGGCAACACGGCGATGGAAAAAGCCTGGGGCATGCCGCTCTTTGAGTTCCTCGCCACCCATCCACAGGAAGCCTCATATTTCAGCGAGGCCATGATCGGTTTCCACAGCGGCGAGCCGCCCGCGGTTGCCGCGGCCTACGACTTCTCCCACTTCGAGACCATCGTGGATGTCGGCGGCGCGACGGGCAATCTACTCACCGCAATTCTCACGCGGTATCCGAAGGCACGCGGTGTGTTGTTCGACCTGCCGCACGTTATCCGGGATGCGACTACGCTGATCGAGGGACGGGGGCTGGCAGATCGCATCACCATCGAGAAGGGTACTTTTTTTGAAAGAGTCCCGGGGGACGGGGACGCGTATCTCCTTTCGCACATTATTCATGACTGGACGGAGGATCAATGCCTCACGATCCTGAAGAATTGTCGCAAGGCAATGAAGAAACCCAGCAGCAGGTTGTTAATCATTGAGATGGTGCTGCCGACCGGCGACACTCCGCATCCGGGCAAGTTGCTGGACATGGTCATGCTCGCGGTGCCTGGGGGAGGGGAGCGGACGGAAGAGCAGTACGGCGCACTGCTGGGCGAGGCAGGCTTCCGACTCACACGGGTCGTGCCGACTGAATCGGCGGTGAGCGTGATTGAAGCCGAAGCCGCTCCGGCTTAAGTGCCGGTTTATGTGAAGGAAACTACGCGGGTGGCGCATACATCGCTCTTTTTACGATGTGTGCGGTTTGTAAGTGTCAAAAATTCCAGCCCACTGAAAGCGCCGCTTCCGCAACCAATGCTTTACCGTCCCCTCCTACTTCGAGCGAGCGGATTCTCGCAGATTGCCCCAGCAACCCGTCAACCATCTCCATATAATTTCTCTCAAGATCGGAGAGAAAAACGGTCAAGTCACTATGATTCGCCGCTTACCGAACCACTTTGGAAACGACTCGCTTGATCGTCAGCCCCTGCACGACGATGGAAAAAACAACCACAGAATAAGTAACGGCGAGAATCAGCGCCTTCAGATCGTTTTCCGGCAGCGAGAAGGCCAGCGCCACCGAGATGCCGCCGCGCAGTCCTCCCCAGACCAACACCGGCACGGCGCCTTTCGTAAAATCCTTCAACAAAGAGAGCAGAGAGATGGGAATCGAGACGCTGATCAGCCGAGCGAAAAAAACAACCGGAATCGCCAGCAAACCGGCGCTGATAAAGTCCCTATCGAACCGCATCACCAGCACTTCCAAGCCGATCAGCAGAAACAGGACCGAGTTGAGAATCTCGTCCGTCAGCGACCAGAAATTGAGCAGATGGTTGCGGGTGGTCTCGCTCATCGCGAACTTCACACCGTGGTTGCCGATGAAGAGCCCGGCCACGACGACCGCAATCGGCCCGCTGGTGTGCGTGAATCGCGCTACGGCATAAGCGCCCATCACCAGGGCCAACGTGATAATGACTTCAAGATTGTATTCATCAACCGCGCGCAGGGCCCGGTAGGCGGCGTATCCGGCCAACATACCCAACACCGCGCCGCCCACCGCTTCATGCACAAACAACCGAACAACCTCAGCCGGGCCCACGCCGCCGTGCTCGCCGCCCACGGCGATGGCGACGATAATCGTAAACACCACCACGCCCACGCCGTCATTAAAGAGCGACTCGCCGGCGATCTTTGCCTCCAACGATTTCGGCACCTTGACCGTCTTCAAAATTCCCAGCACCGCCACCGGGTCCGTGGGGCTGATCAGTGAGCCGAACACCAGCGCCCAGAGGAACGGAATCGGGACGCCCAGCAATTCCAGGGCGTACCACATGAGCGTGCCGACGATGAAGGTGGAGATCAGCACTCCGACGGTGGCCATCAGCGCGATGGACCATTTGCGGCTTGCCAGATCGGAAAAATCGACGTGCAAGGCTCCGGCGAACAGCAGAAAGCTCAACATGCCGTGCATGAGCGCTTCGTGGAAGTCGATCTGGGCCAATGCGCCTGAAACCAGCGGCCCAACGTTCATGGACGGCACCATCAGGTCAAGAGCAACTATGCAGATGGAGGAGGCCAGCGCGATGATTACGATTCCAATCGTAGAAGGAAGGTGCAAGTAACGATAATTGATGTACCCGAACAACGCCGACAGGCACAACAAGATCGCCACTACGTCAAAGAGATTCATAAAACGATTCCGGGACTAAAAAACGGCTTCTATCTTTGTAGAGAAAACTTACCCTTCTTCCTTCCATTCGGATCACGCAATCAATTTGCTGGTCATCCACCAACGTGAGGTATACGTCAAAGCCGCGTCTCAATAGCTCGGCAATAGCTACAAATTCTTGTCGCTTCCAAAAGGAGGCGGTATCACGATAAGCCAAGGGTTAATCTACCTTTGAATGATACTCCGCGAAAGCCCCTTTTTCGTCGTCGCTGAGGCAACCCCAGCTTACAGCCGATGTAAATCTCGCTGGCTTGCTTTCCTGCACCGTCAATATGGAAGTCCTCCCGCTGGACACGGATGATTTCTTGATCGCGCGTCAATAGCGCATATTGAATCTCGTCGATAACGGCAGATTTTCCAGTGTCGTTGCGCCCAACTAAGGCGGTCACACCTTCTTGAAATGTGATCTGAAGCTCGGCGAGACCTTCGCCAAATTGCCGGAAGTTTCGGATAGTGCGCTGCAATAGATACATATGCCCTCCAGCGAAAGAATGCTAGAAGTTCACCTCACGCAATGAAGTCACTACGTCGTAATCAACTCCTATGGTCTCGAAGTGCTTGTGGCCGCAGGCAACTTTCTGGTTCTCTTTGGAGCGCCGCTCCTCGGAATCCAGCGTACTCTTGGTCTCCCGCACAAAATAAAGCTTCTTCTCACGCTCCGTGACGAACGCCCAATCCGGGTTGTACGGGCCAATCAGCGTATCGATCTTGAACCAACCTGGAAGCTTCACGTTCTCGTTGTTGTCCAAATCCATTGCGAATTGCTTCTCGACCTCGGACTCGTACTCGGTAGCGTCGAAGAGCGTCTTTTTCTTGTTCTGCACCTCATAGAGATTGGTCAGATAACGGACGATGCCGTCTTCGGCGTCCTGCTCGATCCTAGTCATTTCCCAGTGCTGGCCCGCCACCTTCTCATACTGGATACCTTCGAGCATCAGGTCATGCAGAGCCCTCGAAATTGCCTTGGCGACCGCTGCCATGAAAGCCTGTGGGTTTAACTGGAACTCGGACAGCCGCCCGGAGTTTTTGAGAATCTCAACGAGCGTGTGCCGTGTTAGCTCTGTCTCCTTCTGGAGATAGGCAAGAATGTCCGGCAACATCTTCACCGGCTCGGCTTCGCGTATACGAGCCTCTAGCTCGCGGTCGGCGGCGACACCCGCTTCAGTGATTTCAATATCGCGGCGTGACATGGCGATACGGACCGGCTTGATCTCCTCGATCTCCTTGATCCGAGCGACGGCCTTTTCGATCAGCTCATCCGTATCAAATGTACAGTGGGGCCACCGGGGGACTGAAGCCTTAAGTCTTCGGAAAGATTGTGACTTAGGTAGGCTGGCGGAAACCTCTCTGGAGGGGCATTAGGAGGCTGGAGGAGGACTCTAGCGACGCTCACCCGCTACACTTCTCGCTACAGCCAAGAATTAGGCTTGCTGGTGCATGCCCCTAACTATAAGAAAAATTTGGCTCCCCGACTGTACCAGTTTTCGACGCGGCCGCCCAGGATGGGCCGAGCCCGAAGTCTGGTTCCGCATCCTACACGTCGCCCTCGAAGCCCACGACGGCGCGCCCGTGGCCGCCTACCGCGAACAGACCGTCGAGATCGCCCTGTGGGGCCCAAGGGGGCCTTCGAAAACGGCAACATCGGCACCCTGACGCGCCGTGTGCCCGCCGACCGGGTCGTGAGCGCCGTCCCTCCACGCCTGCGCAATCGCAAACCGCCCAAGGAACCCAAGACGCCTCGCGTGGTGGAGCTCCTCCTCAAGGCCATCGAGTGGCAGGCCCTCCTCGAATCCGGCGACGCCACCAATCAGGCCGACATCGCCCGCCGACAGGGCATCACCCGGGCGCGGGTGACCCAAGTCATGGGTCTTCTACAGCTGGCCCCGGAAATCCAAGAGTACATCCTGTTCCTGCCGGAGACGACGCACCGGCCAGCGATTACGGAGCGCGCCCTGCGGCCAATTGCCCATATAGAAGACCCCACGACTCAAAGGGCCCGGTTTGAGGAACTGATCGAACAGCCGGAGTAGTGAAGTGTCCGTCGATCAGATCCGCGCCGGCGCGGATCACGACTTCTCCCGTGCGGAGTGTTTCGAGACCACGCGATGGGGAAGTCCACCTCGGCCAGGCGTTTGCAGTCCTTAGGTGTCATTTGCTGTCCTCTGTGATTTCCTGCGCGATCAGAGCACGCGGAGCAGTCTCAACCCCGGATTTCCGATTGGCTGTGGTACTTTTGCCCATGCGATCAGTCGTCACGCCTTGATTTTCGCGGGTTTCTCGAGAGAAACCAGGCCACGGAGGGTGACACCCAGTGGGTGAATTACAAACCGCGCCCTTTCAGTTCACGTTCAACGGGTTTCTGAAGGTCGCGTTTCAGGGGTCGCGCATCACCTCCGACGCCGGCCTGATTCTGGTCCGCGAGTTGGATGAACGCCTCGGGCTGGAAGCGATCATCGCCGAGCACCTGCGCGACTCCCGCCACGGACTGAACACGCAGTTCCGGTTGCCCGACCTCCTGCGGCAGTCGGTGTACAGCCGCTTGGCGGGCTACCAAGACCTCAACGACGCGCAGCGTCTCTCGACCGATCCGACGTTTCGCCTGATGGGATCGCCGACGCGGTGGGACCGGAGCGCGGCGCTGACGTCCACCCTGCATTGGTTCGAGACCGAACTGCTGACCCGTGACGACAACCTCGTCGGGTTGATGGCCGTGAACCGCGACCTGATCGGGCAGGCCGAGACGTGCGACCACGCCGACCGCGTCGTGCTCGACATGGACTCCAGCGAGAGCCCGGTACACGGGCAGCAGGAAGGCAGTGCCTACAACGGGCACTTCGAGACGGTCTGCTATCACCCGCTGTTTCTGTTCAATGACGACGGGGACTGCCTGGCGGCCAAGCTACGACCGGGTAACGTCTCCAGCGCGGACGACTGGGACGAGTTGTTGGCGCCGGAGATTGACCGGCAGCAGGCGCAGGGCAGGCGCGTAGCGTTCCGGGCCGACGCCGCCTTTGCGCGGCCGGCGATCTACGAGGCGCTGGAGGCACGCGGCGTGGGCTACGCCATCCGCATCCCGGCCAACAAGAATCTGGAGCTGGCGATCGAGGACGTGCTGTTCCGGGCACCGGGACGGCCCAGCCGCACGCCGCTCGTCCGCTACAAGAGCTTCCAGTATCAGGCGGAGAGCTGGGCCACGCCCAGACGGGTCGTGGCGAAAGTCGAGCACCACGTCGGCGAGCTGTTCCCGCGCGTCGGCTTCATTGTAACGAATCTCCAGATCCCGAATCGTGCTGTCGTGCGGTTCTACAACAAGCGAGGCACGGCGGAACAGTGGATCAAGGAAGGCAAGCAGGCCGCGCATTGGACGCGGCTCTCGTGTCACCGCTTCCGGGCGAACGAGGTCCGATTGCAGCTGAGTGTGTTGGCCTACAACCTCGGGAATCTGTGGCGGCGGCTGGTGCTGCCCAAACGCATCGAGCGCTGGTCGTTGACCAGCCTGCAGCAGCACCTCGTCAAGACGGGCGCGCGGTTAGTGAAACACGCGCGCTACTACTGGCTGTTCCTGGCGGAGAGTCACCTGACCCGACGCCTGTTCGGGGCGATGCTGCAGCGGATCTGGGCGCTACCGGTCCCGGCAGGTTGACGCACGGCGAGTGCAAGGACGCCGGCTTGGCAAAACGAGGACACAAGTGAGGAGCGGTGTCGAAGGAATGCCCTGGAAGCACGGACCTCCAGCCCGCGACACGTCAGCGCGGGCTGGCGTGACGGCCTTCGGACCTGGACGATGGTGCGACGAAAACGATCTCGTGCGCTCGGCGGCTTTGGGGTGTATAAATGAGCCATCCGGGGCAGGCAAAACGGAAATCCCGGTTTGATGCCAACGCACACCTTGGGAGATAGTTCATGGGATTCCTGTCGAGCCTGTTCTCTCAGGCGCCTGACGTAGACAAGCTCCACGCCAAGAAGGACATAGAGGGGTTGCTTGCGGTGTTCACGGACGCAGAACACAGTAATCGACTATCCAAACACAAGGACTGGAACATTAAAAGTGCCGAGGTGGCGGACTATATCTTCCGCGCGGCTCGTGCCCTTGCGGATTTAGGGGCCACCCAGGCCATTGAACCGTTCATTCATTGTCTTAAGGAATCGGGTTACTCAATCACAAGCGACGAGTTCGACACATTCACTGCGCCCGCGCCTAAGATTCTGGCGAGCTTCGGCGAGCCAGCACTTACGCCGCTGTTGAATCTCTTGGATCAGGGATTCCCAGGAAAACAGCGAACGGCAGCCTGGTCACTCGGGCTACTTCGAGACGTGAGAGCGGTCGGACCTTTGGCTGCGCGCGTCAGGCGTAGTTCGCTCCACGAGGCATCAATCTGGGCGCTCGGCAATATCGGGCGAGCTGAGGAAGGCGTGTCTGTGCTCATTGACGCCCTTGTTGAGGGTACCGGGGAGAACTCGCGAATAGTACATGCGTTGGCTACTGGGCAATTCGGAAACGCCGCGCTGGATGCGCTTGAACGCACCATGCACCGTGTTGATGACGACTTCAACATGAAGTTTGTGTCCTACCGTGCTGGCGCGGCGTTGGCTGAGCTTGGCGATCGCCGCGGACTAGAGCACCTGCTCCGCGACGCGAACGAGAGCAACGCGGACACCAGCTGGATGCCTGTACTCGGCCGGTTCGAAGACGAGCGCGTCATCCCGTTGCTCAAGCGCATTCTCGCAGCGTCCAACAGCGAGGCGAATGATCTCGACCGTGCGATGGCCGCAGTCGGGCTCGCAGCCAGCGGCGATCACGAGGCCGTAGAACCGCTAGAACAAGTCTTGTCGGATTCTGAATCACACCGAAACACGGTTGACCCGTGGGTTGACGATACGCTTCATTCGTTTGCCGAGAGGGCACTTGATACGATCGATGTGAAAGGCGTGTCCGCGGTGGATGCCTATGTCACACCCAGGAACGCGTGAAACTCGCGCTCGTACGTAGACTCACACCAAGATCCAGCGACGGAGGCGAAGGAAGACATGGAGGTGACACTACCGGCGGAGCCGGAGCCTAGGGTCCTGTTCGAGGCGATACGATGTCCACGATGGCGACACAGACAGGCACGCGCCGAGCACGGCGCCGGTTCACGGATGAGTTCAAGACAGGCGCGGTTCGGCTCGTGCTCGACGAGGGAAAGACGGTCGGACGCGTGACCTGACCCCCTCAAACCGGTCCAGTTCTAATGTTAGAGTTGGACCTGGAATAGGGAGGTCAGGATGGTCAAGAGGAAGCATTCGATCGAACAGATTATCGGTAAACTTCGAGAGACCGAAGTGGAACTTGCCCAGGGTCGCAGCGTAGCCGAGGTGTGCCGGTCGTTGGGGGTGACCGAGCAGACCTATTACCGCTGGCGAAAGGAGTAGGGCGGTCTAAAGATGGATCAGGCCAAGCGGTTGAAGGTCCTCGAGCAGGAGAACACTCGCTTGAGGAGGGCGGTTGCAGACCTGACCTTGGACAAGCAGATTCTGCAGGAGGTCACAAGGGGAAACGGCTAAGCCCGGCGCGTCGCCGGCAGTGGGCGGCGCATGTCTGTAAGGCGTTGGGTGTCTCGGAACGCCGGGCTTGTCGAGTGCTCAGCCAACCCCGGTCCACCCAGCACCATCGATGCATCGCTGCTCCCGACGAGGATGCCCTGACGAGGGCCATCGTCACCCTGGCCGGTCGGTTTGGTCGCTATGGCTATCGTCGGGTCACGGCCTTGCTGCGGCGAGCCGGCTGGAGGGTCAACCATAAGAGAGTGGAGCGCATCTGGAGGCGGGAGGGGTTGAGAGTGCCGCAGAAACAGCCGAAGCGTGGACGCCTTTGGCTCAACGACGGATCGTGCGTTCGTCTGCGCCCCTGCAGTCCGAACCACGTCTGGGCTTACGACTTCGTCCAAGCCCGCACTCACGACGGGAGGGCTTTCCGGTTGTTGACGGTCATCGATGAGTACACTCGGGAATGTCTGGCTATCCAGGTGGCCCGCCAGATTCGATCCGACGATGTCGTGCAGCTACTGGCCGATCTGTTCGTTCTCCGAGGTCCGCCCGAGCACCTTCGCTCGGATAATGGCCCGGAGTTCTGCGCCCAAGCTCTACGAGAGTGGCTGGGGCGAATCGGAGTGAAGACGCTCTACATCCAACCCGGGAGTCCCTGGGAGAACGGCTACAACGAGAGCTTTAATGGGAAGCTCCGAGACGAGTTGCTCGACCGGGAGATCTTCTACACCTTGCAGGAAGCGAAGGTGTTAATCGAGCAGTGGAGGCGACACTACAACAGGGTTCGACCTCACAGTGCTCTTGGTTATCGTCCACCGGCACCGGAGGCCATGGAAATCCCGCCGCTGCTCGGGAGGCAGCTGCCTCCCGACCTAGGGACAGAATTACCGCTGAACTAACATACGAGTTGGTACAATCACTGGGGGCAGGTCACAACACGCTCCTCGTCTTCCGCGTGGACCGCCTCTCCCGCAAGGTGCGCGAGCTCGCCCAGATGGTGGACGAGCTCGCGAAGTACGGCGTCGTCCTCAAGAGCATCACCGAGCCTTTCGACACCGCCAACGCTGCCGGGAAGATGATGCTCCAGATGCTCGGCGTCTTCGCCGAGTTTGAACACGCGACCATCGTCGAGCGCACGAAGGTCGGGATGGAGAAGAAGGCCAAGGGCGGAAACTTCGTCGGCGGCAACGTGCCCTACGGCTTCACGCTCGAACCGGAGAAGGGCTTGGTCGTCCACGAGGAAGAGGCGCTCATCGTCCGCAAAATGTTCAAGATGTACGCCCTCGGGAAGGAGGGCGCGTCGGCGATCTGCAACCAGCTCAACGAGGCCGGCCACCGGAACCGCAGCGGCCGGAAGTGGGGCCGGCGCGTGGTCCTCTACATGCTCAAGAACCCGGTCTACGTGGGGAAAATCCGCTGGCGCGAGGTGCTCTACGAGGGCCAGCACGACCCGCTCGTGTCGGAGGTGCTCTTCGAGAAGGCGAACGAGGTCCTCCAGGAACGGCACGAAGACCTGAAGGGACGCCAGTGGCACAACGGCGACGAGCGGCTCCTCACGGGCATCATCAAGTGCGCTCGCTGCAAGAGCCACATGTTCGGAGGCGGGGGCTACAAGAATGGTGTCCATGTCCCGTACTACGTCTGCTCCAGGCGCTTCAACGACCACGACTGCGAGCAAGACTACGTGCGGGCCGAGCTGCTGGAATCCGCGTTCACCGAGGACATCAAGGCGATGTTCCGCGACGAGCAGTTCATGGCGCGCATCTGGGCGGAGGCGAACAAGCGGCTCGGCACCGAGAAGCCGATTCTGGAGAAGGAGATCGGGAAGGTCGAGGCGCAGGCCGCGAAGGCCCAAGCGGCGATGGACCGCTACTTCGAGGCGTTCGAGGCGGGGACGCTGCAGGCGGAGCTCTGCAACGAGAAGGTCCGGGACCTGCGCGCCCGGTTGGAGGAGCTGGAGGCCGAGAAGCGGGACCTCGAGGCCCGGCGGGAGAGGCTGGAGCTGCCCGCCGTCGACCGGGACAGGCTGGCCGACATCGTCGAGAACTTCGAGCAGGTCATGGCGGAGGGCCCGAACCCCCCAAAAGAAGCACCTCCTCCACCGGCTGGTGAAGAAGGTTCTGGTCCAGGATCGCCGAACCGTGGAGGTCTGGTACGGGTTACCAAACCCCCAGCGGTTCGAAGACTGGAACAATTGGCTCCTCGGGTAGGACTCGAACCTACAACATTTCGGTTAACAGCCGAACGCTCTACCATTGAGCTACCGAGGAGTGGGTGGGAAGGGGGAAAACAAGCTCTTCTTTCCCCAGGCTTGTGCTTAGAAGCCTTGGCTAATTGATAGCATACCCCGGAAAAAGCTGTCAACGAAGCGCGTCTAATCTCACCCCTGGCCTCACCCACCGCCCTCGCCGCCCTCACAGCTCTCGCCGATTGTCCTCCGCCCCAAAGGCCTCTGCCTCTGAGGTATACTATCCTCCACAAGGTTCCTACGAAGATGTTCAAAAAGATTCTGGTCGCAAACCGGGGCGAGATCGCCGTGCGCGTCATGCGCACCTGCCGCGAGATGGACATCTCCACGGTAGCCGTTTTCTCCGCGGCCGACCGCGCCGCGCTCCACGTCCTCTACGCCGACGAGGCCTACCCTATCGGCCCGGCCGCGTCCACCGAGAGCTACTTGAAAATCGACCGCATCTTAGAGGTCGCCAAGCGCTCCGGCGCCGAGGCCGTCCATCCCGGCTACGGCTTTCTGGCCGAAAACGCCGACTTTGCCGAGGCGTGCGGCAGGGCCGGACTGGTCTTCATCGGTCCGTCGCCTGAGGCCATGCGCCTGATGGGCTCAAAGACCGCCTCCCGCCACGCTCTGGGCAAAGCAAAGGTCCCCATCGTTCCCGGCACCTACGAGAGCCTGGACACCTTTGAACAAATTGCGGAGGCTGCCGACCAGGTGGGCTACCCGCTCATGCTCAAGGCCACGGCCGGAGGCGGCGGCAAGGGGATGCGGATGCTCACCTCCGCCGAGGAGCTCGAGTCGGCCTATCGCACCGCGCGCTCGGAAGCCCTAAACGCCTTCAACGACCCGGGCCTTTACATCGAAAAATATATTCCCCGCCCGCGCCACATTGAAATTCAAATCCTCGGCGACCATCACGGCAACCTCGTCTCCCTGGGCGAGCGCGAATGCTCCCTGCAACGGCGTCATCAAAAAGTTATGGAAGAGTCGCCGTCCCCCATCGTAGATGAACCGATGCGGCGGGCAATGGGAAGGGCCGCCGTGCGCGTGGCGAAACTGGCCGGTTACACCAACGCCGGGACGGTGGAGTTCCTCGTCGACGCGGACCGGAACTTCTATTTCCTGGAGATGAACACTCGGCTTCAGGTCGAGCATCCCGTCACGGAGATGGTCATCGGCCTCGACCTGGTGAAGGAACAGATTCGCATTGCCGCCGGGGAGAAACTGAGCCTGCGGAAGAAAGACCTCCACCCGCGCGGCGCGGCCATCGAATGCCGCCTCTATGCCGAGGACCCGGCCAACCGTTTCTTCCCTTCTCCCGGCTTGATTCGCCGCCTGAGCGTGCCGTCGGGTCCTGGGATTCGCGAGGATTCAGGCGTTTACGAGGGCTGGAGGGTTCCACTCGACTACGACCCGTTGCTTTCAAAACTCATCGCCTGGGGAAGAACCCGCGCCGAGGCCATCTCCCGGCTCGAACGGGCGCTGGCGGAGTATCACCTGGACGGCATCAAAACGAATCTCCCCTTCTTCCGCAAAGTGTTGAAGGAGCCTGACTTCCTTTCCGGCAACATCGACACCCATTTCGTCGATGCGCTTCTCGAAAAATATTCGGAACAAGTGGAAGAGGCGGAAACCGAGCAGGAGACGGCGGCGCTGCTGGCGGCGTGCTTACAAGCGTGGCGCAGCAAGAGTTCAACGTCCACACCCACATCGAAAACCCAAGCAAGCCGGTGGAAAACCTCCGGACGACAAGCCCAACTTCGCGGAGGCACACCCGGCCGGCCAAGAATTTAATATGAAGCTCCTCGCACTCCTTAACACGGAAAAGCCTCGCGAAATTCAACTGCAAATTGAGGGGAATCGTCTGCGGGCCGCGTGGGACGGACGGCAGCATGAGGCCGACTGGGTCGAGGTGGGGCCGGGCGTCTTCTCCCTGCTGATCGAGGGCCGCTCCTACCAGGCTCACGTGGAAAAGAAACCGGATGGCTACCGGGTTCTTCTGGGCCCCAAGGAGTTCCGCGTCATCATCGTCGACCCGCGTGATCGAAAATCCTCTTCGCCCGCCTTCGCGCATGGCGACGGGAAGAGAGAGATTTCGGCTCCGATGCCGGGAAGGATCGTCCGCGTACTGGCGGAAGAAGGTCAGGAAATCCAGGCCGGCGCCGGTGTGGTGGTCATCGAAGCTATGAAGATGCAGAACGAAATCCCCGCACCCCAAGCGGGCCGCGTGGTAAAGATTTTCGTATCGGAGGGGACGTCGGTCGAGACGGGACAAAAGTTATTTGAAGTGGAGCCGGTCTAGTTCATCGCCGACCAATCGGCGCCGGAGTCGATGATCTTCTCCGCCAAGTAGTTCACAACTTCCGCGCGGTTCCGCAACTGTTCCAGGTAGGCCGTCTTCAGCAGTTGCTCTTTCTGATTACGAACGGATTTTTCGATGGTCGCGCGGGTTTCCGGGTCGGAGGGGTCCTTGCGGCCGGGATCCTGCTTGGCGAGTAACCTCACCAGGTAGTAGCCGCGCCTGGTCTGCACCACGCGGGAAACCTCTCCCACCTTCAGAGAAGTGATCACGGACTTCAGCAACCGCAGCTCAGGATTGAGATCGAAGGCGGAGGGACGGACGTAGCCCAGCACGCCTCCGGCACCCGACGTACTGGGGTCCTCGGAATACTCTTCGGCCACTTTGGCAAAGCTCTCCCCGTCGCGAATCCGGGCCTGGAGGGCTCGTATCTTCTGCGTGGCCGAGTAGTAGCTCGCGGCGTCGTCGTTCTTGAGGTTGTGAACTTGCGGGTCGCTGCGAGGGGTTACAAGAATTTGAGCCAAATAGTATTCGGTCTCCGGCACGTCGAACTGGTCTTGGTTCCGCTGGTAGTATTCGGCGATCTCGTTCTCCCGGAAGCCGATCTTCGAAGTCACGTCGCGCTCAAGCAGCTCCCGGATCAAAAGCCGGCGCCGCACTTCCCGGCGCACGTCGGCCGACGTCAATCCCTTCTGCTGCAGATCTTGCTCGAACTCATCAGGTTCTTTCGGATTCCGCAGCTCAGCCATCCGTGAGTCGACGTTGAGTTCGGAAACCTCAATGCCCGACTTGGCGGCCTGTTGAACCAGAATCTCATTCGTAATCATCTCGTTCAGCACGCTCAGCTTGAACCCGGCCGCCTCCTCCATGGTGCGGACCTGCAGGCTTCGCAGCAACCCGAAGCGATAATACCTTTCGGCGTCCTCCCGGTAGATGTACTCTCCGTTGACCCGAGCCCAGACCTCCTGGCCCGTCCGGGAAGAGTCCGTGCAGCCGAACACGCAGGCGGCCAGCACCGGCGCCATCCAACCCAACCTCACGTCGTTCCATCCGTGACCGCCCATGTATCGCTCTCCCTCCACCACGCAGTGATTTTAGGGGACCTGGGAAAATTCTTCAAGGAATCCGAAGCAAACTCTTCGGGCAGCGCCTAGGCCGGACGGTCCTCCAAAAGTTCCTCATAAGGAATGCAGTCAAACCGCTCCCGCCGCAAACGGGCAAGGGCCTCTTGCTTGGAATACTCATGGTATCGCATCAGGTAGGCCGCCGCCACGGTGGGAGAACGGTTGATCGCCGCCGTGCAGTGGACCAGCACGTGGTGGCCGGCTTCGATCAGTTCTCGGAGCTTTTCAACGGCAGACGGCAGGGCATCTCCCAGAGGCTGGGGAGCGTAGTCTTGAATGGGACAACGGTGGTGATGGATGCCGGCTTCCCGCCACGCTCGGGCCATCTGCTGGGAAGATTCGAAAGGCAGGTCTTCGTCGGTCTGAAGGCTGAGGAAACAGGTGACCCTGATCTTCGAAACCTCCGCTTGGTCCTCGGGAGCGACAAATTTGCTGACGGTAAGCTGAGATTCGATCAGGGTATCCCACCAGAACATGGCCCGGACCTCGCGGCGCGCTCTCCACTCGGAGTGCACGGCGCTCATTGTAGCTCCCTGATCGGACGAATGACAGGCTCTTTTGAGCCGAGAACCTTCTCCCGAACCGGGTCGAAGCAAAAAATTGTGGGCCGGTTCACCCTGCAGTGGGGCGGCGGTTAGGCCGGGACCGGCGCTGAAGTACAACGCTGGTCAAAGCACTCACGGCAGAAAACCGGCCGCCCCTGGGTCGGCTTGAACGGGACCGTGGTCTCCCGGCCACACTGAGAGCACACGATACCCGTCTCTTCTCGGCGCGAATTTCCGTTGCCGAGAGTTTTGTTCCGGTGAGTTTTACATGCTTTGCAGTGTTTCGGTTCGTTTCGGAAACTTTTCTGGGCGAAGAAGAGTTGTTCCCCGACGGTGAAAAGAAATTCCGAACCGCAAATTATACAAGTCAACGCTCGATCGCGATACTCCATGAGACCCTCCCTAGGTAAGCCTCACCGCAGAAGGCGGATACCCCCCCTCAACCTGCGAGTGTGAAAGACATTGAGAAGCCCGACGGCGGCAGGAACCCGCTGTCTATCCTCTTAGGATTATCTGCTGTTTCGATTGAAGCGGGACTTTTTGCGCAATCTCTTCCGGGCCAGCGCTTGCTTCACGCGTTTCTTGGCGCCCGGTTTCAAGTAATAAGAATGTCGCTTGACTTCCTTAATGATGTCTTCTTGCTGAACTTTACGCTTGAAACGGCGGAGAGCATTTTCCAAACTCTCCCCCTCATGCAGCCTTATTTCAGCCAACTGTTCACTCGCCCCCTATCTTGCTCCAGTTGAGATGGTTCGATTATGGGCTTCGAGGGAACTTCTACCGGATTCAGAGTGCCAAGTCAAGTTGAAATTTGATTCCCACCGGTTCCGGCACACCCCTTCCCGCTTGCATTCGATGCCGGTTGAACGTAGAATGGGTTTATTGTGATCCAACGATTGGTCCTTCGATTTACGTTCGCTCGATTGACCGTCTTGTGGCGGTAAAGGCTCCTTTTTTCACTTTCAATTCATTCTCTTTCTTCATATCGTTCTTATTCGGATTTTCTGGAGGGAAATCATGATTTTGGTATTACGAAGCGACGTTTCCGATAAAGAGATCGAAGAACTGGAGGCCAAGCTCCACGACTTCGGCGTTGAGACGCGAACGCTGCGGGGCGAAGAGCGCTCCGTCATCGCCGCCATTGGAAAGCTGACATTCGACGAGGCGGAGTTTGAGATGCACCCGGCTGTCATCGAAGTCCTGCGCGTCTCCAAGCCTTACAAGCTTTGCGCAAAGGAATCCGGCCTTTCGCCTCACCTTAAGGTGGGCAATACGCTGGTCGGCGGACCGCAATTCATCGTCATAGCCGGGCCTTGCACGGTGGAAAACCGCGACATGATGCTCGAATCGGCCCGCAAGCTCTCCGCCATGGGAGTCTGCTGGCTGCGGGGCGGCGCTTTTAAGCCGCGCAGCTCCCCCTACTCGTTCCAGGGGCTAGGCGAAGAGGGCCTGAAAATCCTGACTGAGGCGCGCGACCTGACGGGCATGAAAATCGTCACCGAGGTGATGACGCCCGATAAGGTTGAGATGGTGGCCAAGTACGCCGACGTGCTGCAGATCGGCGCGCGCAATATGCAGAACTACGACCTGCTGAAAGCCGTTGCCGAAGTCGACAAGCCCGTGTTGCTCAAGCGCGGCTTTGCCTGCCTGATCGACGAATGGCTGATGAGCGCGGAATATATCATGGGCAAGAATCCCCGCGTGATGCTCTGCGAACGCGGCATCCGCACCTTTGAAAATAAGACGCGGAACACGCTCGACCTGAACGCCGTGCCGGTGCTCAAAGAACTGACCCATCTGCCGGTGATCGTCGACCCCAGCCACGGTACCGGTGTGCGGAACTACGTGCTGCCGATGTCGCTGGCGGCGCTGGGCGCGGGAGCCGACGGCCTGATGGTCGAGGTCCACCCGGACCCCGAGCATGCCGCCTCCGACGGCCCGCAATCGCTCACTTTCCCGCAGATGGAGCGGCTGCTGAAGTCACTGCAATCGATGGCGCCGGTGGTCAGCCGCGAACTCGAGCTCAGCTACAAGCAAGCGAAGGAACCCATCGTCGTCAACGGCAAGAAAGTCGAGGTGGCCTACCAGGGAGAGCCGGGCGCCTTCAGCGAAAAAGCCTCGCGGTCCTTCTTCGGTGAGGTGACCACCGAGGGGTATCCTACCTTCCGGCAAGTCTTCGAGAAGCTGGTCGCCGGGGAGGCTTCCTATGGCGTTCTGCCCTTTGAGAACTCGCTGACCGGGTCCATCTTCCAGAATTACGACCTGTTGATGGAATTCGACGTCTCCGTCATTGGGGAGTTGAAGCTGCGTGTCTCGCACAACCTGATCGCCCATCGCGGCGTGAGGATGGACCAGATCAAGCGGCTCTACCTTCACCCGCAAGCCGCCGGACAGTGCGACCGCTTCCTCCGCGGGCATCCGGAATGGACTCTCTACCAGACCTATGACACGGCCGGTTCGGTCAAAATGATCCGCGACCAGGAGTTGATGGACGGCGCGGCCATCGCCTCGCGGGAGGCGGCAAAGGCTTACGATATGCAGGTCATCGCCGAGTCCGTCGAAGACAATCCGCAAAACTACACGCGCTTCTTCATCCTGGCGCGGCAGCCGAATGTGCATGAAAAGTGCAATAAGATCTCCCTCCTGTTCACCACCAAGAACGAGCCGGGCGCGCTGCAGCTGGCGTTGAAGCTGTTTGCCGACAAACGCTTGAACCTGCTGAAGCTCGAATCCCGGCCGATCCCGGGCCGGCCCTGGGAGTACGTCTTCTACTTGGACTTGAAGGGGAATACGCAGGCGCCGGAAATCTCCAAAGTCTTGCAGCAACTTTCCGCCAAGACCAGCCGATATAAACTGTTGGGTAATTACCCGGCCGCTTGAGCCCGGGCCGGGGAAATCCGCCGTCCCGAAAAAATTCAGCGCGCCGCGGCGGCTTTTTTTATATTATGATGTTAGGTTAAATTTCGGAAAGTTTTTTGAGGAATCGGCGGCAGATTGAAATATCTGATCCTAAGCGACATTCACAGCAACCTGGAGGCCCTGACGGAATCCTTAAAGCTGGCCGCCGGGCGGTATGACAAGGTCATTTGTCTCGGCGACTTAGTCGGCTACGGGCCGGACCCGGCGAGGCGCTTCCCAGCCTGGAGGAGATGCCCTCGCAGTTGGGCCTGTTCGGTCATACGCACATTCTGGGAGGCTTTATGTGGACGAAGGACCGGATCTTCCACGCTATCCATTGGATTCCCGAAGAGGGCGTGGCTTCCTCCCAACTGAGCATTAACGAGGGAGCGCGCTACCTGGTGAACCCCGGCTCGGTCGGCCAGCCCCGCGACGGCGACTGGCGCGCCGGCTTCGCCCTGTTCGACACCGACGAGCACCGCATCGAATACATCCGCACCCCTTACGACCCGCCCAAGACACAGGAGAAGATGCGTCAGGCACACCTCCCCGCGTCTCTCACTCGCCGCCTGGAATTGGGACGCTGAAGGAAAAACTTAGGAAAGAGGGTCGCCTGGGCACGCCTCACCCACCGCACACATCGCACTCATGGACATTGTAAAGAGCGCGATGTATGCGCCACCCGCCGGAAATTCCCACTACAGCCCTACTTGTCTCCTGCGATCTTGACCATGATGTGGGCGTACAGTGTGCCCTTCCACATCACGTAGACAGGATCCGCCATGTCCGTGGAAAGCCCCTCAAGAGTCTCTGCATTCGGCACCAGGACCATGAGGTGCGGTCCTTCTTTGACCTAGTCATTATCGGCGGTGGGCTCGGTAGCAAAGATGAGTTATTTATCTGTCTTTTCAGCCTCCTCAGTCTGCTCAGTCTGCTCAGTCGCTCGGTCTCTCGGTCTGCTCGGTCTCGGTCGGCTCGGTCTGCTCGGTCTGCTCGGTCGGCTCGGTCGGCTCGGTCGGCTCGGTCGGCTCCGAACACCCCACCATGAGGACAAGAAATACGGACACTGCGAGAAACACCATGCTTTTCATGGCTACCTCCTTTAGATTCCTGTTCCAGAAATAGGGAACTGCAAATTGTTGGCTAGAAGTAAACCACATCTCCTCCCCTCTTGTCAATTTCTCCCACGATGCCGCAACGGTATTTATATCCCAGGAGAAAGGTGCGGCTAAGGTGTGTAGACCCCTTGTAGCAGTAATTGTTCGAACCGGAGAGAGTCAAATCTCACGGAAGTGTTGTACCCAGAAAACGCGGGGTGGGTTATACATCCCATAGGGATGTGTGCGTTGTCTCAATTCATTTCCCCCCCATCCTTGACCACGCCAAGGATGGCACACCTATGACGTATAGTTAGAGAGAGAGAGAGAGAGAAAGAGAGTCCCAGATTGTCTTCACCACCCCACTTCAATTCCAGGTCGGAATAATATGACTTTAGGTTTGATTCTACCATTATGATGGCGAACCCCAAGGCCTGTAACGAGTCGAAACCGCCACTATAAGAGAGGCGCTCACCAGCCGGAGACGTAATACTGAAAGGGCAGTACCAGCAAGATCCGTCATCGTCTTCATCCAGGTATGGCTTGCCGAATCTAATTATTACCTTGCAGGGCTTGTCGTTTTCTATTCCCTCCAGCTCTCATTCCGCAATGACTGTACCGATATCCCTAATCTTCATCAGTTCACTCCTAGGGTGCCCCATCCTTTCCCGAAGGGAGAGGATGGGGAGAAAAAATCAACCTACCGCTCCCCCAACTCGACATAGAAAGGAATAATCTTCGGCGGGCGGCGGTCCCACGCGGGCGGCAGCGGGTCGAAGGCCAACCGCGTCTCGCGCGACTCCCCCGCTCCCAGCGGCGTGACGGGCGGACGGACCGGCCGCGCCGTGTCGCGGTGCACCACTTGGTTCTGCAAATCGTGAAATTCCAATTCCACTTCCAGCATCCGAATCGGCTGGTCACCCCCGGTTGACAATCTCCATGTCCATATAGACAACCACGATCCCCAGCATATTCCGCGCCGCGCTCATCTTGGGATTGAGAAATTCGATCCGGCCGAGCGCTTCAAGCTGCGGTTTATTGAGCACGCGCTCTTCGAGTTCGGCGGCATTCTCCTCCGGGCGAAGGAGCGCATGAATTCCGAGCAATACAAGAAAGAGCAGGAGCAGCGCCCCGGCGGCCAGCAACGGAACAGGAATACGTTTTTCTTCCGACATCACAGGCATCATAAGTAGGCGAGGCGGGCAGAAAATTTCGGATGGGTACCCAGGTATGGTTACGTCCCGGCAACGGTCATGCCGGTAATGAGCAACGTCGGTGAAGCCGTCGAGCCGCGAAACGTCAGGTCGTTGCCGACCTCTTCCAGGTTCATGTACATCTGTTTCAGGTTCCCGGCGATGGTCACTTCTTCGACGGGAAAGGTCAGCTCGCCCTTTTCAATCCAGAGTCCCGCCGCGCCGCGCGAGTAGTCGCCGGTGACGATGTTCGAGCCGAAGCCCATCAGCTCCGTCACGTAGAACCCGCGATCGACCGAGCGGATCATCTCTTTCGGGGAGCGCGTGCCCGGCTCCAGGTAGAGATTGTTCGGCCCCACCGAGGTCAGCCCGGAAAGGCCCCGCCGCGCATTGGCCGTGGTCTTCAGGCCCAGCTTCCGCGCGCTGTAGCAGTTCAGAAGGTAGTTGCGCAGCACGCCCTTCTCCACCAGCGGCGTCACGCGGCTCTTCACGCCCTCGTCGTCAAACGGCCGCGAGCCGAACCCGCCGGGCCGCAGGCCGTCGTCCCATATCGTAAGCCACTCGGGGCCGAGTTTCTCTCCCAACTTCCCCGTCAAGAAAGATGCGCTGCGATAGACGGCATCCCCGCGCGCCGCCTCAAACATGTGCCCGACAATCGAACGCGCCGTCTCGGCGTCATAAATAATCGGCACTTGGCAGGTCTCGACTTTTCGCGCGCCCAGCCGGCGCAAAACACGCTCCGCAGCTTTGCGTCCCACCGCTTCCGGTTCTTCCAAATCCCGCAGCGAACGCGAGACCGAATACCAGTAGTTGCGCTGCTTGTTGCCGTCCTGCTCGGCCAGCGGCGTCACCGTCACCCAGCAAGAAGAAGAACGATAGGAACCGACGAATCCCAGCGAGTTTGCCAGCACCCGCCTGCCCACGCCGGACTCGAAGGACCCGCCCTCGGAATTGGTAATCCTCTTGTCGGCTGCGAGAGCCGCTTCCTCGGCCCGCCGCGCCAACTCCACTTTCTTATCGGTTTCAAGTTCCGCCACGTCGGGCCAGTAGAGACCCAAGTCTTCCACCTCGCCCGCCATCCATTCCTTATCCGGCAATACGCCGACCGGGTCTTCGGAGGTTGCCTTTGCCATCGTTACGGTCCGTTCCACCAGCCGCTGGAGTGAGGCAGGAGAGAAATCGCTGGTATAAGAGCTCGCGCTCCGGGTACCCCACAGCAGGCGCAAACCTAGTCCCTTCGAGGCCGCCTCCTTCAAGATTTCGATCTTTCCCAGCCGTACGGTGGTGGAAAACTCCTCTTCTTCCCGCACCATAACTTCCGCCCCACTCACCCCGGCCTTTACGGCCCTCTTCACGACGTCCTGGGCGATATTTTCCGCAGACCCGTTTTTCATTGAAAATTCCTTCATGGAGCTGGAGTTGCGCTACCAAAATAAGCGACACAGGAAGCAAAGCATTACGGCTCCGTCTACGCTAATCCAAATAGAGGGGGTGGGGTAGAACAGCCTTTCCCGGCCGTCGTTCGAGAGTGGGGGGGCTGTCCAGCCCGGCCTACCCAGGCCTGCTTAAGAGTACCTGCCGGTGCCGCCCACCGTCATGCGGCTGATTTTGATGGTCGGCAATCCCACGCCCACCGGCACGCTCTGGCCTTCCTTGCCGCAGGTGCCGACGCCTTCGTCCAGCTTCAGGTCGTTTCCCACCGCCGTCACCAGCGTCAGTGCCCTGGGGCCGTCGCCGATCAGCGTTGCGCCCTTGACCGGCGCGGTGATTTTTCCGTTCTCAATCAAATAGGCTTCCGAGGCCGAAAAGACGAACTTGCCGTTCGTGATGTCCACCTGCCCGCCGCCGAAGTGCGCAGCGTAGATTCCCTTCGACACGGAACGGATAATCTCTTCCGGCGTCGACTCCCCGGCCAGCATGTAGGTATTCGTCATCCGCGGCATGGGAATGTGCGCATAGCTTTCGCGGCGGCCGTTGCCGGTCAAAGGCGACCCCACAAGACCGGCGCTCAGCTTGTCCTGCAGGTAGCCGCGCAGAATGCCCTTCTCAATCAACACCGTCTTCTGCGTCGGCGTGCCTTCGTCGTCCACGTTCAACGAGCCCCGGCGGTGGGGAATGGTGCCGTCGTCGACCACCGTGCAGATGTCCGATGCCACGCGCTGCCCGATGCGTCCGCTGAATGCGGAAAGATTCTTCCGATTGAAATCGGCCTCCAGGCCGTGCCCGATGGCTTCGTGCAAAAGAATCCCCGGCCAGCCGGGACCGAGCACCACTTCCATCTCCCCGGCCGGAGCTTCGCGGGCGTCGAGCTGAGTCACGGCCTGCCGCGCCGCCTCTTGGGCGAAATACTCGGGCGACTTTTCGCCGTAGAAAAACTCCAGGCCCACGCGCCCGCCGCCGCCGCCGGTGCCCGACTGCCGGTTCGCGCCGTCCTTCGCCGACTGTGCAATGCAGAAGACCGAGAGGCGCAGCAGCGGTTGATGATCGGTAATCAATTGCCCGGCCGAATTCGCAATGAGCACGTGCCGCACTTGATCGGCATAACCCACCCGTACCTGCTTGATGCGCGCATCATAGGCGCGCGCGGCGCTGTCGGCGCGCCGGACCAGCTCCAACTTATCCTGAAGCTCGCGGTCTACGGAGGGCGTCGGCACGGGATAGAAATCGTGCGGCGCACCGGAGGCGGCCAATCCCACGGAGTGAACCTTCGAGGGTCCCTGCGCGATGTGCGCGGCGATGCCGGCGGCCTTACGGAGGCGTTCCGGGGAGAGGTCGTCCGTATAGGCGTAACCGGTCTGCTCGCTCGCGACGACGCGGATGCCGCAGCCGAGCGAAACGCCTTCCGTGGCGCTCTTGACCAGCGACTCATCCACCTGAAACGAGGAAGTCGTGGTGCACTCGAAATAGAGGTCCGCGTAGTCTCCCCCGCCCTCCAAGGCGACGGCGAGATAGCTTTCGAGGTCCCTTTCAATCAGTCCGTAGGTATCAAAGAAGAATCGGTCCATGGGAGGCATTTATGAGGAGGTCCCTTTCCCGGAAGGTATACCCATACGTTCTCGTCAACCTCTTCAGGCAAGCTAACACGGAGCAAGGGGGGGTTGTCAATTCACCCGCAGACACCGCGGCTTTTACGGTTTGCTGTTGACGAACAGAAGGCGGAAGATTACTCTAGTTCGGAACGGAAATCTCCTCTCGCTATGAACACAGAACCACGTCTCTTCACCCGAGGTTAATTGTGCTCCTAAAGCGGATCGTTCTCCGGCAGATTGCACTCTGGATGGTATGGGGCCTCATCGCGGCGCCGACATGGTTTTGGGCGCAAGAAACCGAGCAGGAGACGGAAAAGACTCCCGCCCAGGCCTCTGCTCCGCGCCAAGCCTACCTCATCTCCGCCGAAGGCTCCGTCGACGGTTCCCTTTCGAACCGCATCCGCAAAGGCCTGGAGCAGGCCACCAAGGCCGACGCTGAGGTGGTCATCATCAGGATCGACACCTTCGGCGGGGACCTGGAAGCCGCCGTCAAAATCCGCGACGCAATCCTCGAATCGAAATTCGAGACCATCGGCTATATCGACAAACGCGCCATTTCGGCCGGCGCTCTGATTGCGCTGGCCACCCATGAAATCGTGGTCGCGCCAGGGGCGACCATCGGCGCGGCGGCCCCCCTGCGGATGACTTGGTCCGGTCCCAAGGAGGCGGGAGAGAAGATCGTCAGCTACGTCCGCAAGGAGATGAAGGCCACCGCCGAGAGCCGCAACCATCCGGCCGAGCTGGCCGAAGCAATGGTCGACATTGACGTCGAAATCGAAGGCGTGACCGAAAAGGGGAAGCTGCTGACCTTAACCACCAAGGAAGCCTTGGAATTGAAGCTGGCATCCGCGGAGGTGGAAACTCTGGAGGCGCTGCTCGAAAAATACAACCTCCAATTGAGTGAAGAGAACCTGAAAGAGGCAAGGGAGGCCACCGAACAAGCCGGCTGGTTCGACGAATTCCAGACGTGGCACGGATGGGTGATTATCGGCCTTATCCTGGTCGTAGCCGAAATGGTGCTTCCCGCCTTCTTTCTTCTCTGGTTCGGAATCGGAGCCTTTCTGGCCGCCGTTCTTGCATATTTGGAATACTCGACGGGAGTCCAGTTCAGCGGGTTCCTGGCCTCCTCTCTTCTGCTGCTGATCTTCTCGCGCACGATCCTCAAGAGCCGGCTGCTCAAGAGCCCCGCCGGCACTCCAACCAACGTCGATGCGCTTGTGGGACTCCAAGGCATCGTCATTATGAAAATCGAAGGCAACCTGAAGCCCGGCAACGTGAAAGTAACAGGCCAGAACTGGGCGGCCGTCTGCGATGACGACGCCGTCATTGAGAAGGACACAATAGTCGAAGTGCTGGAAGTTGTGGGAAACAAGGTTCGGGTAAAATCTGCTTAGGAGGAAACTCATGGAACCACTATTTCTGATTGTACTTCTGGTCGTGGTGTTCATTATCGCCATGATGGGGATTAAAATCGTTCAACAAGCTACCGTCCAAGTGGTCGAACGGTTGGGAAAATTCCATATGCTCGCTCGCAGCGGGGTAAATTTTATCGTGCCGTTTTTCGATTCGATCCGGCCTTTTGTGATGATGGGTCGGAGGTCAGTCTTCGTGGATCTGCGCGAGCAGGTGATCGATTTTCCTCCGCAACCTGTGATTACCCGCGACAACGTCACCATGCAGGTCGATACGGTCGTCTACTACCAGATTACCGATCCGTCTCGGGCCATGTACGAGATCGTCGACTTGGGAAACGCCATCCACCAACTGACGGTCACCTCGCTGCGAAATGTCATGGGCGAGTTGGCGCTCGACGAAACGCTTACATCGCGCGAAACCGTCAACACGAAACTGCGCGACATACTGGATGAAGCCACCGATAAGTGGGGCGTGAAGGTCAACCGCGTGGAGCTGAAGAACATCGAGCCGCCGCGCGAAATCCGCGAGGCCATGGCCAAACAGATGAAGGCCGAGCGCGAACGTCGCGCCGTCGTCACCGAATCGGAAGGAACCAAAAGGGCGGCGATTCTCCAGGCCGAAGGCGAACGCGAAGCCGCCATCGCCAACGCGGAAGGTAAAAAGCGCTCGACCATTCTCGAAGCCGAAGGCCTGGCCGAGGCCCGCCTGAAAATCGCCGAAGCGGAGGCCAAAGCCCTCAACTTAGTCCGCAAGGGGCTGGGCGAGGCCAACCCGGCCAATTACCTGATTGCTCTGAAATACTTGGAATCGCTCGTGAAAATTTCCGGCGGGCAGGCGACGAAAATTTTCCTGCCGTTCGAGGCCAGCGGCATTCTCAGCTCGCTCGGCGGGATTCGGGAAATTTTGGATAACGCCAAAGCAGCCGCTCCCGGCGGGCAGAAGAGCTGATTGCCTGAAAGAGATGTCGAGGCGGGAAAGTTCCAGTTGAACCCTTGAATCGAACCGCCCGCTTCGCTCGCTTGAACATAGAGCGCTGAGGTGTCCTCGAAGGATTCAATCAGAGCCCTTCCCTCCCTTCGGCCGAGGACGCTGACGGCGGTGGCCAAAGCGTCGGAGAGGGTTCCGGACGACGCGATCACCGTCACGCCGCGCGGCCCGAGCACGCCCACGCCGGTCCTGGGGTCGAGGACGTGCGAGTAGCGTTTGCCGTCGATCTCCAAGAACTGCTCGGCATCGCCTGAAGTGGAGACGGAAGCATTCTCCAGCATGATGGTACGTGCCGATGATTGGGACTCCGACTGGAACTCCGGAAGTTGTATTGCCCCCAGCGGCGCGACGCCGATCTTCCATCCCAGATTCCCCGGCGGGGCCTTCCCCACCACCACGTCTCCTCCCGCATCGACCAGCGCACGTTCAATGCCGTGACTCTTCAAGACCCTTAAGGCTTCATCGGCGGCGTAACCCTTGGCGATGCCGCCGAGATCAAGTGACATTCCTTCTTGAAGCAGATGAACCGTACGCGTCTTCGCATCAAGCTGCATGTGCCGGTAGCCGACGCGCGCCATGGCTTCGGTTAAAAGTTTCGCGTCGGGCAGGTTGCGCTCGCGCCGCGCCTCTCGCCAGAGCTTGACCGCCGGGCCGACGGTAACGTCGAACGCGCCTTCGGTCCGGCGAGCCAAGTTCTGCGAGCGCTCCAGAACGTAAAAGAGTTCTTCGCTAACTTTAATAGGGCCCGTACCGGATTTCGCGCACAAACACATCAGCTCGCTCGTGGGCCGATAATCGCTCATGGTATGATCGAGATGAGAAATTCTTCGGAAGGCGGAAGCCGTCGCTCTCGTCGCAGCATCCTTTTGCGCGGCGTAGAGGACGATGCGGAAGCGCGTGCCCATGTGAACTTGGGCGAACTCATAACGGTGAAGCTCGGGCGGGGCGGAAAAGACCGGTACCGCAAGAGTGAAACAGAAAAGCGAGCTGAAGAAAATCCGCATTTCCAACCTCGACGGCGACGCTCTTTCTCTATCCTATCAAAGTAGGACAAATCCAGGCGGGGCGCCCGATTCCATAAGGAGCCCCATTTCGTATGGAGTATGATTCGTGAAACGATTCGCTGGGTTGGCCGTAATCCTCAGCATCATAATTACCGCCGGGTTCCCGGCCTGCACAGGCCGATCTTCAGTTTCCGCGGATGAACAATCCGCTTCCGACGCTTCGGTGGAGTTGCGACCATATACGGAGACCATTCCGGGAACCGACATTCAAATTGAAATGGTGCCCATCACCGGCAGCGGAGTTTTCCCAATGGGGAGCCACGAAAATGAGGCCGGGCGCGCGGAGGACGAGGGTCCTCAACATCCGGTCGCCCTCCGGCCTTTTTGGATGGCCAAGACGGAGATCACCTGGGAGCAGTACGACGAGTACGCCTTCAGCAAAGACCTCTATAAAAAGAAACGGCAGGGAGTGAGCCTGGCCGAGCAGTCGGAGTGGGAAAAGGCCGCCGACGCCGTCAGCCGCCCGACGCCTCCTTATACCGATGAGACGTTCGGCTTCGGACGCGGCGGACAACCGGCCATCTCCATGACGCACCACGCCGCCATGGAGTACTGCCGCTGGCTTTCGGCGAAAACAGAAAAAGCATATCGTCTGCCGACCGAAGCCGAGTGGGAATACGCCTGCCGCGCGGGCACGAAGACGGCCTACCAGTTCAGCGACAACGCCAAAGAATTGGGGGACTATGCTTGGTACGCGAAAAACTCCGAGGGCCAACCGCAGAAGGTCGCCCGGAAGAAACCGAACCCTTGGGGCTTGTACGACATGCACGGTAATCTCGCCGAGTGGGTCTTGGACCTTTACGAAAAAGATTACTACGAAAAGTTCGACCTCAGTACGGCCGTCCTCGAACCGGTGCTGATTCCGACCAAGGAGAAGTACCCGCACGTGGTGCGAGGAGGCTCCTGGTACGATGAAGCTGCGCTGCTTCGCTCGGCCGCGCGGCGCGCCTCCGAGGTGATGTGGAGCCAGCGGGACCCGCAGTTGCCGCAAAGCATCTGGTGGCATACGGAGGCGATCTTTGCCGGGTTCCGCATTGTGCGGCCCCTCGAGCAGCAGGAGAACCTGCGCGGGCATCAGTCGCAGGTTAAAAAGTACGATTGATCAGGCCCGCGACCTCTTTTTACCACTTGGATTTCCCGGATAAAATGATTTAGAGTAGCAACGGTCCTTACGCCCGAAAAGCGGAAGAGCCATCCAATCCATTCAGACAGGCAGGACTCGGTAACGCTCCATCACTCACCCGAGGAGGATCAGAGTATGAACCCGTCCGACAAAAAAGCAACTCCCACACGTCGAAATTTCCTGAAACATTCCACCCTGGCGGCCGTCGGCGGCGCCGTCGCCACGAAATTGAGCCTCGCTCCCGGCGCGTATGCAGCGGGAAGCGATACGATAAAAGTCGGCCTCATCGGCTGCGGCGGACGCGGCACCGGGGCCGCCGACAACGCCATCCATTCCGCCCAGGGCGTGAAGCTCGTCGCCATGGCCGACGCCTTCCAGGACAGATTGGACCGGAGCCTGAAGACGCTCCAGGAGAAAGCCGGCACGGGCGTCGAGGTGCCCGAGGAGAGCCGCTTCGTAGGTTTCGATGCCTATCAAAAGGTGATCGCGAGCGACGTGGACTACATCATTCTGGCCACGCCGCCTGCTTTCCGCCCCGAACATCTGAAGGCAGCAGTCGCGGCGGGGAAGAACCTCTTCTGCGAAAAACCGGTAGCGGTGGACGGGTCCGGCATCCGCTCCGTACTGGCTACCTACGAAGAAGCGAAAAAGAAAAACTTGAACATCGTGGTCGGCACGCAGCGCCACCACCAGGCCGGTTACATCGAAACTTTGAAGCGGGTACAGGACGGCGCCATCGGGAATATCCTGGCTGCCCGCTGCTACTGGAACACGGGCGGGCTGTGGATGAAACCTCGGCAGCCGGACTGGTCCGATATGGAGTGGCAACTGCGGAACTGGCTCTACTTCACGTGGCTCTCGGGCGATCACATCGTCGAACAGCACGTCCACAACCTGGACGTGGTGAACTGGGCCAAGGAAGCGCATCCGGTCCGGGCCGTCGGCCTGGGCGGACGTCAGCAGCGTACCGGCCCTGAGTACGGCCACATCTTCGACCACTTTGCGATTGATTATGAATATGCGGACGGCATGCATCTGATGAGCATGTGCCGCCAGATTCCGGGATGCGCGAACAGCGTCTCGGAAGCGCTGACCGGCAAAAAGGGCTTCTGCCAGGTAAACGAATATTCGATCACCGGAATGAAAAACTGGAAATACGCCGGGGATAAAATCAACCCTTACGTCCAGGAGCACACGGACCTGATCGCCGGCATCCGTTCCGGCAAGACGCTCAACGAATTGAAGACCCTCGCTGAAAGTACGCTGACCGCCATTATGGGCCGGATGTCCGCCTACTCGGGCAAGGCTGTCACCTGGGAGCAGGCGATGAATTCCGGACAGAAACTGGGCCCGGAAAAACTGGCCTGGGATCACCTCCCGGTGCCGGCGGTGGCGATCCCGGGACAGACGGAGTTCGTATAAGAAGATATTTCAGGCGGAAGGAGTCAAGTTTTTGGGGGTCTCCCAATTCTCGGGAGCTGTGGGAGATGCGGAATTGGATGTCGGCACCTTCCCCGAAAAGACCCGGTAAGCTACTGCGAAGGCCGGGAATCCAATCCAGGCCAATCCCCAAAGGGTGCTGTAGAGGCCGACTTGCTCGGCGATCTTCCCCATGGGGATCAGTAAGATCGCCCCTGTCCCCCAACTGAGGCCCATCACCACGCTTGAGGTTACACCGACGCGGTTGGGAAAACTCCGCTGGCTGATGGCAATCAGAATCGGAACACCGCTGACGATCGTGTAACCGGCTAACCCGAAGCAGAAAATCCCGGCAATGCTGCTGCCGAAATACAAGAAAGCCAGCAGCATGGGAATCGGCAGCAGGAACGAAGCAAAGACGACTCCCTTTTCTCCGATGCGCTCGGCCCAACTGCCGCCGGTAAGTCCCCCGATTCCCCCGGCCAAATTGAAAGCGAACAGCACCCAACCGATGGTGGGCAACCCGACCGATTGATTGGCTAAGTAGAGCGGCACGAAGCTCTGGAACCCAAGGATCATGAACGCCCGCAGCATCGCCATCAGCCCGAGCAGCACCAGAAATCCGTAACCGATCAGTGGGTTCGAGGAACTCTTCGGCGCCAACTCCCTTCCTTCCAGCCGCTCATAGCTGACTTTTCGCCAAAACAAGATCGCCATCAGCAAACCAAAGACTACCGTGTAACGGATGGAGGCCAACCCGAAATTTTCCACTAAGTGGGCGACCACCAAAGCGCCGACGGCGACCCCGGCGCTGCCGCCGGTAACAAAGATCGACATCCCGACACCGTGACGCTCGCCGCTTTCCAGCGCCGAAAGCGCCGCCCCATGGGGATGAAAAGCCGCAATGCCGATTCCCCCTGCAACCATCAACAGCACCAGCGACGTGTAGGAATTCATGGATCCGAAATGGCTCACCGTAACAGCCACCAGGACCGGCGCCAGAGCCACCATATTTATTCCCCGCCATCGGTCAAACAGGTAGCCGAAGAGCGCTTGCAGCAGTGACGCCGTCAGGGTGAAGATCGTCACCAACGACGCTGTCTTAGTAATGGACATCCCCAGGGAGACCTGGAGGATCGGCAGCAGCGGCGCAAGGAACCCGGCGTAGAAGTCCACCGTAAAGTGGGCGAAGGAGAGATACAAAACTTTCGGGAGCCGAAATCGTTCGTTTGAAACCATGGAATTAATAATTCCGGCCGGGAATACTTAGGCCGTTTTCAGTCTTTCTTTTCTATTGCCTGGATTTAGTATATTGCCCGGTTTTTATAATTTGTCTGGTACCCAACCGCCTTCGAGGGTACGGGAGGGGGAGATTGCGGAAGAACACCGCAGGATTCTACCTTAGCATAAGATGCCGTTTTCCGGGAACCGAAACCCGCACGGTGAGGCTCGCTGGAGTAAGACTTGAGTCCTTCGGCCCTTCGCGCATACAATACAATTAATGGGTTCGTTCCGCGTTCTCAACTTCGGATGCCGCGCCAACCAAGCCGACGGCGCAACGCTTCGGCGGGAAATGATCCGCGAAGGCTGGCAGGAAGCCGACACGACGAACCGCTGCGATGTAGCATTGCTCAATTCCTGCACGGTCACGGCCAGGGCCGATGCCGAGTTGCGGCAGATCATCCGCCGTATCCACCGCCAAAACCCGGAATGCAAGATCCTGGTCACCGGCTGCTACGCGCAGCGCGCGCCCGACGAGTTGGCCCAAATGGAAGGCGTCACCTGGGTCGTCGGGAATTCCCATAAAGAACAGGTTCACGATCTTTTCCGGCCGAGCAACGTGCCCAGCGGGTTCGTCTCCCTCGAGGAGCTGCAAGCGAGGAAAGAGGCTGAACCTTCGATTCCCCCCCAAATTCCATTCGAATTGGAGCGAGCAAAGGTTCTGGTCGGCGACATATTCGAGCAAAAAAAATTACTGGGCGAGCCGTTCTTTTCCGACACACGGACACGCCCCACACTCAAAATCCAGGACGGCTGCAATGCTCGCTGCTCCTTTTGCATCATTCCCTACGTCCGCGGCAACAGCCGTAGCCTGCCGCCGGAGCAAACCGTGGAGCAGGCCCGGCAACTCTCTAAGTCCGGCTACCGGGAAGTCGTGCTTTCGGGAATCAACCTGGGCAGCTATGGGAAGGACTTGGGCCGTTCGCTCAACTTTGTCGGTTTACTGGAGAGGTTATTATCCGAAACCGACCTGGCGCGTATTCGCATCAGCTCCATCGAGCCGATGGACGTGACGCCCGATTTGATTCGCCTTGTCGCCACGGACTCCCGCATGGCGCGGCATTTTCATGTTCCCTTACAGAGCGGCTGCAATCGTATTCTCCGCCTGATGAACCGCCGCTATTGGACTTCCCAATACGCCGAGCGGATCGAAGCCATCCGGGAGCGGATGCCGGATGCTGCGATCGGAGCCGACATCATGGTCGGCTTTCCCGGCGAGACGGAAGAAGATCATCGGGAAAGCGTGCAGTTGATCGAATCGCTTCCTTTCACCTACGTTCACGTCTTTCCCTACTCGCTCCGCACCGGAACAACGGCGGGGGAAATGCCGGCCCATGTGAACGGGCGCGTGGCGAAGGAGAGAAGCCGGGAGATTCGAGCCCTGGTGGCCGCCAAGCACATCCGCTTCCTGGAAGAGCAGTTGGGCCGCACCCTTTCGGTCCTGACTCTCGACCGACAGGCCGGAGAAGGTCCGCTAGGCTTAAGCAGCAATTACCTGAAGGTTCTTCTCTCCCAGCAGGATACGGCGGGGAACCGCCTGGTCGAGGCGACCATTACCGGCCGCCGGAATCAACACCTACTGGGAAGCCCCGTTTCCAGCCATTTTTAAGGAGAAATCACCCGATGCCGATAAACATTCATAGGGGAGGGCTATGGAATATCCGGACTTGACACCTGAACCGAAATTCGGCGCTCCTGTTCGTGAATTCGTCCGACAATCCTTGAGCGTCGTCTCTCACCTGGAGCACAAGTGGGAATACTGCTCGGCGATTCTTCTTGCGCCTTCGGAAGAACGTACGATTGTACGGGACCCGGTCAGCGCCGTTCCCGCGCCGGTCGCCTCAAGGCTTGCCCCGGCACGAGTCTGGGCCGTCCCTTACATCGAATGCCTGCCGGAAGAGGACGTGGTACGCGAAGAAAAGCCCAAAGGAGCTACGCACACGGTGGTATGGGTTGAAGAAAACAAGATTCTCCACGTGGTCGTCGCTTGCCGAGAATCGAACGCGCACGATGCGGGATTTGAGCTTCTGGCGGCGATCGGGGAAATCCTGCAGGAACGGTTGAGCCGAGGCGAACGGTCCCAGTACCGCCGGCTCCTGGAACAGGAGCTGAAAGACGGCGTCCCCGGCGAAATCGACGAAGACGTGCAGGCGGTGAAGAAAAACTTCCTGGCGGCCTCAACCCGGGAGAAAAAAGACAAGCTGGATGACTACTTGGCCGCTTCCTTCGCCGGCACCCTCTCCGAATACGTTCACGGTCTCTGGCACGACGTCGAGGTTCGCCTGGGGCCCTCCGATCTTCCGGTCCCGGCGCTTCGCCGGCGCTTGGAGCTGATGACCCATCTGTTTCCTCCCAACGAGGGATACCAGGTATTCGCCGAAAACTTTGCCCGCGAAATTCCCGCGCCGCCCAGCCCGGGCAGCACGGGCCGACAGCGGCCGATCTCGAAGAGAAAAAAATCTTAAGTCGAATCATGGGGAAATAAAGTGGCATTTATCTCAGACGAGCAACAGCAGCAACTCCGAACAGTTCTCGAAGAGATGTCTTCGCCGGTGAAGTTGGTCCACTTCACGCAGGGGCTCAACGTCGAGCACGCCCGCGAAACCCGAGAATTGCTCGCAGAGCTTTGCGCGCTTTCGGAAAAACTTTCGCTCGAGATCTACAACCTACAGATCGACCGCGAGAAAGCCGCCGCATGGAAGGTGGAACGCGCTCCTTCGACCGCCGTGGCCGGCAGAGAGGAAAGTAAGGAAGGAAAAGACGAAGGGGAAAAAGATTTTGGGATTCGTTTCTACGGATTTCCCCTGGGGTATGAGTTTTCGAGCCTCGTGGAAGCGATTCTTTCGGTTTCGAAGGGCGACTCCGGCCTGGGGCCCGCAAGCAAGGAGGTGCTGAAGAAAATCACCGAACCTCCGCACCTCGAAGTCTTCGTCACGCCCACCTGACCGCACTGCCCGCACTGCCCGCAGGCCGTGCGCTTGGCTCAACAATTCGCTCTCGAAAACGAGTACGTCACCGCCGATTGCGTCGAGGCCACACAGTTTCCCGACCTGGCGGCCACCTACGGCGTTCGCGCAGTTCCGAAGACCATTGTGAATAAAACGGCATCGCTCGAAGGAGCACTGCCGGAGGCCATGTTCCTGGAAAAAGTGCTGAAGCTGGCGGTAGTCCATCCCGATACGGGTACCTACGAAGAAGCGAAAAAAGTTTCGCTCCCTCCTGCAACTTGCCCTGCTTCAACCTGTTTGTACCCCGCTATTTCGAGTAATGCAGCAGAGAGAAGACGTCGCAGCCGGCCAGTTTCTCCCGCCCTTTCAAAAAATCCAACTCAATCGCAAAGCCCAGGCCCGCGACCTCTCCTCCGAGCGCCTTCACCAACCGCACCGCCGCCGCCGCCGTGCCGCCGGTCGCCAGCAGGTCGTCGATAATCAGCACCTGCTCGCCTTTCGAGACCGCGTCATTGTGAATCTCCAGCGAATCTTCACCGTATTCGAGCGTATAGGTCTCGCGGGTGGCCGGCGCCGGCAATTTATTCGGCTTGCGCGCGGGGACGAATCCGGCGTTCAACCGATAGGCCACCAGCGGCGCAAAGATAAAGCCTCGCGCTTCGATGCCCACCACTCGGTCCACTTTTTGGCCCGTGTAATGCTCGGCCAGTTTATCTGCGGCGGTTCGCAGTCCTCTCGCATCTTTCAACAGCGTTGTAATGTCGTAAAATAGAATTCCCGGCTTGGGAAAATCCGGCACTTCCCGGATCAACTTGCGTAGCTCTTCCACCATGCCTCCTCCCGAACTGAAAAATCACCTTCCTCACCAACTGCCTTCGATCTCGAAACCTTTGGTGCCGGCGTTCACGGCCTCTTCGGTCTCCTCAACCCCGGTGACGTGAGCGCCGCGGGGGCCCTCCTCAAGATGCGCCTTGAACGTATCCAAAACCTTCGGCTCACCCACCGCATAGGCTTCGACGCGACCGTCCGGGAGGTTCTTGACGGTACCCGCCAAACCCAACCGCCGCGCCCGCTCCTCCACGTACCAACGGAAGCTGACCCCTTGCACTCGCCCCGAGATGAGATACTTCCTGGCCGTATTTTTTTCGGGCTTCATGGAATCGTCGAACGCCGATTATAACCAAGCCCCGCCGCAGGGACAATCCCGTATTCCCTATTTTCGATGCGAAGAACCCCTGGAGGAAATCCGCAATTCCCGTTAAGATAGGTGGGAGAAGAAAGGTTCCCGGTTCGGATATGCGCATCCTCCAACAATTATTGATGGCGAAGTTGAAGATCTGGGGACAGCGTGCCTGGCTGAGCACCCTTCGTGCCTTCCATATCACCGTAGCCCTCGCCTTCTTCGCGCTGGCCGTCTTCGTCGGGCATAAGACCTACCAGGCTTGGCGGGATTACCAGAATGATACCCAGGAAGGCATTGGGATGTTTTACGCCGGGTACGCCGGGGTAGGAGCGGTAACTCTCCTGGTTATTTTTTCGCTCTACTCGCTTCTCAAGGCTCGCGCCATCCGATCATGACCCCGCATGAAACCTAAAGCGCCCGGCAAAGACTCCACCGCTGAAGCTTCAAGCTGCTTTCAAGGGGAACCTGACTTGGGCCCGCCCGGCGAGTTTCCCTACACGCGCGGCATCTACCCGGAAATGTATCGCCGTCGGCTGTGGACCATGCGCCAGTACGCCGGCTTCGGCGACGCGGCCAAGTCGAACCGCCGCTTCCGCTATCTGCTCTCGCAAGGGCAGATGGGCCTCTCAGCGGCCTTCGACCTGCCGACACAGCTCGGGTTGGATTCGGACCACGCGCAGTCGCTGGGAGAGGTCGGGAAGGCCGGCGTGGCGATCGATTCGCTCGAAGACATGGAGCGGCTCTTCGACGGCATCCCGCTGGAAAAGGTTTCGACGTCGATGACCATCAACGCTACGGCGGCGATTCTGCTGGCTCTCTATGTGGCGGTGGCGAAAAAGCAGGGCGCGGATGTCAGGAAGCTGGCCGGGACCATTCAGAACGATATATTAAAAGAGTACGTCGCGCGCGGCACCTACATCTACCCGCTGTCGCCTTCGCTCCGCTTGGTGATCGACATCTTCGCCTACTGCCGCGAACAATTGCCGAACTGGAATATGATCTCCGTCAGCGGCTACCACATGCGCGAAGCCGGCGCGACGGCGGTGCAGGAGATTGCTTTCACCTTGGCGCACGCCGTCACCTATACCGAAGCCGCACTCCGACGGGGACTCGCCGTTGACGATTTCGCCCCGCGTCTCTCGTTCTTCTTCAACGTCCACAACAATTTCCTGGAAGAGGTGGCCAAGTTCCGCGCCGCACGGCGGCTCTGGGCGCGGCTGATGCGCGACCGCTTCAAGGCCAAAGACCCGCGTTCCCAAATGCTCCGCTTCCACGCGCAGACCGCCGGGTCCACGTTAACCGCCCAGCAGCCGAACAATAATTTGGTGCGGGTGACGCTGCAAGCGCTGGCGGCGGTGCTGGGCGGGGCGCAGTCCATCCACACGAATTCAAGGGACGAAGCGCTGGGCCTTCCCGCCGAGGACTCCGCCCTGCTGGCGCTTCGCACCCAACAAATCATCGCCTACGAGAGCGGCGCGACGAATACCGTTGACCCGGTCGGCGGCTCCTATTCCATCGAAGCGCTGACCACAAAACTCGAACAGCAGGCCGAAGAGTGGCTGCAAAAGATCGACTCGATGGGTGGAGCGACGGCCGCCATTGAGGCCGGTGTTCTCCAGAAGGAGATTCAGGATGCGGCATTCGAAGCCCAACGCGATCTTGAATCGGGAAAGAGAATCGTCGTCGGCATCAACCGCTTCGCAGAGGAAAAGGAGAACAATCCGGAACCGCTACGAATTGACCCGAAGATTGAAACCGAGCAGGTCGAGCGCCTCCGCCGCTTGCGGGCTCGCCGCAATGCCGCAAGCGTACAAACCCGGCTGCAAGCCGTCGAGGACGCGGCCCGGAGCGACCGCAACCTTCTTCCGCCCATCCTCGACGCCGTCAAAGCCTACGCCACCGTGGGCGAAATCTCCGACGCTCTTCGACAGGTCTTTGGCGTCTATCGTGAATCAGTGGTGATTTAACCCGACTGCTCGCACCCATCGCCCACATCGCAATCATTCATCGTAAATGGCGCGATGTATGCGCCACCCGCAGTGCGCGCCACCCACAGAGAAATTCGAAGTTGCGTACGCATGACAGATAATCCGAGGCTGCCATCTTTCTGGCTAATTGATCCCCCCGTATCAGAAGGAAATGTTTTCGGCCACCATGCCTCACAGACTATTTGTTGGCTGCCGGTAACCCTTTGTTGAGGCTCATGGCCACGTCGGGATGGGGTCAGGTCCCAGAGCCTTCTCCCGGATCGCCAGCGAGCGCTGGTAGAGCGGTTCGGCCTGGGCGTATTTGCCCTAGGTGTCGTATAACAGTTCGCGGATGCCGAACTTGCGGATCACGTCGCTTCGCATCCTTGATGCTAGAATGTGGTCTGTGGTTTGATAACAACCGAAAGCATTTATTTTATGGAACTCGAAGGCGGGGACCAGCAAGATTCCAGATCACGAATACGACTCCAATCGAATATGTCCATTCGACATCAACTGATGTTATTGGTTGTCGTCGCGCTCGCTATCGCGATCCAAACGGCTGCTGAGGACTGGCCGCAGTTCCTCGGCCCAGAGCGGAACGGCGTCTCACGGGGCCCGGTGCTCGCGGAAACCTGGGGTGCGAGCGGCCCGCGTGAGGTTTGGCGCAAGTCCATCGGCGCCGGGTTCAGCGGCCCGGTTGTCGTTCAAGGCCGACTGATCCTGTTTCATCGAGTATCCGACAGCGAAGTGGTCGAGGCCCTCGACGCGCGCACCGGGGCGAGCCAGTGGCGGTATTCTTATCCCACCTCGTATCGCGACGATTTCGGGTTCGACGAAGGGCCGCGGGCGGTGCCCGTCGTCGTGGATGACGTCATATACACGTTCGGAGCAGAGGGGCAGCTCCACGCGATCGGCCTCGCGGACGGCAAGCGGATCTGGAGCGAAGACACCAGGGCGCGATTTAGCGTGCCGAAAGGCTATTTCGGTGCTGCAGGTTCGCCGCTCGTCGAGGATGGAAGGCTTCTGGCCAACATCGGCGGCCGAAGGGCCGGCATCGTCGCGTTCGACGCGAAAAGCGGCAAGGTGCTCTGGACGGCCACCGACGATGAGGCGAGCTATTCGTCGGCGACCGGCACGACGATTGTCGGCCGCCGATCCGCGATCTTCCTCACGCGCAACGGTCTCGTCGGCCTCGATCCGGCGACAGGGACGGTGCAGTTTCGGCGGGCGTGGCGGGCGCGGCAGGCGTCGTCGGTCAACGTCGCGACGCCGCTGGTAATCGGGGACCTGATCTTCGTGTCGGCCGAGTACGGACCGGGTGCGGCGGTGCTGCGCGTGGACGGTTCGAAGCTCATCGGACTATGGGCATCCGACGAGGTGCTCTCGAATCACTACGCCACGAGTGTGTACCACGACGGACATTTGTACGGGTTTCACGGACGTCAGGATTTCAGCCAGAGTTTCCGCGCGGTCGAGCTGGCGACGGGCAAGGTTCGCTGGAGTGAGGATCGGTTCCGTGCTGGCACAGTCACGCTCGTCGGCGATCGATTGCTAATCCTGCGCGAAAGCGGCGAGCTGGTGATGGCCGCAGCGTCGCCCGATGCCTTCCGGCCGCTGGTACGCGCCCAGATCCTTCCGCCGACCGTCCGGGCCTACCCGGCGATCGCCGACGGATTCCTGTATGTGCGAAATGAAAACACCCTCGTGTGTCTCGATCTCCGCCGCTGATGCCGAACGTTAGCCTCCTGGTCGAACAGGTCTTTGCTCTGTACTAGGACAAGCCTGAGTCCCCACAAAAGTCCCCACAGTGAAGAAAGGGCTGAATGTTCGCTTATTTGGAAGCCTTTGGGATTGAGAGAGATAGATGGTGAGCCGTGGGGGAGTCGAACCCTCAACCTACTGATTAAGAGTCAGTTGCTCTGCCAGTTGAGCTAACGGCCCATCAATGAATTACGGACAATCGCCTTCTGGGTGTAGCAGGAATTGTAGCGGGTGCCTGTCGTTTTTGGCCTTCCGGCAGGCTACCGTTGGCCTTCCGGTTCAACTCTTCTAGCTGCTCCACTACCCGCTCCAGGGCGGGCGAGGTCGGGTGCACATATCTTCGAGAAACTGTAACGCTGGAGTGTCCCCTCAGGCGCATAATCGCAAAGGCATCCACGCCTGCTTCCCCAAGGCGCGTTCCCTACGTGTGACGCAGTGAGTGTAGCATACACTCCCCCGATAATTTCAAGATCTGCCGGAACGGAAATAGGAGTACAGGCTTCGACAACTGGAAATGTCTGCGTATTCGTCTCTGCGAGCAGAAAGCTTCTCTGGATTCTTGCCAGAAGCGAGTGGCCCTTTCCGCTTGGCAATCGCCATACCTTATACTATTTTACGGCCCAAAGAAGAGTTTTATGTGGGGCCACCAATGGCCCGCGCCGTCCCCCTTTCCGTTCCTCTAGGTCCGAACGAAGCGAATCCCTGTCGGTCGGCTCTCCTGTCGACTTGCACCCGTTGATAACTTGATGCAGGGTTAGTCCCGAAACTTGTGGCATAGGTTAGTGATGGGAACCTACACTACACAACAAGTGGCGCATGAGTTACAGATCAACAAGAGGATTCTGCTTCGATGGTTGGCTGATGAGAAAATCCAGGAACCACGAAGAATACGGAACGGCGGCCTCGAAGCCCGGATTTGGACTGTCCGCGATGTTGAAAAGGTTCGCAAGTACAAGGCCGCCCACTACTGGGAAGGTAGAGGAATGAAGAAAAAAGCTAAGAAGTGAAAACCGGGACGCGCCGGACTGCCGTGGGGAACGCCGGATGTTACTTGGTGAGGAGGCTCGACCCTACCTTTTTAGGCGCAATCAGGGCTATACTTCCTTCATGGCGGCACCAATTACAAGCGAAATGGGACGGCTGGTCGGAATTCTTGGAGCGGTGGGAACCGTTGTCTTTTGGGGCTACTTCGTCAGTTACAATCCCTATGCGGCTGAAGCCATAATCGGCGCCGCTTCCGCGATGGCCGCCGCGATGACGGCCCTTGCCGTCGTGGGGGGCGTGTCCGCGTGGAAGAAGAAGCCTTCGTTCCTTTTCACGGTCTTCGTTGTTTCCTTCCTCCCGGTCGGATTTTACATGCTGGGTACCCCGGGCCTTTTTAAGTTGATCGGTTTGTTCAATGGGCTATTTTTGGTTTCCGGTTTTCTGATGCTAGTGGGAAGGAATGCGGTTCGTAGTTAGCCAAGACCAAGGTGGTCTAAAATATCCTTTGCAAGAAGACAGGGTCCTATCCAACAGCCAAACGCCGTCGGGAGGTTGGGAATGCGTATCGTGAAGTTCACGTTGATTTTTTTTCTATTGCTCGGGATGCCTGCGGCACACGCGGGCGACTGGCCGCAATGGCGCGGTCCGCACTTTGACGGCACCAGCCGGGAAAAAAATCTTCCGGTAAGCTGGGATGTGGAGGAAAACGTTACTTGGAAATTGGAGATGCCGGCGTGGAGCGGCTCGACGCCGATCATCTGGGAAGAGAAGATCTTTCTCAACGTCGCCGACGGCGACCACCTCTACCTATGGTGCGTGGACCGAAACACGGGCAAACCGCTATGGAAAAGGCATTTGGGCGGCGGCAACGAAAAAATGCGGAAGCAGAATATGTCCTCGCCCTCGCCGGTTACCGACGGCGAGAACGTCTACGTGATGACGGGCAAGGGATCTTTGAAGGGCTTCGACCTCAACGGCAATGAGCTTTGGGCCCGTGAAATCCAGCAAGACTACGGCGAGTTCGGATTGAATTGGGGTTATGCCTCTTCCCCGCTGCTTTACGAAGACTCTCTTTTTGTCCCAGTGCTCCACGGCATGAAGACCGATGAGCCCTCTTACATCCTTCGCATCGACAAAAAAACGGGAAAGACGCTCTGGAGACAGATCCGCCCGACGGATGCCGTCAACGAATCTCCCGATTCTTACATTACCCCTGCCTTGCTCCAACACGGCGGTAAAACGGAGATCGTCATCTCAGGCGGAGACTGCGTCACCGGGCATGACCCGGTCACCGGAAAAGAACTGTGGCGGCTGAACGGGTTAAACCCGAAGAACAGCCGCTACAACCGCATAATCGCTTCCCCGATCGTCGCCGACGGGTTGATCTATGCCCCCAGCCGCCGCCAGCCTCTGATCGCCATCCGCGCCGGCGGCCGCGGCGATGTAACTGAATCTCACCGCGCCTGGGCCCTCGACCACGGGCCCGACGTGCCCACGCCGGTCACCGACGGAACGTACCTCTACCTCTTCGGCGATAAGGGGATCGTTTGGTGCCACAACGCGAAAACCGGAGAATTGGTTTGGGGGCCGCAGCGGATTGAGCCGGCAATTTACAGCGCCTCGCCGGTGCTGGCCGACGGGAAGCTCTACATTACCAGCGAAGACGGCGTAACGACGGTGCTCAAAGCCGGACCCACCTTCCAGGTCTTGGCCAAGAACAATCTGGACGACTACAGCCTAAGTTCACCGGCGATCTCCGACGGGCAAATCTTCCTCCGCACGGCGCAGTATTTGTACTGCATCGGCAAGCGTGTGAAGCAGTAAACCGCCAGGTTCATGAAAATCCTAGGAAGGCGGCTTGAAATAGAGAACCATTCCCGCGCCGAGCGCCGCCAGCAGGAAACCCGCGTAGAGGAGCGGGCTGGGGGAAGTCCTTGGCGGGTGGAGCAACATCGAAACCACCACGTTGATTAACGGCGCTCCGGCAAAGACCAACGGCATGACGTAGACCGGCCGGCCTCCCATCTTAAACGCGCCGACGATGCAGAGCGCCCCCAGCGCCCCCACAACGCCGGCCAGCGTGGCCATCAGCGCGCCTTTGGAATTGAACCCGCTCAAGTTTCCCTGCGGCCACAACACCCCCAGCGGGAATAGCACGGCAATCAAAAAATAGGCCACTCCCACACAGAGGAACGCCCGCAGAGGATTTCCCAGCTGCACCTGCCCGCTGTGCAACATCGGCCCGTAAACTCCCCAAAACACCACGGCGCCCGCCGCGAAAAGAACCCAAATCATCGATTTCCTCCTGGCGATTTTCTCCTGGATTGATGGGTTGAATATCCATACTCCCCGCGTCCCGAATCGGCCACCTTCCCGGGCGATTCCTTCGGGGCCATTACCAACCAAACTCTTTTATTTCTTCACAAATTACCGCATTCTGTCAAACTGATGTGGATTTTTTCTCGCCTTCACGGCGGTTATTTACTTAATCCTCACAAAAGGAGTTGGCTTCAATGATCTTCCCCCATGTTATTGAGGAGGTCGAAAATGCTGCCCGTAACGGGTTTAGGAGGTAGAAAGAGTCATCAACCATGGATGCCGAAACGATTCTTTCGCTGGCGATTCTGGGCTGTATCGCCCTCTTTGCCTTTTTTCTTCATAGAGTTCGGAAGGAACTCGAAGAGTCAAAAAAGCTGCTCGTGTCTCTCTCTTCGGACTTGAGCGAAGTCCACCGATCGTTACAGGGCCTCTCGGTCCAGCTGCCTCAGACGGCCGGCGACATGGAAGCGAAAGAGTTGGAACGCCGCTTGTCGAATGAGCGCGAGGCAGAGATGCGGCGTTATCTTGAAGAAGACAAATAAGTTACCTCTACCCCGCCGAACCGAAAGCTCCCATCTCCCAAGAATCGAATAAGGATCATAGAAATTTTCGATGATTCCACCCTGCCATTCCGCGATCTTCTGTTTCGGCCTACCGAAATCACCCCTCCACTCGTGGTAAAATCCCCCCTGTTCGAATCCACCGGTTTTCGTACTCCCATGATCCGCCCGTTTTTCCCAATGCACATACGGGCTGTGGGAACTTATGGAGGAGGCCTGTATGGCAGCAAAATCCAGAGACAAAATCTTAGGCGCGGGAATCATCGGAACCGGATGGGTTTCCGGCGAATACGTCAAAGCCTTCGTGAAGAATCCCCACACAGAGATTGTGGCAATCTGCAGCCGCGAAAAAGAACGGGCGCAGGCGAAGATCAACGATTACGGCCTCGGCCGGTGCACGGCCTACGACCAACTGGAAGAAATGCTGAAGAATCCCGCGCTCGACCTGGTGGCCATCTGCACGCCGCCCCACCTCCATGTGGAACAAGGAGTCCTTTCCGCCCAAGCAAAAAAACATCTGGTACTCGAAAAGCCCGTCGCGCTGAACATCGAATCCATGCGAATACTGATGAAAGCCGTGGAGACCGCACAGGTGAAGACCGTCGTCAGCTTCGTGCTGCGATGGAATCCGCTTTTTGAAACCATCAAGGCGCTGCTGGCCGACGGCGCGGTGGGAGAACTCTTCTACGCCGAAGTGGACTACCTACATTCCATCGGCCCGCGATACGAGCAGTATGCATGGAACATCAAGAAAGAGTTCGTCGGCAGCGCGCTGCTGTCGGCCGGCTGCCATGCGATGGACGGCCTCCGTTGGTTCACCGGTAAATCCGCCGTCGAAGTCATGACGTATTCCAATACCAGCCGAAGAAATCCTCTCCAGTACGAATACGACCCGAACAGTGTGACGTTGGTGAAATTCTCGGACGGAACGCTCGGCAAAGTCGCCACTTCGATTGAATCTGTGTTGCCTTACGTCTTTAACATTCAATTGTTCGGAGACCGGGGAACCGTTCGCAACAACCAACTCTTTTCGGAAAAATTCCCCGGCCAGACCGGCTGGGCGACGATTCCCACCGTTCTGCCCGACAGCGGCGACGTCACCCACCATCCTTTCACCGATGAGATTGCACACTTCATCGAATGTATTCTTCGCGATCAAGAATCCCACGCGAATCTGGCTGACTGCGCCAAGTCACACGAAATCTGTTTCGCTTCCGAACTCTCCGCAAAAGAAGGTAAGCCTGTCACCCTCCCTCTCCCGGCCTGAGAAGAGTCGCGGTTGATTTCTCACCACGAAAGGAGTACACTAGGTTGGCGTTGTGGCCAGGGGGCGTCGGTTTTAAAACCTCTTCATAACCACTTTAGTATTCCTCCCGCCTTCACCTACTGATTGCGTAACCCGCACGGAGGTAGAAGAGCTTGACACCGTCAGATTTAGTAGAGCATATACGGGACAGACTCGGTGAGCGGCAGTTGATTGTCGTCTCCAATCGGGAACCGTACCAGCACATCTATGACGAAGGCGAGATCCGCTGCATCTGTCCTCCCAGCGGACTCACCGTCGGATTGAATCCCATCCTTCGCGCAGCCGGTGGAACGTGGATCGCTCACGGAAGCGGCACGGCGGACCGCGCCGTCGTCGATGCGGAGAATTGTATTCTTGTGCCGCCGGAAAAACCCGCCTACCGGTTGAAGCGCGTCTGGCTTTCCAAGCAACTGGAAGCCGACTACTACTACGGGTTCGCCAATGCCGCGATTTGGCCTCTCTGCCATGTCGCCTACGTACGCCCGACCTTCCGAGAGCAAAACTGGAAAGCCTACGTGCAGGCAAACCAAATTTTTTCCGATGCGGTGGCGGAAGTTGCCGGCGACGAGCCGGCGCTGGTCTTCGTGCAGGACTTTCACTTTGCGCTGCTGCCGCGCATGGTCAAAGAGCAATGTCCGAACGTCACCGTGGTCCAGTTTTGGCACATCCCGTGGCCAAACCCGGAGGTGTTCCGTATTTTTCCCTGGAAGCGGGAATTGATCAAGGGCATGCTCGGCAACGACCTGCTCGGCTTCCACATCCGCTTTCACTGCAACAACTTCATCGAAACCGTCATGCAGGAGATCGAAGCCAAGGAGGATCGGGAGCGAAGTTCCATTACCTTCCAAGACCACGCCACCCACGTGCTTCCTTTCCCCATCAGCGTGGATTTCGATGACATCACAGAAAGCTCGCAAACATCTCCCCAGGATAACGTCTTGTATCGCTTGGTGAACAACGTGAAGTCCCAAGGCCAAACGCTCGGGCTCGGCGTGGATCGGTTGGATTACACCAAAGGACTTCGCGAGCGGCTTGAGGCGATCGACCAGCTTTTCGACCGCTATCCCGAGCTCAAAGGCAAATTCGTCTATCTTCAGGTCGGCGTTCCCACCCGAACACCCCTGCACGAATACAAGGTTCTGAGCGAACAGATCGAAGAGAAAGTGGAATCGATTAACTGGAAGCACCAGGATGGCGCCTGGATGCCGATCATCTACCGCAAAAGCTACCACTCACCCCAATCCCTGCACTGGCTCTATCGGCAGGCCGACATCTGTATCGTAACCTCTCTACACGACGGGATGAACTTGGTGGCGAAGGAGTACGTGGCCGCCCAGGTGAAGGGCAAAGGCGTACTGGTGTTGAGCGAATTCACCGGCGCCGCCCGCGAGCTCCTCCAAGCTCTCATCGTCAACCCCTACGCCATCGACGAAACGGTGGCAGCCATCTACCAAGCCCTGACCATGCCCCAAGAAGAGAGATGCCGAAGAATGGAAGCGTTACGCGGCACCGTTCGCGACCACAACGTCTACCATTGGGCACGGGAAATCATCGAAAACGTCCATCGAATCGAAAAGAACAGTTTCCTTCCGGCCACTGCGATCCTCTAGCAACACTCTTTCCTTTGTCGGGGTGGGTCATGAAAATTCTGGTTGCAGTAAAAGATATCAATCGAGCGCAGATCTACAAGCGCATCTTTGAGGAGCACGAACTGGGGCTGGGACGGCTGGGCTTAACCGGGTTGGCGGCCCTAACTGCTCTTGTCGGATTGATCGCCAACAGCGCCGCCATCTTCATTCCAGCGCTCTTCTTCTCCGCCCTCGCCGGGCCGATGACGGCGCTCTCGCTCGGACTTGCCCTACAGGATTGGAAAATGGCCCGGGAAGCCGCGAAATCTTTCCTCATGGGCGTGATGGTGATTTTCCTGGTTGCCGTCACCGCCGCGTGGCTTTCTCCGCTTCATGAAGCCACGCAGGAAATTCTGGCGCGAAAGGAACCGAACCTGATCAGCCTGATGGTGGCGCTGGTCGCCGGCATCGCCACGGTCTGGATACGGTGCACGGGCACGGAAAGGGCGGACCTGCTCCCTCAAGCGCTGATTTCCGCCGTCACCCTGCTGCCGCTTTGCGTCACCGGTTACGGAATCGGCACAGCCCAATGGCAGTTGGCGGCAGGAGCGGGGAAGCTCTTCCTGGTCAATGCGTTGGGAGTTATTCTGGCCGCGGAATTGGGATTCCTTCTCTCCGGTATTCGCGCACGGCGGGCCGGAGCGGAAAGAATCCTGCTCAGCCGAGTTCAGATCGTCATCGGGGCGGCCGTTCTGGTTGGTCTTGCCGCCCCGTTGCTGGGAACCTTGCGGAGCGTGGTTCTTCAGCAGCACACGCGGGCGGAAATCCAGAAAATTCTCGATCCCCTGCTCCGCCAGGGAGGGGCGTCGCTCGCCGAACTCGATTTTCGTGAAGCCGGATTCGGAATGGAGATATCCCCCGTTATCCGGACGCCCGAGTATCTGGGCCAAGACGAACTGAACGGGATCAAACAGCAGCTTCAGGTAAGGACCGGCAAAGAGATCCGGCTCAATATGAAACAAGTTTTACTGTTGGAAACCGGCGATGTGGTGACCGGGGGCGTGTTACGTCGCGAAGGACCCGACTACAAGAAAAACATCGCCCGCGCCCTGCAGGACCACCACGGAGCAAGCCAAGCCGCCGTCATCAGCGCGTTGACCACACTTCCCGCGGCTCGGGGCGGAAAAATCGAGCTCACCATCATCCCCAACTCGAATCAACCGCTGCGGATCGACCTTCAGCTCAATGCCCCGGACCGGCTCAGTGAAGATGCCCTGGGGATGCTTACAGAAATGATTTCGCGGAATCTCGACCTTCCGGTTCAACTCAACGTCCAGACGCGCCTGACCGGGTCCGGCTTCCACGGCACAGTTCCTCTTACCTCGACCGTCGCTCTAAACTGGAAAACGAAAAAATGCCTCAACCGGCTGGGGGAGATGCTTCAGAAGGATCAAAAGTTAAAAGCGGAATTGATTTTAAGCGCAGAAGAGACCGCCGGCTTGGTGCAAACCTCGCGGGCCCTGCAGACGTATCTGGTTTCCCGCTACCGGTTCGAACTCAACCAACTCGCGGTTCGGGTCGTCCCCGTCGCCTCGGTGCCCGTCACCTCGATCGATGTTGCTTCCCTGGAAGCCGACTCCCCGACCCCGTCCACCCCGCAAATCTTCTGGCAGGTATGAGACCGCACCTAATCGAAACTATTTCTTCTTCGCCGTCGCCTTTTCAATCAGGGCGACGGCCTGCGCGCGGATTGCTTCCCCGCGGCCGACCGCGTCCATTCCCTCCCCCGTTTTTGCCTTTACGCTGACCTGCGCGGGCCGGATGCCGAGCGCGGCGGCGATATTTTTTCGGATCTTCGGCGCATGAGGACTCACCTTGGGCCGCTCCAACTCCACCACGGCATCGACGTTGCCGATCACCCAACCCTTTTTGGTAATCAGGTCCCGCACCGACCGCAAAAAGCCGAGGGAGGAAACATTCCGGTACTTGGAGGAGGTATTCGGAAAGTGACGGCCGATGTCGCCCAGCGCCGCGGCTCCGAGCAAAGCGTCGCAGATGGCATGGGAAAGAGCATCGCCGTCGGAATGGCCGACAGGCCCCTTCTCAAACCGCAAGTGCACGCCTCCGAGCACCAGCTTCCGCCCCGCCGCCAGCCGATGGGCGTCCGTCCCCGTGCCGACGCGAAAATTCACAAAGCTTTCTCCTTCTCCTTTTCCTGAGAAAGGAAGAGTCGCGCCAAGGGCAGGTCCGAGGGTTTTGTAATCTTGATGTTGTGGTCCGATCCCATAAAGACTTTCACCGGATGTCCGAGCCGTTCGACCAAGCCGGACTCATCGGTTGCCGTGAACCCGTCGGCGGCGGCCTGCTGGTAAGCATCCTTCAGCACGGGGAAGCGAAAAGCTTGCGGGGTCTGCGCCAGTAGAATCCTCTCGCGCGGCACAGTGGACAGAATCAGGTGCCGCTCCACCTGCTTCACCGTATCGACGCTGGGAATCCCCGCGATCGCCGCTCCGTGTTCGCTTGCCGCTTCGACCACGCGGCGCAGAATCTCCCTGTCCACGAAGGGCCGCACCGCGTCATGGACCACGACGACGTCGGTATCGTCCGGCGCCTCCAAGAGGGCATTCCCGACCGTCTCCTGGCGGGAAAACCCGCCCGAGACCAGCCTCAACGGCTTGGTGAATTTTTCTTTGGCGATCTGGGCCTCGGCGCGCTCGCGGTCCTCGGCCCGCAAACCCAGGAAGACCTCGGTCACGATATCGGAGGCCATGAACTTTCGGAGCGTGTAGACGAAGATCGGCGTTCCCTCGAGCGAGAGAAACTGCTTGGGAAGATCGGCCCCCATTCGGACACCGGTGCCCGCCGCAGGAATGATCGCCACCACTTTCATTGGAATGAAGGAGTTGAATTCGAAAGTTTCGTTTCGACGGTGTCCATTCGACGATCTTCGTTCCCTACCCTGGATTCAACGAAGGGAATGCTCTTCGGTGAAGATCGCGCAGCGCTACTGGCTGACGGCTTCGGCGCGGGTTCGATCGTTGGACCCGTCGTTGTATTTGCCGAAGATCATTTTGCCTACCGTCGTCTGCAAGACGCTGGTCACCAGAACGTCGACGTTTTTCGAAATCATGCGCCGGGCGTTGTCCACCACCACCATGGTCCCGTCATCGAGGTACGCAATGCCCTGGTTGTACTCCTTGCCTTCCTTCAGAATAAACACGCGCATGGTCTCGCCGGGCAACACCACCGGCTTGAGGGAGTTGGCCAGTTCATTGATGTTCAGTACGCCGACGCCCCGAACCTGCGCCACTTTATTGAGGTTGACATCGTTCGTCATGATTTGGGCTTCATACTGCTTGCCGAGCTCGATCAGCTTCAGGTCCACTTCGCGAATGTGAGGAAAATCGTCCTCCACGATAATTACCCGAAAGTTTCCGCTGATCTTCTGAATCCGCTGCAAGACTTCCAGCCCTCTCCGCCCCCGGTTCCGCTTGAGCGAATCCGAGGAGTCGGCCACCAACTGCAATTCCCGCAACACGAATTGCGGAATCACAAGGACTCCGTCGAGGAATCCGGTCTCGGCAACATCAGCGATGCGCCCGTCGATGATGACACTGGTGTCCAAAAGTTTGTAGCTTTTCCGCGTGGAACGCTCCCCGCCGAACAGTCCTCCCATGGCGGCCAGGTTCAGCAGGTCCCCCTTGTTGGCGCCCAGAATCAAGCCTATGTAACCCATCAACATCAAAAGGCTGATTTGGATAAACGAAACCGTGGGGCCGCGGACGGCGAGGCTGGCGGTCAGCAGGTCGGCAATCATCCTGGCCCCGAGAATCCCCACAATGGCCCCCACCGACGCCCCGATCAGACGCCTCAGCGTCACCTTCTCCAGACGCACCTCAAACACGATAAAGACCACGCCGATGAAAATTCCAAGGGCCACCGAGGTATTGGCTGACAGGTCCCAAGGGCGCAATTGGTGGGCGACCAAGGTAACGGCCATCACAGCAATGAGACGCGCCAAGGCCATTTCCCAATTAATACGGAATTTGCCGTTTTTCCTGACCTTCATAATGAGCAGATGAACTCGAGGGTGAACTTAGGCTGCTATTCTAACACCGCCTTCCGGCGTTTCCAACTACACTCAACTGCCCGGCCCCGGCGCCGTACTTGGAAAAACCGGGGAAGGAGCCGATGCGGGTCGTTCCTTGCGGAATTTTACCGGCAACTTCGTCTAACTTACTGATTTATCATATCTTAACGCTTCGTTATTCCCACCCGCAGCCCGATTCGAATCGGGGTACCGAGGAATCCGAATCTCTCCCGCAGGCGGTTCTCCACAAAACGCTCAAAAGCAAAGTGGAGCTTCCCCTTGCGACGGGTATGAAGGATGAAGCGCGGGGGCGCCACCCCTGCCTGGCGGATATGATGAATTCGGACCTTCTGCCGCTGAGGAGAGGATACCCGGTCCCAGGGCACTCCCTCGACAAACGCCTGGAGATCGCCCGCGCTCACCCGCCGTCTCCGGGCCCTCGCCACCTCCGCCATCAAGGAGACCAGCTTCCCGAGCCGTTGGCCGGTAAGCGCAGAAAGAAAGATCATGGGCGCGTAGTCCAGGTATTTCATCCGCGCCCGAATGTATCGGGTGAATTCCTGCGTCGTCTCAGACCCTTTCTCCACCGCATCCCATTTGTTGACCACCAGGATGATCGACCGCCCGCTTTCATGAGCATACCCGCCGATTCTGGCGTCCAGCGCCGAGACGCCCTCCGTCGCATCCAGCAGCAGCAACGCCAAGTCCGACCGCTCCAGGTGCTTGCGCGCCATGATGACGCTCAGCTTTTCGGCGTGCAAATCAGTCTTCGTCTTTCGCCGGATGCCGGCAGTATCGATCAGCAGAAATCTGTCCTCCCCTCTTCGGAACTCCGCATCGACGGCATCCCGCGTGGTTCCCGGCACCGGCGTTACGATGGAACGCTCCTCGCGAAGCAGCCGATTCAGCAGCGTCGACTTGCCGACATTCGGACGGCCGATCAGAGCAACTTCGGTAAGTTCAGAAGTTTCAATTTCCACTCTCTCCGGAAGCCCTTCGACCACATGATCCAGCAGATCATCGACCCCGGTGCCGTGCTCGGCGGAGACCGGAAAAAGCGGCTCGATTCCCAAGCCGTGAAACGGTCCCACACGCTGGTAATGGCCTGGGGAATCCACCTTGTTCACGACCAACGAAAGCGGCTTGCCGGTGCGGCGCAAAAGCGCGGCCAACTCCTGATCGCCCGGCACCAGGTCCTGGCGACTGTCCACCACCAGCAGAAGCCGCGCCGCTTCCTCCACCGCCATCTGGGCGTGACGAAAGATTTCCGCGGGAATCAACTCCTTGTCGCCCGGCACCATACCGCCGGTATCGACCACCTCGAAATATTTCCCGTCCCATTCGGCCTCACCGTACAACCGGTCGCGCGTCATGCCCGGCTGGGGGCCCACCAAGGCACGGCGCTTGCCGCATAGGCGGTTGAAAAGGGTGGACTTACCTACGTTCGGACGGCCCAGAATGGCAACTTTCGGCAGTTTTGTCATGGCTATTCTTGAGGCTATCCGGCCTTTGGAAAGGCTGTCAAGTTCCGTTGTGGCTTTCTGCCGAATAAAATACCTGGCAACGCTTTTCACACCCTTGCAGCGTAGTAGAATGGAGATCACCCATGTACCGCGGGTGTTCAAGTTCATGGGCAGGAATCCTTTGAAACGCGTAAGAAGAACCGAAAAACAGAATTCGCTCGAAGGTATCTTCGGGCCGGAGGGATGGCTGGCCGGGCAGCATCCGAACTACGAGTACCGTCCGGCGCAGCTTGAGATGGCCGAACTCACCGCCTCCGCGCTCGAAAACCGCCAGCACGCCGTCATCGAAGCCGGAACCGGAACCGGCAAGACGCTGGCCTATCTGGTGCCCATCCTCATGAGCGGCCGCCGAGTGGTAATTTCAGCGGCGACCAAGAACCTGCAAGAGCAGCTCTACTTCAAGGACTTGGCGTTCCTCCGCAGGCTCTTTCCCAAGCTCAAAGCCACCCTGATGAAGGGCCGCGGCAACTACCTCTGCCGACAAAAGGTGTATGAGATGGAGAACGAACCGGTTCTCTCGGGCCTGGAAGAGGTGGACCATTTCCAAAAGATTCGCGCCTGGGAGAAAAAGACCAAGAGCGGCGACCGGGCGGAGCTGAGATTTCTTCCCGATACGAGCGAACTCTGGCGCCGGGTGGACGCGCGCCGAGAAAATTGTACGGGGCAAAAGTGCTCCGAGTTCGACCGCTGCTTCATCACCGAAATGCACCGCCAAGCGACCGAGTCGGAGTTAATCCTGGTCAATCATCACCTCTTCTTCGCCGACTTGTCATTGAAGCAAGTGGAATTCGCCGGACTGCTGCCGGAGTACGAAGCCGTTGTCTTTGACGAGGCACATGAAATCGAGGACGTGGTCACGCAGTACTTCGGCCTGCGCGTCAGCAACTACCAACTCGACGAGCTGGCGCGCGACACCCAAGCCGTCTTAAACCGGAAAAAGATCAAGGACCCGGCGGTCAGCAGCGCCGTCGAGCGGCTTCTAAACGCTGCAGACCGATTTTTTGCCGCCTTTCCCGGCGCGACAGGCCGGTTCAACTTCGCCGACCGGCCGGCCTTCCTCGAAGTTCACGACAAGAGTTACCAAATGCTCCGTACCGCCCTCACGCGGCTGCGAACGGAGTTGGAGCAGGCGCAAGGCCGCTCCAAAGCTCAACTGGACGAAGCCGACACCTTGATCCGGCGGGCGGAGGAGCACTCGAAAGCGCTCCAATTCCTGCTCGAAGGGGAAGACCGAAATTACGTCTTCTGGTGGGAGCGGCGCGGGCGGGGAATCTTCGTCGAAGCCTCACCGATCGACGTCTCCGGAATCCTTGAAAAGCAGCTTTTTGACCGCGTCGATTCCGTCATCCTTACTTCGGCGACTCTCTCGGTGGACGGAAGCTTCGATTTCCTGAAGAGGCGGCTGGGAATTCACTATACGCGGGAACGAATCATGCCGGGACAATTCGACTATGAGGACCAGGCACTGTTCTACATCGCGCCGTCGCTCCCCGACCCACGCGCGCCGTCGTTTGGCGACCGTGCCGCCGAGGTACTGGCCGACCTGCTGGAAGCCACCCGAGGCCGAGCCTTTGCCCTGTTCACCAGCCACCAGCAGATGAAGGTCCTCTACGAACGGGTCCGGAAGCGGATTCCCTATGAAATCCTGCTGCAAGGGACAGCGCCGAAGGGGACCCTGCTGGATCGATTCCGCAAGACGCCGAATGCGGTGCTTTTCGCCACCAGCTCCTTCTGGCAGGGCATCGACGTGCAGGGCCGGCAACTGAGCGCCGTCGTCATCGACCGGCTCCCGTTTGCCGTACCGAGCGACCCGATTGTCGCCGCCCGCATTCGGATTATCAATGAAGACGGCGGGAATGCCTTCACCGACTACCAGATTCCGGACGCCGTCATTCGGTTGAAACAGGGATTCGGAAGGCTGCTGCGGAGCCAGACCGACCGCGGCGTGGTCTGCTTGCTCGACAACCGCATCCTGCGAAAAGCTTACGGGAGAATGTTTCTCGAAAGCCTGCCGCCTTATCGCCGGACCGAGAGCCTGGAAGAACTTCAGCGTTTCATGCGAGAATAGTTGATTCGGAAAGAAACGCGCGAGTTATTGTCGAACCAACATTTTATTCCGGAGGGGAGCAGAACCGCATGTTTGAGGTTATCGTCGAACACGGATTCGCGGCAGGCCATGCGCTGCGCGGGTACAAGGGAAAGTGCGAAAACGTTCACGGGCACAACTATAAGATTCAGGTGGTGTTGAGCGGAGAGGAACTCGACTCAGTCGGGCTGCTGGTGGACTTCAAGAACCTCCGTTCCCAGATTCGCCAGACGGCGGAGAAGCTGGATCACCGCTTTATGAATGATGTTCCGCCCTTTGACAAAATCAATCCCTCGGCGGAGAACATGGCGAAATACTTCTTCGACACCATTCGGAAATCCTATGAGGAATCTCACCCGGAACGGCCCGTGCGTGTAAAGGCCGTCACCGTCTGGGAGAGCGACGGAACTGCGGCCACCTATCACAATTCCACCGGTTAGTTGTTCCACCGCCCGCACGGCCCGCCTACGGTCCGGGGACACAGGCATGGTCATCACCGAAATCTTTCGTTCCATCCAAGGGGAATCAACTTTCGCCGGTCTCCCGTGCGTCTTTGTGAGGCTGACGGGGTGCAACCTGCGGTGCCGTTGGTGCGATACGGCCTATGCCTTTCATGGTGGCCGAAAAATGGAGCCGGAGGACATCTTGGCAGAAGTCCGCGCGCACGGCGGAAAGCTGGTGGAAATTACCGGCGGCGAGCCGTTGCTCCAGAGGGAGATTGTTCCCTTCACAAAAACGCTCCTCGAAGAAGATTATAAAGTTTTACTGGAAACCAGCGGCGCACAGTACGTGGGGGAGCTGCCTCAGCCCGTCGTGAAGATCGTCGATGTAAAGTGCCCCGGCAGCGGGGAGGCGGGGAAATTCTGCATGGAAAATCTGAAGGTGCTGGACGGAAAGGATCAACTGAAATTCGTGATTCGCGACCGGGAAGATTACCGGTACGCCAAAGAGTTCCTTCAGGAGCACCGGCAGGAATGCCGGGTCGAAGAGAAAATCTTCTCCCCGGTGTTCGGCGCGCTGGACCCGCGCCGGCTAGCCGAATGGCTTCTGGCGGACGGGCTGGAGGTCCGCCTGGGGCTGCAACTGCACAAGCTCATCTGGGACGAGCATGCAAGGGGCGTTTAACTTTTACAAACCGCCTCCCGGCAACCGACACATCCGATGAAACCGAGTGAGAGGCCGAAAAAGGAACTCGCCGTCGTCCTGCTCAGCGGGGGGATGGACAGCGCCGTCACCGCGGCCATCGCCAATGAATCTCACCGGCCGGCATTGCTTCACCTCTCCTACGGACAGCAAGGAGAGGCGCGGGAGCGGCGTGCCTTCGAGGCCCTTGCCGATTTCTACCGGGCTGAATATCATATGACCTGCCGGCTGGATCACCTGAAACGGATCGGCCACTCGAGCCTCACCGACGAACGAATTGAAATCGAAGCTGCCGACCTCGACCGAAAAGGGATTCCCACCAGCTACGTTCCCTTCCGCAACGCCCACTTCCTTTCGATTGCCGTCTCCTGGGGAGAGGCTCTGGGGGTCGGGAAGATCTTCATCGGGGCCGTCGAAGAGGACAGTTCAGGCTATCCGGATTGCCGGGAGGCGTTTTACCACGCTTGGCAGAGAGCTGTCGAGTTGGGAACCAAGCCGGAAACTCACATTGAAATCGTCACTCCTCTGATTCACTTGAGGAAAAGCGCGATCGTGCGTCGAGGCTTGGAGTTGGGCGCTCCGTTTCATCTCACCTGGTCCTGCTATCGCGGAGAAGAGCTTGCCTGCGGGGAATGTGACAGTTGCGCGCTGCGGCTGCGGGCCTTCCGGGAAGCCGGCGCCGAGGACCCGATTCGGTACCGAAACCGAACGGTGAACCGAGGGTAACTCTTCTTCTCAGAAAGGCATCCAACCCTTGAGAGCGAGGCCGAGACAAGCTAGAATTGAGGTGTCACCCAAAGGAGGGAACATGAAGTATTGTTTTCTATTTTCCAGGAGGGGGTTGTGGACGCTCCTCTTCATTCTTGGATTTACCCTTCAGGCCTCCGCGCAGACCGGCGGGATTCGCGGATACTGTATCGGTTACGACGGAGAAGTCCTAGTGGACCATAAGATCGTTTTGGAACGCAAAAAGTACACGAACGTCTACCACACAAAGACCAAAAAGAAAGGCCAGTACATCTATATCGGCCTCCCCGTGGGTATGTATACCGTCAAGTTGCTATCTCCGGAAGGTACATCGTTGTATACCATGGAGATTCAGATCTTCGACCGCCAAATAAATGAGCAGGACTTCGACCTGGCAAAGGAAGGGGAAATGCAAAAAGGAGATTCCGAATACCTTGCTCAGGTGGAAAAGGTCCAGGAGGAAGAAGTAAAGCAGAAAAAAGAGTTTCTCTCCGTCAAAGAGTACTTCGACCTAGGAAATTCTTACCTTCGCCAAAAGAACTATGACGAAGCGATCGTCCAATTCGAAAGAGCACTCGGAAAGGCGAAAAACAGCAACCTCCCTGTTATCCTCAGCCGGATTGCGGATACGTACACGGCAGCCGGGAAATTTCCTGAAGCGGAAGAAAATTATCGGAAGGCTCTGGAACTTCAACCCGATAGCCCCGGAGTTCGTAACAATTACAGCCAGGCCCTGGCCAGAATAGGCCGATTGGAAGAAGCCCTTGCGGAAATCGGCAAAGCGGCCGAACTGAACCCGGACGGGGCAGCTCGGTATTACCTTAACCTGGGTATCATTCTCACCAATGCAGGGAAGATGGACGTTTCCGCCGTCGCTTTCGAAAAGAGCATAGAGTTCAATCCGGAAATAGCCGATGCCCACTACCTTCGTGCCCAGGCGCTGATGGGTCAGGTGTCGATGGACATCAAGACGGGTGAGACGAAGGCCCCTCCCGAATTGGTAAGGTCTCTGGAATCCTATTTGGGTCTGGAGCCGGAAGGCAAATACGCAGGCAACGCGAAGATGCTGTTGCAAACGTTAACGGGAAAGATCAAGACCAATTACAAAGCCCCTTCCCGCAGGAGGCGCCGACGGAGCAATTAATGCATCCCTTTTTCGATCGCCGCGGGAGATCCTCCCTTAGAAGGAGATAAGATGGAACGGTTCGTTTCTCGCTTTCCGGTGAACAGTTTCCGTCCTGTTGCTTCCGGGGCGTGCCTCCTTCCGCTTCTCCTTCTTTTTACGACTCCTACCCGCGCGGACACGATTTTTCAGCGGACTCCTCAGCGGACCGAGCGCATCCACCAGCGGAATGCGATTGTCGTCCAAGAAGATAGTAGCTCTATTCTCTACAAACATTTTAACCTGAAGGAACGCCGAGTGGTAAAGGTCCGCTTGCTGAAGGGGTCTCTGCCTTACCGTGTTGAGAAAAGCGATCCGGACAAACGAGGGCGGATTGTCGCCACATGGCGACAGTTCGGTTTTACCGCCCAGGTGACCGACAAAACTGGAAAAACCTCCAAGGTTTCGGCTCTCTTCCTCGACTTCTATCCGCCGGGCGGACGAGGATCGTTGTTTGCTCCCATCCCTCCTCGAACTTCCCTTCCGGCCATACTTCCCGGCGGAAGGGTCCTGGAGATCGAGTTCGCCGACATCAATCGTATCGAATTCCATGCCCGCCGGATGCAGGTTCAATTGGCGGAGGGTCAAGTCGTTGAGTGCGAATTTCGCACCCCCAGCAATGAGCCTGCCGAGGCGCGTCTTCTGGGGATAACGGGAAATTACTCGCCGGAAAGTAAGGAGGTTTTTGATTTCTCCATCCGAGTCGATAACATCCAATCCGTGAAGTTTCCCGATGGCCGGCGGAGGAGGAGATCCCCTTGAGTTTGTCCCTCCCCAAACGAATTTCATCCTGAATCTTCACTGTCCCTTCCCGTTTTTTTCTCGGCCGTTTTTTCTCGCCCGTTTTATCGATTGACTCCGGATCACTCGACTTCCCCGTCCGAGTCGGGTACATTCGATCTTTTACATCCACCCCGGGAACCTGCTTCCAGGATATGTTTGAACTTCTTTCCATTGCGATGCTCACTGTCCTTGCCGCCGGCGTCGGGACCCTTTCCGGCTTCGGGACCTCCACGATTCTGGTCCCGGCCCTCTCTTTATTTCTTCCCTTACCGCAAACCTTATTGGTGGTAGGGATCGTTCACGCGTTCGGAAATCTGTGGAAAGTTCTCCTATTCCGCTCCGGGATTCGATGGAAGATCCTTCTGGGATTCGGGATTCCGGGTATCGCCACCAGCCTGTGGGGAGCCTCGCTCGCCGCCAGTACCTCGCAGCCTGTATTGGCCCGCACCTTGGGCGTCTTCCTGCCGGCCTACGCCTTTTTTCTGCTCTGGAAGCCGAAACTGAAAGTTCCGCAGACGCCGGTGGCCGCCGTTGCCGGAGGAGCCCTGGGAGGATTTTCGGCGGGAATCTTCGGAATCGGCGGCGCCATCCGAAGCCTCTTTCTCACCCTCTACGACCTGCCGAAGACGGTCTATATCTTTACGGGCGGCGCCGTCGGACTCCTGATCGACACCACGCGGCTGGCCACCTATTGGCAATCCGGCGTCAAACTGGAGCAGCATCTGCTGATCGGGTTGGCTCTGTTCATCCCGGCCTCTTTCCTCGGAGCCAAGCTGGCTCAACGGTTGGCGGCGAAAATTCCCCAAGAAAAATTCCGCTTCGTCGTCGCCGGATTTCTCCTCCTGGCGGGGATCAAGCTGCTCCTGATTCCCCCATAACTCCTTTCCGCCTCCGAAAAATTTCTATAAGCAGTAATTTTTCCTTATTCCTCACTCGGTACACCTGCATGGGTTATGACTTGGTGACGTTCAGCGGCGGAATGGCGCTGCGGGGACCTCAGTGCTCCGGGCTTCTGCTGGGCCGCAAGAGCCTCATCGAGGCTGCTCGAATTCACAACTATCCCGAATCGGATACGATCTGCCGGCCCTGCAAGGTGGGAAAAGAGGGGATCATCGGACTGGTCACCGCCCTCGAGAGATACTTAAAGTTGGACCACGCGGCGGAATGGCGCGGCTGGGAACGGCAGATTGAAACAATCGATTTGGAAATCAAAAAGGTTAACGGTGTCCGAACCGAGCGCCATGTCCCGGAAATCGCCAACCACATACCGCACTTGATGGTCCGCTGGCCGGAGGAGTGGAATTTTTCCCGTGAAGCTTGTCGGGACGCTCTCCGCGAAGGCGAGCCTCGTATTGAAGTAGGAACCACGGATGACGATGACGGGGACGTGATTCTCAACACCTTCATGTTAAACCCGGGTAAACCCGGGCGAAGAGCGCATCATCGCCCGAAAACTCCGTCAAGCGCTCGCCTGGACGAACTCGAACCGAAGCGCGTAAATCCTCTCATAAACTGAAAAGCGGCTTGCCCCTCCCCTTGTCTTCAGATAGACTAAGGTCAACGGGAAAAGAGGGCTGAAAGCTTTTTTAAATTTCGTCATACTGCGAGCCGCGCGCAACCGGTAATGCGGGGCGGGACGGCAAGATCTGTGCGGCCTCCGTGAGGTATCAAGATGGCATCGGTTTTTTTCACCTCAAGAAGCGTCTCCGACATCCTTTCCAAAACATCCAGTCCAAAACATATAAGGAGGAAGTGCCATGGCAAACAATCATGGGGTAATTTATATGGGCCCGGGTAAGGTCGAAATTCAGGGCATTGATTATCCAAAACTGGAGCTGGCCAAGCGAAAGTGCGATCATGGGGTGATCCTCAAGGTTGTTTCCACCAACATATGCGGCAGCGACCAGCACATGGTCCGCGGACGCACCACCGCACAGGCAGGGTTGGTTCTGGGCCACGAAATCACCGGCGAGGTGATCGAAGTCGGCCGCGACGTGGAATTCATCCTAGTCGGCGATCTCGTCTCCGTTCCCTTCAACATCGCCTGCGGCCGGTGCCGCAACTGCAAGGAGCGCGCCACGGGAATCTGCCTGAACGTCAATCCGGCCCGTCCCGGCGCCGCCTACGGCTACGTCGACATGGGCGGCTGGATCGGCGGCCAAGCCGAATATGTTATGGTTCCTTACGCGGATTTCAATCTTCTGAAATTTCCCGATAAGGCTCAAGCGATGGAGAAGATCCGCGATCTCACCTGCCTCTCCGACATTCTTCCCACCGGCTACCACGGCGCCGTCAGCGCGGGCGTGGGTCCGGGAATGACGGCCTACGTCGCCGGAGGTGGCCCGGTCGGGTTGGCTTGTGCGGCTTCCTGCCATCTGCTGGGGGCTGCGGTCGTCATCGTCGGCGACCTGAACAAGGAGCGCCTAGCGCAGGCGAAGAGCTTCGGCTGCGAAACCGTGGACGTTTCGGCAAGCGCCACGATCGCCGAACAGATTGAAAATATCCTGGGAGTCCCGGAGGTGGATTGCGGCATCGACTGCGTCGGATTTGAGGCACGGGGGCACGGCGCAAACGCCAAGACGGAGGTTCCGGCGGCGGTTCTCAATTCGCTGATGCAGATCACCCGTGCCGGCGGCTCTCTCGGTATTCCGGGACTCTACGTAACCGGTGACCCGGGCGGAGTCGACCAGGACGCCAAAGTCGGCAACCTCAGCATCCGCATCGGCCTCGGCTGGGCTAAGTCCCACCACTTCACGACCGGCCAGTGCCCGGTAATGACGTACAACCGGCAACTGATGCAGGCGATTCTGCACGATAAAATTCAAATCGCCAAAGCCGTCAACGTTCAAACCATCAAACTGGAGGAATCCGTCACAGGCTATAAAGACTTCGATCGGGGCGCCGCCAAAAAATACGTCATCGACCCCCACGGCAGCATTCCCAACTAAGTACCGCAAGGGTCCGCACCCGTGGGAGATCGCCTGCGGGTGCGGACCACTCTTTTCTCTTTTTCCGTCCGCACGATAAAATCCGGCCGAACCGTAAAATCCGGTTCCATCACGCTAAACGTTTCCAAGCCCCAACCGATGACTCTATTGAGTAGTTCGGGAAATGGTGAGGCCGTTTCCCGCGACGAAACAGGAGAGAAATCGTGATCAACCGGCTTTTGAAGGAATTTTTAAATCATCGGCGGGAGACCCACGGCACGGAAGACTTGGAAGCTGTCTTTGACTGCGTAGCCTGTCAGATGCTGGAGACGGAACTGGCCCGCGCCGAGAGATTGCACGGCACCGAAACGGAAACGCGCATCAACTAGTTCGAAGAACCTCATTACTCCAGCAACAGGGAAGAATCAGAAACTAAAACGAAGTCCCAAGAGCGCCTGCCGGAACATGCCGGGCTGGATTCCCTGCGGCGCGCGCGAGGAGATGTAGACTCTATTGGTGAGGTTTTTAACGGTAACGTACGGCTGAAGCTGAAACCGTTCGCGCCGAAGAGTATAGTCCAATCCCATGTTCCAGACCGCGAACCCGGGTAGGGCGCCGACCGTGCCGTCAGGCGAAGGAATGAACGTATTCAAGTTATCCCCAAACTGGTCGCCGATGTAGGTGCTGTCCAACTGAAAGCCGACCCCGCGCGGCTGCCGGTAGCCGAAGAGAACTGAAAAAGTATTCCGGGGAGCATACGGAAGGCGGTTCCCTACATAGAGGGAGTTGCCGGTGAACTCCGCCCGCGACAGGTGCATGGCTCGAAATTCGGTGTAGAGGAGTCCCGGAACCTTCACCCATCTCTTCCAATCCACGCGAACGCTAGCTTCCACTCCTTCATGCAGGGTCTGGCCGCCGTTGGTGAGCGTCGTCGTGGCGCCGCCGGAAAGAGCGCCGGGGATGATCTGATTCTGGAAATTCAGCCGAAAAAAAGTCACTTCGCCGGTGAGAGCCCGTTCAGGCCCGATTCGAACGCCAGCCTCGTAGTTCCAGCTCAACTCCGCGTCCAGGTCCAGCGCCTCGCCGTCCCGCGTAATGGCGTCCTTCGTACGGGGCGGCGAGAATCCCCGATGTACGCCGCCGAAAAAAGTAAATTTGGAATTCAGATGATAGGAGATCCCCAGTCCCGGAACCGGTTTGGTCAACTCGCTCCGGTTTCGAACGTCCACGTCCGTCGGCACCCCGCCGACGGGCTGCCGAAAAATATGACGCTCGTAACGGTAATTCTCCAGGCGTAATCCTGGGGTTATGCTCAACTTTTTGCCCAGGAAAAAACGGTTCTGTATAAAAAAGGGAAACGCTTCGCCGATTCTCTCTTCATCGCTCCGAAGAATCCCGGTTTCGGCGTCCAATCGATCGCCGTTGATCCGCATGTCGTCGGCTGTTTCACGAATGGTGCGGACGCCCATATCCAGCTTTCCGCGAAGGCCGCCGAACTTGTGCTCCCGGGTTAAGTTGCTCTGGATGCCGAGCACACGAAACTCCCGATTTCGATTCCCGGTCGAGTCACGCAGATAGACGGCGCCCCCGGGAACGCCGGCGTCGCCGATGACGGCCAAGTATTCTCGCCCCTCATCCGCCCGGTCCCAATCCTGGCGGCGCCAGTTGCGGACTGTGTTATAGGCGAAGAAGGTTGTCATGAGAACCGATTTCGGGTTCAATACGGCCGTATGTGAAAGGGAGCCGGAATATCTGCGAACTTTCAAATGGTCGTTCGGCACGGCGTTCTGGTCCGGGTTGAAAGAGAACATCGGAGAAGTCAAACCCAGATAAGTGGAATTCGAAACTTCGTCATAGGCACCGAGCTTTACGGCGAAGCTATGTTTCTCCTTTCCCCGAAAGGTGAACTTGGATTGCACGTCATTCACGTCAAAAAAGAAATCCCGGAATCCGTCGCTCTGCTTGCGGAGGAAATTCACAAACCACCCGGTAGTCTCGTTCGCGTTGCTTCCGCCGAGAGAACCCTGAGCGGTAAAAAACCCATGCTGCCCTCCTTTGACGTCCAGCATTCCGTGCGTCGAGGAAGGCGGGTCCGGGGTCACAAAGTTCACCACGCCGCCCACGGTCTGCGGGCCGTGAATAATCTGGCCGCTCCCTTTGAGGACTTCGACTCTCCGTATTCGGTCAATCGGCGGGGAATAGTACATCTCCGGCTCACCGTAGGGCGCCAAGGCAATCGGAATTCCGTCCTCCAGCATGAGCACCTTGCGGCTGCGGTCTGGATTGAGACCGCGGATTCCGATATTGAGCCTCATGCCGACCGGACCGGAATCTTCACGCAAGGTCACGCCGGGAACCCGGCGCAGCACTTCATTCGCGTCCACCGGGTGCGACGCGGCCAGCTCCCGGCTCGAAATCAGGGCCACGGAACCGGGGATTTGCTGAAGAACATCGGGTGACTCCCCGACCACTTCGATGGTCGTCTTGCTTCTGCGCACGGAAACAAACTGAAGGTCCTGCTCCAGAACTCCGGGTTGCGTAATTTCAATCCTTACGGTGACCCGCTCGAAATCATCCGCAATCGCACAAAGCGTGTAGACGCCCTTCGGGGCACCGGTGAACCGATACCGCCCGGAAGCATCCGACCGGACTTTCAAACCGTTTTCCTCACTTGCCACTGGAACGAGCGCCACCTCGACGCCGGGCCGCGGCATGCCGAACGGGTCGGTAATCGTTCCCTCGACAGTCCGCGTCATTAACGTTTGCGCCGCAACGTTTCCACCGAGAAGAAAAACGGGAAAAAGAAGGCTGAGTGTAAACCGAAAAAAGAATGAATTTCGGAAAATTTCCTTCCGGCTGGAGAACCGGAAACCGCCGTACCCCCCCATAATAGCTTCCCCCGCTAAGTATAATTCTTCGCTCTCTTCCAACCCTTCAATCCGCCCTGAAGTTAGTTGCAACAAGGTTGCAACTGTAGCGTATTAAAAAACTACCCTTGGCACGCAGCGCACATTCCTCCGGCCTCCATCCGCACCACCTGAATCGTGAAACTTCGCTCGCGTTCGATCTGGCCCTTGAGTTTTTCGAATAGGGAACTTTCAAACTCCATAATCGCGCCGCACTGAAAGCAAGCGAGATGCAGATGGTCCCGATTGGTCCGAGCCTCGTAGTAGTGCCGTTCCCCGTCCATGTGCATCAGGTCAAGCTCATCCACCAAGCCATGCCTTTTCAGCAATGACAGAGTTCGGTAAACCGTGACTTTGTGGATCGTCGGGTCCTGCGCTCGCGCTCGGCGCCATAAGCCCATCGCATCCAAATGTCGGTCGGCCTTCTGAATCAGGTTTACCAGCAACCGGCGCTGATGCGTCATGCGAACGCCGCGTGAGACCAATTCCTCGCCCAACAATCGGCGGGGATTGGTCTCTGTATCCACCATGCTGTGCTTCGCTTGCATTGCCATGATTCTAGTTGCAACTAGATTGCAGAAATAAGATAGTATCTCTCTTACGGGAAAATGTCAATTCCTTTTCCATCGAACTGCACCCAGCATACTTAAAGCGTATTCTATCTAGGGTAAATAGGGTCATGCAAAAATTTCAAGACTACCCCTCTATTTTCTTGAGTTTCCAACCTAGGACCATTTCGTGGAATCTTTTCCCTGTGAGGCTGCCCCAAGGGTTCATTTCCCCTTGCCCTTCAGAAAATTCTGCCCTGATTGCAGTTTACCTTCCCCGACCCTGAGGCCGACATCTTAGTTGCAAAAAGATTGCAGAAACCAACCTAAGGTGCGCTGACGCTGGTCATCCGTGGCGCGAAGCTCTACCCGGTCACCGGCCCGCCGATCGAGCGTGGCGTGCTGATCGTGGAAGCGGGAAAAATCAAAGCCGTCGGCGCCGAAGGAAAAATAAAGATTCCCGCCGGCGCCCAAATGCAAGAGGCCCGCGGAAAGGTCATCATACCCGGGCTGGTCGACACACATTCCCACCTGGGCCTTGCCTCGCGGCCAATGTTCCCAGGCGGTCCGGACCATGACGAAGCCACCGACCCGAACACAGCCGACCTGCGCGCGCTCGACAGCTTCAACCCCCGCGAACCGTTACTCGAATTCGTCCGCAGCTACGGTGTCACGACAGTGCAGGCCGGCCCGGGGCCGAGTAACCCGATTGCAGGACAAGCCGGAATCTTCAAAACATTCGGCGAGACGGCCGAGCAGATGGCCATCAAGAAAATTTCCGCGATGGTATTCAACTTGGGCGAGAGTCCCAAAGCAGCCTATAGGTCACGGCGCAAGCCGCCAGGGACGCGAATGGCAACGGCAGGCTTGATCTGCCAAGCTCTTGCAGGAGCCAAAAATTACCTGTCCAAATGGCGAAGCTGGGAAGATTCCGACAAAAAAGACCTCGGGAAACGGCCTGAGCGTGACCTGAAGATGGAAGCGCTGGCACAATTATTAAGGGGAAAGATTCCTGCGATTTTCGTCGCTCACCGGGAAGACGACATCGTGACCGCGTTGCGGCTGGGGCGGGAATTCAAGCTGAAGGTAATCCTGAGCCAAGCGACGGAAGGCTACCTGGTGAGGGAGGAGCTTCGCCGTGCCGGTGTGCCCGTTCTAGTAGGACCCACGCTTCAGCGCGTCGCGACCCTGGAAACCTTCAACACCACGCTTGAGAACGCCGCCCTTCTGGCCGAGGTCGGCATACCCGTCGCCTTTTCCGCCGGCTTTGAAAGCTACGTGCCGAAGAATCGTATCCTGCTGTTCGAGGCGGCGGTGGCGGCGGTCAACGGGTTGGGTGTCAAGCGGGCATTGCGTGCGGCCACTCTGGATGCCGCCCGAATCCTCGGCATAGCGGACCGCGTCGGGTCGCTCGAACCCGGCAAGGACACCGACTTGGTTCTCTACGACGGCGACCCGTTCGAGTACACCTCGCACGTGGAAGCTGTGGTGATCAACGGAGAAGTCGCCTACCGGCGCGGGGCAAAGTAATCTATCGGCGCGAAAAAAAGAAACCTACCAACTGTCCGCCTGGCGGTACTCCTCGAAGCACTTTAGCAGCCCTTCCATGCCGGGAACCGAAAGTCCGTGCTCCATTCCCACGATCCCTTTGAAGCCAAGGTCATAGATGGCCTTAAAGACGTTCCGCCAATTCACTTCGCCGGTTCCGGGCTCCTTGCGGCCGGGCACGTCGCCCACCTGAAAGTAGCCGATATATTCGTAATGGTTCCGAATGTTGTTGATCAGGTTCCCTTCAGAGATTTGCTGGTGATAGATGTCGAAGAGAATCTTGACGTGCGAACTGTCGACCGCCGCCATGACCTCGGCCGCCTCGTCCGAACGCACCAGGAAATAACCGGCGTGATTGACCCACTCGTTCAACGGCTCGACGACGATCATTAGATTCGTCTTCTCCAGAATCTCCGCCGCTCTGCGCAACCCTTCAATCACATGAATACGCTGCATCCCGCGCGGCACCCCCACAATGGCCGGTCCCGTAATGACCGTACAGAAACGGTTTCCGACCACCTTGTGATACTCGACGGCCTTATGAATCTCGCCCAGAAAAGATTCGTGCTGCTTCGGGTCCACCAGCCCCGCCGTGCACCAACCGCTGGGGTTGGCAACGAAGATTCCCATCTCCATACCGAGGCTGTCGAGCTTCTTGCGGATGCCCTCGACCTCCGGCAAAGGATGCCTCATCAAACCGTTATATTCGGTGGCGTCAAAACCGTGCTGGGCGAAAATTTCCAGCCGCTGGGGAATCGTCTTCTCCCGCCGCAGGAAATCCAACCGAGGCGCGTATCGCAGGTGATGCTTCGACGCCGCGCGCGCCGGATTGCTTGCAACTCCACCCCATGCCGCCGCACCTCCGGCGGCCAAGGCAGTCCGAAACCAATCTCTTCTGTTCATAGAGTCCCTCCCGGAAGCGCCATAATTTCAGCCCTCCAAAATATTATTCGAATCGTGCGACTATTTTACCCCCAAGCGGGCCAAAAGACTCTCTCTTCCTTGTAAAGACTTTCCCCAAGCCATACGATGATTTAGACAGGGATGGGCAGGAGAAGTGTCGTCGGTCCGAGCTTGGGAGAATGAAGGGAAAGTAACCCTTTACAGGTCAATGGTATAAATGAAACTATACCCCCTCGGAAATTTCCCGCCGAACGGAGCCGCCTAAGATGGCCACGGCAAGCAAAGCAACTTCGATTCCGAAGACGCTCGGCCACTTCCGCATCACCAATAAAATCGGTGTCGGAGGCATGGGGGAAGTCTACCTCGCACACGACAAGAAGCTCGACCGCGACGTAGCCCTGAAGGTCCTGACCCCTGAGCTGCTCTCCAACAAAATCGCCCGGAAGCGCTTCCACAAAGAGGCGCTGGCCCTCTCCCGCCTGAACCACCCGCGCATCGCCACCGTCTACGATTTCGACACCCAAGACGGCGTGGACTTTCTCCTGATGGAGTACATTCCGGGAAAAACCATCGGCTAAATGCTCCGGAAGGGAGCCATGGAAGAGAAAGAGGTGGCGCGGTACGGCATGCAGTTGGCCGAAGGGTTGGTTGCCGCGCACGACCAGGGCGTAATCCACCGGGACCTGAAGCCCGGCAACCTGCGCGTCACGCCCGACGGCGATTGGTTTGCCTATTCCTCAGATGAATCCGGCCGTTTTGAAGTCTACGTAAAACCCTACGGAGGGGCCAGTAAGACACTGAAAGTCTCCAACACCGGAGGCCTGGAACCGGTCTGGTCCCCTGAAGGCGGCCGCCTCTACTTCCGCAGCGCAAACGGCGACCGAGTGATGGGGGTTTCGGTAAAAACCGAACCGAAGTTTTCCTTCGGAAAACCAAGTCTTATCTTTAGCGGCTCGTTCTACGCTTCCTTTCCCTGGGAGAGAAATTACGACATTTCACCCGACGGGGAGCGGTTCCTAATGCTGGAGGAAGTGCAGCCCCCGACCTCAGCGCGAAGCCTGACGGTAGTCCTGAACTGGTATCGGGAAGTGGAGAAGGCAGCACCGACCGGCAGCTTCCCCTGGCCTTTTTAAATCTTCATTTTTTCAATTTAAAAATTTAAGGCGGCGACCAGAGCAGGCGCGCGGCGGCAAAAGTTCCCCCCAGAGCGCTTCCGTAACAGAGCAAAGCAAGCAGCCCGGAGAAATGTTTTACCCGGAAGGCGTCATAGAGCATGTAGCGGAAGCGGTGCGCAAAGGTGAACAGCGGAAGAGAGATCAGAGTAAAAATATAGAGGCGGGTCATGGGACTGCGGACCAGCTCCACCAGCGTGGGGTAACTGGGCACGGTGACCAAGTCCATCGGATGGGCCACGCCAATCAGAAACAGGTAAACCGGAAATAGAAACGCGGAGACCATCCCCCCCGCGCCGAAGAGCAACCATAACAACGGTGTATAGGTCCGTTTCATAATCTACCCTACCCAAATCCGGGCCACAGCCGCCGAAAGCACAATCCAGGCCAGATAGTGGCCGACCACGATGACGGCGTCCGGCAGGCGCTTCACCCCCAAACGTACCACCGTCGCCTTCGGAGCGGCGTGGAACCAAGTAAACGCGTGAAAGAGAACAAAGAGAAAAGCAATGCTGTTCAGGAAATAAAATCCGGGATTGTGCATCCGCGCAAGAAAAGCTTCATAGGCTTCCGGGCCCTGGTAGAGCGCTCTCATAAAAAAAAGTCCGAGGAAGGCGAACCAACCTACGAAGACCGAGGTAAATTCCCGGATCATATAGAAGGTGTAAGAGAGCTGCGACGACCACCAGAACAACGGCACGCGGCGGCGGTACCATCGCGGGTGATAGGGGGTGTGGACGTGACTCTGTTCTCCGCTCATTTCGATCCCTTCGGTAGAATCAGGGACTTCGCCCAACTCTTGGCGCTCGCCAATTTAAATTGCTGAATCGCTCCGGCCGGGTCCACGTGCTCCGGACAAACGCGCGTGCACTCGCCGACAAACGTACAGCCCCACAAACCTTCATGGCCGGAGAGCACCTCTTCGCGCTCCTCTGCTCCCTCGTCGCGCGTATCCAAGTTATAGCGATAGGCCAAGGCCAGCGCCGCCGGGCCGACGAACTCCGGTTCCAATCCGAAGGCCGGGCAGGCGGCATAACAGAGCGTGCAGTTGATGCACATGCTGAACTGGCGGTAGGTCTCAAGCTCGGCGGGCGTCTGCCGGTACTCGCCTTCTTCGAGAGGTTTTTCTTCCTTGCGGATGATCCAGGGCTTGACCTGTTTCAGCTTCCGCATGAAGTCGGTCATATCGACGACCAAGTCGCGCACGATGGGGAAGAACTGCATCGGCTCGACGCGAATCGGTCCGGGCAGAAAGTCGGAGAGGAACATCGAGCAGGTCAGCACCGGCTTGCCGTTCACCATCATGCCGCAACTGCCGCAGACGCCCATCCGGCACGACCAACGGTAGGTGAGCGTCCCGTCCAGGTCATCCTTAATGAAGTTCAACGCATCCAGGATCACCCATTCTTTGTGGTAGGGAACTTCGTAGGTCTGGAACGTCGGCTCCGACTCTTCTTCCGGGCGATAGCGTGTGACTTCGAGTGTTACCGTTTCGGGCATGTTCTATTTCCCATACTCGCGCTCGGCCGGAGGCCATCGGGTGATGGTAACCGGGGAATACTCAATCCGCGGCGGTCCGTCTTTCTGATGGTAAGCGAGCGAATGCTTCAGGAAGTTTTCGTCGTCGCGCTTCGGGTGATCGGTCCGCTGATGCGAGCCGCGCGACTCCGTACGCCGGATGGCGGAAGCGATCAACGCCTCAGCAGAGTCCAACAGGTAGGAGAGTTGAATCACCGCGAGCAACTCCGTATTGAACGTGTGGCTTACGTCGTCGAGTTTGATCTTCTTGAACCGTTCCTGCAAAACCTGCAGTTCCTCGGCGCCCCGGCGGAGCTCCTCTTCCGTGCGATAAATGCCGGCGCTCTCCTCCATCGTCTTCTGCATCGCTTTTTGGATCTCGGCGATCCTTTCCGTCCCACCGGATTTATGCAGGTAATCTCGCTCCAGGCGAGTCTTTTCATCCGCTGCCTGCGCCGCGATGGCCTCGCCCGGCGGGTTTTGATGGGCCACAAAGGCCGCCGCAGCCTTGCCGGCTCGCGCGCCGAAGACCAAGCACTCGGTCAGGGAGTTCGAACCCAGACGGTTCGCGCCGTTGATGCTCACGCAGGCACACTCACCGGCCGCATAGAGTCCCGCCATCGGCGTCGCCCCTTGGATGTCGGTATGCACGCCGCCCATCATGTAGTGGACCACCGGGCGAACGGGAATCATCTCCTTCACCGGGTCGATCTTCTCGTACTTCATACACAACTCGCGCACGAAGGGAAGCTTCCGGTTGATGACCTCCGCGCCCAAGTGTCGCAGGTCGAGATGGACGTAGTCGCCGTAAGGCCCGGCCAGTGTCCGGCCCTTTTCCTGTTCCTTTATGAAGGCCTGCGAGAGGCGGTCGCGCGGGCCGAGCTCCATCGACCGCAGCACGGGCTCCGGCTCGGGCTTGCCCAGGTTATAATCCTGCAGGTAGCGGTAACCGTCCTTGTTGAGCATCCAGCCGCCCTCGGCGCGGCAGGCCTCGGTAATCAGAATGCCGGTAAAGGGCAGCCCGGTCGGGTGATACTGGACAAACTCCATGTCCTTGAGTGGCACGCCTTCGCGGTAGGCCAAGGCCATCCCATCGCCGGTCTTGATACTGGCATTGGTGGTGAAAGAAAAAATTTTCCCCGCCCCGCCCGTGCCCAGAATGACCGCCTTCGAGCGGATGGCCACAACCTTTCCCGTCGTCATCTCAATGGCTACAGCTCCCTGGCAACGGCCGTCGTCGACCAGCAGCTTGGTGACGAAGAACTCGTCGAAGCGGTAGATACTCTCATATTTCAGGGAGGTCTGAAAAAGGGCGTGGAGCATGTGGAAGCCGGTCTTATCGGCGGCGAACCAGGTGCGCTTGATCTTCATGCCGCCGAAGGGGCGGACGGCGACGGTCCCGTCCGGCTCGCGGCTCCAGGGGCAGCCCCAGTGCTCGAGTTGCGTCAACTCACCGGGGCATTCATCAACAAAGGCCTCGACCGCATCCTGGTCGGAGAGCCAGTCGGCGCCGGAGATGGTGTCATAAATGTGGTGCTCACGAGTGTCGTCCGGCTTGATGACGCCCGCCGCGCCGCCTTCGGCAGAAACCGTGTGGCTGCGCATGGGAAAGACCTTTGAGACCAGCCCGATTTGCAACTTCGGACCAGCTTCGGCCACGGCAATCGCCGCCCGCAGGCCCGCCGCGCCGCCTCCGACAACCAGCACGTCACAAGAGAGTAAATCCATGGAGTCCAACAGCGTTCGGCGCTAAGAAGAAAAACGCAGTTTAGTGAAGCACAACTCATAACGAGGTCTTACGAAGAGAGAAAGATTACACCTCAGCCGATTGTTTTGTCAATTGCGTTGGTCACAACACGACACCAAAATCCGCTCAGGTTGTCAGTAAATCTCCACGGTGCTTTCCTACTTTTCTTGAGGTAATGAATGGCAGCCAGATTCTATTTTATCACCAAAAAGAACTAGACAAGATCAACGGCTACACGGTGCTGGAAGCGCAGGACGGGAGAGAGGCCCTGCAGGTGAGCGAAGAGCACGCGGGACCGATCCACCTTTCGCTGACCGACCTGGTGATGCCGGGGATGAGCGGGCGCGCACCGCGTGCGAGGTGCTGGGGAGCGGGAAAACGGGTCTTCGGGCGAGCGCTTCGCAAAGAGGAACGGGAATACTTGGAATTGATGTTCAACCGCGTACGGTTTTACATCCAAGCCTGCACCTACCAGTTTCCCGCTCACGCCATGGACGGTATCAACGTCGCGATAGGTCTGGATCACGAGATACGTTTGCGAAAGATTGAAGAGGTTTAGGGATACGCCTCGATGCTCAATGGGACCCTCAAAGGATGGTTACTCGAACTCGGCTGCTAGCTTCCGGTCTGTATTGAAAATGTTAAATTCCGTTTCATCTGGGATAAAGGCCGCGGAAACGTCGAGGATTAGCGGGTTGCGGATTCCGTAGGAGAAGGGTTTTCGGAACCCGTGAGCCTTGCCAAGTTCTCCCCCAGCACGTCTGCCGCCTCATCCGCAGTCACGCCGAGATTTCCCAGTATCCCCACCTGTTCCTCGAAGATATCCTTCCTCCACCCCCTTGGAAACACACTCGAGTCCGTGCCGAAGAGGATTCGCTTGGAGCCGTAGACATCGAGGGCGCGAGCAAAGACCTCTGGGAGCGTAATTCCGGGGGCCTGCGTATTGATCCAGCTGTTGGAGGAAGAGGTATCGAGAACCACATTTGAGACCTGGGCACCCAAAAGTAGGACCTCCCGGAAGAAGCCGCAGCCGAAGTGCGGTATCTGGAAGGTGACCTCGGGGTATCTGAGGGCGACCTTGTGGAGGTGTATCGGATTCGCGTATTCGAGGTCGAAGGGACAGCCAACACCAAGCTTATCCCGTAAGCCCAGCCGCAGGAGGCCGAAGTGGACAAAGGCCACCAGGCCCGAATCACGGACCGCGTTGAGGGCGGGGCGGATGGCCTCGTCCGAAATCTGGTAGCCGTGCATGGCGGGGAAGAAGGCTGCACCGCGGAGGCCCTTTTCTCCCATGCGGGCGATGCTCTCAGCGCAGGCAGGCTTTGTAGGGTCCACCATTGCGTAACCGATGCAGCGCCCACCCAGCGCCTCCACTGCTTCCGCAACCTCATCCCCCTCGCCCGGGATGGATCCCATGAGGACTGCGGCCTCTACTCCGCGCTCCTGCAGTTCCTGCCCCCAGCGCGTCGCCGCAACCCCGCGCTCGCTCGGGATCTCTAGACCCGTTTCCCGAGCCAAGCTCGCTACAGGGTCCGGGCCGGCCAGCCGGCTTGGCGGGGCCAACCCCGCCATGGTCTCGAAAAATCTACGGGTAAATAGGTGAGCATGTGCGTCGCGCACCCGGAACTCACCCCATGAGGTCTGCATGCTGCCTTTCTCACTCGCGTCTTCTCGTAGATGACCCAGCTTCTCAGTAGGGCATGTTAGACCCCACCCCCACCCAAGTCAACGCGAGAGGCTTACTCCAGAAAATTCATCCGCCGCAGCAGGTCCTGGAAGCGGGGTTCGGAGCGGAGGGTAGTGGCGAAGGTCGAGTTTCACGCGGGGGAGCTATTTCCCTGCGCGGGGTTCATCGTCCCAACCTAGAGCTGCCGAATCGGGTGGTCGTACGGTTCTATAATAAGCGAGAGACAACCGAGCAATGGATCAAGGAAGGCAAGCTAGCCATGCACTGGACGCGACCGTCATGCCATCGTTTCCGGGCCAACACTAGGCCTCCAGCGGATGTTGCCGATCTTTGAGAGGCAGATCCACCCGAGTTCCCGTCTTCTGCGACTAATACACTGACCTGGAACGTAGATCGGGCCATTGTAGGTCTGCTCTTGTTTATGTGGACCCGCATAAACGGCAATTTCCTGGTGAGTTTCAAGGTGTCCGCGTGGAAGCGAGAAGACCGCGAGGAAGTCTAGGCGTTGAGCAACTCACGGACGGCGAGGTTCCAGCCTGCCGGTCCCACGGCCGGCATCTGGCGGAGATTCGGCTGATCGAGTTTCTCCCAATCTCCTCCCGGACGCTGAACCAGAAACGGAACGTCGACGGCGGCCAGCATCGGCGCGTCGTTCACGGTGTCACCAATGCCGGCGGTGCGAACCTCGCCGAATTTTTTTCGATACAATTCGGTAAGCAGCGTGACGGCCATGCCCTTATCGTTCGGTCCCAGGGCGTGGTGAAATCGCCCGCCGTGGGTGCAGTGGATTTCCTCGCGCCGCAGAGCCGTCTCCAACTTTTTCACGTCCTGGGCGGAATTCTTCAATTGGAACGTTTCGTCGTACTCGCGGGCCATGGCCCTTTGGGCGGCTTCCGTGTCCAATCCGGTGGCCGCCGCCACCTGTTCGACACTCATGTCGCCGTAGCCCTGAAAGTCGATGGAGGTTTCCGTTCTTACCTTTTCAAGCGCGGCACGAATTTTCCGGTAGGAGACGCCCAGCTCGATGACGCGATAGCCCGCCGCCGTTTTCTGATAGGGAAAAAGGAAGGAAAAGCAATCCTTCGGAATAAATATCGCGCTGCCGTTTTCCACAATGAACGGGTCGGGGATGCCGAGCCGGTGGCGGTAGTGCTCCTGTTCGAGCCGCGTCTTGGCCGAGCAGAAGACCAGCGGCACGTCGCGGTCCCGGACAAGACGGAGCGCCTCGGCGGCCGGCTCATAGGAGTAGGAATCGAGATCGAGCAGCGTTCCGTCGAGGTCGGTGAATAGGATCAGTTTTCCCGCGCTCATTCGCCCAGTCTCATTCGCTTGGTCTCTTTCCTGAACCCCGAAGTTTACCCCATTCGAAAAGGAAAGAAGGAGAATTTTGGGACCGGAGATTCTTACTCCTCCAGCAGGAGTTTTAAGGTGACTATCTCGAACGGGCCGACGTCGATTTCCAATTTCCCGTCCCGGATGGGCGATTGGCGTTCCTCTTGTTCGATCAGATTGGTGGAGAGAACGCCTTGGACCTGGGGAGGCAGCGTCAGGACCGTGCGGCACGCTTTGCCGTGCATCTCATAGAATCTTAAAATTACCGAATCGTCCGCTTCGGCTTTTTTCAGCGAGGAGATGATCAAATTGGACGGCTCCAGCGTCAGGGTTCCGAGTTCATCTTTCGCCGCTTCGCCGTCCATCTGGAAGGCGAAGAGTCGATGATTGAATTCGGAAGCGCGGCGATGAATTTCGGCCTTCTTCCAGTCCCCCTCGTGCGGGTAGACGGAATAGATGTAACTGTGATTGCCCAGCTCCTGCGCGCCGGGCGTGGGCACCAACGTCCCGCTGGACCCGTCAGCGGAAAGAACCGAAACGCTTCTTAACAGCGTGTAGTAGATCTCTCCGGCGTGAATGTCGTTGATGGGAACTCCGCAGCTTAAAAACGCCAACCCGCGGTCGCCCTCCTCGCCGTTGACCCAGGAGAGCGAAGGCGCCTTGACGCCTTCGGCCAAGGTCCGAGAATGCGGCAGGTCGATCACGCCGAACTGAGTCTGGCGCGTGTACTTGGGCGCCACCATGCAGGTATCGAATTTCAGCCGGATGCGGACGTGGGATTGCTGCAGGTAGAGCGTGGTGAGGAAGTCGATGCGGGGCAGATTCTCATACACGATCACCTGTTTGGTGATGTCGACGGTCTTGTGGCGGTAGATCTGTGGGCCGAAGTACTCGGTCAGGTAATAGGGCCAGCGGAGGCAATAGAAGGCGTCCTTGAACGTAATGACGGTGCGGAGGGGGCCCTGCTCGAGCTTGAACTCTTCCGGCTTGAAGGCCGCGAAGCGGATACCGCCGCCGCTTTCGCTGCCGATGGGATGGTCAAGCCGGCTGTGATGAAAGTAGAGATCGCCGATCTCTTCGTCGATGACGATCTCATTCCCCCTAAGAATTTGCCGGCCTTCTTTGTTCCAAACCTGGAGGATGCCGTTCTCCGGATTGACTTCGAGGTCGAAATAGGGCGTCATGACGCGGCGGTCCCGGAACTCGATGCGGTTTTGCCGAGGCTCCTTCTTTTCCGCCAGGCGGAAGACGCGGTAACCGGTGGGCGGGACCGTGGCAATGAATCCGAGCCGGCATCTGCGGAGGGGGCCGTCTTTGCCGCGGTCCAGGTTGAGAATTTCGCAAGGGATCTCTTGATCTCGGAAGCGGAGGCCGGGTTCTTCCGTGTAACTCTCATCCAATTCCACGTCCGCCTTCACCCAACTGGTAACCTCCCAATCGTTCGGATTGGCGATGACGATCCCGGCGCCTCCGGCGTCCTTTTTTTATCTGGGCAATGGAGCAGACGGCTTGGGCGGTGACTTCTTGGGAATCCTTTTTGAGATCGGCGATATAACCGGTTAAGCTGCGGGCGGTTAAACCGCGGACGGATGAACTGCGGGAAGCGCCGGCTTAACGAGGCTCCTAGCGGGCCGGTGGATGGGAGACATGAATCAGAATAAGGCGGGGTGGGGGGCAGACCGGACCTCCCCCAGGACTTCCTATTGGTTCTTGGCTGGGTCGGAGGCGCACCCACACGCAGCAGCCCCTACGAGGAGAAGCGCGCGGAATCGTCCTTACGCGCCGCCTACGGGTCTTTCCAGAGACGTATTCTCCGTGCGGAGGGGGGTAGAGAAAATAATCTCCCCGCGAGGGATAAGCCCCGCATACGCTTCCCGCTTGCGCTCCGCCTGTAATGCATTTTCACGGCGCAGGACGGTGAGGAAGGTCCATGCAATGCCCAGATGGGATAGAAGCCCTACCAGAATCAGAGCCTCGAAGGGCCGATTCAAGCATGCCCCCACAAAGAATGTGAAGAGTCGAGTATCTCGCTTGAGCAGCTTATCCACCACGGTGCAGGGTAGTTGGCACCGATAACGGAGGACGTATTCTTTCTTCAGGTAGCTCGGCAGGATAAGACCCGTCAAAGCCAGAGTGCCCCCCAGCCAAACGTACTTTCCCGGGGCCACCAGCCAGTAACCGTAGATGATTCCTAGCGCGATCGCCGTGTCCCCATAGCGGTCCAGCACGGTGTCGAACCAAGCCCCGAACCGGCTGGTCCTGAACTTCAGGCGCGCCACCTCCCCGTCGCAGCCGTCCAGGACCGAAGCCGTCTGGACCAGGAGGCCGGCCAGCACCGTCCAGACATACTGCCCCATACTGAACAGGAAAGCGCCGCCGAGAAGGACCAGGAAGCTCAGGACGGTGATGGCGTTGGGGGGAAGGCCGGTGCGAGCCAACAATTGCGATATCCTGCGGGAAACAGGACGGTTCAACCACCGGGAGACGAACCCGTCTTCGCTGGGCTTGGAAATCTTCTCCAGCAGGATTCGCCGCGCATGTTTCAGGTCCCGGGGAGTGTCCACATCCAGCCAGAACCGGCCGCGGATCTCCACCGCCTGCATCTCACGGTTCTGAATCAACTCTCGAACACCGCCGGTCAGCGATCCGTCTCCGTTACGGTCGGCCCTCTCCAGAGCCTCAAAAAGGGTCGGGCGGAATAGGAAGAGGCCCGTGTCCAGGGCGTCGAACGGAGTGATTCCTTTTCCAATGGAGATCAGGGCCTGACCGTCGAGTCGCACCCTGGTGGCGTCGTCCGAGTTGGCGATCTGATCTGTGTAAAGGTCCACGGCCAGCAGGCAGCCGGGCGTCCTCTCCTTCGCCTCCATCAGACGGCGAAGGATGTCCGGATCGAAAAGGTGATCGCACATCACCACCAGGAAGGGTCCGGATAGGAAGGGAGCGGCTGCCAGAACGGAGGCGCCGTTCCCCTTCCCCCAATTCGGATTCTCGACCGCCTGAAGGGAAATACCGGTCCGGGGCCCCAGTTCCTCAATCAAGGGGCGAAGCTTTTCCCCCTGGCAGCCGGTGACCACGTAGCACTTTTGGATCCCCGCCTCCCGGCACGACAGGACGGCCCGCTCCAAAAGCGTCAGCCCAAGGACGCGGGTGAGCGGCTTCGGAATTCCCCCGTTGCCACCTTGCAATCGATATCCTTCACCTGCAGCGACGATCACCGCCGGCAGGGAAGGCTCCGGCGAATATTGAGAAGCAATTTTACGGTTCATGTTTGTGCCTTTCTTTTAGGTGTTCCACCAGGGCTGAGTGCAGCTCCGGGGTGGCGGCGGCCAGGACGGAGTAGCGCTCCGTGAGAGACCGGATCGGGGGAAGAGCCTTCCCCTCAGGGTCGGTGATCAAGCCGCCTGCTTCGTTGACAATCAGAGAGGGCGCCAGAAAATTTTCTGGAGTAAGCCGGCCGCGGAGGTCCAAGTGGGCATCCAGAGCTCCGGCCGCCAAGCTGGAGAGGGCCCACGTGCTGCAGCCGAGGGCCCGAACCCCGGCCGCGCGCGACAGCAAGCCGGCGAGTTGCGCTTCCATCGCAAAATGGTTCAGTTCACAACTGATCATGGCTTTCTCGAGACGTGCAACAGGCCGCGTGCGGAGTGGGGTGCCGTTTCGCAATGCCCCGCGGCCCCGTTCCGCAACCCAGGTTCTTTCCGTGAGCAAATCTCCTACCAGGGCGAACTGAACCGTGCCGACGGAAATCGGCAGGCCCCCCGGAATCAGAGCCGCCGCCATGCCGCACGGGCCGGCTCCCAGGGCAAAGTTATCCGAGCCATCCACAGGGTCCAGAACCATGGTAAATTCCGGCTTTCCGGCGCCGAACCTCCTGGGGGCGCCCTCCTCGGACAGAAGCTCCACCGGGCAAGGGAAGCGGTCCTGGAGGTAAGCGCAGGCGGCCTGATCGGCAACCACGTCAAACCACTTGACTCGATCCCCCTTGGCGTTCCATCGGGTCTCCTCGTGCCGGCCCGCCGGCTCCTCAGAGGTTACGGCTCGCACTACCTCCCGGAACAGAGCTTCAAGATGAGCCAGCATGGGATGGACTCTCGGTTGCACATTTCTTCCCGGTAATCAGCCGTCTCAGTACATTGCCTGTCTTGCTGGCCTAATCTCAGGGGGGGTAAGCTGGCCGCACGCCTTCTTGGGGAAGTTTCCCTCTCTGGGAAACATTTCCAGTCCAAGGCTGAGATGTGGACGGAAGGTTTACGTACAGCGGGTCATTCTATCACAGCCGCCGGCGGTTTGTCTTCTTTCGTCAAGCTCGAACCCATCGGCTTTCACCACCGAGTAGCTAAGTATTTGTATTTCAAATAGTTAGCATATTTCAACGGGCCGATATCGGCCCATTCCACTTAGGCGTAAACGGTCGGACTACAGCCTTGGAGGAAGGGTCCCGGGCGTGAATCATCGGACTTGGGGATTGTTTCCGGGCCCTAGCTTGACTCCGGCACAACGATCGGAGGAGCCGCAGGAAGCGAGAAAGAGCGCCGCGGACGAATCTGCTGAAAGGTTGCGGCCGAACGGCTCAACACGCGGAAGAATTCCTTCACGTTCAAGGTCTTCAGCGGCGGGTAGGGGCGCTGCGAGTGAAGTAAATCTTCGTTCTCCTTCACATGCTGCCGAATCGCCTCTTTTACGCCGGAGGTGCAGATGGAGGAATTATAAATCGTGCTGAGCGCCGCGGCGGACATGCTGTCGGTGTGGTCGGCTCCCTTGTCCTCGTGGAAGTGAGGATTGAGGGTTTCAATCTGATAGATTTCCACCCCGCTTTCCATCACCTCCAGATGCGGGCCGGCGTGGACGCCGCCGAACATCTCCAGCATATTAATGTACTGGTAGGGTTCCACCCCGAAACTCGGGGCGAAAGAGAGCAGCTCGCCCAGCCGCAGCGTCATGGCGTGCTCGCCGGAGTTGCCGGTCCTGATGATGTCGGTGCCGAAGCCCGTGTAGTCGGAGAGCAGCAAATTCAGGAAGCGGTTCGTCACCTCGGAGGCGCGGCCCCAGCGCTCGAAGAAGAGCCGGGACCCGCTCACCTTGGGTTTCGAGTTCCAACTGATGCGCACCATGCTGTAGGGCGTCTGCGCCATGTGAAGGCCGGCGGCGAAATCTTTTACATACTCCTGCACCGCGCCGGGGACGTAGTTGTCGGCGTCGACGAATCCGACAAAGTCCTTGCCGGAGAGCTTGGCCAACGCCATGCCGATCAACATCCCTTCGCCTTTTCCGTGTTGGACCAGACCTTCTTCGTCCAGCAGGTCCGAGTAGCCGCCGGCGGCAAAAGCCTCTCCCAGGCCGGGGTCACGCTGATGCACCAGCACGGCGCTCCGCTGCACAAACTGGCAGAACTGCGCGAAAACGTCCTGCTCCATGCGGAAGCGGTCGACCGGTTTGCGGCTACTGTTGGAGACCAGAATGGTCAGGCAATCGTGCGGAATGCCGGAGAGCACCCCGCGCATCACCTTCAAGCGTTCCTGCTTGCAGGGCACGATGATGGCCATCCGTTTTTCGATGTCGTTCAAGACCTCGTTCGAAATCCGGCGGATGGTCTGGATGGACTCCTTCTGCGGGTCACGGCCCGGGAGGTTGGAGCCGGAGTCGAGCTCGAAGATGTGCTGCATGCTGAAGATGCGCACCGCGCCGAAGCGTTCCACGGCGGTCGGAACTTCAATTCTCATCAGGGTCCTCCTTCAACGAGTCTTGCGACGGGTTTCAGGTGAAGTCCCACGGCTCCCAATATCGGGGCCGATGGGACTTTCTCGTTCAGCAGGCCAAACCTTCCAACCAAAATTCTCCACTATATATTTTACATGATCTTTTGCTCCCCACGGAGGTTGTTCTGCGCCTGAGGAAAGAAGGGGTTCAGGAAATCAGTCTTGCCTGCAGCCAGGCGCAGAAAAGAAGAATGGCCAGTGACCTGCCCCCAGTGATTGTACCAACTCGTATGTTAGTTCAGCGGTAATTCTGTCCCTAGGTCGGGAGGCAGCTGCCTCCCGAGCAGCGGCGGGATTTCCATGGCCTCCGGTGCCGGTGGACGATAACCAAGAGCACTGTGAGGTCGAACCCTGTTGTAGTGTCGCCTCCACTGCTCGATTAACACCTTCGCTTCCTGCAAGGTGTAGAAGATCTCCCGGTCGAGCAACTCGTCTCGGAGCTTCCCATTAAAGCTCTCGTTGTAGCCGTTCTCCCAGGGACTCCCGGGTTGGATGTAGAGCGTCTTCACTCCGATTCGCCCCAGCCACTCTCGTAGAGCTTGGGCGCAGAACTCCGGGCCATTATCCGAGCGAAGGTGCTCGGGCGGACCTCGGAGAACGAACAGATCGGCCAGTAGCTGCACGACATCGTCGGATCGAATCTGGCGGGCCACCTGGATAGCCAGACATTCCCGAGTGTACTCATCGATGACCGTCAACAACCGGAAAGCCCTCCCGTCGTGAGTGCGGGCTTGGACGAAGTCGTAAGCCCAGACGTGGTTCGGACTGCAGGGGCGCAGACGAACGCACGATCCCGTCGTTGAGCCAAAGGCGTCCACGCTTCGGCTGTTTCTGCGGCACTCTCAACCCCTCCCGCCTCCAGATGCGCTCCACTCTCTTATGGTTGACCCTCCAGCCGGCTCGCCGCAGCAAGGCCGTGACCCGACGATAGCCATAGCGACCAAACCGACCGGCCAGGGTGACGATGGCCCTCGTCAGGGCATCCTCGTCGGGAGCAGCGATGCATCGATGGTGCTGGGTGGACCGGGGTTGGCTGAGCACTCGACAAGCCCGGCGTTCCGAGACACCCAACGCCTTACAGACATGCGCCGCCCACTGCCGGCGACGCGCCGGGCTTAGCCGTTTCCCCTTGTGACCTCCTGCAGAATCTGCTTGTCCAAGGTCAGGTCTGCAACCGCCCTCCTCAAGCGAGTGTTCTCCTGCTCGAGGACCTTCAACCGCTTGGCCTGATCCATCTTTAGACCGCCCTACTCCTTTCGCCAGCGGTAATAGGTCTGCTCGGTCACCCCCAACGACCGGCACACCTCGGCTACGCTGCGACCCTGGGCAAGTTCCACTTCGGTCTCTCGAAGTTTACCGATAATCTGTTCGATCGAATGCTTCCTCTTGACCATCCTGACCTCCCTATTCCAGGTCCAACTCTAACATTAGAACTGGACCGGTTTGAGGGGGTCAGGTCAGGAACGCAAGCCGGGCGACACACGCCACAATCCCTACCTGTTCATGAAGGCTCGCTCCGCCATCATCGCCGACCGTGAGGCGATCCGGATCCCTCCGGGCCGCGATCGTATCGACTGGGAGTGCGAGTTTGCGATCGTGATTGGGCGACAGGCGAGCCGCGTGCCCATCGAGCGCGCCAAGGATTACATCTTCGGCTACACATTGGAAAACGATGTCTCGGACCGCGGTGGCCGTGGCGACGGCCGGCACGGCTCCGACTGGCTGGTGGGCAAAGGGCACGACACATTCGCACCCCTGGGGCCGTTTATCGTGCCGAAAGAGTTCATCAAGGATCCGCAGAACCTTAGAATCCAGTTAACGCTCAATGGCAAGGTAATGCAGAATTCAAACACGGCCCACATGATACACAACGTCTTCGAATTGGTGTATTATGCGTCCCATGTCCTCACGCTCCAGCCGGGCGATGTGATCTCAACCGGCAGCCCCGCCGGGGTCGGCTTCGCCCGCTCACCGCCGATCTTCATGAAACCAGGTGATGTGGCCGTCTGCAGCGTCGAGCAAGTCGGTATACTGACCAATCCCGTCGTCACCTTCACCGCTCCCTCGGCATCAAGCCAACCATCGCGTTAGAGTTGTCGTCCCAAGAATCAGCGCCCATCGCTGCCCAGATTTTCATACCACTTGATGTTGGCCGTCGCGCCACCGATCAAGACAATGTCCAGCCGGCCGTCACTGTTGATGTCGGCCACCGAGCATCCGGAGGCGGACATGCCGAGATGGTCGAGAACCTCGTGATGCCACTGAGCGCCGGCGTCATCCTGAGCATAAAAGATGTGGGCGCTGGAAATTTTCCCTTTCGCGCGGTCTCCGGCAACAATGTCATTGCGCCCGTCGCTGTTGAAATCGCCCACGCAGACTTCGTGGCCTTCGGTGAGTTCGTCGAAAATGACTCTGCCCTGCCACCTGCCCTGAGCGCACCGGTAACGTGATAATGCGCAATCATCTTACCGATCATGGTTTCAGTTCTGCCCGACGGAGGCGAGGCGGCGGACCTCGTCGAACCAGTTGAGGATCCAGTTCACACTTGTCGGTATACAAGGACCACGCTTCAGCTCTTTCCTCAATTTATTCCTGGCTCAGTTCTTAGGTTTTGGGTCGGCTTGATAGCCATAGATTCACTTAGTCGACTGTCTTGAATTTCTCAGCCTCCTTTGAGCCGCCGGTAACGTTGCCCTCGCTATAGGAGTGTGCCCCTGCACCCGCCAGCTTCCCTCCATCAACTATGAGATATTCATTCCGAATCGGCTCACCCTCGCACCAGCATTCCAATATCTCTCTGCTCCCCGCGGCATATCTTGACTGTGCCGACAAAGAAGTGCCTGAAGTGTGTGGTGTCATTGCATGGTGCGGCATAGTTCTCCACGGATGATCATTAGGTGCCGGTTGCGGAAACCAGACATCGCCCGCATAGCCGGCCAAATGACCACTCTCCAAGGCCTTTGCGACAGCATCGCGGTCACAAATCTTTCCTCGAGCTGTATTAACCAAGTAGGCGCCGCGCTTCATTTTGCTAATCATTTTCTCATCAAACATATGCTCCGTCTCAGGATGAAGTGGGCAGTTGATGGTCACCACATCACATACCTTGATCATGGATTCAACGCTCTCATGAAAGGTCACGTTGAGTTCCCTTTCAATTCCAACTGGAAGTCGGTGCCTGTCGGTATAATGAAGTTTCACGTCAAAAGGTTTCATTCTTTTGAGTACCGCGCTTCCAATACGACCTGCAGCAACGGTCCCAATGTTCATCCCTTCAATATCATACGACCTTGAAACACAATCAGCTATGTTCCATCCTCCTTTGATTACCCAGTTGTACGCCGGGATATAATTGCGAACGAGCGACAATATCATCATGCAGACATGCTCAGCCACACTGATGCTATTACTATAGGTAATTTCGCAAACGGTAAGGTTGTGGTCTATCGCCGCCCGTAAATCAACGTGATCTGATCCAATACCAGCAGTGATTGCCAATTGAAGATTTTTGGCCTTTGCTATCCGCTCTGCAGTCAGATACGCAGGCCAAAAGGGTTGAGAGATCACCACATCTGCATCAACAAGTTCTCTTTCAAACACAGATTCCGGGCCATCTTTATCGGAGGTCACGACAAGTGTATGGCCACGCTCTTCCAGGAACTTACGCAGACCCAACTCACCAGAAACGCTGCCGAGAAGTGCGCCGGGAGTATGATCAATCGCCTGTGGAGATGGCAAAGTTTGTCCGTCTGGGTAAGTATCCAGCTTAGGAATATCGCTGCGCGCATAATTTGTGGGATAGCCATCAACCGGATCGTCATATAGTACGCACACGATTTTTGCATTGGTTATTTTCTTCATAACAATCTCCTTTAGTTAAGCTAACTCTTATTTAGGCTGACCTGCAGAAAACCCTTCCCGGTCGGCCTAACGTGAAAGCGCCATTGCCTCGTTCAGGCCGTAACCGTCTGCTGTGTAACGACTTCCACTGCATGCGGCAATTTACCTCGGGAATGTCATGCGGACGCCTCGGTCCGCATAATCCCCCGGCTCTCGACCAAGACCACTTTTCGCAGCCGGTCGAGGGGACTGTGCACCCCTCGCCCGCCGCGGTTCAACACATGCGTGTAGACCATCGTAGTCTTGATGTCCTTGTGCCCCAGTAGTTCTTGAACCGTCCGGATGTCGTAACCGTTCTGTAAAAGATGGGTCGCATACGAATGACGATACGCGTGGGTGGTCACGCGCCTGGCCAGGGAACAGCCCCAACGGTGATCGACGATCTGCGGTCGAGTTGTTCATTACGCTTGGCCTCCCAGGATTCCTCAGGCTGGCGACAGGGATACCTTAATTAGACCGCTCCTTAACCTGTGAGGCAAGCACAAAATGTCGCACGCTGGGCCCACTTATTTCCTCTCCCTGGCCGTTGCGAGACCCCCCCTTGTCACTCGTGTAGTGCGTCTAACGCTTCTTTACATTTAGCGATTTTAGCCAAAATACGCTCTGCGGAGGCTTTCCATACAAATACCTGAGGGTTCTGGTTGTGATTTTCCATATATTCTTTAATGGCAGCGGTAAAGGGATTTATGACGCACTACACTGACCTGCCCCCAGTGATTGTACCAACTCGTATGTTAGTTCAGCGGTAATTCTGTCCCTAGGTCGGGAGGCAGCTGCCTCCCGAGCAGCGGCGGGATTTCCATGGCCTCCGGTGCCGGTGGACGATAACCAAGAGCACTGTGAGGTCGAACCCTGTTGTAGTGTCGCCTCCACTGCTCGATTAACACCTTCGCTTCCTGCAAGGTGTAGAAGATCTCCCGGTCGAGCAACTCGTCGCGGAGCTTCCCATTAAAGCTCTCGTTGTAGCCGTTCTCCCAGGGACTCCCGGGTTGGATGTAGAGCGTCTTCACTCCGATTCGCCCCAGCCACTCTCGTAGAGCTTGGGCGCAGAACTCCGGGCCATTATCCGAGCGAAGGTGCTCGGGCGGACCTCGGAGAACGAACAGATCGGCCAGTAGCTGCACGACATCGTCGGATCGAATCTGGCGGGCCACCTGGATAGCCAGACATTCCCGAGTGTACTCATCGATGACCGTCAACAACCGGAAAGCCCTCCCGTCGTGAGTGCGGGCTTGGACGAAGTCGTAAGCCCAGACGTGGTTCGGACTGCAGGGGCGCAGACGAACGCACGATCCGTCGTTGAGCCAAAGGCGTCCACGCTTCGGCTGTTTCTGCGGCACTCTCAACCCCTCCCGCCTCCAGATGCGCTCCACTCTCTTATGGTTGACCCTCCAGCCGGCTCGCCGCAGCAAGGCCGTGACCCGACGATAGCCATAGCGACCAAACCGACCGGCCAGGGTGACGATGGCCCTCGTCAGGGCATCCTCGTCGGGAGCAGCGATGCATCGATGGTGCTGGGTGGACCGGGGTTGGCTGAGCACTCGACAAGCCCGGCGTTCCGAGACACCCAACGCCTTACAGACATGCGCCGCCCACTGCCGGCGACGCGCCGGGCTTAGCCGTTTCCCCTTGTGACCTCCTGCAGAATCTGCTTGTCCAAGGTCAGGTCTGCAACCGCCCTCCTCAAGCGAGTGTTCTCCTGCTCGAGGACCTTCAACCGCTTGGCCTGATCCATCTTTAGACCGCCCTACTCCTTTCGCCAGCGGTAATAGGTCTGCTCGGTCACCCCCAACGACCGGCACACCTCGGCTACGCTGCGACCCTGGGCAAGTTCCACTTCGGTCTCTCGAAGTTTACCGATAATCTGTTCGATCGAATGCTTCCTCTTGACCATCCTGACCTCCCTATTCCAGGTCCAACTCTAACATTAGAACTGGACCGGTTTGAGGGGGTCAGGTCATCGATCGTGTTGGGATGCGATCTATCCTAGTGGAAAGCCGGAAGGGGAGCAATGCGATTCTCCAAAGACTTGCCGTACTCTGCATGGTAACCCCGTGGTAGAATTACGCGCCACTCAGTTGGCAGGGACTTCCATGGACAATTCATCGAAAAGCAACGGGGCCGAGCCCCTCGCGGCCGTGGGGATCGCCGATTCGGGAATCATCGCCCCGCCGCAGACGTTCTTCCAACGGCTTCGCTTCATCGGGCCGTCCTTGATCCTGACCGGCTCCATTGTCGGCTCAGGCGAATTGATTGTCACCACCACGCTGGGCGCCAAGATGGGCTTCGTCGCGCTGTGGCTAATCATCATCAGTTGCGCCGTCAAGGTCATCGTGCAGGAAGAGATCGGCCGCTATACGATCTCCTCGGGCGAGTCGTCGCTCGAGGCCGTCAATCATATTCCCGGCCCCCGCTGGCGCGTCTCCTGGGTGATCTGGGGCTGGATGATCATGTCCTTCCTGGTCACCGTGCAGGGGGGAGGAATCATCCGGGGCGTCGGCCAGTCTCTCAACCTGATCTTCCCAAAAGGGAGCGTCATGTTCTGGGGACTCTCCATGGCCCTTTTCACTGTAATCTTACTGCTGAACGGACGCTACCGTGTCGTCGAGCGCGTGGCAACAGGCCTCGTCGCAAGCTTCACCTTTTTCACCATCGTCTCCGCCGTTCTGATTCAACGTTCCGTACACGCCATTCAAACCGAAGAACTCCTGGAAGGCTTGTCGTTCTCCTTGCCGTCCGAGGGCTTGGCCGTGGCCTTCGCCGTCTTCGGCATCACCGGCATCGGCACGACCGAGATTTTCTACTATCCGAGCTGGTGCCTGAAGAAAGGTTACGCGCGATTTGCCGGGCGGAACACTTCGGATCCGGACTGGGCGGCGCGCGCACGCGGGTGGGTTCGCGTGATGCGGATAGATGCCGTGGTGGCCATGATTCTCTACACCGCCGCTACCGTTGCCTTTTATCTGCTCGGCGCGGCCATCTTGCATCGGATGGGCAAGGTACCGGCAGGCTCTGAGATGATCCAAACCTTATCCAACGTATTTACCCAGACCATGGGCCCGGGCACGCTGTACCTGTTTCTGGTGGGGTCTTTTCTTGTCCTCTATTCCACCCTCTTCGTGGGCCTCGCCTCGAACGCCCTGTTGGCCGTCTCCTGCGCAGGCGTGCTCGGACATTCCGGCATCCGCAATCACGACCCGAAGGCTCGTAAACACTGGCTGAGAATTCTTATCTGCCTCATCGCCGGCCTCAACGTATTCTTTTTTGTGCTCTTTGATAATCCGGTCAAGATGGTTCTGGTCGGCGGCATCGCGCAGACTGCCATGCTTCCCGTCATCGCCTTCTCCGTCATCTATCTTCGCTACCGACGGCTCGACCGCCGCCTATTTCCTTCTCGCTTGGTGGACACCGTGCTCTGGTTCTGCAGTTTTTTGATTCTTATCATCGCCCTCTACACGATCACAAAAAAGCTCTGGGAACTCTAGAGAAAGTTCCCGCCGCCGCCTTTTTCTCCCTCCTGGATTAGGAAATTGACCTTTCCGAACCAAGCTTTCTGGAGCCGGAAAACCCCCCATCGAACGAACCTTCTGGTACCCTCTAGGTTTTGAGATTTATGCCGATAATTAATAGGTAAGACTTTGAGGGATCTATGGGTAACCGTAAAAGCAGCGCGGTTGTGTCGGAAGTTGAAAATAATCACCTGGATATGGGGGATTCGGGAAGCATCGACCGGTCGCCCAGCCCGGCGGATAAAGACCCCCGCTTCATGGCCAGTCCCGACGCGCGCGCCCTCAGAATCCTGGCCGAGTACCTGGAGCCCTCCAGCCGTCTGCGGCGCTCCGGCATCCACAGCACGGTGGTCTTTTTCGGCTCGGCGCGGATTTTGCCGAAAAAGGAAGCTCAAGCCCAGCTTCGCGACGTAAAGCACCGCATATCAAAGACTTCCACCAAAGGTAAGGCCGCCCTCAAGGCCAAATTGAAGACCGCCCAGCGCGCCCTCGAGATGTCCCGCTACTACGAGGACGCGCGCACGCTCTCCCGCCGCCTCACCCGCTGGTCGCGTTCTCTGAACACCGACGACGGTTGGTTCGTCATCTGTTCGGGCGGAGGCTCCGGCATCATGGAGGCCGCCAACCGGGGCGCCAAGGAGGCCGGCGGCAAGTCCATCGGCTTCAACATCAGCATGCCCAACCCTCAACCCAGCAACGGGTACGCCACGCCGGAACTCAACTTCATGTTCCGTTACTTCTTCATGCGGGAGCTCTGGTTCGCGCAACCTGCCCAGGCCTTGATCGTCTTTCCCGGCGGCTTCGGCACCATGGATGAGCTGTGGGAGATCGCCACGCTCATGCAGACCCGCAAGCTCCACCAAAACACCGTCATCCTGCTCTACGGCAGCAAGTTCTGGAAAAAACTCGTCAACTTCCGCTATCTGATCGAATGCGGCACCATCGATCAACACGACCTCTCCCTGCTCCAATTCGTCGACTCGCCCGACCAAGCCTTCCGTGCCCTCCGCTCCTCGCTCAAAAAGGACCCCGTCCCCTGGACCGAGGTATAATACCCGGCTGGGGTTTTTGCATCAGTTGACTCGGCCCGCATCGGGCGTGATCTCTTGCAGTTCTCGGCCTCTCGTTCCGGCCCGCCCCCGAAAACCATGCGCGGCCCTAAAATAGAATTGCCCCCCAAAAGAATGAACTGAGGATTGGAGGACATCATGAAATTATTTCGCGAAAGTATGCTGGAGCTGGTCACCGTGACTTCGACCAATCTGCCGCCGGACGTCCGCGCCGCCATGGGCCTGGCCCTGGAATCCGAGAAGCGCGGCACCCAATCCTCCCAGGCCTTGAACATCATCGCCGAGAATATCGACATGGCTTCCGACAACGAAGGCGCCATCTGCCAGGACACCGGCATGCCGACTTTCGAGATCAAGACGCCGGTCGGGGTGAATCAGATCGAAATGAAGAAGCAGATTCGGGACGCCGTGGCTGAAGCCACCAAGCGCGGCAAGCTGCGCCCCAACTCCGTCGACTCCCTCACCGGCACCAACACCGGCACGAACCTCGGCCCCGGTACGCCCATTTTCCATTTTGAGCAGTGGGAGCAGCCCGACATCGAAGTGCGCCTGATCTTGAAAGGGGGCGGTTGCGAGAACAAGAACATTCAGTACTCGCTGCCCGCGATGCTCGACCATCTGGGCCGCGCCGACCGCACGCTGGAGGGCGTCCATAAGGCCATCCTGCACGCCGTCTGGCAGGCGCAGGGACTGGGCTGCGCGCCGGGCGCCATCGGCGTCTGCATCGGCTCCGACCGCGCCAACGGCTACAACGTGGCCAAGCAGCAGCTCTTCCGCTCGCTCGACGATACCAACCCGGACGCGACGCTCGCCAAGCTCGAAGAGGAGATCATGACGGAGGCCAACAAGCTGGGCGTGGGCGCCATGGGCTTCGGCGGGCAGGCGTCGCTGATCGGCTGCAAGATTGCGGCGGCGAACCGCCTGCCGGCCAGCTTCTTCGTCTCGGTCACCTACGACTGCTGGGCGTTTCGACGGTTGGGGGTGATGATTGACGCCGAATCCGGCGCAATCAAGAAGTGGCTCTACCGCGACCCGGACCGGCCCATTGGGAAGATGGTCAAGGGAGAAGGCTTTAGGCTGACCGGACGGGAGGTGATTTTAGAACCGCCGATCTCAGAAGAGAAGATTCGGCAGGTGAAGGTGGGCGACGTGGTGGTGATCAACGGCGACATATTCACCGGCCGCGATCAGGTGCACCACTACTTGATGAGCAACGACCCGCCGGTCGACATGAACGGCTCGGTGTTCTACCACTGCGGGCCGGTGGTGCTGAAAGAAGGAAATGAATGGCGCATGACGGCCGCCGGTCCCACCACCAGCATGCGCGAGGAACCCTACGAGGCCGACGTGATCCGCAAGTTCGGCATCCGCGTCGTCATGGGCAAGGGCGGCATGGGCGCGAAAACCTTAGCGGCCCTTAAGGAGCACGGCGCGATTTACCTGAACGCCATCGGCGGCGCGGCGCAGTACTACGCCCGCGCCATCAAGAAGGTGAAGGGGATGTATCTCGAAGAGTTCGGCACGCCGGAAGCGATCTGGCATCTGGCCGTCGAGCAGTTCCCCGCCATCTGCACCATGGACGCCCACGGGAACAGCCTGCATGAGAAGGTTGCGAAGGAGACGGGCAGGGAGTTGGAGAAGTTGCAGAAGGTGACAGGTTAAGGGTAAACGTTACGTTAGCTTCCCCACCCTTGCTGCCCCCTTGTAATACACGGAGGGGGCACCCGGCCATTCTACATTTCACCAACCGCACACATCCCTGCCGGGATGTATGCGCCACCCGCGCAGTCCAGTGAACGCTTTGTAAGAGAATGGTATGTTATGCAGAAACCATATAACACATCAAAGAGGCTCAAGAAACAGGGAGAAATCGTTGGCAGTACAGAAGTTAAGGACTACCGCACACCGGCCGAGGAAGAGGTCATCTTCCTCAGCACTGTCACTGACCTTATTGATTCGATGGTCAATTTTTCGATCCTTCAAGTGGTCGGCACCTCGCCGGAGGCACAAATCTTGCTTCACGCGGCGACCCATCAGCGCTTCTTCAACATTCTGTTGGTTGATCTACTATCCAAATGTGACGAGCACCTACTGGGACGCCAAATCTCCTACCTCGAGGCGCTGAGCAACATCTGCGATCATCCCAGCTTCAATGAAGGCAATTCTGTCGCAACCCTGCGAACGGCAACGGGTTCGTTCGTTAAATGGCTGAATCACGAACCGAAGGTGGACGTGTGACTGCCGTCCGTCAGCGCCGATGTACACCTAACCATCCCTCGCAAGACGTTCTTGAAAATCTGCGGCAATATGTCGAAGCACAGTCTACTCAGGCAATCGCGGCTAGCTCAGGAACTGTGCTCGTTGCTCAAACCCAGCAATGTCTCCCTAACACTCGACGAAGCGGTTCTTGCACTTCAAGACTTCTTCGAGAGGTTCCATACGAATATCTTCAACTGTCATGCGAGCACGATCGCCGAGTTTCTCAACGAGATTCGCTGGGGTGTATACGAGTACTTGCTACCGGAGTATCGGCGTAGCTATACGCTGGACGCAGGCGACCCACCGGGGTACAGTTTCTCCTACCCTACTGGGCTGCACTGGGCTGCACGCGGACTTCGCCAAGACGCTATATTGGGACTTGATGAACGGCATTCGCAGAAAACCGATCGTTGAGCGTTTCACGGTGACGAAGAACCTAAAGATAAGGTATTGAGAAAGCCGAGCCGAATAAGCCTTGCCACCACGCTGGCCACTCCTCTAAAGCTCACGCGAGTGGCGCATACATCGCGCCCCTTACAATAAAAAGGGCGATGTGTGCGGTCAAGGAAATATTCTTTCCCCACCCTTTCCATGCGGAAAGGATGGGGCACCCGGGAAAAGCGAAAACGCAATGATACCCAAAACAAGCAGCATGCCCGTCTGAAGGCGGCCGCTACAAAAAAAGGGCTCCGCGAATTGCGGAGCCCTTTTGATTTTAATCCCGGCGGCGACCTACTCTCCCACACCGTTACCAGTGCAGTACCATCGGCCCTGGAGGACTTTACTTCCGTGTTCGGGATGGGAACGGGTGTGCCCCCTCCGGCATAGCCACCAGGAAACTCAATTTTTCTCTGACGGGTCATGCCCGCCGTTTCGTGTGCCGCCCTGAAGGGCGCCGCTACGAAGAGAATTGAATAGTGCGGTGCTTCAGTGCTCTGGACTTCTCCGCCGAGGGCGGAGCCGAGTATGCTGAGCAGGATTTTATGGTCAAGCCGAACGGGCGATTAGTACGGGTAAGCTGAATGTGTTACCACACTTACACCTCCCGCCTATCACGTCGTAGTCTTCGACGGCCCTTCATATCCGCTACTCGTCGCTCATCGCTCCCGCGAGGGAACGATCAGAGACGAGCAACGAATTGGGAGACCTTATCTTGGGGCGCGCTTCACGCTTATAGGCTTTCAGCGTTTATCGCTTCCAAACTTCGCTACCGAGCCGTGCCGCTGGCGCGACAACTCGCACACAAGAGGTTTGTCCACCCCGGTCCTCTCGTACTAGGGGCAGCCCCCCTCAAGTCTCCTGCGCCCACACCAGATAGGGACCGAACTGTCTCACGACGTTCTGAACCCAGCTCACGTACCGCTTTAATGGGCGAACAGCCCAACCCTTGGAACCTTCTCCAGCTCCAGGATGCGATGAGCCGACATCGAGGTGCCAAACCGCGGCGTCGATATGAACTCTTGGCCGCGATCAGCCTGTTATCCCCGGCGTACCTTTTATTCGTTGAGCGATGGCCCTTCCATTCGGAACCACCGGATCACTAGGTCCCGCTTTCGCGTCTGCTCGACTTGTAGGTCTCGCAGTCAGGCAGGCTTATGCCCTTGCACTCTACGGCGGATTTCCAAACCGCCTGAGCCTACCTTCGAGCGCCTCCGTTAGAGTTTAGGAGGCGACCGCCCCAGCCAAACTACCCGCCTAGCCATGTCTCCTCCCCCGATTCAGGGGGATAGATTAGATCCACAGAATTGCCAGGGTGGTATCTCACCGGTGGCTCCTTCCAGCCCAAAAGCCGGAATTCAAAGCCTCCCACCTATGCTGCGCAGACAAACCCATAGATCATGACTAAGGTATAGTAAAGGTGCACGGGGTCTTTCCGTCTTGGTGCGGGTAACCGGCATCTTCACCGGTACTACAAATTCGCTGAGTCACTCGCTAAGACAGTCGCCCTGTCGTTACGCCATTCGTGCAGGTCGGAACTTACCCGACAAGGAATTTCGCTACCTTAGGACCGTTATAGTTACGGCCGCCGTTCACCGGGGCTTCAGTTCAAAGCTTCGACCCCCGAAGGAATCTAACCTCTCCCTTTAACCTTCCGGCACCGGGCAGGCGTCAGCCTGTATACGTCGTTTTCGACTTTGCACAGACCTGTGTTTTTGTTAAACAGTCGCGGGGCGCCTTTCACTGCGGCCCGGACAAGTCCGGGCACTCCTTCTCCCGAAGTTACGGAGCTAATTTGCCGAGTTCCTGAGCGAGTGTTCTCTCAAGCGCCTGTGGATACTCACCTCGTCTACCTGTGTCGGTTTGCGGTACGGTCGCTGGAAGGATTTAGCCCTTAGAGGATTTTCTTGGCAGCACAAATCGCCGACTTTATAGGGCCGAAGCCCATCGTATTCGGCTTTCAGGGGCGGCTGTGAACCGACCTGGTGGATTTGCCTGCCAGGTCCCCTTACGGCCTTAAATCCGGACAACCATCCCCGGACTCGGCTATGGCGCTGCGTCCCCCCTTCAGATCCCTCGAGCGGTTCCGGAATATTAACCGGATGTCCATCGGCTACGCCTTTCGGCCTCACCTTAGGCACCGACTTACCCTGAGCGGATTAACCTTCCTCAGGAAACCTTAGACTTTCGGCGACCCGGGTTCTCACCGGGTTTATCGCTACTTATGCCGGCAGGGTCTCTTCCGTACCGTCGACCAAACCTTGCGATTCGGCTTCAACCAGTACAGAACGCTCCCCTACCACCCGGCTGCGGCTCACTGGTCGCTTTAAATTTAAAACGACCAGTGAGGCGCAACCGGATCCGCAGCTTCGGTAAATGGCTTGAGCCCCGTTGAATTATCGGCGCAAAGGCACTCGACCAGTGAGCTGTTACGCTTTCTTTAAAGGATGGCTGCTTCTAAGCCAACCTCCTGGCTGTCTGAGCATCTTCACTTCCTTTCCCACTTAGCCATTGTTTTGGGACCTTAGCTGGCGGTCTGGGTTGTTTCCCTCTCGACTATGGAGCTTAGCCCCCACAGTCTGACTCCCGGAGTGTGTTTTACGGCATTCGGAGTTTGGTTGGGTTCGGTACCCTGGAATGGGCCCTAGTCCATCCAGTACTCTACCTCCGTAAACGATCCTCCGAGGCTAGCCCTAAAGCTATTTCGGGGAGAACGAGCTATCACGGAATTTGATTGGCCTTTCACCCCTATCCTCAGCTCATCCGAGCAGTTTTCAACCTACAACGGTTCGGGCCTCCATCTCGATTTCTCGAGACTTCACCCTGGCCAAGGATAGATCATCCCGTTTCGCGTCTATTGCCTGCGACTCATCGCCCTATTCAGACTCGCTTTCGCTACGGCTCGCTTACGCTTAACCTCGCCACAAACAATAACTAGCCGGCTCATTATGCAATAGGCACGCAGTCACCCAAGTTTCCTTGGGCTCCTACCGCTTGTAGGCATACGGTTTCAGGTACTTTTAACTCCCCTCGCAGGGGTGCTTTTCACCTTTCCCTCACGGTACTAGTTCACTATCGGTTGCCAGGTAGTATTTAGCCTTGCAGGATGGTCCCCGCAGATTCCCACAGGATTTCCCGTGTCCCGCGGTACTCAGGGACGCGCATAAGAGTCCGATCCTCTTTCGCCTACGTGGCTGTCACACCCTATGGCTCCGGTTTCCACCGGATTCGACTAGAGGCCGGATTGGTAACTCTTCGGTTCTACACCGATGCGCGCCCTACAACCCCCCAGGGGATCACTCCCCCAAGGTTTGGGCTGTTCCGCGTTCGCTCGCCGCTACTAGCGGAATCTCTGTTGATTTATTTTCCTCCGGGTACTGAGATGGTTCACTTCCCCGGGTTCGCTCGCACCCACCTATGTATTCAGCGGGCCGTATCCCGGCTCTACCGGGATTGGTTTCCCAATTCGGAAATCCTCGGATCAAAGCCTATTGCCGGCTCCCCGAGGCTTATCGCAGGTAATCACGTCCTTCATCGCCTCCTGGCACCAAGGCATCCCCCGTACGCCCTTAGTAGCTTGACCATAAAACCTGCTCAGCACACGCCGAACCGGTTTCTGGCCCTCACTCAGCTTTATTTGAGCACTAAATTTAGAAGACACCGCACTATTCAGTTGTCAAAGATCATAATGCGAATCACGAAGCAGCCGGCCGCCGCTTTCCATTGCCAAGCCTCAGCACCTTGGGCCGCTTCTCGCATCCAGCAAAGGCTGGAATCGAGCCACTCAACTCACCTGCTTCATCCGAGTTGCTCGACTTCAACCCTCTTGACCGATTCAAACGCTCTCCAACGCTGCCCACCTGACGCACCCCTCCGCGCGCCACACTCTACGCCGCGTTCGTCTTTTTAATGAATGTCGCTTTGGGTTTTACTCTGGGGACTTGAACAAGGTGGGAATCCGAAAGGACCTTATCTCTACGCTTAGCTCAATCCCCTATCCCGTTTTTCTTCTCGTAACGACCCCCTCAATCTCTTGACGCGAACCGATGAGAGCTTACCGCTGACTACAGGCCTCTCCTTCATACTCGCACCGACTATCCTAAGCCATCTCCCCTCAGTATTGCAAGGATATTTTTCGCGTATTTCCTCAAATTTCCCCCTTTCTAGGGACAGGATGACCTCTTCTGGGCACCGGCCGGGGATCATCGGGCGACTCGTCGGACGGAGTCAAGAGCCACTCCATTCATGCACCAACGCCACATGGCGATGTGAGCTTGCCACAAGAGGGCGACTGACGTATAATTTTGTTCGAAGATAAAGTTGAAATCGGAAATTCTGGATAGAATCCCTGTAGGAAACCATTCGTCATGTCGAGAATTCCGGAAACCAGTCGGGCCCTCCCGATCATTTTTGCGGTTGTGTTGCTGACCTTTCCCGGCTTGACGAGCGCGACTGCGGCCGACCCGGACGAATTCTTCGAAATGCGCGTCCGGCCCGTGCTCGCGAACCATTGTTTTGCCTGCCACACGACCGCGCGGCTGGGCGGTCTGGATATGAGGTCCCAAGAGTCCCTTCTCCAAGGCGGCGATTCAGGCCCGGCGATCGTGCCCGGCCGTCCGGAGCAGAGTCTCCTCATTCAGGCCATTCAGCACACGCATGAGCGGCTAAAGATGCCCTTGGGAAGAGAAAAATTGAAGGAGGAGGAAATTCAGGACTTGATTGCGTGGGTCAGAATGGGTGCAATCTGGCCTGCCGCCGAGCTGGATTCTGAACACAAGACTCGCGAGTCTATTATAATCCGGGACCAAAGGGCTTTCTGGGCCTTCCAGCCTGTGCGCAAGTCGCCTTTGCCGAAAGTCAAAGATACGACGTGGCCCGAGGCCCCGATCGACTTCTTCATTCTTTCCGGGCTAGCCGCTCGCGGCCTCAAGCCGGGAAAGGCTGCCGACAAACGGACGATGATTCGGCGTGCCTACTTCGATTTGATCGGTCTTCCGCCCACTCCGGAGGATACCGACGCGTTCGTCAAAGACGACTCGCCGGACGCCTTGGCGCGCGTCGTGGACCGCCTGCTCGCCTCCCCGCAGTACGGCGAGCGGTGGGGCCGTTACTGGCTCGACGTGGCCAGATACGCCGACGGCAAGCTGAACTCCACGAAAATGGAGCCTTATCCTAACGCCTACCGCTATCGGGACTGGGTCATCCGGGCGTTCAACGACGACATGCCTTACGACCGATTCGTAAAGGCGCAGATCGCGGGAGATCAACTCGAGGGAAACGAGAAGAATTCCGTAGCGGGCCTGGGTTTCTACGGGTTGAGTCCCCAATTTCAGGATGACCGTATCGATGCGACTACCCGCGGGTTCCTGGCTTTAACCGTCGCCTGCGCCCGGTGCCACGACCACAAATTCGACCCCATCCCGACCGAGGACTACTATGCCTTTCTCGGCGTGTTCAACAGCTCGAAAAGCGACGAATACCCGCTAGCGCCCAAGGACGTGGTCGAGGCCTATCAGCAACAGAAGAAAAAGGTGGAGGCCGCAGAGGCCACACTTGAGGAATATATTGAAACGCAAAGTCGCTACCTTGCCGATTTTCTGGCTTCCCGGACGGCATCCTACATCGTTGCGGCTTGGCAGGTGCTCGGCCCCTCCCAGAGGGATCTCTCGGAGGTGGCCGGCCAAGAAGGTCTGGACGGAAAAACCCTGGAACGTTGGGTCAAGTATCTGGGCAATTTCCCCCGTGAGTCCCCACTGCTGGACGGCTGGGATGATCTACTCCGCCAGGGGGCAGGGAGAGAGGAAATCGGGAACTTCGCCCGCGAGATCCAGGAACTGGTGGTTTCCCTTCTTCGTGAAAAGAAAGAAATCGACCAGGAAAACAAACGCCGAGTCGCAGGCATGGGAATCGAGGAACAATTGAATGAGATCGAACTGTTGTCCTTGGAAAGAGACAGCCACTTCCTTTGGCGGGACCTGGCTTCCAGCTCCTTTGTAAGGCGCCCTATTACTATCCCTGCCGTATTCGACAGCGGAATTCTCTACTACGGCGAGGGGGAAATCGATCGTTTCCTGGGCGGTGTATGGAAAGAGCATCTGAAAGGCTTGCGGTCCGGGGTCAAAACGCTCGAAGATCGGCTCCCTCCCAAGTACCCGTTCCTGCATGTCATTTCCGACGTGAAGGAACCGAAGAACGAGCACGTCCACATCCGGGGAAGCAAGGACAACCTGGGCGAGGAAGTTCCTCGGCGGTTCCTGAGCATTTTGTCCGACGGCGAGCCGAAGCCTTTCACGCAAGGCAGCGGCCGGCTGGAACTTGCCGAGGCCGTTGCCGACCGGAAGAATCCTCTCACGGTCCGGGTCATCGTAAACCGCGTCTGGCTGCACCACTTCGGGCAGGGAATCATGCGGACGCCGAGCAATTTCGGGCAAATGGGCGATCGGCCCAGCCACCCGGAGCTATTGGACTACCTAGCGGTTCGGTTGATCGAGAACAACTGGTCCCTGAAAGCCTTGCACCGGGAGATCATGCTTTCGGCCACCTATGCCCTCAGCACGGATTATTCGGCGAAAAACCACGAAATCGATCCGGAAAACCGCCGGCTGTGGCGTCAAAACCGCCGGCGGCTGGATGCAGAGGCCCTGCGGGATTCCCTGCTATACGTCGCCGGCAACCTCGACTTGACTGCCGGCGGAAAGCCCACTCCCTTGACCGACAAGGAGAACCGGCGGCGGACGGTTTACGGAACCATAAGCCGCCGAAAGCTTGACAAACTTCTCGGCTTGTTCGATTTCCCCAATCCAAACAGCACCAGCGCACAGCGGATCACCACGAACACGGCTCTGCAGGGACTGTTTTTCCTTAACAGTGAGCTGGTCCTGCAGCAGGCGGAAGCCTTCGCCTCCCGCTTGGAGAGGGAGGCCGGCACCGCGCCGGAGGGAAGGATTCAAAAGGCATACCGGCTGCTTTTCGGCCGATATCCGACCGCGCGTGAAATTGAGAAGGGATTGCGGTTCCTCAACAACGGCCGGAACAATTGGGTCCGTTACACGCAAGTTCTTCTGAGCTCAAACGAGTTTATCTACGTCAATTAGGACGGATTACACTATGCACCCCCATAGGCCGCGATTCACTCGACGCGATCTGTTACGAACCCTGGGCGCTGGGTTCGGGATGTTGGGTCTTTCCCGGCTTCTGGCTGCTGGCGACTCCCCGGGAAATCCTCTGGCCCCTAAAGCGCCGCATTTCCCGGCCAAAATAAAGCACGTCATCCACCTATTTTTGAACGGCGGCCCTTCCCACGTGGACAGCTTCGACTACAAACCCATGCTGGCCCGACACGACGGCAAACCCTACGCGCAGGACAACCTGAAGACCGAACGCAAGACAGGCAACCTGATGCGCTCTCCCTTTGAATTCAAAAAGTATGGGAAAAGCGGCATCGAGGTGAGCGAACTCTTCTCGAACCTCGGAGAATTGATCGACGATATTTGCATCATTAAGTCGATGCATACTGACCTGCCGTTTCACGAACCGTCGTTGTTCATGTTCAATTGCGGCCAGCGCTTTCCAGGCCATCCTTCCCTGGGTGCGTGGTTGACCTACGGGCTGGGGACTGAAAATCAGAACCTCCCCGGCTACATCGTCCTGTGTCCGGGGCTGCCGGTGGTGGGGCCTCAGTTGTGGTCCTCCGCCTACTTGCCGGGAACCTACCAGGGCACTTACCTTCGCAACAATGAATCGGACCCGGAAAAGCTGGTACCTTATCTACGGAATCCTCGCTGGAGCCCGGCGGAGCAGCGCCACCAAGTCGAGTTCTTAAGAACAATCAACCAAGAGCATTTGAAGCGCCAGGGGCCCGACCCTCAACTTGAAGCCACGATTCACTCCATGGAGGTGGCCTTTCGCATGCAGGTGGAGGCGTTGGATGCCTTTGACCTGAGTAAGGAAACTCAGGCGACCCGGGAACGCTATGGCGACGGAGATTTCGCCCGAGGTTGCCTGCTCGCCCGACGTTTGGTCGAGCGTGGCGTCCGCATGGTCCAGGTGTACTACGGAAACAGCCAGCCGTGGGACACCCATGAAGATATCCTGCGCATGCGGAACTTGGCCGCGCAGTCGGACCGGCCCATGGCGGCTCTGCTCCGGGATTTGAAATCCTCGGGCTTACTGGAGGAAACCCTGGTTCTCATCGGCGGCGAATTCGGCAGAACCCCGACAGTGGAAGTGAGCGGCCGGGTCAAAGTCCAGGCCGGCCGCGACCACAACAACCACGGCTTCTCCGTTCTTCTGGCCGGTGGCGGCGTAAAGGGCGGAATCACCTACGGGAACACCGACGATTTTGGCTTCAAGGCGGAAGAAAATCCGGTCCATGTCCACGACCTTCATGCCACGCTCCTCCACCTCATGGGCATCGACCATACCCGGCTCACCTATCGCCACAGCGGACGGGATTTCCGATTGACGGACGTCGACGGAAATGTAGTGAACGATATCCTTTCTTAACGATGCTGGGAACGAATCCAAAACAGGACGAAACGGGGGTCCCGGGGGGTTTATCCGGCCACCGATTCAAGAGTAATTTTTCTTTGATCGGGAGCGAGGGTTTCCAGGCGGATTTCCACTCGAGGAGTCGCGGCATCCAGCGGAAGTTTTTCGCCCCACTCCACCAGAACCGTGGCCTTCTGTTCCAGCATTTCTTCTATGCCCAGCAACCCGATCTCCTCCAGGCGCTCGATTCGATAGAGGTCGATATGGAAAAGCCGCCTTATAGAACCCTAACTCTCAATCCCCGCCATGATAGGTTCTTAAATCCAGAAGTGCGCAACGAACAGCTATAAGGCGAAATTCAATTGCTTGTGAGTACCACGTCGCCGAGAGTCGCGCCGAGGAGTCTGGAAATCACAAGTACCAACCTCGGGCTGAGATGAACAACCCTAGCACGGCTCTGCACCTTCGGTGAACAAAAGCAGGATCACGCGGTCATTTACATCTTTCATAACTTCCTTTGAACTTGCAGTGTTCGATTCCCGCCGGATTGAACCTCAAGAAGTCAAAAAAGGATTTTCTGGGCGCCTTATTCTGCAGGGGGGAGGTGGTAACCTTCTTTTTCCATCTGGATTTTGTATAAACTTTTCCCCAAAGTGACGTACAAGGTCTTGCTGTCTTTCCTCCGTCCGAACCCTACGTTTGTCGGGAGCCCGGGGGTGGGGATATAGGCCCGTTCCTTCCCTTCGGGAGAATAAACATAAATTCCGGGCCGCTTCACATTTCTCACGGCGACGTAAAGATTCCCCTCCGCATCGACAACTAATCCATCCGGCCCGTCTTGGGGAAAGTAGTTTACAAGTTGACGTTTATTGCTCACGGTTCCGTCGGGAGCCAAATCATAGGCCCAGAGACACATTGGCCCTTTTTGGGTGGGAATCCCCTGCGGAAGGCGGTCGAGGCCCGTCACCCCATTGTCATTACTCACCACATAGAGAGTTTTCTGATCTGAGGAGACGGCGACGCCGTTCGGCTTTCCCGCGTCGGTGAGAATGCGATGAAGGGAACCGTCCGGGTCTATACGGTACACGGCCATCACCGGCTGATCGACCGGCTCATGTCCCAGATAGCGCGGATCGCTGAAGTAGATTCGGCCTTTTTCATCGATGGTGATATCGTTCGGAGAATTCAACCGGCGCCCCTCATAGGCGCTCGCCAGGATGTAACTTTTCCCGGTCTTCACATCCGTCCGGATGACGCGGCGTCCCCCGTTATCGGCCCCCTCGGCGATGATCATATCTCCCGCGGCGTCGAATTTGATCCCGTTGGACATCCCGCTCGGAGAGCGGAAGATCGTGAACTGCCCGTTTTTCGGGTCGTATCGCCAGATGTGTCCGGCCTCGGCGACGCCCTTGGAATCTTTGCAGGCGTAGGTAAAGGTAATGTCGCTGAAATAGACCATCCCGTCGTGCCCCGCGGCGACTCCCTCGGTAAGGATACAGGCGCCATCGAAAAGCTTTTCCAGCCGCGCCTCCGGCGAAAGAATTGCAGGATCACCTGACGGGGCGTTGTTTTCAGCCCCGTGGCTCGACAGGGCGGTCAGCATCCCACCCAATACAACAAATCCAGCAAGCCCCAGGCTCCGCGTCCACCTGCCGCAACCTCCCAACATAGCTTTGCTCCTTTCTACAGGATTTAGTTATTTGGCCCTCCGGCACTCGTGAGTATACCCCCTTTTGGCCTCCAACTGAGCCCTTCCCGCCACTGAAAACAGTTCCACAGCCCCGGCCGGGCTATGATGTAGACTCTCTCATTGGAAATGGTACAACATTTCGGTTAGGTCATGTCCCTGGCTCCACGAGTGCTGGATGTACCCACGGGCCTCGTCGATCCGTGCCGACTACGTACTTGACGGCTGGCTGTGACTTAAGGCAACCTACCCCGCCGGAACAACATAGGAGGACTTTTCATCTATGGATTGCCGTGGAGGTCGCGAGATCAGTCGGAGACAGACCGTAGACCGAGCTTTCGGACTCGTCGTTTTGCTTTGCGCGTCCCTGGCGGTGACCGGTTGTGGCGGGGATGTTCCGCCCTACAAGCCCGAACAGGCCATGAGCTTACTCGAACTGCCTGAGGGTTTTCGCATCGAACTCGTCGCGGCCGAACCGAACGTCGTCGATCCGGTGGCGATTACCTTTGACGAGCAGGGGCGTATCTACGTGGTCGAGATGCGCGACTATCCCCTTGACCTGCATCCTCTGGGACAGATCAAGCGGCTCGAAGACACCGACGGCGACGGTTACTACGAAACCAGCACTCTTTTTGCGGACGGGCTCGATTTCCCCAACGGCGTCATGCGCTGGCGTGACGGCATCTTGGTCACGGCCGCGCCCGACATTCTGTATCTCGAAGACTCGAACGGCGACGGACAGGCGGACATCCGGCGGGTCGTCCTGACCGGGTTCGCAGCCACAAATCCTCAACTGCGCGTCAACGGCCTGCGCTACGGCCTGGACAACTGGGTCTACGCGAACTACCCCCACGTGATTCAGGCCCGGAAGTTTGTTGAAGAGTTCGGCGATCCCGGCGAAGCGCTGCGGTTTCCAGAGCACCCGGAGGCCGCCGCCGCCGACATCCGCGCGGAAGATATCCGCTTTCGGCCAGACCAAGGCCTTATCGAGGCGCTGGGCGGTGGTTCGCAGTTCGGCAATTCTTTCGACGATTGGGGCAACCGGTTTACAGTCTGGAACAATGACTACGTTCGCTACTTGGTGATTGAGAGCCGGTACATGCAACAGAACCCTTATCTCGCCGTTGAAAGAGCTTACGACTCACCCTCTGAACTCGATCATTCGGCCCCGGTTTACCCCATCACCGAGAACCCGCTTCACATTCACGATTCCCAGATCGGTCACTTTACGTCCGCATGCGGACTTTCGGTCTACACCGGCGGAATTTTCCCCGATGGTTTCCAGAACAACACCTTCAATTGTGAACCGGTCCACAACTTGGTGCGGCGGAGCATCATTGAACCAACTACCGCCAGCTTCGCAGCCAAGCCGGCATACGACGGCCGCGAGTTCCTAGCTTCGAAAGACAGTTGGTTTCGGCCGGTGTTCACGACTACGGGGCCGGACGGCACGCTCTATATCGTGGATTACTATCGATTCACGGTCGAGCATCCGGAGTTCGTGCCGCCGGAGTTGTCGAAGGAAATTGAGTTCAACTCCAAGCATCAGCTCGGGCGGATCTATCGCGTGCTTCACGAATCGTCGAAACCCTGGCCGCAGCCGAATCTTTTGCAGGCCTCGACCGCCGAGTTGGTCGACAACCTGCGGCATCCGAACCAGTGGTGGCGGATGGAGTCACAGCGGCTGTTGATGGACCGTGGCGATTCCGCGGCTGTCGAGCCGTTAATGTCGCTGGCGCGGAAGACGGACTCGGCGGTCACGCGCATTCACGCGTTGTGGTCGCTCGACGGCTTGAAAGCGCTTGACAACCAACTCGTCCTAGCGGCGCTTTCCGATCCGGAACCTGCCCTCCGGCGTCACGCGATTCGAATTGTGGAGAATCGACTTCCCGACGCCGCTCTGCAAAAAGAACTGTTGCGGCTGGTCGATGACCCCGACCCGCACGTACGGTTTCAGTTGGCCTTGACGGTCGCGCTACGGCAGGACGATTTTCCCGGCGACCAGTCGTTCCGCATATTGCAGCAGATTGCTCTCGGCAACATCGAAGACCCCTGGTTTCGTATCGCCGTGTTGACATCGGCAGCCAAGAACGCCGGACGATGGTTTCGGACGTTGCTGCAGAGTCCGGGTTTCGTCGACAATGCGTCCGAAGGAAGACGAGACTTTCTGCGGCGAACGGCAGCGATCGTCGGGGCGCGACACCGCGACGAAGAGATGACGGATATACTGGCGAGAATCCGAAACGAGCGAGGCGCCAAGTCCGCTTGGTGGCGGAAGGTCGGATTGGAGGGACTTGGCGATGGGCTCAGCCAAGGGTCCGGCGGCGGAGCCCGGCTGGCGAAAGGCCAACCAATTCTCGTGAGCCTTCTGTTGGAAAGCGGACCGGACATCGGAGAAGCGGCGCTTCAAGTGGCTTGGCGAGTTGAGCTTGACGACTCTGCGGCGCTGCGGCGGCTGATCGGTCAGAAGACCGGCTTGGCCCGTGACGATCAAGCGGACATGGCTGAGCGCAAGTACGCAGTGGGCGTTCTTGGGCTCGATCCGACCGGGACAACGGTCGGAATTCTCACAGCGCTCCTCGCGCCGCAGCGACCCGAGGAGGTATGCCATGCCGCCGCCCGCGCCCTGGCTCGTTTGCCGCGCGACGATGTGGCCGGTGTTTTCGCCGAAAACTGGCGTACCTTTTCCGGGCCCATACGCGAGATCGCGTTAGGGTGGTTCTTCGCCGACCGGGCGAGGCTTCCCGTTTTGCTCGACGCGGTGGAGGCGGGCAAGATTCAACCCTGGTCGCTCGGGCCCGCCCGCAGCCGCCAGTTGCAGCGCTATCCTGACGAGGAAATCAAGCAACGTGCCCTCGCGCTGATCGAGCAAGCCCAGGGCGAAGAGCGTCAAGCCGTTTATGAGCGCTACCTCCCCGCGTTGCGCTTGACGGGCGACCCCGAGCACGGCCGGAGGATTTTTCGAGATGCCTGTTCGGACTGCCACAAGATCGGTGATTATGGCCACGATGTTGGTCCGGATCTGATGTCGGTAACAGCTCGCTACAAAGAGGTGTTGCTCGCCGATATTCTGATGCCGAACCGTGCGGTCGAAACAGGCTATGAGGAATATCTGGTCGAGACGGTCGATGGGCAATCCCTTTCCGGGATCATCGCCAAGCAAACCTCGACAACGCTGACCATCCGACGGGCGAAGGGCAAGGAAGACACTGTGCTGCGGAAGAACGTCAAGAGCATATATTCCCTAAGTGTTTCACCCATGCCGGAAGACCTCGAGCAGAACGTCGATGTGCAGGGGATGGCCGACCTGATTGCCTACGTCAAAAGCTTGGGAAACTGACCCGCCAAGCGGTTCCGGTAGCCACTACGAGGAGCGCGAAGATGAATCAAGAGGATGCTGAGGAAACTATCATCAATCAAGAGCGTGCCGAGTGCGGACCGTGTCAAGAATTTGAATTCGCCTTTGCGCAAAATCGTACGCCAGCCGCCCTCCCCTTTCAAGCTCGGATTTCGACGCACCTCTACGAAGCCACGCTCAATCGCGTTGGTGGTGCGTAGCTACTTCCCCAAGGTGGACAAGGAAATCCGAGAGCTGATCCGCAGAATTTCTCGAGAGAATCCGCTCTGGGGTGTGCCTCGCATTCCATCCGAGCTGCGCCTGGTGGGATACGATGTTGCGGAGTCGACAGTTGCCAAATACAGAGTGTGGGGCGCGAAGCCCCCTTCCCAAAGCTGGAGAACCTTTCTCGAAAATCATATTGGGCAAATTGCCTCCGTCGACTTCTTCACCGTGCCAACCATCACCTTTCGCGTTTTTTTCTGTTTTCTGGCCCTGCTGCATGATCGGAGGAGGGTCGTCCACTTCAACGTGACCCAACATCCGACTGCACCTTGGACTGGCCAGCAGGTCATGGAAGCCTTTCCCGAGGACACGGCACCTCGGTATCTGCTGCGGAACAGAGACAAGATCTATGGAGCTAATTTCATTGAGCGAATCGAAGGAATGGATATCCAAGAAGTGCTGACGGCGCCGAGAAGCCCCTGGCAGCGGGCATTCGTCGAAAGGCTGATCGGATCAGTCCGGCGAGAGTGTCTCAACCACGTGATCGTGCTGGGAGAAGACCACCTTCGACGGATCCTGAGGGCCTACTTCCGTTACTACCATGAGTCGCGGACTCATCTCTCATGGGAACGGAACTCTCCGGTTCCTCGGAAAGTGGAGTTGCCTGCCAAAGGAAGAATCATCGCCATCCCGCAAGTAGGCGGCCTTCACCACCGATTTAAAGAAACCCCCGATGATACCTGCTTGACCGGACCCGGAATCCGCCGTACGATGCAGTTGGTTCCCGGATCATTTTGAACCGCCCTTTCCCCCTCAGCGAAATCGTCAGGAGGTTCCGATGAAGATTGAGGACGTGGAAGTCCGAACGGTTGGCCCGCAGGTTCAACGCTACTCTTGGTCTCACGACCTTCCCGAGCAGTACATGACGAATACCTTGGTTCGAATCCGAACGGACGAGGGCGTGGAAGGCCTCGGTGCCGTAAGCAACTATACTTCGTTCAGTTTCGATCGGTATACCGCTGAAACCCTCCGCCACTTGATCCCCCTTTTTCTTGGCATGGATCCACTCCAGCGAGAGGATTTATGGCGGCGCATGCGTTCTCGCGTGTTCCCGGTTACGCCCACCGCGACGGCGGCAATTGATATTGCACTGTGGGATTTGTTGGGAAAAGTTGCGAATCTGCCCCTGTATCAGTTGCTGGGCGGTGCCCGCAGCCGAATCCCATCGTATGCCAGCACACCCATGCTGAAAGACGTCTCTGAGTACTTGAAATTTACGGAGCGGCTTCTTGCGCAAGGATTTCGGGCGATAAAGTTCCACGCTTGGTGTATCCCCGACCGGGACTTAGAACTCGCGCGGGCTGTTCGACAGAAATATCCAGGGCCGGAAATCGCATTCATGTTGGACGCGGAAAACAACTACGACCGGCCCAGTGCCTTGCGGGTTGCGGAAGAACTCGAGGACCTGGGATTCACCTGGTTTGAGGCCCCGTTGCCTGATTTCGATCTCGAGGGGTACCGAGAACTGACTCGCCGCGTCCGCATTCCCGTCCTGCCCTCGGGCAACTGGATCCAGGATTTGCCCACGCTAAGCGACGCACTGGGTAAACGGACTTGGAGGGTTGCTCGGACGGACGTGACGGTTTGCGGCGGCATCACCCCGGCTCGCAAGGCGATGGCTGTGATCGAGGCTGCAGGTATGAACTGCGAGCTGATGTCCTGGGGGTACACCCTTGTCTCTGCCGCGAACCTTCACCTCATGTTGGCCTTTCCGAACTGCACTTATTATGAGCAAGCGGTACCTTACGAAGCGTATGAGTATGGGATGAAGGATGTCATCCGTACCCAAGCTGATGGATACGTCCAAGCGCCTGAGGGGCCGGGTCTGGGAGTTCGGGTTGATTGGGAAGCGATCGAGGCCGCAACGATTCACGTAATCCGCAGCGGGAAAACCTGAGACCGCAGGATGAGACCTAAGCGGTCGTAAGGGTTGTGCAATGTGCTCATAAGTGTAGTATATAGGCTTCTGAAGCTGCTTCGGATCAAGTTTGACATGGGCAAACGTGAGATGCAAATTAATAAAGAGGTGTATAGAATACGAAGAGGGAAACCTTTGATGGCACTCCAGCCGTGGCGTTTGAGTCTGTTTGTCCTTATGTCGCTGGGGTTGGTGGGTGTTTCGGTTTCAACCGCACAGGAAGAAGCCAGCCAGAGAATCCCTCGTTTTGAATCCGACATTTTGCCGATCTTTGAGGCGAAGTGTTTGGCCTGTCATGGGGAGAAGTTGCAGCAGAACGGGCTGGACTTGCGGACGCAGGAGAGCGTGGTGAAGGGAGGAGAGTCAGGGCCGTCGGTAGAACCGGGCGAACCGAAAGAAAGCCTGCTGTATGAGAAGGTAGAGACAGGATCCATGCCGCTCGTGGGAGAGAAGCTGAGCGAGGCGGAGTTGGCGGTAATTCGGGAGTGGATTGAAGGAGGCGCGTTAAAGGAAGGGCAAGAGGCCAGGCCGTCGAGGATAGTGAAGGTGACGGATCGGGACGTCATGGTGCCTATCCTGCATGTACGGTGTGCAGCGTGTCACGGGAAGCGGAAGCAGGAAGGAGGACTGGATGTGCGAACCCAGGCCAGCCTGCTGAAAGGCGGAAAGTCCGGGCCGGCGATCTTTCCAGGGCGGCCGGAGGAGAGCCTTCTGATTAAGCGAATCGTCTCCGAGGAGATGCCGCCTAAGGAAATGCAGCTAGATTATGCAGTCCGCCCGGTGACCTCGAGTGAGCTGGAGGAGTTGCGTGAGTGGATTTTCGCGGGGGCGCCGGTAGAGCCCGTACAGGTAATGAAGGTGGACGGGGGCCCAGACCCCCTGGTCGCCGAGGAGGATCGGCAATTCTGGTCTTTCCAGCCGCCGAAGCGGCCGCAGGTGCCAAAGGTGAAGGGGAAAGAGTTGGTGCGCACGCCGATTGACGCCTTTTTGCTGGAGAAGCTGGAGGAGAAAGAGCTGAGTTTTTCCCCGGAGGCGGATCGTTGGGTGCTGCTGAGGCGGGCGTACATGGATCTGATCGGTTTGCCGCCGGACCCGGAAGAGGTGGAAGCGTATCTGCAGGATGAAAGTCCCGTCGCGTATGAGCGGGTGATCGATCGGCTGCTGGCCTCGCCCCATTATGGAGAGCGATGGGGTCGATATTGGCTCGATGCTGCCGGCTATGCCGACTCGGAAGGCATCATAGATGCCGATTTGGTTCGACCTAATACTTACCGATATCGGGACTATGTAATTCGGTCTCTGAACGGTGACAAACCGTATGACCGATTCCTGGTGGAGCAGATTGCGGGCGATGAGTTGTTTGATTATAAGGCGGCCAAAGATCTGACTCCGGAGCAGCGTGACAATCTGGTGGCCACGGGTTTTCTCCGCATGGGGCCTGATGGCACCTATTCGTTTGCCAATAATTCCATCCATGAGCGGCTGGCAGTGGTCGCGAATCAGGTGGAAATCTTTGGGTCGATGGTGATGGGGCTGACGATGGGGTGCGCTCAATGCCATAGCCACAAGTTCGATCCCATCCCGCAGCGGGACTACTATCGATTCAGCGCTATCTTCCGGACAGCCTTCGATCCTTACGATTGGTATTCTCCCAACAGGAGTGAAGTCGCTACCCAGGGACAAGGGGCATATCCTCAACGCAGTTTGTCTTACGTCCCCGAGCAGGAACGTAAGGAAGTGGAAGCCCACAACGCGCCGATTCGGGAGGAAATTAAGCGTTTGGAGGGCTCCTTGGAAGACAAGGCGCGGCCGTACCGAGAAAAGCTTTTGGAAGAGAAGCTGGAGAAGCTGCCCGAGGGGGTAAGGGCGGACGTGCGAAAAGCCCTCAAGATACCGGCGGAGGAACGAAGCCCGGTACTGAAGTATTTGGTGGAGAAGTTCGAGGGAACGCTCAAGGTAAAGAAGGAAGAATTGGTGGAGAGGTTTGAGGATTACAAAGCGGAGGCAGCGAAAGTCAGGAAAGCCACCTTCGTGGCGCAGAAGAAGCTGAAGCGAAAGCCGGGAATCCGTGCGTTATTTGATGTAGGAGGAGAGGATCCGACGCCGACCTATGTGCTGCGACGAGGAGATTATCAGAATCCTGGAGAGCTGGTCGGCCCCGGAGTGCCGTCGGTGCTGAGGGCAGGGTTAAAGCCCTACGAGGTGGTCAAGCCGGGATGGACGACGCAGACCACCGGACGCCGGCTGGCACTGGCGCGATGGTTGGTACAGCCAAATCACCCCTTAACGTCTCGGGTCATGGTGAATCGGGTGTGGCAGCACCACTTTGGGAATGGGCTGGTGGAGACCCCGGGGAATTTCGGGCGGATGGGAGCCAAGCCATCGCATCCGAGGTTACTGGATTGGCTGGCGACGGAATTTGTGCGACAGGAATGGAGCTTAAAGGCGCTGCATAAGCTGATCATGACCTCGGGGGTGTATCGGCAGAGCTCGAGTTGGGATTCGAGTCGTGACAGAGCCGACCCGGAGAATAAGCTGCTGGGGAGATTTCCCATGCTTCGCCTGGATGCAGATGCGATCCGGGATTCGATTTTGAAGGTGGCGAAACGTCTGGATACGAAAGCTTTTGGTTTCCCCGAAGAAGTAGAGGTCCGGCCGGATGGGGAAGTTGTGGTGAAGTGCTCGAACGCGGGCTGCCGTCGAAGTATTTATATACTGCAGCGGCGTTCCACACCCCTGACGATGCTTGAAGCCTTCGATGCGCCTCAGTTGAATCCGAACTGTTTGAAGCGGGATCAGTCAACGGTCTCCTCGCAAGCGCTGCAGTTGTGGAACAGCGAGATGTTACGGGAGAATGCGCGGTATTTTGCAGGGCGAGTGATGGATGCAGTGGGGGATGAGGATTTTGAGAAACAGGTCGAACGGGTTTATTTGATGGCGCTCTCGCGGTCGCCGTCGGAAGAGGAACGAGTGAAAGGAGCAGCGGATGTGCGAAAGTTGATGCAGCACTGGCGGGAGCACCTGGAAGAGGAAGTGCCGGCGGGGCCCAAGCAAGCTCGGGCGCGCTGGGAGGGGTTGGCTGCTTTCTGCCATGCCATGTTGAATTCGGCTGAGTTCATTTACGTTCATTGAGGAGGAGTAGTATGAGTTCTAAGAGGGTTGGAGAAGTGAAAAAGGCAACTCTGCCGTCGCGCCGGGATTTCTTCGGGCGCGTGGGGGATGGTCTTTTCGGGGGCACTCTGGCCTATCTGCTGGGAAACGATCTTTTTGGCACCAATCCTGCTTTAGCGGCCTCGACCCCTCAAGTGGCCGATCTGAAGCCGCGGCCGGCGCACTTTGAGCCAACGGCAAAGTCGGTAATCCAGCTATTTATGAACGGAGGCCCCAGCCAGGTGGATCTGTTTGATCCGAAGCCGGCCCTGGAGAAATTCAGCGGTCAAGCTCCCAGTCGCGAAATTGCCAATAATATAGAGAATATCGAAGATGCGGGTGGCCTGATGCCCTCGCCCTTCAAGTTTGCCAAGTCCGGGCAATCCGGGACGGAAATTGCGAATGTCATGCCGCACTTGGCGAAGCAAGTGGATGACATTGCTCTGATCCGCTCCATGTTCACCACACACTTCACCCATGAGCCGGCTTTATTCATCATGCAGACGGGCCGCATGCTTTCGGGGCGCCCCTCCATGGGAGCCTGGGTCGTCTATGGACTTGGCAGTGAGAATCAAAACTTGCCGGCTTACGTGGTCCTGGATGATCCGAAGGCCTTACCCATCAACGGGATCCAGAACTGGGAGTCGGGATGGCTACCTCCGGTTTTCCAGGGAACTCGGATGCGTTCGGAAGGTTCTCCCCTGCTCAATTTACAGCCACGCAAGGAGTTTCCGGGGCGAGTGCTTGAGGAAACGAGGTCGATCTTGAATCAGCTCGACCGGGATCATCGAAGCAAGCATCCTGGATATCCCGAGCTGGATGCCAGGATTTCAAGCTATGAACTGGCGGCGCGGATGCAGATGTCGGCCACCGACGCCCTGGATGTTTCCCAAGAAAGTCCGGCCACGCAGGAGATGTACGGGTTGAATAACGATCTCACGGCCTCCTATGGGCGGCGCTGCTTGATGGCGCGGCGTCTGGTGGAACGCGGAGTGCGGGTCGTGCAGATTTATATTGAATCCCAAATTTGGGACAACCATTCGAATCTTGAAAAGGGCTTGCGTTACTGTTGCGGGAAGACAGATCAACCGGTGGGGGCTCTGTTGAAGGATTTGAAGCAGCGAGGGCTGCTCGACAGCACGCTGGTGGTTTGGGGTGGAGAGTTTGGCCGGATGCCATTTTCTCAGATGGGGTCAAAGAATGTGGGTCGAGATCATGGACCGGCAGGCTTCACGACGTGGATGGCCGGAGGAGGGGTTAAGGGTGGGACCGTTTACGGGGCCACCGATGAGATCGGATACAAGGCAGTGGAAAACCCGGTCAGTGTGCCTGATTTCCATGCGACGATTTTGCATCAATTGGGGATGAATCACGAAGATTTGGTGTACAACCATCACGGATTGGACGAACGGCTCACGGGAGTTGAGCCGGCCCATGTAGTCAAAGGAATTCTGGCCTGACAGGGTGGTCTCTTCCACAGGTTACTGTCCTGATTTGAACTAATTTCCCTCCGCCGGTGTACGCGAGTTTTGGTTCCGCAGATTTTCCGATTTTCCGGGGAGGAGAAGCGTTCCATGTTCTTCCGACTCATGTTTACCACCCATTTCAACCATGAGCCAGCGCTGTTCGTCATGCAGACGGGCCATATGCTTTCGGGGCGCCCCTCCATGGGAGCATGGATTGTCTATGGTCTGGGGAGTGAAAATCAGAATTTACCCGCGTATGTGGTCCTGAATGATCCGCAGGGGTTGCCCATCAACGCCATTCAGAACTGGCAGCAAGATCGGGTTTCTGCCTCACCGCAGCGCCGGTGTCCCGATGTACGATACCTTACCGGATGAAACCCGCATGATGGGACAGACCGGTATTCGGCTTTCCTTTCTTTACATCACCGACTTGCAGAAATACACGGAAAAAGTTGCGGCTGAAGAGGCGCAATCCCTGACAGACCAACTCTACAAGTCTTACGAGGTGGTGGAACCCTCGAAAGAGGAGGTGCGCCTTGCGGCCCGGCAGGCCATCGGTCTGGAACGCCCAGTGCAAGATGCGGTGATCGACGCGCTGGCCATCGATATGTTCCCCGGCCTCATGCCTGCTTGTGGCATGTTGCCGGCCCTGGGGATGGCCCGCTTGATCGATCAGGGGGTTGTCGTAACAACCGAAGGCGATCTCTCGACCGCCGTGGCGGGCATCCTCTTACGCTCCCTCACGGGGAAACCGTGCTATTTGGGGGAGCATTTGGTCTTTGACGAGAAGGAGAACTTCATTCTCGGCGGCCACGAGGGAGGCTCTGCCGGCTTCTCCATGGCGAAAGAAGGCACTCGCCCCAAGCTTCGGAACACGCAATTCGTCAATTTTTACCGCGTGCCGGGTGCTCCCCATTTCGGAGTTCTCCCGGAGTTCATTACCCATCCCGGCCCTGTGCCCCTGGTGACCTTCTTCCCGAGGTCGGGATAGCTATGAGATGCGGATTGCCTCGGGCGAGTCGGTGGACGTACCCCCGCAGGATGTTCACTTTGAGCATCCCGTGTTCCGCCCTCGCGTTCCGCTCTGCGCTATTTCAAAAATATCGCGAGGGTCGGTACCTGCCACCATTTCGCTCTTGTGAATGCTCCCGTCGAAGCGGAGATGAAGAAGGTTGCCGAAATCCTGAATATGCCTTGCGTTGACCTAACTCCTTAACGAGCCGCCATGGAATTCCTCCTGCCTAATAACGAGGGGGCATGAGGAAGAGTTTGCGGTTGGATGGAAAATGTGGCAGGAATATAATGGTGGTGAAATTGGAAGCCGATCAACAATCCTTGCTGTGATTCGAAGGCTGAGAAATGTTTATCCTCAGTCGAGGGAGAGCGAGATTATTTTAAGAGTTCCAGGTCTGCATGTCCTCCAAAATTATCGTTTACGTGCGATGGGAATTGCCGATTTCCCAAGCAGGCCAAAATCTATAGTTTTAAGAAGCTGACTTCATATGAAAATCACAAAAATCGAATCGCATGTCCTATTAGACCCTCACTACGATCGGGACGCTTGTTCGTCTGCTCAGGACGATATCGTCGTCCAGGTCCATACCGACGATGGAATTGTGGGGATCGGGGAGGTGGATACGAATCCCTGGGTGGCTCAGGCGATGATCCACGCGCGAGGGACCCACATTCTTGGCCTGGGGCTTGAGGAGATGCTGATCGGGGAGGACCCCCTCAACACCGAAGCTCTCTGGGAGAAGCTGTACACGGGGAGCTTCATGACCGGGCGGCGGGGGCTCGGCATCTGCGCCATCGGAGCACTGGATATTGCACTCTGGGATATCCGAGGAAAAGCGCTCGGTGTTCCTTGCTGGAAGTTGCTGGGTGGAGCCAGCAAGGAGGCTGTTACTCCTTATGCCTCGCTGTTACCCGTCGGGGAGACGGCGGCCACCTACCGGGATTCCCTGGTGCAGAAGGCCAAGGAAGCCAAGCGGTTTGGTTTCCGGGCGGGCAAAATGGAAGTATGCGTCAAGGGTCCTTACACGCACAACCGCCTGCAAGAGCCCGATGACGTCATCGTCGAAATTGTGGCGGCCTGCCGGGAGGCCGTAGGTTGGGATTTCACCATGATGGTGGACGTGTGTTACTGCTGGACGAATGCGAAAGAGGCCTTACGAGTTCTGGAACAGTTGGAACCCTACGACCTGTTCTTCCTGGAAACTCCCATCCAACTGGACGATTTGGAGGGGTACGCCTATCTTCAGGAACACTCGCCGATTCGCATTGCAGCAGGCGAGCTGCAAAGTACCCGGTTCGAGTTCCTGGATTTAATGGACCGAGGAAAGGTGGACGTCGTGCAACCGGACGTCGGACGCGTCGGGGGCCTGACGGAGGCACGTCGGGTTAGCCATCTTGCCGCCGACCGAGGAAGGCTGGTGGTCCCCCACTGCTGGAAAACGGCGATCGGAATTGCGGCTTCGGTTCATCTGAGTGTGACGGCACCGCATTGCCCGTACGTTGAATTTCTACCGGCTTCGCTGTCAGAGTCGCCGTTACGGAAGGAATTGGTGAAAGAAGAGTTTCGGTTCGTCGAGGGCCAGATTCCCCTACCCCAATCCCCGGGGTTGGGAATCAAGCTGGATGAGGGAGCAATCGAACGTTTTCGTGCTGACCGGCAAGCGGACTTTTGAAGGTCAGCCAGTCTCCGACACCTTGGCGGCGATAATCATGAGGGAGCCGGACTGGGAGGCTCTGCCCTCTGGCACGCCTGCGCCAATTCAGAACCTGCTTCACCGTTGCCTGGATAAAGACCGCAAGCAACGACACCAGGCTATGGGCGAAGCACGCATCACGATAGACAAGTATTTCTCCGACCCAGCGGCCTCGTCAATGCAGATGACGGTGGCACCGGCTACGATTCAACCTCTCTGGCGGCGTGCGTTGCCGTAGACTGCGCGCCAGAATCGCCCGCCTACGTGCCCAGGGGGCTTCCTGGCGGACAATCTCTCAAGGGACATGGGTATCGGACTTGGGACCCTCTACCGAGCCGCTTCTTAGCGTTCCAAAAACCTGCTTGTAACGGCCCCCGCAACCCACTGAAACTACTGACACGGTGTCAGGGGTTCCGACCGTTCCAAAATCAGATGTTTTTGGATGATCCGCGTTGACTTGCCCTCGGGTACCGACTAAGATAGCCCAATCGAAAAACGGGGGTTTTTTCCTCTGAGGTCGGACTTGTGCGAACGCAATGGCCTGCTTTGGCATTTATGAGATAGGTAGATAGGTTCTAGTCTCCCGTTACCAGGGATTCGCAAACCAGTCAGTCCCACCGCTTGGGTCTTCCGCTTCCCTCCACAAGGTAACCTGCAAGGGGAAGAGGCGAAGGTCCTTGCCAGAGGAGGAGATTGTGCACGGTACAAAAGTCCTGCGGCAATAGCGCCCCTAGGATGGCCTAGGCTATGAGAAGGAGTTCTGATGTCCGATACGGCGAACCCTCCCCGAACCTATTCCGAACCATGGCGGATGCCGGGTGTAACCTCCCGCCAGAAGTGGGGTTCTGTGGGGTTGATGTTCGCCGCTTCCATGATCAACTACATCGATCGCGGAAGCCTATCCTTGGCCCTCCCCTTGATTTCCACCGAGCTTAATTTTTCCCCCGCAGCGCAGGGGGTCCTGCTTTCCGGATTTTTCTGGTCTTACGCGCTCATGCAAATCCCGATCGGGTGGGCCGTGGACCGGTTCAACGCCAAGTGGATTTATGCGGGCGCCTTTGCGTTGTGGTCGATGGCCTGTGGTTTCACCGGTTTTGCCGAAAGCTTTGCCGTTCTGGTGGTGACCCGTATTGTGCTTGGTATCGGGGAGTCGGCCTATTTCCCTGCCAGCACCAAGATCGTCACGCAGCTATTTCCCCCCAAGGAACGTGGCTTCCCCAGCGGACTCTTCGAGTGCGGCACCGCTTATGGCGCGGCGATCGGTTCCATATTGACTGCTTACCTGATTTCTCAATACGGCTGGCGCATCATGTTCATGGTCATCGGCTTCGTCGCGCTACTGTGGCTGATCCCCTGGAGCTTGTTCGTCCCTTCGCGCCGGGAACTCTCGCCGGAGGCGGCACCCGGTCCGAAACCATCCGTCCCGTCGGGATCGAGGAAGCGAGTAATTACCATCAACAGAAACTTGCTGGGGATTTGTGCCGGTCTCTTCTTCTACAATTATCGCTGGTACCTGCTGCTTACTTGGCTGCCTTCCTACCTGGTAAATACCCGCAATATGAGCATTTTGAGCGCAGGTATATGGGCATCTCTTCCGCACTGGTTGTACGCCACCCTACAGCCGGTAGGTGGTCGGTTGGGCGACATCCTCATCCGGAGAGGCTTTGAGGATACCAAAGTCAGAAAGGGTTTGATTGTAGTCGGCTTCTTGTTTGGACTGCTGATTCTCCCCGTGCCGTTGGTAAAAAGCGTGCCTGTTGCGATTGCGTTGCTTACGGCCAGTTCCCTGGTTGGAATTTCGGTGGCCAACATGTTGGTGATTCAGCAGACCTGCGCACCCCGCAAGGAGGTAGGCATCTGGGCCGGTGCTATGAATTTTAGCGGAAACGTTGCGGGCATCATCGCCCCTCTTGTAACGGGATTCTTGGTTGAGATGACCGGGTCGTACCTGGTACCTTTTGCCCTCGGCGCGTTGGTGATGATACCCGCCATGCTGTCCTACCTATTCATCGTCGGGAAGGTCGAGCCTCCCCGGGAGGATTCTTTCCGCCCTGCATCCCCCCCAGGATAATAGCCGGAAATTCCGTTACCTGCTCCGGGGTGTGCCTGCGGCGGAGCGAGAGGAATGCAAGCTATCCTCCCGGAGGAAGTGGGCTGCCAGTTGTGATCCGCAAAAATTCCGTACGTTTGCGCTAACGCCAATAAGAGGTTCCTGCCAGCAGGTCTAGTACAGCAATGCACTGCAGGAAAAGCGGGAGAGACGCCGATGAAGATCGTCACAACGAGCAAGATCATCGTGTTCTGCGGCGCGATCGTGATCGCCTCGCTCTGCGCCAGCCGTGCCGACGGCCATGACCATACGCTCGAGGCGTTCCTGAAAGCGCGACGGGTCGCTTGGGCGAGAGCTGCCGCGCGGGTCGAAGCGCCGGCTGCGCTCTACAGCCAACACGGCAGTTGCCAACTCACCATCGAACTGTTCGACTCGACAACCAAAGAACCGCTCCCCGGCCTAGTCCGCGTCACCGCAATCGAGGAAGGTACATCGGTAGGATTGGCGGAGCTGATCCACCGCAGACTGGACTGGTACGCCATGCCGGCACGAGCAACTGTGACCGTCCCGCAAACGAAATTGAAGCTGGAGGCCTTGCATGGCTTGGACACGAAGACGCTCGAGCATGCCGTGGACCTGACGGGTCTGGAGAAAGCTGACGTTAAACTGCCGCTGCAGCGATTTTACAGCGCGGTGGCCAAAGGGCTGCGGTCGGGAAACACCCACCTGCATCTGATGGGGTTGACCCACGCTGAAGCCAACCGCTACTTACAGGTGGTCCCCATGGCGGATGGGCTGGACCTGCTCTATGTCTCCTATCTGAGACGGCTGCCGGACGAGTTGCCGGCCGAGCAGAACTACATTTCTAACCGCTTCACCACCGAGGATCTCAAGCGGCTTTCCCAGTACGGGGTTTTGTTCGGCAACGGAGAGGAGCATCGGCACAACTTTGGTCGGGGCGGCGAGGGATATGGACATGTGATGTTCCTGGATATCCGGAAGCTCATCCGACCGGTCAGCATCGGCCCGGGCATCATGCGTACGGGCACCGACGGCATTCCGCTCCAGCGAGGCATTCAAGCGGCGCGCGGCGATGGAGCCATAGTGATCTGGTGCCACAACGACCTGGGGTTTGAAGGTGTTCCCAATTGGATAGCCGGCCTCTTGGATGCCCAAAACATCTTTGACGGCGGTCACCACGGCAGCTATACGGAAACTTTTTACCGGTATTTGAATTTGGGAATGCACGTGCCGTTCTCTACCGGGACAGACTGGTTCATTTACGATTTCTCGCGGGTCTATGTCCCGATTCAGGGCGAATTATCCAGTAAGGTCTGGCTCTGTACGCTCGCCGAAGGGCGGTCCTTCATCACCAACGGAACGTTTTTGGAGTTCCACGTGGGCACCAGCCGCGTGGGCGATACCATTGCCATGGCGGGAGCTGGTACGCTCGAAGTCCAGGGACGCGGGATCGGCCGTCTTGATTTTCAGAAGATCGAGCTGGTTCAAAACGGCGAGGTGGTACACGCCACCGACAGTCACCCTGTCGCCGGGCACTTCGAGGCGAGCATGACATTCGCGCTGAACGTCCGCGAGCCGGGGTGGATTGCCTTGCGCATTCCGTTGGATGCTGGCCAGAGCGAATTGGGCAGCCCACTGTACGCACACACGAGCCCCATTTACATCGACCTGGCCGGAAAGCGCATCTTTCGTCCGCAGATTGCCGAGGAGTTGATTGCGGAGATCGAGCGTAACATCGAGGTCATCAAGCAGAAAGCCATATTTGCCAACGACAAAGAACGCCAGTCGGTACTGAAGGTTCACGACGAAGGCACTGCGATTCTGCGCAAGTGGTTGCAAGCGCATGGAAGATAAAGTGTGAAATTCGCATTAGAACCTGGGGCAGACCGGCAGCTCGTTGCTCCTCGCCCGCCAGCTTCACATCTTTGAGCAATCCCCAAAACCCTCGTCAGCCTGAGCCAAGCTCCTCAGCCCCAGGAGTAGCCATGTCGCGCCTTAGGCGGCTCATAAGCGAAGTTCACCGATAAGATGATGGCTTTGAAAACGGATTGAAGGCAGGAACCATCCGTCGTAAGTGTTTGGATTTCTTGATCCCGCTAAACAAGAGCATCTGCGGGGAATTCTCAAGGAGTGGATGGTGCACTATAACAGAGGTCGACCACATTCCAGCCTCGGGCTGGGCATACCCGACCTAGTTGCTGGTTTCCAGAGAGCTGAATTTCCTGGACACCACCTTCCGTCCCATCAGCAAGTAGTGGCCCAGGCCATTCTGGGCGGACTGCATCACGAATACCGACTGGAGAGGGTTGCGGCATGACTGCCAGGACTGAAATGGCCCGCGTACCGATTTCTTGCGGAGCAAACCGATGCGACCAGATCATGTGCCCACTCTTGAGGGTGAGGGCAACGATACCCCGGGCTACCATATGCTTGGTCGGTTGCACGCTGTCGGCTATATCCGAGGACTGTCTCAAGCGGTGATGGGGGAGAGGACGATCACAAATATGTAAGTCCGTGATTCTTGCATAGCACCTGTTCCGTTATTGCTTGTGTTGATGCGTGCACCAAGCACAAGGAAACTATCCGGAGGTGAACAATAAAAGCAGCCTGGAAGTATCCGCTGGGTTTTCTTGCTGGGGTTTTCTTCCCCCTGGTTCTATCCGCCGCTGGTTTGAGACCGGCATCGATAACTCCGTTATCCCTACTGCCTTTCGCAACGCACCAAACATTCTCTGAATCTGGTGTAGAGTGGCAGAACTCCCCAGAATTAGAAGCAGAGGACACTTTACTATCCGCCCGAATAGGCTGCCTCACGCAGACCTTGCAGCACGTCGACTCCCCCAATCGTCTTCAGCTTCGGACCTGCCGGCCCTTGGGTAGGCATTTCCTTGGCAAAAGCCTCCAACTCCTGGCGGTGCCCCACTCTACCTCCCATAGCCCACCAGGCTGGTCGGTCTTGGGGCTCAAGGTCAATGTCCCAAAAGGCCGCATAGTTCAGGCCCGCTTGATAAGCTGCCCAAACATCCTTAACCTGCTTCGCCCATGCTTTGTCGTTGTGCCATGAAGGACTGGGAGCATAATAGTATCGGCAGTGTTTCGCTTTCGCGGCGGCGATGATCTCCGGCTCGGCCGGCATGCCATGGCTGATGACACTGTCCAGCAATCCTTCCCGGATCCAACTCAGAACTTCCATCCCTCCTGCTTGTTGCCTCTCGATCGTCCGAGGCACCCAAGCTGACAACTCCAGCCTTTTCCCCTTCTTCGCCCCTACTTGATCGAGTACCCGACGTGCACCTCGAACCAACCGAGTCGAATAACGGCTTCGAATGCTCCTCATGCGTGGGTCGCTGTAACCGACTTTTCTTCCGTCCGTTCCATATTCCTTACGAAAGTCCTCTAGCACGGGTTTCTCATAGGCTGCAAACTGAGGCCCACGAGTGAAGCACAGGTTTGCACCGTCGATATCAAAGGTTTCTGCCGTCTCTTGGATAATGGATAACATTAAATCACGTACCTCCGGGAATGCATAGCTGGCTTTCTCAATGGGTGTACCGTCCCGCATTACCTGCCGAAACTCCGGGTGATTCTCCACGAAATTGCCTTCCTTGGTCCCCCGATGCGGCGGGACATGCCCAGCGATCGACAGGCGAAACATGGCATCGAATTTCAAGCCCATCTCGTGAACATGTTTCGCAGCCACTTTCGGAATGATAATGCCCGCGGACGTGAGACTTTTTAGACTCTCATAGGCGACCTTCTCGCCAGCTATGTAAATGTTGCGCCCGGGTATCACCTCAATGGGAACTTCCCGTTCACTCGCCCAGAAGTGCCCCACTTTGGATGGGTAATTAGTTAAGTCGCCATAGCAGACCGCCCAGGTGACCTTGCCCACATCCGAGTATCGATACTGTTCAATCTTCTCCAGGATATGCTCTCTCGTGCTGTATTCGTCTCTCCAAAAGTAGCTTATGCCGTCAATCACCGCCTGGACCACTCGTGTGTCCGTCCTGGCTCGGTCTTTCTGTATTGAATCCACTTCCTTCTTACTCAAAGGCACTAACTTGGCATAGGCGATATATGCCTTCTCCGGGAACGGCCCGCGGAGTTTTCCAAATACAATTTCGCGCCCGCTTAGATCCGCAATCTTGAAAAATGCTTCTTGCAGCGTAGTGGCATGGATCCCCTGCCCATATACTGGTTCCGCTTCCTTGATGCGCGTGAAGCACGGATCGTCGCTTAATTTAACTTTGATGGTCATGCCACCGTCGTAGGCATGGTGGGGGTTCCAATAACCCACGTAGATGGCATGCCAGCCGGAAATGTTGGGCGTCAGCCTCACCTCTGGCGCGTTTATGAACGAAGCGGCCCCCATCATTGTGCCGCTCTTTAGTTTCGATTCATCTGTTTCGTAAGGAAGGAGATGCCAACGGTCCTTGGCTACTTTTTTGGAAAGGGCCGAATTCGGTTCACAGCGGCTCAGATCGCTGAGATAAATTGGGGTGCCTCTCCCCTGATTTGCCTCAATCGGACTGCTGTTCAGGGCCGATTTGCTGACTGAACCGAGACCGGTGCCCGCAGAAACCTTCAAGAATTCTCTTCGGTTTAATGATTTCATCGTCTCAGTTTTAGTCAATTACCTCCGCTCTGGCAAAGCCAGAAAGATAACGTAACTTCTTGTCCGGAATTAGTTTTTTGGCCCTCCGGAACTCGTGAGTATATACCCATTGGCCTCCAACTGAGCCCTTCCAGCAAAATATTTCTCTTTGGGATCTCAGAGCGATCTTTTCCGAGTCCTGAAAGCTCGTCGTCTCGGCTTCCAGAACCAGCTTTTTCAGACACCTTTCCATTCCTGGCCTATCCCGACGGAAGCGACAGCTGTGGTCCGCAAAAATTCCGTACGTTTGCGCTAACGCCAATAATCTGGCGTTCCTAGAACGACTTTGGCAAATCTCCAGAGTATGGCATCCTCTGATGGATGATAGGTGATGGATGCGGACACTCGATTGCCTCTCACACCTATTACTGACTGTTGCTTCTCTGTTTCAAGATACCCTCAGATTCCTTGGCGCGGTCCTCCGTTCCCGATCCGCACTGATGACGGATGGCGGAGAACCTGTTCCTGTACCTGGAGCGCAAGGTCAAACCTCGGCGAGCCAACGATGCTACCCGGTTGACCCTGGTGTTGCTCTTCAGGCTGTTTGCGTGGCGACAGGCTCTGACTCTCGCCCAGCCGGACACCTTGATCCGGTGGCATCGGAAGGGCTTTCGACTTTTCTGGCGTTGGAAGTCCAGACCACGAGGCAGGCCCCGTCTTCCGATCCATCTTCGTGATTTGATCGGGGAGATGGCTGTGAACATTCCAACCTGGGGCGAGGAGCGCATCGCTACCGAACTGCTGCTGAAGCTAGGGATTCGCGTATCACCTCGTACCCTAAGACGCTCTATGCCTGAGAATACCGGGTCGGGGCCTGGCGTCTATGAAACACGCTCTCGGTTTTTTCTTATTCACTATGGCAATGTGCTAAAGAGGAGGTATTATCTGGTCGAGCACTAACCGCCTTAATTTTGTGACGTGGCCCACCAGTCTTCCTTGTCGCGAAACTTAGGGCGTGGTAGTTCCTTGCCGCTCAGACAATTAAATGTCACGGAGAATTTTGTGAGCAAACCCGGCAGCTATCATGTGCGTGTTCTAAAAATGGGGCAGTGCCAGGTTCCGGGCCCGGAAGTGTACTGGATGAGTCATTGGGCTTGGGAAACTATCTACTTCTTTATGGTTTTGATCCAGGGGAATGGACAAACCGCAATCATCAATACCGGGCCCCCACAAGATCTTACCGAGCTTAACCGGTTTTGCCAGGATTTCGTTGGAGAACGTGGCTTGATAGTGCGACAAGAAAATGAAAGACCACAGAATGCTCTACAGTCTTGTGGTATTGAACCTGAGGACGTTCAACTGGTCTTTCTCACTCCTCTCCAAAGCTACGCCACTGCCAACGTCCCCTTGTTCCAGAGTGCGCGTATCTGTTTGTCGCGCCGAGGATGGATCGAGGATTTCCACGCCCCTCCCCGAGAGATTCATGTGCCGCGCAAGCTTCGAATCCCAGACGAGACTTTGCAATACCTTTGTATTTCGGCTCCCGAACAGCTATGCCTCCTTTCCGATGAGCCCAATATCATTTGGCCCGGGATTCGTACTTGGTGGGTGGGGACACACCATCGGTCGTCGATGGCCATCGCCATCGACACACCCAAGGGGACGGTTGTCGCGAGCGATTGCTTCTTCAAATACGGCAATATCGAACAGCACCATCCTCTGGGGATCGCCGAAAGCCTGGAGGAGTGCCATCAGGCTTATGAGAAAATTCGGCAGGAAGCAGACATTCTTTTGCCTTTATACGACCCCGAGGTGCTCGATCGCCATCCAGGAGGGATCGTTGTATGAAAAGACAATGATGCTTACGAAAAAAGTCGCTATGGATGTCTGCTCCTCACAAGGAATCAGAGGCCACGTGGGATGTCCCTTTTGTTTGAAAAAGGGCGCGGGGTACCAGGAACGGTCTTGGCCAGTGGAAAGTTCCCTGCGGACAGCGCGGTGATAGTTGCACGTTGACAGCCCGCACACCACCCGCTCGGCCACCGCCCGCTGCAGACGCCCGTCCTGCTGGAGCCGCCGGTCGTTCTCCAGTTCCACCGGGAGCGCGCCCACCAGGGCTACCGCACCCAGGGTCGAACGCCCTATCAGACTTTTCTCGATGGGGTAAAATGAAATGCAAACGAAGGAGGCTGCGTGGGCTAAAATCTCCTGCCACCGGAATTCCCCGGTGTCCGCTGATCTTCAGCTAAGAACAGGTCATGAGGGCTTTTTTCGTTGAGATAAATTAATCACGTTATTAATTGACCCATTCGACATGTAATATAACTTTCCTTCCTCGTCTTTCAATACAGTAGAACGCATAGTAAGTCGAATGACACGTCCTTCAAAACCGCCTATTTTTACTTTGTCACCGATTCCGTACTGATTCTCAACTAAGATAAAAAGTCCTGAAACGAAGTCCTTGACCAAAGATTGAGCTCCAAAACCAATCGCAAGACCAATAACGCCGGCTCCTGCGAGAATCGGCCTTATATCCACGCCGAATACACTTAAAACCATGAGTAAGATTACAGCATAAATAACGATGTTCCCGGTTGTTATAACGATATGACCCAGAGTTTCTGCCCGTTTTTTCTTTTGAGAAACATAATTATCGTCTCCATCATCAACTATCTCCACAAGCCGTTTAACTACCAGCTTCAAAAGTATTCTACCCAAAAAGAACAGGATAATAATCCAGAAAACATCCGGTGCATTCTGCTTAATGAGATTGAGTGTAAATTCTTTTGCAGTATTCATAGCACTACGTTAATACCATAATTCTTAATAATGGAATACACAAAATGGCTCGCGTTGACTAGCCCTCAGGTACCGATTAAGATTGCTGCATCGAAAAAAGCTCCTATCTATGGTCGGCAAAAAGCTCAGTTACTTCCGTATTGAAGCGAAGCTGGGTAGCGGCGGCATGGGCAGATGGGCTGCCGCTTCCGTCGGGATAGCCTAGCCTGCGGCAGCACCCAAAAAAACGATTCCGCTATCTCCCAGGAATGGAGAGTTGTCTGAAAAAGCCGGTTCTGGAAGCCGAGGCGACGGGCTTTCAGGACCCGGCGAGGACCGCTCGGAGCCCCCAGAGAGAAGAACTGTGCTGGAAGGGCTCAGTTGGAGGCCAATGGGTATATACTCACGAGTGCCGGAGGGTCAAAAAACTAATTCTGAATGTACACACCGTCGTGTGCAAGCTGACAGACAAGAAGGGGATGTCTTGATCCATCCCCAGGTGTCCCCTCCTTTGGGAGGAATAAAGATAGAGGTGATCTGATGAGCTTAATGAACCGAAGAGGATTCTTAGGAGTTTCGTCGATGGCGGGGCTGGGCCTCGTGAACAAGCCGGCTCTGATCGGTGAGGCCCCCAAACTTGCGCAGGAAACAGGCACAGGCACTCCAATATTTGTCAGCGACCTGAGTCGCTGCCAGCCGTCGACGGCGCTGTCTAAGGTAAACAAGAAGCAGCATTGGACCTTGATTCCCTACATAACAGACAAGGTAAGCGGCACGATGATAGGGGCGGGTTCGATGGCGGATGCGCCGGATGTTACGATCCCTTTGGGAGTTTCAGGATGGCACGCGGTTTACGTTGGGTTCTGGAATGCTCACCACGACTATGACGGGGGTACGACGATCAAGTTAAAACTCACAGATGATCCGTGTTTCCGTCCGATCAGTGATGGAACCTACAGTGGTGCGGCTGCAGCGCCAATGAATTGGGTGGGAACCGAGTTCCAAGAGGTCTTCCTTAAATATGCGGATTTGACGGGCCGGGATCTTACCGTTGGGCAACAAACAAAAGGTGAACCCAAGAAGGCGTACGTCGCTTATGTCAAGTTAGTGCCTTTGAGTAAGAAGGAAGTGGATGCAATACAGAAAGACCGTGTCAGGAAGGACACCCGAGTTCTCATTGCCACAAACGACGGGGCTAGTTTCTTGTCCTTCAAAGGGCCTACGACTAAGGAAGAGATATTGGAACAGGTCGAACCCTATCGGTACTCCGATGTCGGCAAGGTAATTTATGCCTTTACCTATGGAGACATGACCAACTATCCATCCAAAGTAGGGCGTTTCATAGGAAAGGCAGAGGAAGATTTCACAATACGCCCCGCAGGAGAGACCATGGTCAACAGCATAAGCACCTTGACTTTAAAAGGTCTGATTCCTGCCCAGGTGGCCCTCGAACATGTTCACGACATGGGCTTGAAGTTTGATGCAATGTTTCGCATGGGCGTACTCGGGGACACACCTCCTGGAGACTTTTTCGCTGGACATGGCTTAGTCAGAAAAAAGCCATGGATCAGAATGCTGGCGAAGGACGGGACCCCCTTGGAAAAGGCTAGCTATGCTTTTCCAGAGGTACAAGACCACGTACTTTCTTTGATTCGCGAGGTGGCAGAGCGCTTCGACATTGATGGAGTAAACCTTGGGTGGATACGCGGCCCGCAGTTTGTTGGCTATGAGGCGCCGGTGATCGAAGATTTCAAAAAGGAGTATGGTGAAGACCCCAGGAAGCTTGATGACAACGAGGAGCGGGTCCAACGTCTCAGGGCCAAATACGTGACCGAATTCGTCCGCAAGGTACGGCAGTTACTAAACGAGCTGGGGAACAAGAGGGGAAGAAAGATCGAGTTGTCCGCGTGGGTATATTCTCCTGAAACCAACCTTTTCTTTGGACTAGATGCGGAGACGTGGGTGGCCGAGGGACTCCTCGATAGTATAATCGCCGGTGGGTCAAAGGAGTTCGTGCAGAGTGTTAAAGCTCGCAACTGCCGATTCTACCAAGGTTGGGGAAGTGCTGAAGCCGTCCTGAAGGGCTATGAGAAAGGGGTAGATGGTTTCGCTGCGTGGGATCTAAATTTAAGCATCTTCGGCTATTCACAGGAGGTTCCTCACCGTTGGGCACTGGTAAGCAGGGTAGGACATCCAGACGAAGTGGCAGCTTTCGCGAAAGAACCGCCCAAGATTACGACAGTAAAAGTGAAAAGTGTGGGGGGATTTGACATAAGCCACATAACAAACCGTGGGGCGAAAGAGAGAAACTATTGGCCTCCGGAGATGCTTCCTCTTTACTCGGGCGGGTGAGTGGAGGTGTGCGTCAGTGTCACCAGTCCTTCTCGAGGTTTTCTGAGATCAAACGAAAGTTTACCGATCTTGAATGTCGTCAGCTGACCGCCTCTCAGGACCTCAAAAGGCAGCTGTACTGTTTTCTCTCCAGGAAGGACCGAAAACCCCACGATTGCGGGGTGATATGTATTTGGTATCCATGAGCTTTCTGAACACGCTGCCAACACGGTCATCGCTAGGAGCGCGCGTAACGCCACTATCCGCTTTATGCCTTGTAAAGCAAAAGATCGAAGCCTGGAGGCTGTTGCACAACAAACGGCGTCCACACATTTCCCTGGCATTTGAGAGACCGACAAAGCTCTACTTATGATCGGTAGGAACAGAGGGGGCAGGTCAGGCAGGTGGCGATGCCGAATCATTTATGGATGCTTTAAGTAGTCATAAACGATTTCAGCGTAGTCTTCAGAATAACTGGTTTCAAAGTAGTAGGCATCCCCCAAACTGATGGGTTGAAGCGAACTCAAATCGATAAAGGGAGAACTCCCAAACGTTACCGTTCCCTTGCCTCGAGCCGAAAAATGGACCACTTGGTCCCGAAAGACTTTGGTGCAATCGATGAGCTGTTTAATGGCTGGACCTGGTCCGTCTGCGCGAGGAATAATTTTTAGCCTCCAGGCGGGAGTCAGGCTGATCTGGCGCATCGTCTCACTGGGAACCACTTGCTCGATAACTGTGCTCAGGCGAAGGACTGGGATACCTCCCATCGAGGCTTGAGTAAGCATCGATCGGTCTATGTTCGTTACCGATAGTTCGGCAAATATCTTGGGCGTTCCGTAAATTTCTCTTCCCGCAGCAATGCCGGTAGGGCCGTTGTGTAACACTTGAGAACAGTAATAACCGCTCTGTTTGCGAAACGTACATTTCAAGTTTACGAAAGCTTCCAGAAAGGGACCATAGCTAGTGCAAAATGGCACTTCTACCCCGGCAGCCACGCACAGCCCGTCTGGCGATGGCTGGAGGGGCTCGGGCAAGAAGTTACCCACTGTTTCAGGTCGCGCTGTGAAGAATAAGAGGTGAACCTTTACGTTTCGGTAGACTGCCGGAAGCGGCGGATAAAATGGGGAATCCGGGGGAATATTCCATCCATCATCATGTTTAAGGCTCATAAAAATATCTCCTGGGCAGGGACGTAAGTTCGTCGCCAGTGGAGAGAATAAACGACTATGCCAAGCCCTGCAAATTAATTGTATTCCTCAACATAATATCCCACAGACAGGCGTTGAAATGCTGGCTCGCCGGGTGCACAGAGGTTATTGCCATACCGATGACAGCCTGATATTCAGAGAAGGTTAAGCTCTCCTTGGAGTCCCCTTCCACTCGCGGTCGACCAAATCACAAGATCAAGAACCGTTTCAGGCAATCATTCGTAACCACACCAATCCATGGCTGCCAAGGCAAATGTTTTGGTAGCAGTAATCAGTTCAGCGATATTCACATATTCGTCGACTGCGTGCGCCTGGAGTATACTGCCAGGTCCGTAAATCACAGTTGGGATCCCAGCCTTGTTCAGAAAAGCGGCATCACAGACGGCATTGAACGCTTGGAAGAGGTCACGGTCATCAACGCGCTGAGGACTGACGGCCTCGCGATGGGCCTGAGCACATGTTTGCACAACCGGATGGTCCACCGGAATCTGCGCCGGCGGCCAGTGGAGGTTGAACTTGATCTCTGGGGCATTCTCGCTAAGCCAAGGATCCAACTGGCATGTTTTGGTAACGTATTCTGAGATTTCTTTCTTGATATCTTCTTCTCGCTCCTGGGGTGGATACCATACCGCGTACTCGATGGTGCAAAACTCGGAAATCACGAAGGGAATCAGCACTCCATTCGGCCCGCCCGTGATCACACCCGGATGCAGGGTGAAATATCCGGGCCGGAACAGGGGATGCTTCTTACTCTGACCCCACTGCTCTTCGAGCTGGCGCAACGCCTCCAAAATAAAGACCCCTTTTTCAATGGCGCTCACGGCAACTTCGGAACCTCTGCCGCCCGGCCGGATCATTTCGCTGCGGACCCCCGCATGACTCGCTTTGCCTCTACAGGTGATGGTGAACCAAATGAGTCCGGGAGTTACGGGCACCACAGCCAGCGGAAACGGCGGGCCCGTTGGTTCAGAAACAATCGCCGCATCGGCCTTATATTTTTCGCAGACTGCCGACACACCAGCTTCATGGGTCATGGTCTCCTCTCCAACAACACTTTCCAAAATGAGGTTACCCTTCAATCTCAGGCCACTTCGCAACACGGCCTCAATACCTTTCAGTTGGGCGACTAGCCCCCCCTTCATGTCGGCAGAACCGCGGCCATAAAGCTTCCCATCCTCAACCTTCCCGCTGAAGGGATCCTGAGTTTTCCAATCGGAAGCATTTCCAATCGGTACGGTATCGATGTGCCCGTTGTAGATGAGAGAGCGTCCTCCGCCCTTGCCTTTCAACACTCCTACAAGGTTAGCCCGGTTTTTCTCTCTTTCCACGAAGGCGACCTTGCATCCCACCTCCCGGTAAGCCTGCGCCAGTCTTTCATTACAGGCAGTTTCTCCTCCCACCACCTTCTGGTAATCCATACCCGGATACTTCGGATTAACGCTCGGGATTCGAACCAACTCCCCCACCAAGGAAACAATTTCGTCCTGCATCTTTTCGACGGCATCCAACACTTGCTTTCTCTTATTCACTTTCCCTCCTCCTTATTACGCGAGCCTACAGGAACTCCACGTATTCGCGACTATCAAAACTGGTCACTATGTCATCGAATTTGTTGACTTCTTACCGTCTCTTTACGGTAGGAAAGCTTCATGAGCCCGTTTCCGAAGATTTCGCGAATTTCCGTGTCTCTTCAGAATACTCGAGACAAGCCAACCTCCCACAAGGCAAACTTTGGTTCGTTATCAGTTTCACCCGGTGAGTGCGTCCCATTCCACTGGACGCGGCAGTAAACAATCATCTGATTCTACTCCCATACTTGGAAAGAAATCTACTCCACGGAGTGTCGGCGACACCCTCACTTTCCTCCACCCCCCTTCCACAACCTCCTGCACCGCGTGAATTTCCCTACCTGGAAACTTATTTCTGGGACGCTGGACTAGGATAGAGATCAGGTGGTACAGGCCCCATCCCACCTCACCCGGTTGGAGAAACCGGCTTCGCCAGCGTGGGTTGCTTCGGGAGCGGCGAGCGCCGTACCAGCTCGATTACTTCCTGCTTCCGCTCTTGCTTCATCTGCCCGTACCGCCTCCGATCCCGTAGCCCTATACAGGCTTTTTTTTGGTCAGCTTTGCCAGGCTCAGTTCGGCCACGGATACCTCAGCTCGGATCCCCTCTAACAGCATGCGAATCTTCTCCTCGACGGCAAACTTGCGATGGGTGACTTGGTTGGCCCGGCGGATCAACGACCGGGCGCACTCCCTCGCCCGGGCGGGGGAGGTTCCTTCGTCCCGGTAGGGTTCTCACTCATGGTCACCCCTTCTCGGTCCCGCGCAGTTTAGCGCGGGCCTAAATTTGGTTCTGACGTTGTTATACTTATGGGTCTGAGGGACTGATCGGAATTGTGCTTCTTTGCTCTGAAATTCAGCTAGGGTATATTTGTTGTGGTTATCCAAAAGCTCCCGTGATCTGATTCCTGGGCCCAACCGGCGAGATCGGCCTAAAAAATCGTCCCTTCTACACGGAGCGGAAACAGCAAACCGGACCAGGATGCACCCAATCCCGGGTCTTGGCAATAAGAAATTGCATTGACAGTGTGGAGGATCTTTATTTATGATTTTGGAATAAAATAAAGTACATAACGTCGTCGGCTCCTAGACTCCGTGAGTAGAGTGGTGTGGTAGACAAACCACCAGGACTCGCCGAGAGAAGGGGCCGAGAGACGATCATTAGATGTTATTTCCATTCCTGGTTCCAGAAAAATACCCTGCCGGACGGCGAGACAGGAGAAATCGAAGAGCGCCGACTGGAGCATGAAAGTGGGGAAGCGAGTACATTTTACCGCGAATTGAACCAGCCGGTCTTGGGGAACATGGAAAGTACAGGATACGCGATCCGGTTTGCGGAGATGCTGAGTGAGTTCGGTCATCAATTGGTAGTGGGAGACGCGGCCAGGATTCGTGCCCAGGTGGTGCGCAAGCCGGCGATTCGCTTGTACGTGATGCTGCGTGATCAGATCGACTAGGGAGAGTTTTGTCGGCAAGGTTTGCATGCCGGGATGCCCGAGAATTTTCTTTTCTCCCCATGATTGAGAAATTGGTTGAGCTATCGTCCTCTCCCGAACGGGGGGAGTCAGAATCTGTAATCGTGGCCCTGCGTAGCCGATTAGATGGATGGTGGAACCGAGCTAGCCGATGACGTTATAGACGAAAATTCCCGTTAGCATTCTGAGCGGGTTGCCCCTTGTGCACTGCATTAGTTAGCAAAACCTAGAAAAAGGTGGTCGCATCATGAATCGTCCCCGGATTTCTCGCCGAGATTTCGTAAAAACTACAGCTGCCACGGTGGGTGCAATAGAGCTTGGCAGTTTAAATTCCTCTGGCTTCTTAGGGTCCAATGACCGGATCAACGTTGCTGTCATCGGGGTTGGGGGGCTTGGCACATATTGGGTCAAGAAAATTCTCGGCTATCGCCAATCGTTGAATGTTCGCTTGGTGGCCGTCTGCGACGTATATCAGAAACGTATCACTCGCGCCAAAGAACTGTCGGAAGGTGAAGCCGAAGGCTATACGGACTACCGGAGGGTACTGGAACGGAAAGACGTTGATCTCGTGATGATTGTCACGCCTGACCACTGGCACTCCAAGATGGCCATTGATGCAATGGAGGCGGGCAAGCATGTGCACCTGGAAAAGCCCATGAGCCTTGCCATCGAACAGGCCCTCCAAATCCGCGATGCGGTCAAGCGCACTAACAAGATTCTCCAGGTAGGTGCGGATTTTGTGACGAACGACCAATTTTGGAAGGCGCGGGAGGCCATCCAGGCAGGACGCCTTGGCAAGGTCATTTGGGCCCAAGGCAGCTTCAACCGCAACTCTCGAACCAATGTTTACAACGCGGGACGCTTCATCCCCGATCCTGCCGCTGGCCCGCACGCTACGGGAGAAGATTACATCGACTGGGATATGTGGCTCGGCCACGAGTGGGGACTGGCACCCAAAATCCCTTGGACACCAGAGCACTTCTTCCGGTACAGAAAATACTGGCCCTATAGCGGGGGTCTAGCCACCGATCTGATGTACCATAAACTCGCCCCCCTACTTCTGGCGATTGCCGGCCCGGATGGTGAGTATCCGCTCCACGTCTCCTCCGCCGGCGGCCTGTATGTGGAGAAAGATGGCCGGGACATTCCCGATACCCATATGATCTCCATCGATTATCCGAACCAGTACACGATCTTCTTGGTCAGCACTATGAGCAACAATACCCAGCTTCCCGATCGAATTTACGGCAAACACGGGACAATGGATCTCGACGATGATCCCGTCCTTCGCGCCAACGGCGACTTCGGGGAAGAGTTCCAAGCCAGCAATGGCGGCCACAGCGCAGTCACCATTCCGCGTGAGCCTCGAAAAAAGGAATTCCACAATACGGTGGATGCGATTCGCGGGAATGCGCTCGTATTTTGCAATGCCAACCTGGGTGCTGCCACCATGGTAGCTATGAAGATGGGTGTCGAATCGTATCGCCAACGAAAGACACTGACCTGGGACTCAAAGAACGAAAGGGTGGTGATCTAACATGAAAGTCGCGCAGATCATCCTTGCCTTACTTATCCCAGCCTTTGCCGCAGCTCCCGCAGACAACCAACTGACCCAAGAAGAGAAGGAGCAGGGCTGGATCCTGCTATTCGATGGAAAGTCGATGGACCGCTGGATGACCAGCGATTGGCAACCCATTAAGAGGCCAGTGGAAGAAGGGAGTATCAACCCGCACAAAGCCGGCACCTCTATGGTAGTTTACGAACAGGAATGGACGGATTTCGTTCTGGCACTCGATTTCAAAATCACGAAAGGTTGTAACAGCGGTATTTTCGTGCGGACGTCCCCACTCAAAGAAATGGCTGGCAAAGATGTCGCGTTCAACGGCATCGAAGTACAAATCCTCGACAGTCCCAACGCAGGCTTCAAAGATACCGGAGCGATCTACGACTTGGTTAAGCCCACAAAAAACGCCATGAAGCCGGTAGGTGAGTGGAACCACATTGAGATTTCGGTGAACAAGAACATCATAGACGTGGTATTGAACGGCGAGCACGTAAACAACATAGACCTGGATCGGTGGACTCAGCCGCATGAACGACCGGACGGTAGCAAACACAAGTTCGGTAGAGCCTACAAGTACCACCCGCGGACAGGCTACATCGGCTTCCAGGATCACGGCGCGGACTTATGGTTTAAGAATATCAAGCTGAAACCCCTCGACTGAGTTCCAAGGCGTTGTTGCACGAATTGGTTCGGGCGCGGCTTGGCCCTTCGGCGGCTTAGCTTACTCTCTAACGATAGCGCGGCACTCAGGCTTGCCCAACTCGGCCGCATCGCCAGTTTCGATGATTCCGGTCGTGTCACGGCGCACTCGGAAATGATCATACCCCCACCCGCTCAGCGGTGCGCCACTTGGATGTATAACGCCCTTCCCGGATAGTGCCAGCAATCTCAACAGAGGCCATTAACGTGGGATAGGTCCTCCCTTGTCGCCTAGTGTTTACCTATCCTTTCAGGAAGGAACTGTGAGAACTGCACTTGGGGCGAAACATTGTCGCCGCCCTCGACCCGGCGACAGCCCACCGATTTTTATGCTTTCCTAACTGACATTCACCTCTTTTTGCGCTCCTTCCAAGCCCGGCCGATCGCATCCGCAGCCTGAATCCCATCTGTTACCATGTCAGGACGGACGTCGAATGGTTCATTGTGGATCGTTTCTCCTTTTGCCGTAGCGCGGGCTGCGACCTGTTCGAGCATCCCCAGTGGCACATCCCTCAGTCCAACCTCTGCCAGGGTGATGGGTAGACTGACGCTAGTAGAGAAACTGAGCACTTCTTCTATCAGCTTTTGAGGCTTGCCTTCCATGACCAGCTGCACCAGGGTTCCGAAAGCAACTTTTTCGCCGTGGAAAAAAGGGTGGGTTGCAGGAGCTACAGTCAACCCATTGTGGATGGCGTGCGCCGCTGCCAGGCCCGACGACTCAAAACCTAACCCTGACAGCAAAGTGTTGGCTTCAACCAATCGTTCAAGAGCCGGAGTGACGGCCTGGGTTTCGACAGCAAGCTTGGCATCAGCGCCGTCGTTTAGTAAAGTGCGATAGCAAAGTTCGGCCAGAGCCAGAGCACTCTGAGTCGATCCACCGCCCCGCATGTTCTTGACAGATCCCTCGACGCAGGTCCTGGCTTCAAACATCGTTGCCAGGGCATCACCCATTCCAGCTACTAGGAGCCGGACCGGACTTCGCGCAATCACAGTGGTATCGACCAATACCAAATCGGGATTCCTACGATAGAAGCGATACTGGAGAAAGACTCCCTCTTCGCTGTAAATCACGGACAATGCACTGCAGGGAGCGTCACTCGAGGCAATCGTGGGGCAGTTGACCACCGGCAAGCCTAGGTCGGCAGCCGCGGCCCGGCCGGTATCGAGTGCTTTACCTCCTCCAACAGCAATGATTACTCGTCCATTCATTCTTCTTGCCGAATTCTTAACTCGCTCGATTTCGGCAAGAGAGCATTCTCCCCCGAACTGGTGTATCTCAAAGGAGATACTTGAATCGCCCAAGGTCTTGCGCCACGTCTCCAACAGCATTCTGGCGGCAGTTTTGCCGGCTAAGATCAGGGCTGGACCCTCGAGACCAAGAGCACCCATTTCCTGACCAAGCACCTGCGTAGCGTTCTTTCCTTGCGTGTAGCGACTAGGGCACGAAAACACAGATAACATAAATCCTCCTCACGGCAGCTAGTTTCTCGACGATCAGAAAGGAATGTTCACCAACTCAGTGACCGCAACTCTTGCTGCCTAACCAGTACTTCCGAACTATCGGTTTCGGCGAACTACAACTGCCGATGGATGAGTTGGGCACTTGCGGAAAGGAATTGGCCTTTTTGCCTAGCTAATCATCGCCCTCACTTTCAGGCTGACAGCCATCCACGTCCCATCTGGTTCAAACATATAGAAGCCAAAATACATGGCTTCCTAAGTACCGAAAATGTCTGGCGGAGCGCTTCGGATGGATCTCACCCCCTCTGAATCGTATAGTAACTCTTTGAAGACCTATCATGTATAATCTCTATCCAGAAGATGTCAGGGGCGACAATTGGTCGGTCGTGCAAAAAACGCAGTTGGCTACTTGCTTGGGTTGACAGCCAGTCTAGTCGCGCAAGATAGGCGTCAATCTTGGCGGTGCTTACGATGTGGAGTATTTGTGTGGTGGATTTTCTTGGTCGTTGGAGGAGGTCTGCCCGCCCTAGCATCTGGGACTTCGCCGTCTAGTTCGGGGGCCCAGATTTATCGTGACCAATGCGCACGTTGTCATGGAAGAAATGGTGAGGGAAGCGGCTCTGTATCGAGCTTAAGAGATACAACCCTCTCACACAATAACTTAATCTCGGTGGTGAGCGACGGAATCCCTGGGACGGCGATGCCCGGCTGGAAGGGTCGGCTCAGCGAGCTAGAAATTAAAAGCGTGGTCGATTTCATGTTTCTGGTCATCCGCACTTCACGAACGGGGACAGATGAAGCGGCGGATTGGATACATCACCATCGTACCTTGTCGGCCTATCGCTATGTTCCACTCGATCAGATTAACCGTGAGAATATCCAGAAGCTTCGCGTAGCGTGGGCTTTCTCGCTTGGTGTGCAAGGAGGTCTGGAAGGAACACCGGCGGTCGAAGATGGTTTTATGTATGTCACCTCCGGCTGGGGGGAAGTCTTTAAATTGGACCTTCGAAACGAGGGTAAGCTCGTGTGGCGGTTCGATCCCAAGGTTCCCCGGGACGTGGTGCGCGTAGTCTGCTGCGGTATTAACAACCGTGGAGTGGCTATCGCAGAGGAAACAATTATCGAGAACACGCTCGACGGTCGGACGATCGCGATCGACAAGCAGACGGGAAAAAAGGTGTGGGAGACACGTCTCGCCGATCCAGAGAAGGGGGAATCATCTACGGCGGCTCCCTTAGTCGCCAAAGGAAAGGTTTTCACCGGCGTTGCCGGAGGCGAGTATGGGATCCGCGGCTGGATTGCAGCCCTCGACCTGAAAACTGGCGATCTAGTGTGGAAGGTTTACACAATCCCAGGCCCGGGAGAGCCCGGGCACGAAACCTGGGCTGGGGACTCATGGAAGACAGGGGGAGGGCCAACCTGGATCACTGGATCCTACGATCGCGAGCTTGAGACTCTTTACTGGGGTGTGGGTAACCCAGGTCCGGACTGGGATCCCTCCTATCGGGCAGGCGACAACCTCTACACGAGCTCGATTTTAGCCCTTAACCCTGAGACCGGGAAGATCAAGTGGTACTACCAGTACACACCGGCAGACGCTTGGGACTATGACGGCAATAACGAGAGTATTTTGCTGGACGTTGAGATTCGCGGCCAAAAACGCCGCGCCCTGATTCACGCCGACCGAAACGGATTCTTCTACGCCCTCGATCGGACCACCGGGCAGTTTATCTACGCCGTCCAGTTCGTAGACAAGCTCACCTGGACCTCGGGCCTGGATCCTAAGACAGGTCGACCCCTCGACCGGAATCTAAAAACGGTGCCAAGCCGGGATAACCCGAGAGCGTCCACCTGCCCCGGGAATATGGGCGGGAAGAACTGGCCTCCAATGTCCTACAGTCCGAAAGAAAGGCTCGCTTACATCCCCGTCATCGAAAGCTGTAACGTGCTTATTCATAAGCCGCAGGACTACAAGCCTGGTGAGTTCTTTCTGGGAGGAGGAATGGACAACACCCAGAACGAGATCACTGGGAGTCTGACGGCATTCGATGTAGCGAGGGGTGAAATTCGGTGGAAGACGCGCACTTCATCTCCACTTCTCGGAGGCACGCTTGCCACTGCCGGGGGCCTCGTTTTCACAGGCGATCCTAGTGGGCGGTTTTCAGCCTACGACAGCTCCACAGGCGACGAACTCTGGCACTTTCAGACGGGAACTGGCATCAACGCCCCACCTGTCAGCTTCGCCGTGGATGGGCGACAGCAGGTCGCAATCTTGGCGGGCACGGGGGGCGCCTGGCCTCTCTGGTTCATGGACTCAACACCGTGGCTCCGGGACGTCCGGCCGGGTGCCATGCTCTATGTCTTCGACCTGGCGGGCGAGTGAACCAAGTGGCCCCACAACTATTCCGGAAAGTGTGAGTCGAGACCTCTACACGCAGGCCGCGTAGAGGAACAGCATGCTGACCCAGGTTCCCAGCAACAGGAACCGCGGCCAGATGGTCAGCACCCCCCCCGCCAGCAATCCCCAGGCGCAGGCCACTGGACATGCCGCACGAACCACGGCTCATTCCGCCGCCCTGAGGCCGTCGCCCCCAGGTGCAGTCAACGGCGGCAGTGCTCCACTTGACCTGCCAGGGGGATGGCAGGTAATGCAAGTTCCCGAAAGAACAGGAGTTGCGTCGGACTTGGCAGATAGGTCCCCACTAGTCGGCTAGCGTTTACCGATGCTGCCACGCCGCCCACTTGGATGTATATAACGCCCTAGCCGAAAACTGAAGCTCTAAGAATGCCCCCCAACCATCTGGTTTTGTCTCAGCCGAGGCCGCGCAGGGGGGGTGGGCCAGAAACAGGGGGGGTATAGTGCTCACCCCATCAACACACACCCGACATATCCCGCCCTCTTCTTCGCCCGTGGTCCAAACTTTCTGTGTTCGCCAAGCTGTGAAGCACAGGCACACGGCGGAGAGGGGGGCCGGGGGTGATGGTACCGGGAGCCAGCCGGAACCATGCTTTCGCGGGCATGTTCCACTCACCCGCCCGAGTAAAGAGGCAGCATCTCTGGGGGCCAGTACTTTCTCTCATCTGCCCCGCGGTTTGTTGTGTGGCTTATGTCAAATCCCCTCACACTTTTTAGTTTTACTTTCGTAATCTTGGGCGGTTCTTTCGCGAAAGCTGCCACTTCGTCTGGATGTCCTACCCTACTTACCAGTGCCCAACGGTGCGGAAGCTCCTGCGAATGCAAACTCAGATCCCACGCAGCTCTACCATCTACCCCTTTTTCATAGTCTTGCAGGACGTCTACGGCTTTAGGATTCCCCCCACCACTTTGGTAGAATCGGCAGTTGCGAGCTTTAACACTCTGCACGAACTCCTTTGACCCACCGGCGATTATACTATCGAGGAGTCCCTCGGCCACCCACGTCTCCGCATCTAGTCCAAAGAAAAGGTTGGTTTCAGGAGAATACACCCACGCGGACAACTCGAACCTTCTTCCCCTCTTGCTCCCCAGCTCGTTTAGTAACTGCCGAACCTTGCGGACAAATTCGGTCACGTATTTGGCCCTGAGACGTTGGACCCGCTCCTCGTTGTCATCAAGCTTCCTGGGGTCTTCCCCATACTCCTTTTTGAAATCTTCGATAACCGGCGCCTCATAGCCAACAAACTGTGGGCCGCGTATCCACCCAAGGTTTACTCCATCAATGTCAAAGCGCTCTGCCACCTCGCGAATCAAAGAAAGTACGTAGTCTTGTACCTCTGGAAAAGCATAGCTGGCCTTTTCCAAGGGGGTTCCGTCCTTCGCCACCATTCTGACCCACGGCTTTTTTCTGACTAAACCATGATCGTAGTTGCCAAAGTCTCCAGGAGGCATGTCCCCGCGTATGCTCATACGAAACATCGCATCGAATGGCAGTCCCATGTCGTGAACATATTCGAGGGCCACCTGGGCAGGAATCAGACCTTTTGAAGTCAAGGTGCTTATGCTCTTGAGTCGGGTCTCTCCTGTGGGGCGTATTGTGATATCTCCCTCTGCCTTGCCTATGAAGCGTCCTACTTTGGAGGGATAGCCAGTACTGTCCCCATAGGTAAAGGCCCAAAGTACCTTGCCGACATCGGAGTACCGATAGGGTTCGACCTGTTCCCATAGCTCTTCCTTAGTCGTAGACCCTTTTCCGGTCAAGAAACTAGCTCCGTCGTTTGCGGCAATGAGAACTCGGGTGTCCTTCCTGGCGCGGTCTTTCTCTATTGAATCCACTTCCTTCTTACTCAAGGGCACTAACTTGACATAAGCGACATACGCCTTATTGGGTTTACCTTTTGTTTGTTGCCCAACGGTAAGATCCCGGCCCGTCAAATCCGCATATGTAAAGAAGACCTCTTGGAGTTCGGTTTCCACCCAGTTCATTGGCGCCGCAGCATCACTGATCGGACGGAAACACGGATCGTCTGTGAGTTTTAACTTGATTGTTGTATCCCCATCATAGTCGTGGTGAGTATTCCAGAACCCAACGTAAACCGCGTGCCAACCCGACACTCCCAACGGGATCGTAACATCCGGCGCATCCGCCATCGAACCCGCCCCTATCATCGTGCCGCTTACCTTGTCTGTTACGTAGGGAATCAAGGTCCAATGCTGCTTCTTGTTTACCTTGGACAGCGCCGTCGACGGCTGGCAGCGGCTCAGGTCGCTGACGAATATTGGAGTGCCTGTGCCTGTTTCCTGCGCAAGTTTGGGGACCTCACCGGCCAGAGCCGGCTTATTCAGCAAGCCCAGTCCTGCCATCGACGAAACTCCTAAGAATCCTCTTCGGTTCAATAAGCTCATCAAATCACCTCCATCTTTTTCCTCCGAAAGGAGCTGGCCGTCGGGGGATGGATCAAGCCATCCCCTTCTTGTCTGTCAGCTTGCACACGACTGTGTGTACATTCGGAATTAGTTTTTTGGCCTTCCGGCAGTCAAGAATATACACCCATTGGCCTCCAACTGAGCCCTTCCAGAAAAGTTTTTCTCTCTGGGAGCTCCGAGCGGTCCTCGCCGGGTCCTGAAAGCCCGTCGTCTCGGCATCCAGAACCAGCTTTTTCAGACACCTCCCCATTCCTGGGAGATATCGGAATCGTTTTCTTGGGTGCTGCCACAGCCTGAGCTATCCCGACGGAAGCGGCAGCCCATCCGCCCATGCCGCCGCTACCCAGCTGCGCTCCAATACGGAAGTGGCCGAGCTTCTTGCCGATCATGGGGAGCAATCCTGAATGGATGGGACTATCCTATGCCCCATCCGAGGGTAAATCAACGCGAACCATGTGGTGGGGTCAGGCTCTATTCAAGAACCCTATGGGCGCATTCTGAAAGGGATTGTGGAGGTGGGGCGACCAACCCCTAACAAAGGTCTGGCCTAAAAACGAGTGTTTTCGGGCAAGCTATGAACTCGACCTTACATTGACAATTATTTCCCCGAGGATAGCTCTTTGATTTGAAGCCCCTTCCAGCGGACCTTCACTGCGCCGGTCTGGAGCTGGCTGGCGGCGACAGAGTGAATTTGAAGCGCAATCACTCCTTCGGTGTGTTGCTGCTGTGGGTCAGAAAACTCGACGCAGCGGACGCCGTTCAGGTAAGTCGTGATGCGGTTGCTCACCGCGCTCAGCTCGAGCTCGTTCCACCCGTCCGAGTCCAGCGCCGCCTCGCAGGCTGCCGTCGGCCAGATCAGCCATTGCCGCTTGGGATTTTCATAAAGGCCGCCGGTGTGCCGCGTGGGATCGGCGTCCACCTCGACCTGTGTGCCCTCGATGAGACCGGAGAAATCCTCACCGTGCATCGTCGAGCGAAAGAAGACGCCACTGTTGCCACCGCCTTCCGCCTTGAAGCGCAGGCGAAGAACAAAGTCACGATAGTTCTTTTCAGTGGCAAGGTAGCCATACTTTCCGTGAACCGTTTCGCCCACAATGGCCCCGTCCTCGACCTTCCATTCCTCTACCCCGTAAACCTTCCAACCGGCAAGGTCTTTCCCGTTAAACAATGAGACCCACTTCTCTTCCGCGCTCACAGGGTGAGCAAGGAAAAACAGGACCACGACCAAACAATTGAAGAAACGCATAATATATTTCCTTTCCGAGAGATGCTCCGAGAACCGGTCCTTCCACGAGCGATCCAGGGGGGCACCTCGAAGTTTTTTCAATTATCACGACTCGTCAAAACAGAGATCGATTTCAATTAGCCGGAATCTCCGATTTCAACTTTACCTTTGCGTAAAATCATACGCGAGCGCCCCTGCTGCTACAAGCTCAAAGCGCCATGCAGGGCGGCCAAGCAGGGGGTGGGCCAGAAACAGGGGGATGGTATCACTAACCCGTCAACGCGCATCCTTCAGGTAGGTCAGCAAATCGGTCATCTGCTCGACTGTCACCTGTTTTTCGAGATCGTTCGGCATGGCGGAGTGCTGGCTGACGTACATCCGTTGGATATCTTTCCGCAGGATCACGTCTTCCTCTCCCTCCTCGCGGCGCAGCGTGATGGAGGTGGAAGACTGCGCGCCGAGCACCCCGTCGAGCGTTGCGCCCGAGGCGGTTTCGACCACATAGGTTTCGTAATTCTGCGTAATGGCGCGGTTGGGAATCAGCACATGGGTCAGGATGATCTGCTTCGGCTGACTGCGCACGGTGCCGAGGTCGGGGCCAACCTCGATACCCTCGCCTTCAAACGTATGGCACTTGCCGCAGACTTCCTTGAAGACCTCGCGACCTCGCGCGACGTCGCCCTCCTTTTCGGCCGCCTCTTCATAGCGTTCGAGCACCTGCTCGCGCTCGCCGGTATTCGATTCGAGCACTTGACGCGCTGCGGCGCGGATTTCTTCGTCGCCGTACATGATCAGGCGATGCCTATGGCGAAAGGCGAGAGTCCACGTCTGCACGCTTCCATCCTGCAGGGCGGCCACGAGCAGCCGTGCCATGGCAGGGTCCCGCACCATGGCGTTGGCCGCCTCCCATCGCACCGGGGTGGTCATCGCCCGCCACTTGCTGAGGAAGAACTTCCCGGTCTCATCACCTTCGATTCTTCCCAGCGCTTCGGCTGCGGCCTGTTGCACCGGCTCCGGTTCGCTCGGCGTGACCAGTTTTTTCAAGTCAGCGGCCCAACGTTCCGGGCCCGCCAGGGTGAGCAGGCGAATCGCGTCGGCCCGGCGACCCGGGTCTTCCGATTCGGTCGCGGATATATTCGCTGCGCGGCTCAAGGATTGCGTCAACTGCGCCCCGTGGGGAAGCCCGGTAACTGCCAGCAGGCCAAGCGAAGCCTGCCGCACCTCGTCCTCATCGGCCTCGGCAAGTCTCAGGAGGTGGGCCTTCTGTGCGGCGTCCAGACCGTCGGAATCTTCGCCCCTTCTTCCCAATCCCTGCGCAAGTCCCTCCAGAGTTGCGGCGCGCCACCATGCGGAACTCTCCCCTCTCGCGGCCACAACAGTCCCCAGCACCTGCCCGATTTCGGGCCTCTTCTGCCTGGCGCCGATGACCAGCGTAATCTGCCGCAGGAAGTCCCTGCGCCCCCCGCTTTTGCGGCCCAGAACTCCACTACGCGCCGACACCGCACGTCGGAACAACCGCACCGCCTCATCCGAGGACGCGCTCAGCGCCGACACCCGCATCCACTTGTCTTCGAGATTTTCAAAAAGCAACCGATCGCGAACGCGCCGGGCCGAGGCCGTGTTCAAGAATCCAAGTGTTGAAAGAAGCTGGAATCGAACCCGAGGGTCGGGGTCATTCGCCATGCCGAGGAGCTTCGCGGCTAATCGAGGCGATTCAGCCAGGCGCGACTCGGCCAGGATGATGCCGTTTTCACGCACCCCGGGTTCCGAGTCCTCAAGCGAATGTTCAATGTGCGCGAGATCCAGGTTCCCCAATCCCTCCAACGTCCAAAGGGCGTGCAGCCGCGCCACACCGGTGGCGCTTTCCTCAAACATTCGTTCCAGCTCGCCTTGAACGCCTGTGGCCTTACGAGTCACGAGCAACCGCTGCGCCGTCCGTCGCCACCAGATGTTCGGGTTCTCGAGTTGCCGGACCAGCTCGAAATCCGACGCCGCACCCAGGTTGATTCCATTCGCCAAGGGGAAAGGCGTGCCTGAGTCGGGAACTATTCTATAAATCCGCCCCCGGTCGCTCCCGTGGTAGAGCTCCTGCGTATGCTGGTGGTCTTGGCCGTGGTATTCCGAGGACATATATTCGGGGTGCTCGATGATGGGGCGATAGTAGTCGATCATGTAGAGCGCGCCGTCCGGCCCGATGGTGAAGTTCACCGGGCGGAACCAAGCATCGGTTGCCGCCAGGAACTCCTTGCCTTCGTAGGCGCGCCGGGCGGTGAACGTCGACCCAGTCGGCTTCACCACGTCGCGGTGGACCAGGTTGTGCGCCGGCTCGGCCACGAGCACCATCCCATGAAAGCGGGACGGGAAAGCTCCCCCAAGATAAACCGTCAACCCGCAGGCCGAGGTAATGTGGCCGATGCTCGAATTAATCTCGAACCTTGGCCGTTGCGTGATGGGATAGACCAAGGCGGCCCTCTCATGATCGGAGATGCTCTCCATCGCCGAGCGCAACGGCAGGTCGGGATTGCGGTCGAGGTAGCGGGAGGCGATCACCTCATGAAGGATGTGGCCGGTCAGGTGATGCCCCCACTCATCGAAGCTCTGCCCGAACTGTGAGGCTCCCGAGAGCCGTTCCAACTGATAGGTATCGGGTCGGAACCGCATCCCACGCCCGTGAGAGGGGAGCGGGGGAATATCGTCGCGGTCGGCAAAGCGGATGTCGCTTTTTCTTTCGCCGAACATCTCCTTGAAGATGGTCGCCGTTGCGGGGTTCTCTGCGGCCAGATAAATCCAGTTGTCGAGCCCGTAGAGGGGAGAATTCACCACGTGCTGCGGGTTGGTCATGGGGAAGCCGGTCAGGACGGCGCGGCGCACATCGGCACGGCCATCGCCCGTCGTATCCTCGAAATACCACACGGTGGGAGCGTCGGTGACCAGAATCCCCTGCTTCCAGCGCATTACACCGGTCGGCATTACCAGTTGGTCGGCGAATACGGTGCTGCGGTCGGGCCGGCCGTCGCCGTCGGTATCTTCGAGCAGCTTCACGCGGCCCACCTTGCCCTCGATGTTGAGCGGGTAGCCGGAGTTTTCGACCACCCAGATGCGGCCCTCTTCGTCGAACTCCATCGCCACCGGGTCCACGACATCCGGCTCGGCGACGAACACCTCTGCACGAAAGCCGTCCTGAATGCGAAAAGTCGCAAGCGACTCCTCAGGACTGTAGGGCGGCCCCGAACGACCACAGGCGGAAAAGAATGCCGCAAAAACAAGAAGGCTGATCTTCCATCTCACAGAGGAAACTCCCATGACGTGTCGTCGACCCCTGTACCTGGTGAGAGGTGCATTTTAGCTGCCCCGCTCGTCTTTCGCAACGCGGGTGCCCATCCTGCACCAGGGCTTCGGAGGACAGGCCCTCCTTGTGGCCCGCCTTTCCCTCCCCAAATCCGTCTGATAACCGGAATTAGTTTTTTGGCCCTTCCGACTCGTAAGTATAAACCGGTTGGCCTTCAATTGAGCACTTCCAGGCAAATATTTTCTCCGAGATACTGCCAGCGGCTTCCAGCCGCTCTTTCCGAGTCCCAAAAACTCATCGCCTGGACATCCAGAACCAGCTTTTTCAGACACCTCTCCATTCCTGGGGGATAGCGGCTCGGGGTGCGACTTCTCGCGCGCGGCACCGTTAGGTTAGCCCGCGAGCAGGGCCTCGCCACGCGATTGACGGCGGCGGTGTACCGCGAGCTTCGCCACGAGCGAGCGGCGCGAGCGCCGTATGAGCGCGTTCGAGCCGGGCGCTTTGAGTTTTTGGACTGTCTCCATGCTCTCGACGACCTGGAATCCACGGCCCATCGGCTCGGGCCGGACAGTCTGGAAACGTGGGAGCAAGTGATTGACGGGGTGCTTATGCGCGGTGGGCTCGCTGACGCTTTCGGCAGATCCACAGCCCTGGGCTGTGATGTAAACTCTCTCATTGGGACTGGTACAAAATCTCGGTCAGGTCAACTCCACAAGGCTTTGTTCAAGAGCGGATAGGATTTTCGAGAGGTACAGCGCGCTGGGGTCTGATAAATAGCTTTACCCCCACTTTTTTCCGGAGTTATATCTTTGACAAACCAATGCTGGATAGATGATGTGGTAGAATTTGTGTGGGCATGTAGCTCAGAGGGAGAGCGCCGGTTTGATTTTTTTGCAGGGGTGGCCAGAGAATCCGGGGGTCGCGGGTTCGAGTCCCGTCATGTCCACCAAGTTTAGAGCCGCCCCTTTTGTTTCTTTTTCCTCTTGAGGTGCTTTACGCGCTCAGGTTTGACCTTCAAGAGGGCTGACACCACTTCCTTAAACGGTAAGGGTATATGAGGGATGGGCTTTTCACTCGTTATTTTCTTCGGCATTTTTTACTCCTGCTTGCGTGGATAGAACAAATGACGCCCCTAGTCGAGGTAACATTTGGTAGGTATATGGCGGGATGATTCAGATGCCAACTATTGATTTAATTTTTAACGAGTTGAACATTGTTGGGAACCTGGTCGGCAATTACACTGAGCTTTCAGAACTAATGACCTTAGCAGCTCAAGGGAAGGTCAAACTGGCCACTCGCACCTACTCGCTCGACCATGTGAATGAAGCCATGCACGCTCTCATCGAGGGCCGGCTGACGGGAAGGGGAATCCTGATTCCATAACGGCAGTCTGGATTATAGCTTTCCCGAAATACCAAGACCTTTCTCGCGAGTGAAAAAGGGCGAGTCCAATGGTGGTTCTGGTTTTGGGGAGGTAAATGACGCTGTATGTAAGAATGATCTCCTTGGTGCCGTCCGGACGTTTTTGCCGTTAGTATGAAGTCGATGATGGGCAGTTTCCGCGTGCTGGTCGCCCAAGGAGAAATACGCTGAGGTAACCTACAACGCGGAAGCGAGTGTTCTATTTAGCTCTAGTTGGAGAAGGGGCATGATGGAGAACCTTAAAACAATGCGATTCCGCACTGCTAGGGACAGAGGTTGCAGTTTTTTGCTAGGATGGCAGCATACTGATGGAAGCGTCGGTCGACCCAAAAGGGGTTTAGCCGACTACTATAAAGTACTCCTATCCTTCCAAGCATGTGGGGAGACGCGTGCGGCTTCGCGCCTTTGCACTTGGATCCGTGGAAAAGGAATTCTGCCCAATGGCGATTTCGGTCCCCGCCCCCAGGAAGCCTTCGGCTATCCGTATTGCTATTTTAACTGTTGGGTCATTCTTGGTGCTACCCGCCTCGGGCATTACGACCTCGCACAACGTGGCATCAAATTCCTGCTAGGTAGTTGGGATCCGGAAAGCGGTGGCTTCTATTCTAGCCCGACAGAACGTACTCCGAAGACAAAACAGGATTTGTGGGTTGTGGCCGCGTGCGGCCTGGCTGCGCTGGCAACCGGGAAGCTCGATGTAGCCCACAGCGTAGGCTGCTGGATGCGCAGATTGATGGAGCTACAACCCGATGATTATCCTCGTAGGATGTATCCGGTGTTCAGCCAGGCACGAGGGCTACACACCGCGCCGGATCCAGACGAAGACGATATTCGTTATGTTCTTTCCAATGACGCCCTCCGCGACCAGTTTTTCTTCATACCTGGAATTGCCGCAGGATTTCTCGTACGTCTGTTCCAAGCTACCGGTGAACAGGAGTGGCTTCATCTTGCCCGGCAATACATGCTGTTCGTGGAAGGCGCGAATGAATACCTTTTTAGTCTTTTACGAGCGGGAAAAGTAGGGTGGGCGGCTGCTCTTCTCTATACCTTGACCGGCGATCAGAAATTCCGAGCTCTAGCAGTCCGCGTGGGGAACATGCTCGTTGAGGCGCAAGGACAAGACGGCGCGTGGGCAGGTGAGACTGATGATGTAATCGATTTTACTGCAGAAATGGTCGTATGGCTTGACGAGATCTACCAGGCCGTCGGCGAGACTACTTGACGTTGGCGAAAGCGAGCTCACTGCAATGCAGGGAAAGGGAGGATTTGTCTCATGAGCATTATCAAGATTGCCAGCATTTGTCCTCGAATGAGTTTATCCGATCCGGAGAGGAACATGGAAACGCTGGCCCGATGGTCCAGAAAGGCCGCTAACGCCGAGGCGGATCTCGCGTTGTTCCCCGAAATCTTCATCACAGGTTATGGTGAAGATTTCATGTACAGTGCAGGCTATGCTAATCGGGGGCGATTCCTTTCGGTTGCGGAGCTCGTCCCCGGGACCCACGACGGAAAAGTTGGTTGAACTCAGCCGCGACTTGGGGATTTTTCTCTGCGCGGGATTGCTCGAGCGCGATGAAGATTTACGATATAACACCCAGGTGATGATTGACCCGGTGAAAGGGTATTTGGGCTGCTATCGCAAGATCCAAGTCGATATCAGTGAACAATGGTTTTCCGAGCCTGGTACTAATACCCCAGTGTTCGACGTGCGTGGAGTCCCAACGGGAATCCTGATTTGCCGTGACAAGTCCTATCCCGAAGTAGCCCGTATGGTGGCTTTGGAGGGGGCTCAGCTTCTTCTTGCGCCGCACGCGGCAACCGAACAGCCCAGCATGGGTTTTAGGTCATGGTCGTTGAAGATCTGTGCGGTGAGGGCCATGGAGAACGGTTGTTATCTGATCGCCGATAACAACATTTATGATTGTCCTATGGCTGACGACCGCTGCCAGGCCGGCTACAACTTCGCCATCGATCCCTATGGCGAGGTCATTCACTGCGACGAGGGACCTGGTAACACTGAGAAGATAGCTCTGATTACGGTGGATACCAACAAGGTACGCCGGCGTAGGGAGCTTGAGGGGCTTAGCTTCAATCTCTGGGCGCGCCGGCCGGAGGCATACTAGCTATTGCTCCAACAGCCTGGAGCTCCTCCCGATAAACTCAGCCAATTCCCAGCAAGGAGTGGTTGCGACACCTGACTCCTCACAAATTTGAGTGAACAGGGTTGTTACCTATGATCCCCAGGTGATTTAAGAAAAAGACGGATACGAACGAAACGGCAAGGCTAACCAAAAAGGGAAAGGGCATGATCCACATGAAAGAGACTCCTTGCTCCATTCCGAAGATTTCTTTGCTAAAGGACCTCAATACACTGTGACCTGACCGCTCAGTGGACTGAAAATTCCTGGCCCGACAGAGCAGCACAGAATGCAAGCGGTTCAGGTACAGTAAAGATTGAACGTCTTGCCGAGAACGCGCATCCCAACGCGACGTTCAATCTGAGATACGAGGCAGTACCCTCCGGGAATAAGGTAAGAGGAGCGTTTGATGGAAAGAGAACTATCTCGCGAATTTCTAAGAGTTGTGGAAGAGGCTGCCATGGCAGCGGCCAGACTCATGGGTACGGGAGATCGAAATCGTGCCGATCAGGTCGCCGTCGAAGCGATGCGGAAGGTGATGGACAATGTTCCCATGCAGGGAACGATCGTGATCGGTGAGGGGGAACGCGATCATGCTCCGATGCTTTACATTGGCGAAAAAGTGGGGATGAAGGTTGACTCGAAAGATGAATCTCCCGAAGTGGACATCGCAGTCGACCCTCTGGAGGGGACAAACCTATGTGCCACCGGCGCACCCGGAGCGATTACCGTGCTGGCCAGCTCTGAGAAAGACGGCCTCTTGCACGCCCCGGATTGCTACATGGAAAAAATCATCGTGGGGCCTTCGGCGAAGGGAGCCGTAAACATCGATGCTCCCGTGCGGGAAAATCTTCGTGCTATCGCCAAAAGCCTGGATCGTGAAGTGGAGGACATCGTCGTTGTTGTGCTGGAACGGGATCGACACGACAAGCTGATACACGAGATTCTTGCTGCCGGCGCACGCATCCGGCTCATTTCCGATGGGGACCTCTCGGCGGGTATCACGGTGGCTCTCCGGGGAACGGGAGTTCACGCCGTCATGGGTATTGGCGGCGCCCCGGAAGGAGTTCTTACCGCTGCCGCGCTTCGCTGCCTGAATGGAGAAATCCAGGCCCGACTGCTGGTGAAGGACGAGCAGCAGGCCGAAAGGATGCGAGCGATGGGAATCAAGGATGTAAAGAAGATTTACACTACAAAAGATTTAGCTCCGGGAAAGAATATCGTCTTTGCCGCCACCGGAGTGACGGAGGGAACGCTCCTCAAAGGGGTGAGATTTTTCGGCTATGGCACCCGAACCCATTCACTGGTGATGAATTTGTCTCATCGCCAAGTGCGTTTTGTGGATACGGTCCACTTGGCCGACCGGCCCGATGTTGCGGTTCGCTTTTGAAAACAAATATAGAATATAGAATGTTCCGAGACGCCTGTCTGAACACGCACTGCTTCACGGCACTGGGAAAGGCCGCAAAACAGCGGAAAGCTTGCCCTGAAATTGGTACAAAATCTCGGTCAGGTCGGTGGCCTGCAGGGTGGAAAGTGCGGTTGCACCGGAAGCAGTTGGTGTATAAATCTCTCGGTCACGAGGTAAAAATGAAAATTCCGGGTAAACGATCATGAATCGACATCTCCTCCGCGCTGCGATCATCGCCGCTCTCGGAGGTTTTTTGTGGGGCTTTGACACGGGCGTCATATCAGGTACTATGGACCATCTTCTAGGTGTCTTCGAGCTGACCTCGGTTGGTTTAGGTTTCACGGTCGCCAGCGCCCTCATCGGGACAATCATCGGCGCCGTGGTGGCGGGTAAACCCGCTGACGCGCTGGGGCGGCGAACATCGTTGATTTTGGTTGGGGTGCTCTACTTTTTCTCCGCTGTCGGCAGCGCCTTGGCCTGGGACTGGTACTCATTTCTCATTTTTCGCCTTATCGGTGGTATCGGCGTCGGCGGGGCGTCGGTGGTCGCTCCGATGTACATTGCCGAGATTTCTCCGGCGCGCTTCCGCGGCAGACTCGTATCGATCACACAATTCAATATTGTCTTCGGCATCTTGATGGCATACTTCTCGAACTATCTGATTGCCCAGAGCGATCTGGGAGCCCTTGAGTGGCGCTGGATGTTCGGGGTGGAGGCGTTGCCCGCGGCGGCATTTGTCTTCTTGCTGTTTTTGACGCCTTTCAGTCCGCGCTGGCTGGTCTTGCAAGGCCGCAGTGAGGAAGCGGGCCGGGTGCTACGGATGCTGAGAACCGATACGAGCAATGTGGATGACGAGGTACGGGACATCCAGGCTTCGCTCACGCTCGAGGGCCACAGTTTTCAAGAGCCTCTTTTCCAACGGGCCTATTCGCAACCGATCATGCTGGCCGTCGCCATCGCGGTGTTCAACCAGCTCTCCGGCATCAACGTCGTGATGTTTTACGCGCCTCATATTTTCCAGATGGCGGGTGCGAGCGAAGATTCCGCGCTGCTGCAGACGGTGGCGGTGGGGGGCACGCTCCTCGTGTTCACAATCGCCGCGTTTGCTGTTATCGACCACATTGGTCGGCGCAAGCTTATGATCGTCGGCTCGATCGGCTACATTCTCAGCCTGGGCGCGATGGCCACGGCATTCTACAAGTACAGCACCGACTTCAACGAGTTGGGCAGCACGGTGGTGTTGGCGAGTCTCTTGGTTTTTATGGCGTCGCACGCTTTCGGACAAGGAGCCGTGATCTGGGTCTTCCTGAGCGAGATCTTCCCGACCCGCGTCCGCGCACGTGGTCAGGCACTCGGCAGCTTCACGCACTGGTTCATGGCCGCCTTGATCTCTTGGACCTTCCCGATCATCGCCGAAGCTTCCGGCGGGCACACCTTCGCGTTCTACGCGGGTATGATGGTGTTGCAGTTGATTTGGGTGCTGCGAGTTATGCCTGAGACCAAGGGCGTGCCGCTCGAAGAGATCCAAAAGCGACTTGGGATCGAGTAACGAGGGCGGCGGTCCGAAGGCAAGGCCGCAGGAATATCATACGGAGGGAGGTAGAAGCTCTACGGGAAACCGCCCTCGCCGCCTTCAAAGTCTCTTGGATGTTTCGGAAGTGGCCCTGTCTCTGGTGTTGCTCGCCGCGGGAAGCCTACTAAACTCAGTACAGTACTCCATGAATGATCGAGGAACGGGCATTGGATCTTCTTATGATGCGGGCGGGAAAGCGGCTGATTCACCGGAACGGCATCGAGATGTTTGAGCGGAATCGCTGGTACTGGCACGAACGGCTGCTGGGTAGGCCTTGAACACTCGGAAGAACCATGAGTGGTGGAACTTCCCACCCTTTTGAGGATAATTATATACTTGACATACCATGAGAAGATGGCTATACTTCTCTCATGGACAACATAAACACACTCCAAGACGCCATTCTTCATTTTAGCAATTTTGAGAATTGCCGCAAGCTCATGGCGAAACTCCGCTGGCCGGACGGCAAGGCAAAGTGCCCGCACTGTGGCTCCGAGAAGATCACCTATCTGGCGAAGAGCCGCGTATGGAAGTGCTATGCCGGACACAAGAAGCCGACGTTTTCTCTGAAAACAGGAACGGTATTTGAGGATTCTGCGCTTGGTTTGGACAAATGGCTTGCGGCCTTGTGGCTCGTTGTGAACTGCAAGAATGGAATCAGTTCTTGCGAAGTGGCGCGCGATCTCGGCGTGACTCAAAAGTCCGCATGGTTCATGCTACATCGACTTCGATTCGCTTTGAAGGAGGGCGGTTTTGGAAAGCTTGCCGGTGAAGTTGAAGCGGATGAAACCTTCATCGGAGGCAAGGCTCGAAACATGCACCTCAGCGAACGAAAGTGGAGGATCACTGGCACGGGAGGAAAAGACAAAACCGCGGTGATGGGGATGCTTGAAATGGGCGGCAAGATTTGCGCTGTTGTCGTTCCGAATCGCCGCAAGAGTGCTCTGCAAGGCGAAGTGAAAAAGCACGTCGCCGCTGGTACTGCGCTGTACACGGACGCACTGCTCTCATATGAAGGACTCGCAAGCGAGTACTCCCACCAAGTGGTAGATCATGCCGTCGCTTACGTTGACGGGCGCGTTCACACAAACGGGCTGGAAAACTTTTGGAGTTTACTGAAACGGGGAATCGCTGGAACCTATGTGAGCGTGGAGCCGTTCCATCTGTTCCGTTATTTGGACGAACAGTCATTCCGGTACAACAATCGGAAAGGTATGAACGATGTTGATCGGTTCAAACTTGCACTCTCGCAGATCACGGGCAAGAGGCTAACATACAAACATCTAACGGGGAACGATGGATGGGAGCTTCCCCCCGCAGTGCTCAATTAAAGCGGCAGAACAGAGGAAAACGAAAAGCTAGCTAGCCCTTGCGGGCTGCTGGCTTTTTTCTTTTCTGCTTGGTTTTTGTGAAAGGGTTTGTAACGGAATGTTTTGGAACGGACAGCACGGTCTTGAGAGCTTCCTCAAACCGCTTAGAGGCCTGCGGGCCTTCCTGCATATCGGGTCGGGGTTTCATCCCCTCCATTATGCCATACAGCGGATATTCACAGCGAGGCGGTGTCAGGCAGAACTGGCCTTGCTGCATCCATGTAGAAGGAATGCTGAGCCGGTGCGAAAGGAACATGGCCTCTTTTCCTCTATACCGACTATGGGCCGAGTAGGGTAGTCCATACGAAATGCGGGGGTGTAATTGATACAGGTTGTGCTGAACCGCTGCATAGTCATAGGTGACAATCCAGGGTTGCTTTAACCTGACTATACCGGCGGCAAGCTTGCGATGATCCTCCAGTTCGTAATCGTTCAAATACAAATCCTTCCCGCTCTCGATATACGGAGGATCAAAAAATGCAATCGTGTTGCTCTCCATGTTTGACAATACTTGATTTGTGAATTCCAGCGCGTCGGAGTTGTAAAGCGCAATTCGGCTCCCGTATCTGGCTATTTTCCTAATTCGCTGTACTAGCTCACTCTTGTTGAATCTGGCATCTAACCCCCAAGGTCCGCGTTGCTGCTTACCGCCAATGACGCCGCCGCCGATGATCCCTGAGCGATTCGTTCGGTTCAGAAACAGTGTGGCAAATCCGAGTTCGTCAAGCTCTGCCGTTTCTTGCCGGTCATAGACCGCCCGCTGTTGCCACCATTCTGTCATCGTGAGCTTGACCCGATCAATCCGGCGGCATAAGGCTTCTGTCCCGTTCAGAACCGTGTGCCAAAAGGCGTAGACCGGACGGCTTAGATCATTCAGATGTATCGTGGAGGCGTATTCTCCATAAAGGAGCGAAAGCCCGACTCCGGCTCCACCAGCATATGCTTCAACGTACTGTACGTCCTTCATACGGTTTTCTTCCAGAAGACGCATAACCACGGGAGCGAGTCGCCGCTTTCCCCCTGGATAGCGTAATGGTGTGTAGAACGGCATCAAGGCCAGCCTAAAATACTTTCATCGGATTGGCCAGCGTTTTCTTATAGCTTCCAGACCGCTGTAACAAATGGCTGAAGGCTGTTCCAGTGGGCTATCAGGTCGCCAGGGGCCGGGAATACATAGGAATTATGAACATACTGATGCATCAGTTTTACCGAAGGCGCAAGAAACGAATCAGCCGAGCAGGCCCTATTTACCGGCTTCGCCTGCTTAGCGTTAATCAGTCTTTTGGATTGCAGGTCTTTGGTAACGTCTTGGAGCTTCTTTGCAAGACTGGTTTTTGGCGGCGTTGTGAGTTTCTCTGTGTGGATATAACAATCCATGCTGAGTTCGATAAAGACACGCAGCAATACGCTGACGGCGTTCGTTGCCCTTTCAACGTTCAGGCGTCTCAGTTCCATCTCGATATCACGGACGCGGGGGTCTGTTACATTCAATACGCAATCGCTTGGAATTAGCCTCTCTCGGCGACGTGGAAGTCACACCGTGGGCTTTCTGGGAGTTGTCACGGTTGCATCGGCATCTGCCAGTGCAATCCCTTTCCCACTCTTGAGCGTTGGCCTCACGGCAATCCTAGCCGGAAGTTCTTGTGCAAACTTTACTCGTTGCTGCTTGCTATGGAGTTTCGTTACGGGGGAAGATGTTCCACTACATACATGAGCGCCTTGGCAATGCGATCAGCATCAGCCAGCAGGAATAGTTTCTTGTTCTTGAGTTCAATCCCTAAGCGATTTCTGACTTCCGGTTGATCCAGAAGCCTCTGGAGGGTGGATGTCTTGACACCCTTTCGCGCTTCACGCGTTAGCCGCCCACATTTTTCGAGGAAGTCTAATGCTTAAAATTGCGGCTCAACAGTTCCGGTGCGCGCTTTGAATCGGCCCGCCTCGTCAGGTCCCCACTTGACAAGTCCAGCCCCTTCATTCTCGCCAGTATGTTTCAACTGGAGCCAATGGTGTATCTGATCCCGATTCTTGGCAACGAAGCAGTCAACGAAATCAATCGGAGCCTCATGGTATTGCTTGCTCAGTTTGCGCAACTCTTTCAAGACAGCGGGAGAAACTGCATCTGCCAGAGAATCGGGATTCTCAAGTGCTTTGAGTGCCCCAAGCCGCCGATTCCCTTCCAGAACGACGTAGCGACCACCTTCTTCTGGTGCTACGACGGGCAGTTCAAAAGGATTTAGGCCACATTCGAGAATGTCCTTGGCCAGGACTTGAATCTTGCGTTCCTGCTCTTTCGCCAATGCCCGTTGCGCGTCACGCTGTCCGACGTTTGGCTCTGCAAGGCGCGAATTGATTTCATCAGTCAGCAGGGCTGCGGGTCTGATCGGAAGAGTATCAATCATGATTGGCACTCCATTATGGTAAAGTGTCAACGATTATACACACAGTGGTACGGCAAGTATATAATTACCCTTTTGAGAGGTGTAGAGAAGCCGAGCCGTCCACACTCTTATTGAATCCTAACGACAGAGCAGATATCGCGACAGTTCAGAAAATATTCGCGTAAATATTCTGCACATCCGCAACAAACTCTGCATAGTCACAACTTTCCGGAAAGTCCGAAAAGTGAGGCTCGTTTTTCGCCTTATTTTCACTATATTTATCAACTTTTTTGCAAAACTCTCGTAGTAAGCTCCCTGAAATTGGAAAATCGGTCTGTATTAGCGGATATCTGCTTGCGACAATTAGTAGCAATGAATCGGGTAAGATAGACCTTAGTGAAGTAAGAAGATATTTCCAACCTTCTTTTGTTTTAGATAAATTGAATGGAAGTGGTCGCAGCCCCGGAGGTGTTGTTAGGAGGGCCGCCGCCGGGCAGAAGTGGCGACCTCCGATCCCCGCTTCCAAAACCTCCTGCGGCGGATGAATTTTCCGGAGTGAACCCCTGTCCAAAAAACCCTCCTGCAAGGCCCTTCCTAACTTCTTGAATCCATACACCCGAAAGCCTGAGAAATGGATGGCCCCAAAACACATATTTTTCGATGGCTCGCGTTGACTAGCCCTCAGGTACCGACTTAAGATAGCCGCATCGAAAAAGGCTCGTAGCCATGATCGGCAAAACAATCTCCCGGTATCGCATAGTCGAGAAGCTGGGTAGCGGCGGCATGGGCGGATGGGCTGCCGCTTCCGTCGGGATAGCTCAGGCTGTGGCAGCATCCAAGAAAACGATTCCGTTATCTCCCAGGAATGGAAAGGTGTCTAAAAAATCTGGTTCTGGAAGCCGAGACGACGGACTTGCAGGACCCGGCGAAGACCGCTCGGAGTTCCCAGAGAGAAGAACTGTACGGGAACGGCTCAGTTGGAGGCCAACGAATATATACTTACGAGTTGGAAGGGCCAAAAAACTAATTCCGGCGAAAAGGGCCTCCAGTCAGGAAAATCTCATTGCCGAGGTGATGTCATGAAATTCTTAGAGAGGCTGATTCCCAGAAGGCAGTTTGTGAAACTGGCCAGTTGGGTCGCGGCAACACTCGCAATTGGAAAGAAACCTGGAACAGCTTGGATTGGACACCCGGCAGGAAATAGAATCGGCGCTACTGATACACGCACGGACCATGTTACAGACGTAATTGTAATCGGTGCAGGGATCTTTGGCTGTAGCGTGGCGTGGCATTTGCGCCGACGCGGTGTCAAAGTCTTGGTGATTGAGGAGGCGTCAGCGCCAGCGACCAGGACAACGCAGGGGGCGGCAGGTTTTGTTGGGAGCTGGTCTGGCTTCCATGTACCAAGATGGGGAGAACCCGAATGGCAAATGCAACGCTATGGGATCGACTTTTACACCCAGCTTGCTGAGGGCTGCGGCCACGATTTCGGGCTTTCTAAATGTGGCGTTTCCTACATCTTCTTCCATCCAAAAGTGGCGGAAGTAACCTCTGCCTCTTCAAATTTTGATCCTAGCAGTGAACCACGAAAATCGTTGCCCACGTGGCAAGAGCTCCAGGCAAGAATCAAAGCAGCCCGTGAACTAGGAACAAATATTGAAGTTCTTGGGAAGCAGCAAGCGGCCAAATTATTACCTTTGATAAATTTTGATTCGACCGAACAGATTATTTTCGACCCCGACGCCGTGGGTGTGCGAGCTGGCGAGGCCACTCGGTGCGTCGCCAAGGAACTTGTGCAGCATGGGGTCCGATTCGAATATAACACTTCGGTGACAGGCTTCATCCGCGACGGCAAGCGTGTCGTGGGTATCACGACAAGCGCGGGGAACTACCATGCTCCAACCGTCATCGTCACGGCCGGCGCCTGGTCTTCTCCTCTACTTGAGAAAGCAGGCGCTTCATGTCCAGCGATATCCCGACCTGATACCCGCTACACCACCAAGCCTCTGCCCGGCATACCTCCGAATACGCCCCTCCTGTTGTTCTTTAATCCCCACCACGTATATATCCGAGAGGAGCGCGGCGGCCTTCTAATTGGGGGGCACGGGCCGGCGACAGGCAAGGCTGCGTCGCTCGGCCAGGGGCATCGCATACGCGAATACATCCGCCAGTTTGAACACGTGATGCCCGTACTCAAAGGCGCCGAAGTCGATCAGGTCACACCGTGCTTTGCCACCCATACGAGTGACGGCCGCTTTATCGCCGATGCGGTTCCCGGATACCCAGGAATGTACGTTATCACTGGCTGCGGGGAAGCCGGAATCACCCACGGCCCTGGACTAGGACGCATGATAGCCGAGCTGGTTGTGGAGGGCAAAACAACCTGGAACCGCAGCCCCTTCCGGCTGGATCGCTTCGGCGCGGAGTAAATCCATAAAGAGAAACCAGCCTAAGAAGCCCTCTAAAATAGATCTCGCAGATCCTCAGAATTCCTCTGGCCCCAACACCGAACAGGCCTAAGTCATCCCACAGGAAGGGAGAGTTGTCTGAAGACGCTGGTTCTGGATGCCGTGCCGATGATTTTTGGGGACCCGAAAAGGGCGGCTGGGAGGCGCGGGCAGCATCGAAGAACAAATTAAGATTTCAGCTTTACCTTATCAGACCGCCGTCGGAGAAGGATTGAAGCCGCATCGCCAGTTTCAATGATTCCGGTCGTGTCACGGCGCACTCGGAAATGATCATACGCCCACCCGCTCAGCGGTGCGCAACTTGGATGTATAACGCCCTTTCCGGACAATGCCCTTCATCACCGAATAACTATTGCGAAATACCGATTGCACCTTCTCCGGCAAGAGGATCTATACCCGCCCAATGATCCGCTCCGGCTTACCTTTCAGTGTCCGAGGGCTGTCGCGGACATGCACATCCTGGAACTGGGGAAGGTTGCGGCTGAAAAGAGAGTCAGGCTGCCGAGGGTGATGGTAATCGAGCACGCGCCCTAACCACGTTGTCTATCGCTTCGAGCTATAGAAGAGCCGCTTGAATTCTATGGGGGGCCACCTGAGGAATTCACTTATACGCAAGCAGAAATTAGACCGCCGATCTTTTTTCTTAACCTTCCTGGCGCCCATGGGTGCGGCGCATCTCGTTGAGGAATAATCCTTTAACTGGCTGTACGGTCTCTAAAATAAAACTGGGCGTGAGATTATAGGCATCGTCATTGTCCGCCACCATCATTTACTTGGATGACTAACATGGTCACGCCTTACGCGGGAGGAGAGGTTGCGACCGGAAAAGGGAAAGCCCGGCTCCGGTGTGGACCGATGCCAAAATACGGACACCGCACGGACACGGGAACAAAATGTGGTATTTCGTGAACGTGCATGGGACCATCGTTTTTATTGGATGTAATAGTTTAGTTGTGAGCCGGCGAGAGGAGTCGAACCTCCGACCTACTGATTACGAATCAGTTGCTCTACCACTGAGCTACGCCGGCAAAGCAATAAAAATGCTCACCCGCAGAAGAAACAGATGCTTCCCCTGAAGGTGAGCATAGAGGAGAATTTGCCTGGCGAACGCGCAGACGCCAATCCAAATCCTTAAGAAAGTCTAGAGGAAGCGTTAAAACGTTGTCAAGGAAAATTTGAAAATCTCCATAATACAGTAAGTTGTTTATTTACATTAACTTATAAAAATAATGGCGTTTCTTTTCCATAGAGAATTTTTGCCTGATTTTTTCCCGCTAAGTACCCCTTAAAATTAGTATCCTCTTAAAATTCAACAAATTACACCCTATCCAACCCCAATCGGATCACACCTCCTTCCGCTCCGCGAGCCAGAACCGTATGTGGCAGATACTGGTCGATCAGCTGACGGATAAGAAAGATCAGCACTCCTCCCACAATGGCAGCTGAAAATATGAAGGCCATAAAAATCAGATTACCCAGAAAGAGGTTCCCAAGCAGCTGCCCCACATCGGCCCAATATTTAGCCCTCGCCTGATCAGGCGACGCCTCATTCCATGTGACATCCTGCCGACTGCTGAGGTCGTCCAGGAATGCATTGGCGACATCCGCCGAGCGCGTTCCGGTGGCCAGCAGCACATAGGAGCCGGTGCGACGGCCCCAAAACGGCCCCTCATTCTTCTCCCCATCCCCTTCCCCTGCGAAATTCAGCGTCTCTCGGAGCTGATCAAAACGCGCACGGGCGATCTGCGGCGTGGGATAGGCGATCAGGGCCAAGGTGATGGGTCCCCCATCACGCCGATATCGGCCCAAATGAACCTCCGCACCCTGGGCGAAGCCAATGTCCGCCGACGGGAGATCCGGCATCAGGCGGCCCAGCACGTGGGATCCCAAGACAAATTTCTCCGAACCCGCCACCAATCCTTCCGTGGGCAGGGACGAGGGTAGGACGGACTTCGTCCTTACCCACGGGGCCGTCCCGCCCATGTGGATCAGCAGACCGCGGAATTGTTGATCGGAGACGGCCCGGCCGGCCGGGCGCAGAACACGGACGAAATACCGGCCCCGGACGATAAAACCCTCCTGCTTCGAAAAGAACGTAAGCTCCGCACTCGGCTCGGCCCGCATCCTCCCGGAAAGGTAGAAAGTCAGCAAGCCGTAAGCCGCCGAAGCGTCGGGGGTCTCAAAGAGAAAGGCCTCCGCTTCGGTCCCACCCAGGGCGTATCGGCGTCGCTCGACGCCTCGGACGCCGTATTCCTGCTCCACCCGCACGTCCGCGCTAAGCTCAGCGAAGCGCTCCAGCGGCCAAGCCTCCTTCGAAACCAACTGCCAACGCGCCGCAGGAACCAACAGGGTCACGTCCGACGATTGGCCGCCCGAAAACAGAGGAACCAGGGCCAGAAGCGCCACAGGCAATTTAAGAGGGGGCATCGCCATCCCCTGATCGCGGAATATCTTTACAGAAACGGGAGAGTCCGTCCGCCGAGGGGCGCTCGGACATCACCTACGAGCCAGTTTAACACCGCCCAGATTTTTCACATAGCGCTCGATTCCGGCAAACAGGGCATGGGCGATATGCCGGCGATGTTGGGCTTGCTTCAGCAGGCGTTCGTCTTTCGGGTTGGTGAGGAAGGATAGCTCCGCCAGAACGGCCGGCATTTCGGCGCCGATCAAGACCACAAAGGGCGCCTTTCTTACCCCGCGATTCCTCTGCCAGCTTACCTTGCGGAGTTTGTTGTACATGGAGGACTGTATTTCACGGGCAAATTCCCGCGATTCTTGAACCTTCTCGGACAGAGCAATCTTTTCTACCATGTCCTGAAGCTCATGGACCGATACCTGCGACTGGGCGTTTTCACGGGCAGCCACGGCCAGCGCCTCCGACGAATTCGTCAGGTTCAGGTAGTAGGTCTCAATACCCCGCACCCAACGGTGCCGGCTGGCGTTGGCATGGAGCGAAATGAACAGATCGGCTCCCTTTTCGTTCGCCACCATCGCTCGCTCTTCGAGCGGTATGAATTCGTCCGTCTCGCGCGTAAGGATAACCTCACTGCCGAGCTTCGTTTCGATCAATTTCTTCAAGCGGAGCGCGACATCCAAGACCAGTTGCTTTTCTGAATAACCCGATGGGCCCACCGTGCCGTGGTCGTGGCCGCCGTGCCCCGGGTCGATCACAATACGGCCGATCTTCAACCCCAAGGCGCGCGTCAGCGTCCGGCTTCCACTGGCTGTGGGCCGCGCCGCTTTGGCCGCCGTCAGGGTGGCGGGCTTGGAGGATAACTTTTTCGGTTCGGATTTCCGAGCGACTGAGGAAGCGGAAGCCCGCAACGGCTCCTTCTTCACGCTGGGGTCGGCAGATTGGCTCGTTTGAGCAGTTTTTGTCCGGGCCGTATTCGCCGCAATTTTTTCCGGCCGCTGGGCCGATCCCATGTCCGATTCGCCCCCGCCGTCCGGTCTTTTCCCGCGAATATCCCCACGGATATCGACAATCAAGCGGAAAGGGTTGGGAAGCGAAAACATCGTGTAATCTTCGATTCCGGCCACATCGAGCACCACCCGGGTGATATTGGCTTGCGGGCGGCCTACACGAATTTTCTTCAGAAATCCCCCGTTCACGGCGAGGGTTTTCCCTTTTAAGTCCTCCGAAGGACTGGCGTTGTAAAGATCAAAAAAGATTCGGTCTGGGTTTTCGAGCCGCGCGGAGCGGTACTTGACTTCGCCTTCCATCCCAATCACGATCCGCGTATAGTTCGTTCCCTCCCAGTGGCGGATGTCCGTAACACGAACCGGCTTCTTTCCGGTTCCGCTCCGCTGAGCCCGCTGGGATCCGGCTTCCCGCCTCTCCTGCGCCGCCATTTCCCTAAGTCTCTTCCGGGCCTGGGGAGCATCCGGCGAACGGGGGTGTCTGCGCAGGAACGCTTGAAAAACATTCCGAGCTGCGGCCGAATCCTTCAGTTTGGTTCGATAGATCTCGCCAATCCAGAACTTCGCCCGCTTGGAGCTGCGGCTGTAGGGGTATTCGCGGGAGAGAAATTCCAGCTTCTTGATGGCTGCGCGGTAGTAGGCGGGCGAGGAAAAACGGTCACCCATTTCCTGGTAGGTGTCGGCGACGGCCAGCAGCGACGGAGGCACGTTGCCGTAGGTCGGGTCGGTATGGCGCACTAGGTCGAAGGCATAGATGACGCGCCGGTAGTCGGTTTTCGTCCGCCGGAGACGCGGCTTCTTTTCCAGTCGGGCGCGCTTGTCGACCGCTACCTGATAGAGGCGGCGGGCTTTCTGCAGCCGCGTGCTTTGCGAGGAAGCCGCCGCGTCGGCCGGCAGGACGAACAGCCCCGCCAGCAACAAACAGAGGGAAATACGGCCGAACCTGGGAATCAAGGTCTCTGCTCCCTTCCGGAACCTGAAACGATTTCTTTCGTTGATCGGATGCGGGTATTTAAAGACCCGCGTTGGTAAAGTGGACAACTCCCCGTTCGTCCACATAACGATGAATCTCGTCGGCTGGGCGGCGGAAGTTTCGGGCCGTCTGCTTGTTCTCGCTCCCGTAAAGTTCCAACACCTTGCGGACGTACCGTTGCGTCTCCCGGAACGGAGGGATATCCCCGTAACGCGCTACGGCGCCCATCCCGGCGTTATAGCCCGCCAGGGTCAACCGCAGGTTGCCTTCGTAATTATCCATCAAATCTTTTAGATGCTTGACGCCGCCCTCGATGTTCTGTTTCGGGTCAAAAGGATCCTTCACGCCGTAGGCCCGTGCCGTCGACGGGATCAGTTGCATCAACCCCTGGGCTCCTTTTCGGGAGACGGCGTTGGGGTTGTAGTCCAACTCCACCTGGATCACGGCCTGGACCAGCTTCGGGTCCATCTGGTGCGCCTTCGAGACGGACTTCACCAGCGCTCCGATCTTCGGATCGGGAATCGGGCGAAGGACCATTTTGTAGGTGGAGGTTCCCGGTGAGCCGGCCTTTACAATGTTGACATAGACGGTCCGGCCTTCTTCGTCCTGTACCGCAACGATATTTCCGGCTTGAAGTCCTACAGGCAGGAGGAAAAGGCTAAGGCAGAAGAGTGCGCGGAAATGCGTACCCGGCTTGTGCGACGCAAAACGCATATCTCGGTTCCTCGGATCGTTCCCTTTCCCGTAAGCTTCATCTCTCACGGGATCTTCCCTAATCCTAATCCGACAGCGTCTGGCGCCAACGCTTCCTGTTACGCCAACCCTCACAGGCGTCGCAAGCCCCGGCGAGTCTCTCGCCCCCCGGCCTGCGGCCCCTGGGCCGACGTCGTGAGATTATAACATCCTCTCCACAATACCGTAAACGGCGTCAATCGATTCGTCCAATTTTTCCGGAAGCCTGCCGCCGGCTTCGGCTAGGTCCTTTCGGCCTCCTCCTTTCCCATCTACTATATCGGCAACTTTCCTGGCAATCTTACCCGCATCCAGCCGGTCGGTAAGATCGCGAGAGACTGCTGTAACCAGATTCACCTTTCCTTCGCCTGTGGCCCCCAAAACAATAACCCCCGAGGGCAATTTCGTCCGCAACCCGTCTACCAGCCGCCGCATAGCCGCGCGGTCCGCATCCGGCACCCGCGCCGACACCACCCGGACGCCCTTGACCGTCCGCGCCCCGCGAATCAGGTCCCCCGATTGCGCCCCAATATTCTTTGTTTTTGTGGCCTCCAGCTCCTTGCGGAGCTTCTTTTCCGATTCCGTCAGGCGCTCCAGAGCAGGAAGTATCCCATCCGGCTTTACACCGAGAGCGTCCGAGGCGCGGAGAAGCGTCGCGGACGTCTGCCACAGGTATTGGAGGACGCCTTGGCCCGTCAGCGCCTCCACACGCCGGATGCCGGCCGAGATGCTCGACTCCGAGGTGATTTTGAACAGCCCGATATCCCCGGTTCGCGCCACGTGCGTGCCCCCACAAAGCTCCTTGCTGAAATCGCCCACCGAGACCACGCGCACCTTGTCGGCGTACTTCTCTCCAAAAAGGGCCATCGCGCCCGATTGCAGGGCACGGTCGCGGTCCATCTCCTCAGTGCCGACGGCTTCATTCGACCGAATGCGGCGGTTCACCAAGTCCTCAATCTCCCGCAGCTCTTCCTCTTCCACGCGCTTGTAGTGGGAGAGATCGAACCGCAGGCGGTCCGGGGCCACCAGCGAGCCCTTCTGTTTGACGTGAGTGCCCAGCGTCCGACGCAACGCGGCGTGCATCAGATGCGTCGCCGTATGGTTCCGGCGGATGTGGTCGCGCCGTTCGCCGTTCACGCGCACCGTCAATAGAGCGCCCTTGCGGACCGTCGCCCGGGTACGAATCTTATGAACCGTAAAGCCCCGCACCGGGGCATAGGTATCGAGAACGTCGGCAACCACCTGCCCGAATTCAGCCTCTACCAACACGCCTTGGTCGCCCACCTGCCCTCCGGCCTCGGCATAGAAGGGCGTACGGTCGAGAACAATCTCCGCCTCCACGCCGGATTCGAGCGTATCACTCTGCTCACCCTGCCGAGGAATCAAGGCCACGGGCTTGCACTGGTCGGCTTCCGTGCCTATGAAACCAAGAAATTTCGTCTCCCCGATGCGGCTTTGAAGCTCCTGCCAAAAAACCGGCGCATCCCCGGCCGCCTTCCCCTTCCAACTGGAGCGGGCGCGGGTGCGCTGAGCCACCATCTCCTTCTCAAAACCCTCCACGTCCACGCCAAAGCCGCGGAAGCTACCTTCGTCCTGGAGCAGGTCGAGCGGAAGGCCGAACGTGTCATAGAGCTTGAAGGCCACGTCACCGGCCAAAATAGGGGTCTCACTTGAATTCCCAATCGAAGCCGTACCGTCCGGCAATTCTTTAAGCTTCAAATTCGCATACCGCTTCGGCAGGACGCGCACGGCCTGGTCCAATTTTTCAAGCGCCACCAAGAGCGTCTGCGAAAACCTCTGCTCCTCACCCTTCACCACCCCCGCCATGCACTCTTCGGCCTCCACCAACTCCGGGTAGGCTTCTTTCATCTGGTAGGAGACCGACCCGGCCAATTTGTAGAGGAACGGGTCTTCGAGGCCCAGCATCCGCCCGTGACGAATTGCGCGCCGCAAAATCTTCCTCAATACGTAGCCTCGGCCCTCGTTCAAGGGCAGCACACCGTCGGGGATGAGGAAGGCCGCGGCGCGGGCGTGGTCGGCGACAATGCGGAGCGAGACGTCCTTTTCCTCCTCCGCGCCGTATTCCACACCGGCTAAATCCGCCGCCTCCTCGATGAGCGGGCGGAAGAGGTCCGTATCAAAGTTGCTGATCTTTTCCTGCAAGACCGCCGCAACCCTCTCAAGCCCCAGTCCCGTGTCGATAGAGGGGCTGGGCAGCGGCTTCATCTTGCCGTCTTCACCGCGGTTGAATTGCATGAAGACCAGGTTCCAGACCTCCATATAGCGGCCGCAGTCCTCCGGACAGAGGAAATTGCAATCCTTATGGCCCAGGTCGCTTCCCGCAGGCCCCAGGTCGTAGTGAATCTCGGAACAGGGACCGCAGGGGCCGGTCTCGCCCATGGCCCAGAAGTTATCCTTCTCGTCGCCACGGTGGATGCGGTCGGCAGGAACGCCTACGTCCTTATGCCAAAACTCAGCGGCTTCGTCGTCCTCACGGAAGACCGTGACCCAGAGGCGGTCAGCAGGAAGGCCGAATTCGCGGGTCAGCAACTCCCAGGCCCAGCAGACGATCTCGCGCTTGAAGTAACCGCGCCGCATGTCCGGCACCCTCTTCCCAGAGGCGCTCGAAGGCCCGAAGCTGAAGTTGCCGAGCATCTCGAAGAACGTATGGTGGCGGCGGGTCCGGCCGATGTTCTCGAGATCGTTGTGCTTTCCTCCGGCCCGCACGCACTTCTGCGACGAGCAGGCCCGCGCATAGTCGCGCTTCTCTCTTCCCAGGAAGAGGTCCTTGAACTGGTTCATGCCGGCGTTGGCGAACAGCAGCGTGGTGTCATGCTCCGGAACGAGCGAAGAGGAAGGCACGGAGCGGTGAAACCGCTCCTCGAAAAAGGCCAGAAATTTACTTCGAATCTCTCTTGCAGTCATGGAAGAATTTGCGGTCCATCAAAACGAACGGAAACGGGCAAAACGAACGGAAGCCGGCATCACGGCTCGGGTTCGCTTCCCGCATCTGGCACGCTCCACTCGACACCGTCCCATTCCCGATGAGCCCGGACCGTGCTAATAATAACACCGGTGGAAAATCCCTGACGAACCAAACTCCGGGAGAGGGAGTCGAGGCGACGGCGCGTGAGGGGGCCCCGCAGGCTTCGAAGCTTCTTCTCCAGCGCACGCTCGACCAGTTCCCGTTCGTCCACTTCTTCGAAAATCTGATCTAGTACCGGCGAAATCAGATCCGAGGGCACGTGCTTCGCCCGCAGCTCCCGCCGAATTCGATGCGGACCGAAGCCGCGGTGCCGCAGCAGGGAGGACGCCAAATGCTCGGCGAAGCGGCGGTCATCGAGAAAGTGTTTCTCTTTGAGGCGGCGAATTGCGGAAGCAAGCCGCTCATCGCCGGGGAACTTCCGCTCCAAGACGCGGCGGAGGCCCGGTGAGGAATACTCACGTTGGCTGAGGAGCCGTAGAGCGGCTTTGTAGGGGTGGTCTTGAGGTGGTGGAGGAGACTTGGCCCGCTGGGCCTTGTTTTGGCCTCGACTGCTGCGGCTTCGGGATGAACGGTCAGGCAAGAGTGGATCTCCCATCGTAATTCGAGCGGCTCACCCAAAAGGGGAGACGAGGGGAGAAAATCCTCTACTTCTTCCCCCTCCCGAAGTGCTGCAGTTGGAGTTCCTTGGTATCCTTGGTAACAGTTTGCTCCATCTCCATCCGGGACATGTCGGAGGTACTGGCAATGCCCGAAGTTCGGAGCTTGAATTCGTCCGGGTTGCTGGCGCGCTCCATGGCTTCCTCCATCGTGATCAGTCCGCGCGAATAGAGATCATACAACGACTGGTCGAAGGTTTGCATCTCGTATTGGGAGGTTCCCTGGGCGATGGAATCGTGAATCATCCGGGTCTTATCCGGATTGATAATACAATCGCGGATAAACTCCGTCGCCACCAGGACTTCGACGGCCGGGGTCTGGGAATGGCTCGGACACATTTCTGCCCCAGGCCTTCGTTTCCAGGGCCTTCATTTCCGAGGCCTTCGTTTCAGAAGATTGTCCGCTAGGCGTCAGGAAGACTTCTCGGCGGCGGCCACCGGCTGATGCACGTAGGTCAGCCAGCCGTACCGGTCCTCCGCCTTTCCCTGCACGATGGCGAAGAACTCGTCCTGCAACTTGCGGGTGATGGGGCCCAGCTTGCCCTCACCCACCTGAATCCGGTCAATCGAACGGACGGGGGTCACCTCGACGGCCGTACCGGTGAAGAAGACCTCATCGGCCACGTAGAGGAATTCGCGGGCCAGCACCTGCTCGACCACCTTGAAGCCGTTATCCTGGGCCAAGCGGATGATCGAATCCCGCGTAATACCCGGCAGGACGGAAGAACTGATGGGCGGCGTATAGATGGTATCGCCTTTGACGACAAAGATGTTCTCTCCGCTGCCTTCGCTGACGTACCCGTGGGTATCGAGGGCGATGCCTTCCATGTAGCCGTGCAGGGCCGCTTCCATCTTGATCAACTGCGCGTTCATATAGTTGGCGCCGGCCTTGGCCATGGCGGGAAGCGTATTCGGCGCCATGCGGTTCCAGGAAGAGACACACACGTCGACACCCTCATGGATGGCTTCGTCGCCCAAATACTTCCCCCACTTCCAGCAGAGCAGGTAGACCTCAATGGGATTGTCTTGCGGATTGACGCCCAAGCCGGCGTAGCCGCGGAGCACGATGGGCCGCAGATAGCAGTGCTGCATCTTGTTGACGCGAATTAGCTCAAGGTTGGCTTCCTGGAGCTCTTCCAGGCTGTAAGGAAGCGTGATCCGATAGATCTTGCAGGAGTTGATAAGCCGCTCCAGGTGCTCCCGCAAGCGGAAGACGGCCGGACCGCGCTCGGTGGCATAGCAGCGCGCGCCCTCAAAGAGCGACGAGCCGTAGCTGACCACGTGCGAGGCAACGTGCAGTACCGCGTCCTCCCAGGCAATGAATTTTCCGTTGTGCCAAATCTTCTCCGACTTCGGGAGCGACATCTGGGAACCTCTCTTGATGAAATGCCTCTTCGCCTACAGGAGTACAGGGCTCTTCGTGTCACCCCTCACAGACAAGAACCGCTGCCATTATACCACCGCTCCAAAACATTTCGAGACCTCGGGCGAGCCCTCCCTCTGGCGCGTCGACCGTAACGTTAACATTTGTCTTCTTCCTGCCGTTCGGATACAATCGGATCTACCGTCAAACTATCGAGGTTTCCCATGCCCACCCCAATCACAAAAGAGCAAGTTTACGACACCCTCTACAACTGCTACGACCCGGAGCTTCCCGTCAACATCGTGGACCTGGGACTGATCTACGACGTGGACGTGGACGACGACAATATCCACGTCACCATGACGCTGACCGCCCAGGGCTGCCCGTCCAGCAGTCAGATCACCGAAGACGTGCAGTTGAAGCTCGAACAGATCCCCGGCACCAAGTCCGCCCACGTCCAGATCGTCTGGGAACCGCCTTGGGGACCCAACCGCATGAGCGAAACCGCAAAAAATAAGCTCGGGATCACTTAACCGCAAACCTTATGGGCCTTCTAGGCCCCCTATTTTCAGAACTTCGGAAAACCGCCTTGGCCTGCCCCCTCGTTCGCATGACATCCCCTGCGACCCCGGGAGGAGGCAACGGAAGGCGGTCTGGAGTGAAACCGCCTCCCCATAGAGAAAGCTTCTTGCCGCCATCCGCGCCACAAGTCCGTACCGGAAAATCCAGCCGATGCGGTTGCGCGTCTCCCCTTCCTTCTCGCCTCCCGGCAGCCGCTTTACGTAACCTCCCAACTCTTGACGCCACGTCTCATTAAATTCTTCAAGGCGCGCGGGCACACGTCCCGTGCCCAACGCAGCTTCAATCGAGCGGACCGCCACCTCGGCGCTGACCATGCCGGGATAGATTCCCTCGCCCGTCGTGCCGGAAACAAATCCGCCGGCATCGCCGACGAGAACCACGCGGCCGCGGACCAGCGTCGGCACGCGATGCACCGCACCGACCGGGTCAAGATCGTAATAGACTTTTTTCGGTTCCGCGCTTCCAGGCAGCAGACCCTGCCGCTTTGCATCTTCAAAAAAGCGCCGGTAGAGTTCACGAATGTCGTCGTTCGGTCCCAAACGGCCGCCCAAGCCCACCGCGATGTGGCGTCGCTTCGGGAAGATCCAAGCGTACCCCTGGATTCCCGCATACTGAAGGAAGACGTAAAAAGGAAACCGCTTCCCGAAAATTTCGCGGACTTGCCCTTCTTCCACTTCGACGTCCTCATTGGCGCAGAGGACATAATCCTGCGGCGTCCATCCCTTCCGAAAACCGCCGGCAAAGGCGACACGGCTCGCCGCGCCGTCCGCGCCCATCAGGATTCGAGCCCGTTCCTCCCGCCCGTCGGCCAGCCGGACCCTCACCCCTTCGGAATCCTGATTTAGGGTATCGAATCCCACCCCGCCCTGGAACTCAGCTCCGGCCTCCACGGCCAACCGCCGAAGACCTTCATCGAACTTCGACCGGAGGGAGAGGTAGCCGGAAGGCTTCGGTTCCATGACCCGGGCACTCGACCCGTTCGCTTGTTCTTGAAACTCGATACCCCAGAAGGGAGTCTCAATCAGTTCGTCCAAGTGGGGCTGAAGATCGGGAAACCGCTCGAAGACAAGGGGGCTAATCCAACTGGCGCAGGTCTTATGGCGCGGGAACCGTGCGCGGTCCAGCAGCAGAACTCTGACTCCTCGCCCGGCCAAGAGCTTGGCCGCGGTCGAGCCGGCCGGACCTGCCCCCACCACGATTACGTCGTAAGCCTCACTCATCAGCGTCCGTACCCCGGTTCGGATAATCTCAGAAAAAGAAAAGCGGCCTGCAAGCAACTGAGGGTAATTCTACCCAGAGAGGGAGAAACCGGAAAAGGAGATTCGGTGAAGGAGTGGACGCTCGCCCTATTTCTTATCTTTATAGTTGCTTCGCAAGCTCCGAGGTGATGCGCTCGGCAACTTCTTTCGCCACCTTGGGAGCCAAGAGCGCCTCCAGGGCATTTTCGACGGTCGTATGAACCGCCTTGGCGTCGAACGCCCCTTTCTCCGTACTGGACGAAGTGATGGCCTTCTCGACAACTGCCTGAATCATAGAAGCGTCCACGGCGGGCGCGGCTGCAGGAGTTTTCGCCTTCCCCGCAGGCTCGGCCGGCTTCGAATCCGGTTTTGAATCTTTCTGGGCCGGAACCGGCGCTTTCGGTTTCGCCGCCACCGCCCCCAGAATCGCCGCCGCCGCCAGATCAAAAATGGGAGCCTTTTTTTCCTCCGGCGCTGCGCCGGGGGCGGGCTCGGGAGCCGGACTCTCCTCGGGATAATCCATCGGGATCTCCCCCAAGGCCATCGGCTCCTTCAGGTTGGAGAAATCCAGTTCGGGGGGCTTCGGTGGTTCCAGATCAGGTTCCGGTTCCGGGTCTGCCGCCTCGGCCGGGGCTGCATCCGGCAGACTTGAAGAAGCAGCGGAAGAAGCCGCCGGCTCCGGGGGAGCCTCTGCCGCCTCGGCCTGGGAAATTTTCTCCAGGTGGCCGTGAACCAAATCGAACAGTTCCCGGACGTTGAAAGGTTTCTTGACGACCCCGTCGGCCTTTGCCTCCTTTGCCCGGTTCTCGTCGTAGTGCTCCATCTCTCCGACCACCAGCAGCACCATCGTTTGATCGGTACCGGGAGTCTTCTTGATATAGTCGCAGACTTCGTAGCCGTCCTTGCCCGGCATTTCGATGTCGGCCAACACCACCTGCGGATTCTCCAGCACATACTTCTTGATGGCCGCGATTCCGTTCGCTACCGTTACGATCTGAACATTTTCTCCAGCAAGGATACTGCTGGCGATTTTCTGGATGGCGGGACTGTCGTCCGCAACAAGTATTTTTTTCGTAATACCCACTGGTGACTTTTCGGCCCTTCACGGCGATTGCCCAGTTTTTCCGCTCTGGAATGCTATACCTCATCACCGGGGCAAGTCAAGAAGCAACGATCCGCTCCATGCCAAAACTGATAACACCCAATGGCCGAAGGCCGATGACCCATTCGCCGCCGGGCGCGTTTTCTACCGATTCCGCCTCGCCGATCACCCCGTAACCCTCACAGCAGCCTTCGCCACCGACGTCACGAATCGGGCGATTTTGAAACGGAAGTCGGAACCGATTTGGTGTAAAATAGAGCCACCGAAGCGGGATTCGCAGCCTGAACCCCCGTCGTTTGAAACAAACTCAACCGGGGCTGGGGAGTGAAACCGCAATCGCCCATCGGGTATCGAGAATCGGGACGTAGCGCAGCTTGGTAGCGCGCACGCTTGGGGTGCGTGAGGTCGGCGGTTCGAATCCGCCCGTCCCGACCATTTCCCTCCTCCCAACCTTTTTTCACCTCCGCTTGAAAACCGCATCTCCCTCGTGCCATCTCACCTCACAGAGAAAAATCAAGTATCCTTGAATTTTGACGATCTTCCCATAGGGCGAGCAGGCCCATCAAGTTATTGCAGTTCATTGTCATGGGAGCGATCCCCTCCGACATCGCTGAGAGTATCCTATGGCGAAGAGAGAACCTCTGCCAAATACGACCGCCGACCGCAAGCCCACATCCCGTTTCTCCTCCGGCAAAACTCAGAGCCCTCGTTACGCCCGTTACGAAACCCCGAAACGCCCCATTGCCGGTATCATCACCGCCAAGAAGCGCTACTTCGGCGAAATCTACAATATCGGACATGTCGGCACTTTCTTCTTGGGCACGGAATCCGTTAAAGCTGATACCGTCGGCAAGATGGGAATCCAGCTGCCCACTTTGTTTTTCCGCGCCAACATCATCGTGCGGGAAACGAAACCGGGCGTCGGCCTCAATGTGGAATTTATTAGCATGACTTCGCTCGACCGCCAGGTCTTAAGGATGTATCTGGGAGAGCTGCGGCGTCACAAAAACGCCGCTCAGGACGGTTCCGAGACGAAGCCCTTTACGACATAAGTCGTAAGGTAAAATGCTCGACGAGGGTTCAATTCCCATTCCCTTTGGTGTACCCTAAGAGCTCTTGGGGTATCCCTAGGGACCGAAGCCGCGAACCGCTGGCCCTGCTATTTCTTGCGGCGGCAGCCGTGATTCTTTCCGCCGTCCGTCCGTATGACGGAACGACGTGGTGGCTGGAAGCTCTCCCGGTCCTTTTGGGTGCACTCCTACTGGTGGCCACGGCCCGACGTTTTCCCCTTACGCTGCTCGTCTACCCGCTGTTGTTCCTTCACGCTCTGATTCTGATTCTCGGCGCTCATTACACTTACGCGCGGGTCCCTTTGGGCTTCTGGGTTCAAGACCTGTTGGATTTATCCCGAAACCACTACGACCGCCTCGGCCACTTGGCGCAAGGTTTCATCCCCGCGATTCTGACGCGGGAAATCCTGCTCCGCCGCTCGACGCTGGTATCGGGCAAGTGGCTCTTCTTCTTGGTGACTTGTGTCTGCCTCGCTTTCAGCGCCTTCTATGAGCTGCTCGAATGGGGTGGGCGGCCCTCCTCGGAGAGGAAGCCACCGACGCCTTCCTCGGCACGCAAGGCGACGTGTGGGATACGCAGTGGGACATGTTCCTGGCAATGATCGGCGCCGTCTCCGCCCAACTCCTGCTCGCCGCGCCCCACCATCGGGCGCTGGAAAAATTAAAATAGGAAATTAGAAGTGGTAAGTCCCCGCCGAACCTTAGAGCGGGATATTGCCGTGCTTCTTCGGGGGATTCGTGTCGTGCTTGGTCTCGAGCATCCGCAGGGCGCGAATCAGGCGAGGCCGCGTCTCTCGCGGTTCGATCAAGACATCCACATATCCGCGCTCGGCGGCAATGTAGGGGTTGCCGAAGCGCTGCCGGAACTCCGCAACCTTCCCTGCCCTCGCCCTGTCCTCATCCTTCGTGTTTTTCAACTCGCGCTGGTAGAGGATGTTCACCGCACCCTCCGACCCCATGACGGCGATCTCCGCCGTCGGGTAGGCGAAGTTCACGTCCGTGCGGATGTGCTTCGAGGACATCACACAATACGCACCGCCGTAGGCCTTGCGCGTGATGACGGTGATCTTCGGCACCGTGGCTTCGGCAAAAGCGTAGAGCAGCTTCGCGCCGTGGCGGATGATGCCGCCGAACTCCTGCTCGGTGCCGGGCAGAAATCCCGGCACGTCTTCAAACGTGATCAAGGGAATATTGAAGGCGTCGCAGAAGCGCACAAACCGCGCGCCCTTCACCGAGGCGTTGATGTCGAGGCAGCCGGCCAGCACTGCCGGCTGATTCGCCACAATGCCCACGCTCTCGCCCCCCAGCCGCGCGAACCCTACGAACAGGTTCCGAGCGAAATGCTCGTGCACCTCTAAAAAGGTACCGTCATCCACCACCCGGCGAATGACCTCCTTGATGTCGTAAGGACGCTTTGAATCGGTGGGAACAATATCGTCCAACTCGTCGTCGGTGCGGTCCACAGGGTCGGTGCACTCCGCGCGGGGCGCGTCTTCCCGGTTGTTCTGAGGCATAAAGGAGAGCAGTTCGCGAATCAGGGCCAGGCACTCGGCGTCGTCGCGGACCATGAAATGCGCGACGCCGCTGGTGGCATTGTGGGTCTGCGCGCCGCCCAATTCGTCCTTCGTCACCTCCTCATGCATCACCGTCTTGAGGACGTCCGGCCCGGTGACAAACATGTGGCTCGACTTTTCCACCATTAGGACAAAATCCGTAATCGCCGGCGAGTAGACCGCGCCGCCGGCGCACGGTCCCATGATGGCGGAAATCTGCGGCACCACGCCCGAGGCGAGCGTATTCCGCAGAAACAGGTCCGCGTAGCCGCCCAGCGACACCACGCCTTCCTGGATGCGCGCGCCGCCCGAATCGTTCAGCCCGATCATCGGCGCGCCGGTCTTCATCGCCAGGTCCATGAGCTTGCAGATCTTCGCCGCGTTGGCTTCGCTCAGCGACCCGCCGAAAACGGTAAAGTCCTGCGCGAAGGCGTAGGCAAGCCGGCCGCGGATACGCCCGTAGCCGCCTACCACGCCGTCGCCGGGGATGCGCTGCCCCGCGGCGTCCATGCCGAAGTCTTGGCAGCGATGCTCGACCAGCTTATCGAGCTCCTCGAACGTCCCTTCGTCAAAGAGCAGCTCAACACGCTCCCGCGCCGAGAGTTTCCCCGCCGCGTGCTGGCGCTTCAAGCGTTCCTCGCCGTCGCCCGCCTCCGCCGCCGCGTTGCGCCGTTTCAGCTCGTCCAGTTTTTCTTGGAATGTCATAGGCGGGAAATATCGCGAATCCCGATAAAAGGAAAACTTTTTCGTCAGGGCATAACCGGACGCCCATCCTTGCGAAGCAAGGGTGGGGAAGAGAGACGGCAAAGCGTAATTCGTCGGGGTACGTTCGCCGCGGCGAATCAGTCGCGCCGTAACTGTTCGCCTTTGACCTCCCCGCCCCTGCAAACACTGAGGCGAAGTGCGGCCCCCAACAAACCCTCTCCTGTCTCTATGCGACAATTGCGAGAGACTACTTCTTCCCGGCCGCCGCTGCCCCCACAAGCTCGCTCGGCTCGCTCAATTGTTGAGCCTTTACCTTTTCCCAATCCTTCAGGAACGCCTCCAACCCGCGGTCGGTCAAGGGATGCTTGAAGAGCTGGTCCAGGACCTTCGCGGGTAGGGTGGCGACGTCGGCTCCGGCCTTGGCGGCCTCCACCACGTGCAGAGGGCTGCGGAGCGAGGCGGCAAGAACCTCCGTCGGGTACGCGTAGTTCTGATAAATCTCAACAATGTCGTAGATCAGGTCCATGCCAACGTGGCCGATGTCGTCCAGCCGTCCCAGGAAAGGACTGATATAGGAGGCTCCGGCCTTGGCCGCCAGCAGCGCCTGCCCCGCCGAGAAGCAGAGCGTGACGTTAACGCGGATGTCTTCCGCCCTCAGCCGCTTGACGGCCTTCAATCCTTCGCGGATGAGCGGCACCTTCACCACCACGTGCTTGTGCAGCTTGGCCAATTCCTGCCCTTCGCGGACCATGCCGTCCGCCTCGATCGAGACCACCTCGGCGCTGACCGGGCCGTTGACGATCTCGCAGATCTCGACGATCCGCTTCTTGAGGTCGGCCTTCTCCTTGGCAATCAACGACGGGTTTGTCGTCACGCCGTCCAGGATGCCCAGGCTCGCCGCCTCACGGATTTCATCCAAGTTGGCCGTATCGATAAAGAATTTCACGCGCCACCCCTTTAAGAATAGTACTCCGATTATAGCACCGGTTTTGCCGGCCCGCGGGGGGAAGGTCTCTGAAGCGTAGTTGTAGCGGCGGTACCCGTCAGGGCATGTTCGCCGCGGCGAATCAGCCGTGCCGTAAAAGGGAAATCCAAACTTCTCCGCGCCTTCAGGCGCTGAGGGAAAAAGGATGTTTCCGTTCCCACCCTTGCCCCATCTATGAAAGGGGCAAGGATGGGGCACCCGGCGGATTATAATGAAAATGGATGATATGCCTGCCCCGCCGGGGCGGGGGCTCCCTAGCCGATGGCTCAATCGATGCGAAACCGAATCACCGGGCTAAGACCTTTTTGCCGGAACCAGGAGGTTGAAATGAAACGAACCAAGACAGGCTTTTGCTGGCGGGAGTGCTGTGTCTGGCTCTCTCGTCTCCTACCACGTATGCCCAGGACATAACAAAATTGGAGAAGTCTAACGCCGCTGGGGTGAAGGCTTACCGGCAAGGCCTCTACGCCGAGGCTGAGAGGCAATTCAAGGCTGCCCTTAGCGAGGCGGAGAGGTTCGGAGAACAAGACCGGCGCTTTGCCACCAGCCTCAACAACCTGGCGGAGCTTTACCGCGTTCAGGGTAAATACGTGGAGGCCGAGCCGCTCTACAAGCGGTCGCTGGCGATTCGGGAGAAAGCCCTGGGGCCGGAGCATCCCAACGTAGCCACGAGCCTCAAGAATTACGCCGTCTTGCTGCGGAAGATGGACCGGGACGCCGAGGCGAAAAAGATGGAAACCCGCGCCAAGGCCATCCGCGCCAAGCACGCCCAGGAGAATCCCTAGACGCGAAGGAGGGGCTGCAATGAAACAAATCAAGACAGGCTTGTTGCCGGCGGGTGCCCCATCCTTTCCGACCCGTCCTCCGAAGCCTCTCGGGCGTAGGGGGAAGGAAAGGGTGGGGATAAGCAACGAAGGAGCACGCACTACCTACCTCGCCTCGAGCGTTACGGTAGCGGAAGGCTTGCTTTCGTTCCCCTCCAGATCAACCGCGGTCACGGCGTAGGAGTAGCTCTTCCCTTCCTCGGCCGAGGGGTCGCGGAAGAGCGGCGTGGGCAGGGGGTCCGAAGTTAACCGTTCGAGCGAGCCGTCCTCCAAAACTCGATAGACGTGGTACCCGGCCAGGTCCGCGGCGGCATTCGCCTGCCAGATCAACTCCATGGCGTCGCCCGAATAGAGTCCGTCGAGCACCACCGGCGCCGGTGGTGCGAACGCATCGTGCGGGATCACGGTGACGATCTCGGAATCCTCGCTTTCGCTGCGGGCATTCTCATCACCAAAGACGGCGCGCACTTTGAAATGGTAGGTCCGGTCGTAGGTAAAATCCAAAAATTCGAAATGGGGTTCGGAGACCTCCTCCAGCAGGCGGAACGTCCTCGCTTTTTCTCCCTCACTCCGATAAACACGGAAGCCCAGCAAGTAACGGTTCACGGCCTCCGACGGCGACTCCCAATTCCATCCGATGCGCAGCAGGCTCTCCTGGGTCTCCACCGCCAAATCCCGCACCGGACCCGAGACCGGAAAGACGCGTTGCCGGATGACGTTCGAAGGCTTACTCTCGCGCCGCTTGCCGCCGGACCCCCGCGCCACGCTGCGGACCGCATAAAGGTACATCCCGCCGGCGCGCTCGGCCAACTCCTCTTCCGCGAACGTGTCCTCGAAGCGCATCACGCCATCTTTCACCCGACTCCGCACGTCGGCGGAAAGAACGGTGGCCCAGGGCGCGGCGAAGGGGAGCGTTTCGGGCGGCTCGGTGCCGGCCGGTATGAGGTGGCGGAAGATTTCGATCTCCAGCGGGCGGGTGAGGGGCTCGCCGTCGGTGGCGAACTCCGGCAGGGTCCATTGCAACGCCACCTTCCGGCCGACTTGTTGCGATCTTAGATCGGAGACGGATTCGGGAACCTGCACGCGCGGCGGGAGTGGCGGGGCCTGGCTCGCACAGGAAAACACCAGCAGAGTGAGAAACCCGATCAGCGGAGAACGAAGGCGGGACAACAAGAGCGGAAGATTCCTTTGGGAAATTCGCCGTCAGGGTGACGGCGCTCAAAATCAGAGTATATACCGGCTCAGGTCCTGATCCTTGATGATGTCGGCCAATTGCTTCCGGACATATGCGGCGTCGATCTCGACATTCTTCTTCTTCAGGTCCGGACCCTCGAAGGAGATCTCCTCCAGCAGCTTTTCCATGATCGTGTGGAGCCGCCGCGCGCCGATATTCTCCGCCTGCTCGTTGACCTGGGCGGCGATCTGAGCGATCTCCTCCATCGCATCGGGCGTAAAGGTCAGCTTGATGCCTTCGGTCTCGAGCAAGGCCGTGTACTGCTTCACCAGCGCGGCCTTCGGCTCCTGAAGAATGCGGATGAAATCTTCCACCGTCAGCGCCTTCAGCTCCACGCGGATCGGAAAGCGGCCTTGCAGTTCCGGGATCAGGTCGGACGGTTTCGTCGTATGGAACGCTCCGGCGGCGATGAAGAGGATATGGTCGGTGCGAACCATGCCGTAGCGCGTGTTGACGGTGGTGCCCTCGACGATGGGCAGGATGTCGCGCTGGACGCCTTCGCGGCTCACCTCCGGCCCCTGGCCGCGCTCGCGCCCGGCGATCTTGTCGATTTCATCGACGAAGAGAATGCCCGACTGCTCGGCCCGCTCGACGGCGGTTCGCGTCACTTGATCCATATCGATCAGCCGGTTCTCTTCTTCCTGCGTCAGGTATTCGAGCGCCTCGGAGACCTTCATCTTTCTCCTCTTCGTCCGCTGACCGAAGATGCCGGGAAGGATGTCTTTGACGTTGATGTCCATCTCCTCGATGCCGGTCGAAGACATAATCTCGAAGGTCGGGACGGCGCGGTCGCGGACGTCCACTTCCACCGTGCGGTCGTCGAGTTTGCCCTCGCGCAGTTGGGTGCGGAGCTTTTCGCGCGTGCGGTGGAAGTTTTCCGCCTCCCGCTTATCCTCTTCCCCGTTGACCGGGATCCTCTCGGGACCCCGCTCGGGATTCCTTTTCGGCCTCGGTGAGGGCGGCAGCAGCAGGTCCAGCAGCCGCTCCTCAGCGTTCTGCTCGGCGCGGTCGGCCACCTCTTCCAACTTCTCTTCCCGGACCATCTCGATGGAGATTTCCACCAGGTCGCGGATCATCGACTCGACGTCGCGACCGACGTAGCCGACCTCGGTAAAGCGTGAGGCTTCGACTTTGGAGAAAGGAGAATTCGTCAGGCGCGCCAGCCGCCGGGCGATCTCCGTCTTTCCCACACCCGTGGGCCCGATCATGATGATGTTTTTCGGCATCACCTCTTCGGCCAGCTCCGCCGGCAACTTCTGCCGCCGCATCCGATTCCGCAGGGCGACGGCCACGGAACGCTTGGCGTCCTGCTGCCCCACGACGTGCTTGTCCAACTCCGCGACGATTTCGCGCGGGGTCAGGCGGTCCAGTTGCTCCGCCGTGGCGATATTTTCGGGCAAGTAAAAGACCATGTCCTCTCAAGAATCTGAAGTTTTTTGAAGCCCTGCCGCTTACAGTTCCTCAATCACCACTTGATCGTTGGTATAGACACAGAGCCGGGCGGCTTCGGCCATGGCCACTTCGACGATTTGTTTCGCCTCGAGCTTGGTGTGCTTTGCCAGGACGCGCGCCGCCGCCAAAGCAAAGGGTCCGCCCGAGCCGATGGCCACAATGCCGTCGTCCGGCTCGATCACATCGCCGTTTCCGCTGACCAGAAAGGTATTCTTCTCGTCGGCGACCAGGAGCAACGCCTCCAGGTGCCGCAACACGCGGTCCGTCCGCCAATCCTTGGCCAGCTCGACCACGGCCCGGCTGATATTGCCGTGATACTCATCGAGCTTCGCCTCGAAACGGGCGAACAGCGAGAGCGCGTCGGCCGTTGATCCGGCAAACCCGGCCAGAATTTTCCGATTGAAGAGCCGCCGGATCTTTCGCGCGCGATGTTTGATGATCCCGTCGCCCATGGTGATCTGGCCGTCGCCGGCCATCGCCAGTCGGCCGTCCAGTCGGACGCTTAAGATCGTGGTTCCGTGAATCGACAAGCCTCTCTCGGTTGATTTCCGCATAGGGTATAAGAAAGACATTATACCAGAGCTTCGCCGCCGGTTCCCGGAACCGCTCAACGCTGGGGAAGAAAGGTCGTTTCCTTGACGGGTGCATTGTAGAGGATGCGGTCGTAGAAGACTTCCGCCGTCCGTCGTCCGTTCGTCCATCGCGCTTCTTGCAAGGGCGTCATGACGCCGCCCCGCATCTGGAAATTTCCGTACGTTTGGGCCACCTCCACCCAACGTTTCGTCTCCGCGTGGCGGAAGCGGTAGGAAATACGCACCGGCAGAAGCCGCTCCTTGTCCACATACAGCTTCACCTGAACTTGTTGGGTATCCATGATCTCCACCACCCGGACCGCAACGTTATCGATGAAGTCCGAGCCCGCCTGGATCATGAAGATGTCCGGTTCGTTGACGACCTTCCCCAGCAGGTGATAGAGGTTGTAGCGGCCCCGAAGGCGCCAGGCGCGGATCTGGTCGGCGGATTGCCGGGCGCGTCCCAACCGGTCCAACCGCCAGCCGCGCTCGCCGTCATTGATCAGGATGATCGGCTTCTTATTCCCGTAGCTGAAGCGGCGCTTCGCCGGATAGACCTCCTGACTTTCGAACGGCACAAAGCCCGCCGTGCCTCCCCGGCCGATACTGAAGTAGCGCCCTTTATAGGCTATGGATTCGATGGCGGTAAACTTCTCTCCGCCCAGCTTGCGAACGACCTCCTCCACCAACGCCTTCGCTTCCGGGGAGACCTTCTCTCCGATCCCCTCTTCCTCGGCGAAGGCCACCGGAAACGGCAGAAGCGCCGCCAGGGCAAGAATGCAAACGACTCTGATTCCCATTCCTCTTGGTTCCCCCGATTTCATCCCTTGGCTCGATTCCCCGGCTCAGGGCATGACAACGTCGACTGCCCTTGCTCTCCTAATTAAGATGCCGAAAAGCGGGCCGGCGACCCTACGAGTTAAACCTCAGCAGTCTCGTCGGGGGCAGTCTCGCCGTGAATCGTCTCATTGGGCGGGCGGAAGCGGGATCGAATCCGCTCCCGGACCCGCCCGCTCAACGCGGAGACGTCCTTCGCCGTCAGCCCCGCGGTCGCAATCGGCGGATGGAACACTATCTCCACGCGGCCGGGCCGGATGTGGTAGGTGTCCGGCGGCAACACCTCGCGGCTCCCATTCAGCGTAATCGGTACAATCGGCACCCCGGCCTGAACGGCAAGAAAAAAGCCCCCGCGTTTGAACGGGCCCAAACTGCCGTCGCGGCTCCGGCTGCCCTCAGGAAACAGCAAGACGGAACTTCCGGCGTGAATCTTCTTCACCGCCTCCTCAAAACTCTTCATGGCCGCCTTCGGTTGCTCCCGCTCGACGGATATATGGCCCGAGCGCCGCAGGTGCCAGCCGAGAAAAGGAAGATGAAACAGCGCCTTCTTCGCCAGAAAACGGAACTGCACGGGAAGATGGACGAACATGATCGGGATGTCCATGGCGCTCGGATGGTTCGAGCAGTAGATGATCGGGTGGTCCGCCAGCACGTGCTCGCCCCCCTCCACGTGAACTGAAATACGGCTGGTCTTCAGAATCATCCAGGACCAAGTGCGCGCGCACCAGTGCTGCCAACGTCCGGCGGAATCTACAACGGAGCCGAGCAACGATAGCGTCCCCATGACGGCCGTATAGAGATAGATCAACAGGTCGGTAATGAAAAGGGACCGGAGCAGGCTCAGCGTGTACCGCAGCCGAGAGAGCCCTCGGCGGGGCTTCTCCTTTACCGGGGCCTTGGCCGTGGCCTTTGCTGAGGATTGTGCCGGGACGAAAGTACTCATCGGTTCAAATCTAAAACGTCATGTCTCATATGGATCATACCACCGTCACGCTCCCCTGGCCCGGCTCTCGCCCATGGAAGTGTAGGAAGCCGAGTCAGCCGCGCTTCATACCCGCCACCGTCATCGGCAGCGCCCGCACTTCAAAAGCCCGACGAACCTCCCCCACCAGAAAAAGAGAACCGGCGACCAGGATGACGTCGTCCGCGTCCGACTCACGGAGGGCGAGGTCCAAAGCCTTCGCTGGGTCATCTTCAATGACGAAAGAAGTCGGCAGGGAGCGCGCCGTGCGGGCCAACTCTTCGGGAGAAATGGCGCGCGGCAGATGGGGCCGCGTCAGGTAGACCTTTTCGGCCAAGGAAAATAGAATCTCGGTAATCTTCCCGACATTCTTGTCCCGCATGGAAGCATAAAGGAGCCGAACCTTCCTGGGGTGAATGTTCTCACGTACAAATTCGGCCACCTCACGCGCCGCGGCCGGATTGTGCGCGCCGTCCAGCAGTACCAGCGGATTCTCGCCCATCGCTTCGAGCCTTCCCGGCCATCGCACCTCCTCGAGAGCCTTCCTCACCGCTTCCGGGGTCACCTTCCATCCCATATTGCACAGTTTCCAGGCGGCAGCAGCCGCAGCAGCCGCGTTCCGAACCTGGAACCGTCCCCTCAAGCCGAGGCGGATATCGGGAAGCCTCTCCCCACCCCAACCGAGGTCGAAGGTGAATTGCCCGCCATCATTCACTTCGATTTCAATCTTCACCAGCGAACCCGTGTCCGCACATTCCGCCCCCAGCTCCTTTGCTCTAGCGCGGATGACCTCGGCCGGCTTCCCCTCTTCGCATCCGTGCAGAACGGGTCGTCCCGGCCGAATAATGCCGGCCTTCTCGCGCGCGATTTCCCCCAGCGTCGGGCCCAGAATATTCTCGTGGTCGTAATCGATGTTGGTAATCAGCCCCAGGATCGGCTCGGCCAGGACGGTGGCGTCCAGCCGCCCGCCCAAGCCCACCTCCAGGACCGCAATCTCTACCTTCGTCCGCGCAAAGTGAACCAGCGCCGCCGCCGTCAGGAATTCGAAGAAGCCGGCCGGCTCGGGCCAACCGTTCTCCCTTTGCAGCCGTTCGGCCTGCTGGGCGACGCGGGAAAAGGCGGCGGCAAAGCCGTCGTCGGAGATCTCCCCCCCGTCCACCTGAATCCGTTCGTTCACGCGAACCAGGTGCGGCGAGGTGAACAGCCCGGTGCGGATTCCCGAGCGGGAAAGAATTCCCGCCAGGAAGGCCGAAGTGGAACCTTTCCCGTTCGTGCCCGCCACCAGCACGCTCCGAATGGTGCGCTCCGGGGAGCCGAGCGCCTGGAGCAACAATCGTATCTTTTCAAGGCCGAACCTCCGCCCCTTCAATTCCGTTCCCAGAGCTTCCAGATAGGTAAGAGATTCCGCGTAGGTCATCACGTGAAAAAATCCCGGCGGGGTCAGTCCCAAGCGCCCAGCAGGCTGAGCGAGTGGGCTAAGTAGGTTTTGAGGCTTTTACGCGGGACGACGGCGTCGATCATCCCGTGCTCCAGAAGAAATTCAGAACTTTGGAACCCTTCGGGCAATTTCTGCCGGATGGTCTGTTCGATGACGCGCGGCCCGGCAAATCCGACCAGCGCGCCCGGTTCGGCCACGTTCAGGTCGCCAAGCATAGCGAAGCTGGCCGTCACGCCGCCCGTGGTCGGGTCCGTGAGGACGGAAATATACGGCTTGCGGACTTTGTCGAGCCGGCCCAACGCGGCGGAAATCTTCGCCATCTGCATCAGGCTGACCGCGCCTTCCATCATGCGCGCCCCGCCCGAGCAGGAGACGACGATCAAGGGAAGCTTCAATTCAATGCACCGCTCAATGGCCCGCGTGATCTTTTCCCCCACCACGGCGCCCATGCTGCCGCCCACAAAGCGGAACTCCATGGCGCAGAGGATCACCGGTTTGCCTTCGATCAGCCCGTCGGCGCTGATCAGCGCGTCTTTCAAACCGGAAGATCTCTCCGCCGCCCGCAGGCGGTCTTGATAACTCTTGCTGTCGGCGAAACGGAGCGGATCGGTGCTGGAGAGCTCGCGATCATGCTCCACGTAACGGCCGCCGTCAAACAGCATCTTCAGCCGCTCTTCGGCCCCCATGCGGAAGTGGTGGTCGCACTTCGGGCAGCACTGGAGGTTCCCGTCCAGGTCCTTCTTCCAGAGAATCTGCTTGCAGCCGCCGCACTTCTCCCACAAGCCCTCGGTCATTACGGGCTTCTCTTTCGCGGCCTCTAGGGGAGATTTTTCCTTACGAAACCATGCCACCGCTGCACAATCCCTTCTGCTGGGATGTCCATCATACTACCATTATTCGCCGCGGCCCGTTTTATAGCAGACGTTTCATAGAAAACCCGGACGGACTTCATCCTACCGACCGACGAAGCGCACAGAGACCGGGGCAGATCAAATCAATACCCTCTCGCCGTGCCTTCCGAGCGGGCGTCGGGAGCGCCGAGGAGCCACGCGCCCTCGATCTGAATCGCATTCCCTCGCGCCAGCGACCCGGCCCGCCGCAGGCGGTGGCCGCGTTTCTCGAGCAGCCGCAAGGTATCGGGCAAAAAGCCCAATTCCTCCACAACAAGCTCTTCCACCAACAGCTCATCGGGCATCCATTTCGGGCATCCATTGATGATGAAAGCGCGGCCAATCCATCGCCTGCCGGGCTCGTACCGGAGAGCGAGAGGCGGAATGAAGCCCTGCACGCACACCAAAAAGAACAAGTCCCGTACAGAGGCATAAGACCGCCGTCGCTCGCGCGGCTCGAACCCCGGCTGGCCGTTTTTCGATTCCCATATTTCCTCAATCTCCATCTTTAAAACTGGAAAGCCAACCCTTGACAGCGGAGGATTCTCGGCACACGATATCCTCATCAGGAATAGGGCAAGGGAAAAAACCATTTCACCCTGATTTTCGGGGATTACTCCCTGAGTCCCTCCTACATCTTTACATGGAAAGGAATTTATTATGAACTCCACTCCTTCCGGCCCACCATCCGGGCCGAGGAGTTTGTCCCTCTCTTCGGATTGCAGCCCCGCCCGGCTGAAATGCTGCTGAGCGCCTGCACGGCCTTGGGACTCTTGGAACGGCAGGACGGGCACTACCAAAACTCAGCCCTGGCGGAGGAATTCCGGTCAAAGGAAAACCTTACTACTTCGGCGGGGTCGTCACGATGCTCGACCGGCGGCTTTACCTTCCTTGGAATCGACTCCCCGAAGCGTTGAAAAACAACCGGGCACAAACGTGGGGCGAGCACGATTGGATTTTTGAGGCCATCTCCGCGAATCCGGACGAGCAACGGAACTTTACCGAATCGATGCACAGCTTCAGCATCCAATCGGGAAAGGCACTGGCGGAGGCTTTCGACTTACCAACAGTTACTCGATATCGAAGGCGGGTCCGGCGCTTACTGCATCGAAGCGGCTCGCAAGTTTCCCAACCTTCGCGGCGCGGTATGCGACCTGGCCCCGGCCCTGGAGATTGCAAGCGAAAAGATCACCGCAGCGAATCTCTCCGACCGGATTGAGACCCGGTCGGAGAACTTTTTTGAAGACGACCTGCCGCAGGGCTTCGATGTCCATCTGCTGTCGATGGTTCTGCACGATTGGACGCCTGAGAAGAATCTGTCCATCCTCCGGAAGAACTTCCAAGCGCTTCGGGCCGGCGGCACCTTGATCGTCAGCGAATTGATGATGGACGACGACAAGAGCGGCCCCGTACCGGCGGCTCTGATGTCCTTGAACATGTTGATTGAAACCGAAGGCCGCAATTACACTTGGACGGAGTACACGGAGTGGGTGAAGCAGGCTGGTTTCGAGAACATTCAACGGGTCCCGATCTTCTCGCCGGGAGCCAACGGTCTTCGGAAGCAAGGCTTGAGGGCTGGGCATTTATCAGAATTGGCATAGAAGTGGCGCCAGAAGTGGCGGCAAAAGCGGGAAAACACCACCCAAGGCGGCCCGCCCCGGAAGAGCCGGGGCGGGTGGAGGGTTCATGGCAGGTATTGGGGGAAGGAGTTCGGGGTGAATCTCCCTCACAACGAGACCATTCTCTCCCCATCCCCCGGTACTGTCGAGAGTACGAAAGTACCAGGCCGTTCACGTACGGATAACGGCCTAAGAAAAGGGCCCAATCCATTATGATGAGATCAGCCAATCCCGCTCTGAACGCTGCAACCTTCAAAGGATTCGACCGCGCCGTCCTGGGCGTGGGCGACGACGTGATGACCATTCAGGGAACGGTCAATAAGACTGGGTTCCTGCTGATTCTGACGGTCCTGGCGGCAAGCTGGGTGTGGGATCTATTCTTCGCATCGGGCGGCAACCCGGCCGCCGTGATGCCCTGGGTAATGGGTGGAGCCATCGGAGGATTCATCTTTGGTCTGGTAACGGTGTTCAAGAAGACTTGGGCCGGGGTGACGGCGCCCATCTATTGCATTCTGGAAGGGCTGTTTCTGGGAGGCCTCTCTTCCATCCTGGAAGCCCAATATCCGGGCATCGTCGTTCAAGCGGTGGGCTTGACGTTCGGAACCTTATTCATGCTGTTGCTGGCCTATCGGTCGGGTCTGATCAAAGCCACGGAGAACTTCAAACTGGGAGTTGCCGCAGCCACCGGCGGAATATTCTTTATCTACCTGGCCACGTTCATTCTGGGCTTTATCGGCATGGGGATACCGTTCATCCACGAAAGCGGACTGTTCGGCATCGGCTTCAGCCTGTTCGTGGTGGTGATCGCGGCGTTGAACCTGGTACTCGATTTCGACTTTATCGAATCGGGCGCCCAGCAGGGCGCGCCGAAATTCCTGGAGTGGTACGCCGCCTTCGGCCTGATGGTGACGCTGATCTGGCTCTATATTGAAATCCTGAGGCTCCTAGCCAAACTGCGCAGCCGAAGGTAGCTCCGCGGCTGGCGCACCCATCCCGTCCGTTTTTTTTCGGAATGTATGCGGACACCGTTTGCTTCACTGGCAGACAATCGACAAACACCTCAACCCCACATGATAAATTGTACCCTGCCGGCGGCAGCCGGGTTGGAAATTTAGCAGAACTAACCCTCAGCGGTTAAAGCCTTTGAATTACGGTCCCTTTTTCGGCACGGCTGATTCGCCGCGGCGAACGTGCCCTGACGAAGACTCACTTTACATCGCCGAAAATATCAATGCACGCCGAACTTGAAACCCAAGGCAAGGTCATTTCCCGTTGGGCGACACGCTACGTAGACACCCTCGAAGACCTCATCTTTCTGGGCAGGGTGGAGGAGCTGTGGCAGGCGCTCATCCAAAAGGCCCACCTCAGGCCCGGAGGGAAATAAATTCGACTTGAGTCTTCTGCAGGATGTCGATCAAGACGGCGATCTCGACATCATCAATACCGAGGAGAACGGCAACGCCGCCGGAGGCCGGGCCGGGCTGGGCGTGGTCTGGTATGAGAATCCCATCCGCTAACGGAGGGGCCGGAGCACGTCTTTCAGGTCTCGGAGCCGATGAGATTGCCCGTCGCGCAGGAACCCCGACCCGAAGGCGCCGGCCGGCAGACGAGCCATTCCCGAATACCGCTTTGGAACCGGATTCGTCATGCTCACCCGCATCGGCATATTCAATAGACCGGCGCCTAGTTTCGTTTTTTATTCGCCTGTTGTCAAGAGGGATATTCCAGGGAGGAGTCACTTCCCCTGCCCTGCAACGATTTCGCTTTTAACGGGATGAGCAGGAAGGAACGCTAGCGGTTTGGCGCCGGCCGCTGCGGAGCCCGCCTCTGGGGAGCCGCGGCGGGACTTCTTCGGCTTTGAGGAGACCGAAGCGGGACATCCGCACCCAGGCCGGAGCCGATGGAGAACGCTCCTCGGTCGTCGCCCCCCACGTCCGCGGTGCGGACAATGCGGGGCCGGAGCAGGATGACCACTTCCGTCTCCACCGTCTCCTTCCGTTCGGCGGAGAAGAGATACCGCAAGCCGGGAATCCTGCTCAGGCCGGGCCAGCCGGCGACGCTAATCGTCTGATTCCTCTCCACCAATCCACCTAAAAGTGTGGCCTCGCCTTCACGCAGGCGGATGGTGTGTTCAATCCGCCGCTGGCCGAAAATTGGCTGCGTAAGGCCGCCGCCCAGGTCGATGGTGGTCTGAAGAGAAGAGATTTCGACCAGCAGCGTCAAACTGATGTCGCCTTGCGGAAGCACCGTGGGCGTCAGGTCTATGTTCACACCCACGTCCTTGTACTGAAACTGGGTACTGACCAGCGGCTGCAAGCCTCCGGTCAACGCGCCGGGCTGAAAGCTTCCGGTGGCAAAGGGGAAGCTGGCGCCGATCTTCAGGCTGGCGGTCTCGCTCTCGGTGGAGCGGATCTCGGGATTCTGCAGGATGCGCGTCTTCGAGTCGGCCATCAGCACGGCGGCCACCGCGCCGGGAAGAGTCACGGTATAGTCGCGGGTGCTGATGCTGCCGAGCTCATTCAACGGCTTGGTTCCCTCGGTCGCAAAAATCTGGAACGTCTGGCTGGGGAGAAGACCGAGGTCGCGCATGCGGGTGCGGTCCGCCTCAAGAATGATGATACTGACGAGGACTTCCGCCCGTCCGCGGTCGAGGTCGCGAATGATCTTTTCCGCCGCTTGGATCATGTTCGGCGGCGCGCGCACGATGATGGCGTTGCTTTCGGCGTTCTCGACCACCTGCCGAAGATTCAGCATACTCTTGATGGTGGAGACCATCGCCGCCAGTTTCTCCGGTCTTCCCGGATTCTTCAGACGAATGATTTTGAACGCCTGCTCTTCGTGGTCGCGGCGGTTGCGGGCCGTATCAGGGATGACGACGATGGTGTTGTGCGTGACAGGCTTCCAAAACGTCTTCGTCTGAAGCGCCAGAATGTCCAGCGCTTCTTCCACGGTGACGTCGAGCAAATCCAACTGCAAGTGGCGGGTTTGGAAATCGGGGGTGAAAGCCACGTTCAACCCGGCCAGCTTCGCCAAAGCTTGGAACAGATCGCGGCTTTCGGCGGAAATCCTGAACCGCTTCAGCAGCTTTTCCGGGAACGGTTTGAGCAGGACACCGGGAAATGCTTTGGCAGCCTCGGCATCCTGCTTCTCCTCGGCCGCCCGCCGCGCCGCATCTTCGGCTTCTCGGGCAGCCTGAATCGCGCGCGCCATGCGGTCCACGCCTTGCCGCGCGGCCAAGTTCGAAGCGTCAATCGCCGCCGCCCGCTGGTATTCGGCCAAGGCCTCTTCCCATCGGTCCTGCTCGGCAAACTCGTTTCCGCGCTTCAAGTGGAGCAGCGAAGCTTCACTCCTCATCCGCGCCTGCGAAGCCATAAATTGCGGATTGCGCGGCTTCGCTCGCGCCGCCTCCGAGTAGTTCGCCAGCGCGGTGTCAAAATCCCTGACGGCTTCGGCCTTCTTTCCCGCCTTATAGGCCCGGCTGCCTCCTCCGCAAGAGACCAGCCACACCAGTCCGGCAAAGACCATGGCCGTTTGCCGAATCGCCTGTCTCACCCGATATTCCTCCAAAGCGATCTCTCTCCCAACTCCCAGCGCCCGCCGCCGTCTTCGGGCCTTCATCCGGAATTTCATTCCGAACGGCATCCGGAGCGGCGCCCGACCAATCTTAAGACTATAGTTTATCGACGTTTCCTCGCTTTGGAAACAAATATTTCCCCGGAGCACTCCGAGGAGCGATCCTGCTTCTAAATCTACTTAGCGAAGGCTATCGGTCCACGTCTTCAAGGACCCAGATATTTCCGGTGGATTCGACGCGGGGAACGATCCAGCGGTCAGGGGCGCCGGTCCGCCTCAGCCCACGGCGCGAGGAATATACGCAATACCTTTTCAGCTTAATGTAACGCAACAACCATAGCCATTCGGCTATAATCCGGCGAAGCGGATTGCGGCAGGCGCAGAAAGCCAATGCCGAGAGGGCCAATGCGAATCGCCATCAGAAGCCGGACAGTAGGGCTCCCGGAGGGGGAGGGGGGCGGGAAAGGTCTGGTCCCCTCCGTGAGCTTTGCACGTTGCGGAGGTAGGATTCTCTTCCTCGCCGCGCTCGTATCTGTTGGGACTGTTGGAACAGGGCCGCTCGCCGCTCAGACCAATGAAAACACGGCTTCCTCGGAAAACGGCGTTGCCGAGGAGAATAGCGCCGCCTGTGTCTCCACGCAGCAGATCAATCAACCCCTGAACAGGATTCTGCAAGCGCTGGCCGACCAGTGCCGTCTGACGAGCGAGATGCCGCGGCGGATGGGGGGCGAACGGTTGTCGCTCAGGGCCGAGGGAGTAACGCTTGAAGACGCCCTCTTGCGGCTCTTCGACTCCACCTCCATCAACTACGCCCTTCTATGCCGGGATTCGGGAAACGACTGTGAACTGCACGTCTATGATCCCCGCCAGTCGGGACCCAATCAAGGCGGCCAAGTGATCCGTACCGCCTCGGGGGGACCTAAGCCGCAACCCAGCCCCACCCCTCAGGCCGCGCCGGGCTTGACGCAGCGTCCCGGGGAACACCTCATCGACCTGACGAACCTTCAAATCGAAGATATCGAAAAACTGCGAGCGAGTATGGGACCGCGAGAGCTTCAGCTCTTGCGTGTCTTCGGATTCGACCCGAACAATCTCAGCAATCAGCAAATTCTCCAACTGGTTAAGACCCTGACGGGAAATCAACTCCAATACATTGAAAAAATGGGTTTGAATCCCAGGGCCTTGCGTCCGAACGACCTAAGACGGCTTCTCTTCGCCGTGCCCACCCCGAAGCCGTAGCCCGCGCGACCTCCAACGGCATGATTGCTTCCGCTACACCTCTCGGCGATAATCTAGGTGGCAGGAAGTGTCGAGGCATCGGGAGCTGGACGGCCGCCATCTTAAGAGAACCGAAAATGCCTAGAATTATAGATCGAAGGGGAACCGAAAAGAGAACCCGCGCCCGGGGCGGCGGATTCACGCTCATCGAGTTGATGGCGGCCATCGGCATCCTGCTGGTGCTGACCAGCCTTGCCTTGCCCGTCGCCTGGATGCAGGTAAAACGGCAGAAGGAAGTGGAACTTCGCCGCAACCTGCGCACCCTGCGGGAGGCCATCGACCGCTACAAGGACGCCGCCGACCAGGGCATGGTCGAAGCCAAGGAAGACAGCTTCGGCTATCCGCCCAATCTTGAGACGCTCGTCAAGGGAGTCGAGACCAAAAGCAAAGGGGTCAAATTGAAATTTCTCAGGAGAATCCCCATTGACCCGATTACCGGCGAGAAGCGCTGGGGAAGGCGCGGCATGCAGAACCCGCCCGACTCCAGCTTCTGGGGCGGCGACAACGTCTTCGACGTCTATTCCCTGAGTCACGAAAAAGCCTTGGACGGCACGCGGTATTCCGATTGGTGACCATGAAAAAGAATGAATCCGGCTCTGCCCTTCGGCGCGGCTTTACTCTGCTAGAGTTGATGGTAGTAATCACCATCATCCTGGTACTGATAACCATTGCCGTTCCCAGCTACCAACAATCCATCCTCCTGGCGCGGGAGGCCGTCCTGCGCGACAACCTCTACACGCTCCGTTCCTTGATTGACCAGTACACGCTCGACAAAAAGGAGGCGCCCCAGGCGCTGGAGGACTTGGTGGCCGAAGGGTATCTGAGAAGCCTTCCCAAGGACCCCATTACCAGCTCAAATGAAACTTGGGTGGAAGAATTTGCGGAAGACGTTTTCCTGAGCCCCGACCAGACGATGTCGGGGATTGTGGACGTCCGCAGCGGATCGGAGGAAATATCATTGGACGGCACTCCTTACAACACCTGGTAGAGACCGTCCGGCGAAAACCATGCCGCAGTATGTATACAAAGTCGCCACCCAAAGCGGCCGCGTGATGACCCAGGCAGCCGAGGCCACCTCGGAGACCGAGATGCGCGAGCGGTTGCTGGCCGACGGCTACTACGTCTATTCTGTGCGCCCCAAAGGCGGCTCCCTGCTCAACAGAAGGATCGGCTCCAAGAAAATACACCCCGATGACATTCTGATCCTCACTCAACAACTGCATACCTTAAACCGCTCCGGCTTGGCACTGGCAAAATCGCTTGAACTTCTGACGCATCAAACCCACACCCCAGCCCTGCGGGAGCTTTTAGCCGACGTGTGCCGCCGCGTACAGGCCGGCGAGTTGTTTTCCGAGGCCTTTGAAGCCACCGGTGATGTGCCGCTGATGTTTACCGCCGCGTTACGAGCCGGTGAGCGGAGCGGTAATCTGGACAAAACTCTTTCCGATTCCCTCAGCTACCAGAAAGTATCCCGCACTCTGAAGCATGAGCTTCTCTCCGCCATGATCTACCCGATTATCTTAATCGTCGCCCTTGTGATTTTAGTTTTCGTGGCCATCGTGTGGGTCGTTCCTAATTTTGCCCGTCTCTATGGGGAGTTGAACATCGAAATGCCGGTCTTCACACAAATTGTCATTGGAGTGGCCCTGCGCCTGAAGGCGACTGCTCAGTGGATTTTGCTCGGACTGGTGGCGGCCGTCTTTGGCGTGTTAGCTTGGCGTCGCACACCGAGCGGCCAAATGGCTCTGGACCGTCTCAAATATCGCCTGCCGATGGTTGGTGAAATTCTTCATATCTTCTCCATCGCTCAGTACTCGCGTACACTGGCCATCTTGTTGGGCGGAGGGATCCCCATCATTCCGGCGCTTGAAACCTCCCGTAAATCGATCGACAGCCCGATCTTGTCGTCTGCCGTATCCAACGTACAGAGCGAAGTCCAAAAGGGCCGTTCGCTGGCCGATTCTTTACGCACCAGCCCGTTCTTTCCCGTTTTTGTGACCAATATGGTTGAAGTCGGGGAAGCCACCGGCGCTCTGGTTCCCATGTTGAACGGCGCCGCCGACTTCTACCAAGAAGAAGGGGACACACGGCTTTCCCGCTTTATCACCCTGATCGGACCCCTCATGCTTATTCTGATGGCCATTGTAGTCCTGGTAATACTTGTTGCTTTCTATCTGCCCCTGTTTACTATTATGATGTCGCGAGTCGGTTAAGGATAAAGACTCGAATGCCGGATACAAAACCTCCCACCACGAAAGGAACCGCCGAGGCCCAGGCCCTCGCCCGCCGGTACCACTGCGAGTTCGTGGACCTCGAGAACTTCCACATTGACCCGGAACTGTTCCGCTCCGTCCCGCTGGAGCTGATGTTCCGCCACCAATTTATTCCGCTGGAAGCTCAGAACGGGCAGATGGTGATCGCCACCTCGGACCCGGACTCGCTGGCCCGGGTCGATGAGCTGGAATGGCGCATCGAGCGGCGGTTGAAGGTGACGTTCGCCGCCTCGGACCAGATTGCCGCCATCCTCCACAAGAGCTCCCCTTCACAGAGAGTGCTCGAAGAGGTCACCGAAGAGTTCCGGCTGGACCTGATTCCAGACGAAGAGAGCGGCGAGGAAGAGGGCGGGCAGGCCCCGATCGAAGAAAAAGACGCCAACCCATTGATTCGGCTCGTCAACAGCTTCATCTTTGCCGCCCTCGAGCGCCGCGCCAGCGACATCCACATCGAAACCGGCGAGTCGGCCGTCCACATCAAGTGCCGAATCGACGGCGCGCTTCAGTCGGCCATGGACCCGATCGACCGCTCCTTCCACTCGAACATCATCTCGCGGATTAAAGTCATGTCGGAGCTCGACATCGCCGAGCGGCGCGTGCCGCAAGACGGCCGCTTCCGCGTCCGTTATCGCGGACGCCCCATCGACTTCCGCGTTTCGATCATGCCCTCCACGCACGGGGAGGACGCCGTGCTCCGCATCCTCGATAAAGAGACGCTGAGCAAAAAGTTTCGCAGTTTGCGGCTCGACGTGTTGGGCTTTTCCGAGCACGACCTGAAACGCTTCCGCCGCTTCATCCGCGAACCTTACGGCATGGTCCTGGTCACCGGCCCAACCGGCAGCGGAAAGACCACCAGCCTCTACGGCGCGATTTCGGAGATCAAGACCGACGAGGACAAGATCATCACCATCGAAGACCCCGTCGAATACCAGATTTCCGGCATCACGCAGATTCCCGTGAACGAGAAGAAGGGGCTCACCTTCGTCCGCGGCTTGCGCTCCATCCTCCGCCACGACCCCGATAAGATCATGGTGGGCGAAATCCGCGACCCGGAAACCGCGCAAGTGGCCATCCAGTCCGCCATGACCGGGCACCTGGTCTTCACCACCGTCCACGCCAACAACGTGGTGGACGTACTGGGCCGGTTTTTGAACATGGGCGTCGAGCCGTACAATTTCGTCTCCGCGCTCAACTGCATTCTGGCGCAACGGCTGGTACGCATCGTCTGCAACGAATGTCGACGACCGGTCAAACTAACGAAAGAGATGATGGAAGAGTCCGCGCTCGACCCCGCGGAATGGTCCGGCGTCACTCTCCGTGAGGGCGGCGGGTGCCTGGAGTGCAACGGGACCGGCTTTCGGGGCCGCACGGCCATCAGCGAGCTGCTGGACCTTTCCGACAACATCCGTGAAATGATCCTGGAGAGGCGGCCCGCCTCAGAGATTCGCCGCGCGGCGAAGGAGGAGGGGATGGTCACCCTGCGCGCGGATGCGCTGGAAAAAGCTCGGGCCGGCATCACGACGTTGAAGGAAGTCGATAAGGTTACGTTCGTAGAATAGATGGAACCCGTTGTAGTGGAAAGAAAAGTGGAGTAAGAGGTGGCCCCCTCGCAGCAGAAAATCCCGAAGAAAATCACTCAACTCGGCCGCTGGTGCCTGGACGCGTGGCAAGTGCCGCGGACGCCGCCCCAGCCTCCACTGCCGCCGCTCGTCGTCGAGATCTCCTCCACCTTTCTCAGCATGGCAAGGTGTACGGCGCAGCCCGCGCGGGTGGCCGGGTTTGCGGCCCGCCACCTGCCGCCCGGCAGCGTCGAACCCTCCCCCAGCCGTCCTCATCTTCGCAATCCGGGAGCGCTCGGCGAGTTGCTCCGCGAGATGATCGAGGAAATCGGGGCCGAGCCGGGTGAATGCGCCCTTCTGGTGCCGGACGTCGCCGTCCGCGTGCTCCCCTTTACGGCCGAATCTCTGCCGCGTAAAAGAGGGGAGCTCGAACCCTTTCTGTTGTGGCGGATGAAGGAGAGCTTACCCTTCAATCCGCGTGAGGCCGTCATTTCGCATCAGTTGCGGCGGACCGCGCAAGGGCTGGAAGTTCTGGTCGTGGCGATGGCGCGGCCGATTCTGGAAGGCTATGAAGCGCTGGCAAGATCGGTCGACCTTGAGCCGTACTGGGTCCTGCCCTCTTCTCTGGCCTTGCTGCCGTTGGTGCCGGACGCCAAGGGGCGGGCGTCGTTGCAGGCGTCGTCCACGGCATCGGGGCCCATCTCCATGTTGGTCCACCGCGACGGGCATGCGCTCACCTGCGCCGTGCGGCAGTCCGACGCCCTGCGCTTCTACCGCTGCCGCCCCTTGGGAGGGGAGCCTTCCGAAACGGACGGACGCGCCGAAGCAATTACCGACGAGGTTCTCCCGCTGCTGACGCACTGGGAAAGCAAGCACGGCACGAAAATCGAGCGCATCGCCTTTACGGCGCGGGGCAGCGCCGGACCGGAACTGTTGATTCGGTTGGGAGAAAAACTCGGTGTGCCCGTCGAAGCTCTGAATGTCGAGGGCCGCGTGGCCCAGAGCTGTCCGGCAGCGGCAAAGAATCTCTTTTTGAGTTACGGCGTCCCGGTGGCGGGGCTGCTGGCCAACGCGGATTGAAAGGGTCGGGAAGAATGAAACTCAACGTCAATCTGGCAACCCACCCGCAGGTCGCGCGGCAAGACCCCTTGCCGTTGGTGGCCGTGGGGCTCGCGCTGGGCACTTTGGCGCTCGCTTTTCTGCTGATCCGCTTGGTCCAAGTGAATCACGAGATCGATAAAATCGAAGGTTCCCTTTTCGAGCTTCGCGCCAAACAGGCCGACCTGGTGAGGAAGGAGCGGAAGCTGGAAGGACGCTTCGAGCAGCCGTCCAGCCGAATCACCATTGAAGAATCCAAAATCATCAATTCCCTGATTCAACGGAAGCGGATTTTCGTCGTCGAGTTGGTCGAAATGCTCGAAGCGGCGCTGCCGCAGAAGGTCCGCCTTACGTCTGTCTCCGTCAGCCTGAAAGAGGCCGAGCCGTTGGTGCGCGTGGTCGCGTTGGCGCGCCGGGAGCGGGATCTGCTGAGGTTCTTATCGCGTTTGGAGAGCTCCGAATACTTTCGCGACGTACTTCCCAAAACCGAGTCGAGCACCTCGACCGAGACTCCCAACAAAAATGTGAGCATCAACCTGACGGTCCGCTACGTGGGCGGAAGCCCGCAGCGGAACGGCAGTCGGAGTTCTTCACCCTAGCGGGCAAAGCCGCACACACCACATCAACATGCAACGGAAGAACTGGCGTAGATCGCTGAGACAGAACGGAAGGCTGCTGATCGCGGCCCTGATCTTGCTCGACGTGGGGGCCTATTTCGGCGTCGTCCGTCCCCTTCGAGACCAAGCCCTCGCCACCTACCAGCGCTATAACCGGCTGCGGCGCTCGCTGGTCCGGCAGCGGGAGAAGGTGCAGCAGTTGGCGACGCTGGCCAAGCGACTCGATGAAGCCGGCCTGCAACTGGAGGACTTCTACCGCGACAATTTCTATACCCGAGGGGACACTTTCTCCCGCCTTTCGAATCTTCTTCGCCGTACCGCCGCTGGAGCGGGCGTCGAATTGGACGAAATAACCTATCAAGTAGGCGAATCGGAGGAAAATTCGGCACAATATATCTCTGTACGGACGGCCACCGTGGCCGACTGGGCCGCTTTGATGCGGTTTCTCCATCGGTTGGAAAGGGCGCAGGCGCTGATTTTGATCGATGATGTCTCAATCGGGCCTTCCACCTTTCCCGGATTGCTCCGATTGCAGGTAAACTTGAAAGCCTATTTGAGGCCACAAAATGAACTTGAGCGTCCTCAATAAATCCGGCTGGACCGTCGCCCTTACGCTGGCGGGGGGGGGGTTGGCCGTCGGACTCTACCAAGCCCTGCAGCGGCCGATTCTGCCCGCCTCCCTGGCGGCCGAGACGGCTTCGTACACGGTCCGCAAAGTGGACCTTCCCCTTGCAGAGGAAAAGGTGGAGGCTCTCGAGCCCGTCCTTCGGCTCGATCTACTGGAAAAATATCGCTCCCGCAGGCCCGCCAACTCTTCCCGCGATCTGTTCGAGTTTTATGAAATCCCCCGGCCCATGCCCCAAGCAGCGCCTCCGACGCCGGAACCAGGTCCGTCCCCACCCGTTGGAGCAGCCAACGCGGGCAACGGAGCCAACGCTGTAGGCCCGGCCGGCGCTCCGCCCGCCGCCCCGCTGTCCTTCCGCTACCTCGGCTACTTCGAGGATGACGAAGGATCGTTTGAGGCGATCCTGAAAGACCATGAGCAGATATACCTCGTCCACGAAGGGGACCGCGTCGGGAAGCAGTTCATCGTCGCCCGGATAACGTCTTCGACCGTTGAGCTGGAAAATGAGATCAACCAAATCCGCCGACGGCTTCGCTTCGTCCCTTAACTCGAACCTGCTCCCCGCTCGCCTGCGACCCGAAGCCCGAAACCCACATGCCCGGAGAAAATCTCAGCAAGCCGGCTACGTCCTCCTCGTCCTGATGATGTTTTCGGCGCTGATGCTGATCTCCCTCAGCGCCATCCTGCCGCGCGTTTACCTGGAAGGAAAAAGAGCGCGCGAGGAAGAGCTGATCTTCCGCGGCCGGGAATATGTCCGCGCCATCGGTCTGTTCCACCGGCAGTTCGCCCGTTTCCCGACCAAGGTGGACGAGTTGATCCGCACCGACCGCAAGCGATTCCTTCGCCAGGCGTATCCCGACCCGATGACACCGGACGGGAAATGGCGGTACATTTACGTGGACGCCTCCGGCCAAATCATCAAACCCGAGTCGGAAACCGAATCCGGTTCCGGGCGGCGGAGTTCGGGATTCTCCTCTCCCCTCGGCTCCCGTTCGCAGTCGCCGGCCTCTTCGGGCGGGAGCGGATTCTCGCTCTCCTCGAAATCGCCATCCGGTACATCTTCATCTTCGGCCGCTTCATCTTCCGTTACTTCCGGGCAAGGCCGGAACCGAAGCGGCGTCCAGGGCCGGTTCATTATCGGCGTGGTGAGCCGAAGCCGAAAGAGTTCGCTCAAAGTATGGAATGACAAGAGACGATACGACGAATGGGAATTCATCCACCAGGCGGGGTCGGCCGCCGGGAAAGGAACTTCCCCAACCTCTTCCCCGTCCTCCTCTTCAAAGAACCCGCAGAAGTTCCCCCAGCGCCGTCAGGGCACACGGTAGATCGGCATCTCTTTGATTAGAAATCTGATTAGAAACGCGACTTTACGAAACCCCAGGCGGTGGGAGGGAACTTTCTGACCAGCCGGTATCCGTAAAGAAAAGCTCCGGTTCGGTGGGAATGTTGCGGGTAGGAGCAACGTACGTCTACCACAGGAGGGAATAAGAGCTGCCGGAGCACGCGAAAGCGCGGGAGGAAACCTCGAGTGCAGACCAGGTAGGAAGCGGCTCCGAAGGGACCCGCCAAAGCCGGACCCCGCGCCAGCGTCTGAATCAAATCCCCCCCAACGGCCCTCGCCATCGCGGTACGGCCGAACCAGCCTGGCCTCAATGCACTCAATACCTCATCGGGAACTGAAACCCCGGTCAGCTTTCGAACACACTCCAGGCTGTGGAAAATTCCCGGCGCCAACTCAAGCAAGTCGGCTGGAGCAAGGCAGCGGAACTCGCCAAAGTCGCTCGCTCGGAGGGACGGTGCTTCGATTGTGCAACCTGGGTGCACAAGGCCAAGCAGCTCCCCAAAGAGGAATTTAAGCGCGAGGTTGAAAAGCACCTGACCGGAAAAGAGACCGAGCCGTGGGAGATTCTCTACTTCAAACTTTACAAGAGCCAGTTGACCGTCGTCGAGCGGGCGCTGGAGACGGCGGCGCTGCTGCTCGGCAGCGACAAGTCACGCAGTTACTGTCTGGAGATGATCTGCGCCGATTTCCTCGCCGGAGCGAATCTCGAAAACGGAATTCAGGACGCGCTGCTCTTTTCCCTCTGCCGTCTATTCGAACTTCTGCCTCCACCACAGCAGGAGAAGTTTCTTTCCCAATGAAAACCGGCCCCGTGCGCCGACTAGAACCCAAGCGCCCGCGCCGCAAGCTCGAACCGGAATCCTACCCCCGTCTCCACCTCCAAGTCCTCGAACGCGACAACTGGCGCTGCCAACACTGCGGCCGCATGAGAAACCTCGAAGTCCACCACCAAACCAAACGCAGCCACCTGGGACGTGATCCACCCGAAAACCTCATCACTCTCTGCGCAGCCTGCCATGTATCCCAGCATGAAGCTTGTGCGACCGATGACGGCCCACTATTCAGGGATTAAACTGAAGCTTGGATTTTCAGGAGTTAAATTTTCGAACTGCGGGATTTCCACTTACCTCGAAAGGTGATCCAAAAGGAGAGAAAGACCAACTTCATATCCAATAAGAAAGTTTGCGTTCGAACATAGAGAAAGTCGTAGTGAAGTTTTTACTTAGGATGGGAATCGTAACAACCGTATACTTGGGCCACTCCTGTGAGACCAGGGCGGACCGAATGGCGGACGGTGTTGTAGATGCGTTCCCAAGCCTGGAGATCGCGATTGAGGGTCGGGAGGTGGACTCGGCCACAGAAGTAAACGCCGCCAAGTGGATCACGCCATCTACGCCCTGAACGGCCTGCATGACCACCACCTTATCTCGGATATCGCCTAGGAAGAAATCAATAGATCCAGTGCCTTCCTCTAGGTTACCGGGCAATGGCAATCCGGTAGATATTGTCAATAACTCTTACCTGTGTTCCATGCGCCACAAGACGACGAACCACGTGGCATCCAATTATGCCTGCTCCACCTGTGACCAGAAACACCCTCATAATCCTTGCTTGCCAGACCGGCCTTCGTGCTGTCGTAGAAGAAATTCTGTCACAGCCTCCAGCAGCGAGTTCGCAAAAACGTCCACCCGAATGTTCCTAGCTGTCAGCAACGCCAACGTCTCACCCGTCCCGTTTCCCACCAAAATCTTCTTGCAGCCCAGACGTGCGGCTGCTTCCATATCCACGAGGGAATCACCAACGACGAGGCTACTGGGAAAATGAATATCTGGAAAGTCGCGCTGGGCCTGTAAAAACAGGCCGATGTCGGGCTTTCGACAGGTGCACGAGTTATGGTCGTGCGGACAATAATAAACCGCATCGAGTCGCACTCCAGCGCATTGCAGTTCTCTCCGCATTCGGTCGTGGATTACGGAAAGATCACACTCTCGAAACTTCCCGAGGCTAATGCCTCGCTGGTTCGTAATTACAATCACACGAAAGCCACAGCCGTTCAGCAGCCGGATGGCCTCCTCCACTCCAGAAAGAAACTCGAACTCGTCCCAGGACTTCACGTATTTGCCCTCAGGCCGCTTGCGGTTGATGACCCCGTCGCGATCCAGGAATACAGTTCGCACCGCTACCTCTTCCTAGGTTCGGACCTTCCCTTGCTTTGCGGGAACAGTTCCTGCTCCACCATCTCGCAGAAAATATGTCCGATTAAGATGTGCGCTTCCTGGATACGCAGGGTGTCAGTTGCCGGCACACACAGGCAGTGCTCTACGAACTGCTTCAAACCTCCTCCGGACGCACCCGTTAGCCCTACCGTCGTCGCTCCTTTTACGCGCGCCGCCTTCACCCCTTCGATTACGTTTTCCGAGTTGCCACTGGTCGAGATCCCGATTGCAACGTCATCCGCTTCCGCCAGCGCTTCGATCTGGCGAGCAAACACTTGTGCAAAAGAGTAGTCATTGCCGATGGCCGTGAGCAATGACGTGTTCGTATTCAAGGCTACCGCGGGCAGAGGCGGCCGCTCATAGTAGTACTTCCCTGCCAGTTCGGTAGCAATATGCTGAGCATCGGCTGCGCTGCCGCCGTTTCCGAACAGCAAGACCTTTCCGCCCTTTCGATAAGCATCAACCATCACATCAGCTACGCACGCCACCGAACGAATCCAGCGGTCCTTCAGGAGTTCCTCCTTCACTTGCTGGCTCTCACGGATTCGCTGCCGAATCTTGCTCTCGAATACTGCCATTGTCATCTTTGTCTTTCCCTCAGTGTTGAGGCCGGAATGCCGCTCTTCCGGGGCGCCAACCGGTCAGGTTAGTTCTCTGCGTTCGCACAAAGAAATCTGCCATGGTGATGTAGAGCAGCAGAAAATGCAGACTGGCCACCGCAGTGAGCGAGTTGACGCGCGGAAGCCGGTGAGCCCACTAACAGCGGTTGCCTTGTGCGTTCGCGTATCCCATGGGTTCGACCGCGTTAGGTGCGTTGCCATTACCGCCGGGGGCCCACACTCCCAATCGGATTCACGCCAATACGTCCTCCAGTGCATCGAGCCCTGCAAAGCTCCCTATGTCGTAGAAGGGCTGCGGAGTTCGATACCCCCACAGCTCACACCTCTCGATTAGCTCTGGATACAGCTCTTCCTCCAACGAAAAGGTCCTTCCGCCTGGAATCAGTTGCACAATGCGCTTGCTAAAGACCCCCACCCCCGCGTCCACGTGGGTTAAGCCACAAGGATTGCACTTGTTGTAGGCAACGACCTGACCTTGCAGGCCGAGGCCCAGGTTGTTGGGAATGCTTCCGTTTTGATTCTCGTAGGCTACTACCAATCCCCACGGGCACCGCTTGTGGAAGCACTCCACCAACTGACCGTAGTCAATGGCCAAGTAGGTATCCCCATTTAACAACAAGAAGTCCGATTGTAATTTATCCTCAGCATGCCGAAGTGCCCCGCCGGTTCCAAGCAGACTCTCCTCCCGCACGTATTGCAGGTGACCTGCCCCCAGTGATTGTACCAACTCGTATGTTAGTTCAGCGGTAATTCTGTCCCTAGGTCGGGAGGCAGCTGCCTCCCGAGCAGCGGCGGGATTTCCATGGCCTCCGGTGCCGGTGGACGATAACCAAGAGCACTGTGAGGTCGAACCCTGTTGTAGTGTCGCCTCCACTGCTCGATTAACACCTTCGCTTCCTGCAAGGTGTAGAAGATCTCCCGGTCGAGCAACTCGTCTCGGAGCTTCCCATTAAAGCTCTCGTTGTAGCCGTTCTCCCAGGGACTCCCGGGTTGGATGTAGAGCGTCTTCACTCCGATTCGCCCCAGCCACTCTCGTAGAGCTTGGGCGCAGAACTCCGGGCCATTATCCGAGCGAAGGTGCTCGGGCGGACCTCGGAGAACGAACAGATCGGCCAGTAGCTGCACGACATCGTCGGATCGAATCTGGCGGGCCACCTGGATAGCCAGACATTCCCGAGTGTACTCATCGATGACCGTCAACAACCGGAAAGCCCTCCCGTCGTGAGTGCGGGCTTGGACGAAGTCGTAAGCCCAGACGTGGTTCGGACTGCAGGGGCGCAGACGAACGCACGATCCGTCGTTGAGCCAAAGGCGTCCACGCTTCGGCTGTTTCTGCGGCACTCTCAACCCCTCCCGCCTCCAGATGCGCTCCACTCTCTTATGGTTGACCCTCCAGCCGGCTCGCCGCAGCAAGGCCGTGACCCGACGATAGCCATAGCGACCAAACCGACCGGCCAGGGTGACGATGGCCCTCGTCAGGGCATCCTCGTCGGGAGCAGCGATGCATCGATGGCGCTGGGTGGACCGGGGTTGGCTGAGCACTCGACAAGCCCGGCGTTCCGAGACACCCAACGCCTTACAGATATGCGCCGCCCACTGCCGGCGACGCGCCGGGCTTAGCCGTTTCCCCTTGTGACCTCCTGCAGAATCTGCTTGTCCAAGGTCAGGTCTGCAACCGCCCTCCTCAAGCGAGTGTTCTCCTGCTCGAGGACCTTCAACCGCTTGGCCTGATCCATCTTTAGACCGCCGTACTCCTTTCGCCAGCGGTAATAGGTCTGCTCGGTCACCCCCAACGACCGGCACACCTCGGCTACGCTGCGACCCTGGGCAAGTTCCACTTCGGTCTCTCGAAGTTTACCGATAATCTGTTCGATCGAATGCTTCCTCTTGACCATCCTGACCTCCCTATTCCAGGTCCAACTCTAACATTAGAACTGGACCGGTTTGAGGGGGTCAGGTCATGTCCACCACCGCCCCCGGAGAAGGCGGCGCCGCCGCAGAGCGGCAATAGAGAGCCAGATCAAGACGAACAGCCGGGACTGGGAACGAGAGTGCGCCAGAGCTTACCGCCCCTCGATGAGCTAATCGAGTCGGGCAAGGTGCTGGCCCTGAACATGCCCGCCGGCAGCAACCCGGCGCTGGCCCGTGCTGTAGGTGTAATGCTCAAAAACGCCTGGCTTCAATCGCTCCTGCGGCGGCCGGCGCAGATGAAGGCAGCGCCGGATCAATACTTCCGGCCCGCCGTGTTCATCTGCGATGAATACCAGTCGTTCGCTTCCGTGGGTGAGGACGATCCCTCCGGCGACGAGAAATCCTTCGCCCTCACCCGGCAGTGCCGTTGCATCCCGATCGTCGCCACCCAATCAATCTCCTCGCTGCGGTCGGTGCTCGGCAGCTCGGAAGCCTGGCGCACCCTTCTGCAAACCCTGCGCACCCGGATATTCCTTTCCTTGAGCGACGACGCCAGTGCTCAAATCGCCTCGGCGCTGTGCGGGCAGGTCGCCAAGATCAAACCCTCCTACACCATCACCGAATCAGCCAAGCAAAGCGAGGTATCAATGCTTTCGGCCCAGGCCGGAGGCGGCCAGGGCAGCGTAGGGGCCAGCAAATCTTTCCGCGAGCAACGCGAGGCGGTGTTTCAGCCCCGCGAGTTTGCCCTGCTCTCCAACTGCCAGGCCATCTGCCTGCCCTACGACGGCGCTCAGTCGCTCTCCCCAACCCGCGTGTACCTCAAGCCGCATTACCTGCCCCGCATGCTTCCTTACTGGCGGGCGAAGGCCGAGGGGAAGCTATGAGCGACAGCCTGGAGTTGCTCAAACCGTTCCTGCCCGGCCTGGAGGATGTTCTGGAGGACCCGGAAGTGAGCGAGATCATGATTAACGGGCCGCACAACGTATGGATCGAAGGGCATGGGAAACTCTATTCCCACGAGGCCCCGCTGCTGACCGCCTCAGCTCTGAATCGGGCGGCTATCCATATCGCCCGGCCGCTCGGCCTGGATCCGGCCACGGCCCCCATCGTCGATGCCCGCCTGGAAGACGGATCGCGTGTGGCGATCTGTGTTCCGCCGGCGAGCCCGAAGGTAGCGATCACCGTGCGGCGCTTTGGCAAACGGGCATTCTCGGCGGCGGACCTGGTCGAACAAGGCGCACTTCCCGAAAACGTGCGGAGCGAAGCCGAGCGGGTGCTGTACTCCCGGCGCAACATCCTGGTTTCAGGCGGCACCGGATCAGGCAAGACCACTCTGCTGAACGCGCTCATTGAATTGCTACCCGATGACGAACGCATCGTCACCATCGAGGACACCTTGGAGCTTCGCATCGAGCACTCCAATTGCGTCCGCTTCGAGGCTCGTGGGCTGGCAACCGGAGCCGTGACGATCCGGGACCTGGTGCGCCACGCCTTGCGCCACCGCCCGGATCACATCGTGGTGGGCGAGGTGCGCGGCGGGGAAGCCGCTGATCTGCTCCAGGCCCTCAACACCGGACACGGCGGCTCGCTCACCACCGTGCACGCCAACAACGCCGAATCGGCCTTGTCACGGCTCGCCAGTTGCGCCATGCAGGGCGGCGGGGAGCTTCCCTGGGAGGTCACCTGCCGGGGTGTGGTGGACGGCATTGCGATGGTGATTCACATGACCCGGCGCGAGGGACGGCGCTTCGTGGAGGAAGCGCTGCGCGTCCAGGGTTACGACGCGCCACGGAACCGCTGGCTCATCGAGCCGATCAGGAGGGAACACAATGACGGGTAGGGCGATGACGGCAGAGGAATACCACCGCCGCTTTGCCGATCAGATCATCGAGCAGATCCAACGTGACGCCGAGTGTGAGTGGGACTAACGACACAATCGCAACGGACTCTCCGCGCGGAGTTCTCCCTGGTGGTTTTGTATGGAGAGTAGGGAGGGAAAGATGAGCCTGGACGGAGAAGCGACAGATACCCCGATCACGGTGAAGGACGCCGCTCGATTCTTGGGCGTCAGCCCCTCGCTGGTGTATGCTTACGTCGAGCGAAGGCAGATTCCCCATTACCGCATGATGGGCCGCTCGATCCGCTTCCGATTGTCGGAGCTGGTCGAGTGGCGTCAACAATTTCATGTGCATGGAGGAATCGATGAACAACAAGACAGGTAGACCCAGAAATACATCGGGTAGCCTCTACCTCCGGCGCGATTCACGCGTCTGGTGGATGAGCTACCGGGACCACAGCGGAAAGTTCAGACAGGAGTCAACAGGTGAGAGGGAAAGAGGCGAAGCCGAGAAGGTGATGCGTAAACGGTTGGTGGCTCGCGACGAGGGGTTGCTGCCGAGCGCCGCGCCGGACGGTGGGATCAGCTTCAACCAGTGGGCGGACTGGTTCCTGGAGAAGCGCTCTCAACCGCCCTTCCGGAGCGAGAAGACCCATCTACAAAACCTCGGCGCGCTGAAGCTCCTCAGGCCTCGGTTCGGCGCGAACCGACTCTCGGACATCACACCGGAGGAGATCGAATCGTATCTGATGACGAGATTGAACACCGGCAAGCGGGTGCACACTAAGATGGGGCTGCAACTTCGCGGTCGGCTCAAGCCGGCCACCGTGCATCAGGAGTTTCGCGTCCTGCGACGCATCCTGAACGTGGCGGTGAAGAAGCGGCGGCTTGCGGTCAATCCGTGCAGTGGGGTGGAGTTTCCGGTCCCGTTGGCGGGTACGACGCGCAAGCCGCACTATCTGAGTGCCTCGGAGCAGGTTCGGCTGGAGGCCTGCGCAGCTCCGTACCTGCGCAACATCATCGTGATCATGGTGGAGATGGGGCTGCGGCCCTATCGCGAGTTGATCCCGATGCGGAAGCAACAGGTGGATATGCAGAACGGGATCGTGCATCTGCCGGATTCCAAGACGGTGAACGGCATCGCGGACATGCCGATGACGGAGCGAGCTTGCGAAGCGTTCGCCTCGCAGATGAAGCAGAGCGGCGATTCCGACTACCTGTTCCCGAGCCCGCGGAGGAACTCGCGCAAGCCGCACATCGCGCCGGTGAGCAAGCTCTGGAACCGGACGCTGCAGCGCGCCGGGCTGCCGCATTTTTCGTTATACGAGTTGCGCCATACGTTTGCGACCCGGCTCAGCGCCGGTGGGGTGGCGGATCATTTCGTGACGCAGATGCTGCGGCAAGGCGATTCGCAGGTGTTCAAGCGCTACAGCCAGGCGAAGCTGAACATGATGCGGGAAGCGCTGTCGAAGCTGGACCGGCAGGCGAACGAGCACGGCGCGACTTGCTTTACGGCACTGGCCAGTTAGGGCCAGTTATTTGACGGTTTCTTTACGTTTCCGTCTTCCGCAACGAGAGGAAAGAAATACAAGTGCTGAAAACAAAGAAGTTAAATGGTGACCCAGGCCGGATTCGAACCGGCGGCCTACTGCTTAGGAGGGAGGTGGATTGGCTGCGGCGTAGCGTGCAATTCGTCCCAGGTCACCCTTCTTCAGAATCAAGGACTGCCGAAACCCGGAAAGTTCCACCTGGCCGCGCAGGACAGCGACTTCCGCCTTCACTCCCTTGTGATAGGCAACCTCGGCCGCGACCGGGAAACCCTCCCGCCCGCGAACGGTGACCCCATAGTCGGCGAGAGAGACGTCCGTTTGGCCTGCGGTCTTGAAGCCCATGGTTCCGCGCTCCAACGAAACGGAGAGTTTTCCCTTCTCGCGGGTCAAACGGGCATTACTATCCGCCGCAATGAGTACTCTCTCCTGGGCCGAGGTGGAAAACGTCAAAGTGGACTCTCGGCCGGTTCTCAGCTGATCACCGCTGAAGACGTTCACTTGGCCCTGGAGCGGCTCGCCGTTAATCCATGCAGCCCCCCCTGTCGCCCGGGCGACACCAAGCAGGTCGCCCGCTTGCAAAGAGCCGGAAACCGACACCAGGAGTAGTAGCGCCGTCAACCACCCCGCCTTCAAACTGCGAACATTTGCCATAGACACCTCGCATCATGGTCCTTACACGTTAGCAATTATGCGTTCCCCACATCTATCCGTCAAGAAAGAAAAGATTTAAAAAGTCGTTTTTTCGCTTCAAGGTGACGCCCGCGCCTTCCCGTGCGGAAAGATTTTGGATTCCCACGCCTTGAGCAGGAGCTCGGTGCCCGCCGCGAAGGCGACGAACCCCATAACCTTGGGATTCGGCCGATTGAAGCCGGCAGGGGAGCCGTCCGCCAACACCACCCAACCTCCAGCGGCCGTCACCAGCGCCGCTCCGGCCGCAATATCCCACTCATTCTTGGGAATCAGCGTCCAGGTGGCATGCGCCAGCCCTCCGGCCACGCAAGCCAGCTTATAAGCCACCGAGCCCATGGGCTGAATTCGGAGACCCGCCTCGCCGAAACGGTCCCATTCGCCCCGCCGCATCTCGCTTCGGCTGGCCAGGACCAATCCTTCTTCCGCCGCTTCCAGAGTGTGCGGGATCACGGGTTCTCCGTTCAGCGTAACACCCAGGCCCAACGCCCCCAAGAACATCTCATCGGTAACCGGATTGAGGATGCCACCGGCCACGGCCCGCCCCTCCTCCACCAGCCCCACCGAAAAGCACCATTCCGGCACTCCGGCCACCAGCTCCCGGGTACCGTCCAAAGGATCGACAATCCAACAGCGGCTCTTTCGAAGACGCACCGGGTCGTCCGCCGACTCTTCGGAAAGCCAGCCTTCTCCCTGGCGCGGAAGCAGCTCCGCCAGCCGTCGGTTCACGGCGTAGTCGAGGTCCGTGACGGGATTGTTTTTACTCTTGTATTCGACGTTGAGCTTTTTGGGGTCGAAAGAGCGGTAGATTTCGACGGAAGCATCCAGAGCCTCGCGGATGCGCTTGAGATCCTCTTGGCGTGAGGTTTCTCTCTTCGGTGATTTATGACCCAAACGGACCTCGCTGCGGCTGCGGCTAGGGAAGACTCCCGCCTTAGAACACGTCGTCCCAAGGCCGGGGAGCCATTCAGCTCTAAGACTCAGTTTCGGCGGCGATATACCCCTCGCGTTCAAGATGCAGAATAATCTGTTGCGCCGCTTCCTCCGGAGTGAGTTCCGTGGTGTCGATCACGACGTCAGCATCCTGGGGCTCCTCGTAGGGGTCCGAGATACCTGTAAACTGCTTGATGATGCCTGCGCGCGCCTTGGCGTAGAGCCCCTTGCGGTCGCGCTCTTCGCAGGCTTCCAGGGGAGTTGCGGCGAAGACCAGCAGGAACCCTCCCGCCCCCCCCACCAATTCGCGCACTTCCTTGCGCACCTTATCGTAGGGAGCAATCGGCGCGCAGACGGCAATGCCGCCGTTCTTGGTAATCTCGGAGGCGACGAACCCGATGCGGCGGATGTTCAGGTCCCGATGTTCTTTCGAGAACCCAAGTTCGGAGGAGAGATTCTTCCGCACGATGTCCCCGTCGAGCAAAGTCAAGGGACGTCCGCCCATCTCCAGCAGCTTCACCTGCAGCGCGTTGGCAATGGTCGATTTCCCCGCCCCGGAAAGACCCGTGAAGAAGACCGTAAAGCCCTGCTGGTGGCGTGGCGGATGCGTCTTTCGCAACTCGCGCGTGACCTCGGGATAGGTGAACCACTTCGGAATCTCCTGCCCTTCGGCCAGCCGTCGCCGCAGCTCCGTGCCGGAAATCGAAAGAACGCGCGATCCCGCCGGCACCTCGTCGTCAGGAACGTAGCGGTCCATGTCTTCCACGTAGACCATCATCTTGAAGGGCACCATGGCGATACCGAGCTCTTCCTCATGTTTCCGCAGAAGCTCCTGGGCGTCGTAAGGTCCATAAAATGGTTTGCCGACCGAGTCGCTACCCGGCCCGGCGTGGTCGCGGCCGACGATCAAGTGGCTACAGCCGTAGTTCTTGCGGATGATGGCGTGCCAGACGGCCTCGCGCGGCCCGCCCATGCGCATGGCCAGCGGCAGCAGCGCCAGCCGCGCCGTGTTCTGCGGGTAGTGCGAAAGCAGGCTCTGGTAACAACGGACGCGCGTATAGTGGTCCACGTCGCCCGGCTTCGTCATGCCGACGACGGGATGAATCAGGAGGTTCGCTTCAATTTCTTTGGCAGCGCGCAAGGTGATTTCCACGTGCGCCTGATGCATGGGGTTGCGGGTCTGAAAGGCTACCACCTTCCGCCAGCCGAGACGCGAGAACTCCTTGCGAACCTCCGCCGGGGAGAGCCGTAGCGAGTGGAAGTCATAGTGCGCAGGCGCCTCCGCCCCTTCCAGCTTTCCGCCCACGTACCAGGGGTTCGACTGATTCACGAGGTACGCCACGCCCGGATGCTCCCAGTTGGCCGTACCGAAGACGGCTTCCGCCTCAGCTTGGCGGTCCGGCTGCCAGACGTCTTCCACCTCGAAGACGGCCGTCATCACCCCTTCTGGGTCGCGGAGGGCGAGAGACGTTCCCGGCTTCAACTTCTTGGCCACCGTGTCGGTTACATCAAGGGTAATGGGAATCGGCCACAGCACGCCGCTCCCCAATCTCATCGAAGATGAGGAGCAGACCGACTCGTAGTCGGCCCGGCCCAGAAAACCTATTAAGGGGGAAAACCCGCCACTCAGCAGAAGTTCAACGTCGCAAAGCTGCCGGGGAGTCAAATCCCAGGAGAGCCAGTTGCGGCTTTCCGCCTGCAACTCCTTGGCCCGCTCCGGCTCCGCCATCAGATTGGTAAGCGCGCCTCCGTGCGGGGCCACCAGATGCGTTGCTTTATCTTTTTTTGAACTCGATGCCACCTCTTCTTTTCCTTTCCCTTCCAAAGTCTTTCACTCCCCTCGGGCACTTCCGGAAACGATCTTCATTCCGTCAGCGGTCTTTCTTCCGCGCTGCTTCTCCCATGAATTTCAAGCAGACAAGATACCACATCACGAAATTGTGCGTGGGGAGGCGGGTTTAGATGACAACCTTGAAAGGCTTGCGCAGCGCGAAGGCAATCGCTACCGAGAGCACAAAGAACGGAACCATCCAATGCATTCGAAAACCCCAAAGAGTGAAGCGTTCTTCGCGATAGGTGATTTCAATCGAGCGGACACTTGCGTCGCCGGCAAAGGCCGGCTCGGAGGGGTAGAGCAGCGCATCGACCCAACCGGACCCTCTCCGGGGCGAGCGCGGCACCAGACGCGGCCCGACCAGGACTTCCTTGACGAAAGATTCCTCCCCCGCCACGACGGAAATCCGGTAAGCGCCGACCTCCTCGGCGCGAATCCGCCAGTCCACTTCCTGTTCTTGGGGAATGCGGAGCGGCCGGGTCTCAACCCTCAAACCTTCCGGCACTTCCAGCCGCAGCTCCCCCGGTGCAATGGCAATCTCTTCGGCGAACCTCACCCGCACCAGTGCCGCCTGCCCGGGCTCAAGACCCCTGTAGCCGTAGCGTAAGTCCAACTGAACAAGTATTAGGACAACGGGCAGAATCAGCCAGACAAAGGGCTTCAGCGTATGCCGCAGATAGGTGAGGTTAAAACGAAGAACATCCCGCTGCGCCGCAAACAGAGCCCGTAGGTCGTCCTGATAGAGCCGCATCTCAAACAGCCCGGCATGAATGCGCCGCTTGGCCGCCGACAGCCCCGCCTGATTCGACGTCAACCGAAAAACCCAGAGCATGAAGACGGACGTCAGTGCCGCCGTCACCACCAAGCCCACCCAAGGCGACAGGGTTTCAAACGGGTAGAGCAGGGCGCGGAAAATGGTGTTCAAAATTGTATTAAGAATCGTCATCTGGAGTAGCGGTAAACCAATTCACTCGCCCATTATTCAATGTAACCCAGCCCCTGCAGGCGCTTCTTGAGGGCCTCTTCGTCCTCCGCCTCATTCTGTTGGGCAACCTCTTTTTCCAGCAGATGAGTGACCAGCTCTTCCACGGAAGAGTAGCCGGCCGTTTCGGCCTGCGCCTTCGCTTTTTCGTAAAGATTCTTCTCGATTTTAATTTTGGGTCCGAACATCGAAATTCCTCTTCGCTAAAAATCCGCTCTCTTTCCAAACGGTCATCGGCCAAACGGCCCATCACCCAATAGCCCTTTTAACATATAGCCCCTTACCATATAGACTGTCCGTCGCTTTCTCCCTCAGCCTCAAGGCCGAACTCAGCCAGAATCGTCGGCGCCAAGTCTGTCAACGCCGGTTCTCTTAAACTGAACTTGCGGTTACCGAGCAGCACGCCCGGCACCTCATCGGCAGCTATGCAGTGATCCCCGCTCCATTTTTCCCGGTTATCCTTAATCAGTTCCAGGGGCACTTTCCCAGCGCTCGATTCGTTCGAATTGCGGTATCCGCGCCGAAACCCGACAATGATATCCGGCGCCAGGCCCAGGTGGAGTCCGGAAAAGACTTTGTCGCTCCTATAGACTTTGGAGATGATCCCTGCACCGTTTTCCGGGTCGCGCACCTCCAACAACTTCCCGGAAATCTCATCCACCAGCGCGTCGCGCTCCGAGTACGGCACAATGCCGTTCACTTCCCTTCCCAGTAAATTGATATAGAGTCCGTTAATGCCCAATCCATAGGCGCGCGTCTGGAACCAGTCCACGTTGGTTAAGTACTCGGCTTTCCCTTGCCGGCTTGGGTCGAGCAGTACCAAGTAACCGTTGTCCTTGAGCCAAGTATTCAGATGAAACGCCCGATACCAGGGCGCAAAGCCGTGATCGGAGAGAACCAGCAAGGGCGTCTCGGGGCCCAGTTTTTCCCGCGTCATCCCCAGCACCCCATCCATTTCCACATAGCTGTTCTCGATAGCATCGGCGTGCTCGGCGTCGCGTTCCGGGTTGTGGGCCGGATGCTCCGGGTCCATGGTCCGCCACAGGACATGCGAGGCTTGGTCGATGCTGGAGAAATAAAAGAACAGCACACCGGAGTCGAACTCCTCCAGGAAATGCTCATACATCCGCTTCCGTTCGCGAAAGACCAAGTCCGCCTGCCGCAAAAAATCCTCGTCCTCGAACACGCCGCCGGCCAGAGCCTTGGTATCTTCCGGCATGCCCTGCGTGTAAAAAGGTCCTATGGCGGCGGCAATCTCCGCGGAAAACTCCGGCGGAGAAGAGATGGGCAGCGCCGGGTAAGCCGGGTTCAAATTCACCGGCGTGACGTAGAGTTCAAATTCCGGCCGCACCTGCTTCAGGTAGAATCGGCATACGCTAGAGACGCTCTGGAGATAGGGAATCAGCTCAAACTCCACCTCCACCCATTCGCTCCACTCGCCTTCCTTGAGCAGAAACTCCTCGCCACTGATGCTGATGCGAACTTTTGCCAGCGGGTATTCCGGGTCCAAGTAGACCGTAAAGTCCATCGTCGCCTGGGGGTTCTCTTTCAGAAAAGTATTCGCCGGACCGATCAAAGCTGCGCGAACCATGTGGTCTTCCACTTTCACCCGTATCCAATCGCCGCCGGAAAGCGTCCTCTCGGAGCGGTAGGGCCGAGTGGTAAAAAAACTGAACTGTCCGTAGGTACCTTGAATATCGGGCGTACCCATGCCGGAGAGCACGCGCCCGCGTTGGCCCTCGGCGGGAAAATTGGCGGGAATCTTTATCACCGTCGCCGGCACACCGCGCTCTTCGAGCATCTCCCACCAGGGCTTCCCTTGCCGAAGCTGTACCGCCTTTCCTCCGGAAAGCGGAAGAACCCACTTTCCCAGAGAGAGCGTCCGGCCCGCCCCCTCGACGCGGGTGGTCGAAAGGTAGGGCAGCATGGTGGCCGGGTCGCGGTGCACGAAATCAAAAATTCCCGTGTGGCCGGGATTCAACCCGGTGATAAAACTCGACCATGCGACCGGGCTTTGCGGAGGAATCGTCGTCGCCAGCGGAACGAAGTCTCCCTCTTCGGCCAAGGCTTGAAAGTTCGGCATTTTCCCTTCCGCCATGAACCGCTTGAGGAGCCCGTAATCCATGCCGTCGATGGCCAGCACCATCAGCCGCTTGCCCTTTCCCGATGAGGGTCCCGATGCCCCGCCGCACCTCACCATGAGGAGCGAAGTCGAAATTAGCGCGAGTAGAATCGGGCCGCCGTAGACCAGACTCTGCCTGCCGATGCTTCGATGTTTCATGAACTTTGTGGAGCCTCTTTCAGCAGGGATTTTCCGTCCATGTAGGCCGGGACCGCGACACCGAAGAGTTCCAGAATCGTAGGAGCCAGGTCCATGAGCGCCGGATTCTTCGCGGGCAACTTTCTACTTGAGAACAGCACGCCGGGCACCATGTTCGGGTCAACCGAATGGTCCCCGCTCCAAGCCTTGGTGTTGTCGTCGAACACAGTGTCATTCACCACGCCGGTGGCCCCTTTCCAGGAGACTCGATAGCCGACGTTGTAGCCGATAATCATATCCGGCGAGTTTTCCCGGTACGGGCCGCGGTAAATCTCATCCGCGTCGTAGATCTTATTGATGGCGACGTTTCCCTTCTCTACATCCATCAATCCGTTAAGTTTGCTGATAATCTCTTTTTTCAGCCGCTGCGCCTCGGAGGGCTCCACAATTCCCTTCCCCTCGCGACCCTTCATGTTCAGGAACATCCCGCCCAGCCCCAGCGCGAACGCCTTGGTCCGCGACCAGTCCACATCTTGAAACCAGGCGCCGCTCTCGGGGGCGCCGTCTTTGAGCGCCAAGTAGCCGTTCTTGAGGAACCAGGAATTGAGGTTGACGCCGCGCTGGAAACTCTTGAAGCCGTGGTCGGAGAGGACCATCAGCACGTCCCCCTTTCGCGTGCGGCGCATGACGCGGCCCACCATCTCGTCCATATTTTTATAAAGCTCTTCCAGCGTCCCCCGATAAGCGTCAAAGTCGTTCTTGCCTTTATTCGCCGGATGATCCTTCTCAAGGAAGCGCCAGAACATATGCTGCACCCGGTCGGTGATGTCGAAGACCGAGACCAGCGTTCCCTGCCGCAACCGGTCGAGCGAGGCGAAGAACATCTTTTCGCGCTCTTGATGAATGTCGTAGGACTGCTTCAGGAACGCCGCTTCATCAATGGCACCCTCGCTCAAACCCCAAGTATCTTCGGCCAGTCCCAGCGTCGCGTACGGCCCGATGAGTTTCGCCAAATAGGTGGCGTAATAACCGGGATGCGAAATGGGCATGGCAGGATGTTCCGGGTCGATGTTGAGCGGCGTCACATAGAGATGAAACGAGTTCCGATTGCCGTTCTTCGGCGCGCTTAAATAAAATCTGGCCAAGCCCCGCACCTTCAGCCCCGTACCGGTGGGGAAACTGAGCCGCACCCAACCACTGTACTCGCCCGGACGCAAGGAGAACTCCGCGTCGCCGACTTTCAGATTTGCCTCTCCGTTTTCGGCTTGGAGAGTCACCGTCAAAGGAATTTTGATTTCCGGATTCCCCGCCACCAACGAATTCGCCGGGCCGACCAGTTGCGTCTCGACGCGGTTGCCGGTGACCTCCACTTCGACGCGGATGCCGCCCTCGTCAATTTTGATAGCCGGCGCGCCGCTCGATTCGGTCGTGTAGAGCGTGAAGGTCCCCTGCGTGCCTCGCAGGTCCGGCACGCACATTGCGCTCAGTTGCGCGCCGTAAAACTTCTCCGGGGGAAAAGTGATCGGCACGCGGAGCACGGTGCTCCACAAGCCGTATTCGCCCAGCACGGTCCAGAACGGCTTGCTCTTGCGCAATAGGCGCAACTCAGGTTTTGAGAGAGGAATGGTGAATTTGCCGAGCTTCAATACGCGCCGCGGCGGACCGATGAGGGAGGAAGAGAGCACCGGCAGGTAGGTCCGCCGATCGCGGTCGAGAAAGTCGAAAATATTGTGCCGGCCCGCCTGCGTGCCGGTGCTGAACGACGACCAAGCGACGGGCGAAACGGCCGGGAAGGTGGTCTTCAGCCGCGAGTAGGTGCCCAACTCACTCAGTTTTTTTAAATTCGGTAACCGGCCGCGCGCCATAAAATCTTCCGTCAGCGTCGGCTCCAGGCCGTCGAGGCCGACAACGATGACGCGCCGCACGCTAGTGGGGTGACGGGTACGGCGGCGGAGCTTCCGTAGCAGCACGCGCACCGGCCAGGTGAGTACGGAAAGGACCACGGCCCAAAGAGTAATGAAGAGAACCAGGAACGAGGTGAGGAACGCGAATCCGGCGCCCGGCCCGACGTAGGCAAGCGCGGGGGCGGGGAAGGCCGCGAGAGCCCATACTGTGATTAAAATTTTCCAGCCCAAGTGTCGCTGCCTCAAACCTTTCCCTCAAATCCGAACTTTCCTACATGTATCCCCTACATATATCAAAGTAGTCGCCTATTTTAACAAGAAACACCTAGCCGCCAAGGGGGGAGCGGATAATTCATCCCTCTCTTTCGGTTTACCACTTCCAGTCCCGGAATTGCTCTCTCAGTTTGGACTTTTGGAACTTTCCCGCTGCGGTGCGGGGAATCTCGTCGACAAAGACGAACGCCTCGGGAAGCTGCCACTTGGCGAATCGGTCCTGAAGGAAGCGGCGGAACTCATCGGTCGGGGGCTGCTTGTCCCCTTTCGGAACCACCACGGCCAAGGGCCGCTCCCCCCATTCCGGATGCGGCACGGCGACGACAGCGGCCTCAGCCACCTCCGGGTGGCCCATTAAAGCATTTTCCAGGTCCACGGAACTGATCCACTCGCCGCCCGAGTTGATCAGGTCCTGCTTCCGGTCGACAATCTTCATGTAGCCTTCCGCGTCGAGCGTCACGATGTCGCCGGTGCGGAACCACCCGTCTTGGGTCCACCGATTCTTCTCATCCGGCAGGTTAACGTAACGATCCGCCACCCAGGGGCCGCGGGCCTGAAGCTCTCCGGCGCTCTCGCCGTCCCAGGGCACCGGGCCCCTCTCTCCGACGGCGCGTAATTCGAGCAGCGGCCCCGGCAAACCCTGCTTCATCGTCAGTTCCACCTTCTGGTCCTCTCCCCTATTTTTCAGATGAACTTTCGGGCGGCTCATCGTAATCAGGGGAGGAATCTCCGTCATGCCCCAGCCGTGGATGGGCTGAATCCCATGACGATGAAATCCTCGAATCAGCGCCGGCGGCGCGGCAGACCCAGCCACGGCCACCCGCAGCTCCGGCGCCAGCTTCCATCGCCCCGGGTGTTTTTCAAGGGTATCCAAGACGCGCAGCCAGACGGTGGGCACGCCGCAGGAGAACGTCACCTGCTCGGACTCCAGCAGCCCGAGCAGAATTTCCGGTTCGAGCGGCGAGCCGACAAAGACCTGCTTGGCCCCCAGCATGGTCGCCGCATAGGGGATTCCCCACCCCGTCGCATGGAACATGGGAACAAGTTGAAGAATCACATCGTGGCCGCTCAACCCCAGCGCATCGGTCAACCCCAGCGCCAACGCCCCCAGGACCAAGGCGCGGTGCGAGTAGAGGACCCCCTTCGGCCGCCCGGTCGTGCCGGAGGTGTAACACATCCCGGCCGCGTCGTCTTCTCCGAGTTCCGGATAGCTGAAATCTTCTTCTCCCCCTCGAAGCAGCGTATCGTAATTTTCATAGCCGTCGGGAACCCCATCCCCTTCGCGAGCAAACAGGAAAACTTTTCCCAGCCGAACCCGCTTGCGGAATTTTTCTAGCAGCGGCACCTGGGCGGCATCCAGAATCAGGAAACGGTCCTCGGCCTGGTTCACGATGTAGGCCAAATCGGAGGGATGAAAGCGAAGGTTCAATGTATGGACCGCGCCCCCGGCCAGCGGTATGCCGAAGTAGGCTTCGAGGTGCACGTGGTGGTTCCCCATCAAGGTAGCCACGCGGTCGCCGTGCCTTAGACCGGCTTCCAACAGACCCTGCGCCAAGGCGCGCGACCGGCCATATACTTCCCGATAATTGGAACGATGCAACTCGCCCCCGGCAAGGCGGGAGACAATCTCCACCGGCGCGAACAGGCTCCCGGCCCTCTCTAAAATCGGAACCAACGTTAGAGGATAGTTCATCATAGCGGATCGTCGAGGGAACCCTCTGCCCAAGTACCAAGCTTAAACTATATCCAGGCCTAAACTATATCCAAAATGTCCGCTTACACGATAGAAATGTAGTGCGATCCCGCAACTCCCGGCAAGCGCGATTGACCCTCCCTTCCCTCTCTGCTAGCGTGGAAGGCGTTTTGGCGGATCCCATCGAGAACGGTTCCCAGGAAAAAAGGACTCTCTACGCCGCGCTGCTGTTGGCGCTTCTCTGCAGCCTGCTGATCGGCGGCGCGCAGATGGCGCTCAAGTGGGGTACCAACCGGCTGCGCGGCTCCGGAGAAGGAGAAGGAGCGTTCAATCCGGGACAACTCTGGGGAACCGTCATCTCTCATCTCAACGTAGAAGGTTTGCTCACCCTGAACGGGCTGACGGTGATCCTCATCGCTCACGTACTGCTCGCCGCAGCCATGTTCTTCTATCTGCTGGCGCTCCGCAAGGCCGAGCTGACGACCATCTACCCGGTCTTGGCAGCGCGCTACGTCTGGGTCGTCGCTCTGACGCCGCTCTTCTTCCCCGCCGATTCCATCAGCACATTGAAGATCGCCGGCGCGGCGCTGGCGGCTCTGGGCGTTACGGTCGTCGTCCGCGGTGGAATACGTAAAAGGGGCATACGTTAGATGCGCATTATGGGAGTCGAGCCTTGGGCCATCGCCGCCGTCACGCTGGCAACCATGCTGGCCGCGGCAGCGAGCTTCACGCTCAAAAAGGGAGCCATGGAGTCGAACTTCACGCGCGGCAGCCGGCGCGTCAGTCCTTACGTCTTTTTGGCCATGGCGCTCTATCTGCTCTCGAACGCTTTCTTTCTGGTGGGACTGTTGGGCGGGCCGCTTTCGACGCTGGTTCCCTTGACGGCGATTGAATACGTCTGGGTGGTGATCCTCGCCCGGCGCTACTTAAAAGAGGAAATCACCGGCGGCAAGGCCGTCGGCATCGCCATGATCGCCGCCGGGGTCATGCTGGTCGGGCTGGGAAGTTGATGCTTAAATCCTACCGAAGGGCTCCAGTTACCGTATAATCTCAAGGATCACAAAAATTATTTCTGAGGATTTCTGATTTAGAACCGGATTGGAACATTAATAAGGATGAGTTTGTCTAAAGAAACCGCGCTGGAACGCATCTCTCAGCAGATCGAGGAGAGCTGCGCGGTAAAGAAGCGGTTCTCCGCCGAACTGCAGGAAGCCGTCTGGACGCTGGCCTCCCGCACGGCCGAGGCTTACGGGAAGGGGAACAAAGTCCTGCTGATGGGGAACGGCGGCAGCGCCGCCGACGCGCAGCACATCGCCGCCGAGCTCGTCGGGCGATTTCTCCTGGAACGGAAACCCCTGCCCGCGCTCGCGCTCACGACAAACAGCTCCATCCTGACCGCCATCGCCAACGACACCGATTTTGAACACTTCTTCGTCCGCCAAATCGAGGCTCATGCCGCGTCCGGCGACATTGCCGTTTTGATCAGCACCAGCGGCAACTCGCCCAACGTGATCGCCGCCGCCAAAGCAGCCCACCGCTCCGGCTGCTACACGGCAGCCTTCACCGGACATACTGGAGGTAAACTGGCGGGCAACGTCGATCTGCTGCTGGCCGTTCCCTCCGACCAGACCCCCCGCATTCAAGAGGCGCACATCCTGCTCGGGCACCTCTATTGTGACCTGGTCGAGCAGATTCTTTTTGGGAACTGGTAGGCAGAAACTCACGAAGGAAAGGCGCAAACCAAAAATCTCTACGGCTTTCCGCGAACAATCAACAGGAAGACCACCAACCAGAGAACAATGGAGATCTGAATCGGACGGTCGCGCCAAAGGACTTCGGTGGGATTGTCGCCCTCGCCGCGAACGTGGACCAAGTGCAGGTAGCGAAGGACACCGTACACAACGAACGGCAGCGTCGCCACCAGAGCCTGTGTGCCGAATTTCTCAACCGTCTCCGGCGCGACGGTGAACAGCGCGTAGCAGACAATGCAGCCGCCGGCCAGCACGGCGTTCATCTGGTCGATGAAGTTGATGTTGTACTCGGCCAGCACCGTGCGGTGGCGCACCGAAGCGTCTCCCAACTGACGAATCTCCTGCCGCCGCTTGGTAAATCCCAGGAAGAGGGTCAAAAAGGAGCTGGTAATCAGAAACCAACTGGAGAGCAGGATGCCGCCGGCGTAGCCTCCCCCCAGTACGCGAAGCACGAACCCGGCAGCAATCGCCATCACGTCCAGAATGATCAGACGCTTCAGGAGGAGCGAGTAGGCCAGTTGGAGCACAATGTAGAAAACCAGGATCAGGGAAAATTGCTTTCCCAGTTGCGCCCCCATCAAACCACTCACCGCCACCAATAAGGCAGCCACGCCCAGCGCCCGCTTCCAATTGCCGGGAGTCCAAAGCTCGGGCGTTAGAGCCAGCGGGGCCAGGAGGAAGCCGTTCTTCACCCACTGCTCGATGCGTAAGGCTTCAATCAAGGCTCGAAAAGGGAACGAACCCTTTCCCTTTTCGGTTTGTGCGGAGTCCGGCAAGCTCTACCTCTTCACTCTCTAGAGCCGAGAAAGAGTACCACTTTCCCAGCCCGAGGGGCGCCGTTTCACTCTCCCCGGGAAATCTCGCCGCCGGGGGTCACAAAGGTTGCGTGGACAGGGGCACCTTGATAGTTTCAGAGTGCGCAAAGGTCCCTTTTGGCCTGTTGCGAAGGGAAACCCTGGCGCGGGAAATTTTACGGACGAACGAAGGATTGAGTTGGGAAAAATTTATAACAGAAATACTTTCCGGATGGGGACGTTACCCGGTGGAGCGCTGTCATCTGTTCCGCCCGGAAAAGCAGGCGGAGGCGGACCCGGCGGAAGCGCGGCGAATTTTGGAAATCAATTTCACCGCCTGCGTACCGCTGCTCGACCTTCTCGCCCAGTATCTGAAAAAAGGTGCGGGATTTTTGTGCGTGGTCTCGTCGGTGGCCGGTGACCGCGGGCGACAGAGCAACTACCACTATGGAGCCGCCAAGGCAGGACTTTCAGCTTACTTGCAAGGTTTACGGAACCGCCTGCACCCGGCGGGCGTCGCCGTGATCACCGTCAAGCCCAGCTTTGTCGACTCCAGGATGACGTTCGGAAGGAAGGGGCTCTTTCTGGTGGCGTCGCCGGAAAAGGTGGCGCGGAGGATATACAAAAGCATTGGGAAATGCCGAAACGTCGTTTACCTACCCAGCTTCTGGCGACCAATCATGTTTCTGGTCCGTTTGATCCCCGAATGGCTCTTCAAGCGGTTACGGACGTAGCCGATCCATCGGCCTTGTCGCCTACACCCAGTGGCGCCCGCCCCCTCTGCCAGAGAGCGAAGTTGATCAACGCCCAGAGTTGCTTCTGATTATCTCGCCGTCCCTTCCAATGTTCTTGCATCAGGTCTTCCACAGCTCTCTCATTAAAGATGCCCAAGCTGCGGAACCCGGAATCCATCAGAAGATCAACCACCAACTCTTTCAGTTCCTTGCGAAACCACTCGCCCACCGGGACACGAAACCCCACTTTGGGCCGATTAAGGAATCCGGCAGGGAGATAGGGGGAGAGGATTCTTTTGAGAAAGACCTTGGGTTCAAGTCCGGGAAGGAGCAATCGGGTGGGGATTTTCGCGACCAATTCGACCAGCTCATGGTCAAGAAATGGAACGCGCTCTTCCAGGCCGGCCGCCATCGTCATGTGGTCGCCCCGCAAGAGCAGATTATCTGGAAGCCAGACTTTCAAGTCTGCATAGAGCAGCCGCCGGACGGGCGGAAGATGCCGCGAGCGTTCGAGATACGTGCCCAAAACGCGGGCCGGCCCCGCCGGGTCCACTTGCTCAAGGAATTCACGGGAGAAAAGCCTCCGCCGCTCGTTCCCGTTGAAGGCGGCAAACCAAGCGACGGCTCGTTCGGCTCTGTTTGGGGCGGCGAAGGCTTCAAGCGCCAGCTTCAATCGGCGTTGTTGAAAGGGCAATAAACGCGCTAAAAGGCGTAACAGCGGCGCGGGAATTACCCGTCCCCATCCGGCCCACCGCTCGGCCACGTATTTCGGATACCCGGCGAACAGCTCATCTCCGCCCTCACCTGCCAGCACCACCTTGACTTTTTGCGCGGCGAGACGGGACAGAAGATAGAGCGGGATGTCGGTCGGCTCGGCAATCGGCTCATCCCGCAATTCGATCAACCGGGGCAGATGTTCCAGGATGTCTTTTGGCTCGACGGTGACTTCGTCGTGCTCGGTCTCGTAACGGGCGGCGATCTGCCGCGCGTAGGGCCGTTCGTCAAAGGCCGGGTCGGCAAAACCGACCGAGAAGGTACGCAGGGGACGGTGGTCATGCTCCGCCATCAGGCTCACCACAGCGCTCGAATCGGCCCCTCCGCTCAAGAAGACGCCCAAAGGCACGTCGCTGATCAGCCGCAACCCGACCGACTCGCGAAGCTTCGCGAGCACCTGCTCTGCGTAATCCGCCGCGCAGCCGGGCTGTTCTTCAATGGCGGCACTGTCCCAGTATTGGTGCAGGTGAGCCCCTTCGGGCGTAATGTCTAGAAAGTGCCCCGGCAAGAGCTTCTTGACGCCTCGGTAGAAGGTGCCCGGGCCGGGAACATATCGGAAGGCGAAAAAATCGTAGACGGCCTGCGGGTCGGTCTCAAACCGATCGGGAGCGAGAAAACGAAGAGCGCGGAGTTCGGAGGCAAAAGCGATCCCCTGCGGTCCCTCTGCATAGAAGAGAGGCTTCACGCCGAGCCGGTCGCGAGCCACCAGCAACCGCCGCCGCCGCTTGTCCCAAAGGGCAAAGGCAAAGACGCCCCGCAATCGGCTGAGGCACTCGATGCCGAAATCTTCATAGAGGTGAACGATCGTTTCTGTATCCGATTCGGTAGCGAAGCGGTGCCCGCGGCCGATCAGTTCTTCGCGCAAACTACGATAGTTGTAGATTTCTCCATTCAAGGTAATCCAGACGGACTTATCTTCATTCGCGATCGGCTGATGCCCTCCGGCGAGATCGATAATGCTCAACCGGCGATTGCCCAATCCCAGGGCGCCTTCCACGTAATGACCTTCATCGTCAGGGCCGCGATGGGCCAAGGCACGTGTGGCGGAACGGAGCGCCGCCTCTTCCACCGGAGCCCCGGAGCCGAAGTTATAGATTCCGCAAATTCCACACATAATTATTTTGAGACCCAATGGAAGGACGTCCGGCAGACTAGTCCGGTATCGCCCTAAGCCGGAAGCTCACAGGTTATCGGATTTTGAAGAGGGATGAAAGGATATCGCCGCCTACGTTTGCCGCCGCGGACTGGTCTGGGTCATTAGCCACCGGGCCTCAACAGTATCTTATCTTTTCCCTTCCTGTTTTCACATTCCGCGTGACATTGCGGGTATCGACGACGAGGGTCGCTTCGCGGACCAGCTTTTCGAAGTCGTAGCAGTCGTGGTCGGTCACGATGACGACGCAGTGGTAGTCGGCCAGGCGGCCGCCGTCCATCGAAACGGAAGATAGGTGGGAGAAGTCCCATTTGCGCATCTTGTGGAGCTGGGGAACATACGGGTCGTTGTAGTCCACTTCGCCGCCTCGCTCCAGCAGCAGTTCCATGATCTTCAAGGCGGGCGATTCGCGCACGTCGTCCACGTTCTTTTTGTAGGCCATTCCCAGCAGCAGGATTTTTGAGCCGCGGATGCTGCGCTCGTTCTCGTTCAGCGCTCGTCCGATAGCGTCCACCACATGATACGGCATGGCCGTATTCACCTCTCCGGCCAGTTCGATGAATCGCATCGAGAGGTCGTACTCCTTCGCTTTCCAGGCCAGATAAAACGGGTCGATGGGAATACAGTGCCCCCCCAGCCCCCCGGACCCGGATAAAACGTCGAGAACCTGTAGGGCTTGGTCGAGGCGGCACGGATCACCTCCCACACGTCGATGCCCATGCGAAGGCAGAGCAGCTTCATCTCATTCACCAGAGCGATGTTGGCCGAGCGGTAGATGTTCTCCAGCAACTTGCACATCTCGGCTTCGCGCGGCGAGGTGACCAGCACCGTGCGCTCCACAATCCGGTCGTAGAGAAGCGTGGCCAGCTGGGTGCTTTCCGCATTGATGCCGCCCACCACCTTCGGCGCTTTGGATAGGGGAAATTTCTCGTTACCGGGGTCGACCCGCTCGGGCGAACACGCCAAGTAGAAGTCAGATTGCCCCCACTTTCAATCCGCTCTCCTCCAAGATGGGCAGCACCAGCTCATCGGTCGTTCCCGGGTAGGTGGTGCTTTCCAGCACGATCAACTGGCCCTTCTGCAGATGGCGGCTGATGGTGCGGGAGGTCTCCACGAACCGCAGGTCCGGCTCCTTGCGTTCCCTCAGAGGCGTGGGAACGCAGATGATGACGGCGTCAACCTGCGAGAGAGCGCGAAGATCGCCGGTGGCGGAATAGTTTCTTGGCCGCACGAAGCCGGGCGACATCCTCGGAGGGAATATAGGTGATGTAACTGCGCCCGGAGTTGAGCGCGTTAATCTTCTTTTCATCCGTATCGAAACCCGTCACCGCAAAGCCTGCGCGGGCGAACTCCATCATCAGCGGCAGGCCCACGTAGCCTAAACCGATAATCCCTATGGTGGTTTTCCCATCTCTGCTGCCCTGCTCGCTGGCCATTCCCCCTCCACTCAACTTACCGGTTTGAATCCGCCCGAACTCGGCCTAGGATCATTTTCCCCGGCTTCGGGAGCAACAACATAACGTGGTTTCTTCCCTGATTTCCACCCTACCTACATCTCGGCACTTGCGCGGAACACCTTGAACCGTTAGATTTACGTCTGCCGCGGTTCCGAAGTTGGGAAGCCGAGGTTTTCAAAAAGGGGGATTAGGGAAGACTTTGGCAAAAAAACCTACCGCGCTGGTCACCGGCGGGGCCGGTTTTATCGGTTCGAACATCGTCGCCGAATTGCTCCGGCGGAAGTGGACCGTTCGAATCCTCGACAATTTTTCCGCCGGCAAGCGGGAGCACCTCAGCGGTCTCTCCGCCTCAGACATTGAGTTGGTCGAAGGCGACATCCGAAGCCTTATCGACTGCGAACATGCCTGCCGAGGCGTCGACTACGTCTTTCATCAGGCGGCTCTCCGCTCGGTGCCGCGCTCGGTGGATGAACCGCAGGTAACGAACGAGGTCAACGTCACCGGGACCTTGAACATGCTCCAGGCCGCTCACAAGACCGGGGTACGCCGCCTGGTCTACGCCTCGTCCTCTTCGGCCTACGGAGACAGCAAGAAGATGCCGCAGAGAGAAGACCATACGCCTATGCCCTTCTCACCCTATGCGGTATCGAAGCTCGCCGGGGAGCACTACTGCCAGACCTACGCGAAGACCTTCGGCCTGGAAACCGTCAGCCTCCGCTACTTCAACGTCTATGGACCGAATCAGGACCCCGAATCGCTCTACTCGGCTCTGATCCCCGGCTTTCTGTCACAACTGGGCCGCGGCGAGCCGTTCGAAGTGCACTGGGACGGAAAGCAGTCGCGCGACTTCACCTATGTCGGTGACGTGGCGCAGGCGAACCTGCTGGCGGCCCTGGCGCCGAAGGCTTCCGGCCAAGTCTTCAACATCGCCGGAGGACGAGGCATCACCGTGCTGGAGGTGGCAAAGCGGATTGTGAAGATCATCGGGAAAGACCCGGGACGCCGCCACACGCCGCGCCGCCAGGGGGACGTCCGCACCACGCTCGCCAGCATCGCCCGCGCCCGGAGGATTCTGGGTTACAGGCCCGCGGTCCAATTCGACGACGGCCTGCGCCGTACGGTGGAATATTTTCAAAAGTTGGGGCTGGTTTCCTAGCCCCGTTTCGCTGCCGCTGCCAGGCGCCGGGGTCTGCGCGGAATCCGAAGCGGGAAAATTTTTCGGAGTATTTATGAACATCGCCATCATTGGAACGGGACGAGTCGGGTTGGTCGCGGGCGCCGGCTTTGCAGATTTCGGTCTCAATGTTTGCTGCGTCGATTCGGACGAGCGCAAGATTTCCGCCCTCGAGGGCGGAAAGGTCCCATTTTACGAACCGGGATTACAGGAACTGGTGAGGAAAAACCAAGCAGCCTCCCGATTAAGCTTTACCACCGATCCGGCCGAAGCGGTGAAAAAATCCTTGGTGTTGTTCATCGCCGTCGGCACGGATGAAATCTCGCCGGGAAAACCGGACCTCACGGCGCTCTTTCATGTGGTAAAAGATATCGCCCGTGTGATCAACGAATACAAGGTGCTGGTCATCAAGAGCACGGTCCCAGTGGGCACGGCTGCCCGAGTGACATCCGAGTTGGAGCAGCTTACCAAGCAGCCTTTCGACGTCATCTCCAACCCGGAATTTCTCCGAGAAGGTTCGGCCATCGAAAACTTCATGAGACCGGACCGGGTGGTTCTAGGGGGAATGAATCAGCGGGCGCTCGCCATTATCCGGGATATCTACCGCCCTCTCTATCTGCTGGATACCCCCTTCATCATTTCCGACAACGCCACGGCGGAGATGATCAAGTACGCGGCCAACGCCTTTCTCGCCACCAAGATCAGCTTCATCAACGAAATGGCCAACCTGTGCGACGCGACCGGCACCGACGCGCACGCCATTGCGAAAGGGCTGGGGCTGGATAAGAGAATCGGACCGAAGTTTCTCCACCCGGGGCCCGGGTTCGGAGGCTCCTGCCTTCCCAAGGACACCCGAACCCTGGTCGAAATCGGCCGTGAACACGGTTGCCGCCTGCCTCTGCTGGAGGGAACGATCAAAACAAATCGAACGCTCGGCACGTACCTGGTGGGAAAGCTGAAAGAGATGCTCAGCACCCTTCAGGGCCAAACCGTCGCCGTGCTGGGTCTTACCTATAAACCCCTCACGGACGACGTTCGCCAATCCCCCGCGCTCGATTTCATCCAAGCTCTCCAGACGGAGGGCGCCAAGATTCGTGCCCACGACCCGTCGATTCGTCAGGACGCCGAAGAGGCCTTCTCGCCGGAAACCGTCCGGATCTGCCCGGACCCCTATGAGGCGGCCACAGATGCCGACGCCGTGGCGGTGTTGACCGAATGGAATGAATTCCGGCATCTCGATCTGGCCGAAATGCGCCGGGTGATGAAAGGCGACGTGCTGCTCGATTCAAGAAACGTCTATGATCCGGAGGCGGCGGTCGCCTCAGGCTTCCGTTACATGGGCCGGGGACGGGGCGCACGGTCTCCCAAGACCTAGGGCCGATCAATGGGAGGACCTATCCGTGCCTCCATCCAACCGCTCCAAGGAAAGAGATCAAATCTATGGCATATAGCTTCACTCAGATCAGTCAATATCTCGCCTGCCCGCACCGCTACCGGTATCTCGACGGCTGGCGCGAGAAAGAGACCCGCGCTTCGATGGTCTTCGTCTTGAATAAGATCGACCGGATTCCGATCTGGGAAAGGGTTGAGAGGATACGAGACAATCGGTAGGCCGATTTTGGACGTTGTTTCTGCGAAGTTCGCGCTGGAAATTTCAGTTATCTGAAATCCCCGCCGGAGTAGCCTTTCCTTTTTCTCGGCGCCAACTGACCAACTGCTGGACTTTGCGCTCAAATTGGCGCTCCAAGGCCGCCTCGTAACGCAGACTCCTCTCCATATTTTCCGGATCAGGCAGCGGAAGAGCAATGCTCTGGCAGCGGGATATATGCTCTTCCTTTTCCTCGCAGAGCTTGGCCAAACTTTCAAACGACCTAATTTCCTCGCTTATTTGCCGAAGAAAAGAATGGCGGTGGAATCCACCTAGATGCCTGCTTCTTGCTCTTGGTTTCCTTGATCCAACTATCGAGCGTCGCGAGGAGCGAGATGCCCGCCATGCTAGGAATTTCGCCGTACACCACTTCAAGAACAACCTTGTTCTGTTCGTCAACCCCAGTTTCTTGAGCCGCATCCTTTAAATCACGAAGAAGAGAAAGGATCTGCGAGAATTTATGAGGAGAGTCCGGAAGTCCTGAGTAACCGTAATTGGAAAAAACCTCCATCTGGCTTTCCCGAAAGTCGCTGCTCGCCGTTCAAAGCGTCCTTTCGCTTCCGGTCGAATTCGAACCGGTGCTTGTCCCACACCTGAATCGCCGACTCGGCGCGTAGCAGACGGTTGAGCCGCCAACGGCATACGGCCATGTCCTCGACGAGCATCTCTTCGAATCCGTCTTCGGGACGAAACGTTCCCCGGAGGGAATCGACCAGCGCCTGAAAATCCGCCGGGTCCTCCCCTAGTTGCCGGAAGGTCTCCTCTGAGGACTTCGCAAACAGGCCGTGACGAAGAGCGTTGCGGCTTGCGTTCCGCTTCCCCGTCGCCGTTCGCGGGCCGGTCGATTTTAAACTGTTGCGGCGGTTGGCCACCCGTTGCCGGGCAGTTATTCCTCTTTTGATCAGTGGCATGGCCTTCTCCTTAAAATAAATTCTCTTCCTTACCTCACTCAAAAAACACGAACCTTCACCGAGATCGGTTGCTTCAGCTTTCAGGCATCGAAGCATCTCAACAGCGGCGAAGGCGGCGCCATTGTCGGCAGCAACGCCGACCGGTTCACCTGGGCGGGGCCGTCGCCGACCTTGATACGATTCTGGCCGTTGCCCGCAAGCAGCGCCTGCCCGTCATTGAGGACGCCTGCCAGGCGCATCTGGCCGAATGGCGTCACCAGAAGGTCGGCGACGACGGACCAGATCACCGCGGCGGTCAGGAAAATCCAGCGGCACGCAGCCGAGTTGCGTAGTTCGTCCCCAGCATCGCTTGCTTGACCCTCTAGGACCCAGCCACTACAATTCAAAAAGATTTTTATTTGCCCCGTGCGCCTGTAGCTCAGTGGATAGAGCGCTGGTCTCCGGAACCAGAGGCCGCAGGTTCGAATCCTGCCAGGCGCGCCAGTTCTTCGGCTCAACTCCCTGCCCCTCCTTGACTCCCCGCCGCCTGAACTATAATCTGGGAACGGCGCCTCCATACCATCATGAATCTTCTCGACCTATTTGATCTCTCTTTTGTGGGGCGGCGCGAACGGATTGCGCTTGAATACGGCGCGGGCGACACCAATCCCACCACCCCGATCGAACTCTACAACCTAAAAACGGACCTCGGCGAGAAGACCAACGTCGCTGCGCAGCATGCCGACGTGACCGGCCGAATCACCGAGATTATGGAAGGGGCCCGGACGAATTCGCCCCACTTTCCGGGTCGCCGCTGAGCGGCGGCCTCAGCAGGCCTCCGCCACTTCAACCAGAACCGCTCCGGAAACTTCAACAACCGTACGGCTCCGAGTACCGGAAAATTTTCCGAGTGCTATAATTAAGTAATTCAATTTGGAGTCTTTGGCGGTGAGCAGCACTCTGGTCTGGACAGCTCTCGGATTCTACGGCTTGGCGATTGTTTCGTCCTTTCCCTCGGTGATTCAGCGGCGGGTCAAACTGAGCCCGGCGACGCTGATGGCCGTCGGGGCCGGTCTGCTCTCACATCTGGCGGGCTTAATGACCGCCGCCCTGGCCTTTGATCGGCCGCCGCTCACGAACGTGAGCGGGTTTCTCTCCGTGCTGGCCTTCATGGCCTGCGCGGCGTTTCTCGTCGGCTACTGGAAGTATCGCATCATGCCGCTGGCGATCTTCGTCCTGCCGGTTGTCTTTCTGCTGACGCTCACTTCCGCTCTGCAAGGCGATCTCGATTTCTCCTCAGCGCCGTTCCGCACCCGATGGATGGTACTGCATATCAGCGCCCTCTTCGTGGGCTATGCCGCTCTGTTTCTGACGTTTATCGCCTCGGTAATGTATTTGATGCAAGAACGAGAATTGAAATCGAAAAAGCCATGGGCATTCTACCACCGGCTGCCCTCACTGGAAGCCTTGGACGCGCTGGCGCACCGGACGCTGGTGGTGGGAATGCCGTTTATGACGCTGGGGATCATCACCGGCTTCATCTGGGCCGGCACCACCTGGGAGGGCCCCTGGGGGCTTGACTGGAAGATTATTGCCTCGGTTCTAACGTGGTTGGGCTATCTGGCGATTTTTGCTTCCCGCGTGGCTGGGCGGCTCCGCGGGCGTCGGGCTGCTTACTTCGCGATGGCCGGATTTGCAGCCTTGATGTTTACTTTTTTGGTTATCTCCTACGTGAGCGGCGTGCATGGATTCTTCCCCAACTTGGAGGGGAAGTCGTAAGTCGCTCTCTCACAGGATTCTATGAGTCTCGTACTGCTCGGCTTAAATCATCGGACGGCTCCGGTCGAAGTTCGTGAAAAGTTTCATGTTCCCGACGCCGAGCTGGGCCGAGCCGACCGCTTGCTCAGCCGCCATCCCGGCATCGAGGAAGGGTTGATCCTCTCCACCTGCAACCGGGTGGAATTTTTTGCCCATACGAAAGAGGCTCCCGGAACCGGATATCCCATCCAGGAATTCGTAGCCGACTACTACCGGCGGCCGTTCGATTCCATCCAAAACTACTTCTACCGCTTCGAACAATCCGAATCGATCCGCCACGTCTTCCGTGTCGCTTCCAGCCTCGACTCCATGGTGCTGGGCGAGCCGCAAATTCTGGGCCAGGTAAAACAGGCCTTCACGGCGGCGCAGGAAGCCGGCGCCGTCAACGGCCTCCTTCAGGAGGTGATGAGCCACGCGCTGGCCACCGCCCGCAAGGTGCGGCGCGAGACCTCCATCGGCACCTCAGCCGTCTCCATCTCCTCGGCCGCCGTCGAGCTTGCCAAAAAGATCTTTGGCGACCTTCAAGACCGCACCATCTTGGTCATCGGCGCGGGAAAGATGAGCGAGCTGGCCGCCCAGCACCTGCTCGGCAGCGGCGCCGGCTCGATTCTGGTCAGCAACCGCACCTACCAGCGGGCCGTGGAGCTGGCGCGCGCCTTCGGCGGTACGGCCATCCGTTTCGATGAGCTCCATGACGCCCTTCCCCGCGCCGACATCATCATCAGCTCCACCGGCTCTCCCCACACCATCATCGATAAGACACAGGTCGAACGAATGCTGGCCGCCCGCCGCAACCGGCCCGTGTTCCTGGTGGATATCGCCGTGCCGCGCGACATCGACTCCCGCGTCGACGAGCTGGAGAACGCCTTCCTCTATGACATTGACGATCTGGAGCAGGTGGTCGGGGCCAATCGCAAGCAGAGGGAACGCGAAGCGCAGTGGGCCGAGCAGATCATCCAACAAGAAGTCGAGCGGACGATGCGCCGGATCGCGTCGCGCGAAGTTGCGCCGACCATCTGCGCGCTGGGAGATCATCTGAATCGAATTCGCCGCCGGGAGACGGAGCACATGCGCGGCCGGCTGGGCGACCTGACCGCGGAACAGTGGCACGGGGTCGAGGCGCTGACCCAAGGCATTGTGAACAAAATTCTGCACGGCCCGATTACCGAGCTGAAAGACGCGGCCGGAAAGGGGGAACGAAGCGCCTTGATCAACGCGGTGCGGAAGGTGTTCGGCATCTCCGATTAATCCGGCGCCGGGAACCTCTTCCGTTTTCCAGCAAGGGTGAAGGGACACGCCCAGGTCAAGGAAAGGGAATGCTTCTGGTGAAGAAACCTCGTCTCGTCATCGCCACGCGGGGGAGCGCTCTGGCCCTCTGGCAGGCCAACTGGGTGAAGAACCGTCTTACGGAGGCGCACTCCCTCGAAGCCGAAATCCGCGTGATCCAAACCACCGGCGACAAGCAGCCAGAACTCTTGCTGACGCGCTCGGGAACCAAGGGCGTCTTTATCAAGGAGATTGAAGAGGCGCTGCTCACGGGCGAAGCCCATTTAGCCGTCCACAGCTTAAAGGACCTGCCGAACGACCAGCCGGAAGGGTTGCAGCCGGCCGCCTATCTGGAACGCGAAGACCCGCGCGATGTGCTGATTGCACCGGAGGTAAAGCGGTTTGCGGACCTCGCTCCCGGCAGCCGGGTCGGCACCAGCAGCCTTCGGCGGCAGGCGCAATTGCGTCGCCTGCGCCCGGAACTCGAGTTCGAAGACATCCGCGGCAACCTGGATACGCGAATCCGGAAACTTGAACGCGGCGATTACGACGCCGTGGTGGTGGCCGCCGCTGGGGTGCATCGGCTCGGCTTGAAAGAGCGCATCACGGAATATTTTCCTCCTGAGGCGGTCTGCCCCGCTGTGGGACAGGGCGTGGTGGCGGTTGAAATCCGCTCGGCGGATGGCGAAACGGCCAAGCTCGTCCGCGCGCTCGACCACGGGCCCACCCGGACCACGACCGAGGCCGAACGAATCTTCCTGCGGCGATTGGGGGGCGGCTGCCGAATTCCCATCGCCGCGCACGGGACGCTCACGAAAAACGGAACGCTTCATTTACGAGGGATCGTCGCGGACCCGGAAGGAAAGCGCTTGCTGCGCGCGGAAATCGAAGGCGAACCCGACACGCCCGAACAGGCGGGAATTTCTTTGGCCGAAAGGCTGTTGGCTCAGGGCGCCGAGGAATTGATCCGGCCATTCTCAGAATGAAGAATCCCCTTTCCGACTCTACCCTTTCCCCGTGCCTCCCAGGTAGAATGAGGCATTTGCACGGAGCAGTCGGGAAAAAACCCTATGCCTGAAACGGGAAAAGTCTATCTGGTGGGTGCAGGTCCCGGCGACCCCGGCCTGCTGACGCTCAAAGGCAAGGCCATCCTGGAGCGTGCCGACTGCGTGGTCTATGACTCGCTGGTCAATCCGGACCTTATTTCACTTGCGCCGAAGGGCGCTTTTTGCATCCTGGTGAGCAAGACGGAAGGCGAACCGGCGACCACGCAGAAGGAGATCCATCGTCTCCTGGTGGACCGCGCCCGCCACGGCATGACGGTGGTCCGGCTGAAGGGAGGCGACCCGTTCATCTTCGGACGCGGCGGCGAGGAAGCGGAGGCCTTGACCCGGGCGGGCATCCCGTGGGAGGTCGTCCCCGGCGTCTCCGCCGGCCACGGCGTGCCGGCCTATGCGGGCATTCCCCTCACCCACCGTGCCTACAGCTCGAGCGTCGCCTTCCTGACCGGGCATGAGGACCCCTCGAAACACCCTACGGCGGTTGATTGGGGAAAGATTTCCACCGGCATCAACACACTGGTCTTCCTCATGGGAGCCGGGAAACTGGCGGAGATTGTCTCTTCGCTCATCGCCCACGGGCGGAAGCGTGAGACGCCGGCCACGGTCATCCGCTGGGGCACAAAGCCGGAACAGGAGGTGGTCCGCGGGACGCTGGCCGATATTGCCGGGAAAGCCTCAGGGATGGATTCCCCGATTATCATCGTCGTCGGGGAAGTGGCGGCGTTAGGAAAAGAGTTGAATTGGTATGAACAGCTCCCGCTGTTCGGCCGGCAGATTATGATCACGCGCGCGCGCGGGCAGGCCCGGATGCTGGCCGACCAGTTGACCGAGCGGGGGGCGCAGGTAATCGAGTTCCCCACCATCGAAATCCGGAAACCGGAAACCTGGGCAGCGCTCGATTCCGCCGTCCGGCAGATCAAGAACTACCACTATCTATTGGTCACGTCCGTCCATGGCGTGGAAAATTTCTTCGCCCGCCTGAAGGCCCGCGGCGGGGACACACGGGTGCTGGGAAATCTGAAGATCGGCGCCATCGGGCCGGGAACGGCCGGGGCCCTGGAGATGCACGGCGTGCGCCCGGACTTTGTACCGAAAGAGTACGCGGCGGAGGGATTGCTGGAAGCTCTTCGCGGGGTGCGCTTGAAAGGAAAGAGGTTCCTCATTCCCCGCGCGCGCGTGGCGCGGGACATGCTCCCGAACGTGCTTCGGAAGCGGGGCGCAAAGGTCGACGTGGTGGAAGCCTACGTCACCGTTTCGCCCTCGCAGGGAGCCGAAACCGTAAAGCGGCTCTTTGCGCGGAAACCCTCGATGATTACCTTCACCAGTTCCTCGACAGCGAAAAATTTCGTGAAGCTGACGGGCCAGAGCGAAGCGCAGAAACTGCTGGAGGCCGTGGCCGTGGCCGCCATCGGCCCGATCACTTCCGCCACACTGAAGGAACTGGGCCTCCCGCCCGACGTCGAGGCCACCGAGTACACCATGCCCGGCTTGGTTCGAGCCATCGAGCGGCATTTCTCCGCTCGAAAAGAACGGAAGCGAACCGGGGGAGGGCGAAAAGAAGCTTCTACAAATTGAAAAGCTCGCGGAGACGACGCGTCTGGGCGCGGCTGACGGGAATCTCCGTATTTCGGCGGTCATCCATGCGAAGCTGGTAGGAACTCTTGAACCAAGGAATCACTTCCTTGATGCCGTTGATATTGATCAGGTAGGAACGATGAACGCGCCAGAAGGTGCGCTCGTCCAGGTTGTTCTGAAGTTCTTCGAGCGTTCGGAAGTTCGATTGGCCATCCATCTCGCGCGTGTGGATGCTGATCAACCCGTCGTTGATGGTGGCGAAAACGAGGTCTTCGGCACCGACCAGCAACATGCGGCCGGTGCTCTTGACCATCAGGCGCGTCTTCGGCAACGTGGGGTACTCCTGAACCATGCGGACGAGCAGGTCGATCTTCTCCTGCGCCGGCTCCCTTCCGTTCAGGAGGCGGCGAGTGCGCTCCAGCGCCTTGCCCAATCTCGCCTTCGCAATCGGCTTCAGCAGATAATCGATCGCGTTCACTTCAAACGCCTTCACGGCGTAGTTGTCGAAGGCGGTGGCGAAGACGAAATGAGGAAGAAGAACTTTCTTGTCCATTTTATCCACCAGTCGGCGAACCACCCCCAGCCCGTCCAGGCCCGGCATCTGCACGTCCAGAAAAACTAGTTGGGGCGCAAGCTCGCGGACCAATTGCACGGCTTCCAGTCCGTTCCCAGCCTGCCCGACAACTTCCACCTCCGGGAAATCCTTCAAAAGATAGGCCACCTCCTCGCGAGCGGGCCGCTCATCGTCCACAATCAGCGCACGGATTTTCATCGATACCCCCTGGGGGCCTCTCCACAACTCCTATCAGGCCGGAGAGCCTATTATAGTCCAGAACCAAGTATTTGGTAAAAGTTGAATCTTCGGGGTCGGCTCTGTGCTACGATGGGGGGAAAGAGACCACCCTTCAAGATGGACCGTTGTCCTTATCCTCGGCAGGACCCGGCGAGGAGCGCAGGACCGGACAACGGGGCCGAGAGGAGGACATGTCATGCGGTTTTTTCTCGTTCTGGCCTTAATTCTAGGCACCACGAACCTCTTCGCGCTCAAGAAGAAAGAGAAAGCGGAGGACCTTCCACCGCCCTGTGTGGATGAAGAGGCAATGCCCAATCATTACCGGAAAGAGCTCACCGACCTGACGGCAACCGTAAAACAGGAAAGGTTGGGCGATTTCGAGCGGCAGTACCACCGAAACACGGGGCAAAATTTCCTCACTTTCTGGTCCCTTGCGGTGGAAACGGCAGTTGCTTGCTACGAAACGGCTGCCCAGGAACCGACCACGACCAAGAAGCTGCGCGCGGAGTTGGAAGCCAAGCGCGAGGCCGCAACCCTTGAGGGTGAAAAGCTCAAGGAGTTGGCGGAGACACTGAAAAAGGCGCGCTCGCCAAAGGCCGCCAAGGCCGTTATAGAAGCCTTCGAAATTCCCGGGGTAAGCGACGCCGGTCCATGATGAACGTCGGCGGCCTCACTTCCCCGCTCGGGTGATGACGACGGGGCCGAGGGCGCGCCAGCTCCGCTCCAAGACCATCTATCAGGGCCGTATTATTCGGCTTGATGTGGACCGCGTGGCCGAACCGGGAGGCGTCGAAGCCGTTCGTGAAGTAGTCCGCCACACCGGCTCCGTGGTGCTTCTACCCGTCCATTCCTCCGGCAAAATACTTCTGGTAAGGCAGTTTCGCTACGCGGTGGGCCGATTTCTTTGGGAACTGGCCGCCGGACGCATTGAGCCCGGCGAGTCCGTAGCGCAGGCGTCGCGGAGGGAATTAAAAGAGGAGACGGGTCTTCGAGCCGGGAAGCTGGCGCCCCTGCTGACCTTCTTCCCCAGTCCGGGTTTCCTGGACGAGAAGATGCACTTGGTCCGCGCCACAGAGTTGAAGCAGTCCCCAGCGGCTCCGGAGGAAGATGAACGGATTCGGACTCGATGGTTCTCAAAACGCGAACTCCGCGACTTTCTGCAAAAGGGCAAGATCCGGGACGGTTAAACGCTGGTCGGCCTCCTCTGGCATTTGAAGCACGTCGGTTAGGGGCCGGCCGGACTGCCCATCCGGTCTCGAGGGAGGGCCGGATTTCTATTGCGCAACTTCACCCGGCCTTGCCTCTTTCCCGTTCGCATCACCCTCCAACTGCCTCTATGAAATCGACGCCGAAATCTCCCGATGCCCCATGATTGACATCCACAGCCACATCCTGCCGGGGCTCGACGACGGCGGCGCCTCGCTGGAGGAATCGGTAAAGATGTGCCGGATGGCCGCCGACGACGGCATCACCCACATGGTCGCCTCGCCGCACTGCAACGTCCGTTTTCCCTTCGACCCGGAAACCAATAAGGCGAAAATCGCCGAGTTGCAGGCCGCCGTCGGCGAAACGCTGCAAATCCTTCCCGGATGCGATTTTCATTTCTCGTATGAAAATCTCCGCGCCGTCCGCGAAGACCGAAACCAGTTTACGCTCAACGGGAGAAACCATCTGCTGGTGGAATTCGACGAGATGGTCGTTCCCCGGAATATCCGGCAGATTTTCTTTGAATTGCACTCCGCCGACATCGTCCCCGTCATTACCCATCCGGAAAGAACCTATTTTCTCCAGAACCACCCGGAAGTTCTCTACGACTGGGTGCAGGCAGGTTGTTCCGTGCAGATTACCGCGCAGTCGGTGATGGGAAAGTTCGGCCCCCAAGCGCAGAAGGCGGCACGGAAGTTGCTGGAGCACCATCTTGTACACGCCGTCGCCAGCGATGCCCACAACACGACATCCCGCCCGCCTCGGCTTACACCCTGCCACGAGGAGATCCGGAAAAAATACGGCGACCGGACGGCCGAAGAGCTTTTCCGCGCGAACCCGCAAGCCATGATTGACGGGAATGATCTACCCGCCGGCCGCAAGCCGCTCGACCCGCGCACCTCAAAGAAGAGATGGTTCTCTCGGCTGTTTTCCGGCGGCCACTAGGGAAGGAAAGAAAGGGACTCGACCGTTACGGCCCGCTCAAAGCAGCCGCCCGCTCCAGGTACCGTTTCGCTAGTTCCGCCGAGATTCGGCAGATGGAATGCGTCACACGGCAACCGGCCAGGTTGTTGCCGCAACCGCAGGGACAGGGCTCCGTATTCAACCGCAGCAAGATTCTCCTTTTTTGGTTGGCCTCGAGCTTCCCCAGGTCCACCTCCGGTAAATCCGTAAAATTGGTGGGGAGAATCTCCGAGGGACTCTCGGCGCCTGGGGCCGGCGCAGTTTCGGCGTCAAGATTGAGCGGCGCGGGTTCCAGGGCGGGATCGGAAGGATTCAGCAGCCAAGCGACAAGAACCAGGGACGCCAGGAGAATTCCGGCCCTGACGGCCTTGGCCGGCTCGGGAATCCGGTCCGACGCCGCTTGCTTGCCGCAGCACTTCCCGTACGGCTGCCCGCTCCCGCAAAGACAAGGGTCCGAGGAAGCCGGCAGGGACCCCGAGGCCACAGACACAGACGAAGATTCCGGGTTCATGGAAATTCGACTTGTCGAAAAGTCTCTTCGTCAAGGCGCTTCAGGGCGCTCCCCTGCGGAACCACCTTCAGCCGCAGCCGGAAGGGTTCCCGCGAGGGAGGAAGACAAGCGGTGTTGGTACAGGCCTGATAGGAGAGCCGTCCGGTCAGTTCATACTCGCCGGGCTCGAGGTCGGCATCGAGCCGCAGCGTGGCGCCGATTAACACTCTCCCTTGGTAAACGGAGAGGTGTGTGCTGGAAAAGGCAAACTTGCGCATTTCTCCCGCCGGATACACCGCCTCGCCGGGCGTCACCCCGGAGTGGGAATCCCATTTGAGCACGGTGGGAATCAGGTAGTCGAGCGTGGGACGGTGGTCGTTAATGTGATACCCGTCGTGAATTTCCGCAACAGCGACAACCTGCAACGCAGCGCCGGGAGGGGCAGCGTCGGTGGCGGTCAGAAGTTTCACCTCGATCACGCTCTTCCCCGGCTTGGCGAAGCATGCGGGCGCCCAGAGCGCAACCGCCAGCGCGGCAAGGACAAGGACGCAGGAGAAGGATCCCTTGCCAAGAGAATTGACTTTTCCTTCGCCGGCCAAAACCGCCACCCTAAGACTCCTTCCCTTGCATTTCGGCAAGTTTCTTTTTGGCCAATTCCAAACTCACGCCGCAACTGCTGTCTTCCACCCGGCACTGGAGCAGGTTCATCCCGCAAGGGCAGGTGCACTGTCCTTCGGCCAACGCCGCCTTGAAAGCTTCCTTCTCTTCCTCACTCAACTCACTCAGATCGACGCCGGGAACTTCAGAGTAAATCTCGTTCGGGTTGCCGAGTTGGATCGGCTCCTCCGACTCCCCCACAACGGGTTTGAAGTCGGCCACCTCCTGACCGTTCTGCTGCGCCAAGAGAGTTCGAATCCCCTCTTCGATCCTGGAAAGGGGAACCAAGCCCATGTGCCGGGCATAGATTCGTCCGTCACGACCGATGAGGAAGCTGGTGGGGATTCCCACCACGCCGCCGTAAAGGTCGGCGAGCAAAGGATTGATCCCGACCGGGTAATTCATCTTATGTCTTTCGTAGAATTCCCGAACCTTCTCCTCGGGTCCTTCATCAATGGAAATTCCCAAAATGGCGAACCCGTCGTCTCCGTACTGATTCACCAGCTCGACAAAGTCGGGGATCTCCACCAGGCAGGGCGCGCACCAAGTCGCCCAAAAATTGAGCAACACGACCTTGCCCTTGTAATCGGACAGGCGGATCGAACTGCCGTCGAGTGCCGTCATCTCGAAGTCGGGCGCCTGAGGATGGTCCGTCATTCCTCCCAAGTTCTGCGTCGCCGGAACGATCCAGAACCGGTTGATCAAAAAGAGCGCCGCCACCAGCCCCACGGCCGCCAGAACGCCTACCACAATCTTCTTTTTTCCCACTCGTCGAACTCCTCTCTTGAACCCACAGAAGGACTCAGGCTTCTTGCTGCCTCCTGCGAAAATAAACCATCAGCCCCGCGGCCGTTCCCATCGCCGCCAAAGCCATCGCCTGCGCCAGGGATACGCGATCACCGAACAGATACCCTCGGTTCGGGTCGCCGCGGACGAACTCCACCCCGAAGCGCAATGCGCCGTAAGCTAAAAGATACCAGAGAAATACGTTTCCGTCATTCGCTTTGCGCCTATGAGACCACAGTAACCCCAGGAAAATCACCATATTGCCCGCCGCCTCGTAGAGCTGCGTCGGGTGGAGCGCGACGCCCAGGGGGATGCCAACCAAGTCATGGCTGGCCGGGTCGGTAAACGTCACGCCCAGAAACAGATCGGTCGGCTTTCCGTAATCGCACCCGGCGGCAAAGCACCCCAGCCGCCCGACGGCATGACCCAGCGCCAGGGCCGGTGCGTAGGCGTCCAGCGTCTTGCCGAGCGGCAAGCGGTTCGCCCGGATATACCAGAGCGCAAAGATCAGCGCCGCAAAAAAGCCCCCGTAAAAGGTCCCTCCAGCCTGCAACATGGCCCAGGAGAAGACCTCACCCGGCCGGCGGAAGTAGTAATCGGCATGGGAGAGAATCATCAGGACCTTTGCGCCCAGAATGCCTGTAATGATCATCCACGTGCTGAGGTCGAACAGCTTGCCGCGGTCGAGACCCTCCCTCCCGCCCAATCGGCCTGCCGTCCAGATGCCGAATCCCAACCCCGCAGCCAAAAGGATTCCGTAGGTCGGCAGTCGAAAATAATCGGTGCTCCAAAGAATGGGATGCAATCAAGACCTCTAGAGGGTGAATACGTTCAAGAAATCCAGGTAATTGACCAGCACCGTGAGCTGGTTGCTCGCAATCAAGGCGCCGATCAGAATCAGCAGCGCTCCGGAGGCGATCTCCACCGCGCGCAAATGGGTGCGGAAGCGTGTGTAGAATTTCAGGAAGCGGCTCAAACCCAGACTCGTCAGCAGGAAGGGAATCCCCAGGCCCGCCGAATAGATCATCAACAGGAACATCCCCTGATAGACGGTGTCGCGCGTGGCGGCGATGGCCAGGATGCCGGACAGCAACGGCCCGATGCAGGGCGTCCAGCCGAAGGCAAAAGCCAGTCCGATCAGAAAGGAACCGACAAGCCCTCGGCCCGTATTTTGCGAATGGACCCGCGCCTCCCGATAGAGGAAGGGAATCTTTACCAGGCCGGTCAGATGGAGACCGAAGATAATCACCAAGGCTCCGGCCACAATGTTAAAGACCGAGCGCTGCGCCAGGAGGAATGACCCCACCCAGGTGGCCGTCGCGCCCAGCGTCACAAAGACCAGAGTGAAACCCGCAACGAAGGCCAGCGAGCTTCGGACCACCCGCACGGTCAGATTGGCGTCCCCGCCGGACTTCAACTCGTCGAGTGAAGCCCCGGAGATCATGGAAAGGTAACCGGGCACCAAGGGCAGCACGCAGGGTGAGAGAAACGAAACGACTCCGGCGATAAAAGCTGTGGGTATGCCGAGCTGGCCCATTTACCTTCCTCCTGTTTTCAAGCCGATTCCCCACATCTCCGGGTGTGCTGCGAAGCGAAAATGGAAACCGGGCAGCGGAACGAAATTTGTAGCCCGTCCCGCGCCGTCTTGGCCTCCTCCTCTTCCTTTAGATGCCATTGTACCCGGCCGAGAAACAAAACACCCATGCCCGTTGCAACTCGAAAAAGCTTGATTCCTATGGGCTTTGACCCTCAACAGCCGACCGGTCTCTTGAGAAGATTCTGCGTAATGAGTATGATACTGCAATTCCCTGGGAGCGTCGAGCCGCCTTGCTGAGAGCCATTATCTTCGATTTTGACGGAATCATTGTAGACACGGAGCCCACCATCTACCGTGCTTTTCTGGAGTTAGCCGCGAAGGAGGGCTTCACCCTGAGCGAAGAGGAGTACTTTCGCGACTATCTGGCCCTCCATGACCGCGGCGTGCTGAATCTTCTCTTCAGCCGGAACGGTGGCAAGCTGACCGAGGCGCGGCTGGAAGAATTGTTGGAGTGGAAGAACAAGCGTTATATGGAAGTCATCCAAGACGGCTTACCTCCCCTGCCCGGCGCGCTGGATTTCATCGAGCAAGTATCCAAGGACTACCCGCTGGCCATCGCCACCGGCAGCATCCGCTCCGAGGTGAGCCACCTGCTTGGAAAAATAGGCCTCACCAAAAAGTTTCCCGTCCTGGTCAGCGCCGACGACTTCGGCCCCTCGAAGCCCGACCCGGCCTGCTTTCTGCTGACGCTGGAACAACTCCGGCGGCAGCCGATTTTCTCCCCAGATACGCTCCAGGCCACCGAATGCCTCGTTATCGAAGACTCCCCGGCGGGCGTTGCGGGCGCGGACGCTGCGGGCATGCGGTCGCTGGGCCTCGCCCACAGCGTCCCGCTTGAGGCCCTCGGCGTCGCCGCCGCCGACTGGCGGGCGGAAAACTATGCGGCAATTCACTGGAACGAAATTGTCGCCGGATTCTCGGAAAAACACCGCCGCGCCGGCGAGGGAGACTGAGTCACTCATGCCGGAAAGGTAAGCGGAGAAGATCATTATGAAATTAGCCGAACGCATTTCCCAGTTGGGAACCGAATCCGCCTTTGACGTGCTGGTGAAGGCGCGGGCGCTGGAGGCCGAAGGCAAGGACGTGGTCCATCTTGAAATCGGCGAGCCGGACTTTACCACCCCGCCGAACATCGTCGAGGCCGGCATCAAGGCGCTGCGCGACGGTTGGACGCACTACGGTCCGGCGGCGGGATTCCCCGAACTCCGGCAGGCCATCGCCCAGCAGGTCAGCCGCACGCGCGGCAATGCGGTCGACCCGGATGAAGTGGTCGTCACGCCGGGCGCGAAGCCCATCATGTTCTACACCATGCTGGCGCTGGTCGAGCCGGGCGACGAAGTCCTGGTCCCCGACCCGGGCTTTCCCATCTACGCCTCCATGGTCCGCTTCGTCGGCGCGAAGCCCATTTCTCTTCCTCACCGAGAAGAACTCGACTTCGGCCTCGACGTGGACGAAGTGAAGAGCCTCATCACCAAGAAGACGCGCCTGGTGATCTTGAACTCGCCCAACAACCCCACCGGCGCGGTCATCACGCGCGCGCAGCTTCAGGCCCTGGCCGGGACGTTAGCGGGTACCGACATCAACGTCCTCTCCGATGAAATTTATCGCGAGATCATCTACGACGCCGAACCCGTCAGCATCACCCAGTTTGACGGCATGAAGGAGCGGACCGTCATCCTGGACGGCTTCTCGAAGACCTATGCCATGACCGGCTGGCGGCTCGGCTACGGCGTCATGCCCGTGCCGGTGGCGCGGAAAGTGGCGCTCTTGATGACGAACTCGAACTCCTGCACGGCCTCCTTCACGCAACAGGCGGGAATGGAAGCGCTGCGCGGCGACCAGTCCCACGCGCGCAAGATGAAAGAGGAGTTCGAGCGCCGCCGTAACGTCGTCGTCGAGGGGCTGAACCGCATCCCCGGTTTCCGCTGCCGCATGCCGCACGGCGCCTTTTACGCCTTCCCCAACATCACTGGCACGGGCTTCTCTTCGCAAGAGCTGGCCGACCGCCTGCTGCCCGAGGCCGGCGTCGCCACGCTCTCCGGCCCCGGCTTCGGCTCGCACGGAGAAGGCTTTATTCGTCTCTCCTACGCCAATTCGGTGGTGAATATCCAAAAAGCCCTGAAGCGGATCGAGGAGTGGGTGGGGCGGCCGCATTTCCGGCAATAGACCGTGCCGATGCGGGCGTAAAGCAGCCGCAGGTAGTCGTAGATTTCCGTCGAAGAACGGGAGGGGTTAAGTCCGCAGCTGGCGGGTAAGCATCTCAACGCACACATGGTAAACCGCACCATGTATGCGCCACCCGAGAAGAGTCTTGGCCGATTCCGCTTGCGCCTGATGCGGGCAGGTGGGATATTAAGCCGAACAGAATAATCAATATCGGGCAGCACGCTGGGAGGTGAAATGACAATCGTAGCAGTTATTCTCAGCCTTCTCGTTGCTGCTTTGGGTGTCCTTGGCATTGTGGCTCCCGGGCGCTTGGTGGCATTTGGCCGCTCCGTCCAAACTCCGGCGGGACTCTACGCCGCCGGGGCTTTCCGGATCCTCTTAGGCATCGCGCTCTTTCTTGCGGCGCCGGATTCGCGCGCGCCAGGGGCCCTCCGCGTCCTCGGCGTGATCATCGTCGTCGGTGGTTTCGCCACCCCACTCGTTGGGCTCGAGCGCTCCCGCAAAATTTTCGATTGGTGGACCCGCCGGGGCTCCTTACTCTTCCGGTTCTGGGGCGGCGTCGCATGTGGCTTCGGCGTCTGGCTGGCGTACACTGTCGCCGGTTAGCCGTCGCGCTGCCTAACAAGGCGCTGCAACCGGGTTAAAGACTCAGCAGAACTGTACCCTCAGCAGCTAAAGCCTTTGAGGTAGCGTGCCATCTCGTCGGGTGCGTCATGTCGCGCATTTAGGAGACGACTTCTAGGACCAAAAGAGCCGCCGTTTCCAACCCCACTCCGGAAATAAGTGCTTTTCATGCAACACTTCTTGACACCGGAATAGGGCAGGCTTACATTCTTCCCGTGGACGGGGTATCGGTTCGACAGCCGGCCGTCGCAGGCAGATTCTATCCTTCGAGCCCCCGAGTCCTGGGCCGCGACTTGGCCGAATTCCTGGGGGCAGGCTTTGCATCCGCTGAAAAAGTGTCCGGAGCCAAGGGGTGTGTGGTCCCTCACGCCGGCTACGTCTATTCGAGGCACGTCGCCGGGGCTGTCTACCGGAGACTGGAACCGCACTCGGCCTACGTCATGCTCTGCCCCAATCACACGGGCCGAGGAAAGCCGCTGGCCGTCATGTCGTCGGGCTGCTGGTCCACCCCGCTCGGTCAGGCCGTGATCGACCGGGAGTTGGCCAAGGCCCTCTGCCAAGCCGATCCGGACATCGAAGAAGACAGCTTGGCGCACGTGGGCGAACACGCCCTTGAAGTCCAACTTCCCTTCCTCCAAACTATTCAAAGCGAGTTCCGATTTGTTCCCATCACCATCGGCGGAAGTGATTTCGATTTGCTGGAAAAGTTGGGGCGGGCGCTGGCCTCCGTCACACAGGACTTCGAGAGGTCCATCTTCCTCATCGCCTCAAGCGACATGAACCACTTCGAGCCGGACCTTATCACCCGCGTCAAGGATGAAAAGGCGATTGAGAAGATCCTGGCCTTGAACCCACAGGAACTCTACGAGGTCGTGCAGCAGGAAAAGATCTCCATGTGCGGCTACGGCTCCGCCGTCGCCATGCTGACCGCCACCAAGGAGCTGGGCGCGACCAAAGCCGAATTGGCCCGCTATGCCACCTCCAGCAACGTGGTCGGCTACGCCCGGTATTATTGTTTCTTAAACAAGGGTCTCCTAAACAACCTCCTGAACAACGCTTCCGCTCTTAAAAAACAAACAGGCTCCTATCAGAAGATAGGAGCCCGTGAATTTAGGGAAGTTTTCCTGGGGACGCGGCAGAAGCAGCCCTACCGGTTATCTATTCTCTTTGGGGCTACTTTCGCCCCCGGCCGAAAGACGAGCGCGAGCTTGAACCGGAACGAGAGGAGCTGCGGCTTGCGCTCCGAGAACTTGATCTGCCGGACCTTCCACTGCTGCGGCTCCCATAGCTTCCCGACCTGCTGCCGCTTCTTCCTACACCGCTACTGCTCCGCCGGCCGCTCGAACTGCTGCTGGAGCGATATCTCCCGGAGCGGCTGGAACTGCGCGACGAACGAGCCTGCGACCGGGACGGACTGGAGCGCGAGGAAGACGAAGCGCGGCTTGGCGCGCGCGCGGAGCTCCTGGTCGACGTCGAGGTAGAACGAGGCGGCGTCGAACGCCGAGAGGACGTCCGGTTGACGGATCGTTGGGAACTCGCGCTCGCGCTCCTGCTCCTGGTAGAACGAGAGGAAGCGGCTCGGGAGCCTGAACGGACCGAAGTCCGTGAATTCCTTGTCCTTGCTTCGGAACTCGACGCTATGACACCCGACCTTGGTGAAGATGAGCCCGACCGGAAAGTCGATCTGCTTCTTCGAGAAGTCGAGGGGGCATTTGCGGTGCGACGGTTGATGACCGTGGAACCATCGCGGTTCGGCGAGCCTCTTCGAATCAGCGTTGAACGGGTCTTGGAAGAGCGCCGGGAGTTCGCCGAACTCGCCCGCGACGAGCTTGGGTCGGAAGACCCCCCGGCGCGTGAAGACGCCCGTGAAGCGGACCGGCGGGAAACCACTCGCCCACTGACGGTCCGAGCATCTGAAGAAATTCCCACGCCGCTCCTGCTCGCTCCCCCGGCGCGGCTTCCGGTATTTCGCCTGCCGACGTCGGCTTTCCGCCGCACCGCCGAACGGGTCAAGGCGATCCCTCGCCGCCCCTGTCTCTTTGCCCGGGTACTCTCCCCCCGATCACGATGGTCAATGTATGGAGTGATGCGGGGCGTGCCGAGGCCGCTCAGTAAAATTTTCGATTTGGGATCGACGCCCCTCGCGCCTTTGCGGTTTCCACCCCATCGGCGATTGCGTCCGGGACCGTCGCCCCAGGCGATGCGCCGACTGGAACCTTGGCGATCTCGATCACCCCACCTGGAGTTCCTGAAATCGCGCGGGGAACGATTACCGTCCCATTCATGATCATCATCCGGGTGGGGCGAGAAGGTTCTGCGAGGATGATGATCTCCCCTGCCGAAATGTCCGCGCCGGTCATGGTGGAAACCGAAACCGTGATCTCCGAAACGGCGCCGGTGCCCCCCGAAAAACCCGCCGTGGCGGTGATGATTGAAATTGTTGAAATAGACGTAAGAAGGTCCAAAATAGGACGCGTGGTAGCCGGAATGGTGTCCGTAACCCCAATGGTGAGAGGGGTAACCGAAAAAGATACTCGTCCGGTACGGGTAGAAGGAAGAGTGATACCAGTAGTCGTGGCAACGGTCGTCCAAGTGGTCGTCGAAAGTCCTTCTCGAATAAGAAGTCGGCCTGGTTTTCCATACGGCCACTACCAGAACACGGTCCCGTTCCTCGTTCCAGACATCCCATTCGTCCTCTTCAAACCCGTTGACGAGCGTTATGAGTTGCTCGCCCTGGGGGTCGATCGTAGCCATCTGGCCTTCCTTGACCCAAAGGTCTCCGGCATCTCTCAACACCTTCACACGCCCGTCGAAGACCTTGACGAAGGTCATCGGCGAATCCAAATCCACGCGGAACTCCGCGCTTCGGTCCGGAATGACGCGCGCATCGGCCGTTACAACTTTGAAGACGCCGCCCTTCTCAAACCGGACTTGGAACGTCGCATACCCGCGGCGGAGCAGAAGCTCGGTGACCTTCGCGCCGGTTTCCGAATTCAGCGCCAACTGGGAGAAATAGAGCTCGGACTCCTCACCCAGGCGGACGATCGAGCGGTTTTCGAACTCGATCTCGGCAAAGCCGCCGGGGAGTGTGAACAGCGTAAAACCCTCTTCCAAGGGCATATGGGAACGGGCGTCGACTTCCTTCCCGTCCTCCTGTTGCAGGACCGCTTCCCCTTGAATGAAATTCAAGCGGACGGCCCGGACCCTCACTAGACCGTCGGAATCTTCACCCCTTATCGGCAAGGCAAACACGCCGAAAAAGAGAAGGACCCCTAAGACCCCTACCCATCGTCGCGTATTCATAAATCACCCCGAAAAAGATCTGATCCTCTTAGCTTGGTAAGATGTAATATCCGGTAAAAAGGTTGTCAAACCCGACCTTCGCATTATCCCCATCATCCCCGCCGGAGCTATTCGAACGACTCCATCTGCTCCAAGCGTTCCAAGATACTCCGCGCCCGCGTCCGAGCCATGTTCAGGTAACGTCCGGAGGAGGCGATTTGGCGTAGGGCGGGAATGAGGAGTTTCGGTTCGCCTAGGGTATTTTTGTTCAGGTCCGCCTGAATGCGCCGGAGGTGGCCGGCCAAGGCCAAGCGGTCAAACTTGACATCATGCTCAAGCTGAGCCAAGTGCCGTTGGGACTTGGAAAAACTCTCAAACAGCCCCACCAACTCCTGAACAATCGGATCCTTCGAATAGTTGAACACCACCTGATGGCTTCCCTCAGGACCCTCGTACACCAGCGTCTTTTCCCCTATATTGGCCAAGCGCCGATTCGGGGGAATTTCAAGGTCCCGGAAGTAACCGAGCTGCTTCGCCAACGCAAAGAACCGCCTGACCGTCGGCTTGCTCAAACGTACGCTCCGCGGCCGGGACAGCTCCTCCAAGGCTCGCCCCTCGTAGGATCCTTTACCTTCCGCGTCAACGCGAATCGAAACATATTCCGGCACGCTGCCCGGAAATACCTTAGTGAAAGAGATCCCCGGCAGTGCGGGAACGCCCTCCCGCTCGCCGAACGCCACGGGCCGGAGCAGTACGCCTCCCCACAGGAGCAAAACCGCGACAGTGAAAATTACCTTCCGAATCATTAGATTTCATTACCAGCCGGGGTTCATCTACAGCCGGTTCCCGGTCGGTACAGGTCTGGGTTCTTAACGGGCTCGGGCTTCAACGTCCGAGGGCAAGCCCATGCGGGTGCGCGTCACCAGGGTGTTCAGATGGCACCAAGCAACGGCCAGCGCATCGGCGGCGTCGTGCGGCAGCGGGAACTGGGCCAAGCCCAAGACGTTCTTCACCATGCTTTGCACCTGGTGTTTTTCGGCGCGACCGTAACCCACCATGCCAGATTTAACCTCCAGCGGGCTGTATTCGGCGACCGGACACCCGGCCTCGGCGGCCGCCAACATGGCCACCGCCCGCACGTGTCCCAGTTTGACGGCGGTGCGGAAGTTGCGATGGTAAAAGATATCTTCCAGGGCCACTTGATCGGGCGCAAACTCTTCCACCACTTTTTGAATCCGGTTGTAAATGCGCCGCAGGCGTTGAGGAAAGGCGTCTTTGGCAGAAGTGACGATGACGCCGCAGGCGACCAGCGACGGCGACCGCCCGGACTTTTCTTCCAGAACGCCGTAACCCGTCCGGGCCACGGCACAATCAATTCCCAGAACCCGCACGCTCTTCGCTATCTCCTCTCGGCCGTCTCCCGGCCCTTATCCGGCCTCGGAAAGCGCATGCATTTCCGATTCGTCAATGTCGAAGTTTGCGTAGACGTTCTGGATGTCGTCGTGATCTTCCAATTCCTCGATCATCTTCAACATCTGCTGGGCGGGTTTCCCGGTGAGCTTTACTTGGGATTGGGGAATCATGGCCACCTCGGAAAAATCCACCTTGACGTTTCCCTCCTGAATCGCCTGCACCACCTGCGGGTGATCCTTCGGAGACGAGAAGATCTCCCACCGGGAGCCGTCTTCCGACATATCTTCCGCGCCGGCTTCCAGCACCAGGCTCATCAACTTTTCTTCGTCCACGCCCTCGCGAGAAACCACCACGTATCCCCTCTTATTGAACATCCAGGAGACGCAGCCGTTCTCCCCCATACTGCCGCCGTGCTTGGAGAGCAGATGGCGAATCTCGGCAACCGTGCGATTGCGGTTGTCGGTGGTAACCTCGAGCATGAGTGCCACCCCGCCGGGCCCGTACCCTTCAAAGGAGGCCTCTTCGAAGACCACGCCGGGCAGCTCGCCCGTGCCCTTCTTCACCGCCCGCTTGATGTTGTCGGCCGGCATATTCTCCGCCTTGGCGGCGGAAATCGCAGTGCGCAGCCGAGGATTCGAGTCCGGGTCGCCGCCGCTCATGCGGGCTGCAATGCTGATTTCGCGGATCAGCCGGGTAAACATCCGGCCGCGCTTGGCGTCCGTGGCTGCTTTCTTATGCTTGATGGAAGCCCACTTCGAATGGCCTGACATAGCGCCCCGCCCGTCCTCTTACGGGGGGGGAATCCTCCTTCGTAAGTTGATCGTATCTGATTTTATCACATTCCCATGCAAGGGGAAAACAGGGGGCTTTGTCCCCCCTCCACGCCCCACCGGAGCATGGCGGTGCGCCCGGCGTGGCGCCTTCCCGGACCTCTGCCCCATGCTACAATGTGCGGGAGCGAACTGCCGTCCTCCCCCTTACTGGAGCGCCTCCGGCCGCCATGAAAGAGATCCTCCTGCCGCTGTTCCCGCTGGACTTGGTCCTGCTGCCGGAAGCACCTTTATCGCTTCACATCTTCGAAGAACGCTACAAGACGATGATCGGCGAGTGTATCGACAACCAGACGGAGTTCGGCGTGGTGCTGGCCCGCAAGGAGGAAATGGAGCGGGTGGGGTGCTCGGCGCAGATGATCAACGTGACGCGAAAGTACGAAGACGGCCGCATGGATATCTTCACCGTGGGCCGTCGCCGCTTCGAGGTGCTCTTCACGAAGGAGGACCGCCCTTACCTCGAGGGCGGTGTCTACTTCTTCGATGACGATAAGGGCAAGCAGCTGCCGGGCGATGCCGCCGCCCAGCAGGCCATCAAACTCTTCACCCAAGTGCTCCGGCAAGTGAGGAAAACCGAAGACATCCCGGTTCACTTCGTCCCTCCGCATCACCACCTCTCCTTCCAGATTGCCTCGGCCTTGCAGTTCGACGCCGCCTTCAAGAAAAAAATCTTGCCCCTGCATTCCGAGCCGGAGCGTTTGGAACGCGTGACCCGGCTGCTCGAATCGCTTCTTCCGCAACTCAAACGGGCCGAGAAGCTGCGCACCAAATCCGGCGGGAACGGTCACTCGTCGCTTCCCTCCTAACCCATCTCTTCGCGCTTCCCTTCAGCCCGGTTCTTATTCTGACCACCTCCCAGGCCGAGCAGGACATCGAGCAGGCCTACAACCTCCACGCCAACGCGTACCTGATCAAGCAGCTCGACCTTGAAAGTTACCTGGCAACGATGCGCACCATGGAGGATTTCTGGTTTACCACCGCCAAACTTCCGAAAGGTGAAAATCATGGGTGAATTCATCCATATCTTATTATCGAAGACAATCCGGGGTACGCCCGCTTACTGGTGGACTCGCTGAGAGAATTCGGGAACACCCACTTCGTGCTGAAGTAGGAGGGCCGGATAAGTGTCAGCGGCGAGGCAGGCTGGGCAGGCGAAACCCGCACAGCGACTCCGAAGAACAGCAAAAATGTGCCGCACTACCACCTCAAAGAGGCCAGAGCTGTTTGCGGTTAACACAACAGGGTAAGAGACATAGGTTTTCGGGTAAAGGGGAAGCTCAAAATGGAAATTCCGGTTGAGCTGCCGCCGATCGTATCCCTCCGACAACCTTCCGAAAATTTCGCCATTAGAGGGAACCCATCGGATTTCGACCTACGAGGTGTGATAGGGTAAGGAGAAGGCACAAATTTCCAGCCCAAGGATGAGATGAAGTCCCAATTCGAGTCATACCTCTCCATTGTTTCGCTCGTTGACGAGGAATTTCGGCGCAACCTTCAGCAATATGGGGAACGCATCCACTGCGGCCGCGGTTGTACGGATTGCTGCCACCATCTGTTTCAAATTACCGAACCGGAGGCGGCTTACGTTTCCCGTGCCGTAAAAGCCCTACCGGAAGCCCAGCAGCTAAAATTGCGGGCTCGTGCGGGCCGGTATTTGAAGGATCGCGAACAGTTATTGAAGACAAAGGCCGTACCCGACGCCTGGGGCTCCCTTCCGCCGCCGGGTTCCCGACTCGCCTGCCCTGCTCTCGAAGACGGCGCTTGCACGATTTACGACCACCGCCCCCTCATCTGCCGCAAATTCGGCATGCCGATCTTCAACCCCCGCAAGCCCGACAGAATCTTTGCCTGTGAGTTGAATTTCCAGCCGGGTGAAGAGTTGGAAGTGCCTGAATTAGTCCAAATCCAAACTGAGATTCATAATCAGTGGGAACACGTCCAGGCCGAATACAACACCCGAGGCGGGCGGCGCGACCCTCACCCCATTACCGTGGCCCGGGCCATCCTGGAAGATTTCATGGAATTCTTGGAAGAATAGGTTTCTTTGAACATTTCAAGGTGAATATAGATTCTTCAGAGTCCCCCCCGGTTATCGATATAGAGAAAATCCGCCGCTGCTAGCTGAATTACCCCTTCTCAACCCCGCAATTTCCACTTCCATAACTATTTTCACTACATGTAGGTATTTCTGTGTCCAGCCGGGTGCCCTATCCTTTGCGGCTCGTCCTCCGAAGCCCGCAGGGCGTAGGAGGGCGGAAAGGGTGGGGGCCGGTCAAGCGACATCAGCTTCTACCGAAGACGCGGCGGTAGATGGTATCCACATGCTGGAGTTGGCGGGCGAGGGAGAACGACTGCTCGATCTCCTCGGGTGAAAGTATCTGGCTGATATCGGGATCGTCGCGGACCATGCTGCGGAAGTTTTCTCCCCCATCCCACGCACGCATGGCGGCGCGCTGCACCCAGCCGTAGGCCTCTTCGCGCGTGACGCCTTTATCCGCAAGGTCCAGCAGCACTTGCCCGGAAAAAACCAACCCCTTCATCAAGTTCAAATTTTCCCGCATCCGCTCCGGGTAGACCACCAGCTTGTCGACTAAATTACTTGTCTTGGCGATCATGTGGTCGAGAAGAATGGTCGAGTCGGGTAGGATGACGCGCTCGACCGAAGAGTGCGAGATATCGCGCTCATGCCACAGCGCGACGTTTTCGAGCGCCGCTTGGGCGTTCGCGCGGACCACGCGAGCCAGGCCGCAGATATTTTCGCCCGTGATGGGGTTTCGCTTATGCGGCATGGCGGAGGACCCCTTCTGCCCGGGTGAGAAATACTCTTCCGCCTCGCGCACCTCGGTCCGTTGCAGGTGACGCAGCTCCAAGGCGATCTTTTCCAGTGAAGCGGCAAGAATGGCCAGCGTCGTCACGTACTGGGCGTGACGGTCACGCTGAAGAACCTGCGTTGAGACGGGAGCCGCCTCCAGACCCAGCCTGCGGCAGATGCGCCGTTCGATGGCCGGGCTCAGGTGCGCGTAGGTGCCCACCGCGCCGGAGATCTTCCCCACACGCATCTGCTCGGCGGCGGTCTCCAGTCGTTCCAGGTTCCGCTTATTCTCCGCAAACCAGACGGCGGCCTTCAACCCCATGGTGGACGGCTCGGCGTGGATGCCGTGCGTGCGGCCGACCATCACCATATCTTTCCACTCAAAGGCACGCCGCTTGAGGATTTTGCCGAAAGCTTTGAGTCCTTCAAGAAGAATTTCTGAGGCGTCCTGCACCAGCAGCGCCTGCGCCGTATCGACCACGTCGGACGAGGTGAGCCCATAATGAAGGTAGCGGGCCTGCGGGCCGACGCGCTCGGCGATGGAAGTGGTGAAGGCCACCACGTCGTGCTTGGTCTCTTTCTCAATCTCGCGAATGCGCTCGACGTTGATGCGCCCCTTCTGCTTGATGGCGCGCGCGGCGGCGCGGGGGATCAACTTGGCGTCGGCTTCTGCCTCGGCGGCGGCGATCTCCACCTCCAGCATCTTCCCGAAGCGGTTCTCATCGGTCCAGATGGCGCCCATCTTGGGCCGGGTATAACGCGGAATCATCGGGTTCAGGCACCTCGTCGAAAACGGGAAATAACGTCGTAGAAATTCATCCTATCATAAAACGTTGTTCAGGAAGGGAGCATGAAGACTGACGCAAATATTTGAAATGAAAGGGAAATCTTAAAGACGGACCACTTCGGTCGGTTGGTCTTGCTGAGCCACGATCAGGTTTGTGCGGCTCGTGCCGTTGCGGGCCAGGAGGGCCTCCTCGGCCTCCATCCGCGCCAGTAACGGCATGTTATTGATCTGGCTCAGGTGAGCCAAGATCAAGACCTCGGCCTGCCCGTCGTAGTCCTGGCGGAAGAATTGCCCCGCCGAGAAGTTCGACAGGTGCCCCTGCCGGCTCAAGACGCGCTGCTTGACGGACCACGGATAGGGACTCGCCTTGAGCATCTCCGGATCGTGGTTCGACTCGAAGACCAGCACCCGGCAGCCGGTCAGATGGTGCTTCACCAGGTCAGGCACAAAACCGAGGTCGGTCGCCACGCCCACCTTGATCCCTTCCAGCCGGAACGTAAAGGCCACCGGGTCGACGGCATCGTGCGGGATGCGGAACGGGGTGATTTCAATATCGCCGATGGTGAAGGAGGTCCCGGCCGCGATCTCCTCCCACCTCAGCTCTTTTTTCCCCTTCTCGTTTTTCCATGGCAGAGCCTCGCGCGTGGCAGGCGTAATGTAGACCGGAAGTTTGTAGTCCGAGGCCATCTTCCGCAGGGAGGCGACGTGGTCGGAGTGTTCGTGGGAGACGACGATGGCGTCGAGCCGCTCGGTCGCCTCGCCGATTTCCGCCAGCCGCCGACAGATCTCCCGCCCGCTCAGTCCGGCGTCAAGCAATATACGGGTCCGCTGGGAAGCCAGCAGCGTCGCATTCCCCGAACTTCCGCTGCCGAGAACGCAAATCTTCAAGTTCGCTGCCTTTCCGTCGGGAGGATCGAGGTTCGAAAAAAATACGAGGGGGAATTTTACCAGGAGTGGGACGAGAAGGGGAAGGAAAGAACCGCAAGGGGGAAAATTATTTTCCGTGAATGGGGGGGCGGTTTCGGGCTGGGGCGCAGGGCCGCACCGAACATTGACCTGAAATCAACCTGAAACCGACCTGAAACTCGAACCCCACCGAGCCCCGCACGGGCCCGTATTCAGCAGGAAAGTATGCTTCGCTGCAAGCGGGTTCCGTTCATAGGGCCGAGAACCGTTAGGGCGAGCTTTTCCGGCTGGAAGAATTCGCGCGCGACCTCCTGAACTTCGTCCGCCGTAACCCGGTCGATGCGCCGAATCACCTCATCGAGTGTGGAGAATCGTCCGAAGAACATCTCCTGCTGCGCCAGGTTCGACACGCGGCTGGAGGTCGACTCCAGACTCAGCATCAGACTGCCCTTTAAATGTTCCTTGGAGCGCTTCATCTCTTCAGCCGTGACGGGGTTCTTCTTCAGCTCCGCAAACTCTTGTACCACCAAGCGGATAACCTGGCGGACGTTCTGCGGCGCCGTGCCCGCATAGATGCTCAGGTTTCCGGTATCGCGGTAGCCGTTGAGCGAGGAGAAGATGGCATAGGCCAGCCCGTGCCGTTCGCGGACGTTCTGGAAGAGGCGCGAGCTCATGCCGCCGCCCAGGATCGTATTCAGGATGTAGCAAGCGTAGCGCCTCTTATCGGTCGCCGCGTAGGCGGGCGCACCCAAGCAGATGTGCACCTGCTCCAGGTCCTTCTTGTTGCGCTGCGTGATCTTCGGGAACGGCACGGGACGCTTGCCGTTCAGAACGAGCTTCGAAGGCTTACGGTCCGAAAAGTAGCGTGAAACGAGATCGACGACGCGGGCGTGTTCCAGGTGTCCCGCGGCGGCCACCAGCAGGCGATTCGGCGCGTAATGGCTCCCGAAATAGTCGAAAAGCATAGGCTGCGTGAACTGCTTCACCGTCTGCTGCGTGCCGAGAATCGGCCGGCCCAGCGAGTGGTTGCGCCAGTACTTCTGCGTGAAGATCTCATAGACCAAATCGTCGGGCGTGTCTTCGATCATCTTGATCTCTTCTTGCACCACCTTGCGCTCGCGCGAAATGTCTTCTTCCTGAAAGGTGGGGTTCTGCACCAGGTCAGCCAGGACGTCGAAGGCCACCGGGAGGTGCTTGTCCAACACCTTCGTCGAAAAGCAGATGAACTCCTTGGCGGTGAACGCGTCCAGATGGCCCCCAATCGAATCCACCGAGCGGGCAATCGTCTCGGCGCTGCGCCGTTCGGTGCCCTTGAAGACCATGTGCTCGATGAAGTGGGAGATCCCGTTCAACTGCGAGGTCTCATGCCGCGAGCCCACCCGAATCCACAGCCCCAGAGAGACCGAGCGCATCTCCGGCATGTTCTCCGTTACCGTCACCAATCCGTTCGGAAGAATCGTCCGCTGGGGGTTTTCCATGTTATTGGGTCCTTACGTTTTTGCCTGTGGTCCGCCTGGAAGGCCTCCCACCGCCCTCGGCAGAGGCCTATTTCGTTTCTACCATAAGCAGAGTCAAAAGGCCACCAGCCGAGCAATAGTTTTTTTCATCTGTAGGGCATGTTTTTGTCATAAAATAAAGCGTTTAATTTCCTTAAGATACAACGCCTAAGCGAAAAAGTAGCGCAATTCATTTAATAATAAGCAGTTAACTTTCGCCCATCCACACGTTGCCCGGCTTCAGGTCGCGGTGGATCACCCCCTGCTCGTGCGCCTCATCCAACGCTTCGGCCACCTGCGCACCGATCTTGGACACCTCTTTTTCCGACAGCGCCCCGTCCACAATCCTTCCTGCCAACGTCGTCCCCTCGACAAACTCCATCACCAGAAAATCGATCTCTTCATAGGTGTCGAAGTCGTGCACGACGGCGATGTTCGAGTGGTTCAGTTTGGAGAGCGCCAGAGCTTCTTTGCGGAAACGCTTCCGGGCGGCCTCGTCGGCCAAGGCTCCGGCGGGGAGGACTTTCAGGGCCACGTCACGGTCAAGCCGGGTGTCGGTGGCGCGATACACCTCTCCCATGCCGCCCGCCCCGAGCGCAGCGGTAACGTGATAATGCGAAATCGTCTTACCGCTCATATATATAAACCCTGAATTTATGGCGAAATCTTAGTCTTTCTCGGAGGCCAAGTCAACGCGAAGCCGGTGTGAGCACTATACCCCTCTGTTTCTACCCCACCCCTTGCGCGGGGCTGCCCTAGGTTGGTCGTACGAGCGCAATCAATTCATAAAAATACAGCCCGCCCGGCGCAGCGTCTGTGACGCATGTCATAGTAAAATAAGATCCGTCCCCTCGAGGACCGCAATCCCTCTTGCAGCCATCGGATCGGCTACGTATACTGAAAGATGTTATTAAGTTTATTTGCGTTGGGCCTGTAGCTCAGCTGGCTAGAGCGCACCCCTGATAAGGGTGAGGTCGGTAGTTCAACTCTACCCAGGCCCACCAGAAGCGCAACCCGACCCGCGCCAAGGCCATCCGCGTCAAGCAGAATTTGCCAATCAGAAATTATTGAAAGGGATCTCTTTCAATGAGAGGTTGCCGCCCGAGTGAATCCGTGACCCCCCAGCAACCCGTACCTCTGTTGACGGAATACGGCCACCTGCTGCCGTCGAGCGGGTCGGCGCTGGACCTTGCCTGCGGCGCGGGGAGGAACGCGATCTTCCTCGCGCAACAGGGTTTGGAAGTAACCGGCATCGACCGCTCGGAAGATGTCCTGGCCGAAGCGAAAGAAGCGGCGGAAAAATCCGGCGTGCAGGTGAAGTGGGTCGCCGAGGACCTTGAAACCGCTCCCTTTCCCCTACCCCCCAATCTCTACGACGTCATCACCTGCTTTTACTACCGCGACCCGCGCCTCTACCCGCAGATCTTCGCCGCGCTCCGGCCCGGCGGGATCCTCGTTTACGAGACCTACACGCTCGACCAACTTCGACACGATTTCGGCCCCCGCGACCCGGACCACCTGCTTGCGCCCGGAGAGCTGCTTCGCGTCTTCCAGCGCCTGGAACTTCTCTTCTATCGCGAGATGGCGCTTGAAAAGGCCGTCGCCGGTCTGATCGCGAGGAAGAGGTAAAGGCCCTAGCGCGTCCTCCTCTTTCCTCCACTTCCCGATCGCGTTACTATGACTTCTCTGAGTTCGAGGCAGACTCACAACTCTACATTCGAACAGGGGCAAAACATGCGGGGTAAATATGCGAGGTGAATATGAGTGACACGAAGCACTACGACGCCATCGTCATCGGCGCGGGGCAAGGCGGCGGACCGCTCTCGATAAATCTTGCGCAGGCGGGACGGAAGACCGCCATCGTCGAGCGCGAGCACGCCGGTGGAAGCTGCGTCAACGAAGGCTGTACGCCGACCAAGACCATGGTCGCCAGCGCACGCGCGGCTTACCTCGCCCGTCGCGGGGCGGACTACGGCGTCAACACCGGTGAAGTCTCCGTTGACCTGAAGAAAGTTCGCCAACGAAAGCGCGACATTGTCGAGATGTTTCGCGACGGAAGATGCCGTCAAGATCGGTGGCAGGTTCCGCATCGGGACGGCGGAATTCGCCGTCACCCAACCGCGGCAGCCCTGCTTCAAGATGCAAAGGAAAATCGAGCGCGATGATCTGATCAAGCAGTTCCTGCGAAGCGGACGCACAGGATTCTACCTTTGGGTGTTAAAAGAGGGCGATGTCGGCGCCGGGGACCGGCTGGAGCATAGGGGAGGCGAAAAAAATTCCCTCTCTGTCCTCGATACCCATCGCCTGTACACCAGGGAGATTCAAAGCGTCGAGCTGCTGGACCGCGCCGTTCGCACCGAAGCGCTCCCGGCGGGCTGGAAAGAGCGCTTCCGGAAACAGAGAGAAGCCCTCTCCGGCTGAAAGGTCCCTTCCTTTTTTCTGCCGAAATCGGTAACGTGTTTCGAATGGGCGTGTAGCTCAGTTGGGAGAGCACCGGCTTTGCAAGCCGGGGGTCAGGGGTTCGAGACCCCTCACGTCCACCATCTTTTCAACAACTTACGCAGACTCAGCCTAGTCAAAAACGGATCCACTAATAGTATAGCACTGCCATGTAATAAGAAATGGACTTTCCTTCCCGCGTACTAGTCTTAGACTTGGCCTCCGCGACGCCCTCCGCGACGCCCCTCGCGTCTTCCTCTTTGTTTCCGAACCTCTTTTTTTTGCTTCTTCAGTTGCTTGCCGGACTTTTTCACCAGCTTCCGGTTGGCTTTGCGGATTTTTTTAAGCTGCTTCTGCTCTTTGGTGTCCAGACTTTTTGCGGACTCTTTTCTCGTTTTCTTAACGGCCTTCCGGGACTTCTTGAGTTCTTTATTCTGTTGATCGGGATTCAACAGCGCGAGAGTTAAAGCGCCGCGCTCACTTCCCCAAACCTCCTGCTTTTCCGCCCTCGCCGGCCCCGAAATAATCAAAACCGCCGAGAGCGCGAACAGAAGACTCAATCTCAATCTCATTCTCATTGATTCCATGGTTCCATCCTGTAAAAGTTCCATCCTGTAGGAAGATTTACACGCAAAAACAATTACGGACCAACCGACCGAAAGATATCTGTGGCGCGGAATAGAAAGCAGAGACGTGAACTGTGATCCCCTCTGTTAGCGAATTCTCTCACGCTCAGGTTGCGGCTGCAGCGAGATTCCTAATATCGGTTTACGTCCGTCGCGCGCACCCCAATCTCACAAGCGCCACTCCAAGACCGTCAAGGAGGGTTTCGTTAATCGGTAGAGTCGGCTGAGAGTATCTTGAGGCGCTTCACGACTCCTTTGGCGAGGGCATTCAGTGCTCCTCCTTTGGTGAACCTGGCCTCGCGGCTCAACATGAAAAGCAACTCACTTTCGTTATCGAAGACGGCAGCCTGAGCCTTCGCTCCTCCCATATTGGCCCAGGGGTTGTATCCAGATTTGACGGTGATCCGGTAGTCGTACTTCTTCCGGTCGATCTTGAAGGTGATTCCTTTCTTGAGCCCTCGCTTTTTAGCTTCCCGATGAACTGCGCTGCCTCGTCTCCATCGACTCGGACTGTGATGTCTTTTGCATAGACCGCAGAGCCCGCGAGGATGGCAGCGAGCCACAGAAGCGGTATCCATTTGCTCACGTTTTCTCCTTTGGGTTGTAGAGTTGTTTGGGCCCTCTTTCTAGGTTTTTCTGATGTTGTTCGACGTAATTGAATGGCTTGAATCGCTAGGTTGTTTTGGGATGCAACGCACTTCCTCATGTGACCTTCTAGGCTTCAAAAAAAGATAGCGGCTTTTTGTAAATCTTGGCTAAGTGTCTCAATTCCACAAAATCTACCCTCCGCTCACCTGATTCACACTTGGAAATGAAGGACTGAGGGCGGCCTAGTATCCGCGAAACATGAGTTTGTGTCAGACCGCTGTCCAGGCGAGCTTGTCTTAGACGCTGGATGAACTGTTTGTACTGTCTGAGATACTCCTTGGTTTTCAGAGCCTAACCTCGCCGACGGATTAGAGAAACTTTTACATCGTCGCGAGGTTGTATCCCAAACTGGGATATTGCATTCTTTGGCGTGTCGAGTGTAAAATAGGCTTAATCAGATTACAAGGCCTAGACCGTAGGAGAGCCACTGTGCATTGGACCGAGGACACGCGCTCGTTCAGATACTCAGGTGAAAAGTCCTATCACTCCTCTTGTGGATATAAAGTTCTTCGTGTGGATTTGTTTGTGCTGTGAGTGTTTGCCGGTTTTGGACTTCCGCTGACACTGAAACAGCACCATGCCAAAAGGAGTTTACCCATGAGAAAGATAAGTGTGCGTCGTCACAACGTATCCCTTCGCTTTTTCTTAATCGGAGAAATGTTGTTGGTTGTAGGTGTTGCCGCACTTGGATATTTTGCCCACACCGGTGGGTTTATTCGAAGACATGATCCGAAAGCAGTAAAGTCCCTTCCCACCGGTATTCGTCCCAAGCGAGTCCCACCGAAACCAATGAAGAAATCTCAGGTGGAGATTGTCAAGCACCCAATACTCACCACCCGCCTCGCTCATTTGGCCCGTGCGGTTCCCTAGCAACGGGGACCTATTAGCCAGGGGCAACAAATAGGTGCTCCAGCGGGTTTCTCGGTTCAAGCACTGCCAAAGAGTGTCCAGGACGGAGTACGCACCGGACAGATGCGGATCAACAAGAAAGCCCAAGTGCAACTTTACATTCTGTTGGTGGAGATGACAGAACAAAACCTACAAAAGCTTCGAGCCGCCGGTGCGATTGTGGAGTTGCAGGATGACAGGCAGCGCATTGTGCAAGCTCGCGTGCCCGTGGCTCGTCTGGAAGAAGTCTCGGCCCTGCCGTTTGTCCAGTCTATACGCCTCCCCGATTATGGTATTCCGAACACCGGTTCTCTCACCACCGAGGGAGATGCGATCCTGGCCGCCGACGAAGTGCGCTCCGTGTTCGGTGTGGACGGGACCGGCGTGCGTGTGGGGGCCATCTCAGATGGTATAGCTGGCATCTTTGACACGGGCTGTACTATCTGCGGTGGCGTGGTGGGTGGCCCTATCGAGACCGAGGACCTGCCACCACAGGACGCCAGCGAAAACCCTACCACGGGCACAAGGAATGGCACCGGGATTCTGACTTCGACCACCGGCGGCTTGATTGCACAATCCTTCCGTTCCGATAACGATCTTGAAGGAGGCGCGGAAGGTACCGCGTTGTTGGAGATCGTCCACGACTTGGCGCCGGGTGCTCAACTGTACTTTGCCAACTTCCACACTTCTCTGGAGTTCAACCAAGCGGTCAATTTCCTGGCGGCCAACACGGATGTCGTCGTTGACGACATCGGTTTCTTTGGTCTGCCGTACGACGGCTCAAGTACCGTTTCCAGTAATACGGCCAATGCTCTCAATAACGACGCCAATCCCATTCGTGCTTACTTCACGTCGGTTGGGAACCAAGCTCGCAAGCATTACCAAGAAGATTTCTTGGATTCGGGCCTGGATGGAGACATCAACTTTGGCCTTGGGCAACCTGGCAATGTCCATCTGTTCCAAGCTACGGCAAATACCGATGATGTAATGGCTCGCGGTGCGTCTTCATTTGACTCCGTATTCCTGTGTGGCACATCTAATCCCAGCGTTTGCAGCGCTGTTTCTCCGGGGTCTTTAGATACGGTTATTATAGTGCTCATGTGGGATGATGTCTTTGGGGCTTCCGGCAACGATTACGATTTATTCTTGTTGGAAGAATCCACGGTTAACGTCGTCGCATCCGGTGCCGGCCCTCAGGATGGAAATGATTTTCCCCGTGAATTTATAACATTCACCAACACAGGTACTGAAGGATTCTTCAACATATTTATCCAGAATTTTTCCAACTCAACCGCTCCGGTCAACTTTGACATGTTTATCCTTTCGCCCAATGGTAAAGTGACGCTGGGATCGATGGGAGAAAATCACAATTTCAATACTGTCCCCAGCAGCGTCCCTGCCCAGTCCGACGCGGGCGGCTTCCCGGTGAGTGTCATCTCGGTCGGTGCCATAGACCAAGGAGACATCGACATCGACGACATCGAACCCTTTAGCAGCAACGGACCCACCAACGACGCACGGTTGAAACCCGATGCAACCGCAATTGACGGCGTTTCCATCACAGGTGCGGGCGGCTTTTCCAATCCTTTCTTTGGCACCTCAGCAGCGGCTCCCCACGGCGCGGGCGTCGTAGCCTTGTTGCTGCAATTGTCTCCATGTTTGCTGGACGCTTTACAAGGTGAAGTGGACGACACGACGGCACGCCAGAGTTTGCGAAACCTCGTCCTCAATAATGCTGTTGACTTGGGTGTGACCGACTCTGACCAAGAATTTGGTTTCGGACTTATCGATTCCCTGGCATCAGCAAATCAAACCGTCCCTACCAGCAATGCCGGACCTGATCAAACGGTAACAGGCACGAGTACGAGTGGGGCCAGTGTTACGCTTGATGGAACCGGCTCTCTTGATCCGAACATTTGTCCTCTGACGTTCGACTGGAGTGGAGACTGTGGCACGGCCAGCGGGAGTAGCAAGGCTCTCACGGTAGATTGTCCGTTCGGCGTAAGTACTATGAACCTTACGGTCACCAATAATGACGTTACCCTGTCCACCCCTGACAGCGTCGAGATTACGGTTACTGACTTTGACGTTGGCGTATCGCCTGCCAGCGCGAGCGTCAGCCGGGGGCAGTCGGCTAACTATACGGTTAACCTTACCCCGCAATTCGGGTCTTTCGATAACCCTGTGTCGCTCTCTTGCACGGGTTTGCCCGCGTCAAGCTCTTGCTCTTTTTCACCTGCCGCTCTTACGCCCGGCGGAAGCCAAGCTACTGCCACTCTTACCGTATCTACGGCCGCAGCATCGTCTTCCCTATGGCCGACAGGGAATACCAACAAAGGAACACTCGTTTACGCCTCTTTATTTGCAATGCCGGGATTGGGTCTGTTATGGCTAGCTTGGGTGGGTTGGGTACCCCAAAAGAGAAGGCGCCCCTGGTTGGTCTTAACTGCGCTGACTTTTCTGCTGGCCCTCTATGTTTCATGTGGTGGCGGTAGTGTGCCTCCGCCAAATCCAGGAACGCCCAGCGAAACCTTCACCATCACCATTACCGGGGCATCTGGGTCACTCCAGCGCTCAGCCACGGCCAGTTTGACTGTGCGGTAGGCAACAATCGATAGACTTCTTGCCACTATCTTGCCAGTCTATCGTGAGGTTCGTAGGCAAGAAGAGCCGGGCACATTGTTCTGCGTGATTATTGAATTGGGTCCAAACTTCCTCTAACAGCAAGAACCCTCATTAGGTCTTGAGGGCGCTGATCCACATGACCGATCTGCGGGACGGGAAACCGGCTCAATTGCCGTCAAGAGGAAATTGTGAAATAATTTCGGGGCAGTAAAATGGTCCTCTTCCTGACCCTTTTTGTTACGGGATATTTTTATCTGGGCGGGATGTCCCTGTTCCAAAAACCGTGGAGGCGGTGGGTGGCGTCCCGTGCCCCTCCCAAACCTCTCGCCGTGAAGGGGAAACAATTGTGAAACGCGCCGGACGAAACTATCCACCCAACCGGACTGAGTGTGCCCTATGAAAGAAATGAAGCATATCCGGCTGGTCCTACTTGCCGTCCTGCTCGGCTGCATCACGCTGGGCATAAGGCTCGCCTCCGGCCGGGAGGATGCGCCACCGGCCCGGCAACCGGCCGACATCCTCTCTTTCCACGGCGCCCCATGGCTGGAACGACTTGAAAGAGTAGAGATGGAAAAGCCCGAAGCGGTCCTGGACGCGCTCAACATCCGCCCGGGCAACGTGGTGGCTGACGTAGGCGCAGGGTCGGGTTTCTTTACGGTGCGCCTCGCGCGGCGCGTCGGCAAAGAAGGGAAAGTTTACGCCGTCGATATCCAGCAGGAGATGCTGGACCTGATTCGGGAAAAAATCGGGCGGATGAAACTAACCAACGTCGAGCCTGTCTTGGGGGAAACCGCCGACCCGAAATTGCCTCCCGCGATCGTGGACCTGGTCTTCATCGTGGATGCCTACCACGAGTTCCAAAAGCCCATCGCGCTGATGAGGCGTCTTCGGGAGGCGCTGAAGCCCTCCGGGCGGGTCATGATCATCGAGTACAAGGCGGACTACGAATACATCCGGGTGCTCCACAAGATGGAAGAATCCCAGATTGTGGGGGAGCTGAAGCTTGCCGGCCTCGTCCTTGCCCGGCGGTTCGACATTCTGGAGCATCAACACATGCTCATATTCAAGAAATCGAACTCAGGCGCTGAAGAGCGCCCTGAGACAAGGAGGTAAGAACCCATGACCCGAGCGAGAAAGGTTGTGCTTGTGATCTACCTTTTGGTGATGTCGGGGATCGGAATCTACGTTCCGTGGCAGTTTGGCAGCCAGGATCATTTCCGCGGCAGGGGCTATCGCTTTTTTTTCACTCCGACGGTATGGCCGGGGGTTAGATCTATGAGACCTAATTTCGGTGTCATCTTCCTGGAAGTGTTGACGGCAACCTCTCTTTGCGGGATTGGAATGGTTCTGACGATTCGGGAAAAGTGAACTATGCCAAGCGTCCACATCAGGTCTTGAGGGCGCTGATCCACCTGACGGATCTGCGGGACGGGAAACCGGCTCAATCTCTTCGGTGGAGGGAGCAAGCGGACCCGCTTTTTCCGACCACGACGTCGAGCCGGATTGCGTCGTGGTCGGAAAGTGGTACTTGCCGTCCCTCTCTCAGGTCGCGGACAACTTTAGTTTCTTCCGGAAAACCCACACCACGGGCGGCAACCCAGTCTATCTTGAGTGGTGCCTCGCCTCCTAGATCGGCCAAGGCCCAACGAATAAAGGCAAAGCACCAATCGGGCACCCATTCGCGAAGATTATGGTAAGCGCTCCTGTCCTTAACAGAGAACGACGCCGTGCGCTCTCCCAACTTATTGTAGTCTTTGTAGTTGAAGCCGCGCTTCTCCAACATGCTGAACAGTTGTTTTTCGAACCATTTGTACGGGTGCAGAAAATGCGTATTGAAGAGCCTCTCGACGCCACCTTGGCGGACTTTGGAAGGGTCCTGAGCATGTTCCAAGTAACCCATGATGGAGTAACCGCAGGCCATAAGAACACGCAACAGGTATCCCATGATCGAGTAAAAAGCGCTTGATGAGTTGAAGGTCATAGTGTTCCAGTCGCCGGCGATGATAACCCGTGGGGCGTCACGTACGCCATCGACGACATCGCACATCTGATCGTGTCGATGCTCCTGGTTGGAGTGGGCGTCAAGATGCACAGCGGCGACGGTAACCGGAAAATTGGGGAGCTGGATATCAGCTACCAACGCAGTTTGGCTTCCCAATCGCTTTTCGCGGCCCCTCATTTTATCTTTGCCGTTCTTCAGATGCACCGGCCGAGCAGCGTCAATAGGGTACCGACTCAAGATCGCGTTACCGTGCAAGCCTAGTTCGTTCGCTCCACCGACGTCGTATTCTACGCCCGAGCCCTTTGCAAAATTCAAGTAGCACGGAACGAATGCGTAGTTCATTTGGAGCTCGCGAGCCAGCAGCTGTGCAATAGGCCGATTACCAGATCGCGCCATACCGACATCGGTCTCAATCAGAATCAAGACATCACAGTCCTTTAGGTCTTTGTGTGTGCGGAAGGCTTGCAGTTGACGCTCATACTGAATGCCCCGCTCGAGGTTCCAAACCAGGAAACTATACTTTGGTTTCTCCTTCGCTTCGACGGCGCTCAGATTGACCAACTCTACTGATTCTAGGACTCTTTTCACTTTAGCTTCGATGGATTGATACAGCGGATCGGAAAGGACATCCACAGTGGAATTATGACGGGCAAGTGCAGCGAAATGTGGCTTCAGGTCTTCTCGAATGATTCGATAGATTTCTTCGGGGTCTGACGCCCGGGCTGCATCAGTGATGGCTTGGCTTACCATAGGAGATCTCCTCGAGAATTGCAGCCCGCCACAGGCTTGTGACCTGACCGAGATTTTGTACCAGTTCCAATGAGAGAGTTTACATCACAGCCCTGGGCTGTGGAACTGTTCTCAGTGGCGGGTGGATCGCCATCGTACGACACGCTCAAATTGTACCAAAATGGTGCAAAAATGGAGGGGGCAAGCGGTCTGGGCTTGGCCTTTGCCGAAGCGCTGGATGTCTAGGGTCTCAAGCTGGAGGTTCTCCAGGCTTCACTCGACTTGCGACTCCAGTGCAGGTTCTGGGCACGGGAAGGCATCGGCTAGGGCTAGCAGAGTGCGTATGTCTACGTCAAGATGGAGGTCTTTAGGATGATCCGTCAACCATTTAACGATGATACGTGCGGCCTGTCCGACTTGGACGCCCCTTCGTTTAAGGCCAACCTTCGGAGTGCAAAACAATGGTTGGCTTTCCGCTAACGAAACAATCAGCATGTGTGAACCCAGGAAGCCTCCTACGTATCCAAGGCAAAGTGCACCACGCATTCCTTGTGCAGGATTAAGGCTATCTTCGTTCATAAGCCGAATCGCCTGGGTGCAGCCATCGAGAAGGTCATTTCCGTCTTTGCTTTCACTTGCCGCCCTCTTCTGAGCCGCCTTCCTGGCCCGGTCCAAAAGACTTGGTTGGGGTTTGGGAGGCGGCATCCGAACTAAAGGTACATTGCCCCTTTCAGCCTTCTGTGGGAACAACGGTTGAGCCAAGGCGAGCATAGCAACGCATAGGGTCAGCACTCTCATGATTTCCTCCATAGGGAAGTGCGGGTTCAAGAATCAGACCCCCGATACCAACCTACAAGTTATTAGGGAATTACCGAGATGGATTCTAACACCAAGGGAACATGGAAATCACTTAAAATTTGGCCTAGGTAAAAAGAGGGCATGACGTTCTGACTTTGACTTGACAGGGCGGCCGGTGTATATTTTTAGCCGAAGCCAAAGCTCAAATCGGAAATTCCGGTCAAAGTCGGCCCGGAAAGGACAGCAATAGCAACGATGAAATTTCGGAACAAAAGAGCTCTAATCACCGGCGGGAGCGAAGGAATCGGCAAGGCGATTGCCGAACTATTTCACCGAGAAGGCGCCTCGGTTTTGATTACGGGACGAAATTCCGAGAAGCTGAATGTGGCCGCCAAAACCATTCTGAAGTCATCTTCCTTCGGCGCCGGACGGCTGATCCCCTTTCAGGCCGACGCGACAGAGGCATCGCAGGCAACCGCAGCCGTCGAGAAGGCCCTTCGGGAATTCGGCGGGCTCGACATTCTTGTCAACAACGCCGGCGCGGGAGTCAGCAAGCCGGTGAGCGAGTCCACCGTGGATGATTTCGACCGGGATATGAGCGCCAACGTCCGCTCGGCCGTGGCCCACACCCATGCCGTGCTCGGCCACATGAAGAAGAAAGGCAGCGGATGCATCCTCAACATCTCCAGCGTCGCGGGTTCCATTCCGGCGCCGGTCCTCTCTTTTTACTCGGTCTCCAAGGCTGCGCTTGGCATGTATACGCAAACGCTGGCCTCCGAATTGGGCGGATCCGGAATCCGCGTCAACTCCATCTCGCCGGGACCGATTGATACACCTTTTTTCGATAAAGCGCTCGGCCAGGGTGCCTCTAGGGCCAAGGAGATGATTAGGGAGAAAATTCCCCTGGGCAGGCTGGGTTCTCCGGAAGAAGTAGCCCGGGCCGTGGCCTTCTTGGCTTCCGACGAGGCGGAATGGATCACCGGCATCAATCTTGTGGTGGATGGAGGGCGCTTGATTTTTTCCAACTCCTCGGCAGCCTTCAGCCCAGCCGCCGTAAGTTCGAGAAAATCCTAAATTCCCACCCCAAAGGAAGGTAGCAAGGTAACTGAGGACAAAGTGAGGGCGGAGCCCGACCGAAGGCCTAAGCTAGGAAACTTCACCTGTCAGAATCAAAGTCTCTACTGTGGGGGAAATTGTGGGTACCCCTTGCACAAGGTGCACCATTTTGGTGCACCTTGTGCAACTCAATACAAGCTGCTAACTACCGCCGTTCAAATGGGTTGCAGGATTTCTGCCTTGTGTTCAATTACTTAGCGAATGCGCCCCGATTGGTTTTGCAAGCCGGGGGTCAGGGGTTCGAGCCCCCTCACGTCCACCAAGTCCCTCACCCCTGAAGTCCCTGCCCAAGCACAACCACACACCGGTCGGACTTACGCCTTCCGAACGGAGAACTTATAGACCGTGCGGGAACGGAACGTCTCGCCCGGCCGGAGAGTCGATGAGGGGAATTCGGGCCGGTTGGGAGAGTCGGGGAAGTGCTGCGTCTCAAGGCAGAAGCCGTAGCGCGGCTTATAGACACGGCCCTTCTTCCCCTTTAGATCCGTGTCATAGTTGCCGGAGAAGAACTGCAGAGCGGGCTCGGTGGTCAGCACCTCCATCACTCTTCCCGTTTGGGGCTCCACAGCGCGGGCCGCAAGCGCCGGCCCTTTGCCTTTGCCTTCGCCGCGAAGCACGAAGTTCTGGTCGTAGCCCTTCCCGATTACCATCTGCCGGTCTTCGGCGCCGATGCGCGCGCCGATCGGGGTTGGCTGGCGGAAATCAAGCGGCGTACCTTCGACGCTTCGAATCTCTCCGGTGGGAATTTGTGTCTCATCTTGGGGAGTAAAATGGTCGGCGAAGATCTCCAACTCATGGTCCAGCACGTCGCGCTTGCCGTCCCCGGCCAGATTGAAATATGTATGCTGGGTCAGGTTGAGGGGCGTCGCCTTGTCGGTGGTCGCCTGGTAGCCGATGACGAGCTCGTTCTCTTCGGTCAGGAGGTAGGTCACGTTGACCTCGAGCGTACCCGGGTAGTTCTCCTCCCCGTCCGGGCTGGTGTAGCTGAGGCTCACACCCGAGCCGCTCTCTGCCGTGAGAGGTTCCGCTCTCCAGACCCTCTTGTCGAAACCCTTCGTGCCGCCGTGCAGATGGTTCAAGCCGCGATTGACGGCCAACTGGTATTCGACGCCGTCGAGCGTAAAGCGCCCCTTGGCGATGCGGTTGCCGAACCGCCCGACCACGGCACCGATGTACGGCTTGCCGGTCTGGTACTCGGCCAGGATGTCGAATCCCATGACGACGTCGTCCCAGCGGCCCTCCCTGTCCGGGACCGAAAGCGAGACGATGACGCAACCGTAATTGATAATCCGCGCTTCAGCTCCGGCGGCATTCGTAACCGTATAGAGGTCGACGGCCTCGCCATCTTGCGTCTTTCCGAAGGACTCTTTTTTGACCATTCCGCAACTCCCTCGTCATTCCGGCCCGCCGCCGGACAGCTCCAGAATCAGATGGAAGGTAACCCTAAGAATGTACCATAGCGGCCGGAAAATTCCGTATTTCACCCTAGAACTCCGTATTTCAGAGGAGCGGGGTGAAAATCAGCGAAACTATTCTCCCCTGGTTGCGTTTAAAAATTAAGTGGGGGGGGAAGTTTACCTCGAGGAATGAGTCCGTAGCAGGGGAAATTGCCGGGGCTCCTTCCTCTGCGCTGATCTGCTCCCGACGGCGCGGACATCGCCCCAGCAACCATAGTAGAATCATTGAATATGCACTCCCTTCAAACTCTCGCCAAGCCCGGAATCCGATTGAGTGTCACCCTGGTCCTCGGCGTATGCCTGGGAAGCCCGCTCCCGGCAGCCCCGCCGCAACGAGGTCAATCAATTTCTCCGGCAATTTCTCAAGCAACCTCTCCGCTCCAGGTGCGCCTGCTCGGGGAAGTGACGGCGAGGGACGAAGCCGCTCGCAGCATCACGCTGAAAACCGACGACGGGAAGACGGCAACCGTCATCGTGGCTTCGGGGGCGCGGGTGCTGAAGGTTCGCCCCGGTAAGAGAGATATTCGCCAAGCCGACAAGATCACCTTAGCCGACGTCCGGGAAGGCGACCGGGTGGCCGTACGCGCCCAAGCGAGCGGCAAGCCGCCCATCGTCACGGCCCGGCTGGTACTGGTCATGGCGCGGAGCGACCTGGAAGAGAAACAGAAGCAGGAGAAGAAGGAGTGGAAAAAGCGCGGCGTGGTGGGAAAGGTAACCGGCGTCGATGACTTCACGCAGGAGATCACCCTGCGGCTGCTTTCGCTCCGAGGTGAGCTAGAAGAAGGTGAAGAAAATCTCCTCGCCCTTGTCCTCATCATCGACACGACCGAAACGCTCAGCATTCGCCGTTACGCTCCCGGCACGTTTCGGTACCGCGATACACAGCCCAGCTCCTTTGAGGAGATTCAGGTGGGCGACCTTCTTCACATTCTGGGAGACAAAAATGAGGAGGGAACCATTCTGATCGCCGAACAGATCATCGCCGGACGGTTCGTCACCTTTACGGCCACCGTCTCCGCCGTCGACGCCGCCGAAGGCCGTATCGAACTGAAAGACCTGAAGACCCGCCAGACGTTTTCCATCAAGACCGCGCCCGAAACCCGCCTTCGCCGCCTTCCGGAGCGAACGGCCTTCATGCTGGGGCGGAGTCTCCAGAGAACCGGGGGCGGTGGTCGGAGCAGAAGGGGCGGATTCGGCGGAGGAGGCGGCCGGGAGGGCGGCTCTCCGAGAAATTTCCGGCAGATGCTCGAAAGCGCGCCGCAATTCACCCTGGCGGAGTTGAAACGCGGCGAGGCCCTCATTGTCACCTTAACAGGCTGGAATTCGACAAGCGAGAATTCGACTGGCGAAGGACCGGTAGCTTCAGCAGAGGGAAGCCTGCCGACGGCCGTCGCTATCCTGGCGGGCGTCGAGCCGCTGCTCAGAGCTGCGCCGCAAGCCGCCGCAAGGTTCGGCGGGATGTGGGAATTCAGCGCGGCCGGCGCCGAGTAATACAGAATCAAAAAAGGGAAAGAGGAACAATGGAGCGGAAATGCACCCTCCAAATCTACGAAATTCTCCTTTCGGCAGCGCTTTTCGCCGCCGGGATAATTTCACCTTCACCCCTGGCGGGGCAGTCGCAAGGTGTCGGGTTCCTTGAAGGCCGTGTTTTGGATGAATCCCAAGCAGCAATTCCGAGGGCCGTATTGCAGGTGAGCGATTCACAAGGAAAACTCCGCGTGGTCACCGCCAACAGAGAAGGTTTCTTTCGGGCCCGGAACCTGGCTCCGGGCCGCTACTTGGTCCTGGCCACGGCGCTCGGCTTTGCCCCTGCGGAAGACGTTCCTGTTGAGATCGTGGCCGGGAGGACTCGAACCCTGAAAATCACCTTGGAAGTGGCCCCGGTGGAAGAGGAGGTCAACGTCGAGGAAGAGCAGGAAGGGCTGAGTGTCGAGCCGGACAGCAACGTCGGTGCCATCATACTGGGCGAGGAAGGCCTGGAAGCTTTCTCGGACGACCCGGAAAACCTTCGAGCCGAATTGGAGGCGCTGGCCGGTCCCGGCGCCGGTCCTGACAGGGTGGAATTCTACATCGACGGATTCTCCGGCGGCCAACTTCCTCCGAAGGCCTCCATCCGGGAAATTCGGATCAACTCGGACCCGTTTTCGGCCGAGTATGACCGTCTGGGATTCGGCCGCATCCAAATCCTCACCAAACCGGGAACCGGCCAATTCCGCGGGCGGGCGTCGTTCGGGTTCAGCGACGAAAGCTTGAACTCGCGGAATCCCTTTGCCCCCAACCGTCCCCCCTATCAATCGCGGCTCTATGGCGCGAATCTGAGCGGACCGGTGAACAAGAAATCTTCCTTCTTTATCGACTTCCACCGGCGGCAAATCGACGACAACGCGGTCATCAACGCCACCGTCTTGGACCCGGCGTTGAATCCCATCGGGTTCAGCGAGGCCGTCGTCACACCGAGCCGCCGAACCAACGTAGGCCCCCGGTTGGACTACCAACTGAGTGAAAATCACACGCTGACCAGCCGGTACCGCTATTTCCGAAGCGGAAATGAAAACTCCGGGGTGGGCGGGTTCTCCCTGTTCGACCTGGCCTACGACACGGTACGAGAAGGCCACACGCTCCAGGTCAGCGAGACCGCCGTCCTCAACGACCGCACGGTCAACGAGACGCGCCTCCAGTTCACTCGAAACACCTCCACTCAATTCGGGGACATCGTACTTCCCTTGATTTCCGTAAGGGAATCCTTTCGCACCGGAAGCAATCAGGTGGGCCGATCCGGCAGCCGCTCGAACAACTGGGAACTCCACAACATTACGATGAATACCCAAGGCAAGCACGCGGTGAAGTTCGGGGGTCGCCTGCGGAGAGGCGACTATACGAACATCGCCGAGCAAAACTTCGGCGGTACCTTCGTCTTCGCCGGCGGGCTTGCCCCGGAGTTGGACGCGAACAGCGAAATCGTCCTCGACGGCGGCGGCCAGCCCATCATGATCCAGATTACTTCGATCGAGCGGTACCGCCGGACGCTCATTCTCACCGATTTGGCCTTGAGCCCGGCGGAGATTTTTGCGCGCGGCGGCGGGGCCTCCCAATTTACGCTTTCGGCCGGAACGCCGGAAACCCGTTACAATCAAACCGACCTGGGCATCTTCGTTCTGGACAACTGGCGCGTGAAACCGAATTTCAGCCTCAACATGGGACTCCGCTACGAAATCCAGAGCAATATCGGCGATCATAGGAATTGGGCCCCACGGCTCGGCTTTGCCTGGGCTCCGGGAGCCAAGAAAGGCGGGCGAAGTAAGATCGTCATACGTGGCGGGACCGGCATCTTCTACCACCGCGTGCAGGAGAACCTGACCCTGCAAGCCTTGCGGTTCGACGGAATCAATCAGCAACAGTTTTTCGTTCCCAACCCCGATTTTTATCCCACGGTCCCTTCCGCCGAAACTCTTGCCGACGCGTTGATCCCTCCCACCCTCACCCAGCTGGCCCCGAATCTACGGGCGCCTTACTCGAGTCAGTCGGCCATCGGCGTAGAGCGGCAACTGCCGGGACGGTCCTCGGTGGCGGCCACCTACCGGCACACGCGCGGCATCCGCCAGCTTCGCAGCCGGAATATCAACGTGGCTGACCCGGACACCGGCATCCGCCCCCTGGGCGAGAATTACATTTTTCAGTATGAGTCGAGCGGCCTCAACCGCACCCATCAAATGATTGTGAACTTCCGCACGCGCTTCAACCGCGGCGTCTCCCTGTTCGGCTATTACTCTTTGAACCGGTCGAACAGCAATACCGACGGAGCCGGCACCTTCCCGGCCGATCCGTTCGACCTGAGCATGGAGAACGGCCCCTCTCGATTCGACGTTCGGCACCGTTTCGTCCTCGGCGGCTCGGTGACTCCCCTTTGGGGATTTCGCCTCAGCCCGTTCGTCATCCTCCGCTCCGGCCAACCCTTCAACATTACGACGGGTGCGGACGATAACGGCGACCTGCGTTTTACCGACCGGCCTTCCTTCGCAACGGACCTCAACGACCCGGATGTGGTGGTGACCGAGTTCGGCGCTTTCGACCCCACCCCGGAACCCGGCTCGACGATCATCCCCCGCAATTTCGGCCGAGGGCCTTCCTTCAGCATGCTGAACCTCCACCTCAGCAAGACGTTCGGTTTCGGAAAAAAGACGAATGAGGCCGACAATTTTCGCGAGCGCATCCGGCAGCAACGAGGCGGAATCGCTCTGGGTGGCCGAGGCGGCGGACCAAGAGGAGGGGGAGGACGGGGTGGTTTCAGGGGCTTCGGCGGGCGGTCGAATTACCGCTACAGCTTGAGCTTGTCCATCTCCGCCCGAAATGTGTTGAACATAACAAACCCCTCGACTCCGATCGGGAATCTCTCCTCGCCCTTTTTCGGTGAGTCGAACGCCTCTTCCGGGTTTGGGCGCGGCCGCTCATCCGCCGGCAACCGGAATATTTCGGCCCGGCTCAGGTTTAGCTTCTGATTCCTTCCCTCCGGAATCCCCCGCAGCAGGCTTTCGGCAATCCGCCGAATCCTGCCGTCCCTTTCGGCCTACCGGCTTTCCTCACCCCGACCTTTCGGCTTCCTCGCATCCCAGGAGGCAACCGAGCGGCATTCAGGACATTGGACTTCATTCTTCATCGGCCTCTCCACCTTAAATCATCATCGGCAGTTTCATCCCAAATATTTAAGGGGAAATTTTAAAATCTAAAGAGGCAGCGAAGCGTGTCCCGGCACGGGGAACAGGTATCGGGCGGAAGACGGAAGGGCTCGTCTTCGCCTATCGCCTATCGCCTATTGCTTATCGTCTATCCGTCTACCTACCGCATGAAGCCGTTTATGCCGGGCGTCTCGGCGCAGAAGCGGTCATTAAGAGGATCATCGAGTGCAAGAAGTTTACGAAGTTCCCCGCTGAGGCCTTGTTGGACGCCCGGGGCGAGGAGCTTTTTTTGATACTGCTGCTGCGGCTTGTCCCATCGGGTGTAGAAGGCGTGGAGCGCCCGGCGAAACCGGCTAGTGCAGTTGGCCGTGGCCCCATGCCCCATATGCGCGTTTATCACCGCCACCGTACCCGCCCTTGCCGGTCAGGAGCAGCTCGTCGGGATGCGGCGCTGCGGGGTCCGAAAGCACCTCCTGCGGCAGCTTGCCGGAACGGTGGGAACCGGGCACCAGGCGCGTGGCCCCGTTCTGGGGGGTGAAATCGTCGAGCATCCAGACGCTGTTCGAGACCCAGCAGCCTTTCTCGTCCGGCACCGCGCCCGAATCCGTATGGAGCAGCTGCCCCGCGTCGGAGTGGGGATTCCCGGTGCGCGCGTTCAGGCTGCTCAGCTTGAACTCCGGTCCCAGGACGTAGCCGACGCGCTGCAGAACTTCCGGTGTTAGAATCATGCGCCCGAAGATCTCACCCTTGTTGACCAGGTTGGCCAGCCGACGGGCCTGCGGCTCCTGCTTGAACTCGGACCCTGAACGTTCACCCTCTTCGGCATAGAGCTCGTCCACCCGCCGACGCAGAGCTTCCAGCAACTCCGGCCCCATGAAGTCGGGCAGGATGACATACCCCCGCTCGTCGAGTTCCTTTTTTTCGTGTTCGGTCAACATGGGGTTCCTCTCCCTCCTTCACCACTCCGGGAAATTCATGCGCCGCAGGAGGTCCTGGAAGTGCGGGTCGGAGCGAAGCCTGTCCCACCTCGGGTCAGGTTTGTAGCCGAGCGGCGGCGAAGTTCAGCAGGTCTCCCTTCTCGCGCGATAACTTTCCGAGTTGGGAAAAGTCCCCTGCCATCTGGCACAACTGCTCGACGGGAGGGCAACTAAGATGAGCCAAAGGAATTCCATCCAGGTATTCGCGTGCAACCTCGATGGCCTCCGCAAACCGCTTCAGCCGCACCAGGAGCTTTATAAGAACTTGCGCCGGCATATTCGTAGGATCGTTCGGGTCCGCCTCCGTAAGTTTTGCGCGGAAATGCGCGACGGCGGTATCGGCGTCCTCCCCGAGCAGCGCGCGCAAGTATATCCCGTGGTCCACGTACAAATCCTGGAACGGCGGCTGGCCCGGAAACTGAAACATCTCTCCCAGTCGCCGCCCGTACTCGGTGAGCTCGAGGGCGAGCGCGAACGTCTTCGGGTCATTCAACTCCACGCTGAGTTGCACGACGGAGGCCACATGCGTCGAGTCGAGATAGTAGACGTTGCCCTCGAACAGCCAATCCCTTCCGGTCATGAGCTCCGTCAGACTTTCGGTCTCGGGCGTGCTCCCTTCACGCTCGCCGATGACGTGCTGGATACTTTTCATCAGATCGCCGTGCAGGGTGCGAAACAGCAGCCGGGCGCACTCCTCACGCCCCACCGCGACGGGATATTGCGAGGACGCGGTAATGGCGCGGCAGAGGCCGTGGACGGCCAGGATCAGCTCGAATCCCTTGCGCGGATTCACGCGCTCGTAGAAGGCGATCTCGATGATCGCGTCGATTCCTTCCTTCGGCTCGACGCGCTCGATGGCTTCCGCCACCGGTCCTGATTCTCCGATGGCACGAAAATAGGGCCAAGCCTGGGGGACATCGCCGGCCGCCAAGTAGAGCGAACCCACCTCGCGGGCCGCCTCCATAGTTCCCTCCTCGTAGTCGCGGCGTGTCGGCTCCGGCAGCTCCGAAAAATCGCCGGATTGAATCAGGGGCAGCCCCAGCTCGTGACGCTTCCGCATCGTCAGCGCTTCGAACAGCAGCGGATAGTTCTTTTCCTCGCGGAATCGTTGCGCAAGGAAGTCGAACGCTTCTTCCGCCTTGCCCGATTCCAGGATGTGTTCGATCTCGTGGAACGCGTCTTCGCTCATGCGTTTTTTGACCTGAGTTCCCTTCCCCTATCCGGGGGACTTTAGATTTCCGTTTCCACCGACCGGCGCGATTTCTGCGCCTGAAGGAACGCCAGCAGGTCGATCAATTCCTGCCGGGTCAAACTCTTGTCGAAACCGTCTGGCATCAGGGAGATCGTCGACGGCTCGATCGAAACAACCTGGCTGCGCGGAATTCGCACCAGGTCCCGGGGCCCGGAAATGATGACCACCACATCCGCCGCGCTTTCCCCGCGGACGCCAGAGTAGACCTCATCGGCGGTCTTCACACGATAGACTTCATGGCCGCGGACGAAACTGGCGCTGGGAAACACAATGGCTTCCAGAATGTCGATTCCCGACCGTACGGACCCCACGGCCGTCAGGTCCGGGCCGACGTGGCCGCCCTCGGCGCCGATCGTGTGGCAACTCGAACAAGCGGCCTTCTTGCCGAAGAAAAGGTTCCGGCCGCGGCCTACGTCGCCTCCCACCGTCAGGAGCGGGGCAAGTTCTTGGAGCCGTTCGGCGCGGTTCTCCTTCTCCCGGTCCGCCTGAGCCAGAAGGGGCTCGGCAAGCGCGCGCACGCTGCGGGGATAATTTTCCAGCACGTCCCGCAGCCGCTCGGACGCCATCACACTCAGAGGGTCGGGAGTTTGGGAGAGACTTTCCACCAGCGCCCTCCCCACATCCTCTTTTCCGTTGTGCTCGAAGGCATCGAGCAGAACCGGCAGGATCAGCGGGTCGGCTTCGGGAAGCACGCCCCGCGCCAGCACCGCCAACTGTTCCTCGCCCAAATGCGCCTGCCGCAGGACATGCGCCGCTGAGAGCCGCAAATCCGCTTCCTCCTCAGCTTCCAGCAGGCTCAGCACGAACTGAAAGTCCGGTTCCGAGAGGCCCGGACGATGCGCCACCAGAGCCGCCAGAGCGCTCACGCGCAAGTCGTCCGGCTCGGCTGCCGTACCGGCGATCTTTTCCAACTCCACGTCCAGGTCCGCAATCCGGCGAGCCCCGACCACGGAGACCACCCGCTGCCGGAGAGCATTATCCGGTCCGGCCAGCAGTCCCCGGAATTCGGCAATCCACGCCGCCGGCAGCTCGTCCAGCGAGCACTCGTTCACCGTATCGAGAAGGTAGAGCTTTCTCTCAGACTCAAATGCGGCGTCGGCCAAAAACTCCGCCGTCATCCGCTGCATACCGGCGTCGTCGCAGAAGGCGAGCAGCGCCCGGCGTACCGGGTCCTGCTCTGGGGGTGCAAGATCGCCGTTGCGGAGCCGCTTACCGAGGAAAGCCAACACGTCCTCGGACCAGTCCGGATGATGTCCGGCCACCCACAGCACGGCATCAACGAGACGCTCGTCGGTCGCATCAAGCTGCCAGATCAAGTGCTCCCGCCGCAGCGGGCTGCCTTCCATCTGGTCCAAGGCAATCAGTGCCGCCTGGCGGACGCGCGGACGGCGATCCTTCAAGGCTTCGATGAGGGGCGCGGAGGCGCGGAGACGAATCAAAGCGTAAATGACGGCGTGCTCGACGAAGCGGTCTTCCGGATTGGCGGAGGCTTCGATGAGCGCGGGAACCGACCCACCGTCGCCGATTCTACCCAGCGCTTCGGCGGCTTGCCGTCGCGCCGCCCCCTCGTCGCGCTTCACCATCTCCATCAACCGCTCGACCGCCTCCCCGTCTTCATTCAAGCCCGCCATGCGCGCCGCGGCGACGCGAACCATCAACTCGGAATCCGCCAACGCTTCCCGCACCGCGGCTCCGGCACTGTCCCGGGCGGCTTCCGTTCGGTTTTTCGCAAAGATTCTCGCCAAGCCGAACACGGCGGCGGCGCGAACCTCGGGCACCTTAGACGACAGGCGGCCCGCATTCAGCGCCTCGACTGCCTCCCCATCCGCCTCGACCAGAAGGTCGAGTGCTTTGTCTCGGACAACGGGGCGGGGGTCTTCGAGCAGCTCGGCCAAGTCCGCCGGGGAGGATTTCTCCCACTCGATCTTTTCTCCGCGCGGGTCTTCAATGCGCGGCGCATCGGTCTTGCGGATTCGGAAGATGGCTCCCTTGTACTCGGGTTTCGAAACGCGCGAGACCGGGCAACCGTGCAGATACCAAGCGCCGGTGTCGAGCACCAGAAGGCTGCCGTCGGCGTCTTCCTGAACGTCGGTCACATGCAGGTCGATGTCGGTTGCGGTCAGGAAATCTTCGTCGTCGGTGCGAAAGGTGCCGCCGTCGCGGTGGAGAATGTGCCGCTGGACGCGGTGCGGATTGAACTGCGCGCTGAAGAGGTTTCCCCGGTACTCCGGGCCGAAGGCCGTGCCGCGATAGAGCGCGAGACCGGCAGGGGCCACGCGCGCAAACTTGGTGACGGCGGAAAGGAAATCTCCGGTTCGTTGGTAGGCGGTCTCGACGTAGGGCTGCCACTTCGGATAAATTCCGCCGTCGACGTAGTGAAGGATCGAATCTCGGATACCGTTCTTCGGGTTCGAAAAATAGGTATTCGTGCCGAGCGTCTCCCCGGCGGCGGTGAAGACCACTTCGACCGGATTGTCGAACCCGCCGCCGACGAACCACTCCAACCGGGTGCCATCCGGCTGCACACGGAAGACGCGCCCCCGGGGACCCTCAAGAACGGTTCCTTCTTTCGTCTCCACCTTGTATGCCTGAGGGGAATAGGTGAGATACATCCAGCCGTCCGGGCCGAGGTAGGGCCCGTGGAGGGTGGTGGCATTCGACTTCAGCGGCCAGCCGGTCAGGATCACTTCCCGGCGGTCGGCCACGCCGTCGCCGTCCGTGTCGTCGAAGCGAATAAAATCGGGCGGCGCGGCCACGTAGAGACCGCCTTGGTACCACCGGGCGCCGAGCGCCATGGTGATCATGTCGGCGAAAATCTTGCTTCGGTCGAAGATCCCGTCGCCGTCCACATCTTCGAGCAGACGGATGCGGAAGGAAGGAACATTGAAGGTCTCTTCGTCGGTGGTATTCTTGCCGGCCGACTCGCAGACGAAAAGCCGGCCGCGGTCGTCGAAGGTGAAAAACACGCCGTAATTGATCAGGTCCGGCCCGGCCGCCAGTTCCACTTCGAAACCTTCCGGGACCTGGATCGAATCCAAACCCCTCGGTCCGCTGCCGAGTTCGAGAAGGAACTCGCTGACACGGCCTCGCGCCCAACTGGGAGGCCGTGTTTCGGTCCGGAAGTTATCGACCATCAACCAGGTAAGCGCCCCGGCCAGAACCAAGACACCCAGCCCCCAAGCAATTCTACGTGAAGTGAGAAATGCCATCTGCCTTCTCCCGGATTCGATTTTTAGGATTGAACGCGGGAATCTTCCCACGAAGTGCGGCTTATGTTATCACAACCCGGTTCTGGTCGAGAGCCGAACCCGCGACTTTCTCCATCCTTGGGGCTCTATCCTTGCGCCTTTATCCTTTGGATGACGGCAAACCCAGCAACTTCGCGCCGTTTTCATAGAGAACGCGGCTGCGGGCCAATCTCGAACGGACGATTCTCCTTCGTTCCTCGATCAATTCCGGGACCTCTGGGAAGCAACTTGGCGGCATTCCACCTTAACCGGCTCGGAGTTATTCCACTTTCTCTACTTTGACGGGCGCGCCTTCCTTCACCACTTTCAACCGCTTCACGTCGCCCAAGGCCTTGCTCCAGATGTTCGTTTTGGCGGCCAAGCGAATCTCCTCGCCTTGGGAGACAGGCGTGCGGCCGAAGCCGACGGCGATCGAGTCGCCCTCCACCCAGAAAGCCAACTCGCCCGCCTCGACCACGTTTTTCGCGTCCGGCTCTCGGCGAACGTGGACGGGCGTTGAGAAATAGACCTCTTCCCCCCATCTTTCGGCCGAGGAGCTGAAGGGAAGCGCTTCATAGATGGCGTCGGCGGTGGGCGTCGTGCGCAGCTCCGCCAAAAGTTCTACGGAGCCGGTGGTCATTCTGATTTTCCGCATGGAACCTCACCCTTTCGTCGAGGGGGAAAGCGGTGGGCCGAAAAGCTTCGGAAAAAAGCGTCCCGTGCGTCGGCAATAGTCAAGGTATTCCTCACCGAACTTTTCCGCCAACCAGGCCTCTTCCAGAGGAGTCCTCAGCAAAATAAGGAAAAACCAGAAGACCATCATCACGGCCAGAAACCATTTAGCGGATCATCAATAGGTCAAGCACTCCGGTGTCGGCGCGGATGCCGTCATCGTACCCGCACCAGTTGAGGTAGTTGACTCCCCGCTCGACGGCTTCCACCACGGAATCCGCCGGGAGACGCGTATTGCCGCGCGTGGCCAGCCCGAGACGGCGAACCGGTGTCAAGTCCGGGTGCAGTCAAACATGGGCGGGGAATGAGTCCGCCTCGGGGCTGCTGCCGGGTTTCTGAAGCGCTGAGGGCAGGTCAGTTTTCGGGTCGGTATTCGGGTCGGTTTTCAAGGCTTGCTGCTCTCCTCCAATAACGGCACCACGGCTCGCTCCAACTCCTGGAAGCTGGGCGACCCCTTGTAAACCTGCCGCAGTCGGCCCCGGCGGCCGTAGAGGAACGTGGCCGGAAGAGTCCCCCACCAATCCGGGTCGAGCGAGACTGCAAACTCGGCGATATCCTTGAAATCCTGGTGATAGTTCTCAAAAGACGCCTTATAGGTCCGGAGGAACGCCAAAACTTCGCCCCGCGCATCCTGAGGGTCGAGCGATACGGTCACAACCGCCAGTCCTTTGCTCTTATACTTACGGGTGCTCTTATACTTACGGGAAAGCCGATTCAGGCGAAGGAACTCCTCGCGGCACGGCTCGCACCAAGTTGCCCAAAAATTCACCAGCAGGACGCTTCCCTGGTGCCGGGAGAGGACCCTCTTCCAGTCGGCTTCGGTAATGTTCTTGACGGCGGTAAGGGACCGGGACAGATCAGGGGCTTTTTTCTTCTGCTCGTCTCCTCTCGCCGGCAACCCCCAAACCACGGGAAGAGCGAAACCGATCATGAGAATCCGAGACAGCGCGCGCAGCCCACCGACCCCACCTATCCTACCAACCCAGGCCGGCCGCAGTCGAGCCGGAGCCGGATACTTATCCGTACCTGTTCGAGATCGAACCTTCACTTTCGAATTCACGATTTCCCTTAAGCACCTGCCGCAACGATCTGCTCAGTCTAAACGAACTCCGGGCGGGTTGCCACCTTCGGGCATCCAAAAGTTCACATCTTTGCGTTTCCGGGTCTGCCGGTTGAGGGTATACTTACTTCCTCTGCACTGACCCCTTAGGCATGAGAGGAACCCTGGCGGGAAGCAGCTTCGTATTGCCGGGTATTGCTGAGCCTATCTTGCCGGATCGGGCTCCTCTGGATCCTCCACCCACGCGGGTTCCGGCGCGGGTTCCAGCAAAAGGGTCACCACGAAAGTTGGAAAGCTAAGGAGGAAAAATGAAACGGTTGCTTTTATCGTTCTCCCTGACCCTGATCTTGGGACTCTGGGCGGGGTGGCCAAGTCCGTCGGCCGCGGCAGTTCCGGACGGCAAGGTCACGGTCCATCCCTCGACGGGCATTGCGGGCCACTTCGGCACCTGGACCCTCACTTACCGCATCGGTCGGGATGGGATTCGCCGGGGAGGCCCTCACGGTTCCCCACCACCCCGGAAAGTTCCCTCAGCCGGTGCATTGGCAGCCGCACGACCCGGAGCGGCGGCGAAACTTTGAAATCTACTCGGCGCACGGGCTGAGCGAGGCCTTCGACCCCACGCATCCGCTGGCCTTCGAGCAGAGCGACTTCACCTCCGCCGGCAGGTCGGTCCGGGAGCCGCAGTTCGCCCAGAACGCCTGGATGGCCGGTCTTGAGGTGAGCACCATCGCCGCCTCCGACGACCACCGCTCCCATCCCGGCCAACCCCATTGGGAACTGGCCGCCATCCGCGCAACGGGGCTGACGCGGGAGGAGATCTTCGACGGGCTTTACCGGCGGCGTACCTACGGAACCACGGGCGCGTGCATCCTGCTCGACTTCACCGTCAACAGCACGCCGATGGGCCAACGCGCACGCTCGGCCGGGCCACCGCTACTTAAAATCGAAGCCCACGGTACGGCGCCCATCGAAGGGGTCGAAGTGCTGCGCTGGTCGAAACTCGATGGCGGGTTCAAGGTAATCTTCCGCCTCCGTCCCCACGGGCTCGATTTCACATGGAGCGATCGGGACTTGGGCTTTCAGGATGACTCCATCTATTATGTCCGCCTTCGCCAGGAAGGAATGGTCCGCAACCGCGTGGCCATGGCATGGTCCAGCCCGATCTGGGTAAAGCGGGCCGGAGATCAATAAACGGAAGATCAATAAAATAAGAGGCTAAAGTTTTTATGGCTTGGATTCGGACCATTTCTCTTGCGGAAGCTGCCGGGCAGCTGAAGAAAGAGTATGATGCCGCCATTCGGCGGGCAGGGAAAGTGTTCAACATCGTCGGCATTATGGGCCTGAATCCCCGCACCATGGCCGCCTCGATGGAGTTCTATAAATCCGTCATGCAATTCCCTTCTCCGCTGCTCCGCAGGGAGCGGGAGATGCTGGCCGTGGCGGTCTCAGCTGTGAACCGCTGCCATTATTGAATCCTCGCCCACGCAGAGGATCTGCGTCAGGTGACCGGAGACAATGAATTAGCCGACCGGTTCATTGCCGATTGGCGGCAGGCGGCGATCGAACCTCAAACACGGACGCTGCTCGAATATGCCGAAAAGGTGACCCTCACCCCGGCCGAATGCACCGGAGATGACCTGGAAAAGCTTCGGCAGGCTGGGTACTCGGACGAACAGATTCACGACGCCGTGCAGGTGATCGCCTACTTCAACTACATCAACCGCATCGCCGAAGCGCTGGGGGTGGACCCTGAGCCGGAGGGGGACCCATAAGTGAGCGGCTTCCGGCTTTCCCTAAACCGAACGGCCCCGATTCCCATCCTATTGCGCCCCTGGCATCCTATTCCACCCCTGGGTCTGATATTGTTGATAACATAGACTAAGGCGCTGCCGATTCGGGAAAACATGCCGGGCCGGGAAACAAACAGCATGCCGGGAAAATCATGGACGCCGAAAGTGAAATCTATCGAACATTCCGCTCGCTTCCGGCCGTTCGGAAACTCTTCGGCGCCGGAGACCGCGTGGCCGTCGCCTGCTCCGGCGGGCCGGATTCGATGGCTTTGCTCGACCTGCTGGGCCGCTACGCGCCGGAGCGCGGCTTACAGCTTTCCGTCGCGCATCTGAACCATCAGCTTCGCGGTGAAGACTCTGAGAAAGACGAAGCCTTCGTCCGCCAGGCTGCCGGCGAGCGCGGCCTACCGTTTTATTCGCGCCGTGCCGACGTCGCCGCGGAAGCGAAAAAATCGCGCTCGAATCTGGAAGCCACCGCCCGCCGTTTGCGGTACGACTATTTCAACGCGCTCATCATAGAAAAGAAGACAGAAAAAGTAGCCACCGGACATACGGCGAATGATCAGGCGGAAACCGTCCTGCTGCGGCTGGTGCGTGGCAGCGGCACGCGTGGCTTTGCGGGAATCTACCCGGCGGTAGAAGATAAGATCATCCGGCCCCTACTCGGCTTAACCCGCGAAGAGGTGCTCCTCTACTTGTTCGACGCCGGAGTCCACTACCGCACCGACCCGACGAACTTCGACCGTCGATTTCTGCGCAACAAGATTCGGCTGGACCTACTCCCCCAACTGCGGGAGTTGAACCCGCGCATTGTGCCTCTGCTCAATGAACTGGCCGAGCGCGCCGGAGAAGAAGAAGATTTCCTCGAAAGGGAAGCCGAACGGTGGCTCCATGCTCGCAAGAGCGAAAAAGTTGAAATCAGCGGCGGGATTCCCTCCGCCGAATTGACCAAGCTGCCCGTCGCGCTCCAGAGAAGAGTGCTGCGCCGCCTGCTCAAGGACTGTGGCGGCCCGGATTTTACCCTCTCGCACGCTCAGTTGGAGACCCTCCGCCGGTTTACGGCAGAGGGAAAGGGGGGCAAGCGGCTTGAGTTGCCCCATGGAATCGAGGCCTGGAAGGAGTTCGGACGTCTCCGGGTGGCGAAATCCCAGGACGCAGACGACGATTTCTGCTATCCGGTCGAAGTGCCGGGCGAGCATCCCATCCCGGAACTGGGGGTTCGGCTCCAGTTCAAAATATATGATGCCACGGCCTTCCGACGGACGTATAATGAAATGGAGCAGGGAGCGGGTGTCGATTGGAGTAAGATCACACCTCCTCTGCGGTTGCGGAGTTGGCGGGCAGGCGACCGGTTCCAGCCTTTGGGGAACCGGAAAGCGTTGAAACTGAAGGAACTCTTCCATCGACGGAAGGTTCCCGCCGCGCGAAGAAAACTCTGGCCGTTGGTAACGGCGGGTGAGAGGATTATCTGGGTCAGAGATTTTCCGGCGGGGGCGGCTGCGGCGGTGACCCCGACCACCCGGAAGGTGCTGGTTATCGAAGAAACCCCTTTTCAATAGAAGATTCGCGGTCAATAGAAGATTCGCGGTTCGGAATCTCCGGGGTCCTGGGAATGCCTTTGGAAATCGGAAAATGAAGAACGCAGCGCCAACCTCAAGCGCACCCACGGGAAATGCGGCCCGACAAACGTCATCGCCCGACAAACATTATCAGAAGGTGAAGATGCAGACGAATACCATCAAACCCATCCTCAGCGAGGAGGAAGTTCGGCGGAAGGTCAAGGACCTCGGCACCGAAATCAGCAAGGACTACAGAAACCGGGCGGTCCACGTCGTGGGCGTACTGGAGGACTCTTTTGTCTTTATGGCCGATTTGGTCCGTGCCATCACCTCACCGGTGAGGTGCCATTTCCTGAAGGTAACCGTCCGGGATGTCGATAAAAAGAATGGCGGCATGCGAGAGGTCTTCTTCACGACGAAGATCGATATCTCGGGAAAGGATATTCTCTTGGTTGAGGGAATCCTGCAAACGGGGGTCACGCTGGAGTATCTGATTCAACAAATTTCCAGGAAGAACCCCAAGTCGCTGCGGTCCGCCGTGTTGGTAAATAAGAAAAGCGCCCGCAAGGCGGACGTACCCACCGACTACGTGGCCTTCGAAGTGGAAGAGAAGTTTCTGGTCGGCTACGGGTTGGGGCACAAGGATCAATATCGCCAACTGCCTTATTTGGCGGCTATTTAGGAGCCCGGAGAGCGGGCAAGCCTTTTCAGCCGCTCCAGCATCTAAACAATATGAACCGAAAGACGGGGCCGGAAAATCCGGCAAGTGAAGGGGTTTCGTGAACGCTGCAGTAAAAAACATCATTTTCTGGGTCCTGATGATCGCCACGGCCCTCCTGCTTTTCCTGGTGGTCAACTCCCGACGCGAAGGCCGCGTGGACCAGCCCAGCTTCACCCAGTTCATGGAGGAAGTGGAGAACGGAAACGTCCGGGAAGTGACCTTGATCGGCCACAACATCCGCGGGAAGTACAAGAAGGACAATTCAAACTTCAGCACGACGACCCCTTCCGACTACCCGGACCTCATCAACGCTCTTCGCGAGCAAGGCGTCAACATCACCGTAAAGGACGACGCCGGCAGTTCCTGGGTCACCTGGATTGCGAACGGCATTCCGTTGTTGCTGATCCTCGGCCTCTGGATTTTTTTCATGCGCCAGATGCAGAGCGGGGGCAACAAGGCCCTCTCGTTCGGCAAGAGCCGCGCCCGGCTGCTCTCGAACCAACAGAAGAAAGTTACCTTCAAGGACGTGGCTGGCGTCGAAGAGGCTAAAGAGGAGTTGCAGGAGATTATCGAATTCCTGCGCGAGCCGCAAAAGTTCCAGAAGCTGGGCGGAAGGATTCCGAAAGGCGTCCTGCTGGTGGGGCCTCCCGGAACGGGAAAAACCCTCTTGGCGCGCGCCATCGCCGGAGAGGCAAACGTCCCGTTCTTCTCCATCTCCGGGTCCGACTTTGTGGAGATGTTCGTCGGCGTGGGCGCTTCGCGGGTACGCGACCTGTTCGAACAGGGCAAAAAGAATGCGCCTTGCATCATCTTCATCGACGAAATCGACGCCGTCGGTCGCCACCGCGGCGCGGGCCTGGGCGGCGGACATGACGAGCGCGAACAGACGCTGAATCAGCTTCTGGTAGAAATGGACGGGTTCGAAGCGAACGACGGCGTCATCCTGATTTCAGCGACGAACCGGCCCGACGTGCTCGACCCGGCGCTGCTGCGCCCGGGACGTTACGACCGTCGCGTGGTGGTCGGACGGCCCGACGTGGGCGGGCGCGAAGGCATTCTGAAAGTTCACACGAAGAAGATTCCGCTGGGCGAAGACGTGGACATCTCGGTGCTGGCGCGCGGTACGCCAGGCTTCTCCGGCGCCGACTTGGCGAACCTGGTCAATGAAGCTGCGCTGCTGGCCGCCCGCTACGACCGCAAGCACGTCGCCATGAAAGACTTCGAGACCTCGAAGGATAAGGTCCTGATGGGCGCCGAGCGGAAATCACTCATCCTGAATGACGAAGAAAAGAAGAATACGGCGTTCCACGAAGCCGGTCACGCGCTGGTGGCGCAGATGATGCCCAACGCCGACCCGCTGCACAAGGTGACGATCATCCCCCGCGGCATGTCTCTGGGCGTCACCATGACGCTACCCGAGGACGACAAGCATACGTACCGGAAAGATTTCCTCGAAGACCAGTTGGCCATTATAATGGGCGGCCGCGCGGCCGAGGAGATGTTCCTGAACCACATCACCACCGGCGCGGGGAATGACATCGAGCAGGCCACGGAACTCGCCCGCCGCATGGTCTGCGAATACGGGATGAGCGAGCTCGGGCCCCTCTCCTACGGGAAGAATCAGGAGCAGGTTTTCCTGGGGCGAGACATTGCCATCCAGCGCGAATTCAGCGAGGATACGGCCATTAAAATCGATCAACAGGTAAGCAAGCTGGTCATGGGCGGCTACAAGCGCGCGCAGGAAGCGCTCTCCTCCAACCGCAAACCTCTGATCAGGATCGCCGAAGCATTGCTCGATCGTGAGGTTCTGGACGCGAAAGAAGTGAAGTTGTTGATCGCGGAAAAGAAACTTCCGGCCCGCGTGCCTGACGAACCTCCGCCGCCGCTCAGCAGTCCCGAGCCGGTCCAAGAAGTCCTGAAACCGGCCCCTACGTCCACGAAACCGGGAACAGAGGAACCGCAACCGGCGTAAGGTTTTCAGCCACACTCCTTTCGAAATCGAACCGGATCAAAATAAGGGTAGGACGGCCTTTCCCGGCCGTCACTCCAGATCGCCGGGCTGGAAAGCCCGGCCTACCCAATCCTTGTTGGAAGGCTCATCCACCTCTTGCGAGACGTGGCATGAAAACACACACCCGAAAAGAATTTACCCTACGCTCCGGCCGTAAACAGATTCGCCTTGGCAGGCGGACGCTGGTGATGGGCGTGGTGAACGTCACCCCGGACTCTTTTTCAGACGGCGGACGGCACCTGAAGCCGGCAAACGCCGTTGCCCGCGGGCTTGAGCTGCTCCGGCACGGCGCCGACTGGATCGATATCGGAGGGGAGTCCACCCGGCCCGGCTCACGGCCCGTTCCCGTCGAAGAAGAGCTGCGGCGAGTTCTCCCCGTCGTCCGCGGCCTACGGAAAAAATCAAAGGCCTGGATTTCGATCGACACCACCAAGGCCGAGGTGGCCGAAACGGCCCTGCGCGCGGGCGCGAACGCGATCAACGACGTCAGCGGCCTTCGATTCGACGCACGAATGGCCCGGGTGGCCGTCGAGTGCCGCTGTCCTCTCATTCTGATGCACATGCGGGGGACACCCGCCACCATGCAACAGTCGCCCTTTGCCTCGGAGGTATGGCGGTCGGTACGGAGCGGGTTGAAGCGCTCGGTTCAAAAGGCTCTGCAGGCGGGAGTTCGGCGAAACCAATTGATCGTGGACCCCGGCTTCGGCTTCGGAAAATCTTTTGAGCAGAACTTTGAACTGTTGGGAAATCTTTCACGACTCAGCACGCTTCGTCTGCCAATTCTGGTAGGAACCTCACGAAAATCTTTTATCCGGCGAGCGGTCGGCGAAAGCGACGGGAAACCCTCTTCACAAAAACGCTCCCGCCTCAAATCAGGTCAAGAAGTTTCCCCGGCGGTGGCGGCCGGGACCGCTGCTACCGTCATGGCGGCGATCTTGGGCGGCGCGCACATCGTCCGCGTGAATGACGTGAAGGAGGTTCTCCCCGCCGTTCGCATCGCCGACGCCATGGGCGACTTTATGTTGTAGTATATTGTGACGTTCGGCGGCGCGGCCGAGGGGAAGTTCCTTGCCCGTTCGTTTCCGCTTGCAAAATTTTATGTCTGATTATCTCTTCATTCCGACTCACCCTTCATGACGAAAGAATCTATTCCCAGATTGTTCGGCACCGACGGCATCCGCGGCGCGGCCGACAAATACCCTCTGGACGCCAAGACGCTCTACCGGTTGGGTCGAGTCCTCGGAGAGCTGCTTGCGGAAGGGAATCCCACCCGTGTGCTCATGGGAGGAGACACGCGGAAGTCGAGCCCGCGAATTGCCTCGCTGCTGGCCGCCGGGCTGCGGGAGGCGCATACGGAAGTCACCTACGCCGGGGTCATCACCACCCCCGGTGCAGCCCTGCTGACGCGCCAGGACGGATTCCACGCCGGCGTGATGATCTCGGCCTCTCACAACCCCTATCACGACAACGGCATAAAGATTTTCTCTCGGCAAGGAACCAAACTGGATGATTCGCTGGAAAGAAAAATTGAAGAAGGACTTCAGAACCAAACGGCAGCAGAAAGTCCACCTTTCGTGCCGCCGCCTCTCTCTCTCCTCCTCTCTCCCGACGGAAAGCTCCGGCAGCGTTATGTGGACTACTTGGCCCAACTCATCCCCCCCGGCCTGGACCTGAGACGAATCCGGCTGGTCATCGACTGCGCCAACGGGGCGGCTTCCGAGGTGGCTCCCCTGCTGGCGGAAACTCTCAAGCTCAATTGCCTTCTCATTCACCGCTCCCCGGACGGCGAGAACATCAACCGGAACTGCGGCTCCCTCTACCCAGAGCAGATGGCGCAGACCCTTACCGAACGGGGCGCCGACTTGGGCGTGGCTCTGGACGGCGACGCCGACCGCGCCATCTTTTCCACAGAGAAGGGCCGGGTGACCGACGGCGACGGCGTGCTGTGGCTCGTGTCCCGCTACCTGAAGCAGAAGGGAAAACTCGCCGGGGACCATGTCGTCGGCACCGTGATGACGAACTACGGCCTCGAGCAAGGCCTGCGCCGCGAGGGCATCCGCCTTACGCGAACCGCCGTAGGAGACAAGAATGTGCTGGAGGAAATGCATCGCTCCGGGGCGAAGCTCGGCGGAGAGCCTTCCGGCCATGTGATCTTTTCCGACTTCGCCACGACGGGCGACGGGCTGGTCACCTTCCTCATGCTACTGCGCATCATGGGGGAAGAAGGCAAGTCGTTGGGGGAACTGGTGGGAGACCTTCGCATGCTGCCCCAGGTGATTCAAAACGTTGGCGTGAAGAACAAGCCCCCGCTGGACTCCGTCACACCCGTCCGGGAGATGCTCGAGCGGTGCGAGGAGGCGCTCGCCACCCGTGGCCGCATCGTGCTCCGTTACTCAGGAACCGAGCCGCTGGTCCGCGTCATGGTCGAGGCCGAAGACGAAGACGAAGTAAACCGCATCGCCCAGCAACTGGCCGAGTCGGTCCGGCGAAACCTCTCCTAAGCGCACCCCGGCCGGACAAACTCATTCGAGACTCTGCCATCTATATCCTCCGTAGCCTTCAATATCTGTGAAAGAGTATTCGGTGTAAAATAATCGGGTTCAGGGACAAAACTCGTCCCCTTCTATGGAGTTTAACGATTAGAGCGAAAGAACCTTTTTCCCTATTAGGGAGGATTTATGTGGATCATTTCATGGCTGCTTTTGGGACTCCTGCTGGGGGCGCCGCCGGTCGGCGCCCAGGCGCGGGACGAGGCCGCGGTTTCCGCGCCCCGCAGAGCCCCCGGCGAACAGCGAGATTCCGTCTCCGTCATCGTACCGGCCGAAACCCACGTCCCGGTGGTGCTCCGCAACAGCGTGAGCACGCGCACGGCCTACGTGGGCCAGAATATCTATTGCCGAACCACGTTTCCCATCACCGTCGACCATCGCATCGTGATTCCGGCCGGGACCTTCGTCAAAGGGAGCGTCACGCAGGTGGTCCGCGCCGGGCGCGTCAAGGGGAAATCAAAGCTCGGCATCCGTTTCGAATCTTTGGTCTTCCCCGACGGCTACACGCTCTCCCTGCGCAGCGCCCTCTCGGCCGCCGGCACACGGGCAGGCGAAGGGTTTGAGGAAGGAGAGGGCCGCATCAAAGGCGCCGGAACGAAAGGAAAAGACGCCGAGGTGATTGTCATCAGCGGAGCCCGCAGCGCGCTGATCGGCGCGGTCGTCGGCCGCGGCAAAGGGGCCGCCATCGGAGGGGGAGTTGGGGCAGGAGCCGGTGTGGCAAGCGTTCTCTTGCGACGAGGAAAAGACATCGAATTGCGGCGGGGCACGGACCTGGAACTCGTCCTCCTGCAGCCCATTGCCGTTCCCATCGTTCGCCAAGGCCGGCGGCGGAACTCTTTTTAGAGAAAAATGATCGACTGGAGGGAGGTAATCTCAATCCGCTTTCGGCAGCGGGGATTCTTGCAGCCGACGAGGTCGTCCTGCCGGACCGTGTAGGACTGCAATTTTTCAAACTTCGCGCGGTCTTCCCCTCTTAAAGTCTTTTCAAGACCCTTCTTCTTCTTCCTCATGACCCAACGAATCTCATAAGAATCTGTCTGCCGGCAGGACTGACAGGTGAGATTGGCCGGTTTCTTCTCTACTGATTCAGTGAAAAATCTACGCTCGTCCATCACTCCTCCGCCGGGGTCCACGTACGCGATCCTGAAAAAAAGCGCACGCCCCCCTCATCCGAATGCCGGCTCGGGACGTGTGCCGTTTTTCGATTCAAACAGAAACAGACTCCTTGGCGGACAGCTTAGGAAGAAGCCTCAATACTCTCCACATGGAGGCCGTCTTCACCCATCATGCTTCCCTTTACGGTCACCTCATGCCCCACATTGGACTCTTTCACGGCATCCTGGTTGTGAATCTGGATGACCTTATGGGTTTTCGATTCGACCAGGGCCCACTTACTGCCGCCTTTGACGCAACCGAGGGCGCAACCTTGATGATCCGCGCTCATGGCCTTAACGGCATCGGCGGCGCACTTGGAATCCGAGAGCCAACCGATCACGCTTTCCTTTTCTCCGGCAAAGGCAACGACCGAAACGAACAAACCGAACACGAAAAGAAGACACATTTTCTTCATGGTACCCTCCCCTTGGAACTTGAGTTAAACTAGACTCTTTACATTATAGGCCAAATTCTTCTTCGCGTCGCCACGTTTCCGCAGAGAACCTCGACGCCGCTTGAATTTAGCCCTTTTTCAGCTTTGCCAGCACTTGCTTCGAAACTTCTCGAAGGGTTTCAAACACCCCGGCTCCGGTAACCGCCACCGCCCCCAGGGCCGGCTCGGTTTTCTTCTGTAAAGCCTTGTTCATATCCTCCACCGACATCACGTTCGGCAGGTCCCGTTTGTTCAATTGCAGCACGTACGGCATCTCGTTGAAATCATAGCCGTACTCCTTCAAGTTATCCTGCAAATTCTCCAGGGACTCGAAGTTGGCGTCCATGCGCTCGGGCTGCGAGTCGGCCACGAAGACGACCCCATCGACCCCGCGCAGCTATCAGCTTGCGGCTGGCTTCGTAGAAGACCTGTCCGGGCACCGTATAGAGATGGAACCGTGTCTTGAAGCCCCGCACCGAACCCAAGTCCAACGGCAAGAAGTCGAAGAAAAGCGTACGGTCGGCCTCGGTCACCAAAGAGATCATCTTCCCGCCGGTTTTCCCCACCGTCTGGTCAAAGATCCATTGCAGGTTGGTGGTCTTTCCTCCCAGACCCGCGCCGTAGTAGACGATCTTACAATTGATCCCTTTCGCGACAAAGTTAATAAAGCTCAATCATGTTTTCTCCCTGTTGACCTTGGGACCCATTCATCCGCCGACCTGCCGGCCGAATCCGGTGACCGAATCGATGACCAAATTCATCGTCGGAGCGCCCCGACCCCATCTAATGTGCTGATTTATCAGCCCTTGCCGGTTCGTCCAGCTCCCCTCACCAACAACCCTAAGGCGCGAAATATAACACACATACGGTAAAATGGACAATAGACGGAACCATGCGCTTTCCCAGCTCACCGTCCGCCCCCACGGATGGGGAAATTTCCCCTGCCCTCGGCCTGAGGATTTCAATGCCTTTATGGTAGACTTAGGAATTAGAATTTTTCGCAGCTTTTCGGCCCGGATGCCGGTAGGAACGGGCAGGATAACTCAAACCGGTCTGCTCCTCGGGAACACCGAACCCCATCGAGGCTTTATGAGGACCCTTCAAACTCTATTTCCCCAACGGACCGTCAGGCTCGGTTTGGTCCTTCTGTGGGCCGTGTTCCTGGCCAGTCCGAGCCTGGCGGGCGAACCCGCCCGGAAAGTAAAGACCTTTCGCGGGGAAATCAGCGACAAACTCTGCGGGCTCTCTCACCCGGAACTGATGGGTGATGCGCGGCAGTGTACGCTCGATTGCGTCCGCGCGGGCAGCCGCTTCGTGCTGGCCGACAGGGAAAACGGCCGGGTCCTCGACCTGCTCGGCAAAAAAATTCCCGAGGAGTGGGCCGGCAAACAAGTCCAGGTAATCGGCGTCTGGTTCAAGAAAAGAAGCGCCGTCCGAATCTATTCCATTACTCCGGCCAAATAAGGGGTCCGGAGGGCATCAAGAATCAATTGAAGATATCGTATCTCAATTTCCAAGGAGAACAGAACCATCGAAACGAACTCTGCAAAACCCAATCTCTGGCAGGCCCGGCGAGTCGGCACGGGCACGTTTAATATATCGAAACCCAAGCGGAAAAAGAAGAAGCTGCGGCAGACTCGCCTGAAAAACAATTTGCGCGGGCGCTGACCGAGCTCTTCCGATTACGGATGGCGTCGGAGGGGCCGCCCAAGTTCCCTGTTGCCCGCCTCTTCCCCCCGCCGGTTTCTTGCCCGCCGGTTTTTCTTGAAAGTTTGGCCCGGGTACGTCCTGGGCCTTTCCGCCTACAGCACTCTTTTTCCAACCCAGCCCCTTTCGCAAAGGAAAGGAAACCTTTCGCCTTGACAAGGCATCTAGAATAACTTTGAGGGGAATCCGAACGGAACGAGATCGAATCCGCGCGGCAGACAAACCCAGCCGCGGACCGAAACCTTCTCACCCTGCCTGCGTCGGCCTTGAACTTTGAACAAGGAGAAGTTCCCATTCATGTTTCCGGAAATACATCCTGGAGGTATTACACGATGATACGTTTACGGCTGCTCGGCGGGCTCGGTTTACTGGCGTGCCTGTTCCTTTTCGCCCGTCTGGCTTCGGCGCAGGGAGTTCGAATCTTTGCGACGGCGAGCGGGACTTACCTGTTTAACGAGAAAACGTTCGCCATCGGCGAGGACACCTTTCTCTCCAACTATGCCGCCGGCGGCAAATTTACCTTTGGCGGCGAGTATATGCGCACCAAGATATTGGGGGCCGAATTGGCCTACTCGATGGGCCGCAACAACCTTCGCATTACGGACCTGAACAACGTACCATTGGAGGAGTTCGGTTTCGGAATTTGCCTTCAGCGCGTCAACGCCAATCTGGTCATCCACAGTCCGATTGAAGTCGGCAGCCTGCGCCCTTACGTCACCGCCGGGGTCGGATTCACAAGGTACAGCCCCACGGATGATGCCAAAGCGCTCGCTCTGAGCGGCGAGTTTGCCAACCAGGCGGCCGCCATCGAAAGCAGCAATAAATTCGGATTCAACATCGGAGGAGGGATGGAGTGGAGCCTGATCTCGGTCATCTCCGTCCGCGCCGAAGTGCGCAACCATACCACCGGTACGCCGACCTTCGGGCTGCCGTCCTCTTCGACGACGGACGCCTTCTTTCCGGTCAGCGGTTTGGCCCATAACCTGGAGTTCTCTCTGGGATTCTCGCTGCACTTCGGACAGTAGAAGAAATTTCGGTGGGTAGAAACTAATGTGGGGGGCTTCCCTGTCGGGACAAGCCCCCCATCTTCTATCCCCTGTTCTATCCAAGAAGGTTCGCTTCGAAAAAAATAGAGTCCTACCCGAATCTTTCGATATTCACCATCGGGTCCCACTTCGCATCCGACGAGACCAATTCATCCCAGGTCACTTCTTCCCGCGTGTAGGCAGCCGTGCGAATCAGGATGCCGCTCAGGGCGCTCTCAGCGCCTTGCAGGGCCTGATTGTCGTTCCGTCCGCTGGTAATGCTCTCGACAAAGGCCTTCTGTTTCTCGCTGTCCGCGTGCTCCAGCGCGCCGGGGAAATGCCCCGTCAGCACGCTCTGTTGGTGCTCTTCGGCGGACCTTGCCGCCTGCGACCCCAGTCCAGAATCCCAAGGTTCATCGCCATAGATAGCCACCGGATAGGAGTAGTGGGACTCGGAAGCGCCTTTCGTGCCGAAGAAGCGCTCGCAGACCTCGCTCCAGCCGTCAATGAATTGTGTCGAACTGAAGCTGACGTGCACGTCGTCGGGATAGTCGAACGTCCCGGCGTAGTGGTCCCAGGTATTTCCGTGGCGGCCGGGAACCTTCCGCCCGCCGGTGGCCGTAGCCTTCAACGGATGGGACCGAAGAACCCAATTGCAGACGTCGATGACGTGGATGTTCTGCTCGACAACGATGTCGCCGGACAACTCCCGGTCATGTATCCAATTTCGCAAGCGCGCCTCTTGGGTGGAGATGCCGCGTCCGTCGTGTTTCAGGTCCAACGCGCCGGAGTAGTAGTACACCTGCCCGCAGACGATTTTCCCCAGCGCTCCCCCGTGAATCCGCTTCACCATCTCCACAAAGGGCGGTGCGTTGCGGATCTGAAATCCCACATGCAGGGTCACTTTGCCTTGCGCCCTCTCGCCAATCCTTATTACGTGCTTCGCGCCGTGCACGTCCACCCCTACGGGCTTTTCGCAATAAGCGTGCTTTCCGGCATCGACCACCGCCTCCAGGTGATGGGGATGAAAGTACGCCGGCGAGGAGATCAATACAGCGTCCACATCCTTCGATGCGATCAATTGGAGATACGCCCTCGGCCCGGCAAAGAGTCTCTTGGCCGGAACCTTAGGAACCTTCGCCTCCGCTGCCGCCTGCCCGAAGTTCTTCGCACCCTCCTCCAAACAGTCCTGGAACAGGTCCGCCAAGGCGACCACCCGGAGATTCGTATTCTTCATCATCGAGGTTCCCACGTGGGTGCCCCGGCCGCCGCAGCCGATCACACCCAACTGCACGGCGGAGTTCGCCCGGGTGCCCCGCACGGCCTCCGGTTTGACGATCATAAATCCTGCCGCCGCTGCCCCCCCGGTAGCCTTCAGAAACCCACGACGGTCGATCCTGCGCTGCTTCTCTCTCATGCCCTCACCTTTCGGTTTCTGCAGTATGGTCTCATCATATCCACCAGCCGGTGTGGCGTGTCAAGCGGCGAAAGGCCACCCCCCATGGTCCCAATAGAATCATTGTAATCCATGTACAAAGATGCAACCTTTTCGGCTGTGCTAGACTCTATATAAGGGAGAACCTTAGGAGGGTCCATGATGGAAGGGCTGGACCGTTGGGGACTGTTTTCTGCGGTATTCACTCTGCTGGGATGGATGGCCCTGGGGGGGGCCGTCTTGCCGGTTGCAGCTCAAGACTCGGACTCCCCGCTGGCCATGCCCACCAACCGGGCAGGGAAGCTCAAAGACCCCGGTCCCGCCGAGATCGAGCGGATTATTCGGGAGTTCGCCGCCAAAGAGAAGCTGTTCCGGGAGGCTCGCGAGAATTATTCCTACCATCAGATCAACAAAGTCCAAGAGCTCGATGTGGAAGGCCGCGCGGTCGGCACCTTCGAACAATCCTGGGATATCCTTTTCGACGATCAAGGCCGCCGGATCGAGTATGTGACCTACGCCCCTCTCTCCACGCTGAAGAGGATCGGCATCACCCAGGAAGATTACGAATCGATGCGGAACATTCAGCCCTTTGTGCTGACGACCGACGAGCTGCCCGATTACGAGGTGAGATACCTCTCCCACACCTATGTGGATGAACTGACTGCCTACGCCTTCAGTATCCGCCCGAAAGTTATCGAGAGAGGAAAGCAGTATTTTCAGGGCACGGTTTGGGTGGATGACCGGGACCTGCAAATCGTGAAAAGCCAGGGCAAGCCTGTAGGAGAGCTTTATTCGAAAAAGAAGAGGAAAAAAAAGAATGAAAACCTGTTTCCCATCTCCACCACCTACCGGGAGCAGATCGACGGCAAATTCTGGTTCCCCACCTTCACCAAGGCCGAAGATACGCTCTACTTTTCCTCCGGTCCGGTCCGCGTGCGACAGATCACCCGCTATACGGACTATCGCCAATTCAAATCGACGGTCAAAATCACAGTAATCGGAGAGGTTGCCCCCGACTCGGAAAAAGAAAAATAGCCCGCAAAACGGCCGCTGACGAAGATTGATCCTGCCGCTTCCCATTCCGACTAACGGAAGGCCACTTCACCAACACGCCTACCTTTTTAACTGATTCCTGCTAGGGAAACATTTGGTTTCGATTCAGTACCGGGGGAGGGGTCTCGGAAGACTTCAGCCTTCTTCGCGACCAAGGTGGAGAGCGGGACCATGGAGTTGTCCCGATTCGGGACGGGCTGCGGGCGCTGCGGATGCCGCCAATTGTCAATGGCCGCCACTTGCTGAACGCAGGAGACGGTGCAGTACGGCGCGCAGGACTTCTGGGTGTAGTATTCGCGCCGAATGTCTTCGCGCGTATAGGTCTCAAGCGGCACGGCCGGGTGGCCGCGCTGCTGCGAGCAGTAGTGCACCAGCCCGTCCTCACAGATGTAGAGGTACCGGCCTCCGGCGCGGCAGCGCCACCGGTTCGGCAAGCCGCGGGCGATGTTGTTCTGGAACCAGCCGATGCGGGAGTACGAGGTCTTCCCCATACTCCTAATCTTCATAAAGAGCCCGCGCTCCACTTCACCCAACGGCTTCAGCTGCCCCGTGCCGTCGTGGATGATGCCGACCGTGCTGGTAAATCCCAATTCCTGAGTTCGTTCCGCCACCACCAGCGCATCGTGCGGGTTATGGATGCCGCTTCCGATCACCGAGTTGATATTGACGCCGAACTCGGCATGCTCGGCCAGCAGTTCCAGTTTCCGGTCCAAAACTTTCAGGCTTTTCTTCGAGATATCGTCCGGCTGGACGTTGTCGATGCTGATCTGCAACTGTTCGAGCCCGGCACGGTTCAGAGCGCGGATTCTCTCGGCCGTAAGCAGGTACCCGTTCGTGATCAAGCCGGCAATGATCTTATGGCGCCGCACGCGGCGAATGATCTGGTCCAACTCGGGGTGGAGGAGCGGCTCGCCGCCGCTGAGGGTAATGATCGTCGTCCCCAGCGCCGACAGCCGATCCACACGGCGCAGCATCTGGGGCAGGGGAACCGGTTCGGAAGAACTGTCGTATTCGTTGCAGTAGGCACAGGAGAGGTTACAGCGGCGAATGGGAATCAGGTGGGCAAGAATGGGGTGCCGTGTCGAAGCCAGACCCTTCCCGATCATCCAGAAATCCCGGAGGCGACGGTGCACTGCGTTCACCTTACGGCGAAAACCCAAGCGATTCACAATCTTCTACACCTCGAATCAATATCACCAAAAAAAAATCTGGAACCGAACCCAAAACGCGAAATTATGAAGCCCCTCGGGCCGGAGAGCAAACAAAAGTCCCTGGAACGGCTGATTCGGAAAACTCAACTGCGAACTATGCCGCTTCACGTTTAACGTTGCGAAGGGACCCGGCAATCGGGGAGTCGTCTCGAGGACGATCATGCAATCAAACGGTCAATTGTTCATCCGAACCCGGGTCGTATCTTTCTTGGTCTTAATCTTAAGCCGGGAGGCGGACAGCGCTCGATTTACCTTCACGGAGCTGTATTTGGCCACCGTGTAGTCCCCACCGGGTTTGCTGAATTTCTGCTGTACCGGCAACCAGGACTCTTCACTGATCCAAAGTATCACCTTCTTGAGGCGCTCCCGGATCTCTTCGTCCTTCGGAGTCAACTCCAGCACCACGACGGCGTCGCCGTCCAGCACCTCTTCCCTCACTATTTTCAGATGGTAAGACTTCCGCAGACGGCTCGAGTTCGTCCCGAACCCCAGCAGAAGAAACTGTTCGATCATCGCTTGATGATTTTCCAGCTTGTATTCCTGGAGTTGATTAATCTTCGGATAATAAACCTCCGCCCGGTCACCGCCGAAAAAGAATTTCCTTTCGCTCGGAGCGGAAAACTCAATCAAAACCTGCGGGCCCTTTCGATAAAATATCTTGCCCATCTCGGTGGATTTATCGTCCACCAGGGCGGTCACCACCGTATATTCCAGGCTGGCCGAAAGAGTCTTCAAGCGGCCCGCGGTATTGTCCATGCGAGCCAGGACTTCCTTCAGGACGGGCCTCCGTCCGTTCTTCGCCGCCGGCGACTGCGGCAGGGCCCCCAGACCCGTCGCCGCAACGCAAATTGCCAATAAACTTTGGAACCGATATCCGTTTCTCAAATTTTCATCACCCGACTCCTCCCCATCGCGAAACAAGGGTTTCCGCCGATGAAACCCCCTCCTGCGGTTCACAGAAACCGAAAGCCGCACAAAATCTGCGCGCAGGGAGATTCTCTCTATTGCTCCGCCGGTTCTACCAGAACATGGTAGCCCAGGACCACCCCTTCGGCGTTCTTCACCGGAGCGAAGCTCTTCACCGCCACCGGCATGCCGAGCCGGTCTTCCAGAGTCTTCTGGAGCAGGGCGGCGGAAAGATTCGATGTCGTACCCGACATCGCCTCCCGGGAAGATTCCGGCCGAAGCAGGCCGGCATCCACATGGTACAGCAGCACCCCTTCGGCGGAAAGGATTCGGGCAATCCCAGGACCGGCGGCTCGGCTCCGTGAATTCACAGGCTGTGCCGGACGGTCTCCCAGCCAAGCGCGCGGGGTGAGGAAGATAAAGACAAGGATCACGGCGGCCAGGATATCATACTGCCAAGAACCACGACGGTAAGGCCAGAAGACCACCCGCAGCAGGGCCCTACCGATTTTCCCGATCCAAGATTCGGAGACGCCCATCTCGGGGCGCACCACGGACCCCGGGGCTGACCCTTCATCGGTCCGTGCAGCTTCCGGCATCACCACCGAACTTCGCTTGAACATGTTGAAGAGAATACAGCCTATGGCCGAACTAAAAATTGCCGATCCGGTCTACGAATCCGCAACGACGTGCCCGTCGCGCATCCGAATCACCCTTTGGGTTTCTTCGGAGACCTCCGGGTTATGGGTAATCACCAGAAGCGTCTGCTCAAACTCGCGGTTCAGTTCCTTCATCATGTTCAGAACCGCCCTCGCATTTTCGGAATCCAGGTTCCCGGTCGGCTCGTCGGCTAGAATAATCTTCGGCTCGCAGACCAAGGCGCGGGCAATGGCCACGCGCTGCTGCTCTCCCCCGGAAAGCGTGGACGGCTTCTGGCCCAGCTTCCCGCGGATGTTCAGCATGTCCACGATCATGTCAAACCGATGGGGATTGAAGCCGTTGCCTTGGATATCCTGCGCGATGGAGATGTTCCCACGTGCCGAAAGCGTGGGCAAGAGGTTAAAGCGCTGAAATACGAATCCGATCTTATGCCGCCGGAAACGGGTGCGGTCATTGTCGCTCATCTTGGAAAAATCGTTTCCGTCGACGGAAACTTTTCCGCTGGTAGGGCCGGTCAACCCGCCCAGAATATGCAACAGCGTGGATTTCCCGCAACCGGAAGGTCCCATGATGGCCACAAACTCTCCGCGGCGAATAGAAATGTCTACTCCTCGCAGCGCCTGCACGCCGACTTTCCCCAGTCGGTAGGTCTTCTTCAGATCCTTGGTTTCAATAATCAGTTCCAAATCAATCCATCCAATTTCAACCGGGCAATTTCAACCGGGCCACGCCGGGGGGCCCGCACGGCTACTCGTAGGCGAGAGCGTCGACCGGGTCGGCTTGCGCTGCCCTGACAGCCGGATATATTCCCCCCAGCAATCCGCCCGTCATAGCAAGCAGAGCTGCCCAGAGCGCCCACTCAACGGAGAGGTGTATCGCAATCTGAGGGAAAAATTCGTTAATCATCTGTCTCGCCATCACCGTGCCCGCCCAACCGCCAACGATACCGGCCGCGCACATGAAAGCGGTTTCCCGAAGTACGATCGTCATAATATACCGTTTGGAGGCTCCTAACGACTTCAAGATGCCGATCTCCCGTGTCCGTTCCATAATCGTCGTATACAGCGAGAGAAAAATCACCAGGAACCCCAACGACATGGCCACCATCACCATCACGGTTAAAAAGGAGTTCAGCGCGGGCATGTTATTCGAGGTCATCAAATCCATATATTCCTTGATGGGTCGAATCTCATGCCGGGGAAGCATCTCTTGAAATCGGGTTTCAACCATATTCGTATAGGCTGGGTCTGTCAGGCGAACATAGAAAATCGCGGCTTTACCTTTGGACCCGGAAAGGTCCTGCGCAGTCGCCAGAGGTATAAAGATGCGGGATCCTTTCCCGTGCTCCACAATACCGCTGACGCGGAATTCATGGTTCACGAGCGGAATCAGCTGCCCCACTTCAATATTCTTCGCTTTCGCGTAAATATCGTCCACCATCACGTCATAGGGATTCTCGAAGTACCCTCCGTCATGAAACACAAAGCCTCGGCTTACACGATTAAAACTGTCGATATCGATCCCGTAAATCAGATTCGCCGTACCGCCGGTGACATTGAAAAGGAAAAGGACCGGCGTAACCGCCATCACTCGCGGCTGCTCGGCCAGTTTGTCGGCAATCTTGATGGGCATCGGAGCCTGGCTCAAGGCCAGGAAAAACGAAGCGCCCGGCGGTTGCACCATGATCTCCGCGCCGATGCCTTCCACCCGTTTCGCCGTCTCCTCCAACATTCCGGTGGTCATCCCGACAACCAACAGCACCATAATCACTTCAAGGCTGACCGCCAGAACGCTGATGAACGTCCTTACCGGACGATGCAACACATTCGAGATGATTAACTTACCGATCACCTACACCCTCCGGACTCTCTTCTTCTTTTAATACCAATTTTTCTACGCTCTTCGGCGGGTCCAGTACGAACTTTTCCGGACCCATCGGCTCATTAAAGCTGACTTCCTGCAACAGAATCCCCAGCCGGTAATCCTCCTTCGGGCGGGTCACATCGATCTTGGTCGGGTACCGAGTTCCGTTGAAGTCCTGATACGCATCGTAACGCACATCTTGAAGATACGCCCCGTCGGGGCCGAATCGCTGCACTCGCTTTATTTCCAAATCGCTCCGATCAAACCAGATCTTCCGTTCCAATCGAATCCCACCGTCCCGGCCGCTCGAAACGACATGAACTACGTAGTACCGCCGGAGCTCTTCGAGAGTCTCCTCTATAAAACACTTTTCGGTATTTAGGTCGATCTCCTTTAGGAGAAGTGCCGTCAATATATGATGTGGCCGGAGACCTTCAAGCTTGTTCTTGGTCTCCCTCCGGATCGAATTCTTGCCGACAATATATTTCCGCTTCGGGGGGATGTAGACGCCGAAATTCTCCCCGTCGGAAACCATGTCGAAGATTTGGCTCCGCAGAACGGGCGCCTGTCCGATCATTCGAAACCGAGAAGGCTTCTCCAACAGGATGAAAGCCCTTATGTCCCGATATTCTTTAATGACTCCGGAATAGATCAATCCGGCCGTCGGTGTCAGCTCCACCTTGGCCTTCAGTGTCTGAAATCCTCCGCTTACCCTACTTACACGAGAGATCAATTCCTCAAGGTCCGCTTCAAGAACCGGTCCGGATAATTCTGGAGCCTTGATTTGGGTGGTCTTCGGGCCGCAGGATAACAAGACCAATGCGCACAGGGTCCACCCTACCTCTTTCGCCACCCCTCGGGCACCCTTCAGGGAATTCATAATGGGCACAAACCCAGTCGAATCTATCAATTCCTAGCTCGGCCTGTCACCCTTCAGGGAATTCATAATGGGCACAAACCCAGTCGAATCTATCAATTCCTAGCTCGGCCTGTCAAGAAATAGAGAAGCAGGGAAGCCGGCTCCCACGATTCCCCAACTCTAGTAGATGCCTGCCGGTTCCCACGGTTTGCATAGGAGCGGGACATTCGAATCGATTCTGGAGAGAAAATCGTCCCCAGCGGCGTCATGGACTTCCTCTGCTTAAACCCTTCTTTTCGTCCGGCGAGGGTTCGGGGATTTAAGCATGAAAGCTCCATAACCAAATGATTCAAAAATCCTTATTCTCCCACGGGGGCCTTTCCGGGCGCCTGGAGCGTACCGACAAGATCCTTCAAGTGGACCCTCTTTCGGGCGCAATACTCACCGATTCCATCGATTACATCTTCACAAGTCCTAGGATGGTAGAAGTTCGCCGTCCCAATTTGGACCGCTTGGGCCCCGACAATAAGGAATTCAAGGGCATCTTCGGCGCTTGCAATCCCGCCGATTCCCAATACTGGAATCCGCACCGCGCGCGCAGCCTGATGGACCAGCCACACGGCCAAAGGCTTGATCGCCGGACCTGAGAGCCCTCCCGTCACGTTCGCCAAGCGAGGCTCCCTTGCTTCAATGTCCACCGACATGCCGACAAACGTGTTCACCAGAGAGACCGCATCGGCGCCGGCATCCTCTGCGGCCCGAGCAAATTCAGTAATGTCGGCCACATTCGGTGAGAGCTTCACAATCAACGGGAACCGGGCGGCCCTCTTCGCCGCCGTGACAACCTCGTGGGTCAGTTTCCGGTCGCTGCCGTAATACTGGCCTCCGCAGCGCGTGTTCGGACAGGAGATGTTCAACTCGTAAGCATCAATCCCTTTCCCCTCATTCAAAATCTCAATGCAGCGGACGTACTCTTCGGTGGAAAAACCAAAAACGTTTACGATGAGGTTCGTCTTGAGCGAATTCAGAAAAGGCAGCTTCTCTTCCAGGAACCGCCGCGCGCCGACGTTCTGCAGGCCGATGGCGTTCAACATTCCCGCCTGCGTCTCATAGATTCGCGGCGCGGGATTCCCCTCCAGCGGCTGGTGTGAAATTCCTTTGACGGTGATCCCCCCCAGCCGATTCAAATTCATCAGGTGGGCGAACTCCTGCCCGTAACCGAACGTCCCGCTGGCCGTGAGCACCGGATTCCGGAAACGGATACCGGCGATGGTCGTCTCCAGGCGCGGGGTGAACCCGCTTGCTCCCAATCTCTCCCGGGCTTTTCCCTTCCCGCTCTGTTCGGCCTTCCGCTTCATCGTTTTCGATTTCAGATTCCTGTGTTCCAATTCAAATGCTCGGCCCAGAAAACCGGACCCTCCGTGCAAACGCGCTCGTAGGCTCCATGCCCCGTACCGTCCACACTCACTGAGCACCCCAGGCAGACACCGACCCCGCAACCCATTCGGTTCTCCATCGAAATCAGGCAAGGGTGGCCGTAATCCCGCGCCAACGCGGCGCAGGCTTTCAGCATCGGCTCGGGACCGCAGACCATCATCAAAACCCGTTTCTCCCGATTCTTTTTCAGATCATCTTCAAACGGGGCGGTAACGAAACCTTGGTGCCCGCGGCTGCCGTCCTCGGTGGCGAGAATCGTATCTGTAACGTAAGGCCGGAACTCTTCGGAACCGACTAATTCGGGTGCGCTCCGTCCGCCGTGGAAAAGTCTTTGGGGAATATTTTGCTCACTCAATTCCCGCGCCGCCGTCAACAGGGCGGCAATCCCGATGCCCCCGGCCAAGTGGACCACCTCGTCCACCTCCCCCAGTTGCTTTTGATAATCCTCGCGGAAGAACCCATGCCCCAGAGGAGCCAGCAGACCGACTCGGTCACCCGACTTCAACCGCGCCATGGCGTCCGTCCCCCGGCCGACCGTCTTGTAGAGAAGCCGAATCAGCGTAGGAGACCCCTCGCCCACCACATCAAAGATACTCATCGGGCGGGCCAGAAGGATGTCCGACCGGCCCAGCAGGCGAAGCATGACGAATTGTCCGGGACGCGCGGCCTGGGCCTGCGCGGGAGATTCCACGGTCAGCAGAAAATGCGCGCCCGTTAAGGGCAGGTTTTCGCGGACCGGAACGATTTCGTTTCTCATAGTTCTAGGCCCAGCTTTAGGGCATGTTGGGTAGGCCATGTTACTACACGGCTTTCATTTCGTCGAGAGCGGCTCGCCGCCGACTTTTCGGCTCCACAAGCGGTGGGAGGGAGGGTGAGATGCGCGGAGGGAGAAAGCTAAACCTGAAATTGGCGTTTTACTCTTTCTGATTTTTCTGCCACGGAACGCGCCAGTTGCTCTTTGTGTTCGCGAAGCTTTTCGGTAAGTTCGCCGCCTCCCGTGGCAAGGATTTGGCTCGCCAGGACGGCGGCATTTACGGCTCCCGCATTTCCGATAGCCATGACGGCCACCGGCACGCCGTGCGGCATCTGGACGGAAGCGAGTAACGCATCAAGCCCGCCGAGGGAGGTGGAATCGATCGGCACGGCAATCACGGGCAGGGTGGTCTCCGCCGCAATCACGCCGGCCAAGTGCGCCGCTGCGCCCGCTCCGACGATAATCACCTTCAGGCCCCGCTCGGCTGCGGTCGCCGCATACTTCTGTGTCCTCTTGGGGGACCGGTGCGCCGAACTCACTTCAATCTCAAACCTCACGCCAAATTTCTCCAACGTCTTCGCGGCCTCACCCATGATCGGCAGGTCCGAGTCGCTTCCCATGAGAATGCCGACCAGCGGCCCGTTTTGTTTCTTCGCATTCGTCATAAAATCCAGCTTGGGGGAATCTAACCCGGGCCGGGCCCGCCGGGGGCTTCCTCCAGGATTCCCTTCTTTCCGATATCGTGCCGGAAGTGGCACCCTTCGAACGAGATGCGGTACACAGCCTCATAAGCGCGCTCGAAAGCCGCTTTCAAGTTTTCGGCCTCTGCCGTCACGCCCAGCACGCGTCCTCCGCTGGTGATGACGTGGCCGTCGTCCAGCCTCGTGCCGGCGTGGAAAACCTTCACTCCGCCGACTTTTTCCGCCTCTTCAATTCCTTGGATCTGTTTGTCCAATTCAGGTTTCGCCGGGTAGCCGCGCGAACTCATTACCACACAGATGGCCGGGTCCGGACTCCAGTGCGGGTCCACAGTGCCCAGCCGCTTTTCGACCACAGCTTCGAACAATTCCATCAAATCCGTATGCAGCCGCATAAGGATCGGTTGCGCCTCGGGGTCCCCCAACCGGACGTTGTACTCCAGCAACTTCGGCCCCTCCTTCGTCAGCATCAAGCCGAAGTAGAGAATCCCTTGATAAGATATATTCTCCTCGGCCAACCCTCGAAATGTGGGCTCGACAATTTCCGCCTGGACCCGGTTGTACAGGTCCTTACTCAGAATCCGATCTTCGCTATACGCGCCCATGCCACCGGTATTCGGCCCCTGGTCGGCATCGTAGGCGGCCTTGTGATCGCGCGAAGGCGCCAGCGGCAGCACACTTTCGCCGTCGGTCAATACCATGAACGAGGCTTCCCCTCCCTGGAGGAACTCTTCCAAAATCACCCGCTCCCCAGCCTCCCCCAGCGTCTTCTGCCGCATATACACGTCCAGGGTGCGGATCGCATCCTCGTGGGTCCGGACCACCTGAACTCCCTTTCCCCCGGCCAGCCCATCGGCCTTGATCACCAGGGGAAATTCAAAATCGGCCAGCGATCGAGTGGCCTCTTCGAGGCTCTTAACCGCCACGAAATCTCCCGTGGGAATTCCGTGGCGCTTCATGAATTCTTTGGAGAAAATTTTGCTGCCTTCGAGCTGCGCCGCCGCCTGCCGAGGTCCGATAATCTTCAGCTCACGTTTCTCGAATTCGTCGGCAATACCGGCCACCAGCGGCGCCTCCGGCCCCACGACCGTCAAATCGGCGCCGATCTTTTCGGCCAAATCCGCCAGCGCCTGAACATTGCTCAAGTCCCCCGCAAGGCACTCCGCTTCGTCGCACATCCCCCCATTTCCGGGGACACAAAAGACCTTCTCCACCTTCGGGCTCTGGCAAAGCTTCCACACCAAGGCATGCTCGCGGCCCCCCGAGCCGATCACAAGTACTTTCATTCACTCTCCTGTCCCTGCTAACACTATCGGCAGGACAGGATTTTGTCAACGGGGGGCAACCGCCCCGTTTTAAGGTTTCTTGAAGACCTTCCCGCCCTTCATCACGAATTGCACGTCTTCCAAAACACGTACATCTTTGAGCGGATTCCCTCTCCTCGCCGCCAAGCCGTCCTCGGCGCCCGAACCGAAAATTTTTACGCTGCTCGGTTCGGCCTACTATTTCACGGGTAAGGTGGCGGAAGCGGTCAAAAGTTGACAGAAGTCGCTCGATCTCAAAGACAACCCGAAGGTTCGGACGGCCATGGAGAAAGCCATCCGCGAGCGGGACGTCCAACAGGCCTACGGCCAAGCCGCCAGCGGGTACTTCCTGATTCGCTTCGAAGGTCTGAAGATGGCGCGGCTGGGGCGCGAGATTCTTCAAGCTCTGGAGACCCACTACAACAGCCTGGTCCGCGACCTGAACTATTCCCCCCAGGAGACCATCATCGTCATCCTCTATCCGGGCCAGACGTATACCGACGTCACGCGTACCCCGTCCTGGACCGGGGCCATTAACGACGGAAAGATTCGCATTCCGGTCTCCGGCCTAGTTTCGGTTACCGGTGAGTTGGACCGCGTCCTGAAGCACGAGCTGACGCACTCCTTCATCCAGCAGATCACACAGGGGCGCTGTCCAGTGTGGCTGAACGAAGGCGTGGCGCAACTGGAAGAAGGGGCGGGGCCTCGACGGCGGCGAAGGGAAGAAGACTGGCCCAGGTGTTCGCCGAGCGGAGACACATACCGATGCGGATGCTGGAGGGGAGTTTCCGCGCGCTTTCTCCCAACGATACGGCCCTAGCTTACGCCGAATCGCTGGCAGCTACCGAATACATCCGCAGCACCTACGGCTTTTCGAAAATCGTAACGATTCTCGAGCGCATTCCCAGCTCCAGCAGCTTCGCTGAAGCGCTCGAATCGACGCTCCGCATCAATTACGCGGAGTTCGAAAACGCCGTCGCCAAGTTCGTCGTCAAGCGTTACGGGACTTAAATTTTCAACACGAATCTTCAACACGAATGTCCCATAAAAAATAAGTCGCGTTTTAGAGGCGAGCCATCAGCGCCGCCAGCAGCGCCGTGCGTCGCGGCAGTTCGCGGATGAGGACGTACTCGCCCGAAGAGTGCGCGCCCTCGCCGACCGCGCCCAGCCCGTCAAGTGTCGGCACGCCCATCGCCGCCGTGATGTTGCCGTCCGAGCCGCCCCCAGTCGAAGTCTCAGTCAGGTGGATGCCCAACTCGGCGGCAACCGACTTCGCTTGGCGGAAAAGACCTGCAATCTTCGCCGTCCGCACCATCGGCGGACGGCGCACGCCGCCGGTAATACGAAGCTTGGCCCCCTTTTTGATCGGCCTCAGGGACCGCATCTTTCGCTCCATCCAGGTTTCATCCGCAGCGCGCTCGATGCGAACGTCCACCCACGCTTCCGCCTTCTCCGGCACCACATTACTGCGCGTACCGCCTTGGATGATTCCCGCGTTCAGCGACAAGCCCTTCCTCCCTTTCATCCAGCTTTCAATCTTCACCAACTGACGGGAAAGCTCCGTAATGGCGTTCACCCCGTCCTGCGGATTGATGCCGGCATGCGCGCCGCGCCCTTCGACCGAGATGTGAAATTCACCCACCCCTTTCCGTGCCGTCTTCAGCGCGCCTTTCAGATTCGCCGCCGGTTCCAGCACCATCGCCATGCGGGACCTTCGCGCCTCACCTCGGATGTGCGGATAAGAGGCTCCGCTTGAAATCTCTTCGTCTCCGTCCAGAAGGAATACCAGCGGGCTTGCGAGCGAAAGCTTCAAGGCGCCGAGGGCGTCGAGCGCAAAAAGGCAAAAGACGATGCCCGCCTTCATGTCGAGCGCGCCGGGCCCGTAGGCGCGGCCGCCGCGAACCCGGAACGGCGTCTGCTTCAGCGTCCCCGTCGCGTAGACGGTATCCAGATGCCCCAGCACCAGAATGGGTTTGCCGGGAAATTTTGCGCCCACCACGGCGCGCAGCGTATTGCCGTAATCTTTTGCGGGAAGAAAATCCACCTTCGCCCCCCGGCGACGGAACTCGGTGGCCACAAACTTCCCCAGCCGGTCGACGGCGGCTTTGGAGTAGCTGGGTGACTCCATCTCCACCAGCCGCTTCAAGAGCTTCAACATCCGGGGAGTCTGCTTTTCACAATGTCGCTTCAGATTTTTTAGAGCCAGAATTTTTTGGGAATGATTCGTCAACGCGTACCTCCAAAGAATTCCCGGCAAAATTCGGCGAAAGCATAGCACCTTTTCGTTTCTCTCGGCCAGCCTCGCGAAAGGCCGGCGAAAAACCGCGGAGCTTGAAATGATCCCAACGGTCTGTTAACGTAACAAGTCAAATCTCCCGAGTAGGTAATTCGATGGCCATTAACCAAGAACTTCTGGATATCCTTGTCTGCCCGCTCTGCAAAGAGCCGGTAAAGCTGACCGGCGACGGAGGGGGCTTGAAGTGCGGCAAGTGCCGGCGGGTCTACCCGATTAAAGACGATATTCCCGTCATGCTCGTCGACGAAGCCAAAGTCGAAGCGGAGTAAGCCTTGACCGGAACTGCCGGCCAGCTGCAACCTGCCTCGATTCTTCCCTCGCTCGCCGACAAGAGCGGCCTGCTGGTGGTGCGGCTCCGCTCGATTGGCGATATTGTCCTTCTGACGCCCGCCTTAGCGCTGCTCATGCGATGGCGGGCCGATCTCAAGATCAGCGTCCTGGTCGAATCGCGCTTCTCTCAACTCCTGGAAGCCAGCCCCGACATAGATCGGATCATTGTCTATCCCAGGCCCTTTCCTAGGAATACCGGGCGGAGGGCCGGACTGGGAACCTTCCTCGGGAAAATTTCGGAACTGCGCCGGGAAAAAGTCCAGGTGGCCGTCAACCTGCACGGCGGGCCGACCTCGGCGCTGCTGACGGCGGCCTCCGGAGCGCGCCGGCGCGTCGGATTCGCCCATTACCCGAACGGCTACCTCTACCATGTCCGCGTGCCGGACGCCCGCCGGATTCTCGGCCAAGAAGTGGTCCACACGGCCGAGCATCAGGCCTCAGCGTTTTTTTGGTACGGATTGTCGAAGAGAGAAGTCCCATCGCCACGGCTCTTCCTGCGGGAAGAGTGGAACGCCGCGGCACGGGCCCAACTGCAGCGTGTGGGAGTAGAGCCGGGAGCGCCTTATGCGGTTCTCCACCCGCCGGCGCTCTTTGCTACAAAACAGTGGCCGCCGGAACGATACGCCGAGATGGGAAAGATGCTAGAGAGTGAAAAAAGTTTCCCCGTCGTCTATACTTGTGGACCGGGTGAATCCCATGTTTTAGACTAAGTAGAGCGAGCGGCAGCCCGCACGGATCCTCGACGCCCGATTCGAAAACTTGACGGCCTGCAACTCTCCGAATTGATGGGGGTCCTCGCCGGTGCAAAGCTCTTTGTGGGAAACGACAGCGGCCCGGCCCATATTGCCGGCACATTCGGAATACCCGTGGTCACCGTCTTCGGCTCCTCGAATTCGCAAATCTGGAAGCCTTGGCGCGCCGAGGCACAGGTGGGGCAGAATTCCTATCCCTGCAACCCCTGCCCGGGCGACCGTTGTTACGAATTCGAGCGGCCAGAATGCATCCTCTCGGTGCGGGCAGAACGGGTGTGGGAGGCTGTCGAAAAAGCGCTGGCGGGCACGGCCACCGAGCCGAGCATAGGAAAACGTAGGACAATTTAAAGAGGACTATGGCTAAAGAGAACTCCGGCTAAGTGGAACTTTGTGACAGGAACACCATGACTCGTCTGGACTCTCGAAAAGCGGAAAGGATCGTCAAACGGTTCGCCGGAAAGCGCATCGGCATTCTGGGCGACTTCATGCTGGATGAACTCATCCAGGGAACGGCGGCGCGCATCTCGCCGGAGGCCCCGGTGCCGGTGGTGCTGCTCGACGAAAAATCCCGGCCGGAGATTTTCCCCGGCGGGGCGGGAAACGTGGCGGCCAATCTGGCCAGCCTGGGCGCGCGGCCCGTGCCGTTCGGCGTGGTGGGGCGCGACGAAACGGGACGGCAGATTCACCTGCTCCTGCGCGGCTTGACGTCTTCCACTTCGGGGTTGATCCAAGAGTCCCGCCGCATCACGCCGCGAAAGACCCGCATCGTCGCCCACCAGCAGCAACTCCTCCGCATCGATCAAGAAGCGCCGAAGCGGATCTCTTCGGCTTCGCGCACGAAACTTGTACGGAGTCTTTCGACGGCGCTTCGACGCCTCGATGCGCTGGTGATTTCCGATTACAACAAGGGAACGGTATCGGCCGAGCTGCTGGGGAACGCACTGGCCCAAGCCCGGCGGAAGCGCGTTCCGACGTTCGTGGACCTGAAGCCGGAAAACACCGAAGGCTGCCGTGGCGCGACGCTGGTCACGCCGAACCTGCATGAGGCGGAACAAATGGCCGGGTTCGCCATCCGGGATGCGAGAACATTGGCGAGAGCCGGAAAGCGGCTCCTGGCGCTGTTCGCGTGCGGATACCTGCTCATCACACAGGGCGGCGAGGGTATGACGCTCTTTGCCGGCAACGGTGAAACCTCCCACATCTCCACCCAGACCCAGCCCGTCTACGACGTGACCGGCGCCGGAGACACCGTCATTGCCACTCTGGCCGCAGCCTACGGCGCGGGGGCAAGCATGACGGAAGCGGCCCAGCTGGCCAATCTGGCCGGACTTGCGGCGGTGCTGAAGTTCGGAACCGCGCGGGTCTCCCGCCTTGAGCTTTTAGACTTCGCCGCCCGAAGTTTGGATTGATCCCTTTGGGATTTGAAAGTGGATGGACATTAAAAAGGAGAGAAAGCCAGTGCCTTGGTCTTACGGCTCACCCACAGCTTCAGCGGAGGGTTCACGTTGTTGATGCGGACCCTGACGACGACGCCGTCAAAGCCTTTCGAGTCCGAATTCAAAACCGAAAAACTCCGGATTTTCCCGTAGTCGCCCCGTTCGCCCCAAGCTCGAAGGAAGTCCCGGTAGGTGTAGGATTCACTCGGTTGCCACAATTGGTACGCCTTTTCGAAGTCCCCCGCCTCTAGCGTAGTCAGGAACCGGCTGACGGTCCGCTCCTCCCAAAAGTTCCCCAAGTGGTAAATCGCAATCGCCAGCAGCAGAACGCCCGTCACCAAGATCATCGGCATCCGCCGCCACAGCGGGGTCTCGGGGGGACGATCGGGAACCGCATCAAGAAGCGTCATGAGGATCATGGGCTAATTCTGCATCAAAGAGTAATCGAATCGCGTGCGCTTCCGCTCCCGGGCCCGCTCCAGGGCCAGCTCAATCAGCCGGTCCAAGAGTTTCGGATACGGTAATCCGCTCGCTTCCCATAGTTTGGGATACATGCTGATCGGTGTAAAACCGGGAATGGTGTTGATCTCACTGACGTACAGCTTCCCCGTGCGGCGCTCCAGCAGAAAATCGACGCGACCCATGCCGGCGCATTCCGCGGCCTGGAAGGCTCGAACCGCCATCAACTGAATCTCGCGGGTCTTCCTTTCGCTGAGCTTGGCGGGGATGTCCAGCCGCGAACCTTCTTTTCCGTACTTGGCCTCATAATCATAGAACTCGTTGACGGGAGCCACCTCGCCGGGAACCGATGCTTGGGGATGCTCATTGCCCAGCACGGAGCACTCGATCTCCCGCGCATCCACGCCGCGCTCCACCAGAACTTTGGTGTCGTAATTACAGGCCAGATGCAGCGCCCCGGGCAGCTCGTCCCGCGAGCGGACCTTGCTGATGCCCACCGAAGAGCCCAGATTCGCCGGCTTCACGAAGACGGGAAAACGGAACCGCTTGCGAAGCGTATTCTCCACCCGCGTGGGGTCCTCCTCCCACTCGCGCCGCCGCACCACCAGCCAGGAGACCACCGGGAGGCCTGCCTCGCGGAACAGCCGCTTCATCACGTCCTTGTCCATCGCCGCCGACGACCCCAGCACTCCCGCGCCCACATAGGGAATTCCCGCCAGTTCCAGCAGCCCCTGAACCGTCCCGTCCTCTCCAAAGGTGCCGTGCAGTACGGGAAAGATCACATCCAGTTTGTGAGGCTCAGCGGAACCCGAATTCAACGGAATCAGCCCCTGGACACCGGGTTCGGCGGAAAGCATAACCGGCTCCCCCTCCCAGACGCCGCCGGCCAACAACTTTTCCGAACCTTCGCCCAGCAGCCATCTCCCCTCCCGGCTGATGCCGATGGGAATCACCTCGTATTTTTCACGGTCGATGGCCGCCAGGATGGACTTCGCCGAAGAGAGCGAAACGCCATGCTCCCCCGACCGCCCACCGAAGAGAATTCCGACTCGAATTTTCGCCATTAGAGGGCCATTAGAGAATTTTCTTTCCCAGCGCCGAGGCAATCATCCCCACGCCCAGGACGGCGGTCTGATTGTAGACGTCGATAATCGGATTGATCTCGACCAAGTCCAGCGCCAGCAACTTTTCGGTATCGGCGATCAACTCGGTCGCCAGATGTGCTTCCCGGAACGTCATCCCGCCGCGGACCGGGGTTCCCACACCGGGCGCTTCGTTCGGGTCCACCACGTCCATATCCACCGAGGCCAGAAAGCCGGCCGTGCCGTTCGTCGCCGTCGCAAGAGCCTTCTCCATGACGCCCCGCAGCCCCTGCTCGTCGATGTCGCGCATCGTAAAGACCGTAATTCCCGATTTCCGCACCACTTCCCTCTCGGCAGGATCGAGATTCCGCACGCCGACCAGCGCCGTGTTTTCCGGCGCAATCTTGGGCGCAAACCCTTCCAGGTGCGTCAGCGGCTCGGCCCCGTAGCCGAGCGAGACCGCCAGCGGCATGCCGTGGACGTTCCCGGAAGGCGAGGTTTCCGGTGTGTTCATGTCGGCATGGGCATCCAGCCAGAGGCAGCCGACCTTTTTATTTTTGGATTTCGCCCAGGACCCCAACCCGGCCAGCGTCCCGACGGCAATGGAGTGATCACCGCCGAGCACCAGCGGGAGGCATCCGAACTCGAGGTCGCCCTTCACCTTTTCGGCCACCTGCCGGCAGGTAGCGGCGATTTCATACAAGTATTTCACCGCCTGATCGCCCACTTGCTGCGTTTCAGGGATTTTTACGGGCATGTTGCCGGCGTCTTCCACCTGGAGGCCGAGCGATTCGAGCGTAAACTTCAACCCAGCGCCGCGCACGGCCGAGGGACCCATATCCACGCCGCGCCGCTCCTGCCCCAAGTCCAGAGGGACTCCGGTAATCCGAACCGTTCGCATTTAGGCTCTTGAACTCCCGCTTGACTCCAAATCTTCATTCCTCGGGCTCCTTTATACCACATCAGGTAGGAACTGCTGCAGGACAGCAGAAGAAGAAATGCTTTATTTACTATCCCTTCCCGAACAATTCTCTTCAAACGGGCTCTGTCCTGCAAAAGGCCATGGATGATATACGTAGTGGGTTGCTCGCTGCCAACTTAACCAAAATTAGTAGCCGATCAAGGGTGCCATATCATGACGTGGACATAATCATAGATCTTCAGATTCCCGACGAGCTTTGTCCGGAACTTTCCGACGTTTGTTCTTCCTTTCCGGAATTAGCACGTTGGCGGAGTTTCACAATAGCCTGTGGGGCATTCCCCAAAGATTTAACTGGAATTGATGTTGGCCAGAGTTTCCTGGGGCGGCAAGATTGGATCAGATGGCGCGATTATGTCTCATCGATTAAACCATCGTTGAGACGGCCCACCTATAGTGACTACACAATCCAACACCCTCATCTTCATGATCCTCCGGAACACGGCAATCCCAGCGCGAGTATTAGATACACCACCCATGACCGTTGGCTAATCATGCGCGGAGAAGGAGTCCATAATGAACGGGGATCCGGATATGCACAATATCCAGCACATGCAGAGCTGCTTTGTGAGCTACCCGAATACTGCGGGCCAGAGTATAGTTATGGTGATAGTTACATCCACCAACAAATAGCTAAGTATGGGACCCTGGGGAATATGGAAACGTGGCTTCGAGCTGGTTTCAACCATCATATAACATTTGTCGTACGGCAACTCGCCAATTTGTTCTGGTTTTCAGTTGGCGACGGACCCTGGCATACAAAAGGCGCAGGTCAGCAACTTCTGCTAGTCGAGCGTAAATAGCCGCTCGTGGTTTGTGCCGGAAATCATCCGCTGCGCCAAATTCCTCCAGGAGACTGAGGGCTTCATCCCTCCACAAAAGCTTGGCGACTGCAAGACTCTCGGGAGAAGGATTGTCGGAGGGTTTTCGGATTTCTGAAAAGCTTATTGCTCCATTCTCACCTACTTTTGCCAACTTGATCCCCCACCATTCAGGAACCATTCGGACGACCTCCGAAATATGTCGGCGACCAACAACAAGTGTTACCCGATCAAAGACGGAGTTGTACACGATAACTTGGTGAGTTAAACGTCTGAGAGTATCGCTATCACTCTTGAGCTCAAATCCGTGAATTTTCCCATTTATCACCGCGAGATTGACTCTCGCAGTTCCGTGCCGAAGTCCCAGTTCCTCTAAAAGCACTGAATCCCTATCGTACCGAAAAGCCTCGATCAGATCGTATTTGAGCGCTTTTCGAATCTGAAAATCGTTCATAGAAAAACCTCCATATAAACTGAATCAAGTCTGCTCAGTATTTGAGGAACTTCGGCGGGGCAGGCGCGCCCGTGCCTGCGCGTAGACGTAACGCCCGTAAATTCCCCGCAACCGCTTCAACATTTCATACGCGGTCTCGAAGTTTCTCCGGTTGATATGCCCCACCATCAGACCGACGGAGGGCGGCGAGGGAGGAAGATTCTCGAACACATGGCCGATCACCCGCGCCGCCAACTCAATCGACCGCGACACGCAATCGGGCCGCGCCACGCGCCTACCCTCTTTTTCCTCCAGCAGGAAATCTTCCGTGTCAGCGGGAATGTCCACCCCCAGCCGCCGCAGAAATTCCAGATCGCGCGGATCGCTGATCGGAGCGAAGGTAAGAAAAATTCTGGCCTCGACGCCGTTCAAGTCGCGGATCAGTCCCGTGATGTCGTTCGCATCGAGCAGTACCTGGGTGGTGAAGAAGCGGATGCCCCGCCGCCGTTTGGCGCGGACGCGGTCGGCTTCTTGTTCGCGGCTGGGAATCGAGATGCCGCCCAGGACGAAATCGAGCCCGGCCTCCTCTACCAGCGACGCCGCCTCGCCGACCCCGGGACCCGGATAGCTTATCCCGCTCGAATCGCCACCCACCAGAATCAGATTTCGTATTCCGAACTTTTCCCGCGTCTCTTCAAACCACGGGCGGGGATCGGCATCCAGCACCACGACGCGGTTCACCACGGCGTCCAGCCCCCACTCGGTTCGAATCCGCGAGGCCAGGACGCGCGACTCCACACGCGGGCGAAACGGAACCCGGTTCGATTCCCCACGCCCCTTCGGCACGATCTCCGGAACGCTCATGCCATCCGCCACGTCCCGGAACCGCTTCACCTTCTCAAGCAACCGGTCCGCGTTCTCCGGCGGGTCCGCGGCGGGAGGAACCACCTCAAACAGGGTGATCGGCCGCGCCCAGTCCAGCATGGTCTCCGCCAAATCCATTGCAGGCTCTTGTTTCAATACTCCTCCAAAGAATTTCTCTCGTTACCCCGGTGGCAGCAAGGAGCCAACCGAAGACACCCCCTCCCCGAAGTGTAACAGGAATTGGAGAACAGACCTTCTTCAGGGAGTGGACTCCTGCGGGACGCCAGCCCTACCGTCTATTAATAACCGGGCCATCAACAACCAGCCAATCAACAACCGGACCGTCGAGGAAGAGGAACCGGTTAGTTCGACATCCGCATGGCCACGCCTATAACCCGGCCCAAAATCTGCCCGTCGTCCGGGACCCGAATGGTGCGGGGAGGTAAGTGGGAGGAGGGATGGTACATCAGCGTGAGCTCCCGTCCGGTCTGATAGTACCAACAGCACTCGTAGCTGTACCTCAGCTCCAGAAAATAGATGGGACGGTCAAACTCGTTGGTCCAGCCGTCGTTGCGGCGGGGTGCCGCTCAGCAGGAGCGGTCCCGCCGCCAAGCCGGAAAATCCGGCCAGAGAACTTTTTAAGAATTTTCGTCGTCCGTGATTTTTCCACTCATGACGCATTCACCTCTCCAGGTTCGCTACTTGGGAACAGCCGGCAGAGCCAACCCGTCGCTCTGCCCCTTGTGCCGATAGAGCTCAAGGCTTCGCTTGATCTTTTTTAATCGCTCCTGGACCTCTCGGTTCGGAATCTCCCAAATCGACCCCTCCAACCGGGCCAGAATTTGTCCAGCGGCGTCATCGCCAAAGGGCAGCTTCCCCGCCATGTAGACGTAGACGGGATTCGTATGCGATTCCGTCCCGGCATCGCCGTAGGCGCGAACGGCGATCCACCCGCTTTGATCCAAACTTACCCGGTCGGTAAAATTCCATTGCGCGCGGCCCTCCGGGGCGAACTTCCTCGTCACCACGCGTCCGTCCCGGATGACGTCAGCGTAGCGCACCGGATAACGAGGGCTCAGGACTTCTACTTCCACATTCAGCGTCGTTTCTTGTTTCTTTTCAAGCGTAATGAATTCTCCCGGCCGCTTCCCGTTCACTTTGACAAAGAGCATCGGCCCGCTGGTCACGAAACTTTCTCCCCGCGCGATCAACTCCATAAACCGCCTTACCGTGGGTTCTTTTTCCGAGTAGACGTATGTGATGTTGTCGCCCAGCTCGCGCGTATAGGGGAAATCGCTGGCCCCAACAATCGGCCAACGGGTGCCGATATTCAGAAAATCGTACCAGCCTTCCAAACCCAAGTACCGGTAGGCGCCGAATTGAAGAAGTTCGAGGAAATCCATCTTGCCCTCGAGCGCCAGTGAGTCCGCTTCCTGGCGATGGTAGCCGCCGTGATTTAAGCCAATGAACCCGCGTAATCGGTGCGCTTGGTCGGCGATGACCCCCAGCGACGGCCCGAGGTTGGCGTCTTCGATCCTGCCCACGCCCGGAACGTAGTCGTCTCCCATCACGATCGTCACGTGCCCGAAATCCCAGGCGCGGTACTCCTGGCCGGAAGAGATGCGGTACGGCCCTTTACGGTAGATCGATTTCTCGCCCAGCCCTTTCGCCTGATGCCACGATTCGAACTCTTCTCCCTTATCGTATCCGTCCGAATTCATAGACAAGATAAACGCATAACGGAGGTCCTTGGCCGAGGTGAGCGAGAGCAGCGTATCGTCGTTCGTGCCGGTACGGTCAAAGTGGATGTGCGTATCGCCGGAGTACCAGCCGCGCTTGGCCATATCGACCCAACGGGAAACATAGACGGTAGCTTCCAGAACTTCCTTTTTCTTCACATCGAAAACCCGCCGCGTGACGGCGTACTCGTAACCCTTCCGAACTTCGACTACGCATTTTCCCGGCGGGACTTTTACCTGGAATGCGCCGGCCGTGTAGAAATAGTAGTCGATTTTCCGAAAACGAAACGGGCCTTTATGCCGGTTGGCCGACCGTCGCAGCGCGTACGGGTATAAAGGGTCCCCAGCTTTCTCCGGCTCATGGGCGCCTCGGTTGACGCTCGCCGTCGCGCTGACCACCTCTCCCGTCTCCCGGTCTTTGACCGTGATCTTCAACGTCGCGGCATCCGGCCCCGGGTCGGTCGGCGGCGGAGGCTTCGGGTATCCGTCGGAAATTTCCGTGGGCCGATGCGCCGCCGCACCTGTCAGATTTTCCAACCCGGTGAAACCAGCCAAACCGGCCAGCATCAAAACCACAATTAGAAATTTCGCTCTTCGCATCTGCTGCCATCTCGTTTCTATTTAAGATATTCTGGCGTCACCTTGGCCGGTGATGCCAATTCGGCCAGACGGTCCACGTCGAATCCCTCGTAGAGATCGAGGCAGAAGAGCTCCGCCGCGTCGTCGTATGCGACGGGCTTTTCCAGCAGATACCCCAAACTCTTCAATCCATTGCGAACCACAACCTCGGAAAACAGTTCCGGCTCCAGGGCCGAGGCGACCAACGCCAAGACTTGGCTGCGGATACCGCTGCTCTCCAGGCGCACGCGCCCCGCACCGGTCCGCTTGGTCCACCACCGGGTAATTTCCAGCAACTGTGCCGCCTGATGTCCCAGCGCGCGCTCCCCGATCGCCTCCATCCATTGGGAAAGCGTGCCCCGATGGTCCCGATTGTCGGGTGAGGCGTCGCCGTGCAGGACCGTATCGAGCGCCAGGACCTGCTCGCCGCGGTTGAGCCGTTCCGATCATCACTTCGCACGATCTGCCGCCTCCTCATTCATCATTGCTTCGCGCTTAGCTTTAAACTCGGTGCCCGGATTCCAGGTGGGAAGCGCGTCCTGATTCGCCACCCGATAGCCCGCCTCGAATATGAGCCGGACGTCGTCGGCCATGCCGTCGAAGTCCCAATCCTCTTTCACTTCGTCGGAGGGCTTATGGTAATCGTTTGCCGTATAATCCTCCCGCTTCTTGATTCCCCAATCCTCCGGCTTGCCGATATATTCCACTCCGGTCTCGACGAAGACGGCCGGTACTCCCTCTTTGGCGAACTCGAAATGGTCCGAGCGGTAGAAGAATCCCTTTTCCGGCTCCGGGTCGGGCCGCAGCGTCCGGTTCTGCGCCTGGGCGGCGGCTTCAAGCGCAGCATCCAAGGAGGAGAAGCCCAACCCGATGATCGTAAGGTCCTTCGTCTTGCCCCAAGGATTCAGCACATCCATGTTGAGGACCGCGGCCATCTTCACCAGCGGATAGACTGGATTCGCCGCGTAATGCTTTGAGCCAAGCAGACCGCTCTCCTCGGCCGTCACGGCCAGGAAGAGAATCGAGCGGCGCGGTTTTGTCTCGAGTTGTGCGAAGGCTTCGGCCAGCTCGAGCAGCGCTCCGGTGCCCGTGCCGTTGTCGCGCGCGCCGTTATAGATCTTGTCTCCGCCGACGGGATTCCCGATCCCCAAATGGTCCCAATGGCCGGAGTAAGCGACGTACTGGTCCTTTAGATCAGGGTCACTTCCCTCGATCTTGGCAATGACGTTGTGCGAATCGAGCGTGCGAATCTTGTTGCGGAGAGTCGTCGTCGCTCTCAAACCCAACGGCACGGGACGGAAATCGGCGGTCGCCGCCTGTTTTTTCAACTGATCGAGGTTCTTGCCGGTCATCCCGAAGAGAGTTTTCGCCGTCTCATACTGAAGCCAACCTTCAACGGCAATGCGTCCGGCGTTCTTGTCCGGCGTCATCAGATCGAACTGTTCCCCACCCCAGCCGCCGGAGACCACAGCCCACGGGTATCCGGCCCGCTCGGTCTCGTGGATGACGAAGCAACCCGCCGCGCCCTTTTCGGCGGCAATTTCGAATTTATAGGTCCAGCGCCCGTAGTAGGTCATGGCCTTGCCGCCGAACATCATTTCATCTTCCAGCGGCGGGTCGTTCACCAACATGACCAGGACTTTCCCTTTTACGTCCACGTCTTTGTAGTCGTCCCAACCAAACTCCGGCGCGAGAGTCCCGTAGCCGACAAAGACCATCTCGGCGTCAAGCGTCACTTTCTCCTCGACACGTTTGGTCCAGGCCATAAAGTCCCGGCCGTAATCGAGGCGGAGGCTGTTTCGGCCCAGAACGGTCAGCGTCGGGGAGGAAGCCAGAGTCATGCCGACCAAGGAAACCTTCTGTAGGTAAGAACCGTCCCCTGCCCCACCCATTGCCCCGACCCGCTTGAACTGTTCTTCGAGATACGCCAGCGTCAACTCTTCGCCTTTCGAAGCCGGTGCGCGGCCCTCGAACTCGTCGGAAGCGAGCTTCGCGATGTGGCGGTGAAGGTCCTCGGCGGTGATGCTTTCAAGCGCCGCCGACGACGGTTTTTCAGAAAGTGTTACGGCTGGAGTACGGTCTGCTTCCGAGCCAGAACAAGAGACGAAAAGTAGAAATAAGAGTGACGCAGCCCGAACACGGCTCCGGACAGGAAAAGGCACCCTCATCAGGTTCACCTCGCAGGGAAATGGCTCTTGGCTTAAGCCGCCAGTATACACGCTTGAGGTTGCAAGCGGTAGCCGTGGTTGCTTTCAGGGGTAAGTCCGGAAGCTACCGGTTTGGGGCTGGCAGCGATTCCCAGGCGGCATCACGCTCAGCGTGCGGCAAGTGGCCCTTGTTGATTTCATGATGCAGGTAGGAACGGTAACCGAAGAAGTGACGGTGACGGGTGAGGCGCGCTGCTGGCGATCCGCAAGGAAGGAGCCTCCCGAGGCGGTCCGCCGACAGATGCAGGCGGCGAAATCGCTTGACGAAATCAAAGCCGCTGGACTCGCCTCAGAATGGAAATCCTGGGGAGCAGGCTTCATCAACGAAGAGCGATGGATCGAGACGATCCTCAACAGCTATTCCCGTTCAATCAGAGCCTGCGGCTCCAGCAACTGTTTCCCCTAGGCAGGAAACAATTCCGGAAAGTGTTGGCGGTAGACGCTCATGCCCAGGGCGGCGTGCATGCCGAGGGCATCGAGCGCGCGGATTTCTTCCTCCGTGCTGATGCCGCCGGCGGCGGTGATGGGATGCTTCGTCAGGCGGCGCAGAGACTTGAACCAATCGAGATCCGTCCCTTGAAGTTTGCCTTCCTGATCGATGTAGGTGGAGAGGAATTCCGAACAATAAGGTTCGAGCTTCGGGAAAACCTGCTCGGGCGTGAGCGGCAGAATTATTTTCCAGCCGCCGACCGCGATGCGGCTGCCGAGCGTATCGACGGCGATGATGATTTTTTCTATGGGAACTTCCGCCATCAAACTTCGCAGAAACTCTTCGTTCACTCCCTCTTCGGTGAAGGCCGAACTGCCGACGACGATCTTCGTCGCGCCGTCTTCGATCAGTTCCTGCGCGCGCTCCACCGTGCGGACGCCTCCGCCCACGCGGCACGGTTTCCGGCGGCAGAGTTCGCGGACAATGTCGGCCTGCCCCTTGCGGCCCATGGCGGCATCGAGATCGATCACCTGAATCTCCGGGTACGCCGAGAACTTTTCGAGCACGGCCAGCGGGTCCGGCAGCTCAATCCGCTTCTCGCGCCCCTGGACCAGCTGGACCACTTTCCCGCCCATCAGATCAATGCAAGGAAACATCATGTCAGCCGCACCGGCACGCCTGCCTTTTGGAGATAACCTTTCAATTCCTGAACGCTATAGGTGGCGTAGTGAAAAATGGAGGCCGCCAGGGCCGCGTCGGCGCTGCCCTCGCGGAAGACCTGGGCAAAGTGTTCAAGTTTCCCCGCCCCGCCCGAGGCAATAACCGGGATATGAAGTTTTCTGGAAATCGCCGCCGTCAACGGGCAGTCGAAGCCGGCCTGCGTGCCGTCGGCGTCCATCGAAGTCAGCAGAATTTCTCCCGCTCCCAACTCCTCGGCCCGCGCCGCCCACGCGACCGCGTCGAGTTCGGTCGCCTTCGAGCCTCCGTAAATGCAGACATGCCAGCTCTTGCCCAACTCTTCGCTATTTTTACGGGCGTCAATGGCCACCACAACGGCCTGCGAACCGAACCGCGACGCAAGTTCTGTAATCAACTCAGGCCGCTCGACGGCCGCCGTGTTGACGGCCACCTTGTCCGACCCGGCGTTGAGCAGCCGACGTCCGTCTTCGAGCTCACGTACGCCGCCGCCGACCGTGAGCGGAATAAAGAGTTCCTTGGCCACGCGCCGCACGGTCTCCATCAATGTGGCGCGGCCTTCGAGAGAAGCCGAGATGTCGAGCACCACCAGTTCGTCCGCCCCGGCGCGGTTGTAGGCGTCGGCCAACTCGGCCGGGTCGCCCGCATCGCGCAGGTTGAGAAAGTTCACGCCCTTCACCACGCGGCCGTGGTTGACGTCCAGACAGGGAATGATTCGACGCGCCAGCACCGGTCAGCTCCCCAAGAAATTTCGTAAGACTTTCAGCCCGACGTCGCCCGATTTTTCCGGGTGGAACTGTACACCGCAAAAAGAGCCTTTTTCGACGACGGAAGCAAACGGGCGGCCGTACTCCGTCGCGCCGACACAGTCCGGCCCGTCGGGGGCGGAATACGAGTGGCAAAAGTAGAAGAAGCTGCCGTCAGGCACCTCCCACAGCAATCCTTCCCCCTTGCGGACCTCCAATTGGCTCCAGCCGATGTGGGGAATCTTGAAGACTCCCACAAGCCGCTGGATTTCTCCGGGAAGCAGGGCAAAGCCGGACGACGACGGGGCTTCCTCGCTTCGCTCATAAAGTACCTGAAGCCCCAGGCAGATGCCCAGATACCGGCGGCCTTCCCCGATCAACCCCTTTAATGGCGCAAACAGCCCGCCCTCGTGGAGCGCGTCGACCATCGACTCAAAATGTCCCTGGCCGGGAAGAATGATCTTTTCGGCTTTGCGGAGGTCCTCAGCCCGATGGACGATCTCCACCTCACGGCCCAGATGCCGCACGGCCTTCGCCACCGAGCCGACGTTTCCCGCTCCGTAATCGACGAGGGCAATCACAGCAGCCCCTTCGTGCTCGGCAACTGACCGCGCATCCGTTGATCGCGCAAACAGGCAAAACGCAGCGCGCGGGCGAACGCCTTGAAGAGCCCCTCCACGCGATGGTGCGTCGAGCGCCCATAAGCCACCTTCAAGTGAACGTTTGCGGCCACGGCGGTGGCGAACCCGCCGAAGAAATCTTCGATCAATTCCGTCTGCAGGTCCCCGACCAGACGATTCCGAAATCCGCCTTTGAAAACCAGATAGGCGCGGCCGCTCAAGTCGACCGCCGCCACGGCCAGCGTTTCATCCATCGGCATCAGGAAGTACCCGGCGCGCAGGATGCCCTTCTTCCCTCCGAGCGCTTTACGAAAGGCTTCGCCCAGCACGATGCCCGCGTCTTCCACGGTGTGGTGCTGATCGACGTCCAGGTCGCCGCGCGCGGTCAGTTCCAGATCGAATCCGCCGTGCCGCGTGAACAACTCCAGCATGTGATCGAGAAAACGTATGCCGGTCGAGATTTTATACTTCCCTTTCCCGTCTACATTCAGGCGAACCTTGATATCCGTCTCCGCCGTCTGGCGGTGAAGGTGGGCGCGGCGAGCCTTCATATTTTTCTACTCCGGGGACGGCCGTCTTGTCGAGTCTCGATCCTGTTCTGCACGGCCTGTAGTTCCTTCATCAAAAGACGCGTCTGCGCTGTCGAACCGATGGTAAAACGCAAGTACCCTTTCAGGCGCGGGTCGTAGCTCCAATCACGAACAAGAATTTTCTTGCGCCGCAAGCGATCCGCAATCCGTGAGCTGTTCGGTCCGATGCGCGTCAGCACAAAGTTTGAAGAGCTCGGCACATAGGCGACATTCATCCGGTCGAGCGTCGCGCAAAAGATTTTGCGATTCGCCAGCACTTCCCGGACGTATCCCTTCACCCAGACCGAATGCTTGACGGCTTCCGTTGCGCAAGCCAAAGCCAATGAGTTGACGGCAAAGGGATTCTGCCCGCGCCGCATCAGGTCGGCCAAACTCCGGTGCGCGAAAAGGCAGCCCATCCGCAGGGCGGCCAGCCCGAAGGCTTTGGAAAACGTCCTGGTCACGATCAGGTTCCGGTAACGGCGCACCCAGGGCAGGACGGTCTGTCCGCTGAATTCGTAGTAGGCCTCGTCAATCAAGAACAATGTGCTCGGGGCGGCCTGCAACATCTTTCGTAGTTGAGGCTTCGTCACAAGCGTCCCGGTCGGATTGTTCGGATTGGCCAGCGCCACCCATTTGGGGCCCCGCCGCAGCGCCGCGAAAAATTCCTCCATCGGGAAACTGAAATCCTCTCGGTAGCGGATGGATTGAACTCTGGCTCCCGCCGCTTCGGCAAACAGACGATAGACGGGAAAGGTCGGCGCGGGAACCAGGACAAGGTCGCCCTCTTCGAGGAACGTGTCCCGCACCACTTGGACGGCGTCATCCGTGCCATTCACCAGCAGCATCTCTTCAGGCGAGACACGGAAGGTACGGGCCAGTTTGCGGCGCCCCTCTTCGTACTCCGGGTAGGTCGAGAGCCAATCCCGATGGAGCGCCTTTTTTAATGCCCGGACAACCTCCGGCGCGCAGCCGACGGTGTTTTCGTTGAAGTCGAGCCGCAGTTTCCCGACTCGTCCTTCCTGCGGAGGCCGATACGGTTTGAGATTTTCGATCGCCCGGCGCGCCTTAATCATCCCGCTCAAACCTCACCTCCACCGAACGGGCGTGCGCCTCTAATCCTTCGGCCCGCGCCAAGGCGGTGATGGCCGGGCCCAAACGGGCTAATCCCGCGCGGGTCAAGCGTTGCACGGAGATGGTCTTTACGAAATCGGCGGCGGAGAGTCCCGCGCGCTGATGCGCCGCAGCGCCGGTGGGAAGAATATGATTGCTGCCGGATGCGTAATCCCCCGCCGCGACGGCGCTGAACGGACCTAAAAATATGGAACCCGCCGAGGCAACCTCAGAAAGCGATTTTCCCTGGTCCTCAAATATTGCCAAGTGCTCGGCGCCGATACGGTTCGCAAGCGCCCAGCTCTCCCTGCGGCTGCGCGTCAAGACAATCGCCCCGCAATTCTGCAGAGACTTTTCCGCCACTCGGCTGCCGACTTCCCGAACTCTGCGCGTCGCTTCCTGCTGCACCTGGCGCGCCAGCTTCTTCGATGAGGTGAGCAGAATCGGCATGGCGTCCGGGTCGTGCTCGGCCTGGGCGACCAAGTCCGCCGCAATCCAGCCGGGATATCCTTTGTCCGCCAGCATGACCAACTCCGTCGGCCCGGCGACAAAATCCACCCCGCAGCGTCCCGCCACCAGCCGCTTCGCCGCTGCGACATAGCGATTTCCCGGCCCGACGATTTTATCCACCCGAGGGACCTTTGCGGTACCGACAGCAAACGCGGCGACGGCCTGCGCCCCGCCGAGCCGGAATATCTTCGTCACACCGACCATCTCCGCCGCCACCAGAACCGCGGGCGCCGCCCGCGGACATGTAAGATAGATCTCTTTCACGCCGGCAACACGCGCCGGGAGGGCGCTCATTAAGACTGTTGAGGGCAACGCGAACCGCCCGCCGGGAACGTAGCAGGCCACTTTCCCGAGCGGACGAACAATCTGGGAGACGCGAACGCCGGGCCGAGTCTCCACGCGCCACCCCTTCGGAACCTGGCGACGGGCAACGACGGTGATGTTGCGCGCCGCCTCGCGAAAGGCGCGTTTCAGTTCCGGCGAAACCTCTTGGTGCGCTCTGCGGACCTCCGCCTTCGTTACCGTCCAGCCCGCTTTCCGAAGATCAATTTTGTCGAACTTCTTGGTGTATTCCTCGACGGCCCGGTCGCCGCGCCTTTCTACATCGCTCAAGATTCGCGCCGCCACACGTTCGGCCCGACCCAGCATCCGCTGCCGGGCCGCGAGCAACGCGTCGAGTTTTTTTTCGTCACCAGCGGAGAAAATTCTGAGCATTACAATACAACCTTGTTGAGCGGGTATTCGACGATGCCTTCCGCTCTGGCCTCTTTCAATTTCGGAATGATCTCGCGTACCGTTTTTTCTTCGAGAATCGTGTGGACCGCCACCCACGGTTCCTCACTCAATTGGGAGATCGTCGGACGGCGAAGCGCGGGCAGCACATGAAGAACCCGCTGCAGATCTTCGTTACGGATGTTTAACATCAACCCGACCCGCCCGTGGGCCTCAATCGCGCTGCGCAGAAGCACTTCAATGTTTTCGACCTTCTTCCTTTTCCACTTCGAATCCCAACTCTTCCGGTTGGCAATCAGCTTGGTGTTCGATTCCATGAGGGTATCGAGAATGCGAAGGCCGTTGGCGCGAAGCGACGAGCCGGTCTCCGTCACCTCAACAATGGCATCGGCCAGGACGGGCGGCTTGACTTCCGTCGCGCCCCAGGAGAATTCCACTTTTACGGAGACCTTCTTTTCGGCGAAGTACTTTTCGGTGACGCGGACCAACTCGGTGGCAATAATATTTCCTTCCAAATCTTTCACGCTTCGGAAGGAAGAGGCCTCGGGCACGGCCAGCACCCAGCGCACTTTACCGAAGGTTCGCTTAGCGTAGATCAGATCAGCCACTTCCACCACGTCGGCCTCGTTTTCCAGAATCCAATCCAATCCGGTAAGGCCGGCATCGAGGATGCCGTCCTCCACGTAGCGGGCCATCTCCTGGGCGCGAATCAGCATGCACTCGATCTCCGAGTCGTCGATCTTCGGAAAGTAGGAACGCGGATTGACGGAGATATTGAACCCGGCGCGCGCGAACAGTTGCAGGGTAGACTCTTGCAGGCTCCCTTTGGGAATCCCTAACCGCAACTTCATGGTTTTCTCCCTTCCGTCCCCGACTGGTAGACCTTTTTGGGGTCAAAGACGCGCGGCGCAATGACTTCCTCCCCTTCGGCTCCCAGCTGGCGGTAGAAGCAGGAACGGTAACCCTTGTGGCAAGTGCCGGGTCCCAGCGGGTCCACCAGAATGAGGAGTGTATCCTCGTCGCAATCCACAAGAATCTCCTTCAGGTGCAGCCAGTGGCCGGAGGACTCACCCTTCGTCCAGAGCTTCTTTCGGCTGCGGCTATAAAAAGTAACCTTACCCGTCTCCTGCGTCTTGCGGAAGGCCGCTTCGTTCATGTAGCCCACCATCAGCACTTTACCGCTCGTTTTATCTTGAATTACAGCAGGGACGAGTCCCCCCGCAAATTGAATCGACATGTCACTTTACTCCCCAACAATAAAAAAGCCCGCCGATAGTGTATCAGCGGGCTCCCCAAACTCCCTAATTTCCGGTTGGACTTATATCGAGGCCCACTGACACCCCACCCTGCTGCTGTGATGGATACGATGATGTGCCAGTGATCCGACCATTAGAAGACTTTTAATTCTAGAGTTATCCCCCTCCAGTGTCAACCCCTCAGCCTGATTTCATGGTACCTATTTATATTTAGTGAATTATGCGGAAATAATGGCTTATGTAAGGAGAAAGGGTGTAGCTCCCTTTTAACCCGGCGGCCAATGGAAGGCGCGGCCGCCGAGCAGGTGGACGTGAATGTGGAAGACGGACTGCCCGGCGCCCGTCCCGTTGTTGATCACCGTCCGGTAGCCGGTCTTGTCGAGTCCTCGGTCGCGGGCCAGCTCGGCGGCGATGGTGTGGAGACGGCCCAGCAGTTTTTCATCTTCACGGGCGGCTCCGGCCAGCGAGACCAGATGCTTTCTCGGAATCACCAGAATGTGCGTCGGCGCTTGCGGATTGAGGTCCTCGAAGGCCAGCGCGTCGGCATCGTCATAGACGACCTTGGCGGGAATATCCCGCTTCACGATACGGCAGAACAAACAATCCTGAGTTTCGTCGGGCACGTTTGTATTCACTCCTTGAAATTTCTCGGGCGCTATTAATCGACCGCCACGATCATCGTTTTCAGGTCCATACGGCGCAACCGGCGCTCAAGCTGCTCGGCCTCTTCCAAGCTGTCGACGCGTCTCACACGCACGCGGTAGAGCCGGCGGCCGTCGGAGTCCGTGGGATGAATGAGGATGGGAGAAAAAGTTTCCGAAAGGCGCTTCTTCAACTCGTAAGCGTTTTCGCGGTCCGCGAAAACGCCTACCTGCACGGAAAACTTCGCGCCTGCGGGCCGACCGACGCCGGATTCCGGTTCCGGCAATTTCAAAACCTCAAGCCGGACCGGGACAACCCCTCCGAGATGAAGTTTTTTGGCGGCGGCAAACGAGAGGTCGATGACCCTTCCCTCGATAAAAGGGCCGCGGTCGTTGACCCGCACCGTCACGTGGCGGCCGTTCTTCAAGTGGTGGACCCGAACCTTGGTGCCGAACGGCAGCGTCCGATGCGCGGCCGTCATCCCGTACCGTACATATCATAGGTCTCGCCGTTCGCCGTCTGTCGCCCGTGGAAGCGTTTTCCGTACCAGGAGGCCATCCCCCGTTCCCCTTGCTTTACCTTGATCGTCGCAGCCGGAGGAGAAGACGTTGCCGGGACCCGGCGCGAGCTTCGGCGGCAGCCGGAAAAGACCGCAAGTCCTAGCATGGTGAAGACAACGAGGACGGTCCCAACGGTCCGCCAACGGGGATCAAGAGGCCGCAGGGACCCGCAGGAATTTCGGGTCACTTCTTCTTACTCTTACTTTTACTCTTACTTGACTTCTTTTTCTTTTTGTCGAGCTGCTCGGCCGCCCGGGCCAACTCCTTCGACGCGCGGAGAAGCCCCTTACTCACCTCACTGCGCGGGCTTTTCGCCGTATTTTCCAAGGTCTTCATGATGCGGGCCAAGTTGCGCCCGATCGCCTGGGAAGCTTTTTCAATTTTCATCGACCTTACCTCGCCGGCAGACCGTTTGGATTTCCCCTCTATGAATCGATGCTATTGTAACGGCAGGAGAAACCCGGCACAAAACAAATTTCAGTGATTCGGAAAATTGAGATAGCCTATAGGGTGGCCTCACAACCGGGACTTGACCGGCCGACCACTTGAAAGGACTCCATGCCCTTTTCACTGCCGCCCAGAATACGCTTTAAACTCTACCGCCTTCAGCGTGATCTTGAGGAGTGGTGGTACGGAATCCGGAAACGGGCCGCGAAACCGGAACCCGACCACCGGATGTGCCCCTCCTGCCGGGGCTTGGTAGCGCGCGGGGAGACCACCTGCCCCCTTTGCGGCATCCGGATGAAAAGCGCGCCCAGCGCAACGCCGGGAACCGTGGCAGGAATCATTCCCGTCCCCTCCACCGCCACCGCCACACTGATGGCGATCAATATCGGCTTCTACCTGCTGAGCCTCTTTCTAACCTATGAGGCTTCCCAAGCCGAATTTACCGGGATGCCCGGCTTGGGCAGGGTTCGGGGCGACGTGCTCGTCTCGCTCGGCTCACAATGGGGACCCATCATTATTAGAAATGGCGAGTGGTGGCGGCTGGTGACAGCCAACTATCTCCACGGCGGACTGATTCACATCGGCTTCAACATGTGGGTTATGTTCGATATCGGCCGGCAGGTAGAAGATCTGTTTCGGACTCAAAAATTCCTTTTGATCTATCTGCTTGCCGGAATGAGCGGTTCTGTGCTCAGTCTATTTAGGAACCCCATGACGAATTCGGTGGGCGCCTCCGGGGCGGTTCTCGGATTGATCGGAGCGCTGATCGGCGCGAGCTTCCACCACGGCAGTCTGGGAAAAGTCTACCGCGCTTCGCTGCTCCGCTGGCTGATCTATATCTTCGTGTTGGGATTTTTAATGCCGGGAATCGACAACGCGGCTCACGTGGGAGGCTTGGCGGCCGGGCTCGCGCTGGGCTACGTCCTGCCGGAAGGAGAACCGGAAACTCGAACCGGCGAAGTCCTCTGGAATATCCTCGCCGTCGTCTGCGTCGTCACCATCGCCGCCTGCTTCGTACTTATGGGCTACAGTTACTACCAGGGGCGCTCCTAGATAATCTTCCTTTGAAACGCCTGCGGGTTTCCACCACAACGGCGCAGCCGGCTCCCCCCTTTACGTACTCTTCCACTTCAAACGTGGTCCGTGTATAGATGCGGGTATGCTCGGCGTTCCACGCGCTTTGGGTCTGACCCGCCGTCCCGACAAAAATAAAGTCGGACTTCTCGACCATCGTCGCGAGCTTCAGCGCGCGTTGCGTGGAAGGGTGAGCAAGATCACTCAAAGAGAGAACAACAAGACAACCAAGCGCGAAAATACTTCTTACAAGCATGGGAACGGCCTCCGGAAAAGGAAGTTCGCCGGACAGCCTCGGGCGAGGAGCAGCGGGCGTGGAAACAGGTTCAGGTATACAGTCCGGAGAATTAGGTAATACCACTGCCATTTTACTGTCTTTCATGCCGTAATTCCAGCAAAGGCAACCCCTATCCTGAAAACAGAGTTATTTGACACCAAAGCGGCTGAGGCGCATTCGGTTTGGCCCCGGGCGTTGCCAATCAGCGGTTTGTGCCTGTATGATGGAAAGTGTTGGAGAACATCATGCAGTTGGCAGGAGAAAAGATTGAGCGGATGGAGCGGTTGGCGGACTCGCGCGGTGTCATCGGCGCGGCGGCCATGGACCAGCGGGGGTCGCTCCAGAAGGCTTTGAAGAAACATAAGGGTGATGCCGACGTCCCTCCATCGGAAATGGAAGAGTTCAAGGTGGCCATTTCAAAGCACCTGACTCCGCACGCGAGCGCCATCCTGCTCGACCCGGAATTCGGCCTGCCGGCCTCCAAGCAGCGCGCCAAAAACACCGGGCTGCTGCTCGCCTATGAAAAGAGCGGCTATGACAACACGCGGCCCGGCCGCATCCCGGACCTGCTCACCGACTGGACCGTGCGCAAGCTGGTCGAGCAAGGGGCCGATGCAATTAAATTGCTGCTCTACTACACGCCGTTTGATAAGCCCGAGGTCAACGCCGAAAAGCACTCTTTCGTCGAGCGCGTCGGCGTCGAGTGCGCCTTCCACAACGTTCCCTTTTTCCTGGAATTCGTCGGTTACGACCCGGAAGGGGGCGACGAAAAGGGCCCCGAATACGCCAAGAAGAAACCCGAGGTCGTCACCGGCAGCATCGCCGAGTTCTCCAAGCCCTACTACCACGTAGACGTGCTGAAGGTGGAGATTCCCGTCAATCTCCAGTACGTCGAAGGCGCGCGTTCCTTCAAGGGACCCGCGGCCTACAGTAAAGCCGAAGCGATGGACCTCTACCGCAAAGCCGCCGAAACCGCCAAGAAACCTTTCATCTATTTGAGCGCTGGCGTCACGAACGACCAATTCCTGGAAAGCCTGGAGATGGCCGCCGAAGCCAAAACGGGTTTCAACGGCGTGCTCTGCGGGCGCGCCACCTGGCAGGAAGGCATCCCCGTCTATGCAAAGGACGGCAACAAGGCGCTTGAAGATTGGTTGGCCAAAAAGGGCGTGAGCAACATCCAGGCGCTGAACGAACGGCTGAAGCCGGCAACGGCATGGTACGAAAAATATGGCGCGAAGTCGGTCGCCGAGCTTAAGGGCTAATCTATTTCCGCTGCTCGGTCCCCGGAACCCTCAGGGCGTAGGGGGAAGGAAAGGGCGGGGGAAAGAAAAAAATCTACCGCAACAAATCTTCCAACTGAATTGACTGCTCGGTCTTCTCGTCGCGGTACTTTACGATGACAGGGGTATAGACGGAGACGCCCCACTCTTTGCCCTTCCCCTTGCTGACGGCGCGGGAGCCGGGCACAACAACGGCGCCGGGAGGAATTTTCAGCGGCGCGTCGCCTTCGCGCCGGTAGGTCATCTCGCGGACTAAATCGTATACAGGCGTGCCGCCGGTAAGGACGGTTCCGGCGGCGAGAATCGCGCCCTTTCCCACCACCGTCCCCTCATAGACGCCGCAGTTGCCGCCCACCAGCACTTCGTCTTCGATAATGACGGGCATCGCGCCCACCGGTTCCAGCACGCCGCCGATCTGCGCCGCCGCGCTCAGGTGGACGCGCTTGCCGACCTGCGCACAGGAGCCGACCAGCGCGTGCGAGTCAACCATGGTCCCCTCGTCCACGTACGCGCCCACGTTGATGTACATGGGCGGCATGCAGGTGACGCCCTTGCCGAGGTAAACCCCGTCGCGGATCGACGAGCCGCCCGGCACCAGGCGGATGCCTTTCGCCGCGTCGATCTTTTTTACCGGGAACGTATGCTTGTCGTAGAAAGAGAAGCCGCAGTCCGGCATCTCGACAATCCGCCCGATGCGGAAGCCGAGCAGGATTCCCTTCTTCACCCAGGCGTTCACCCGCCAGCCGCCCGCGACCGGTTCGGCGGCGCGGACGGTGCCGTCATTCAGACCGGCCTTCAGCTCATTCACAACTTGGAAATACTCGTCGCCGTAGGCGTCGGCCTTCTGTGCGAACAAATTCTCGATTCTTTGTTCAAGACTCATAGTTTTGTAATGGGTAATGGAGCGACCCGCCGGCGGTAATATCGGAATCGCAGCTCCGCACACATCTCTACGGGATGTATGCGCCACCCGGAATATGTAAAACTTTTATCTCTCCCACCATTTCCTTCCCCCTACGCCCTAAGGGCTCCGGGGGACATGCCGGAAAAGATGGGGCACCCGGAATACTCTGACACGCCTATGCAGGCGTTTTCTCGCGCTTCAGCAGTTTCACTTGTTGCAGAACTTCTTCAAACTTTTTGCGGTTCTCCGGCCGCATCCCGACGAGCGGCAGCCGGTAGACCTCTTCGATCAAGCCCATCTTGGCCAGCGCCGCCTTGACGGGAATCGGACTGGTCTCGATGAAGTTCGCCTGCATCAGCGGCAGGTAGCGGGCGTTGATTTTCCGCGCCTCGTCCCAGCGATTCTCAAGCGCCGCGCGTACTATCTTCGCCATCGGGCCGGGCACCTCGTTCGAGACAACCGAGATCACACCCACACCGCCCACCCCAATCAGCGGCAGCGTAATCGAGTCGTCGCCTGCCAGCACGCGAAAGCCGGGCCGCACCGTGTTGATGATTTCCGTGATCTGCACCAGATTCCCCGAGGCTTCTTTGATTCCCAGGATGTTCGGTATCTCGGAGATGCGCGCCACGGTCGCTGCCGTCATGTTCGACGCCGTGCGGCCGGGGACGTTATAGAGAATAATCGGCAGGTCGGTCGACTCGGCAATGGCGCGGTAGTGCTGATACAAGCCTTCCGGCGTCGGCTTGTTGTAGTAGGGCGAAACGGAGAGAATCCCGTCGACGCCCAGCGGGCGAATCTCATCGATTCGTTCCATCACCTTCTTCGTGTTGTTGCCGCCCGCGCCGGCGATGATGGGGACTTTTCCCTTCGCCTCCTCGACAACAATCTCAATCACGCGAAGATACTCGTCCCGCTCGAGCGTGGGCGATTCGCCCGTGGTGCCGCAAGGAACGAGAAAATCGATCCCCTCTTGCAGCTGATAAGCCACCAAGTGGCGCAGCGCCGCCTCATCCAACGCCCCACCCGCCTTGAACGGGGTCACCAGCGCCGTGCCGCAACCCTGCAAATTATGAAGATCTCGCATCACCAGCCTCCTTGCCGGGAAGGATTTCGGAGAATTCAAACAAACCTTTTTTTCCTACCACCCAGCGGGCCGCGTAGAGCGCCCCTTCGGCGAAACCTTGACGGCTCCGCGCCGTGTGGCGAAGCTCAATCGTGTCGGCTTCGCTGTCAAACCCTACTTCGTGAACGCCGGGAATGTAACCCGCGCGCAGAGCCACGGTCGATATCTCGCGGCCCGGGTAGCTCGCCCCGATTTTATCCCGAATCACCAAGGCAGTGCCGGAAGGAGCATCTTTTTTGAACTGATGATGCTGCTCGGCGAGGTAGGGATCGTAGGTGGGAAATTGCGCGAACTGTTCTGCGGCGTATTGAGCGACGCGATAGAAAAGCTGCATCCCGATCGAAAAATTCGAAGCGTAGACCATGCCGACGCTCGCCTCTTCTACGATCTTGCGGACGCGGGGAAGCTCCGAGTGCCAGCCCGTCGTACCGACGACGATATTGCAGCCCACCGCGGCGACGCGCTCAATGTTCCCGACGACTGCGTCCGGCGCAGTAAAGTCGAGACAGGCGTCAATTTTGATGCCTTCAAACTTTTCTTTACTGACTTCCGTGATCACTTCAGCGCCGTCGGCTTGGACATTCGGATCGATGTCCACCACCAAGCCGACGCGGCAACCGCGTTCCGGCGCCAGCCCGGAGAGCATCCGCCCCATCTTGCCGTAGCCGAGCAAGGCCAGGTTAACCTTGCGGGATTCGCTTTGTTTGCTAGGGGAACTCACAAGAACTTCCCAACCCTTAATCGAGATAACCTTCCGAGCGCATCAGTTCCGCGTTGAGGAGGGCCGCGCCCGCCGCACCTCGGATGGTGTTATGCCCGAGCGCCATGTACTTGAATTCGAGCACGGAACAGGTTCGCAGGCGCCCGACGACGGTGGCCATGCCGCTTTCCGCATAGATATCGAACTTCGGCTGGGGGCGGTTCGCTTCGGTCCGTACAATAATCGGCCGCTTCGGCGCCGAAGGCAGGTCGCGCTCTTGCGGTACGGAGCGGTAGTCACGCCAGGCGGCCTGAAGATCTTCAATCTTCGCCGCTTTCCCCAGCGCCACGGAAATCGATTCGGTGTGGCCGTTTTCGACCGGCACGCGGTTACAGGTCGCGCTCACGGCCCAATCGCCCGGCGTAACGCGTCCGTCTGTGAGCCGTCCGAGCAGCTTTCGCGTCTCCGCTTCGACCTTTTCTTCTTCCCGTCCGATGTAGGGGATCACGTTGCCCAAGATGTCGAGCGTCGGCACGCCCGGGTAGCCGGCGCCGGAGACGGCCTGCATACTGGTCATCAGAACTTTTTTCAACCCGAACGTTTTCTCCAGCGGCGCCAGCGACATGGTCAGAAAAATCGCCGTGCAATTCGGATTGGTGACAATCGCCCCTTTCCAGCCGCGCTTTTCCCGCTGCACGCTGATCAGTTTCAAGTGATCCGGATTCACTTCCGGAATCACCAGGGGAACATCCGCGCCCAGGCGATGATTGCCGGAATTCGAAACAACCACGTGCCCCGCCTTGGCAAATTCTTCCTCCACGCCTCCGGCGACTTTCGAGTCGAGCGAGGAGAAGATCAGTTGCGGCGCACTGCCCGGCTTACAATCTTCCACCGCAAGGTCCGCCGCACGTTCCGGCATCAGCTCTGCGAGCTGCCAGGAACACGCTTCGCCGTACTTCTTGCCCGAAGAACGCTCCGAGGCTCCCAGCCAGGTGGCGCGAAACCACGGATGCCCCTCCAACATGCTGATCAATCGCTGGCCCACCATGCCGGTAGCACCCAGAATTCCAACGTCCACTTTCTTCATTCCATGGGTCCCTTCACAATTCCGCTTAAAAAGTTTTCAGCTCGCACCGTTCTCATTGAGGCAGCGAACGATTTCAGCATAGAGATCGACGGCGCGGAGAAGCTCTTTTTTGGGAACCGCTTCGCGGTCGGTATGCGCCAGGCGGATCGAGCCGGGGCCGATCAACAGAGGTCGTCCCCAAGCGGAGAGCCAAGGCAGGTCGGTGCAGAAGGGGAAAACTTCGGTGTCGAACCCGTTGAGTTTCTCCATCAGCAACATCGGCGACTCGGTGACCAACTCGATTTCGGCCCGCCCTCCGATCCGATCCAAAACTTTCTTGCGAAATGCCTCGCTTTCCTCCACTATGCGGAAGAGAATCTGCGCCTGCGCTTTATCGGGGACCACGTTCGCCGCCCGTCCGCCAGAGATCAACCCAATCGTGTAGGTCGTCTCCCCCAGCACCGGGTGGACAGGATAATCCATGGCGCGGAAATCCATCAACACATCCAGCATCTTCTCAATCGCCGATTCGCCCAGGTGCGGATAGGCCGAGTGGGCCATCTTGCCCCGCGTGGTGAGTTCCAATCTGAGGGCGCCTTTCGTGCCGAGAGCCAATCGGTTGTCGGTCGGCTCGCCGTTGACCATATACTTCGAGCCGCGCGGGGCTTGATTGGCCTTCTTGGCGCCTTCGCTGGTGGTCTCTTCTCCTACCAGGAAAAGCAGGCCGAAATTCGTCATGCCTTCTGCCAAGAGCTTCTCGGCGGCGGCGACCTGCGAAGCCAGAATCCCCTTGGCGTCGCAAGAGCCTCGACCGTAGATATTGTCGTCATCTTCTCCGACAGGAAGATAAGGCGGCACCGTGTCCATGTGAGTGCTCAAGACCACGTTCGGCTCACCGCGCCAAGCCCACAGGTTGGCGCGTTCGCCTTCCACCGGCAGGAACTCGGTCTCAAACTTGAGCCCCTTCAGGTAATCCCGGACGTAATGGGCAACTTTCACCTCGTTGCCGGTAATCGATTCGATGTTGACCAGCTCTTTGGTCAGTTCAAAAACGTGCATGGAAGAATTTCTCCTTCAATCCCTGCACCGGAAGCGGCGCCCGCCATCGGGAAAAAGAAAAACGGGTCAGCTTGAGAACCATCCCGCTAACCCGTTCGGATCTGAAATCCTGGAGAAACGAAATAGCTCTCCATCCTTCTCAGGACGGCAGTCCCGGGGATTTAGCCCCGGTAACCAACCCGACGGGGCTAGGGCACCCGCCCGGCTTCGGCAGCCGACCCTTTCCCCGCCGTTCTTCGGGCCCTAACCCTCTCGGCAGGTATTCATGACGGCCGCGCCTCTATTCCTTCCCACATGGTAGGAGAAGAGAAGTAACTCTCTTACTTTAATTTAGGGGATTATATACCAGTTTACCCAAGCCCACCTTAGCGGGCCTTGTTGCCGAGGTACCGCCAGACATTCTTCGGCGGTCCCTGCATGATGGCCTTCGCCACGTTCTCTGGCGTGTCCGGGATGGGCGGCGGCATCTCCAGCTTGACCGGACGGCCACGGCGAGTTTTCGCTTTCTCGGTCTGCTTGGGATTCGGTTTCATCTAAATTTCGGGACTTATAAAGATTAGGGGACGCTTCCTTCTACCCTTCGTATCATACCACAACCGTTACATGGGAAAACTGAACTTTGAAAACCCGACAATTAAGTAGCATACTAAGGATGGCCATGATCCTAGGGGATGTTGACACATCTCTTGATAATCAATAGCAAAACAGATCCACTCAAACTAATCATTTCAAATGGAGGATACAATGGCGAAAGTTTCACCGATTCACTCAATTGAGCCTTCCGCGACCGTCTATCACGACGATGACCTGACCCCCTCAAACCGGTCCAGTTCTAATGTTAGAGTTGGACCTGGAATAGGGAGGTCAGGATGGTCAAGAGGAAGCATTCGATCGAACAGATTATCGGTAAACTTCGAGAGACCGAAGTGGAACTTGCCCAGGGTCGCAGCGTAGCCGAGGTGTGCCGGTCGTTGGGGGTGACCGAGCAGACCTATTACCGCTGGCGAAAGGAGTAGGGCGGTCTAAAGATGGATCAGGCCAAGCGGTTGAAGGTCCTCGAGCAGGAGAACACTCGCTTGAGGAGGGCGGTTGCAGACCTGACCTTGGACAAGCAGATTCTGCAGGAGGTCACAAGGGGAAACGGCTAAGCCCGGCGCGTCGCCGGCAGTGGGCGGCGCATGTCTGTAAGGCGTTGGGTGTCTCGGAACGCCGGGCTTGTCGAGTGCTCAGCCAACCCCGGTCCACCCAGCGCCATCGATGCATCGCTGCTCCCGACGAGGATGCCCTGACGAGGGCCATCGTCACCCTGGCCGGTCGGTTTGGTCGCTATGGCTATCGTCGGGTCACGGCCTTGCTGCGGCGAGCCGGCTGGAGGGTCAACCATAAGAGAGTGGAGCGCATCTGGAGGCGGGAGGGGTTGAGAGTGCCGCAGAAACAGCCGAAGCGTGGACGCCTTTGGCTCAACGACGGATCGTGCGTTCGTCTGCGCCCCTGCAGTCCGAACCACGTCTGGGCTTACGACTTCGTCCAAGCCCGCACTCACGACGGGAGGGCTTTCCGGTTGTTGACGGTCATCGATGAGTACACTCGGGAATGTCTGGCTATCCAGGTGGCCCGCCAGATTCGATCCGACGATGTCGTGCAGCTACTGGCCGATCTGTTCGTTCTCCGAGGTCCGCCCGAGCACCTTCGCTCGGATAATGGCCCGGAGTTCTGCGCCCAAGCTCTACGAGAGTGGCTGGGGCGAATCGGAGTGAAGACGCTCTACATCCAACCCGGGAGTCCCTGGGAGAACGGCTACAACGAGAGCTTTAATGGGAAGCTCCGAGACGAGTTGCTCGACCGGGAGATCTTCTACACCTTGCAGGAAGCGAAGGTGTTAATCGAGCAGTGGAGGCGACACTACAACAGGGTTCGACCTCACAGTGCTCTTGGTTATCGTCCACCGGCACCGGAGGCCATGGAAATCCCGCCGCTGCTCGGGAGGCAGCTGCCTCCCGACCTAGGGACAGAATTACCGCTGAACTAACATACGAGTTGGTACAATCACTGGGGGCAGGTCAGATTGTAGATCAGGCTCAAGACAGGACCCTTTTGCATCGACACAAACCTGTCGCCCGTGATCGTCTTTCCCCATAGGATCAATGCTCGTTTGTCAGCCAAATAGAGCATTTTCAAGGACAAGAACATATCCAGTTCTCCGTCCTCTTTTTGCGCCAGGAAAGCAACGGCGGCAATGGTCTTCCGAATGTCGAAGTCAAAAGTCACGGGCCGCCTTCTCTTTTTGTTCTCTCTTATCTAGCTCCTATGATACCAGCAAATCACTGATATTCCAAATCCGATTTGCGATACCAGCTTCCATCGCAGGAGTCATGCGGATGGTACGATGTACCCGGCAGAAGTTGTACCAGCAGAAATAGAGGGCCAAGGCCGCTTTCAGATTCTCCCACTTTTTGAGGTATTCTAGTATTCACGCCACCAAATCCTTATAGCGGAGCTTCTTGTGCTCCAAGCCCCGGACCATGGCAGACATTTGATCGAGCGTATCTGCCTCGCGTTGATTGTGCCGACCTACGAACTCACCGACGTAGCGATCAAGATGCTTCGGAGAAATCTTATGGTAGGTTCCGTGGTAGCCGCGTTTGAGTAGCGACCAAAACGACTCGATCCCCTGAGTATGGGCTTGGCCCCGGACGTACTCACCGACCGAATGCTTGACGGCCTCATGCGGGAAAGGCAAGCCCTCATAGGAGCGGTGCTCATCGGTGTAAACCTGAGCGCCGGTGGCCGCAGTCTCGGACACAAAGCCGTGTAGCGTCTCGGCATCGGTCCACTCGACTACCTGGGCGTTTACCTGATTGCTGTCCCGGTCCTTCGCCCCGACTACCGCGATCTTATCGACAATCCCGCGCCCTTCCATCTCGGACCGCTTGGCTTTCGGCATGTTCTTCCGCTTGCCGCCGAAGTATGCCTCATCGCACTCTACCGGACCTTTGAACAGTGGCGGCGGGTCGCTCCAAGTCTCCCGGATGCGGTGGGCAAGGTGCCATGCGGTTTTCTGCGTAACCTTCACGTCCCGGTAGAGCTTCATGCTCGCCGTACCTTTAAGCCCGGTAGTCAGAAGATAAAGCGCGATTCCCCAAACCCGCAAAGTCAAGGGAGAACTGTGCATCAAGGTATCCGTCTTAACTGAGAAGTCTTTGCGACATTTCCGACAGCGGTAGGGTTGCGGCTTCCGGTTAGCTCTCTCCTGAACGTTCCGGGAGTTGCAACGCGGGCAGCATACACCATCCGGCCAGCGATTTACAACAAACCATTTTTCGGCTTTGGCATCGTCGGAGAACATGGCGGTTAACTCAATCAGTGAAAGGCCCTCGCGGTAGTACTTCCCAGGTGCTCGCTTCGACATCTTCTTACCTCCTATTTATGGAAGTAGTTTACCCATATCGAAGCCGGTTGTCAAGGTCTTTTTGGGTAAACTGGTATATAATCCCCTTAATTTACCCGCATCCAACCGTCAACGGGTTTCCCAACCGCCGATCTCCCCCCAAAGGAACATCATCAATCAAAATATGGCGGACCCGCACGGTTGACCAGCTCTTCAAACGCCTCATAACTGCTGGCCTTCGCCTCCGCTACGAGGACATGCTCGTCGTCAAGAACCGCCTTGGGAGATTTTTCCATGATGGTTGTGGTCGATGCGACCTCTATTCTACTCTTTTGCTTTCATTTTTAAAACAATCACCTCACTTCCCGGCACCACGGCCCGTCGGTTCACTTCCTTCTCACCCTCAAGATCAACAGCGATCGAAAGCACAGGGATTCCCCGACTCCTTAAAAGTAGATGCTCCCGAATCCTAAGGGATGCGAAAAATCGAAGGATCTCCGGCTTCCCGAACAGCAAATCCGGAGGACTCGGGACCGGTGATGGCTCCTCCCGGAAAACTGTGATACCTTTTCCTACCACCAACACCAGGAAGGAGAACCCGATGGACTCGCTCACCTACGCCACCTGGGAGTCGCCCTGGGGACGCCTGCTTGTCGGCTCCTCCGCCCGAGGCCTTGCCTGCCTCCATTTTCTGAATTCCGGAAACCCGGAGGCGCACCTCAAACCGCTTGCCGAGCGGATGGGAATTTCGAGTATTTCAGAGTCCCGGGCGGCGAACCGCGTTGCGCTGGACGAGCTGGCCGCCTACTCGCGGGGCAAGCTCGCACGCTTCACGGTTCCGCTCGACCTGCGAGGGACCCATTTTCAACTTGCGGATTGGGAGGAACTCTGCCGCATCCCCTATGGCGAAACCCGCAGCTACGGAGAGATCGCCCGCCGTATGGGCAAGCCCGGAGCCTCGCGCGCCGTCGGCATGGCGAACCACAATAATCCGGTGGCCATTATCATTCCCTGCCATCGCGTGATCGCTGGGGACGGCGCCTTGGGCGGATACGGAGGTGGCCTCGAGACCAAGCGCCGGCTGCTGGCCCACGAGCAGGCGCATAAAACCGCGCTTGCGGCACAGCTTGAAACCGTGCCGGTATAACTCAATCCAAATTTCAAAAGGAACTGCGCCCATGGAATATCGCCTTTTACCGAAGACCGAACTGAAAGTCTCCCGTCTTTCGATGGGAACGATGACCTTCGGCTCGCAAGTCTCCGAGCCGGACGCGCACCGGATGCTCGACCGCTGCCTGGAGGCGGGAATCAACTTCATCGACACGGCTAACCTTTACAATCAGGGAGGCTCGGAGGTGATCCTGGGAAATTGGCTCAAGCCCCGCCGCGACAAGGTGATTCTGGCCAGCAAAGTCCGCGGCAAGATGGGCGACGGCGCCGACGACATCGGCCTATCGCAGGCGGCCATGCGGAAGGCGCTCGAGGCAAGCCTTCAGCGTTTGCAGACCGAAACCCTCGACATCTGCTACCTCCATCAGCCTGACTACGACGTGCCGATTACGGAGACCTTGGAGACGATGGCCGCGTTCATCCGCGAGGGCAAGGTCCGCCACTCGGCCGTCTCAAACTACGCCGCTTGGCAGGTAGCGCAGATTCACTCCCTATCGGAAAAGAAGGGCACTGCGCTGCCGCGCATCTCGCAGCCCATGTACAACCTGCTGGCGCGGGGAATCGAAGAGGAATACCTCCCCTTCTGCAAGGAGTTCGAAGTGGCCGTCGTGCCGTACAACCCTCTGGCCGGCGACATGCTCACCGGCAAACACAAGGTTGAAAGGAATCATCCATGGAAATCGGAATGGTAGGTCTGGGCCGGATGGGCGCAGCCATGTCGGAAAGATTGATGAAAGGCGGCCACAAGGTCGTCGCCTATGACCCGGCGACGGAAGCCGTCGCGCGCTGCGAAAAGCTCGGCGCCGTGGGCGCGAAATCGCTCGAAGAAGTGGCCCAAAAGCTCTCCGCGCCGCGCGCCGTCTGGCTGATGGTCCCGGCCGGGGAGACGGTGACGAAGGTAATCAACGAACTGCTGCCGCACCTCGACAAGGGCGACACGCTGATCGACGGTGGCAACTCGAACTACCATGAGACCGTTCGGCGCGGGAAAGAGTTGAGCGAAAAGGGGATCAACTACGTCGATGCCGGAACCAGCGGCGGCGTCTGGGGTCTCGAAAAAGGTTATTGCCTGATGGTGGGCGGGCCGGACAAGGCGGTGAAGCGGATCGAACCGGCCTTTAAGACCTTGGCGCCGGAGGACGGCTACGCGCACGTGGGGCCGAGCGGCGCGGGCCACTTTACCAAGATGATCCACAACGGCATCGAGTACGGCATGCTCCAGGCCTATGCCGAGGGGTTTGAACTGTTGAAGGCGAGTGATTTTTCGCTGGACCTGCACCAACTGGCGGCGCTGTGGCAACACGGCAGCGTCATCCGCTCCTGGCTGCTGGAGTTGACCGAGCACGCGCTGGCCAAGGACCCGGAACTGGCCAACATTCGCGGCTACGTGGAGGATTCGGGTGAAGGCCGCTGGACCGTCTTCGAGGCCATTGATAAGAACGTCCCCGCGCCCGTGCTGACGCTCTCCCTGCTGGCGCGCTTCGCTTCCCGACAGGAAGAATCGTTTTCAGCCAAGGTCATCGCCGCTTTGCGTAAGGAGTTCGGCGGCCACGCGGTGAAAGGGTCGGATAAATAGGAAGGGGTCTGGAAAATAGCCCAGCCCACTGGACTATTAAGGTCGATTAAGACATGGCAGAAGAAGAAAAATCTGGAGCGCAAGGGACATGGCCGATACTTCAGGTTGTAAAAGGAACAGGGGAATTTTTATGACAACCAAAATAAAAAAAACCGACGAAGAGTGGAAAAAACAACTCACACCCGAACAGTTTCATGTATGCCGACAGAAGGGAACCGAACGCGCCTTTAGCGGCACCTATTGGGATAATAAAGAGGCGGGCGTGTATCGGTGCGCCTGCTGCGACGCGGAACTCTTCAACTCCGGCACAAAGTACGACTCCGGCACCGGCTGGCCCAGCTTCTGGGAACCCACCTCGAAGGGAAAAGTGGAAACGGAAGACGACCTCAGCTACGGCGGGGGCCGGACTGAGGTCCTGTGCGAGGCCTGCGACTGCCACCTGGGCCACGTCTTCGAGGACGGCCCTGAGCCGACCGGCCTGCGCTACTGCATCAACTCCGCGTCATTGAAGTTTAAAAAGAAATAAGTTCAACTCAGAAGAAAGTGCCATTCCAAATAAAAAAGGTAAGGGCATCTCTTAGGGGAAAGAATTCCAACGGCACCACACGGCGGCGATTCCTGCAGGCAGGACTGACGGGAGGACTGACGCGACCGCCTGCGGGAGCTTGCCCACAGCACGCATCGCCGAGCGGAGATTTCCGATAAATTGTGCGGGACTACGCGGGGATCAATTCCTTTTTGCGGGCGCGGGTGCGATCGGTTTCGGAAAGAAACTTTTTCCGCAGACGGACGCTTTGCGGAGTCACCTCCAGGTATTCGTCCTGTTCCATCATCTCAAGGCCGGCTTCAATGGTCAGAAGCTGCGGCGTGGTGAGTTGGATGGCGTCGTCGGCTCCCGAGGCGCGCATGTTGGTAAGGTGCTTGCCCTTGATAGGATTGACGGTCATCTGCTCGCCCTTGGAGGTGTTGCCGATCACCATTCCTTCATACACTTCGGTGTTTTCTTTAATATAAAGGGTGCCGCGCGTTTGCAGGTTGGCCAGAGAGTAGGCGAGCGCTTTACCCGTGGACTGCGAGATCATGGAGCCGACGTTGTATCGGAAAATCTCTCCCGCATGGGGCCGGTAGCCGATCGTACGGCTGGCGAAAATGCCTTCCCCCTTCGTATCGACGACAATTTTATTCCGGTAACCGAACAGGCCGCGGCTGGGGCCCTCCAAGGTGAGGAGCACACGGTTTTCGTGCAATTCCATGTTCATCAGGCGCGCGCCCCTGCGGCTGAGCCCTTCGATCACCGTACCTTGAAACTTCCTCGGCACGTCGATCAGAATCTTTTCGAAGGGTTCATGCAGCGGGCCGTCGATTGGTTTTAGAATTACCTGCGGCTGCGACACCTGGAGCTCGAAACCTTCCCGCCGCAAGTTCTCTAGCAGAATTTCAATGTGGAGTTCCCCGCGCCCGGAGACGGTAAAGCGATCCGGGCTTCCGGTATCAAAATTGACTCGGAGGCCTACGTTGACCTCCAGTTCTTTGGCGAGACGTTCGCGCAATTGTCGGCCTGTTACGAATTTCCCCTCGCGCCCGGAAAACGGGGAATCGTTCACCAGGAACGTCAGCTCGATGGTCGGTTCATCAAAGGCAATGGCGTCGAGAAGCGGAGTCTCGGGAGAGTCGGCAATCGTATCCCCGATGGTGACATCGGTGAGTCCCGCCACGATCGCGATATCGCCGGCTTCGACCCGGTCGGCCGCAATGCGGTCGATGCCTTGAAAGGTAAAGAGTTTGGTGATTTTGAAGGGCTGAACTTCACCGGACTGCTTTTTTACCAACGCGGTGTCGCCGACGCGAATCTTGCCGCTGTAGACGCGCACAACGGCAAGGCGTCCGAGAAAATTATCGTAGGCGAGATTAAACGGCTGGGCACTGAAGGGCGCTTCGGTGTCGCCGGAAGCCGTCGGCACCTGCTCCAGAATCATATCCAGAAGAGGCGTCAGGTCCTGTGCCGGATCCTTCAGAGCACGCTTGGCGATGCCGTCTCTGCCGATGGTGTAGATGATCGGGAAGTCGAGCTGCTCGTCGGTGGCGCCAAGTTCCGCAAACAGTTCAAAGACCTGATGGTGTACGCGATTCGAGTCCGCGGCGGGTTTATCGATCTTGTTCACGACCAGAATCGGCGCAAGCCCGAGCGCGAGCGATTTCTTCAGCACGAATCGAGTCTGTGGCATGGGGCCTTCTTGGGCATCGACCACCAACAGGACCGAGTCAATGGACCGAAGCACGCGCTCGACTTCCGAGCCGAAGTCCGCGTGGCCGGGCGTATCGACGATGTTGATTTTTGTCCCCTTATGAAAGATGGCGGCGTTCTTGGAATAGATGGTGATGCCGCGCTCCTTTTCGAGCGTGTTGCTGTCCATGCTCACTTTTTTCTTCACCGCGCCGGTCTGCTGCAAGAGAGCGTCGGTCAGCGTCGTTTTTCCGTGATCGATGTGGGCAATGATGGCGATATTACGAATTTCCATTTTGTGCAGGTGCCCTTCTCCGATATACGGGTTCACGCGTAGGTGCGCTCTTCCCTTGATGTCGGCGGACCGTCGGCCGTCGGCGCAGAATCGCTATGGCCGCTGCTGCTCGTGGCGGGAAAAGTGTCCTTTGGTACCTATCGAAAGGAATCCAGCGCCTCTTTAATTGCAGGAATATTGTCTTGGCCAGGAGTGTCCCTCGCTGCTGTGTACTGCTGAATAAGGTCCTTCAACAACTGAGAGAGTCCATTGCTATATTCTGCTTCTATATCGGTGACGACTGCAAGCAGACGAGAGGCGTCCATGATTCAAGTGCTCCTTCTGAATGCGCGGGTGTCGCATATATCGGGAACTTCCCGATGCGTGCGGTCAACGGAAAGCTGGCGTCCCCGACGGGATTCGAACCCGTGTCGCCGCCGTGAAAGGGCGGTGTCCTGGGCCGGGCTAGACGACGGGGACGCAATATCGGCTACCGCCTCTCCTGCGGAGATGCGAGTGAATTCCTGATTGAGGACGGCGAAAGCATTTCTCCGAGGCAGGCAGCGTACACCGGAAAGCCTTGGCAAACTTGGTTGACCGACCCGGCATCGGCCAACTGTTTGATGCTAGCAACCCTTCCAAAATGTGTCAATTCCCGGCGGCTTAGGTTTTAGGCCACACAGGCCCGCTTGATAGTATAAAATCACCCTTCGATTCCCAAACCCAACCAGGAGCGAATTCGATGAACGTCATCATCATTGTGTCCGACAGCCTGCGCGCCGACCACGTCGGGGCCTATCCCAACTGCCGCAGCTACGCCGGCAAGAAAGTTCGGACGCCGAACATCGACCGGCTGGCAGCAGAAGGCACTCTGTTTGAAAACCACTACGCGGAGAGCCTGCCCACCATGCCGACGCGGACCACCTGGTGAACCGGCCGCGTCAATCTCCCCTTCCGCCCCTGGCAGCCGTTTGGAAACTCGGACTATCTGCTGGCGGAGGTCCTCTGGAGCCGCGGCTACACGTCGGTCATGATCAGCGACACCTACCACATGCACAAGCCCGTCTATAACTGCGGGCGCGGTTTCGACTACGTCCGCTGGGTGCGCGGCCAGGAGTACGACCCCTGGGTGGTGGACCCGAAGGTGAGGGTCAATCTAAATGAGTTTCACCGCCTCGACGGCAAGAGAGACGATCTCTGGAAGCCGCGCTTCTCGCAATATCTGCGCAACCGCTCCACCTTTCGCGATGGGGAAGACTGGTTCGCTCCGCGCGTGACCACCGAGGCCATCCGCTGGCTCGACGAGTACGTCCACCAACGCGGGCAGCGCGACAAATTATTTATCTGGTTCGACTACTTCGACCCGCACGAACCCTGGGACCCGCCCGAGCCCTACTGGAGCATGTACAAAGACCCGAACTACTCGGGCCTCGACATGATCGACCCCGTGGCCGGGCCCGTCAAGGGCTACATGACCCCGGCCGAGGTCGAGCGCACCAAGAGCCTCTACGCCGGAGAGGTGACCTATGTCGATAAGTGGGTGGGCGTTCTCATGGACCACATCCGCCAGCTCGGTCTCCATGAAAACAGCCTGATCATGTTCGTCTCCGACCATGGCGAGCCGTTCGGCGAGCACGGCATTATCCGCAAGGCACGCCCCTGAAATTATGAGGAATTAGTTCATATTCCCTGGATTATCCGCCACCCGGAAGGCATCGGCGCGGGCAAGCGGGTCCGCTCGCTCGTGCAGCCGACCGACCTGATGCCGACCGTCCTCGACTACCTCGATATCCGAGAAGACCTGATTCTGCCCTACACGGCGCCGCGTCGGACGGAAAAACTCTTCCCGCAGAACATGGTGTTCGACACGCGCCGCATTGGACTGCACGGCGCGAGCGTCCTGCCGCTGATGACGGGTGAGGCCGAACAGATTCGCAAGTTCGCCTTTACGGGCCATCATGTCTGGCAGTGGTCGATTCAGGATTTGGACTGGCGGCTGTTGGTGGATATGGAAGGCCCGCCGGGGGCGTGGGTTTCGGGACGGAAGGGTTCCGGCCCGCCGCAGCTCTATAACCGGAAAACCGCTGCCGACGACAAGAACAACGTGGCCTCGAAACACCCGGAAGTGGTCGAGGAGTACGAACTCGAACTCTGGCGCTGGGCGGGGTCTTTGAAATAAGGAAGGCAGGCACTAAAAACAAAAAATGGGACAGCCGCCGAGCGGCGACCATCCCCTCCGGCGCTACCAGGTGGTGACGCGGGAAACTATCCAACCCGAACGGAAACGGACTTGCGCCGAATCTTTCAGCGTTCCCGCCGCCCTATTTAGTTTCTCCTGCGTTCATTTCTTCAACCGGCTCTGAACCCACTCCTTCGCCAAGTCCTTGCAACCGAGGCCGAGGGCCAAAGCGAAGCTGAAAGAGAGCGCGGCGAACACCACCGTAAAAGCATTGGTGATGAGCGTGGTGGCAATGCGGAGCTGCTCCAGGCTGGCGGCCACCGCGAACAGAATCACGGCAAGCTGCGCCGCTTTTCCGGCGAATTCCGGGTCCACGGTATCGGTGCATCCCAGCGCCGTTTGTACGATACCCCGCACCAAGCTTCCAAAAAAGAATCCCAATGCCAGAACGAACACCGCCGCAATGACGTTCGGTAAGTAGAGCAACAACTGGTTCAAGAGCTCTGTCGCGACGGTCAACTTTAACGCGTTCACCGCCATCACCAACGCCAGCACCATCACAATCCAGTAGGAAAGTTTGGCGATGACGGCGGACGGTTGCGCCTCCAGTCCGGCCTTTTCGGACACTACGTCCAGCTTCACCGCATGCAGTGCCCGCTGGATGACGAACCGAACGAGCCGGGCAACGCCCCACCCGACCAGCAAAATCACCGCCGCCGCAAAGATACTGGGGACAAAGGCTATCGTCGTAGCCCACATGACCTGTAACGGTTCCTGAAAGTTTTCCAAGTTCATCCTCCTCCTCCTTTTTTGCTCTCTGTCCTTCCTAGACCCAAACGCCGGACCTTATGAGGCAGAGAACTTCCGACCTATGAAATTTTGAGCAGATTATATGATAGAAAGCCGTCAGTGAGGTAAATAATATTGCCGTTAAAATTTGGTGACGGAGGAAAATGTAAAATCGTGCACCCGGAGCGCCGGGACGACCATCTCAAAGCTCTCCTCGCCCGAGGCGCGCGCGGCCGGACCCAGCATCTCCACCCGGTTCAGCATCTCGATCAAGCTCTGGTTAAATCTCAGGTTCCGAATGCCGTACTGTACCTCGCCCCTCTCCACCCAGAAAGTCCCATCCCGCGTCATGCCGGTAAGGATTTTCCGGTAAGGGTCCACCTCGCGGATGTACCAGAAGCGCGTGACCAGGATGCCGCGCTGGGCGCTGCGAATCATCTCCTCCAAATTTGATTCGCCGCCTGCGAAGACCACATTGAGCGGCGCCTCGCCCTCTTCATTCGGCAGAGAGAAGCCGTGGCCCGTGGGCTTGGTATCTCGCTTTTTCGCCGTCTTGCGGGCATATACAAGACTCTTCACCACACCGCGTTCCACCAGCGCGACGCGCTGGCGCGGCACTCCCTCACCGTCGAACGGCGCTCCGGCCTGCAAAGGGTGAAGGACATCGTCTCTCACCGTGATGTTCTCGCCGAAGACCTTCTCCCCCACGCGGTCCGTGAGGCAGCTTCGCTTCTCTGCCACCGAAAGGCCGCCGAAATCCCACATCAGGAAGCCGAGCACGTCCAACACGGCCGACGGTTCCAGAATCACCGTGTAACTGCCGGGAGCGATCTCCTTAGGATTTTTGCTCTGCCCGGTCTTACCGACAGCGCTCCTGGTAAGCTTTTCGGGGTCATACGACTCCACATCAGGCGCGGAGTACTTCGCCCAGCCGGAACTCGACTCGCCTTCGACGGTGACGGAGAAAGTGGAAGCGGTCTCCTGGTGAGAGCATTCGACGCCGCGGGAATTAAAAATAGAGTGGGTAGCGCTGCCGGTGGAGAAGATACCCGCCGTGGTGAGCTTTTCGCGCTCGGCCTGCCCGATGCAGGCGCGTACAGTTTCCGCCCGCGCTTGCGGCGAATACTCCGCCGTCTGGGGGAAGAATCGGCTTACCGGGCGCACGGTTTTGGGTTCGGCCATGGGAAGCCAATCGGGATCTTCGGGCTGGAGCCGCGCCAACTCCACGGCGGCCTCTGCGGCCCGACGAATCGAATCGGCGTCCAGCCGGTTCGTTGTCGCAGCGGCTGTTCGGCGGTCCGCAACGGCGCGGACGGTGAGCGTCGTACCCTCTTCGGTGACATTCTGATGAATGATGTTGTTGGCGAAGCGCGTGAGCGAATCCTCACGGGACTCGATCGTCACTTCGGTCTCATCGGCTTGGGAGAACTTCAGGACTTGCTCGAAGATCTCCTTATGGCGTTTCTGCTGGTTCATGAAAAAATCGTGCCGGCAGGATAAATTATCTTCCCTTATCAGACAACTTTCCCATCCCAATTTTCGAGAATCTGCTTCAGGCGGGCCATGAATTGATCGGCCACAGCGCCGTCGATGATGCGATGGTCGAAGGAGATGGAGAGATAGGCCATGGCGCGGACGGCGATGGCGTCATCCCGCACCACGGGCCGCTTCTCAATGGTTCCCACGCCGAGAATAGCCACCTGCGGCTGATTGATGATCGGCGTGCCGAACAGGCTCCCGAAGATGCCGGGATTGGTCACCGTGAAGCTTCCCTCCTGCACCTCTTCCACTTTCAATTTCTTGCTGCGGGCGCGCTGCGCCAAATCCTGCACCTCGCGGCAATAGTCGACAAAACTCTTCTTCTGCGCGCGCTTGAGGACCGGAACGATCAACCCTTCGGCCACCGCCACCGCGACGCCGATGTTCACATCCTTTTTATAGACGATATTCGCCCCGTCCACCGAGGCATTCACAATCGGAAACTCCTTCAGCGCCTCAACCACGGCGTAAATGAAGAACGGCGTATAGGTGAGCTTGACGCCGTGCTTCTGCTGGAACGCCGCGCCCGACTGCTTCACGGTCTCAACCACGCGTGTCATCTCCACTTCAAAAACGGAAGAGACGTGCGCCGAGGTGCGTCGGCTCGCAACCATATGCTCGGCAATCCGGCTGCGCATGGGAGTCATCGGTACGGCGTGTGTTGCACCCTCAAACTTCACCGGCTCAGGAGCCAAGCGCGGACGAGTTGAAGGTTTCGCAGAGGGCACAGAGGCTTTTGCCGGCGCACCACCTCGCAAAGCCAAGTAATCCTCAATATCTTTCTTGCTGACGCGTCCGCCCTCGCCGGTGCCGGGAACCTCGGAAAGATCAATGCCGTGTTCCTTGGCCAGGCGCTGAACCAGAGGTGACGTGCGTACTTTCCCCGTTTTCCCGGCAGCCGGACGCGGAGCCGTTTTGGAGGGAGCTGCAGACGGTACGGTGGAGGCGGCCGCAGCAGGTGCGGCTTTGGCTTCCGGAGCCGGGGATGCAGTTTCAGTTGCCGTATCGGAAGTAGCCGCGCCGCCGTCGATCATTGCCACGACCGTATGGACCTGTACGGTCTGATTCTCCTGGACCAAAATTTCCGTCAGCACACCTGAGGCCGGCGCGGGAACTTCGGTATCGACCTTGTCCGTCGTGATTTCAAGCAACGGCTCGTCGCGCTCGACGTGCTCGCCGACTTTCTTCAACCAACGAATAATGGTCCCCTCGACGATGCTCTCACCCATCTGGGGCATAATGACTTTCGTTGCCATGGAACAACCTCAGGGGCTAACGCCCGCGATCTTACAAGATTCTCGACGGCACGGCTGATTCGCCGCGGCGAACGTGCCCTGACAAAGCAAACGGGTGCCCCATCCTTTGCTTTGCAAAGGGTGGGGAAAGCGATTTCGGACTATACCTCACCCTTTCCTTCGGAAAGGATCGGCCACCCGGCAAAAAACCCGCGGAACCTGAAAGGCGAGTTCCGCGTTACCCGTTTCCGCCGGCCGCGGCCGACGTAGACACCGCCGACGATCTTCCCCTGACGATAGAGCACCTGCTCGATGCGGCGCTCGGCCTCGCGCGTGAGCTTCATCGCCCAGAGAATGCGCCGCAAGGTATCGGCGTCGGGAATCGGTAAAGAGGTTTTTCCGGTTCGGGAAGACTGGGTCTTGGGATTCATTGTTTCACAAAACTAAGCCGGCACTCTGCGGGCGACCGGCACTTTGTGGACAAGTGATTCGCGCAGCTCGACAGGTACGTCCAAAGTAACGTCGAACACATCGGCAAACCGGCAAACAACTCGTTCCGAAACTTCTTCCATCGCGAACTTCCGGCCCGCACTCTTTTCGAGAGAAGTCATCCGTACCTCGGACAGTCCGCAAGGGACGATGTGCTCGAAGTAAGTGAGGTCGGTATTCACGTTGAATGCAAACCCGTGCGAAGTAACCCAGCGGCTGAGATGCACGCCGAGCGAAGCCAGCTTCTCCCCCTCCACCCAGACGCCGGTAAATCCGGGGCGTCGTTCCGCCTTCACCCCAAAGTCATTCGCGGTTCGGATCAAAACCTCTTCGAGCGAACGCATGTACCAACCGACGTCGCGGCGGTGCCGTCTCAAATCGAGAATGGGATACCCCACCAACTGCCCCGGCCCGTGATAGGTGATGTCGCCCCCGCGGTCACAGGGATAGAGTTCCGCACCGAGTGCACGGAGTCTCTCTTTACCGATCAACAGATGCTCGCGCCGGGCATTCCGTCCCAACGTATAGACGTGCGGATGTTCGAGCAGAAACAGAGCGTCGGGCGATGCGGACAACGCGGGCGCCTTGCAGCGCTCGACGGCCCGGCCTTGGAGCGCCAAGGCGTCGGCATAAGACACTCGTCCGAGAAATTGTGTTTCACAGGTCATCTTAAATATGAATCGCCCCTTCTCCTGCGGCGTGCGCGGCTTCGAGAACAGCTTCGGAAAGCGTAGGGTGGGCGTGAACGGCGTGGGCAAAATCCTGCACCGTGCCCTCCAAACGCATCGCCATGACGGCTTCGCCGATCAATTCCGTCACACCGGGGCCTACCATGTGCACGCCGAGGATCTCGCCGTACTTTTCGTCGCTCACGATCTTGACGAACCCTTCCGGCGCGCCCAAGACCGCCGCCTTACTGTTGGCCGAAAAAGGAAATTTACCGATCTTGACTGCGTAGCCCTCCTGATGGTCGCGCGCCTGCTGCTCGGTGAGACCGACACTCGCCACCTGCGGTTCGCAATAGGTGCAACCGGGAATCTGGCGATAGTTGATCGGATGAACGTCGCGCCCGGCGGCATGCTCGACGGCCACAATGCCTTCGGCTTCGGCCACGTGCGCCAGTTGCGGACTGGCGGCCACGATGTCGCCAATGGCATAGACGTTCGGCTCGGCGGTCTCCATGTGTTCACCGGTTTTGATGAAACCCTCGTCGAGAGTGATCTTCGTATTCTCCAACCCCAGGTCCCCGGTATTCGGGGCGCGGCCGACGGCGAGGAGAACTTTTTCGGCTTCCATTTTTTCTTCTTTCCCACTTCCTACCAACGTCAGCGATGCGCCCTGCTCGCTCTTTTCCAAACCTTGAACTTGAGTCTCGGTATGAACGGCGATGCCTTGCTTCTGGAGCGACCGCGCCAGCTCGCGGGAGACCTCCTCGTCTTCGACGGGAACAATACGCGGCAGCATTTCAATCAGCGTGACCTTCGTCCCAAAGCTCGCGAACAAGGAGGCGAACTCCACGCCCACGGCTCCCGCGCCGATGACGGCGAGCGAAGCGGGAACGGCCGAAATCTCCAAGAGCTCCCGGTTGGTAAGCAGGGTGATGCCGTCGGGCACAAGACCCGGCAGCGCCTGGGCTTCGCTTCCCGTGGCCAGGACGATGTGCTTCGCCTCAATGTTACGGGTTTGTCCGTCAGCGGCTTCCACGCTCACCGCGCCCGGCCCGACAAGTCTTCCTCTACCGGGAATCCACTCAACCTTATTCTTCTGGAAGAGGAATTCGATGCCCTTCGAAAATTTCCGGACAATCCGCTCTTTCCGCGCCAGGACTTTCGCCCAATCGAGCGTTACATTTTCGCAACTGATGCCAAACTCTTTCGCTTTGGCAAAGTACCCGTACACTTCCGCGTTGAAGAGGAGCGACTTGGTGGGAATACAACCGACATGGAGGCAGGCGCCGCCAAGCTTGGCGTCTTTTTCGATGACCGCCGTCTTCAGGCCCCACTGCCCGGCGCGGATGGCGGCAACGTAGCCTCCCGGGCCGCTGCCGATCACGATCAGGTTGTACTTCGAAGACTCCGCCAAATACGCACCTCCAGAACCCATCGAAAATACCTCATCCGAGGAGGCGCAGGCTCCCCGCCCGCTTTCGGCACCGAGAAACAGACTTCCGACTGGGGTCGGCCCCATCGGAGGGCTCAGCTTCAGGGAAGGGTTTCCCGACGGTTCGTTCGGAATCTTATCAACTTGGAAACGAAACGGGCAAGGAGATTCATCCGTTTCAGGAAGATATTCGATGGCCTACTGGGCCGTAACGCTATTCCTTTCAGGTACTTGAAAGCCAACCTTGGGCGCCGAGAATCTCCCTGACCCGGCACCCCACCGCTTGGAGGGTAAACGGCTTCTGGATAAAAGCCCGGTCGGTGTTCCCGGTGAGCTGGCGAAAGGTATCTTCGTCGAGCGCGCCGGACACAATAGATGACCCGAATTCCCGGATGGATCAACAGTATTTGCTCTGCCAAAGCATGGCCGCTGACGCCAGGCATGTTGATATCGGTCATCAGGATTTGAACGCCACCATGCTCCACCTGCTCGGCTTCGAGCACACCAAGGTGACCTACCCGTTCCAAGGCCGCGACTTCCGCCTGACCGATGTCCACGGGGAGGTTGTGAAGAAAATCCTCGCCTAACCGCCGCGGGTGAATAATCAGCAATTGGTATTCTGGGACCGCTCATTCCGTGATCCGGAAATACGTGCGCCGGCCTGAAACCATCGCTACCTTGCCGGTCGGATCCTTCCAGAGGCCGTAAAATTTGTGCTCACCCGGCTGCCCTTCCCTGGAAGTTCAAAGCTTGAGCCGCGGCGACGGTTGCGTCTTTCCGCGCTTTTCCTTACACTATTCAGGTTCACCATCCGGAGAGAACAGCGGGGCTCCAAAGCAATTTCTCCCGAGAAATTGCCGGTTCGAATCAGAAGAAAGCGTCCTCGCGGCCGCTCCCAGTGTCAAGTATCATCAAGTGTCAAGAGGGGAGCTGAAATCCAGCCAACCCACCGGCCGATCCGGATGTTCAATCGGGCGGGCATCGAATACTCGAATCGCCCGATTTTCAAATCACCGTACCCAGGGGGACCCACAATGGAGATCAAGCGTATTTCACCCGAGGAGGCCAGGCAACTTCTCGATTCCAGATCAGACCACATCTATCTGGACGTGCGGACCGTCCCGGAATTTGACGCCGGACACGTCCCCGGCGCCAAGAACATACCCGTCATGGAACCCGGGCTCACCGGAATGATGCAAATCAACCCACGGTTTGTTGAAATTGTGGAGGCGAATTTCGGCAAGGGGGCCAGCTGCATCACCGGTTGCCAAAAAGGAATGCGTTCGCTGAAGGCCGCCGAACTCCTCCTCCAAGCCGGATTCACCGAAGTCGCGGATATGAGAGGCGGGTACGGCGGCGAGATCGACCCGATGGGCCAACTGACCTATCCGGGTTGGGAGCCGCGCGGGTTTCCCACCAGCCGCGAAAGCGAGCCCGAAGCGCGGTACGAGAGTCTTTCGAAAAAAACTAACGAGTATTATTCGGATTAAGGACACACGATGGCCGGAGTGGTCGAAAAAATCTTTATCACCCCGAAGGGCGGAGCCAAGATGAAAGCCGTGGACCAAGCCGAGGCGCTTTCCGGTTGCGGCCTGCGCGGCGACCGGTACTGCGAGCGAACCGGCTATTGGACCGCGACGGACGAGTGCCAAATCACCTTCATCGAGGCCGAAACCTTGGAGCAGATTGTCTCCACGCTCGGCATTCGGGTTCAAAACGGCGAACACCGGCGCAACGTCGTCACGCGCGGCATCATGCTCGATTCGCTGGCAGGAAAGAAATTCCGCGTCGGGGAGGCCCTCTTTGAATTCGACCGGCCTCGTCCTCCGTGCGGCTACATCGAATCGATCACCGAGTCCGGCATGACGCGGGCGCTGATCGGACGGGGCGGCATCTGCGCGCGGGTTCTCGAGTCGGGCGTGCTTCGACCGAGCGACGGGATTGAGGTTCTCTAGACCCGCCCCACTTAAGCTCCTACTTATTTCGAGGGGAGATTTCTGAAATGAACGAAAGGAAGTAAGAACCATCACCATAAGCGTTGAACCGTTAACGAACTTTGTTGACGGGAAATGGAAAAAATCGATTGCCACGGAAGCGATCGACGTCACGAATCCGGGAACCGGCGAGGTCATCGCGAAACTTCCCCTCTCGCCCGCCACTGAGGTGGAAGAGATCACGCGCGCGGCCGTTGAGGCCTTCCGCGAGTGGCGTCACGTGCCCGTGATGGAGCGCATCACTTACCTGTTTAAACTCGAAAGCCTGATCAAAGAAAATTTCGACGAGCTAGCGTGCACCATTACCATGGAGTGCGGCAAGACGCTGGCTGAGTCGCGCGGTGAGATGCAACGCGCGCTTGAAAACGTTCAGATCGCCTGCGCAATTCCCACCCTGATGCAGGGTCAGATTTCCGAGAACATCGCCTCCGGCATCGACGAGTTCATGATCCGCCAGCCGATCGGCGTCGGGGCCGCTCTGGTACCGTTCAACTTTCCCGCTATGATCCCCTTCTGGTTCTTCCCTTACGCGATCGCCTGCGGCAACACCTACATCGTGAAGCCTTCCGAGAAGGTTCCGCTGACGATGCGGAAAACGTTTCAACTTCTCGAACAGACCGGATTGCCGAAGGGCGTCATTAATTTGATCAACGGCACGCGGGAGACTTCGGAGGCGATTCTCGACCACCCGGACATTCGCGCCGTCAGTTTTGTCGGCAGCACTCCGATTGCGCGTCAGGTATACGCGCGCGCGGCGGCCAACGGTAAGCGCGTGCAGTGCCAGGGCGGGGCGAAGAATCCGATTCTTGTCCTGCCGGATGCGGATATGGAATTCACCAGCCGGGCCGTCGCGGAAAGTTCTCTCGGTTGCGCCGGGCAGCGGTGCCTGGCGGCCTCCCTTACGGTGACGGTGGGAGAAGCACGTAAGGAGTTCACCGAGGCCATTGCGGAAAGGGCTGCCTCGCGCCGCGTCGGCTATGGGCTCGATGAGGGCGTCGAGATGGGGCCGGTCATCACGCCCGACAGCAAGGCGAGAATCGAAAGCCTTATTCAGAAAGGGGCCGACGAAGGCGCAAAAGTTTTGGTCGACGGGCGCAATGCCGGCGTAAAAGGGTACGAGAAAGGGAATTATCTGAAGCCGACCCTGCTCGAATACGATAAGCTCGAAAGCGAAATCTTAAAAACTGAAATCTTCGGACCCGTCCTGAGCCTGCTGCACGTCCATACCTTTGACGACGCCATCAAGCTGGTCAACAGCGGCAAGTACGGCAACATGGCCTGCCTGTTTACCGAAAGCGGCGCGGCGGCGCGCAAGTTCCGCAACGAGGCCGAACCGGGAAATATCGGCATCAACATCGGCGTCGCGGCGCCGCTTGCCGCCTTCCCCTTCAGCGGCGCTAAGGAGAGCTTCTTCGGCGACCTGCACGCGCAGGGCCGCCACGCCGTCGAGTTCTTCACGCAGACGAAGGTGGTCGTCGAACGCTGGCCGTGATAGATTCCTTACTCATCTAGATTTCACGCCGGGAGGACACGTGTGAACTTCGAATATGCCTTCGAGATGGCCACCTCCGATATCCGTTTCGGTCCGGGCGTAACCCGCGAGATCGGGATGGACTTGGCGGAGATGAAAGTGGGCCGGGTCATGGTGCTTACCGACCCGGTGCTGAGCAAGCTTCCCCCGTTCGCAACTGTTCTCGAATCGCTGGAAACGAACAAGGTTGCATACACCCTTTTTGACCGCGTGCGGGTGGAGCCGACCGATCGATCTTTTCAGGAAGCGATTCACGCGGCACAGGAGAGACCTTTCGACGCCTTTGTCGCCGTCGGCGGCGGTTCCACCATTGACACGGCCAAGGCCGCCAACCTCTATGCAACCTACACTCCCTCCGATTTTCTCGACTACGTGAACCCTCCCATAGGGAAAGGGCTGCCCGTTCCCGGCCCTTTGAAACCTCTGATCGCTGTCCCCACAACGGCGGGTACCGGAAGCGAGACAACGGGAGTAGCCATTTTTGATTACGTGAAACTGCATGCAAAGACCGGCATTGCGCATCGCCGTCTAAAGCCTACGCTCGGCATTCTGGACCCGGAAAATACCCGCACGCTTCCTCCGCAGGTGGCCGCTTCCAGCGGATTGGACGTTCTCTCCCATGCGCTGGAATCCTACACGGCCCTGCCCTTCGACCGGCGTCCCCGGCCCGAACAGCCTGTTCTCCGCCCCGCCTATCAGGGCTCGAATCCGATCAGCGACCTATGGTCACTCGAGGCGCTGCGAATCTGCTCGAAGTATCTCCCTCGCGCCGCGGCCGACCCCACGGATGACGAGGCGCGCGCGAAGATGCTGTTGGCCGCCTCTTACGCCGGCATCGGATTCGGAAATGCAGGTGTCCATCTCCCCCACGGGATGTCCTATCCCGTCTCCGGCATGGTGCGCAATTATCGTCCTGAAGGCTACAGGGTGGATCATCCGTTGATACCGCACGGCATTTCCGTCATCCTGAATGCGCCGGCTGTCGCGCGTTTCACCGGCGAGGCTTGTCCCCAACGGCACCTGCACGCCGCCGGACTGCTGGGCGCCGATACCTCCCGCGCGAAAACCGAAGACGCCGGAAGAATCCTTTCCGACCAAATCACTTCCTTCATGGAACGATTGAAGGTTCCGAACGGCCTAAGGGCTGTCGGTTACAGTGCGGAGGATATCGCGGCGCTGGTCAAGGGTACGCTTCCTCAACACCGCGTTACGAAGCTTTCGCCTCGCCCGGCCGGGCCGGAGGATTTGTACCGCCTATTCGAGGACTCCTTGACGGCCTGGTAGACTATTTTCTCCTTCGATTTAGAAATCGTAGTGTGTTTTGAACGTATCCGAAATGATGGGTCTCGGGGCCTCGCGTGCGTTCGGCAAAGGCTCCGGGGAAGAAGACCGAGTAGCCGCCCATCAGGCTCAGTTGCTTGAAGAATGGAAAGACGGCGGAGCCGCCGCCGTCGCCCACGGCGGCGAGGGGTAAAAGCAGGCGCAGTTTCGCTCCGCCACCTGCGCCTACTCATTCCGCAAAGCATTGGGAGCCGGCAAAATGAGCTACGACGACTTGGTCCACATGGCCGTCGATCTCGACATCGACGGGCTGGACCTGACCGTCTACTGGTTCCCGGAAAATCTGACCGACGATTTCCTGCTGCCGCTCCGCCGCCTGGCTTACAAGAACGGCGTCGATATCTACAGCATCTCCATCCGCTCGGAGATGACCCAGCCCCCCACCGAGGGGCGCGCCAAGGAAGTCGAAAATCTGAAAAAATGGATCGACGTGGCGAACAAGCTGAGCGCTACGCATATCCGCGTCTTCGGCGGACGCGTCCCGAAAGGGGCCACGGAAGATCAGGCCGCCGGATGGGCCGCCGAGGTGATGAAGCGCGGCGCCGAGTATGCCGGCACCCGCGACGTCATCCTGGGCCTGGAAAACCGCGTCCTGAAGTAGCCTGCGCCTCCGATTTGTTTCCCTTAACCTGCGCATGCCATACCACTTAGCAGTTCAGGAACAATTCAGAAATAGTTTAGCCCTGGTGCATTGACCTCCCTTTTAATTTACTCTAGGATGGAACCCTTGGAGATCAACTTTCTCCAAGAAGGGAGAATCGTTTTGAAATTCACGAAAATGACCATCGGGATGGTAATGACAGGATTGGTCGCAACGCCCGCTCCGGCGCCGGCCGCGGGTCCCGCTGAGCAGACAGAACTGTTCGACGTCTCACACCAAGCTCGAAAGTTTTACATCCCGAGGGGGGAGATGGACACTCCAGAACCGCCAGATGATGTCTGTGATGATAAGATCATCCAGTCACTAAACAAGAAATTTGGAAGAGGATTTAACAATGATCAGATCGTGGAAAGAATCCTGCCCAATGCTGCGAACGGAACGTACTATATAGTGATTAAGGCAGAAAACCTGCCACAGAAGGCCTTTAACCGCATTCATCCAGGACGCTTCACGGTGGACAACAATTTTTTTACTGGAGCGATATTCCCTGTGGGACCAACGCTACACATCGAGGGCAAGAAGAAAGGTGAATTCTCTAAAATTAATACGGGTAAAGCTACTACTGTAAATTTCCTAGTGCATCTTGACCAGGGAAATCCACTACCGGGAGGATTTCCTAATCCTGTTGGTGCGACCGTCCATGGACTTGTAAACGTGGTACTTCCAACGTTGGGAGTCAAAGAGAATCCATGCCCGTAATTCAGGAGAAGGGGAAGAAATTACACTTATGAATTATGGAGAATGAATCGCGAGCGGCGCGAACATCGCGTCCTTATAAATAATATCAAGGGCAATGTGTAACGGGAACGCACACATCCCTACGGGATGTATGCGCCACCCGAATGAGAAATGTAAAGTTTCTCCACCCTCGCCGCAGCAAAGGTGAGGCACCCGGTCAAAATACTTTTCGTACTACATACCGCCTTCTACATACCCACCGGCGGGCTGACGTCGGCGGGCAGCTCGGCGGTGAGCGATTTCAGGAACTCTTCTAGGTCCTCGCGCTCCCGGCCGGTAAGGTGATCGAGCACTTTGATCTCCCTGTCCAACTGGTCGTTCGAGTTTCCGCCGCCGACGTAGAAGTCCACCACTTCCTTGAGTGTCGCCAGATTCCCGTCGTGCATATAGGGAGCGGTCTGGGAGATATTCCGAAGCGTGGGGGTCTTGAACGCGCCGCGGTCGGCGTCCACCTGGGTGACCTCGAAGCGGCCCACGTCGGAGAGCGAGGCGGCGCCGGTCTCATCCTGCACGACGCCGACGCCGATATTGTGGAACTTGTTGTCGGTAAACAGTGAAGTCTTTTCGCCCACCGAGTGGCAGACGGCGCAGTTGCCTTTCTTCGGGTCGCGGAAGACCTCCAAGCCGCGCTTGGCCGATTCGCTGATGGCGTCCTTTTCGCCGCCGAATTGGAAGCGGTCATACGGCGAGTTGCCGCTGAGCACGGTGCGCTCGAACGTGGCAATGGCCTTCTCCACCTTCTCATAGGTGATCGCCCCCGGCCCGTAGGCCTTCTCAAACTCGGCCGGGTAGGTAGCGTGAGCCTCGAGCTTCTTCACTACACCGTCCAGCGTGTGGGCCATCTCGATGGGATTCTGTACGGGCCCCTCAGCCTGATCTTCCAGGCTCGGCGAACGGCCGTCCCAGAATTGAACATCGTTATAGGCGGAGTTTATGACGGTGGGAGCGCTACGACCGCCCAACTGGCCGCCCACGCCCGCGGAAAATCGCTTGCCGTCGGTAAAGCCGGAATTAGGATGATGACAACTGGCGCAGGCAATGGTGTCGTCCACGGAAAGGAGGGGGGTCATAATAGAGGTTACGACCCAGGGCAATGGTCTCCGCCGTAGGAGGATTGTCCTCGGACGTGGGAACTGCCGGCAGTCCCAACGGCGCTTTGATCACCACAACCGCGCCGATGGGTTTTACCGGCTCAGCGGGTTTCTCTTCGGTCGTGCAGGCGGCCCACAGAACCGCTGCCGCTGGAATCATGAAGATACCCAACTTAAGAAACCGAATCGACCTGATCTTCCTCATATTTATTGTTCCTCTTATTCGTCCGCATGGATTTGCGATTCCCCTCGCCTCTCGCCTCTCGAATGAAGAGCGCTTCGGGTAAGAAAGTCCCAGGATAGCCGATGCTACCATCCCTTCCTTCAACGTGTCAAAATCTCCCTCCACTGCGCCGGCAACGCCCCTCCCGCCGGACCAGCTTCCGGCAACGGATTCCACGCGAGATTGTGCTAAGATTACGCCCCAGGTAGCAGGTAGAGGGGCCCGAAAAATCTTTCAAAATCGGGGTCTTGATTTTAAATCGATCTGGGTATAATAACGCCGGAGTAGAGAAGCCATGGCGATGCTGGTGCTATAGTTTGGTCCTTCAGTTCTGAAGGAGTTCTCGCTTTCGGGCCAGGTGATCATTATCAGCCGGTCACCGCAGTGCAACGTCTTTATCGACAACCCGGCCGTCTCTCATCAACATGCCAAAGTCTATCCCGAGGGCCACGACTACTACGTCGAAGACCTCGGAAGCCTGAACGGCACCTTCTTGAACGGGACCCGCGTCACGCACTCGGCCCTTGCCAGCGGAGAGACCATCGCCATCGGGAAGCATACGATGCACTTCACCAAGGTGCAGGGAGAGCAAGTGGTCACCGAGGCGACCGACGCCAGCCAAACCGCGTCAGGCACCTGGATCGATAAGCTCGAGGGTACGATGATCCTTGAGTCCAAAAAACGCCAGGAAATTCTGGCCCAAAAGGCCGAAGCGGACACCCAAGCCGAGGCGAAATCCGAACCCAAGGCCCCTGCCCGGGAAGCTGCGCCGCCCAAGGCGGCGCCCGCACAGCAAGCCACTGCGGGACAAGTCGGCAAGTTGATCGTCATCAACGGCAAGACCAACGAAGGTGAGTATCTTCTCACGTCTCAGACCTGCATCATCGGCAAGGGTCCTACGGCCAATATCCGCCTGACCAGCTGGTTTGCCCCGAAAGTCGCCGGGATCATCAACAAGAGAGAGGCCGCCTACTTCCTCTCCCCGACCGCCCCGAAAGCCACCGTCAACGGCCAACCCATCGCCGGCCGTCACGAAATGCAGGACGGCGACATGATCAGCCTGAGGGGCGTCGAAATGCAGTTCGTTCTGGTTTCCGGGTAACCCTGTTCCATCCATCATGAGCCTGTTCTATACATGAGAGAAAAAAGTCCATTGCGGACACTTCTTTTCGGGCTTGTCTGGTGTGCCGGTTCCCTGCTCCTGCTTACTTCGACTCACCTACTGGGAAAGGGACCGGAGACCGGCTTCCTGAACCGCACGCTCACCCTGAATTCGGAAACTTTCCGCTATCAAGTCTACGTTCCCGAACAGTGGAGTCCTGAGAAGAAATGGCCCGTGGTGCTCTTCCTGCACGGCGCCGGGGAACGGGGCAAAGACGGGCTGGTTCAAACCGAGGTGGGCATCGGCTCGGCCATCCGGCAAGACCGCGACCGCTTCCCCTGTATCGTGGTGATGCCCCAGTGCAAAAAGCGCGTCTGGTGGGTTCATCCCCAAATGCAGGAGCTCGCCTTGAAGGCACTGGAGTCGGCCTTGCAGGAGTTCAACGGCGAGGCGGCGCGCATCTACCTGACGGGCCTTTCCATGGGCGGCTACGGCACGTGGCGTCTGGCCGCGAATCACCCGGGCAAGTTCGCCGCGCTGGTTCCCATCTGCGGCGGCATTCGTCCCCCACCACGCATTAGGCTTCCCGAAGAAAGTTTCTTGACTCCTCCGGGAGACGACCCCTACCAATTCGTAACGCAAAAGGTTGGGAAGACACCGGTGTGGGTCTTCCACGGCGACCAGGACCGGTCGGTGCCGGTGGACGAGTCGCGCCAAATGGTGGAAGCGCTCAAGGTCGCCGGGGCGAACGTCACCTACACCGAATACGAGGGCGTGGGTCACAATTCCTGGGACGACGCCTATGCCGAGCCGGACCTGATGACGTGGCTCCTCTCACACAGGATTCATAAGTAGAGCGCCCTCGGATCAAAATATCTCTTCGATCGAAATACCCGACGTAAAGGACCCTCTCTATGAAGATGGAGCGTCTCCTCACTCTCTGCCTGCTCTTCACCCTGGGGTTCCCTTGGGGAAGCGCCGGGCAGCAAGAGGCTCCCCTAAGAATCTGCCTGCTCTCCGGCGCGGCTTTCCGGAGGTAGAACTCGACCTCACGCACACTCCATCGCATCATGACTTCACCGCCATCCTTCCTCGCGCCCACTCCCTGCGCTCTCGCGGGACATCTCGATGGGCACAGGGCCTTGCCGAAAGGAAGGCTAAAAATATAATGATTGTAACTTCAAGATCGAGTGGGGAGGAAATTATACACCTGAGTTCGCTCAGCCGGAACGCCGGCGTCCGGAATTCGAAGATTCGGCAACGGCAGTCAAGGAAGGCTCGGGGGGAGAACCGACCACAATCCGGAGAGGTTTTCCTTCCCTCCGGCGATCGATCTTGGCCGCCACGTCGTGAAAGCGTCGTCGGCGGGTACCTAAGGATTTTTCAGGTAAGATGCAAGCCGTTCGCGGGCACGAACCGCCACGCGGCCTACCAGGACGACTCTTCTTCCCGGCTGTGACCCGATTTTGTCGTCACAGCCTTTGGGTTTCGCCTTTTCCCTGGGAGGGCTTTTGGCGCTCTTCTTCGAGTTTCCGCTCTTGCTGGAGAACCTTTTCACCGATAAAAATTTTGGCGCCGAACCGGAGCCCCAAGGCCAGCGCGTCACTCGAACGCGCGTCATAGACCTGTCGTTTTCCGTTCTTGGCGATGGTCACGTCCGCATGGAAGGCTCCGCCGATGATGTCCCGGATCAGGATTTTTTCTACGCTCCAGCCGTTCCGATCCAAAAAATTCTTGAATAGATCATGGGTGAGCGGCCGCTTGAACTTCTGCTTTCGCAGGGCCAGTAGAATGGAAAATCCCTCCGGCTCGGCCACCACAATCTGAATCCGGTCGACCGTATCGATCGAGCGCAGCGTCAGAACGATTCCCTGCTCGCCGAGCTTCACATCTTCCAGCACGGCCTCGCGGGCAACGTCTTTGTCTTTATTTTCGGCTGCCCGCGCCGGAGCATGGGGAATCAAAAAAATCGTAACCAGGAAAAAAGAAAGGAAGAACAAGCAGGCATGCTTTCTCATCAGGGAGCTCCTTTACCTTTGTCGGGACCCTTTTGCTTGGCCGAAAACGAAGAGGTCAAACCGGAGGGCGATCCTGAAGGAGAGTATAAAACCGCGCGGAGGGGGAGTAAAGCCGGTTCCCCTTAGGCAAAACCCTTGGGCGAACAGGGGGTCTAGAAACCGGCACGAAGAAGAAGAGAAAGCTTCGCCGACCGGCGATCATTGATCGCCGTTTCAACCCGGACCTGCTTGTCCCTCAGCCTCGAATGTCCCATAATGGTGTGATTTTCATGAGGAAATCCGTCATTGTAGGAACCGCCGGTCACATCGACCACGGCAAGTCGGCGCTGGTTTGGGCCTTGACCGGTACCGACCCCGACCGCTGGGCCGAAGAGAAGCGGCGCGGCATCACCATCGACCTGGGGTTTGCACATCTGGAATTGGACGAAGAGCTGCAAATCGGCTTCGTCGACGTGCCCGGCCACGAGCGGTTCGTGAAGAACATGCTGGCGGGAGCAAGCGGTATCGACGTCGTCCTGCTCGTCGTCGCCGCCGATGAGTCGATCAAGCCGCAGACGCGGGAGCATTTCGACATCTGCCGTCTGCTCGAAGTGGACCGCGGACTGGTGGCCCTGACCAAGGCGGACCTGGTCGAGCCGGACCTTTTGGAGTTGGTAAAACTGGAATTGCAGGATTACCTTCGCGGCTCCTTTCTCGAAGACGCATCCATTGTCGGAACCAGCGTACGCACCGGAGCGGGCCTAGAGGAATTGAAAGCTGCGCTTCGGGAGGTGGCGGCGCAAGCCTCGCCGAGAAACGCCGCGCGTCCGTTCCGCTTACCGCTCGACCGAGCCTTCGTCATGAAAGGATTCGGGACGGTCGCCACCGGCACGCTGCTGAGCGGCGCGATCGGCCCAGACCGGGAGATCGTGATTCTCCCGGAGGAGAGAAGGGTCCGCGTCCGCAGCGTCCAGGTTTACGGCCGGGAGGTATCGGAAGCCCGAGCCGGGCAGCGCACGGCCTTGAACCTGGCCGGGGTGGAGACGGGGGAACTCCGCCGCGGTATGGTCCTGGCCGCGCCGGACACGTTTCGACCGACCACGCAAATCGACTGCCGTTTGACGCTGCTCGATTCGGCCCGCACTCTGAAGTCCAGCTCCCGCGTTCACCTGCATCTGGGCACCTCGGAGCAGGTGGCGGAAATCTTCTCCCTAACGGGAAAGCCGCTCGAACCCGGGCGGACGCACTTCGTTCAACTCCGCCTGAAGGAGCCGACCGTGGCCGCGCTCGGCGACCGATTCATCGTTCGGCAGTTCTCGCCGCTGGTGACCCTGGGCGGCGGCGCGGTGCTGGACAGCTTCGCGCCTCGGCACAAGCGCAAAGAGCCGGGATTGGAGGATTTCCTTGGCTGCCTCGCGGACGGGGCGGCCGAAGAACGCTTCGCGGCGTTGGTGAAGCATCGCGGCGTGCATACTGAAAAAGAGTTGGCGGCAAGAACGGGATGGGCCGCCACGGAAATTGAAAAGTCGATTCGGACTCTTCGCGGCCAGAACCTTCTTTGGACCGTTTCCGAGAAACCGCCTGTTTTCCTTTCCTGCGAAGGGCGGGACGCGTTGGCGCGCCGGACACTCGACCACTTGGCTGCGTTCCACCGGGCCAACCCGTTGCTGCCGGGAATTTCGAAAGAGGAACTCCGTTCGCGCATCTTGGCTGCGCCGGGCCGCGTGCGTTCGGCGACCCAGAAAGCGATCTTCGACGCTCTGTTGAATCGGATGTCCGGGGAGAAAAAGATCGCCGCCGAGGGCGAGACTGTGCGGTTGGCGTCTCACCGGATTATTTTGAAAGAGGAGGAGGAGGAAGCGAAACAGACGATCGACCGCGCCTTTCGCGAGGCGGGGCTCACCGTGCCGCCGGTGAAAGAAGTGCTCCCCCGGGTGGGGATCGAGCTAGCCCGCGCGCAGTCGGTCCTGCAGATTCTGCTGCGGGAAAAGGCGCTGCGGAAAATCACCGAAGATCTACTTTTTCACGACTCGGCGCTGAGCGAGTTGCGACGACGGCTGATCGAACACAAAAAAAAGAAGAATACGATTACGGTCGGAGAGTTTAAGGACCTCGCGGGCGTTTCCCGAAAATATGCCATCCCGCTGCTCGAATACTTGGACCGCGAGCGGGTCACGCAGCGGCGTGGCGACGAGCGGGTTATTTTATAATCGTTGGCCGGTTTGTTTCTTGAACCTCCGGCATCTTTCTAATAAACTTGGATTCTTGAATCGTTACACTCCATACCATGAGGGAGGTTTTTTGTACTTACAAGTCATTCGGGTTCTTCTGACGGCGGGGCTAGTTTTCGCGCTGGGGGGCTGCGGAGCGAGCGAGGAACAGAGGGCCAAGAACGTCATCCTATTTATCGGGGACGGCACGGGCATCCCCACCATAAATGCTTCGAGCATCTACGGGTATGGGAAGCCCCAACAACTCTACGTTCAGCAGATGCCGCATATTGGATTGTCGGATTCGTCGGCGGCAAGCACTTGGGTCACGGATTCGGCCGCGGGGATGACAGCCATCATGACCGGGCAGAAGACCCACAACGGGGTGATCTCCCTCTCCGATGAGACCGTACGAGGCGAGAAAGACGGCAAGGTTCTAAAGACACTGCTCGAGTACGCGGAAGAGCGGGGCCTCGCCACCGGCGTGATCTCGAACAGTACCATCTCCGACGCCACGCCCGCCGCCTGCTACGCGCACTCGAATGACCGCCGCAAGTACGGCTTCATCTTTGCGCAAATTTTAAAACCGCAATTCGGCGACGGCATCGACGTGGTCATCGGGCCGGGTCGCGATACAATCCTGCCCGAAGCCGAAGAGCTCGGCGTAGACTTCGATGCGGGCTTTCCGAAACTGGGCTATACATACGTCGCCGACGAAAAGGCGATGGTGAAGGCTGCCGGCGAAACCGACCGCCTGATTGCCCTCTATTCGTCTGAAGATTTCGACTTCGCCTTGGCCGTCGAAAAAGCGCTCAACATCCTCACCCGCAACCCGAAAGGGTTTTTCCTGATGGTCGAATCGAACAACCACTTCAAGGATGCCGAAAAGAGCCTTGCCCGCTTGGTGGCCATGGACAAGGTCATCAGAAAGACGGCGGAGCGGATGGAAGGAACCGACACCTTGATTCTTTTCACCGCCGACCACTCCTACGACCTGAGAATCCCTTCGGCTCCCAGGACGCAGGAGATCGTTCCGCACGTCGTCATCGACGGCCATCATACCGCCGAAGAAGTGTTGGTCGCCGCGCAAGGTCCCGGGGCGGAGAAAGTGAAGGGAATGTTCCCGAACACGCAGATCTTTCACATTATGAAGGACGCCTACGGATGGTAATCATTTTGCGCCACCCGACTCCCCGGCGGCGCCCGCAACCTGAAAGCTTCCACGACACCCTCACCCACCCTTTGGATTCCATAGTGGATCACAAGGATTCCCGGCACTCCCCTCCAACCCCTTGCACCTCCCGACAGCCCTTGCTCCCTCTCGAGAGATCGAATAGAATCCAATCTCTGCAACTTGCACGTTGCTGACCCCAAAAAAGAGGGTCCCACGACCCGAAATGGAGAAGACCCCGATGTCCGAGACGCTCTTTAGGAAATTCACTCTGTTGAACTCGACTCTCTGGTTGGCCGCCTGTTTGGTCTTGATCTCCAGTCCGGCTTTGGCGCAGGCCGGAAGCCAACCCGACGGGTGCCGGTCAGCCTGGGGACCCGACGATCAGCGCGGAGCGGCAAATCGGCTGACACCCGCCAAGGTCAAAGAAGCTGCATCCCTGATCCGCACCGGCAAGGTCTACTCGCTGGGCCGGCTCTACGAGCAGGGCATGCCGCTGTTCGGAACTCGGACCTTTACGATCGTCACCCCGACCATGGCGCGCGAACCGGGGGAAAACCGGTTGACCTGGAACGAGGAGATCGTCACGGCGCAAATCGGCCAGGTGGGAACGCAGTTCGACGGCCTGGGCCACATCGGCATCGGCGACACCTACTACAATTGTTTCGATGCCAAGGAATTCGTCGGCCGCGAGGGGCTGAAGCGGCTGGGGGTGGAGCACGTCGGGCCGATCTTCACCCGCGGCGTTCTGATCGACGTGGCCGCCTATAAAGGCGTTGTGCGTCTTGAAAAAGGGTATGAGGTCACCCCCGCCGACCTTGAAGGCGCTCTGGAGCGCCAAGGCGTTGCGATTCACGCCGGGGACGTGGTGATTCTCCACACCGGCTGGGGGTCGCTGTGGAACATCGACAACGAAGCGTACAACAGCGGCGCACCGGGCATCGGCCTCAAAGCGGGGCAGTGGTTGGTGGATCAAAAAATCGTCATGGTGGGCGGCGACACCTGGCCCACGGAAGTCACCCCCAATCCCGACCCGAAAGTCGCCTTCCCCGTACATCAGCTTCTTCTGGTTCGGAACGGAATCTATATCCTGGAAAATCTCGACACCTCGGACTTGGCGCGCGACAAAGTCTACGAGTTCGCCTTTCTATTCTCACCCGTCCCGATCAAGGGCGCTTCCGGCTCACCGGGAAACCCCATCGCCGTGCGCTGAAGGAATCGTTTCATGGACCCACAGGCTTCACTTCGTCTGGACGGGCAGGTCGCCGTCGTCACCGGCGCCGCGAAAGGAATCGGCCGGGCGACGGCGCTCATGCTTGCCCACTACGGCGCGCGCGTTGTCATAGCCGACTTTGACCTCGCCGCCGCCGAATCCGCCGCCCGGGAGATTACCCAAGCGACTTCTCAAGAAACCTCGCAAACAGCGCGCGCCGTGCGGACCGACATCAGTAAAGCGGAATCGGTCGACAAGATGGCGGAGACCGCGCTCAAAGAGTTCGGGCAGATCGATATTCTCGTCAACAACGCGGGCATCAGCGGGCATGCACTGCCCATCGCTGAGGTAAGTGACGCGGAATGGGACCAAGTGCTCGACGTGAACCTGAAAGGCGCATTCTTTTGTTGCCGGGCCGTAGTGCCGCACATGCAGAAGCGGAAAGCAGGCAAAATCGTCAACGTGGCCTCGATTGCCGGCAAGGAAGGCAACCCGCGCATGATCCCTTACTCGGTCTCCAAGGCGGGCCTGATCGGTATGACGAAGGCGCTTGCGAAGGAAGTGGTGGAAGACTGCATCCGCGTCAACTGCGTCGCTCCGGCCGTGATCGGCACATCGATTCTCGACACTCTCACGGACGAACAGGTCCGCTACATGACCGACCGCATCCCGATGAAGCGCGTGGGCAAGCCCAAGGAGGTTGCCGCCGTAATTCACTTCCTGGCGTCTGAGGCTTCAAGCTTCGTCACCGGGCAATGCTACGACGTCAGCGGCGGGCGGGCGACGTATTAAATGCGTAAATAAATGAAAGTCCGCTCTGCGAGGATGAGCCTTGTCGTCTTACTGCTGAACCTTTCGGCTTGCAGTAGACTGATCGACGGGCCGAAAGTCGAATCGAAACCACTCCCATTTCCCAATTCCACCTCTTATATTTTTGAGGCAACGCCCCAACAGATCCACGGCGCAGTCCATGCACTCTACAAGCAACAATTCCGCGAGGGCGGGCTGAACTTTTTCTACCCGACTTTTCCCGCCGACGAATTCACCTTTCCATAAAACCTGCCCAAGCCTTCTCTTTCAGACTGCTATAATCCGCGGCGTGGCAAAGGAAAAAGAGATTCCACTACAAAAAGTCCGGTCACTCGAAGCGCTTCAGAAGATTGTCGTCGATTGCCGCCGGTGTCCACGGCTGATTCGGCATTGCCGAACCATCGCCAAAGAGAAGCGCCGCGCCTATCGCGATTGGAATTATTGGGGGAAGCCCGTGCCGAGCTTCGGCGATCCGGCGGCGGAACTTCTCATCCTGGGCCTTGCCCCCGCCGCGCACGGCGGGAACCGCACCGGACAGATGTTTACCGGCGACCGCTCGGGCGACTTCCTTTATCGGGCCTTGCACAGCGCCGGGTTCGCCACTCAGGCCGAATCGGTCCGCGTGGGCGACGGGCTGCAACTTGAAAACTGCTATATTACCGCCGTCGGCCGCTGCGCACCACCGGCCAATAAACCCTTGCCGGAGGAGCTCTCACACTGCCGCCCGTACCTTGAACAGGAGTTGCGGCTCCTCGAAAACGTCCGTGTTGTCGTGGCACTGGGCCGAATCGCTTTCGATTCCTATCTGAAACTGCTTGTGGACAAGGGCAGCATTCCTTCCCGTCGCCCCTACACGTTCGGCCATGGAGCGAGCTACGAACTTCCCGCTCCCCTGCCCCAACTCTTCGTCTCCTATCATCCCAGCCAACAGAACACACTGACGGGAAAATTGACGGATGAAATGTTTCAAAGCCTCTTCCGCCAAATCAAAACTTTCCTTGCGAAAAACCGTACCTAGTCCATCAACATTCCGCCGTTCACCTCGACCGTTTCGCCCGCCATGTAACGCGGCTCGCGGCAGGCAAGGAAGACGACCACGTCGGCGGTCTCTTCCGAGGTGCCGATGCGTCCCAGCGGCACCATGGCTCGGAAACGTTCCATCTGCTCGGCGGAGCTGTATTTTTCATGGAAAGGCGTCGCGATCACGCCCGGCGCAACGGCGTTGACGCGGATCCCGTGCGGGGCCAGTTCCTTGGCCAGCGATTTCGTATAGGTCAGCACGCCGCCCTTCGAGGCCGCGTAAGCCGCCGCGCCCGGCCCGCCGCCGTTCCGCGCCATGAACAGCATTGAAGAAGGCGAAGGGCAAGGCATCGATATGACCAATACGATCGACAAAGTCGGTGACGCCACCCTGAAACATCAAACGACCCTGGCCGACGTCCACGACCGCGTTCCCGAGCAAGCCAAGCTCCAGATCCTGTACGCCAAGGAAGTTTCCGCCCGGGGACATGAGAACGCATTGGATGCCCTTGAACGCGCTGCGGCCCGGCAGAGCAATTCGCAACGCCAGGGACGGGTATTGCTGGACGTTGCAAGCGGCCGCGTGGCGCAGGCACAGGCTGCCGCCGCCCGAGAGGCGATGAAGCTTCCTGCGCAACGCACCGGCGAAGGGTATACCCGCGCGCTGAGCGGCTCCATGAGCGCATTCTCTAATGCCGGGCTGCAAGGGACGGATTTCGAATCCGTCCTGAACCGCGTGGCGAATGCGACCGAAAAACATCAGGCCACGCTTCAAGATGTGATGGGCCGCGTTCCCGAACAAGCTCAAGAAGGGATTCAGAAGGCGCTGGCCGCCTCTCAGAAAGGCCATGAAAGCGCCACCACCAATTTGCAACAAGCGCGCCAACAGCGCATGGCTCGGCAGCAGCGGGGCAGCGCTCAGGGCGGCTACGGCCGTGGCGGTGTCGGCAGCGGACCCCCGGCAGGTGTCGGCGGGGGACCTCCGGCAGGAACGCCCAGACGGCGCTAATTAAGTTTCTTCCCAAGAAAGCCTATATCGAAATATTCAACAGGGCAGCCCAAAAACTGCCCCGCTTTTTTTGTTTGGTAACTCGCCCGGCTTTCAGCTTAAGTCATATACAAACCAAAACCTACGATTCTTGAGCATTTCCCACACAACCGGAAATTTTTACAAAATTGGCATTCTCCGTGCTAGGCTATATGTAGGTTCTTAGGGACGGCTCTATCAATCGTGAATCCGGCGAGAATGTGGAAAGAATGTCCCGACGAGCATTTCCGGGGCGGCGGGTGGGTGTGGAGAAAAAGGGATACGCAAGTTCCTGCGCCATCTAATTCAAGATAAATCCGGCCAAGACCTTGTAGAATATGCACTTCTTCTCGCTCTGCTGGTCCTAGTGGTGGCTTTAGCTCTGCCGGATCTGGGAAGCCCCATCAGCAACGCCTTTCAGAACGGGGGAGACTCCTTAGCAGCGGGAAAACCGACCTGCTGCGACTAACCCCTATCAACTCGCTGAACTGTGCCGATCTGAAGACATTGAATGGATGGAAATGTATAAAAATCTGCCCGCATCCCTATCCGGGCCTTGTCTCACTCATTACAAGTTCCCGGTACGCCGCCATCAACCGGGCGGTGGCCGCGCCCGGCCCAGCAAATCTCTTTTCTTCGAGCCGAGTGGCCGCTATCCGGACCACCGGCACGACCTCCAGCGCTGAATTGGTGATGAGCCACTCCTCAGCCTGCTCGGAAAGCGCCGGCGTGAGAGTTCCAAGCGAAACCTTTACACTCAGCGCCTCCGCGCATTCGAGGACTGCTTGAAGGGAAATCGGGGGCGCTATATTTCCGACCTTTTGCCCGAAACATTTTCGACGGTACTTCCGTACTTCCAACCCGAATCTCCCGTTTGCATCCTATGGGGGATGGAACGACATGCGGGCGGCAAGAAAGGCGCTCTCGTCGGCAGCCTGATCGGCGCAGGGGCGGGAACGACGGCCGCCTACGTGACCGGAAAGAAAGAGATCGTACTGCCGGTCGAGCTGGGGCTGTCGTTCGTGACCGGCAACAGGGACGATTCCAGCCGCAATAAAAAAGAGAATGAGGAATACGCCCCTTCGGATGTCGATGCGGATGATGATATTATCTTCTCACGCCGCGATCGGAAGATCATCGTCAACTGGGTGAGCGACCACGGAACGGGTCTGCTGCCGGGACTCGCCAAGCGCGATCGGCTTCCCCCCGGCCTCGAACGGCAACTGCGAAGGAACGGGAGACTGCCTCCCGGACTCCAAAGAAAGTTGCGCCCGTTTCCCGGCGCTCTTGAAGCCAAGCTTCCGGGGCTGCCGGACGGACATCGCCGCGTTTTCCTCGGGAAACGGGCTCTGATCCTGACCGCCGCACATGTGATCCTGGACATCCTGGACGCCCGTTAGGACCGCTCCTTTATGTCCCAAGTCCGCAATGGCCAAAGGGTCGGCTCCGCCTCCGGCGCAAAACCTGAATGAGGCAGACCATTGGCTGACCCTTTGGCAACTTCACTGATCTCCCAAGAGGAAAAACGGAAGCTGGCCGCCTTCTATTGGCGGCGAAAGGCCCTCGAGGAGGGCGACTTCCTTCTCGCCTCCGGCAAGCGCAGTAACTACTACATCGACTCCCGTCTGGTCACCACCCACCCTCCGGCGCTCAAGTTGATCGCCGAAATCCTGGCACGCGGCATCCCCGCCGCCGTTTCATCCCCCTTCAAGCTCCTGGCGCCGGTCCTGAGCGGCGTGCCGGTGGCGATCGCCGTCGGCCTGGAACTCGGCTCGGACGCGGTTTTCGACCGAGGCGAAAAGAAGGCCCACGGCCAAGGCCGTCGCTTTGAGGGAATCCTGGCGAAAGGCGACCGGCTGGTTTTGGTCGATGACCTCATCACAGCAGGGTCTACACTGAAGGATACGGTGGAAGCCGTACGGACCGAAGGAGCCGAAACCCGCGAAGCCTTCGTCGTCGTAGACCGTCTGGAGGGAGGGCGGGAATTACTTGAGTCCCTCGAAATTCAGCTCCATACGCTGATCACGGTAAAGGAACTTTTCAAGTACAAGCCCTAGGCCGCCGAAAGAGCGTCTGCCTGTGGGGGAAATTTATTTTGACGTTTTTCCTTGACAAGGCGGAACGAACCTACTATATGTAGTGCGAGGAAGCAGGGTGGCCCAATATTTTGGAGTTCTCGTTGGGGCACTCGGTACCCAAACTAGGTTCCCTCCTATTCCAAGCCCCGCATTCGGCGGGGCTTTTTTTCTCCCGGAGCGGGTGTCCTTCTCATTCCTCCCCTGCCTCAAAGATTCCTTTCCTCGAATAACCGAGCTTCCCTACATAAAGGCGGGATGGAAAACTCTCCATTTCACGGTTAAAAAGTCCTGCCAGCGTGTTGTACGCTGGGCGGGCCTCGCCCAGCGAAAGCTCAACATCCTCCAACTGCTCACGAGTTCGCTCGAAATTGGGACTCGACTTCAGTTCGGCCCGGCCCTCCACGGCACGGAACAGCCCTCTTAGGGCGCTCTCAAGGGTACGGTCCGCTGCAGCCCTGCTTTGGATATCCTCCGCACCGCCGAACAAGGCGCGCGCCTTAACGAGCGCCGGGAGCGCCTCTTCCCCCGACAGGTAGCTTCGGCAGGTTTCAATCAATTTCGGCAACTGCTTCTGCCGCTCTTCCAGAAGAAGGTCCAGTTGCACCCTGGCCTTTTCCGTTTCATTTTGCAGACGAATCAGACGGCTGCGGCCGGAGCGCAGAAAAAAATCGCACCCCCGCCCCCGACGGCCAATACCGCTGCCGCGATGAGAACAATTTCCCGCTCCTTTTTTTTCTGACCTCTTGAAGAGCTCTGTTCGTCTCCGACCCTGCTCGCAGCCACTAGGGCTTTCCCATGGTGGGCCCGCCCGTATCCCGGTGGCGTGGAATCCGTTGCTCCACCGGGAGCAGCGCCGGGAACGGGCCATGCGGTTCGCTCTGATACCAGTAGGCCATCGTGTAGAAGTTGGCGGCACGATGATTCGCGTGGCCGCTTTCAATCGTCACCCGAATCGATTTGTTGAAAGGAATGGGCGAGTCAGTATGGAAGCGGTAGACCATCCATTTTGCGCCTCGGTCGTCGCCACCGTTCATCGGATTGCCGTATCGCTGGTAGGCGAACGTGGGCCGCGTGCCGACGATCTGGGGAAGCTTTGCGCCGTCGAGAAAAATCATCTCATCGCCTTCGCCCCACCAGTCACCTTGATTCTGAAGGATACTGTGCGTGACGCCGATGTAGTGCCCGCGCCCGGTGGCCGGCGCGCAACAAAGCAGGAGGACGAAAATCACCAGAGTTCCTCCCCATGGTCTCGCTCGCATAGAAATCCCTCCCTCCGAATCCCACGGTTTGTATCTCGTCCTTACTGGAATAGCGCGGTCTTCCGATGGTAGGCGGTATTGTCGGCCATGGTACGCGGGGGAATCAAGCCGAAACAGAGAACCGAGCGGGCTTTGACCCATGCCGGCCCACGCCGGCCCCGGTAGGAAATCTAAAATGGGTATGCTATGCTCACAGTAACAATTGAGAATGTTGGCGAAACTGTTAGCGAAATCGCTAGACTGACAAATCTTATGCCGCCGGAACCGTCCACCCCTCAAAACCTGGTTCGCCCCGGCCTGCTTCGCCTACTGGGCGTCGTATTGCTGAGCGTTTGGCTGGCCGGGACACTGATAGAGTGGTACGTCGCCACGCAGAACTTCAAGACCGTCGACCGCCTCCTCACCGCCCCGGCTGATGCCCTGGGCGAACAGAGCAAACCCCTGGAAGCGGCCCGGCTGCGCGTCCTGTTCCGTTACTTGGTCTCCGAGTTGAATTGGCTCTATTTTCACTCCTGGGGATGGGCTCAGATGGCGCTGGGACTTGCGCTGGTGGGCTTGTGGGTTGGCATGAAGCTCCGTGACAGAGCCTCCTGGGCTCTGCTGGGCAGCATGTTGCTGATTGTCGTCGGCCTCCACTTCGCCGTCATGCCGCAGATGGTTGAGTTGGGCCAAAGCCTCGACTTCGTACCCCGCGACCCCCTTTCATCACAATTGGCACCACAATGGACGCCCCAGATGGACCGCTTCTGGAAGCTCCATGCGACCTTCACCGGCCTCGACGGGGTGAAACTGCTGTTGGGCCTCGGGCTGCTGGCCCGGCAACTTCACCTTATCCGGAAATAGCGAAATCTCCTCCTGTTCTCCCCTTTCGAAGCTCCCACCGGAATCCTGGCAGGACGTTCAAAATGAGTACTTTTGTACTCAGGCATAATCTTCGCGCTTCTCCGATAATAGAAAGCGTAGGGCGAGGGACAGCCCGGCAAGGAGGAAGTGTTCTTGGCAAAACAAAATCGAGTAGGTTTCAACATGAGATATTTCGCGATTTTCAGTATCGGGTTTCTGCTGACGTGGACTATTTAATCGGCCAGTTGAAAAACTCCCGCGTGGCGCCGAATGTCTTCATTTCACTGGCCCGCCACAAATCGCAGGCCGCGCCCCGCCTGCTTGCCATGCTCGAAGACCCGAAACCGGCCAACCGGATTCCGCCCGCCAAGGCCTTGATTATCCTGGGGAATTCCGAAGGGTTGGCGGCGATGCTCCCGCTTCTTCCGAAAAAGGATGAAATCGGCAGAAAGAGAGTGTTTAACGGCGTTGGAACCGACGAAAACGGAGAGGGCTTCCAGAAAGCCGTCCAGCGCACCTATGAGATTACCCACGCGAAGAACCTCTGCCACTTCGGGCTGTGCCGCTTCGCCCAGGGCGAGAAAGTCGGCGCGGGAGTTCTGGTCAAGAAATTCTCTGCCGGGAAAAATTTCGACGTGACCAAATCTCCCGACCGGGGACAAAAGATTATTACGGACTCGCTGCGGAATCGCGACCCAAACATACGCCGCACGGCCATCTCCCTGGTCTCCGTCCTCTCGAAAGGGAACGACTTCGGTTATGATGCCCACGGCAGCGCGAGCGCCAACAAGGTCCCCATCCAACATATCGTAAGCTTTATTGCGACCCGGAGTGCTCCCGTCAGGAAGAGAAAGGCCCCGGAAAAAGGAAAGAAGGGTGCGAAAAATGGCTAAGCAGAAAAAATCCCCTCCTCGCAAGGGTCCCGGTTCGATTTCGGAGAGGGAATCGGAGTTCGGACAAGATCAAGGTAACTGGAAAACTCGCGTATTCCGGTCCACCGAAACGGTCCAGACGCTGGCTATCTCCCAGGAGCCGAGCCGCTGCTGCAACACCAAATCGTAAGAGGCGCTGCCCTCCGGGTCCGCTAAACGGACACGCGCCAGGACTCGCAACGAATTGGGGGAAAAGGTAAGGTTCTCGATGTGGAGCTTCACCGGCGGCAACGCGCTCCCCGGGCGAGTCCCCCCCGGCCCGCGGCCCGTTGCCGCATCGCCAACACCGGCGCCAATAAAGTAGCCCTCCACTGCCTGTTGGACCGAAAATCCGTCAGGAAATTCCTTCCTCGCCCGCTCCAGATATCCGGCACGGATGTCCATCACTTCGACGGCACTCTGCAACTCATCCTGAATCAAAATGCTCTCCATGCCGGAAGAGAGCTCCTTCAGCCGCCCTGCAGCGGCCGGGTCGGAAGCCACGGTCAGGGCCAGGATGGCCATCTCCGTCACGGCCACGTCCTGTTCACTGTTGGCCTGAGAGACCACCTGGAGCAGTTTTCCCCGGCTGTTGGGCGTGTTGAATTCTCCCAAAGCCCCATAGAAAAACCGGCGCAGGGCCAGGTCGCGGGGGTCCTTTTCGAGCTTCTGCAAGACGTTCAGCGCCCGGTCGCTTCCGAAAAAAGCCAGCAACTGAGCGGCAAATTCTGCCGTGCGGTCGTCGGCCAAAGCCTTCTCCAATTGGAGAATGATGCCGGACCCGGCGGCAAATCCTGACCGCAGCAGGTGATCCCGGGCCGCCGGATTCGGAGCGTTTAAAATCTCATCCATCAGGATTACGGCCCAAGTCCCCCAATCCTGAGGCTCCTCAAGGTCCTCAACCTCAAGATCGGGGTCATCCTCTTGCGGCGGACATAAGCCTTTCATGGAAGACGGCGCCACCCCGCATACCGCCAGAACCAGAATTCCAAGAAAACCTGCCACGCTCCGCTGCCAATTGCGAGATCGGAAGAACATTGCGTTACGGCCCCCTCCGGAAACGACATTTTTTAAAGAAACGAAACTAATTTGGACTTCATGCATCCAAATATAGTTCGATGCCGTTTATTATCTAAAAGTTAACCGCTTCGGCCGCCTGGATATCCTCCGCCTGGGAAGAGTCCACGGAGAGTTTAAGGCCGATCGGCCTTACTTTTCCCTTCCGAAATGCCGATATTACTTTTAATGATATAATACGCAGGTGGACGCTGCTGTTCTTAATTTTTTTGGCGTAGAAAATCGAGGTTTGATGAGTCAGGATACCGGCCTGGGAACCCTAACCAAAGCGAAACCTCCGGCGGATCTGAACGAGTTGCCGATCCTTCCGGTTCGTGACATCATTCTGTTCCCGAACGCCATTCTGCCGCTGACGGTGGGACGGCCGAGCTCGTTGCAGCTTATCAACGACCTGCCCGAGGAAGACCGGTTTATCGGCGTGGTCGTCCAGCGCGACCCCCGAACCGACAATCCGAAGCCGGTGGATATGTACCGCGTCGGCACCTCCGCCTACGTCCATAAAGTCATCAAGCTCCCCAACCAGAGCCTCTTCATCTTCGTCGAAGGCATGAACCGAATCTCGCTCGAAGAGGCAATCCAGACCGAACCATTTTTAGTCTCGCGCGTACGGACGCTCCACGACGTGGAACCTACCGATGGGAAGCCCGATTTTGAAGCTCTGGTCCGCAGCATCATCTCCATGTTTCAGGAAATCGTGCGGCTCTCGCCCTCCTTGTCGGATGACCTACAGACCGTGGTGATGAACATCGACGACCCGGGCCGGCTTTCCGATTTCATTACCGCCAACCTTCCGTCGCTCCCCACCACGGAGAAGCAGGAACTGCTCGAAAGCCTGGACCTGCAAGCCCGTCTCGACCGTCTGCACCGCCCCCTGGCGCGCGAGCTCGAAGTGCAGCAGATTCGCTCCAAGATTCAATCTGACGTCCAGGACCAGGTCACCCAGAACCAGCGCGAATACTTCCTGCGCGAACAGATGAAGGCCATTCAGAAAGAGCTGGGCGAAGCCGACGAACAGCAGGACGTCGACGATCTACGAAGGAAGATCGACATAGCCGGCATGAACGAAGAGGCCAAAAAGGAGGCCCACCGCGAGCTGAAGCGGCTGGCCAAGATGAACCCGGCCGCCGCCGATTACACCGTCACCCGAACCTACCTTGACTGGCTCGTCACCCTGCCCTGGAACAAGGTCGGCAAACTCAAGATCGACTTGGCAAAGGCCAAGCAGACCCTCGACGAAGATCACTGGGACCTGGAAAAGATCAAAGAGCGGATTCTCGAATATCTCGCCGTCCTGAAGCTCAAGCCGGAGATGAAAGGTCCGATTCTCTGCTTCGTCGGACCGCCGGGCGTCGGCAAGACCTCACTGGGAAAATCCATCGCCAGGGCGCTCGACCGGAAGTTCGCCCGTATGTCGCTCGGCGGCATCCACGACGAGGCGGAAATCCGCGGCCACCGGCGGACCTACATCGGCGCGCTGCCAGGCCAGATCATCCAAGGCATCCGCCGCGCTGAGACGTGCGACCCCATCTTCATGCTCGACGAGGTGGACAAGATCGGCCGCGACTTCCGCGGCGATCCCTCTTCGGCGCTGCTCGAAGTGCTCGACCCGGAACAGAACAGCTCGTTCCGCGACAACTATCTGGACGTGCCTTTCGACCTCTCCTCGGTCCTGTTTATCTGCACGGCGAACGTGCTCGATACCATTCCTCCGGCGCTGCTCGACCGCATGGAGGTCCTTGAACTACAGGGTTATACCGAGCAGGAGAAGATTCACATCGCCCACCGGCACTTAATCCGGAAGCAGACCGAAGCGCACGGCCTTCACCACCCGGATCAGATCGAGTTCACCGATGACGCCTTGGGCCACGTCATCCGCCACTATACGCGTGAGGCGGGCGTCCGCAACCTGGAGCGCGAAGTGGCCACCCTCTGCCGAAAGCAGGCCCGGCGCGTGGCCGAGGGTTCCCAAGAGAAAATGACACTCGTCCCCAAGCTGGTGGAAGAACTTCTGGGAGTGCCCCGCTTCCGCCTGGACACAGAAATTGTGGACCGCACGCGCAAGCCCGGCGTAACGGTCGGCTTGGCTTGGACTCCGACGGGCGGGGACGTGCTGTTCGTCGAAGTCGATCTGATGAAGGCCGGCAAGAATTTCAAAATGACCGGCCAGGTCGGCCCCGTCATGCAGGAGTCGATGCAAGCGGCCCTGACCTGGGTCCGCTCGCACGCGGAAGAGTATGGGATCGATTCGGACTTCTTCGCCAAAAACGACGTCCACGTGCACGTTCCGGCCGGCGCCATTCCGAAGGACGGGCCCTCGGCAGGGGTCACCATGGTGACCGCCATCGTCTCGGCCCTCACTTCCCGGCTGATCAAGCCTCGCTTGGCCATGACCGGTGAGATCACCTTGAGCGGTCTGGTGCTGCCGGTCGGAGGGATTAAGGAGAAGGTTCTTGCCGCCAAGCGCGCCGGCGTGAAGCACGTGCTCCTGCCGTCTGATAATGAGCCGAACGTGAAGGAAGACCTTGCCGGAGATGTGCTCTCCGGCATCAAGCCCCACTTCGTCAAGACCATCGAAGAGGTGCTCCAACTGGCTCTTGAGGAACCCGGGGACCAATCCGCCTCAAGCCGCGCCTCGCAGAAGACTTCGAAACTTTCCGGTAATCTCCCCTGTAAACTCTCGGACAACGCAGCCTGATCCTCATCGCCGCTCCCCGGCGGCGAACGCGAACTCCACACATCTCGCCGGACCCTTCAACGCGCCAGCACAAGCAAGGAGTACCCGCCGAAGACGAGCGCGGTGATGTCGCGGTGCAAAGGAAAGAAGAATCGCCGCGGAAGGTTTGCGATGTGCGTGCGAAGGGGCATAGGGGGGAGCTCCATCGATCCGGGAGTGTAGAAGTGATCCAAAACTTCGTACCCGCAATCGCGGAGAGACTGAAGGGTGGTCGCTTTCGTAAAGTAGTGAAGGTGACCGATCTCCGCCCGCCTTTTTCCGGGGACGTTTCGCAGAATTCCCTGCACCGACAGATCCAACGGGATGTGGAATATCTTGTAGACGCTTTTCGATTTGATTCCCCGCAGGAATCCAAAATAATCGTCGATATGTTCAATGACACCGATCACCAGAAGAAGATCAAAATGGGCTTCAGCCCGCGACAAATCTCCCCAATTGGAAAACAAGCCTTTTGTTCGCCTTCGCTTGGCAGAGTTGGAAGGCTTGGGGGGAAACTTCGTAGCCACAGAATCGGCATTCTTTTCCCATTCTCAGCTGCAATTGTTTCAAGACCTCGCCGGCTCCGCAGCCGACCTCGCAGAAGGTTCGGGGCCGGATGTTCCCTCGCTCGATCATCCGCAGGATTTGGCCCGCCTTCCACGGAGAATCCTCCGAATGCCAGGTGGGATGGCCGCGTAGATAGGTTCCATTGATGTAGATGTCATCGGGCATCGAAAGCTCCCCCCGGGTTCCTCGAGTAAATCATACGCCAGTCGCGCGCTCCGCTCCAACTCCGATCCGGCGGCGAGCAGGTGCAGGCAGGAGACCGGGCAATTTCCCCAATCCTGGCTTGCATTCCCTTGCCGGATCAACTAGAGTTCGTGTGTACTTTTCGGTGTTGAAATCTCAGACCATCCTATTCTCCCTCACACGGGCGCTCCCGGAGCCTCCCCTTGCGCGCTACGGCTCGCTCGCGCTGAGCCTCTCGGTACTCTCTTTTCTCTTCTCGATCGCGCTCACGCAGACGGCCCTGACGCTGGCCTCGGTGCTTTTTCTTATTCATTATCTAAAAAACAGGCCCCGGGTTTCTATCCCGCAGGTGTGGCTGCCGTTGCTCTTCTTCTGTGCGACGACGCTGCTCTCGGTCTTCTTCTCCGGCAACCTGTCCCTGAGCATCTACGCGGCCCGCAAGCTGGTTCTCTTCGTAATCCTATGGCTCACGGTAAACCTTATTGTCACGCGCCGCCATCTGGTCTTTCTCTTGAAGGTTCTCTTTGTGGAAGCCGCCCTGGTCGGTATCGTCGCCGCCAGGCAGGTTCTTCTTCAGTATCTTCATGCGCGCGACCTCAACCCGGAGGATTTCTATTTTACGATGACCTATACGCGCGCCAAAGGTTTCCTGGGCCACTGGATGGACTACTCCGGCCAGCAGATGATGGTGCTGGCCGTCTTGGCGGCGTTTGTCCTTTGGCGGCCGAAAGTCAAATGGGGAATCGTCCTGTTTGTGGTGACGGTCTCATTAATCCTCAGCTTCACACGCGGCGCTTGGCTGGGCGCCGCGGCCGGGGTCGTGCTCCTGCTCTCCCTGAAGCGGCCCAAACTCCTGTTGGGACTTCCTGTCGTGGGGCTGGCGGTGGTCCTGGTCTCTCACTCGTTGGTTCGGGAAAGAGTCCTTTCCCTCTTCCGTCCCGGTGAGGATCCCTCCATCAACATCCGCTTCGAGATGGCTCAGGTAGGCTGGAACATGATCCGAGAGCATCCCTGGCTGGGCATCGGGCCGAACCGTGTGGAGGAACTCTATGAATCCTACTTACCCGCCGGGACGGAGCCGATCAAGGGCTACCACGGCCACCTGCACAACAACGTGTTGCAAATTGCCGCGTCGCAGGGTTTGCCGAGTTTGGCTGCCTGGATATGGTTGATGGCGCTTTGGGGCCGGCAGATCTTCAGGCTTCGCAGGCGGCTGGGAAGGGACGATGATGCCGAAGGCAATGCTTGGATCGCCGCAGGCGCACTGGCTGCATGGCTGGCTTTTTTGGTACATGGTATGTTTGAATTCAATTTCGGCTCTTCCGAACCCCTGATGCTGTTTCTGTTCCTGGTTTCCGCTCCCTACGCTGCGGCAGAGACGCTGAAAGATTCTTCGCCGGACCCGGACACCTCACCCGCCACCGAAAGGAAGAATGCTAAGTAAGCCTCAAATTCTTCGGCACTTTACTCCCGTGGCGTTTTTCTCTCTGCTGGGAAGCCTGGTCGGTGTGGTGGTCGAAACCACAATCGCCGCCAATCTGGGCCTCTCGGCCTCCTCCGACACCTTCTACGTGGCCTTTACCCTGCCCTACATCATCGCCAATCTGATTCACTCCACCGGGCAGTTCTCCCTGGTTCCCTTCTTCACCTCCATCAAAGTGCAGGAAGGAGAGAAAAATCTCTGGGACGGGTTCCACGCCATCCTCAGGATTGTGTTTTTCGGAACAGGCTTGATGGTGTTGGTCGGTATGGCTGGGTCGGGTTTTCTGATTCGCATCATTGCGCCGGGCTTGGAGGTTCCCCAACAAGAACAGGCTGCTCAACTGAGCCTTTGGCTCTTTCTGATCATTGTTCCCGCCGCCGTCGGAGAGGTGATCCGCTCTTTTCTCTACTCCCGGCAACGATTCGCCGTTGCCGCCGCCGCCGGTTTCTTTCGGAATACCGTGGTGGTCCTCGTCATCTGGACCAGCTTCCGCTCCTACGGCATGCACAGCATTGTTCTGGGATACCTGCTGGGCTACGTAGTCCAACTCACCGTCCTTACCGCGCAACTGTTGTTCTCCTTCGGCTATCGACGTCCGGGCTCCGGGTTCACACGCGGCGAAGCTTTCCGACGGCTCCGCGAAGCCACCGGCGTTCAACTCTTGTCCGCCGGCACTTGGCAAGGATTGGTCCTGGTCGAGCGCGCCGTGGCCTCATTCCTGCCCGCCGGCACGATTACCGCCCTCAACTACGGATTCAAGATCCTCTCGACCCTGGCCGAGGTCGTGGCCGGGAGCTTCGGCACCGCCGTTCTCTCTTCCCTTTCCCAGGCTTCGGCGCGGAAGAGCTCCAAGGAAGGCCAACGCACGTTTCGTCATACGCTGGAGCTGATCTTCACCCTCATCTGCCCTTTGACCGTATTCTGCTTGCTCTTGGATCAGGAAATTATCCGGTTCATCTTCCAGCGCGGGCGTTTTACTTCGGCGGCCACCGAGATCATGGCCCAGGTCTTCTTTTGGTACAGCCTGAGTCTGATCTTCTACGCATTTCTGCGCAGCCTGAATTTCTATTTCTTCGCGCGGGGAGAAAGTTGGCTCTTCTATCGGCTCTTTCTTTTACAGGCTCTCTCGGCCGCCGTCTTCTACATTGTTTTTTATCTGATGGGATTTTCCGTAATAAGTATTCCGCTGGGATTGCTGGCCGCTTTGGCGCTGACGGTTCTGGTCGTAATCGTTCGAAACCCCGGAAACCTTCGGTCTATCCTGGCCGCATTGACGACCCGCCTCGGGTTGCTGATTCTGCCCGGGACGGTTTTCGCAACCCTTACGGTCGGCTTCCTGCGAATTTTCTTGCCGGTCCCGGCCACAGGATTCGCCAATTTTGTTTTTCTTCTCGGAGTGTGCGGGGCCGGAAGCTTGGTCTACCTTCTTGTTTTGGGCCTGATCCGGTTCGTTCACCTGCCCTTGCCGCCGAACAAAATATCGCCTTAGTTCCGAACCATGAAACGCCTGACCGATGTCCACTACTGGGAGTCTCATTACTGGGGTCCGGGCCGTCCCGAACGCCTGCGCTTTCTCACCCGCGACGTGGATTACGAATTTGTCCGTCTTCTGCGCCGGTTCGGTAAAGGGAAAGGGACCGGAATTTTGGAACTCGGAGCGGGCGGCTCCCGGATTCTTCCCTACCTCGAACGAAAGCTCCAATACTCCACGGTGGGATCGGATTTCTCCTTCGTCGGATGCCGCCTGCTCCAGGCGAACTTTTCTCTGGCCGGCGTCGAGGGCCGGATCATTTGTGAAGACCTCTTCTCCTCTTCCCTTCCGCCGAGCTCGTTCGACTTGACCTTCTCGTTCGGCCTCATCGAGCACTTCGACGACACCCGCGCGGTCCTCGCCGAGCACCTTCGCCTCTTGTGTCCAGGCGGCGTCCTGGTGGTCGCCGTGCCGAACCTCCTCGGCGTTTACGGACATTTGATGAAACACCTGGCTGCGCCCCATTGGGCAAAACATAAAGCCTTACACAAGGATGATCTCCGGAGCCATTTGGTGGCGCTCGGTTTGGAACGAGTCGAGGCCGGATATTTGGGAAGTTTCTATCTCCACATCGGGACCGACGCCGACTGGACCGGAGTCCAACGCTGGCCCCGGCCCCTGCGCGGCCTGCTCCCCCGGTTGACGCGCGCGGGGAACGGGCTGCTCTCTCTCTTCTTCCGCCTGCTGCCGTTCCGCCCCCACTGCCGGCTGACTTCCCCCACCATCTTCGCCGTCGGATTCAAACCGGGCAGGCTCAGGCCCGACCCGGCAGCGCCTGATGTCCACGAAACCCGCAATTCGTGATACAAATAACGGAAAGCGCTTCGCGTTTTCGAACAATCTTGGGAGAGTGGAATTGGAATGCCCGTTTCGCATTCATCGAACCAGAAGCCCATCCGCGTCCTGATGGTGACGAACCTCTACCCCTATCCCGGCTACCCGGCATACGGAAACGCCATCAAAGCCCAGATCGATTCGCTCGCGCCCGAAGGCGTCGAACCCGACGTCCTGTTTATCAACGGGCGGGAATCGAAACTCAACTACCTGCGCAGCCCCTTCGACCTGTGGCGGAAACTGCGCAGCAAGCCCTACGACTTGGTCCATGCCCACTTCGGCCTGGCGGGGTTGATCGCGCGCCTCCAGCAGCGGTACCCGTTGGTTGTTTCGCTGATCGGCGACGACGTTCTCGGCCAGCCCGACGCCTACGGCCGCAACAGCCCGCTCGGACACTTCTACCAGGACAGCTCCCGTTGGCTGGCGCGCCGCGCCGACGCCGTTATCGTCATGAGCGAGCAGATGCGGCGGCGGGTCGAGTGGCCCGAAGCGATTGTCATGGGCAACGGTGTGGACCTGGAACTTTTTTGCCCCATGGACCGCGACGACTGCTGCCGTAAGCTGGGTCTCGACCCGAAGAAGAAGTACGTGCTGTTCCCGTATGATCCGATAAGGCCGCACAAACATTTCGTCCTCGTCGAGGAGGCCGTCCGACGGGCAGGCCAGCAACTTCCCCAGCTTGAGATTCTCCCCGTCTTTCACGCACTCCAGACGGAGCTTGCCGTCTGGATGAACGCCGCCGATGTGCTGGTGCTTGCCTCTTACTCGGAAGGATCGCCGAACGCCGTCAAGGAAGCCATGAGCGTGAACCTGCCGATCGTCTCCGTCCGAGTCGGCGACGTGCCGGAGATGTTCGACGGCGTCGAGGGCTGCCACCTCTGTGCCTCCTCGCCGCTCGCCTTGGCGGAAAAGATCGTCGAAGTGTGTTCCGCGCCGCGCCGCAGCGGAGGCCGGGAGCGCGTCTCGGGACTTTCGGTGGAGCGCGTCGCCCGCCGGCTGGCGAACATCTATCGGCGGTTGCTGGGACGGCCTGAGCTCGACGAAGAAGCCGCCCCGCCCTCTTCCGGGAGGGGGCTACCGGGGTCTCGATGAGCGATTCGGGCTGTCTGGCTTCGGCGCGCAGGCTCCACGGCCATTTGGCGGCGACACATCTCGAAGAGAACCTCCTCATCGGTCCGGACCCGGGCGTCCGCTTCAACCTGCGCTTCTGGCGCTTTCTGAAAAGCGTCCTGCCGGCTGTCGACTGGAAGGACAATTACTGCTTTCTTCAAACACAGGGCTACTGGTGCCGGGCCAACCGGAAACTTTTCGATTTGACCGGCGAGAGCCGCTTCCGAGACTTGTCCCTCGAGACGGGAAAAGCGGTATTGAGGATGCAGCAGAGCGAGGGAACTTGGGCCTATCCTCTGCCCGAGCGGCGGCACTTGATCGCTACGCTCGAAGGCAACTGGGCCGCGCTCACGCTGCTTGAAGTCTACGCCCAACTCGGCGAACAGCGCTACCTTCAAGCCGCCTTGCGGTGGTACGAATTTCTGCAACAGCGAATCGGTTTTAAAAAATATCGGACCGGGTTGGCCGTCAACTACTTCGACCGCCCGCGAGGCAACCTCCCGAACAATTCCACCAACACGCTCTATTTTCTTTATCGGCTGGCCGAGGCCGCAGGAAAAGAGAAATTGAGGGAACAGGCCGGGGGCTTGATTCGTTTTCTTGCCGAGGTCCAACTCCCGACCGGCGAACTGCCCTATATCGTAGAGAGCCCGCAGGAAACTCGCCGCGATCATTACCTCTGCTACCAATACAACGCTTTTCAATTTCTGGAGCTGGCCGCCGTCTATCGCATAGGAGAAGAATCTCTTCGCAAAATTCTGGAACCGCTGGCCGCGTTTCTGGCGGGCGGAGTCCTGCCGAACGGCGCGAGCCAGTTAAACTGTTTTCGCCGGCACCCGGAAGTAAATTACTATACGGCGGTGCTGGGGGCGGCGCTGCTCGAAGCCCAGCGGTTGAACTTAGGCGACTACGCCCAACTTAGTAATAAGTGCTATCACCGCTTGCTCGGCCGGCAGCTTGAATCCGGCGGTTTCGAATTTTCCGAAAAGGATTGCGGCATATTGTACGACCGCCGTTCCTATCCTCGCTCCCAAGCCATGATTCTCTTTCATCTGCTTATGAGGGCGGGGGCAAAACGCGAATGAATCCGTCACCCGCCGTTTGCATCCTGATTGAAAACCTTACCGTGCCCATCGACCGGCGCGTCTGGCAGGAGGCGCGCACGCTTCGCGGCGCGGGCTACACGGTCTCCATCGTCTGCCCGACGGGCGCAGGCTTCGAGAAGCGCTATGAGCGGATGGAAGAGATCGACGTCTACCGCTACTGCCTTCCCTGGGAGGGCGATGGCCCGCTCGGCTACCTGCTCGAATACGGCTGGGCGCTTACGGCCACGCTCCGGCTGGCGCTCAAGGCGTACCGAAAAACCCGCTTTCGCGTGCTCCACGCCTGCAACCCGCCCGACCTCTTCTTTCTCGTCGGCCTGGTCTTCAAGCTCTTCGGCGTGCGCTACCTGTTCGACCATCACGACCTGTGCCCGGAACTCTACATCGCTAAGAAAGGGAAGGAGGGGTTTCTTTATTCCCTCGTCCGCCTTGCCGAGCGCAGCACGTTTGCCTTGGCCCACACGGTGATCTCGACCAACCAATCCTACAGGGAGATCGCCCTGGGGCGGGGCGGTATGCCGCCGGAGCGAATCTTCATCGTGCGCAGCTTCCCGGAGCTTGCCAAGATTCGATTGCAACCGCCCGTTGAGGCCTTAAAAAACGGCAAAGATTTGTTGGTGGTGTACCTGGGCGTCATGGGCACGCAGGAAGGGTTGGACCTGCTGCTTGAAAGTATCGAAGAGATCGTAACGAAGCGGGGACGCAGAGACGTTCATTTCACTCTGATCGGCGACGGCACCGAGCGGGGACGCCTGATGCGTACGGTCGGTGAGAAAAAGTTGGATAGTGTCGTCCGCTTCACGGGCCGCATCCCGGACGACGAGTTGGCGGCGTATCTCTCCACCGCCGACGTCTGCGTCGCGCCCGACTCCTACAACGAGATGAACGACAAATCGACAATGAACAAGATTCTCGAATACATGGCCTACGGGCGGCCGGTGGTTCTCTTCGACCTGACCGAAGGCCGGCGCTCGGCGGGGGATGCGGCACTCTATGCCCGGCCGGATGATTTCTTCGATTTGGCCGAAAAGATTCGCACACTCCTTGACTCCCAAGACATGCGAGAAGAGCTGGGCCGTCGCGCCCGCCGCCGCATTGAAACCGAACTCAATTGGGAACGGGAAAAGGCGATGCTCTTAAAGGCCTACGAGACTCTTCTGAAAAGAGACTGACGGGGAGAGCGCTTAGCTTGCGCCGCGGCCGGAGAGAACGACGGGGATAGTCTTCAAAATAATCTTCCAATCCAAGGCAGGCGACCACTGGTCGATGTACTGAAGGTCGAGCTCCATCCAGCGCCGGAAGCTCAACTCGCTCCGCCCCTCGAGCGCCCACAGGCACGTCAGCCCCGGCTTCATCCGCAGCCGCCGCCGTTGCCAGCCTTCGTACTTTTCCACCTCTTCAGGAATCGGCGGGCGCGGCCCCACAAAGGACATATCGCCCTTGAGCACGTTCCAGAGCTGCGGCAACTCGTCCAGGCTGAAACGGCGCATCCAAGCGCCGAGGAGCGTGCAACGCGGATCATGGCGAATCTTGAAAGCGGCGCCGTCCCGCTCGTTCAAGGCTCCGAGTTCCTCCCGCATCTCGTCCGCCCCGGCGCGCATGGAACGGAACTTGAAAAGGGTGAACCTGCGTCCTCCCAACCCGCACCGCTCCTGTCGATAAAAAACAGGGCCGCGCGAAGTTAGGAACACCGCCCCACTCAACAAAAAAAGCAGCGGTGAGAGGACCGCCAGCAGTCCGCCGGCCATGAACACGTCGACAGCGCGTTTGAGAAACAAAAGCGAATCATCGGGAGGAGTGCTCGAAAACGTCAGCAGCGGGATGCCGTGCAGCCGCTCCAGATAGACGTGCGACGTCGAGTGGGGAAAGACGTTCAACAAGACGCGCGTCTTCACTCCCTCTTGCTCACAAAAGAGGAACGTCTCCTCCAATTTTTCCAGTTCCTCCCTGGAGACGGCAAAGATTACTTCGTCAATTACGTGGCGGCGTATTAAGTCCGGCACCTCCTCGATTTGATAAACAGGATCAGACCCGGCCCTGCCAACATCTTCACCCCGGATCGAAACAAATCCGAACAGTCGCGCCCCGAGCCGGTCCCCGGACTCCAGAATCTTACCGATCTCCCGCCCGCCGGGCGTGTCACCTACAATCAGAAAACTTCGCTCCTCGGCCACCCAATGAGCCAACCGTTCGCCCATCGCCCGCATCAGCAGGCGGAAAAGAATCATCAACAGCAGATCGAACCCGAAGTAGAAAATGAGCAGAAGGCGGCTGATGTACTCCAGCTTCAGCGCAAAGATCACCGAGAAGAGCAGCAGCATGGCGAGAAAGTTCAGTTTGATCGGATCGAGCAGCGCGCGGTCCGGCGTGGCCTCTTCGGCGTCTCGGTAGATTCGCAAGACAACTCCGGAGCCCAACCAAAGACCCACCACCAACGGCAGCAGCCACGGGTAGAACTCCAGCGAGTAGAGTTCGCGGAGCGAAGCAAGATTCCCGCGGACCCCATACGCCAGTCCGAAAGCGGCAAGAGCCGCCAGGGTGTCGCCGAAAATGGTGAAATACTTGAACGCCTGGGCACGATGGGAAAACATAGTTTTTCCGCTATTCCTCTACATCGATACCGCTGCGGGGGAATAAAGATTTATCTTATCGGAATCCTCCAGGGGATGGGGGAAAAGTTCACCAGGCTCGCCCGATGGGGGCCGGATTGACACACCCCGCGGAAACGCTCAGAATAACGCGTTTCACGTTTATTCATTTCGAGGGGCAGGCTTGACCGTTCTCTTCATCATTCTGGCCGGTTTTCTCTTACTTCAGAGTCTCGTCGCGCTGGCAAGCGGCGTTCGCTTTTACCGCTACGCGCGCCGCTGCCGGAAGCCGTGCGCCTCCTCCCACACGCCGGAGGTGTCCGTGATTCTGCCCACCAAAGGGGTGCCTCCGAATTTCAAAGAGCATCTTTCCCGTTTCCTGACCCAGGATTATCCGGCCTACCGTCTGTTCGTCGCCGTCGCCGACCGCGAAGACCCGGCCTTCCGCTTCCTGGAAGATTATCGAAAGGAGAACCGCGAAAATTTCAGTCCCGGTCTGCTCTCCCTCCGCACCGTCATTGCCGAGCCCTCCGAAATACGAGGAGAAAAGGTGAACAACTCCCTTGCCGCTCTGGCGCACGTTCCCGAAACCACCGAAGTCCTGGTCTTCACCGACGCCGATGCCTTGCCCGAGCCGGACTGGCTCCGTTGCTTGGTGGGGCCGCTTGAAGATTCCGCGCTCACCGTCAGCACGGGTTTTCGCTGGTACCTGCCGGGACCGAGTTTCGTTTCCCAACTGCGCGCGGCCTGGAATACTTCCATCGCCACCTACATGGGGGACCACAACCACAACTTCGCCTGGGGCGGCTCGATGGCCATCCGCCGCACTGAATTTGAACGCTGTAACATAAACGCTGCCTGGCAGCGCACCGTGAGCGACGACTACGCTCTGACCGACGCCGTAAGACGGGCGGGCGGCGTAATCCGCTTCGAGCCCCGCTGCCTGCTCGCGTCACACGAGGATTCAAGTCTGGGAAACTTCCTCCGCTGGACCAACCGCCAAATCATCATCACACGCGTCTACGCAGCGCACCTGTGGCGGATGGGGCTTCTTGCCTACCTCAATTATTGTTTGACGTTTCTGGTGGGCTTCCTCTTGATCGCACGCTCACTTCTTGAACGACCGATACAGGGAGGAGCCGCCGGGAGCGTGGCCGGAGTTTTGATCCTCATACAGCTTTTTGGAATGGCCAAGGGAATGATCCGGCAACAGGTCGCCGCGATGAAATTTCCGGAAAAAAGGGAAAGTCTTGCACGGTACGGCTCCTGCTACTGGCGGCTGGCGCCACTGGTGCCGTGGGTGATGGCGTACAACTTTATCACCGCCGGGTTTACGCGCCGCATCGAATGGTCCGGCGTTCAATACGAGCTTCGCTCGCCCGAAGAGGTTGCCGTATTAGAGAGGTCATCGCACTAAAACGGCAGTCAACATCACCCGCCCCGGTCACTTCCACCTGACAATAGGAATTTCTACCGCTTCTTCCTTCCCGGATGGCGGCTGATGTAGCGCGGTTCGTCGCCGGACCTCTTCTTCGATGGGGAAGAAGACGAAGGGGAAGGGGCCGGGGGCGAAGGTTCGGCAGAGGAAATGTTGCCCAATACTTGGTCAAAGAGCGACGTTGCCTGCTGCTTCTTTTTTCTCTTCGGTTCCTGCCCGCGCTTATAGGCGTGCTCATCGTGGCAGGTCTGGCAGGTGACCTTCCGCACTTCCTTGTCCACCACGCTGGCGACGGCGTGGTTCAACAGCAGGCGGCAGCGTGGACAGTAGTCGTCAATCGTGTCGCCCAATCGAATTTTGTCGGCAGACATGGCGGACCTCGACGCAAAGCCTCCCCGAAACAAAGAACTCGGAGACGTGTTTATTATATCTCCGGCAACCGGCTTCCCGACCAATTATCGGGCACCTTGTTTTTCTCCTCTACACATGGGAAAATCCGACACCAAATGTTTCTTCCGTCCGCGCGAGGTTACCCGTCATGACTCCACCTAAAATCCGAATCATTCAGTACGCCCTATTGGTCTATGCGGCAGGTCTCGTCGCGTTGGGTATCTTGGGACTCAGGGACTATCTCGATTGGGATAAAGCATGGATGCTGGAAACAGCACTTATATCCACGGCCATCTATTACTCCCTGGTCGTCTTTCTCTATTTGCCCAGGCTGGTGGGCAGTCCTCAACCTGTGGAAGCCGAAGCTCAGCCAAGCAAGGAAGCAGCCCTCCTCCTGGCTGTCTCGGCACTTCTCTATTTACCGTTTCTTTCCATGGTTTTAATCTCCGAGAACGTCTCTCCCTATCGGTTCGAAGAGTGGCCGCGGGTGGGGATCACATTTGCAGTAGTTTTATTGATATTGTGGTTTTTTATGCGTTCCTATACGGTCAACTTTCCCAGGCCTCCCGCCGCCCGGAACCAGCCACTCACATCTCGCAATTCAGAGGCCCGCTGAAGGCTCTTTTGCACAGGTTCACCCGCTTCCTGGAGTGGAGCCGCCGCCTGCTCAGGCCGCCTTGGCACATTGCCGTGGGCGCTCTTTTGGTTCTCTCCAGTCTTTTCCTGGAAGTCACCGATCCATGGGGACCCGAAATGGGCTTTCGCGTTCTTTTGGGCGAGGAAACCTGGATTACGTCGGAACACGGAATCCCGGATGTATTCGGCTACGGGGAATGGGAGGGCGGCCGATTTTTGTTGGCACACCTCGGTCGGGGTGTTTATGTCGCCAGCTTGATCGTTGCGACGCTCGCATTCTTGCACCTCGTGGTACAAATGTTCATGTCCTCCCGTCTACGGAATTCGTGGATGGTGAATTTGATGGCTTGGCTTTCGGCGTTTCTTGCGATCTACTCGATTGCGGATTTCTATTACGGGTGGCTCGGCTTTCTTTTAAACCAGGCAAAAGGTTTGGCGTGGATCTTATATGGACTCTGGTTGATCCATTGGATGACACCTCTGGTGATCTTGTCCACTTTGATTCTGCGGGGTGGCCGAATGATGGAGACCTGGCCAAGCCTTCCCCGATGGCTTCTTGTGTTCTTCACTCCCCTCCTGCTTTTCGACATGACGACCATTCCTCTCCTGAGTTTAGACTTCGATCTTTGGGGTCTCGCCGGCTTCTTTCTCGGAATACAGATGCTTTGCTGGGGATACGTAGAACTTGTGACCAACCGTCCGTTATCCCCTGCGAAGTCCTCTTCCTAAGAGTGGGCCGCTCCGCCCAGAACGGCTTTGTCAAACCAAGCCTGGCTCAATTGACACCTGCGCGACGCTAACGGTATCCTCAAGCAGAGGCGCAAATTTAGGCTTCAGAAAGCGCATATGTTTAAAAAACTGCAACAAATCGAGTCGAAATTCGAAGAGCTGACGGCACAACTCGCCTCGCCCGGCCTGCTTCAGGACATGACACGCTACCGGAAAACGGTCAAGGCTCGCGCGGAGATTGAAGACATCGTCGAAAAATATCGCCAGCTGAAGGGCGTCGAAAATGCTCTGGACGATACCAAATCCCTGCTCGAAGACAGCTCGTCCGACCCGGAGATGAAGGAGCTCGCTCAGGGGGAACAGGAAGAGCTCGAAGGGCGGCGCGAACACTTGGAGCAGGAAATCAAAGTTCTGCTCCTGCCGAAAGACCTGAACGATGCGAAGAACGTCATCCTGGAAATCCGCGCCGGGACGGGCGGCGACGAGGCGACGCTCTTCGCCCAGGAAATCTTCCGCATGTACTCGCGCTACGGCGAAGGTCAAAACTGGAAGATCGACGTGCTCTCTTCCAGCCTCTCCAGCATCGGAGGTCTGAAAGAAGTCATCGCCTTGATCGAAGGCAAAAACATCTACAGCAAGCTGAAATACGAAAGCGGCGTGCATCGCGTGCAGCGCGTCCCGGAAACCGAGCAGCAGGGCCGCGTGCACACCTCCGCCATTACCGTCGCCGTGCTGCCCGAAGCCGACGAGGTCGAGATCGACATCGACCCGAAAGAGATTCGCATTGATACGTTCTGCTCGTCGGGTCCCGGCGGCCAGTCGGTGAACACCACCTATTCGGCCGTGCGCATCACGCACCTCGAGACCGATATCGTCGTCAGTTGCCAGGACGAAAAGTCGCAGATCAAGAACCGCTCCAAGGCGATGCGCGTGCTCCGTTCAAGACTCTACGACAAAAAGATGGCAGAGCAACAAAAACAGATTACCGCCGAACGGCGTTCCCAGATCGGGTCCGGCGACCGCAGCGAGAAGATCCGCACCTACAACTTTCCCCAGAACCGCGTCACCGACCACCGCATCGGCCTGACGCTGCACGACCTCGCGTCGATCATGGATGGAAACATCCGGTCCATCCTCGATGCCCTCATCACGCATTACCAGACCGAAAAATTGAAAGAGGCCACGGCCGTCGAGTAACGGCATTTCATTTCGAAAAATGCAAATCCGCCAAGCCCTTCAGCAAGGGCTCAAAACCCTGACCGAACATCAGGTGCCCTCCGCCCCGCTGGCCGCCGAACTGCTGCTGATGCACGCGCTCGACTGCGACCGCGCGCACCTCCACGCCCATCCGGAACGAACGCTTCCCGCGCCGCTTGCCGACCGTTACTTCACGCACATCACCGAGCGCGCCAGCGGCAAGCCGACGCAATATATCGTCGGGCATCAGGAATTCTGGGGACTCGACTTCCTGGTCGACGCGGGCGTGCTGATTCCCCGGCCCGAGACCGAGCACCTGATCGAGGCTGTGCTTGAGCTGATCGACCTTGAAGGGATCGTCAAAAACGGACCCATGCGGCAAGATACGTTTCAAATGATCGACGTCGGCACCGGATCGGGTTGCATCGCGCTGGCCTTGGCGCATGAACTGCCCAATGCTGACGTAGTAGCCTGCGACATATCCCCAAAAGCCTTGCGCGTGGCCGAACGGAATGCCGCGCGACTGGGGCTCAGCGAGCGCGTCACCTTTACCGAGAGTGACTTGCTGGCCCGCTTTCTCACCACTGAGCAGATCGGCCCATGGGACTTCATCGTCTCGAATCCCCCCTATGTTTCACGCCAGGAGCTGGACGGTGTGCAACGGGAGGTGAGGGATTTCGAGCCGCGCATCGCCCTCAGTGAACTTGAAGGAAGCGACGCCAGCGAAATTTATCGCCGCCTAATTCCCCAGGCCCACAAACTCTTGCGACCCAACGGATATCTCATAATGGAAATCGGCTCGGGCATGGAAAGGCAGATTCTCCAACTTTTCGAGCCGGAATGGGAGAACGTGCAAGTCCGGCGCGATTTGCAGGACCTGCCTCGTGTCGTCATCGCCCGAAAAATCGCCCGCAAGCCGACAACCGAACCGCTTCCCCACTAAACCCATGCACCGGAAAATTCTCCACGTCGATATGGACGCCTTCTTCGTCTCGGTCGAGGAGCTTCAGAATCCTTCGCTTCAAGGGAAGCCGGTCGTTGTTGGCGGAAATCCTGAAGGGCGCGGAGTGGTGGCCGCCGCAAGCTATGCGGCGCGGAAGTACGGCGTCCACTCGGCTCTGCCGCTGCGCACGGCGAAAAAGCTCTGCCCGCAGGCGCTCTTTCTCCCCGCCCGCCACGAACTCTACAGCGAATACTCCCAACGGCTGCATCGGATGTTTTCCGACTTCAGCCCCCTGGTCGAGATGGTCTCGGTCGATGAAGCCTATCTCGACCTGACCGGCTGCGAGCGGCTGTACGGCTCGGGTCTTCGCGCCGCCGATCAACTGATTCGTCACGTGCGGGAAGAAACGGGACTGCCGTGTTCGATCGGCGCGGCCACCTCGAAACTGGTCTCGAAGATCGCCTCCACGCAGGCCAAGCCGCAGGGCCTCTTGACCATCCTGCCCGGGTACGAAAAACAGTTCCTCCGCCCGCTGCCGATCCGCGCGCTGCCCGGCGTGGGAAAAGTCACCGAGCCAGAACTGCACGCCCTCGGCATCCGCACCATCGGCGATCTACAAAAATGGAAACGCAATACCCTCATCAGTCGATTCGGCAAGTTCGGCGAATGGCTGGCCGTGAAGGCTGAGGGGCGCGACACCGGCGCTTATGAATACAGCGAGACGCCGAAATCGATCAGCCACGAGACCACCTTTGACGAAGACGTGGCCAACATCGAAACACTGGAGCGGACGCTCTCTTATCTCGCCCAACGGGTGGCGCGGCGGCTGCGCGATCACGGACTGTTTACCCGCACCGTGGGCATGAAGCTCCGTTACGCAAATTTTGAGACGCTGACGCGCTCGCGCACTCTTCCCAGGGCGACGAATCTCGATTCGATTCTCTTTGAAACCGCTTGGGAACTTTTCGAGGCTGCTCGATCTATGAAATCAAAAATCCGCCTGCTCGGTGTCCACGCCGGGCAGCTCACCGGCCATCCGCGACAAATGAACCTGATCGAGGGACACCGCGAAGAGAAGTTGGAACGCGCGCTCGACGCCGCCGACCGGCTGCGCGACCGGTACGGGTTCGAATCGGTTCAGATGGCGCGCTCCATCAACTCCAAGCCGCCGAAAACCCAAATCCTGCTCCAGCCTCTCCGCCCGCCCAAACCGGAAAAGTAATTGCCGCCTTGAAAAGCTCGGCCCGCTTCAGTTCTAATGTGACCCTATGCCGGACAAAAAACAGACCGCGACAGCGATCGTGCATCGGCTCAGCGAAGCGGGGTTTAAAGCCTATTTCGTGGGCGGTTGCGTGCGCGACATGGTGATGAACATCCCGCCCAAGGATTACGACATCGCTACCGACGCCGCGCCCGACAAAGTCTGCAAACTATTCCCCGATGTGATTCCCGTTGGCATCAAGTTCGGCGTCCTGCTTGTAATGGAAAAAGGAAACCAACACGAGGTGGCCACCTTCCGCAGCGACCACCGCTACGAAGACGGCCGCCGTCCCACCGAGGTTCGTTACTCGAAGTCGCCCGAGGAAGACGTCCAGCGTCGCGACTTTACGGTGAACGGGCTGCTCTATGATCCTCTTGAAGACATAGTTCTCGATTTTGTCGGCGGGCGCGAAGATATAAGCAAGAAGATCATCCGCACCATCGGCGACGCCGAGACGCGCTTCGAGGAGGACCGCCTGCGGATGCTGCGCGCGGTGCGGTTCGCCGCCCGGCTCGGGCTTTCCATTGACCCGAAAACGTTCGCTGCGATTCGGAGCCTTGCGCCGAAGATTCATTCCGTCAGCATGGAACGCATTCGGGATGAGAATTTAAAAATTCTCACCGAAGGGCAGGCGCGCCGGGGCTTCGAACTGTTGGACGAGTCCGGGCTGTTGCACGAAATTCTGCCGGAAGTCGAGCGCATGAAAGGCGTCGAGCAGCCACCGCAGTTCCACCCGGAAGGCGACGTGTGGATTCATACAAAAATGATGTTGGAAGGAATGCATGCACCCACGGCCACGCTCTCACTTGGCGTTCTCCTGCACGACGTCGGTAAGCCACCGACCTTTTCCGTCTCCGACCGCATCCGCTTCAACAACCACGCGGACGTCGGCGCCAAGATGGGGAAAGAGATTCTGGAGCGGCTACGGATGCCCTCGCGAACCATCGAGAGAGTTTATGAGCTGGTCCTGCATCATCTACGATTCAAAGATTTCCCGAAGATGCGCGCCTCCACACAGAAGCGATTCCTGCGCATGGACGGCTTCGAAGAACATCTGGAGCTGCATCGCCTCGACTGCACAGCCAGCCACGGCGATTTGACCCATTATCATCTGGCAACACAGATGCTCGACCAAATGCCGCCGGAGGTGATCCGCCCCGCGCCGCTGATGAGGGGCGACGACCTGATCGAGCGCGGCTACCAGCCGGGGCCGCTCTTCAAAGAAATTCTCAACGCCATCGAGGAGGGACAATTGGAAGGGACTCTCAAGTCCCGCTCGCAGGCGCTGCAATTCATAGCCGATCACTTTCCCACGAAAGGCTGAGAGTTGGGGCCGGGATTCCGAACCTGCCTTAAGAACAATTTCCCGCCTGAGGAGGGCACGACCGACGAGAAAAGCGGTTCGGTGTGGCCGAGTGGCGGGAGCTCGGCAGCGCTAAGTTCGCCTACGACACCAAGCGGTACTATGCGCTCAAGGTGGAAAACCGTGGTTCCCGCGTCCGCGCTTACATCGACGGGGGAAAGATTCTCGAAGCCGAAGACCCAGAGCTGCTCCAAGGCAAGGCGGGCATCACGGCGAATATCCCGGCCCGCTTTCAGGACTTTCGGATCACTTGTGCCGGCGCCGTAAAGCGGGAGATCGACCGGCGCATCCGCAGCCGCGAGGAAGAGCTTCAAGCCCTGCGGGCGCACCTCGGCTTCCCACTTCGCCATGAGCCCCTTCAGGCGTTCCAGATCGGCCTTCCAGGTCGCGCCCAGATCGCTCGTTTCACCGGGGTCGCTCTTGAGGTCGAAAATGTGTTCCTCGAATTTGTCCCCATCCTTTCGGGAAAGATACTTGAGCGACCCGTCGCGCACCGCCTTCCAGGTTCTCCCTACGCTCCGCGCCCGCCAGAAGAGCGCCTGCTTCCGGTGGGGGCGATTTTCCGCGATGTCTTCCAGTATGTTGACGCCGTCGTAGGGGCGGGAGGGCGTCACGCCCGCTGCGCCGGCAATCGAGGCAGTAAGGTCCATGGTGAGCGTGGCGCGATCCGTCACCGCTCCGGCGGGAAGAACGCCGGGCCAATGCGCGATACACGGGACACGGATTCCCCCTTCGTAGAGTCCGCCCTTGGTACCCGAGTAGGGCAGGGTTCGCCCCACCCGGTTCGCCCCGTTGTCGCTTGCGAAAATCAACAGCGTGTTGTTCTCGAAGCCCTCTTCCCGAAGCGTCCTAAGGATCAATCCGACCCCGCGGTCCATCCGTTCCACCATGGCGGCGAACGTTGGTCGCATCCCCTTCGGGTTGTTGAAGTTCTCCCGGTTTTTCGGCGTGTCGGTCCGGTCCGCGGGTCCCTGGTAAGGGGCATGCGGGGCCGTGTAGGGAACATAGAGGAAGAAGGGTCGGTCTTTCCGCCGCCGGAGGAACGCCACGGCTTTTTCCGTGATCAGGTCCGTGACGTATCCCTCGCGCCGGACCCGCTCCCCGTTCTCATAAAGCATCGGTGTGCCGTCCGGCTCCGTATGATGAAAGTAATCGACGGCCCCACCCAGAGGGCCGAAGGGATCCTCGAAACCGTGGCGGTCCGGGAAGAATTTGCGCTCGTATCCAAGGTGCCACTTGCCGTAGACGGCTGTTTCGTAGCCCGCCAGGTTCAGCAGGCGGGCGATGGAGGTCTCCGACGCCGGGAGTCCCAGGGTCGCGCCTTTCGCGCAGACGGATGGCGTCGTCGTACCGCCCGACGTTCGCAATCCCGATCGCGCACTCGAGTCCCCCCGCGCGCTGCTGGTATCGGCCGGTCATGAACGCCGTCCGCGTAGGAGAACATTCCGGTCCGTTGGAGTAGAAGTGGGTGAAGCGGACGCCCTGGGTGGCCAAGAGGTCGATCCAGGGGGTGCTGATGTCGGGGCACCCGTAAGAGCCGCCATCCCCTTAGCCCAGGTCGTCGGCCAGGATGAAGACGATGTTCGGCTTCGCGGAAGGGGCAACGGTCGAAGGCGGCCCGCAGGCCCCGAACGCCCCGCACGCGAAGACCGTCAGGAATGCGCCGTAGGCGAATCTCTTCACGGTCTTCTCTTTCCCCGGCTCCTTCGATTAAGACAGGGCGGCGCTTCTACTCCTGCTAAGAGGGTCCGATCTGAACGAGAGGCTTGCCGAAACGCAAGACATCGGTGGGGCAGACTTGCAGGCAGATGCCGCAGCCGATGCAGGAGCTGTTCTCCATGCCGAACGGCTCGCCCTTCAGCGCGAACTTCATCACGTCCACGCCGACTTCGCAATATCGGCTGCACATGCCGCAGGCAATGCAGCGCTTCTTCTCCGGGCTGATGAGGAATCGGCTCACTTTCTTGCCGACCAGATTCATCCAGCCGACCACCGGGCACCAGTAGCGGCACCAGACCTTTCCACCGGAAAACGGGTAGAGCGCCACGGGAATAACGGCGATCAGAAACAGGTCAACCGTAAAACTATAAATCTTCTGCGCGTTCCAGCCGGCGACGGCCACGTCCCAACCGAAGGCGGCGATCACCGTGGCAATCAGCGTAAAAGCCGTAACGAGGTAGAGATAGCGCTCGCGCCGCGTATTGACCTTGCCTTTCGGCGAGTAGTGCCGCCATGTGTCGCCCAGCGTCTCCGCCAGCCCGCCGCAGCCGCAGACCCAGGTACAGAATTTTTTTCCGTGAAACAAGGTAAACACCGGCAAGGCGATCAGCGTCAGAAACAATCCCCAGAACCAGTAGGTGTTCGATTGCATGATGGATTGAATCGTGACGGGGCTCAAGACCAGCGGCCAGGGATAGACGATGCTGTATGCCATCCAATCGCGGACGATAAATTCCGGAAGAATAAAAAAGAAAAAGACCTGAAAGAAGATGAGTGAGCTGAGGCGCAGCGTCTGGTTGCCGTGGCCTTGAGGCGACGGCCGCCAGCGAAAGGCTCCCCAGCGGCGGATTGCTTTTATTCCAAATCCCAGGACCACCAGCGTATAGACCAACGGATAGAGCTTATCGAGATTCCAGGCGCCGATTTGGACCGCATTCGGATTCACCTTTTTCGTAACATAAAACCCCCCGACGGCCAGTAGGCTCCCCAGCAGCGCTAAGTAGCGCCACAGATGCCAGTCGCGGTCGTAGGCGATCTTGCATTTTTCATAAAGCTCGACCGGAAGCGAGGTGTGATCGACGCCGGCCAGAACGTAGACCCGGTCGTTCGGGAGCGAGCGCTCGCCGTCGGTATCACGAATGGCAACCGTCTGTTCGGCGATGCGCGTCAGTCGGGCCTGCCCGTAAAAGGTGACCTTACCCTCTTTCTCCATGCGACGGATCGTCTCCAGAGCTTCCGGTTCACATTCATTCGGGTCCTCACCCAGGCAGACCAGCGATACGCGGTTCCGTTCGGCAAGGGTTCGGACGGCTTCGAGCGCCTCCTCGGTTACGCCGACAACCAGAACGTCTTGGTCCGCTACGGAACCCGATTCCGGAAATCCATAGAAAACTTTTTCCACGTTTCCTTCGATCACGTCCAGTTTTTTAAAGTGGATCAGCCGCCCGACGGCAATGATCGCTCGGCGGCAACGATACTCTCTCTGATCCGTCCGAACGACGATCCCGCCTCGGCTCACAACGTCCTTCACCATTTCGCCGATGCGAACGTTCAGCGAATGGTTCTTGAGAACACCGTCCCATCGTTCCAGCAGATCACAGCTTTCCCTATCGCCTTCAAACGGCAACGGCCCTTCAACAGCGGCGTCGCCCGTCGAGGGGTAATAGAGCTGCTTGCATTGAGCGAACGATCGGAGGGTGTTAAAGAGCCTCTTCCGCTCCAAAATGATGTAGCGGACGCCCGCCTTGTCAAGCTCGAGCGCGGCGGCCACGCCGGCCGGTCCGCCGCCGATAACGACGACGTCGTAATCGACCTCTTGCGAATCTTGCGGTAGGTCCTTCGCCACGTGGCGGCCCACGCGCGTTCCCTGATTGAGCGCGGCCTTGATATCGGGCGAGCCGGTCACGTCCCCGGCCAAAAAGACGCAATCGACGCTCGATTCATGGTTCCGGTTGAGGAGCGGGAACCGTTCTCCCATATCGAAGATCGAACCCTTACCCGTGAAAAAACCCATAAACCATTTTCCCTTTAAAAATTAGTCGCTGGGAGCCGGCTCAAGGCTTTTCGGACGGCGGAACCGAAGAACCGCTTCGACAATCAGCCAAAGCGCTACCAGGAGGATTCCCCCGCCCAGCGCGAGCAGCATCCACTGCCGCAGCTCCCAAAAGTCGCCGATCTTCAACACCATGGCCGTGACGGTGGTCGTCATCATGAACGCCATCGGCAGAAAAGTGAACCAGAAGTTTCGCTTTCTCTGCATGAGGTAGAGAGTAATGGTCAGCAGCGTCAGCGCGCCCATCACCTGATTGGTGGTTCCGAACAACTGCCACAAAGCCATTCCTGCGGCTCTTCCGTCCACCTCGAAAAACGCAAACAATCCGATGGCGGCCACCGCCGCGAGCGACGATACGTAACGATTCCGGAGAACGGGAATCCGGAGGGTTTCGGAAATCTCGCTGATATTATAGCGCAGCAGGCGGGTGCCGGAGTCGAGTGTGGTCAGCGCAAAGGAAACCGCCACCAGTGCAATGAATGCCTGGGCGATTTCCATGGGAATGCCCAATTGATGGATGAACAAGGCCGTGCCGTCGATAAAAGCCTTCATGTTGTTTTCCAGCCCCTGGGCGACATTCCAGTTTCGGTAGTGTTCGTGCCAAGCGGCAATCGAGGTAAACCCGGCCGTGCACGCCAGGACCGCCACCAATCCTAGCAACGATTCCCCCACCATGCCGCCATAACCGATGAAGGTGGCGTCCGTCTCGCGAGCGATCTGCTTCGAGGTGGTGCCGGAGGAGACCAGCCCGTGGAAACCGGATATGGCGCCGCAAGCAATCACGATAAAAACAAAGGGGAAAATCGGAGGAGCCTCAGCCGGGTGAAGATCAACGGCCGGGGCCATGAATGTTGGCCGCAGCAGAAAGAAGCCGAGGTAGGCACTGGCCAACCCCAGGTAGAGCAGCAGAGAGTTGATGTAGTCCCGAGGCTGCAAGAGCAGCCAGACGGGCAACACCGAGGCGCAGAAGGCATACCCGAGCAGCACGTAGCTCCACGTCTCCGAAGAGATGCCCTCGGGCTGCCAAGCCAACCCGGCTAGTAGCGCCAGCAGCATCAGGACAAATCCCACCGCCGTGGCGGCGCCCACCGGGCCCGACCGCCGGTAGATGAACCACCCGATGCCCATCGCAATCCCCATCAGGGTGAACGTCGGTACCACGGCCTGCGGGTAGAACTCATCCGTAAACAGCCTGGAACAAATGTAGACGAAGACGCCCATGGCCAGCGAGACGAGGAAAAAGATCAGGATGTGAAAGAGGCTCTTCGCGCGCGGGCCGATGATACCCTCAGCGACCTTGCCGATGCTCAACCCCCGGGCGCGCATGGAAACCACCAAAGCCCCGAAGTCGTGCACCGCACCGATGAACAGCGTCCCCAGCACGACCCACAACATACCGGGCAGCCAGCCCCAGATGACGGCAATCGCTGGGCCGAGCATCGGCGAGAGGCCGGTAATCGAGGCGTAGTGGTGCCCGAACAGGATGTACTTCCGCGTCGGGATATAGTCAATATCATCGCGCAGCTCGTGCGCCGGGGTCGAACGCGTGGGGTCCAGCTCGAAAATTTTGCGTCCTAAATACCGCCCGTAGAGACGGTAGCCAATAAAGTAGGTAATGAGGCAGCCTGCGGCTGCGGCAATTGCTTCCATGGTGAGGTTTTTTCCCTCCGCGCCCATTTCTATCACACACGCGGCTCTCCGTCACCCTTACAGGACAGGCTGCTTTATTTAGATGGAACCCGAGCAGAAACCGATCCGCTGCAAAAGGGCGTCAAGATGCCGCCACGACCTGCAAGCTTCCCTAAACCCTCAATAAATCAATCTGTTAACAGGGGGGATTGCAAGGATCGCGGGCTCAGTATAAAATAACCTTTCGGACTTGAACGCCTCAATAGGATTTCCTATGAAACAAAGTATTCATCCCGATTACCAGGAAATAAACGTCACCTGCGCGTGCGGGAACAACTTTCGGACCCGCTCCACGCACAAGGGGGACATCCGCTTGGAAATATGCTCGGACTGTCACCCTTTCTTTACCGGAAAGCAGAAACTGGTGGACAGCGCCGGGCGGGTGGAACGATTCCGCCGCAAGTACGGCGACCGGGCGCCGAAGGTGACCTCCACGGTGGCCTCCGAGAACTAGTCCTGCGGCGAGCTTCGCCGTCGCGAAATCATCATCAACGTTGATTTTGATTTTCACTTTCTGATGGTTCAACGTCCTCGGGTAAGTGGGGACCGCACGGGATAGCCTGCCCCTCAGGATCCGATTCGCCAGTGAACTCGAACTCTCATCCCTACGTAAACCGCACGAAGGTTTATCTGCTCGGCAAGCAAGCGGTCTTGTACGAAGAACTGCACCGCTTCCTTGAAGACGAAGGGATAGCTTTTTCTACCGACACGCCCGTGCCGGCAGAAATCCTGGCAGAGGTGGCCGGACGCACATGCTACATGTCTTTCGGCAAGGGAAGGAAGACGAACCTCGAATATCTCCAAAACATTCTTTCTTCGAAGCACGGCAGCGTGCTGGAGCACGCGGTCTGGAACCTGCTGATTACGGGCGTCAGCCGCTCCTTGACGCATGAACTGGTCCGCCACCGCGCCGGGTTCGGCTACTCGCAGCTTTCACAACGCTACGTCGACGAAAGCTCAGCCCGCTACGTCGTCCCTCCGCTCTACCAGGAGAACGAAGCGTTGCGCAACAAGTGGGCCGCGGCCATCGATACCGTCCGCCAAGCCTATAAAGAGTTGGCGGAAATGTCGACCGAATACGTGAGGGAGAAGTATCCGGATATGTCCGGCCGCGACCGCCGGAAACTGGCGCGTCAGGCCGCCCGTTCCATCTTGCCCAACGCTTGCGAGACGAAGATCTTCGTCACCGGGAATTCCCGCTCCTGGCGGCACTTTCTGGAACTGCGCGGCAATCCGCATGCCGATACGGAGATCCGCTTGCTGGCCGTCGAAATCTTCAAGGTCCTCAAGAAGGAGAGTCCGACCATCTTCTACGACCTCGAACTCGAACAGGAAGCCGACGGGCTGCCCGCTGTCCGCGTGATCCACTCCAAGGTCTAGGAAAACTCACACAGCCGGCCGTACTTCTCCCCTTTTCCAGAACCTAAGCTTCTCTTTTTTCTGAGGGGAATTCTTAGGAAGGATTCCCAAAGAACAGAACGAAGGAGAGCCGGTCAGGCGGAGGAAGAGTCCTTGGAGCTTCCCAGGCCCAAGTCCTTCACCTCCTGCTGCAACCGTTCCAGCTCTCTCAGCAGCCTCCCCTGCCGGAGGAAGATACGAATGATATAGAACCCCAGCACCACCCAAATCACCGCATACGCCGCAACCAGATAATTCATTCCCATCGCAGGAGCACCTCAAAGTTTTATCCCGCACCGAGGGCGGGAAGTTTCAGCTCTTTCCTAAAAAGATCAACCGCCGGCGAACGGCGAAGATCGCTTTCTCAACCTTTCGAATCGTAAACCGTTGCCAGAGTAAGAATGAAAAGAGAGTTACCATCGCGCCGAACGTGACCATCAGCGCAATCCACATTCGCGGATCAAGCCCCGCGCCTTCTCCCGCCATCACCACGGGAGAAGGATGATGCGTTCGCCACCAGCGGATGGCGAAGTAGTCGAGCGGCACGACGATGAAACCGACAATGCCCACCACCGCGCCCAGCGCCGCCGAGCGGTCCGACTCGCCGAAGTAGTCGCGCAGGACCAAATAAGAGACGAACAGCAGCCAGAGAACGAACGTCAACGTGATGCGCGCGTCCCACGGCCACCAGACGCCCCAGACGGGCTTGGCCCAGAGCGGGCCGGTGGTAAGAACGAGACTGCAAAAAACAAGGCCGACTTCTCCGGCACTGTGCGCGAAGATGTCCGCCCTCACGCTTCGTGTGGCCAGATACCGGACGCTGCCGACGAAGACGAGGAAGTAGGCAAGAAAGGCCGTCCAACCCGACCCGACGTGGAAATAAAAGATTCGCTGCACCGGGCCCATGGTGGCTTCTTCCGGCGCGTAGATAAAAGTCATGTAGAGTGCCGCAAACATCCACAGCAGGGTCACGCCCACAAAGAGTACGGAGAAAGGGCTGCGAGGTTTTGCCATCGGTCTACTCCTCGGTTACAAACTCAAAAAGCATATAGGAAACCACTGTGAAAATGATCCCAATCGACACAAGCATTTGCAGCTCATAACTGAATTCTTCTACAGGCTGCCCCCGGAGCGAGCCCGATGTCGCCCCGACGGCGTAGATGAAAACCGGCACGGCAACCGGGAAGTGAAAGATGGGCAGCATCACTTCCCGCATTCTGGTATTGACGGCAATGGCGGCAAACAGGGTTCCTACGGCGACATAGCCCAGGGTACCGAGAAAAATCGAGAGAAACAACCAACCGTTCAGCGACTGCCTGAAGTCAAGATTGAACCAAATCACCGTAACCAGTACCACCACGAGTTCCGCGACCAAGATAAACAGCAAGTTCGCGAGCACTTTTCCCAGATAGAGAATGCCCGGGTCCATGGGAGTCAGGATTACGGCATCCATGCAGCCATTCTCTTTCTCCGAGGCGAACGACCGATTGCATCCCCACACTCCTGAAAAAGCGAAGGCCACCCAGAGCAGGCCGGGCAAAAGACGAAAGGTCTCCTCGCGGGTAGGGTCAAGCCCGAAATTCAACCTAAAAATAAAAACGATGAGGATACTGAATAGGCAAATGGTCACCAAGGCTTCGCGACGGCGCCATTCGAGAGTTAAATCTTTCAGAAATACGGCTGCGATTTTACCCAGCATCCTAATCGCTCACCTGCCCATTGTTCACAGAACCATCGTGTACCACGCGGCCCTGGTCCATCCGCAGCAGGCGGCGCGCCACCGCCGCGCCGCGCTTAAAATTGTGCGTGGCGAGGAAGATACATCGGCCCCGCTCCCGCTCCCGGCGCAACCGTTCGATGAACAGTTCGACGCTCGCTTCATCGAGTCCGGTAAAGGGCTCGTCGAGCAGCAGAATTTCCGGATCGTGAATCAAGGCGCGCGCCAGCGAAACGCGCTGCTGCAAGCCGCGCGAGAGGTTTCGCACCGGGTCATCGGCACGTCGCTGCATGCCGAAGGATTCCAGCGCGGTTTCGCACCAACCATCATCAAAATCCAGACCGAACAGCTTGGCAAAAAATCGGAGATTTTCCCGCGGCGTAAGGTCTGGATAGAGAAAACTGGCGTGCGAGACAAAGCCGACGGCGCGACGGTACTTCTCTAATTGTTTCACGGTACGCTCACCCCGCCAGAGGATATCGCCTTGCGAGGGACGAATTAAAGAAGCAAGCGAGCGCAGCAGCGTCGATTTGCCCGCGCCGTTCGGTCCGTAGAGCAGGAGGGCTTCCCCGGCGGCGACGCGGAGCGATACCCCTGCCAGCGCGGCGGTGAGCCCGTAGAGCTTCCACACGTCGCGCAGTTCAAGTATCGGCAATGACATATGCACAGACCCGCCGGTCGCCGTCTGTTCAGTTTCCATAAGAGTTGATTTCCGATCAATTTGGAGGGGACAACAGGCGGACCCGAACCGAGAAAAGTCTATCACCGTCGCGGCGGTTTTGGACACCGGATTCCCGCGAACCGGGAAACTCGTCAAGCGGCTCGTCCGTCCCGACGGGATTTCCGCAGGGAAAACCCGGCCCCGGCGACCAGCACCAGAAAAATGGATAGGACCAGAGAAACCTGGTAACGGTCCACAGCGTTCGGGACGGTGCAGACCAGCTCGTCTCCGGCGGAGGGTTCGCTTGCCGCAACCTGAGGCGGAGCAGACCCGGCCGGAGCCGCAGCGCCGGTAACACGGATCTCAAACGGAACGCCCGCACGGACGCTCTCTGCCTCCCACCGCGCCACCTGCATCTGGGAATCCACTCCCTCCGCGGCGAGAAGAGAAGATGCCCCCGCCAGCTCGGAGGGCGAAAGTAACACCTCAAGCCGGTCGATGGGATACGAGACCCGGTCATGAAATTCGTACTCGCCGCCCGCGTAGTCCGTCTCATAGGAGACATGAACAATCGTCGCGCCGGGCTTCATCGGGTAGTAGATGCGGTATTCGTTCGGCCGCCCGGTGGGGTCCACCTGCTGCGGGATGGGGAGACCCATAACGGCGATGGCGCTGATTCGCGGCGGAGCGGCCGAATCCACCTGCACCTGAAAGGTACCTTGCGCGCCGGCGAAGACTCGGGGCGGGGTTCCGGCATTCACCACTTCATAGGCCTGCTCGATTTTCATCCGCGATCCTTCGGCGCGCAAATGAACTGTCGCCCTCCGAATGCGGACGGCGTCGCCCACCTCGGCGGATTTGTCATACACCGCGATTTCCATCTCCCGATTTCCGGAAAGGTCGAGCGGCGTATCGTACCGGACGTCGTCATAGAAAAAATGCATAAGAAAGACTCCCTGGGAGTCGAGTTCGGCTGAAGGGATTCGGAACATGCCCTCCCCATCCGTCTTCACGGTCTTCACCGTCTGCATGCCCTCGCGTACCGCCACTACTTCAATGGTTTGGTTCGGCACGGGGCGGTTCCGAGTTCGGTTCATCACTTTTCCTCGAATTTCGTATTGCTGGCCCGTCATCGTTCCTGCACAGGTCAAGAGAGCGAGAAAGATTCCGGCGCAAGACAATTTACGTGGGGGAGGGAAACTCGGGTGGCGGATCGGAATCATGGTGAGATTAGGCGTTCGGCGCAGCGAGGCGGACGCCGCATTCACCGCAGAATTTCATTTTCGGAGAATTCATAAATCCGCACTGGGGGCAGCGCGGTTCGGCGGCGGCGGCCGTTTCGCCGCCTCTCGGCGCCGCAGCAGTCCCTCCCAGTCCCATCTCGCGCGCCATCAGCCCGCCCGCCTCCGTCATATACTCCTGCCGCGTGCGCTGGTAGTCTTCCTCGGAGAGCTTCCCGGCCTGATACTCGAATTCCAAATCCTTGACGTTGTCGTAGATCATCTTCCGCTGCTCTTCGAGATGCCGGCGGGGATCCGGTCCCGGCAAAACCGCCTGCTCCCTGAACGAGGGGGACCGAAAGACCGGCTCCAGGACCAGCCCGACGACGACGACGATCAGCAGAGAAGTGAAAAGAAGCGGCATATTCTTCGTGAGGTTCCGGACTCGACTATTCGGAATGTTTTTTTAACTCTTTTTCAACTTTTACGAGCAGAGCCTTGTCCACCCCATCGGTGGACTCCTTCTTCTTTCGCAGCGCGGCGACGACGCTGCCGACCAACAGCAGGCCAACCCCTCCGGCAAAGCCGGGTAAAACCCAGACCAGAAGATTGAACCCTTCGGCCGGAGGAACGGCCAATACCTGCACGCCGTACTTCAGGGCGAACTCCTGAAAAATCTCCCCCGCCGTTTTTCCTTCCGCCAGCGCCTTTTCGACGCGGGCCGTCATCGGTCCCCGCGAATGACACTGGTGCATGCCGCAGTCGGGAAGCGGGTGAGCGCAGCCGCACTGGCAAAGAAGCTGGGCAGCCACCTCATCGACCCTCTCTTTATCAACCGCTCCCTTATCAACCAATTGCCCCGGGAGAGATCCCGGCAGAAGAAGCGTCACGAGCATCAAGATAAAAATCGAGTATCGCATGGTCTCTCTGTTTGGTCGTGTCTTTTAGGTCGAGTCGGACCGCGCGAAGACCGGCTCCCTCGTCGCCGGCACTTTCGTCTCCTGCTCCTGCGGGGCGGCGCGGCGCTCCGCCACGCTCGGCACCAAGGCCAGCAGCGTCCCCAGGAATGTGACGATGCCGCCAATCCAGACCCAGGTGACCAGAGGGTTGACATAGGCCTCAAAAACCGCCGTACCGTTCCGCTCGTCCCGGGCCGCATAAACCACATAGAAATCCTCGATGAAGGAGTGAGGAAGCGAACGAATCGCCACCACCGAGGTCGGCTGCTCGCTGGCTTTGAAGAAGCGCCTTTCGGGAGTCATGGTTCCGAGGAATTTGTCCCCTTTGGCCACCGACAGCACGGCGCGGTCATAAAGATAGTTCGGATTCTCGCCTTTACTGAGCTTCTCCACGCGCAGCGAGTAACGGCCGATGCTGAATTCTTCTCCTTCGCGAACGACGGCCTTATCATGAACCGTAAAGGCCTTGCCGACAAAACCCACGAACAGCAGCACGATGCCGAAGTGAATCACGTAGCCGCCGTAACGGCGCGTGTTCCGCATCACCAAGCCGTACATGGCAGCGAAGAAACCCTCACCGGTACTCTTCTGCCGGATCCTGGCTCCCTTCACAAACTCCACCACGATGGTCCAAGTGACGAAGGCGCACAGCATCACCGTCACCAGCGGATAGAGGTCCTCATGCGTGAAGTAGAAGAGAAGAACCAATCCCGCCACGCCGGCCATGATGGGCCAGTAGTGATTCCGCTTCAGGCTTTCCCAGAACCAGGCGACCAGCAGCGTAAAGAGCAGCGGCGCCAGCAGGTACTTCTCCCCCTTCGATTCGGAAACGTAGATCCCCACGGCCATCAACCAGCCTGCCGTCAATCCGCCCAGCACCGGCCGGAAGAAATTCCGCCGGAGGCTTTCGACCGATGTTTTCCGCCATGCCAGCAGCGGTCCGACGCCGGTTAGAAACAGCAGCATCAACCCGAAGGGCACGACCACTTGATTGAACCAAGGCGGCCCGACGCTGATCTTTACACCCACGACGGCTTCCGAGAGAATCGGAAACATCGTCCCGCAAAGCACCGCGAAGATGGCCGCCAGAAGAATCCAATTGTTGAACAGGAAGCCGCTCTCCCGCGAGACTATCGAATCGAGTTTATTGTCGCTTCGCAGGTAGTCCAGCCGGCGGAACAGCAACACCAACGAGCCGGTGACAATCACCGCCAGGAAGAGACCCATATAGATGCCCAGGGGAGATTGCGCGAAGGTATGAACCGAAGAGATGATGCCGCTCCGCGTCAAATACGTTCCGAAGATGCAGAGAAAGAACGTAACCATCACCAGCACCACGTTCCAGACCTTCAACATACCGCGCCGCTCCTGGATCATCACCGAATGGAGAAAGGCGGTACCGGAAAGCCACGGCAGCAGTGAGGCATTTTCCACCGGGTCCCAACCCCAGTAACCGCCCCAACCGAGCGTCGCATACGCCCAAAACCCGCCCAGCAGGACTCCCATACTGAGAAACAGCCACGGCACCATGGTCCAGCGCCGCGTGGTGCGGATCCAATTTTCTCCCGGCTGGCGGGTCCAGAGCGCCGCCATGGCGAAAGCAAATGGAATTAGGAACCCGGTAAAGCCCAGATAAAGCATCGGCGGGTGGATGACCATGGCCGGATGTTGCAGGATCGGGTTCAGGCCTCTCCCGTCGGGCGGCATAAACCCTTGCACCAGCCCCTCCCCGGTGTCAAATACCAGCTCTTGAAACGGATTCTCAATGAAGAGCGTGAGGGAGGCGAAGAACACCGCCGTGACCATGCTAATCCCGATCACATAGGGCAGCAGTTGAAGGTTGCGGCGGCGGTTCTGGTATACGACGACGGCGCAATAGCCCGCCACCAACCAGGTCCAAAACAGCAGCGAGCCTTCCTGCCCACTCCAGAGAACGGAAAACTTGTAGAAGAGCGGCAGCGAGATGTTCGAGTGCGAGGCGATATATTCGATGTGGAAGGCATCCTTCAGGATGAGGATTTCCAAAGCCACCACCGCTAAGGTGATCATGCCCAGAAAGCCGTAGACCGCCCGTTCAGCGCTCCGCAACAACGGACGGTCGGCCCGCTGACCGGAAGTGAATCCGGCGACCATCGCGTAGCCTGCGAACGCCAGCGCGGCAATCAGCGACAAACTTCCTACATGATGCATGAGAAGTTACCTGTTGGAATCGGTTTTGGGAGTTGCGGGTTCCGATTGCGGCTTTCCAGTCGCGTAATTCCCTTTTTCGTAATCCCCGACTTCGTATTTCCCCGCTTCGTACTTGGACGTACAGCGGGCTTGAATCTTTTCCGCATGGAAAACTTCCTCCCGCGTGTAGCGGCCTTCGACAATTCCCTCGGCGTTATCGACGAAGGTATCCGGCGGGGTCTCGTCGCCCACATAGAGAACCGAAATGGCCGCCTCATCCTGGGAGAGGCGAAATTTCAGATCTCCGTTTTCGCGCTCGATGGAGCCCGGCTCGACAATGCCGATCACGCGGAGACGTTTCTGGTAATTCGGAGACTCCTCCAGTTCCGCCACCGTAATGTAATAGGTTTGGTTTTTCTGAACCCCGACGATCACCTGCCACGCCACGGCAGCAATAATGATGCCGACGCCGACGATGAACTTGAGCTGCTTCTTCAGCATGCCATGGACCCCCTGGGAAAAGTCTCCAAGACACCATTTTCGCCCACGAATCGGAAGTTGTCAAATTGAGCCCGCTTGCCGGGGAAAAAGCGGGGTTGAAAAGGGCTTACGATCCAGGCAAGGTTCGAGGGAAAACCAGCAACTATCTCCCCTCCCTCCCCTGAGCGACCTCCTCACGAACCACCTTTAGGCGAATCGGAGGCCCCAGGACCAGGATGGCATTATTCGATTCAATCCGCCCGGAAGTCCAAATCAGCTGGTCCGCAGCTTGAGCGGCAGGCTCGGCCCGCAACCAAAACTCCCCCTCGTTTTCCTTCTCGGCAATGTTAATCCCGTTCAGCCCGGAATTGACCACCACCACGCCCGGCGGCAAATTCACCACCTGAAATGGGACGCGCTCTTCGAATCCCGGCGCCCGCCGAATGCGGATGGCCACTCTCTTCTCTTCGCCGGGCTGGAGGGTCAACACCTCGGTGTCGAGGGAAATGGCAACGTCGGGCCTCGGCATCAAGGCCACAATGTTGAGATTTTTTTTCCAATCCATCTGCCGCACCGTTTCACGCCCGGCGATCATCGCCCGACCGACAATTTGGAGCGGCACGGCGCGCCCCGCTGGCAGCGAAGCCTGGGGGGAGGCCGAGAGAGCCAGGACGGTCGTCTCTTGACCGGGTTCGACAAACCCGGGCGGGGCCGACAGCCCCTTCAGCAGACCGGCGATTTCGACCCGAATTCTTCCCTCAAAGCCGTCTCGCCGCTCGACGGCGATCATGATCGGGACGGTTCCTCCGCGAGGAACGTTCACCCCTTTCATGGGACTTCCGCCACGGAATTTCGGAGACCTCCCTTCCATCAGCATAAAGTCGGGCTGCGGGGGCCTAAGTGTCAACCGGTAGGCGCGGTCGCGCCCTGCGAGCCTCTGCACGTCCCGCAAGCGGACGTAATAATCGCCGTCGGCGGGCGGCACGAACTCCAGACGCGAATCTCGTCCCCGCATCACACCGCCGTCGTCATTGCGCCAATAGAGATCAACCACCGGCAACCCGTTCGGCGGGAACCCGGACCCGGCGGGATGAATCTGCACCTTGTAGGCGGCGGCATCTATTGCGTGCGCCATGGGCGTGGTACCCAGCGCCGCCCGCCGCCGCCCCATGAATTGCTCGAAGTGATGATCTTCGTCTGGCTGCTCGGGCATACGCGCCAGTCGGATCACCTCCTCATCGATCAATATATAATCGCCCACGCCGAGGCCCTTCACCGGCTCCATTCGGATACTCGGGGACGAGGAGTCCTGCGACCGGAAAACCACGGAAGATTTCAAAACCGCGCGCAGCGTAGCGCGGGGTACAAGCTTGCCGTCCGCGTCCAAAACTTCCAGGACCGAATCCAGCCGCGAGCCGAGCCGGTCCGCCTGAACCTCCAGGATGATCATTTCCCCTTGGCGCGCATGGAATCGGAAGAGATCCTCATCCGCGACTTGGGCCCCTTCCGGATCGAATCCCTCGATGCGTCCATTGACGGTCACCGGAGCCCGAACCCGGGTGGCGCTCTTTAATCCCGTGCCCTTCTCCTTTTCCGTCAGTTCCCGGTACTCGCCCACGGCCAGGCGGACGGCATTGAGCGACCTCCCTTTCTCCGTTTCGGCCCAAACCGGAAACGTATCCCAGAGTCCGACGTCGGCGGGCGGCTCGACCCTGATCGTTTCCGCACCCTTCAGGTTGTAACCCTCCAGGCGAATCGTGCTCGGCTTTCCTTTGGGAACGCCGAGCGGGAAAACGCCGGTGATGTAAGGGAACTCTCCGGCGTTGATGCGGTAGGGAAAGCCATCCCCGCCTCGACGCTCGTAATCGGAGATGCGAAGCGTGTAGTCGCCGTCGGCCGGAATCGCCGCTCCCAAGACGATGTCTTCGTTCGCCCCGGAACCGCTTTCCGCCACTCGCTTTCCTTCGGCGTCAACCAACTCCAGCACCGGCTCCAAGGACGAACCGACACTTGCTGCGACCACCGCAAAAACCAGCTCCTGTCCGGCGCGGCCGCGGAAGCGAAACTCATCCACGTCGCCCGCTTCGCTCAGAGTCCCGACAAAGGTGGCGGGAAGTTCCGCCCAGCTTCCCCTTCCGGACATCCCGTCACCCGACGACTCCCGCACTTCCTTCCACGCGCCGACGGCGAAGGGCACCTCAGGCGTCGTACCCAACGGCGTAAAAATCCGAAAGCCGTGGACCCCGACCGGCGCGTCCACGCCGATCTTCAATTCCACGGTCGCTTCAAAAGGAGGCGCCTCAAAAACGTCGCCGAAGATGGATTTGAAGCCGAAAGCCGACTTGGGAGGAGGCAGAGGCCGCAAGCTGAGGATTCGTCCCTCCATCCCGGGGTTGCTGACCACCACTCCCACGGCCTCGCCCAGATTCCGTCCGCGCACCGTGAAGGTGACCGTAGCTCCCTGCATTCCGCCTCGGGGCGAAAAATATGTGATGTCGGGCGGCACCGTCGGTCCCGCAGCCCACACGCCCGGCCCAAGCCCCAGACCGGGCCCGAGCCCGCACAGAATAAGAGTCAGCGTCCCCAGGCAAGTTCGTAGCGGTTTCATCTTCATCGATCGTTCCCCATCTGCAAATTCAATTCCGGTTCCTTCCCGAACCCCATCCGTGCTGTTTCCCGGTAGCTCGTCGTCTCGTACAGGCTGACCGAGCCGTCGTAGCGTCCCACGGCCAGCCGATCGCCTTCCGGGTCAAACGTAAGCGCCATGACCCAATCCGACTGTCCCTCGATCACCTTCCGCTCTCTCAGCGTCTCTGCGTCCCAGATTTTTACCCTGCCGTCTTCCGCCGCCGTAATCAGTGTCTTCCCGTCGGGAGAAAACGCCGTGCGCAGGATGGCCGCTTCGTGACCGATCATCGATTGAACCAGGTTCCCGCCTTTCCGGGTCAGGTCCCAGACGCGGATCACCCTGTCCACTCCCCCTGCGGCCAAGCGGCGGCCGGAAGGATGAAAGGTGAGCGAATAGAGAGAGTCGAGCGGTTCGCTCAACGTGTAGAGGCGCTCGCCGGAAGCGGCGTCCCAAATCTTTACGCTGCTGTCCTGCGCCGCCGAGGCCAGCCACTTGCCGTCCGCGCTGAAGGCCAGCGAGAAAACGGCGTCGATATGGTCCTTGAGCCGCTTCACCTGTTTTCCCGTCTCGACGTCCCAAAGGTAGATCAGTTTGTCGTAGCTGCCCGTCGCCACGCGATTTCCCTCGGGACTGAACGCCACCGCATAGATGCAATCGTCATGCGCTTGAATCGTGTGGACCGGCTCGCGCGTCTCCAAGTTCCAAATTTTGACTTCGCCCGACCGTGCGGGTAGTCCTCCGGCTGCGGCCAGAAGCTTGCCGTCCGGGCTGAAGGCCACGCCGCGCACCACTTCCGCATGACCTTCGAGCCGCGCCCACTCGGACCCATCGGCGACATTCAGAATGCGCACTTCACGGTAGCCGCCCACCGCCAGCCGCTTGCCGTCCGGGCTGAAGGCCAGCGCGCCCACTTGCGGGGAGACGTCCACCGTGGGGCGGATGTCGGGAATCGAAGGAACCGCCACGGGGCCGGGAACTCGGCCGACATTCGACCGAGGCGCGCCGGAGTGAATCCAGGCTTTGATGGCGGCAATTTCCGTCTCTTTCAACTCACCGCCCATCGGCATTTGGGGCTGGAGCTTGCCTTCGAGCATCTGCACCATACGGCTCGCCTCCGGGTTGCCGGCGACAATCGCCGCCCCGTGGGCGCCTCCCTTCAGCAAGTCCTCGCGGGTTTCCAGAACCAGCCCGCCCATCTTCGATTGGCCGCTGTGGCAGATCACGCAATTCCCCTGAAAGATGGCTCCTACCTCGGGAGGGAAACCGGTATTTTGGCTCTCTTCGGCTCCCCGTGCCGTGGCTATGAAGGTCCCGCACAAAAGAACCGCCGCCAACCCGGCCAAAAGTACGCGCCCTGTTTTCATTTCGCCTTTCGGGGAATTTTCATCCGCCTGCCTACACCTATCTACCCCTAATACCCTAATGATTAAAAAGAAACTCCTTGCTCGTCAGCACCGCCCAGGAGAGGTCCTGCAGCGCCTGCCGACGGCTCTCCTGGGCGGGAAGGCCCGCTTCTCGGCCGGCTCGGTCGGCATGCCCCATCGCCCGAACCAGTTTTTCCCGTTCCGCCTCGGTTGGGTAACGGCTGAAGGCGGAAAGATAGAGGTGATCGAGGGTCCTCTCCGGCGACAGTTTCAGCTTGATGAGCATATCCACCGCGCCGCCGGCGGCCCTCAGCTTTCGGTTGAGCGTCTCGCCGTTCGTGATGTGAAGCACCTGCGTGACGCTGGGCGAGGACTCCCGTTCGCTCTCGTCGGTCACCTCGCGCGGGTTGCGCCCGAAGGTGGTCAGGAAATACGACTTCACTTTCGAGTCCGGCAGCTGGAGGGCGCGTGTGCCGCGCGGGTACCCGGAAAAGTTTTCCGGAACTCCAGTCACCTGCGAGACGGCGTCCAGGATGACCTCCGCCGGAAGACGCCTGGGCAAATAGTGCGAATTGTATTTCTCGTCGTCGGCGTTCAGTTCGTTCGGTTCCGAAGAACGCTGATAGGTCGCCGAGCGGAGAATCAGCCGGATCAGATATTCCACGTCGAAACCGTGCTCCACGAAATCCTTCGTCAGCGCCGCCAACACTTTCTCGTTGGCGGCGGGGTTGGTAGTCCGCATGTCGTCGACCGGGTCCACCAAGCCGCGCCCCATGAAATTCCCCCAGACGCGGTTGACCAGCGTCCGCGCGAACAGCGGATTCTCCTCGGAGGTAAGCCACTCGGCCAAGTGACGGCGGCGGTCGACGGCGGCCTCGAATTCGAGTGGAGCGCCGGTGAGCGTCCGCGGCCGGAGCGGGCGGCCCAGGCGCGGGTGTTGGACTTCTCCCGAGGCTTTCGTAAAGACGATCACTTCGCCCTTGCGTCGCCCGTCCTTCCGCCCGACGCGCGCGAACAGGTTCGCCATGGCGTAGTAATCATTCTGGGTCCACTTCTCCAACGGATGGTCGTGGCACTTGGCACAATTGAGGCTGAGACCCAGGAAAGCTTTGGCGACGTTTTCGGAAGCATTCCGCGCCTCGCTGTTCGTCACCAGGAAATTGACGGCGCCGTTTTCCAGATTCGACCCGGAAGAGACCAGCAGCTCCCACACGAAGCGGTCCCACGGCTTGTTGGTCTCGACGCTCTCGCGGAGCCAATGGTAATAGCTGCGCAGGGTGTTCGAAGGCAGGCTGCCGCCGGTCACATCTTCCTGGCTCCGACCCCTGAGCAGAAGCACGTCGGCCCACTTGTGGGCCCAGTAGTCGACGAACTCGGGCCGGGTGAGCAGCGCGTCGATCAACTTTTCTCGCTTGTCGGGGGAAGGGTCCTGGAGAAACTCTTCGGCTTCGGCGGCGGTGGGAAGAACGCCGATCGTATCCAAATAGACGCGGCGCAGGAATTCGCTGCCGGTCGATCGCACTGAGGGAGGGATGCGCAGCCGCTCCAGCTTTTCAAGAACCAACTCGTCGATATAGTTGTTCCGCGCCGCGCGCCGATAGACGTCAGGATTCACCCGGTTCGGGAACGGCACCGTAAGCCGCGCAATCGCCACCTTGCTCATATACCAGACCGTCACGGCCGCCTCACCGTAGCCCTGCATTCGGACCCAACCGGTTTGGTCGACGCCGGCAACGCCCGCTTCCGTACTCTCGAACTTGGCCCAGGGGGTGACGTCCTGAACGCGGCCGTCGGAGAAATGCGCCAGCACTACCACCTGCTGCTCGGCCCCCGGACGGAGCAGAACTTCACTCGGCAACACTTCCACGCGCTCCAACCGAGGCACCCGCAAAGAAGGCGCGGGCGTACCCGCCGCAATCCATTCGGAGATGATCCGGTAGCTTTTCGAATCGACGTCGAACCGCTTTCCGCCGCCGTGTGCGATCGCCAGGGTCGGCTTGAGCAGGATCAGACTCCGCGCCGGTTCCCGCTTCACAACGCGCCGCCCGACGGCCTGCCGCGTCAGCACTTGATAGTCCATCTGGGGGTCGTACCCGCGCAAGGTCAGCTTGAAGCCGTTCTTCCCGGCCGCCGCTCCGTGGCAGGGGCCGGAGTTGCACCCGGCCTTGGTCATGACCGGGACGACGTGATTCCGGAAACTCCAGGTAAAGGCCTTCTTCATGTTGCGGACTTTGACAGGAACTGAGACGGGAACCGCAGTACGATGCTGCCCGGCGGTTACGGTAATCACGGCATCGCCGTCCGCGACGGCCCGCACCACGCCGAACTCATCCACCTCGGCAACATCCGGCACCGAGGAGGAAAACTTCGCCTGCGCGGTCCGGTCCTCCTGATGCCCGTCGGGAAAGTACGCTTCCACAACAAGTCTCTGGGTGGCATAAGGACTATTCAGGGAAACTTCGGCGGGGAAAACGGCAAGGCGCTCAAGGCGAGGCCGAGGCCTCGCGCCCTCACCGGGTTTTTCCGGTGCCTCGGGGGGAAATCCCGCCGCCAGCCCACAGCCCATTACGATACCCGAGAGCGTGGAGAGAGTCCTCAACCTCAAAACCGCCTCCCTTGGCACTCAAATGGAAACTTAAGAAAAGAGCTCGTAAATCGGCTTCGCATCGCGGTCGACCAGCGGCACGACGCGCCTGGAGGGCCCTTCGAGCTGGATATTGAGATCGATTCCCAGGGCGTAGAAGATTGTGGCTGCCACTTCCGCCGGTGTCGTCGGACGGTCCTTCGGGTGCCCGCCGATGTCGTCGGATGCGCCCACCGTCTGCCCGCCCTTCACCCCGCCTCCGGCGAAGAGCATCGACCAGCACTGCGGCCAGTGGTCGCGCCCGCCGGCCGGGTTGATCTTCGGCGTCCGTCCGAACTCACCTGTCGCGACGACCAACGTATTGTCGAGCATGCCGCGGTCCTTCAGGTCTTCGAGCAACGAGCTATAGGCGTGGTCCATCATCGGCCCCAAATAGTCCTTCATCGAGCCGATGGCGGTGAACGGCTTCGAACCGTGGATGTCCCAGGTCAGCTCGTTGAATACGGTCTCGAACATATTGATCGTCACGAAGCGGCAGCCGCGCTCGATCAACCGCCGCGCCAGCAGGCACCCCTGGCCGAACTGGTTCCGCCCGTATTTGTCGCGGAGCGCGTCGGGCTCGACGCCGAGGTCGAAGGCTTCGCGCGCCTCGGAGGAAGACATCAACGTGTAGGCTTGCTGGAAATTGGCGTCCAGAAGCTTGGCGTCTGGGCTGTTCTCAAAAGCTTTGACGGCGCCGTCGACCATGCTGCGCAGCTTTCGACGCCGGTCGACGCGCACGGAGGCAATGTAGTCGGGCGGCAGAAGGTCGGGCACCCTGAAGTTCGGGTCCGAAGGGTCGGCGTTCAGCACGAAGGGGTCGAACGTCTTGCCGAGAAATCCGGCGTCCTGCCCGTGCGGCATATTGCCGCCGGTGGGCCCCATGGGGCGAGGAATCAGAACGTGCGGCGGAATGTCGCTCTTCGGCCCCAGGAATTTGGTGGCCACGCAACCCACATGCGGATACTGGACGCCGCCTTGAAAGAGCCTGCCGGTCTGCATCATCTGATGCCCGGTATCGTGGACGGCCGTGGCGGTGTGATAGACGGAACGGAGCACGGCGAACTTGTCGGCATTCCGCGCCATGCGCGGGAAAATTTCCGAAACCTGCATGCCCGGCACGTTGGTGGGGAGCGGCTTGTAGGGGCCGCGGATTTCCGCCGGCGCTTCCGGCTTCATGTCCCAGGTATCCAATTGGCTGGGCGCGCCCAGCAAGAAGATGAAAATACAGTTGACGTCTTTGTCGGGCTTGACCGCCCCTATCGCCTTCCAGCCGAGGTAATCGGGCAGGCCCATCCCCAACAGCGCCAGCGAGCCGGCATGAAGAAAATCGCGCCGCCTCAAGCCGTCGCAAAATTCTACCGTCTTTTCCGCATCAAGCCGAAACATGGCTGTTCCTTTTCACGAGGCGCTTTTTACGCAAAGAATAGAGATTTCCGCGCCTGTCAATCGTTCATCAATGCTAGTCCATCCTACGCCGATCCCTCCGGCAATCTTGGAGGACTTCCCTGAATTCTGCAACTATGCCCACTAAATTGTACGCCCCCGGAGAACGGAGCGCAAGGAAGGAAAGGGAATCGTGAGGGTGGCAGGGAACCGCTCAGCCTTCCCGCATGGATTTCACCACGGAAACCATCGCGCTCAATTTTCCGATGGCCTCCTCCACGCTTCGGGTCTTCAGGCCGCAGTCCGGGTCTACCCAGACGCTCTCCTTCGGGATGACGGCCAGCGCCTCCTTCAGCCGTTCCTGAATCAAGTCCTGATCCTCGATGCGGTGCGCGTGGACATCTACGACGCCGAAACTGATGTCCTTCGTGTAAGCGTTCTTCTTGAACAGGTCCAGCATGTCGCAGCCGCTGTTTGACAACTCCAGGTCAAAGTTGTCCACCGGGCAGCCGAGCATGCCCGGATAGATCTTCTCGAACGCGCCGTAACAAATATGGGTGATGAAGTAAGCCTTCAGCCCGTCTGTTACCGCGTGCAGGCCCTCGATGGTCAGTTCCAGCTCTCCGGGACGCACAGACATGGCCGGTTCGTCGACTTGAATGATCTTGGCTCCGGCCTCGATCAGCGCTTCGACCTCTTTGCGAATCTCCTTCGCCAGCGCCAGGCAGGTGGCACGGCGATCGGCATAGTGCTCGTTAAACGACCAGTCCATCACCGTGTAGGGTCCCGTCAACATGCCCTTCACGGGACGCTGGGTCAGGTTCTGGGAGAACTTCCACCAGTCGAGAGTGATCGGCCCGTTCCACTTCACCTCACCGGTAATGATCGGCTTGTGATAGTAGCGGTTGCCGTACGAGCGTACCAGTTGTCCCCGCTCGAAACCGGCCAAGTGCTCGGCGAAGTAGGCCACCATGTCGCCCCGGTACATCTCGCCGTCCACCAGCACGTCAAGGCCCAACTGGTCCTGGGTGCGAATCCAAAACTCGGTCGCCTGCATTTCGAGTTTTTCAAGGTCGGCGCGATCGATGTTCTTGCGGGCAAATTCCGTCCGCGCCTTCATCAGGTAGTCCGGCTTCGGGAAGCTGCCGACGGAGGTGGTGGGAAACAAGGGAAGATCAATTCCCAAATCGCGAAGTTTTTCGCGGCTCATAATCAGTCTTCTCCTATGATTTCGAAAATGCACTCTGCGCCGCAGCCAGCAGTTTCAGCTTGCCAAAAGCGCGGTCCCGCGGCAGGAATTCCAGGCCGCAAGAGAGTGTCAGATAGGAAGGCGAGCCTTTCACCTTCGGCGCCATCTTTCGAAGAGCGCCGACGACGGCGCCGACATCTTCCATTTTCGTATTCCGCCCGTCGAGCAGGCCGAACCCTACGGCTTTCTCCGACCCGGCAGAGGCGATCACGTCAACCAACTTGGGGCTGTAGGTGAAGTCGAAACTCAATACGTCCACCGGCAGCACCTGCAACTTGTCGTAGAGGGGAGCAGCGTCGCCGAAATAGGTGTGAAGCACCAACCGAGCTTTCCCTTTCTTGGCCGCCAACTGCTTCAGTCCCGCTTCGGCAACTGCATATTCCTCACCGGCCTTGAGCAGCCCCGGCTCGTCCACCTGAATCACCTCGGCCCCGGCCTTTACCAGCGCTTCCACCTCATCCGCCAATGCGGCAGCGTACTGCTCCGCCAAGTCGGCTACGCCGGCTCCTGTATTGATAATGGAAAGCTTTGCCAGCGTGTAGGGACCGGTCAGTACCGGCTTGATCGGCAGCAAAGAGTTCTTGCGGGCGAATTCAAATTCGCTTACAACCAAGGGCCCGGTCCGCTTGACAGGGCCCTCGACCACCGGCTGGCGGAAGTAGCAATTCGTATCGAAGAAGCGCAGCAAGCCGTTGATCTTCGTGCCTTTGAGCTTTCCGGCAAAATGCGAGATCGGGTCGCACCAACGGATCAGCCCGTCGGTGGCCAGCCCGACGCCCGCCTCCTGCTGCTCCTTCAAGGCCCATTCGGTCAGCGTATCTTCGGCGGCGCGAAGGTCCTGGTTGGTCTTCTCCTTCCGTTCCCACTGCGCAATGGTGCGGCGATGCAGCTGCAACTCCTTCGTGCCGCCGATGCGCGGATAGTTGCCCACATGGGCCGAGATTAATTCCATAAGATCGACTTTCCTTTCTTGTTTTCTCCTAAGAGACTAGGAAAAGAACTCCGCACGGACCCGCATAGGCAGGATTCCTTTTTCCGCACCGAGATCGAGCAGGTCTTGGACCGACTTGCGGCCCGGGTCCCCAATATCGAGTGTCCAATGATTAACATACATGTTTACGAAACGGTCGGCAAGACTCGGGTCGAGGCCCCGACCGTATTGAAGGGCGTACTCCAACGTCTCTGGGCGATGATCGAGACCATATTGAATGCTGGCTTTGAGCAACCGGGCAATCTCTTTGATGCGCTCGGTGCCCAGCGACCGCCGGACCGCATTGCCGCCCAAGGGCAAGGGCAACCCGGTCCGCTGCTGCCACCACTCGCCCAAGTCGATGATCTTTTTGAAACCTTCTTTTTCAAACGTCAACTGGCCTTCGTGGATAATCAGCCCGGCCTCGGCTTCCCCCTTCGCTATGGTGTCGAGCACCCGGTCGAAAGGCACGAAGACGGGGTCAATCTCCGGCTGCACCAGCTTGAGCGTCAGAAAGGCGGTGGTCATCTTACCGGGCACGGCCACGCGCCGCCCCTTCACCTCTTCCAGAGTCATTTTTTTTCGCGACACCAGAATCGGCCCGTACCCTTCGCCGAAACTCGCCCCGCAGGTGAGCAGCCCGTACTGCTCGGCCAGATACGGATAGGCGTGGAAGGAAATGGCCGTGATGTCGTAGACGCCCTCCAGCGCCTTCCGGTTCAGCGTCTCGATGTCCTCGAGGACGTGGACGAACTCCAAATCCCCGGTCGGCACCTTCCCCTTCGCCAGGGCGTAGAACATGAAGGCGTCGTCGGAATCCGGGCTGTGGGCAAGTTTCAATTGCATAGGTATAAACGTACTTCGAATTTATAGTCGGTAATGAAATAAAAGAGGCAAGACTTCCCTATGCTATAGGGCCTCATCCGGGGCTGAATCACGCCACACATCGGAAAAGGAATGCATCATTCTACTATAGCTCGGAGAAACGCGCCAGAAGCTTCGCCGGGATTATCCAGTTGACAAACCCACTCTTCCATGATACATTAGGGGCATGGAAAACGAAAACGGATTGCTTGCCCCACAATATCGAGACGAAAACGCGGCCCGTGAGTACATCGAGCGGATGCGCTGGACTGATGGTCCAGAGTGTCCACATTGCGGACTTGTGAACGAAGCCTACCAGCTAAAGCCCAAGGAAGGCTCAAAGCGACCCGTGCGCAAGGGTGTATGGAAGTGCAAGGGCTGCCGGAAACAGTTCACCGTAACTGTTAAGACTATCTTTGCAGACTCGCACATCGCCTTGCACAAATGGCTACTGGCAATTCATCTCATGGCCTCATCGAAGAAAGGAATCTCTGCGCACCAGTTGATGCGGAATTTGGATATTAAGAGCTATCAAACCGCTTGGTTCATGGCACACCGCATCCGCTGGGCGCTAACGCAAGAGCCAGCAAAGGGAGTTTTCCAAGGAATTGTTGAGGTGGACGAAACCTACATCGGAGGCAAGCTGCGTGTTGGATCACAGGCCGTAAGGCCAGGTGAGAGGCCAAGAGATTATCCCAGCCCGGTTGCCAACAAAACTCCGGTTGTTTCCGTGTTGCAGCGCGGCGGTTCCGTGCGTTCCTTTCCTGTCGAGCGCGTCACTGCCAGGAATATCAGGCCGATTGTTGATGAAATGATATCGAAAAAAGCCCACATCATGACCGATTCTTCAACCGTGTTGGAAGGCTCCGTGGGTAAGCGTAGGCATTCCAAAGTCAATCATTCGGCTGGCGAATACGTGCGGAGAGAACGCGGATCCAAAATCACCACAAACAGCGTTGAGGGGTACTTTTCCATCGTCAAGCGTGGAAATATCGGGGTTTACCACCATTGGAGCCGCAAGTATATGGGCCAGTATTTACGCGAGTTTGACTGGCGGTACAACGTGCGACGGCTTCCAGATATGAAGCGCGTCGTTGAGGCTTTGAAAATGACGGGCGGAAAGCGACTCATGCTGAAACAGCCGAGCGACAATGTATAATAGCATGTGACCGGAGAAACATACCGTTTTTCACACGGCGTATCGGAGGCAAGAAACAATGGCGATTAAGCATCTTTACACCATCATGTGCGACGAGGTAAGGAAAGAGGACAATGGGAAACTCCTAATCATTGGGATGTACACGCCAGACATGTCAGTACCCCAAATCCCTTTCTCGGCGAGAACGCTGACATTTTTCGTCGCCGTAGAATCTGATGTGGTTGGGGATTTTGCTTTTCGCATTAAACTCAGCCATCTCGAAAATGGCAAGGCGTTAGTGGAAGGGACTGGCGGAATCCTTGTCCGGCACCCCGGAAAGGCCACGATAATAGTTCCTCTCCAGAACTTACAATTTCTAGCTGTCGGTCCATACACGTTTTCGATAGAGCTATCCGAATCTAAAGAAACCTTTATCCATCAGTTCTCAGTCTTGCTGCATATTCCTAAACAGGGGAAAGGTTAATAGCATTCATTGTAAATCATTGTTTCACTCGATGCAGAATCAGTCTCCCAATCCATCTCGCGCGTATTCGAACCGCTCTGAAATCCCCAACGGAAGTCTTGTTCCTCTTTGCGGAAAGTCGCCTCCTCTATATTTATCACGACAGGAGGTTGTTGTGTGGGAAGAGCAATACGCGACAGCTTTCCCTTCAATTCCTGTTCTGAAACAAGGTCTTCCACAAAATCAGCCAAAAAGGATTGTACTTTGTGTGCTAGAAACTGTTCCTCTCCATCGGCGGATTCCGAAACGGCAGACCATACAGAGGCAAATTCTTTTTGGAATTGTTCGTGGTCAATCCGGCCAGAGACAAATTCTTCCAACAGCTTTCGGATATGATATTCAGGTTGCATGATGCTCCCTCCTAAACGCAAACTACAATTTATTGTAAAGCCACATCTTCTTGAAAGGTTCGAAGAGAACCGATTTCACTGGGACAAACTCCTATCATCCTCTCGTAAAGAGACTATCCTCAGTGAGGATTGGGATAAGACGCTTCACCCAAAAAAACACAAAGTCCGAGGCTATAATTATTTCGATTCACAAAACACGCTGATAGCAACGATTTTTTGCTACACATGGGCCGATCTGAGCGAACATCTCTCCTTTAGGATGCTGCTCATTGACGGAATCGAACACCACGCTATTAAAAACTTGACAACTAAAGTATCATCACTACATGCCAGAAGCAAGCACCAAAATCCGCGTCCCGGCCGAGGATGATCTAATCGCAGCGATCCTCCAGGTCAAGCCGACCGCTGACATGCCGAAGCATCCCACGGGGAAGGCCAAGCCCAAGCCCAAAAAGAAAAGCGGCAAATAGATTTGGGCTTATATGGTAAAACGGAACCTTGAAAACCCGACGTTGACTAGCGAGAGAAAGATGATCTCAAGCCGCGACTGGTGGATCGGAATCGTATTGGTGGTGCTGGCGATCTTGGTGCATGCGCTGGTTCCACGCTACGAATATCAGCATGATGGGCCTGGGAGCATTGCCTGGGTGCGGGTGGATCGGTGGACGGGTCGGGCGCTGGCGACCACACTTACCACCGACGGGATTATGCGAATCGAAGAAGGGAAGACCCCGGTGCTGTCTAAGCAGCCTCGTCCTCTGCCGCCTCTGCCGTGAGCGCAGATCGTGTATAATAGAGTCCGTACAGCGAATCTTTATAAGACCCAATAGATTCCCGCCCACAACGCAGCCAGCCAGCCTCTAGCTAAGTGGGTTTGTCAAATGGATAAGCCCGAGCTTCGCAGCCGCTTCCGCCGTTCCGGCCTCCAAAGAAAGGGTCAACCTTTGGCAAAGCCCTATTTCGTGATAGCCTTGGCAAGGCGTGTGTGCGGTTTCCCGCCCCGGGAACCTTACGAGGAGTCGGCGTGCTCGAACCGAATTCGATTGTGATCATCAGCCTGGCCAACCCGAAAGAGAAATTCTGGGGCCAGTCAGTCTCCCTCTCCCCGGCCGGGGTCACCATTCGCGGCGTGGGAGATCTACTCGTTTGACGATTTCATCCGCCAAATCCGCGCCGGCGAAGAATCCCCCGTGGGCCTGACGATGATCTTCTACCCGATGCATCGGGTGGAGCGAATCGCCAAGGACGAACCGAGCGGCTCGATTCCCTCCCTGGCGGACCGTTTCCGCGAAAAGGTCGGTGTGTCGCTGCTCGAATACATCGGCATCGAAACCGGTTCCACCTCCCCCGCAACCGAGTAACTTCACCCGGCGAATCCACCGCGCTCCGATTCCATTGACACCGGTTGCCGGAACCGGATATTCTCAGTTCCTTCCCGCAACGAGTCGATGACGTTTCGAGTCGATGTCTGAATATTATTCATGGCAAGTAAAATTCTCAGCCCGGCAAACCAGATCACCATCCTGCGGATCCTCTTCGTGCCGCTGTTCGCCTTTCTGGTGCTTTCCGACCGCTACGAATGGTCGCTGGTGGTGCTGGCCGCCGTCGTCATAAGCGACTTCGCCGACGGGATGGTAGCGCGACGGTTCCATCAGGAGAGCGCTCTGGGTATTGCGCTCGACCCCATTGCCGATAAGATTTTCCTGGCCACCGCGTTTCTTATCTTTGCCGCTCAAGGCCTTTTGCCCTGGTGGCTAACCATCATGGTCCTGACGCGCGACATCACCATCCTGGCCACGGCCCTGCTGATCAGCCTGATTTCCGGCTACCGCTCCTTCCCGCCCTCTATCTTCGGCAAACTGACCACGGTGGCGCAGGCCGGGACGCTGCTGGCGGCACTGGGCGCCGAAACCGCGTTCTTTTCCTGGACGGCGCCGCTCAAGCAGCCGTGTATCTACGCCGCCGCCGCCATGACCCTGATCTCCGGTCTCCATTACACCATGGCTTTCCGCCTCTCCCGCGAAGCCCCGACGTCGGAAGCCTCGAAGTCCGCAACAGCATCCGATTCGGCCACCCACTCACCGGAGTAGCCCGTGTTTCCTTACTTCGAACAACCCACTCTGCAGATCGGCCCGGTGACGCTCCACAGCTTCGGCGCGCTGGTGGCCTTGGGAGCGCTTCTGGGCTACGGGATGCTGGTGCGCCGCGCCGGGCAGCGCGGGTTGGATGCGAACCTCGCCGCCGACCTGGCACTGTGGATGATGATTCCCGGATTCTTCACCGCCCATTTGGCGTTCGTCTTCTTCTATTCGCCCCCCGGCCGCGTGCTGGAAGACCCGTTTTCGCTGGTACGGATTTGGGACGGCATATCTTCCATCGGTGGAATCGCGGGCGGGATTCTGGGCGGCTGGGTCCTGCTGCGGCGGCGGAAGCTCTCGAGCGGCGAGATATGGAAGTATATCGACGCGGTGGCTTACGCCTTCCCCTTCGCCTGGATTCTGGGACGCGCCGGATGCAGCGTGGCGCACGATCATCCGGGCATTGAGACCGCAAGTTGGCTGGCGGTGCAGTATCCCGAGGGCGCGCGCTTCGACCTGGGCCTGCTGGAGTTCTTCTATACGATCGTCATCGTGGGAACCTTTCTGCTGCTCGACCGCCGCCCGCGCCCCACGGGCTTCTACTTCACCCTCTTCATGCTGCTCTACGGCCCGGTGCGGTTCTACTTGGATACGCTGCGCATCAACGAGGTCCGCCACTTCGGCCTGACGTTCGCGCAGTACGGTTCGGTGGTGGCGACGTTGGTGGGAATTGTCACCCTTATCCTGATCATGAAGCGCCGCTTGGTCCCGTCAGCCCGATAACGAATTCCGGTAGCGCTTCCGCCGTCTTCTCTACACTGTGTTTTGTACATCGCCTCTGCCCTCAGCGCCTGAAGGCGCAAGGAAATTATTTGGGTTACTCTCTTTCGGCACGGCTGAAGCCGTGCCCTGACAAAGCAAACCGAAGGCGCAGGTAGCGCGGAACCCAATTAACATTTCCCCACCCTTGCCCTTGGCAAGGATGGGGCACCCAACCCAAAACCTTACCCCTCTTCCCCCAACACATCAGCCAGCGCCTGTGGCTTGCTTTCCGGACGGTTGTAACCGAGCCGCTCTTTCGATTTGTGAATCGTCTTTTCGAGCATGGCGGGCGCGCAGTCTTCGGCGCGGCTGAGCGTACCGGCGGGATAGAACGGTTTGCGGTACATGGGATAGAGTTCCGTCCGAAGATGGGCCACCATCTGATGCCCCGCGCGGACGCTGCGTTCGTGGCGCAGCCGGCCCACGTCAATGGTGGAAAAGACAATCTTCTCTCCCGGGCCCGGCGGAGCCTCGGCCAGAACGCGCCCGTCGAAATCGACCACCATCGACCCGCCTGGCCAGGAGAACGGCGGATAGTTCTTGAGCGACGCCCCTTGGTTCGCCGCCACCACGTAGGCCGTGTTCTCGAGCGCCCGGCAGCGGTTCACCACCGTCCACCAATCCATCGGCGGAGTTGCGCCCCAGGGGTCCATGTAGGCCGAGATGCGAATGAGAACTTCCGCTCCGTTCGCCGTCAGTTGCCGCAGGTTCTCCGGGAAGAGCCAGTCGTAGCAGGTGGCGACGCCCAAGTTCCCGAGGGGCGTCCGGGCGACGGGGAAGATTTCTTCTTTATAGCCCTTCAAATCATGCGGGCTGGCGTGCACTTCCCAGGGAATCCAGGGGCAGACCTTCCGGTACTTCGCTAAAATTCCTTCGGGGCCGACGAGGCAGGTGGTGTTGAAGACGGCACGCGGCCAACGCGCGTCGGCCTCCAGCATCGACCCGCTCTGGATGTAGATGCCGTACTGCTTGGCTTTCTCCGTGAGCCGGTCGGTATGCTCGTTCGGAACCGGAACGGCCACATGCTCGGAAAGCTCCCGCGCCGTCAGCCGGCTCGGACCCGAATGCGCGAACTCGGGGAAGACGACCAAGCGCACGGCTTCAAACGGAGCGTAACCGGTGACGGCCTGATCGACCAAATAGAGAATGCGGTCAGTATTCCGCTTCATTTCACTGCGGGTCGCGGGCAGCGGCATATCGGTCTGGCAGGCCGCCACACCATAAATTAGCGAGCTCATAATTATTTCTTCTCCCAAAAATAGAATCAGGAAATTAGGCTTGGGCGGCTGACGCAGAACCAAAAGGATTGCGCTACTCGCACGATAAAGGGTTGCCCGGAACCCGTATTTCAGGTTCCGCGGTTCTTCTTTTGGTTTATCTCACAGGAATTTTTTCGTAAAACGCCTCAGAACCACCGAACGGGTTCTGCGCTACCCGCTCCAGAAAATTTTAGGCAAGCCCCATAATATTGTAGCCGCCGTCGACGAAAAGGATTTCGCCGCTCATGCCGCGCGAAAGGTTGCTGGCCAGGAAGACAGCCACGTCGGCCACCTCGGCCTGCTCGGTGTTTTTGCGGAGCGGGGCGACCTGCTCCACCTTCGCCAGCATGGTGGAGAAGTCTTTTACGGCGCGGGCCGAGGCGGTCTTGATGGGCCCGGCAGAGATGGCGTTGACACGAATCCCCTTCGGCCCCAGATCGCCCGCGAGATAACGGACGCTCGATTCGAGCGCCGCCTTGGCCACGCCCATGACGTTGTAGTTCGTCACGGCGCGCGTCGAGCCCAGGTAGGTAAGCGTCATGACGGAACTGCCCGGCCCCATCAACGGCAGGGCGTGATTCGCGGTGGCGACCAGCGAGTAGGCGCTCACGTCCAGCGCCAGCGAGAACCCGGCGCGCGAGGTCTGGTGAAACGGGTTCGCCAGGTCTTCCCGGTTCGCGAACGCCAGGCAGTGAACCAGCGCGTCGAGCCGGACACCTTTACCTTGAAGCGTGTCGAAGAGTTTTTTCACCTCTTCATCCTTGCCCACGTCACAAGGCAGAATCGTTTTCGCACCCAGACTTCCGCCCAACTCCTCGACCGTACCCTTCTGCCGGTCTCCTTGATAAGTAAGAATCAACTCCGCGCCTTCGCGGACCAGGGCCTGCGCCACGGCCCAGGCGATACTCCAACGGTTCGCCACACCCATCACCAACGCTTTTCTGCCTTCTAAAAGCGGCATGCCGTCACCTCAATAAAATTTTTCTCGGTCCGAATGAAAATCCGGAGTCAGCAGGAGTAAGAAAGCTTCACCCAGTTCGGCACCCCCGTCAACAGGAAACTTCGCTCCCTTGCCGTTCGCTGGGGCCTCCGCTCTCAGAGACAGTCTGTCACCTTGACAGTCGGCGGGGGGGAAGCGCATCCTGAACAGTCTTCCCCTTCGCCCGTCACACGGAATGGAGGAGCGGAATCTCAAATAGAAACTCGAAAGGAAGGTATACCGAAGTGACGCGACACGAAAAAGAGACCTTTGAAAATCAGCACGTGGTGCTGGATGAAGGGGTCTTCATCGAATGCAAGTTCAAGAATTGCAGCCTGGAGTATTCCGGCGGAGACACCTACATACAGAATTGCAAAGGAGAAGGTTGCCAACTGGTTTGGCGGGGAGCGGCACAGAGGACCGTCGTGCTGCTTCAAGCGCTGGGGCTGATGGCCCCGCCGCCGCAGCCGAAGGGAGCCGGCCAGGGCATTGTTCAATAACGGCGGTCCACCCCCCACTTCGGCAGCCTGGTCACAGCCCCACTCACGAAAAATCTTACTGACTTTCTCCCCAGCTCTCCACATCTCCCGAGGGCGCAAAATATCCGCTCCGGGCACGAACGCGGAGGTTCTTTTTTCTCGCCTTGATGCTGATCTGCCGGAACGTGCCGTCGCGATTCCGGTTCGTCGAGACGTAGGCCAAGCTGTACTGATTGCGGAGTTCCTTGGCAATGGACTCGAAGTTACGATGAAGATCGTCGGTATTGACGGGGAAAAAGGCCAAGCCGCCAGTCTCACCGGCCAAACGCTTCAAGATTTTGTCCCCCCGGTTCGACATTCGGGTCCGGTTGGTGCTGATGGCATAGAGGATCACCTCGGCGCGCTGCGCCATGGCCAGCACCTCTTCCCGAGAGTAGTCGCTCTGATTGTCGATGCCGTCGCTCAAGATGATCAGCGCCCGCCGGACGTAAGGATCCGGCGCCGGAGTCAAGTGGAGCTTCTCTTTGGATGCGAAATAGATGGCGTCGTAGAGGCGCGTCACCCCGCCCGACTGAAGGTTGCGGATGGACTCGGAAAGATCTTCCAAATCGTGCGTGAGGTCCTGGACGAGCGCCGCCTCCACATCGAAGGAAACCACAAAGGCTTGGTCCCGTTTTGCGCGGATCGTTTTGTGGAGGAAGTCGATGGCCGCTTGCTGTTCGAAACGCAGCCTCATGCGGACGCTGTTGCTGGTGTCGATCAGGATGCCCACCATCAGGGGGAGATCCGCCTCGCGGCTGAAGTTCGTCACCTCCTGAGACACGCCGTCCTCCGTCACCACAAAATCTTCCTTTTTCAGGTTCGCAATGAAGCGGTTCTTCTTGTCCATCACCGTGAAGATGACGTTCACCAGGTTGACTTCTAGTATGATCGTCTCATCCATACGGGCGACATCCTGATCCTCCTGGCCCTCTTGTTGAGCCCGTGCCGGAGCCGCGAACCCACCAAGGCTCCATGCCGTCGCCGTCACGATACACGCGAATCCCAGGGCAGCAAATAATCTCAACATACCTTCCTCACTTCCTTTTTCTTCCTGCACATCAATTGTAGAAAGGAGCTTCCCCGGGGTCAAGCAGTCTCGACCGTTGAATTCCCCCCTTATCCTGACGCCGCTTCGAGCTTCTTTAGAAATTCTTCCAGCTCGGACGGCAGCGGCGAGCGGAAGCACATCGGCTCGCCGCTGGTCGGATGTCGAAATCGAATCTCCTCGGCGTGGAGGAAATGCCTCTCCAGCGTCGCCCGGGGACGTCCCCCGATGGCAATGCGCGCCGGCGCGCCGTAGAGCGTATCGCCCACCACGGGCCGTCCGCGGGCGGCGAAGTGGACCCGAATCTGGTGCGTGCGGCCCGTCTGGGGACGCGCCCGCAGCAGCGTGAATCCTTCATAGCGCCGGAGCACTTCAAAAGGCGTTACCGCATCCCGTGCCGCGATGCCTCCCACCCGCATCCGAACGCGCTTGTGGCGGTCCCGTCCCACCGGCAGCGCAATCTCCCCCTTCCCTTCCGAAATCTTCCCGTGCACCAAGGCCCGATAACACTTCCCGACGGCGCGCGCCTTGAACTGTTCGGCCAATTTCCGATGCGCCGCATCGGTCTTCGCCACCAGCATAACGCCGGAGGTCATTTTGTCCAATCGGTGAACGATGCCGGGGCGAATCGGGTCCGACGTTTTTGAAAGTTTCCCCGTTTGGCCCAAATAATACAGCAGCGCGTTGACCAACGTGCCCGACTTCACCCCTGCCCCGGCGTGCACCACCACACCGGCGGGCTTATTAATCACAGCCAGGTCATCGTCATCGTAGAGAATCTCAAGCGGCAAATCCTCCGGGTAAGCATCCAGAGCGTCCAGGACCGGCTTGACCGTCACGCTCTGGTCCGAATCAAGCTTCTGCCCGGCCTTCTGCGGAGCCCGGCCCGCCACCCGCACCTGCTCGTCACGAATCAGCCGCTGAACCTGGCTGCGGGTCCAATCCGGCATCTTCCGGGCCAGGAAATGGTCCAATCGGAGTCCCTGCTCCTCGGGGGTGACGCGGAATTCCAGAGTCTCAGCTTTGGTAGCAGTCATAGGATTTCGGTCATCGGGCTTTATCGGGATTGGGAAGGAGATTGAAAAGCGTCGATGATCAGGAAGACGGCGCCCACGGTAATGGCGCTGTCGGCTACGTTGAACGTAGGCCAATGATGGTGGCGAATGTGGAGGTCCAAGAAATCCACCACGTAGCCGAAGCGAATGCGGTCCACTAGGTTTCCAGCCGCCCCGCCCAGCAGCAGAGACAGCCCGATTCCCAACCCCCATCGGAGAGGCTGCTTGCGACTCACCCACAACCACCAGACCACTCCGACCAGCAGCGCCAAGGAGACCCCCACCAGAAGAAACGTCTTCCACGGTCCGGAGGCGTCGGAAAACAGGCTAAAGGCGGCTCCGGTATTCCGGGTATGCGTCAAGTTGAACAAGCCGCGCACCACCGGGCGTATCGCGTGGAGAGGAAACGACTCCTCCACCAACCACTTGGTGATCTGGTCGGAGGCGAAGACGACCGCCGCCAGCGCCCAATAAAGAAATTGCCTCACCCGGCCCAGACGCTGCGCCGGAGCCGCTGGTTCGGTTGCACTTGGCGTTGAATGGTTCATGACGGGTGGAAGCAGGGACCGCGCCGCAGTCCTTCCGCTGGACATCGCCGCTAGGATACGCTCGCCTCAATCCCTCGCAGAACCGCCGCGCACCGCCGGCAGACGCCCGGATACTGCTCCTCCTCTCCGACCTGGGACGAATAAGCCCAGCAACGGTTGCACTTCTCCCCCCTCGCCCGCTCGACGCGGATGTCCAGACCCCCCACGACCGTCTCGAGGTCCGAGGGGAGCGTATCGGAAGAGACCTCGACCTGCGAGACGATCATCAGCGTCGGCAGAAAATCTTTATAGGTCTCCAGCAACGGCACCCAATTCGGGTTCGCTCGGATGCGGACGCACGCTTCGAGGGGATTCCCGATCACCTTTTTTTTCCGGGCCGATTCCAATACTTTCAAGACTCCGTATCGCAGCTCGATCAGCCGCGGCCAGTTTTCGAGCTTGGCGCGCTGCTCTTTGCTTAAACCGGCCACGAGTTCCGTGGTGGGAACAAACTCGGCCATGTGAACGCTTCCGGGGTGTTGATTTGACGAGTGGTCTTTCCTGGGGGGCATTTTGGGCATCACCTGCCACACCTCGTCGGTGGTAAAGCAGAGCAGCGGCGAAAGCGCCCGTACCAGCGCCTCCCCCAGCCAATAGAGCACCGACTGCGCCGCCCGCCGCTTTTGGGAGCCCGCCGGGTAGGTATAGAGCCGGTCTTTGATAATGTCGAAGTAGAAAGCGCTCAGGTCCACCGTCGCAAAATTGTAGAGATTGCGGTAGACCTTGTGAAAGGAAAATTCATCGTAAGCGGCATAGACGCGCCCCAGCACCTCCGAGGCGCGCACCAGCACCCATACGTCGATCTCCTCCCAATCTTTTTTGTCGACCAAGTCTTTCTCAGGATCGAAGTCGTAGAGATTCGCCAAACAATAGCGAAAGGTGTTGCGGAACTTGCGGTAAGCTTCGGCCAAGTGGCCCAGGATGTTCTGGGAAACCACCACGTCTTCGCCGACCACGACCGAAGCCACCCAGAGCCGCAGGATTTCCGCTCCGTACTCCTTTACCACTTCGTCCGGGTCGATGACGTTACCGGCTGATTTCGACATAGCCGTGCCGCTCTTGGCGTCAATGACCCAGCCGTGGGTCAACACCGTGCGATACGGCGATCGGTCGCGGAGCCCCACACCGACCAGCAACGACGAGTGGAACCAGCCGCGATGCTGATCGCCCGCCTCCAGATACATATCCGAGGGCCAGGGCAGGTCCGTTCGCTCGCCCAACACCGCCAAGTGGCTCGAGCCGGAATCGAACCAGACGTCGAGAATATCCTTTTCTTTACCGAACTGGCTGCCGCCGCACTGTGGACACTTCGTCCCCTTCGGCACCAGCTCAGATGCCGGGCGCGTGTACCAGGCGTCGGCGCCTTCGCGGCGGAAGATCTCCACCACGTGGCGACCGATCTTCGGGTCCAGCAACGGCTCGTCGCATTTTTCGCAATAAACCACCGTAATCGGCACGCCCCACAACCGCTGGCGCGATATGCACCAGTCCGGCCGGACGGCGATCATGTTTGAAATCCGGTCCTCACCCCACTTCGGCAGCCACCGGACTTTCCGGATTTCCTCGAGAGACTTCTTGCGAAGCTCGTTGTGGTCCACGGCGATAAACCATTGGCGGCTGGCGCGGAAGATGACCGGCTGGTGACAGCGCCAGCAGTGCGGATAGGAGTGCGTCAGTTTGTCCGAACCCAGCAGAGCGCCGCGGCTCTCAAGCAGCTTGATAATCGGTTCGTTCGCCCGGAAAACATTCTTGCCTTTGTACTCCGGCAGCCCTTCTACAAACTCTCCGGATTTGCCGACCGGGCAATAGGTTTCAATTCCGTACCGGTTGCCGGTCTCAAAGTCCTCGCGTCCGTGGCCGGGGGCGGTGTGGACCGCACCGGTACCGTCGGTGGCGGTGACGTAGTCGGCCAGCACACCGGGCACTTTCCGCTCCAGGAAGGGATGCTGAATCTCAATGCGGTCGAACTTTTTACCGGGAATTCGTGCGAGAACGTCCGGCAAGTCGAGTCCCATCTCCCGCAGGACGGGCTTCGAGCGGCGGGACTCCAGAACCACCACGTCTTCACCGTTTTTTGAGACGGCAACGTACTCGAAATCGGGATGGAAGGCGACGGCCATGCCGGCCGGGAGCGTCCAAGGCGTGGTGGTCCAGATGATAATGTCGACGTTCCTTCCCGCCAGCGCCAGGTCGAGCTTCGCCGGGTCGCTCCGCAGCCGGTACTTCACATAAATCGAAGGGCTCTGGCGTTCTTTGTACTCCACTTCCGCCTCGGCCAGGGCCGTGCGGCAGGAGATACAGTAGTGGACCGGCTTCAGGCCGCGGTAGACGTAGCCCTTTTCCAGAAACTCGACAAAGGCCTGGGCGATGGTGGCCTGATACTCGGTGTCCATCGTCAAATAGGGCTTTTTCCACTCGCCCAGCACGCCCAGCCGCCGGAACCCTTGGCGCTGGATCTCGACGAACTTTTCCGCATATTTCCGGCAGCGGAGACGAAACTCCGCCTCGCTCATTGCGGCCTTCTTTTTACCCAACTCCTGGTCGACTTTGATCTCAATCGGCAGGCCGTGGCAGTCCCATCCGGGGCGGTACGGCACGTTGAACCCGGCCAGAGTCTTTGATTTCGCCACCATATCCTTAAGAATCTTGTTCAGGGCCGTGCCGAGGTGAATCTTACCGTTGGCGTAGGGCGGGCCGTCGTGGAGGGTATAGGCGGGCGCCGACTTCCGCGCCTCGCGAATCTGCTCATAGAGCTTCGTCGATTCCCATTTTTCAAGAAGTTGCGGTTCCCTTTGGGGCAGGTTCGCCTTCATCGGGAAAGACGTATGGGGTAAATTGAGCGTAGCTTTCAACTCGGCAGATTTTCCCTTATCCATTCAACCTCCAAGACGATGAACTCATTATAGGGACGTGCCCAATGGGAGTCCAGCCTACCACAGGCCGGGCCTACCGGGCACAGGCGGAAATCCGTTTGGGGCAGTCAAACGATATGCTAAAATGCTAGGTGGAGGGGCTTGGCTGCTGTGAATATATCTTCTCAAAAGGGAAACCAATCCGCTGGAGATGACATCTGAATAGATGGGTGAATAGAACAGGCATAAAAAATACCCATTGGCTGGGAACAGAGTGGCAGGAATAATTGGAAATACCAGGTCGGGAAGAACAACCTTCCAGCCCTTGAGGAGCATCAGTCTTTAGAATGAAATCGCAGAAAAGCACGCAGATTATCCAACTGGGAATCGCAGACGGGTTCCGGCCTCGCGTTCCCGTTCAATTGGAAAAGGCTCCGGCAGGTCTGGAGTTTCGGAATACCCTGCTTGCCACCCCCTTCCTTCCCCTTTCCATCGTCAGCCAACTGCTGGAGCGCTTTCGAACCCGGAACGTTAAGTTCCCCGGCCGCTCGGCAAAACCGCTTGCCCGGCTCCCCGTTACGGAAATGAAACCCTGGATCCGTGACCTGTCCGACATGTGGCAGGCGCTGTTCGGGAAAATGCCGCCGTTGAAGGTTTCGTTCAGGGCCAGGGCCCTGCCGGACACCTGGGCCGATTTTCGGATGGATAGGCATTCCTGGGCAAACTCCGGCCTGGCACATGTTCTGCTGGTGATGCTGGCTGTGCTTCCCGCCTTCATCCATGGCTCGGAACCGCCCCAAGACGATACGGTAATATACGATTTTACCCTTCTCTCCATCAATCTGCCGCCCATCCCTCCAGGGGAAGGTAAAATCGGCGGCGGTGGCGGTGGTGGCGACCGATCTCCGACCCCGGCGCCCAAGGGCGGCGCCCCCAAGTTCGACATCAACCAATTCACCCCCCCGCAGGTGGTTTTGAAGAACCTACAACCCATCCTGCCTGCGGACCCCACACTGCTCGGCGATCCGAAAATAGAGCTTGCCGAGATGAAACTCGACAATCTCGGCGATCCGTTCGGCCCGGATTGGGTGGACCCGACGCAGGGTTCCGGCTTCGGCGGCGGCATCGGAACCGGTGAAGGAACAGGTATCGGCCCCGGCTTCGGCGGCGGTTTTGGCGAGGGGTCGGGCGGCGGCTTGGGCGGCGGCATCTATTCGGTCGGCGGCGGAGTCTCCTTTCCCGAGCTGATCTACGGCCCCGATCCTCCCTACTCCGAAGCGGCCCGGAAGGCCAAATTCAAAGGGACTGTCGTATTGGTAATCACCGTCCAACCGGACGGAACCGTCAGTAACCCTCGCGTGATGAAACCCCTGGGACTCGGCCTGGACGAAAACGCCGTCAGGACGGTCCTCACTTGGAAGTTTCGTCCCGCTATGAAGGGCAATACGGCCGTACCGGTTCTAATCAGCGTGGAAGTAAACTTCAACCTCTTCTAATTCTCTCTCCGCACCGGCAGGTTTTCCTTCTCCGTTCCCTTTCCCGGCAAGGGAACCGGGTGCTGGTTCGGAAAGCCGGTAGTGTCTCAGTTTGATTATTTTCGGAATTGCACCTAGCCGGGAGGGGTGCTAAACTCGGTTCATGCCTAAAGGCCCGCAAGGACAATGGAGACCGGCAGAGCCGGTCGCGTGTGCCGTGCACGCCGGGAAGATAGCGACAGGCGAGATTCAAGAGACCCACGAACCTCCAGCCCCTAAGATGCCCCTAGATGCTAGACGTGAGCGTGCCCGCAGTGGGGGCAAGGCTCGCGCCGATAAACTCAGCGCTAGGAAGCGGAAGCAGATAGCGCGAAAAGCCGCTGAAGTTAGGTGGGCTGCACGATACGTGTAAGAAGCTGGTTAATATCAGTTGGCCCCGGCGGCACGTTCTTGACTAAGGCGGTGCCGAAATGGTTCTCGATTATCTTGAATGCGCGCGTGTTTGATAGTGTCTGCACGAAGCAGTGATGTACGGTCAGGACGAGATCCTGGAGATCATGGTCGCTCTCAAGCATCTTAACTTTCAGCCCAATCTCAATGCACGTCGATGCTGGCACGTGACGTTCATGAGTCTTGTGCGTGTCCGAGTCGGTTAGCTCAGAGACAACCTTCGCTGCCTTCTCCTTCGCTCCGCTTTCACCATCAAACATCACGGATTCCAGCTGCTCAGAAACAAATGTAGTTGTCCATTCAATGGCCTGTTTGCATTGCCCCAAAAAAGTGGGGCGATACTGGCTAATGATCGGTCGCCATATCTGAAGTGAGTCTGGGTCTTCCTTATAATCCTCAAGGGCTTGCTGAAACTCGCTTATTACCCCCTGAGCTGGAATGCCGTTCAGCTGTGGGTCAATTGGGCCCAAGCTGGAATGCTTTCCCATGAGGATTTCCCTTGAACAACACGCGATCATTGTGCCAGCAGACATTGCGATCTGTGGAACGATCACACGAACGTTCGAGCCAAACATCTGGTGAAGATATCGAACGATGGTTTCGGTGGACGCTATACTGCCGCCCGGAGTGTGAAGGATGAGATCGAGGCCAAGGCTCCGGTCCATTTTATGAACGGCCATCATGAAGCCGTTCATATCCTCGTCATTGATGTCTAGAAGCTGAATTCCCGGCTTGGACAAGAATCCAGAGTAATACGCGATGACATTTCTTTTGGTGTGGTTAAATAACTTTTCGAGATATCGCCTCCGAACAATATCTGCAGCTGCGTTCTTATGCTTCTTTGTTTCCTGAATTATTTCGCTAAGAACTTCGTTCCAGTTAGGCATTGACGATGCCAGGGGCCAGCGTGCCTTCCATCAATGCTGAGTCTGTAGTGGTGTTCTGGACAAAACGATTAGGGTTGGGTTGAGCCAAATTAGCTGGTGTAACATCTGCGTGCTCGCCAACCAGCTGGATGTATGCGGCGATTAACTCCTCCGCTGTGAATTCGTTCCTTTCACTCATGTGCCGCTCCTTGTCAAGGATTATGTTTTTGCCTTGTGCGTAATAATCTTAGCACATGTCAAGGAAAATCTTGACACCAATGCTTGCTTACTATATCATTATGACATGAACAAGCTAACCAACAAGAAGCGAGCAAAGATCATCAAGTTGCTCGTAGAGGGTTGTTCCCTTCGCGCTATCAGCCGTGTCGAGGACGTGTCGATCAACACCGTTAGCAAGCTGCTAGTCGAAGCGGGCGCGGCTTGCGCGGAGTATCATGACAAAGCGGTTCGCCGCATGCGGTCGCAGCATGTCCAGTTGGATGAAATCTGGCAGTTCTGCTACGCCAAAGAGCAGAACGTGCCGTTTGCCAAGGCCGCACCGGATTGGTCCGGGGATGCCTGGACCTGGACGGCGCTAGACAGCGAGAGCAAGCTGATTGTCTCTTTCGTAACGGGGGATCGCTCCATGACAACGGCCCTTGTGTTCCTTGATGATTTGAAGTCGAGGCTCGCGGATCGCATACAGCTTACCTCGGACGGCCACGGAGTTTACCTTGGAGCGGTTGAGAGAGTGTTCGGGGCCGATGTAGACTTTGCCCAGCTGGTGAAGCTCTATGGACAACCGGAAGGCGAGACAGCTACGGACAGCCGGTACTCTCCGGGCGAGTGCACCGGAACCAAGAAAAAGCGGGTTGTGGGGAATCCTGACCCGGCTCTAATCAGCACGTCCTATGTCGAGCGCCACAACCTGACAATGCGGATGAGTATGAGGCGGTTTACGCGGCTCACAAACGCATTCTCAAAGAAAATCGACAACCATGCGGCTGCACTCGCTCTGTACTTCGTGTTCTACAATTTCTGCAGGATTCACAAAACCCTTCGCATGACACCGGCAATGGCCGCCGGGATCGCCAACACGCTGCATGACGCGGAGTGGATTGTGGACCTGATCGACGCGAGCGCGCCGAAGCCACAGAAGCCCGGTCCGAAGCCCGGATCAAAACGGCGGAAATCAAACTGAGACACTACCGGAAAGCCGGGAGTCTTGCAGGATTCCGACAATCATGCGAAACTTTTAAGCAGCCTTTGGGTAATCAGTTTTGGGAGGTCGTCCAACGGTAGGACGCGAGATTCTGGATCTCGTTATCGGGGTTCGAATCCCTGCCTCCCAGCCAAGTCCTTTTATTTCTTTTTCCTTAACTTAATCTTGGATCAGTTTTCCGGTTGGGGGTCAATCCGAGTGGATCGGATAGCACGATACGTATTGCTTTTCGGTGCGAAGCGAAAGACGAGAGGCGGGCAAAACGTAGTCCTTTAGACCGCTGAAGGGCTGAAGATTTGATACTCCCATTAGGAATCGGAGATTCCATAAAACCTTTCGGCGTTTTCACTCCACACCTTGCTCTTCTCGTCGCTTGCAAGCCGCTCGAGGTAGTCGGCGGCAATTTGCATCACATCTCGATAAGACCCTGCCAAGGTGCAGACGGGCCAGTCCGAGCCGATCATGATGCGGTCCGTCCCGAAGCATTCAAAAATTACATCGAGATAGGGAGTGAAATCCGCCGGTTTCCAGCTCTTCCAATCGGCTTCCGTCACCATGCCGGAAACTTTGCAGTAGACGTTCGGGAAAGCGGCCAAACGTCGGATCTCGGCGTCCCAAGGCGACCTTTTTCGGTCTTTGATGAGCGGCTTCGAAAGGTGATCCAGAACGAAGGGTTGCCCCGGAAACTTCTCTACCAGCTCACAGGCCACCGAGAGGTGGTGAGCCAACAACTGCAGATCGTAGGTCAGGTGAAGGCCAGCCAGCTTGCCGATTCCGCGGATGAAATCTTCGCGCATCATGAACCGGGCGTCCGGCTCGTCCTCGAGTAAATGCCGCACCCCGACGAACTTCGGGTGCAAGGCAAATCTCCCGAGTTGTTCCTCCACCTCCGGGCTCCGCAAGTCCACCCAGCCAACCACACCTTTGATCAATGGGTTTTGGTCCGCCAACTCCAACAACCACCGACTCTCTTCCAAGCTTTGGCGTGCCTGCACGGCGACGGTTCCGTCCATGCCTGTGGACTTGAGCAGAGGGGCCAAGTGTTCCGGCAAAAAATCCTTCTCGAGCACTTCCATGCCCTGCCGGATCCATCCGCATTCGTCGGCGCGATAGCGCCAAAAGTGCTGATGCGTATCGATCTTCATCGTCCCCTCCCAGTCATGAGCGCCTCTGTTTTCAAAATGTCCTATTCTCCCTTTCCGTCAACGGCCGGGGTCAATGTAATGCTCTTGGGTGCTGCCGCAAATCCTAATTTTATCAAAGACACCATCTAAGGAGCGCCAAGAAGGAAACGTCGCCCCCAAAATTGCACCTATGCGCACAACTCGCTTGCCTGGCCTCCGTAGTCAGCAGTGTTTTTGTGTTAACAATTTCTTTGAGCTAGAGATCTTGCCGAACTTTGCGCCGTACGCAGCCCTCGACTCACTCGAAAGCTGCATCAACGGAACAGGTAGTACAGCACGGTAACAACAACAAAAAGTACTCCCGCAATCCTCCGCGGATCGGTGATCTCGCTCCCCTTTCCCTGGCGGATCACCGCAAAAGGATGTTCCCAGGTTAATCCTTCCACCGCCTCCGGCGAAGGGGGCGGCGTTGCCAAGCTCACGAGGACGTAGATCACACTACAGATGCAGAACAACCACCAGGCCTGCATCATGAAGGGAATCCCCAAATTTTCAGTAATCAGCTTTTCGGATCCGATCACCGGCAAGTCCAGCAGAAAAGAGACCACGCCCAGGAAGAAACCGATAGAAAGTGTGATAATGGATGCTTGCTTGGTGCCCCGCCGCCACAAAACACCCCAGAGGAAGACCGTCGTAATCGGCGGAGCAAGGTGAGCCGCAATGGCATTGATGGCTTCAAAGATGCTGGAGTATCGGCCGCCTTGGGTGGACCAGAGCATGGCCAATAGCATAATTACGACCGAACTGATCCGGCCCACCTGAACCTGTTTACTATCGGAAATCTCCGGCCTGAATCGCTTCACGATGTCGGTCGCCACCAGAGTACCGGAGCTGTTCAGTGCCGCGGCGATCGTACTCATCAAGGCCGCAAGAATTCCCGCCGAGATCAACCCTCTCAGCCCGGTGGGGACCAGTTCGTTGATCAGGACCGGCAAGGTTTGATTGCTGTCCGAGCCGATCACATCCTTGAACAGCACGTATCCGACAACTCCGGGAAAGACCATGAAAAACACCGGGAGGATTTTTAGGTAACCGGCAAAAAGGGGACCCAGTTGGGCATCGCGCTCCGATTTCGCGCCCAACACCCGCTGAACAATGGTTTGATCCGTACACCAGTACCAAATTCCCATGACTGGGAACCCCAGCAGGATGGAATACCAAGCCAGACCGGCTGAGTTGTCCGTGTGGATCATGTTCAACTGGCCCGGGCGAAGCGCTGACTTGAATTCGGCAAACGTGTGGATGCCATGCTCCGGCAGCGCCCACAGAGCGCATACCGTAACCGTGATAGCCCCCAGAACCAGAATGCCGCTTTGAATCGTCTCGGTTATCACGACGGCCCGGAGCCCTCCGAGCGCCGTGTAGAGGAGGGTAATCAGGGAGATGATTAAGATCGAGACAAGGACATCGATTCCAAAGAACTGCTGGAAGACCGCCGCCCCGGCGTACAGACTCATGCCGATGTGAATGAACAGCGCCGCGGCCAACGCCATAAAAGCTACGAAGGTGCGTGAAGCAGGGCTATATCGCCTCTCCAGAAATTCCGGCAGCGTGGAAATCTTGCTTTTGAAGTAGAAAGGCGAAAAGACCAATCCCAAAAGGATCAAGGTGAAAACGGCCGACCATTCAAAATTGCCCCATACCAGACCCTCGTTATATCCGGAAGCCGCAAGCCCTACCAGATGAATGGTCGAGATGTTGGAGGCGAACAGCGCCGCGCCCACCATCCCCCAACGCAGGGACCGACCGGCAAGAAAAAATGTGCTCGCCGTCATCCTCTGCTTTCGCGTCGTCAGAATTCCAACCGCCGTAATGCCCACGAGGTAAACGACGATGATAATGAGGTCCAGTACCGGAATTCTAAGTTGCATTTCCATGCGCAGGATTCCTTTCCACTTATGAATTCATTGTTCGGAACACGGCACAGCCATCACAAAAAAAATATCTCATTCGAAAATCGGAACCAATTCAAATTTCACGGGGGCGGCCGATCGGTATACGACCCAAAGAAGAAGATCGGTCTCCTCCAGTCCGTAACGATCAGAATGAGGAATATGGAAAGGAAGAAGGGCCTTCGTAAATTCCACATAACTACTTCCCTCTGTTTTTGGAAGCTATTATTGCCATGAAATCTTCCGGGTGAAAAGAAATTTCGGTCAGCGGCCCGCAACATCTCCTTCCTTACGAAGCACATGAATCGAAACTAAAGAGCGGCACAATGATTGGGGCCGCTTCGTCCTTTTTCGCCGTGCTTTTACGCCAGCAGTTTCGGGACTACGTTGCCGGCCACGTCGGTGAGGCGAAAGTCTCGTCCCTGGTGGCGAAAAGTCAGCTTCTTATGGTTCAACCCCAGGCAGTGGAGAATGGTGGCGTGCAGGTCGTGGAGGTGGATCTTGTTCTCTACCACATTCAGGCCCAGATCATCGGTCCGGCCCACCACTTGGCCTACCTTGATACCTCCGCCAGCCATCCATATGCTGAAGGCAAAGGGATGGTGATCCCGCCCCTCATGGCCTTTCTGGGGATTGCGGGCTTCCACCATAGGAGTACGCCCGAACTCCCCACCCCAGATGACCAGTGTACTCTCCAGCAGGCCGCGCTGCTTAAGGTCCTTCAGCAGAGCCGCAGCGGGTTGATCGGTGATGTTGCAATTCTTCTTCAGGTTCTTGTTCAGGTCGGAATGGTCATCCCAACTGGCATGAGACAGTTGCACAAAACGCACCCCACGTTCCACCAGGCGTCGAGCCAGCAGGCAGTTGGTGCCGAAGGTGCGAGTCGGCTCTTTGTTGACCCCATACATCTCCAGGGTGCTGGGTGATTCTCCCGAAAAGTCCAGCAGTTCGGGAGCTGCACTCTGCATGCGGAAGGCCAGTTCGTAGGAAGCAATGCGTGAGGCGATTTCCAGATCTCCTGTCTCTGCATAGTGCTGTTCGTTCAGGTCGCGCAGCACATCCAGCGTGGACCGTTGGATTTCTCGAGTGACGCCAGGAGGATCGGAAAGGTACAACACGGCATCACCCTGGCTGCGGAAGGGCACACCCTGGTAAATGGAGGGGAGGAAGCCGCTGGACCAGTTGGCGCTGCCGGCGCTGGTGCCCTTTCCCGAACTCAGCACCACGAAGCTCGGCAGATTCTGCGATTCACTTCCCAGCCCGTAGGTAACCCAGGCCCCCATAGAAGGACGGCCCACCATCGGCGTGCCACAGTTCATCATCAACTGACCTGGATGGTGGTTGAATTGGTCGGTGTACATAGAGCGGATCATGCAGATGTCGTCGGCACAGGTGGCCAGGTGAGGGAGGAAATCAGATAATTCCATGCCACATTGGCCATGGCGAGTAAAGACTCGTGGGCTAGGCCACACCTTGGCCGTGGGCTTGATGAAGGCCAACTTCAGATCCTTGGTCATGGAAGGAGGCAAGGCTTGCCCTTCCCATTTCTTCATTTCCGGCTTGGGATCGAACAGGTCCAGATGGCTGGGGGCTCCGGCCATGAATAGGAAGATGACGTTCTTGGCTTTGGGCCCAAAATGAGACGCCTTGGGAGCCAGGGGATTGACCTGTGGTAACCCTTCGTTGGCCTGAGCCGCCAATCCATCCAAGGCCAATAGATGCCACAGAGCCATACTCCCCACACCTCCGGCACACTCTTGCAGGAAACTGCGGCGGGTCTGGATGCGTTTGAAATCCTCAAAATTCATGGCTTACCCCCTGAAGATAAATTCGTCCAGATTGAGCAGCACACGGCTGAGAAGGACCCAAACCGCCGCCTCTGCAGGATCGACGCCCTCCATGGTCTTAGCCGGGAACAGCCCCTCGATAGATTCGGGATTGTGCGCCAGGATTTCTTGTTGCTGTCGGTAATAGCGAATCAAGCGATCTTTCTCGCTGGGGTTAGGCGCCCGCCCCAGGCATAGCTTGAATGCGTAGTCGATGCGGTCGCCCAAGCCCTCCTGCCTTTCGCGCAGAAGGCGCAAGGCCAGTGCCTGAGCGGCCTCAAAGAATACCGGATCATTCAACAGGTTCAATGCCTGCAGCGGTGTGGTAGAGCGCTCGCGCCGGGTGCAGGCCAGCAGAGAGTCCGGTGCGTCGAAATTGATCAACTGCGGATAAGGCACGGTACGTTGAAAGAATATGTAAAGTCCGCGGCGATACCGGTCGGGCCCTTTACTTTCTTCCCATTTTAATTGACTGCCGTAGCTCAAGTTGGATACGCCAGGAGGCTGCAGTGGACGCACACTCCTGCCGCCAACAGCCGGGTTGAGCAGGCCGCTGGCAGCCAGGGTCACATCCCGGACCAGCTCTGCTGGCAGACGCACCCGCCGTTGACGAGCCAGCAACTTGTTGTCAGGGTAGGGTTCTTTCAAGTCCGGACGGCTGTTGGAAGATTGCCGGTAAGTGGCAGAGGTTACCAGCAGGTTATGCATGTGCTTAACATTCCAACCACTATCGATGAATTCCACTGCCAGCCAGTCCAGCAACTTCGGATGTGTGGGGAGATCACCGCGGCTGCCGAAATCTGACGAAGTCTCTGCCAGACCCTGTCCGAAGAACTCCTGCCACATGCGGTTTACCGTAACACGGGCTGTAAGCGGATTCTCCTTGGACACGAGCCAGCGCGCTAGGCGGAGTCGGGGTGGGTCATCGCCGTCCAGCAACGGCGGCAGCACCGCCGGGGTACCGGGATGCACTTCAATACCAGGTCGCTGGTAATCTCCCCGGATGAGAATGTGGGACTTGGACAGATTAGGATTCTCGGTGAGAGTGTGCGCTTCCGTCAGTCCTGGATACTCCTGGTGAAGCTTGGCCAGTTTTTCTTTGAGTTCTTTATACTTTACTTCCTTATAGCGTTCATCACCTTCAGGCAGACCGAACCAGGTGACGAAGTGGTCAGTAATTGCCTCTTGTTGCTTGGGAGTACGCTGGGAGGGAGGAATCCTTAGGATTTCATGCCCATAATCCACCATCTTTCCCACGGTATCCCACGCGATGTCGTAGGGCACATTCACACCCGGATTGTCTGCTGCTTCAAGTGTCTTTCTCTCCCACTCAGCCTGCAGCTCGGTTACGTTGTATTCCTGTAAAAGCGCATTTCTTTTCTTTTCGTATTCCGGCCTTCTGCGCAAATAAGATCCGATCTCTCCCGGCAACGGAGCCTCGATGTTCTTTTCCTTGGCGGTGTTAAAGAAGCTGAAAAGTTGGTAATAGTCCTTTTGAGTTATGGGGTCGTACTTGTGGTCGTGGCAGCGGGCGCAACCCACAGTTACACCTAACCAAACAGTACCGGCCGTTTCGGTACGATCCATGACTCGCTCAATGCGGAACTGCTCCAGATCAATGCCGCCTTCGCGGTTGGTGAGGGTATTGCGGTGAAATCCGGTGGCCACTTTTTGCTCGAGGGTCGCCTCAGGTAGCAGGTCTCCCGCTAATTGCTCGATAGTGAACTGATCGAAAGGCATATTGCGGTTCAGCGCGTCAATTACCCAATGACGCCAGCGCCAAGCGTGAGGCCGAGGCAGGTCTTTTTCGTACCCGTCGCTGTCGGCGTAGCGGGCCAAGTCCAACCACTGGCGGGCCCATTTTTCACCATAGTGAGGGGAGAGCAGAAGCCGATCCACCAAATGCTTATAAGCAGCGGAGCCATCTGCCAGAAATTGATCCACCTCCTCCGGCGTGGCAGGCAGACCCGTTAGATCCAGGCTTACCCGGCGCATCAGTGTGGCCCGGGAAGCCTCCGGCGAAGGCTCAATTCCCTCCGCTTCCAATCGAGCAAGTACAAAAGCATCGATGGAATTCTTGACCCAGGCCTGATTTTCTACCTTCGGAATCGCGGGGCGTTGTGGCGGGTTAAAGGCCCAATGGGGATGCTTACGGCGAACTTGTTCTTGACTCTTGGCTTCTTCCGCTGCGGTTGCCTGCTCGGGCCAGTGGGCTCCTTGATCGATCCAGGCCCGCAGCAGTCCCACCTGCTCGGGAGTCAGCCTTTCGCCCGTCATAGGCATGACCAGTCCTTCTTTCAGACCAGCAACTAGGTGGATCAGCTTGCTGTCTGCGCTATTGCCCGGTTTGATAACGACGCCTGAGTATCCCCCAGCCATGGCATCGGCCTGACGATCTAGACGGAGCCCCCCCATTTGCTTGTCAGGACCGTGGCAGGCGTAACACTCCTGCCGGAACAGGGGAGCGATATCTCGTTCGAAATCGACTTGGGTCGGGGCAGCTGGGGGCAGCATGGGCGCTTCTTGATCACCAGCAGGAAAGGAGGCCGCCAACACGGACAGCACCACGATGGAGCCAATAAGGATTAGGCTCCGACAAGCCTTACTAAACATGGACTTCACCCCCTGGGACTCTCCTCTCAAGTTCCTATCATTATACCGGAATTTCCATCTATAAACATCGTCGGCTTGGTCAAGAGGAAAAAAAGAAACTCTTTCTCCCCTGCGTGGGGGAGATGGTCGAGGGCGCACACTTTGGGATGGGTCATCAGGCGCTTCGCCTCCACCCGTCGCTCGACTTCTTGGGCTACGAGGCTCGTCCAGTTCCTCTATCCAGCGGTTCAACTGTTCCAGCAAGGGCATCAAGTCGGCCCGACGCCGTGCCATTCCTGGTCGCAGGGGCAGCTGGCGCAAATCCCACTGTCCTCGAACCGTCCATAATTCCCATCGCCGGCAGATACCGTAGTTCATCGCCAGGGCTTGGAGCCCGTTCTTCACCCGCGTACGCATCTGCACCAGGTGGTGTCGGTGTTGCACTAAGACTCGTGTATCCCGGTCCTCCACGCTGGGCAGCCAAATACGAGGATTGAAATCGAAACCTACCCATCGCCTAGTTTAATCAGCTGATTCACCGTGTCCAATCGAAGTGTGCGCCAGTAGTGATAGACCTCAACCCCTTCGGCTGAGAGTCTCAACACCGCTTCGATTTGCGCCCGGCCCAGTGCTGGAAGGGCTCAATTGGGGGCCAATGGGTATATACTCACGAGTGCCGGAGGGTCAAAAAACTAATTCCGGTTCACAATGAAAATTCCTTCCCCTTCCGCTGGGACCCAGGGAGGAGGAAGTCGGGGGTTCACCACCGTCTACCTTTTTCGAATCTTATAATGAGGGGGTTCGTGACCATGCCAAACATTGACGGACCGCGTGCCTGTACAAAGGCTGAGTTGGCGAAGGTAATCGCGATCGTCGACCAAGCTATGCGAGAAGGGATCGACCAAACCGTGTTAACCGATTACCCCTTGGTTTACCTCGAGAAAAATCTAGAGAATATTCGCATCCTCAAGGTCGATGGTGAATTGGCGGCCGAGGTTCCCGTCCTGCCGCGGAACGTTGTGCTCGATGACTGTCAGTTTACGATAGGGGATATTTCCCCCACTGCCACTGCCCCACATCATCGCATGAAAGGCTATGGCTTGCACTGCGTCAACAGTTGTGTGGAAGTGATGAGGCAGATAGGGTGTGAGCTTTCAGTTCTGTGGACTCTAGTTAGGACGTTCCCTTTTTATGAGAAGGGGGGCTATCAAGCAATCCGAAGTCAGGGGTGGATCTACCGTTGCCTCCGGGAAGATGCCGGCCTTTTTCAGGAGCACGGTGAGGATGTGGTGGAATTGAACCCGGCCATGCGAAATCATATTGACGCTATCCGAAGGATGCACGAGAGGGAGATCTATGGTGTATTGCGTGCTCCCGAAGAATATCCCTTTCTGTTTGCTCTACCCAAAATGAGGACCTTGATTGCCCTGCGGAGCCAGATTCCCGTAGCCTATCTGATGGTGAGTCGAGCGGTCAACAAGCCCGGTCTGATCGAGGCCGGAGGAGATAAGCAGGCCGTTGAAACCTTGGTCAACCGGGCCTTGCTGGAATTAGAAGGCAGTCGTCATTGGGATGCCTATGCCTATCAAACTGAGACAGTGCTGGGCCATCTGCTCCAACAGAAGCTGCCGCAACGACGACAGCCTTTTTACGCTCCGGGGGCAAGCTCGGGAGGGATGATGGTTCGAATCAACCATGCCGCTGCCTTCTTTCGTAAGATCGCGAAATGGTTCGAGAAGAAGAACGCCGGACGTCCTCGGGAGTTCTCCCTGGATATTACCGACGCGAATGAGAGAATCAGTTTCCACTTCGCACGAGGCAGGCTTGAACTCGCCAGCTACAAACTTGACTCTCACCTGGAGATGTCGCGGCGAGAATTGACTTCGGCCATCTTCGGGGCACATCCCGATCGCCCGAGTCCTGTACCCGATGCCCTGCGAGACTTGGTACCATTCTATTTTCCCGTTTGGATGTTGGATATCAGTTAAGTGGCTATTCCTACGCAGTACATAGCACCTGGTCCCCCGGCAGGGTGGCTCTGCTTTCGAGAGGGATTTGCTATCTCAGGCCGGCACGCGCTGCTTTAGATCCAACCGGCATACCAATATAGACACGATAAAGGTCAGTGGTGTCATAGCTCTAATATTGTTTGTCTTTCTATTCGTAGAGATTTTGGGACGAAGACACTCCAGCGGTGGCGGGGACACCGACACCTCCGCATCAAGACGGCTTCTACTTCTGTATCACTCCCAATGAAGCCTTGACCATGTGGATCGCATTGGACGACTGTGATCCAGAGAACGGTTGCATGAAATACCTCCGAGGATCTCACCGCAAGGAGGTCCTCGATCACCGTGCCTCCGGTGCGGTCGGATTTTCCCAGGGCTTGGCGGAAACACCATGGAGCCAGGACGAGGTTGCCACCCTCCCCGCCCGGGCGGGAGATTGCCTCGTACACCATTCCCTCACGATTCATTTCGCCGACGCCAACCGAAGCGATCGCCACCGGCGTTCTCTCGGGTTGACCTATTACGCTGCTCGGACTAAGCGTGATGAACTGGCCTGGGAGCAGTATAGGGCGAGCTTGAATGCCCAACGGGAAAAATGCAGAAAAGAAGCAACAAGGCTCTAAGCCGATCGTCCAATAAGTTTGCGCCAAGGAGCCTGTGGAAGTAGGGCTGGTCAGTAGGGCCAGCACGAAACTCCTTACCACGAGTCCTCCCTCGTAGGCGGGGCCGGGGGACATAGTAAACATTCTCCCTGGTGAGAAGCATTGGCATGGTGCCAGTCCTGGGTCGGGCATGACTCATATCGCCGTCAACATCAACGCAACAACCACATGGATGGAGACGGTGACAAAGGAACAGTTTTCGGCACTCTCTGTTTGAGGTGAACCCGAGCGCTGCTAATTGGAATGATCCATTCGGACGACGAGGTTAGCAGCCCGTGGTAAAAATAGCGTTTTTCAAGCCGCGCTGAATTCTTGCTCAACAAGTGGGGGGAGAGGCTTGAATCGGCCTGCAGAAGTCGCCTTCCGGTGAACCATAGCGTTGCCAGAGACTTTCCAGGACTATCCAAAAGCACATCAAAACCAGAGCCAGCTCACCCCGGACTCTTTTTCTTCACCTTGAATAGTGAGTTTATTCCGCCTGCCCCGTCTTCTTTACTCCGGGAAGTTCATCCGCCGCAGGAGGTCTTGGCAGTCCTGCTAGGCTCCTCACTGGGTGAGCCGGGCAGCCAACTGTAGCTTGGCTGACGGCCTCAGTTAGTCCCAAAGGTGCTGACGACGCACACCTCCACTCACCCGCCCGAGTAAAGAGGCAGCATCTCCGGAGGCCAGTACTTTCTCTCATTTGCCCCGCGGTTTGTTGTGTGGCTTATGTCAAATCCCCCCACACTTTTTAGTTTTACTGTCGTAATCTTGGGCGGTTCTTTCGCGAAAGCTGCCACTTCGTCTGGATGTCCTACCCTACTTACCAGTGCCCAACGGTGAGGAACCTCCTGTGAATAGCCGAAGATGGCCATACTCAGATCCCACGCAGCAAAACCATCTACCCCTTTCTCATAGCCCTTCAGGACGTATTCAGCACTTCCCCAACCTTGGTAGAATCGGCAGTTGCGAGCTTTAACACTCTGCACGAACTCCTTTGGACCACTAGCGATTATGCTATCAAGGAGTCCCTCGGCCACCCACGTCTCCGCATCTAGTCCAAAGAAAAGGTTGCTTTCAGAAGAAAACACCCACGCAGACAACTCGAACCTTCTTCTCCTCTTGCTCCCCAGCTCGTTTAGTAACTGCCGAACCTTGCGGACGAATTCGGTCACGTATTTGGCCCTGAGACGTTGGACCCGCTCCTCGTTGTCATCAAGCTTCCTGGGGTCTTCACCATACTCCTTTTTGAAATCTTCGATCACCGGCGCCTCATAGCCAACAAACTGCGGGCCGCGTATCCACCCAAGGTTTACTCCATCAATGTCAAAACGTTCTGCCACCTCGCGAATCAAAGAAAGTACGTGGTCTTGTACCTCTGGAAAAGCATAGCTAGCCTTTTCCAAAGGGGTTCCGTCCTTCGCCACCATTCTGACCCACGGCTTTTTTCTGACTAAGCCATGTCCAGTGGACCAGTCTCCAGGAGGCATGTCCCCGCGTATGCTCATACGAAACATTGCATCGAATGGCAGGCCCATGTCGTGAACATGTTCGAGGGCCACCTGGGCAGGAATCAGACCTTTTGAAGTCAAGGTGTTCAGGCTCTTGAGTCGGGTCTCTTCTGCGGGGCGTATTGTGATATCTTGCTCTGATATGCCTATGAAGCGCCCCACTTTAGAGGGATAGCCAGTCCTGTCCCCATAGGTAAAGGCCCAAATTACCTTGCCGACATCGGAGTACCGATAGGGTTCGACCTGTTCCAATATCTCTTCCTTAGTCGTAGACCCTTTGCCGACCAAGAAACTAGCTCCGTCGTTTGTGGCAATGAGAACCCGGGTGTCCTTCCTGGCGCGGTCTTTCTCTATTGCATCCACTTCCTTCTTGCTCAAAGGCACTAACTTGACATAAGCGACATATGCCTTCTTGGGCCGACCTTTTGTTTGTTGCCCAATGATGAGATCCCGGCCCGTCAAATCCGCATAGGTAAAGAAGCTTTCTTGGAGTTCGGTTTCGACCGCCTCCTGCGGCCGTAGCTTCCAGTTCATTGGCGCCGCAGCCGCACTGATCGGACGGAAACACGGATCGTCTGTGAGTTTTAACTTGATCGTCGTATCCCCATCATAGTCGTGGTGAGCATTCCAGAACCCAACGTAAACCGCGTGCCATCCTGAAACTCCCAAAGGGATCGTAACATCCGGCGCATCCGCCATCGAACCCGCCCCTATCATCGTGCCGCTTACCTTGTCTGTTACGTAGGGAATCAAGGTCCAATGCTGCTTCTTGTTTACCTTGGACAGCGCCGTCGACGGCTGGCAGCGACTCAGGTCGCTGACGAATATTGGAGTGCCTGTGCCTGTTTCCTGCGCAAGTTTGGGGGCCTCACCGATCAGAGCCGGCTTGTTCACGAGGCCCAGCCCCGCCATCGACGAAACTCCTAAGAATCCTCTTCGGTTCATTAATCTCATCAAATCACCTCCATCTTTTTCCTCCGAAAGGAGGGGGCCGTCGGGGCATGGATCAAGACATCCCCTTATTGTCCGTCAGCTTGAAGACGACTGTGTGTACATTCGGAATTAGTTTTTTGGCCTTCCGGCAGTCAGGAATATACACCCATCGGCCTCCAACTGAGCCCTTCCAGCAAAGTCTTTCTCTCTGGGAGCTCCGAGCGGTCCTCGCCGGATCCTGAAAATCCGTCGCGTCGGCTTTGAAATCTCTTGATCACCCGAGTCCTTGGGGACACTCATACCAAAGGCATACATTACATCAAGGTTTCCCATCGCCTCGGCATTCCCCTGCTCGGCAGCAAGCAGGTATCTTTCCAAAACTGAACGTACGCCCGTAAGAATTCCTGGGGAACTTGGACCGATAGCAGTCCTTACCGAGTCCCAAAGACAGGAAAAGAGAAGCGTTCCGCTCAAATCACTATTACCTGAAACCCCGCTGAGGTAAGCTTCAACGGAAAAGGAACCAAAGGCACATCGGTGATGTAGATCGTCAGTTGGCGGGCCGGGTAAGCCTCCATCGCCAGCCGCCCTCCCTTCACCGCGGACAGGTGCTTGCGAATCACGTTCATCTCCTCGATCGGCATTCCCGCCCCGACCAGCAGCCGATTGAGGTCCTCCATATCCTGAAGCGAGATTTCGCGAGTTATGGGCCTTTGCAGCAGCGCCGAGCCCCACCCGAAACTAGGTAGATAACCCAATCCTCTTTCCCGAGACCGCGTACCGACAGAGCGGCCTGTGCGCCCTGCAAAGCTGCCCTCGGTCGGGTAGGGGTGGCCCGCCACGAAGTAAAGGTGTCGATTTTTTTCCCAGGTTCGGCGGGGGAAACAACGACTCCGGAATCCACCCACCCCTCCAGAATTTCATACATCACCGCCGCCATGCGATTGGCTGCCTTCCCGAACGCCACCATCCGGGGAGGTTTCGCCAGGAAATAGGAATCATCCCCGAGATGCAGGGCGTTCCCTTCCCGGCGGATTTTCCGCCTCATCACGCGGCCGACGTCAATGGACGAAAGCACGGTGGAAATTTTTTCTTGCGCGCTCTCCTTGCCTTCTTCATAGGTCGGCTTCATGAGGGAGGCGTCGGAAAGTGATCCCCCTGCCATGGAAATTCCCTCAAGGGGATACCCGTTCCGAGTCTTCGCATCCCAAGAGCTGACACTTTAGAATAATGGTGATCGAAATATGAAACGCAAGCTTCCACCGGAATTAGCCCCTTGTTCGGGACCGGGAATTCGCTGGAACCCGAAGGAGCGCGACCCCAAGGTCCTCGGATTCAGAGGACCCCCGCGGTGGGAACACAAGCTAGGGAATACTCTCCTGGTAGCTCTTGTATCTCTCAGCAATTCCCGCCTCGCTCGCGTTTCCCGAGTGGATCACGACACGGTACCGAAGCGTGAGCGCCTCGCCTTCCGGGATAGTGAGGCTGCCGTCGCGGGAGGGATCCTTGTAGAAGTGATGCTCGCCGAACGGGTTCGCCGCAAAGAGCCCGTAGCCGCGGGCCATCCAATAGGTCGGATGCTTCGGGTTCCTCGGATGATCGAAAATGGCGATCCCTAAACTTTCCCCCTCCACCGTGCCCGAGTAATCGACCCACTCGGCTCTCTTGCCCCAAATCTCTTCCTCTCCCCGGCCCCCTTCGGAGCTGAGCATCACCGCCCCCTCGGATTCCCTGAGAGAATGGACCACGCGGATGGCAAAGGTTCCCTCCTTGGTGTCCCCGAGCTTTACCGGACCCGAAGTGGCCTTGATCGTGAATTCGCAGTCGATAGTGCGCCCCTGATCGTCGGCGTGGAAGACGAACTTCTGGGTTTCACTGCCCAAAACCTTCCCGTCGGGGGCCACCAGGTGGAACCGCGCGCTCAGCTCGCCTGTGTCGGCTCCGCTTGTAGCCGATAGGAGCTCTTGGAAGGAGGTCTTGCCGCGCGGCCTGCCCTCCTCGACGTATTGCTTACCGGCGGCCGTTTCGACTTTCCGACCCTCCGGTTCTCCTTCGTGCCAGAAATCGACACCGCTGATGTCCCCGTGGGCGAAATAGAGAGCCCGGTGGTGGGGATGATCCGTGCTTTCTCCCTCAATATCGGTTTTCATGGGGAAGCCTCGGGTGACGACCGCGCCGCTCGCCGCACGTAAGGGGTGGAGGTAGGGTTTGGGAGATTCCGGTACGAAATAGTAGGTGGAGAAGGGTTTCCCGTCGATGGCGATGTCAACCCGATCGTCGGCTTGCGTCAAAACGACCCGATCGGGAGCCGAAGCAGGCGAACAGGAAAAGAGCGCAGTCAGGGCAATCAATGCGATCAACCGCCGTAACAGAAGCATTGGATTCATTTCCCGGTTCCCTCCCTTCCGCGGAAAGAACCGCTCTGCTGAGAAATTTCGTCTCTCCCTCGGGGAGTCCGGAATTAGTTTTTTGGCCCTTCCAACTCGTAAGTATAAACCCGTTGGCGGCCCGACTTCCCCGTAGCGCAGATCGGCTAGGTAGCTCAGCGCCCTCAAGACCTGTCTTTCGCCCTTACTACTACTCTTGAGGCGCTTTTTCCAGACCGCAATTTCCCTTAAAGACTCTCCCAGCTTATGCTGTACCTGAGATATTGACATTCTTTCTCCTCCTGGCTTCATCCATTCGCTCTGCCAGTCCCTCCAAACCGCTAACCTCAATCTTCTCGGTGAACAGCTTCAGATGCCTTCCAAGTAAATCCAAGCTGCGGATTTTATCCACCAACTTGAGCCTGGTCCTCTTGACTTTCCTCGCATCCTTGCCCTTACCCTCCATGTACTCATCCACGGTGACTTCCTGAATCGCCGCCGCTTGCTTTTGAGTCAAGCCAGACAGGTCACCAAAAGCGTCTCCCTTTTCCGTGATGTTCACGTAGTCTAAGAAGTTGGAAAAGCCCATGCTGGAAAGCTCAGAAAGCACCTTCTCGGCGCTCAGGTCGAGCTTGTCGGCGTGCTTCTTGGTGAGCTTCGCCGAAATGGCTTGAATGCTAACATAAGTCAACAACCGCGAGGCTGCCGATTTTGCAGTTTTACGGGCATATCCGGCGGCAATTGCCGCTCTTGCGCCGTTCAGGTCTTTGATGTACTCACGGCAGAATCTATCGTGCCTAGAGTTATTTCGGGCCATACTGTCATCAACTCCCTTCTACCCCTGGGCTCTCCCTCTTAACCCGGATTTCCGTTTTAAAACCCGGCAGCCGGAGTTAACCGTTATGAACTACCGTCCCAATGACTCAGGCCCAACAGATTGAGTCACATTGGAACTACCTTCTTGCAATTGAGCGTGACCTCGATGAATCGGCCATAAACACTGTGCCTCAGACTTTCACTCGCAGTCGATGTGTGCGAATCTTTCCCTGGCCATCTTCGATAATCCAATGGCTCGCGAGTATCTCACCATCGCACAAACGTAACAAGGAGGGTTGGCCAAAACGCAGGGAGTTGAACAGTTGGACCATCGTTTGCCCGGCTTTCGTCTGTTGTCCCAGTGAACTTCCCCAGATCACTTTCTCCTCGACCGGCCTCCATTTGTCACCACTGAAGTCGACTACCCTTACATAGAGACCGGGGTCCTCTGCACGGTGGGAATGGATTGTGAGTAAAAGATCCTCTCCAAGCCAGAGGAGGCTTGAGGCCTGTCCCATGTGGCCGGTATCGATCGGCTCCGACCACGTATGGCCGTCGTCATGACTCACTGTGACGTGGTTGGGGAAATGCTTTTCAGCAACCACATCGTAGGCCCATACAATGGCGACTAAGCGTCCATCCTGCATTTCGCATAAACTGGATTCGTAGGGTAGGATGTTCCCTTTCTTGAAGTAGATTAGCTTATCGTCCCACGTCTTACCCTTGTCGCGGCTGCGCAAAAAAATTCCCTGGGGACCACTCGGGTTAGTTCCATCCGGCAGTTTAAAGGGCGCTGCGGTGGTAACCAGGTCCCCCGATCGAAGCTCCTTGCATGGCTTGGGAATTTCGAGTAATTCGGGGTAACTCCGAGGAATGACGGATGGCGGCGTCCAGCTTCGCCCTTCATCACGGGAAAAAGCAACGATGTCGTCACCGGGCAGAATTCCTCCCGTCTCTTCGAGGGCAATTCCTTGCTCCGGATCATGGCGGTGAAAGCGGTAACCGATGGCGATCAGTGTCCCGTCACGAAGGACGGTAGCTTTCATGGTGTCGGTGGTTTCAAAGCCCAGCACCGATTCCTCGTAAAGCTTCCCTTGCAGCTCCCAGGTTCGGCCGGAATCTCTGGAGCGTGAAATATACGTGGTACCATTCGGGGCTTCGAAGGCCTCGGCCATCATAAATAGAGCGATCAGCTCTCCCGAGGGGAGCAGGACCAACCCCGGAAAATACCCATGCCTGCTGTGAACCTGCGGCTTGGGGTTTTCGTAAATAACGTGCCCTTCCAGATACTGGATCACATCCATGGCCCTTCCCTCCTGGCAGGATGCAGAAATAGTCTTTGGCCGGAATTAGTTTTTGGGCCCTCCTGCAGTTGCGACTATACACGCGGTTGCCTCCAGTCGAGCCCCGACCGGTACGCCCACTTCCGCCTGCTTCAAGACCTCTACAATCTGTTCCACCGAAAATCGCTTCTTCTTCACGGCAAAATACCCATTTCTTCGGGTCTAGATTCTGCCGTAAAACTCACTCTCTTTCTGGCTCATTTTTCCGAGGACCCATCAACAGCCCAGCGTTGCGAAACTGTTTTCGGTGGCGGGGAAGGGTTACCGGCCGCATCGGCGCGCCGCCCAATCGTGTCATGCTGCCACAGGCGTTGATAATCGGCTCGACACTGAGTTTTCGATAGACGCTCGTGTAATGGCACCCCGGCGGTCGTCACAGAAAGATTCATGAATGTGCTAATCGCTGACGCGACAGTACCAGTCCGCGCCATCATCGATTCGCCAACTTCTTACGATTGATCGGCCTCGAACCGAATCGGATACAGATCCGCATCCTTCAACTCAAAACGCAGTCGCACCGTTTTGCCCGACAATTTGCTGACATCGTGCCCGTTTTCCCAGGTCACCGTGTGCGCAATTGTGTCGCCGAATTGCGCCGGACAATCGGCCAACGTCGATGCCCACGAGCAGGAGGTTGATGAGGAAGGACATCGCCTGGTGGTGCGCAACGGACGGGGACGCGAGCGAACGCTGGTGACACGCGTGGGAGTGATGAAAGTGCGAGCACCGCGGGTGCACGATGGTCGGGTGTCCACGGCATTTGACAATATCTCTCCGGCTGCTTCGCAGGGCGCCTGAAGGTGCAAGGGAATACCCTCAATTCAAGCTTTTGCGGCATGGCTGATGCCGCACCCTGACATCCGCCATTGCCACTATATTCCCCGATCCTCAGGTATTAATGCCGATACCCGATGGAAATCGAGCGCAGTACCGGCGTGTTGGCTCCGTTGGGGCTGACCAGAGTCGCCCGAAACTGAATGTATCGGGAATCTTGCGTAATTCCCCGGAGTTGGGAGTGATGCTCGCGGTAATAACTGCCGGACCCCTCCGGCCCCAGCCAGGGAGACTTTTCGAGGGCAATCAGGGATGCCGCCGCCCGCACCTGAAGCTCTACCCGCGTGGCAAATGGGGTCTCACCTTCCCAGGAAAGCGTATGAAAGTCGGCCCCACCTCCGGCGTCGAACACGCGGGAGATATATTCGAAACGATCCTCGCGGTCGAAAATATTGCCGATATCCGCCACGGTAAGCAGATGCGGCCCCAGACCCGGCAACAAGCTGCGCCGCTGGGGAGAAAACCCGTCGGGGCTTCCCCAATAAAGGTAAGAATCGTTTCGATGGCTGCCCTCGAGGGTGTGACAGGTGAAAAGAATGTCAGGATAACCATCCTGATTGAAGTCTGCCGCCAATGCTCCAGAGGCCGAGTTGGTGGGCAGCAAGGTGACCCGAGAAGGATCAAAACCCTTGGAAGAGTTCCAGTAAATGTAAGAAGGATGGGAGCGCGTTTCTCCGGCATGGTAGCTGGTCAGCACCAGATCAAGATGACCATCACCGTTTAAGTCCGCCACCAGCACGTCCTCATTTCCTTCCGAAGGAAGCACCTGACGTCGTGAGGCCGTATATCCGTCGCGCCCCCCCCAATAGATAAACGTATCGCCTTTGGGCTCACCCGCGGGGGATCGCAAGTTGCTGACAATGATATCGAGGTAGCCATCCTGGTTGAGGTCGGCGATCTCCGTGACAATTGCCAATCCGGCGGGCAGAGTGGTTTTTCGCCCGTTATCAAATCCGGCTGGACTGTTCCAATAGATCATCACCTGATTGTTGACGGTGGGAAAGGCGATGTCCAGATAGCCATCTCCGTTGAGATCGGCGATGCTTTGGAAACGGGGACCGTCAATCCGAAAGGTGAATCGATTATTGGCGGCAAACCCCATCGGTCCTCCCCAGTACAGGTCGGTTCCTTCGCCGGTGCCGAACTCGCTGAGCACCATATCGAGATAGCCGTCCCGATCGAAATCCGCTACTCGCGCGGAAAATGCCATGTGGGAAGAAACCACGGTCTTATTTTCCGGCGAGAAGCGCTGAGACGAACCCCAATAGACCGCCGATTCGGGACCTCCTAGATACAAATCCACAAATCCGTCATTGTTCACGTCGGCTGCGGCATATCCTTCGCCCCCTGACCCAAACGGATGAGGGAGACTCAGTCGACGGCTGGTGGAATAGTCGCCCCTTCCGTTCCCCCAGTAGATGTAGGCCGGGACAGGGTCCCCGGCAGAGCCATCGATTCGGTTGATGAAGACCAAATCTTTTTCCCCGTTCCGGTCAAAGTCGGCTGCGCCCACGCTGGCCACGCCGAGAGTCGGCAATTCCGTCCGGCGGCTTACGCTGAAGCTCTGGGAGTTCCCCCAATAAATGTAGGATTGGGTCTGGAAAGAGTGAGCATCGTTTTCGTTACTAAAGACCAGATCCGGATGGCCATCTCCGTTCAGATCATCGATGAGGCAATCCGTGGTGTTCATCGTCGGGAGGATAGTCCGTCGGCGGATTTCATAACCCTTCGGGCCACCCCAATAAATAAGGGAATTATATCGAATAGTGCCCAAAGTGTCTTGGGTTTTCTGAGGACCGGAGCGGCGATCAGCCGCGCTTGCTTGGTTTGGAGTTAATGACTGCCTGGAGCAGTTCATCCGGAGTTGCGGGAACGCTCATGTCCGCTTCCAATTCGGCCTTTGACGGCTGATACTGGTTGTCTATGGGCTTTCTTTTCGTCGTATCGCGATTCTCGGCTTTGGTCAGCCACATGCGCGCATCATCGATGAGGCAATCCGTGGTGTTCATCGTCGGGAGGATAGTCCGTCGGCGGATTTCATAACCCTTCGGGCCACCCCAATAAATAAAAGACCCGAATCCAGGGCTGGGGGCGGAATGACCGCCCCGTCGAGGACCGTTGGCAAAAACCAGATCGGCAAAACCGTCCCCGTTTAGATCCCCGGCTGCCACTGCGCTGGCCGCCAGCGTAGGCAGGTCCGTTCGCCGGTCTGCCTCATAACCGTTGCCCGAACCCCAATAAATGGTAGAGGAGATTGCCTCCTTATCCACATCGGTATCCAACTCGCGGGTGTCGCCCTCGTCTCTTTGGAGAGGCCGATAGCGGTTGGCCAGAATGATTTCCGGTATCCCGTCCCGGTTGAGATCGGAAATCGCAACCCCGGAACTGCGTTGGCCCGGCAAGGTCGTCCGGTGTTGTTGGGAATATTCACCCTTTCGATTTCCCCAATAAATCATGGCGCCGCTCTCACCTTTACCATAAAAGCCCCTTCATTGGCGAAAATGATGTCGGGCGCACCATCGCGGTCCAGGTCGGCGATCTCGACATCGGTGGCAACCGCTGTCGGCAAGGCAAGGAGGTTTTTTGCGGAGACCCCCGCCGCCGAGCCCCAGTAAATATAGGAATAATTTTCCCGCCCGCTGGGACCTTCGTAGGTTCTGCCGCTATTTGCGAATACCAAGTCCAGGTGGCCATCGTCGTTGAGGTCTGCTGCTGCCGCCGCTAGGGCTCCGAGAGTGGGCAACTCCGCGCGGCGCCGGACATCAAATCCCTCTGAGCTTCCCCAATAAAGATAGGAATTCAAGTTTGTCTTAACCCCATTAAAATTGTTGACCACCACCAAGTCCGGAAATCCGTCCCCATTGAAGTCGGCAATGGCCTGCGCCACACCTCCGTTACTCGGCAGACGGGTCCGATGACGGCCGCTGAAACCTTGCTTTCCCCAATAAATAAAGAGGTCGATTTGCTGATTATTGTCATGGGTGTTGAAAAAGACAATGTCGAGGAATCCGTCCTGGTTGAGGTCCCACTGGTTAATGAGGCGGATTTCACCGGCCGCAGTCACGTAGGTGTTCACGCCTCCGTCCACCAGGGTTCCCTCGCTGAAGTCGAACAACGTCGAGACCGTCCAGACCTTCTCCTGCGTCTTGGGTTTCGACCCATAGGGGGTTGACGATGCCCAGAACAAGCAACTGCTGATTATCAGGCCCAGGGAAATACTGGGAGCTCTACGTCGTAAGTTCATCTGTTGTGCCTTTCTTTCAGAATTTCCCTCTATTCTATAATGTTAGCGGCTAGTTGAATATCCCCCAAGTCACGACCAGACTGAATTACACCTGTCTTGCGATACCCTCAACATACAGCTTTGACTCTCACTCAGACAACCCCGAAAAGGATGCGTGCAGTATCCCGCGGAAGTCACAATACCGGCCTCGAAATTCCTCTCCAGGGGGTCATCCTATCAGCGCGTTGGAACTTTCGCTTCTTCGCGAAACGCAAACGAGTAGAGCTCCGTCCTAAACCAAATACATCCCCCCTCCGGATCATCCCTGGAGGAGGACATTTCTATTGTGCAAAAACCGGACATTTCTACTTTGCGTTGACAACCGGTTGCGGCCTCTTGACAATACACACAGTCGTGTGCAAGCTGACGGACAATAAGGGGATGTCTTGATCCATGCCCCGACGGCCCCCTCCTTTCGGAGGAAAAAGATGGAGGTGATTTGATGAGCTTAATGAACCGAAGAGGATTCTTGGGAGTTTCGTCGATGGCGGGGCTGGGCCTCGTGAACAAGCCGGCTCTGGCCGGTGAGGCCCCCAAACTTGCGCAGGAAACAGGCACAGGCACTCCAATATTTGTCAGCGACCTGAGTCGCTGCCAGCCGTCGACGGCGCTGTCTAAGGTAAACAAGAAGCAGCATTGGACCTTGATTCCCTACGTAACAGACAAGGTAAGCGGCACGATGATAGGGGCGGGTTCGATGGCGGATGCGCCGGATGTTACGATCCCTTTGGGAGTTTCAGGATGGCACGCGGTTTACGTTGGGTTCTGGAATGCTCACCACGACTATGACGGGGGTACGACGATCAAGTTAAAACTCACAGACGATCCGTGTTTCCGTCCGATCAGTGATGGAACCTACAGTGGTGCGGCTGCAGCGCCGTTGAACTGGACGGGAACCGAACTCCAAGAGGTCTTCCTTAAATATGCGGATTTGACAGGCCGGGATCTTACCGTTGGGCAACAAACAAAAGGTAAACCCAAGAAGGCGTACGTCGCTTATGTCAAGTTAGTGCCTTTGAGCAAGAAGGAAGTGGATGCAATACGGAAAGACCGTGCCAGGAAGGACACCCGAGTTCTCATTGCCACAAACGACGGGATTAGTTGGTTGGAGCACAAAGGGGCTACGACTAAAGAAGAGATATTGGAACAGGTCGAACCCTATCGGTACTCCGATGTCGGCAAGGTAATTTGGGCCTTTTCCTATGGAGACACGACCAACTATCCCTCCAAAGTAGGAAGCTTCATGGCAAAGCCAGGGGGAGAAGAGTTCACAGTACGCCCCGACGGAGAGGCCCGATTCAAAAGCATAAGCACCTTGACTTCAAAAGGTCTGATTCCTGCCCAAGTGGCTCTCGAACATGTTCACGACATGGGCTTGAAGTTTGATGCAATGTTTCGCATGGGCGTAATCGGGAGCCATCCTCCTGGACAAGGTGGTTTACCAGCTAGTGAACCTGATGAGGGTATAGTCAGAAAAAAGCCGTGGCTCAGAATGCTGGCGAAGGACGGAACCCCCTTGGAAAAGGCTAGCTATGCTTTTCCAGAAGTACAAGACCACATGCTTTCTTTGATTCGCGAGGTGGCAGAGCGCTTTGACATCGATGGAGTAAACCTTGGGTGGATACGCGGCCCGCAGTTTGTTGGCTATGAGGCGCTGGTTATCGAAGATTTCAAAAAGGAGTATGGTGAAGACCCCAGGAAACTTGATGACAACGAGGAGCGAGTCCAACGTCTCAGGGCCAAATACGTGACCGAATTCGTCCGCAAGGTTCGGCAGTTACTAAACGAGCTGGGGAGCAAGAGGGGAAGAAAGATCGAGTTGTCCGCGTGGGTGTATTCTCCTGAAACCAACCTTTTCTTTGGACTAGATGCGGAGACGTGGGTGGCCGAGGGACTCCTCGATAGTATAATCGCTGCTGCATCTAGGTCGTTGATCCCAGACATGGATCCCTACCGGAGGCCAAAGGAGAACAACTGGACCGTCGGTACGGCTGAAAAGGACTTCGTGCAGACTGTTAAAGCTCACAATTGTCGATTCTACCAAAATTGGGGGAGTGCTGAGGCCGTCCTACAGGGCTATAAGAGGGGGGTAGATGGTTTCGCTGCGTGGGATCTAAATTTAAGCATCTTCGGCTATTCACAGGAGGTTCCTCACCGTTGGGCACTGGTAAGTAGGGTAGGACACCCAGACGAAGTGGCAGCTTTTGCGAAAGAACCGCCCAAGATTACGACAGTAAAACTAAAAAGTGTGGGGGGATTTGACATAAGCCACATAACAAACCGCGGGGCAAAAGAGAGAAACTATTGGCCTCCGGAGATGCTGCCTCTTTACTCGGGCGGGTGAGTGGAGGTGTGCGTCGTCAGCACCTTTGGGACTAGCATCCGCAGATAGTCCTCGAAGGCCCGGGTGCGAAATCTGCGGGTTTTGGAATTTAGAATATTAAAAATCGCAATAAGTAGTTACGGGCTTAATGGCTCTTACGTCCCTGGGAGCCTCGGTTGGGCAAGGCCGCGGCCCGACACGCTTGGAGTATGAAAACGCTTACCCTCCAGGATTTCCTCTACTGTTAGCATCTGCATCCTTGCGTACTTGATTCCCTCAACGTCCAGGTCGCCCGCCTCAGCCATGAAGCTGTGAAAGTTTAGGTCTTTCGTATCGCCTAGGGGATCCATGATGATAAACCCGGCCATGAGCGCCGTGTCATTATCCAACACTCCGCGCAGGGCCCGCAGATCACGGATGGAAACGTTCTTACCTCCCTTAACTTCAATTGCCATGCTTTGCAGTGATTTCTCTCTCGGCAGGGCGAAGTAGAGCCGTCCGTCAATCCCTCCGTCCGTTGTGCGCCGCGTGGTGACAAAGCCGTCAACCTGTTCCACGGCCCATTTCTGGAAGTGGTACTTATCTCGCTCCCAAAGGTCTTTCGCACCTTTCATGTTCCGAGGCACACCTTCGATTGTGAAGTCCCTGCCCTCGACAAGCCCAAGCCGGTCTTGCAGTCGAACCTTCGCCACTCGCTTGACAGCATGAATGGCAATATCAATTCCGATCCACCGGCGTTTTAGCTGGTGGGATGATTCCAGGGTTGTTGCACACCCACAGAAAGGATCAAACACCACGTCGCCTTCGTTTGAGCTTGCCGTGATAATGCGGTCGAGCAGGGCAAGAGGTTTCTGCGTCGCGTATCCCATACGTTCATTATCCCGCCCCTGCATGGTCAGTTCTTTCTCCGTCCACAAGCTACCTACTGCAACGCCCTTATGTTCATCCAAGTAGACCCGCTTGATGATCCCCCGCCGATACATGCGGCCTCGCGGGATTGCGTACTTTCTCCCATCCTCATCTACGTGTTTGTACTCACTATGAATGACGCGGTTCGATAGTGGCCTAAATACCTGGTTGAACGTAAATGCATCGCTCTTTGTGTAGTAAAGCAATGTGTCGGTTTCAGTCGTGAATTTCTTCTTGGCCGTGTTCTTGTACCCGCCATACTTACGCCAGATGATTTCATTACGAAAGTTGCCGTGCCCCCAAATGGCGTCCATCAGTGCCTTGATGTAGTGGCTGGCCGTGGGGTCGCAGTGCAGGTAGATCGAGCCGGTAGATTTGAGGATGACCTTCATTTGCAGTAGGCGCTCGACCATGTAGGACAGATACGCCAGCAATCGGGGCTGCGTGTGGCGTAGCGCGTTCATCCAGAGTTTCCAAAACTCTACAACTTCATCTTGTATGCCTGATTCTCGCATCAAGACTGGCATTTGTCGCAACGCCCGCTCTCGATCTTCATCTAGCGTCCACAGGTCGCAGAACGCCTCAATCTGATCTGGCAGTGGGTGGCCCGTTTCATCCTTGTAGATCGCATTGTAAGCCCGGTTAGAGTTGAACGGAGGGTCCAGGTAGATCAAATCCACACTGGAAGCCCGCATGAAGTCACGCATGATGGTCAGGCAATCGCCGAAGTAAAGCCGGTTCATGCGAAGCACCCCTGCATGAAGGAACCGAAGGCGTCGATGTCTTTGCGGTGGTTGTACTTCCAGCAAGCCTCGGCTACGAAAAGCGGCGTGTACTGCCTGCGGTAGTGATGGTGGGTACCATACCAAGCCCTCTTGAGCAGGCTCCAGAATCCCTCGATAGTGTTGGTGTTGGTTTCGCCGTCTGCATAGCTCTCAGAGTGCTTAATAACCGCATGAGGGACCATCTTCTTTACGGCGTTGTAGGACGTGAACTCATCGGTAATGAGAAGCGAACCGGCAGGCTCGATGGTGTTCCGAATGAACCGGAGGATACCCTTGCCGGTGAGATCGTCGGCAACCTGGGCAACAACCTTGCCGCCACGCTCTACGGCTCCGATAATCGGAGTCTTTGAGGTTCCCGTCCCCGGGGGAATTGCTCATCATCATCCCGCTTGTTTCCCTTGCGCGGCCTGCCGCCCACGTAGGTTTCGTCAGCCTCGATAATGCCTTGCAGAAGTCCTGTGCCTTGCTCCGTTGCCATTTCCGACCGGATTCTCTGTTGCATGTACCAAGCCGACTTTTGATTGAGGTCCAGGTCGCGGGACAACTGATAGCTTGACACGCTTTTCTTGGCGTTTACAATGATGCCGACTGCCATAAACCACAGTTGAAGGGGAATCTTGGTTTTCTCGAAGATTGTACCGGAAAAGACGTTGAAACTTGAGTGGCAATCGTGGCAGTTCCAGCGTCCGATGCGGTCCACGTCAGCCTTGCGAGCAACCGACAGGCTACCGCAGTACGGGCAATGTGGATCATCGCCCCACCGGACGCTCTCGAAATGCTCGATGCAGGATTCTTGATCTGGGAAGCGGCTGTAAATGGCGAGTAGATTTATGGTGACCATTCCTTTCACAAACAGAGTACACCATCGAAAACTGCCTGTAAAGCCCTTATCTACTTATTGCGTTAAAAATTGCACCAAAATGGTGCAAAAATGGAAGCTCATAGCCACTGGCTCGCTTTACGCGGGGGCAAGTAACTTTAAGGATATTAGGGATCTAATTTCGAGTTGCGTTTGACCTACAAATTACGAGCGTATGCCAGTGACGTGAAAGAATTTTTTTCTACCAAAAATACGCTTGACAAGTGAAAGAACTCCCTGATATAAGCAACCTATATCTATGGGGCAGGCGGGTGGATGAGAGTTCAGAAACCGGCTTGGACTAGACAGTGACGCAACCTTTGGCTCGATTGACATCGGGTACGAAGATAAAAACTAAGGGGGTTTGCCGTGGAAAACAAAATAAAGGGACATCGTTCGACCACAAAGCTAGTGGGTTGGTTAATCCCGCTGCTGGTCATGGCCGTGATGCTGGGCCAGGCGTTTCGTGTGACTGCGCAGACCTCCGGGTTTGGGAGTATTGTCGGCACCGTGGTAGACGCGAGTAATGCTTCCGTACCAGACGTGGCCATTACGGTCACGAACGACGCCACCGGCATCGTGCGTACCGCCACGACAGACGTGAACGGGAACTACCTCGCCGATAAGATGCTGGCGGGTCAGTACACGATCGCTGCCGAGAGGGCCGGGTTTAAGAGATATGTTAATGCCGGGGTTACGCTACACCCCATCCAGAGCCTGAGAGTCAACGTCACCTTGGAAGTGGGGGCTGTCACCGAGGAGATTACCGTGACGGCCCAGACTTCGGTGCTCGAGACGGAGAGGGCCGAGATAGGTTGGACCCGAACCGCTCAAGAGTTACGAGATTTGCCCGTCATTACGGCTTCTGGGGGATTCGGTGCATCCACATATCCAACCCGGGACCCGCTGAATTTTGTGTTCACACTGCCGGGGACCCAAGTTGCCAGAGCTACCAGCGCGGGTAAGCTCTCGATTTATGGGGCAAACCAGGCGAGCACAATCGTTCGGGTGGACGGAGTCACTGTTCGCGACAACTCGAATGGAGTTGCCTACGCGGGCAGGCCCATCATAGAGGCGACCGCCGATCTGAAGGTGATTGGACTCAATGCTGCGCCCGAATTCGACGGGCAAGCCAACGTCCTGATTACCACCAAGGGGGGGGGCAACGAATTCCACGGTGGTGCCATGTATGAGGGACAGCAAAGGGCCTGGACTGCGCAGACCTGGGAGCTTAATCGTGGCAACATAGACCAGGCTTTCTCCAAAAGGAATAATGCGGCGTTTTGGATTGGTGGACCCCTTAAACAAGACAAGGCGTTCTTTTTTGCGGCATATGATCATGAGCGAGGCGCCCAAACTGATTCTAGCCTAGCTACCAGAAACAAGCCCCTGCCGGCTTTTAGGACCGGGGACTTTTCAGCCTTGCTCGACACCACTTTCGCCAATAAATATCTTAATGGGACCCCCATCCAACTCGTAGACCCCCTGAATGAGAACGCTCCATTTGCGGGGAATATTATCCCCACCGCTCGTCTGAACGCGACTTCCTTGTTGATCCAAAATGAATTCTGGATGGATAACCCCACCCGGGGCGGTCTGACTAATAATGCGCCTCTCGCGGCGCTCGCTCCTCGCGATGGGGAAAAGTTCGATATTCGAACTGACTACAACTTCACCGATGCCCATCGGATGTTTGTTCATTTCAATATCCAAGACTACGGAGAGGAATCGTACGACGGAAACTGGGAAGGGGCTAAGCGTCTTTCGACCCATCCCGCAAAGCAGTTTTCGATAAGCGACACGTACTCTCTCAGCCCGACCGTACTCAATGAATTTAGGTTCGGGCACTACCGCCATCACTACAATATTCAGGGAGAGGAAAACATTGCGGGCAGGGACTATCAGAATCCGTGGGGGATTCAGGGGATCGGCATAACCCCTGGGCTCCCTGATATAAACATGGGGGGCTCGGCTCACAATATCGGCAGCATAGGTGCTCTCATCTTTGACTCCAGAAACTATGAGGTGCTGAACAATGTGTCGGTCCTCAAAGGCAAGCATCAGTACAAATTCGGTTACAGCATGAACAGACCCAGCTTCTTCTTCAAGTTCTTCCTCCGTGAAACAGGATACTGGGCCTTCAGCAACAAGTTTACGAACTACGCCTACTCCGACTTTCTGTTGGGGTACCCCACTTCATCCAGTTTATGGTTCGGTCCTCGGCCAGGAATAGAGGTGGCGGCGAATGAACATAACTGGTACCTTCAGGATACGTTCCAAGCGACTCGCAGGTTAACTCTGGAGTACGGGATTCGCTATCAATACCACCAGCGAGCTTCGGCGAAGCGTGACCAGCTCGCCAACTTTGACCCGGCGACGGGGAATATAGTGGTGCCCGGCGAAACGTCACTGCAGACTATCAATAGAAATTTTCCGACGGACATCCCAATTGTTACTTCCAGGGATGCTGGTTTTCCCTTTAACATGATCGAGAATGACACTAACGATCTTGCCCCTCGGGTAAGCTTTGCCTACCGACTCGATCAGGAAGGGAAAACAGTGATCCGCGGAGGATACGGACTTTACTACGTCACGTATATTGTCGATATGTCGGGTACACTAGGAAATTTTGGCCCCTATCGCGGCACGGCGAATTCCACAAATTTGTTACGAGCCGGGACGACCGTACCCGAACTTCAATTTCCCTCTCCCTATCTACCGCCCGACCCGGCGACAGGTAACGTGTTCATTTCGTCAGTGGACAAGGACCTACGGAATGCCCAGTTCCACCAGTACAACTTAACTATAGAGCGGGAGATTGCGGGGAACAGGCTATCGATCGGCACTATTGGTAATTGGGGGACGCATTCCATCGGGAGGAATATAGCTCAGGTCCGGCCGCAAACAATAGCGTTTGAGAGGGCCCATCGTATTTACCCTAATTTCGGTTCCCTCACTTCGTTTACCAAAGACAACATTCTTAAATACAACGCCGTGCAGGTGGTGGGCGAGCGGCGGTTCAAGAAAGGTCTGTTCTTCCGTGCCTCCTACAACTTGACCAAGAGCTTGACGAGAGACGACTGCGATTCGGGTCCGGTATGTGGAAATTCGGTAGAAAACGCTTATGACATCGCTAATGAGAAGGGCAATATCCGATACACTCCCAGACACCGAGGGCTGATTGTGTACTCTTACGAATTACCCTTTGGTCCTGGGAAAGCTGTCCCGGCGCAGGGTTTCTTGGGCCAGATAATAGGAGGATGGCAAGTTAACGGGATCGCCACCTTCCGAAGCGGGCTTTGGTTTAATCCCACCTTTTCTGGTTACGACCCCTCCGGTACGGGCAGGTTTAGTGGGCGACCTGACCGAACTGGAATCGGCTCTGGACAGAAAACTCTCAGCAATTGGTTTGATGCCAGCGCCTTCGCTTGTCCTGGCCAGACTACCCAGATTTGCGATCCCGCTAACGTCACGCCCATCGGGCGGTTTGGGAATTCGGGTAGAAATATTCTGGACGGACCGGGGACCAAACAGATGGATTTCTCAATTCAGAAGAGCTTCCCCATTCAGGAAGCCATGCTCCTAGAAGTCCAAGTGCAATTTATCAACCTTTTCAACACGCCCCAGTTCCAGATCCCGGGGGCGACTAATATTTCCACCCCGGGCGTGGGAGAGATTTCCAACACGCTTGTGGGCAGTAACCGGCAAATTCAATTTGGAGCGCGATTCGAGTTCTAAGAGTCTCCACTTCGATAGGCCTGTGATGGGTCCTGCATAAGCTACATTATGCAGGACCCATTTTATTTAGCCGCAACGACGAGGGCCAAATCTGGCCGGTCTCCAGGAAGGTTTATAATGGTCCGGCTGCCTATTCGTGCCTGACGGTGTTGGCGGACGGAACGATTGGCCTTCTTTACGAGACCGGCAGCGTACACCCTTATGAAAAAATCACGTTTGTCCGGTTTAATACTCGAATGGCTGAGCGCAGCTCGAATGAAACCTCAAGAATAGCTGAGGAGCCAATTGACCGAGGCCAGGGGGCCGGCAAACACGAATGCTGATCTGGTGGGTCCGATGAAAGATAAGAGGCAAGCGCATTGCCGACGGCACACCGCGCCGGCGGTGCGAAGGATATGGAGCAGGAAAGGCATGCTGGCGGTCTTCCTTCTGGCAAGTTCTTTAAGCATCTGTGCCTGGGCACAATCCCCCGCGCAGGTACAGAAGGCTCAGTCTCACTACCAACAAGCTGACCGGTACTTCCGTCAGGGAAATTTGGAAAAGGCGCGGCAAGAAGCCGCCCTCGCACTCCAGCTTGTGCCCCGCTTGGCTGAACCGGCAAATCTGCTCGGCGCTATTGCGCGTGCCTCCGGCGACATGGCAGAAGCCGAAACGCACTTCAAGCAAGCTGTCGCTAGCCGTCCCGATTTCGCACCCGCCCATTTCAACCTGGCCAGGATTTATCTGACTAAAGATAAGCTGGAACTAGCCAAGGGAAAGCTCGAGACGGTCCTGCGCCTCCATCCTAAGCATGATGGGGCTCATTACCTCCTGGGACTTATACTCTTCAGTGCCAATAACGCCCAGGGCGCAATCTTGCACTTTGAAACAGCGCATAGGGCCAATCCCCAAAGTTTCGGGGTGCTCGTCGGTTTGATGGAATGTCAACTTGCACTCAACCGACAAGGTGAGGCAGAGATTACATATCAGAAAATCGACTACCTATCGGATCCGCGTGATCCACGCCTATTGCAGTTGGGAGTCTCGCTCGCTAGCCGGGGGATTTACGGATTGGCCATCGCGGCCTTTCAAAAAGTCCTGAGCGCAAACCCCGAATCATATGATGCAAACTTTAACTTGGCCTTGGCCTTTTTTCACTCCAAGGATGCCAAGAGCGCCGAAGCGGTCTTAGAGCGTCTTCTCCTGCAGCATGATGTTGCCGAAGTGCACAACCTGCTAGGATGGGTTTACGAGAAGAGGAAGAGATATATGGTGGCGGTCAACGCATTGGAACGGGCTGCGTCGCTGGATTCCAACAATGAAGATTTCCGTTTTGACTACTGTGTGATGCTCATTCAGCATCTGGCTCATGATTTCGGCATCAAGCTGTTAACTCAAGCAACAAAAGATTTCCCGAAATCGGGCCGGCTGTTGCTTACCCTGGGCGCGGCGCATTATGCGGCGGGCAATTATGAGCAGGCTTTTGAGCCTCTTTTGCGCGCCACGGAGGTTGCGCCCGACTTAACTCAGTCGTATTACTATCTCGGAAGGTTATACAAAAGGGTGACCGGACAATTTCCGAAGAGGATCATGGAAAAGCTCAAAAGCTACCTCGCACGCGGACCTAAGGACCCCTGGGCACACTACTTTTATGGCGTGGGGCTTTTTGAGGAGCAACGGAAGCTTAGAGCTGAAGATTTTGCGGAAGCTGAGGCGCACTTTAAAAAGGCACTCGGATGGAAATCGGGCTTTGCCGAGGCCTACTTCAGCTTAGGGCTCCTCTATCATGCCCGAGGCAGGATTGCCGACAGCGTGGTGCAGTTCCAGCGCGCCGTTGAATCTGACCCAGAAATGCCTGAGGCCCATTACCGCCTTGGAATTGCCTATTCGAAACTCGGAGAGAAGGAGAAGGCCAAGGAGGAATTTCGCCTCCAGCAAGAGCTGCGAAAGCTGCGGGCTGACACGCGAGAGAAGAGGAGAGAAGAATTCGTCCAGATCGTGCCAATTTTGAAACAAACTAAACCCGCAGAAAATTGATGAGCGCTTTAGCGGGCTTCGCGGCAACCCCTTCCGGCCTACGGCCTCCAGGGCTTGCTGACATTCCAAAACCCAAACACAGCTCCATTCTCCCTCCTGGTCATCTGTGGAGGAGGACGTTTCTACTTTGCGTTGACAACCGGTTGCGGCCTTCTTGACAAGAAAAAAGGGACATACTAATTAAGCCCGCTACCGACGGTCGAGGGAATATTGTCACCATTTCAGGAAGGTGAATTAACCCAGCGCAGTGGCGCTTTTCGGGGCACCTCGCCACAGTTCCTCCGGTGCCGAGGACCGTCGCCCTAGACGGGGCGGTGGCAGTCCCCAGCGACTTGCCTCAAAGAGGTTCGGCGAACATGAGTGTACACACCGTCGTGTGCAAGCTGACAGACAAGAAGGGGATGTCTTGATCCATCCCCAGGTGTCCCCTCCTTTGGGAGGAATAAAGATAGAGGTGATCTGATGAGCTTAATGAACCGAAGAGGATTCTTAGGAGTTTCGTCGATGGCGGGGTTGGGCCTCGTGAACAAGCCGGCTCTGATCGGTGAGGCCCCCAAACTTGCGCAGGAAACAGGCACAGGCACTCCAATATTCGTCAGCGACCTGAGTCGCTGCCAGCCGTCGACGGCGCTGTCTAAGGTAAACAAGAAGCAGCATTGGACCTTGATTCCCTACGTAACAGACAAGGTAAGCGGCACGATGATAGGGGCGGGTTCGATGGCGGATGCGCCGGATGTTACGATCCCTTTGGGAGTTTCAGGATGGCACGCGGTTTACGTTGGGTTCTGGAATGCTCACCACGACTATGACGGGGGTACGACGATCAAGTTAAAACTCACAGACGATCCGTGTTTTCGTCCGATCAGTGATGGAACCTACAGTGGTGCGGCTGCAGCGCCAATGAACTGGGTGGGAACCGAACTCCAAGAGGTCTTCCTTAAGTATGCGGATTTGACGGGCCGGGATCTTACCGTTGGGCAACAAACAAAAGGTCGGCCCAAGAAGGCGTATGTCGCTTATGTCAAGTTAGTGCCTTTGAGCAAGAAGGAAGTGGATGCAATACAGAAAGACCGTGCCAGGAAGGACACCCGAGTTCTCATTGCCACAAACGATGGAGCTAGTTTCTTGTCCGCCAAAGGGCCTACGACTAAGGAAGAGATATTGGAACAGGTCGAACCCTATCGGTACTCCGATGTCGGCAAGGTAATTTATGCCTTTACCTATGGAGACATGACCAACTATCCATCCAAAGTAGGGCGTTTCATAGGAAAGGCAGAGGAAGATTTCACAATACGCCCCGCAGGAGAGACCATGGTCAACAGCATAAGCACCTTGACTTCAAAAGGTCTGATTCCTGCCCAGGTGGCCCTCGAACATGTTCACGACATGGGCTTGAAGTTTGATGCAATGTTTCGCATGGGCGTACTCGGGGACATGCCTCCTGGAGACTTTTTCGCTGGACATGGCTTAGTCAGAAAAAAGCCATGGATCAGAATGCTGGCGAAGGACGGGACCCCCTTGGAAAAGGCTAGCTATGCTTTTCCAGAGGTACAAGACCACATGCTTTCTTTGATTCGCGAGGTGGCAGAGCGCTTTGACATTGATGGAGTAAACCTTGGGTGGATACGCGGCCCGCAGTTTGTTGGCTATGAGGCGCCGGTTATCGAATATTTCAAAAAGGAGTATGGTGAAGACCCCAGGAAACTTGATGACAACGAGGAGCGAGTCCAACGTCTCAGGGCCAAATACGTGACCGAATTCGTCCGCAAGGTTCGGCAGTTACTAAACGAGCTGGGGAGCAAGAGGGGAAGAAAGATCGAGTTGTCCGCGTGGGTATATTCTCCTGAAACCAACCTTTTCTTTGGACTAGATGCGGAGACGTGGGTGGCCGAGGGACTCCTCGATAGTATAATCGCTGCTGCATCTAGGTCGTTGATCCCAGACAAGGAGAACAACTGGACCGTCGGTACGGCTGAAAAGGACTTCGTGCAGACTGTTAAAGCTCACAATTGTCGATTCTACCAAAATTGGGGGAGTGCTGAGGCCGTCCTACAGGGCTATAAGAGGGGGGTAGATGGTTTCGCTGCGTGGGATCTGAATTTGGCCATCTTCGGCTATTCACAGGAGGTTCCTCACCGTTGGGCACTGGTAAGTAGGGTAGGACATCCGGACGAAGTGGCAGCTTTCGCGAAAGAACCGCCCAAGATTACGACAGTAAAACTAAAAAGTGTGGGGGGATTTGACATAAGCCACATAACAAACCGTGGGGCAAAAGAGAGAAAGTACTGGCCTCCGGAGATGCTGCCTCTTTACTCGGGCGGGTGAGTGGAGGTGTGCGTCGTCAGCACCTTTGGGACTAACTGAGGCCGTCAGCCAAGCTACAGTTGGCTGCCCGGTTCACCCAGGGGTTGGCCCAGATTGTACCAGAACTGCCGGTAAAGCGTCGCCTGTTTTCGCTCCTCCCGTCGTCTGAGGTACCCATCGGCTGGCGTCACATTGTCGATGCCCTTTATATGTGAAGCTTTCCTGTTAAAATCTAAATTTCCGGACTCAAGAAATGTAAGGAAAGGAGAAGACGATGCTGGTTAATCAGTACAACGAAAACTGGTGCATGCCGCCGGATTCGCCCACTTATCCGGTGCTCCCTCCCTATTACTACAACACGATCTTCCAAACGGTCTACTTTATGACGGAGGTAGACAATATTGCGCGTCTGCTGCCCAAGCCCCTCGAACCTGGCAAGGAGGGCATGTGCGCCGCCTTTGCGATCAAGGTGCCTTTCTGCTCGCATTGGGGGCCCTTCAACGAAGTCGGCGTAGCAGTTTCGTGTACCTACAAGGGAGAGCCCGCCTATTTTCTGACATGCCTGTTCTTGAGCAGTAGTGACGCGATTGCACCTGGGCGGGAAATCTGGGGTTGCCCCAAGAAGTTGGCTGACATCACGGCAGAACAATACGGTGCCGAGTTTACCACTACAGCGGTTCGTGCCGGTGTACCGTTCATGCGCCTCAACTCGCGCTGCATCGCCCCCGCCAAGGCGGAAGAAGTTCCTCTCCTGTGGCCGATGTATTTGCTGAAAATTATTCCCCGCTGCGATTCGGCCGAGCCGGCAATCAAGCAGCTAACCCTGAACGGGGAAGTGGATAACGTAGTGACCCATAAGCTGTTCAAGGGGCCGGGCGTGGTCAAGTTTGAACCTACGGTGTCGGGTGATTTCTGGCGTCTGGAGCCTAAGGAGTTTCTGGGGGCATTCTATCAAGAGTTGGACTTTACCCAGGGCCCCGGTCGAGTGGTTCACGACTATCTGGTGAAGTAGCCATGCCCTCGATACTGCTGGGGGCACTTTGTTATCTTCACTAAATTTTCCTGCCGTCCTGAAACCAAGGTCGCTGAACTGATGCTGGCTCGTGTACTCCGAAGCCACGGTATCATAGTGTATAAAGTCCAAGGGGGAGGGAGACGCTTTTGGAGACAAACGTGGGCGACCCGACCTAGACGGGAAGCCACGCTGGAACGCTCTACGGGGCGGCAGTCCGGTGTATACTTGGAGCTACCCAGGAGTCCAGAATGGAGATCCTGGTATAGATAATCTTTCGAGAAAAAACTAGGGCTTCCGCTTTAGGACAGAGCCCGGCACTCAGGGGGTTGGTGGTGGGCAGGTTCACAGAAAATCAAGGAATTTCCCGCCGTGCTTGGTTGAAGGACGTAGCCACGCCCTTTGTGGGCACAGGACTTTTGGCAGCCTGCAATAAGCAGAATTCGCAGGTGGCTAAAGTGACCGGCAGAGAACATCGCCTCAACTTGGCGCTTAAGCCGCTCCAAGCCGTAGTGGTAGATAATCATGACGGACTTGGAGGCAAGGCACAACAGCGACGCAGAGGGGAGATTCCTGAGGCTTCCGGAAACTTGGGAAGACTCTCCTGCACAGTCCCCTTTGAAGAAAGGTTTAACGGCTATAATGGCATTTGTCTCCTGCGCCATGGAGACTCCCTCAGTCCCTTCCTGCCAAGCGCCTCAGGACTCAATTGCGAGTTCATCTTTGATGAGGAGGACCATAGCTACGAACCCCGCTGGACGAACGCGAAGGAATATGATGCGCAACCTTCCAGACTCGAGAAGCTCTCGCCATCTTCTGCACGGCTCTTGATTGACCCGGGTCCTCGCTGGGGAGTCCGGGTAGAAATGCGATTTGAATTGGTCAGACCCTTTTATCTAGATATCGAACACGCGTTTACTGCGCAGAGACCAACAGCACTGAGGCGGTTTCTTGGCGTCTTCTGGGCCAACTATATCCAAGTGCCCAGGCTGCCTGCATTTTCCTTTATTGCTAAGTCCCCCAATGGAAGAGAGCGATGGATAAAGGTCAACCAGGCTCTAGGTTCGGCCAGCCGAGGGGTGATCGCGCCTGAACATGGCCCGGTTGGAGAGGCGTTCCGGCGAGAACCGTCCGGCCTGATCTATGGAGTAGCAGAGACCCGATATGTCCAGCCGTTCTTCTGCGGGGAAGTCCACGACATGTTGCTCGGATTCATGTTCAGGTGCCGAGACGATCTGGAGCTGCGATTTGCCTATAACTCACAGGGGGGAGGTCCCGGCGTTCCTGCCTGGGATTATCAGGCGGTCGTTCCGCAACCCGAAGCAAATCGCCGGTATTCTTTCAAGGTGAGAGTGTTCTACAAGCCTTTTACAGCTATCCAAGAGGCGGCTGAGCTTTACCAGCAGTGGAAGCGTGTCGGTTAACACCAAGCCGTCATGAGAAGCTGCAAGATTTAGACAAGTTGGCGATCAATGAGGCTCCAACTCTGACCTCTCATGACTCCTCGCAGCAGCGCTTCTCGGGAACCAGCTGCCGTCCGGATCTGCGCTTTTACTGCCGCACTGGAATTCCCTCCGCCCACGCCCTCGCCAGCCGGGGGGATCTTCCAAGTCTCTCCGTGAAATCGGTGAACGACTCCGGGAGCTTGATCCGCTCTTCCCCCACCGAACCGTACTGGTGGGACACCTCTATAGATACGCCCGCCGGTACGACAAGGCAATCGAAGAATACGTAAAGGTGCGCGAGCTGGATCCGAACACCGCGACTTTGAAGTGGGGGGTTGCCTTTGCTTATTTAGGAAAGGGAATGTACAGGGATTCAACACGCATAGGTGGACATTGGCCCCTTCCGGCTAAGCGAGGATGTCTTTCACAATGTTCCCGTGGACATCGGTGAGACGAAAATCGCGGCCTTGGAAACGATAAGTTAGTTTGGTGTGATCGAAGCCCAGAAGATGTAGGATCGTCGCGTGCAGGTCATGCACATGAACCTTGTCCTTCACCACGTTGAATCCGAACTCATCACTTTCCCCCAGGGTGAGGCCGGGTTTGATGCCTCCTCCCGCCAGCCACATGGTGAAGGCATTGGGGTGGTGGTCGCGACCGTCGGCTCCACCCCCTTCTTCTACCATGGGTGTACGGCCAAATTCGCCGCCCCAGATGACAAGCGTGTCGTTAAGCATGCCACGTTGTTTAAGGTCTTGAATGAGTGCGGCGCAGGCCTGATCGGTATCGCTACAGTTTATTGAAATTTTCTTCACCAGATCGCTGTGTTGGTCCCAAGCCTCGTGGAATAACTGAACAAAACGGACGCCGCGTTCGACGAGCCGCCGGGCCAGCAGGCAGTTGTTGGCGAACGAGGGTCGGCCCGGTTCAGCACCATACAGGTCGAGCACATGCTGGGGCTCCTGCGAAATATCCATCAATTCCGGCGCGCTGCTTTGCATGCGGAACGCCATTTCGAAGGAGTTGATGCGCGTGGCAATCTCGGGATCGCCGGTCAGGTCCAACCGCCTCTGGTTGAGGCGGCGGATCGCCTCGAGGGAGTCCCTCTGCAGCTCCTGGTCCGCGCCGCGGGGATTCGAGAGATACAGAACCGGGTCACCGCTGCTGCGGAACGTGGCACCCTGGTAGACAGTCGGCAAAAACCCGCTGCCCCAGCAGGAATTACCGCAGCTCGGACCTTTCGTGCCGGAGCTAAACACCACAAGGGCCGGCAAGTCCTTCGATTCACTGCCTAAGCCATACGTGACCCACGCGCCCATGCTGGGCCGCCCGAACTGTTGCGATCCGGTGTTCATTAGGAGCTGCCCGGGCGCATGATTGAACGCGTCGGTCACCATCGATTTCACGATGGCAATATCATCGACGACTTTAGCCAGATGGGGCAATAACTCGGAGAGTTCCGCCCCGCATTGTCCATGTTGGGCAAACTTGAACTTCGGGCCGAGCAACTTGGAGCTTGGGTTGATGAAGGCGGTGCGGTAGCCTTTTAACAAGTCAGGAGGCGGCAGCGTCCCGTCGAACTTGGCCAATTGGGGCTTGTAGTCGAAAAGCTCCAGGTGGCTCGGTGCTCCGGCCATGAAGAGGAAGATGACGTTTTTGGCTTTGGGTGCGTAATGTGGCTTTTTCGGTGCCAGCGGATGGGCCAGCGCCGGATTGGCGGGTGCTGCAAAGCCGGGAATGCCTAACAAGTGGCCGAGGGCCATGGCGCCCAGTCCGACGCTGCATTGTTCAACGAACCAGCGCCGGGTAACCAACCTCGGGTCTCGGTTTCGATAAAGATGATCTTCGCAGTTCATGGCTTAGGTCCTTATTCTTTGGTGATGGTTTCATCCAGATTCAGCAGGACGCGACAGACGGTCGTCCATGCGGCGAGCTGGACGGGAGTCGCGCTCTTCGAAAGCTGCGGCCGCTGCGTCGAGTCGTAACCCGCCAAATCCCACGGGCTCAACCACCCATCCGCAAGACGCTGCGTTTGCTTGTTCAGCACAGAGAGTAGCTCGGCGGCTTCCGGTTGGGTCGGTTTTCTCGCTAGGCAGCGGCGGAAGGCGTAGGTCAGGCGTTGCGCATCCGTCTCGCCGCCCTCACGAAGCGTTCGCAGGGCCAGCGCGCGTGCGGATTCCACGAATAGTGGCTCGTTAAGGGTTGTCAGCGCCTGCAGCGGCGTATTGGATCGGACGCGGCGAACGCACGAGAAGTCCCCATTCGGCGCGTCAAAGGTCTGCAGCATCGGATAGGGAACGGAGCGATAGCGGAATGTGTAGATCGCGCGGCGGTACCGGTCCTCCCCTTTTGCTTCGTTCCAAATTTTCCGGCTGAAGCTCGCCGGCGGGACAAACAGAAATTCAGGGGCAGGCGGATAGACACTGGGCCCGCCGATCTTGGGGTTCAGCAGACCGCTGGCAGCTAAGGCAATGTCCCGCACAATTTCGGCTTCCACGCGGAACCGTGGTCCGCGGGCCAGCAGGCGGTTGTAGGGATCGCGCGTATAGAGGTCCGGAGTTACCCGGGAGGACTGATGGTAAGTCGCCGAAGTCACAATGAGCCGATGCATCGCCTTCAAGCTCCAGCCGCGGTCCATGAACTCGACCGCCAGCCGGTCCAGCAGTTCCGGATGCGACGGGGGCTCGCTTTGCTTTCCTAGGTCCTCGCTGGTGCTGACCAGGCCGATGCCGAAATAGGTCTGCCAGATGCGGTTGACCAGGGCGCGGGCCGTGGTTGGTGAGTTGCGGTCAACGAGCCACTTGGCGAAGCTGAGACGCGTCACCGGCGCATCTTCCGGCAGGGGATGGAGAAAGGCCGGCACGCCCCGACTCACCGGCTTGTCCGGTTTGAGAAAATCACCGCGCATCAGTACGTGTGTTTCGCGTGCGTCCACGCGGGCTTGGAGCACCAGTTGCGTCGAAGATCCTTCGGGATGCTGTCGCCACAACGCTGCGATCTTCGCGTTGGCCTCCTCCCATTCGGGCATGGTCGTGCGCCAGTACCGGAAAACGGTCTCGACTTGTGAGGGCGTGCGTTGATCGCGCGGGATGGGAAGAATATCGCGCACGTTTTTCGGCAGCGGATCAGCGACCGCTCCGGGCGCGGTAGTAATCGAAAGTCGAATCCGGCCGAGGTTATGGGTTCCGCGTGCGATTGAAAACCCGCCGTGTTTCTGACTCAAATAAAAGGTGAGGATTGTACCCGCGGGATTCGTAATGGACGTTTCGGCCGTGAAAACGGCCTTGCGCGACTGATTGCGGAGGCCGGGGCCCGCATCGATGCCCCAGGCCGTCTCCTCCTTGTCGTCAATGGCAAACTCGATGGGCCCCGTGACGCGACGCTTGCCGCTCTTGTCAGTGAAGATCGTCTCCAAAGGCGTTTCGGGCAGCGCGATGTCTGCCGTAGCTTTGGCGAACTTGACCTTGGTGACCTTGTCGGGCGCGTTGGCCGGAGCAACCTCCACCTCGAACTCGGTCAAGGCGCCGGTTCCCTTGATAGAGCGCCCCGGTCCGCCAAGTGGCAGGTTGGAATCCTTGAGCAGTTCCAGCCGGAAGGCCGTGATGTCTTGGACGTCGGTCTTCACGGTCATCTTCACGCGGTGTTTGCTGGGAGCAGCGCCCTGGGCAAGGAAGGAGCCGTCCTTGAGTGGCAGATATTTTTGCCCACTGGTGGAGGTGTTTTCGACTTTCGGCCTGACGACGATCCACTCCGGCTGATCGCCCTTTACCTCGTCTTCCCACTTCGTCATCTGCTGCTGCCAGTCAGGATACCGGTACTGGAGGTCCGCTTCGATTTCACGGATCCGCCGGAGAAGTTCCGCCCGCTTCATTTGTTCTTCCGGGGTGTACACCGCGATTTTCGCCTCGTGGGAGTTGTTTAGAAAGGCGAACATACGGTAATACTCTTCCTGGGTGAGCGGGTCGTACTTGTGGTCGTGGCACTGCGCACATTGGATGGTGATGCCCAAGATGCTTTTGCCGATGGCATCCATGCGATCGAACATGGCTTCCATCCGGAACTGCTCCGGGTCCACGCCGCCTTCCTCGTTAATCATCGAATTCCGGAGAAAACCCGTCGCCACAATCTGGTCCTGCGTCGCGCTGGGTAGTAAATCGCCGGCCAGCTGCTCGATGATGAACTGGTTGTAAGGCAGGTCGCGATTGAGGGCCTTAATCACCCAGTCCCGATAGAACCAGACCTGGCGTTGTAGGTCTTTCTCGTAGCCGTCTGAGTCGGCGTAGCGGGCCGCATCCAGCCAGTGCCGCCCCCAACGTTCGCCATAGTGCGCCGACGATAAGAGCCGCTCGATCTGTTTCTCGTATGCATTCTTGCTCTTGTCCTTCAGAAAGGTGTCGACCTCCTCGATCGTTGGCGGCAGACCAATGAGATCAAGACTCAGCCGCCGCAACAGCGTCACTTGGTCAGCCTCCGGAGAGGGGGCCAACCCCTCTTTTTCAAGGCGCGCCAAAACGAAGTAATCAATGGGATTTGCGGCCCAATTCGGATTACTGACCTTGGGCAGCGGAGGCCGCTTCGGCGGGACATAGGCCCAGTGTTTCTGGATCTCCGCCACTTCCGAGCCCACTTCATCCGGCCAGTTGGCTCCCTGATCGATCCACGCTCGGATGAGAGCAATCTGCTCTTGGTCGAGCGGCTCACCACCCATCGGCATCTGAGGCTCGTCACCAACTCCCGCCACACGGCGGTACAGTGGGCTTTCCGTTGCATTGTAAGGATAGATCACCTTTCCCGACTGTCCTCCAGCGAGGGCAAGCTTTTTCGAGTCCAGCCGAAGTCCGCGCATTTGCTGCTTGGGCCCGTGGCAGGAATAGCAGGACTTTTCGAATAGGGGCAGAATCTCTCTGGCGAATTCGACTTTGCTAGACGAAGCAGAGTCCGGTGTCCCTTGCGCCCGGGCGTGCAGCCCCGACATCTGAATCCCGACGACGACGGCGACAACCGCGATCAAGATCGTTGTAGAAAATCGTTTGTCTGTCATTCGTGCGCCACCCCCATGAGAGATGGCTGCAGCTGCAGCCGTAAGCAGAAAATTCCTTCTTTACTGGAAGTCCTGATCAACGGTTCGCCACCAGTTCTAACTCTTGTCTAATTATTCAGGAATTTTCGATTTCAACCTTATTCCCAATCGTAAATATACATCCTACACACTGTCAATGCAATTTCTTGTTGCCAAGACCCGGATTGGGTGCATCCCGGCCCCGTTGGCTGCTTCCGCTCCGCTTAGAAGGGTCGATTCCGGTCGCCAGAAGCCTTCTTCGTAGACACCTCCCCCTGCAGGCTATCCACCGATGGCCAAATTCTCCATTTCGCCTGGTTCGCTAGCCGTCCGGCAGGGGCAGTGCCGAGATCATTCGCAGCATGCTTCGGGATTTCGTCCGCTCTACAGGTATTGACGCCCTCTCGGTTTCGATCGGCAATGTCCACATCATGACACACGGCAAGGCTCGCATCGACGTGCCTCTACTCGATGCGATCCAACGGCAGGTAAAAATCTCGCTCGTCATCCATGGCGGAAGCGGATTTCCCCGCGAGGCCGCCCGGAACGTCATCCGGCGCGGGGTGGCCAAATTCAATTTCGGCACCGTAATGAAGCAGGCTTTTTTTCGGAAGGTAGGAAGAAAACTCGCCGCCTATCGAGAGCCGATGAACCCTCATCCCTTCCTGGGTATGGGAGGCAGGCAGGATGTTCTTGTCGCCGGACGCGAAGCAGTTAAAAAAGAGGTCATCGAACTGCTCCGCGCCTTCGGCTCCGCCGGAAAAGCCCGCGGTTGAAGGGCATTGAATCTCACCGCTCAAAAATCAATTCCGGCCCAATTTCGGGCGAAGCTTCAGCTTCAGAGTTTTGATTTCATAAGGGCCCAGATTGAACTGGAGGGTGTCGTTCCCCACCTTCAGCTTCGCTCCCGTATCTTCGATCAGGTTCGACTCGTAAGCGGCGGCAATGCCCGCGTTGAGTTTGATCTTAACGCCGGAAGTCGCTTGGCCGTTCGCCTCGTAGACGCGGAGAACGGCGCTCTCATCGCGGCCCGGCTTGAAAGCTGTCAGCACGACGTTTGGATGGGAAATTTCGATCATCCCCCAGCGTTTCGGAAGCACTCCTGCGTGATGTCCCGCCTTGTGCGCGATCATGGGATGATTGAATTCAAGTCCCGCCCGATAGACGCCGGCCTTTCGCCAATCGCCTGAGTGCGGATAGAGAGCGTATTGGAATTTGAATTCCTTCCCCACGCTGAGGCCCGAATCCGAGGAGACCCCCTGCTCATAGCCGCCCTGGAACGCGTAGGCGTTGATCCTCGCCGATCGCATCAGGGAGAGCAGTAAGGTATTGTCGGCCACATTGTTGCCCGGCAGCCCACGGTTCAGCAAGGCTACGCCCTTTTTGCCGTCGCCGTAATCGATCCAGTTTTGGGCGGGATACTCCTGCTCGGTGGGACGCTCGAGTGACCCGAAGGAGATCTCCTGCACATTCTTTCCGTTCCGGATGGAGGTGGGAAACAGTACCCGGTAGCGAACGAAAGGCTCAGTATTGAAGAGCGTTGTGTGAAATTCGACGCGCGGCACCCCGTTATAGAGCCGAACTCGAGTGGCAAATCTGCCGTCGCCGAACGGATGCGTCACGCTGTACTCGGAAAATACCGGCCCGCGGTCCGTGCGGCCACTCCCTCCGACCCAGTTATTGCTGAACTCGGTCCGCTCGGGCGGCGGCAGTAGCTGTTTCTTGACCATCTGGATGTTTCGGGCGCCGTGGAGGTTCCCATAGAGCTCCCAGAAATCGCCGCCGTCTTTTTCGCGCGCGACGATGTTGCCCGGTCCGCCCAAGACCTCCCAATTCTGCAATTTATCGACGAGACTCGTTATCTCCCCGGTCCAGAGGTGAAATTTGGCGCGATAGAATTCATTTTCGATGGTGCCGAAATCCTGCTGCGCGGCCGTCGTGACTCCCCAGGGGCCTCCCCCCGTTGCCTTCTCGGCGGGCCCGGAACCCTCTCCCGGCGTCAGGTGATACACGGCGTAGCCCACCGCCGGAACATCCCGCGCGACAAAGGCGATTCGAACGTCCCGCAGGCCGCCATCTTCGTTGTGGTCGGCCCGTTCGATTTGCACCGGAACCGTGTTCCCCTCGGGGTCTCGGAGAACCAGGTCGTTTACGCCCGATTCGACAAATCCTACCGCCGCTTGAACCACATCGGTTCGGGGCCATCCCAAGGAATTGAAGACCACGATGGGAATGCCCTCACCCCGCGTGTCGATCTTCGACGCCAGCGCGGCCGACTGCGTCTGAATCTTTTCGTCCGCCAGAAGCTTCGAGAAATGATAGGTGCGGATCGCGTCGTCATAGACCTTATCCACCATGACGCCCGAGGCCAGGTCGTGGGTCTGATTGAAGAGGAGGCGCTCCCAGGCGCGCACCAGTAATTCGTGATCGGTGGGAAAGCCGAGCCAATCGGCCAGAACGTCGAGCTTTTCCCAGGTCGTCAGCAACCGCTCCAGCTCCCGAATTCGCTGTTTGACCTCGATGCGGCTGCTGTAGATTCCCTGGAAGATGGGATTCAGCTCCCCTTTCAGCACCGGCCGCTCGCCCTGCTCGGCGGCGATGGCTTCAAAGTCGGTCGGTACGCCGAAGCGGATTTGAAACGGCGCATCTTTTTGCGCGTTGAATTCCCTGGCCAGACGCGGAACGTGCTCCTCGGGCAGACTCACGTCCGCCCCCGCCAGACCCGGCCGCGTCGTTCCCCGCGAGAAGGGATTGAGCATATTGAACCGGCTGCGGAAAAAACGGTCGAAACCCGCAAAATTCTGCGGCGAGTGATAAACCAGCCCGTATCCGTGAGGAAGCCAAAAAGCCGGAATGCGGCTGCCGTCGATCCCTTCCCATAAAATCTCCGAAGGCCACTCCAGGCTCGGGACGCCGCGATAGAACCAATACGACTTGAATCCCGACTGCTTGAGAATCTGCGGCATCTGGGCGTTGTGGCCGAAAGCGTCCAACTCCCAGCCGACCGTCACGTCGACGCCCAGCTTTTCGCGAAAGTAATTTTTACCGTACAGATACTGGTGGACCAGCGATTCCGGCCCGGGCATATTGTTGTCATGCATGATGTTCGAGCCGCCCACGATCTGAAGTCGGCCTTCGGCGACGAACTTCCGGAATCGAGCCTCCTGCTCGGGATACCTTTCCAAGAACGGCTTTACGAACGCCACCTGATCGAGCGCGAAACGGTATTCGGGGTAAATATCCAGCAGGTGAAGCACCTTCAAAATAATCGTCAGCCCCGTCTCGAGATACTCTTCCCGGGTCTTGAAGACCGCCCCCTCCCAATGCGTGTGGGGAATGAATAAGAACGTCTGCTTCTCTTGCCCCTGCGGGGAGGGTCGAGGGACGGCCTCGCCCGCCTCGGGACTCCCTCCGGCGTTGACCGAGATCGTGAAAATCCAGAAGAAAACACTAAAGATCGCTAACCATCGCAAATGCATAAGTCACCTCTTTAAATTGACACTCCGGGGTTCTTCGAAGCGGATAAACTTTCCGCGACCCCGGCCGGACTACGACAGCTACTTCATCGCTGTTGCTTCTATCTCCACCATCAACTCGGGGAAGGCCAGTCGGGCGACGCCCACCAGTGTTTGTGCCGCCCGGCACTTCGCCTCCCCCTTCACTCCATCATTCCCGTGATCTGGAACAGCGGGTCTCCCGGGGCATGGCGCTGGCCTGCGAACAGCTCCAGCATCTCCACCTCCGCCTTAATATCCCCTGCTTCCGGAGAATGATGGCCATCTGCTCGAAGTGCCAGGGTGCGACGCCGGTATTTTGTGCACGTGCCTCGGCGATTGTGGCGTTGATGAGGTCCATGAGCAGGAACTTGGCTTCCTCCAGCTGGCCGCTCTTCTTGAGCTGCTTTACCTTCTCGACATAATCGGCGTAGAGCTTTTCCTTATAAAACCCTGGCTCGTCTATGCCGGTTTCGCCCACCACCAGATGACCGGGCCGCGGATGTCTTTGGGGCCGCCAGAATCTTATTCCGGACCCAAGGGGTAGGTCAATAGGATTGCCCAAAAACATCTGTTTTTTTGGGGGGGGTGAATTCCCCGACTTCCGGGCGTGAGGGTTCGGAAGGTTAGGGCGGGAAGTTCATGCTGCGGAGGAGGTTTTGGAAGCGGGGGTCGGAGCTACGTTGGTCCAGTGGGATTCAATTGAGCTATTGAAGCTCTGACAGCGTTCCAATCCTCTGGTTCAAACATTGAATCACTTGTCCGGAAATCAGGAAGCAGTTAAACCATTATTGGCGCGATGGGGATTATCGCAATAGCTATCTGATCACCGCGAGGTTCCGACCGGGATGGACGTTTCTCGATGTCGAAGTCTAACCGTAGGGCTCAGCCGCGAGAGGCGCATCCGCCAAACGGGCTGAATGAAGTGCCGCTCGTCGGCAAGGAGCGGAATGTTAGACCCCAGGCGCTGAGCCCTGAAGGGGGTGAGACAGGAGATTCGATGCCCGCCCCATGTGGCCGGTATCGATTAGCTTCGACCAGGACACAGCACCTACGGTTTCTAATGCCGCTCGCAAAGCTATAGCGAGGTGTCCTCGATCTCACACAAAACCTAGTCCGCGCACTCCAGCGCCATCTCAACATCTTGCGCGGTGTGCGCCGCTGAGATATACCACAAACCCCGGCCCAGAATGCGAATGCCTCTGCGCAGCAGGCCCACCACAAATTTGTCGAGTTTTTTTCCGTCATAGCCGGTGCACTGACGGAAATCCGTTACCGAGGCCATGGAGGAAAAGTCGGTATGGAACACAGGCCCAGGTCCCTGCACAAGGAGCGGCGGATTACTGCTCCCCACCCGCTTTCGCAGACCCTCTATCAATCGCTGTCCGAGCCGGGTGATGCGAGAGTAGACTTCTCCTTCGTTCCTCGTCAGGATCTCGAGTGTGGCAAGAGCTGCAGCAACACTCGAAATATTGGCGTTAAACGTGCCTGCATGGATTACTTGGCCATCGCCGAGCAACTCCATATACTCTCTTTTACCGGCCAAGACGCTGATCGGAAAACCGCTCCCCATCGCTTTACCGTAGGTGGCGAGGTCCGGGATGATTCCGAAGTACTCCTGAGCGCCTCCCGGGGCCAGGCGGAAACCGGTGATCACCTCATCAAACACCGGGACAACATTAAACCGGTGGCAAAGTTCATGCAATCCTTTGAGGTATCCGGGTTTAGGCATGATGCAGCTGGTATTGCACATGACCGGCTCCAAGATCAGGACAGCTATGTCGAGGTCGCGCTCCAGCGTTTGTTGCACGACGTTGAGATCGTTCCACGGAATCACAGTGACTTCATCCTTCACCGAAGGGAGCTGCCCTCGACTGAGTGCGACCGGGTCCCACCGGTCTCGTTCAGCTTGGAAGCGTACGTCGACGAAAACGTTGTCGTACCAGCCATGATAATGTCCTTCAAATTTTACGATCTTCCGCTTGCCCGTCACGGCTCGAGCTAACCGAATCGCCGTGTGGACGGCGTCCGATCCGCTGTTGCAGAAGCGCACGAGATCAACGCCGGGGATGATCTCGATCAGTTTGCGTGCCAAGTCGATCTCGATTTCCGATTGGCCTCCATACAATTGCCCCTTGGCCAGTTCCTCCCGGACCCTCGCCAAAACTTCGGGATGGGAATGCCCTAGCAAGAGCGGACCTTGACTGAGGGCGAAGTCCAGGTATTCGTTCCCGTCCACGTCCTGTATCCGGGCTCCGCAGCCCCCACGAAAAAACAGAGGATGAGGCTTTTCAAGAGAGCGGAAATGGCTGCTGACGCCCCCTGCCATGTAATGTTGGGCTTGCTCGAAAAGCTTTCGCGAAGTTTCGAAACGATATTCTGTTTTTGCTTCGCTCTTTCTCATCGTTCACCTTTCTACCTAGCGGTCCCTGTGTTCACCTTCAGACCAGTTCCAGTTCCCGCAGGACGGCTTCCACCCTGTTCCGGCCTTCCGCGGTGGTCTGCTGATACGGTCGCACAGCGAAATTCCCCGGAATTCCACGGAGGTTCATCGCAGCGGTAAAACCCGCGAAAATGGAGTCGATTCTAACGATGGAAGCAAGTCTGCTAAGTTTTCTCTGGGCCGACTCGGCCGAGTCCTTATCGCTGTTCCGAAAACTTCGCAGAATCTCAACACCGTACTCTGGTGCCAGCGCAAAGAGTCCATCCACGATGCCATGCGCCCCCATCTGAAGCGCCACATCAAAAAAAGGAGTGATGCCGGATAGAACCCGGAAGTCGCCGGAATTCCCAAAACGCTCTGCGCATAGCCGCAAGGTCAACAGATTTCCAGATTCCTTTAATCCCACGATGTTGCCGATCTTGGAGAGCTCCAGGATCAGGTCGAAGTCCAGTGTGTGCTTGGTGTAGGCCGGCTGGTTATAGAGATAAACGGGCAGATTCGTTGCTGAGGCCAGGTCTGTGAAGTAATCCAATAATTCCGCCTGCGTGAATGTGAAAAAAAACGGCGCAACCAGGGCTATCCCAGTAATGGGGTGTCGTTCAGCCCAGCGCATGCGGGTCAATGTGCGCTCGGTGCTGGTGTCTCCGCAGCCTACAATCACAGGGATTCTTTCACTCACTTCATCCATGGTTACTTCGATGGCCTGCCGAACCGTGTCATCCTTTAGCAGTTGCATGCTCCCCATCGTTCCCATCACCAACAGCGCATCCACTCCGGCTTCAAGCTGCATCCGGATCTGGCGGCGCATTCCCTCTTCGTGAAGATCCTCCCGAGCATCCAGGGGTGTGCCTAAAGCGGTTACCACTCCCCCGATCGGTGACGTCTTATGTCCCATCCTTGCCTCTCTCACCTTTTGAGCAATTGCTCTCAACAGATTACGCCGCCTCGTCTCACGACGACCAAGCTGACGAGTCGGTGTTCTTGAATTTTCAACGCTCTGATTGTACCATTCATGCCGAGAAGCGGCTTTTCGCTTTCAAGACAAAGCCGGCGGGAATAGTGATAGACTCGGATCCAATCACGAACGCACTCGATTATCCAACAATAAAGAATGTTAGTCCAATCGCAGCATATTGTCAGAGAAAGAGGCCTATTCGAATCCACCTTTTAGGTCCTTACTACTCTCAAGAAAGATCGGGGACTCCATGGCAGGTCTTGGAGCGCGCGCCTGGAACAAATTCTTTTGCACCGCCCCTGCCCCGCGTTGCCTAGGCTCCAGTCGAGTAAGCAAAATGTCCATCCGTCAGAGTTTGATTAGTGTACTATACGGAAGCGGCAGCCCATCTATCCGACCCAGCATCGCTCCGAACAGCCGCCTCCAAAGATTCCCCAGATTGTATGCAATCACAGTCAACCATAGCCGCACTTCGTTGGACCGGAACCGACGACAACTCAGCCGCGTCATCTTCACCGCCTACTTGCCTTCCTTGATCCACTGCTCGGCGGTCCCCCGCTTATTGTAGAACCGCACCACCCCCGACTCGGCAAGTGCCGCAAACTCATCGACCAGGAAAAACCGAACCCCAAAATATCTTCACCACCCCAAAAAAACCTTGAGTTTCCACACAGACTCTAAAGCCCAGAGCAATCCTGCTTTCCTCTGCCGGGAATCAAAAAGGTGTGCCGTGAGCGGGAAGGCGGCCAGATATGCTAGGACCTTTAGGAACGCCTCCTTGGTCGCAGAAGGATAAACACTTAAAGGGATCCAGACTTAAGCCATTCTTCGCAACACAGGAGTGCACCGCACACTCGACGCATCGGAGCACAGAAACCCGAAACTCATGAGCTGGGACTGGTGGACGATCAGGCTAGAAGCTTCCTGACCACGTTGCCGTGCACGTCGGTGAGGCGGTGGTGGCGTCCCTGGAACTTGAAGGTCAGCTTCTTATGGTCGATTCCCATGCAGTGCAAGATGGTCGCCTGTAAGTCGTGGACGTGAACAGGATCTTCCACGATGTTGTAGCAATAATCGTCCGTCTGGCCGAGGGAGATGCCGGGCTTGATGCCGCCGCCGGCTGCCCACATGGTAAAACAGCGAGGGTGGTGGTCGCGGCCATAATTGGTCACTGTCAGCTTGCCCTGGCAGTAAACGGTTCGACCGAACTCGCCGCCCCAGATGACCAGGGTTTCATCCAGCAGACCCCGTTGTTTCAGGTCTTGGATCAGCGCCGCCGAAGGCTGGTCAGTATCCTTGCATTGCAAGGGGGTATCTCTAGGCAGATTAAAATGCTGATCCCAGCCTCGATGGTAAAGCTGGACGAAGCGGACGTCGCGTTCCGCCAGGCGTCTGGCCAGCAGGCAGTTGGCAGCATACGTTCCGGGTTTCCTCGAGTCGGGACCATACATCTCGAAGGTATGCTCCGGCTCCCCGGATAGGTCCATCAACTCAGGTACGGAGGACTGCATACGGTAGGCCATTTCGTATTGGGCAATGCGAGTGTTGATCTCCGGGTCACCGAAGGCGCCGGCCTTCATGCGGTTGAGCTTCTCGATACCATCCAGCATGCGACGGCGGGTAATCCTATTGATGCCGGGGGCGTCGGAAAGGTACAGAACCGGGTCACCGCTGGAGCGAAACTTCACGCCCTGGTGGGTAGAAGGTAAAAAGCCACTGCCCCATAGGCGAGAGAACAGCGGTTGGGCGTCGCTTTCCCCACTCCCCTGGGAGATCAGTACCACGAAGGCGGGCAGGTCCCGGTTCTCACTGCCCAGGCCGTAGCTGAGCCAAGTGCCCAGGCTGGGCCGCCCGGGCTGCTGGCTGCCGGTCTGGATAAAGGTGATCGCCGGGTCGTGGTTGATGGCGTCCGTGTGCATGGTCCTGATAAGGGCGATGTCGTCGACAATCCTTGCCGTGTGAGGGAGCAATTCACTGATCCAGGTGCCCGATCGGCCGTGCCGGCTAAAATTGAAAATCGAAGGGGCCACCGGCAACGAGCCCTGGTTTGCCGTCATTCCCGTAATACGCTGGCCGCGGCGAATGGAGTCGGGTAAATTCGTGCCCTGCAGATCTTGGAGTTTGGGCTTGTAATCGTACAGATCCACCTGGGAAGGCGCACCCGATTGAAAAAGGAAAATAATCCGCTTGGCCTTCGGGGCGAAGTGGGGCAGACTCGCGAGGCCGCCGGTCTTTGGACTGATTTCACGGGGATCGGCACCAACACTCGCAGCAAACAGATCCGGGTTCAGCAATGACGCCAAAGCTGCGATGCCGATACCGGCAGTGCTCTGGCCAAAGAACTGACGGCGTGTCATCGTCAACTGGTATTCGTCCAGAGGGTTCACGGCTTTACTCCTTGGTGATAGTTTCGTCGAGATTTAGAATGGTGCTCGCTACCGTGGTCCATGCAGCCAGTTCACTCACATCTAATTTCCGGTTGTATTCGGACTCGCCGACCGCAAGCAGTTGGACAGCTGCGTCCTTATCGGCCCGATAATCGTCTAGCTGCTGCTGGGCTATATCAAGCAGGACTTCTAGTTCCGCGGGCGCCGGATTTCGAGCGGTCGCCAGGCGGAAGCCATAGCGGATGCGCTGACCGGGGTCCCGTCCGGCCTCGGTCATCATGCGCTCGGCCATAGCCCGGGCTGCCTCAACATAGGTGGGACTGTTCATTAACACCAGCGCCTGCAGTGGGGTGTTGGTGCGCGCGCGGCGTGCTCTGCACTTTTCGCGGTCTGGTGCGTCGAAGGTGACAAACGCGGGCGGTGGGACGGTCCGCTTCCACACTGTGTATAGACTTCGTCGGTACAGGTCCTTCCCGCTGCCGGGGGTGTATTCCTGGCCGGAGAAAAATCTGCCCAACGCCATTTCCTTCCACAGGCCCTTGGGTTGGTAGGGATAGACGCTGGGCCCACCGACCTTTGTATTGAGCAAGCCGCTGATGGCGAAGGCGTTGTCCCGGACCATCTCGGCAGGCAGCCGGAACCGTGGTCCCCGCGCCAGAAGACGGTTCTGCGGGTCTTTTTCCAGCAGCGCCGGCGTTATACGGGATGACTGTCGGTAGGTGGCCGAGGTGACAATCAGGCGCTGCATCGCCTTGATGTCCCAACCGATGCGGATCAACTCGGTCGCCAACCAGTCGAGCAACTCCGGGTGGCTGGGCGGCTCCCCCTGAGAGCCAAAATCCTCTGGCGTCCTTACAAGCCCCGAGCCAAAATACACCTGCCAGAGGCGATTGGTCGCAACCCGGGCAGTCAAGGGATGTGATGGATCGACCAGCCACTGAGCCAGACCTAACCGGTTGGCAGGTACCCCTTGTGGCATCGGAGACAAGACGGCAGGAACGCCCGGCGTGACCTTCTCGCCCTTATTGCGGTAGTCCCCACGCCCCAGCACGAAGGTCTCTCGCGGTTTATCCATCTCCTGCATAACCATGGTGGTCGGGATTATGTCTTCCAGTTTCTTCTTTTGTGATTGCAGATTCTTCAGGTTGGCGTGAAGCTTTCTAAAATTCTCCGGGGCGGCATGGGTCAGGTAATACTTCCGGAGCCTCCCCTGCCTGGCCAGACAAGCCCTTTCTTCCTTGGCTTCCTTCCTTTGATCGTATTGAGCATTGAGATTGTCGAAATCCTTAGAACGCCGCTTTTCTTCGTAGCGCCGGATGATCTCGACGCACTCTTCGCTGGGGGAAGACAGGATCGCTCGGATGGGCTCGTGAACGGCGAGTTGTTCGATTTCGGCAGTCGTCAACTTGCGATCATAAATGCGCAGGTCGTCCAACCGACCCCAGAATGGTCTTGCGATCTTCTTATTGCCAATTTGTAGCGGTCCGGAAGTTCGGATCGAGCCCGAAAGGTTGTCGTGGGTTACCTCGACGTCCTGCTGCTCGCCGTTAACGTAGAGCTTGAGGCCCCAAGCTTTGCCCGATCCGTCATAAGTGACCGTAATGTGGTTCGCCAATTTTGAATGCAATCGTTCTTTCGTCTTAACCTCGATCGCGTCGTCAGGCCAGCGATGAACGAGACGGAAAAACATGTGAGAACCGTCTTGTAGAGGGGCGATGATTTGGGGCTCATCCATGATCAGCTCGAATCCTCGACGGCTTTCCGGGTCGTCCACTTTCTGCATTACGGCCTTCTCTCTAGTCCCACTCGAGATCATCCAGAAGGCTATCGAAAATGGATCGGTTCGATCAAAGGTGGGGACTCCCAGAGCGACGTGCACCTCGGGGTCGAAAACTGCGCCCGTGCCGACCTGACCCTCATCATAGGTCACTTCGCCGCGCAGCGTCCTGCCGTGTCGGTAGTGGCCGGAGGTATCCGCGAGGTGGCCCTCGAATTCATAATGGGCCACCAGCCCTTTCTTGGGCGCGAGGGGCATGGTGGAGAGAGCTGTCTTCCTCCAAATAACTTGCCAGGTCGCGACCTCTTTTTCCGGCATTGCCCCTTCTATGGCGGCAATCTTCCGCTTGAGCTGGTCGAGCTGATGCTGCTGCTGGGCGGAAGGAAGCTGCAGAACGGGTTGGGCGTTCCCCCTTTTACCATCCAGCCCCTTTTCGGGAATGGTATTGTAGAAGGCGTAAAATTTGTAGAATTCCTTCTGTGGGATGGGGTCGTACTTGTGGTCGTGACACCGGGCGCACTTCATCGTCAACCCCATCCAGACGGTTGCGGTCGTGTCGAGGCGATCGATCACGTACTCGTTCTGGTACTCTTCGGGGATGGCACCGCCTTCGTAGTTGATCATATGGTTGCGGTTGAAGCCGGTAGCGATCTTCTGTTGGAGCGTTGGGTTGGGCAAAAGATCACCGGCGAGCTGCTCGATCGTGAACTGATCGAACGGCATATTCTGGTTGAATGCGTCGATGACCCAGTCGCGCCAGTGCCACATATCGCGAAGACTGTCGAGGTGGTAGCCGTGGGTGTCGGCATAACGAGCCAGGTCCAGCCACTGCATGGCCATCCGCTCGCCGTAGTGAGGCGATTTCAAGAGCTGATCGACCCTCTTCTTATAGGCATGGGGAGAATCGTCAGCCAGGAAGGCGTCCACTTCGGTCGCCGTCGGCGGCAAGCCTGTCAGATCCAAGGTAACCCTTCGGAGCAGTGTGGCCTTGTCGGCCTCAGGCGATGGCTTCAGACCCTCGCGCCCCAGACGGGCGAGGATGAAGTTGTCGATCGCATTCCGTGGCCAGGACTCGTCTTGAACCTTTGGCAGCGGCGGGCGCTTGGGCGGGATGAACGCCCAGTGCGTCTGCCATTTCGCACCCTGGTCGATCCACTGGCGGATCATTTCGATTTTCTCCGGCGTCAAGGTCGTCTCAACCCAGGGCGGCGGCATGCGGAAGGATTCGTCTTTGGCACTGATCCTTTGGAACAGCCTGCTCTGGGAGCTGTCTCCAGGCACGATGATTTGATAGCCGCCCCGGTCTGCGAAGATGCCCTCTTTGGTGTCAAACCGCAGGTCTACTTGTCGTTGCTTTTCGTCCGGCCCATGGCAGGAGAAGCAATTGTCGGAAAGGATGGGACGGATGTCGCGGCTGAATTCCACTTGTTTCGGGAGCGGCTCAGTCTGTGCGGCAGCCGTTGGGTTCCGTAGAACCGACCAAATTGCGATAAGACTGGTTACGAACAAACAGAAAAGAACTCGACGCTTCACATCAATCCCTCCACGCTACATTTAGGGAAGCTCTTGCGTTAACGCTTGCCCAGGCATAGGACGTAACTTCCGTGTGTTTATATGCAAAATATGCAAATCCCGGATTGCAGCCTAGCTTTAGTTCATTATTATACATCCCCCACACTGTTAATGAGGTTTCTTTTTGTAAAGACCCCAGATTGAGTAAAGAGTCTGGCCAGGGGGGCTGATGTAGGAAGAGAGGCGAGGCTCCCCTTCCATCCTCCCCTTATATTTATCCGCTTCGGATAACTGAAATGGAAAACTCAATGGTAGTAGAGCAAGATTCGATTCAAGCTGTATCTAAGCACGAGCCAACGCAGTTCCGCCGCGCCTAAAGTGGAAATCAGCCGGGGCCACGTTGCCGACCCTTACCGGTGCTGGACATGGCCCTGGCCGCCGCCGCATTCAATTTGACTCGGCTGTGACACCCCGCAGCAGCCTTCGGAGGGGAGAAATGGTGGTCATTCCGTACCCCCGTTCCAAATGTACTTGTCTTTTACCTCTAGCGAAACCCGAGCCGACGAGCAATGGCCCAAGATGAACCGCTCAACCTTTTAACTCACGGTTTGCCAATTGCGGGTCTGACATGACAAGATCAGGGCTTCGGCAACACCTACCGCCTTAATTCCATCTTCGACGGTTACAAGCTGTTCTTCGACACCACGAATGACCCGAGTGAAATGCTCCAGTTGCCGATCCATCATGGCATCCCGGTGTTCAATGCGATGGTAACTCCGGGAAAATTCTTCACCGTGCAGCCTCGTGGTCACGAGGCACTGTTGTGCATAAGTCTCAAGTGTCCCTCGGTCTCCGATAATGGTAAATCGGCGCATACCCGGTAATTGCACATAGTCCAGATGCGCCGTTCCTGTCACTCCACTTTCCAACTCAAGGATTGCGTCAACTACATTCGGCCTCTGAACCAGTTCCAAGTTACCCGATTGATGGCTTGTAGCCACCACGTTGCGGACCGGTCCCAAGAACCAATGAAGATAGTCCCATTCGTGACTAAAATCGCCAAACAATTTATCGCGGTCGGAGGGCGAAAACCGATTCTTTGCCAGCATAAGTGTCTCATAGGCTCCCAACATAATCTGAAACGAAACAGGAGTGCCTATCAATCCTTGCTCCATCAGGCTCTTCGCCAACAGGAAGCACTCTGCGTACCGCAAGATATAACCCACCAGAACTTTCACGCCCGTTTCCCGAACCGTCTCCAAGAGCATCTTGGCTTGTTCAACAGTTTCAGCAATGGGCTTTTCTAGCAAGACCGCAATACCCTGTCGACAGGCCGCAATTCCTTGTGGTACATGCAAATGCTCAGGTGTGGCAATCACAATCCCATCTAGTTCCCAGTCGAGCATCTTCTCAAAAGTGTCGGTTGTGCCGGAAAGATTGGCTAGATCTTTCACCGACTGCAGATGTGAAGCTACTGGGTCACAAAGATACAGATTCACGTCGGGTCTTTTGGAAAGTAATCGTGCATGCCGAGACCCGATCGATCCAATGCCACAAACGCCAATGCTTAATTTCTCCCCTTTCAACAGCTATATCCTCCGTCAACAATGATGTTTTGACCGGTGAGGTAGCGAGATGCTTCCGAAGCCAGAAATACCACCACCCCCTTGATGTCGTCATGTTCAGCCATACGTTCCAGCAAGACGCGCCGGCAGTATTGTGTAAGGAATGGCTCTTTGTGCTCACGGCTTCTAAACCCTCCGGGGGATATAGCGTTCACCCGAACACCGTGCGGGCCTGCCCAAGCCGCCAGCGTGTAGATGACGCACACGCTCGAAAAAATCACCATGCCCCACCAGACCGGCCAGTCGAACAGATACTCGCAGACCTTGCCCATGGCAATGCCGACCCATCCGGCAATGAACATGTTCATGAAGACCTGCCAGCCGACAACCCAGCCGCGCATCAGCTCGCCGCCCAGCCCGCCGAACCGTTGGCTTTGCCACTCAGCATGGGAGAAGGCCAGCGAGCGGTGGAAAATACGTGTGGAGATGAAAGCGCTGACCGCGCACCAAGCGGCGAAGAACGTGTACCAGAGGCCTCGCAGGCCGTGTTGATAGATCACTCCGCTGACCCACAGGGGGGTGTCGGTGGGGCGGTGTGCGTGGCATAGACGGAGCTGGCCGGGAGCCACCAGAGCAGCCTACGGCCGGCCAGGAAGAAGTCAGCCTCCGAGCGTTTCCCGAGCCGATAGAAGAGCACCCCGTAGCCGACCAGCAAAGCCAGGAAGGCGAACGTCCAGAACCAATCAAGAAGTGTAAACGTGACAGCCGGAACAAAAGAGTGCAAGACGACCTCACCGTCTTGATTAGGACATGGCACTGTTTTTTTACGCAGAGCCGGGAAGCGCTTAGATTTCCCTAAAGCGGCAGTGAAGTCAAGGAGGAATTACGACAGGCGTAGATTTCGCTTTTTAAGGATACAAACGATGGAGCATGCGGGGGAAAGGAATCGTCTCCCGCACATGGTCGAGTCCGCAAATCCAGCCGACCACGCGCTCAATGCCCATGCCGAAGCCGCCGTGCGGACAGGTGCCGTACTTGCGCAGGTCCATGTACCACTGGAAGGTTTCCAGCGGCAGTTGATGCTCTTCGAGTTTCCGACGCAAGAGGTCCGGGTCCCAGATGCGCTCGCTGCCGCCAATGATCTCCCCGTAACCTTCCGGCGCCAGCATATCGACGCAGAGAGCGCGGTCCGGTTTCTCGGAGTCCGGCTGCATGTAGAAGGCCTTGATCTTCGCCGGGTAGCGGTGGACCAGGACGGGTTTGTCAAAAGCTTTCGATAAAACCGTCTCATCAGTTCCGCCGAAATCGTTCCCCCATTCAACCGGATTCTCTTTTTCGCGAAGAATCTCCAGCGCTTCGTCATAGCTGATGCGCGGAAACGGCGGCACGACGGCCTCCAGCTTGCTCACGTCGCGCTCGAGCTTCGCAAGCTCGTCCTTGCGCCGCGCCAATACCCTTCGGACAACGAATGTCACAAGGCCTTCGGCCAGGTCCATCACGTCGTCGAGTTGAGCAAAGGCCACTTCCGGCTCGATCATCCAGAATTCGGTCAGGTGGCGCCGCGTCTTCGATTTTTCGGCGCGGAAGGTAGGGCCGAAGCAGTAGGTCTTGCCGACGGCGGCGGCGGCGGCTTCGTTATAGAGCTGGCCGGTCTGCGCCAGATACGCTTTCTCCTCAAAATAGTCCACCTCAAATAGGGTCGTGGTCCCCTCGCAGGCAGTGGGTGTGAGGATGGGCGTGTCAACAAGAGTAAATCCGCTGTCGTCGAAGAAGTCGCGGCAGGCGCGGATGACCTCATGCCGGACACGCAGAATCGACCACTGGCGCGAAGAGCGGAGCCAGAGGTGGCGGCGGTCCATCAGAAACTCGATGCCGTGTTCCTTCGGTGTGATCGGATAGGGGTCCGCGTCGGGGAGAAGCTGGAAAATTTTGACGTCGGAGATCTCCATTTCAAAACCGCCGGGCGCGCGCGGCTCTTCGCGGACGATTCCCGTCGCCTCAAAGGAAGACTCCTGCGTTAGCGAGCGCACGGCGTCGAACACTTCCGGGGCTACCTCGCTTTTGACCACGGTCCCTTGCATCATGCCGCTGCCGTCGCGGATCAAAGGAAAAAGCAGCTTGCCGCTGCGGCGGAGATTGTAGAGCCAACCGCGGATGCGGACCGGCTCTCCGACATGCCGGTTCACATTTCGAATCTCAACAATGGGTGGCATGATGTTCCCCGCGAGGCCCAATTCCCTCCCGCTTGCTCACTCCTACCACGTTTACTGTAGAGTCCTAAAATTCTCCATCACTTTCTTCAACTTCTCGAACGGGTCCTTTTCGCCGTAGTCGCGCAACTCAAAGACGACGGGAAACCGGCCGCGGGCGGCGTGAAATTGTGGAACCACGGGCCGCCAGTCGATGCCACCTTCGAAGGGGTAGAGATGCTCGTCCTTTTCTCCCTCATTGTCGTGAACGTGCGTGGAGACGATATGCTCCTTCATGGTTTCCAACGCTTCCGCCACATCCCCCATCATATGGGCGTGGCCGGTATCGAAGCAGAGGCCCACGTCCGTCACCTTCGTATACCGGAGAAACGCCACAAGACGTTGCGGCAAGGATAGTTCATTCGGAATGTTCTCGATCAAAATCTTCACGCCCAACTGCCCGGCGAAGACCCGCAGATGTTCGAGCGAGGAGAAGACATCGTCAAATTTTCGAAGAGAGTAACTCTCATCCGGCAGGCCCATATGCACGACAAGATATTCAAAGGGAATCTTCTCGGCCGCCTCAACGGCCCGGCGGATTTCGTCGGTTGATTCAATCCGCCGCCGCTTTTCCGAATAAGCCAACGAAATGGGGAGACTGCCGTCCTTTCCCCAATGGAATCCTCGATAGAGCGGCGCGTGCAAGGAGCGGACCCGCATCGGGTGATCTTGAAACCAACTGGAGAGTTCTCCCACCTGCACGGAATCCATGTAATCAAAGTGTTGCCGCTGGGCAAAAATTTCGATCATCGGAAAGCCCGCATCCGCGATCTTATCCAGCATCGCAGGAGTCAATTTCTTGCCGACGAACAGGTGTGTGGAAAGTCCAAAGTCCATATTATTTCAATATCCTTAAAAAGCGTGTGAGACCCCTCGCCCGCCCCCTATCCGTTTTTGAGAGAACGAGAGTGAGAGATAATCCCCTCTCCGGAAAGCGAGGTTAATTCGTTTATTCTATTAACTTTCTTACTCTTTCAGCCGAAGGAAATGTATTGGAAACAGTGCAGACCGTCAAGCCAAAGGTCTTCATCGAGTTTGAACTCCAACGGCCGGCAAGCGGAGAGGAGCCGGGCGGGCGGCAACCACGTTGACTTTCCGAACCCTGTTCCCTCCACTCCAGGGGCGGAGGAGACAGCAAAAAGCAGCCCCAGTGGAGGAAGCCTATGCGGATCAGTAATTTATCAAGATTAGACGGATGGGTCCCCGCACTGCCGGTCGTTGCTTTGGTGCCTTTTGGGACCTTGGGAGTCCTTGCCGTCCCAAGCTACGGGCAAGAGCCCACCCGAGCCAGGATTATCATAGAATCCGAGCCGGAAGAGGACACTTCGGTAGTTTCCGCCTGGGACTTCGAAACGTACTGCTCCGGATTCACCACCCGAAGACGGGTTCGCAACTCGGGGCGCGTCATCGGCGGCACGGACGACGATATGCGCTCCTTGGTTCGCCAGTTCAGCCAGGGGAACATCATTTACCTCCGCCCTCGAAGAAGGAACGGTATCAAGGAGAGAGAACTCTATCACGTCATTCGTCGAGGCATGGGCCGCCGCCGCAGTTGGTATCCGGGTCAAACCTGGGATGTCAAGGGGCTTGGAACATTTCACCGGGACGTTACCCGCATCCGGGTTATCAAGATTTTTCGCAGGACCGTCGCGGCGGAAATTCTCGCTAACTGCAAACCCATTGAAATCGGTGACCAGGTCATTCCCTTTTCCACCCGCACTCATCCCCCGGTTCGCTTCACGCGGAAAACCGAAACGTTCAGTCCTTCGACCGAAAAGGTCACGGGAAGAATAACCTTGTTCCAAAATCAAAGAGGTACCGCCGCTCAGGGAAGCATCGTGTATATCAATGTGGGCCGCAGAAGCGCGGTCGGCCCGGGCGATACCTTCACCATTTTCGTGGTCAAGGGGCAGAGCGGGCTTCGCCGCTATCGGTCCACCCGTTACCCGCGCAAGAACATCGGCGAACTCCTGATCCTGAATGCTCAGGAGCGGTCCTCCACGGCCTTGATCACCTACTCCACACGGGAAGTCTATCCCGGTGCGCTGATCGAAGTGGTCGATTAAAGAACCTCCGCGACCTCCAGGAGGCGGGAAGGTCCAGCCCGAAGGCTTTCCTCCTCCCTTACCGCCCCTTGAACACACCCGCCAGAAAGGCAGCCACCTTGGCCCCGCGCTGCCAGGCCCCTTGATCCAGCCCGGCCCTCACGCAGGCCTGCTCAAGGAACCGGAAAGCGTCCCAGCCGCGGCGCCTGGCCACCTGTGGCAGCAAGAGACCTCGTCTGGTACCCTGCGTTACCAGGAGCCCGTGCCGGCCGATTTCGATTTTCTCCTCTATTTTTTCGAGAGGGAGTTCAACCGGAGAGGAAAGCAGGGAAATTTCTATGTTGATTTCGCTCAATTCGTCGGCGGTTACAGGGGAAAACCGATGATCACGGGCCGCCGCCACGGCGCATTCGGCCACGGTCTGCTCCAGCGGAGCATCGGTTTCGATATTCCCGATGCAACCCCGCAACTCCTTCCCTCGGGAACGGGTGACGAACACGCCCCAGACTGCTTGACGATCTAATTGCCCGTCTGCTTGCCCGCCTAGAAGGTTGTGGTTCCTTCTCAGCCGCCTCACCGGGCTTCCAGGGCCCCGCCATCGCCCCTTCGATCATTCGTCGGGCGACTCCCAGCAAGTGCCGTCGCTCATTCTCACCGAGTGGAACCATCTTCCTTGCGGCCCCGACGCAAAAACAGGGGCCGTCGAAGGCGTCGCGGTAAAATCCGCAACACCATGCCTGAATTAAGCCCTTGGAAGTACTGGAAAGCGGAAATCAGAGTCAGAATTACCACCAACCAGAGCAGAACCTGACCCAGGGGACGGAAAACCGGCAGTCGAGCGCCCAATATGAGGAATGAAATGCAGGCAACCTGGGAGGCCATCTTCGCTTTACCCAGGTCCGAAGCCCCCACCGTGTAGCCTTCAGTCGCCGCCAAGCTCCTCAGGCCGGAGACGGCATACTCCCGCCCCAGGATGATCGCGACCATCCAGACAGGAACCCATTCGAGAGCCATCAGAGCCACGAACGCCGCCGAAGTCAGCAGCTTATCGGCAATGGGGTCCAGCAGCGTACCCAGCACGCTCGTCTGCCCTTGTCTCCGCGCCAGAAAGCCGTCCAGCAGGTCAGTCCCCGCTGCGACCCAGAGAACCCCCAGCGCCCCAAAATCCGTTCCCGGCCTCTCGGCCAACAACAGCACTGCCAACAGGAGAGCCAGAAGAAATCGAAAGGAAGTTAAAAAAAGAGGCAGATTCATGTGCGGGACCTCAGCTCCGGGGGAGGCAAAACGGATCACAATTCGTTTGAAGAAATGTACGCTCCACCGGATCGATCCCCGCTCGTCCGGAGGACCCTTTTCGTCGCCCATACTCGCTATTTCGTTTGCCGGTTTCCTCTAGCGCGACTATAGCCAACCGCTCCGGATGTGTCAACGGAACAAGCGCCGAAAGGGCCGTAACCCATTGACTGCCGACAGGTAAGATGCAGGCGGCAAAACGGGCCTGCCATAAATTTGTGCAAAAGTCTCTCCCGCCATCAAGCGCATCTCAAGCTGCTTATTTTTCAATGACTTTAGGAATATCAACCCCCAAAGCAGGATAACTTGCCTATTTTTCAATCACATACGGAAAATTAAATAACCATAATAAATCCGTTCCTTTAGCGCTACCCCTGCCCCAATCGAGTGCATAAAGGTATGATTTCCACAGCGTTTTCCACAGCCCAAACATGGGCTTTCAACTCGTTATCCTTGAGGATTCAATTGGGTTAGAGTCAATCGGGGCGGGGAAGCGCGGGAAGGATTGATTCCCCCTCTCTCTTATCTTTTGATTAAGAAGAAGGCGATTACGAAGGAGGGAAAATCCTAATTGCAGGATTGGGAAGAGACCGCCGGCTCGGCAACCAAGAAGGATTCGAACCGTTTTCGCACCGACTCGCTCACAACGGCTCTGAGCACCACCACACCGTCGCGATCTTCACGCTCCACCACATCCCCTAGGCGGTAGACCGCGCTCACCTTACTGCCCTCGGTCAGAGGAAAGCGGAAGGCGACCTTCTGCCGAAGTTCGGAGGGCAAGGTCCGAAGAATATTCGCTTTCAACTCCTCAAGCCCGACACCCTCCAAGGCGGAGACGCCGACTTCCTCCCCCCCATGCGGAAGCCGAAAAACCGCCGCGGACGAAAGCCGATCGATCTTATTCAGCACATGGAGGCGAGGCGTCGAACCCAGATTCAACTCCTCGAGCAAGCTTTCCACCTCCGCGTCCCGCTCTCGAAAGTTCGGGTCCGCAACATCGGTGACGTGAAGGATCAGGCTCGCTTCTTCCAACTCTTCCAACGTGGCGCGGAAGGCGACGCGAAGGTGCGGGGGCAAGTAACGAATAAAGCCGACCGTATCGGACAGCAAGACGGACTGCCGAGGCCCCAACGACACCGCCCGGACGGTGGGGTCCAAGGTGGAAAACATCTGGTGCGAGGTGCGAACCTCCGAGTGTGTGAGGGCGTTAAAGAGGGTGGATTTCCCCGTGTTCGTGTATCCCACCAGAGCGACCAGTTGCCACCGGCGGGCTTGGCGAAACTTCCTGTGCAGACCCCGCCGGGACCGAACCTTTTCAAGCGAGCGGCGCAGCCGCTGTATGCGGGTCCGAATTCGCCGCCGGTCCACTTCCAGCTTCTGCTCGCCCGGTCCCCGGGTTCCAATGCCGCCGCCCAACCGGGAAAGGACCGTACCGCGGCCGATCAATCGAGGCAGCAGATAGGAGAGTTGGGCCAACTCCACCTGTAGCTTGCCCTCGCGGCTCAGAGCACGGTGGGCAAAAATATCCAGAATCAACTGCGTCCGGTCGACGACTTTCCGTCCCAGCGCCTCTTCCAGGTTTCGCAGTTGCGTGGGTGTCAAGTCACGGTCGAAGATGACCACGTCCGCTCCCCGTGCTCCCACTTCCCCGCCGATCTCCTCCAGCTTTCCTTTACCCACCAGCGTCGCCGGGTCCGGCGCGGGCGAGGCTTGAAAGGCCGAGCCGATCACCTCCGCCCCGGCGCTGCAGGCTAACTCCCACAACTCCTCCGCTTCGTACTCATCCGCATTCGGCGCCGGTCCGCCGTGGCGCCGCCGCCGGCTCGACTTCCAGCTTACCAGAAAGGCTTTCTCAGCCGGCTGACCGGTCGGACGACTCCGTTTCACTTGCTTCCCTCGGAGGACGAGCCGGACACCCCGCCGCTGCCGCGGGGAAGAACCACGGTGGAGATGGCATGCTTAAATATAAGCTGCTCTTGGTGATTCGCTTCCAGCACGACCGAGAATTTGTCGAAACTGCGAAGACGGCCCATAAGCTTTACGCCGCTGACCAGATAGATCGTCACCGGCGCCCTCTCCTTCCGGGCACTATTCAGAAAAGCGTCCTGAGTGTTCTGTACGGGTCGATCCGCGTGCTCACCTACCGAAGGTATTTGCGTGGCCATGAACTCTCCTTTTTTTCTTCCCAGGGTGGGAATACCGGCGGGCGGGCGGGCGGGCGCAGCGGGAACCCCCCCCAACTGTCTGGCCAGCCAATCCATCACCTGACGCTGTAGGCTCGGGGAGTCCCCGAAGTCCTCAAACCAGCTTGGCTTCGTCTGCCGGCGAAACCAAGTCAACTGCCGCTTTGCATACCGCCGCGTACCCCGCTGGGTTAACTCCACGGCTTCCGTGACGGACAGACTTCCCTCCAGGACTCCGCAGGCTTGCCGATATCCCAGCGCCCCGAGAGCCTTCGCCGAAGGGGAACAACCGGATTCGAGGAGGTTCTTGACCTCATCCAGAAGCCCCGAGGCGAACATGTTTTCCACCCGCAGGTTGATTCTCTCCCCCAACCGGGCCCGCGGCGGATTCAGTCCTATTACAATTGGATGAAACATCTTCAACGGACGTTTTCCATCTGCATACAAATTCGAAGCTGCGCGCCCTGAAATCAGGCAGATTTCAAGTGCCCGAATGATCTTCTGCACGTCATTCGGGTCCATACCCTCCGCCACGGCCGGGTCACGCCGCCGGAGCATTCGGTGAAGGAAAGGTCTGCCCCGCCGCTGGGCGAGACGGCGCAACCATTGCCGAAGCTCTTCCGAGCGGCCCGGAGAATCAAACAGCCCGTCGACCAGCGCGCGCAAATAGAGCCCGGTTCCGCCCACCACGATGGGCAGATTCTTCCTCGCGCGTACCTCGTGGAGCGCCTTTTCAGCTTCACGCCGATAATCCCCGGCGGAAAAAAGATCCTCCGGACCGACCACGTCGAGCAGATGGTGCGGAACGCGTTGCCGCCACTCCGCCGGGACTTTTCCCGATCCGATGTCCAAACCCCGGTAGATCTGCACCGAATCGCAATTCAGCACTTCCCCGTTCAACTCTTCGGCCAGCTTCATTGCCAGCGCCGACTTCGCCGAGGCCGTCGGGCCGACGATGACGATCAAGGGCCAATCGGGCGCAGCCGACGGCTGTCCGGACTCAATCAAGGCCCGTCCGGGTTCCACACCGGGATCAGCACTTTCAGGTAACGGACGGTCAGCACGGTCAGCGCCACGGCAAGAATCAGAAGAATTCCCATCAGTTGCCTGCGGGGTATAAGGGGCGTCTTTTCTCTTCCCATGGGGTCTCTTCCTATCAGGTCTCTTCCCATCAGGTCTAATCCCATCGGGCCGATTCCGACCGGGCGCACCTTCGAGGGCATAGGGAAGGCCGAGGGCCTCCGGGAGATCGAACCGGGTTGCTGCGGAGGCGATTCGGCCGTCCCGTTCGTAAGGACCGTATGCGTTGGGGTTCATGAAAATTCCCGGGGAGGATCGTACCTACCGAGCCCTCCGGCTCGGGTTGTAGAGAAATGTAAATTGGAGCCGCAAGCGATCCCCCGTAAACTCGGGTGGCAGCGGAGAAAAGGGTTCGCTTCCGGTAATGGAACCGTACGCAGCCCGGTCAAACGGATCGAACCCCGACGAGCGTACCACCCCGGTGTCTCCCCTACCACCGTCCGTCATGATGTCGAAGACAATTACCACAGTACCTTGCCGGCCCAGCAGCGCCGCCTGCGGGATGATCATGTACCAAGTTTGACGAACCTTAAACAGCAGCCGCGCCAGATAGGGTCCGAAGTCCACGCCACGGGTGTCGGAAAGGATCAGCGGACCGCCGACCGAGAAGCTCGAAGACGGATTTCGGAACTGGTTGGGAGAGGACCCCGGCCCGGGCGGCGCCAGCGTTCCCTGGCGGGAGAGGCTCTGCACGGTTTCCTCCAAGGCCTGCCCCGGCGTCCGATAAGGGATCTCCATCACGTCCGGACTCTGCTGCTCCCTCTTGGGCAGCTTGTTCAGCCTCAGACTGGCCACTTCCTGGTTCCACTGGACGGGAAATTCCCTCTCCGCTCCGCCCTTCTCCTCGCCGTTTTCGAGCCCCTCTTCCGCTTTTTCCCCGGGCTTGCCTTCGCCCGGCTCCGTGGGTCGAACCGTTTGGCCATCCAGACCCTGCTCGGCAGGACGTTGTTCGGCAGGAGAGAGCAATTGGCCTCCCCCGGCGATTTCCGGCAAGTCGGTATTCCCCTCCGAATACGGAATCGGCGGAGCCTTGGGATCAATCTTCGGAGCTTGGCCCTGCGCCCTCCGGTCTTGGTCGGAAAAGACGCGCGGCTCGCGCACCGGCGGCGCACTCTTCAGGTCCGGCGGCAACCAGAGGAACATCCGTTCCAGTTCGGGCTCCGGCAGCGCCTCGACCCGGTTCAGGGCCATCAGTCTCCGCGCCTCACCCCAAAGACCCGGCGACAGCATCAAGAGAAGCGCCAGCAAGCCGTGGAAAGTGATGGCGATGAAAAACGTCATCTGCCGCCGCCAACGGTCCGCCTCATTTCCCACTTCAAGCAGAACGTTCGGCGGCATCTCCTCAACGGAGTTCGGGTTTATTCCGCTCAGAAATTTCTGCCGATAATAATCGGTCCAGACCTGGGGATGAACATAAGGTTTCGAGCTTAGCACCGGGGCCTGGGCTCTGTTTCCGAGCGCGCGCAGATTCTTGGAAAGGTTCACAAACCAGGGTTTCATTTCCGAAACCGGCAACCTGGGAACCGGTTTCCCGCTCACCGCCGGAGCGGATTTTCTCTCCCTCCACTCCCGGATTTTTTCCCGGATGAGAATAAAAAGGGACCGGTGAAGGGGCGGATGAGCGAAAAGCGTCGGGCGGTATTCCAGTCCTTCCGGCGCCGGGCCCAGGCGCGGGTCCGGAGAGAACTGTATTTTCGTCAGTCCGATTTCCGTAATCGACATAATCGCCTACTTGGTATTACTGCAATCCGGTTTGCCAGGGGCCATCCTATCGGGTTGCCCCACCCATCACGGGTCCTCTTTGCGCAACCCTGGCGTGCTCTTCAATCCGGCTCCTAACTCTATGAGCCAACTCTAAGGCCGCCCGGCCCTCAGCGCCTCCCACCTTGGGGGGACGCCGGGCGTGGACGCACCGGACAAAATCCTCCAGTTGACGCCGCAAAGGATCGGCCTTCTCCGCCTCGACTTTTTTCACGCCTATTTTCGGTCCTTTGCTCCCCCGCTCTTGGTCTACCTTCAAAAGTACCATGTCTTGTCGTGTGAAATCGATAGAAACATATTCGTGCGGTTGGAAGAACCGGAACTTTCGGATTTTCTCCGTACTGACGCGGCTGGCGGTAAGATTCGCCACCGCGCCGCCTTCGAATTCCAATCGCACGTTCGCAATGTCTACCTTGGGCGTCAAGATCGCCAGCCCCACGGCCCGAATCTCAGCGACTGGGACTTTGACCATTGCCAGCAGAATTTCCAGATCGTGGATCATCAGGTCGAAGACCACATCCACGTCCAGACTTCGCGCCGCAAACACTCCTAAACGATGGATTTCAAAAAACTTAGGATCGTTGGCGATCTCTTCCGCGGCCACCACGGCCGGGTTGAATCGCTCCATATGCCCTACTTGTAAGATGCGCCCACCCCCCTCGGCGGCTATAATCATTCTGTCGGCTTCTTCAAGATTTACGCTGATCGGCTTCTCGACCAGCACGTCCAGGCCCGCCTCCAGCGCCGCCAGCGTGACCTCCGCATGGGAAACGGTGGGAATCACCACGTTGACCGCATCCGCCTCGGAGAACACTGTGTCCAGGGATTCAAAGGCGCGGACGGAAAATTCCTCGGCAGCAGAGCGAGTCCGCTCCGGCACCAAGTCGTAAACGCCCGCCAGCCGAACGCCGGGAATCTGCTGATACTGCCGCGCGTGACTCCTGCCGTGCTCCCCCAGGCCGATGACGGCGACTCGAATTTCACCATTTTTCATTCTCTCTTAAATTCCTCGGCTTTCCTCAACTCCCCGGCCTCACTGATCTCCCCGTGGAAAAAACAGTCCGGCGCCTCCCGGCGGGGGGGTCTCTACCCCCGATGTTGTTCCGCTCGATTGGATTCTATTTCCTGCCGCTCAGCCCGACGCGATTACCCATCCCCAACGCTACTACGATTCTTTGACCCCCACCCCACCACGGCAATGCCCGCCTCATCGGCCAACGCCAACAGCTCCTGCCGGTCAAAGAGCAGCGTCTTCGAGGCGTCCACGGCCAATACTGTCGCCCGGCAACGCTGCATCGTGCGGATCGTTTTGATGCCGACCACCGGAACGTCGAAGCGCATATCCTGCCGGGGCCGCGCCACTTTGACCACCGCCAACCTCTTGCCGTTGCTCAACGACGCGGCTCGCTCGATGGCTGCGTCGGTTCCCTCCATCGCCTCGACGGCAATGCAGGCCCGGTCACGTACCACCACCGTCTGCCCGATGTCCAAATCCGCCATGCGCTTGGCCACCTTGCGGCCGTAATCGAGGTCGGCTGCTTCGTCGGTGTCCGGCGCGCGCCGCGTCAACGTTCCCGCCCTCGCCAGCAACGGCTTGAGGAAGGCGGTCGAATCGACCACCTGAATGCCCCGTTTTTCCAACAGGCGGATGAAGATCCCGAGCAAGGCATTGGTATTCTTCCGCTTCAGGCTGCCGAGCATCCGCTGCATCAGCGAGTCCGGCGGGATGGAACTGTACAGCTTGTTGTGCTTGACCTGCCCGGCCAGCACGATTCGATTAATGCCTTCCGTCTTAAAAATCTCCAGCAGCCGTTTCGCTTCGCCCAAGCTGAGCCAATGGACGCGCTCGGCGGCCCGCTCGAGATCCGGCGACGCCTCCTCCCGGATGGCGAAGACCGGCATCTCGATTCCCTGCTTCCGCGCCGCCTCGAGCACCTGAAAAGGAAACTGCCCGTTTCCGGCAACCAAACCGTAACGTTCCGCCGCCGCCTTCTCCTCGGTGGTTTGCCGCTCCGCGGAAGTCAACTTCACTTGACGAACCCTCTTTTGGAGTTGCGGATGAAGTCCACCACCTGGCCCACGCTTTCGAAGCCCTCGGCCTGAGCCTCCACCTGCTCCAAAGCCTGCGAGGTATTCAGTCCCGATTGCGTCAGGATGCGGAAGACTTTCCTCAGCCGATGAATCTCCTTCTTCTCGAACCCGCGCCGCTCCAGACCCACGGCGTTCACCCCGAAAATTTCCGCCTGCCGCTCCTCGGTGGTCACCGAAAAAGGAAGCACGTCCCGGTTCACCGGCGTATAGGCGCCGATGAAACTATGTCGTCCGATGCGGTTGAATTGGTGGATGCCGCAAAAGGCTCCCAGCACGGCGTAGTCTTCGATGACCACATGCCCGCCGAGCGAGGCGCCGTTCGCCATCACGATGTGGCTGCCCAGAGCACAGTCATGCGCCACGTGCGTGTAGGCCATCAGGAGATTATGGTTGCCTACATGGGTCACCCCGCCGCCGTTCTGCGTGCCCCGATGCACGGTTACGAACTCGCGGAAGGTATTGTCGTCGCCGACCTCCAGCCGCGATGCTTCGCCGTGAAATTTCAGATCCTGCGGCTCCAGACCCACCGAAGCGTAGGGGAAGAAGCGGTTCCGGGCGCCGAAGCGGGACGGCCCGCCCACCACAACGTGCGACTCCAACACGCAGCCGGGGCCAAGCTCCACGCCCTCGCCGATGATGCAGTACGGCCCTACCCGGACGTCTTCGGGCGGCTTTACCGATTCATGAATGATGGCGGTAGGATGAGTCTTCATGCGCTGGGACGGTCCACGATCGCGAACAGTACGATCGCCTCGGCCGCCAGATTTCCCTCCACCCTCGCCTTTCCCTCCATCTTGCCGAAGTTTTTGCGCCGTTGCAGCCAAGTCATCTCAATTTCCAGTTGATGGCCGGGCACCACGGGACGACGGAACCGGGCTGATTCGATCCCCGTAAACATTATCAGCTTCTTGTCCCGATCCGGCATATCGCGGTAGACCAACATCCCGGCCACCTGCGCCATCGATTCGATGATCAATACGCCCGGCATCACCGGCGCGCCGGGAAAGTGGCCGTTGAAGAACGGTTCGTTGATGGTGACGTTTTTGATGCCGACGATCCGCTTTTCCGGCTCCACTTCCTTGATCCGATCCACCAGAAGAAACGGATAGCGGTGAGGAAGGACTCGGAGGATTTCGTGAATATCCAATGCGGAGGGTATTTCCGTAGAATGTAGAGTAGAGTTTGTCATAGCAGAAATGTTCCGATCATCCCTCTTCTGTAGACGTTCGCCGAACAACCCCAGTCCACCGTCGGGGGAACGGCCCGGAGGGAAGTAAATTAGTCTTCCACCTGGTAAAATTTGATTATAAGGCATCCATGCCCCGCCAACCATCCCCAAATGGTGAAACCTATCCGACCTAGTGGATTGATTTAAGATAAGTTATTCGACTTTCCGGGGAACCGAGCGGAATAGGAAAAGCAGGCGGGGTTAGCGGGAAGCGGCCTGCCGGCCGGATTCAAATTCCTGAAGCTCTTCCCGTGTCGGCATGGAAGGCAAGGCGCCCAGCCGCGAGGCGGCGAAGGCTCCCGCGAAATTCGCCCGGCGGATGGAATCCGGCAGCGAGCTGCCCTCGGCCAGCGTCACTGCCAATGCGGCGGTAAAGGCGTCGCCGGCAGCGGTGGCGTCGATGGCTTCAATCTCAACGCCGGGGAATTGCTCGGAATTTTTTTCGCTCTTCACCGAAGTCACCAGCATGCTGCCGCGGCTGCCGATCTTTGGGACCACGGTCTTGACGCCCAGCCGGATCAACTTCTCCGCAGCCCGCCGGACCGAATCGAGGTCCGTTACCGGTTCGCCGGAGTGCTTCGCAAGCTCCGTCTCGTTCGGCGAGACGATGTCGGCCAAGGCCAAGACCTCCGGCGGGCAATCTCTGGCGGGCCCGGCGTCGAGCACGGAGAGTTTCCCCGCCTTCCGTGCCATCCGCAGCGTCGTCGCCACCGCCTCGAGGGGGATTTCCAGCACGGTCAGGATGACGTCGGCAGCCTCGAAGACTTCGCGAGCCGCTTCAATATCGGCCGGACGCAGACGGTAATTCGCGCCGCCGTCCACCGTGATGGCGTTGTTCCCGGAAGGGAAGAGGCTGATGAAGGCGCAGCCGGTGGCGCACTCGCGGTCCGTTTTTACGAAGCGGAGGTCCAGGCCGCTCTTTTCAAGCTCCCCGCGCAGGAAAGCGCCGAAGCCATCGTCACCGACCGCGCCGACCAAGTTGGTCTCCGCCCCCAGCCGCCGCGCGGCCACAGCCTGATTCGTGCCCTTTCCTCCGGCAAAGGTCTTCAGGCCGGTGGCAGGAAGGCTCTCGCCTTCCCGGATAAGACGCGGGACCTGCACCACGATATCGAAATTGAGGCTTCCGACGACGACGGCGCGCACTGGAGGGTTCTTCTTCACCCGCTTACGATTCACCGATTACGACACAGTGGTGAACGGATAGCGCTCCAGCTCAATGGCCCGGTTCGCCACCACGCGCTTCAACTCGATCGCATCCGGCGGAGAATGTTTCAAGAAACGGCGCAGGACGAAGAGCTGGATGCGCAGCGTATCGCCTTCGGCGATCCGCGCCAGCGCACGACGCGCTTCGGTGTCCACACGGTCGATCGCCTGGTATACGAAGGCCCGCACAACGGCAAGTTCGGCCTCGTGGTGGGCTTCCGAACCCTCCGAGTCCGCCCGGTTCAGATTTTTCAGCGCGCGCAGCCGGCAGCTCTCCATCGCAAACACTTCGATCACTAGGTTGCTGATCGCCCCGATCACTTCCTGTTCTTCCGTCAAATCGGTCGCGTACCGCTGGACGGCGCTTCCGGCCACCAGTAGGAGGACTTTCTTGGCCGCTTCAATCAACCGGCCTTCGGCGGCAAGCGGCTGAGCACCGTCGCCGGCTCCACGGCTGCTGAGGGCAATCGGAGAGTCGAGGATCTCCTCCATCAATTTTTTCGCCGCCGGCAGCAGGGGCAGGGTTCCCTTCATCGACCGCTTGATCAACATGTCCAATATCAAGAGGCGGTTGATCTCATCCGTCCCTTCGAAAATACGGTTGACGCGGGCGTCCCGGTAAGCCCGTTCAATGGGGTATTCGCCCGAAAAGCCGTACCCGCCGTAGATTTGCACGGTCTGATCGACAACGTAATCGAGCGCTTCGACGCCGAACACTTTTGAGATGGAACACTCGACGGCGAATTCGCGGATCGCCTCCAACGCGCTCTGGCCGGTTCCATCGGACTTCGTCGCCTCCAGCAGCGCGTCGATCAGACCCGTGGTCCGATAGTTGATACTCTCCGTGGCATAGGTGCGGAGAATCATCTCCCCCAGCTTCTCTTTGATCATGCCGAAATCGGAGATGGGCCGGCCGAACGCCATGCGCTGCTTGGCCCACTTGACGGCCTCTCCCACCAGAATCTTGGCTCCGCCTCCCGCCGAGCAGCCCAGCTTCAACCTGCCCATATTGAGGATATTGAAGGCGATCAGGTGGCCCTTGCCGACCTCCCCCAGCACGCTCGACGCCGGAACCCTGGCATCTTCCAGAATGACGGGCGTGGTGGAAGAGCCGCGAATGCCCATCTTCTTCTCTTCGGCTCCCACCGAAAGCCCCGGCGTATTCCGCTCCACCAGAAAGGCGGTGAACTTCTCTCCGTCTACTTTGGCGAATATCGTGAACAGGTCCGCCACGCCGCCGTTTGAAATCCACATCTTCGTACCGTTCAGCAGGTAGGCATCCCCTTCGGGCGTCGGGGTGGCTTTGGCCTGCGCGGACAGGGCGTCCGAACCGGATGTGGCTTCGCTCAAGCAGTAGGCGGCGATCCACTCGCCGGAAGAAAGTTTCGGCAAATAGTTCGACTTCTGCTCCTGGGTACCGAAGAAGACGATCGGCAAGGTGCCGATGCCCGAATGCGCCCCGATGGTGGTGGAGAACGCGGCGTTATGAGCCGTAATTTCCGCCACCACGAGCGAGGAAACCTTATCCAACCCCAACCCGCCGAACTGGGAAGGAACGTCAATCCCCGTCAGCCCCAACTCTCCGGACTTTTTCATAAGCTGGCGCAACAACTCGTACTGCCGGCTGTGGTCCTCCAGGTCGGCGGTAAGAGGAATCACCTCCTTGGTCATAAATTCCTCGGCCGTTTGGCGGATCAAACGATGCTGGTCTGTCAGGTCCTCGGGCGTGAAAACCTCCTCGGGATGCCGCTCTGCGATCAAGAAGCTGCCGCCTTTGATGTCGGGTCCCGTCGGAAGTTTGGGTGTCGGTAGTGTCGCCATAGCTCAATTTCCTCCCGCCCTAGCGGGCCAAATTTTCAAAAATGCCGGCGGCGCCCATTCCCCCGCCGATGCACATGGTGACCATGCCGTAGCGGGCGCGACGGCGCTTCATTTCATTGATCAACGTGGCCGTCAGCTTCGCGCCCGTGCAGCCGAGCGGATGCCCCAGGGCAATCGCGCCACCGTTGACGTTCGTCCGCTCCGGGTCGAGTCCGGCTTGCTCGATCACGACCAAGGCCTGCACGGCAAAGGCCTCATTCAGTTCTATCAGGTCGATGTGGTCCAGCTTCAGCCCGGCCAGCTTCAACGCCTTCGGGATGGCGTTCACCGGGCCGATGCCCATCTCCTCGGGCAGCGTACCGGCCGTCGAGAAAGAAAGAAATCGGGCAAGGGGCTTCAGTCCCAGAGCCCTGGCCCGGTCCAGCGTCATCACCAAGGCCATGGCGGCGCCGTCCGAGGTCTGCGAAGAGTTGCCCGCCGTTACCGTTCCCCGGCTGTGAAACACAGGCTTCAATTTCCCCAGCGCCTCCGGTGAGGTGTCCCGGCGCGGGCCTTCGTCCATCTCAAAAATCGTCTTCCGCGACTCGGGCTTCGCGCCCCCGTTCATGCGAACATCTTCCACTTCCAGCGGCACGATCTCGTCGGTGAACTTTCCACTGTCGAGAGCGGCCACGGCCCGCTGATGGCTCCTGAAGGCGAACTCATCCTGCCGCTCCCTGGAGATGGAATACTTCCGCGCCAGGTTCTCCGCCGTAAGTCCCATACTGAGGTATACATCGGCATAACGGTCGATCAGGTAAGGATTCGGCCGGAAGTGGTGGCCGCTCATGGGAACCAAGCTCATGCTCTCAGCCCCCCCGGCCAGGAAGACCTCCCCGAACCCGGCCATGATCCTTTCGGCCGCCATGGCGATGGCCTGAAGTCCGGAAGAACAGAAGCGGTTAATGGTCATCCCCGAGGTTTCGACCGGCAGGCCCGCCCGTAGGGCCGCAATGCGGGCGATGTTCATCCCCTGCTCGGCTTCCGGCATGGCGCAGCCGAGAATCACGTCTTCGATTTCACGGGAGTCCAAGCCCGCCGTGCGCCGCAGAATCGACTGCATGACCACGGCCGCCATGTCGTCCGGCCGGGTCCAGCGCAAGGTCCCCCGCGGGGCCTTCCCCACTGCCGTCCGGTGAACGGCTACGATGACTGCTTCTCTCATGTTCTCCTCCTCCGCCGTGCCTTCTCTTCCCCCATATTAATTCCTGATGCGGGGAAATAGGTAAGGTTTCTGGAAAGTTCTTTGCTCCTCTTTTAAGGAGCCGTCAGAAAGAGCTTAATTTGTGATTCGGGGTCGAGGAGCCTCACGATGTCTCCCTCTTCAAGATTCGCCGCCTTATGAATCTCCTCCACTTCGTGAAGCCGCGGACTCTCCGACCCCACGCGCGCCGCCAGTAGCTCGCAATAACCGCGAATCACCATCAGCAGGTTGTTGAAATCGTGCGCCATGCCGCCGGCCAACCGGCCGACCGCTGCCAATTTCTCCGCTTCATGAAGTTGCGCTTCCTGCTCGTGCAGCGCCGCCTGGCGCCGCTTCCGCTCCGTCACGTCGCGCGCAGGATCATCTCTCCGGCCTTTTTGCCCTGATAGTCGAACGTGCTGCCGGTCAGCTCCACATCCCGCATCTGGCCGTCCGGGCGAATCAGCCGCGACTCCTCGAGCGAAATTTCCCGCCCCTCCCGGTAACTTTGCTCGATCTTCCTTTCCAGGGATTCGCGCACATCCTGATGCCAGAAATCGGCCAGCTTCCGCCCGACCAATTGCCCGGATTCGGAAGCTCCGAACAGTTTGAGGCCGACCGAGTTGACGAGGATAATTTTCCCTTCACTGTGAACCAGAATGGCGTCCGGGGATTGCTCAACCAGCGAGGCTTCGGCGGAGACCGCTTGGGGGTGCGGGGGAGGCGCCCCGTCGGTCCCGCGGACGTTCCGCGCAATCGAAAGAATCCGCCCGGACTCCTCCCCTTCGTTCCCTTCCGTGGTTTTAACCTTGAGCGTGGAAAGATGAAAGGCGACCCGCCGCCCGCTCTTGGTTCGGCTGGTGACCTCGCCTTGAAAGATTCCGCTCCGCTTCAAGCCGTCCAGCACGCCGGAATAGGTCGCATCCCCCAGATGAACCCGAGGCGTGCTGCCGCGCAACTCCTCATCCGCATAGCCCAGCAGAGCGTAGTGGGCCGGATTCTGTTCCAGGTAATTTCCCTGTTCGTCGAGAATGGCGACGGCGTCTTCCGAGCGCAGGAAGATCTCCCGGTAGACTTCCACTCTGCCGGCCAGCCCCTGACGGTCCGAGAGGTCTTCCATAAAGAGTAAGATGCCTCTCGGCTTCCCCTCCCTCCCCGCCTTTTCCATCTTGAACGGCCTGCTGGATCGGCAGGGCGGAAAGGCTTACCACAACCAGGGAGCCATCCTTCCGGCAACGGGAAACCTCCATCGCCTTGAAGGTGTTTCCCCGCACCACCAGGGAACCTAAGACCCGGGTTTCTTCCTTCTTGTCTTCGGGAATAATCGGCAGGGGACCGCCCAGGACATCCGAGGGGGTCCAACCGAACAGGTGTGTGGCGGCCACGTTCCAAAACTTGACCCGGCCTTCCAAGTCCAGAGCCACCGCAGCCAGGGGAAAGTCCGCCATCAACAACCCCAGGGCGCGGCCCAGCTCCGGGGGTGCTTTTAATAAATCGCCGATCCGTTGCTCTACGTCCTGTTGCTTCAACCCTTACCTTTATACTCCAAAGCCGTAACCCTCGGACATATGGAATTGCCTTGCGAACCCCGGGACCTCCCCCTCATCTTGAGCCTCTCCAGCATTCCTTCGGGCGAATCAATTTCTCAGCGGCTTGCCCTTCTTCAGCATAAATTGAATCCGCTCCAGCGTCTTCGCCTCTCCCGTAAGGCTCAGGAAGGCCTCCCGTTCGAGGTCCAACAGATACTGCTCGCTCACGGTCTGCTTGCCGCTCAACGAATCGCCGGAAAGAATCCGCGCCAGATGCGTACCCACCACCACGTCATGGTCGCTGATGTACTGCGCGCGGTGCATCAAATGGAGTTCCAACTTCAAGGCGGAAAATATCGGCTCCCCGTAGACGGTAATCTCCCGCTGCCGGGAGGGAGGACGATACCCTCCGCGGGCCAACCCCAGCGCGATCTGTTTGGCGTCGCCGATCAAGCGGTCGCGGTCCGGGGTGACACCGTCATGGTCCCGCAGGAAGCCCAACCCCCGGGCGCCCTCGGCGCTGGTGGATACCTTTCCCATTCCGATGGCCTCAAAAACATTTTTGATGCCCAGCAGAGGGTCCCCATCGGGAGGCATGGTCTCCGTAGCACGCACCACCATCTCCTTGGTGCCGCCACCGGCGGGAACCAATCCCACGCCGGGTTCGACCAGCCCCATGTAACACTCCGCCGCGGCGTGAATGCGGGCCGCGTGAAGCGACATCTCCAAGCCCCCGCCCAACGTCAATCCGAACGGGGCAGCCACCACCGGCTTCGAGGCATACTGCAGCGCCATCGTCCCGCCCTGGAAAGTGCGGACCATTTCGTCGATCTCTTCCCATTCGCCTTCCTGAACGGCCACCAGCACCAACATCAGATTGGCGCCGGCGGAAAAGTTGACGGCCTCGTTGCCGATGACCATCGCCTCAAAATCTTTCTCCAGCAGGCTCACTCCCACCTGCACCATCTCCAGGGCGTCGGCGCCGAGCGTGTTCATCTTGGAGTGGAACTCGAGGCAGAGGGCCCCGTCGCCCAAGTCGAGCAGGCTTGCACCGGCGTTCCGGCGGACTTCGCGCTTGGCCTCCCGAACCGAGCGGAGCAGGAGCAGTCCGGGCTTTTCCTCGATCGGCTGATGCTGTTTGCTTCCCAGATCGAAGCGGGCAATTCGACCGTGCGCGAGAAGTAACCCGCCGACCCGGCGCTCATAGAAGAATTCCTTTCCGCCGTCCAGGAGCGCTTTCAGCAGCTCGGGCATCCCGCGCCCTCTCTTCTCCCACTCGGCGACGATGTTCCGTACTCCGACGGCGTCGAAGAGCTCAAAAAGACCCAACTCCCAGTTGAATCCCCACTTCAAAGCCCGGTCGAGGGAAACGATATCGTCGGTGATCTCCGGAAGGCGGCAGGCGGCGTAGTGGAAGATTGCCGGCAGCAGCTTCCGATAGAACTCCCCGGCCCGGCCCGCCGATTCATAGAGCGTCCGGACACGCCGGCGGGTGTCTTCGATATTGCGCGCCGTCTCAAGCGCCGTGAACTGGGTGCTTTTTCGCGGCTGGTATTCGTAGCTCTTGAGGTCAAGCGCGTGAATCTCGCGCTCTTTCCCGCTCCGGACGCGCCGGTAGAAGCCCTGCCCGGTCTTCTCACCGAGCCAATTTCGGTTCAGCATCTCTTCGACGAAAGGCGGCAGCCGGTAAATCTCCCTCTGCTCGTCGCTGGGGACTTCGTCGTAGATGTTCCCGGCCACGCGCACGGCAATGTCCAACCCGACAAGATCCAGCGTGCGGAAGGTGGCCGACTTCGGCAGTCCGAGCGCGGGTCCGGTTAGCGCGTCGATCTCCTCCACCGTGTAGCCGTCTTCGGCGGTAATCTTCAGGACCTGGGAGGTAATAAACGTCCCGATTCGATTGGCGATGAAGTTCGGAGTGTCTTTGGCGATCACCACCCCTTTGCCCAATACCGTCTCACCGAAATTTCGGATGGTGTCAACCACGTCAGGCAAGGTGTCCGAGGTGGGAATCAGCTCCAGTAATTTCATGTAGCGCGGCGGGTTGAAAAAGTGCGTTCCCAGCCAGTGACGGCGGAAATCATCCTGGAACCCTTTGCTGAGGCTTACAAGTGAAATGCCAGAGGTGTTCGAACTGACGACGGCATCCCGGGACCGCAGCTTTTGCACCCTTTCGAGCAGTTTCCGCTTCAGCTCGCGGTCTTCGACGACGGCTTCAATGATCCAGTCCGAATCCCGTATCCACTTCAGGTTGTCGTCGAAATTTCCGATGCGGACCCGCCCGGCGGCCTCGGGCACGTAAAACGCCTCCGGCTTCGATTTCACCGCGCCCGTCAGCCCTTGCTGCGCCAACCGATTGCGAAATTTGGGGGAGTCGGTCCGGATTCCTCGCTTTTCTTCTTCAGGAGTGAGTTCGGCGGGGACCATGTCCAGCAGGAGGCAGGGGATGTCGGCGTTCGCCATGTGGGCGGCGATGCGGGCGCCCATCGTCCCCGCCCCCAGGACAGCCACCTTTTGGATGGAACGCTTCACGGAATCCCCTTGCTTTTTGTCCCTACTTTAAAGTCGAAAGGATGAGGCTGAGGCCCTCGACGGTCAACGGTTGATAATCTGTTTCAGGGAGATTTCAGGATGGTTCAGGACGCTTCCGCGTCACCCTCGCCGCCCCTCGGGACTCCCCCCAGCTGGATCAGCCGCCGAATCCGGCCGACAGACTACGGTATTGTGTTCCGCTCCGGCCGGGAAGGAAAGATCATATTTCTTTTTATTTTTCACCGGCTCACCCGGAGATCAACTTGCGGACCGCGGCGGAAATCGAGGCTGCGTCGATCCCGGCCCACTTCATCAGCTCCGCCGCTTTTCCGGAAAGCGGAACCTCCCGGACCGCCAACTTGTGAACCTGAATTCCGTAGGGTCCCAGGGCGTCCAACACGGCGTCGCCCAACCCGCCCTCGGAATAGTGGTCCTCCACGACAAGAACTTTTTTTCGCGTCTTGCGGGCCGCCTCCAGCAGCAGGTCTCCGGCCACCGGCTTAACCGAATAGGCGTCAATGACGCGGATACGAACCGCGATTTCCTGCCCCGCCAGCTCCTCGTGCGCTTGCAAGGCCTCGTGCAGGGTAATTCCCGCGCCGACCACGGTCACCGCATCTTTTTCGGACGAGCGCAGCACCTTGGCCCCGCCGATGGGAAACGTTTCGTCGTTCGAATAGAGCACCGGGGCCTTCGGCCGCGTAGTGCGCAGATAGACAATTCCGGAATGGTGCGCCGCCTCGGCAACAAGCCGCTCGGTCGCCACCGCGTCGGACGGATAGAGCACCACCGAGCCGCCGACGGCGCGCATCATGGCCAGATCCTCCAGCCCCATTTGCGAAGGACCGTCTTCGCCGATGGAAACGCCGCAATGCGAACCGACCAGCTTGATGTTCGCCCGGGAGATGGCCGACATGCGGATGTGATCGTAAGCCCGGCAAAGGAAACAGGCAAAGGTGGAGACGAAGGGAATCTTCCCCCGCGTTGAGAGGCCCACGGCCGCGCCCACCATGTTCTGCTCGGCGATGAACGATTCGAAGAACCGGCCTGGATGGCGTTCGAAGAATTTCTGGGCGAAGGTGGAGTTCTTCGTATCGCCGTCCAAGGCGACGACGGCTTCCGAAGCGTCTCCCAATTTCACCAGCGCCGCCCCGTAGGCCTCGCGCGTGGCCACCGATTGGCCGAGCTTGTAATCCGGAGCCTCGAGAGAGGGAATCTCGTTGGGCGCTTTAATCGTATGACCGTCTTGGGGAGCAGGCGGGCGTTTCACCTTCAACCCCGCGCCGCTGAAGTTTCTCTCCAACTCCGCCAACGCTTGGGCCAACTGCTCGCCCTTCTTCAGCGGCTTGCCGTGCCAACCGTCTTTGCCTTCGAAAAAGGAAACCCCCTTCCCCTTCACCGTGCGCGCGACGATCATCGAGGGCCGGTCTTTGACTTCACGACTCTGATCCAGGGCGTCCACAATCTGCCCCATATCATGCCCGTCGACAGCCACGCTGTGCCAGCCGAAATCTTCAAACCTGCGGCGGAAGGTCTCCACGTCCCACTCGAGCTGCGTCTGCTGGCTCTGGCCCAAGCGGTTTACGTCGATGATGCCGACCAGGTTATGAAGCTTGTAGTAGGAGGCGATATGGGCCGCTTCCCATACGCCGCCCTCGGCCGCCTCGCCGTCGCCCATCAAGACATAAATCCGAATGTCGGCTTTTTCAAGATAGAGAGCCGAGAGGGCGATCCCGGTGCTCACGGAAAGTCCCTGGCCTAAAGAGCCCGTCGCCACCTTGGAGAAAGGGGAGCGGGGCGTCGGGTGGCCTTCGAGTTCGCTCCCGAAGCGCCGTAGAGTCGATAGACTGTCGGTGGAAATGGAGCCCGCCTCCGCCAAGGCCGCGTAGAGTACCGGCGCGGCATGGCCCTTCGAGAGGAGGAATTGGTCATTCAACGGATGGGCCGGGTCTTTCGGGTCGAAGCGCATGGCGTGGAAATAGAGCGCCGCCACCAAGTCCGCCGCCGAGCAACAGGAGGTGGGATGGCCGGAGCCGGCCTCCGAGGTGGATTCCAACGAATGCCGCCGCAGCAGCCGCGCTTTTTCCCTTAGACCTTGAAGAAGTTCATCCCGGCTCAATGGTTGTCCCCCTCTCCTGAAAACTATTTTTCTACCGCCGTGGCGGCATTCTACTCAGAGCGGCGTCGCACCGTCAACGGCGCGTTTTCGCGCCGGCGTTTATCGGCTCGGCTTATCGGCCCAGCTCAGCGGCCAGCTCGTTGGCGTCGTAGACCTTCCGCAGCGCCTCCACCACGGCCTGCGCGCTCACCGAAACCGTTCTCCCCTGCTCGTCCGAGTAAGCGAATTCGTTATCCCAGACCTTGAAGGTTCGAATCGAAGACGATTCCGACCACTTCCCCCTGCCGGCTGATCACCGGGCTGCCGGAAATATCGCCCCAGGCGCTGGCGTACAGAGCCCGAAGGCGGGGACTGGCCTCCACCTGAGCGCGGAACTCCTTCTCCTCCTTCTCCTTTTTCGCAAAGAAGGCCGGGTCCTGCAGCTTGCGAAGTAAACCTGTATACGCTTTCCGTGAGTTCTAGATGCTGAACAGATCATGGTCGGCCCGGCGCGCCTGTTCGCGCCCCTCCAGGGCGAACTGCTGAAGCGCAATCTCATACCGGCACAGGATGTTCAGCTTCTGCGGATAGGCCGTGTCGCGCAGGAACTCAACCGAATCGACCGTATCGAGCCGCGCGGTACGGCCCGGATGTCCGGTAACGAAGATCAGCTCTTTTTCCCGCACCGCGCCCGTGCGCCAGCGATAATTCGCCTTGGGGCGAAATGGCTGATCATTCTCATAAACGCGAAGGGAAGCGATGTCCAGCACGTAGCGCGGGAATTCAAAGTTGTCCGGGTCCCCGCCGAATCGGGCGATTCCGATCTCCGGCAGGAAGACCAACCGCACGTCGGAATAGCTGCGATAACAATAGAGGTGGTACCGGGCGCCGTGCCAGAGCGAGACGACTTCGCACTTCAAACCCGTTTCCTTGGATTTTTCCGCTTCCAAAAGTATTCCTCACCGCCCCCGCCGCGCCAGCGTCGCCTCGGAAGGGATCATCTCCGGTCTAACGGCCGCCTGCACCTGCCCGGTGACATCCTCAATCAAATCGAGAACGTTCAGCTCCAGGTCCGGGCAGGGGCGCTCTTCCGCTAACGTCTTCGCCAGAAAGCCGTTCTCGACGATATTGTCTTCCTCGCTGCTCAGTTTTTCGGCACAGTCAATCGCAATGTGGTGATTGGTGAAGACCAAGCCCTTCGTCGAGACGAACGAACCCGACCCGTTCGGGAAACGGATGGAGGCGCGCTGAATCAACCGCCGCCAGTGCGTTGTGGTCGTGAAATTATATCGTCCTTGCAGGACGTTTTCGGGAAGCCGGTTCGGCAGGAACATCCCCTCTTCGGCCGAACCGGATAGGGCCCCCAGCACCCCGACAGCACATACCGCAAAGAGTGTTTTTAGTTTTTTCACTCTGCGCCTCCGGATTCACAACCTTCCTCACTTGCCTCAAAAAACTTGAAATCTTTTCACTTTCCTGGAATGGGCAAGCGGGAGGGACCCCACGATCCTGGACCGTAACGGTTCGGAACCTCAAACCCAGGAAGGAACGAATCGCCTGGTTCCGAAAATCGCCTACCGCCGGACGCTACTCAAATAGGTTTGCATCGCTTCGGGATAACGGATCAGTTTACCGGTCCGTTCCAGTTGCTGGAACAGGTTCTGGCGGTACAACTCAAAAGCCAGTCCGCGCTTTTGGCTCAGAAGATCCTCCCGCAGGAACTCCTTCTGCTCTTCATATGCTTGTTCCGGCGCCGGTTGGCGGGAGAAGACCTCATAGACCACCGTACTCCCGGCCACGGCAACCGGGCCGCCGCTCTCTCCTACTTCCAGCGTAAACGCGTTGCGGAAGGAAGACGCGGACCCAATTCCCTCTAGGAAATCGTTCCGGGTAAAGGGCCTGGTCCGCTCCCACCGCAAGCCCATTCGGCGCGCCGTCCTGCGGAGACCGTCATTTTTGACGCTTTGGGAAAACTCCTGTGCCTTGGCGCGCGCCACCGCGCCCGACTCTCCGACCCGATAGTCCTGCTCCACACGGGTTCTCACCTGCTCAATCTCCGGCAGGGAGGCTTCAACAATCTCGGCAACCTGAAGAAGAATTCTCCCTTTGGGAACCGAAAGGGCCCGGCTGACCTCTCCGGTCCGCAGGCGGAAAGCCGTGTCGTGCACGCTGGGCTCGGTTCCCAGGTCCGTTACGGCCTGTCCTTTGCGGAAGCTCTTCGTGACCTTCAGCTCCAACTCGAAGCGCGCGGCCATTTCCTCGAAAGACTGCGGCTCGGTCCGCATGGCCCTCTCGACCCGGTGCGCCAGCCCGTCCATCGCCCCGCTCAGCTTCCGACCTTCGAGGATCGGCCGCAGGCGCTCGCGAACCTGCTCAAAGACCTCCAGATGCGCCTCCTGCCGTTCGCCCACTTTGAGGATGTGCAGACCGTAGGTGGTTTTGATCAGGTCGCTGATCGCGCCCGGCTCCAGGCTGAAGGCCGCATCCTCAAACTCCTTGACCGTCTGCCCGCGATAGACCCACCCGAGGTCGCCGCCGACCGTGGCCGTGGCGTCTTCGGAGTGCTGCTCGGCCAAGCGGGCAAAATCCCCACCCGCACGCACTTTCTCCAGCACCTTCGCGGCTCTCGCTTCGACCAGAGCCGTTTCCTCTTCCGCGTTCCCAAGCGTCCGGAAAAGAATATGGCCCACCTGAACGCGCTCTTGCACGCGGAACTCCCCCAAGTGCTCGCGGTAGTGCCGGCGCAGATCGTCGTCGCTCACCCGGGCTTCCTCACGGACGCGGTCCGGCTCAATCAACACGTAGCGGATGCTCCGCTGCTCCGGCACTTGATACCGCTGCCCGTTCGTGGCGAAATAAACGATAAGCTTTTCCGGCTCCACCTTCACGGCATCGATGTATTGGCTCGGGTCGAAGGTAACATAGTCGATGCGGGCCTGTTCGCTCAGCCGGTGAAATTCCTTCAGAATTTCTTCGTCACGAAGGATGATGCCGTCGCTGGCAATCCACCGCAGCTTTTCCGAAAGCAAATCCTTCCGGATTTCCGCTTCGAAATCACTCACCGACATTCGAGCCTGTTCCTCCACCAGTTGCCGGTAACGGTCATCACCCACGAACCGGCCGTTTTCGTACAGCCAAGCCTGTGCGCGCAAGTAGTCGGCCAATTCCCGGTCGGAGACGGACAGCGAGAGCCGCTGAGCCTCATCCACCCCGGCGCGGCGGAAAAGCATGTCATCCAGGATCCGCGGGGCCATCTGGGCGCGCAGCAGCGGATTGTTGGCAACCTGCGTACCTCGAAAGCGCATTTCCATGGCCCTATCGAGGTCGCGCGTCGTAATCGGCTCCCCCTTGTATTCAGCCAGCCGGCCCAGCTGCGGCCCGGCGTCGCTGACGGACCCCAAGGGAGCCAAGGAAAGCACCAAACTGAAGCTGATAATACCCAGCACAGCCATCAAGAAAATTCTCTTTACTGCGTCTTTTCTTTTGAATAGTTTAAGCATAGGAATTCGCCGTCCACCTTACATTATACGGGGCCGGCCCCCGCGCCGCAATATCGGCGGGCCGGGTCATCTTCCCTGTCCCGGCAACCCCGCCTCTCTTTTCGTTGCCGAACCGGCCCAGCTGGCCCTATAATCTCCTCTTGATCTCGAAATCCCTCGGAGAATTTCTTCCCGGATAAGGAACAACATCTCAGAAACCGTGCGCCCCAGGGGACCCCATGCGGAGCAGAGTACGGTCTATGGAAAGCCAACCAGTGTACCCTAGCACGAAAAAGACCGCGCCCGCGCTGCTGATCTTATGCCTTGTTTCGGCCCTCTTCCCGCTCGCCGCCGGCGCCCAGAACGGGAGCGAACCCGAAGAGCCCGACTACGCCTTTATTACCGGCGGCCCCTACACGCAGCAAAAGAACTCCCTGCAACTGATCGCTCCTGGAAGCGTCGGCTGGCGCACTTTTCCCGGAGTCATGGACCGAAAATTCACCTTCTATGACGCGATGCTGCGTGTCGAGTGGGGATTCACGAGCCGTCTGGAACTGGACCTGGAATTCCCCTTCACCGGCATGAAAGAGGAACTGGACGGCACAACCCTCAATTCCGAGTTCGGCTTCTCGGACGCCCTGGTGGGTCTCCGCTACCGCCTCCTGACGGAAGAGAACTCCCCCCTCACGCTTACCGTAGGTCCTCAGATCATCTTTCCCACCGGGGATCTCTCGCGCGGGACGGGGCTCGGCTCGACCGGCGTGGCTCTCGATCTCTCTGCCGCCAGGGACTGGGGCGGCCCTTTCTTTCTCTATAGCTCCCTCAATTACGCTCTGTTCCCTTCGGTGGATGTGCCTCCGCTGGGTCTGAACCCCGCCACCGACTACGCGCTCGGCAACCTGGTTTATGGAACGGCCCTGGGAATCCGGGCGCTGGAGAGGCCCTCCGGCGGAGCCCATCACGATCTGCACGCCTTCCTGGAGTTGGGCGTCGAGCGCAGCGAAGAGCTGGAACTCGACTTGGCCGGAGCCTTCACGACCTATCGTACCGCCGCGGTCTTCGCTCCCGGAATCCGCTACGGGTTCCTCTCATCCGGGAAGAAGCTCTTTGAGGTGGGCGTCGCCGTCCCCATCGGCCTGAACGACGAAGCTCCCCGCGCCGCCGTGATCTTTCAGGTCCAATTTGAGCAATTCATAAACTTCTGACCCTTCTCCGCCGACAAGGTAAACAGGAATTATCCGCGTCGAACCCTGCGCGCCATGCACCTGAACTACAGAGGCGGCTTCCCATCCCGATAGCGTTGCGGAGGGGCTTTCGCGGCTCTTTTGGGGGCTTTGACCTTATGCTATAATGGCAGTGGGGGGCACTGTAGACTATGAAGAATCGCCGTTTGCTCGGGATTGCTTTGGTGACGTTGGGGCTCTCTTCCCTGATCGGGGGTCTCTACGGTCATCGGCTGGAGGCCACGCCTCAAGCCCGCGGCAAAGACGACCTGAAAGATTCCTTGCATCTGTTTACCAAGGTCTTTCGCGCCGTCGAGGAGAACTACGCCGACACGGTCGACCCCGACCGTGTCATCCTCCACGGGGCCATTCCGAGCATGCTGCGGACGCTCGATCCGCACTCTTCCTTCTTCGACGCCCTCGCTTTTACCAATCTTCGCGAAGACCAAGAGGGGAAATACCAGGGCCTGGGCATGTCCATTGCCCCGCGCAACGGCAAGACCATCGTCATTTATCCCTTCCCCGGATCACCGGCCAGCCGCGCCGGACTGCGGCCCGGCGACCTCATCCACGCAATCGACGGCCAGACCACCGAAGGATTGACCACGAATGAAGTGGCCGAACGCCTGCGCGGCCCGAAGGGAACTTTGGTGAACGTGAAGGTGTTGCGCGAAGGTACCCCTGAACCTCTGGCTTTTACCATTACTCGGGCTGAGATTCCGCGCCACAGCGTTGAGCTGGCCTTTCACCTCCGCGCCAAAGTCGGCTTCATTAAACTGAAGACTTTTTCTGAAACCACCGGCAAGGAGATGCGTAAAGCTTTAAAGGAATTGAACGAAGATGAGCTCGAAGGTTTGATCTTCGACCTCCGCGCCAATGCCGGCGGGCTGCTGACACAGGCCGTCGAGGTGTCCGGTCTCTTCCTCGAAAAGAATCAACTGATCGTCTACCACAAGGGCCGCAACTCACGCGAGAAGCCGTATCGTGCGCACCGGGACAACAGTAAACACGATTTCCCGATGGTCATCCTGGTGGATTGCTATACGGCCAGCGCGGCCGAAATCGTCGCCGGAGCGCTCCAGGACTACGACCGGGCCTTAATCCTCGGCGAATCCAGCTTCGGCAAAGGATTGGTGCAGACCGTCTATCCGCTCAGCGACAACACGGGTCTCGCCCTGACCACAGCCCGCTACTACACACCCAGCGGCCGGTTGATTCAGAGAAACTACTCCAACGTCTCCCTCTACAATTACTACTCAAACTGCCGGAACTTCGTGCCGCCGCGCGAGGAGATTCGCTTCACCGCGGGCGGCCGCCGCGTCTACGGGGGCGGGGGCATCAACCCCGACATGAAGGTGGCTTCGCCCGAACCGGACTCTCTCGGCCGCCGGCTCCTCAACCAAAATATCTTCCTCAATTTCGGCGAGCGGTACCTGGCCAAGCACAAGACGGTCACGAAGGAATTCCAGATCACACCCGCCGTGCTTGCCGAGTTCCGCAGTTACTTGGCCTCTCAAAAAGTCTCCTTCACCCCCGAGGAGTGGGACCGCAACCTTGAGTATATGAAAAACCATATCAAGCAACAGTTGATCACCGTCATCTTCGGGCTGGACGAGGGGAACCGCATCGCCATTGAAACCGACCCCTGGGTCCGAAGAGCCTTGGAACTTCTTCCCGCAGCGAAGCGCCTTACCAACGACCCCAGACGCTTCGCCGTCAACCTGCCGGACGAAGAAGGCTAACCCTCCTTCCCGATTACGCTCCGACACCCATCCGTTCAGCGATTTTCGGAAGCTGTACCCTGTGAGGCGGTTATTCGGGGAATTCAGAAGCTTCCGCTCGAAGGGCGCAACACGATCTCTTCCAGACTTGCGCGCTCGGGCTGTGTGAGGACCTCAAGGACCGCGCGGGCCACGTCTTCGGGCCGGAGCACGCGTTCTCGGCGAATGGGGAAGTCGAACTCTTTGAGCATTCCGGTATCCACCGGCCCGGGCAGGACCCCCGTGACGCGAATTCCTCTGGGACGGAGCTCTTCGGCCAGCACCTTGGTCAGGCCCCTAGCTCCGAACTTCGAGGCACAATAGGCCGAACACTTCGCATAGGCCTCCCGCCCGGCAACGGAGAGGATGTTGACGACGTGCCCCGGGCCTTGTCCCATCAACGGCACCGCCGCCCGAGTGCAGAGAAACGTTCCCGTAAGATTTATCTCGATGTTCTTACGCCAATCGGCAAACGTAGTCTTCAGGAAGGGTTTATAGGTAAAGACGCCTGCGTTGTTGACTAGGATGTGGAGCCGCTTGGCGCGTTCGCGGACGGCGAGAAAAAGGTTCTTTACGTCCCGCTCCCGACTGATGTCGGCCTGCAGCGCCTCGGCCCGATGGCCCTTCGCCTGGGAAAGTTTTGCCAATTTTCGAAGAGCCTCCCCGCGACGGGCCACGAGGAACGTATAGGCGCCTTCTTCCATCAACTGCTCGGCAATCACCCGCCCGATGCCCCGGCCGGCGCCCGTAACAAGCGCGACTTTTCCCTCAAGTTTTCCCATGCCGGCCCCTCCTGCCGGGCGAAGGTTGCCGCTTCGCTCAGTTCGCCTTCCGTACCAGTGAGAGAAACTCCTCACGGGTCTGATGGTCCTTGCGAAAGACCCCGAGCATGGCCGAAGTGACGGCCACCGAATTCTGCTTCTGCACGCCTCGCATCACCATGCAGAGGTGTTGCGCTTCGATGATCACGCCCACACCCAGCGGTTTTACCTTTTCCATCAGGGCTTGGGCAATCTGGTTCGTTAATCTCTCTTGGAGTTGCAGCCGCCGCGCAAAGACGTCTACCAAGCGCGGTACCTTGCTCAGCCCGATCACCTTCTTGGTGGGAATGTAGGCGACATGGCACTTACCGAAGAACGGCAGTAGATGATGCTCACACAAACTGTACAGCTCAATATCGCGCACGATCACCATCTCGTCGTAGATCACGTCATAGAGCGCGCCATTCAGCACCTCGTCCACGCTCTCCTGGTACCCCTGGGTGAGAAAGCGCAACGCGCCGGCCCCTCGCAGCGGGGTCCGTCGCAAGCCTTCCCGATGAGGGTCCTCTCCCAGCTCCAACAACTGCTCCCGAATCAGCTCTTCCAATCTGTCGCCGACCCGCTCCTTCCCATCCAACATCTCCGCTTGGAATTCCCGTTTCATTTTTACAACTCTCCCCTTCAGCCCGCATATTCAAAAAAATTCGAGCTGGTCTCTTCCAGCCGTACGCGAGCCAGTTTCACTTCGCCCGCGCTGTTCTTCCCCTCGATTCGCGGTCTCAACAGAGCGAAAACCTCCCGGCAGAGATTTTCCGTCGTCGGCACCCTGGAACGGAACCTTTCAACGTCCAGATTCAAATGCATGTGGTCGAAGCGCTCCAGAACCTCCTGCTCCACCGAGGCGTCCAGGTCTGCCAGATTCATCACCATGCCGGTGCACGGGTCGAGGGGTCCGGCGACGGTCACCTCCAGCGTGTAGTTATGCCCGTGGCCGTGCGGATTGTTGCATTTGCCGTAGAGGCGGGCGTTCTCCTCGCCGCTCAACCGCTCGTTGTGCAGCCGGTGCGCAGCGGCAAACCGATACCGGCGTGTCAGGTAAATTTTCATTCTCCGCAGTAATCCACATACAAGTCCTGGCTCTCATAGACCCGAACCCGATGCAGCCGGCAGGCCGGAAACTTACCCGTGAGCCGGCTCCAAATTTCAACGGCCACGTTCTCCGTCGTCGGAATCTTCCGCTCGAAGACCGGCACCTCTTTATTCAGGAACTTGTGATCGAACGGTTCGAGCACCTGCTGCTCCAATACCTGCTTCAGGTCCTTCAGGTCCAGCACCATGCCGGTGCGCTCGTTCACCTCACCGGCCACCGTCACCTCCACCACGTAGTTGTGCCCGTGGCCGTACGGATTGTTGCACTTGCCGAAAGTGAGGCGGTTCTCCTCCGGGCTCATCTCCGGATTGTGGTAGTAGTGTGAAGCCGAAAATTCGGCCTTTCGCGTCAGATAGATCATAGCTACCTCAAGTTTTTAGCGGGGTAACTGCGGCCCTTCCACCGAACCCGGCCGCCGGCCCGATGGGCCCAAGCGGAATTCAGCAGGAGCAAGATAAACACCACCGCGCTCACCGGCCGATAGAACGCCAACCGGCCCGGAAAGCCCAATCTCTTGAGCCCCGCCTCATATCGACACTGCCGAAAGGTGACAATCGGGAGCAGCACCAGCGCCACCCCGAGCGCCGGCGACCGCGTCGGGTCCCACAGAAACAATACCCAGCCGATAAAAAGTCCCGCCGGCAAACCCAAATCCAGCGCCAACGTGCTCACCACCGTTCGTAGTGTCGCCCCCCCTGTCCCACCGAACAGCAGATAAAAATTTTTCACCCACCCCGTCCAAAACTCGCCCACCGTCGGATACATGCGCGTTCTCACCCGGCCCTTTCCGCATTTGAACCGAAGCCGATGGTCGGCCAACTTCGCTTTCTTCGCCAGGACCACGTCTTCAAGAATTTCCCCTCGAACCCCCTTGTGCCCCCCAATCGCTTCATACGCCCGGCGACTTATCATCAAAAACTGCCCGTTGGCCGCCGCCTTAGGACCTTGCGGGTCGTTGACCTCATCAAACTTGTACCTCTCGGCCAAACGGGAATAGATATACGGCACCGCGGCGCGTTCCCAAAGCGTCGGCGTCTGCTGCTCCGGAGAGAGAGAATAGACAGCCAGTCCCTCCCGTTCCATTCGCAGGGCGCAAGCGGCGACGGTGCCCTCAAAATAGCGCGCATCGGCATCGGTAAAGAGGAAGATCTCTCCCTGCGCATGCTCGGCGCCGTAGGCCAGCGCGTGATTCTTCCCGGTCCATCCTGGCGGCAGTTCCGGCGCTTCGAGCGCTGTGAGGTTCGGAATCTCCTCGGCCAGTCTCGCCAGAATTTCTGCCGTGTGGTCTTCCGAATGGTCGTTGACCATAAGGATTTCCGCCACCCCTTCCTGCCCGGCAAGCGACCGTACTACGCCCTCCACATTTTTCTGTTCGTTGCGAACGGGAATGATGACCGAAACTTTCGCTGGGGGAGACTGTTGATTCACCCTGGGGATACACTCCACCCTCTCTCCTGCGCGGGCGGATTCCTCTCCATTTGATCCGGTGAAATTTCCCTTCCTGCCGCACCGGCTATTATAATGGAAGGGTCATGAAGAAAGGTAGCCTGCTGAGATTTACGCTGCTCGGCGTTCCCCTGGCCGGAGTTCTCTTCTTCGGCGTCACGGAAAAATTGGACCGCCCGGTACGCGCCGGGGAAGCCGCGCCGACCTTCACCTTGGAATCGCTTCAGGGCGAACCGGTCGAACTCAGCCGTTACCGCGGGCGCGTCGTCGTGCTCAACTTCTGGGCCACTTGGTGCCCGCCCTGCGTGACGGAGATGCCGAGTCTGGAGCGGCTTTCAAAGCTCGATAAGGTGACCGTCCTCACCGTCAGCGTCGACCGGGACCTGGATATTCTCAGAAACTTCGTCGCCCAGCACGGCCTTACCTTGACTGTCGCCCGCGACCCGGAGCGCCGCCTCGCCGCGCGCTACGGAACGTACAAATATCCGGAGACCTACATCCTCGGACCCAACGGAAAGGTACACGACAAGATGTTCGGCGCCGTCGATTGGGACCAGCCCAACCTGCGCAACCAGCTGCTGGCACTCGCCCGCAACGCCGGCCAGCCCCAATAACCGCACTCTCCCGGCCATCCTGGACGCACAGAGGGGATAGGACGGCCTTGCCAGGCCGTCGCCGGGCGAGGGGGGCTGGGGGAAAGCAAGCCCGGCGACCCATACGGATTCCTGCTTTCAAATCGCCGGTGTGAACCGCCGCAGGCGGAGGGAATTCATCACCACGAAGACCGAACTGAAGGCCATGGCGCCGGCGGCGATCATCGGGTTGAGCAGACCGGCGGCAGCCAGCGGAATTGCCAGCACGTTATAGAAGAAGGCCCAGAAGAGATTCTGCTTGATGGTGCGGACCGTGCGGCGGGCAAGCTTGATGCTGCGGGCAACACTCCTCAGGTCCGAGCCCAGCAGCGTCACGTCGGCGGTCTCCATCGCCACCGCCGACCCGCTCGAAAGCGCCATCCCTAAATCCGCCTGCGCCAGCGCCGGAGCGTCGTTCACACCGTCCCCCACCATGGCCACCGACTCGCCTTTTTTTTGCAGGTCCAACACAGCCGCGGCCTTGTCGCCGGGCAGGACTTCGGCGATCACCTCGTCGATGCCCACCCGCCGGGCGATGGCCCTCGCCGTCACCTCCCGGTCGCCGGTCAGCATAGCCGTCTTCAGGCCCAGCCGGTGCAGCCGCTCGACCACCGCGCGGGCCTCTTCTTTCGGTTGGTCGGCCACGGCCAAAGCTCCGACAAGAGAGTCGCCCTTGCCGACCAAGACCACCGTCTGCCCATCGCCTTCCAGGCACGACAGATCTCCCTCAAGCGGACCGATCTGAAAATTAAAAAAGCGCCTGCTCCCCAGCCGTATTTGTTCTCCATTGATTCGGGCCTCGATGCCCAGCCCGGGCGTGTAGTCGAAGTCTTCGATTTTTAATCCGTCCCGAACATCAATTCCCTGTTTCTCGGCTTCGCGTAGAATGGCCGCGGCCAGCGGGTGCTCGCTCTGCCGCTCCACCGCTGCCGCAAGCTTCAGGACGTCCTGCGTAGTATGGCCGTTTACCGGGAGAACTTCGGTTACTTGCGGCACACCCCGCGTCAGCGTGCCGGTCTTGTCAAAGACCACCAGCGAAAGGTCTCCGGCCTTTTCCAGACTCTCGCCGCCCTTGATGAGCAGCCCATATTCGGCTCCCTTGCCCGTGCCCACCATGATGGCGGTCGGCATGGCCAGCCCCATCGCGCACGGGCAGGCGATGATCAACACCGCCACGGCGCTGATCAAGCCTACGGTGGCTGCGTGCCCGAAAATCAGAATATGCGCCAGGAAGGTCACGAGGGCGATTGCGATCACGATCGGCACAAAGACGGAAGCCACGCGGTCCGCCAAGCGCTGAAGCGGGGCTTTCGAACCTTGCGCTGCTTCCACAATGCGGATGATCTCGGCCAGCGTCGTATCCTCGCCGACGCGCGTCGCCCGGTAGCGGAGCGCCCCGTTGCCGTTGATCGTCCCGCCGGTGACCTCATCCTCCGTCCCCTTCTCCACCGGAAGACTCTCGCCGGTCAGCAGGGACTCATCCACCGAGCTGCGCCCCTCGACAACCACGCCATCCACCGGGAACTTGTCGCCGGGGCGGATCACCACAATGTCGTCGGTTCGGACTTGCTCGAGGGGAATTTCCATCTCCTGCCCGTTCTGCTCGACGCGCGCCCTGGGCGGTTGCAGCTCGAGCAATCGTCCGATGGCATCCCGCGCGCGGCTCTTGGCGCGATTTTCAAAAACTCTACCGAGTAAGATCAGGGCAATAATGACGGCAGCGGAATCGAAATAGATTTGATCCGTTCTTCCTGTAAAAACCGCCACCGCGCTCCAGAGGAACGCCGCCGTCGTCCCCAGCGAAACCAGCGTATCCATGTTGGCGGCAAACCGGCGGGCCAGCTTCAGCGAATTCTGATGGAAGCGCCGCCCCGCGTAGGCCCAAACCGGCGCCGTCAGGCACAGAAGAATCCACTCGCGGCCCGGCAGCTCCTTCACAAACATTCCGATGGCCATCGCCGGGACGCCCAAGCCCAGCGACAACCAGAGGTCACGCTTCAGGATTCGATCTTCTCGCCGACGTTCGGCATCGCCAACTTCTGCGCCCCTCGCTGTCTCCGGGGGACCCGCCTCCGCGCCTTTTCCGGTGATTTCCGAGGCCGAATATCCTGCGGCTTCCACGGCCCGGCGGAGTTGATCGAAAACTACTTGTGAACCCATTGCTACCGTGGCCTTCTCCGTCGCCAAGTTGACCGAAGCGGAGTTCACCCCCTCCACAGATTCCAGAGCCTTTTCGACGCGGGCGACACAGGAAACGCAATGCATCCCGCCGATTTGGAGCGTGGGCGTTTCTTTCCGCCCGGCATGGCCTTCCCCGGCCCCTCCGGGCCGCACCCTGTAGCCGACCGCCTCGACGGCTTCGGTAAGCTGCTCGGCGGACGGCCCCTCGGAGCCTACGGACACGTTCGCTTTCTCGGTGGCGAAGTTCACCACCGCCTCCTCCACACCGGGCACTCTTCCCAGCGTCTTTTCAATCCGCAGGGCGCAGGAGGCGCAGGTCATCCCCTGAATCTCCAGTGTGACGCTTTTCCGGGGTTCTTTCGCTTTCACCGGCATGGGAAGATTTCCTGTACCGAAAAACAGCAGGCCGATTTATTTTTCGACGCGCTATCGTTCGCACCTGCCTGAAGCTATAATAGCATCCTCTTTTTCGGCGGAGAGGGACACAATGACAATGGTTGAACTGCGATTGAAGATTCCGCGCGATCTTCAGGAATCCGAACTCGAGCGACTCCGAGGGCTCTCCACCGTATATGGAATCCGGAAGTTGCAGGCCGAAGGAGAGGAACTTCGTGTGGAATACGACGCTACGCGGATGAATGAGGCCGAAGTTCTCACCTTGGTACGGGAAACGGGCCTTGCGGCCGAACTCACGAACTGACGACCCGCAACGATCGAACGGCAAACCGACCGAAACGCTTTCCTTATGAATCCCCTTACTTAACCACTTTTGCCGCCGCCTGGACGTCGGAGACCGCCAGGGCGAGCACGGCCTCTTTCGTGCCTTTCGCCACGCTCCCGTAGGCGTAGTGGATATCGATGCCGTGCTCGGCCAGCTTCCGGGTGATTCTTCCCAGCGACCCCGGCCGGTCGGACATGCGAGCCGCGATCACCTCTTCCGTCGTGAATTCAAGGCCCAGGCCGGCCAAAACCTTCCCGGCCGTTTCAACGTTATCTACCAAAAAACGCACCGGGGCTTCCCCCGCCTGGTCCGGGACCAGAAGCGCTTTGATATTCACGGCCACTTTCGCCATCTCCGAACAGAGATGTGCGAGCGAGCCGCGTTCATTTTTCATCCTCACGGAAATTTATTGGGCAATCGCCATCGCCTACCTCCTCTGGAATCTTCTTTCTGTCGGGATTCTGTCAGGGGAATAGTTTCCGCTCTGAGAGTACACGGAAAATCTTCGGCAGACAATCGGGATCCTCGATTCGAAGGAACACACCCGGAATTCCCAAGAGATCCGTCCCGCCAGGGAAAGGAGGAATCCGGAGTTGACGGACAAATTTTCATTCAATTTTCATCGGTCCAAGCTATAATTCCTCCATGGCTCAAAACGATTCCATGCCTCTGGAGGCCCTTCATCGCCTGCGACGCACCGGTCCTTCTCAACCGGCCCTCAGAAATTTACCCCAGGCTCTCACGGAATCCTTAGACGGGATCCACCTCGACCGGAGCAGCCTGCACGGGAAGCGGATTGCCGTCACGGTCGGCAGTCGCGGCATTGCCCACCTGGCACTCCAGGTTCGGACGTTGGGTGAGTGGCTGAAGGCGAAAGGAGCCCAGCCGTTCATCATTCCCTCGATGGGCAGCCACGGCGGCGCGACAGGGGAAGGCCAGCGGCGAGTTCTGGAAGATTACGGAATCACCGAGCCGCAGGTCGGCATGCCGGTGCTCTCGCAGATGGAGGCGGTCGAGCTCGGCCGTACTCGCGAAGGGTTCCGGGTCTACATGGACCGCCTCGCCTTTGCGTCGGACGGGGTCGTCATCTTCAACCGCATCAAGACCCACACGGACTTCAGCGGGCGAATCGAAAGCGGCTGGCTCAAGATGACCGCCATCGGACTCGGGAAGGTCCAAGGGGCCCGCGCCTGCCACCTCTACTGCCGCCAACACGGCTACGAGGAAGCGATCCGCGCCGTAGGAGGATTTTCACTCGCCAGCGGAAAGATCCTTTGCGGCCTGGGGGTGATTGAAAACGAAGAGCATGAGATCTGCGCCGTGCGGGCGGCCCGGCCCGAGCGGATGCCCGAGGTGGAGGAACAAGCGCTGGTCGAGGCCCGCCGGATGCTGCCGCGGCTTCCCTTCCCGAAAATCGACCTGCTCATCGTCGATCAACTCGGCAAGAACATCAGCGGCACAGGATTCGATACCAAGGTCATCGGACGCGGCGTGCCGCTCCAGGCGGGCGAAGCTCCCCAGATCCAATTAATCTACGTCCGCGACATCACCAAGGAAAGTGAAGGCAACGCCATCGGCATCGGCATGGCCGACCTGATGCACGAGCGCATCCGAAAGAAGATCGACATCGAGAAGACCTACATCAACACGCAGGCCGCCTTGAATCCGCCGATGGGATTTCTGCCGATGCACTCGCCCTCGGATGGGGAAGCGCTGCGATTTTTGATGGGCGTGCTGGGTGACCCGGCCCCGTCCCAGGCAAAAGTAGTCTGGATTAAGAACACGCTTCTGCTGGCGGAAATCCTGGCCTCGGAAGCGGCGCTCAACCAGCCCCAGACCTCCGGGGCCTATGAAACAGAATCCGCCGCGTCAGCATCTACTCCTACCCTGGACTCCGAGGGAAACCTCAACGGAATGTGGGAGACGGTCCACGCCGCCCTAACCGCCTGAACACAACTTAATCCTCAGAAGTCTTCACCGACGCCAACCGCAGGTACCCGACGGTGATCAGGTGAAGGCCTACAACAAAAACCGGCAGGCCCCATAGCCCCTCGAAAATCGTCGCGAATCCGACCATCACTCCACCACTCAGCACCGCCGGCAGGTAAAAGAAGAGAAGTTTGGATCGAATCCGCGGCCACTCGGCATGCCGTTCCTCCCGGCGCGAGAGGCCATAATAGAACCAGAGCAGCAACGGCGCCAGAAGATACAAGATCAAAGGAAGGTACAAAAGGGCCGGCTCGCGGCCCCAGATTCGAAACGAAGAGAATCGTTCCATCAGCTCGCTGGCCAGCAACACCAGCGCCGTTCCCCCGGCGATGATTATCAATCGGGCCATGAGTTCCTTCCGCCGCCAATTCGGGGGCTTGCGCCACCACACAAGCAGCAGCAATAGAAGCGGAAGCGCGGCCGCTGCCAAGTGAAACGGGTCACCATCAAGTTTCATCCAAACGGAAATCGCCTCTCCCTAAAACCACAAGAAAAGAGCGAGCAGGTCGGCGATGAAGAAAAGCGAGAGCGTGCCGGAAAGGATCAAGAAGAACCGCAGCAAAGACTTTCTCTGCCACACCCGTTTCGAAACCACCGAAAACGCAAGAAGCAGAAGCGTCAGCGCCGCCAGGATTAAACCGGCGGCGTAAAAGATGCGCCCCCCGGTTACCGAAAAGATCCCCATCAAGCTGGGCCAATTGCCCTCCCCTAAAACCAGAAATTCATAACCGGTCCGCTCCGGCCCGCAGGCGTCAACGGCGATCGTCATCCACAAAGTGAACAGCACCATCAGGCTTCCGCCGGCAAGCGAAACCCGAGGCCGCCAGTTCGAGACTCGCCTCTGCCCCCAGCCGACGCCGCGTTCCCAGTTCTTTTTCATCCAGGATGGATTCATTTTACTCAATCGTACCATATTCTTGATCTTAGACGAGTTCACAAGTACATTAGATAGGTATCCGCAATTCAAAGAGCCAGAAGGAGCCGAATGTTCTTCCAATCAAAGTGTTATCTCACCGCCGGAATTCTTTTGCTGGCAACCGTTTCCTCGTTTGCCGCCGCCCCCCAAAAAAGTCCCGAAAAAAGTATCGAAGCGCGTATCCTGGGGCACATCGGCAAGAACCTCCGCGACGGGCAGCCCGTCCTGGTCACCGACCTGTACGGAAAGATCTTCACCAAACCGGAGGAACGGAAGGTTCTCGGCAAACTCTTTCGCTCCTTTTTCCGTATCCCGCTTTTTTTGGTGGACCATCAAGAGAAACTCGGCAAGCACCCAAGCTTGAAAGATATTGCCGCGCAATTTTCGCTCGAAGGACCCGAGTCTGCCGACGTGCTGCTCCGCGTGATGGAGGCCGACCCGCGCGTTCCGCCTTTCATCGAGCGGGACGAGAAATCCGGAGAGATTGTCGGCATCGACGCCGAGATGATCAGGCGCGACCGCCGGTTTGCCGCGCCGCTCGAACGCCGCCTGACCGGCTGGGAAGGACAAGCGGCCGAACTGGCGCTCGAAAAGCTGGGCGGAGGGCAGATCGCTCTGGCCGACCTTCAGGGCAAATCCACGTTACTCTACGTATGGTTTACCGGCTGCCCGCCGTGTATGGAGATGACCCCGCACTTGGTTGAGTTGTACGGCAAGTACGCCGGACAAGGTTTTACCGTGGTCGCCGCAAACGCCGACCGTCACCTTGAGCTGGGCAACGAGGAAGACGTGATCCATCGCTACATCGAGGAGCAGAAAATCCGCTTCCCCGTCGCCCACTGGGACGGAAAAATGGACCGTTTCTACGGCAGCATTGCCATCTTTCCCACTTCGTTCCTGATCGGTTCGGAGGGAACGATCGCGAGCCACTACGTCGGCTACCAGACGCCGGAAAAACTGGAGGCGGACTTGAAAGAAGTGCTGGGGAAATAAATTTTGGGAAATAATTCCAGGAGGCAATCCATGAGGAGGACGACTCGAACGATTCTGCATTCATTTCTCGCCGTCGCTTTTTTCGCGACGGCTGCCGCGCTTGAAGCCCAGGCTCAGATACATCCGCGCGGGGAAGCGACGCTCTCCTTGGGCGGGGGAACCGTAAAAGTTGAATACGGCCGCCCGCCGCTGGAAGGACGCAGCCTGCTCGACATGATTCAGCCGGGTCTCCTCTGGCGCATGGGGGCCGATCAGTCCACCACGATGGAGTCCGACGTCCCGCTCAAGATTGGAGATAAAGAAGTTCCGGCAGGCAAGCACATCCTGCTCGCCCGCTTCACGGAAAAGAAAAAATGGAGCCTTGTGGTCTCGTCGAAGTCCGCCTTCGAACATCAGGACTCCGACACCGTCGCCCAAGTGGAAGGAGAGTTCCTGGAAGAGAAGGGTTCGGCCGAACGAGTGACGATTACGCTCGAAGGAAAAGGAACCGAAGGAAAGATCATTCTCGCCTGGGGCTTTCATCGTTTAGTTGCAAAATTCAGCGCAACCAAGTAGACTGCGCATGAAATTACACACGTGTGATTTCAGGTATGTAATTTCAATGAACAGCCCGGCAAGATCGCAAGTTCCGTCTCCCTCCCCGTAACTCGGCCCCGTAACTCGGCCCCCAGCCAGGCGGCGAAGAACAGCCCTTGCCGGGCTAATCTACATAAGCGAAGCACTCGATCTCGACGTGCCCACCCGGCACCACCAATTCTCCGGCGGCTATGGTCGAACGCGCCGGCGGCTCGTTCGGGAAAAACGTTCGATAGACTTCGTTCATCCCCTGGAAATCCGCCGCGCTCGAAAGAAAAACAGTACACTTCAAGACTTTCTCCATCGAGGAGCCGGCCGATGCAAGCAGCTTCTTGAAATTTTCCAGAATCAAGCGCGTCTCGGCCCGGATGCCGCCATCGACCACCTTCCCCGTCTCCGGGTCGATCGCCATCTGCCCGGAGAGAAAGAGCAGATTGCCGTAGCGGATGGCGGGTGAAAACGGTAGATCGGGAAAGCGGCCGTCATTGCCGACGGCTTTCTTGGCGGGTTTCTCGGCTTCGGACTGCGGCGGCGTCGCGCAAGCCGCCACCGCGCCCAGCAGCCCGGCCGCGAAAACGGATTTCGTCCCTTGATGCAAAAACTTCCTTCGATGATCGGTCATATTCTCTCCTTTTTCAGATGAACACCGCTCACTCTCGGACTTCAGCTCATTGCCGAACCGGGGAATTTCAATTTCCCGCTTCGAGCCCGCTCAGAAATTCCCGCACGACTTCGCGGGGAGATTTCTTTGCAATATCCACAAGGTAATTCAATCTCCGCATCTGCTCGGTGTTGATCTTTCCGCCCAACTCCTCCAGCGCTCCGCTCAATGGGAGATACTTTTCAAGCGCATCTTGGCGGACGACCGGCACGGCCTCATAGGGCGGGAAGTAACGACGGTCGTCCGCCAGCGGAAACAGATTCATCGCCTCGATCTGCGCGTCGGTCGAGCTGCCGACGATCAAGTCCACCTTTTCATCCGCAATCGCCCGGTAGGTCATGTTCAAATCCATGGCCAGCGGCTGGCCGGAGAATTTCAGGCCATAGGTCTCGACCAATCCCGGGTAGCCGTCGGCGCGCTCCAAAAATTCATGGCCCACCCCGGCCCGCCAGGCCGAAGAGTGCGGACCGGCCTGGGTGAGTGTTTGAATCTTTAAACGCTCCGCCTCCTGCTTTCGAATCAAGACGGCGTAGGTATTCTCAAACCCGAAAGGCACGGCTACGTGAACCCGGAACTGCCGCGCGTATTCCGCCTTCACGCGCTGGTAAACCTTTTTAGGGTCGGAGATGATCTCTTCACGTAGAATGGCGGCAAACGCCGTTCCCGTATATTCGGGATAGAGATCGATCTGCCCGGCCTCGAGCGCCCGGTGGCAGACCAGCGTACCGCCCAGGTTGGACTTTCGCTCGACCTCAATTCCGGTGCGCCGCTCAATCTGCTGGGCCAGAAGTTCTGCCAAAATAATCTGCTCGGTGAAATTCTTCGATCCGACGATGAGATAATCCCGTTCCGTGCAGCCGGGGATGATCAGAGCCGAAATCAAAATAAGAAGAATCCGCTTCATGGTGAGTTCCGCTCCGCTCTCTACCTGGGTGGCGTCATACGCCGCTCGGCCCATCCGAGAAGTCCGTCGGCCGTAAGAGCCAGCAGCGCCGCCGGAATCGCCCCGGCCAGGATCAAACGGTCATCCAGCATATTGATGCCGCGAAAAATCAGATCGCCCAGTCCCCCGGCGCCGATGTAGGCCGCCAGCGTCGCCACGCCCACCGACACCACCGTCGCCACGCGCAGCCCGGCAAAGATCACCGGCAGCGCCAGCGGCAACTCCACCCGCAACAGCAACTGCCGGTCCGTCAAACCCATGCCCTCCGCCGCCTGCCGGATGGCCGGGTCCACACCCGTCACGCCCGTGTAGGTGTTGCGCAGAATCGGCAGCAGTGCATAGAAAACCAAAACCACCAACGCCGTCTTAACGCCGATGCCGCCAATGTACTTCAGCGGAATCAGGAAACCGATCAGCGCCAGGCTGGGAATCGTCTGCACCACATTCGCAAGGCCCAAGATCCATTTTCCCATCCGCGCGTTGCGCGTCGCCACCAAGCCGAGCGGCACGGCGATCAGAGCGGCCAGCAGCGTCGAACCCACGACCAGATAGACGTGCTCGCCCGTTGCGTGCGCTATCTCGTCCCCTCGTTCTACAAACAGTCGAAGAAAGCCCATGCCTACACCTGCCCTGTTACTTTTTCGTTAAGACAATCGAGAAAGACCTGCGCCTCCGGGTGCGTAGAGCGCTTCAATTCCTCGGGCGTTCCTGCAGCCACCAGACGGCCTTCCTGAAGCAGAGCGACGCGCGAGCCGAGCAGGAACGCCTCCCGCACGTCGTGCGTGACGAAGACGACGGTCTTCTTCAGCCGCTTTTGAAGACTTCGGAACTGCTGCTGCATCTCGGCGCGCGTAATCGGATCGAGCGCCCCGAACGGCTCGTCCAGCAGAAGAATCGGCGGGTCGGCGGCCAGGGCCCGCGCCACGCCGACGCGTTGCCGTTGGCCGCCGGAGAGTTCATGCGGATACCTTGGCGCGAATTCCCCGTGCGGCAGCCCGACCAAGTCGAGCAACTCTTCGACGCGACGCGCCACTGTTTTCGGCTCCCACTTTTCGAGCGTGGGAATCATGCCGACGTTTCGCTCGACGTTCAAATGGGGAAACAAGCCGATCTCTTGAATCACGTAACCGATACGCCGCCGCAGGCGAATGACGTCCCACGTCGTCGTCGACCGCCCTTCGACGCGTACCTCGCCGCGCGTAGCGTCGAGCAATCGGTTAATCAATCGCAGCGTCGTCGTCTTGCCCGAGCCGCTCCGCCCCAGCAGCATCAAACTCTCACCTTCGCCGACGGCGAGATTCAATCCCGAGACCAGCGGCCGGACACCATCGATCTCGTAGCTCACCCGATCGAATTCCACGATTGCGTGCGAAGCTGCAGGTTCGGACATCATCATTCTTGAAACGTTCCAGAATGTTATAAGTGAAATAGAGGGCCGTCGCAACCTTGAGTTCAGATTTTGGATTGGAAAACGGGAAGGAGGGCCGTCGCACGCTACCGCCGCTTGCGACGTTTTGGGGCGCGATAGATTTTCGAGTCGGGATGGAACCGCATCCAGCCGCTCTTATAGGCCAGGACTCCGGGGCAGCAGGTTCCCGGCTTCATCTTCCGCCCAAGCCTTTAATTCCTGCTTTGCATAGTGCACCGTAACGCGCCCCTGACCCAGTTGCAGAGAGAACGGCGGCGCGGCGCGGTTTAATTGGCGGAAGGGAAGGGAAATTTCCTCGCCGCCGGCGACCAATCCCAATCCCAAGGACGTAGCATCGTGCCGCGTCGGGTTGTAGTTCAAGCGCGGATTTCGATAAATATAGGGACGGCCCTTCACACCCGGCAACACCATCACGCGCGTTTCCGGATGCCGTTCCCGCCAGAAAGACCAGGTGGTCTGCAAGGCGGGAATCACCCGGAGCGGCGCTCCCTTCATCGACCCCACTATGGCTTTCCCCTCAAGCTGCGACCAGACGCTCTCGGTTTCCCGGTCGACGAAAAGGAGGTTTTCGCCGAAAAGCGTATCGGCGAAATCGAAGGTGAATTCTTTGTCCTGAATCCAACGGACGTACACGACGCCTGAACCCGTCAGGGGTCACCAAGTGGGGGCGAACAAGGTTTGACCCACGCGATCATTCACCAACTCAAACATCGCCAAGTAGCGGACGGGATAGGCCATCGGCTGCCCGGCCACGACCAGCCCGAGAACCAACTCCGTGGCCTTGAGTTTTGCTTCCTCGGCCGAAACGGAAGGAGGGTTCCCAGGAACCTCATGGATGGGAACGGTGGTCGCAAACGGCCGAGCCCCGGGGCGGGGCGGCATTCGAACCCTGATCTTTTTCGAATCCGATCCCGACAGGATCGCCCCAAGAACCGACAGAAAAAAGGCAGTAAGGAGAAAATTCCGCATGGGTCGCCCTTAAGGTTCAGTTGTTACTGGTTCGATGTCGAGGCGTGAGTTTCGATTCGGGAAAAAATTAAAGTTACGGTCAGGAGGCATCCTTGTAGGCCACCCCGACTTGAATCTTGCGGAAACGCGCCGGTGAGGCTCCGTGACCGGTGCCCATGGTCTGCATCGGCTGGCCTTTGCCGCAGTTCGGCGTCCCCCACAGCACCCAGGAGTCCTCGTCGCAGACGGCGTCGCACGCATTCCAGAAATCCGTGGTGATGCCGCCGTAGCTGGGATTCTTCAGCATGCGCCCCTTCTTGCCGCCCTTGATCTCCCAGGAAATTTCCGTGCCGAACTGAAAGTTGTAGCGCTTGTCGTCAATCGACCAACTGCGGTTCGTCTCCATGTAGATGCCGTCGTCGGTGTCGGCGATCAAGTCATCAAACTTCCACGTCCCGGGCAGCAGGCTGATGTTCGTCATGCGAATCAGCGGAATCCGGTTCCACCCTTCGGCACGCATGGCGCCGTTCGAGCGCCCCTCGCCGACCGCAGCCGCCGTTTCGCGCGAGGTGATATAGCCGACGAAGCGGCCCCTCTCGATGATCGGCGTCCGCTGTCCCGGCACGCCCTCATCATCATAGGCAAAGGTCCCCAGGCCCGGCCCGTGCGACGTGGTGGCGTCGGCGACGACGTTGACGATTTCAGAGCCGTAGCGGAGCTTACCGAGCTTGTCCAAGGTCAGGAAACTTCCTCCGGCAAAATTCGCCTCCGTTCCCAGCACGCGATCCAACTCAATCGGGTGGCCGACGGATTCATGCACTTGCAAGCCGAGCTGCGAGCCGTCCAAGATGATATCCCGCTCGCCCTGCGGGCACACCGCGGCCCGGTGGAGCGCGACGGCCTCTTCGCCCACGCGGGCGGCATTACCCGGCAGGTCCAACTCTTCGACCAATTCATAGCCGCGAATCTGGTGCTGGCCGCCGAAGCTGTTCGGGTAGGACCGCCGCTGAATTTCATTGTCGGCAAACGAGGTCGCCGCCAAGCCCGCTCCACTCTGCACCTTGGTTTGGCGAATCTCAGAGCCGATGCTCGAGAGAAAAAGTTGATCCGTGCGATGGAACTCCATCGACGCTTCCGCCAGCGTCACACCCTTCACCCGCCGGAGTTTCCGGTCGGCGCGCAGTAACAGGTCCAACGCTTCACCCACCGGGATTCGGAAAGGGTCTTTCTTGAACGGCGCAAGCCAGGTATCGACGACTTTTTCTTCGGGCGCCAAGGCGACGTCCGCTTTCTTACACAGCGCACTGGCGCGGGCCACCTCAACGGCCCTCAAAGCCGTCGCTTCGATACTCTCCCGCATCAGCCGGTCGGTCGAGGCAAACCCCCACGCGCCGTCGGCAATCACGCGGACGCCGATTCCCATCGATTCCGACTCGCGCACCTCGCCCGGCACTCCGTTCTTGGTTGCAAGCCGCCGACTCCGTGTTTCAATCACCCGCACGTCGGCATAGGTAGCGCGCTTAGCCCGATTAGCCTGATTCACGAGGGCGGCGTTCAGGGCCCACTCGGCGTATTCTTTCATGAAGGCACCTCACCTCGACGCATTATCCGGCATACTGGCTCGCCGGGAAATAAACTTAGTTTACGATAGGGGTTGTCCCATTTCATCAGGAAAACAGGAAGGGTCATAAGGGAAACGGGAAGGGCTATGTGCCCTCTCCCCAAGAACGGAGATAATCTTTCTGCTCGGCCGTAAGGTCATCGACTGAAACGCCCATCGCGTTCAATTTCAGGCTGGCGACGGTCTGATCGATATCCGCCGGAACGCCATGCACCTTCAAGTCAAGCGTCTTGGCGTTCTTCACAATGTGCTCGGCGCAGAGGGCTTGGTTGGCAAAGCTCATATCCATCACGGTAGCCGGATGGCCTTCGGCAGCTGTAAGATTGATCAAGCGGCCCTCGCCAAGCAGGTAAATCACCCGCCTGTCGGCCATGGTGAACTCTTCGACGAACTCGCGCGTAGTCCGTTTGCTCTGGGAGAGCTTTTCGAGCGCGGGAATGTCAATCTCCACGTTGAAGTGGCCGGAGTTGGCAACCACCGCGCCGCTCTTCATGACTTCGAAATGCTCGCCGCGCAGCACGCCCTTGTTTCCGGTGACGGTGATGAAGATGTCGCCCACCTTGGCGGCCTCCGCCATCGGCATAACGCGGAACCCGTCCATGACGGCTTCAATCGCCCGCGTCGGGTCCACTTCGGTCACAATCACCTGCGCGCCCAGCCCGCGCGCCCGGCTGGCGGCGCCGCGCCCGCACCAACCGTAGCCGACGACGACCACATTCATTCCCGCAAAAAGGATGTTGGTCGCGCGGACGATGCCGTCCAGCGTCGACTGGCCCGTGCCGTAGCGGTTGTCGAACAGGTGCTTCGTGTAGGCGTCGTTGACGGCGATGATAGGGTACTTCAAAACTTTCTCTTCCGCCATGCTCCGCAGGCGGATGACGCCCGTCGTGGTCTCCTCGGTTCCTCCGATAACATCAGGGAGCATCTCGGTACGCTTGCGGATCAGCGTCGAGACCAAGTCGGCGCCGTCGTCCATGGTGATCTGCGGCTTGGTGTCGAGCGCCTGATTGATGTGCTGATAATAGGTTTCGTTGTCCTCGCCGCAGATGGAGAAGACGGAAATGCCGTAGTCGGCAACGAGCGAGGCGGCCACATCATCCTGTGTGCTGAGGGGATTCGAGGCGCAGAGCACCACGTCGGCGCCGCCGTCCTTGAGGGTCCGCATCAGGTTGGCCGTCTCCGTCGTCACGTGGAGACAGGCGGCGATGCGGATGCCCTTCAGGGGTTGTTCTTTTTGGAATCTGGTGCGGATCAATTGGAGGACCGGCATCCATTGGTCGGCCCATTCGATTCGCTTCTTACCCTTTTCCGCCAAGTTCAAATCTTTTACGTCACAGGGAACGTTTTGCGTAGTGCTGGTCGTCATACTAAAGGCCTGCCTCTTTCTTTAGTTCCTCCGCCCGGTCCGTCCGCTCCCAGGTGAACTCCGGTTCGTTGCGGCCGAAGTGGCCGTAGGCCGCCGTCTTGCGGAAGATCGGCCGGCGAAGATCGAGCGATTCGATAATGCCGTGCGGGGTAAGTTGGAAATGCTTTCGGATGAATTCCACCAAGGTGTCATCGCTCAACCGACTGGTGCCGAAGGTATTGATCATAAAGGAGACCGGGTCGGCGATGCCGATCGCATATGCCAACTGTACCTCAACGCGGCGCGCCAAGCCGGCCGCCACCAGATTCTTGGCCACGTAGCGGCCCATGTAGGCCGCCGAACGGTCCACCTTCGTCGGGTCCTTGCCGGAAAAAGAGCCGCCGCCGTGATGAGCCGAGCCGCCGTAGGTATCGACGATGATCTTTCGCCCGGTCAGGCCAGAATCGCCACACGGCCCCCCGACGACAAAACGCCCGGTCGGGTTAATGTGAAACTTCGTACGGTCGTCGAGCAAATCGGCCGGAAGGACGGGTTTGATGACCTCTTCGCGAATCGCTTCATGCAGTTCGGCGTTCGAGATATCCGGATCATGCTGCGAGGAGATCACCACCGCATCCACACGCACCGGGCTTCCGTTCTTATACTCGGTCGTCACCTGAGATTTTCCGTCCGGGCGGAGGAAATTCACCGACCCATTGTGCCGCACCTGGGCCAGACGCGCGCAGAGCTTATGGGCCGCGCTGATGCTGAACGGCATCAACTCTTCGGTTTCGTCACAAGCGAAGCCGAACATCATCCCTTGATCACCTGCGCCGCCCGGGTCCACTCCTTGTGCGATGTCGGGCGACTGTTGGCTGATAGCCGGAATGACGGTGCAGGTCGAGGCGCAAAAGCCGTAATCGCTTCGCGTATAGCCGATGTCGGCAACCACCTGACGAACGATCGGATCCACTTCAATTTTCGCATTGGTCGTGATCTCACCGACAACCATGATGGTGTCGTCTTTCACGACCGTTTCGCACGCCACCCGGCTCTTCGGGTCCTGACAGACGGCGGCGTCCAGAATGGCATCGGAGATCTGGTCGCAGATCTTGTCCGGATGACCTTCCGTGACGGATTCGGATGTAAACAGATAGTTCGGCTTCGGCCCACTCATGACCGGCCTCCTTTTGGTAAAATGATAACGATTCGGATTCCAAGGCGGTTCAAGCCAAGCTAACATAGCCTCTTTGTGCTGTCAAACACTTCGATCCCGGGCCGAACGGGAACCCGGCGCCCTTGATCCGACTCTTCACAAGGCTTCGCATCGTAAGACAACAAAGACGCTCCTCACCTTGACACCCTCCCTGCCCCGGGGTAATGTGCCGCAGAATTCCAGGCTGATTTTCACAGACGCGGAGCCGTGAGGACGCATTCATAAAAATCCGATGACTCTAAAGGGAAAGGCGCGCTCGTCACCGGCGGAGGAACCGGCATCGGCCGAAGCATTGCGCTGGCCCTCGCCCGGCTGGCGCCGGAAGAGTGGGACCGCATGCTCCGGGTCAACGCCGGCGGCGCTTACCACTGCATACGCCGCGTTCTGCCTCAGATGCGCGAGCGCAAGGACGGGCTGATTATCAATATCTCCTCGGTCTCGGGAAAACGGGCAAGCCTGCAGGGAGGGGTCGGCTACAGCGCGTCAAAATTCGCGATGTCGGCGTTGGGAACAGCGGTGGCGTTGGAGGAAGGAAAAAACGGCATCCGCGTGACGAATATCTACCCCGGCGAAGTGGATACCTCGATTCTCAAAGGCCCCCCTCAACCCGTCACGCCGGAGCAGCGGGCAACGATTCTACAACCCAAGGATGTTGCAGCCGCCGTGGTCTTGGTAGCGAACCTGCCCCCCACGAACTCACATACCGGACCTCGTCATAAAACCCACGGCGCAAGACTACGCCTAAATTCCGTGAACCAAGGAACGTTTCGAGGAGCCGTCGAAAACGGAGTGGAACGACGGAAAATTCTTAGTAATCCCGCCGTCGCCCGTAACCGCCGCCGCCGCCGCCGCCGCCGCCGCCGCCTCGACGCGGCCGCCCGCCCGAAGGCCGCGGACCTTCCGTGCGGCGAGGGCGCGCTTCATTCACCGTCAATTTGCGCCCGCCGAGTTCCTGCCCGTTCAGGGCTTCAATGGCCTTCTGAATATCCTCCCCGTCGGCCAATTCCACGAACCCAAACCCACGCGATTGACCCGTCATCTTGTCCCGAATTACCACAGAGGAAGCAATCTGGAAACCCGCAGCGGTTACCAAATCACTGAGTTCATTTTCCGTTGTTTCCCGGGGTAAATTTCCCACAAACAATTTATCCGCCATGATCTCTCCCATAACGACGTCTTCTTTCGGCGCCTTGAAGTCTGAGCGCCTTGCGGGCTCAGCGATGCCGGGCCCAGGCCCACGACCCGCTGTAATACCGCGGATTCCGAAAACCAGAAAGCGGACGGAGTGAAACTCCGCCAACCGGGAAAGCGGGGGAATTACATCCAACGGCAGACCAATTCTAGCACGGATTCCCCAAAGGGGGGGGCTCGCGTCGCAACAAACCGGAACCGACACCCCCGCCCTCGGCACTCTGTCCGCAAAGAAAGGAGAAGGGGAAGGCCGGGGCCCGGTTGAAACCCGAACGCCGGCGGAAACTAGTTGACTCCGCCCAAATCCAGAACTTCACGGACCTTACGAAGAAAAACATCCAAGGAAAAAGGTTTTTGTAAAAGGAAGGCGTCTTTCGGCAAATCGGTAAGGTCTGAGAGTGCGCCGTCCGTGTACCCGGAAACGTAGAGAACCCTTAATTCGGGGCGGAAGCCGGTAAGCTTCCTCCCCGGGTCAGCTAGAAGGGGCAAATAGGAAACGAAATCTCCACCCCCTGAACCCCGCCTGGAAACCGTCGCCCGTCACCCACAGCCCCTCACCCACCGAAAAACGCTATTCCCCTCCGTCCAGGAGTTTTGCCATCACGGCCGGGTCGCTGGTCGGCAGCTTACAGGTGAAATTTTCGCACACGTAAGCCGCGGCCTTGCCCTGCAGAGGCGTCATCGTAGAGATCACTTCCAGATGCTTGCCCAATTTCCCTTGACCTTCCGCGCCGTCGGCCAGCAGCAGTATCTTGTGAGGAAGAAAACGCGCATGAACCGTTCGAAGCAGCGCGCGTGTGTCCGCCGCGCCGGGCTCACCGGCAATAATGATCTGCTGCTTTTTCGCAAGGTGTAAGTCAAGGGCCACCAGCATCTGGGGAAGCGCTTGGGGAGCGAATTGCAGCCGAGGTGAAAAAGCCCGAAGCGCCTGCTCGGCACGCTGCCGCCAATCGTCTTGCTGCCTTATTTGCGATAAGCGCAAAAGATTCAGGACGCTGACGGAGGAGGCCGCCGGCTCGGCCCCGTCATAGTCCTCCTTCAGGCGGAGAAGCACCGAGGCGTCTTCGCCCGTGTTGTTAAAGAATCCGCCGCCCTTTGCATCCCAGAAAAGCTCAACCTGCTTTTCCTGGAGCCGTGCCGCAATCTGTAAATACCGAACTTCAAACGAGGCTTCGTACAGGTCGAGCAATCCTTGAATGAAAAAGGCATAGTCTTCCGCCGCGGCCTGGAACGCGGCTTCGCCCGCACGGTAGCGACGGCGGAGCCTGCCGGTGGATTCATCATAAAGCTTCACCATGACTAAATCCGCAGCGCGCCGGGCGGCTTCGAGATAGCGTTCATTATTTACCATCTGGGCGGGTAATACCTGAGCCGCGCGCGCGAACCCGGAGATCATCAGCCCGTTCCAAGCCGTGAGAATCTTGTCGTCGAGATGGGGCCGGGGCCGGGTGCCGCGCACCTTGAAAAGTTTTTCGCGCGCCGCGGCCAACTTTTGCCGGGCCTCGTCTTCGGAAATTTTAAAATGGTGAGCGGTCTCCCCCACCGTATGCGCAACGTAAAGAATGCTCTTCTCGTGAAATTCCCCGTGGGGGTCGGAAAGGACGTTGCCACCATTCTTGACGCCGTAGTAGTAGGAAAAAATCTCGGCGTCTTCCTTTTGGCCCAGCACCTTTTCAATCTCCTTCAGTGTCCAGATGTAGAAGGCACCTTCAGTTTTCTCTTTCGGATGGGCGGGGTCGGCTGCGCTGTCGGCGTCTTCGGCCGAGTAGAAACCGCCGTCCGGCCCCCTCATGTCGCGCAGGACGTAGTCGAGCACCTGGCAGGCGACCTCGGCATAAAACTCATCATGGGTAATCTGGTAGGCTTCCAGGTAAGAAACCACCAGTTGCCCCTGGTCGTAGAGCATTTTTTCAAAGTGCGGCACGTGCCAGTACTCATCGACCGAGTAACGATGGAACCCGCCGCCCAGGTGGTCGTACATGCCGCCGCGGGCCATCTCCCGCAGGGTGTGGAGCGTCATCTCCAGGGCTGCTTTGTCGCCGCTCCGCGCATGGTAGCGAAACAGAAAGTTGAGATTAACGGGCCGGGGAAATTTCGGCGCGCCGCCGAACCCGCCCAGCTTGGCGTCGTACGCCTTTTGATAGTACGAAAAGCCCGTGTCGAGGAGCGCAGCAGACAATTTTCCGCTCTCCCCGGCCTCTCCCATGTGCCGCCGAAGCGCCTCGATATTGCTGTTCCCCATTTTGATGAGATTTTCGCGCTCGTTTTTCCAGGCTCCGGCTATCCGCAAGAGCAGTTCCCGGAATCCGGGCCGCCCGTAGCGGGAATCGGGCGGGAAGTAGGTGCCACCGAAAAACGGCTTGAGGTCCGAGTCGAGAAAGACCGACATCGGCCAGCCGCCGCTGCCGGCGGTCGAGGCCTGCACGAACGCCATATAGACCCGGTCGATGTTCGGCCTCTCCTCGCGGTCCACTTTGATGGAAACAAAATGCTCATTCAAAATGGCGGCAATTTCTTCGTTTTCGAACGACTCACGCTCCATGACGTGGCACCAGTGGCAGGTGGAGTAACCGATGGAGAGAAAGATCGGCTTGTTTTCTTTGCGGGCCCGCTCGAAGGCCTCGGTGTCCCACGGGAACCAGTCCACCGGATTGCAGGCGTGCTGCAACAGATAAGGGCTCTTTTCATCGGCCAGCCGGTTGGCTCGTTCGCCTTCGACGCACGGCGCCCCGCTTTCCCCCGACGTCTTCATCGTGCTGTTTCCCATAGTCCACCACCCGAAAAATACGAAACTGAGGCCCCCGACGAGGAGGACTCGCCCTATTTGTTTATTGAGCGGATATTTCACTTTTCGCCCCAATGAGTCATAATCTCTTGCGCTCGAATCGAATGTCAAGAACGTTCGCCCGAGAGGCCGTCTCCTATGGCGGGAGGGCTGGTTTTAAACGTTAAAAGCGCTTACGGTCGGGAGGGCGGCAGGTTCCGCTCACCGCCGGGGATTCCCGCAATCACTGTTCTTCTGGAGGTAAACCTATGGCAGAGTCCATCCCCAAGAATTTCGTCGATCTTTTTAAAAAGAGTTCCTTTGCCCATCTCGCCACCCTCATGCCCGACGGCACGCCGCAGGTCACGCCCGTCTGGTGCGACTACGACAACACGCACGTCCTGGTCAACTCGGCCCGGGGCCGTCGCAAGGACAAGAACATGCGGGAGCGGCCCGAGGTGGCGCTCTCGATTCAAGACCCGGCGAATCCCTACCGTTATCTGGAAATCCGAGGCCGCGTCGTCGAAATCACCGAGCAAGGAGCCGACGAGCACATCGACCGCATGGCCCAAAAGTACCTCGGCCAGGAGCGCTACCCGAACCGGCAGCCGGGCGAGGTGCGCGTCCTCTATAAGATCGAGCCGCGTCGCTTTACCTCGATGGGGGGTTGAGGCGCGCGCCAGGGAGGCCTGGTAACCTGATCCCATCGTCAGCCAGCCCGACGCCCAAGGGAGGACTTTTGGATGGCTACAGATTCGACAACAGCGACGCCGCTCCAAGACGTTCTTGACCGCCTAGGGAGCGGTTGCCTTGCAACTCGTGAAGAAGCCCTTGCGCTGGGCGGAGTAAAAGGGCCGGAGAGGGAAGTCCTCCTGGCTCTGGCCGCCGACCGTCGCGACCGCATTGGGGGATCAACACTCACCTACTCCCGCAAGGTCTTTATCCCGCTTACCAACCTCTGCCGGGATCGGTGCGCCTACTGCGCGTTCGCCCAACCGCCTCAGTCTCCTTCGGCACACATCATGACGCTGGACGAGGTTCTTGAAGTGGCCGAAGCCGGTGAACGGCTGGGTTGCAAAGAAGCGCTCTTCAGCCTGGGAGAAAAACCCGAGCTCCGTTACCCGCAAGCGCGGGAAGAACTTGCGCGGCTCGGCTATCGAGACCTGACCGACTACCTGCGGGACATGTGCAGACGGGTCCTTGAAGAAACCAGCTTGGTCCCTCACGTGAATGCCGGAGCGCTGGCGCGGGGAGAAATGGATCGCCTGCGCCCGGTGACGGGCAGCATGGGCATGATGCTGGAAAGCGTAAGCCTGCGCCTTATGGAAAAGGGAGGGCCGCACTACGAGTGTCCCGACAAGCACCCCAAGGTTCGCCTAAGAACTCTTCAAGATGCCGGGCGGCTCGGCGTTCCCTTTACCACCGGAATCCTGATCGGCATCGGCGAGACGTGGGCCGAGCGGATGGACTCGCTTCTTGCGATTCAGAACGTTCATGAACGCTTCGGCAACATCCAGGAAGTGATCGTGCAAAACTTCCGCTCGAAGCCCGGCACCCCGATGCACGACTACCTGGAGCCGGACCTGGAAGATATGCTGCGGACGCTGGCCGCGGCGCGCCTGCTCCTGGCCGATGAAATCAGCCTGCAATCGCCGCCCAATCTTGCGCTGGGCGACTACGGCGAATACATCCGGGCGGGCCTGAACGACTGGGGCGGCATCTCACCCCTGACTCTCGACCACATCAACCCGGAAGCCGCTTGGCCCCGAATTTCCGAACTACGGGAAAGATGCGAATCGCGGGGTTTCCGCCTGCGCGAACGCTTAACCGTCTACCCGCGGTATCTGGCCGCCCCGGAACGGTTTATCGCGCCGGAAGTCCTGCAACGCCTCACCAAGCTGGTCGGGGATTCCGGATGGGCCGCCGAACAGCACTTGGCCTAATCGAGGACCTAAAATTGAAAATAGAAGCACAAAAAGAGACGGAGAGCCGGGCGATGCGCCCCCCAGCCGACTCCCGGCAGCCCGGGCTGGAAGGTCTGCTCGCCCGCTGCCGCCCCCCCATCGCCCGCATCCTTGAACGGGCCCTTGAAGATGAAAAGGAGATCACTCGCGAAGAGGGCGTCCGATTATTCCAAACCGAAGCGACGGAGCTTCCCGCCTTGCTGGCCGCCGCCGACGAGCTCCGCCGCCGGCAGACGGGCGAGACGGTCACCTTCGTCGTCGTCCGGAACATCAACTTCACCAATATCTGCTACACCGGATGCCGTTTCTGCGCCTTTGCTAAGCGGCGCGACGACCCGGAAGCGGAATTTCTCTCGCTTGAGGAGATTGCCGCCCGCGCCGAAGAGGCGTGGAACCGAGGGGCCACCGAAGTCTGCCTGCAAGGCGGACTGCACCCGGAACTCGAGGCCGACTACTATTTTCGGATTCTCAGCGCGATCACCGAGCGCGTCCCCGGTATTCATCTCCACGCCTTCTCACCTTTTGAAATTAAATACGGCGCCGAACGCAGCCGCTTGAGCGTGGAGGATTTTCTGCGAAAATTGAAGGACCATGGATTAGGTACGATTCCCGGCACGGCGGCGGAAATTCTCGACCGAGAAGTGCGGCAGCAGCTTACACGGAACAAGCTCTCCGCCGAAGAGTGGGTGGGAATCGTCAAGACGGCCCATCGTCTGGGCATCCGCTCGAGCTCCACCATCATGTACGGCCACATCGACGGCCCGGAGCACTGGGCCGCGCACCTTACGCTGCTACGGGAGATTCAGAAGGAGACGAGAGGATTTACCGAACTCGTTCCGCTGGGCTTCGTCCCTTGGAACACGCCCCTCTACCTTGCCGGAGAAGCGCGGCCCGGCCCCACCCGCGAAGAACATCTGAAGATGCACGCTGTCGCGCGCGTCCTGCTCCATCGCTCGATTCCCAACCTTCAGGTTTCGTGGGTCAAGCTGGGGCCGCAACTTGCCCGGGAAATTCTAGGAATGGGAGCGAACGACCTGGGCGGGACGTTGATGAACGAAAGTATCTCACGCGCGGCCGGAGCGCCCTACGGGCAGGAAATCACGCCGCGCGAGATGTGCCGCCTGATTCGCGGAGCCGGCCGCCGCCCCGCGCAACGCAATACGCTCTATAAAATCCTGGAGACCTTCGAGGATCACGATCCGCCCGAGCATCCACCGCTCGCGGGGTTCCCGACCGTCACTCCCGAAGCAGTTTTTAAACTCTAAACTCCTGCGTTATCCGGATGCGCTCTGGGCCGCTTCGGCGGGCTGCGCCGCGGGTTGATCGTCGGGCGTCTTCTTATCCCAATTCTCCGGATTAAAATTATTGCCGGAATCGTAATGGACCCAGACGATGTCCGGATCATTCAGGTAGACGTCATCAAAAAGCATTTTGCAGTAACGCACGATCAACGGCTGGTTGGCGCCTCGAAAGACCAATTGCAGGTCGAAACCCTTCAACCCCGCGGGCAAGGAGGGAGGTTGCCCCGCCTGATAACGATTGATCACCTTTTCACCCACCACGTCTCTGAGGAATTGATATTTGTAGGCTTCTTCCCCACTCTTGTTGGTAAACAGAAAAACTTCCTCACCCTGTTGGTAAAGAATCGCCCGGCTTCGCTCGCGGAACCGCCACACCCCCACCAGCGAAACGGCGATAACCACCAACGTGAGCAGACTCCCCGCGACGGCGCCCAACGTTGAACTCGACCCGCCGCCGTTATTGTCCGGCCCCAATTTCAGCCACACCATCCAAGCCAACATGCAGGTAGAAGATATAAGTGCCCAGAAAGATATGGCACGGTACCAGCTGACTTCCGAGCGTTGCATCACCACCATAACGCTTCACTCCATCCTTTCGGTAAAGCTTGCGGTTTCTCTATAAGGTATGAATATCATTCTTACGATACTGCACTCCACCGGGACCGGGCAACCGCCTGGGGGGGAACGTCAGGACCGAAGAGGTTCCGTGGAGGCGGCCAATGCCCGGAGCCGTTCCCGCGCGCCCAGGCTCTCCAGGAGCGAAAACAGCGGGGTCTCTTCCACCCGGGAACCTTGGGCGAGGAACTCGGCCACGTCCGCGGGCTCGTCCATGTCGAGCGCCAACGCCGGCATCTCGATGACCTCCGGCTCGACTTTGGCTCGGCGGGCCTCCTCGATATGTTTGGCCAAGCTGCCGGGCCCGAAGTGGGAGGGGAAAAGGTCGGGCGGGTTCCGCAGCAGCGCGTTCGTGCCGTCCCGGTCGCGCGAAGGGACCAAAGCAACCGCAGCGGTACAACCGAGCAAGGTTTCTACATCCTCCGCCTTCAGAAGCGGAACATCGGCAGGCAAACGTAGCAGAGAACGAAATCCCCACTTGGCGAAGAGCTGCCCAGCGAAATCGACGGAACGGCTCTCGGAAACCTGCCCCTGTTCGGGAAGTATCCTCAACGCAAACTGCTCAGCCAGGCGCGCCGCCGCGACCTCGGAAGTCACCACGAAAACACGCGCCTCGCCCCGCGCGTGACTCACCTCGCCCAGAATGCGCTCCAGCATGAGGCGGGCGATGCGGCTCCGCTCGTTTTCGTCGAACAGAGGCGAAAGGCGCTGCTTGGCCCGGTCCAGCCTTTTTACCGGAATGACAATTCCCTTCACGCCGCCTGCTCCTTCAGAAGGGAGAGGACCACCGTCGCCAAGTTTTTTTTCTCCTCCAGACTCCACATCACGGTCGCCGCGACGACGACTTTGATTCCGAGTTTCTCAATTTCCGTTTTCAGCGCCGCATCGGCATGGTCGATGACCAGGACATCCAGAAAGTCTCGATAGAGCTCGGCAATCTGAAGGGCGGAGACCTCCATGCCGAGATCGCGCAACATGCGGTCCGTCGGCCCTTTCAAGGACGCGCCTCCGACCAGGGGGCATACGGCGACGACCGGGGCCGGGGTACTCTTCAACTCATCCCGCACGCCCGGCACGGCCAGAATCGGCCCGATGCTAATCAGCGGATTGCTGGGACAAAGAACCACAGCGGCCGAATCCCTTACGGCCTCCTGAACGCCGGGAGCGGGGCGCGCGTTTTCCGCTCCCTCAAACCGGATCTCACGAACCGTCAACTGCGCCTTGTGCTTCACAAGGTATTCCTGAAAGTGGAGAACACCTTCGCCGGTGACAATCATGGTTGGAACCAGTTCATCCGTCATGGGAATCATGCGGCAACGAAGCCCGAAATGCTGCCGCAATTCCTCGGTAATCTCACTCAGCTTGCGCCCTTCGCGGAGCCGCCGGGTGCGGAAAAGATGCGTCGCCAGGTCGCGGTCGCCAAGATGAAACCAGGCAGGCTCACCCAACCGCTCCAACTGTTCAAGGCAATGGAAGGTGTCCGCTTTGCGGCCCCAGCCCGTCTTCGGGTTCACCTTCCCGGCCAGTGTGTAGAGAATAATGTCGATGTCGGGGGAGATGTGGAGGCCGAACATTTCGATGTCGTCCCCGGTGTTCGCGACAATGGTCAATTGCTCCTGGGGAATCACCCTCACCAATCCCGCCAGCAGCTTGGAAGCGCCGATGCCGCCCGCCAAAGCGGTAATTTTTCCCTTGAAAAAATCGGTCATGCCACACTTTTCAATCAACGAAAAAGATCCCCTTCTTCGGGCCGGATCAGATTGGTCGCTCCGCCTGCGCCCGGCTCGATTCGGCAACCTCGAAGAACGACCGCGGGAACTCTTTCCGTCTTTCCCATCAACAATCCCGCCGCCGCGGCGAGTTCATCCGCCACGGCAAGAACGGTGGAGGTGAGCCTGCGCCCGGCAGAGTCCACCTGGCCTCGGTAATCCTTCAGAACTTTGAGTCCCGCTGCGCCGATCGCCACATTGGTCAAGCCCAAACGCCACGGCCTTCCGAACGTGTCGGAGACGATCACGGCAACCTGCGCCCCGGACGTTTGCTCGATCTCCTCGCGGATCTTTCGCGCCGAGCGGTCCGCATCGACCGGTAAAAGGGAGACCGTGTCGGCGCCGGGAAGGTTCGAACGATCGACCCCGGCATGAGCGCACTTCCATCCGTGGCGCGTCTGAGAGATGACGGTCTTTCCGGACCGGCGGAGAACCTTCGCCGACTCGCGCAGGATGATTTCCATGTGCCGCGCGTCCCCAGGGCCGTTCCCTCCGTCCTTCGCCCATTCGACAGCCTGGTCGGAAGGCTCCACATCCCCGAGGCGCACCACTCTTCCTTCCGCCTTGGAGACGATCTTCTGCGCAATCACCAACACGTCCCCCTCCAGGAGACGCAACCCGGATGCTTCCACAGAATTCAGGACCAACCCGGCGACGGAGTCCCCTTCCACCACCTCCGGGATTCGGGTTAAGGGGAGAATGCGAATTTCCGAGGCACAGGGGACCGGCATGGGAACCTACTGCGCGGAGTCGGGCAAGCCGGTGACGCGGATGCCCACGCTATGAACCTTGTAACGCATGTTCACCGATAACAGCAGTGCCGTGAGCGATTCGACAATGCGGGAGTTCTCCAGCGGGCCGCCGTCGACAAACCCGGCGGGAGGCATCAGGCCGACCAGCGAACGGACTTTTTCCTTGGATTCGGAATGATCGCCGCAAACGATCACGTCGCAATCGACGGGCTTCGTGAGGTCGGTGAGCAGTCCTGAGCCGATATTGTGAAAGGCCGAGACGACGTGAACGCTGTCACTGACCACCCGCGCCGCCTGCTCGGCCGCCGACCCGGCCCAGACGCCGAGCACGCGGGTAAAATTGCCGCCGACAGCCGACTCCAGCGGAACCGTTACGTCCACCAACGTGTCGCCCGAGTTCAACCCCGTCTGCAGCGACTTGAGCGTCTTGGTTTGGGCCGCAAAAGGGACGGTAAGAACGACCAGGTCCGTCCGGGACGCGGCCTCGGCATTCTCCAACCCTTCGACCTGGGCGGAAAAGCCCACCACCTCCCGAACCCTCTCGGCTGCGGCCCGCGCTTTGGTCCGCTCGCGGGAGCCGATGAATATGCGTCCGCCGGCCTTCGCCCAGCGAACCGCCAACCCGTAGCCCTGATGGCCCGTTCCACCAATAACAGCGATGCCCTTTGCACTTACATTGGAATGAACCATGGATAAGATTTCCAGCATACCCTAAAAGCCCGACGAAAGGGAGAAAGAAGGATTACAGAAACGGCGGAAGCCATCTCGCTGGGTTTCAGCTCTCAAAGGGAGTCTTTAGGAATTCGCAAGTTTCAACAAGGCAGGAATTACCGGAACACAAACCATTTTTTTGCAGCCAACTTCTTACGCCGAATCCCTACTTCTTATCATTATAAGGCCAGGGCCCTTGGGACCAGAGTCCTCCGTCCACATAGATGACTTGGCCGGAGATGAAATCCGCCTGGTCGCCGGCGAGAAAGACGGTAGCGTTGGCGACATCGTCCGGATTTCCGATTCGGCGCATGGGGGTCAACGGGCCCCAAGTTCCGGCGTAATCGTCCGTTTCTCGCTTAGTGCGCTCCACTTCGATCGCGCCAGGCGCCACACAATTCACTGTGATGCCGAGCGGACCCAACTCAATTGCGCTGGCGGCGGTAAAAATGTTCAGGGCCGCCTTCGAGGCATTGTAGGCGGAAAGTAGCGGAAAAGGGGTCTTGCCGGCTCCGGAACCAATATTGATGATGCGCCCCTTTTTCTGAGTCCTCATCATGCGGCCCGCATGCTGCGTGCAGAGGAACGTCCCTTTCAGGTTGGTCCCCATGATGCGGTCCCATTTCTCTTCCGGCAGGTCGAGCAGAGGCCCCCAGACGGTGACTCCCGCGTTATTGACTAAGATATCGAGCCGAGGGAAATCGTATTTAAACCGCTGAAACATCTCCTGGACGTTGACTTGCTGAGCCACGTCGGCTTGGTAGACGGCAGATTTCCGGCCCATCTTGCGAATCTCTTCGGCGGTTTTGACGGCGCCCACCGTATCGCTGAAGTAATTGACCCCCACATCGGCGCCCGCCCGTGCCAGGGCCAGCGCGATGCTCCGGCCGATGCCCTTGCTCGCTCCGGTAACCAGCGCGATTTCCCCCGTCAATGGACCTTTTTCACTCACAGAACGGACTCCCCCCTTTGATGGTTCGATCCCCGACGGGGGCCTCGGTTCCTTACCAGCAGACCGAGACAATTCAGCCCAAGAATCTACCAGTTTTCCTCGGAATTGTCATGCAGGAACCCAAATTCACGAGGAGTTCTCATGTCCCTCGCCCAGGCCCGCCAAGGTAAGCGCTGCAAGTCCACTGCAGGTGGAACCACCCGAATTTCCGCCTTTCGATCGTCTGCCTCCTCAAATCGACAATAATCGGTTGATTCATTAGGAGATACTCGCCTGCCAAGGAGCCGACCGGTTGGTGAGGAGGGAAATTCTCCTCCCCCGCCTGACCGCAACCGGGCTCCTCTACCGAAGAGCCCCCGCTCTCCCCTTCCAGGCCGAGGATTCGCTTAAGACATTTCCTACTCTTGCCGATTTGAATCCTTCAGGGGGTTTTATGGCCGATCAAAAAGCCCAAGCGGCGAGCAACAACAATTCCCAGGACGGTTTTCGCTATATCCGTTGGGACGCCGGCGGGCCGGTTGCCCGTCTGACGCTGAATCGTCCTACGCAGAACGTCCTCATCATGGAGATGATGGAAGAGATCTCTCGAGCCATTGAGCAACTCCACGGGCGGGAGGAGGTGCGCTTGATCATCCTGGATTCGGCTTGCCCGGGCTATTTTTCGGCCGGGGCCGAGGGGTACACCACCGCCAAGGTCTTCCAGATGATGGAAAAGTTTCATCGCATCTTTGAACCCATGCTGCGGGTCGCAAAACCCGTCCTGGCCGTCGTCAACGGCGTGGCCTCGGCCGGAGGGTGCGAGCTGGCCGCCTTCGCCGACATCGTCATCGCCACCGAAAAGGCGCGATTTGTCCAACCGGAGATCAAACTCGGTGTGTTCCCTCCGCTCGGCGCCGTCGTCTACCCCCGTATGATGGGGCCAAAACGGGCCATGGAACTGCTTTTAACGGGAGAAGCGCGGGGATATGCGAAACGGGCCACCGAGTTCGGCTTGGTCAACCGTGTGGTTCCGGAAAAAGATCTTGCGGTGACGGTAAAGAACCTCGTGGAAAGAATCTCCTCTCAGAGCGGCCCCGGTCCTCTCGCTCGCAAAGCGCGTGATCTTTGAAAGGACAAGGCTTCCCTTCGGGGAAGCCTTGAAAAAGGCGCAGGATATCTACCTGCATGAACTCTATAAGCTTGAAGATGCGCAGGAAGGGCTGCGCGCGCTGATCGAGAAGCGAAAACCGGTGTGGAAAAACAAGTGAAGAAGGGGACAGTAACGGGAATTACGGGGACGCTTCCCGCTTTTCCGTCTCGGTGAAACTCTCTCCATCCCAGCGAAAAACCTTCTTCAACCGGACCATCTCTACCGGAGCCTCCCTCCCCACCAAATAGAACTCAATCTCACCTTCCCATTCGAGCAGCATTCCCCCCTGCGGAATCTCGACAAAGGTAATTTCCCCGGTCACGGCTGTTCCCGGAGCTCCAATGTTCAATGCCAGGGGGCGCTTGATTTGCACCTCGGGGGGATAAGAGCCGCGATTGGAGATCTTTCGCGGAACCTCCCAGACGCTTCGCAGACCTCCTTTCCCGAGCCGGCGCACCACAAGCCGGACGCCCTCAATGCCGGGAATTCGGCGAAAGGGCTCCTGTGTACGGTCATCGCCTCTCGCAATTAGGAATTTTTCGGAGATCGCCTGGAATGCAAAATATCTTAAAGTGCTTCGTAATCGGCTTATTGATGATCTTTACTTCTTCCTGTGTATTTTTTCGCGTACTCCTCAACCCGGCATTACATGTAAAGCTTCAAGTAAAAGGCACAATCGTCACAACGAAACCACTCAAGGAAGAAGAGAGCTGCACAATTCAACTTTATATGAAGAGATATAAAGAACCTATTGATGAGGAATCCATCCCAATGAATTTTGTGGCGTCTTTTAGGATTGACCCGTACAGCGCCCACAAATGTTTTATGGTCGTTTCGTGCCCCCAGTCACCAGTAACATTTAAGAGCCGGATCTACAAGGTCAATCCCAATAAGGGCTATGACGGACCTCTCGACTTGGGGGTAATCGCTCTAACCACTCCACCTACTGAATTGGGTGCCCCATCCTTTCCGGAAGGAAAGGGTGGGGAAAGAAACCCAAAACATTTTACTTCCCCACCCTTCGCTTCTCCTTTCGCCCTACGGGCTTCGGAGGACGAACCGCGAAGGATGGGGCACCCGGTGTTGTAGATGCGCTTCCAGGCACGGAGTTGACGGTTGAGGATGGGGAGTTGGAACGAGTCGGGGATGACTTCGAACTCCTCGGTAGGGGTACGCTGAGCGCGCTCGACATGGCCGTCGAGTTTGGGGAAGCGGGAGTGTCTCCCATCATTCTGAACGAGCACATGCCGTGAGGGAGAACCTTCAAGGAAGTTCGCGAAGATGAAACATGTCGGCTATAATGGTGCTCTCTGGTCCTCCCTGGAGTCCGCCGCATGCCACTTGCCGACGAAATTCGCGCCAAATACGAACCGGTGATCGGCCTCGAAGTTCACGTCCAACTGCAGACCCAGTCGAAGATCTTCTGCACCTGCTCGACGCGGTTCGGGGACCCGCCGAATTCAAACACCTGCCCGGTCTGCCTGGGGCTGCCCGGCGCGCTGCCGGTGCTGAACCGCGAAGTGGTCGCCATGGCCGCGAAAGCCGCGCTCGCGGTCCACTGCGCCGTCCGCACTTCGTCCAGCTTTGCACGGAAGAACTACTTCTACCCGGACCTGCCGAAGGGTTACCAGATCTCCCAGTTCGAAAAACCCTTAGCCGAGGACGGATGGGTGGAAATCGAAACCGGAGCGAACGGCACGGCGAAGCGTAAGCGCATCGGCATCACGCGGCTCCACATGGAAGAAGACGCCGGCAAGTCGCTGCACGAAGGCTTCTCCGATTCGGACCGGAAAAGCTATATCGACCTGAACCGGAGCGGCGTGCCGCTAATTGAAATCGTCAGCGAACCGGACCTGCGCACCTCCGAGGAAGCCTATGACTACCTGACGCAGTTGAAAACCATTCTTCAGTACCTGGAAGTCTCCAGTTGCAACATGGAAGAAGGTACGTTGCGCTGCGACGCGAACGTCAGCGTTCGGCCTGTCTCGTCTAACGGGTTCGGCGTCAAGGCCGAGGTGAAGAATCTAAACTCCTTCCGCTTTCTCCAGAAGGCGCTCGACTACGAAATCGAGCGGCAGATCAAACTGATCGAAAAAGGCGAAAAGGTCGTGCAGGAGACGCGCCTGTGGGACAGCCGCGCTCAGCGCACCCTCAGCATGCGCAGCAAGGAGTTCGCCCACGACTACCGCTATTTCCCCGAACCGGACCTGCTGCCGTTGACCGTCTCCGAAAAATGGAAAGCCGAGCTTCGCGCCCAAACACCGGAGTTGCCGCAGGCCAAAAAAGACCGTTTCATGCGAGAATACCAGCTGCCCGCCTACGACGCGGGTCTGCTGGTCGCAACCCGCGCCTTGGCCGATTATTACGAAGGCGTGGTCCGAACCGGCGCGCCCGGAAAACCGGCGGCCAATTGGGTGCTGACGGAGCTCGCCTACCTGTTGAACGAGGCTGGAAAGGAGATTGCCGAGAGCCCGGTCGGGGCGGAAAATCTGGGCGAGTTGGTCCAACTGATCGAGAAAGGCGCCGTCTCGGGCAAGATGGGCAAAAACATTCTGGCAGAAATGTTCCGCAGCGAAAAATCAGCGAACGACGTGATCGCGGCGCAGGGCCTCGAACAGATTACCGACGAGGGCAAGATCGCCGAAGTGGCGCGGCGATTGATTGAAGAAAATCCCAAACAGACCGAACAATATAGGAGGGGCAAAACGGCGATCATCGGCTGGTTCGTCGGGCAGATGATGCGCGCCACGCGCGGGCAGGCTCATCCGCAGAAAGTGCAAGAAATCTTGAATCGAGAACTGGCGAAATTACTTTGATGCTATTTTGAGTGATTGTTTCCACGTTGATATAGGAGAAAAGAAACATGCTAAAGGTTGGCGATAAAGCGCCGGATTTTGATCTGCCCACCGACGGCGGAACGAATTTGAACCTGAAAGAACTGCTGGGCAAGCAGGTGGTGATCTTCTTTTTCCCTCGGGCGAGTACGCCCGGTTGAACGAAGGAAGCGAGCGAGTTCCGCAACGCAAAACGATTTTTCGCAAAGCTGAGCGCCACGGTGGTCGGCATGAGCGCCGACTCGGTGGAGGCGTTGGCCAAGTTCCGGGAAAAACAGCGGTTGAATTTCCCGTTGGTTTCCGACGAAGGGCACAAGACGCTGACGGCCTACGGTGTCTGGCAAAAGAAAAGTTTCCTGGGGAAAAAGTTTATGGGCGTCGAACGGACGACCTATATCCTGGACGCCAAGGGGCGCGTGAAGAACGTCTTCCCAAAAGTCAAAGTAGCCGGACACGTGAAAGAAGTACTGGAATCGCTGGGCCAACTAATCTGAGCTTTTCCTATTCCTAAAGATGGAAAAGAGACAACCGAAACAGCCCTCAGGTTCAACAGTGGGTGCTTCGCATGTGGCGGGAAATAAAGATGCAGCTCGACCCGACGCGCTTGGTCGAGGATAACTCCCCCAACGGGCGCGACCACGTCCGCACTGACCTCAATTCCTGGCACTTTTACATCGACGACTACCAGCGCTCCCGCGCACACATCGAAGAGATGGTGGGGAAGACGTTTCCCGGCTCCGGCTTCAACTATCTGCCGCGATTTCGCCAGGGTACCGAGCCGTTGATCAACTCGGAATACGGGACCGTCTCCGCCGGGGGCGGCGACCGGGACGGGGATTTCGCTACCTCACCACCGCGACCGAGCTTCGGCGGCATGAAAAGATTCAAGGCTACATCTATACGGAATTGACCGACATCGAATTCGAGCACAACGGCTTCGTCAACTACGACCGCTCGGCGAAGGAGTACGGCTACGACGCCTTCGTGCCGGGGATGACGGTGGCCGACCTACAGCAAGCCGACTTCATCGGCTTCGACGCGCCGCCGGCGCTGGAGGCGGAGCCGGGCGGCACGGTCCGGATTCCCCTCTTCGTCAGCCATTTTTCGACACGGAAGGAAGCTCCGACGCTCCGCACCTGGATCACGGGCGTCGATGATCTGGGCGAAGAGTTTCGCGTTGAGGGTCCTTCGGCCACGGTTACCTGGGCGCCCTATCGCGTGGTGAGCCAACCGCCGCTAACTTTGACTCTTCCCAAGGGGACCCCGCCCGAGGGAAGAAACTTCGTCGGCGCGGTCGGCATGGAGTTGGTAGACGGCGACGGAAAGCGTATTGCCGCGAATTTCGTCAATGTAATCGCCCGCCGCAAAGACCCGGACCTGCCCGGCAGCCCGAGGCCCGACAGTCCAAGACCCGACAATCTAAGAATTGAGAAACTCGGGCCGCGCCGCACGGCTTTACGCTTCTCCCCCACTGGATTTGCCGCCAGCCGCTGGGAGGGGACCGGAAGTCCTCCGTTATCTCAACTGGTGCGCGCGGGGGAATTCTTCGGCTATGGCACGGGAACGTTGGAATATCGCCTTCCGATTCCGCCAGCGGTTCTGGAGGCGGGGCCGGTCCGCTTGGAACTGCGGGTGGAACTCGCCACCAAGGCGCGTGACGAGCGTCTCGACTGGCCGCAGCAGACCCGGCCCGTGGACTATCCCCAAACTGACGGCGTGAAATTTCCCGTCACGGTGCACGTGAAGATCGCGGGCCAAGCTCTGCCGCCCGTCCGCCTGCCGGATGACCCTGCCGACGCGCGCGGGGTGCTCTCCCACCAGCGCGCCTATCATCACGGCAGCTACGGCTACCTGGTGAAACGGGAAGTGAACCTTCAGTCCCTGCCGCAGGTGACGAAGCAGTTGCAAAAGAACTCGGTCATAAGAGTTATCTTCGAGGTCCGGCAAGGGGCAGCGGGCTGAGTATTTACGGCGAACACACGGGCCGTTTCCCGCTCGACCCCACCTTGATCGTTGAGGCGGAGCGGGAGATTGCAAATTAGTCTGGAGGGGAAAGTGTAGCTCCGCCCGTTTCCTCGGTGGGCTGGGAAAGAACTTTTCGCACGTGGAGATACTCCAGAACCCAAAAGGCGGCGAGGGTGGCCGTTAGATGCTTCAGCGTGTGGCCGCTGACGGTGGACCCGAGCAGCTCAAAAATTTCGCCGTCGAAATACTCGCAGGCTTTCGAGACCACATTCCAAGCGAAGGCTCCCCAGAGGCACCTGGCGTCCGTGCAGCGACGGGGGAACATCAACAGCAGAAGAGCAATGGCCAGCATTGGAAAGAATTGCGCGACAGCATAGGGTCGCAAGTCGCCCCGACCGACTGTCTCCGTATAATGCCAGTAGAAGACGCTCCCCGCTCCGAACAAAACCAAGAACGGAAACAGCCGCCGGCCCACCGTTTCTCCCACGCGTTCGGCGATGACATAGGCAAACAGCGACATCAGCACCACCGGGATCGGCAGCCGGTCCCAGACCAACGTCTCGTTCGTCGGATTCCAGTGATAGTACCCGGACCCGAATCCGACCAGAAACACGCCCAAGAAGAACACACCCCAGAGCCGAGGTTCCTGCGCGAAGAGGAACTCTTCCGGTTGTCGCCGGCGCTTCGCGACAAACCATAACCCCCATGCTCCCAGTACGACGAACGGAAAACTCGAAACAACATTTCCAAAATTAGGGATGCCGAAAAACGGGCGTGTGTCGGCGAAATTATGATAGGCCGGGCCTTGGGGAATCGCGGGAAAGGGAGCAACCGCCACCACGGTGGCCACGCTCAGAAAGAGCAGCCCTCCGACTCCCCAACGGCGGTTCTGCACGTTTCTCTTTTCTCCTTACCGGCCCGTCTCGATTACAGGTCGGTCGCCGCGCCTAGCGGGAGGGACGGTAAGCGGCCTTGCCGGGAATGCGCGTGCGGAGGCTCAGCAGACGTTTCCCACAAGCGACATACAGCGTCCGCAGGTCCCCTCCTCCAAAGGTGCAGTTTGTAATGGTATCTTTCGGCGTCTCGACAAACGCCGAAAGTTCGCCCTCGGGAGAGATGACGTAGATTCCCGGTCGCGTATCAAGCGTTTCGCTGCTGCCGCGCCGCCGGTGAAGTCCCGCCGCCACGTAGAGGTTTCCCTCGGCATCGATCGCCATCCTATCGCCGCTTCGACCGGGATAAAAATCGTAGAGCAGCCTTTCGTTGGAAACCGAGCCGCCGGAATCAAGATCGTAGGCGCGAATCCGGCGCGCGCCGCCCTCACGTCCGTCGGCGTCGATCAAGTAGCGAATTTTGTCGTCGGGAGAGGTGACAATGCCGTTCGGCATGTCGATCTTGGGCCACGCCAAAATGCGGGAGAGCTTTCCGGGGGCGTCAATCCTGTAAACCGAATTGACGTTTCCGGCCTTCGGGTCGCGATTCGAAAGGCGCGAAGTAAAGTAGATTCGCCCCCGAGCGGCCGTGGCAAGATCATTGGGAGCGCCGAGCGGCCGGCCTTTCCCATCAAACAACAGCCCGTTCGCGGCGTTGCTGCTTTCTCGGAAGACATCGAGCTGCCTCGCCCTCGGATTCCAGCGGAGAATCCGATTGACCGGAATATTTGTGAAAAAGACGTTCCCTTCCTGGTCCACAGCCGGGCCTTCCAAAAAAGTGACGGAGGTTTCGTTGCGAACCTCAACCTGCTCGAAATACCGTCCGGTTCGAAGTCCCACATAACGGGCGGATCTTTCGACCCGTTTTGCAGACGGCCTCGCTTCACCGTACCGAATCAGCGAACGGAGACATCCCACCACCCGGGGAAGCGCTGTCCGGGCTTCTTCTCCCGGTCCGTTTTCCTCTCTCCCGGGTTCGTACACAATGTCGAGGAAGCCATCGCAGTGAACACTCCGTAAGATATCGAAAACCTTTTCGTAATCGATCCAGGCGTCAGCCCTATCCGGACCCGGGCGGTAAAACTTCACGCGCACGTGGCGGGCGAGAGAGACCGTCTGCCGAATGCTCTCCATAAAATCGGCCTGCTTCAGGTCCGGCATGGCCTCTCCGCTTGCGCCTTTGGAACCGGCAACCTGTCCCCTATCGAGAACAAACGTGAGGTTCGGGTGATCGACTTGCTGAAAGAAACGAATCACCTCGTCGGCCGTACGACACAGGGCACGGTGATTGTGGTTCTGCAAGCCGACGGGCAAGCCAACCTGGGCGGCATCTTTCGCCACCCGGCGAACGGCTTGGGCGGCGCGTTCGAAAACTCTCTCCCAGTCGGCCTCGGTCGGGGAGGCGCCACCGGGAAAGACGCGCAGCAACGGGGCGCCGAGAAACGCCGCCGTGCGGACGGCCTCCCGCGCTTTTTCATGTTCGGCGGGAAGCTCGGCCTCGGGCTTGGAAAAGTTCGCAGAAGTCGAAAACAGAGACACCGAAAGTCCCTGGTCCAGGTAGGCGCGGCGAACCCGCTTAAGGGTTTTCGGTTGCGTGTTCGGCAGATTACGGATGTGCAGGCTCGCTCCCTCGACGCCCAGCATCCGGCACTATTCGAGATAACCGAATACGTCCATCCGCCCCGCGGAGAACAGGTCCGAATAATTCAACGAATAGTTACTGATCTTCATGGCACTGTCCTCCCGCCGATCAGCACGGGTCTCTTGGGCATTAGGAATCGAAAGGAATTGTAAGCCGGATGGGACCGGAAGGGAATGGGAAGGTACGCTTAATTTTTCACAGCTTGAGAATCGTATTGTCGATCAGGCGGGCCGGACCGATGCGGGCCGCCACCAACGCCACCGCTTCGGAATCGATTTCGTCAACCGGGTCCAGGGTTTCCGGGTGAACGACCTCAGCATATTCGAAATGGGCGCGAGGTTCGGCCTGAATGACGGTTCTTATTTCATTTTCGAGAGCCGGCCCTCTTCGCTCTCCGGCAGCCACCAACACTTCGGCCCGCCTCAGCGATCGGTAGAGCACTTGAGCCGCAGGGCGATCCTCTCCTTCCAGATAGGCATTCCGCGAACTCATGGCCACCCCGTCCGGCTCCCGCACAGTCGGGCAGGAGACGACTTCAATGTCCAAATCGAGATCCCGCACCATGCGACGGATGAGAAGCATCTGCTGGTAGTCTTTTTGGCCGAAGTAGACCGCCTGCGGGCCGACCATATTGAGCAGCTTCAGGACGATGGTCGCCACGCCACGGAAATGTCCCGGCCGCTTGGCCCCTTCCAACCGCTCGGCCAGTGCGCCGGGGACAACCCAGGTGTCGAACCTCGCCGGATACACTTCGCTCGCTTCGGGAGCAAAGACAGCCTCCACACCGATCTCCTCCAGCATCCTGCAATCCTGCTCCAGTGTCCGGGGATAGATCGGAAAATCTTCCTCCGGCCCGAATTGAGTCGGGTTGACAAACACCGAAACGACGAGAGAATCACACTCCCGCTGCGCGTACCGCACCAGCTGCAAATGACCTTCATGCAGAGCGCCCATGGTGGGCACCAATCCCACACATCGCCCGCCAAGGCGCGCCCGCGCCGTAAAAGCGCGAACCTGAGCAATCCGTTTCATCCGCTTCATGAGATGTTCCCCCCCAGGAAGGCATGGATCCCCACGAATTCAGCCCGAACGCGCAATCTTTTCCTCAAACTGTTCACGGACGGCGCGCGGCCAGTGATAGGACTCGTCATCGGAAGGGTAACGGCTTTCCCGCACATCCTGGGCATAGCCGAGTATGGCTTGGGTGGCTGCCTGCTTCAGGTCCGCGTACGGGCGGACAAACTTCGCCGGTGGGCCGTAGCCGAGGCCCAGCAAGTCGTGCAGCACCAGAATCTGTCCGTCGCAGTCGGGCCCGGCGCCGATGCCGATGGTCGGAATGCGGAGCCGCTTCGTCACCTTCGAGGCCAACTCGCGCGGAATTCCTTCCAGCACCAGGGCAAACGCGCCGGCATCTTCGAGAGCTTGGGCATCCTCGATGATACGGTTCGCATCTTCCAAGTTCTTTCCCTGGACGCGATAGCCGCCCTGGGTGTGAAGCGACTGCGGCGTCAAGCCCAGGTGGCCCATTACGGGAATCTCCGCTTCCACCAAATGACGTACGATGCGCGCCCGCCGCTCGCCGCCTTCGATCTTGACAGCTTCCGCGCCGCCTTCCTTGACGAAGCGAAGCGCCGCCGACAACGCCCGGTCGGAACCCCGATGAAAAGCGCCGTAGGGCATGTCGGCCACCAGCAGACACCGCCGCAGACCGCGCCGCACGGCTCGAACGTGGTGAAGGATCTCCTCGACGGTAACCGGCAGGGTGGAGTCGTAACCCAAAACAACCTGTGCCAGCGAGTCACCGACCAGGACGAGGTCGACCGCATAGGCACCGTCGTGGAGTTGAGCTTCATCCACCCAGCGGGCGGTGGGATAGTCGTAGGCGGTCAGGCAGGGAATCTTTTCGCCGTGGAGTTTCTTCTCCAGCAGCGTACGGACTCTCACTTTGCTCACGGCCTCATGGCGCGGGTCCATGGCGTCACCTCAAAAATAATTTATGGCGGGCCGAAGAAGTCTCCCTCGACCGGCCTGAAAGCAAAAAACCCTCACGGCGAAAACCGAGAGGGTAAAAGGGCACCCCCGACAGTCGGGTTCAAGGCGTCCCTCCGTCTCAGTCTGCCGAGGCAGATCCAAGCGGTAAAAAATATTGTGTGCCGCGCACGGGCTGTCGCAGACGGCGCAGCAGCTTCTGAAGGTCTTCGTTCCGGTCGACGAAATCGATCTCGGACGTGTCAATCACCAGGAGATTCGAACCCTTATAGCGGAAAAAGAAGTGCTCGTAAGCTTCGACGATCTCTTCCAGATATTGCCCGGAAACGCGGAAGCTGTCCTTTTTCCCTGCGACCCGTTCCTCCAAATCCCTGACCTTCGCTTGCAAGTATATCACTAAATCCGCCGTGGGCACCTGCTCGGCAAAAAATTCAAAATACCGCTCATAAAGGCGCAGTTCGGCGTCGCTGAGGTTCTGGTTGGCGTAGATGCGGTCCTTCTCGAAGAGAAAATCGCTCACCACGCTCACCCGTCCGTCGGAGGCGAGGTCCAGCTCCCGCATCTTCCCGAACCGCTCGATGAGGAAATAGAGCTGCGCCTGAAACCCCGCCCCCCGTTTCCTCTTATAGAAATCCGTCAGGAAAGGGTTCCCGTGAACGTCCGGCAGCAGCCGCGCGCGCAGCTCATCGGCCAACCGCCGGGCCAGCGCCGCCTTGCCGACCCCCAGCGGACCTTCGACGGCAATAAAACGGGGCTGCTCGAATTTAGGCCCAGAAGCCATAGGTAGGAGCCAGGAAAAGTTTTTCCGCCCGCTATCAACTCAGCCGCCCCGGCAGAACCACTCCACAGCGGAGGAATCCGTGGTGCGGGCAAGCATTCGCTCCACGGTGAGATTCGTCACCGGATGAACGACATCGACCTCCCCCGCCAATTCCACCAGCGGAACCAGAACGAAGCGGCGCTCGCCCATCCTCGGATGAGGAACCGTCAACCTTGGCGAACGGAGCGCCCGATGGCCGAACAGTAAAATATCGATATCGAGCCGGCGCGGCCCTTTGGGAATCGGGGAACGGGTAGCGAACGCCCTCTCAATCCTCTGCAACGTCTCCAAAAGGATGAGAGGCTCAAACGGCACGTCGACTTCCGCCACGCAGTTGACGAACCACGGTTGGTTGAGATACTCGAGAGGCGCGGTCCGGTAAAACGAAGAGACGCGACGGACCCAAATGCCGGCTGCGCCCAGTTTTCCAAGTCCGGCGCGGAGATTCGCCTCCAGGTTCCCCACATTGGACCCGAGCGAAAGATAGACCGCTTCGGAACGGTTCAACCGAAGACTCTCCTGCTCCGTGTGGGTCGGCTTTCCGAGCGGCTCCACGTTTCGCCCTACGCGAACAGCTTCTTCTGTGCGTTGTCGACAGGCTTTTTCCCCAAATGCTGATAGGCGCGCGGCGTAGCCACGCGCCCCCGCGGGGTACGGTTCAGAAAACCGATCTGCAGAAGATAAGGCTCATAGATATCTTCGATGGCGTCGGCCTCTTCACTGAGCGAAGCGGCGATGGTATTCAACCCCACCGGGCCGCCCTCGTACTTGGCGATAATCGTAAGCAGAAGTTGCCGGTCCATCTCATCGAGTCCGTAAGCGTCGACGGAAAGCATAGTCAGAGACTCGCGCGCCACTTCGGCCGTAATGTGTCCGTCGGCGCGCACCTGGGCGTAATCGCGCACGCGGCGGAGCAAGCGGTTGGCGATGCGCGGCGTGCCGCGGCTGCGGCCGGCAATCTCCCGCGCGCCGCTCGCTTCGAGCGGAATATTCAGCAGCTTCGCCGAACGTTTGACGACCTGCTCCATATCTTCCTTGGTGTAAAAATCCAAACGAAGAACAAGGCCGAGGCGCGAACGGAGCGGGCCGGAGAGCAGTCCGATACGCGTGGTAGCGCCAATAAAGGTGAACGGCGAGAGCGTCAACGTGTGCGAGCGCGCGCTCGGCCCCTGGCCAATGATGATGTCCAGGCGGTAATCTTCCAGCGCCGGGTAGAGAATCTCTTCGAGTTGCGCCTGCAGGCGGTGCACCTCGTCGACGAAAAGGACGTCGTGCCGCTCGACGTTGGTGAGAATCGCCGTCAGGTCGCCTTTGATTTGAATGGCGGGTCCGGCGGTGGTACGGAAACCGACGCCCAACTCATTGGCCACAATGTTGGCCAGCGTCGTTTTGCCGAGACCGGGGGGCCCGTAGAAGAGAATATGATCGAGCGCCTCGCCGCGCGACTTGGCCGCCTCCACCGCAATGGCGAGGTTCTCTTTCAGCTTCGCCTGTCCGATGAAATCGGCCAGGTACTTGGGCCGCAGGTTCGGATCGAAGCGCGAGTCTTCATCCATCTTCTGGGCGGAGACGATTCTGTCTTGTGTCATGGGTTCGGCCCCCTGTTGCTCAATTTTCCCCTCCCCATTTCACCAACATCCGCTTCAAATTTCTATTTCACCAATTGGGCCAGCGCTCGCTTTAAGACGCTGTCGAGCGTCTTTTCGCCTGAAAAACCATCTAAGGTATCCTCGACGGCCTTCTCGGCTACGTTTCGAGTGTACCCTAAATTGACCAGAGCAGAGACGACATCTTCATCCACGCCGTCGGTTTTTCCAGCGGCGGAAATCGTCTCAGCCGCCTCCGTAAACGAGTCCAGTTTATCGCGCAGCTCGACGAGGATCCGCTCGGCGTTCTTCTTTCCCAGCGAAGGGATGCGCGTCAGCTTGGCGAAGTTCCCGCGGCGAATCTGCTCCACCAATTCCGGGACCGGCATGCCGGAGAGAATCTTTAATCCGAGCGTCGGCCCCACGCCTGTCACGCCGATCAACTTCTGAAACAGAAGGTGCTCGGCCCGGGTGCGGAAACCGTAGAGCGCGACGCTCCCCTGCCGGAAGCTGACCTGGGTGTGAATATTCAGCGCCGCCTCCGAACCCACTTCTCCCAGCTCGTAGTAGGTCGAAAGAGGGATGTTCACTTGGTAACCGACGCCGTGGGATTCGATCACGACTTGCTGGGGCTTTTTCGCCAGGAGCATTCCGCGAAGGTAGGCAATCATAACGACCCGTGAGTCTCGTGGGCATTATTGTCGATGAGTCTCAAAGTGTCAATCGATTCGGGGCGCTTCAGGCATCGAACGAATAAAAAGCAAAGTCTTTCGAGAGTGTCCCAAAAAATTCAAAAGGAAGGAGAGAAAATCCAAACCGGTTCCACCCTGCCCCCCTTCAACAACACCTGATTAGGAAGAGGAATCAACAGCCAAGGAAAGGATCAGACCGATAAAAAGGATTAAGAACAGGTTCACATATACAAGAACTCGCACGAAGTTTTTTAAATTACCCTCCACAAAAGGGCAGATTTTGTCCGGATGCATTCGCCGCGCCAGATACCACGGGAAGACGACGATCCAAAGAAAAAAGGTGCCGAGAGCCCAGCGGACAGGGTTCGGTAGGTTTTTCTGATCAGCATCAGCATGTACCCAAAGCGCCATAACACCGTAAAAGCTAAAACTTATAACGATCCTTGCCCCACCTTCGAACACTTCAAAAATATGCCCTATTCCTAAATTTGCCAGAGCAAATAGAACCAATAATCCCCAAGGGAACGGCACTGTGGAAAGGGAGGGCACTTCTTCCGCAGAAGGAAGGGATGAGATTGATTCTTCGCCATGGCTGGGAGTCTCAGCGGGAGGTTCAACCGGCATCCGGCAGGCGACGCAGACGCGGCAATTCGCATCGAGCATCTGCCCGCAGTGGGAGCATGGAAAAGGAGCGTCAGCGCTCATTCCAGCCTTCGTGCTCCCACCAGTCGAGAACCTCCAGGTGGTTCTCTTGGCGACGGAGCTCGGTGAAATTGCGCCTCTGCCCTTCCCGGCGATTGCCGCCCTGGGACTGATACTGCCAGAAGGCCTCTTGCCGGAGCGCTCCCACCTCGCCGGTGAAGTAGAGCACGTGCTTGCGGTAGCGGTAGGGAGCCTGCCCTTCGTCTTCATCCCGCGCGCCGTACACTTGGTCCACTAGAAGTTTTACCCCGCTGGGCAGGGCGTTTTCCCGCCGCAACTCTTGCAGCGCCTTCACCACGAACCAATTGTTGGTACGATGATCGACGTGCCGCTCATCGGGATGGCCCGTGTAGATCACCCCCGGCTCGAAGCGCCGGATGAACTCCTTCGCCTCGTCCACCACGGCCCGCCGCGCATAAGGGAGATTGGGCCGGTGAATGCCCCGGTAAGGCGCGTGCGCAGTAGACATCAGCGTTGCCAGGTAGGGATTGTCGCGCTCGATGTGCTCGTACCAGATCGCGCCCGACCCCCCGTCGGGCAAACCCAGAAAGAAAATGTTCTCTTGGGGAACGCCTAGGTAGGCGAGCGCGCGGCGGGTCTCCCCCATCCGCACGTAGCCGAATTCGCGCGCCTCGTTCGGCCCGCAGAAGCGTCCGTAGTAGCGGTCGCAGGAACCGGCATCGCCGCTGGTGAAGTAGACGAAACGAATCGGGATGTTGCTCTCCACCGCCGCGCGGATAGTTCCCGAGTGGGCCGACTCATCATCTTCATGAGCGCAGAATACCAGGATCGATTTCGGCAGCGAGTTGACAGAAATTTCACGATCGACTTGCGCCAAGGTAGGACCGTTCGCAGTCCCAACGGAGTAGAGAATGCGATAGAGTCCCGCCGCGGTATCCGGGGGGATTTTCCAAACGGGAGCTCTTAGCGGAAGCGCCTCTCCGGGCGGCAGATTCAAATCTGCGGCGATGGTTGCGCGGTGTAGCAGCTCGCCTTCCGCCCCTTCCGCCGAGGGCGCCGAGGCCACCGTCGCCTCAACTTGGACGGCTTCCCAGGGCGTTGAGGTCGGATTCTTCACTTGACCGTGAAATTCCACCGCGTCGCCGGGCCGGTACATCGACCGCTTCCGAAAAACCTGAATCGCCTCGGACACCTGCGCGGCGGGATAGAAGCTGCGCGCCTTAGGGAAGTCGAACTTCTCTCCACAGGGAGGCCGCCGCATGTACCCCAGGTGATAAGGGATCGGCGAAATTTTATTCGGTGGCCGAAGGATCACCTGCGGGCTGAAAGCCAGGTCCCAGATTCGCCGCCGCTCCCCGTCCCAAACATAGACGCCGAATTGGTAGAACCTTGGGCGCTCGTTTTCGATTGCGGGGGCCGTTAAGGTCGTGCGCCAATCGATCACGCGCACCTCGCCGCCCTCGAGCTCGAGGTTATCTTCAAGAATCACGATCCGCGCGCCTTCGGGGGAAACCACCACCCCGGAGCGGCCCACAATCCACGGCCAGTGACGGTCGGCGAACTCCACGCGCAGGCCGGAAATTTTTTTCCCGGTAAGATTCTTCAACCGCACTCGCGCCCGCACACGGTCTCCCGGCGTGTAATAAGCTTTGTCGAGTTCGACGGCTTCAATCCGCAGCAGCTTTCGATAGACGGCGAAATGCGTGCTGGAGGGAGAAATTATTACTCCACCCACACCCCCCGTGAAAGAAAGGTTCACCTCATAGAGACCCGTCTTTGCATCTTCAGGAACCATCCAGAGGTCGCGGTAGTCGAGCTTCAGCATTTTACCCGCTTCGACGCGAATATTCCGATAAAACGCCTGGCGCTGAACCAAGGGAGCATCTCCCCCGACGAAGTGAACTGTGACCCCGAACCGCCTGTAGTGCATGTCCGTTCCAGACCCGACATTGGGAACAAGGAGCCGTAATTGAACCGTTTCACCGACGTTGTAGCCGGTCTTGTCGGTGACCGACGTGATTTCAAACGACGGACCGGGAGTTTCCCCAGGGGACCCTGCCGTTGAAAATGCCAGAACGATAAGTCCCAGCCCCAGCGCCCGCAGCGAGTTGTGAAGGTGACGAAGAGACATGAAGAGGATTTTTTTGAACGAGTAACGATTCGCGATCCGGGCAAAAGCGATCTGCCGACCTCAAATCGAGATGCAGCGCTTCGGGAGGGGGGCCGCCCGGTTTTTATTCACTCCCGGCTTTTTATTCACTTGAAGACGGCTGCTCCGGTTTCAATTGCAGCAGGAGAAAATCAGTGAACTCGACCATCACGCGCGGCCTCGACGACGAGATCACCGCCAACTCTTTCCGGTTCCAATAATCGATGACGCGATACCAGAGCCCTTGGGTTAGGCCGCGGAATCTCACGCGCCCCCGGAACGCGACCCCCGGCTGGGGCGCAAAGAAGGCGTAATAGAGCAGCCCGAAGCGGCGGATCAAATGCCCCTCGGGTTTATGGAACGCCAGATCGTAGACGTTCACATAGCGTCCGTGGCTGGTGCGAAGACGGCGGTCCAGCCGCAGCCATTTTTCAACCTCCAGCGGAAGCTCCGGGTCTTCGGGATCGAACTTGGCGTCGGGCACCGCGCCCAAGCCCAAGGTCGAGGCGAAGCGAACCGGGTCCGAAGCTTCGGAAAATACCGCCACTCCGCTCCCGCACACGGCCCGCAAAGTCCGAATCCGCAGCCGAACCTGGCGCGCGGACCAATTTCCGCCGACTCGCGGCTCGGCACAAGGAGCCCAGATGGGGGACCTAACGGCGGAGCCCGAAGCGGCTTCCGCACCCGGGCGGGCCAGCTGCGCCGCCGCGGCAAGAATCTGCCCGATCCGGTCGAACGCGCGGGAAGAATCTTCCGGCGATTCATGCTTGTGATTTGCATCGTAGCAGGGCGGCGCCGAGACCAATCCGCTTCCCCCCGCTGGCCGGCCCGCTTGCCATCCAGACCGCCAATCCACTTGATCCACGCGCCAATCCAGATACCACTCATGGGCCCGCGCGCGCAGATACCGCAGCACCAACTCCAGCGCCGGGCAGAGGTAGTAATTCCCGTCGGGGGCAACCACCGGTTTCCCGGCCCGGTTGAGCACCACCCAATCGGGATGCTCCGCAAGCAACTGGGCACGAGGGTTCGTCGCCTCCCCGGAAACCAGCTTCAGCGGTCCGGCCGCTTCCCCGGCAGCGCCCGGGGGCGCGCCGCTCCCCGGCGACACTCTCCCCGGCGACACTCTCATCCGGACCAGAAACCCCTGGTCGTGAAGTTCCTTGATGAACGCCTTTAACGCCGCCCGAGCGTCTTGGGGCGTGGGCTCTTTCGGCTTGACCGGTTTGATGGATTCGGTGGGCTCGGCCGCTTCGCCTTCCCCCGCCCCGGAAGCTTCACCCTCCACGCCGGAACCTTCCTCGGGTTCTAAAGAGTCCAGAACGTCCAAGGCCGCCTGGACGCCATCCGTATCGGTCTTCAATGTCCCGAAAGGCTTTGGGGCCCGTTCCAACGAATCCCGTTCCGCCGCATTCGCTTCCCCCGAATCGGGCGCCGGAATGAGGAAGTCCTCGGAAACCTCTTGGGGAATCTCCTCAGGAAGTTCCACCTCAACTTCCCGCAGCAGATCCACCCGCGGGTTCCAATCCCCCACGGCGTCGAACCAGCGGCGGTCAAGCACCAGCCATCGGATGCCCAAGGCGCGCAAGGCGGAAAGCTTCCCTCGGAGCGCGGCCAAGGTCAACGATTCCGGTTCTCCCGAAAAACTCCAATTGGCTTCGAAGGCGGCGCTTTCCGAAAGCGGCGCCATCCCGTGCCGGTTCCTCATCCAACGGCCGTAAATCTCAAGCCCCTGAAAAAAATCTCCTTCATGGGCGGAAAGAAATATCCGGGAGCTGGTCCAGGTCTCACCCGGACGAATCTCCCGCCCGATGCGATGCAACAGATCCAACCTTACCGTTCCGGCATCGTTCACCCCAATCGGGAGAAAGAGCTTGTCGGGAACGCTTCCCCAGGCTTGGGGCGGGTTGGGTTCGAGATAGCCGACGGCCAAGCCCCCGCGCGGGAACCATACGTCGAGCAGCGGCAGCACAGGCCCCGCCTCCGGCGGAACTTCACTCAAAGAATTCCCTTGCCGGAAACCGGGCGCCGCCGAAGCCAACTGATATTGGCCGTCATTTCCGAATCCCAGAAAGTGCCAGTAGCCGCCCTGCCGCTTCCGCGTGAACAGTTCGATCACCCCGGCCGACGCGTGTTCGAGAAAGAGCGGCGTCCTCGAGAGCGGCGAAAGCGTCAACTCTGTCTGCACGGCCACGATGCCGGGGTGCATTTCATATTGATCGAAGTGAATCTTCAATTCGACCGAACCGCGGGTCACCGGAGAGGTAGCCAACAACGTGATCCGCTTGCCCTTCCCCAGCTCCGTCCGCAACGGCAGCTCCAGCACATCTTCCTTATCCGCCTCAAACGTGATGGGCTTGCCGCCTTTCAACCGAAACTGCACAAAGGGAGGAGGCTCGCGGGTCGTCAGGCGGCGGGCGCGGTTGCCGCTGCGGATATAGATGCGCGCCCGCAACAGCTCGTCGACTTCCAGAATCATGCGCGGGTCTTCCAGCCTAACGGCCGGCTCGACGACCGTGTCGACGCGCTTTCCCCGCTCGATCTTCTCTTCCTCTTTCCTTTTCTCTTGCTCCGTCTGCGACCGGACCTGGGCGGCAAGCGACGGCGGCAGGGAAAGAAGGGAACCGAGCACAGGAAGAGCGAACAGAGAAAAAAGAAGCCGCAGGGGCCGATTCCGTTTCATTCCGATCATCATCCTTGTGAGAAGCTCCAGGGCCGTCCGGCGGCCGGAAACATCTCCCTCCCGGGCATGATCGTAGCTCAGGAGCAGAAGTTTCCGCAACCGAACTCCATCGAAACATCCGCGCAGGCCGGAAGCAAGGCGCCGGGTGGACTCGCCCTTTGTTTTTACTTGCTCCTGTTATGCCGCGCGAGAAGCTCGGCCACCTTGAGGAGGTCCTCCTCCGTGTCCACTCCGACGGTATCCTGATCGGTCTCCACCACCTGAACGGGGATGCCGTTCTCAAGAAAACGGAGCTGTTCGAGTTTTTCGGTGGCCTCCAACTTGGAAGCCGGAAGCCGGGGGAAGTCGAGCAGAACCTGCCGGCGATAAGCATAAAGGCCCAAGTGCTTGAAGTAGACCGGCGAGGCGGCGCTCGCAATGCCGTAGGGGATCGGCAATCGCGAAAAGTAGAGCGCGCGGCCGGCATGGTCTGTAACTATTTTCGTAACGTTGGGGTTTTGGGCTGTGGCCGCGTCGATGGGCGTCTTCAGCGTGGTCACCCGGACCTCCTCGTTCTCCTCGAAGGGCCGGACCAGCAACTCCAAGTGTTGCGGCGTAATCAACGGTTCGTCACCTTGGATATTGGCGTAGACGGCGGCCTTGATCCGCGTGGCCATTTCCTGAACCCGGTCCGTACCGGAAATGTGCGTTGCCGCCGTCATCATCACCTTCAAACCACGTTCTTGACAGTAAGATTCAATCTCGGGCGAATCGGTTGCAATGAGAACGTCGGAGAAGAGCGGGCACTCGACGGCCCGGTCGTAGACGTGGTGCACCAGAGCCTTTTCGCCGAACATCCGCAGAGCCTTCCGCGGAAGGCGTCGCGAGGCAAGACGCGCCGGAATCACTCCTAAAATTTTTAAAGATGCCATTCGGGGAAATATTAACGCTCGGGAAATCCAAAAAACTTTCCGCAAACCGCACTTGCCGTACCGCCGGACTTGCCCTATCGACGGAAGCTTACTATAAGGAAAGGCAGCGCGCCATGTCGATACAAAAATCAAAATCGAAAATGGTATTCCCGGCGGGTAAGTTGCCGCCGCAGATTCTTCGCCGCCTGCTCGGTCAATACTTACCCGGTGACCGGCGCGTCCTGATCGGCCCGCGCTTCGGCGAAGACGCCGCGGTGATTGCTATGGGCCGAAACTACTTGGTGGCCAAGAGCGACCCCATTACGTTCACCGCGGACCGGCTGGGCTGGTACGCGGTCAACATCAACGCCAATGACATCGCCGTGATGGGCGCCAGGCCCCGCTGGTTCTTGAGTGTGATGCTGCTGCCTGAAAAAAAGACGGACCGGCAGCTGGTGGAATCCATCTTTAAGGACGTACAGGCCGCTTGCCGTCGGCTCTCGATCACCGTCTGCGGCGGGCATACGGAAATCACGGCCGGCCTCAACAGGCCCCTGCTGATCGGGCATCTTCTGGGAGAGGTGGCGAAGAAGGACTTGGTCCTCAAAAGCCGCCTGCGGGCGGGCGATGCGATTCTGCTGACGAAAGGAATCGCTCTCGAAGGCTCGGCGATTCTGGCACGGGAGAAGGCAGCAAAGTTGGAAAAATACTTTCGAGCAGCGTGGCTGAAGCGGGTCGGCAATTTTATTTACAAGCCGGGAATCAGCGTGGTGCCCGAAGCATTGGCGGCAGCGCAGGCGGCAAGGCAGACGGGCGGTGTCCACGCCATGCACGACCCCACGGAAGGCGGCTTGACCGGCGGGCTGCTGGAACTGGCCGCGGCGGGCAATGTGGGTCTGCGCGTCCATGCCGAAAGGATTCCCGTTCTGCCGGAAACACGCGCCCTGGCCGAGCGTCTCAAATTCGACCCCATGGCGTTGATCGCATCCGGTTCCCTTTTAATTGCGGTCGCACCACGAGAGGCCGACAAAGTAATCCGCGCATTAAAAAGACGAAAAATCGCCGTCGCTCACATCGGCGAGGCGGTTGGTAAATCCGCCGGGGTTAAAATCGTTGAACGCGGGAGCGCGCGAAGGCTCTGTTACCCGAACCAGGATGAGATCGCGCGGCTCATTTAACTTAAAACGGGTAACTCAAGACGGAAAACAGCGGCCGAAAGCAAGTATCAGTCGCATGGGTCCCTTCGCGCGAATCTTGCGGCGCAGCATGGCCCAGACAATATTGGCCTCTTGGGCAAGAAACCAGAGGTAGGTGCGGCTGTCGGCGGGTACTCGAAGATCGGCCTTGTCGATGGGGCCGCTTTGAACTCGGAGCGTGCCTGGGGAAAGGCGGTAAGGATGTCCTGACGGTCGGCGGCCAGCGCCGCGCGGTCGAGTTCAATGAAAACCCACGTCATCGGCCCCCAGGTCCAAGCAAGTTGCCGAAGCCAAGCGGCATCGAGACGGCTTGCCGCTTCCCGGACCGCTGTCATCTTTTCTGTAGATATACACTCCTTATTGTAAAATTTTTATTCGCCTCTCGCGACAGCAAGAACCTGTGTGACTTCTCCCAGCCAACCTTTTGCCTCCGATCCCACTCTAAAGGCAAGTACGGTGGTTACATCTGGGCCCCCGAAAACAGCTTGACGGGAAGCGTCAACGGTAATACAAACTACGCAGACGGAAGGTGTGGATTTGATGTCGGTTCACGTTATTAAATTTGTGATCACGGTTCGAGTGAAGGAGGCAGCATGAAAGTTTCGGTATTCCTTATCACGGTTTTGGTTACGGGTTCCTTCAACGCTTCGGCCCAAAAAAATCCGAAATATGCGCAGCGTCTGGAGGCTTGCTCGGTCATCCTCACCGAGCTATTAAGGACTCCGGACCAAGGCATCCCTCAGGAATTACTGGACCGCGCCGAATGCGTAGGCGTGATCCCCGGCGCAAAAAAGGTCGCGTTCGTAGTCGGAGGCAGCTATGCGCGGGGCGCTTTCGTCTGTCGGAAGAATAACGGTAAAGGACCTTGGGGCGCTCCGGCCATGTACATGCTCGGCGGCATCAACTTCGGCCTTCAAATCGGGTTGCGGTCCGCTGACATGGTGCTCCTTGTCATGAATCCCAAGGGAATGAATGGTTTAGTAAGAACCAAATCGAAGCTGGGCGCGGACATCTCCGCCGCCATCGGTCCCAAAGGCAGAACCGCCGAGGCAGCTACCGACATCAGTATGCGCGCGGAGATGCTCACCTACTCCCGCACGCACGGCCTGTTCGCGGGCGTCTCACTGGAAGGCGCCATGCTAAAGCAGGACGACAAGGCGAACCGGAAGCTCTACGGAAGAAAGATCACGGCAAAGGAGATCTTGTTGCGGGGGCGGGTCGCCACGCCGGCGGCCGGGCGAAAATTGGTTTCCCTTTTGCGGAAGTATTCACCGAAGAACATTTCCGACGCTTCGAATTCTTATCAACCCTTTCACCGGGACCGGGATAAGGTAGCCCTCTTACGTCGCCGAGACTAAGATAGCGAAAACGAATAATGCCCCGCCGAGGAACCTCTGCGGGGCGTTTCTGCTTCGCGGCCTTCTCGCCGCGCGGTCTCGTCTTATTTCATTGTGGCGGTGGTGGGAATTTCCCGAAATTCGGTGGGACCCTGGCAGCACATACACGGGCCGGGTTCGACATCATGGATATGGCAAACCCCGCAGTAGAAGCGAACCTTAAAGAGCCTCCCGTCGCGCACGGTGTAGAGTCTCCTCACGCGGAACGCGCCGTCCTTTTCCATCCTGCCTTCCAGCCGGAGGCGGCGGCCGGCCAAGCGGGGGTCGGCGAGCGTCGCCGAAAGATAGTCCTCTGCGCCGCGAAGCTGGATTTGTCCGTCCTGGGTCTTCAACGAAGGCGGGGAGGAGGGGGAAAGAATCAACGTACCGACGAGCAGGGATTGCGGCGGAGATTCCGCCCGAAGCGGTTCGGCCGCGACAACCACGGTCCCGACAAGAAAAACCAGGAACACAACTTGGAAGCGAAAAATTCTTCCCATAAACAACCCGCCGTTAAAATTCCGCCTGCCCGACCAGCACGATGGAAAAGAGAAATTCGACCCCCTCGCCGCTCTCGGATTCCGCCTTCGAACCTGTCTCGATGACCCAATGGCCCATGTCGTCCTGCACAAGACCCGGCTGCTCGGGACTTTTACCTTCCGAGGGGATGGATAAACTCAAAATCGCCGGATGCCCCGTTCCGGAAGCTTTCCGGCTCAACTCCAGGGTCTCACCCACACTGAGCGGACGATCGATCTCCATATCCTCGGCGGCCGGAGCCACCAGAACGAAGTCTCGGTAGACGCTCACGCCCATATGGTTTCCGTCCTGCATGATGTGCCCGTAGCGAAGACTATAGAAACCGGGCCGGATGGGCTGCCCGCGAAAGTCGGCGCCCGTACGGAGAAAATGGAGGACCCCGACCCAGACGCCTCGGGTAAGCGTTCCGTATAAGATGTCGGACGCGCCGCCGCCGGAACTTTTTACCGGAACGGCGGCAGGAAGCCACAACTCAAAGAGCAATGTGTCGCCTTCGAGCAGGCGCACGCCCTTCGGCTGCAGAGCCTCGCGTACCGAGGCAGGCACTTGGTCGGAAGTGAGCGCCTCGGCCGTTTCCACCCGATAGTCCGCCGCCTGGGCCTGGCCCAAGCCCGCCGAAGCCCAGAGTAGAACGGCCAGCAGTGCCGGAATTTTACTTCGCATAAGTCCCCCTTATCCTACTATGATGCCAAAAACCACACGCGTACGCCGTAAAATCCGCCGAGCAATAACGAACATCCTAGTGATGAAAACGGTGGGCGGCAAAACGCAAAACGGCCAAGCGGTAAAAACAGGAAGCCACCCTAGGCAACTTCCCGTACTCACCCGTCCTCAAAAATCTCGTCTCCTGGAGCGCAAATCAGCCGTTCTCGGTCAGCGGGAAAACGTGCCGATAAAGCCGCTCCGCTTTCCGAATCGGCTCCACGTCACGCCCAAACCCTTGCCCTGGTAGCGGTCCACCAGCGAGAAGACCGGCATCGATTTCCCCAGACGAGTCAGCGGCGGATAGTACTCTTTTTCATTGCCGCACAGCTTATCGTTCTTCGTAAAGGAACGCGTATGGATGCTGGCCAACATTCCGGCATCCAACCGAACCCGCCCCTGGTCGGCGTCCGCGCCGATTTCCAGATGAATCGGAACGGCCTCGTAGCGGACAACGTTTTCCAGCAGGCGGCCCGCCTCGGCCCGCGCAAAACTCTCGAGCGCCTGGCGCTGCTCCCCGGTCGCCTGGCGGTCGAAAACCAGCACCGATCGAGCCGGATAGGGATTGTGGTGCGGGTCGCCCAATGTCGCCCCGGCCAGGACCACCGCCACCACGCTCAGCCCGTCCAGGCGCACCCCGTTCCAGCTCCCTTCGCGGACGTGCCAGGCCAGGATGGCCTGATTGCCCACCAAGCCGACCTCGGATTCCGCCACGCAGGGACCCGTATAGACGTCCGCGCTTCGGACTTCGAAATAATCTCCATCAATACCGGCCTGGGCCGGACTCGCCGTTAGAACCACCAGAAATAAAACTCCAATAATCGCTGCAATGCCCTTACGCATCTCGTTCACCCTCCTCACCTGTAACGAAATCTTGGGTTGCCTTCCCACCCTGAACCATTTTACATTTTGCGCCATCCGTTTGGGAACGGTCAAGAGAGAACGACAAGGAGACAAAAAAATGGGAGAAGGGACCACGCCTCAGGCAGACCGGAGATTCGGGATTGGGCAAGGGAGAGTCGAGCGATTGCCGATCATTGCCGGGCACACAGGACCGGTCCCCCCTCGCCCCCAAGGGCGTACGGGAGAGTATATTCTGTTTTAGGAACCGACAGCCGGTGCGGAGACGCGGAAAGACTTAGACCGTCTCAAAACAGCGGCGGCCCGGCTTGCAGTTGTGGACATCGACGGTGAACCCGTCCGGACCCAAGCAGTCCTGCGTCCTGGCGCACCAGACCATGCCGTCCTCGCCGCCTTCGACCGTGGGGTCCGTCTGGTCGACTTCGATGAACATACCCTTCGAACGCAACCGCCGGCACATCGTTTGATTCGGATAGAGAACATGCAAAGGTTCATACATGGCTTAGACCCCTCCTTCCGCCGCCTGCAGAAGCGCGCGCTTGGCCGCCACCGCCGCCAGCCGCACCTTATAAGCATTAAGGCCGAGCGGTGCAGCCATTGCTACGGCGGCTTGGCCCGCTTCGGCGGCCACCGCATCCGTCAATTTCTTCCCGCGCAGGGCACCTTCCGCCTCCCTCGATACCCACGGAACCGGCGCGACGTGGCCCAACACCACCCGCGCGGTCCGGACCTTGCCGCCCCGCAGCGTGAACGCCACCGAGGCCGTCGCCAAGGGCCAATCGAGCGCCTCGCGCTGGCGAACCTCGTAAGTGGCGTTCCGAACACGGCGGGCCGGCGGCACCAGAATGTCCGTGACGATTTCATTCGGCTCGAGGACGTTTTCCCGCTCGCCGTCCTTCATCGGTGAGGTGAAAAACTGCTCCACCGCCACCTCGCGGGAGCCGTTCGCTCCCAGAATCCGGACACGGCCGCCGAGCGCGATCAACGCCGGAGCCAGGCTGGAGGGGTTGACGAAGTAGGCCGGACCCCGGTTGCCGAGAATGGCATGGTAGCGGTTGTCGCCGCCGGGGACCAACGATTTCCCGTCTTCCCCCTTCGCCAGCAAGCCAAAGCCGCCGCGGTAATACCAGCAGCGCGGCCGCTGGCAGAGGTCGCCGCCCACCGTACCCCGGCTGCGAATCTGGGAACTCGTGACCCCTTCTACCGCTTGCGTCAGCGCCGGATACTCTTGGCGAACCTGCGCGTGCTCCAGCAATTCCTCCAGAGTCGCAAGCGCCCCCAACCGTAGCCCGCTCGACTTGCTGTAGGAAATCCCTTGCAGTTCCTTGACCGAGCCGAGCGAGACCACGCGCGCCGGAGTCTCCACCGTATCCTTCATCAAGCTGAGCAGATCGGTTCCTCCGGCCAGCACCGCCGTCTTGCCCCACTCGCCGGCCAGCAGTTCCACCACCTGTTCCTTCTTGGCGGGATTTGCATATTCAAAGGCTTCCATTACGCCATCCCTCCTTTCTCCAGGGCCGCCAGTACTTTGTCCGGCGTCAGCGGCAAGGTGGGCACGCGGACGCCGATGGCGTTGGCCACGGCATTGGTGATGGCCGCACCGGGCGAGATCACGGGCGGCTCGCCGAGGCCGATCACGCCGCGGTCGTCGTAGCCCGGGCCCGTCATCATGTGAACGACGATTTCGCCGATATCATCGATGCCGGCCAGCTTGTAGAACTCCATGTTCGAGTTGAGCATCCGCCCGGTGACCGGGTCCATGATCTTTTCTTCATAGAGCGCGTAGCAGACACCCATGATGACGGCGCCGTAGACTTGGCTTTCGGCCGTCTTCAGGTTGACGACCAGGCCGCAGTCCTGCACGGCGACGAGTTTTTCGAGCTTCACCACGCCGGTCTCGATATCGACGGCCACCTCGGCCATCTGCACGCCGCCGACGCCGCTCGAAGTCAAGCTGCCCGGACCCGGGTTTTTGCCCGTCGCGGTGATGGAGGTCACACCGAGCCGGGCGCAGGCTTGCTTCCAGGAGAGACTCCGCGACGGGTCACCTTTTACTTGAATGCGGCCATCGCGGGCTTCGAGATTTTCCGGCGCGGCGTTCAAGACCGGCGCCGTACGGCGACGCAGGTCTTCGAGCGCGTCCTGCGAGGCCCGCCGCGTCGCCGACGTGACACCGCCCACTGTGGTGCTGCCGCCGGAAGCCCCGGATCGGGGGAACCGGTTGTCGCCGAGATTCACGTGAACAGCATTGAGCGGGAGGCTGAAGGTTTCAGCGGCCGTCATCGCGATAACCGTCCGCGTGCCCACGCCCAAGTCCTGGCTTCCCAGGTTGATTTCCACCGAGCCGTCGGGGTGAATCAAAAGGTTGCAGTTACTGGTGTGGCCGCGCCCACCCCAGGTATGGAGCGCCAACCCCAGGCCACGCCGCATATACCCTGAGCCGCCTTTGCCACGCGGATGCCACTTCTTTTTCCATTCGATCAGTTCGGCGGCCTTATCGAGCTCCTCACGATAGTTTTCCGCCCGCGGGCCGGTCATACCGAGATTTTTCTTGAAAAGATCGAGCGGGTCCATGTTGAGCTTGGCGGCCAAGTCTTCCAGCGCACCCATCGTGAGAGCGCAGACCTGAGGATGGTTGGGAGCGCGCCAAGCGCGGGCCGCGCCCATGTTGGTCAACACCACCGAATACTTCTTCTTCTGGTGGGGAATTTTGAACACGTAGGGCAGCGGCGGCGTGCCGCCTCGAGGGCTCACACCGGAGGTTCCCCAGGTATCCGACTCCCAACCGGTAAGCGTTCCGTCCTTCTTGGCCGCCACTCGGATGTTGCTGTAAAAGGAAGGCCACCCGCCAGCCACCATCAGTTCGGCGTCGCGCGGCAGCATCATCTTGACCGGCACGCCGGTCTGCTTGGCCAAGATCGCCGTCGCGACGCCCCAAACGTCGATGCCGAATTTACTGCCGAACCCCCCGCCCATATGAGGCGTGATGATGCGGACGTTGCCGGCTTCGACACCGACGCCGTCGGCTTCCGCAAATTGCCCGGCGAGGCCGGAGACGTTCTGGGTCGAGGCCCAGGCCGTCAAATGCGTGTCGTCTTCCCACCGCACCACCATGCCGTGCGATTCCAGGCAGCAGTGGGTGATCACGGAAATCCCGTAATAACCTTCATGCACGACATCGGCATCTTCGAAGGCTTGGTCTGGCTCACCCTGCTGTTCGTCGGCCACGGATTTGAGCCGATCTTGATCGCTAGGCCGGGTCTCTTCCCGGACCAGGTGCGGCAGCTTTTCGTATTCGACCCTGATCTCGCGCAGCGCGTCTTCCAGGACCTCTTCGCTCACGGCCGCAACACCCACGATTTCCGCTCCGGCCCACTGGAGCTCCGACCCCGGCCCCTTCATCACATGGACCGCCTTGACGCCGGGCATCGCTTCGGCGGCGCTGGTGTCGATACTCTTGATGCGGGCATGCGCGTAGGGGGAGCGCAGGATCGTGCCGTAGAGCATCCCGTTGAGATTGACGTCGTAGCTGTACTTGGCGCGTCCGGAGACCTTCTCCGGCCCGTCACTGCGCGAGACGCGCTTGCCGATCCACTTTCGCTCTCCCGCTTCCGGCCACTTGTACTCAGGCATTGGCAGACCCTCCCTTCATCGCTTTCGAGGCGTCCAGCACCGCGCGGCGGATGCCCATATAGGTGCCGCAGCGACAGAGGTTGCCGCCCAGTCCCTTGCGGATCTCGTCCGGGGTGGGGTTGGGGTTCTTGTCGAGAAAGGCCTTCGACGCCATCACAAAACCGGGCGTGCAGAAGCCGCACTGTTGCGCGTCGTATTCAACGAAAGCCGCCTGCACCGGGTGGAGCTTGCCGTGGCGCGAGAGTCCCTCGATGGTGTCGATGCGCTGACCCGCAACCTCTACGGCCAGCACCGAGCAGGCATAGACGGGCTTGCCGTCCAGCAGGACCGTGCAGGCGCCGCAGGTGCTGCGGTCGCAGACCCTCTTGGCGCCGGTGATATCCAGACGGTTGCGCAGCGCATCGAGCAGCGTCACGCGCGGCTCAACTTGGAACGATCTCCGGCGGCCGTTGATATTGAGCTTTACAGGAATCTTTCCGGGCCCGACGACCTCCGCCGGAGCTCCCTGGGCCGCGCCGACTCCCGCGCCGCCGACCAGTACGCCGCCGGAAACCGCAACGCCGGCGCCGCGCAAGAAATCTCTGCGACTGACCCCCTTCGCCCCGGGAGCCTTCGACTCCGCTTTTCTTTTTCTTGGTTTCATGGTCCACGCCTCCCTTGGACAACGTATGGGCTGGTTGGATGGAATTCAGCTTCAGATTCTAGTTGGCCGGAGAGCCTCCGCACGCGATACACCCGGCGCCTTAAAAGTAGTACGCATCCCCAACGGGAAGGATTTCCACGTTCTGTTCCGCACCAAAGCATAAAATCCGGAAGAGGGGTATTATAGGCCTCTCTTCGGCGCCTGCTCAAGGGGAAAAATCACACGGTAGAGGTTTATTTCTCCCCCGTTCCATCATCCCCCTTAATCCTCCATGGTAGAGATGTCGCCCGTGGGCAGGTTCAGCTCCCAGGCCTTCAGCACCCGTCGCATGATCTTGCCGCTGCGCGTCTTCGGCAGCTTGTCCTTGAACTCGATCTCGCGCGGGGCGGCGTGGGCGGCCAGCTTGCCTTTGACGAATTTCCGTATCTCTTCCTTCAGCTCGTCACTCGGCTGGTTGCCGTCCCGCAGGGCGACGAACGCCTTGATGATGTGGCCGCGCACCTCGTCCGGCTTGCCGATGACACCCGCCTCAGCCACGGCCGGATGCTCCAGCAAGCAGCTCTCCACCTCGAACGGCCCGACGTTTTCACCGGCGGTAATGATGATATCGTCCGTCCGTCCCTCGAACCAGAAGTAGCCGTCCTTGTCGCGGTACGCGGCGTCACCGCTCGTATACCAGCCGGAAATGCGGAAGTAGGACTGGTATTTTTCCGGCTGCTTCCAGATTTGCCGCATCATGGCGGGCCAGCCAGGACGAATGGCCAAGTTGCCGGAGGTGTTCGGCGGCAGCTCGTTGCCGTTGTCGTCCACAATCGACGCCACCACACCGGGAAGCGGGCGGCCCATCGACCCGGGACGGATCTCCATGGTCGGGTAGTTCGAGATCAACTGCTGGCCGGTCTCCGTCATCCACCAGTTGTCGTGGATGCGCCGCTGGTAGACCTTCCATCCCCACCAGACAACTTCCGGGTTCAGCGGTTCGCCCACGCTCAGCACGTGGCGGAGAGAGGAGAGATCGTGCTTCCCCGCGACGTCCTCGCTGGCGGCCATCAGCATGCGGAAGGCGGTCGGCGCGCTGTACCAGATGGTGACCTTATGCTTGGCGATGGCGGCGTACCAATCCTCGGCGCTGAAGCGTCCGCCCACAACGACGTTGGTCACGCCGTTCAGCCACGGCGAGAAGATGCCGTAGGAGGTGCCGGTCACCCAGCCCGGGTCGGCCGTGCACCAATAGATGTCGTCCTCCTGCATGTCGAGCACCCAGCGGCCCGTCATCAGATGGCCGATCATGGCATTCTGCACGTGCAGCACGCCTTTCGGCTTGCCGGTGGAGCCGGACGTGTAGTGCATGATGAGCGGGTCTTCGAGCGTCAGCCATTCGATCTCGGTCTTCTCGTCGGCCTTCTCCATCTCCGCGTCGTAGCTGTACTGGCCGGCCGGCAGCCCTTCGCGCTCGCCGCCGATGAGGATGATGTGCTTGAGCGCGGGTAGGTCCTTCACCGCCACGCGGCCCAGCAAATCCGGTACAGTGACCAGCGCGACTGCTTCGGCATCGGCCATGCGGTCGCGCACGGCGCCTTCGCCGAAGGCCTCAAACAACGGGCTGGGAATGGCTCCGATCTTGAGGATACCCAGGACGGAGACGTAGAGTTGCGGCTTACGGGGCGAGAAGACAAAGACACGGTCGCCCTTCTTGATGCCGATCTTTCGCAACACGTTGGCGAAGCGGTTCGAGAGCGCGGAGAGCTCCTGGTAGGTGAACTGCCGGGTGCCGTCCTTATCGGAATAGATCAAGGCGAGCTTGTCGCCGCGCCCCTTGCCCAGGTGGCGGTCGATGGCTTCGTGCGCCATATTCACCTTGCCCGTCTTATGCCAGTCGAACTCCGCGTGAACCGACTCCCACTTGAAATTCTTGTAGGTCTCCTGGTAGTTCTTCAAGTTGTGGAGATCGGCGGAATCCACCGGTTGCAAAGTCTCGGGTTCCCCGTTGGAAGTTGATCCCGTTGCCATGTTTCACCTCGATTCGGAATTGGAAATCTCTGCCTTCCGGTACGCTTCGTCCAGCAGTTCGACGACGTGCAGTACGCGCCGCCCGGGCCGCGCCGAGTCGGCCACTCCCGCTTTCAGTTGAAGCATGCACCCCGGATTGGCCGTGAGCACCAGTTCGGCCCCGGTCTCATCCACGCGGTCCATCTTCGCGGCCAACAGATTTTCGGCCATGTCATTTTGCACTACATTATAAATGCCGGCGCTGCCGCAGCAAATATCGGATTCTTTTAATTCGATCAATTCGAGGCCGGGCACCTCCCGCAGCAGCCGCCGAGGGGCGGAGCGAATCCGCTGCGCGTGACCCAGGTGACAGGGGTCCTGATAGGTGGCGCGGACTGCCACCGGCCCCGGCTTCCGGCTCAAACCGATTTCGGCAAGAAATTCCGTCACGTCGCGCACCCGCGAACTGAACTTCGTCGCCGCCGGCAGATCCTTCTCTTCCGCAAACAGCTCCGGATATTCCTTCAGCACCGAGCCGCAGCCCGCCGCATTGGTGATGATGGCGTCCAGTTTTCCCCCGTCCACCAACTCGGCGAAGGCTTTGAAATTCCGCCTCCCCAGGCTCCGCGCCGTGTCCGGAACTCCGGAGTGAACGTGCAGCGCCCCGCAGCAGACCTGATCTTTCGGGATGACCACTTCGCAGCCGTTCCGCGCCAGCACCCGCACGGTCGCTTCGTTCAACTCCGAAAAAGAGAGGTTCGTAATACATCCGGCAAAGAACGCCACCCGGTAACGGGGCTCGCCCTCAGCCGGCGCCATCGTACCGAGCTGCTCGAAAAAGAACCTCCGGTCCATCCGCGGGGCAAGGCGGGTAATGTTATACAAGCGGCGGCTGAAGAGCTTCGCCGTTCTTCGCATCACGGCTTCAATCCCCAGACGCTGGACCCACCGGAGCATCAACCCGGCCGTCTTCAGGAAAACGGGAGAGGTCAGCCCCTGCAGGAACAAGCGCCGCAGCAAACCGGTCATCGGCGACCGCTTGTAGAAACGCTCAATCTGGCTGCGGGCGGCCTCAATTAACTTATGGTACTCGACGCCCGACGGGCAGGCCGTCTCACAGGCAAGGCACCCCAGGCAGGAATCCATGTGGCGGACGAAACTCTGATCCAGCGGCAGGCGGCCACGCTCTACCTGAACCATCTGATAGATTCGCCCGCGGGGGGAGTCCATCTCCACGCCCAATTCCCGATAGGTTGGGCAGGCGTTCAGGCAGAGACCGCAGCGGATACACTTTGAGAAATCCTCCCATGCGGGAGCTTGGCCCGGCCCGTAACCGCCAGAGGAAGTCCCTGAGGAAACTCCTTCCTTTCGCGCCGACATTTGCTTTGGAGACGACACTTCCACCCTGGTTGCCATTTCCGATTTACTCCCGCGTGAGTTAAATTCCGCCGACGAAGCGCCCGGGGCTGAGTGTGTTCTTCGGGTCCCAGGCAGCCTTCATCCTTTGCATGACGCGGAGACTCTCCCCGACGTCTCCCCAAACATCGACTTCGGCCTTGATCCGAGCCGGTGCAAGCTCCACGCGCAGGGAGCCGTGCAACTGCTCGGCAAGTTCACGGAGGCGCAGAATCCAGGCCACCTTCCCTTCCAGCGGCTCCAGCCCCCAAAAATGAACCACACCGGACCCCAGATGCGCAAAGACGGCGCATCGGCCCGGGCCGTCCTCCCTAAACTCCGCTTCCATAAGAGAAGTAGCGCGGGCTATGAACTCTTCGGCGTCGCCGATGGGGAGATTGGCCTTGAGCAGAACCGCCCCAGGGTAGGACTCCGGCAGCCAAGAGCGAAATTCCCGGAGGCGGGACCAGGCAGACTTCCCGCGCTCCTCATCGACTTCTTCGATTTTCGCATCCACGGCGGAGGCCAGTGCCGCCAACTCTTTCGCGCTGCGCTCGACGACGGCCTCGACCCCTCCGGCCTCGATCCACACTTCCAGCCCCGAATCCGCCCCGCCGAACGAAGTGCCTTCCCAGGCGAGCGGCGCGGCCTTCTCATCCAAAAATTCCATCGCCAGCGGCGCAATCGGCAGGACGGCAAGACGACGGCGAAAATCGTGAACTTGAACCAGTTCCTGCACCCGCACCCGAAAACTGCGGCGGACCGGCGGCAGCGGGTAGAGCTTGAAGCTGGCCTGCGTGATGACGCCGAGGGTGCCGAACGAGCCGATCATCAATTTGCTCAAATCATAGCCGGTGACGTTCTTCACCACGCGGCCGCCGGTTTTGATGAGCTTGCCGTCAGCGGTGGCAATGGTCATGCCGAGCGTCATGTCGCGAAGTTGCCCGTAAAAGAGCCGCGAGCGGCCGCTTGAGTTCGACGCCAGCACGCCGCCGATGCTGGCCTGCGATTCAAACGGCGGGTCAAGCGGCAGCCAGAGGCCCGACTTGCCGACGAAGTATTCAAAATCGGAAAGTTTCATGCCGGTTTCGACCGTCACCGTCAGGTCCTTCGGCTCATAGTGCCAGATGCGGTTCATCTGACGCAGGCAGAGCGCCACGTCGTAGCGATGCGGTCTGTTGCCGATGCCGAGCTTCGTGCCGTTGCGGCAAGGTACGACGGCAAGGTCCGCTTCCGCCGCCCGGCGCAGCACTGCCGCCACCTCCTCCTCCGCGCCGGGTGAAACGACGCATTCGGGAAGAAGATTGCCGAGAGCGAAGTTTTTTCGCGTCGCCTCGTCCGTCTTTACGCGCGCCTCACCCAGCAGCGAAGAAAACGTGGAGATTACGTTTTCGGTCGTCGTGGTCATAAAATTTATCCGCCGGCGCTGGTCTGCACGCGCAGCTCGCCGCACATCTTGCCGGAGGGAAACACCTTTCCCGGATTGAACATCGCGCCCGCGCCGAAGGCCTTCTTTACTTTCTCCATGGCGGCTATGTCGTCCTCAGAGAAGACGAGCGGCATTAATTCATTTTTTTCAAGGCCGATGCCGTGCTCGCCCGACAGCGAGCCGCCCATCTCCACACAGGCGGTGATGATCTCCTTCGCCGCCTTGACGACGTTTTCCGATTCCTCGCGGTTGCGCGCGTCAAAGAGCAGCAACGGATGAAGATTCCCGTCTCCGGCATGAAAGATATTCCCGATGCGAAGATGGTACTTCTTCCCTACATTTTCTATAAGTTCGAGCATTTCAGGCAGCCGCGTGCGGGGGATAACGCCGTCCTGTACGTAAAAATTCGGAGTAATACGGCCGAGAGCGCCGAAAGCGTTCTTGCGCCCGCGCCAGAGCAGGTCGCGCTCTTCGGCGTCCCGCGCCACGGGAACCTTTCGCGCGTTGTTTTCCCGGCAAATCTCTTGAATCTGCCCGGCCTGCACCTCGACGCCCTCATGCAACCCTTCAACTTCTATCAAGAGGACCGCCGCCGAATCCATCGGGTAGCCGGCCCGCGTGGCTTCCTCGACGGCGCGCAGGGTAAGCCCGTCCATCATCTCCAGCGCCGCAGGCGTAATCCGCCGCGCCGTGATGGCGGCAACGGTTCGCGTCGCGTCGGCCACTTGATCGAAAATGGCGAGCATGGTCTTAACGGCCTCAGGCCGGCGCAAGAGACGGACGGTGATTTCCGTGACCAAGCCGACGGTTCCTTCCGACCCCACCACCACGCCCGTCAGGTCATACCCCAACGGCTCGCCGTTCTTTCCGCCGGTGCGAATGACCTCGCCGTCGGGCAGCACCACCGTCAGCCCCAGGACGTGATTCGTCGTCACCCCGTAGGCCAGCGTATGCGGCCCGCCGGAATTTTCCGCCACGTTCCCGCCGATGGTGCAGGCCTTCTGCGAAGAAGGGTCGGGGGCGAAGTAGAAGCCTTGGTCGGAAACGGCCAGCGTCAGGTCCAGATTCACCACACCCGGCTGGACGACGGCGCGCTCATTATCAAGATCGATTTCGAGGATTTTTTTCATGCGGGCGAAGGAGAGAACCAGCCCGCCTTGGACCGCCACCGGGCCGCCGCTCAGGCTGGTGCCGGCGCCGCGCGCTACCACAGGAACCTTCCTCTTGAGGGCCAGCTTGACCAATTCGGAAACCTGAAGGGTGGTGGTGGGAAAGACGACGGCGTCGGGCTGCCGCTCGACGGAGAGGCCGTCGTACTCATAGAGCATCAGGTCCTCGGGGTGCGACAAAACACCACCGGACCCCACCACGTCGCTGAGGTTGCGAATCAGAGAATTTTTTTTACTCATGAGGAACAGATTCCGTCAGACGCCGTCTCGCAAGCCGGCATATTGAAGTATAAAGATTAGATTCCATAGGTGTCAACGCGGGTGGCAAGTACGATAGGAATTAGGGTAGTAAGCCCGCTCGCCTCTGTGAAAGAAACCCAAGCCGCGAAGAAAATTGTGAAGCTCTTAAATATCAGGAGCCACTTTCCTTCTCTTGGGTAGCTTCGTCTTTTTGAGATAGGAACGAGTGAGTTTTGGACTTGGGAAGCGCCTCTATCTTTTCAAAGAATTCGCTTTCGGTAATGATACTGGGCCATTCAAGGTTCAATTCGATTTGGTATCGATTCTTGTCGTCTAAAGAAATAACGATGGCTGACAGATCAGCTAAGCGATTCAAGTCCCGTGTAATTGCCTTTCGAGGGTTCTTTACGGATTTATACGAGCCGGATGTGATTTTAATCAGCCTATCAAATTCGATTCGATCATCGCGAAACAATATCTCCAGTATCTCAAGTTGCCGTTCGGCGATGACGCGCTTCCGCGTGCTCAAAAGGCGCGTAAAGAGGTCATGGGCAAGATTTCGGTACAATTCCTTCGAAATATGTCCGCGAATCACGCTCGCCAGCCGGCTGCTTTGGAGAGCGATCCCCTTTAGAGTCCGTGTGAAAACACGACACTTATTTTATTGGCAATAGAAATTTCAGTTCCATGGCGTTCGGTTCTTCCTGGTCGATGAGTTCGCAGCGCTTACCGGTTCGGGCGAGGCTAGCCGGGAGGGGTAACGAAGCTCGGCCGCGCGTGGTAGAGCCGTGTCAAGTTATAGGCGGTGGCCGCCAGGAGCATCTCGACAGCCACCTTCGCCAACCCGCGCCGACGGAAGCGTCTCATCCCGCGTTGTTCCTTCAGGACTCCGAAGACGGGTTCGATGAGAGCCTTTCGTCGCCGGTAGACGGCGCGTCCGGTCGGGCTGCGGAGTTTCTGTCGCATGCGCCGATGCTCAGGATGTCGGGTACGATGCCGCACGCGTCCACCCCGATTCAAAGCGTGGGCCATGTTGGAGTCCGGCACATAGGCGTCGATGCCGGAGGCGGTCAGGGCCTCCAAGTTCTTCACCGAAAAGGAGCCGCTGTCGGCGCTTACTTTCTGTGGCATTTCCCCGTAGCGCCGCTCGACCGCCTCCACCACGGGAAGCACAGCGAAGCATTGTCGGTGGCCGCCTGTGTCACACGCTGCTCGACGATCAGATGATCCTCGCTGACGGCGACATCCACCGTGTATCCCAAAGTGAAGCCTCGGCGGTCGCGCAGAAAACGGCTGTCGGGGTCGGTCCGGGAAATGTGTCGCTGCCGGGCTCTCTTCAACTGCTCGAGGCGCGAAGGAATCTCGGCCAGCCGCTCCTGGAGGCGTGTCATCTCCTCCTTCTTCAGCTCCAATCCGGACGCTTCGTTGGGATCGTCGGCATTGCAGGCTTGCTGCCAGCGCCGAATCCGGCGACGGATTCGCGCCCGCTCGGCGCGCAGACGCTCCTTCGTCTCCACCCGGTTCGGCGAGGCGTTCGCCGCCACGCGGGTCGAATCGATCGCTACATGCCCCAGGCGTCCCAACCCCGCCGCGCGCGCCAACTCCACCACTTGCGTGAACAGATCGTTGAGCGCCCGCCCGTGCTGCCGACGAAACTGGTTCAGCGTCCAGAAATCCGGCGTCGCCCCGGCCGCCAAGTAGCGAAACGCCAAATCCTCCCGCACCCGCTGCTCCAGCCGCCGCGACGAGGTCACCCCCAGCGCATAAGCGTACAGCCACACCGCCACCAACAGCTCCGGCGCGTACGCCGGACGCCCCTCGTCCTCGTAGGCCTCCTCGAAGGAGTTCAAATCCAATCGATCCACCACCCGACGCAGAAAAAAACAGAGATGCTCCTTACCCAGCACGTCCGCCACTCGCGGCGGCAACAGGTAGGCTTGCTCCGGATTGTACGGAAGAAATTTCATCTCACCCTCCTGACGACACATTATACTCGTCCGTCAAGAGGAGCTTTCACACAGACTCTTTAGCCCAAATTTCAAAATTGTGAGAGTGCTCTATAGTTCATCCAACCCCATCCCATATCTGAGCCGTTCCGGCGAAAATTGAAGTACTATTATTGGGGATCAGCCGAAAAAGAGAGATGAAAGAAAGTAAGGGAATTATGGCCCGCTCTATAAGAAGATTCGCGCTGGTATTCGTGGCCGCCGCGGCAGCGCTTGCGGCGACAGCCTCGCCGCCGCAACAGTTCAACCGCCAGGGACTTGAAACCGTCGAAGACCTCTCGGAATCGTTGGCCAACGATCTGCTGGAACTCTCCGTCAACCTGCGGGACCGCGACCTGAAGGCGGTGGGAAGATTCTTCGCCGATTCGATTGCGACCAACCGCCTGCCGCATGAGGCAACACCTGCAACGGATGAAGTGAAGTGGGTGCGGCGGCACGGCTGGCGGCAGACGACGAAGCCGGAGACCATCTCCCGCGCCGACTTTATCAAGGACGTGGAGTCTTTGCTGGGTCATTTCTCCGCGATCGAAGATGTCCGCTTCAAGGTCAAGGGGGCGACGTTCGATCAATCGGCAACTTCAATCTCTGTGGCCTCGGCCCGGGTCTTCTTCTTTATCATCGGGCGCGACCTGGAAGGGCACCGCGAATGGCTCACCGGCTGGTCCGAAGTTGAAGCCATAAGAGAAGTTGAGGCAATCAGAGTAGAAGTCGCAAAAGAGAACAAAGAAGAAGACGAGAAGCCCTGGGCGATTCGGCGAATCATGTTCGAACCGCTCGAATCGAAAGTGGCGACCAAGGACCTCTTCAGCGAGGTGTCCGTACCGGCCAAGGTGGCGGCACTGTTTCCTCCCTTCGGCACCGAGCCGAATGAAGGATTCGTCTTCCACGGCGCGGCGGCCGGAGACGTCAACAACGACGGATTGTTGGACGTGGTGGCGACCGGGGTCGAGTCGAATTATCTCTATCTCAACACCGGCAACGGCGACTTTCGCGACGCCTCGCAAGAATCCATGGTGGCGTTTGCGCCGCTGGGTTCTTCCCCGCTACTCCTCGACTTCGACAACGACGGCGACCTGGACCTCTTCCTGGCCACGGTCGGCCCGCAGGCACTGCTTGAGAATCGCTTGATTCCCGACGGGGAGCTTCAGTTCTGGGACGCCTCAGGTCCGGCGAAGGTGGGCAAGTTCGCGGTGGGCTTCAGCGCCGCGGCGGCGGACGTGGACGGCAACGGCTATACGGACATCTACGTGGCCTCCTACAACCGCTACGGAAGCGTGCTGCCGAACTCGTGGGGCAAGGCGACAAACGGCACGCCGAATCTGCTTTTCCTCAATCAAGGCGACGGGACGTTTCGCGAAGCGGGTGAAGAATGGGGCGCGAACGACGGACGGTGGTCCTACGCCGCCGCCTTTGCCGACGTCGACGCCGACGGCGACCTGGACCTCTACGTGGCGAACGACTTCGGCGAGAACGGTTACTACCGGAACGAAGGAACCCGCTTCGTCGAGGCCGCCGAGGCGCAAGGAATCATGGACCCCGGCTTCGGCATGGGCATCTCCTTCGGCGACTACAACAACGACGGCTGGCTCGACCTGCACGTGACGAACATGTCCTCGACCGCGGGCAACCGGATTCTGAAGCGGCTCTATCCGGATTCCCCAGCTGATAATAAACAGGCGGGCGCAGGCCTGCTGAACAAACTCGCCGCCGGCAACAGCCTCTACCGGAACAACGGCGAAGGAAAGTTTGAAGACGTTACCGCCAAAGTGGGAGGGTTCTCCGCCGGTTGGGCCTTCGGGGGCGGCTTTATCGATTTTGACAACGACGGCTGGGAAGACGTCTACACGCCGAACGGGTTCATCTCCGGCCGATCGATGAAGGATACCTGAAGCCTCTTTTGGCGCCACGTCGTGGCCGCCTCCGAAAAGGTGGAAAAGGCCGGGAACGATCAGTACCAGGGCAACCACATGAGCCAGATTTTTCAGCAAGGGTTCTCCTTCAGCGGTTTCGAGCGCGACTACCTGGGACTGAACGTCAGAGGGGAAAAGTACATCGATATCAGCGGCATCTCGGGCGTCGATTCGCTCAGCGACGGACGCGGGGCCGTCTTCGCCGACTTTGATAATGACGGAGACACGGACATCTTCCTTACCACGCTGCAACGCGAAGCTCACTACCTGTTCCGCAACAACGTGGGGCAGAAGAACAACTTCATCCGCGTCACGCTGGAAGGAACCAAGAGCGGGCGGGACGCCTTCGGAGCGGTGGTACGGGTGAAGACCTCGGCGGGGATTCTGACCAAGGTGAAGTCGGGCGGCAGCGGCTTCCTATCGCAGAGCGACCCGCGACTGGTCTTCGGACTCGGCAAAGACGAGACCGCCGAATGGGTGACGGTGACTTGGCCAGGTTCTGGGCCGGGCGGCAAGACGCAAACGCTCACCAAGGTCGCAGCGGGCAGCTCGCTCATACTCACCGAAGGCAAGGACGCCCCTTGGATGATGGTGAAAGAGAAGCGTTTCCAACTGGTGGACCCACTCACGGGGGAAGAGATGCTCTACGCCAAGCTGCGCTTCCGGAAGGGAGAAGCGTTCCCGGACTTGAAGCTCGAAACCTTGGACCAAAAATCGTTGAAACTAAAAGATTTGGTGCGGCCTGGGCGGCGCTCTTTCGTGAATCTGTGGGCGACGTATTGCATCCCCTGCCGGGAAGAGATGCCGGAACTCGAGCATTTGCGCCCCCAATTCGAGGCAGCGAAGATCGACCTTGTCGGCATCAGCATTGATCTCGAAACGCGCGACCGGATTCCACAATTTCTAAAAGAACTCGGCGTCACATACTCGATCTACACGACCGAGGAGACGACGTTGGAAAAGATCTTCTCCGGCGATGAGGTGAACATCCCGATGTCGTTTCTTCTGGATGAACACAGGAATGTACTGAATGTCTTCAGCGGCTGGTCGCGCGAGTCACGGGAGCAGATTCAGAAGTTGGTGGAGGCGGAGATTGAAGTTGCGGCAACCGAGCAGCCCGCCGCGCAGTAGCCACACTTTCTTTCTCTGTTAGGGTAAGATTTCGATCTCAATTACCGTGGCTTTCGCGGGAAGCGACGTAGGCAGCAACCCGGCCCAAATTCTCCCATCGCGCCCTACGACGGCATGCTTATCTGGAGTTCAAAATCAGCGGCAGGCCGTCCTTACCGCCGATGATCACGACCTTGGCATTACCGCTTGGAGCGAGCTTTTCGATCGCCTCAATCTCCTTCCCAACCAGCAACCGGTTTGAGATGCCTCGGCTCACAATGGTCTGGAAATCCTGAATGCCCTTCGCTTCGATCCGCTTTCGTTCGGCCGCCAGCCAATCCTTCGGCATAAGATCGCGCGCCCGGAATTCGGGCGACTGACGAACCTCCATCAAGAGGGCCCGGACGGTTTGTTCGCGGTCGATCTCCGGATAGTCGTTCATCAACTTGGTGAGCTTCCGCCCGAAGGATGGGACACCCGTTTAGGGGAAACGTTCGCAGCGGAGAGCGGAGACATCGACCATCGGTTCTTCGCCGGTGATCAACTGCGAGACGAGCTTGCCCGTGATCGGCCCCAGGGTGATGCCGAGCATGGCGTGGCCGGAGGCGACAATCAGATTTTCATACCCGCTGTGGGGGCCGACGATGGGCAACCCGTCCGGCGTGCAGGGCCGGAGGCCGCGCCAGATTTCGATCAGCTCCAAATTCTCCAATCCGGAAACGTAGCTGTAAGCGGCCCGCCGAACGACCTTTACGCGGCGGGTATTGATCGATAGGTCGAGCCCGGTCAGCTCCAGCGTTCCGGCCAGCCGCAACGTCCCGCCCATCGGAGTGGCAATGACTTTAGTCTCGGCAAACAGGATGGGAAAAGACGGGCAGCCGTCCGGACGGCGGAACGTCAGGCTGTATCCTTTTGCGGCCTGGATCGGCAGACGGATGTCGAGGTCGCGACTCACCAGGGGCGACCAGGCGCCTCCGGCCAGCACAACCTGGTCGGGAGAGTAATCGCCGCGAGTCGTCTTGACGTTTGAAATTATCCTGCCGGAGGTTTCCATCGCCAGCACTTCGGTCGACGGGCAGAGACAGGCTCCTTGGCTCGCCGCCGCGCGGGCAAGGCTGCCGACGAAATCAGCCGGTTGCAGGTGAGCGTCGCCGGGATAGTAAATTCCACCGGCAAGGCTCGCCAGAGCGTGCGCAGCCTTCTCGCGCACCTGGGACGGCGTCATCGCCGTCGACTCGATTCCCACCTCCCGCACCCACTCGGCTTCCTTCAAGCCCTCTTCAAAACCCCGACCGGTCCGAAAGAGCATCAACAAGCCCTCTTGCCGGAAACCGAACTCAAGGCCCGGCAACCGAGCCAGCTCCCGGAAAAGATCGACACTGGCGCGCATCAGGCTTCCGAGCACCGGCAGGCTCGTCCGTGCCCTGCTCTTCGTGCAGGATCGCTGGAAACGCCAGAGCCACCTGAGCAGATCGAGGTTGAGGCGGGGCTTGATGTAAAAGGGGCTTTCCGGGTCGAACATCCACTTCAGCCCCTTCTGCCAGACGCCGGGCGCGGCAAGCGGAATCGCGTGGCTGGGGGAGACCAAACCGGCGTTGCCGTAAGAGCAGCCCGAGCAGATTTCCCCTTTTTCGACCAACGTCACCTTCCGCCCGGCCTGGGCCAAGTAATACGCCGCGCAGACGCCGATTACCCCACCGCCGATGACAAGGACATCTACTTTTTTCATAAACGCAATTTTAGTAACGCTTTTCCATAAACGCTGCTCTATGTTCGCACATTGGGCAGAATACGAACAGGCCTCGCACCGGCCGGCGAACGGCTACTCGGAATCACCTGTTTTAGGTAAACTGGTAGCGGGAAGGGCGAAGGGAAAATCTACCGGGAAAAGAGCAACTCCTCTTTCCCAAGGGAGCCACATGGAAATTCTTGACTTCGAGAAGGTGCTCAGCCTGATTCGGGATTTAAACCCGGTGCAGCGGGTGCTGCTGGCGACGGCCGGGACGCTGCAAGGGGCGTTGACGGCCTACTTCGGCGCGCCGGTGGAGGTGCGCGTCGTCTCGCAGTCCCAGCAGGAAGGGAACCGTATCCGGCGCGAGGTCTCGCTGGTCTGCCCGGCCCTCAAGGATCGAAAGGTCTGCAAGGGGGTGGCCGACATCACCGTCGAACACGAGGAAGTGAAGCGTTTGATTCTGGAGGGAAAGCAAGGTTTGGGGAGAATCCTGATTTCACTGGGAATCGTCGCCGCCTTCAACCTGGAAGATGTGGGAGCCGACCGGGAAAATTTCTGGAGAACCTACACGCTCACCGCGCCGGGCATCGCCTACCGTATCCGGGAGGATTTCCCGCAGGCGCTCTACCCCGAAACAGGGATGCCCGCTCAAAGCCCGGGCGGCGGGGACCGTCAAACATAGATCCCGTACTTGGCATAGATCACGCGCCCCGCCCGGTCACACCCAGGCCGATCCTCTCGCTCGGCGGAACCGCCAACGACGCGGCTTCGAAACTGCTCGGCACAAGAACCATGGCCTTGCCGGCAAGTCCGGCGGCGGGAAAACCTTTTGCTGGGTACTACGGTTACCTCCGTAAAAACATACTGTGCGCTGGGTTGGAAAATTCGCTATGATGATAACGCTCAATTTAATTGTCGAGCGGGAAATATATCAGGGAGCTGATCATAGGCAACTGGGCTGCAATCATGCCGTCCTTATTTCCCCGCAAACATCTCTGAATTAAGGATTAAGGTCATTTATGAGTCGAAATTTTCAAGTCTCCCTCACATGCGATTTTATGCCCGCCGAGGGCGAGCTGGACTTAGGCCTGGACCTGCTCCGAGCCGAAGCGTGCGTTGAATATCAAATTTTCCGCTCCATGCCGCCCGAGGTGGCGCCCGAGCAGATTGCAGACTTCGACGCGCTGCTGTTGGGGGGCCAGCGCCTGACTCGCGCGATCCTGGGCGGAAAGAATATGCGTCTCTCCGTCCTGGCCCGCTTGGGAGTGGGTTATGACAGGATGGACGTCGAAGCCCTTACGGACAACGAGGTCTTGCTCACCATCACCCCCGACGGCATCCGGCGGCCCATGGCAACGGCCATCGTCACCCTGATTTTGGCTCTCACCCACGAAGTGGCGGCCAAAGACCGGCTGTTTCGGGCAACAGGCTGGGCGCGGCGGCTGGAAATCGAGGGCCGGGGAGTGGTGGGACGCACGGTCGGCTCGGTGGGCGTCGGCAACATCGGCAAAGAACTGTTTCGGCTGCTTCAGCCTTTCGGCATGGTCCACATTGCTTCCGACCCCTTCACGACCCCAGAGTCGGTGGCCGGGCTTCAAGTAGAACTGACAGACTTGGAGACCCTAATGCGAAAGAGCGACTTCGTCTGCGTCAATTGCCCGCTGATGCCGGAGACGCAAGGGCTGATCGGCGAGCGGGAGATCGGCTGGATGAAACCGACCGCCTACCTCATCAACACCGCCCGCGGCCCCATCGTCGACCAGAAAGCCCTGACGCTCGCCCTCCAGGAAAAACGAATCCGCGGGGCCGGCCTCGACGTCTTCACCCGGGAACCGATGGACGACGACGATCCTTTATTGAAATTGGATAACGTCCTCCTCACGCCCCATTCGCTGGGCGTCACCGACCAGTGCATCCGCGGCACCGGGGAGTCGGCGCTGCGGAGCGTCCTGTCGGTTTTTAAGGGCGAAGTCCCGCCCCATATCGTCAACCGCGAAGTCCTCGGCCGCCCCGGCTTCCGCAAAAAGCTTGAAGCCAATCGGCAGCAGTGGGCCTCGTCATAAAAATCAAATAATTCCACTGTACTTTATAATCCGGAAAATTCATGCGACACAGCAGGTCCGCCTCAAAGACCCCCCTCTCTGTACCCGAAGAACATAGTATAAGGAAGGGCTTTCGACGGCCTGCGGGTGTGTGCGCCAAGGAGGAATACGCTCGAAACATATGGACACTCCTACACTTTGCCGGCCTACATCCCTAAGCAGGAAGCGGCGGGGCGGTGCGGAAGCGCAATCGTTTCAGTTAAAGCACCATAAGATCCAACAAGGAGGTACGGATTCCTATGGGAAGAAACAAGATGGCCCGTCGTGACTTCATGCGCCTGGGAGCGGGGGGGGTGGCGCTGGGAGCCGCCGCGCAAGCGACCCTGCTCGACCCGCAAGCGCTTTTTGCCGCCTCGCCCGCGGCGATCAACTCCACCTTTCGCGGCATCCTCAATCGGCGCGCAGAGCTACAGCTTCCGCGACCGAGGGCTCGACGAGGCCATTGCAGGCTTTGTCGAAACCGGCATCGGCTCGGCGGAACTCTGGCAGGGCCACCTGGAAAGGGTCAACGGCCAACCGAGAGAAGGGGGCCGCGAGGGAATTCGTAAGTGGCGCATGACGGTCTCGCTGGACGAGTTCGCGGCGGCCGGGAAGAAGTTCCGCGACGCCGGCGTCGACGTCTACGCCTACAACTACAGCTTCCGGGACGACTTTACCGACGGCGAGATGGAGCGCGGCTTTGAGATGGCCAAGGCCTTGGGCGCGAAAGTGATTACCGCCTCCTCGAACGTCAGCACGGCGATGCGCGTGGACCCGTTCGCCAAGAAATACAAGATGCGCGTCGGCATGCACAACCACTCCAGAATCTGGGAGAACGACTTCGCGACGCCCGATGATTTCGACAAGGCGCGCCGAGGCGCCTCCGAATACATCGCCGTCAACCTGGACATCGGCCATTTCGTCGCCGCCGGATTCGACCCGGTTCCTTTTATCGAAAAAAATAACGCCAACATCGTGACGCTCCACCTCAAGGACCGGGAAAAGAACCAGGGCGATGTGGTTCCCTTCGGCCAGGGGGATACGCCCGTCAAGGAGGTGCTGGCCCTGCTGCGGGACAGTAAGTACGCCATTCCGGCCAACATCGAGTACGATGTACGATGGAGCGGACACGCTCGAGGAGATGAAAAAGTGCCTCGCCTATTGCAAGCAGGCGCTGATGGCCTAAGAGAAGCAGTTTTTTCAACAAATCCTTTACCGGGCCGCTGATTTCGAGCAAACTGAGGGGGCGCGGAAGCGCCATCGTTTCAGTTAAAGCTGCATAAGATTCGGCAAGGAGGTATGGATTCCTATGGGGAGGAAAAGGTTTACTCGACGTGATTTCATCCGCCTGGGGGCGAAGGGAGCGGCGCTGGGGGCCGCCGCCAACGTTACCCTGCTCGAACCACGATCGCTTTGGGCGGGAAAGAATCCGGCGCCGCCATCCGACACGGTGCGGCTGGGGATTATCGGCACCGGCATACGGGGCTGCAATATTCTGAGAGCCTCCCGCCGGGTCCCCGGCGTTGAGTGGGTCGCTCTTTGCGACCTCTACGACAGCCGCCACGACGCCGGCCGTGAAGCGATCGGAAAAAGCGACGTACCCGGCACGCGCGAGTACCGCGAAATCCTCGACCGCAAGGACATCGACGCCGTCATCGTGGCCACGACCGACCACTGGCATCGGAAACTTCTGGTCGACGCCTGCAACGCCGGCAAGGACGTCTATTGCGAAAAGCCGATGTCCCACACGGTGGAGGGCGGCTTTGCGATGGTCGAGGCCGCGCAGAAGAACAAACGCATGGTTCAGGTGGGCAGCCAGCGCGTCAGCTCCGTTCTCTACGCGAAGGCCAAGGAGATTTATGAGTCCGGCAAGCTCGGCCAGGTGACAGCGATCGAGGCCTTTTGGGACCGGAACTCGGCCAGCGGCGCTTGGGTCCATCCGGTTCCCTCGGATGCAAGCGAAAAGACCATCGACTGGAATCGCTTTCTGGGTGACGCGCCGAAGCGCGGGTACGACCCGATTCGGTTCTTCCGCTGGAGGTGCTACGAGGACTTCGGCTCCGGACTGGCGGGCGACCTGTTCGTCCACTTAATCTCCGGCATCCACTACATCACCGGGACCGATACGGTGCCCGAGCGGGCGCAGTCGTCCGGCGGCCTCTACCGCTGGAAAGACGGACGAGAATTCCCCGACCTGATCTGGACGCTCTACGACTATCCGACGTTCCGCGTCTCGCTCCGCTGCAACCTCAACAACGAAGGCGGCGAGTTGATCGGCTTCTTCGGAACCAAGGGGACGATGATCATCCGCGGCTCCACGCTCACCTACACGCCGCAGCAGACCGGCCCCCAACCCGAAGCCTACTCCATCAACGGCTGGCCTGTCCGGCTGCGGAGCGAATACCTGCGGGATTACCGGGAAAAACATCCCTCGCCCGCACCGCTCGGCTACTCCACCCAGGAGGAAGGCGCAGAAACCTATACGACGCCGAGCGGCTACAGCGACAGTTCCGACCACATGGCAACTTTCGTCAACGCCGTGCGGACCAGGATGCGGACGGTGGAAAACGAGGTCTTCGGCAATCACGCCGCCCTCGGCTGTCACTTGGCGAATTACTCCTACTTCAAGAAGACAGCGGCTGTGTGGGATGCAAAGGGGAAGAAGATCCGCGCGTAAAAACAAAAAAAAGGGGACGCTTCCCCATCGAGGCGTTCCCCCCTTTTAAATTTTAAAAACCAACCCGGGCGGAGAGTTGCTGCCGACGCGCCGGCCAGGCCGAGACCGGTTGGCCGAAGAAGGACGAACTCTCATTGCCCACCACGCGGCTGAAGTTGACTCGGTTGAAGACGTTGAATGCGTCGAGGGCCACACGTCACAGGCGCCGAGGGGGGCAAGGTCGCAGTTTGCCGCGATTAGGCCAAAGTCACGAATGCAGGGTAACTGGTGCGGGTTCAACGAAGTGCAGGAAAACGTTGGAGGCGCGGGTGAGAATCGAACTCACGCATAAAGGTTTTGCAGACCTCTCCCTTACCACTTGGGTACCGCGCCGGAACAGTTTCTTAGGGTCTGGGGGCTGGAATCTGGAGCGGGAAACGGGATTCGAACCCGCGACTTCGACCTTGGCAAGGTCGCACTCTACCACTGAGTTATTCCCGCTCTGGAACTCTTACCGCCGCGCCGTCTCCCCGCGCTCTTGCCTTCACTAAATTATAGGAACCGCAAATCGGCCTTGTCAAGGACGGCTCGGAAACCGTTTCTAGCCGCAGACGGCTCCCTGCGCCGCCGAAGAGACCAGCCGCGAGTATTTCCCCAACGCACCAGAGGGGTAGCGCGGCGGCGGCTCGCGCCAACTCTTCAGGCGGGATTCGATCTCCTTCGCGTCCAATTTTACTTCCAGCTTGCCGGTTTCCGCGTCGATCAAGACCACGTCGCCGTCTTTGAGCGCGGCAATCGGGCCGCCCCGCACCGCCTCAGGGGCAACGTGGCCGACCATCATTCCATGCGTCGCGCCGGAAAAGCGGCCGTCGGTGATCAGCCCCACCGACTCGCCTAGACCTTGTCCGTAGAGCGCGCCCGTCACGGCCAACATCTCCCGCATGCCGGGTCCGCCCTTCGGCCCCTCATAGCGGATGACGATCACGTCACCGGCACGGATGTCTCCCTTCAGGATGGCGTTGAAGGCGTCCTCTTCGCGGTCGAAGACCCGCGCCGGGCCTTCGTGCTTCCGGTTCTTCACGCCCGCAACTTTGATAACGCTGCCTTCCGGCGACAGGTTGCCTTTCAGGATGACTAAAGTTCCGGTCGGGCTGATGGGTTTTTTCACGGGCCGTATCACTTCCCCGTCAACCGAGGAGTCCACCTGTTCTAGATTCTCTTTCACCGTCTTGCCGGTCACCGTCATTGCGTCGCCGTGGAGCAGGCCGGCTTCCAGCAGGACCTTCATCACGCGCGGCATTCCGCCCACGCGGTCGAGGTCCGCCATCACGAACCGCCCGCCGGGACGCATGTCCACGATGTGAGGTGTCCGGGCGCGGAGGGGTTCGAAGTCGTCAAGCGTAAGCTCGACGCCCGCCTCCTGCGCGATGGCCAGCAGGTGCAGCACGGAGTTCGTCGAGCCGCCCATGGCCATGACCACGGTGATTGCATTCTCGAAAGCTTTTTTCGTCAAAATATCGCGCGGCCTGATGTCGCTCGCGAGCAGGTTCATCAGCGCCTTGCCCGTCTCCCGGCAGACCGCATGGCGCGACTCCGCCACGGCCGGAACCGAGCCGCTGCCGGGGAGCGACATGCCGAGCGCTTCGCTGGCCGAGGCCATGGTGTTTGCCGTGTAGAGTCCGGCGCAGGAGCCCTCCGCCGGGCAGGCGCGGCATTCAAGTTCGTACAACTGCTCCGCTGTCATCTGGCCGCGGGCGTGGGAGCCGACGGCCTCGAAAACGTCCTGAATTGTTACGTTCTTGCCGTCCAGCTTGCCGGGCAGAATGGTGCCGCCATAAAGGAAGATGCCGGGGATATTCAGCCGCGCCAGGCCCATCAGCATGCCGGGCAGGCTCTTGTCGCAGCCGGCGATGGTGACCACCCCGTCCAGCCGCTCGCCGAGGGCGACCAGTTCGACCGAGTCGGCAATCACCTCGCGCGTGATGAGCGAGGTCTTCATGCCTTCATGGCCCATGGCGATGGCGTCACTGACGGTGATGGCGACGAATTCGAGCGGCGTGCCGTCGGCCTCGCGCACGCCAACCTTCACCTCCTTGGCCAAGCGGTCGAGATGAAAATTGCACGGCGTCAGCTCGTTCCAGGTGTTCGCCACGCCCACCAGCGGCTGCGCCAGGTCCTTATCGTTAAGCCCCATAGCGCGGAACATGGAGCGGTGCGGCGCGCGCTCCGGCCCTTCGGTTACTTCCCAACTGCGATGCTTCATCTTTTTGGCTGAACTCATAATCCACCCGGTGTGTAGGGATACGTCCCCCCTCAGAGATTCCGTAGGGGAAGCCGGTATTGTATCACCTGCGCTTGATGTTCGTACAGGAGGCGGAAGGGATGCCCCGGAACGGTTTTGGAGTTTAGTATTTGCCGATGGCTCCAAAATCAAGTTCTACAATCCAATCTTTTAATGCTGCATCCCTCATAAAGCTAATAAAGCCAAGCTCTCCGAGTCTAATGAGTTCTCGAGAAAAGGTGCGCGCTGTAACATGCCGATATGCAATTCGTACATATTGGGCCTCTATGAGTTTTGACATTTAGTAAGATCGCCAAAAGGTCCTATCGCCTCCCTATGCTATGATTTCCCGAAGTTGCCATTACCATGAGAATCCTAGGGATTGAGTCGAGTTGCGATGAGACGGCGGCGGCGGTGGTGGAAGACGGGCGGAGGATTCTCTCGAACGTCGTCGCCTCGCAGGAGCCCATCCACGCGAAATACGGCGGCGTGGTGCCGGAGCTAGCCTCGCGCGCGCACATCGAGCGCATCGTCCCCATCGTGCGGCAGGCGCTGGACGAGGCCGGGTTGACGTATGACGCGGTGGACGGCATTGCCGCCACGCAGGGGCCGGGACTGATCGGGTCGCTTCTGGTCGGATGGTGTTACGCGAAGGCGCTGGCTTCGGCGCTGGGGAAGCCGCTGGTCGCCGTCAATCATCTCGAAGGCCACATCCACGCCGTGCTGCTCGAAGCGCGCATGACGGGCGGCGCGGAGCCGGAGTTCCCGGCCGTGACATTGGTGGTCTCCGGCGGGCACACGCACCTCTGTAAGGTGGAAATCCATGGTGAGAACAGCCTCCTTCAATATGATCGAATCGGGCGGACGCGGGACGACGCGGCGGGCGAGGCTTATGACAAAGTCGCCAAGCTCCTGGCTCTGGGCTACCCCGGCGGGCCGGTGATCGACCAGCTTGCCCCGCACGGCAATCCCAAGGCGGTGACGTTCAGGCGGCCTAAGATGAAGGGCAATGCGCTCGACTTCAGCTTCAGCGGCATCAAGACGGCCGTGCTCTACTATGTCCGGGACGAAGGGCTTGATGCCGAAGCCGAGGAGCGCAAGCAGTGGCGGCGGCAACAAGTGCCGAATTCTAGTATGGAAGAGCTGCGCGGGCAGATGAGCGCGAAGACGCTCGACTTGGTGGCGAGCTTCCAGCGCGCCGTGGTGGATGACTTGGTTTCGCGGACGCTCAAGGCGGCAGATGTTGCTGATGAGCGATCTCAGATTCGATCCATTATGGTTTCAGGCGGGGTGGCGTCGAACCGCGAGTTACGCGCGGGCTTCTCCCAAGAGGCCTCGCGCCGTGGCTATCCGGTCTTCTTTCCTTCGCCGGCCTTATCCACCGACAACGCCGCCATGATCGCCGCCGCCGGTTACCCGAAGCTCCGCGCCGGACGGTTGGCCCAGACGGAGGAGACAGCCTCGGCTTCGTTGCCCTTGGGACTTTAAAAAGGTGTGGATCGCTATGAGGAAAACTTTACGGTCAAAGCAATACGTCGCTTTTGGGGGAATCCTTGTTTTCCTGGTCGGGGTTCTGATTCCGGCTCCCTTGGCCGCCTCCGGAAGTGCGCAGTCGACTTCTATCGACACTGAAAAGATAGCCGAACAATTATGGCAGGACTTCCATCGGAGGGCATGGTCCTCTCCTGTGCCGGATATGAGTGGAAAGGACAGCGCAGGGTTAAATTGCCGTGAGTTACAAAGTAATAGCGGTCATCGCAGCGCGGATGAGCTGTGGTGCTCCCGATGCAAAGAAAAGGGAGAAAACCGCCTGGCGGAGTGGTCCTTCTATGCTTTCGACCTTGATGGACCACCGGGTTGCCGTTGATATGAAAGGCGAAGTGGGCGCGGCGGCGATGAACGCGGGCATGGAACTCGAATACGCCGTCTGGCGAGACGGCCGCGCGGAACTCAAACTCGCCTCGACGCTCCACTAGAACCCTCCGCGCACACTTCCGTGTGTGTCGAATTCGCTTGCCTTTGGAAGCGGTGGGTTTTACATTTGATCGCGAGTCCCAATCCTAATTCATAAAGGAGATTCACGATGGCCCAGGCTCACTCCCCGCAATTTTTGGCGCTGGTGGAGGCGTCGCGCAAAAAGATCAAGGAGTTTTCCACCGACGACGTAAAGAAGAAACTGGACGCGGGCGAACAGTTCCATCTGATCGACGTGCGCGAAGGCGAGGAGTACGCGCGAGGATGGCTGCCCGGCGCGGTCCCGCTCTCGAAAGGAATCATCGAGCGGGACATTGAAGCGCAGGCACCAGACTTTGGAGCGCCGATTGTTCTCTACTGCGGCGGCGGATTCCGCTCGGCGCTGGCGGCGGAGAATCTGCAGAAGATGGGTTATAAAAATGTCAGTTCGATGTGGGGCGGATGGCGGGTATGGAATGAAAAAGGTTTTCCCACGGAGAAGTAGCGGCGACCTTCAGATAACGAGGAGAATAACCCGGAGAGCGAGTGACCTGCCCCCGTTTTTTGGTCCAAATCATAATGTGAGTTTCCGGGATTGTGGTTCTCCTGCATCGTTGAGTTCTGCCGTCGCGGGGGGAAGCGACGGCAGCGCGATTTGTTACCGAGTCGGCTCATTCTCTTCTCCGGCTTACTTCCCACCGGGGTGGCCGAGCACCAGCACGGTCGTCGAGAGAACCAGCCAGCCGAGCGGCGGCACCCACAGGCTGCCGTAGTAAGTCAGGTCAAAGACCACCGCCGCCAAAGCCAGCAGGCCGAAAACGATCTGCGACCGGCGTCCTCGCTGGAGCGTAAAGCCGCGGCGTGGCGAAGGTTCCCGGCTTTTCGAACTTGGTTTTCATCGCCCCCTGCTGCCCGCCATCTTAGTCCGCCCCCTTACCCAAGTCAACGCGAACGGCTCACGGCGGAGAGATGAACGGGCGGATCGGTAAATCCCTCCGAAAGGCGAAGGGCCCGCTCCGGCCAGCAAGAAACCCAGCCATCGCCTTCACACGGCGCCGGCTGTCTTGATTATTCCTTCTTGGGGGAAGGCTCAAGGCAGGGGAGGAGCTGCGATAAATATTCAGCCTGCTTTTCCATATTGGCGTGGAAATGCCTAAAGAAAGACCACGGGCCTGAATCAGCCGTGTCGGAGACCACTTTGACCGCTAGGCAAGGGATATTCAGGGCCGAGGCAACTTCCAGCGCGGCGGCGCTTTCCATGTCGCAGACCCGCGCCCCGTACCTGCGGTAAAGCTCCCGCCGAGACTTTGCGCGGAGCACCGGCCAGGACAACGTGAGTCCGCGACCTGCAACCTCCCAGCCGCGCTGACGAAGCCTTCGTATGAATTCGGGGTTGGCGGCGAAGGTGGCCCCATCTTTCCGGCACCACCCCTCGGGGCAAACGACTTGGCCCATCGTCAGCGAGGGTCGAGTTGTCCGGCTGTTCCCGTGAACACAAACACGGAAGGCAGCCGGCGCTTGAAATATTTCGCGAGCGAGGCCCTCGTGCGCCGCTCGCCGAGACCCGTCGCCAGATACTCATGGTCACCCCTGAGGCAACCCTGCAGGGTTGCCACCTCTCTTTCCAACGCGCAACCGATCAGTACGTGTATCATCCACCCCCACCGTACGGTCCACCAATCCAGCTCCATTCCGGTTTTCTCGAAGAAGAGACCGGGACGCTCCGGACACCCGAGAGGAACCCGGAAGCTGCGGCGACGTCAGCGCGTGGGCGGCATTGAGGAGGCGTTCCCCCGTGTCCATACCGCGCTCTCGAAGGAAGTCGTCAGCGACTACCGCCTGCTCTACACCTGGAAGGGAACGGAGGCGAATCTAAAACCGGCTCTAATGAGGGGGCATCGGGACGTGGTACCGATTGAGCAAGGCTACATGAACCCTCCAGAGCTTAACAGTCATGTCCCCGCCCCCCGACGCCATCAAGCGACCATCCCGAGTGAAAACGAACGGCCCGGTCTGGTGGTTGTGGCCGACCAAGGTTATAACCTTATCCCCTCCGATTTCCCACTCCCGAATTTTCCGTATCTCTTTGAGTTTCACCCACCCCAAAGCCTATCTCCTAATCCCAAGTAGTCTCTTGCAGAGGCTCCTCGGGGGCAGTATCATACGTATTTACTCTTTCCCAACCCATTTTTTGACTCCATCCTCTTGGTAAGAACTTTATAGAGCCATGAAACCGAAATCGCGGGTGGTGCAAACATGGCGCTAGTCGTTAGGGGCCATGTGTGCGATTTACATTTCATCGGGGCCGACACTACGCACACATCCCGGCGTGCCGGCGGCGCGTTGAGCCCTAATCCGTCGCCGAACCCGTCCCCTGAGGGATGGAAGCCCACGATGGGAGATGCGGAACCGTATGAGACCACATTCCGGATGGTGCTGGAGTCGAGAGAAGATCGGTAAGGCCGCAAACATTTCACGGCGGGAGGAATTCGATATGGCAAAGATACGGCCGATGGTATTCTTTCTTTTTCTCCTTCTTCTACCAGGAACCGGTATGGCAAAAATAAAATTGATTCTCGACAGCGACACGGGTTTCGCCCATCCCTACGGCAAGGGACACATGGACGATGCCGCCGCCATCCTGATGCTGCTCAACGCCGAGGAAGTTTCGCTGCTCGGTATCACCGAAGTCAGCGGCAACGTCTGGGTGGATCAAGGCGTCGAGAACACGCTGCGACTTCTGGAGATCGCGGGTCATGAGGAGGTGCCGGTCTTTCGCGGCGCGCTCTATCCGCTGGTGCTTGATGTCGCCCGTTTTGACACAATCGAAAAACACGCCACCGGCTACACCTGGCGCGGCGCGCTGAATCCCTGGCACAAAGGTCCCGAGCACATCGAACCGCCGCTCGGGCAATCGCCGAAACTGAAAGTTCAAGAAATTAATGCTGTGCAGTATCTGCTGGAAACCGTCAACAAAAACCCGGGCGAGATCACCATCCTCGCCATCGGCCCGCTGACGAATCTGGCGTTGGCGATGCGAATCGACGAGACGTTTGCCGCCAAGATCCAACACCTGGTCATCATGGGCGGGGCCTTCTACACGGGCGGCAACACGAACGGAGCCGCCGAGTTCAACTTCTGGTGGGACGGGGAGGCGGCACAAGCGGTGCTGCGGTCGGAGGCAAAAATCTCCCTCGTCCCGCTCGACGTCTGCCTGAAGACGAAGTACCAAAAACGGCAGTTCGACCGCATCGTGGCCTCGGGGAACCGCGCCTCGGAATTCTTCCAGGCCATCGATACCTCTTTCTGGAAATCGAATCCGCAAAATTTACCCACCGTCTTCGACGCTGTCGCGGTGGCCTACCTGCTGCGGCCGGAAATCTTTCCCGACGTGAAAAGGCGCTTCGTAGATATTGAAGTCTCGCACGGGCTCTCCTACGGCCAGAGCCTCTCCTTTGTAAAGGAGGAGCTCTGGGAGGGCCGCCTGGACCATCGCCCGCCGCTTGGCACACGCGAAATGGACATCGTTTTCGATGTAGACACGTCGAAGTACGACGCGCTGTTCGCCTCGCTTCTTTCCGCTCCGGACAAATAACCTTCCTTGATTCATCGACCTACCGGGAAGCGCCGGACCCGGGAAAATTCCCTTTCCCCTGGAGTCCCCGCCTTTTTTGCCGAAGTTATATTCTGTAGCGGGAATTGTTGTATCCTGAGTATCCAAAGGCGGACGGACGCCGAAACCCAAGCGGGGAGGTAAACGGTGAAGAAGAAATTTTAGTTGGAATTCTGGCAGGAACACTCTTTTTATCCTGAGACTGCCAACAGCAGGCGGAAGAGGCTGCGGCAGACGACGAAACCAAAATTGCCGAAGCGGCAGAGGAGTCGTCTTACACCTCAACTTCCACCTCCACCCGGAACGCGAATCCGAAACCGAGATCGAGACCCAAACCGAAGCCCGTACCCACCTTTACGGTACCGGCCGGAACGACGGTCTCCATCCGTCTGATGGACCCGCTCCACTCCGGCCAGAACGCCGTCGGCGACACCTTCACCGGAACGCTTTCCGCCGCCCTGAAGGTAGAGAACCAAGTGGTAGCGCCGGTCGGCAGCACGGTCGAGGGTGAAGTCACGCACGTGGTCCACTCCGGCAGGCTGAAGAAGCCGGCCGAGCTTTCCTTTGTTCTTACCTCTTTGAAGCCTCGCGGCGGGAAGGCCTATTCCCTCACCACCGAAGAATATACTTTGAAAAACAAATCGAAGAAGAAGCGGAACATCGGCATCATCGGCGGCGGCACGGCCACGGCGGCGGCGACCGGAAAGAAAGAGATCAAGCTGGCCGTCGAAGAGGAAGTCGTTTCCACGCTGGCGAACGCGGTCTGTCTTCCGGCCTCGAAATAAAAGCCCTCAGCAAAGAACGAAACCGATTCGGCCTCCGGGTGCGGGAAAGCACCCGGAGGCTTATTTTTTGGGGGCCGATCTCTTTTGGGGTGATTTCGGTCGGCTTCCCAATCTTTCCAGAACTTCCGGCGGCACGTCGAGCGTGCGGATGGGGAACGGAATGACGATGCCTTCCCGGTTGTAGCGGGCGTGGAGCTGCTTAATGAACAGGTGCTTCATCAAATAATTATCCACGAACTCCCCGGCGCGCATGATAACGGTGAAGTTGATGCTCGAATTATCGAAGGTGTGGTAGCGAATGAAGGGCACAAAATCGCGGATCCCGCCCGGCGCGGTCTTTTGAATCTCGGTGGCGACCTCAAGGGTGACGCGCTCGACGTGTTCCAAGTCGCTGTCGTAGTGGACGCCCGCCTGCACCAGAACGGCCAGCGCCTTTTCCGGGTCATAAAAATTCGTAATAATGCTGTCGGCGATCTTGGAGTTGGGAATGATGACGGTATTGTTGGGAAGCATGCGGATCTTCGTCGCCCGCCATCCGACCTCGATCACGTAGCCCTGCTCCCCGCTTTCAAGTTTTATGAAATCTCCAACACGGATCGGCCGGTCACTGATCACCTGCACCCCGGCGAAAAGATTCGACAGCGTCCCCTGTAACGCAAGGCCGACGGCCAGACCGCCCACACCCAAAGAGGCCAACATCGGCGTAATCGAAATATCCAGCGTGTCGAGAACAAGCAGCCCGCCCAGGACCAGGACGGCGACGCGCACGATCACCCGCGCAAACGATTGCGTCAAATGAATTTCCTTCAGGCTCGAATCAAAAATAGACAGGGCGCCGCAGAGAAAGCGGTCGGCGAACAAAACCATGGCGATGATGGCCGCCACACGGGTGAACTGATCCAGGGGGCCCGACCAATTTGGGGACAAGTCCGTCACCTGTCCCGTGACCCAGGCCGTAGAAACCAGAATCAACAGCGCAACCGGCAGCCGTAAAGCGCCCACTATAACGTCATCCCACTTGGTGTCGGACTTGGCGGCCAGCCCCGCCACCCGGCGAAACAGCATCCGCCGCAGCAAGAGCGCCGTCAGCAGATACCCGACGACAACGATAAGGCTGAAAAGAAACGTGGGGATGTGAATCCCAAAGATCTCCTTCGTTTCCACGAAAAAATCCTCCGAAAGGAACGGTACAAGTCAGCTATCATATCCCGAATCGGACCGGAACGGGACCTGAAATGGAGCGGAAAGTAGGTGAGAAAGGGCGGAGAAATTTCAGGAGAGGGAAAAACACATCCCCCTCCCGATTCGAAAAAACCCGGAACGGCGCTATTGATTACTATCGCGGGGGATTGCCGTCCCGGGTTGAAGTTGATTCGCCGAGAGGTCTTTAAGTTTCGGCGGTTTCCGAAAAACTCCTAGCGATGGTTATTCGCCGCTTGGTTGGAGGACCGGTGTTTATGGACCACGCGCCAGTCGCCGTTTTCCTTCACGAAGATTACGGACTCTTTGCCGCTGAGGTGGAAATCCTTGCCGTGGGCGCTTCCCGACTGGGAAAAATAATAGGTCAGCACGACGGTTTCGCCGATCACCTGAACCTGCGGGTCCAGCATCTGCCAGGAGTGGACTTCTCCGCCGTCCAGGAACGCCTGTACGGCCCGGATCGCCTCCGCTTGCCGCGCGTACGGTAGGCCTGACCGTCTTCGAACAAGGATACGTCCTTGGCGAAATATCCGCTGAGCGCCTCGGTCCTGCTCGATCCGAACGATCCGCTTCCTCGCGGCCTCTTTTTCGGCTCCGCTGGGCGGAAGCACGCCGGGCAAGGAGGAGTGGGAGTGGACAATCCTCCAATCTTTCCGGTCCTTGGAGAAGATCAACGTCGTGCGGTCTCTTAAACTCTGCTTGCTGCCGTCACGGAAGGTCAAATGCCAACGCCAGGCGAATTCCGCCCATCCCATCCTCCGGTCCACGCGGACCGTGACCTCACGGTTCCTCTCCATCCGGCGCACCGAAACGTTCCTCATCACTCTCGCCAATGAGCTGCGAACCTCGTCGGGCGAGCCCGCCCTCTGCACAAAGGTCGGGTAGAAGAGACCCGAAAAGGGCGCCACTTGATTGAAAATTTGGTTCGAAACGGTAGGGTCGACAGAGCTCATCGACCGGACATACTGATCGACAATGCCGCGGATCGCCCGTTCATCTTGGCCTTGGGCCCATCCGTTCGTTCCCGTCCAGCGAATCGTTGCCAGAACACCGAAACCTATTGCTCGACGCATAGTTTACCTCCGCTCCCTTTATCGGCAGAGTTTCGGCAAACTTTAAGAAGGAGGGAGAAAGCGCCTACCTGAACGCAGGAAGCCTAAAGCACCCGGCGGCGAAGCAGGTAGGCCAGCAAATCCACCGCAATCACCATGGCGAAGATCACCAAGCAGAGCGCCGCCACTTTGTCGTACTGAAAGCCTCGAATATAGAGCGTGATGTAGTAGCCGATGCCGCCCGCACCGACCAGCCCTAAAATCGTCGCATCCCGAAGATTCAGCTCCAGCCGGAAGAGGGTAAAGGAGATGATCTGCGGAATGACCTGCGGCAGGATGCCGAAACGCAACACCTGAGTGCGAGATGCGCCCGTGCCTTCGACGGCTTCCACAATCCGCCGGTCGGTACTCTCGAACTCCTCGGCGCAGAATTTTCCCAGCATCCCCACCGAATGAAACGCAATGGCCAGCACGCCGGGGAACGGCCCCAGCCCCACAGCCACCACGAACAACATGGCCAGCAGAATCAGCGGCACCGAACGAATGACTCCCAGTAGAACTTTCGTCGGGTGATAAACCCACCAAGGCATCAGATTGCTTGCCGCCAAAAAACCGAGCGGGAAGGCGAGGAGCAAGCCCAGAACCGTACCCAGATAGGCAATCGCCATCGTCTCCAGGCAGGCCCTGGCGACCAGGTCCCCCACCGACAGGTCCGGGGGCACCATCCGTCCCAGAAACTCGCCCACGCGGGGGAGACTCTCCAGAAGAAGCAGCGGCTGGAACTCCGTTCCCCACCAAGAACCGGCCAGTGCCGCCACACCCGCCAAAACGATTCCCGCCTTTACCAACCAGGATAGAAGACCGGAGCTCCCCATCGCTGCTCGCTTGCTGCCGATCGGATTCTCAGTTGTCGCTTTCACCATAGATTTTTTCTTGAACGGCCGGCGACATCTCCTCAGCCCGCCCATCCCAGACAATTTTTCCTTGGCACAATCCTAAGATGCGAAAGTTCAACTTACGAATCAACCGCGGTTGATGAAGATTCAGGACCAGCGTCAGGGAACGCCGCGCCGCCGCGCCCGCCAGCAACTCCACAATTTCCCGGCTCAGGCGCGGATCAAGATTCGAGACCGGCTCATCGGCCAGCAGGATTTCCGGCTCCTGGGCGAGGGCGCGCGCGATGGCCACGCGCTGCTGTTCGCCGCCGGAAAGTGTGGAGGCGCGCTGGTGGAGTTTTCGCTCCATCCGCACCTCTTCGAGGATTCGTAGGGCGACTTCCTCATCCTGCAGTCCGAACCACCCGCACAGCCTCCGCCAACTTCCGCCGTGTCCGAGCCGTCCGTAGAGGACATTATCCAGCAGGCTTGAGCGCCCCACCAAATCGAATTGTTGATGAACCAATCCGGCGCGGCGATGGAACCGGCGGCGTTCCCGCGCTCGGAGCAGCGGAAGGCGGGCGCCGAGCACCTCCACCGTACCTCGGGCAGGCGGGACGAATCCCTTTAAGAGCCGGAGCAGCGTGGTCTTGCCGGCGCCGCTCGACCCCATGACGACAACCTGTTCGCCGGGATGGATTTCCAATTTGGGAATGTCAAGCGCAGCACGGCCCTGGTAGGAGACCCGGACGGATTCCAGCCGTACCGCCAACTCTGCGGGCTTCATTAATTTTTAAGGAACCCATAGGTCCGCGCCATCTCTTCCACACCCAGGAAATTTTCATGGGTGACGGGCACGTAGCCGTCCGTACCGTAGAGGGCGCGAAGCAGGTGCCGATGGGCCGGCTCGTTCAGCTTGAGGGCGGCTTCGCGGAAGGCATTGCGGAGTTTTCGATCAAGTCCTTTGCGGACGGCCACACAATGCGAGGGAATCTCAACCGACTCGCCGATGGCGACCACGGCATCGCGCTCCTCGGGCCGGAGGAGGAGAATCGAAAACTCGCCGATTCCGGCCGCATCGGTGAACCGGTTGAAGACGGAGCGAATCGCCTGCTCGTCTCCGCCGGCAAAATAGACGCGGCGAAAGAAATTTTCCGGCACCTCTTCCGGCTTGAGCAGCCCGGCGCGATGAAAAATATCACGCGGGTACATGAAGCCGGACGAAGAGATGGGGTCGACAAAAGCGATGGTCTTACCCCGCAGGTCTTCGAGTTTGCGAATACCGCTGTCCCGCCGGACGAAGATTTTCGCGCGATACGTCGTACGCCCGCGATAGACCTCGCCCAGTAGGGCGTCGGCCGCGCCCATCCGGTGTGCCAGGACGTAGGGCAGCGGCGACATGAACGTGATGTCCACCTTGTCGGACCACAAAGCTTCGACCGCCGCGCTATAGTCCAGCATCATGTAGGAGCGGACCGGGCGGCCCAACTGTTGCTCGAAGTAACGGACCACCGGACGCACGTCATCGATCAACTGATCCGGATTGGTCGAAGGAATAAAAGCGATTCGCAGCGGCGGGAGATCGGGATTCACCTTCGACACCGGGCTCTCGGCCATCGCCCATTGACTGACCACTCCGGCAGCCAGGAGCGCCGTGAAAACCACCAGGAGAGATCGTAGACGGGATTTTATCATTGCAACTCCTCCCGATGCTCTTGGTAAAGTTTGCGGTAACTTTGCACGCCCTGCTCGACGCACGCCAACTCGTCGCCTTGCAGGGCCTCATACGCCGCATCGAGCACCTGCGCCATCTGCTCCATCACCGGCTCACCGGCCGGGTCCTGCAAATCCCACTTGTGCGCCCGCACCTCGAAGGCGACGGTGCGGAGCAGCACACCGAGCATGTCGAGCTTCTTGCGGGCCAGAAGCGTTTCATACGTAGACATAAAAATGTCGAACTCTTCCAGCTCCGACGCGACGATGCTGGCATCCTCCTCAAAAGGTTCCACGCCATCCCCGACGGTTTCAAGATAGGACGTGAGGTCGTTCTTTTCCCCTTCCTTCAATCCCAACTCGAATTCCTTATCGAACCAATCCACCACGCTGAGGATGGTCCCCAGCCGCCCGTCGTGGAAATAGGGCGCGTTAAAGCGAAGATCGAGCAGTGTGGGCGTGTCCATGCCGCCGTCGCGCCCGTAGGCCTCCGCCGGAGGGACGGTGCCGATGTCGTGCCGCCGCCCGTCGAGGAAATGCGTCCCCGGCACGTGGCAGGTAGCGCACGACCGGTTCTGCATGCCGGGGAATTTCTTATGAAAAAGTTTCTCGCCCCGGTGCGCCGCCTCCGACGCCTTTTCGCTCAGCGCCCCGTTCGGGTCCAGATAGGGATTCGGCAGAAAGTTGATCTCCAGCATGTAAGCCACCAGGCCGTCCACCAGGTCCGGGTCCGGCTCCGGGCCGCTGAATTCGTTGACGATCACGTTCCGCGTGAAATCTCGCAGCGAAGCAAAGCGCCCGTTCCTTCCATAGGGCGCAGTGAAGCGGATACCGCGAAGGTCGGGAATGTCGAGCGGGTCGAACAATCCGTTATTGGCGTGCGGGCTGAAGAAACTGTTGCTCACATCGATCGTCCCGGGAACACTTGAAATGCCGGGAATGAAAAACTGCGGATTCGTCACCCCCTTGTTGTGGCAGGTGTTGCAGCTCAGGCCGAGACTGCGCGCCGGCTCGCCGAAAATATAGGAACTGTCGAAGGCCATATCGCCGAGGGCGATCAAGTAGGTCTCCCGCTCATCGACGCCGCGCGCCGCCATGTTCAGAATCTGGCGGGGGCGCCGCTGCTGCTTGTTGATGTTCGCGCCCGGTGGCAGGCCCATCAGCAATCCCAGATGACCCGGGACCGAAGCCTTCGTCGAGGAAAACGGCGCAAGGGTTCTTGCGCCGGGCGCGCGGAAGCCGGCACCGTAGGTTTCATCGAGAAAACGGATTACCTTTTCCGCCTCGCTCTTGAATGCGGCGCGGTCCATCGGTACGTAGCCGACGCGGAGAATCCCCTCCGTGCCGAGCGCGCTCGCCATTCCCAACCAGGACCGGCCCACGCGGCGAAACCCGTCCGGGTCGGCATGGGAAAGCGGTTTTTCAAAGGCGGCGAAGATTTGCCGCGCCTCGCCCAGCCGCTGCCGCGCCTCTTTACGGTCTCCGGCGGCGTCCACCGTACGGCGCAAGTGCTCCGCAACCAACCGCGCGACTGTTCGGGTGGAAAGCTCAAAGACACGGCGCCACGCTTTCTCGCGTGCCCCGGGATGATTCGACGTCGCGGCTCCCGTCTCCTTTAAAATGGTATCCAACTCACCGGCGGCTTTTCCCGCCGAAGGCGCGTCCCATTTGTAAAAATGTCGAACAAGAACTCCAAAATCCGTCCGCACGTTCTCCCATAAAACGGGATTGAGGTTCAGCAGAAACGTCATGCGGCGATAGGATTCCACAACCGGGTGCAGCTTTTCCGGTGGGACAATGTGCGCCTGGGTGGCGCTGCCCGGGAACAGAAATATCAGAGCAGCCACAATCGCCGCGCCGCTGAAGCCGACGGCAGCCTGGAGATTCCTATTCTTAGGTTGCTTTTCTTTTCCCATTTCCGTTTCTCGCATTTTTTCTCGCCGAACTCTTTGGGGGAGCGCTCCGTGGGGTCCGCCTTTTCAGAGCGGGTGAAACCCACACACCCTCCACGCCCTTGCGGCCCACGTAAATCTGCTTGCCGCCCAGCCGCAGCAGCAGTGGCCCGTCAAAGGGACCTACCTCGCGCACCTCGACTTTCGCTTCCGGCACGAGGCCGATCTTTTTCCACCAACGAAGGTGCTCGGCGTTCTCATCGCTCACACGGCGGACGACGGCTGCCGTGCCTGCTTTCGCCTGCGAGAGCGGCGCCAGCTTTTCGCGCCGCATCACGCCGTCGGCGGAGGGAATCGGATGGCCGTGCGGGTCCTTCGACGGGTAACCAAGCTTGGAGTCGATCAGCCGCTCGAGCTCCCGCGAGATGAAGTGTTCCAGCGTCTCCGCCTCGACGTGCGCTTGATGCCAGTCCATGGCCAGATGATCGGCGAAGAAACTTTCCAGCAGCCGGTGGCGGCGGACGGTTTCCAGCGCCAAGGCCGTACCGACCTTGGTGAGCACGATGCCGCGCCGCCGTCGGTAGCTGACAAATCCGGCCTCCGACATCCGTTTCAGCATGGCCGTCACGGCAGGAGCGCTGATCTTGAGACGCCGCGCCACCGCGCCCGGGCTGACCGCCTTACTGTCGTCGCCCAGCGCATAGATGGCCTTTAAATAATCTTCAATCGCCTGGCTCAGCGATTGAGTCGCTTTTGAAATTGATTTTGCCACCTTGAAGCCTGAACTTAACCCAAGTTAAATTGATACCACAAGACAACCCCAGGTTCAATCGAATCTTTAAATAAAAAGGTTAGGCGGGTACGCCGAAGAGTTTTTCGAGCAGCAAGCGGCGAAGCTTTTCCCGGTCCGGCTCGGCCGGCACACGATCTTCCAAGGACTCCGCCACGGACCGGTGGCGGTAGATGTATTCGGTATCCTTCAACTGGTTGCCGGTCAGGACGGCCACAATGTCGGCCCCGCGGTCAATCTTCCCCGCCCGGACTAGCTTGCGGACTCCGGCAACGGTGGCGGCAGAAGCCGGCTCGCAACCGATGCCGTCTTCGGCCAGCACGGCCTTCGCCTCGAAAATCTCCTGGTCGGTAACGCACTCGACAAAGCCTTGCGACCACTCCAGCACACGCCGCGCCTTGTTCCAATTCGCCGGCCGCCCGATGCGGATCGCCGTGGCCTCCGTTTCCGGCCGCTCAACGACGAGCAATTCCGGACTGCCTTCCGAATAAGTACGATAGAAAGGACTTGCCCCCGCCGCCTGCACCACCACCAGCCGGGGGATCTTTTCAATAAAGTCCAAACCCTTCAGTTCGAGCAGACCTTTGCCGATGGCCGAGATGTTGCCGAGATTTCCGCCCGGGACAACGATAAAATCCGGCGGCTGCCAAGCGCGCTGCTCCAGCATCTCCGCCACAATCGTCTTCTGCCCCTCGATGCGGAACGGATTCAACGAGTTGACCAGATAGAAACCCAACTCCTCGGAAAGATCGCATAAAGTTGAGAAGGCCTGATCGAAGGTGTCGCCCACCTCGACCACCGTGGCGCCGAAGTCGAGCGCCTGGGCAAGCTTCGCATGCGAGATCTGCTTTACGGGAACAAACAGAAGAGCCTTGATTCCGGCGCGGGCCGCAAAGGCCGCCATCGAAGAAGAGGTGTTGCCGGTGCTGGCGCAGGCGACCACCTTCACGCTGCGCGAGTCGGCCCGGGTGATGCAGGCCGTCATTCCCAAGTCTTTGAACGAGCCGGTCGGATTGTTCCCTTGATGCTTGACGGTCAAGTGCACGGGCCCGGCCCACCAACCGGTGCGCCGCGCACCGACCAGCGGCGTATTGCCTTCGGAAAGCGAAATAATCCGGGTGCTTTCCTCCAGAAAAGGCAACAGCTCACGGAAACGCCAGACGCCGCTGCGGTCGATGGGTTCGCCGCTCAGTCGCCGCTGGTGCCATTCGGTGCGGACTTTCTCGGCGTCCATCTGCTCAAATTTATAACGGACCTCGACCAGCCCGCCGCACTTCGGACAGGCGAAGGTGTCCTGGTCCGACTCCAGCGGCCGGCCGCACTCCTCGTCGATGCATTGCAGGTAGGCTCGTGACATAAGAATCGAAGCTACAACCGAAATTCGCGATGAAGCGCTTGCACGGTGCCTTTCACGTCCGACGATTTTACGGCAAACGAAATACTCAGCTCGGAAGAACCCTGTGCGATGGCAATGACGTTGATCTTCCGCCCGCCCAGAGCCCCGAAAACACGCCCGGCGATGCCCGGGATTCCTTTCATATTTTCTCCGATGGTCACCACAATCGCCGCCTGCGACATCACCTCGATCGGATTCATGTAACCGTGCAGCAGTTCCAGTTCGAAAGACTTCTCGAGCATCGACTTGACGCGCGCGAGGTCCGCATGATGGACGGCAAAGCAGAGCACGTTATCCGCCGACGATTGGGTCACCATGAGAGTCGGCACGCTCTGGCTCGAGAGAGCTGAAAACGTCTTGGCGGAGATGGTGGGAAAACTCAGCGTATCGCTTCCACTCAAAGTGATCAGGTCCGCCTTGATGACCGACGTAATGGCCTTGACTCCACCCGAGCTTTTCGATTTTGCGCCGGCACGCATGCCGATCCGAGTGCCCCGACCCGAGGGCGCGAAAGAATTCTTGATCCAGACCGGCACCTTCTTGCGAAGAAGCGGTTGAAGCGTCTTATAGTAGAGCACCTTGGCGCCGAAAAAGGAAAGTTCCATCGCTTCCCGGTAAGAGAGCGAATCGATGATCTTGGCGTCCTTCACCAGACGCGGGTCCGCCGTCATCACGCCGTCAACGTCCGTCCAGATCCAAATTTCGTGAGCGTCCAGTGCCGAGCCGACCAACGTGGCGGTGAAGTCGGAGCCGCCGCGTCCCAACGTCGTACAAATGCCCTTTTCCGTGGCGCCCCGAAAACCCGTAATCACCGGAAGAATGCCGGCTTCGAAGAGCGGCAACACGCGCTTCCGCGTACGCTCCCGGGTCCCATCGAAGGAAGGAGCGGCGTCACCGAAGCGGTCGTCGGTCACCACGATCTCCATTCCGTCAATCGCCTCGGCCGGGATTCCGTGCGAGCGGAGCACGCCGGCCAGCAGGGCAGAAGACATCACCTCTCCGAGACTGGAGATGGCGTCCATGGCGCGCAAAGTGACTTCCCGCATCAAGGAAGCGCCCGTGCAAAGAGCCTCAAGCTGCGCCAAGCAACCCCGCAGCCGCGCCGATACCCGGACCTGCTCTTCGCCGGTAAGCATCTTCTCGGCAATACGGGCGTGCCGCGTCTCAATCTCCTGCTTCGCGGTTCGCCAAGCCGATTTTTTTCCGCGCGCGGCAACCGTGGCGGCGTGAACCAAGGCGTCCGTCACGCCGCCGAGGGCCGAAACGACGACCGCAACGCGCCGTTTCTTCCTACCATCGGCAATCAGAGCCAAGACGCGCGCGAAACCGTCGGCATCGGCCACGGAGGTGCCTCCGAATTTCATAACTCGCAAATGCTTTCTTTCTTTCGTCATCGTTCCTGGTATAATTTTTCGCTTAAAAACAGCTCCCTTCCTTCACCGCGGGCACGGTTCTAAAATCCGTTCGCCGCCGTTTTCGTTCGCTTCCGGTTACGCGGAAGTCGCTTTCTTGGATTTCGTGGAGACCTCAGGCACCGACCGGACCTGGCGAATCACTTCAATAAAGGCCTTGGCCGGCAGCGACAGGTTCCGATCATTGCGGTAGATCAGACCCAGTTCCCGGAACAGCTTGATTCCCTCAAACGGAATGAGCCGCAGCAACCCGGCCTCGACTTCCGGAAGCGCATAGCTGTGGCTGATGACGGAGATGCCCAGTCCGGCGCCGACGAATTTCTTGATGGTCTCGACGCTGGCCAGCTCCATCGAAATCTGCAACCGGTTGCGGTAGGGGCGCAGCATCCGCTCAAGCATGTGCCGCGTGTGCCCTGTCTTGGGAATAATCAGCGGGTGCCCGGCCATCTGTTCGACGGAGACCTTCTTGTTCCTGGCCAAGGGGTGGTCGGGCGGGACCACCACCCGGATTTCGTCCTTGAAGATCGGCAGCACCTCCACATTGACATGGTTCGCCTTCAAGGGAAGCGTCAGGATGCCGAGGTCCACAACTCCGTCCTGCACCTTCTGGAGAATCTTATGGCTGAAATTCCGTAAGATGTTGATCTGCACCTCCGGATATTGCGCTTTAAATTGGGCGAAGGCGCGGGGCAGAACGTAAAGGCAGGTCGCCTCATTGGCGCCGATGTGGAGCTTGCCGCGCGGCCTCCGGTGCATCTCCGCCACGGCTTGCAGCGCCTCGCGTTGAACCTGGTGAAGCTTTTCCGCATATCCTCGCAGTATCTCTCCGGCCGGGGTCAAGAGAACCTTCTTACCGCTTCGGTCGAAGAGCCTTTCGCCGAACTCCTGCTCCAGCAGCCGAACCTGGGCGCTAATGGCCGGCTGGGTCCGGTAGAGATTCTGCGCGGCTCGAGAAAAGCTTTGATGCTTCGCTACTTCCAGAAAGCCGGCAAGTTGATCAAAATCCATGGGAAATTCGTCGGGTCAGGGTACAAGATTATTATCTTACCCCATTCGGTTTAAGGCTGACCATACGGAAACAATTCGCGCCCGGCGCGGGAACGATCGAGGAAAAGCGGCGCTCGAGGAACTCTTTGCGCATCAACAGGATAGAAGGGGCGGAAGCTTCAACCCTCAGCCCTGAGCCGGCCGTAGCCGCGAAGGCTCTCCACCAACCGGTCCATGTCAAAGCCGAATTGGCGCATCAGGTCGAACAGTTCCGCATCACGCGCCTTCCGGCTCATCGCCAGGAAGTGCTCCGGGGGGATGTAGGGGGGATTGTTTTCGATCAGCTCATCGCCGATCAGCAGATGCCGATGCAAAGCCAGCACCGAGAGCCCAACGACGGATTTGATCCGGTCGATCTGGCATTGGCAGAGCGCCAGAGTCGGGTAAAGCTTGACCAGCAGATTCAGCTTGGCTTCAAATTCGAAATGCTCCTCGAAAGAGCCGTCCGTAGACTGAAGCCAATCCAGCTCTTCCAGCCAACAAACATCCGGAGCGCCCTGCTTTTCGGCATCCAGCAAGTAACCATTGGCAATGTTCCACAGCTCCAGCCTGCCCCTCGCCGCCTGAGGAAAGAAGAGGGTTCCTTCCTCCTTCCCGAGGACTTCACTCTCCTTCCGCCTCGCACGGAGAATCTCCAGCATCCGCCTTTGGGCCTCCTGCGGCGCCAGATGCACGCAGACGCTTCCTTGCCGCAGCCCCTCGATGAGAAACCCGGCCCAACGAAAATGCTCCCGCTCCTCGTGGTAGAGAACCAGCAGATGACGGTGGAGCGGCACTCGAATCCGCCCCTCAAGCAAAATGGAGGACTCCGCCATGACAAAAACCGGACGCGCCCTGCCGGTACGGGAGGAGAGAACAGGTCAATCCATCCATCGGCTCCCAATCGGCCGTCCATCGGGCGGGGCACGAGATCCGAATCGCTCAGAGAGACTCTACGGAAAGCACCACACGCGATTGGGGCGCGTAGAGAAGGCGCACGTTGCCTTCCCCAGGCAGATCGCTCCCCATCTCTTCGTCCACGACGAATTTCTGTTCGCCAATCTTCAACGCGTATCCGCCCGCAGCCTTGATTTTTTCCATCGGCCCGAGGATCTCTTCGGCCACTCCCCCCTCCAGGTCCGTCCGCACCCGCCGGCGACGCCCGGCCAGTTTCCGATGGCTCAGCACGGCAAACCCAAAGATCATGGCCGAAACAAAATAGATCAGGAGTTCGGAGCCGAGCTCCGCCGGCAACCGCCCTCCGGCATAGAGGAGAAACGCCACCACACAAACCGAGGAGAGACTGTTGGCCCAAGTCACCGCGGCCATCGTCTTCCCGTGGCGCCTCAACTTCTCTTTCCCATCCTGTGATAGAGAGATCGGCATCCCGACTGTTCCTCGGCTTTCTTCCCTACCATACGCATACCGAGGAGTTAATTGCACTCGGTCCATTTCCCCGTTAATACGCCTTGATCTGGTCGGAATCAAACTGTGGCAAAAAAAGCCCACCTCATGGGAATCCCGAGATGGACCTTTATGATTGGAGGAGATACGTCGAAAGTCTGTTACCTTCCTGTTACCTTCCGGGCGCCAGCGTCACCGAAACCGGCGCCTCCAGCGTGAAGTCCAGGCGGGTCTCCGATTCCAGCCGCGCCTGCTTGCCTTTGGTCGCCGCTTGGGCCGCCGTACCGGCGCCGGCGCCGATGGCGCCGCCGATCGCCGCGCCCTTTCTGCCGCCGGCAATCGCGCCGATCACCGAACCGAGCACCGCGCCCCCGCCGACCTTCTTGGCCGTATTCCTGCCGCGCGAGCCGCCCTGATGAACGTGGCTGTCCGACTGGACCGAAGACTCACGCCCTGCGACCGTAATCGTTGCCAGTTCGACAACCAGCTCCGAGCGCCCCTTTATGCGGCCCGACGTCTTCGAGTCCACCAGCTTCACCACGGCATCCGAACCCTGGTCGGCAACCATACGGCCGCTTACCGTTAGCGGGGCCACCAAGCTGGCGGCAAACTCCTCGCCGGGTTGATTTTTTGCCGCGTCAATCGTGTCGATCAAGCGAATCGAGACCAGTGTTCCCGCCGGAATTTCCAGCCGCACCGGAGGCAGCAGCTGAGGAGCCCGTTTTGGGGTAACCGCGGCTGCGCGGACCGGTGCAGGCTCAGGCGCAACAACCGGGGCCGGCGCGGGCGCGGGCTCGCGGACCGGCTGCGGCCTGGGAGCCGAAACCCTGCGAACGGGAGTCTTCCACCGCCTGGGGGCGGGGGCCACTTCTTCCGTTTCCGGCTCGGCCACATCAAGCATGATCGTCACCTGCTTGACGCCTTCCACCTCACGGACCAGCACGGCCACTTCCGTCCGCTCGGCGTCGCTCGCCACGGTACCGCTGAGGGTCACCGACCCGTCTTCAGACTCAACGCTGATATCGCGGCCCTTTAAGTCAGAGTTGGCGAACAGTTCCGATTGAATCTCTTTGACGATCTCCTGATCGTTCGGCTCTTGGGCCGTATTACAGGCCGGCGCCCCCAACAGGACCGCCAATCCTAAAATCCACAAAAAACTCCATGCCTTCTTCATCCCTCTACCCCTTTCCTTGCAAGTTAAAAATAGCCTGAGATAACTGTGAGGATCTCTGCCTAGCCGTGAAGCCGACATCACCATCCACGCCCAGACCCTCATACGAAATCGCCAGATTATAACCCCGGAAGGTAGGTTCGTCGCCAGTTATAACCTATTCAGTGAGATTCACAAACCCTGCCGGAAGATGCCTTAATTTCTTCGGCTATTGAAAACTCCTTTACAGACAGGAAGTTGCCGTGAAGTCTCATGGTACAATGGCGAAATCGTGACTTCTCAAAGGGGTTCGTCTCCCATCAGGCCGTCCGGCGAGGGCGCCGCGCCCGCCCTCAGCGTCGTCGTTCCCGCCTACAACGAGCGGGAGAACGTCGCGCCGCTGCTTGAACGCATCCATAAAGCCTTGAAAAAACAGGGGTTCCCCTATGAAATCATCGTCGTCGATGACGGCTCGACCGACGGCACCTTCGAGCGTCTCCGCCAAGCCCAGCAGACCGACCCCTGCCTGCGCGTGGGCCGCTTTGCCGAGAACCGTGGCCAGACGCACGCCATGGCCGCCGGATTCCGTCTGGCACGGGGCCAGGCCGTCGCCACGCTCGACGCCGACCTGCAGAACAACCCGGAGGACATCCTTCGCCTGCTTCCTCTGCTCGACCGCTGGGACGCGGTCTGCGGCATCCGCGCCCGGCGCAACGACAACTGGTTCCGCCGCCTCTCGTCGAAAATCGGCAACGGGTTCCGGAACTGGGTCACCCGGGACGATATCGTCGATACCGGCTGCACGCTGAAAGTGTATCGGCGGGAGTGCGTTCAGGACCTGGAACTCTACCGCGGTCTGCACCGCTTCCTGCCGACGCTGATCAAAATGCGCGGCTGGCGCGTCACCCAGGTGCCCGTCTCACACTCGCCCCGCCTCTACGGCAAAACGAAGTACAACGCCCGGAACCGCATCTGGAAAGGGATGGGCGACTGCTTGGCCGTCCGTTGGATGAAGCGGAATCGGATTGCGCTGGAGGCGGTTCTGGAGGAGTACGATCACCCGGCAACGCCCCCAGAATCTCCCCAGGGGACTTCCGATAGGACTGGCGACGTAACCACCCGAGCGTCGGTTCTGAAACCTTGAACTCCCCGGCAACAACCCCACCGCCCGGTTCTCCCGAGACCAATGGCCTTTCCGCGACGAAAAAATACCGCCTCCCGGAATTGTTGCTGCCACTTCTGTTTGCCGCCGTTCTTTTCTTCACAGGACTCGGACAACTTCCGCTCCTCGAACCCGACGAGGGCCGGAATGCGGAAGTGGCGCGCGAGATGGTAGAGACCGGGGATTGGGTCACGCCACACTACAACAATCTGACGTATCTGGACAAGCCGCCCGTCTATTTCTGGATGGTCGCCTCCAGCTTTACTCTCTTCGGATCCTCGGAGTGGTCGGCGCGTCTGCCGGGGGCGTTGCTCGGCTTGGCGACGGTATTGCTGGCGTGGCTTTGGGGAAGGCGCGCCGAAGAAAAGGGAAAGGGAAACGGAAGACGCGGGGTCACGGCGGCGCTCATCCTGGCTTCCACGCCTTTTATGATGGTCTTCTCCCGCATTGTAATTTTCGATATGACGTTGCACTTTCTGGTCTCGCTCTCCCTCATCAGCTTTTGGTTTCTTCAGCGGTCGGCGTTCCGCAGCCTCCGCCACACGCTTCTGTTTTTCGGCTCCATGGGAATCGCGACGATCACCAAAGGTCCGGTCGGGTTCCTGCTGCCGTGGCTTACGGTGCTGGCCTATCTGGGTTTTTCCGGGCGTTTATCGGAACTCAAACGACTTCGCTGGGCCGTCGGGCCGGCAATATTTATGGCCGCCACGCTGCCTTGGTTCCTGGCCGTCTCCTGGGAGAATCCCGACTTTCCCCGCTACGCTTTCTGGAATGAGAGCTTGATGCGCTTCACCACGGGCAGCGCGCGGCGCAGCGGGCCGCTGTATTACTACCTGCCAGTATTTCTTTTCGGTTTTCTGCCCTGGAGCCTCTTTCTGGTGACGGGATACGCCGGCCGGCTGCGCGCTTGGCGAAAACTTCGTGACGAGGAAAATCGGAATGCACTTTTCCTTCTTTGCTGGACGGCAGTCGTCTTTGTCTTCTTTTCCATTTCGCGGTCGAAGCTGCCCGGCTATTTGCTCCCCGCCTTTACTCCTCTCAGTCTGCTCACGGCAAAATTGTGGAGTGAGTGGCCCGCACGGGATCACTCCTCGGAGTCTCCCGCCTGGACCCGCCGAGGCTTTTGGGCGTTGGGCATCTTAGGATTACTGATGGCCGCGGTTCCGTGGATTCATCGCATGACTCCGCAGCAGAATGCACTGGCCGAAAAAGTCGGGCCGCTGCTGGCGGGGCAGTTGGGAGCGACGTTGATCTCCTGGGGCTTGATTCTGGCCGCGCTCAGCGTGCTGGGGCGGCACATGTCACACCGCCCGCAGGGCTCTCACCTGACGCTCCTCTTGCTGCTGCTGGCGTTTCCGCTGATGCTGGTCCGCGGCTGGCCGACGCTCCAAACCTACGCGGCTTCCAATTCCAGCAAGGCTCTCGCCGAAAAAATCGAAACAAGCCCGTACGCCGGGAACCCCGTTTACGGGTATTACTGTTTCCGTACGGGCTTGGGATTCTATCTGCGCCGTCCCGTCCATGTGATTACCACCGGCGGGAGCGAACTGACCAGCAACTACATTGTGAGCCGCCTGGAGGAGTTTCTCGAAAAGCCGGGCACGACGTTGCATCGCCTCGAGCATGTGGCGTGGCTGGCCAAGACCAATTCGAAACCCCTCTTGATTTTGTCCCGCCACGAGAATATTTCCAGTATGCTTCAGGCGTTGCCTCGGGCCGAGCCACTCCGGCAGGACTGGAAGTATCAGGACTGGACATATTCGGTCTGGCGCGTGCCCCCGGCAGAGCTCAGGCCGTAGCCGTCACTCCCCAAATCAAGTAGCTTCGAGCACCTTTTCGTCGGCAATCTCATGTGTGGAATCTGCGGTTATTTGAATCTTAATCTCCAGCCGCCCCCGGACGCGGGCCTGCTCGGGCGGATGTCGTCGCGGCTCACCCATCGCGGGCCGGACTCGGACGGAGTGTTTCGCCGTCCCGGTGTCGAGCTGGCCGTCCGCCGCTTGAGCATTATTGACCTTGCGACCGGCGATCAACCGCTCGCGAACGAAGCAGGCGACGTAACGCTGGTCTACAACGGCGAAATCTACAACTATCGGGAACTTCGCAAGGACTTGATCGCCCGCGGCCACAGCTTCCACACCAAGTCGGACGGCGAGGTCATCTGCCATCTCTACGAAGAACAGGGTGCGGACTGCCTGGGCGAGCTGAACGGCATGTTTGCCCTTGCGCTCTGGGACGAGCGCCGAAGGCGGCTGCTACTTGCGCGCGACCGTGCCGGAGAAAAGCCGCTTTTTTTTTGGCAATCGGGCCAGGAGCTGATCTTCGCCTCGGAAATCAAGGCGTTACTGGAATGCTCCCGCATTCGCCGCACGCTCAACCCCGCCGCCGTCGAGCGCCTCCTGCTCTACGGCTACATTCCTTCGCCCCACACGGGCTTCGCGGAAATCAAAAAGCTTCCCGCCGCTCACCGAATGATTGTGGATTGTGACAAGGGAAGCATTCACAGTTCCCCTTACTGGGAGATGCGGCACTACCTGCCGAGACCTCAGAAAGGCGGATCGCGGGAAATAAACGAAACCGAGATCGGCAAAGAACTTCATGAGAAGCTGTGGGATGCGGCAACCTCGCGCCTGGTAAGCGACGTGCCGCTGGGGGTGTTCTTGAGCGGCGGCGTGGACTCTTCCGCGCTCGTCGCCATGATGAGCGAGCTGTCGCCCGGCAACGTTACCAGCTTCACCATCGCTTTTCCTCAAGCGTCGTTCAACGAAGTCACGTACGCCGACCAGGTCGCCCGCCATTTCCGAACCCGGCATCATGTCGTCACCGCCACGGAGGGGGCACTCCGCGAGGCGCTCGATTTCCTCGCCGGCTTCATGGACGAACCGCTCGGCGACCCCGCCTTGCTTCCGACTTATCTGATTTCGAAATTCGCCCGGCAGCGCGTCAAAGTGGCTTTGAGCGGAGAAGGCGGGGATGAAATTTTCGGCGGCTATCCCACCTATCCGGGATATCGGGCGGCAGAATACCTGCTGAAGATTCCCCAAGCCCTTCGGCGCGGATTGCTTTTACGGCTGGCCCGGCGGCTGCCCGGCTCGACCGGGGCGGTCTCGTTCAGCCTCTTCGTCCGCCGCTTTCTCGAACACGCGGACGAGGAGCCTGCCCGACGCCATCACATCTGGTTCGGCGCGTTTCCGCCTGCCGTCGTCGCGGGACTGTTTTCTCAAGATTGGCGGGCGCGGCACGGCCACACGGAACTCTTCGAACCGGTTGAAAACGTTCTCCGAGGAGCTGCCTTCGAAGAGAATTTGATGCGCCTTCTCTATGCGGATTTTCATTTGTACCTGGCCGACGATTTGCTGGTAAAGATCGACCGCGCCGGCATGGCCTGCTCGCTTGAACTTCGCACGCCGTACCTTGATCAACGGCTGGTCGAGTTCATGACCGGTTTGCCCTCGGACCTGAAGCTGCGCGGCTTCAAGACGAAATATCTTTTCAAAAAAGTTTTACGCGGCCGGATTCCCTCGAACATCCTGGCCCGGCAGAAACGGGGATTCTCCGTTCCCACGGCCGAATGGATTCGCGGCGAGCTAAGGCCACTGGTGGAAAAAATATTTTCAAAGGATAAATTGAAGCGGGAGGGGATCCTCGACCCCGACACGGTTCACCGGTTGCTCGAAGAGCACTGGAGCCGCCGCGCCGACCATCGACGGGGCCTCTGGGCATTGCTGATGTTTCAGTTATGGCATGACCGCTGGGGCACGTCCGCTGGGTAGCGCAAGAACCTTAAAACTCTTTCACCTTGCCGTTCTTGGCATCAAGATCAATCCGCATCATCCAATCGATATTGACGTTCCCCTTCCCGAACCATTTTTCGAGCGTCGGCTGATCCGGAGCTTCGATCTCGGTCAGCATGCGGCCGGCAATCTGCCCGCGGGTGTGCGGCGCACGGCCACCTCCCGGTCGGCCATCAGATCCTGAACTAATTTGAGTCTCGCCTGCCGGGTAAGGCAAGCCGTGGTAAGGGAAGAAAAATAGAGCGGCATTGCGAACCTCGTAAAGAAATGAATTGAAGTTCAATCACAACACGAAGTTAGCCGGGCTGCAAAAACCGGCAAGCGGCTATCCCGAAGACCTAAGCCGGCATCTTACCAAGGGTATGCACCTGCGGGCTGCCGTGGCCATTATCCTGGGAATCAGCGCTTTGCCCTCTCTTGCCTGGAGCAACTGAGGGCAGGGGGAAATCCAGCCCTTCGCGCCCGCCTCGGACATCTTCTCCGCCCCGAAGCCTGCTCCGCCGATCCCGATGACGGGAGAAATCTACTGACGGTTGCGCGCCCGCGAAATCGACACCCGTTACAACAAAGAGATTGCCTGGCGGAAAGCGCAACTGGTACGCCTGCTTCGTCTGCGGTTCGACCTTACACCGGAGGATTTTCTGGGCGTTGCGGTGGAGCTGCCGCCCGGCGACGCCGTCCTGCCGCTTGAAATTCATGAACTGCGGGACGGGATCGAACAACTCAAGAAAGATGCCGCCGAAGAACATGAAGCCCTACGGGAAGAGGGCCGTCGCCACCGAGCCCTGCCGGGCTGGTTCCGGCCGCTGCCGCACCATTCGCCGATGCACACCAAGCTGGATGAGGCGTGGAAGACGAAGGAACGGCAGGCGGCAATCTGGGCCGCAGAGGAAGCCGAGCAGGAGGCGGTTCGCTTCCTACTGGGCAGAAATCGCCGCGCTCACCAAAGAACTCCGCCACCTGGAAGAGGGGCTGGACCTTGCCCGCATGCGGAGACTTCAGTATTCCCCGCACCCGAATTACCCGTTCGATTATTTCTATCTCGCGCTGGCCGGGGACCTGGAAGAGAGAATGCTCGAGGTCAACCGCCAACGGAACGCCGCAAAAATCAGCTTGGCACAGGCGCAGGAAAAACTGCGCCGCAGCGGCGGATTGCCCGGCTGGGCACGCTGAAGTTTTTCTTAACCGATTTCGATATCTCCGCCCCAAGCCCGCACCAGAATCACCGCAGAAATCAAACATGGATCACGGAACCCAGTCGGCGACGAATACGTTGATCTCCCGCGGGCTGCGGGCGTTGCGGTTCGAGCTGAAGACCAGCCTCCGCCCGTCGGGGGACAACATAGGAAAAGAATTGAAGCCGCCCGTGAAGGTGATGCGCTCGGGGGTGCCGCCGTCGAGCCCGACCTTGTAGAGTTCGAATTGGCGCGGGGATTCCGATTCGAAGTTCGAAGAAAAGATAACGCGTTTCCCGTCCGGCAGCCAGAAGGGAGCGAAGTTGGCCTTGCCGAGACGGGTGATCTGCCGCCGCCCGGAGCCGTCCGCTCGCATAACGAACAATTCCATCTGCATCGGCTCCACCAGGTTCGCCGCCAGCAAATCCCGGTAGTGCTTTCGGTCCCGAGGAGATGTCGGATGATGGGCACGATAGACGATCCATTCTCCATCGGGCGAATAGAACGCCCCGCCGTCGTAGCCGACTTCATCGGTAAGCCGCGAGACCTGGCGGGATGCAAGATCCATTTCATAGAGGTCCAGGTCGCCGTCCCGGGTCGAGGTGAAGACCATCCGTGTGCCGTCGGGTGAGAGCGTCGCTTCGGCGTTGTACCCTGCGGCGTGGGTCAACGGTTCCACACTGCCGCCTTCCACCGCAGCCCGGAAAATTTGGTAGCTGGGATAGACGGGCCAGACGTACCCGCGCGAATAGTCTGGACGGGGCGGGCAGTCGTCGCCGGACAAGTGCGTCGAAACGTAGAGGACGTGCTCACCGTCAGGGAAAAAGTAGCCGCAGGTGGTGCGGCCCTTGCCGGTTGAAACAAGTTTCGGCTCGGGTTCCCCAAGGTCCATGACGAAGATCTGATCGCAACCGAAGCCCTCCCGTGTGGCCTGAAAGACCAACCGCAGCCCGTCAAAGCTGAAGTAGGCTTCCGCGTTGGTTCCCCCGAACGTCAGTTGGCGAAGGTTGCGAAGATGCGTTTCTCTCGGGTCGCGCAGAGGGTCTCCTTTCGCGCCCTGCACCTTCGGCCCGGCGCTCCCCACGCCTTGGGCCTTGAGGCTGGTCCGCCCGAATGGGAAGGCGAGAAAAATCAAAGCCGTAAGGGTGACGAATCCCGCAGCGGTTTTAATTGTCTGGGGGGTGAACTTCATGAACGAAATATCCCGGCGGATAACGTAAAATAGTCTGCATCCGTATCATACTTCAAGCACGTACCTCAGTGAAAAGGAACCGTCATGGAAAACCTATCCGGGACCGTCGCCTCCGTTCTTGCCGAATACGAGGTGACGCGCGAGAAAATAATCAAACCGGTAATCAACAACAAATAACGCGATGCACGGATCCAGCGGATACTCTGAAAAAAACCCGGGCGGGCCGTCTCCTTGGGTTGTTCTGTCGCCACCATCGATTCTGCCTGCTCCCGACGGGCTAAGGTGGCCAACAAAACCAGGAGCATACAAACCATCAGCCCTCCGGCCACGGCAAGAAGGAGAAATTCAATAAATTCGGGGCCGCGCGATTTCGCCAGGTTATAGGCGATGAATCCTCCGGTGCTGCCGCCTAATATACCCCCGGCTCCGATCACACCGAAGAGCCGTTTTGCCTGCCGGGTCGTCAGAAGACGATTCGCCAGCGACCAAACCTGCATGGGAGCAATGACTCCGAATACTCCCGTCCAAACATAAAAGGCAAAATTGACCCATTCGAAGCGATAGTTCGATAATTGCCAAAAAATGAGAACATTGGACGAAAAAAACCCAGAGTAAGGTACGTCAATCCCACCAAGGTAAAGTGTCGCAGCAGGTACAGGTAAGCGGAAACGGTGAGTGCGGCGGCGAGAGATGTCGCAATCATCACGACCGGCAAATTCTCCGAACCATATTGCGAAATGAACAAACCGTCTCGCGCCGGCTTCAACATCAAATAGCAAGTAATCACTCCGAACAGGTAGAGAAACAGAGCGAACCCGACCCGCTCTTCGCCGGGTTGCATGCCGAGCCAACTGCTCAGTTTTCGCAAGGGATTCATTCTTCGCGCTTACTCCCGGCTTCCGATTCCCCCCAACCTCAAGAAGGAACGTTTCAATACTGTATAATGCGCAAGCAGGGCCCTGATGTTCTCCCCATCTGAAATATCGGCGACCCCCGAACCGCCGCCGCTGCTGCCGGCCAAGAATACCGGCACCTCGATGGGAGTACCAGCACCGGGGCTCGGATTCAAAATAGAAATAGAACTCCCGGCGCGCGATCAACGGACTGCGAGCGTAACCTGGGCCGTAACCGTCTCTTCGCCGCGCCGGACCATGACCCGAACCCGATCTCCCGGCTTGCAGGCGCGCAGTGCGTAGGTAAAATCGTACAGGTTTTCAATCTTCTTTCCGTCGAACTCCACCAGCACGTCCCCGGCACGAAATCCGGCTTTCTCCGCCGGGCTACCGTCGCGGATGTCGGCGAATCGGACGCCGCTTTCAACCTCGCCGAAGTCCGGCACCGACCCGAAATATGGTCCATAACCGCCACCGCTTCCTGGCGACGCATGCGAAGGCTCTGCGGCGCGGACGAACCGCGGCCGCTCCTGCCGACGGTTCAATGTTCCGGCCACGCGATAGACCAAGTCCAGCACGCGGACGCTCTGCTGGGCGTCGATCTTCTCCCAGGTATCGGACGGGCGATGGTAGTCGCGATGGAGACCCGAGAAAAAGAAGAGCACCGGAATGCCCTTCACCGCAAAGGAGGTGTGGTCGCTGGCGCCGTAAGCGGAGATGGAAAACTTCAGATCGAGGCCCACCTCCCGGTTCGCATCCTCCAGAAGAGAGCGAAACTCGGACGCACTGCCGGTCCCGCCCACATAGAGCCGCCCCTTTTTTACGCGCCCGATCATGTCCATGTTGAGCATGGCCACGGTCTTCTTGAGCGGCGCCGGGGGGTTCGACGTGTAGTAGTTCGAACCGAGAATTCCCAACTCCTCGGCCGCAAAGGCCACGAAGATCACCGACCGCGCCCATCGCCTCTTCTCCCCCGCAAAGCGTCGCGCCAGCTCCAGCAAGCCGCTCGTTCCCGAGGCATTGTCGTCGGCTCCGTAATGGACCTCGCGTGTTCCGGGGCCGGCAAGCGACATGTTCCCACCCATCCCCAGATGATCGTAGTGGGCGCCGATCACGATGTATTCTTCCTTGCGGCGCGGGTCCCAGCCCGGCAAGTACCCAACGATGTTCGCCACTTCCCGGCAAATCTGCTCCACCTCCGTCTCCAGAGCAACCCGAAGTTCGTCCCCAAGAGAAAAGGAGCGGGTTTCGAGGTCGCGGTCGATGGCCTCGCGGAGACTTTGGACCGTCTCGGACCTGCCCGCGGCCTTGAACCATCTCTCCACGACGTCGATTCGCAATTGAATCGCCGGAATTCCGACGGCCGGCGGACCGGAAAACGTCCCGAAGCGTAAGAGCCCGCCGCTGTGGGGGGAATGATTGCCGACGTCGGAAACCAGAATCAATCCGGCGGCTCCGCGATTCTTAGCGTTGATGGCCTTGTGGACGGCCCGGCTGTGGGCCGTGAATTGACGGCCCTGAAAAACTCCGTCTTCGTCGTGCTCTTGCGGCTCGTGGAGGAGAACGATGACGAACTTCCCCTCCACATCCAACCCTTGGTAGTCGTCATAGCCGTACTCGTCAGCCGTGATGCCGTACCCGGCGAAGACCACGCCGCCTTCCGCCTCGCCGTTCGAGGAAAAACTAAGGGGCCGGAAATCCTTTTTCGGTTCGAACCGCAAAGTCCCACCAGCGCCGGTGAGGTGGAGCGTGTTTCCTTTTCCTTGCTTGGCGCTGGTGGTGATGAGGAAACGTTGCAGATAGTCGCCGCCGGCTGGCAACGGCTTGAGGCCGATTTTGCGGAACCGCCGGGCCAGAAACCGGGCCGCCGCGTTCAACTCCGCCGTTCCGTTTCCTCGGCCTTGAAATTCTTCGCCGGAAAGCTTCTGCACGTCCGCCAAGTAACGGTCGGCGGAAAATCCGGAATTTTTTCGCCCCAGAGGGCCGGCCTGAAGGGGGAAGAAGAGAGGAAGAAAGCCCGCCAGCAGGAGAGCGGGAAGAAACCTTTTGGATGGGAGCTTGAACCCTGACTTTACTTTGAATCGAAACCGCCGGGAAGGAGTACTCATAGACCTCCGTTCGAAATACTTTTCAGTCAAAAGCATTAGTTTCCCGCGCCCAGGGAGAAAGGACGCGACAGCCGGCAGGATCAATCCTGGGAGGCAACCGCGTAGGATCCAATCTACCTTCGGCCGAAGATGGTCCCCAGGCACTTATAGATGAGCTTGGCGGCGAGGAAGTCCGAGGCATGATGGCCGGGCTGAGGCAGGAGTTCGACGACGTCCATCGATACAATCTTCTTCTTCGCGGCCACGGCACGCACCAGGTCGGTCACCTGATACCAGTCGAGCCCGCCCGGTTCGGGCGTTCCCGTGGCGGGTAGGTAGGCCGGGTCGAAGCCGTCAAGATCGATCGTCATGTAGACATGGTCGCTCAAATCCTTGACGATCTCCTCGGCCCACTCGGCGGCGGGACGCGAGCGTAGGTCCTTGGCCCAGAAGATTTTCGTCGGCAGTTGATCCAGAACATCCGCCTCCTCCTGGGAAAGGCTGCGGATGCCGACTTGCACGGCCGGGCAAATCTCCACCACGCGGCGCATGACAGAGGCGTGACTGTGCGGCTTCTGCTGATAGGCTTCGCGTAGGTCGGCGTGAGCGTCGATTTGCAGCACCGTCAAATCCGAAAACTTTTTCGCAAAGGCGGAGACGATCGGCCCGGTCAGCGAGTGCTCGCCGCCGAGCGCTACGGTGAATTTTCCCTCCCTCGCCAGTTGCCCGGCCACGGTGCGGATGTTGGCCATCACCTGGTTGAGGCTGCCCTCTTCGGTCTCCATCTCCGGCAGCGTCGCAATACCGCGCTCGCAGACTTCCGCCCAAATTTCTTCGTCAAAGGTCTCCATGTTGCGCGAGGCTTCCAGCAGGGCGCGCGGCCCGTAGCGCGTTCCGGCTTTATAGGAAGTGGTGCGGTCGAGAGGAATCGGCCAGATGACGATGGGTGAAGTCTGGTAATCGGATTGAGCCGGCGGCAGCCCGGCAAACGTTTCCGGGCATCGGGCGGGATAACCGCTGAGCATAATGAGGTGAACCCTTTGCCTGTCTGCCTTCGAGGGACCGGCGATGGAATGTCAGTCGAAGCAGAATTTCAATTCCCGGCCCATCTCGAACGTGGGCTTCTTGCGGTTGCGGATCAACTCTTCATCCTCGGAGAGCGCCGTCACCAGCATCGGCATGGCAATGGTGGTGTCGCAGTGGACCGTCACCATTTGGCCCCCATCCTGAATCTTGCCCCAACTCTGGGCCTCTTCGAACGTGCAGCCGGAAAGCCCGCCCCAGTGAGGCGAGTCGGTAATGATCTGCAGCGCGTACTTGTGCCCGCCCTTGGCTTCATGCTCAAAGGTGGCCGTGACCTCGCTCTGCTGAATAAAATTCTTCGGCGTGCCGCCGCCGAAATAGATAACGCCGGAGACCGGCGAACCCCCCGCCAAGTAACAGGTCTCCACCACGTCGCCGATGACGTCAAACATCAGCCGGTTCTTTCCCAGGTTACGGTTCTCGGCGATGCCGATGCCGATGGAGGAATCCCCAATGGCAGGACAAAACAGCGGTATGCCCGCCTTGGCCGCGGCGGTCACAATGCCGTCCACTTTGGAAATCTTTGCCGCCTCCTTGCCCAGTAGATTGAGGAATTCGCGCGTCGTGTAGGCCCGCGAGGCGTCGAGCGTCTCGGCAAAATGCCCAATCCAGGAATCCTGTTCACGGAACTCTTCTTCGTCGAGCAGCGTGTCGTACATGCGATCAACCATATTGTCCCGCAACAGTACGTCATCCGCTTCCGGACTGCTCTGATAGTGGTAACGTCCCAGCGATTCGTGAATGTCGTGGAAGAAATTCGCGCCGGTGGCGACCACACAATCGATCAGCCGGTTCCGAATCATGTAGACGACCAGTTCGCGCATGCCGCCGGGGATCATCGCCCCGGCCAAGCCCATCATAATCATAACCGGCTCGCTCAGCATGGCGCGCCAAACCTGGTGCGCGCGTCCCAGGTTCCGCCCCTGGAAGGAGATGCCTTCCATCTTTTCGAGCAGCCCGCGGACGCTCTTGTTTTCGTCGATCTTCACGGGCCGGGTGGGAACGGAGAGAAGGTCGGCTTTTTCGGTGGCGTCTTCCGCCGTCAGAAAGATTTCAGCTTCATCAGATGCAGGGTCAGGTGCGGGACCCGGTGTGGAGGAAGGCGCCGCGGGGGTCGAAGTCGGAAGCGAGCTGGTGGGGTTTTTCTTATCCATCAATTTTCACTCCCCGGGGCAATTTTCACTCCCCAGGTCAATCTTCACTCCCCAGGTCAATCTTCACTCCCCAGCATGATGGCGGCGGCCAGGACGGTGGTCCATAGGCCTTTTTTATCTCCAATCGCCGACTGTGTGACCTCCATCGTGCGGACGATGCGGTTGGAAATGCGGTAGATCTCTTTCTTTTCGTCCCAGCTATGCTCCGGGTCGAACTCGACGTTGAGGGTGGTGGCGAGCATCTCGGCGGCCAGCTCTTCGGCATACTCGCCGGCTACTTCCTCGTTTTGGCCGAAGGAGTGGTGCTCGGAGAGATACCCGTACATGTTCTTATCGGCCGGGAGGGCCAGGCCGATCGAGGCGGCCATCAGGCGGTGCGGCTCGCGCGTGGCGTTCTCGCTCATCACGCAAAAGACCACCTGCCCGGGCTTCAACATCTTCATTCCCTGCGTGCGGCCGATCAGCCGGCAGCGGGGCGGAAAGATGCTGGAGACGCGGACAAGATTGTAGGCGGCGATTCCCGCCGAGCGCAGCGCCAATTCAAAGGAACTGAGTTTCTCGCGGCTTTGGCCCACACCTTTGGTCAGGAAAATTTTCTTGGCGACAAACATTCGAACCTATCACTCCGGCGCCGGTTCGGACGACTTGTCGTGGCCGTCAACTTCGATTTGGACTTCGAAGGGAAGGTTTTTTTCGGCGCACTTTCCAACATAAACGTTCAGGAAACGTAACGTAACAGAACATTGAAAAAAGTGCCAATGAATTTTTGCCCAGCCCCGCCGCCGCGGGGGCTTCGGACTTAAGGCAGATAGGGCGCCTCGAACCGATGCCCCCAGAGCCGGATCGACGGCGCTTCCCAATCCTTCACCGCGTACCATTCGACCACCAGGCGGGGCTGGAGGGCAACGTTTTTCACCTGCACGTGAAGAAATCCGGGGTTGTTGAGCTTTTTCACCACTTCGCCGGTTCCCTGCTCGTCCTTATAGAGCAACTTCCCGGAAGCGTGAATGTCGTCGGCGAACGGGCCGCTGCCGAACTCCTCCAACGCAAAGTCCCCCTCCGTGCGCCGGTAGCGGCTGTGCCAGATGAAATGACGGTCGCCGGAGACAAAGTAGACGTTCCGCAACTTCTCCCGCTCGAGCGCATCAAGGAGCCGGCCGAATTCCTCACGGAAACGCACGACGTGGTTATCCTGCTTGCGGCGGAAAGGATTGGCGGCGAACTGAGGATAGATCTTCTGGTCCGGCCCCAAGACGGGCGTGGGCGAAACGATTATTTTGAAGTAGGCATCGCTCTCCTTCAAGGTCCTGAGCAGCCAAGCAATCTGCTTTTTACCCCACAGGTCCTCTACGCCGGCCTCGCCGCAGTAATCCGGATAATAGAGGTAAGAGTTTCCGGTGGAGGCGTCCGGCAACCGGAGTCCCGGAATATCGTACCGCCGCAACCGGCGCGCGTTCGGGTGGCGGCATTCGCGCGATTCGAGGATCCAGATCTGAAGGCCCTTCCCCCATCGGAAGGTTCGATACGGGGGGTGGTCCGCGCCGCGCTCGACCGGATGCATCTCCTCGAAGATCATCTTGCCCAGCCAACCGGACGGCTCACCGCGATAGTACTTGCCGACGGAGACGATCTTTTTCCCGGCATGGGCTCGTGGGTTGAAGATCGGGTCGGCGTCGTTGAACCGCCAGTCGTGGTCGTCCTTCTGGAAGTAGGCCGGGAAACGAGCGAAAAATTCGCGGGCGAGAGGCGTTAAGTAGGAATCGAAATACCGGTCTCGCATCTGGTCCGGCTGCCGGGCTCGTCCCTTACGGTAGTTCCGGCCCTGCTTGTCAAGGTAAACGGTGTCCCCGTTGAAGACGGCAAAATCGAAGGAAAGCTTTCCGGCCTTGACCCGGTCCAGGATCGCCCGAAAAAGGCGAAACCCCTCGACCGGCCACTTGCCATCCCGCACGTCCTTCATCTTGCCGTAATTAAAACAGGTGACGGCAAGAAAGCCGACGTCGGCGGGGTCGTCGGCAGCGGGAGCCGTGGAAAATTCCTGCACCGCCCCGGACCGCACCTGCGCGTTCTCCCCCGCCCGCACCCACAATCGAAAACGGTATCGGGTCGCCGCTTCGAGACCCTCAAGGCGGATTCGGACGGAGTAATCGCCGGCCTTCGCTTCCCGCAGACGCTCCACTGAGGCCAGGTCGTGAGAATTTAAAGTGAGGGTGTGATTCTGAGGAACCTTCCACCACCGAGTAAAGCGGCGGTTCTGCAGGCCGGCACGATAACGGCGAAAATTTTCCGGAGAAAAGGGTAAACTCCGGCTCTCAAATTCACTCGCCTCCGATGAGGTGTACTCCACCGCCACCTCGCCGCGCATCCCTACGTACTTCCGCTCGACGTAGGGTTGTTGCAACAAGGGTTCCGGGGAACGGGTTAACAGATAACTATGAATGATTGCGGCCTCGGAAGTGACTTCCCCTACTTTCGCGCCCGGGGCGGCGTGAGGAAAGACCGGCTGGGCCGGCGAAGAAGAGTCTTCGGCGGGGCCGGGACTCGCAACGCCTGCGAGCGCCGCACCAAGACTCAGTACGGCAACGTAATATTTCCGACGCACTCTTTTATTTATCCCCGTGATTACCTCCGCTTCTCCGGCGAGATCACCGCCGCGCGTCGGGCCGGACCGCGCAAACAGCTCCCCGCCGCATCGCCCGGAATCCATGAAGCCCGGAACCCGTGAAGTTTACCTGCTCGACGAACTACCTTACTAATAATTTACCCGAACGGGGGAAATTTTTCCGGCGAAGTAGGATTACTTGGAAGTCAAGTCCGGCAGCTCCTCGGACCGAAGAAGCAGAACCCAGCCGCCGAACTTTTAAAGCCCTCGGCGGGGCGACCAGCCACCCCAGCACGCAGAGGGTGAAAGGAAGAAAGGCGACGGCGGCGGCCGTAGAACTCATCGCCAGCGCACCGATGATCTCAACGGCGAATCGATACCTGTCGTTCCCACCGCCCAGCCTGTCCTGACCCGCATAGGCCGCCACCGCCAATAAACCGAAGACGACTCTAAGGGGACGGTCGTAAACAAATACGACGCAGGCGGCAGTGGCCGCGGCCACCGCAGTAGGTCCGCCGGCCGGGCGGTGTTGCCGCTTGCGGCCGTAAATTTATTTCCCCCGTCTCAAGGACGGAAAGAGAGTCTTGAAAATGTTAGGATAAATTCCCCTAAGCTCGCTACGCCATATGGAGTCGGCGTTTGACTGAAGGGTGGAAAAGTGCTATTTATTGCCTCATGCATTCAGCAGTAAACTTCAAAGAACGGTTTCTGCTCTTGATGTTGGCGTTGGGGGTTATCCTCGGGCCGGCGGTCGCGTCTGTGGCCAAGAAACCGGCTGTTGCCAGGAAAACCTCGGGCGCCAAGCAACCCGTGCTTCGCCCGAACGTTTTGCTGATCACCATAGACACACTCCGCGCCAACCACCTCTCTTGCTACGGATACCATAAAATTACTTCACCCCGGATTGATCGGTTTGCAAGCCAAGGGGCCCGCTTCGACCGCGCCTATACGACGGTTCCGCAAACCGGGCCGGCGCACGCCAGCCTCCTCACGGGCCGCTACCCGCAGGAGACCGGCGCCCGGGTCAACGGCCAGCCGATGGCCAACGACCCCCGCGTGCTGCCGCTGCAGCGAATTCTCAAAAGGAACGGATACCGTACGGGCGCCTTCGTCAGCGCCTGGCCGCTCAAGGATCGCCTGACCCATCTGCGCCGCGGCTTTGATGTCTATAACGAGAAATTCACCAAAACGTTTCAATTGATCAGTTCGTACCGCCCGGCCGAAGATGTAACCCCGAAGGCCATCCATTGGCTGCAGATGAAGTCGCGGATGAAAAAGAAGCGCCCGTTCTTCCTCTGGGTCCACTTCTTTGACCCGCACTCGCCTTACGAACTTAAGGAAAAGTACGCCGATCATCCTCTGAACCCCTCCGGTACGCTGAAGACAACCGCCTTGAATAAGGAGATGGCGACCCGCATCCGGAGCTACGACAGCGAAATCGCCCATACCGACCACCATGTGGGTCTTCTGCTCGATGAGCTTGAAAAGCTCGGCCTGCGCGACTCAACCGTGGTGATCGTCATGGCCGACCACGGTGAGAGCCTGGGAGAGAAAGGCTACGTCGGCCACGGAAATCATATCTACGAATACATCTCCCAAATACCGTTGATTCTCTCCTACCCGCCCGCGGTGGCCGCCGGGCAAATCGTGAACGAGAGGGTATCTTTGGTAGACGTAATGCCGACGATTCTCGATCTGGTGGGAATCAAACCGCCTTTCCCGTTGCAAGGAAGGTCGCTGCGTTCTTACCTCAACAGCTCACCGCCGCCCGCCCGCGATACCTACATCGTCACGTTTTCGGGAAAGCCCGGAATTGCGCCGAAGTGGCTTCGCTGGCTCTGGTACTCCTCCTCCGAAAAGCACCTGCCTCTGAAAATAGGCCACATCCGCAGTGACCGGAAGATCATCTGGACTCCCGCACGAAACAAGATCGAAGAGTACAACCTCCGGCTGGACCGCAAGGAGATGAAACCCATCTTTGCCGGCAAGCCCAACGGCCAGTACAAAAGCAGTATCAACGGTCTAAAACTCTGGTTCGAGTCCACCAACCGCCACGTACATAAACCCACCAAAATGAAAAAGAAAGATATCGAAGTCCTGCGGTCTCTTGGCTATATCGACTGACCCGCTCCGTTTCCCTTCTCCGCTTCCGCGAAAATTGGCGCCCTCTTTTGAAAGGTAAAACGGAGTTTCGTTTCCTCCGCGGGGCGGCGGGAAAAGAGCAGGCGCGCCTAGACGCCGATGACGCTGACAAGCTCGCGGACGGCGGCGGCGGATTTATCGAGGCCGGCCTTCTCCTCCGCCGTCAATTTCAATTCGACGATCTCCTCAATGCCGTTCGCGCCGAGTTTCACCGGCACGCCCACGTAGAGACCCTGGATACCATACTCGCCTTCAAGGTACGCGGCACAGGGAAGGATCTTTTTCCGGTCGTGGAAGATGGCATCGACCATCTCGACCACTGCGGCCGAAGGCGCATAGAAGGCGCTGCCCGCCTTGAGCAGCTTGACGATTTCGCCCCCTCCGTTTCGCGTGCGGTCGATGATGGCGTCGAGCTTGTCCTTCGCAATCAAATCGGTAACCGGAATGCCCGCCACACTCGTGTAGCGCGGCACGGGAACCATGGTGTCGCCGTGGCCGCCCAGCACGAAGCCGGAGATATTCTGCACGCTCACGTTGAGCGCCTCGGCCAGGAAACTGCGGTAACGGGCCGTGTCGAGAATGCCGGCCATGCCGATGACGCGGTTCTTCGGGAAGCCGCTCAGCTTGTAGGCGGCCTGCACCATGGCGTCCAGCGGATTGGTGACCACGATCAGGATCGCCTTCGGCGAATATTTTTTCACCGGCTCGACGGTGGCCTTGACGATCTCGAAGTTTTTCTTCAGCAGGTCGTCGCGGCTCATGCTCGGCTTGCGGGGGAATCCGGCGGTGATCACCACGATGTCGGAATCGGCGGTGTCCTTATAGTCGTTCGTGCCGGTCACCCGCACGTCATACCCTTCGACCGGTCCGGCCTCCAGCAGGTCCAATCCTTTCCCTTGCGGCACGCCTTCGATAATGTCGATCAGCACGACGTCGGCCAATTGTTTGTCGGCCAGCCGGTGCGCAACGGTCGCGCCGACGTTGCCGGCTCCCACAACAGTCACTTTTTTTCGCATCGTGAAATTTCCTTTTTGGTAGATTTTCTAAGCTCTGTCACTTTGTTTTAGGGTGTGGACATAGGCAATAACTCCTGGAGGAGACCCCGACATAACCCATGCATTCTTTCGGCATCTTCTATCGAAATACTCTCATGCGCAGCAGGTCTGCGAATGTCGCAGATTTTCCCTAACAACCAGAGGTTTTTTAGAAGCGGAGATTGCCTTTTTTGAACCCATCGATTGAATTGTATCAATATACCTCGCTTAGAGTTTTCGCAGTCCTTAAGGACATAGTGCATTTGGCCGAGGGTAATTGGGATTTTCTTGAAAAGGAACTGACAGAACAGCTTACAGTCAGGAAGAGAACCCTCCTGTTTGGCTAGTGAACGTAAATCAGGGGGCTGTGAGACGTAATCCCGAAATTTCTCGAACACCTTTGACTTGAGTTCGAGCTCGACCGCCTTGGCAAACATGTTCGCTGCCGCCTCCGCTTGAACCCTGCGGAGTTGTGAATCTGCGGGTAGAGACAACATCAAGTGGCTGCCGCCAATCCAGTCTTCCCGTGCTGGCTTGTCCAAATTAACGAGCGAAGACCAATACACCTTCAGAAGAGAATCTATCGCCTCAAAGCGTACGGGATTTGACCTCAGGTAGCTCTTCACCTTTGTTGCGATTTGCTCAGCTTGGCGAGCCAAATTTCCCAAGGCTAATGACATTGAAATCCCCAAGTCCTCATCAAAGGCTGGGTTACGCTCCAACTCCTTGTTCAAGCTGTCATAAGCGGCGAAGGACTGTCCTTCTTGAGCTTGGACCTTGGCCAACTGCTCGTAAATTCCCCTCTCATTGGGAAACTCATTGGCATATCGGTGTAGTACATCGATTGCTTTTTCTGCTTCGCCTGCGAGCTGGTAGCTCCTTGCAACTGCCCTATAGACTCGTGATTTTAGGATAGAGACGACTCAGCTTTGGCCGAATACGCTGTGATTCTTGAGGATTGTGAGAAGTTGCTGGTAGTTCTTGGCGGCATTATGAAAATCCTGCTTCGCAAAGTAGCACTTCGCTAACAGAGACTGGTACGCCGGTGACAAGTCGCTGCGTTTGTTCAACGCCTTCTCAAGATCGTTTGCTGCGTCATATATCCTGTCCCGGTCTGCCTCTTGTAAATTGGACTCCTTCTTGTCCTTCTCGGTGAGACCCCACAAAATAATAAGAAATTCCTGAACGGCATCTGTGGAATCATAGATTTTTGGCTCCCAGTCAATGGGATCAAATTCTGAATCATAAACAACTAGAAAATTAAATTGTCCTCGCAGCACCCGTAATTTGACTGCGTCCCTTAAGCCGAGAGCTTCTAGGTGCTTATATAGCCTCGATGCGCGATCCCAATCCAGAATTGCGTATGTGTTGGATATTTCCCAACAAATGGTTGGCCAGTCCGCGCACTCCTCGACTGGCAGCAAGCGCACAAAATAACCAAGGTTTTTGGTAAAGTCGACGCGTGGTTCCTCAACGAGATCTTCAATTAAGATAGAATCGTAATGAGATAATGCGTAATGTAGACTCAGCGCTGTGAGCCTGCTACTGATGTCGCCAGGGTCGCGAGAAAGCTGATCTTCGAACAAAGTAAGCAATTCGCCTTGTGATTTTCTGTCAGACCTCTCGAAAAGGTCGGAGATTCCCTCCTGCCACGGACATGTCACCCTGTTAATCTCTACGATGTTAATCTTCGGGTAGTCCCCTGTTCGAGGCAGATCGTACCGCGACCATTGAATCCAACTTTGGACTTGCTCTTTGGTTGCCATGTCCTCGGCCACTGCCATAGGGGGCTAAGCCGCACGGGCTTTGACGCGGTCCATGTTTTACATATTTCCGATAATGGCGTCGGCGAAAGCCGCGGTGCCGAGTTTTTGAACGTCGGGGACGCCGTCCATCTTCATCAACCTTTCGAGGTCATAGGTCACGCGGCGCTGCTTGATCGTCTCGCCCAGTGATTTCTCAATCAGGTGGTGGACCTCGACCCAGCCGAGGAACTCGAACATCAGCGCGCCGGCCATGATGACCGCGCTCGGGTTGATCAGGTCTTTATCGGCGTACCTGGGCGCGGTGCCGTGCGTCGCCTCGAACAGCCCGTGCTCGTCGCCGATATTCGCGCCGGGCGCAAGGCCCAGTCCGCCTACCTGCGCCGCGCAGGCGTCGGAGAGATAGTCGCCGTTCAGGTTCGGCGTGCAGACCACGTCATACTCGTCGGCGCGCGTTAGAATCTGCTGGAGCATCGAATCGGCAATGCGGTCCTTGATCATGATCTTCCGCTTCCACTTGCCGTCGCCGTGCGTGGCCCAGATCGCGTCCAAGCAGCCTTTTACTTCCGCAATGATTCCTTCCTGATACTTTTTTGAGCCGTGCGCGAAGCCCGGCTCGGTCATCGCCGCATTCTCCTCGACGCTCAGCTTCGGGTTCTTCTCTTTATTGCCGAGAATCCAGCTCTCGCGCTCGCTGACCATCTCACTCCGGAACTCGGTCCGCGCCAACTCATAGCCCCAGTCCCGGAACGCGCCCTCGGTGAACTTCATGATGTTGCCTTTGTGGACCAGCGTGACGCTCTTCCGTCCCCGCTCGATTGCGTATTTAATTCCTTTCCGCACCAGCCGTTTGGTTCCCAGCACTGACATCGGCTTGATGCCGATTCCCGAATCCGCGCGGATCTTCTTTGTAGAACCGTCGGCAGCGAGACGACTATTCAAGAATGCAATGACCGCGGCCACCTCGGGAGACCCTTCGGGCCACTCAATTCCGGCGTAGACGTCCTCGGTATTTTCGCGGAAAATCACCGCGTTCATGCGTTCGGGCGCCTTCACCGGCGAAGGCACGCCATGGTAATACTTCACCGGGCGCACACAGGCGTAGAGGTTCAGCACTTGGCGCAGCGTGACGTTCAGGCTGCGGATGCCGCCGCCCACGGGCGTCGTCAGCGGGCCTTTGATGGCGACGCGGAATTCCCGGATGGCTTCCACCGAATCGGTCGGGAGCCACTCGCCGAACTTCTTGAACGCCTTCTCCCCGGCGAAGATCTCATACCAGACGATCTTGCGCTTTCCACCGAGAGCCTTCTCGACAGCCGCGTCAAAGACCCGGCGCGAGGCTTTCCAGATGTCGCGGCCCGTGCCGTCGCCTTCGATAAAAGGAACGATCGGGTTCGGTGGAACTTCAAGTTTTCCGTCTTTGGAAGTGATGGTCTCGCCTTCGGAAGGAACCTCAACACCATTGAATGATTTCATTGCCAAGAACACCTCAAGGGGAACTCACGAAAAAGCGCGCATGTCCTGAGAATTTCATTCTATTCCAGCAAGGTTGTGGGACCAAGACCGGGGGACACCGGAGATTGAGACCACGATCACAATAAAAGTCGCATCAAACTATCGACTCGATGGGGGGGCCGGCTTAGCCTGCCCGCAGCAGGTTTCGGAGCACGGTGGGCAGGATGCCGCCGTTGCGATAGTAGTTGACCTCGACGGCGGAATCGAGCCGCGCAATGGCCTGAAACGTCTTCTTCTCTCCCTTGGGCAACGTCGCCGTAACCGTCACCTCCGACTTCGGCGCCATTCCATCGCGGATACTCGCCATGTCAAACACCTCTTGCCCGGTCAAGCCCAGCGTGGCGGCGCTCTCCCCTTCGTGGAACTGAAGCGGGAGCACGCCCATGCCGACCAAGTTGCCGCGATGAATGCGCTCGTAGGTCTCCGCGATTACCGCCTTCACGCCGAGCAGCAGCGTCCCTTTCGCCGCCCAGTCGCGTGAAGACCCGGTGCCGTACTCCTTTCCGGCTATCACCACCAACGGCACGCCCTCTTCCCGATACCGTACGGCGGCGTCATAGATGGATGTCCGCTCGCCCGAGGGAACGTGGGCCGTCACGCCGCCTTCCACACCGGGTAGGAGAAGATTTTTCAGGCGAATGTTGGCGAACGTTCCGCGCACCATGACACGGTCATTGCCGCGCCGAGAGCCGAAGGAGTTGAACTCTTTCTTCGTAAGGCCGGCCTGGGAGAGAAAGCGTCCCGCCGGGCCGGTTTCCGGGATATCGCCGGCAGGGGAGATGTGGTCCGTGGTGACCGAATCGCCCAGCAGCGCCAGCACGCGCGCGCCTAGAATATCGGTTAACTCATCGGGCTTGGCCTTGAAGTCGGCAAAGAAGGGCGGCTCCTGAATATAGGTGGAATCGTCCCGCCACTGGTAGAGCGCCCCGCCGCCGACCGGAATCGCATTCCAGCGGGGATTGCCGTCCCAGACGTTTCCGTAAGATTTCCAAAACATCTCCGGACGAAGGGCCTCGCCTAAAGCGTCGGCCACCTCCTTTTGCGAAGGCCAGATGTCGCGCAGGAAGACCGGCTTGCCTTGTGCGTCTTCCCCCAGAGAATCATGTGCCAAATCAATGTCCACCGTTCCGGCCAGCGCGTAGGCCACCACCAAGGGAGGCGACGCCAGGTAATTGGCGCGGACCAACGGATGGATGCGGCCCTCAAAATTCCGATTGCCGGAAAGGACCGCAGCCGCCACCAGTTGGCTCCCGCTCACCGCGTCGGCCACCTCGGGGGGAAGCGGTCCGCTGTTGCCGATGCAGGTGGTGCAGCCGTACCCGACCGTGTGGAAACGCAACTCGGCCAGCGGCTCGAGCAGCCCGGCCGTCTGTAAATATTCGGTTACTACTTTCGAACCGGGCGCAAGGCTGGTCTTCACGTGCGGCGGAACCTTCAGGCCCCGCTGACGCGCCTTCTTCGCCACCAGTCCCGCGCCCAACATCACGGCAGGATTCGACGTGTTGGTGCAGGAGGTAATGGCGGCAATCACCACCGCACCGTGCCGCAGCTCCGACTTTTTTCCGTTACCCTCTGTTCTGTTGAAAGAAACAGAAGCCCGAGCTTCGAGAGCCTTCGCGTGGAGGCCGAACCCGCGCTCCTTGACCGGCGCGGAAAGCGTCTGCCGGAAGGATTCCTTCATTTTTGAAAGCGTCACGCGGTCGTGAGGGCGCTTGGGACCGGCCAAGCTCGGCTCCACGGTCTCCAGGTTCAACTCCAAGGTGTCGGTAAATTCCGGCACCGGGGTGTCGTCGGTCCGGAACAGACCTTGCTCCTGGGTGTACCGCTCGACGCGGTCCACCTCTTCTTCGCTGCGGCCGGTCTGGCAGAGGAAGCGGAGCGTTTCGGCGTCGACCGGGAAAAAACCAATCGTCGCGCCGCACTCGGGCGCCATGTTGGCCACCGTGGCGCGGTCGGCGAGCGTCATCTGGGAGAGTCCTTTGCCGTAGAACTCGACGAATTTTTCCACCACGCCCTTTTTGCGGAGCATCTCGGTGACGGTCAAAACCAAGTCCGTGGCGGTGACACCTTCCGACAGCTTCCCCTTCAGCTGGAAGCCGACCACGCGAGGAGCCAGGAAATAATAAGGTTGACCGAGCATGGCCGCTTCCGCCTCAATGCCGCCCACGCCCCAGCCGAGCACGCCCAGGCCGTTGATCATGGTGGTGTGGGAATCGGTGCCGACCAGAGTATCGGGCAGAAGGACCGTTTCATTGTTTTCCTTTTGCGCCAAAACCACCTTGGCGAGAAACTCCAGATTGACCTGATGGACAATGCCGGTTGCCGGAGGCACGACACGGAAATTTTGAAAGGCCTTCTTTCCCCACTGGAGGAATTCGTAGCGCTCACGGTTCCGCTCAAATTCGATCTCGGCGTTCTGTGCGAGAGCCTCCGGCGTTCCAAACCGATCGACTTGGACCGAATGATCAATCACCAGATCGACCGGAACCTGCGGGTTGATCTTGGTCGGGTCACCGCCCAGGCGCTGCATGGCCGACCGCATAGCGGCCAGGTCCACCACGGCCGGCACGCCGGTAAAATCCTGAAGGATGACGCGGGCGGGCTTGAAGGGAACTTCACGGGGCGAAGCAGCGTCCGGCTTCCAGGCGGCGAGCGCCTTCACATTTTCTTCTGTAACTAGCGTGCCGTCGCAGTTGCGCAGGAGCGCTTCCAGGAGAACCTTGATCGAAAACGGAAGCCGCGAAACAGCGCCCAAGCCTTCGGCCTCCAGCCGGTCAAGCCGATAGAGCGCACCCCTGCCGCCGCTCCACTCGATCGTGGCTCGGGCTCCGAACGGTTCGTTCACCTTTCCTCTCATCCCTTACCTCATGATTCGGCACTCCGCATACCTGGAAAGAAACCGCTTCGACGATTCACGCCGAGCGGGCAGCCTGCAGTTGCCGGACGTTGTTTTTCCGCGCTTTTCCGCGCCCATCCGAAGAAGACATCCCCGCAGGGGGAACAGAGGGCAACCCGGCGGGAACAGCCTGGGTTGGCATGCCGGGACCGAAGGGTGGGGCTGTCATTCCATGATTCCGCCGATTCCCTTCCCGCGGACAGAGCCTTAAGAAGTTAGCATCGCCTCCCGGGGAATTCAAGAGATTCGGCGAACCCGACCACCGGAAAACTGGGATTTGATTCCCTCTCCCGCCTACCGGTATAATGCGGCGTCCGTTTCGCAGGGGGGAAATCAGCATGGCCGACAGTCAGCTTTACAAAGACCTGAACCGCATCGTCATTCAAGCCGCCAACCAGCCGGGCGGAAAATTGACCGATCAGGACATCGAAAACATCGCGTCTCTGATCGGCAAGTCCTTCGGCACTCGGCCCGACGAAGTCGCTCTGCTCCGTGTATCCTCGGACGGAAAAAACCTTTCTTTCCTCTACCCCTAAAAAATGGCAAATGTAGGAAATATCCCGATCTTCACCACCACCGGTTCTCTGGCGGTGAAGACGGTTCGCGAGCGGCGTGGAGAGATCGTCAACAACTTCTCCACCTATAAGCACCTCACCGTGTTCGAAGCCGTCCCGCTATCGTCGGAAACTCCCCCGGCGCCGATCCGGAAAATTATGAGTTGCCCGGTGCTGGCCAATGACGACGTCGGCGGCGTAGTCCAGGTAAGCCGTAAGGCCACGGCCAGAGATGTGGTAGGGCCGAATTTCACCCGGCTACAACTCAACGAATTGGCCGCCGCCGTCATGGCTCTCGGTCCCGCCCTGACCTAGGGAACCGACTGCCGACGTTTTCCCTATTCATGCCCAATACTCCTCCACCGTCCCTAAAGTTGATGAATTCAGCATGCGTTAAGTCCCCATCTTATTCCCAAATCGGGAATAAAAATATGGATATTGATTCTAATTCGGGAAATATTAAGGCCTAGGCCATCCCGGCTCTTTACATTCCAACTTATTACCCCCACAATTGCACAAAAGGCAGGTTGGCATTAATCCATGGAAGCCGGGAAAACACGAAATTTTGGTGGTTGACAAGGGCAACCCATTTGACACCAGTCACTTGGACCTTCTGGGTGGGCTTGGGTTCGAATTCAAAGTTCGGGAGATGGGACTTCTGGATGAGGCCATCAGCGAATTCCAGAAAGTCGTAATGAGCACGAAAACCAATAAGACGGAAATTCACGCGAACCTGCTGAACAGTTGTCACATTCTGGCGCTCTGTTTTATGGAAAAGGGAATTGCGCCGGTGGCCGTCAAATGGTACATACGCGCGTTGAAGATTCCGCAGTTGGATTCGGAAACGATCATGGCGCTGCAGTACGGCCTGGGCAATGCCTATGAATATGCCTCCGATTTTCAAGCCGCGCTGGAAAACTTTACCGAAGTCTACAGCCAAAACATCGATTACCGAGATGTCTCCGAAAGGATCCAATCATTGCAGTTGAAGAAGGGTCTGTAGCCCCAACGCCAGTCGCTCCGCCCAAGCCCAACGCCTCCGGTTCCGATTCCCCCATGCACCCTTGGCAAGAAGGGGTTCTGGATTTTCTCCCGATCCCCATCTACTTCCAATTGGGATTCCTTCTGCTGTTTTTCCCCTGGCTTCCCATCTGGAGCCGAAACTATTTCGTCCAGGAGTATTCGTGGGTCGACACGGTAGCGATGAATTATTTCGTCCGCGGGGCGGTCTCTGGCCTGGGCTGGCTGAACCTTTCGTTGGCATTCTGGGAAATTTGGCATTTTAAAAAAGATTGAGGGTTGGAAGAACCCTTGAGTATTCTGGTATGAACGAGCGGGTTTTCAGCCTCTGCTACATTACCGACCGCAGTAGCCTTCCGCCCGGCACACTTCTTGCAAAAATTCAGGAAGCCATCGACGCTTCGCTGCCGATGATCCAGATACGGGAAAAGGACTTGGGCTCGGCCGAACTCCTCCAGCTAACCCTCTCTGCGGTGGAAAGCTCGTCCTCCGGACCGACCCGAATTCTCGTCAATGACCGTTTGGACATCGCTTTGGCTTCCGGCGCCGACGGGGTCCACTTGGGCGGCCGGTCGGCGCCGCCTGCGGCAGTCCGCGCCGGACTCCGCCCTGAAAGGCGGCGCCGCATCCTCATCGGCGTCTCTTGCCACTCGCTCGACCAAGCACAGGCCGCCGAGCAGGCCGAAGCCGACTACATCCTTCTGGGGCCGATTTTCGAACCTTTCTCAAAAAAGAGTTCCGGCACGATGCTGGGCCTGGAAGGATTACGGCGGGTCTGCAATCAGGTTCGGGTTCCGGTTCTCGCGCTCGGCGGGATCACGGTGGAGCGAATCGCAGGATGCCGGGAGGCGGGCGCGCAAGGGGTGGCGGGAATCTCGCTTTTCCAAACCTGTCCCTCGCTTCTCCGACGAATAGAAGAGATCCGCGGCGTGCTCGGTTCCGTCCGGCTTTGAGAAAAAAGTCAGGCTTCGCCGAGGAAATCGCCCCCCGGTTTCAAGCTCTCCATGTTGTCGCAGACGGACTTGAAGGCGGCCGTAATCGGAACGGCCAGCACCCATCCGATCGCTCCCCATGCAGGGCGAAGCAAATGTCCGGCTCGTCGAACTGGACGAACTCCTGAACACGGCCGACATCGTCTCCCTCCACCTGCCGCTGCTGGCGGCGACCCGAAACCTCCTCAATTCCGACTTCTTGAAACAGATAAAACCCGGCGCCCTCTTGATCAATACCTCACGCGGCCCACTGGTCAACGAAGCGGCGTTACTGGAGGCGCTGAAGGAGGGACGGTTGGGCGGGGCGGGATTGGACGTCCTTCAAAAAGAGCCTCAGCAGGGACCCCACCCTTATCTTTGATCTTGAAAACGTAGTGCTCACCTGCCACTACGCCTCTTGCAGCCTGGAGTCCTATGCCGACATGGGGCGGAAAATTTCCCTCCACGTCTGCCAAATACTTGCAGGGGGGTTTCCCACCTACCTGGCCAACCCGAGAGTCAAAGACCAGCCCCAACTGCGGCTGCGACGGAAAAGCTAAACAAGCGAAGTCGGACCCCGTGAGCCGGCTTCTTCCGTCCGGTTTATTTCCGCTCTTTCGGAACGAACTTTTGGACGCGCATGCCGAGATGGACATCCGTGGCATAGACAGCCCCGTCCTCACCGACGCTGACGTCATGACCATAGTAGAGTTGGCCGTCGTAGCTGCCGAAGGAACCCCACGCGTCGAGGATATTTCCTTTCAGGTCGAGTTTCAGGATGCGGCCACGGTCGGGTGGCGCCGGGTTCAAGTCGCCCCCGTCCACCACATACAGGAATCCGTCCTTTCCGACGTCCAGCCCCCACGGCCTGCCCAGCTCGTCGCTTTTCCACTGGTGGAGGAACTTACCGTTGGGCTCAAAGACTTGAATGCGGAGATTGGAACGGTCGGCGACGTAAATGCGTCCCTGGGCGTCACGCGTAATGCCGTGAGGAAGGTCAAACTCTCCCGGTCCCGTTCCCTTTTGCCCCCAGTCGAACTGAAAATCTCCTTGGGCGGAAAATTTCGCGACGCGGCTGTTCCCGTACCCGTCGGCAACGTAAAACTCGCCGCCGGGTGTGACGGCTATGTCCGTGGGTCCGTCGAAATGTTTGCCGTCGAGGCCCGCGATGCCTTGCGTGCCGAGCGTCAACAGCAGCTTGCCTTCGTGGCTGAACTTAAAGACCTGGTGGCGGCCAGAGTCGGTCACCCAGACGTTGTCCTCAGAATCGACGTCAAGGCCGTGCGCAGAGGCGAACATCCCGTCTCCCCAGGAGGTGATGATCTTTCCCGTATCGGCTTCAAAACAGAGAATGGGGCGGGCGCCCCGATGGAAGACAAAAACGTGGTTGTGCGAGTCCACCTCCACGCCCGAGACCTGTCCCAAAGCAAACCCCTCGGGAAGCTCAGGCCAGCCGTGCACGACCTGGTAGGACTCGGCACCTCTACTCCCCGAAACTTCAACCATTCCCCAGAGTCCCATCCCCAGAAAAACAGGAAGGACCCATACCGGCCATTTCATCTTTGTCTCTCCTTGGTTGTAATTATCGGAAATCCTGTCGAGGGCTATTCTACTCCCAGCCCGCCGTGAATCATAGGTTCCCGCACGGCTCAAAGGAATGTCGAAGGTCGTAAATTCGCCGTTTTAGGCAAAATACGGTATAATTTAATTTATCCTTTCGGTATCCGAATCTTCACCCGAGGGCCCCCTGTTTCGACGGCAAAACACGATGAGTTTGCCGATTTGTCGCGGGTCGGAACCAGAACACGCCTTAGGAAGAATCGATGAAAACGAATCGGGTCAAAGAGGCCCTGAAGTCGGGCGAGTCCGTCGTCGGGACCATGATCAATGAGGCGCGAAATCCCGAAATCGCCTACTTGCTGGCGGCCGCGGAAATGGACTTCCTGCTGGTCGATACCGAACATGCCTCTCCGGATACCGAAACGCTGCAAAACATCACCCGGGCGGCAAAATCGGCAGGATTGGTTCCCCTGGCGCGCGTGACCGATAATGAGTACTTCATCATCGCCCGCATCCTGGATTGGGGGTCATGGGTGTCATGGTGCCCCGGGTAGACACCAAGGAGGAAGCCGAGCGGGCTGTGGCCGCCGTGAAGTATCCCCCCGTCGGGCGCAGAGGCTTTGGGATGCGACCCGTCATCACCGACTACGAGCCGACAACCGTCCGCGAGGCCATCGAATGGTCGAATGAGAACACGCTCGTCATCCTTCAGGTGGAGAGCGGTCAAGCCGTGGAGAATCTGGAAAAGATCACCGGCGTGCCCGGAGTGGATGTTTCCCTGGTAGGCCTCAATGATCTTTCGATTTCCCTCGGTGTTCCGGGTGAATTCGAACACCCCCGCGTGGAGGAGGCTTTAAAGCGCATCTTTGAGGTCTGTCCCCAGAACGGAGTCTCCCCGGCGATTCATGCTCCGAATCTTGAATCCGCCAAAAAGTTTCGGGAAATGGGAATGAAATTCCTGATGGTGGGTTCGGAAAGCCGCCTCCTGCTCCGCTCGGCGCGCGATACGGTGCGGCAGTTGGTGGGCGAAACGCGAAAGGGAGGACGGGGACTCTACTAAAACCATTGACTTTAAGGGACTTGTAAAATAGATTAGAGCACTCTTAGCCTAGATCACTTCCAGGAGACCAATCATGGAATTTCAGTTAGGCGAGAAGGTTGTATACCCCAACCATGGAGTCGGAACCATTGAGCAAATCTCACAGAAATCCCTCAATGGCCAGCCTGAAGGCTACTACCTACTTCGGATTCGATCCAACAGCATGCGGGTCATTGTTCCTTTCAACAGCGCTGAAAACGTCGGGCTGCGTCGCATCGCCAAAAACCGTGAAATCACCAGCGTTCTCGATTTCATGCAGAACGGCGCTTGTGAGATGGCTAGGAACTGGAAGTGGCGCTATAAGGAAAATTGCGACAAGATGCGGACCGGAGAGCTCCGCCACGTCGCCGAGGTCCTGAAAATACTCCTTACCCTAAACCGGGATAAAGCCATCTCCTTCCGGGAAAAGAAGATGCTGGAGCGGGCTTGGCAACTCCTGGTGGAAGAGATCGCCACGGTCAAGAAATCTTCCCGCGAAGATGCCGAAGTGATGCTCACCAAAGTCGTTACCAAGGCAAACCTAAAACCGCTTCTTCCCAACTAGCCCCCATTTAGGACAACGGTTTCACCCTCCAAGGCCGGGATTCACCATTCCCAGGCCCTAAATCTGCTCCTTACCACCAATCTCAAGGAAAGTGGCTCAAACGACTTCGTCCTAATCAATCGCTACTGCTCTCTGCTGTCTTTCTTCCCTCTACCAGGCTGAATAAACTACACAGACCTTGCACAATTTAATCCACAGCTTAAATAGAGATTTAAACAGGTTAAGGCCTGCTTTCAACATCTTTTCCACAACATTTTGAGTATGTAAATTTTGCCCCACTATATTTAGTGGCTTTTTTCCTTGACAAAGAAACAGGCCTCTCTTAAAGTCACGCTGGTACAGGCGTACGGGGAGTGATCCCCTGAAATAAAATCTTGGATGGCAGCGGGCATAGGTAAAGGGATTTTCTCCGTGCCTGGAGCCAAGCGGGAATAGCGCCTGAAGTCGTTAATCATTTATACATCGAGTTACAGCAAACCCAACTTCGGCGGAGGCGCCACGATGGCGGAGCAGAATTTTGTCCCTGTAAAAGATCGGGTTGCATCAGTGGCAACCGGAAACGGTTCCGGAAAGCAGGTGCAGACAAAGAAGGGGCTTTCTCTCAAGCGGTTCTTTACCACGCCCGGGGTGCACCCCTTCGACGAGGTGGAATGGGTGCTTCGTACCGCCTCCATCCAGAACGAGAAGGGGAAATCGCTCTTCGAGCAGACCGGGGTCGAAGTTCCCCAAGACTGGTCCCAGACGGCCACCAACATCGTGGCCTCCAAATATTTCCACGGGAAGCTGGGAACGCCAGAGCGGGAAACCAGTCTGAAGCAGCTCATCTCCCGCGTTGCCGATACCATTGCCGATTGGGGGAGCCACGGCGGCTACTTCAAGACCGAAGCCGATGGCGAAGCCTTCCGCGCCGAGTTGACCCATCTGCTCGTCCGTCAAAAGGCAGCCTTCAATTCTCCGGTCTGGTTCAACTGCGGGCTGTGGCAAAAGTATAACCGTTCCCTGAAGGGCTCCGGATGGTACTGGGATTCCTTTACCCGCACGGTGGCGAAGGAGAGCGAAGCGTACCGTCACCCGCAGTGTTCGGCCTGCTTCATCAACTCCGTACAGGACGACCTGGAGAGCATTCTCGGCCTGGCGAAGACGGAAGGAATGCTTTTCAAATGGGGTTCGGGAACCGGCACGAACCTCTCCTCGTTGCGCTCGGCCAGCGAAAGCCTTTCGGGCGGCGGCAGCGCTTCGGGCCCGCTTAGCTTCATGCGCGGCTATGACGCCTTTGCCGGCGTCATCAAGTCCGGCGGCAAGACGCGACGCGCGGCCAAGATGGTCATCTTAAACATCTCCCACCCGGACATTGTGGAATTCATCGAGTGCAAGGCAAAGGAAGAGCGCAAGGCCTGGGCGCTGGTCGAAGCCGGCTACGACGCGTCGCTCGACGGCGAAGCCTACAGCTCCATCTTTTTCCAGAACGCCAACAACAGCGTTCGCGTCACCGACGGGTTTATGAACGCCGTGGTTGAGGGCCGCAACTGGTCCACGCAGGCGGTGGTCTCCGGCCTGGCGGACAATATCTATCCCGCCCGTGGCCTGATGCAGAAGATCGCTGACGCCGCTTGGCAGTGCGGCGACCCGGGCATGCAGTTCGATACGATCATCAACCGTTGGCACACCTGCAAAGTGACGGGACCGATCAACGCCTCGAACCCGTGCAGCGAGTACATGTTCCTGGACGACTCGGCCTGTAACCTCGCCTCGCTCAACCTGATGCGCTACCTCACGCCGGACGGGCGCTTCGATGTGGAAGCTTTCCGCCACGCCGTCGAGGTCGTCATCATCGCTCAGGAAATCCTGGTGGATAACGCCAATTACCCGACCGAAAAGATTGCCCGCAACTCGCACGACTATCGCCCGCTGGGGCTCGGCTACGCCAATCTGGGCGCGCTGCTGATGTCCTACGGGCATCCCTATGACTCGGAAGCGGGCCGCGAGTTTGCCGCCACAGTGACGGCCTTGATGCACGGACAGGCCTATCTGACCAGCTCGGCCCTGGCCGCCGAGCTCGGTCCGTTCGCCGGCTACCAGAAGAACCGGGACAGTTTTCTGGAAGTCATCTCCATGCACCGCGCCTCGCTGAAAAACCTGAATCCTCCGGCTCGCGTCGGCGCCATGGCGGAGGGAATGTGGGCGGCGGCACAGCAGGTTTGGGAGGAGTGCTACGACAGCGGCGTCCGGCACGGCTATCGCAACGCTCAGATGACGGTGCTGGCTCCGACCGGCACCATCGGCTTCATGATGGACTGCGACACGACCGGCGTCGAGCCCGATTTGGCTCTCGTGAAATACAAGAAGCTGGTCGGCGGAGGGATGATTGAAATCGTCAACAACGTCGTGCCGACGGCTCTGCTCCGCCTGGGCTACTCCGAAGAACAGGCCTCCGAAATCGTCAGCTACATCGACCAGCACGGCACCATCGAGGGCGCGCCGTTTTTGCAGGAGGAGCATCTGCCCGTCTTTGACTGTTCGCTCAAACCGGCCCAAGGAGTGCGGTCGATTCAATACATGGGCCACATTCGCATGATGGCCGCCGTGCAGCCGTTCCTCTCCGGCGCCATCTCCAAGACGGTGAACATGCCCGAATCAGCGACACCAGAAGAGATTATCCGCACCTATACGGAGGCCTGGCGGCTCGGCGTCAAGGCCATTGCCATCTATCGCGACGGGTCGAAACGCACCCAGCCGTTGAATACGACGAAAGTGGACTCGGCGACAACCCCCGCTTCGAAGGCCGAAACTCCTCCCGGCGCGGCTCGGGAATCTTCCGCCGTCGGCCAGCCTTATCGCCGCAAGCTCGCCAACGAGCGGCAGGCGATCACCCACAAGTTCTCCGTCGGCGGCCACGAAGGATTTCTGACGGTGGGCCTCTACCAGGACGGCTCCCCGGGCGAAATCTTCCTGACGATGGCCAAGGAGGGCTCCACGGTCAGCGGACTGATGGACTGCTTTGCCCGGGCCATCTCGTTCTCTCTCCAGTACGGTGTTCCGCTGAGGGTCCTGTGCGACAAGTTCTCCCACATGCGCTTTGAGCCCAGCGGGTGGACCAACAACCCGAACATTAATTACGCTAAATCTATTATTGACTATATCTTCCGCTGGCTTGCGCTGAAGTTTCTGCCGGACGCTTCGCAGCCTTCCCAGGCCCAAGCATCCGCCCAGTCTGCCCCCTCAAGCCAAGCAGCAGGGGAAAGCCGGGAGGGGAACCAGAACGGAGCAGGGCGGAGTTTTTCCGCCCATCAGTTGCTGACCGCCGACGCCCCCTCCTGCGCCGACTGCGGTGCCCTAATGCTACGCAACGGAAGTTGCTACAAATGCCTCAACTGCGGGAGTACATCCGGATGCTCCTAGGCAGCATAACAAAAATTGCGAAGATCAAGGTGAGTTCTTCCCTTATGCACAAATTCCCACCCCAATGGAATCCTACCACCCAGGAGGTATATACCTCCGTCTTACCGCCGACTCGGCGGGGCTGTTCGTTAGCCCCCCAACCGAGTCAAACGCCTGTCTCCGCTTATACCGCAGCGAATCCAATTAGCGGGCTACCGGTGTCCTCCTCTGGACGCCGGTAGCCCGCCCCTCCTTTTTCCACTTCCCGAAAGCCTCTTTTTCCTTTACGAAGAGAGCGCACCTGTGCTCTAGTGTAACCACCCTCTTCGATTGGAATTCCGGGAGGGCAAGGCTCGCAATGTCTACTGGCAACGGCAACGATCTTTTCAAAATCTACCAATCCCTCACCCGGCGGCGACGGCTCTCCCTGGTGATTTTCTTCGTCACCTCGGTCTGCAACGCCCGCTGCCGTACCTGTTTCTACTGGCAGGAACTCAACCAAAAGGGCAACCTGAGTTGGGACGAGATTCGCCGGCTCAGCGAAACCATGCCGCAGTTTACCGACTTCTGGCTTTCGGGCGGCGAGCCGATGCTGCGGCGCGAACTGACGGATATTATTCATCTCTTCTACGTAAACAACGGTATCCGATGGACTAACCTGCCGACGAACGGTCTGCTGCCGGAGCGGACGGGAGAATGGGTCCGGAGAATTCTGAAGGAAAATCCGGAGTTGGTTCTCGATCTGAACGTCGCCATGGACGGCCTGCATGAGATGCAGGACTCCATCCGCGCCGTGCCCGGCAATTTTCAGAAGACGCTGGATACCATCGAGGCCGTCGAGTCCTGCCGTCGCGACTTCCCGAACTTCCGGGTGAATATCAACACCGTCGTGTGCGCTGAAAACTTCAACCACACGCTCGAGATCTCCGACTTCGTCAAGAAGAACTGCGCCGTCGACGGCCATTATTTCAACATCATCCGCGGCAACGCCAAGGACCCTGCACTCAAGAAGATTCCCAGCGACCGCCTGCCTCACCTCTACCGTGAAGCCCAAAAGGTCTACGAATACTACGCCCCGCGCGCTCTGCGCCGCTACACCGGCGCCAAGAAGAAAATCGCCCAGGCCTACTACCAAGGACTCCTCGCCTTCCACAATAAGGTGCAGCTCGAAAATTTCAACGGCCCGCACCCTTGGCCGATGCCCTGCACAGCGGGCGAGACCGCCGCCGTCATTGACTTTAACGGCGATGTGCGCGCCTGCGAGCTGCGCGGAAAAATCGGCAATGTGCGCGACTTCGACTGTGATTTCTCAAAATTTTGGGAGACTCACGAACGGCAGGAAGAATTGGACGCGATCGTCCGCGACCAGTGCTGGTGCACTCATGTCTGCTTTATCCACAACAGCCTGCGCCATTCGGCCAAGGCTCTACTCAAAGAAATTCCGTCAGCTTATCTGGACCACCGCTTTGACGCCGGCCGGCAGAGAGATTTCGTCCCGGAATTTTCCCTTCTCCCGGACACCCAACCGGCCGATTCGTAGACCGTTTCCATCCTCGTAAAATTTTACCAATTGTGTTGCAGGTCCAGAACGCGGGCCACCGCGTCCACCGCGGCGGCGCTGCGCAGCGGCAGGCGGACGTTCTTTTCATTCCGATGGGCAGGGGGGGTCATGCGGATGGCGCGCTTCAGCCCCGCCGAGAGTCGGCGGGAAGCCAGAAGCCGGGTTTCGGCGGCTTTCCCGATGGGGAGCGTCACCTCAATCTTTCCCGGCAGCAGATGGATGATGCAGAGCGTCGTCCCGCCCACCCGGTAGCGCGGCGCCCACCCCCAAGCGGGACCGAAGTAGTGAAGTTCCTCCCGGACGTCCTCCCACTCCCCGACGCGGCTCCGCAGATCGTAGCAGAGGATGGCCGCGCGGTCGCCGGCCATGCGCATCAACTCACTCCACTCCGGTTTACGGCTCCTGCTGCGATAGAGGTTTTCGGACACTGGGGCCTCTCCTTTTCACATCATCCGCAGGTTACCAGTTGGCGGGCGCGAATCGCCCCGGCCCGGTTGCGGCTTTTCGATTTTAATAGATCTCTTCGTGTTTCTTGGCAATCTGATCTCCAGCAAGTAAGATACCCTTCTAAGAAATATGCTTCGAGGCCTCACAAAAAAATTGGGGACATTTCTTGTCTCTTACGGTCCGTCGGGACTTTTCGCAATCTCCTTTCTCGACTCTTCTTTCGTTCCCTTGCCGGGCTTGAATGACGCCCTGCTGATCTACCTGTGCGCCAGCCAACCGGCTACGGCTCCGCTCTTTGCCGCGCTGGCCACGGCCGGGTCGCTCTCCGGCTCGCTGGTCCTCTACTGGTTCGCCCGCAGCGGAAGCAAGCTGGCGCTCAAAAAGAAAGGTACGCTCAAGGGGATTGCGCAGGCCAAGCCGTGGCTGGATAAAAACGGCTTTCTCTCCATGGTGATCATGTCGTTGCTTCCGCCGCCTGCGCCGTTCAAGCTCTTTCTGCTGGCTTCGGGAGTCTTCCGCTTTCCCGTCCTTCAGTTTCTGGCCGGATTGGCCGTGGGGCGTTCGCTCCGCTTTGCCGGCATCGCCTACGTAAGCGCCCGCTACGGGAAGGAAGCCGAAATCCTCCTGCGCGACAATCTTGCCTGGGTTTCCTTGGCGGCTGTTGCCGTGTTCGTACTGACCGCTTTCATCTTCCGGCGCTTCCGCCCCAACTCCGACCCCAACTCCAACTCAGGCTCCGGCCCCGAATCACCGAATCCACCTTCGTCTTGACCCGACCATGGAGGGCAAGGGTTGCGAATCGAACGCGAACTCTTCCCGCACAACAGCCAGATGGCGGTCCAACTCGATCGTGGTAATGAATCCTTGGCGGTCACGCGTGGCCGGGAGAAACCGCAAGTCGCGCACCTCAACCTTAAACCCTTCCGGGTCGTTGAAACCCACGCTCCATGGATAGCGAGCAAAGTCGGAGAAAATTTGAAAGGTCTGGGTCTTCTCCGCCGCGGCGAAAACGAGAATCAGTTTTCCTTGCGGCGGGCGTTTGCGAAAGACGCGAAGGGTGTCGGTGAAACCGGAGTCGAGGAGATTGAGGGGAACAGAATAGAAGGCCGCCGGCGTTTCCACGATCCCATTCCAGAAAAAGGGATTGGCCGGTGAGGGAAAAACCCCGCGGCTGAGCACCGTCTCAGGTCCGTAGCTGCTCTGATCTTCCAGCATCTCAAGAGCGCGCCGGTGCGCCACATCCCGAAGTCCCCACCAGGCAATCAGGAAGACCAGCACCGCAACCGCCCCCCAGCGGCACTCCGTTTTTTTTGCGCCCACTTCCTCGGAAATCAGCCGGAAAAGCGCGGGAAGTATCAACCCGCCAAGGAGCGCCAGCAAGAGAATCGGGTCGAAGACGTACATGACGTCCCAGGCAATCCACCGCCCGCTGAACGGCAGGAAAAGGCGAACGCCATAAGAGTTGGTAAAGTCCAGCAACAGATGGCTCGCGGTCCCGACCCAGCAGACTAGAAACAGCGGAAGTATTTTCAAATTCGGCGGAGGCCGGCGGCGAATCTTGGCCGCTACGTGAACCGTTCCCCACACGGCAACGGCCAGGGCCAATCCTAGCACCGTCGCGCCGACAAACGAATGCGTGATGCCGCGATGGTATTTCAGATAGTTCGCCGTACTCTCCATTCGCGTGACGACGTCGATGTCGGGCAAGTTGGCCCCGATGATCAGGCTGAGCGTGGCGTAGGGGGTAAGCCTCTTGAGGCCTGCCTGCGAAAGGGCCACGCCCACCAGAGTATGCGTCAGATTTTCCATTCCGGTGTTCTTCCCCCGTTGTGGAAATTATTCCGTCATCAACCTGAATCCGGCGGCACCAGAAGCGTCAGCATATCGGGCAAAAGTTCGATGCGGGCCGGGAGATTTCCCACCAGCTCTCCATCCACTTCCACTTCCACTTCCACTTCCACTTCCACTTCCACTTCCACTTCCACTCCTACTTCCACGTTCTCTTCAACTTCGCCGGAAGATGCAACGTCAACGGCCGGCACTCGACACTCCAGGCTCACGACCGGTTCCACGTCCACGTCGTTGAAATTCGGATGCAGGCCCGTCACGATGCCCGCAAGATACTTCAAGTAATCACGCCGCCGCGTCCCACGAAAAACAGTCGCGATCATCTTATCCGAAAAGATGCTGGACCCGGGCGTGATACGAAACCCGCCGCCGTACTTCGGAGCGCGCCCCAGCACGACAAATGCGGTGCGCCGGACGTTGCCGCCCACGACGATTTCAAAGGGGACAATATTCCGCCGCCACCACTGCCGAAGACCTTCCAGCCCGTAGGCCACCTTCCCCAAATACCTTTTACTTTTCGAGGAAAGATTGCGGATCACCGCGCCGTCGAATCCCACACCGGCCACGCTCAGGAAAAATCTCTTTCCTTGATCGGGGTTGAACCACGTGACGCATCCCAGCCCGATGCGCCGCGGCTCCCAGTTCAAAAAGGCACGCGCGCCACGGACCGGCGAACGGGGCATCTTCAGGGTCCGCGCCAGTATGTTCGCCGTACCTCCGGACAACACCGCCAAGGGAACCCGCGACCCGGCCATTCCGTTGACGACTTCGTTGATGGTTCCGTCCCCACCCCAGACGAAGATCACCGAGGCGCCCTTTTGCACCGTCGAGGCGGCAAGCTCGCGGCCTTGGCCCGGCCCACGGGTCGGAGCGATTTCAAGCTCGGAAACCTGCCGGGTCAAGACCGCGGCGACCTTACGGATTTGCCGCTCCTTTTTCCGGGGATTTCCGCCAGCCACTGGATTGTAGATCAGAACGGCCCGCCCATACTTTTTTTCCGGGCTAGAGGCGGGAGGCATAGGGAAGGTTCATCATACTTTTCGGGAATCTTATAGGGAAGCGGTAGCAAACAAATAAATAAAATTATGAATGGCTAGCGCGTCTGTGTGGCAAGGATTCCTGTCGTAACGCGCTCAGCGATCACCACGCCCTTCTTCTTTTTTTTCTGGCGCACATAGACCGATTCACCCTCTTTGATGGAATCGAGCGCCGTGGGCTTTCCATCACGGAAATACTTGGTTTTTTTTACCAGTTGAAAGGTCTGGTCGAACCCGTGCTGGGTCTTTGTCAGCACGATCTCGCTCTCGGTGATCTTCTTGACCACACCGTAAATTAAATTCTGAAAAGGGCGCGCCGTACCCGTCGGGTTGCCGAAGCGCACCGGGGCCGAATCGCCGCCCACCTTCTGCGCCCCTGCCGTGAGTGTCATCCCCAACAGGCACGTAAGGGATAGGATTGCGTACTTCATAACCATTGCCACCTGAATTTCCCAATTGATTAAGGCTAGCAACCGTCCAAGCCGCTGTCAAGCCGCGCGTCCGCGAAATGCTCCAACCCGCCTCGATGCCCCGGCAAGAGTTGTATAATGACCCGGTCGAATTTGCACAGATTCATATCAGCAAACACCATGGCACCGACGAAGAGGCCCCCAAAAAAGAGGTCCGCAAAGAAGACCCCCGCCAAGAGGATCAGAACCCTGCGGGAGAAGATCCGCCGCCACGAGCATCGCTACTACGTGCTCCATGACCCGGAGATCTCTGACTTCGATTTCGATCAGTTGATGAGGCAACTCACGGCGCTCGAACAGAAGCACCCGGCACAGGTGACATCCGATTCACCCACGCAGCGTGTAGGGGGACGCCCGGTCGATGAGTTCCCGAAAGTCCGCCACCGGGCCCCGATGTTGAGCTTGGACAATTCCTATTCCGTGGACGAGCTGAAGGAATTCGACCGCCGTGTTCGGGAGCTCTCCGGACTTTCCCAAGTTCCCACCACGGCGGAGCTGAAGCTGGACGGCGTCTCGATCTCTCTTACTTTTGATAGTCCCACTGGAGCTGATGCCGTATTAACTCAGGCCACAACCCGGGGGGACGGGCGCGAAGGCGAAGAGGTGACGGGGAACATCCGCACCATCCGCTCCGTTCCTCTCCGTATCGCCCGGAAGCATCTCACAAAAATCGGAAAACCCCGCCGCTTTGAAGTGCGCGGCGAGATCATCATGACGCGGAAAGCCTTCGAAGCGTTGAACGCCGAGCGCGAAGCGGCCGGAGAGTCGCGCTTCGCCAATCCCCGGAATTCCGCCGCCGGTTCCTTACGTCTACTCGACCCCTCACTCATCGCACAACGGAAGCTGGACCTCTACGCCTATGGGTTGCTGGTCGAGGGGCGCGTGCCCATGGGAGAGCACGCCAAAATTCTGAAGCAACTCGGCAGGATGGGCTTCCAGGTGAACCCCGCCTGGCGGCTCTGTTCCTCCTTCGACGAGCTTTTGCATACGATCGAAGAATGGGAAGCCGAACGCGACAACCTGCCGTTTGAAATCGACGGCATTGTCGTCAAGGTAAATGAAACCAGGCTCTGGGAGGAGCTGGGCGCGACGGCCAAAGCGCCCCGCTACGCCCATGCCTACAAGTACCCGGCCCGGCAAGCAACAACTCAGGTGCTGGACATCGCCGTCCAAGTAGGAAGGACCGGCGCGCTCACCCCGGTCGCCCATTTGCAGCCGGTGCTCCTGGCCGGCAGCACCATCAGCCGCGCCACGCTCCACAATGAAGAGGAGATCCGCCGCTTGGGTCTCCGCGTGAAAGATTTCGTTCTGATCGAAAAGGGCGGCGAGGTGATTCCCAAGGTCGTCAAGGTGATCCCCTCCCGGCGGCCTCCCAATACCCGTGAGTTCAGGATGCCCGCCAGCTGCCCGGTCTGCCAAGGGCACGTCTTCCGGGAAAAAGGCGAGGTCGCCGTGCGCTGCGTCAATGCCGCCTGCCCGGCAAAGTTGAAAGAATCGCTGCTCCACTTCGCCCGGCGGCGCGCGATGACGATCGAAGGTTTGGGCGACGCGCTGGTCGATCAACTTGTTGAGAAAGGATTGATCCGCGACGTGGCCGACCTCTATTCGCTGCAGAAGGCACAACTCGCCGCGCTGGGACGCATGGCCGAGAAATCGGCGCAAAACCTGCTCGGCCAGATCGCCCGCAGCCGCACGGCGGAACTCTCCCGCCTGATCTTTGCCCTCGGCATCCGCTACGTGGGTGAGAGAACGGCGCAGTTGCTGGCGAACCATTACGTTTCCATGGACAAGCTGACCCCGGCCACCACCGAAGAGATGGAGACCGTGCCGGAAATCGGACCCAAAGTGGCCGAGAGCGTCTTCAATTTTTTCAGAGAGGAACGGAATCTTGCTGTTCTTGAAAAACTCCGCCAAGCCGGATTGAACTTCCGGCAGACGACGGTCCACGCGACGGGCAGCCCGCTCACCGGCAAGCAGTTCGTTCTGACCGGGACGCTTCCCAACTACTCGCGCGACGACGCCGTGCGCATGATCGAACAGGCCGGAGGCAAAGTCACGACTTCTGTCAGCAAGAAGACGGATTTTGTGTTGGTCGGCGCCGACCCCGGCTCGAAGTTCGAAAAGGCCCAAAAGCTCGGTGTGACAACGCTCCGTGAGGCGCAACTGCTGGCCCTGCTGGAAAAATAACCAACGGTTCGTCTTCCATCGCCAACCGAATGCGGCCGGGGAGGGGGCGCGCAGCATGCTTGACGGGCCTGTTCATCCTGCTCTCGGCGCTGTTCTCCTGGAGAAAGTACCAAAGCAACATTCCTTATGGCCGGCTCTGATCCAAATATTAATAGGCGGAATCTCCTCTTTATTTGACCCGGCCCGCGCCGACGGCTATGATCAATCGAAGGATTTTGGGAAGAACAAGTCGGGTGATCGCTGCCTCGCCGGAGTCGCAAGATTTCGGTGGGGGAGAGGAAAGTCCGAACTCCGCAGGGCAGTGTGCTCGCTAACGGCGAGGAGTCGCGCCGGAGACGGTGCGGCTACGGAAAGTGCAACAGAAAACATACCGCCGATGGCCCCGTAAGGGGCACAGGTAAGGGTGAAATGGTGCGGTCCGCCGGGAGGCGGACTTAAAGTAAGAGCGCACCGCCTTCGTCGTGAGGCGAAGGGCACGGCAAACCCCACACGGAGCAAGACCAAATAGGGGAGGAGGAACCGCCCGTTCCGCAACGCGGCGTCGCAAGAGGCCGGGGGCGACTCCCGGGTAGGTCGCTTGAGCCCCGCAGCAATGTCGGGCCTAGAGGAATGATCACCCTCCGCGGCGGCGTAAGCCGCCGTGGAGACAAAATTCGGCTTACAGGCTTGTTCTTCCCAAACTCCTTTTATCTAAGCCTAATGAAAATTTTCTCACGCGATAGGGAAATCATACACCAGGCAAAGTCCCTCCAAGGAATGCTGCCGGTTCCGGGCGACAAGTCCATCTCGCACCGCTACGCCCTGCTGGCCGCGCTGGCCGAAGGAATGACGGAGATTCGCGGCTACTCGCCCAGCCGGGATTGCGAAAGTACCCTTGAGTGCCTGAGGAAACTGGGCGTGACAGCTTCGAAGGTGGGCGAGACGGTGAAGATCGAAGGACGCGGGCTGGCGGGTCTTCGCGCCCCCCGCTCCAAACTGTACGCCGGAAACTCCGGCACCACGATGCGCTTGGCGGCGGGGATCCTCGCCGGACAGAGTTTCCGCTCCGTGATCCAAGGGGACAAGTCGCTCTCCCGCCGTCCCATGTCGCGCGTCATCTCGCCGCTCGAACAGATGGGCGCTGAAATCAAGTCGGCCGAGGACGGCCGGCCGCCGCTTACCATTCGGGGCGGTGCGCTCACCGCGCTCCGTTACGAGCTTCCAGTGGCCAGCGCGCAGGTAAAGTCGGCCGTTCTGTTGGCGGGACTCTTTGCCGAGGGGGTGACGCAAGTCGTCGAGCCGCTCCCCACGCGCGACCATACGGAGATCGCCCTCGAGCAGTTCGGCGCGGAGGTGGGCCGTCACGACCTGACCATTGCCGTCGAGGGCCGCCCGAAGCTCAAAGCCCAATCACTGCACGTGCCGGGCGATCTCTCTTCGGCGGCTTTTTGGATCGCGGCGGCGCTCATCACGCCCGACTCCGACCTGACGTTGCGAAACGTCGGGTTGAACCCGACGCGCACGGCCCTGCTCGACCTTCTGGTCGGTGCCGGAGGCTACCTCAAGATTTTGAACGTGGAGATGATGCAAGGCGAATTGGTCGGCGACCTGCACGTCCGCTCCAGCCGCCTGACCGCCCTTGCGGTACCCAAAGAGAAAGTGCCTTCGCTGATCGACGAGGTGCCCGTCTTGGGAATTCTGGGAACGCAGACGGAAGATGGATTCGAAGTACAGGGGGCCGAAGAGCTGCGCGTGAAGGAGAGCGACCGCATCCGGACCGTGGCGGAAAATCTGCGCCGCATGGGCGCGGAAGTCGAGGAATTTCCCGACGGCTTCCGGGTTCCCGGCCGGCAGAAGCTCCGTGGAGCCCAGATCAAACCGGAAGGGGACCACCGCATTGCCATGGCCTTCGCCGTCGCCGGACTTGTGGCCGAAGGCTCCGAACCGACCACGATCCTCGGCAGCCGCTCGGCGGCCATCTCCTACCCCGATTTCTATAAGACTTTGAAAAAACTGGTGCGGTAATTTTTTTCTTCTGTCATTCATTCTCCGTTCGTGATATCTGTTCTCCTTCTTGAGGGTTTGATTGAAAATTTCTCCACGAATCTGGAAGCGTGTGCTGTGGCTCTTGGCCGTGGGTGCGGTTCTGGCGCTGATCGCCCGCCATCTGACGGCGAGCGAAGAGTGGCGGGCGTTTCGCTGGGATCATCTTTGGAAAATTTTCAGGCAGGTGTACCTGGGTTTTCTGCTGGCTGCCGTCGCCGTTTCGCTCAGCACCTATCTTTTGCGCGCCCTCCGCTGGAGATCCTTTCTCGAGCACATTGTTCATGTTCCCTTGAAGACCTTGGTTGCGGGCCAGTTCATCGGCTTCAGCACGGTGTATCTCATCGGGCGCGCCGGGGAGTTGGTGCGTCCCGCTTACGTGGCCCGGCGCGGCGGAGTTCCCTTTGTCTCCATGGCGGCCGTCTGGCTGCTGGAACGCGTGTATGACTCGGTCTTCATCTTTCTGATCCTCGGTTTGGGATTGTCGCTGGGCGGCATCGACCCGACCCGCCCGCAGGACAGCGCCTTCATCCGGGCTCTGGAAATTTCAAGCCGCGGGCTGCTGTTTCTCTTGCTGATCCTCATCGTCGGATTGATTTATTTTCAAATGAAGGCGGAAGGGGCCATCTCCCATCTTTCCAGCTCGAAGCCGATCCCTCTGCTTTCCGAACGAAGAAAAAAAATGGCTGCTCGGTGTGGCCGAATCTTTCTCCATCGGCCTGGGAACCATCGGCAAAGGGCAGGTACTTCTTTCGAGCCTCGGTTATTCCATCTTGGTCTGGACCGCCAATGTCTCCGTCTTCTGGCTGGTGGCGCAGGGGCTGGGGGGGCGGAGCCGACCGCCTCACTTGGTACGGAACCTTTATTGCCGTCTTTTCGAGCGTCCTCGGCCTAACGGTACAAGTGCCGGGAATCGGCGGAGGCTTCCAAGTGGCCGTGGCAATCACATTGAAGGAGATTGTAGGCCTGGAGCCGGTCGCGGCCACCGCCGTCGCTCTGCTAACTTGGGTTGTCATCATGGTGCCGGCGACCCTGGTCGGCGCCGTCTGGATGTTCCGGGAGGGACTCTCTTATGGGAAATTGCGCCATTGGGCCGAAGAGAAAGAAACCCTTTCCGAGGACCGGCAGGCCGGAGTAGGACGATGAGGGGCCCCCGGGAAGCGAACCATGAAATGTCCTTACTGCGCGCATGAAGAAGACAAAGTGATGGACTCGCGCACGGTGCGGGAAGGCAACATCGTCCGCCGCCGCCGCGAATGTCTGAAGTGCGATCGGCGCTTTACCACCTACGAACGGATCGACGAAATCCCTCCGATGGTGGTGAAGAAAGACGGCCGCCGGGAGAAATTCGACCGACAGAAAGTGCTGACCGGAATACTGAAAGCCTGCGAGAAACGTCCGGTGAGCATGCTGCGGCTGGAACGGATCGTCAACGACGCCGAGTCACACGTGGCGGATTCGCCCGACCGGGAGCGCCCCAGCTCCAAAATCGGGGAACTGATCATGAGCCGTTTGCGGCAGCTCGACAAGGTTGCCTACGTACGCTTCGCCTCGGTCTATCTGGATTTCAAGGATGTGAGCGAGTTTAAAGAAGAGTTGAACGAGCTGTTGAAATCGAAAGGGAAAGACCGAGAAGAAACCCCGCCCTCGACTTAACTGAACAAAACGGACCCGTACGATTCATACCCTTGTCGGCCGTTCGGTTTGAGCAAGCACTTCCTCGGCAGCGGAAGAGTCTGCTCGATGCCGAGTCTACCGGCGCGGCTTGGTCCTGTCGCTCGGCAATCCCGATCAAGTGTGCGCGCCACCACCGGAGCAGGCTACGGTACTCCTGGGCATCGCGCTTGAGCTGAGCGGCCAAGCGCTTGCTCTCGTACCGGGGGCGACGTTTCCCTGGTGGATTTCGAGCGCGTCGGTCACCGCGGCCAGCTCGCATGCAAGCTGTAGTCCGGTGTGAAGATTTGTGGGGTCCGCTTCCAGCCGTCCGGCCACCCCAAGGGACACAACACAATTTTCCACTCCGCCGTCCGCCGCGCCGTCCTTTTGCTATATCATGGGGGGTCATTTCACCCTAGGAGGATGAAACCGATTGAGCGCTCGCATCCTAGACGGAAAAAAGATTCGCCAGGAGATCATTGATGAGCTCCGCGATGAAGTCTCCGCCCTTGAAAAATTGGGAATCCGCCCCGGCTTGGCAGCGGTCCTGGTGGGCAACGACTCCGCTTCCAAGATCTACGTCGAAAACAAGATCAAGGCCTGCGAATCGCTGAACATCTTCAGTGAATCCTTCGACCTACCTAAGGACTCGACGACCGACGACCTGCTTTATCTTGTCTCCAGCCTCAACGGGCGGGACAACATCGACGGCATTCTGATTCAGCTTCCCCTTCCCGGCGAGATCGACGTCAAGCGTGTGCTGGAAGCGATTGCTCCCGATAAAGACGTTGACGGGTTGCATCCGGTGAGCATCGGCCGGCTGGTGAGCGGGCGCGAAGGGCTGGTCCCCTGCACCCCGGCGGGCATCATTGAAATTCTTCGCCGCAGCAACGTTCCGATTTCCGGCAAGCGGGCGGTGGTCGTCGGCCGGAGCGACATGGTCGGCAAACCCGTCGCCATGCTCCTGATGCACAACCACGCCACCGTTACCGTCTGTCATTCGAAGACCCCCAACCTGGCCGAGGTGGCCTCGACAGCCGACATCCTGGTGGCCGCCATCGGCCGCCCGGCGCTGGTCACCCGAGACTTCATCCGCCCCGGCGCGACCGTGATCGACGTGGGAATCAACCGGCTGACCCAAAATGAGGAGGTCAAGAAGATCTATCGTGACCCGGGCGAGCGCCTGGGAAAACTCCAGGCCACGGGCAGCGTACTGGTCGGAGACGTCCACCCAGAAGACGTGAAGGAAAGGGCCGGCGCCTACACGCCCGTGCCCGGCGGCGTGGGTCCGCTTACGATTGCCATGCTGATGGCCAATACGGTCCACGCGTCGCGGATGCGCCGCAGCGTCCGTCTCGCCTCCGCCCGGCGTTCATGATGTTGCGCGTAGGACTCACCGGCGGCATCGGGTGCGGAAAAACCACCGTCGCGCATATGTTCGGCGAGCTGGGTGCGAAGCTGATCAACGCCGATGCGGTAGGCCACGAAGTCATCCGCAAACCAGAACCCGCCTACGAAGAAATTCTTGAAAGTTTTGGAAAAAGCTTGCTCGGAGAAGACGAAGAGATCGACCGGGGCCGCCTGGGCGAAATCGTCTTCGCCGACCGGGAAAAACTCCGGCGGCTCAACGCCATCGTCCATCCCCGCATCATCGAACGCCTGAACTATTACAGCGAAAAGATGGCCGTAGCCTACCCGGAAAGCATTCTGCTTGTGGAAGCCGCGTTGATCTATGAAGCGAAGTTGGATTCGTGGTTTGACCGGATCATCACGGCGTGGTGCCCGCCCGCCCGGCAAGAAGAACTACTGACGCAAGACCACGGCCTGACGCTCGAAGAGGCGCGCCGCCGCATCGCCGGCCAACTCCCGAACGAGGAAAAACGCCGCCGGGCGGATTATGTCATCGACTGTTCCGGCACGCTAGAGGAAACCCGCCGGCAAGTGGAGGAGGTCCACGCGCAGCTTAGCGGGTTGCTTCGTTTTCCACAGGAGAGTTAGAAGTCGAGCCGGCCGTCGAGTTAGCCGGCCGGGCGCGCTTCCGCTCCCACCATCCGTCTCCTTCAAGACGAATTCGATCCAGCGTCTCCTGCATTTCGCAGCGCTTTTCGTCCATGGCTGCCTGATCCGCGTCGGCGGGAACATAGATGGGCGGGGCCATGAGAACGACCGCGCGCGCGAACGGATAGGGAACCTGAAACAAATCCCAGCTCTTGCGGAAGGTGTACGCCCTCTCGGGGGAGATGTAGAAACAGAAGATCGGATTGCCGGTTTTCTTGGCGAGAAGAACGGGGCCGGGTTTCGCCACATAGCGGGGGCCGCGCGGCCCGTCAATCGTAAAACCGACCTCGACACCTTGCTGCAGCCGGCGCGCCATTTCGATCAGCGCCCGGGAAGCCCCTCGTGAACTCGAACCGCGCGCCCTTCGGTAGCCACAACGATCGAGGATCCCGTCCAGCACTTCTGCGTCAAAGCCCAAGCTCGACATCACCACGATTCCCCGGCCGCGCCAAAACCAAGTGGCGGGAAGGAGGGCGCGATGCCAGCTCGTGTAGATCGCGCGCCGGCCGCCCGCGGAGATTCCTTTCCAGTTTTCCCAGCCCACCACCTCCCAACGCAACGTCCGGCCGAGGAAGGCCAGCACCGCATATCCCACCCATTTGGCAAGAAAGATTAGCAAGCGTTGGCGGAGCGTAAAACGCCGCCCAGGTCTCTCTTCCGGGCCGTCCTGTTTCGCGGGTTTTCCCTTCTCGGGTAAACCGTTGGGGGAATTTGGCATCCACCCTTATAGCACAGGTCTCCGGCGGCCAAAAGTACCCGTTCGATAGGGGTTGGCGGGGCGGCCCGAACCGCCCCGCCTAAAGCCCGCTCCGGAAGTACCCGATGAAGGCTAGTGAGGTTCCGCCCTCGGGTCCTTCAAACCTCTGCGGGAAGAAGGCTGCGCTCCGGGCCGCTTGCGAGGTAATCCAAAACACGGGAAAGAGTAATACCTTGAAACGAAATACGGTAATCGTCGCTGCTTGGCTGATGGCTCTCATCTTTATCGTTGATTCCGCGCTGCTGGCGCGAAACTCCACCGCGGTGGTGCGGGAAGGAACCCGTATCCTGATCGAGCTTCGTACGAAACTCGACGCCGATAAGACCAAAAGAGGGAAGAAATTCAAAGCCTGGACGGTGGAACCGATTGAAACGGAAGACGGAAGCGTTCTGCCCGCCCGGTCCAAAATCAAAGGGCGCGTATCGCATGTTCGCCATAATCGAATGATGCTTCGTTTCGAGGAGATCAAAGCCGGTAAAACCAAGGCTCCTTTGGTCGCGACCGTCGTGGGCGTCCATGGAGATAAGGACGTGGCGAAGGTCACCGGCAAGGAAGGCGAAATCAAGACTTCCGGCAGCCGCGTCAAGCGTGCCGTCATCGGAGCCGCTCTTGGAGCCGCCATCGGCACCGCAGCGCGGCGTGATGCTGGTCGGCGTACAGGGTTGCGGCAAGAGCTTGGCGGCGAAGACCATTGCGCGCGAATGGGAGTTGCCGCTGCTGCGACTTGAGGCCGGGCGGCTGATGGATAAATTCGTCAGCGAGTCGGAAAAAACCTGCGACACACGTTTGAGCTGGCTGAAGCCACCGCGCCCGTCATCCTCTGGATTGACGAGATCGAAAATGCCTTTGCCGGCTCATCCACCTCAAACGCCGATGCCGGTCTGGGGCGGAGAATCTTCGGCGCGTTTCTTACCTGGATGCAGGAGAAAAAGGAGACCGTCTTCGTCGCCGCCACCGCCAACGACATCACCAACACCCCGCCCGAACTGCTTCGCAAGGGCCGCTTTGATGAAGTCTTCTTCGTCGATCTTCCCGATCTCGAAGAGCGGCGCGGGACCTTCTTCATCCACCTCAACATGCGGAAGCAGGACCCCGCCGGATTCGACATGGACGCGCTGGCCGAAGCCTCCGACGGCTTCAGCGGCGCCGAAATCGAACAGGTGATCGTCACCATCCTCTACGGCATGTTGGCCGAAAACGCTCCGCGCCTCACCACCGAACGCATTGTGAAGGAGTTGCAGACCACCGTGCCGCTCTCACGCTCCCGCCGCGAGTACATCACCCACCTGCGCGAGTCGGCCCGCGACCGCTTCCTGCCGGCAAATTAACGTTCAACCCCCCTCGCCAGTCCCTAGAGTCCATCATAGCTCGGTCCGCCGCCGCCTTCCGGGCAGACCCAGTCGATAATCTGGTAGGGGTCCATGATGTCGCAGGTCTTGCAGTGGACGCAGTTGGAAGGATTCAACTTCAATTTTCCTGTGCCGTCCGCAGCGCTTTCGATTTCATACACGGCTGCCGGGCAGAAGTATTGGCAAGGGTTGCCGTACTCTTCGGTGCAGCGCGTGTTGCAAATGTCAAAGTCTGCAATGCGAAGGTGGGCCGGTTGATCCTCCTCGTGGCCGGTCAAGGAGTGGTAGACGTTCTTTAGCTTGTCGAAGGTGAAACGGTTATCCGGCTTCAGCTTGGGCGGTGGAGTGGAGGAAAGTTCTGCCAGCCGCTTCATTTGTTTATGACCGGGTTTGGATCGGTAGCGGGAATAGAGGCCCCGCCCGCAGGTTACCATCTGCAGCGCCGTGTGAAGCATTCCCTTGAAAAATCCGCCCTCGAAGCCTTGATGGTAATTCCGTACCTTCCAGAGTTCCTTGTACACCCAGCTCGCTTTCCACTTGGTTTCGAACCTTTGGAGTCTGGCGAGGGAAAAATCATTCGCCGCCATGGCTTCGGCAATCGTTTCCGCCGCCAGCATTCCGGTCTTGAGCGCCAAGTGGATTCCCTTCAGCCGCTGCGAATTCAAGAATCCGGCCGCGTCACCCACCGTCAGCGCCCCTTCCACTGCCGTCGGGAGCAGCGAAAAGTAGCCGCCTTCGGGAATCGCCTTCGCGCCGTAGCGGATCATCTGCCCGCCTTCAAGCAGCCGCCGGACGAACGGGTGCATCTTGAACCTTCCAAACGCTTCATGCGGATCAAAGCGCGGGTCGTCATAATCAAGCCCCACGACCAAGCCGAGCGAGACTTCCGTCTCCGAAAGCCCGTAGATAAAGCCGCCGCCGAACTGTTGAGTAGTCAGCGGCCATCCGGCGGTGTGGATCACCTCTCCGGCTTCGATACGCCCTTTGGGAATCTCCCAAAGCTCTTTGACTCCCACCGCATAGACTTGAGGATTCAAGTCCCGGTCGATCTGAAATTGCTGAATAAGCTGTTTCGTTAAAGATCCGTGCACTCCTTCGGCAAACACCACCACCTTGGCGCGCAAATCGAAACCGGGCTGAAAGTTGCTCTTCCGCTTTCCCTCGCGGCCCACGCCTTTGTCGTCGGTGCGGACGCCCACCACGCGGGCGCCTTCAATCAGAAGTCCGGCGGCGGCAAACCCGGGAAACAGACTGACCCCGGCCTGTTCGGCGCGCGCCCCCAGCCACTTCACCAGACGGTTGACGGAGGTGACGTAGTTCCCATGATTACGCAGGAAGGGAGGCTCGATGGGAAATCGAAAAGCGCGGTTTTGGGTGAAGTGATAGACCGCGTCTTTCTTGACGGGAGTGAGCGGCGCTCCGGCCTGCTCGAAGTCGGGGATGAGTTCACGAAGCGAACGCGGATCGAGGACCGCGCCTGAGAGATTATGCCCGCCGATTTCGCCGGCCTTTTCCAGAACGTAGATATTTTCCGGATGGAACTTATCCTTACTTCGGCACATCTCGACCAGATGGAGAGCGCAGGCCAGCCCGGCCGGTCCGGCGCCGACGATGACAACCTCGGCTTCCAGTGTTTCGCGTTCGAAATCAGTCATAAACGGATGAAGAGGATCAACAAGGTGGTTTCGGATTAAACAATATCTGTGGCGTTTGGCTAGCTGGAGGATTTCAGCTTTTCGAGTTCTTCGGTCAGCGGCGGCATGACCTCGAACAAGTCTCCCACAATCCCATAGGAGGCGATTTCAAAGATGGGCGCTTCGGCGTCTTTATTGACCGCGACGATCGTCTTCGACCCCTTCATGCCCACCTGATGCTGAATGGCGCCGGAGATGCCGAGTGCCAGATAGAGCTTCGGCGCGACGGTCTGGCCGGAACTGCCCACTTGCCGGTCCATCGGCAGCCACCCGCTGTCGCACACCGGGCGTGAGGCGGCGATCTCCGCCCCGAGAGCTTTCGCGAGCTTCTTGACGGCATCCATCGCCTCCGGCCCTTTGATGCCTCGCCCTACCGCGACGATCATCTCCGCTTGGGTCAAATCGATCGCCTGCTTGGCCTCACGGAAGGGTTCCTCCGGACGGCTGCGAATCTGATCGGCTGCAAGCTGAACCTGAACGGTCTCAACGGGAGCCTTTGCCTCCTGCTTCTCGACGGCATCTTTGCGGAAGACTCCAGCCTGGAAACTCACCAGTCGAGGCGAGCCTTCAACTTCAACATCGCAAGCGTACTTCCCTTGAAAGACCTGACGGACCAGGATGGCCTTCCCGTCTTCTACCCGGTAACCGATACAGTCTCCCGCCAGCGTGGAGCTTAACTCAGCCGCAAGCTTGGGGGCAAAGTCCCGCACCTGATAGGTATGGCTGAAGACAACCCAGGCGGGTTCGACCGCGCCGATAACTTCCTTAAGGGCTGCTGCGTAGCCTTCCGGCGTGTAGGCGTTTAAGGCATCGGCTTCGGCCACATACACCTGAGAGACTTTTGCCGAGGCCACCACCTCCCCGGCAGCCGCGGATGCCGATTTCCCTAGCACGACGCAAGAGACGCCGCAACCGAGGTCCGCCGCCAGCGTCTGACCGCCGGCCAGAGCTTCCCAGGCAGCCCGCTCCGGCTTGCCGTCACGCTGCTCGATGAATACCAGAACGCCGTCTTTCATAATTTCGGGCAAAAATTCGGAACCCGCAGTTCAAATCCGTACATTTAAAGAACCCGCGCTTCGTTGCGCAGCTTATCGACCAGTTTGGCCGCCGCTTCTTTCGGTTTGCCTTCCAGGAACTCCGTTTCCCCTTTCCTTTCAGGCACATAGAGCCGCAAAACCTTCTGCCGGGGCTTCAGTTCGGCGGCTGAAAGGCCCAGGTCCGCGGCGCTCTTCTTCTCAATCGGTTTCGATTTCGCCTGCATAATTCCCTTCAGGCTCGCATAGCGCGGCTTGTTGATGCCGGACTGAATCGTGAGCACTGCCGACAACTCCATCTCCACCCACTGAAACCAGCCGGCTTCGAGTTCCCGTTTGACGCGAAGCTTCCGCCCGTCCACCTGTGTCTCCATGACGATGGTCGCGTGCGGCAAGCCCAGCAGCTCGGCCAGAATAACCCCCGTCTGCGCGTAACCGGCATCGTCCGACTGCAAGCCGGTCAGGACCAGATCAGGCTTCTCCTCGGCAAGAACTTTGCTCAGAACAAGCGCGGTCGTGTGGGCGTCGAGGGCGTGGAACGCGGCGTCCTCGAAGTGAACAGCGCGGTCGGCCCCTTTCGCCAGAGCCTCCTTAATGGCCTGCCGAACGCGAGCCGGCCCCAGCGAGCAGACCAGCACTTCGCCGCCGTACTTCTCCTTGAGCGCCAGCGCCTCTTCCAGCGCGTAGGTGTCCGGCTCGTTGACCCCGAAGCTCACATCCTTTTCGTCGATCCAGGTCTTTTCCCCGTTGAGACGGAGAATCGCACCACGCGCCGGAACCTGCTTTAATGCTACCGCAATTTTCATGGTTTTTCAGCCTATCTCTGGCGCGCCGCCACTTGCATTAGTACTGGCACAGCCGCCCCCGAATCCTACATTTTGCCCTTCACTGTGTCAACAAAACGGACAGGACAAAAAATTCTACGGCCCAGAGGACCGGGGAGAAATAATTTTAAGATAAAGGGATTATCTGTTAATTCACCGTCAAGTTGAGGTGCAGGCCGACTGCCGAATTGCAAGATAAGAAATGCAAGGGCACACAGGCCCAAAGAAACAATAACGAATGAGATTCGTCGCATAGTCTCCTCCCTGGAGAACGATCACGAAATTTCCAAGTAAAGAAACCCCCTGCGGAAGATGCATTCCACCTTGAGCGGGTGATCAGAACTGTTCGGAAAGGGTTTCATCTATTCTCCCACGTTTACGAGGAAATCACAACAGGCTCGGCTTCCTTCCGGCTTTATAACTCAAGTCAAGTCCCTCTACATTTCCGCAGCATTACCGGGCAGGGAATGAAAGAGCGGAGGGATTCACCCCAGCAGGGGGCCTGTGCTAAACTGCCTTCTCCCCTTCGGGATTAAGTGATCCAAGAAAAAGGCGCTTATGGACCGCATCGGCAATGTTGTCCCCGACATCCTGAACTCGCAGATGAAAAAATCGGGTACGCCCCTGCCATCCGTCCTGGAGGGGGTGTGGCCCCTGGTGGTCGGCGGGCCCGTGGCGGAGCACACCCGGCCCATAGCGTTCCGAAAAGGCACGTTGACCCTGGAAGTAAACTGCCCTACCTGGAACCTCCAACTCCACCAAGTGGTGGAGGAGATTCGCACCGCCGTAAACTCTTTCTTGGGATGCCAAACTGTTGAAAGGATCGGGTTTCACTATCGCTCCTGGCCGGACATGGAGCCGGGCCATAAGGATGACGCGGGCAAGCTCCCCGGCGCGGCGGCCGTTCGGTCCCAACCTTCCGTGCCGCCAAATGCGCCTCCGCCCGCGACCGGGCCGGCCGCCGACTCTGATTTGGACTCCGATTTGGAACCGGAACTTCGGAAGGTATTTCAAAATTCGCGCGCAAAGTATTTCGCGCGTTCCCCAGGGGAAGACCGCTGATGGCTCTGAGAGAGAAGGACGCCCGTTACGTAGCGGACCTTGCCCATCTGGAATTGACCGAAGACGAGCTAAAAAAGTTCATCCCGCAACTCGACTCGATTCTGAAGTACGTGGAAAAGCTGAACGAACTCGACACCACCGCCTTCGAGCCAATGGCCCAGGTAACGCACACTGCGGTTGCGAACCCCGCAATCCGCCCCGACGCCTCACGAAAAACGTTCGACTCCGAGACGGCGCTGAAGAATGCCCCCGAACCCGGTCCGGGTTATTTCAAAGTTCCCCTGGTGATCGAGAAAGAGTAACTTGAACCCCACCGAACTGAATATTGACGAAATCTCCCGCCTGCTGGGCGAAGGGAAAATCTCCGCCGTGGAGCTCGCCGAGGCGCATTTTGAAAAGATTCGCCGCCGGGACCCGGAAATCCGCGCCTACCTGACGCTCGGCGAAGACCGCGCGCTCCAGCAAGCCAAGCGCGTCGATAAAAAATTCGCCGCCGGAGAGAAACTGCCGCCTCTGGCGGGCGTGCCGATGGGCATCAAAGATGTAATTTTTACCCGCGACATTCGCACCACCTGCGCCTCCAAGATGCTGGAACATTTCGTTCCCCCTTACGACGCCACTGCCGTCGAGCGGCTGGACCGTGCCGGCGCCGTTTTTCTGGGCAAACTCAACTGCGACGAGTATGCGATGGGCTCCTCCACCGAAAACTCCGCCTACTTCGCGACCAGAAATCCGCACGACCCCGAGCGCGTGCCGGGCGGCTCAAGCGGCGGGTCGGCCGCTGCTGTGGCGGCCCACATGGCCGTCGCATCGCTGGGCTCGGATACGGGCGGCTCCATCCGCCAGCCGGCCGCCTTCTGCGGCGTGCCCGGTATGATGGGCACCTACGGACGCGTCTCGCGCTATGGCCTGGTGGCCTTCGCCTCTTCCCTCGACCACATCGGCCCGTTCGGCCGCACGGTGCGCGACCTGGCGCACGTGCTCCAGGCCATCTCCGGCGCCGACCCGATGGACTCCACCGCCGCACAGGCCCCTGTCCCGAATTACATGGAAACCATTGAAAACAAAGTGGATGGCGTAAGAATCGGAATCCCAAAAGAGTGCTTTGAAGGCCTGGAACCGCGCATCGGCGACAACATCCAAAAAGGGTTGGCCCTGCTCGAAAAGCAGGGCGCGAAGCTCGTTCCCATTCGCCTGCCCCACACCGAGTACGCCATCGCCTGCTACTACATCATCTGCACGGCGGAGGCGAGCTCGAACCTGGCCCGCTACGACGGCATCCGCTACGGCTTCCGCATTCAGGAGAATGCCTACGACGGCCTGCGCGACATGTACCGCAAGACGCGCGACGGCGGCTTCGGCGCGGAAGTGAAGCGCCGCATCATGCTCGGGACCTATGCTTTGAGTTCCGGCTACTACGACGCCTACTACCGGAAAGCCCAAAAAGTGCGCACGCTGGTCACGCGGGACTTTCTGGAATCCTTCGAGGAAGTGGACATCGTCCTCACACCCACCAGCCCTTTCCCCGCTTTCAAGCTCGGTGAGAAACTCGACGACCCGTTGACGATGTACTTGGCCGATATCTACACGGTCACGGCAAGCCTGGCCGGCCTGCCGGGCATCTCCGTCCCGTGCGGAAAGACGGCCTCGAAATACGGGAAGCCCTCGCTGCCGGTCGGTATGCAGCTCATCGCCCCCCACTTTGAAGAAGCGCGGCTCCTGCAACTCGCCCGCGCCTTCGAAAAAGCCGGTGGGTTCGATCTTGCCTGAGAAATTCAAGCCAGCGAGTGTACTCGTTCACTAGTAAAATGCTATTTTATTCTCCTCATTGCTGTTTGCGCGGGCACATTTCCAGGTATGTAGTTTTAGCCGCATCCCGTCTTCGGCGGGTTCATGTTATGGTGACAAGAACGGGTTTTATGCGGGTCAGCCTAAACAAGAGTTGGATGTCATTCATAGGAGGACGGACATGACGAGATTCTTTTTACCGGCGATCTTGCTAGCGGTTGTAGGAATCGCGCACGCCCAGGAGAGGTCCGTCGAGCAGCAGATCGCCGAGGCGCTGATGCCCTTGCCAGACGACCTGCGAGCCGGCGCGACCGTGATCGGCTATGACACGAGAGGCAAGAAGGTGGTGCTCCGGGAAGGCACGAGCAACATTATGTGCACAGCAGACAGCCCTGAGGACGGATTCTCTGTTCGGTGCTACCCCAAAGTTCTTGAAGGTTACCGCGCGCGAGTCGCCCAACTGCAAGCGGAGGGCTTGGCCGAAGGCGAGCTTCGGGACATCATCAGCGCCGAGGTGACGTCGGGCAAAGTGCGCGTGCCAGACCGCGTCGTGACATACACTATTCGCGGGGCCGAGCTGCAGAACGCACTGCCGCTGACGACGGTTTACCTGCCGGGTGCAACCTCCGAGTCCACTGGGCTCACAACCACGCCGAGCCACTACCGTCCGTAGTTGATGTTTGCAGGCACGTCAGTGGCCCACATCATGATCCCCGGAAAATAGGAGGGGGTTGAAGCTTCTGGCGGCAAGGCCACACACGAAATCTAACTCCCGAAGGAAGCGGACGTGGCCCTGTTCTTCAAGGGGCAGGATGTAACCGGGTGCGGAACCTAAATGAGATGCTGTAGCCTTCGGGTCATAGCGTGCCGGAGTTATGGGACTGGCCACGCCGCTCATTCGGCCTGTTAGCCGGTCAGCGATGGCCAATATTGGGTTATAGAGTGGATACGATCAAACCTTGAATAGGTCGTCGAACTTTTTCTTGACGTCCTCGGGGGTGTTGGCGGACCTCCCGCGCGCGCCGACCACCTCGACCGGTTCGAAGTAGTCGCAGAAGTTGGCCCGGTCCTTCTCTTTGACCCACTCGGCCTGCGTCTCCCGGCACTGGTTGTGGGCCCCGGGGTCGTGGAAGCGGCAATTGCGGCAACAGTGGAGGTCTGCGTCGCAGCGCGGGCAAGCCTCTTGCCTTCCCACCCGTTCCCCACCAAACCGCTCCATCGACTCGCCACACTTCCAGCAGCTAAATCGCATCGCAACTCAATACGGAACCTGCAACCTACGGCCGAAAGGAAGTGATTATGTCTGCACCCGGGCTTCGTCTTCGTCGGTCACCTCGGGCGCCGGCATCCCCGCTGCGGGTTCCACCTCTTCGGGGAGACCTTCGGCCACTTCGGGAATCTCCGGCTCGGTCAGCAGCTTAAAGTTCCGGTAGTGTGCCAGGCCGGTCCCGGCCGGAATCAGCCGCCCCATGATGACGTTTTCCTTCAAGCCTCGCAGGTGGTCCACACTCCCGCGGATGGAGGCCTCCGTCAGCACGCGCGTGGTCTCCTGGAAGGAGGCGGCAGAGATGAACGAGTCGGTCGAGAGCGACGCCTTCGTGATTCCGAGCAGCAGCGGACGGCCCGTCGCCGGCTTTCCGCCCTCGGCTCGCACGCGCTCATTCTCTTCGTTGAAGGTGAACTTATCCACCTGCTGGTCGAGGAGAAACGCTGTATCGCCCACGTCTTCAACCTTCACCCAGCGCATCATCTGCCGGACGATCACCTCAATGTGCTTGTCGTTGATGGTGACGCCCTGGAGGCGGTAGACTTCCTGAATCTCATCGACCAGGTAAGCCTGAAGTTCCTTTTCGCCGAGAACGGCCAAGATGTCGTGCGGATTGCGCGGGCCGTCCATGAGTGGCTCCCCGACCTGGACGCGCTCCCCTTCCTGCACCGAGATATGTACGCCGCGAGGCAGCAGGTACTCCTTTGCCTCCCCGACGTCGGGCGTAACCACAATTTTGCGCTGGCCCTTCGTCAGGTCGCCGTGATGAATGATGCCGTCGATTTCCGCGATCACGGCCGTTTCATGAGGGCGGCGCGCCTCGAACAATTCCACCACGCGCGGCAGGCCGCCCGTGATGTCCTTGGTCTTGGTCGTCTCTCGAGGAATCTTTGCCAGCACGTCGCCCGGCTGAACCGCATCGCCGTCGCTCACCATCAAGTGGGCGCGGGAAGGCATCAAGTAAGTCCTTGACCCGGACCTACCCGAACTTTTCCCTTCCGGTTTGATGATGATCTGCGGCTGATGTTTTTCGTCGTCCGATTCGGTGACGACCGACTGTGAAAGCCCCGTCACCTCGTCAACTTCCTCATGTACCGTGGTGCCGTCCTGCAGGTCCTTGAATTTTACCGTACCACCCAACTCCGTAAGGATGGAGAAGGTAAACGGGTCCCATTCGGCCACCACTTGACCCATCTGCACCGGGTCGCCGTCGGCCACTTTGATCTTCGCGCCGTAGACCACCGCGTAGCGCTCCCGCTCGCGGCCTTTTTCGTCCACCACGGCTACCGAACCGTTCCGGTTCATGGCCACGAAAAGACCCACTTTGTTCTTCACCGTGGGCAGGTTCTGGTACTTGAGGAACCCGGAATTTTTGATTTCGAGCGTCGTCTGCTCGGCGACCCGGCTGGCCGTACCGCCGATGTGGAACGTTCTCATGGTAAGCTGCGTGCCCGGCTCACCGATGGACTGGGCGGCGATGACACCCACGGCCTCGCCCATCTCCACCATACGGCCGGTCGCCAGATTCCGCCCGTGGCAGCGAATACAGACCCCGCGCCGTGTTTCGCACGTCAGCACCGAGCGGATTTTCACCCGCTCGATTCCGGCCCCCTGAACGGCGTTCGCCAAGTCCTCGTTGATTTCCTGGTTCACCTCGACGATGATTTTTCCTTCGTAGTCTTTGATCTGCTCAAGCGAAACGCGTCCGACAATGCGGTCCCGTAACGGCTCGATCACCTCGCCGCTTTCGACGATCGGTGTGACATAGATGCCGTCCACCGTGCCGCAGTCCATCTCACTCACGATCACATCTTGCGCTACGTCCACCAGCCGCCGGGTCAGGTAGCCGGAGTCGGCCGTTTTCAAGGCCGTGTCGGCCAGTCCCTTGCGGGCGCCGTGCGTCGAGATGAAGTACTGCAACACGTTCAGTCCTTCACGGAAGTTGGCCGTAATCGGAGATTCGATGATCTCGCCGGAAGGCTTGGCCATCAGGCCGCGCATGCCAGAAAGCTGGCGAATCTGCTGCTTCGAGCCCCGCGCCCCCGAATCCGCCATCATGTAAATCGGGTTGAAGTGCTCTCCTTCCTTGTCTTCCTGCTGCATCGCCTGGAACATTTCGTCCGAAACGCTGTCGGTCACGTTCGACCAGATGGCGATCACCTTGTTGTAACGTTCGCCGTGCGTAATGGCGCCTTCCTGGTACTGTTTTTCAACGTCGATCACTTCCTTTTCGGCTTGTCGGACCAAGATGGCTTTGTCAAGCGGGACGATCAGATCGTCGATCCCGATCGAGATTCCGGCCTTCGTCGCATAGAGGAACCCGAGGTCCTTCACCGAATCGAGCATTCCGACCGTCGTCTCCAGTCCGAAGCGCAGGTAGCAGTAATTCACCAAATGGGTCTGTCCTTTCTTGCGCAGCAGGCCGTTGATGAAAGGCATCTCTTGGGGCAGCTTCGAGTTCAAGATGACGCGGCCGACGGTGGTATTGATAAATTGGTTGTTGACCGTGATCGGCTCCTTGTGCAGAACGTCCTGATCGTCGAAGGCGGTGGTGAGGTCGATCACCCGGCCCGTATGGCGCAGCTTGATCAGCGTCTGGGTTTCGACGTTGCCCGCTTCCAGAGCCAGGAACACGTCTTCGGGAGAGGAGAATATTCTTCCTTCCCCCTTCGTGCCGTGCTTTTCGCGGGTCAAATAGTAGAGCCCCAGAACGATGTCTTGGCTCGGCACGGTCAGCGGCTGGCCGTTGGCCGGGGAGAGGATATTCCGCGAGCTGAGCATCAGGACGGAAGCTTCCATCTGCGCCTCAGGCGAAAGCGGGATGTGGACAGCCATCTGGTCGCCGTCGAAATCCGCGTTGAATGCCGTACAAACCAACGGATGGATCTTGATCGCCTTGCCCTCAACCAGCACGGGCTCGAAAGCTTGGATGCCGAGCCGATGGAGCGTCGGTGCGCGGTTGAGCAGCACCGGATGCTCCTTGATGACCTCTTCGAGGATGTCCCACACGATCGGCTCCTGCCGCTCGAGGACCTCCTTGGCAGCCTTGATCGTGCTGCACTGTCCGCTCATCTCCAGCCAGTGATAGATGAAGGGCTTGAAGAGCTCCAGCGCCATCTTCTTCGGCAGACCGCATTGATGGAGTTTCAACTCCGGCCCCACAACGATGACCGAACGGCCCGAGTAATCCACCCGCTTGCCGAGCAGGTTCTGGCGGAACCGCCCCTGTTTTCCTTTCAAGGTGTCGGAAAGCGACTTGAGCGGGCGGTTGTTCGCCCCGCGCAGGATTCGTCCGCGCCGGCCGTTGTCGAACAGCGCATCGACGGCCTCCTGCAGCATCCGTTTTTCGTTGCGGATGATCACTTCCGGAGCGCGCAACTCCATCAGCTTCTTCAGACGGTTGTTCCGATTGATGACGCGGCGGTAGAGATCATTCAGATCGGATGTGGCAAACCGACCGCCGTCGAGCGGAACCAGCGGCCGCAGCTCGGGCGGAATCACCGGCAGAACGTCCAGAATCATCCATTCCGGACGGTTCCCCGAGTTGCGGAAGGCGTCGAGCACCTTCAGCCGCTTGGCATACTTACTGCGCTTCAGTTGGGAGGCGTCCGTGCGCATCTTTTCCCGCAACTCCACCGAAAGCTCATTGATGCTGAGCCGCTTCAGCATCTCCTTGATGGCTTCCGCGCCCATCCCGGCGCGGAACTTCCCATGAAATTCTGTCGTCAATTCGCGGTATCGCTCCTCGTCCAGCATCTCCTTTTCCTTGACCCCGGATTCGCCGGGATCAATCACCACATAGCTTTCAAAGTAGAGAATCCGTTCCAGATCCTTCAAGGAAATATCCAGCAGGTGGCCGATGCGGCTGGGCAATCCCTTGAAAAACCAGACATGGGAGCAAGGAGTAGCAAGTTCGATGTGCCCCATCCGTTCCCGCCGCACCTTCGAGAGGGTAACCTCGACGCCGCATTTGTCGCAGATCACACCGCGGTACTTCATCCGCTTGTACTTGCCGCACAAGCATTCCCAATCCGTCACCGGTCCGAAGATGCGGGCACAGAACAGGCCGTCCCGTTCCGGCTTAAAAGTTCGATAGTTGATCGTCTCCGGCTTGATCACTTCACCGTGAGACCAGGAGCGGATCTTTTCCGGGGATGCCAGGCTGATGCGGATACTGTCGAAATCAACCACGGGACTGACGCGATCATAAGGGCTGCTGCGATACAAGGGCGCCTCCTTCAGCAAGCTACCGGTTGCGGAAACGGATCGGGGGGCCGTCTCCGGTTGAACTTTCGGACCCGGCGTCGGGACCGGCGCAGGGTTTCGTATTAGCCGGCGGGCATGGGTTCCTTCACTTCCTTCGGCTTCTTCATTAATTCCACGTCCAGGCAGAGGCTCTGAAGCTCCCGCACCAGCACGTTGAACGATTCGGGAACTCCGGGTTCGTGCGCGGCCTCGCCCTTTACAATGGCTTCGTAGATCTTGGCGCGGCCGTACACGTCGTCGGATTTGGCCGTGAGCAACTCCTGCAGGATGTGCGCCGCGCCGTAGGCCTCCAGCGCCCAGACCTCCATTTCGCCGAACCGCTGACCGCCGAATTGAGCCTTGCCGCCCAGCGGCTGTTGCGTGATGAGCGAATAGGGGCCGATCGAGCGGGCGTGAATCTTGTCGTCCACCAAGTGGGAGAGCTTCAGGATATAGATGTAGCCCACCGTGACTTGCTGCTCGAACGGTTCGCCCGTCATGCCGTCAAACAGACGGGCCTTTCCGCTGGCGGGGAGCCCGGACTTCTCAAGATAGAACCTGATATCCCGCTCCGAAGCCCCGTCAAAGACGGCCGTGGAGAAGGAGATTCCGTCGACCAGCTTCCGCCCCAGCGATTCCATCTCCTCGTCGCTCAAGTCCCGCACCCGGTTGCCCACGTCGTGGTCGCCGAAGATGTCGAGGATCTCCTTGCGGAGAACTGTGGCGCGATCCTGCTGCTCGAACGCTTGCCGCACCTTCTGCCCCAACTCGTACGAGGCCCAACCCAGGTGGGTTTCCAGAATCTGTCCCACGTTCATCCGGGATGGCACTCCCAACGGGTTCAGCACGATTTCCACCGGCGTGCCGTCCGGCATGTAGGGCATGTCCTCTTCCGGCAGGATGCGCGCGATGACGCCCTTGTTCCCATGCCGGCCGGCCATCTTATCGCCCACCGAAAGCTTTCTTTTCATGGCGATGTAGACCTTGACCAAGCGGATCACGCCGGGCGGCAACTCGTCGCCCTTTCGCATCTTCTGGACTTTCTCACCCGTAATCTTCTTCAGGATGTCGACCTGCCGCGAAGTCATCTCTTCGATATCGTCGATCTGCTCAACCAGCGCCGGGTCCTTCCGTCCGATCTTGGCGCGCTTCAAGTTCCGGGCGGTAAGTTGGGTGAGGGCTTCGCGGTCGAGCTTCGAACCCTTCGTCAGCAACCGCTTGTTGGTCTTTTCGTCATGCAGGTCGGCTGAAAGAGTTTCACTTTCGAGCAACGCCGACAAACGCTTCAGGCGCTCGTCGTCCAGGATTCGGATTTCGTCATATAGATTCTTTTCCAAACGCTCGATTTGGCCGGCTTCAATGGCCAAGGCGCGCTCGTCCTTTTCGGTCCCCTTGCGGGAGAAGACCTTCGCGTCCACAATGATCCCTTCCACTCCGGGCGGGCAGGTCAGCGAAGCGTCACGCACGTCGCCGGCCTTCTCGCCGAAAATAGCCCGCAGAAGTTTCTCTTCCGGCGTCAGTTGGGTCTCCCCTTTCGGGGTAACCTTTCCAACCAGAATGTCTCCCGGCTTGACGTACGCGCCGACCCGCACGATGCCGCTCTCGTCCAATTCCCGCAGCATCGACTCGGCGATGTTCGGGATGTCGCGCGTCACATCTTCGGGACCGAGCTTCGTGTCGCGGGCTTCGATGTCGAACTCCTCGATATGAATCGAGGTGTAGGAATCCTCGCGCACCAGTTTCTCGCTGACCAGGATGGCGTCTTCAAAGTTGTAGCCGCGCCAGGGCATAAAGGCCACCAGGATGTTGCGGCCCAGAGCCAGTTCCCCCCGGTGCGTGCAGGAGCCATCGGCCAGAACCTGTCCGGCCGTGACCTGATTGCCCTTGCGCACCAGCGGCCGCTGGTTGATGCAGGTATTCTGGTTCGAACGGCGGAATTTGGTCAGTTGGTAGATGTCGGAGCCGACCTCGCGCGAGAGCTGACCGACGTGGCCGTTGCTCTCCACACGCACGATGATGCGCTCGCTGTCGACGCTGTCCACCCATCCGCTCCGTTTGCAAAGCACGACGGCGCCCGAGTCGCGGGCCGTCACCTCCTCCATCCCCGTGCCCACCCAGGGCGCCTCAGCCCGCAGCAACGGCACCGACTGGCGCTGCATATTCGATCCCATCAAGGCGCGGTTGGCGTCGTCGTTTTCGAGAAAAGGAATCAAGGAGGCTGCCACGCTGACCAATTGCTTCGGGCTCACGTCGATGTAATCGACTTCGTCGCGGCTCTTCAGGACGAAGTTTCCGGCCTGGCGCGCGTTGACCAGCTCCGGCACGATGCGCCCCTTCTCGTCCAACTCGATGTTCGCCTGGGCAATGATGTATTTGTCCTCCTCCCAAGCGGAAAGATAAAAGGGGTACAGCTCGTATTCGACCGGCTTGCGCTTATTTTTCCGGAGCTCCTTGTTGGCTTTTTCCACCGCCAACCGCTCCACCTGTTCGTTCACGGCCCAAGGGCTGCCGCCGCCGTGGGTCACGAGGACGTATTCCACCACGCGCCCGTTGCGAACCTTCCGATACGGGCTTTCAATAAACCCATACTCGTTGATCCGTCCATAGCAGGAGAGCGAGCTGATCAGTCCGATATTGGGACCCTCGGGCGTCTCGATGGGACAGATCCGTCCGTAGTGGGTGGGATGAACGTCGCGGACTTCAAATCCCGCGCGCTCGCGGGAAAGACCGCCCGGCCCCAACGCCGACAGCCGCCGCTTATGGGTAATTTCCGACAGCGGGTTCGTCTGGTCCAAGAACTGCGACAACTGCGAAGAGCCGAAGAACTCGCGGATCGAGGCCATGACGGGCTTGGCGTTGATCAGGTCGTGGGGCATGGCCGTCGACATCTCTTGATAGACGCTCATCCGCTCCTTGATCGCCCGCTCCATCCGCACCAAGCCGATCCGGAACTGGTTTTCAAGCAGCTCCCCGACCGCGCGCACCCGCCGATTGCCCAGATGGTCGATGTCATCGGCAAGAAACATGCCGTCCAGATTCTTCTTCAGACTCAACAGATAGTGAATGGAGGAGAAAAAGTCTCCCGTGCTGAGAGTCCGCCGGTCGAGCGGCGCCTGCACCACGGCGCCCTCGGTGTGGTCCTGCGGGCGCGTGTTCTCATGACCCCGGGTGAGCTGGGCGAACGTCTCCCCCTCACGCTTGCCCACATGGATCACTTCGCCCCCGATGGCGATCACGAAATCGCGGTCGGGAAAGCGCCTCGCCGCATCCACGTGTAGCTTATCGTCTTTGCTTCCCAGCCGATCCCGCAGCTTCGCATACTGGCCCATCTTGATGTTGAATTTCATCCGCCCGACGCGTGAGAAGTCGTATTTGCGGACATCGAAAAACATTCCCTTGAACAGGGCCGTCGCCGCATCCACGGTCGGAGGATCGCCGGGCCGCATCTTTCGGTAGATTTCGATCAGCGCCTCTTTCGGAGTTTTAACCGTATCCTTGGCCAACGTCTGCCTCAGCACCGACCCGATCACTTCCCGGTCCGGGAAAAATACGCTCAGGGTGGCGACTTTCGCCTCTTGCAGGGAGGAGATCACATCCGGGGTGATTTCGGCGTTCGCCTCTACCAGCACCTCTCCGGTCTCCGGTTCCACCACATCGGCAAGGGCAAAGGCCCCTTCCAGGTCTTGCGCCGGAACTTCAATCTCTTTGACACGAGCCTTCTCCATCTCCCGCAGGCCCAGGTTGGTAATTTTCTTGCCGCTGTAGACCAGAACTTCCCCGCTGCGCGGATGCTTGATGTCCCGCGCCGCCTTCAACCCTACCAAGCCCTTCGAAAGCTCCCAGAAGAATTTTCCGGAGCGGAGATGCAGCGTCTCCCGGCCATAGAAGGTCTGCAAAATCTCTTCGTTACTGGCCAGCCCCAGGGCGCGAAGGAAGATGCTGCAAAGAAACTTCCGCTTCCGGTCGATGCGGACATAGAGAAGATCCTTGGCGTCATACTCGAATTCGACCCAGGAACCGCGGTAGGGAATAATTTTGCCCAGAAAATAGGTCTTCCCGGCGGCCGATTCAAAAAAGACACCGGGCGAGCGGTGTAACTGACTCACAATCACCCGCTCGGTCCCGTTGATGACGAACGTTCCGTTCTCCGTCATCAAGGGAACCTCACCGAAGTAGACCTCCTGCTCCTTGATGTCCCGAATGGAGTGCGTGCCGGTCTCTTCGTCCTTATCGTAGATGGTGAGACGGATCGTTACTTTTAACGGGGCCGCATAGGTCATTCCCCGCTCCTGGCACTCCAGCACGTCGTACTTCAATTGCAGCCCGACCGGCCCGCCGCATTTGTTGCAGAACGTGACGACGTTCTTGTTGTAGGTCCCGCATTTCGAGCAGAGAACCTCACCGATGCGGAACGGGTCGGTAATGACCGAGTTGCCGCAACGTTTACAGGTGCTTCGCAGGTGGTAGAGGCCGCGGAGGTTCCCACACTTGCACTCCCAATTGCCGATGGAGTAGTCGACGAAGTCGAGTTGCGAAACTCCCCGGAAATCGTTGATCGGGAAAACGGAGCTCAGCACCGACTGCAACCCCACGCTTTCACGTTCGGCAGGCAGAAGGCCCATCTGCAGGAAACGTTCGTAGGACTTTCTTTGCACTTCGATAAGGTTGGGAATCTGGACTCCCGTGGGAATTTTCCCGAAATCCACTCGATACGGAGAAATCTTTGAGTTACCGTTCAACATGCTTTCACTCCTTGTTTTCCCGTCGTGGAATTACGTATTCTTTCATGTGGGCTTGGGGCCCTCGACAAACTGCCTCCCGGGCAATCGAGTGTGAGACCCCGCGGGCCTCGAAAGCCCTTGGGGCGGGAACTGGACCTTGGAATGTGCGCCGGTTCAGGTGAGATGTTCGTCAACCTCGGCCCTTTTCGGTTCCAGATGCAGGACAGCCGTCCGGGAAGCAACGGAACGCGTTATTGAATTTCGACCGTCGCCCCCACCTCGGCGAACTTCTTCTTCATGCTTTCGGCTTCTTCCTTCGAGACGCCTTCTTTTACGGGTTTCGGGGCGCCGTCAACCAGGTCCTTCGCTTCCTTCAGCCCCAGGCTGGTCACTTCCCGAACCGCCTTGATGACGTTGATCTTGTTCGCGCCGATGACCGTGAGCACCGCGTTGAATTCCGTCTTCTCCTCGCCGCCCCCGGCCTCTGCTCCTCCCCCCGCCGTGGCAGGGACTGGGCCGGCCACCGCGGCCGCCGCAGAAACTCCGAACTCTTCTTCAAACTTCTTGACGAAGTCGGCCGCCTCCATCAGCGTCCACTCCTTCATCTGTTCCAGTGTTTTATCCACTCTTTCCGACATCGCTCCTTGTTTCCTCCTCCGCTGCTGGATAAAAAATCTTCTTCCCTAGGAAGCCCTCTCAGGCCCCCTCTGCCTTAAATTTCCCCTTGTCGTGCGCCTCGCGAACCAGCATCACCATCTGGCGAGGCAGGGCCGCCGCCGCAGAAACCGTGTATTGCATCACAGCCTTCACCGCCCCGGCCATCTGCGCGTAGAGCATCTCCTTCGACGGGAGGCTCGCCAGCTGATTCAGCCCTTGCACCGAAATGGCGGACCCTTCCACCATCCCGGCCTTGAACAAAAATTTCTGGTTCGCTTTCGCGTATTCGACCACCAGCTTGGCGAGCGCCACCGGATCCTCCTCGGTATAGCTCATCGAGGTGGTGCCCTTGAGACCCTGCGCCACATCCTCCGCCGGCGTGCCCTTGGCCGCGCGCTCCAACAGGCGGTTTTTCACCACCTGATAGCGGGCGCCTGCGGCTGCCATCTTCCGGCGCAATTCCACCGCTTGCGTCACCTTCAGCCCTTCAAACCCGGCCAAAAGGATCGTCCGCGAAACTTTCAATGTTTCATGCAGTGAATCGACTGCGTGTTGTTTCTCTTCCCGATTCATCTCCCTGATCCTTCCTCGAGGAAAAGGTTAGGCGGCATTCACCGATTCCGGGTTCACCATAATGCCCGGTCCCATGGTCGAAGAGACCGTGACGCTTTTGACGTAGCGCCCCTTCGTCGCCGGCGGTTTGGCCCGAATCACGCTTGCGATCAGCGCCGAGGCGTTCTCCGCCAGACGGCCGGCTTCAAAGGAAGCCTTCCCCACCGGCGCATGGATGTTTCCGGTCTTATCCACGCGGAACTCCACCTTCCCGGCCTTCGCTTCCTTTACCGCACGCTCCACTTCAACGGTGACCGTGCCGGTCTTCGGGTTCGGCATCAGGCCGCGCGGGCCGAGAATGCGTCCGAGCTTGCCGACCGACCGCATCATATCCGGCGTGGCCACCAAGGCGTCGAAATCAACCCATCCGCCTTGAATCTTTTGGATAATGTCGTCCCCTCCGGCCTCATCGGCTCCCGCCTCGCGCGCCTCACGAACCTTCTCGCCGCCGGCAATCACCACCACGCGCACGTTCTTTCCCAGCCCGTGCGGCAGCAGCACCGTGCCACGGACCATCTGGTCGGCATGCTTCGGGTCCACCCCCAAGGCCATGGAGACCTCGACCGCCTCATCGAACTTGGCAAAAGCGACTTTTTTGAGAAGCTCAATGGCATCGGGCAAGGGGTAGGACTTCTCCCCTACCTGCTCGAGGGCTTTTAGAAATTTCTTTCCCTTCTTCATATCCCATTTTTCCTATCGATGGAACCTTTTCCGCCCTATCCTGCAACCTCAATGCCCATGCTGCGCGCCGTCCCCTCGACCGTCCGAATGGCGGACTGAAGATTTACGCAGTTCAAGTCCGGCATTTTCTGTTTGGCAATCTCTTCCACCTGCTGCAGGGTAACCTTGCCGATCTTGTTTTTGTTCGGCTCGCCGGACCCTTTGGCCAATCCGGCCGCCCGCTTCAGCAACACCGCCGCCGGCGGCGTCTTGGTCACGAAGGAAAAAGAACGGTCGTGATAGATGGTGATCACTACCGGAATGATCAACCCTTCCTGCTCGCGCTGGGTCTTGGCGTTGAACGCCTTGCAAAAATCCATAATGGCCACGCCGTGCTGTCCGAGAGCAGGTCCCACCGGGGGCGCGGGCGTCGCTTTTCCGGCCGGAATCTGAAGCTTCACCATTGCTGTGACTCGTTTCGCCATAGGTTACGCCATTTTCTCCACTTGATAAAAATCCAGCTCCACTGGGGTCGCACGCCCGAAAATGGTGACCATCACGCGCAGCGTATCACGCTCGGGATGGATCTCCTCGACCACTGCGGTAAAGTCCTTGAACGGCCCATCGGTGACTTTCACCGTCTCATCCTGCTCGAAGTTCATCTTCGGCTTCGGACGCTCGGCTGCGTCCTCCACTTTATGGATAATCCGCTTCACTTCCTCTTCGGTGAGCGGGGTCGGAACCGTGCCCGAGCCGACGAATCCCGTCACGCGGGGCGTGGAGCGGACCAGATGCCAGGTGTCGTCATCCATTTCCATCTCGACCAAAATGTAGCCGGGATAGAACATCTTCGCGCTGATCACTTTCTTTCCGCCGCGAATTTCGATGACATCTTCGGTGGGGATCATGATTTCGCCGAACCAGTCTTGCAGACCCGCGGCTTCGATCCGGCTTCCCAGCGTCTCAGAAACCTTTTTCTCGTAGCCGGAATAGGCGTGGATGATGTACCACTGCTTCGTCATAATCTCTTTCATGCCGATGCCGGCTCCCATTCGTGCGCCGCCCTCTCCCTCGGCTTCCGGGAGGCTCAAACCAAGTTCCGCAGCCATTCCAATAACCGGTTCACCGAAAAATAGAGCGTCTTATCCACCAGAAAAAAGTAGAAACCGAAGACAAACACGGTAATGATGACCACCACCGTCGTCCCGTAGACCTCTTGCCGGGAAGGCCAGGAAACCCGCCTCAATTCACCGCGGATCTCGCCGATGTAATCCGACACACGCAGGGGCAGGCTCTTCGCCGACCCGACCAAACCTCGTATGCCTTCCGCCTGGGCTCCGTTTGCCATCAACTCCTAATTCTTTCCTCTCGCTTCCATCCTTCGGCAACCAGCCTTTGGCAGGGGAGGAGGGATTCGAACCCCCACGTCCGGTTTTGGAGACCGGCAGTCTACCGTTGAACTTACTCCCCTCGCAGCGCCCTTCTCCTCATGGCCTTCGCCAACAGCCCTGGCGTTACTTCGTTTCCTTGTGCAACGTATGGGTTCTGCATCGGCGGCAGAATTTCTTCAGCTCCGTCCGCTTCGTCTGCTTTTTCTTATTCCGTGTGGTGGAGTAGTTGCGTTCCTTGCACTCCCCGCACTGCAACGTAATGATATCCCGCATCATCTCCGGTCCGTATCAGGCTTGGTTCCCCGCGGCCGCCTCTTCTACTACTCGAAAATTTCGGTGACGGTGCCGGCGCCGACGGTATGGCCGCCTTCGCGGATGGCGAAGCGCAGCCCCTTTTCGATGGCGATGGGCGCGATCAGCTCGATCGAAAGTCCCACGTTGTCGCCCGGCATCACCATCTCGGTGCCTTCCGGCAGCGTCGCCACGCCGGTGACGTCCGTCGTCCGGAAGTAGAACTGCGGCCGGTAGCCGTTGAAGAACGGCGTATGGCGTCCGCCTTCGTCCTTCGTCAGGATGTAGGTTTCGGCCTTGAACTTGGTATGCGGCGTGATGGAGCTGGGTTTGGCCAGCACCATGCCGCGCTCGACGTCGTCCTTCTCCGTGCCGCGCAGCAGAATGCCGACGTTGTCGCCCGCCAGGCCTTCGTCCAGCATCTTGCGGAACATCTCGACGCCCGTCACCACGCGCTTGAACGGCTCGTCGCGCAGGCCCACGATCTCGATCTCCTCCTGCACCTTCACCTTGCCGCGCTCCACGCGCCCCGTCACCACCGTGCCGCGCCCGGAAATCGTGAAGATGTCTTCCACCGGCATCAGGAACGGCTTGTCCAAATCGCGCTCCGGCAGGGGGATGAAGCTGTCCACCGCTTCCATCAACTGCTCGATCGCTTTTCCCGCCTCGGCGTCGCCTTCCATCGCCTTCAGCGCCGCGCCGCGCACGATCGGTATGTCGTCGCCCGGAAACTGGTACTGCTTCAGCAGCTCGCGAACTTCCAGCTCGACCAGGTCCAGCAGCTCGGAGTCTTCCACCATATCGACCTTGTTCATGAAGACCACGATCGAAGGCACGTTCACCTGCCGCGCCAGCAGGACGTGCTCGCGCGTCTGCGGCATGGGCCCGTCGGTGGCCGCCACCACCAGAATGGCGCCGTCCATCTGCGCCGCGCCGGTGATCATGTTCTTGATGTAGTCGGCGTGACCCGGACAGTCAACGTGCGCGTAGTGCCGGTTCGGCGTCGAGTACTCGACGTGCGCAATCGCAATCGTGATGCCGCGCGCCTTCTCCTCCGGCGCGTTGTCGATCGAATCGAACGCCCGTACCTGGATCTTCGGGTCGTTCTTCGCCAGCACCGAGGTGATCGCGCTGGTCAGCGTCGTCTTCCCGTGATCAATGTGCCCGATCGTGCCGATGTTCATGTGCGGCTTCGATCGGTCAAATTTCTCCTTGGCCATCGCTCATCCTGCTCTCTCGATTGAATTTTCGGCCCGGGCGACTCTCCTGCCTACCGTTGATCGGATTCCTCCGGCGCCCTCAGGCCGCGTTCGATGTTTTTGTTATGGGAACCCGTTGCACAACAGCCATCGTGAATCGTGGGCCACAATCGGCTACCGGCTCGCTTCTGGGTCCTAAACCCTGGAGCGGGCGACCGGATTCGAACCGGCGACCAACGGCTTGGAAGGCCGTGACTCTACCACTGAGTTACGCCCGCCCGGAATAACTCAACGATGACTGACAGCCGATGGCCGGGATTGAACCGGCGACCTCGTCCTTACCAAGGACGCGCTCTACCGACTGAGCTACATCGGCAAACACTCTCCCGTTCGCCAACCCTCCCTTTCCGGAACGCCCGCAAGGGAAGCGGGGGGACAGACCCCGGTGGACAGGGGAGGATTCGAACCTCCGTAGCTCGCAAGGAGCGGCAGATTTACAGTCTGCTGCCTTTAGCCACTCGGCCACCTGTCCGGAGCATATCTGCATTCGAGGAATCGTCGGGGTCGCTCATTCACCCGCAATACCGGCCGCAGCCAACGTCAAAGTCCAGTCCGTAATCAGGATTAAAAATCTGCAGGTGACATTTATAGGTTCGGCGGAACGTACTTGTTCTCAGGCTCGATGAATTCCGGAAATTCTTTGTTAAAGTCGGAGAAACCTTACCGCCCCGGGCCATCTCCCTGCCAGTCTGAGAAACTCTACTCAGAGCTGGCGAAGGGATTTGAACCCCCGACCCTCTGATTACAAATCAGATGCTCTTCCACTGAGCTACGCCAGCCCATGCCATCACGGTAGTTTATGCAGAAAAATGGGTCCTGGCAAGAGAAATTTGGAAGCAAAATTGCCTAGGGCCGGTCCAGGAGGCCCTTTTCGGGCCTCCGTCCCCCTCGCCGGGAGCGCCGTGCCGATAATATCCCGGATTATTCCCGGATGTACTCCCTCACGAACCGGCGGCAATGATGAATCGAAAGGAATTTTCCTACAACTAAGATGACCCCAAAAAAGACCGCGGCAAAAATACCCACTCCGCGACCATCCTCGCCCTTGAAATCGGGGTCCACCGCCACACCGGACGCCACCAAAAACATCTCCACAACGAAAAAGATCAAGATCGCCTCTACGACAAAGTTGCCCACACCCAGGAGCCAATTTTTCGTGTAGAAGTACCCTCCGCCGGGAATCAGCCAGGAGCGTTGCACCATCGACTTTTCGTCCTTGAAGGTTTGGCCGCAGCCGCCGCACTGGTAGATGCCGGGCGTCAGGGCTGCCTGCCGTACAGGACGGGCAGAGCGCAACCACCCCTTCCGCCTGGGTAGATGATTCGCTCGTGGCGGCCGGCAGGAGAATCGGAGCGAACGTCCGAATCTTTTTCGCCTCAGCGCCCCGGAATCCACAAAATTTCTCTCTCTTGCCGTCCCGGTAGGTGAATTGAACGCTTGGCCGGAACAAGCCCGTCACCTTCACGTTCACCACATCTCCCCATCGGACTGCGCGGAAGCTTCCCTTCCACTTACCGCTGAGTTCGATATAGAACTGAATCACGCGGCGGTTGGTCACCACCAAATTAGGTCGCCGTCACCAGCGCAATCATCCACCCCATCGTCAACTGCTCCAGAATGTCCACCGGTGACTGCGCTCGGCAACGGAAAACACCACTTCGTCCGGCTCCAGCACCTTGGTTAGGGGTTCGGAAAGCTGTTCCAGCGCTTTCAAGGCGCTCTTACGGACCCTCTTCTTCTCTTGCCCTTTCTTGTTGGCAAAGAGCGTGTCCTCTCGAACCGCTATGTTGTGGTGAGTCGCAAAACGCGGGGCAATATCCTGAAATAGAGAGATATCTTTGACGGGCACGGCAAACCTCCTTACTTCGGCGGGCCGGAGCCGAGCTGGAAACCCTCCGCTTGAAGAACGGAGTCCGGCAAATCTACTGCTAGAGGGTATCGGCCCTACTAAAGAGAGGCTTTAGTCGTAATACTCCAGCCCTAGGTGGGTAATGAGCTCTTCCCCGCGCAGGTAGCGCAGGGTATTTTTAAGCTTCATCAACTGAATGAAGATGTCATGCTCCGGGTAGAGGTTCGGGGCGCATTGCGGGCTCTTGAAGTAGAAGCTCAACCATTCCTGAATGCCCTTGGCGGCCATGGTGGGGCAGCGTTGGGCCAGGTCGAGGAACAGGACCAGGTCGAGCACCAGCGGGGCGGCGAGAATCGAATCCCGGCAGAGGAAATCCACCTTGATCTGCATCGGGTAGCCGAGCCAGCCGAAGATGTCGATATTATCCCAACCCTCCTTGTTGTCGCCCCGGGGCGGGTAATAGTTGATCCGGACCTTGTGGTAGAAATTCTTATAGAGCTCGGGATAGAGGTCCGGCTGAAGGATGTACTCCAGAGCGGAGAGCTTACTCTCTTCCTTCGTCTTGAAGGACCCCGGATCGTCCAGAACTTCCCCGTCTCGGTTGCCCAGAATGTTGGTCGAAAACCAACCGCTCAACCCCAGCAAGCGTGACTTCAGGCCCGGAGCCAAAATGGTCTTTAAAAGCGTCTGACCGGTCTTGAAGTCTTTGCCGCAGATCGGAACGCGGTTCTTGACCGCCAACTGGACAAGCGCGGGGATTTCCAGCGTCAGGTTCGGCGCGCCGTTGGCAAACGGCACCTTCTGCTTCAGCGCCGCATAGGCGTAGATCATGCTGGGGGTGATGTGCGGCGAGTTCGACTTCAACCCCTTTTCAAACGAGGTCATCGAGTTGTGCACGGCCTGCGGCTTCAGGAAAACTTCCGTCGAGCCACACCAGACCATAACTAGGCGGGAGAGGTCGTGCGCCTCCTTGAACCGTTCGATATCCTCAATCACCTGGTCGGCCAAATGCATCTTCGTTTTGGCCCGCTTCATGTAGGTCCCTTGGAGCCGTTTCACGAATCGGCGCTCAAAGACGGCCGGCATCGGGTGAATGGCGCTCAGGGACGGTTTCATCTCCTCCAGCAAGGCAGAGTCCAAGACTCCGGCCTTCACAGCCGCATCGTAGCAACTGTCGGGAAAGACGTCCCATCCGCCGAAGACTAATTCGTCCAGACCCGCCAACGGCACAAAGTCCTTAACCTTCGGCACGCGGTTTTCGGTACGCTTCCCAAGCCGAACCGTTCCCATCTGCGTAAGGGAACCCACCGGCGGCGCCAACCCCCGGCGTACCGCCTCAACGCCGGTAATGAAGGTGGTGGCCACGGCGCCCATGCCGGGGATTAGAACGCCCAAGCGGCCCTTGGCGGGCTGAATACTTACAAAGGTCTTCCTTACAGTCTTTGCCAATTTACAGTTCTCCTTGGAATAGGTTCTCGAAACGGAGCTTATGCATAATGCCTTCGGGAAAGAAAAATTGCAACGATCCTTTGACGAAAGGGGGTGAGGAAGGGGGGGCTCGCGCCTGGGGGACCTATCCCCCCTTGGGACGAGAACGACACAATAACAGATTGATTTACTATAGCTTAGGTGCCTTCGGGGAAACAGCGGCTCAACTTTGCGGGAAAGCGCCAGGAAAAGGGAGATGTAATTCCGCAAGTTATTCGTAATCAAAAAGTTATTCTTCACATGCTCATGCCCCTGCTTCCCCAACCGTTGGGCCACGTCCGGATTCGAGAGCAGGAAGCGAATCTGGAAAGCCGTACCCTCGATCGAGTGCGAGAGCATCCCGGTAAACTTATGAATAATCTGCATCGGTATACCGCCGACGGCGCTGGCCACCACGGGCTTTTTCTTCCAGAGCCCTTCGGTCACCGTCAGCCCGAATCACTTCCTGCCGCATCTGGCTCAGTGTGGAGAACTGTCGAATGTCCAAAGCCTCCAACTGTTCGGCCAGCCGGTGTTCGTTCAAAGCGGCCAGCGCCCAATGGGCGAAATCATTCGAAAAACCTTCTGTCAGAAAATGATGTTTCTCCACCGTCTGGTAGGTGTGGATAAAGATGGAACTGTCGGACACGCGGCGGATGCCTTCGAGGAATTCCCCCAGCGTGTTCGCTCTCTCCCCGCGGATGCGGACCAGTTGATCTGCGGCCCGGAAGTAGAACGCCTGTTTGCCCTTGATCAACTCCGCAACTCCTTCAACCGGCGCAGAAACAACTCCACCTCTCCGGGCGAGGAGAGACGAAACTGCGCCGCGCTGCGCTTTCCGGCAGGTCCCACGACGATGGTCAACGACTTGGGGCCCAGGGCCCGGAAGGCAGTCTCATCCGTAACGTCGTCCCCCAGGTAGAGAGGATAACATCGCCGAAAGGGGCGGAGCTTCAGCAACGTCCGCACCCCGGTGCCTTTGGTCGCCTCGAGGGCCGGCAGCAATTCTAGGATTTTTTTGCCGGTTTGGACAACCACTTTTCCGGAATATTCGCGACTCGCTTCGAGGGCTTTCCGCCGAATCCGTCCGGACTCTTCGGGGGAAGCTCTCCGATAGTGTAGCGCGACACTGTAAGGCTTGCTCTCGATATACAAACCCGGCTCATCTCGCAGCAGCTCATCAACCCTTTTCCGCACCTCAGCCACAACAGCCCGCTGCGCTCGGTTGACGAGGGACCACTGTTTCCCATCGGCGTAAAACTCCATTCCATGACTTCCCGCATAGGCGGCCCTGGGAACGGACACTTGCTGTTTCAGGTCTTTCAATGCTCTGCCGCTGACGAAACCCAGGTGGAGATGCGGCATGCGACCGAGTTCCCGCAACAGACGACGGACCTCAGGCCGCAACGTCGCATCCTTCGGCGTGGGGGCGATTTCGGCCAGCGTGCCGTCGTAGTCCAACATTAAAAAAAGTGGGCGCGGGGTGCGCAGACGCCGAGATACGCGGGACCAGTGGGTGAGAACATGCGGGAGCGGTTCTGCCTTTCGGCGTGGGATGATTCAATCCTCCGGAAATTTTGGCATCGTACCCTTCAGGGACGCCGCCGCCAGTCAGCAAAACGCGGCACATTGGGGAAGCGGAGAGGGTGGGATTCGAACCCACGGTCCCTTTTGAGGACACGGCATTTCCAGTGCCGCCAGTTAAGCCGCTCCTGCACCTCTCCGGCACTCCGAAACCCGCCTGTCGGCTGGGAAAACCTTACGCTCGGCAAGACAAACCCTGCGGTAGGCCGGGACGCATCCGGCGTCCCGCTTCATTATAAAGTATTTCCTCGGGGGGCGCGGCCGGATGCCCGGAGCCGGCAACCGCTAAGGAGTAGCCTTGGAGGTCAAAAGGTTCCGAAACTCGATCTTATAGATTTCGATCAAGGTCAGAAGCAGCGCCACCACCAGCGGCCCCAGCACAATACCCAGAAACCCGAAGACGCCGATTCCGCCCAGCACGCCGAAAAAGACCCACAGCGTGTGAAGTTCGGACCGCCCCTTAATCAAGAAAGGTTTCACGAAATTATCGATGGAACCGACAATGCCGCCGCAGATCAACGCCAACAAAATCACCTTGAACCAAGCCCCGGTCATCGCGTAAAAGATCACCACCGGCCCCCACACCAGAGACGTCCCCACCAACGGTACCAGCGAAACCAGCGCCATCACCGAACCCCACAGCAGCGGCGAGGGCAGTCCGAAGAAGAGAAACACCAACCCGCCGGCCGCGCCTTGCAGCAGGGCCGTCAGAAAACTGCCGCGCAACGTCGCGTCTACCATCTCCCGGAATTTTCCCAAAACCCTATCCTCATGCTCGACCGGGAGCGGACTCAGTTCGCGCAACTTGTGCACCATCCCGGGCCCGTCTACCAGGAAATAGTAGAGGCTCAGGAGCATGACGAAAAACTTAAAGATGGATTGGGCGAAGCCGGAAAAAAGGGTCTTGCTGCGGTCGACGAGGAAGCTGCTCGCTCCGCTGGCGGCGCGAAGCACCACATCCTGCACGTCCGGTTCGTCAATCCGCAACCGCGGCAGACGTCTCCGTACCCAAAGATAGGGAGAGCTCTGGCGAACGGATTTCTCCCACCGCGTCACCTCCCCGGAACGGACTTTCTCTTCGATGGCGTGATACGCGTCCACCGACTGGTCGGCCAGCAGGATCGTCAGCAGCAGAATCGGAACGACGATCACCACCGTGAGCAGGAAACAAGTGATCAGGCTGCCCAGACAAGGCCGCCGAATCTTCCGCACCAGCTGCCGGTAGAGCGGATAAGACGCCGTCGCCAAGATCGCCGCCCAGATCACGGCCGAGAGGAACGGATCCAGGATGCGGTAGACGAAATAGACCGCAACGGCCAGGCAAGCGATGAAAAAGTATTTTCCGTAGATAGTGTCCGTCATTACCGGAATCCGATCTTCATCTTCCAATGCCGGAAGGTTTGCCGAGCATCCTCCGCGCCAGGCCCAACTGGCCCGCATGGTAGGCCTCATGGAACAGGCGAAACGTCAGGAACGCGCCGAGGTTGGGTTTCTCAAGCTGTGCGGGAATCTTTTTCGGGTCGATCTCCGCTTCCAGGTCCTGCTCGCTGAGGCTCTGCAATTTTTCAGTCAAGGCGGTTCCGGTCTTTTGGATCCCTTCGAGCAGGCGTTCCATCGGCACGCAGGCTCCTTCGGCGCCGGTCGCCTTCGTTCCGCGACGGTATAATTCCGCTTCCTCGCCGCTCAGAAAACTTTTTCCGTCGGATGGAAGTTGCTCCAACAGAGAGCTGCGCGAGCTCAACACGTGGCCGGCAATCCAGTTCACCGAGCTGCCACCCCCGGGCGGAAGCCTTAAACTCTCTTCCTGGCCAATCCCGTAAAGATTCGCCTCCAGGGTCCGTTGCGTCACTTGAAAGCCCATCACCAGAGAATCGATTTGCATCGCTCTACCCTCCTACCCCCGCCGACGATTTACCCAACCAGCCTATTTATCCAACGAGTGAAGATCTGTTCGAGGCGATTTTATCGGAAATCTCCTGCAACCGGCCCTGCGCTTCGAGGATCAATTCCACCACTTCCCGTACCGCGCCCTCCCCGCCCGAGGCACGGGTGACGTAGTGAACCTTCCGCCGCAGGCTCGGCTGGCAGTCGGCCACGGCAACGGCCAAACCCACGTGCCGCATCACCGGCAGGTCGACAATGTCGTCACCTACGAAGCAGATCTGCTCCGGGGTGAGCTTGGACTTTTTCAGAATTTTCTCCAGCGCATGCCCTTTGGTGCCCGCACCCTGGAAGACGTAGTGCATCCCCAGCTCCTTGGCGCGGTGCTTTACCACCTGCGACTCGCGGCCGGTGATAATCCCCGTCTTTATTCCGGCCAAGTGGAGCAGGCGGATGCCGGCGCCGTCGCGCGCATGGAAAGTCTTCGATTCGACAAAGGTGCCTTTCGGGCCGGGCAGGTAATAGATTTTCCCGTCGGTCAGGACGCCGTCCACGTCCATCAGCAGTAATTTGATCTTTCGGGCGCGCTGTAGCAGGCGACTCGGGTACTTCGACATGGGAATACTCAAGCTCCGTCCGGATATACGCCAATTTTCTCGAACTAATCAGGAAACGGGCGACTTTCCAAGATTGTTCGCTTTGGACCGTATCGTCAAGCCCTAAATGGCCGGTAACTTCGCCGCCGATATCCAAACAACAACCAAGGGATTGTTCCCCGCCGGACATGCTGAAACTTCTTTTTCCAATGCCTCAAAATTCCACTTGGTACTGCGCCCGAATCTCATCTTTTTTCACAATACCTCCGGATTGAAGATCTTTCAAGAAATTCACCTGAAACTTGGAGCGATGTTCATTGAAGAGAAGGCTCAAGCCGAAGGTGAGTAACCGCAATTCACGCACCGGGTCTTGGTCCGTCCGGTCGATCTGTTCGTAGCGAACCACCGGCTGGAGGTGGGACAGCCGGCTTTGGCGCGTGGGAAACGCCCAGTACCCGGCCGTGTAGAACGCCGAGCTCCACACGTCGGCGTCCTGCGCGCGATAGAACTCGCTTTGGAAGCCTGAGAGATTGGAACCCAGCTTCAGCTCGGCGTTATACCGAATCCGCTTGTCCCGCTGGGGTCCTTTCCTCCCCTGCAAGATTTGCAACACCCATCGAGAGCCAAGGGCGCAGGGCCCAGACGGCCCGTGCGGTGAGGTCCTTCTGCTTGTAGTCGTCCCGCAGGAGGCGACGGCCACCGTTGGTGAGGGCAAATTGAAACAGCCCACGCTCCCAGCGGCTCTCAAAGTGCACGCCCAGCTCCTCGGCGGCGGCGAACCGGTCGCTTACCTGGGAGCGATCTACAAATGGAAGCTGTGCCGTAGGGGTCAGCTCCTCCAAGCCGATCGGGGCCTTTTCCAAGCCCAACTTCACGTGCAGGCGATCCCAATGGGACAGCCGAATATAGGTGCGGCAAAATGGATCGTTCGAACGGACGGGGTCGAGCTCGAGAGAGAAATCCACGTGGGGGGCAATGTGGCCCTTCACGCCCAGTTCGGCCTTCCGCAAAATGAACGTGTCCATCTTCGTGGGATCACGGAAGTGGTCACCACGAACTTGGAGGAGTACGTCGAACCGCGGAGGAGGCTTCCGATATGCTTCCGCGCGGGAAGGCGGCAACTGGGCGTGTTGTGTTCAGCGCCGGAGCGCGCCTGACCGGTTGCGCCGCGGCACTCCTTACGGGCGGTTTGTCCCGAAGTGGGCCTGCCGATACCGATTTCTCCGCTCGCTCCCGTTCAAGCGCCGCGAGCAGTGCCTCGACCCGCGTGACCTGCTCCCTCATCCTGGCCAGCTCAACTTGCACCTCTTCTTCCAGCCCGCTCTGCGCATTCGTCACCGCCACGGAAAAAATCTAACGACCCATAAGATTGTGAGTAGTCTTCTCATTAAGCCCCCCTCCGGCAAAGTTTGGAAGTGAACTCTATGTAGAATTCCATTCGCCGTTACTCGACCATGTTAAACCACGATGGATACACGGCAAGGAAGGTTTTTTCGCGGCTGGTGAACGCCGTGAGGGGGAACCGTGTCGATGGGCAGGTGGCAGGCATTTGCGGATGGCGGGCACGTCATCCGGCCCCCCAACGGACTCAGCTCACCAGCGGCGGACCAGCCGGGCAAGTTCGGAGAGTCGTTCGAGCAGGGGGCGAAGTTTCTTGAGGGGAAGGGCATTCGCGCCGTCGGAAAGGGCCTTGGAGGGATTGTCGTGGATCTCCAGAAAGATGCCGTCCACCCCCGCCGCCACCCCGGCGCGGGCCAACGGCTCGATAAACTCCGGTTGGCCTCCGCTGGCCACGCCCACTGCTCCGGGAAGCTGGACCGAGTGCGTGACGTCGAGAATCACCGGGAAGCCGAAACTCTTCAGAATGGGAATGCTGCGTACGTCCACCACCAGGTTGTTATAACCGAAGCTGGTACCGCGCTCGGTCACCAGGATGCGCTGGTTGCCGGTGGAGAGGACCTTCGCGAGGGCGTGCTCCATCGCCTGCGGCGCAAGGAACTGCCCCTTCTTGATGTTGACCACCGCGCCGCTCCGGCCCGCAGCCACCAGCAGGTCGGTCTGCCGGGAAAGGAAGGCGGGAATCTGCAGGACGTCCGAGACCTCAGCCGCCGGAAAGACCTCCTCCGGCGTGTGCACATCGGTCAGAACCGGCAGCCGAAATTCTTTCTTGATGCGCGCCAAAACCTTCAATCCCGCGCGCAGCCCCGGACCGCGGTAGGAATCGACGGAGGTTCGGTTGGCCTTGTCGTAAGAAGCTTTGAAAATATAGGGAATCTTCAAATCGCCGGCGACGCGGGCGATGCGTTCGGCCATCTTCATGGCGTGGCGTTCGCTTTCAATCACGCAGGGTCCGGCGACGAGAAAAAGCGGGCACCCCGCTCCCAGCTTGAGCGAACCAAGTTTTACTGTTGTGGCCTTCACGGTGGCTTTCACAGTACGGGGCAGCGTAAGGAGGCTTCAGCTCCGGCCGCCGGCGCGCATCACGCCGGATTGGGACCAGTCGCGGTCTCCCTGTTGGTGCTTTAGGGCGGCGCTGATGAAGGCCTTGAACAATGGGTGGGGTTCGAGCGGCTTGGACTTGAATTCCGGATGGAACTGGCAACCGACGAACCAGGGGTGCTCCTTCACTTCTACCACCTCTACATAGGTGCCGTCGGGCGTCGAACCGCCGATCTCCAAGCCCTGGGAAGTAAGCGCCTGCTCATACTCGCGATTGAACTCAAAGCGATGCCGGTGCCGCTCGGAGATATCCATTCTCCCATACGCTTGGTGCGCAAACGATCCCTCTTTCAACTTGCAGTCCCACGCGCCGAGCCGCATGGTGCCCCCCAGCTCATCGACGCCCCGCAACTCCCGCAGCTTGTAGATGACGCGTTGGGGCGTGGCCGGGTCGAACTCGGAACTGTTGGCCTGCTCCATTCCGCAGACGTTCCGTGCGTACTCGATTACGGCGCATTGCATCCCCAGGCAGATCCCCAGATAGGGGTAGCGGCGGGTGCGGGCGAACTCTACGGCCCGCAACATGCCGGGGATGCCGCGCGCGCCGAAGCCGCCGGGAACCAGGATGCCGTCAAAGCGCTCCAAAAGTTTCCCCCCTTCGGCCTGCTCAATCTCTTCCGCCTCGACCCAACTGATCTTGGTCCGCATCCCATGGGCGGCGCCGGCAATCACCAACGCTTCATTCAAACTTTTATAGGAGTCCTGCAACCCGACGTACTTGCCGACAATGCCGATCTTCACCTCTCCGGAGGGGTGCAATAGCCGATCGGTCAATTCGCGCCAAGGCTCAAGATCGGGCTGGGCCGGGGGCAGCTCCAAATAACGGACGATCTGCCGGTCCAACCCCCCCTCGGCCAACGCCAGAGGAACCTGGTAGATCGATTCCACGTCCTGCGAGGTGATCACGGACTCTTCGGGGACGCTGCAGAACAGGGCGATCTTCGATTTCAACTCCAGAGGAAGGATGCGGTCCGTCCGGCAGATCAAGATATCGGGCTGGATACCGATCCCGCGCAGGTCCTTGACGGAGTGCTGCGTCGGTTTGGTCTTGAGTTCTCCAGAAGCGCCGATGTAGGGCACCAGCGTCAGGTGGATAAAGAGCGTGTTGGGGCGGCCGAGTTCCTGCCGCATCTGGCGGATGGCTTCCAGAAAAGGGAGCGACTCGATATCACCCACTGTACCGCCAATCTCAATAATCGCCACGTCGGTGTCTTGGGAAACTTTCCGCACGGCGGCTTTAATTTCATCCGTCACGTGAGGAATCACCTGCACGGTCTTGCCCAGGTAATCGCCGCGGCGCTCGCGGGTGATGATGGTCTCGTAAATCCTGCCGGCGGTGCAGTTGTTGTCGCGCGTCATCTGCGCGCGGCTGAAGCGCTCATAGTGGCCCAGGTCCAGGTCCGTCTCCGCGCCGTCGTCGGTGACGAAGACTTCTCCGTGCTGAAAGGGACTTAGCGTGCCGGGGTCCACGTTCAGGTACGGGTCGAATTTGAGGAAGTTGACCCGCAGCCCGCGCGCTTCCAGCAGCGAGCCCATCGAGGCCGACGCCAATCCTTTCCCCAACGAGCTGACCACGCCTCCGGTAACAAAGATATATTTGGGTTGCATCCTATCGCCTCGTCTCTATTCCGATTCGAAGTCCGGGCACTTGGGGTGCAGCCCCAAGAGAGCCCCAGGCAGAAGCCCTTCCGGCCCTCCGCTGGTTCCGGGGACACCCACGCAAACGTACAAACGGTTTCCCGAATTTCTCGGTATTATGATTGATTTCAGAGGTCTGGGTCCGGCTTTCGATTCTGTACAACCGATTATCCTCCCGGGCTCTTGCGGTGTCAACGCTTACCTTAGTGGGAATTAATCTTGTCGTGTGGATAGTCCCCATCGGCGCCGGATTGTGCTAAAATTTTCCCGGGCGGAGCCGAAAGACCTAAAGCAGGGGGACGGGGGAAGAATCTGTTCTCCACCCCTTTCGGGGGGTGATCGACCGGTGGGCGGCGCCTACGGGCCATTGGCAGGGGATTTTGGTCCCCAAAGTGCTGAAGGACAATCTTGATGTCAATCCGCATGTCAATCCGCGATCCACGGGCAAGACTCTCGGCCATGTTTTCGCTTTCAGGCCTCGCGCTGCTGGGGCTCGCCCTGGGGAGCACCCGCCTGGGCGCCAGCGACAAACCGGCGGCATCCACCGGCCAAATCTCTCAGCAGGGAATCGTTCAAATCGATGATAATCCCATACGGACATCCCCCATCCAGGTGAACGTGCACATGGTGCTGGTGCCGATCACCGTCACCGACCCTTACGACCGCATCGTGACCGGGCTGGAGCGGAGCCACTTCGAGGTCTTCGACGAAAGCGTCCCGCAGGAGATTTCCGCCTTTTCCACCGAAGATGCGCCGATCTCGGTCGGGTTGGTGTTCGATGCCAGCCAGTCGATGGGTTCGAAGATTCAGAAATCGAAGGAAGCATCCCTACAATTCTTTAAGACATCCAACCCCCAAGATGAGTTTTTTTTAATCCGCTTCCGGGGTAAACCGAACTTCGTCTCCCATTTCACTTCCAGTTACGAGGATATCTTGGAGCAACTGCTTTACACCAAGTCGGACGGCCGGACGGCCCTACTGGACGCCATGTATTTGGGCTTGAATGAAATGAAGAAGGCCAGCACGACCCGCAAGGCCCTCTTGGTCCTTTCCGACGGCGGCGACAACCACAGCCGCTATACGGAGCGGGACGTGAAGCGGGCCGTGAAAGAGTTAGACGTGCAGATCTATTCGGTCGGAATCTTCAATCCTCTTTCCACCCGGAGCGGCATGCCGGAAATTGTCCAAGGCCCGGGGCTGCTGGCGGATATATCGGAAATCTCCGGCGGCCGGATGTTCGCCGTGGACAATGCCAACGAGCTTCCCGACATCCTGGAAAAAATCTCCATCGAACTCCGCAACCAATACCTGATCGGCTACAGTCCGACCAACCTGATCCGGGACGGCCGATGGAGGCGCATCAAGGTGAAGCTCCGCCCGCCGCCCGGATTGCCGCCGCTTCAGGTCTATGCGCGAACGGGCTACTATGCACCCACACAATAAAAAATCTTTCCGGAAATTCCTCCTCCCTCCCGGCCTCGTGGTGGCGGTCTTTCTGGGGCTGGGCGCGTATGACCTGCCGGCGCCCGTGCCGTCGGCGGCTTCGGCCCGGCAACGCCCCGGGGGATACACCATCTCGGTCAACGTCAACTTAGTGGTTCTCTACGCTTCGGTCCTGGACAAACGCGGGACCCGGATTCTGGACTTGCAAAAGGAAAATTTTCGGGTCTTTGAAAATAACGTGGAGCAGCAGACGGCCATCTTCAGCCGGACAGATATCCCCGTCACGATGGGCATCGTCATCGACGACAGCGCCAGCATGCGCTCCCGGCGAAAAGCGGTGGCGGCGGCGGCGCTGGTTTTTGTTCAGACGTCAAACTCCCAGGACCAGGTCTTCGTCGTCAATTTCAACGACCAAGCATATATCGATACCCCGGGCGATTTCGCCAGCAATGAAGAAGACCTGAAGTTGGCGCTCGACAAAATCGTCTCGCGCGGCGGCACCGCCCTCTATGACGCCGTCCAGTTGTCGCTCGACCACTTGAAGCTGGGAAAGCACGACAAAAAGGTCCTTCTGGTCATCAGCGACGGGGAGGACAACGGCAGCCAAACCAGCTTCGAGGAGATTTTCCGTTATGCGCAGGATTCCGACGCCGTGATCTACACGATCGGAATCCTGGGCGAAGACGACGGCTCCGGCCTTTTTAAAATGAAGGGTGGGTCGGACCGGCGGGCCGCGAAAATCCTGCAACAATTTTCTCAGGCCACCGGCGGCGGATCCTATTTCCCCAAGAATCTTGCCGAGGTTCGACGTATCTGCATTCAGGTGGCCGAAGACATCCGCAACCAGTACACGCTGGGGTACTATCCGACCAACCGCAAAAAAGACGGCACGTTCCGTCAGATTCGCGTGGAAGCCAGCAATCCCAGGAAAAAAGGGCGCTTGGTGATCCGCACCCGCAGCGGTTATTATGCTCCCAAACCGACAGGGTGACACGAATGGCCATCAACACTGGAATTGCCGCGCCTGACTTCGAGCTCCCATCCGTAGAGGGGACGCCGTTTCCCCTCCAAGACGCCCTCTCCCGCGGGCCCGTCCTGGCGGTCTTCTTCAAGGTCTCCTGCCCCACCTGCCAATACACGTTCCCGTTCATCGAAAGGCTCCACAAGCTGGCCGGGAACGGCTCCGTGCAGATTTTGGGAATCTCCCAAGACAGCCGGGAAGAGACCGAGGAGTTCTGCAAAGAGTACGGCATCAGCTTCCCCGTCCTGCTCGACGAGAACGACTACGCCGCCTCGAACGATTACGGCCTTCACTTCGTCCCCACGCTTTTTCTGATTGGGAACGACGGCGAGATTCAGCTCATGAGCGAAGGTTTCTGCAAGGCGGACCTGCTTGAGCTCCAGAGCAAGCTCAAACTCCCCCACGGCACCGGGAAAGAACTTTTCAAGGCAGGCGAAAACGTCCCGGAATTCAGGCCCGGCTGACACTCCAAAAACTAGGCTTCGGTGAAGCCTTCAAACTTGATTCTGCTTCAACGTCTCCAGCGTGTAAAAGTCATCCCGCCATCGCACGCCGCCCCGCCAGAGCGTCAAACCCACCGAGCGGAGCATGATCCAGGTCAGCAGCAAAACACTGATCGGATGCGCCAGCCAATAGAACACCGACCCGGATTTCTAATTCCAGACGCTGCCGATATAGAACCCCAGCAAGAAGAGGAGTGACAACCCGGAAGGACCCCGCGTCCAAGGGTGGTCCACCCACACGGTGAGGTAGGGAAGAAAATGCGTCACCCAGAGTCCCACCAAGGCCAGTGTGAAACGGGAAAGCCGGTACCCGAAGCTTCCGTAGACGTTCTTCTCCAGGCCCCGCGCCATGCCGCCCACTCCCAACTGCCAGCGGACGCGAAGCATCAGGGGCGCAAGGCCCAATTCCTGACGAAACCCGGCGTCTTTGAAAAGCTTGCCGAGCTTCATATCGTCGGCCGTATCGAGCGCCAACCGCCGGTGCCTGCCGACGGCTTCATAAGCCGTGCGCCGGACCAGGTTGAACGCGCCCAGGCCTGCGTACTTGGGCGAGGTCGGGATTCGAGCCTTCCAGGGTTGCGTCCGCATGGAAAAAATCAAGCCAAAGAAACGCGTCAGGGCGCCCTCCCAAAACCCTTCCATCTCCAGACCAGGGGCCAGCGTGAGGTGATCGAGCGCCTGAGCCTCGGCGTAGGCGACGGCGCGGGAGACCACCCCGGGGGCAAACACCACGTCGGCATCGGTAAAGAGCAGCCAGCGGACGTCCTTGGAAGAACGCAGCGCCAGCTCGGCCCCCGCGCTCGATCGCATGCGTCTTCCCCAACCAACCGGACGGCAGTTCCGTGATGCGCAGCACCTCCAACGCCGGGTATTCCTTCTACAACCGGGTCAACCGCTCCCCGGTGTGATCCGTGGAGCGGTCTTCGACCACGATCAATTTGAGAGAAGGAAAGTCCTGGCGAAGCAGCGACTCGACGGCTTCCCGTACTTGGGCGGCCTCATTCCGGGCCGGGACAATGACAGCGACCTCGACAGGGGAAGGGAACCCGGCCGCATCTCGTACGGTGTCGGACACAGTGTCGGGCGCGGGCAGCCGCTCCAAACGCATCAGGCGCAACATGCCGTAAGCCCAGAGGGTTCCTTGAATAGCCCAGTACAGGGCTGCAACCGTCGCAAACACAGCGGTAATAATTTCAAAAGGCATGGCGGAAAACACGGGACAACGGGAGATGGCGGAAGTGTGTCGGAATCGAACCGACCGTCCCGCCATAGACGGGACCACTGGATTTGAAGTCCAGGGCAGTCACCAGACCACATGCACTTCCGATTTGATTATAGGACAATTCGATTCTCAGGAAGGCAATTCGAGGGTGTCGCCCATCATTGTGAACGAGTACATGAGGCACCCGGAGTGGGCATTCCTTTTAAGGAACCGGTTCAGTAGTTCCCGCCTTGGATCTTCTGCCGGCATGCTCCTCTCAATGCTCAATCAGAGCATCTTCGCCATCTGGGGCCACATATGAGACCCCATTTGCAACCCCAGCTTCTTGTCGCCTCTGGCCTCGAACAGTCGCCGAATGTCGGCCTCTTTTTTCGGATCAATTTTCTGCTCCTGCGACGCTGCTTGGAGGGTTCCTGCCGACAGCAATACAATCCCCATAACTCCAACCAGAAATCGTTTCATAACTCCTCCTAATTGAGGTTTGCAAATTATAGTTACACGTAATATTGCCCCGCAGTCGCACAAAAATGGCATCTTAGGGGTAGTTCAGCGTCACAATTATGCAATCCTCAATAAGATGATCTAGTCTACTTCTTTTTCCCGCTGCCGAGCTCGCGCTCCAGGCGGGCGACGGCCTTGTGGACATCCTCCGCCTTCTCGGCCTCGCGCGCCGAAGGCAGCAGCTCCAGATGCCTCTTGTAGGCCCGGAGCGCCTCTTTTTTCCGGCCCAGCTTCACGTAAACCTTCCCCAACTTACCGTACGCCGGGGCGTAGAGCGGGTCTGTCTGAACGGCTTCTTGAAACCGGCTCAGCGCCGCCTTATATTTCTTCTGCTTCAGATAGAACGTGCCGATCTCCACCGACTTCGACGCTGGTGGGGGGATGCAGCGAGTGGAGGGCTCCTCCTCGTACTCCCTCTCCCTCGTTCTCTCCTGGGCAAGGGCCGCCCCGGCGCCCGGCGCCCAACAAAGCACCAGCAGAGCCCCAATCAATTGCCCAACCCATTGAAACTTCTGCCCCATGATACGATTTTCCGTTTCCTCACCGCTGGAGTCAACCGCCTGTGATTCACACTGTAGTTCAAGGAGACCGCGCTTTTTCCCTCCACCTAACTCGCCCCCCTTATACTCTTTTGATGCGGCGAAATTGACACTCCGCGACCATCGGTTCGATAATTGTTTCAGGCTCAGTTTTTGAGCTCAAAGCCATGCGTGAAATCCTTAAGAAAAAGTCCGCTGAGATTCCTTCCCAACCCGGCGTCTACCTCTTCAAGAACCGCCGGGGAAAGGTCATCTACGTCGGCAAGGCGAAGAATCTAAGAGCGCGGCTCCGCTCCTACCTGCAGGACGCCCCGCCGTTCGACACCAAGCGCGACCGCATGTTGCAGACGGCCGTCGCGCTGGAAACCATCCTGGTCGACAACGAAAAGGAATCCCTGGCGCTTGAAAACAATCTCATCAAGAAGTTCCAGCCGCGCTACAACGTGCTGCTCCGCGACGACAAGACCTACCCCTACATCAAGCTGACGGCGAAGGACCCATTTCCCCGCGTCTACGTGACCCGACGGTTGAAAAAGGACGGCGCCCTCTACTACGGCCCCTACTTCCCGGCGCGGCTCGCCTACCGCATCGTGGACCTGATTCATCACCGGTTTCTGGTCCCCTCCTGCACCGTGGACCTGACCCGCTTCCACCCCCGGCCCTGCCTGGAATACCACATCAAGCGCTGCCAAGGGCCGTGCGTGGAAGGCTTTACGACCAAGGAGCGCTACGCCGAGGCCGTCCGCGACCTACGCATTCTGCTCGAGGGAAGACACAGCGACCTGATTGCCGGCCTACGGGAGCGCATGCGGGCAGCATCCGCCGACCAACGTTTCGAGGAGGCGGCCCGTTACCGGGACTTGGCAGCCACCATCGACCAGGTCCATGAGCGGCAAAAGCTGGCCGCGTCGTCCGGCTACGACATCGACATCTTCGGCTTCTACCGCGAGGGGCCGCTGGCCGCGCTCAATCTGTTCCATATGCGCGGCGGCCGCGTCGTCGACCGGCGCGAATTCTTCTGGGAGAACCTTGATGACGTGGAGGCCGAACCGGGCGAATTCCTCTCTCCGCTCATCAAACAGTGCTACCTCGACCGGCAGTACATTCCCCAGGGCATCCACGTTCCGGCCGAGTTCGAAGACAGAGAATTAATGCAGGAAATCCTCTCCGAGCGGCGCGGCGGGAAGGTCGAAATCCACGTCCCCCAGCGCGGCCGGAAACGCGAATTGATCGACTTGGTGGCGCGGAACGCGCGGCACTCCTTCGAGCGCCGTTTTCGCGTCCGGAAACCCTCCGGACGGCAAACGGCGGAGGCGCTGGCCGAGGCCTTGGACCTGGCGAGCATTCCACGGCGGATCGAATGCTTTGATGTTTCACATCTTCAAGGCAGCGACATCGTGGCCTCCATGGTCGTTTGGGAGGATGGCCGCATGAAAAAGTCCGACTATCGCAAATTCATTATTAAAACCGTTCCCGCAAACGACGACTTTGCGAGTATCCGGGAAGCGGTCCGCCGCCGCTACCAGCGCCGGCAGCGCGAAGGGAAAACGCTTCCCGATTTTATCCTGATCGATGGAGGCATTGGACAACTGCACGCCGCCGCCGCCGCGCTCGAAGACCTTCAGATTATCAATCAGCCGTTGGCGGCGATTGCGAAACGGGAGGAACTCATCTACCTTCCGGGAAGAGAGAAGGAGCCCGTTCGCCTGGACGCCCACTCCCCCGTGCTTCACCTGGTTCAACAAGTGCGCGACGAAACCCATCGCTTTGCCGTGACTTTCCATCGCCAACGCCGCACCCGCCGTAACCTCCGCACGGAACTTCTGGAAATCTCCGACATAGGTGAGAAGACCGCCCAACGGCTCCTTCGCCGCTTCGGAAGCGTCCGCACCCTTCAGCGCCAAACCCGGAATGACCTGCTTCAGGTTGTCACCCCCAGGCAGGCAAAATCGATTGAAGCCTACCTGAATAATAAATAATAGCCCGTCCGGACGGACTACCTATAAAAATTCTCCCCTTACAAATATTGCTATTTAAGGCTTATTGGACTATAATCATTCTTGAGGATCACCTGAGCGGTTGCCCGCTCGAATGGGAGGACAAAGTTATGAGCAGAGATAGCGGATCCGGGTTTGGTTATTTCGTGGCGGGGATGGGAATCGGGGCCGTGCTGGCCCTGCTATTTGCTCCCCGTACGGGAGAGGAGACGCGCGAACTTCTGGCCCAGAAGGCCGATAAGGGTAAAGACTACGCCCGGCGGCAGTCCAAGGTGCTGCGGAAAGAGGCCGAGGGTTACGTGGGCAAGGGGAAGGAAACCCTTGCCAAGCAGAAGGAACACCTCTCTTCGGCGCTGGAAGCCGGGAAGGTTGCCTATGAACGGGAAAAGACGAAAACAAACTGACGCGGAGAGCGTCCAACGAACCGGTTAACGGAGAACTACCCATGGAACTTGATACGCTTCTGAAAATCTTCATCATCGTCGTCGGCTTGGCCGTGCTGGCACAGGCGGCGATGCTGGTCGGCATCTATCTTTCGGTCGGGCGGCTGACCCGGCAAGTGGAGGGAGTCCGGGCCGAGATGAAAATCCAACTCGACCCGGTGACCACCCATCTGACGGAAATCCTCACAACGTCCCGATCGAGTATCGATAAGGTAGCAACCAGCCTGGCCCAACTGGCGGAGATCACCCGCGACCGCGTGGGTCACATCGACGACTTTGTGGAGGAGGTCACCGACAAGGCGCGCCTTCAGGTACTCCACATCGACCACATGGTTCAGGACACGCTGGAGAGGATCGAAGACACCACTCGCCTCGTACAGAGGAATCTCTTGACGCCGATTCATGAGGCGACGGCCCTGATTCGCGGCATCCGTACGGGATTTGAATTCCTCTTCGGCCGCCGCACGGGCCAACCGGCCGGCGAGTCCGGCAGCGGCAGCGAAGAGCAACTCTTCATCTAACCGGCTTGGCGCTGGGGAGGTTTGCTCCCCGGATTTGGCCTCGAATTTGACCCCGCTTCCAGCGAAGAAACCCGCTCTGCTCCTCTTTGCAAAGGTTCCCCGGCCCGGCCAAGTGAAGACGCGCCTGGCCGGGAAGATCGGGCCCGATGCGGCTGCCCTGCTTCACATCGCCTTCGTTGGCGACACGCTTCACCTGCTGAGGGAACTTCTTTTTACCCCCTACCTGTTCCTCGCCGGGTCCTCCCAAGGTGCCAACCATTTTGCAGGGCAGCTTACTCTACCCCGCCGTGTCCGCGTTAAAACGCAACACGGCCGGGACCTGGGTGAACGCCTAAGCCACGCCTTCGGCAAGCTACTGAAGCACCACCCTGCCGTGGTCGTCTTAGGCAGCGATGCGCCCACCCTGCCGGCGGCCTACGTTCGACAGGCGTTTCGGGAACTGCAAGTTTGCGATGCGGTGCTGGGTCCATGCCCGGACGGCGGGTACTACCTGATCGGGCTCCGACGATTTTCCCCTACCAAACTTCCGCCCGGGCTTTTGGGGGAAATTCGTTGGGGAACCCGGCATGCTTTCCGCGATACGCAAAGAAATTTCCTTCGAGAATGGCTCTCTTGTTCCATACTAGAGGAGTGGCCGGATGTCGATACGGGGGAAGATCTGTTAAGACTGACGAGGAACCTTAAGCGAAGTCCTGCTCTTCGGCGTCGCGCCGCCCGAACGTACCGGATGCTGAAAAAACTTGGGTTGCGGTGAGGGGTCCGGCGGCCTAGTCGGAGAAATTTTTCGAAATCCAGCCGCCGCCCAAGACTTCCTCATCCCGATAAAACACAACGGCCTGACCGGGAGTGACGGCGCGCTGCGGCTCGCAGAACTCGACTTCCGCCTCCTCATTCTTCAGCGCGCGGACGCGGGCCGGCGCCGGACGATGCCCATTTCGTATTCTGGCCCGAACGTCACTCCACTCTTTGCCTTCCGGCGGCGCAATCCAATTCACCTCTCGCGCCAGCAATCGGCGCCGCAAGAGGTCTTCGGGAGGGCCCACAACCACGGCGTTTTTTTCAGCGTTAATCTCCAAAACATAAAGCGGGTTGCCCACCGCCACGCCCAAACCCTTCCGCTGGCCCACCGTGTAACGGTGAATGCCCTGATGGCGGCCGATTTCCTTGCCGTCATTCAGAAGCAGCGGCCCGGGTTCACCTGCATCTCTCTTCTGTTCCGTAAGATAGGCCTCAATGAACTCGCCGTAGTCGCCGGAGGGAATAAAGCAGATCTCCTGGCTTTCCGCCTTTCGCGCCACCGGCAAACGGCGCGCTGCGGCCAGCTCGCGCACCTGGGTCTTCGTCATCTCTCCCAGGGGAAAGAGGCTCCGCGAGAGCTGCTCCTGCGTCAACCCGAAGAGAAAATAGGTCTGATCCTTGGCCTCATCCACCGCCCGGAACAACCGATAGCAGCCGGTCTTCTCATCGCGCCGAACGCGGGCGTAGTGGCCGGTGGCGACGCGCTCGGCGCCGAATGAGCGGGCCGAGGAGATCAACTGCTCGAATTTAATCTCCGAGTTGCAGAGACTGCACGGAATCGGCGTTTGGCCTGCGAGGTACTGCTCGACAAAGGGTTCGACGACATCGCGCTCAAACTCCCGCTCGTAATTCACCACATAGTAGGGAATACCGAGGAACTCGGCCACACGGCGGGCGTCGTAGACATCGTCGAGCGAGCAGCAGCGCCCGGCGCCGGGCAGACTCTCCGGATTTTTCTCCAAGCGACGCTGGTTCCACAACTGCATCGTCAGCCCCACGATGTGGTGCCCTTCGGCCAGCAACGCCGCAACGGCAGAGCTGTCCACCCCACCGCTCATCGCCACGGCGATGGTTTCCGAATTCGATCCGTTATGAGGAGTCTTCATTTCCGTTGCAATTCCCTGAGGAACAAACTAACCCATGGACGGGCAGTCCGGCTAGACCGCCACCAATTTTGACTTCTTATATCGAGGAGAGAGCGAACGGAGCCGCTCCACCACGCCGGGAATGATCTCCAAGGTAGAGTCGATGTCGTCGGTGGTGTTGAACCGTCCCAGGCTGAAGCGAATCGCCGAGCGGGCCTGGTCGGACGTCTTGCCGAGCGCGGCCATGACGTGCGACGGCTCCAGCGTCCCGGACGAGCAGGCCGCCCCCGTCGAGCAGGCGATTCCCTTCAAATCCATGGCAATCACGAAGGCCTCTCCCTCCACGTAGTCGAACTGCAAGTTGGTGGTGGAAGGCAGGCGACGCTGCGCATCACCGTTCACCGAGACCTGCGGAATGCGGGAAAGGATGCCAGCTTCCAGCCGATCGCGCAGCATTGAAAGATGCTGAGTTTCCTCAGCCAGCGACGCGGCGGCAAGCTCGGCCGCTTTTCCCAGACCCACAATGCCCGCCACGTTCTCCGTTCCGGCGCGACGGTCCCGCTCGTGATGGCCGCCGTAAAGACGCGGAGCAAATCGAATTCCCCTCCGCACGTAGAGAGCGCCCACACCCTGAGGCCCGTAAATTTTGTGTCCGGAGAGCGAAAGCAGATCCGCGCCCAATTCGGCTACGTTCAAGGGCAGCTTCCCGGCCGACTGCACGGCGTCGGAATGAAACCGGGCACCGCACTCGGCGGCAATCCGGCCGATCTGCTCGATCGGCTGAATGGTTCCAATTTCATTATTCGCATGCATGAGGGAAATCAGGACCGTCTCGGGACGAATGGCGCGGCGCACCTCTTCCGGGTCCACGACCCCATCCGAGCCCACCGGGATATAGGTGATTTCGACTCCCTTCCGCTCGAGCGCTTTGCAGGCGTTCAGCACCGCGTGGTGCTCGATCGAAGAGCTGATGACGTTGACGTGCTTCTTGCCGCCGCCGGCAGCCTCTACCACGCCGAAGACGGCCGTGTTGTCGGCCTCCGTGCCGCCGGAAGTGAAAACGATCTCGTTGGGACGTGCCCCGATCAACCCGGCCACTCGCTCCCGCGCGCGCTCCACGGCCGCCTTGGCCCGCTGGCCGTACCAATGAATCGAAGAGGCGTTGCCGAACTCGCCGCTGAGGTACGGCTTCATGGCCTCGAAGACTTCCCCCGCCAACGGCGTGGTGGCGTTGTAGTCAAGATAGATGCGTCGCATGATTGATTCTTCCGGACCCTTTCCCAAAACCGCTCCCCGGAACCGCGCTAGGAAAAAGAAAATCCCGCTCATTTCCAGCGTAATGGAGAGCTTGGGAAAAGTCAAACCAGCGAGAGGAAACCGCAGCAGCTAGCAGATCCGTTTCAGCCTGCGGCGGGCCTCCGCAGCTTGGGGAAATCTCCGCTCGGCTTGACGAAATTCTCTTGAGTGAACCTGACGACGTCCGCCCCGCTCGGTCGGCGGATACCTCAAGTGCAACATCTCATGATAAACGAGAAATTCAAGGGCAAGCTGCGGGGTCCGGGGGCTGTCGAGCAGCCGGGAGATCACAATCACGCGGTGCGCCGGGTCGAAGTGGCCCAAGACCTTTCGCGACCGGCGTGCGCTCCAGCCGATCCGCACATCGGTCAATCGATTGGAAGAGAAGCGCTTCTTGAGCCTGCGGAAAATTTCCTCAAGGTCGTAGGCCTGTCCCCGCGGCGGGGCAAATTGCTTGCGCCCTCGCAGCCGGCAGAGTTGCTGGGCGCGTTGTTGAACGTGAGGCCGGGAGAGAAATTCACGGTAACAGGCCCGCGCCTCGCGGGAGATGCGGATGCGGAAGAGGCGGCAAAGGAGTATTTCCGCCACCGCCTCCAGAATCACGGGAGAAGCCTCCTGCAGCAGGTCGGAGATTTTGACGCGGATGCGCCCCCCCTGCAAATGGATGCTGTGACGAATGCCGGCATAAGGATAGTAGGCGGCCTCAAATTCGGGAATGGGCTCGGGGAGCCGAAGCCGCCGGAAAGTGCGCACGAAGAGCCGATCTGATATGGGGTGAGAGGAGGAAGCCGACCTGCCGCGCGCGCTGGGAGGGGGAGAGGAAGTGCGTGATTCCGACATTCAGGGAATGAAATCGTGGCCCAAGGAACGTCCCATCTATTTCCCTATCGCCGCCGTTTCTTTTTCTGTTTCTCCTGCTTCTTTCTTGCTTTCTCTTCTTCTTCTTTGGCGCGGAACTCTTCTTCCTGCTCCCGGAAGGCGACGGTCCCGCCCTGCAAGGTATCCTGAAGGGTTTCGATAGCGTATTGGACGTTTTCCATGTAGTCGATGCTGTATTCGTCCTGGTGCTCTTGCGCCCGGGAGAGACGCTCCAACTGTACGGGACCGTCTTTCAAAAGCCGTCGAAGCCCGCGGCGCATGTCGCGGCCCTTGTCGTACTGGTACTCGATCCAGTCCTTCATTTCATCGTAGACGGCAATGTATTCCTCCAACAGGGAATCCAGATAATACCCCTTGCCGGGATTCCGCCGTCCGGTCTCTTTTTGAAACTCCTCGAATTTATCCAGCCGGGCGCCGGTGATTTGTACGAAAACGATGATGCGGTCTCCGGGGTCTTGCGCTTCACGGACCAGCTCCACCTCCGCCTCGGAAAGTCCCGCCGGATCCTGCTGCGGGGCAAGCGGGGAATACGAGGCAGAAACCCCAAACGGGCGATGTGTGAGGGAAATTTTGGTCGGTCTCCCTCCGGGCGTGCTTCTGTTTTCCCGGTTGGTTCCCGAAACGTCGAACATGGACTGGAGGACTTCTTCCCGCACCTCATCCACTTGGTCGATCCCGGCTTGAACAGCCTCCCGCGCGAAATACGGGACGCTGCGCTTCAGGTCCGTCAGGATGCGAAGGTCCTGGCGGAGAGCGATCTCCAGGTCCTTGTATCCCCGGGGTTGGCGCTTCGGATCCCGTCCCGAGCGGGCGAGGATCCTTCGGGCCTCCCGGATGGAATCCAAATAGGTGTTGAGTGATTTTTTCCCGCCGTCGAAGTCCAATTCACGGTAGGCCTTGGCGGAATTGTTGAGGTGAATCCTGGCCAGCTTGATCTGCAGCCGGACCTTTTTGATGGGTTCCAACTGGCGGCGGATTTTCTGTTCAAGCCGCGCCGCGCTCTCCTCGGCAGCCCAGAGCGCCGGCAGAAGAGCGCCGCCGGAAAGGCCTAGAAAAACAAGCCCCCAGAGCAAGACCATCTTGCTTCGGTGCGAAACCATGCCGCCCCTATCGCTTCTTCCTTCTCTTCCCTTGTGACTTTTTCAAGTGCCGCCGCAGGACAATCAGCCGCTGCTCCGCCTGCCATTGCCGAAGTTCGTTTTCTCCTCGGTTCAACCCGAGAAACCTCTGATAGGCCTCCACCGCTTCCGGAACGGCTTGTAAATGATCATAGCAATTCCCCAGGAAATAGACCAGCAGGGGAGTCGGTTCCGGGCCGGAAGTGGTTTTCAGCAAAATCGGAACCGCTTCCGCGTAGCGGTCCTGCGCAAGAACGGCGAAGGCCAAATGTTCCAGGGCACGCGAGTGCTGCGGCGCCAGCGCCAGCACCCGCCGAAATTCCTTTTCCGCCAGGACAGGTTGCTTGGACCGCAGAAAAGAAACGCCCAGTTTGTCCCGGAGGTTGGCGTCCCGCGGCTCGGCAGCCACCGCCTGCCGGTAGAAACGCACGGCTTGGTTGAAATCCCCCAACGTGAAATGAGCGTCTCCCAGGCTGCGGGCTACCGCTTCCCGGGTCGGTTCCACGTCATAGACTTTTTCCAGCTCCTCCACGGCAAGCTGTGTCTTGCCCATTTCCAAATAGATCATGCCCAGCCGGGTGCGGACGCGCTGGTCGGTAGGTTCCCCCGCCAGGAACGCCCGATAGTGGCGCTCGGCCTCCTCCCATTGTTCCCGTGTCTGGTAGAGCGTCCCGAGCGCGACATGAGCCTCGGCGAGCGGCGGGTCCGCCTCCAGCGCCCGGAGAAACAACTCTTCGGCCTGTGCCGCCTTCTGTTGGGAAAGGAAGAGGCGGCCCAACTCCATGCCCGCCTCTCCGTTCTCGGGCCGAAGTGCGAGGGTTTGCAGAAATTCCTTCTCCGCCTCTTCCACTTTGCCGGAATCCCTCAGCGCGCGCGCGTAGTAAAGATGCGCGGTCGCATGCTCCCCCTTCAAGCGGAGAGCCTGGGCCAGATGCCCGCCGGCTTCTTCCGCGCGACCTTGTTCCCACAGAAAAATCCCCAGATTCAGGCGCGCGGGAAACAACTCCGCATTGAGGCTCAGCGTTTTGCGGTAGGCCGCCTCCGCCTCCTTCGGGCGGCCGAGACGCGTGTAACAGTAGGCCAGATTGAACGCCGCCCCCAAATGAGAATGATCCTCCTCGGCCGCCAACACCCTCTCCAGCGCCCCGGCGGCGGCCGCGAAATCCTCCCGGGTCATGGCCTCCTGCGCCGTGCGCAGCAACGCGGGAATCTCTTCCGCCGAAACGGCCGTAACGGCGGCGGCCGAAGTCTCCTCCTTGCCCTCTCCGGGTCCCTCGGTGCCGAATCCGCGAATCGGAAAGCAAAGGATAGTCAGGAAGAGGAGCGCGGATACCCACCCATGCCGGGTTCCATTCATAAGACACCTTACACTTACTCAACTCCAAATTTACTGGACACGAACGGTCGCAGCGCTTTGTCCCAAGTAGCGGACCAGCGTCCGGCCGGTGAACGAACGCGGGTTCTTCATCACCTGCTCGGGAGTCCCCACGGCGACCACGGAGCCGCCCGCCTCGCCACCTTCCGGTCCCAAGTCGAGAATCCAATCGGCCGTTTTGATGACGTCCATATTGTGTTCGATGATCAACACCGTGTGTCGGGCATCCACCAGCTTGCGAAAGGCGCGCAGAAGTTTATGAATGTCGTCGAAGTGCAGGCCCGTCGTCGGCTCGTCGAACAGAAACAGGCAGCGTTCCCGGCTCTGCCGGGCCAGGTACGACCCCAGGCGGACCCGCTGCGCTTCGCCCCCGGAAAGCGTCGTGGCCGATTGGCCCAGCCGCAGGTACCCCAGGCCGATCTCGTCCAACACCTTCAACTTCTGCTTCACGCGCGGCGCGGCGGCAAAGAAGCGGATCGCTTCCTTCACCGTCATCTGCAACACGTCATGAATATTTTTACCCTTGTATCGAATCGCAAGCACCTCGGACTTATAGCGTCGCCCGCGGCACTCCTCGCAGATCAACTCCACATCGGCCAGAAACTGCATCTCCACGGTGACGGTGCCATCGCCTTGACACGTTTCACAGCGCCCGCCGGGGATGTTGAAGGAGAACGTGCCCGGTTTGTAGCCTCGCCGCCGCGACTCGCGCTCCCCGGCAAACAGCTCCCGGATGCCGTCGAACGCCTTCATATACGTCACCGGATTCGAGCGCGGCGTCCTGCCGAGCGGCGACTGATCGACCAGGATGACTTCACCAATCTGCTTATCCCCGCTCATGCGGTCCAGTTGCGGGCGCGGTCCGGCCACCCCGCGCCGCCTCCGCAGGGCGTGATAAAGAACGTCGTGGACCAGCGTCGATTTGCCGGACCCAGAGACGCCGGTCACGCACGTCATCACGCCCAAGGGAATCGCCACGTCCAGGTTCTTTAGGTTGTGCTGCCGCGCGCCGAAAATCTGAATCTCGCCCTGCTTCGCTATTCTCCTCTCGGCGGGCACCAGAATCTCAAGCTCGCCGGAAAGATACCGTCCGGTCAGGGACCGCTCGTCTCGCTTCACCTCCTCATAGGAACCCTTACAGACGATGTGTCCTCCCTGCTCGCCGGCTCCCGGTCCTAGGTCCAGAATGGTATCGGCCGCGCACATGACATCCGGGTCGTGCTCGACGACGAGGATGGTATTGCCGAGGTCGCGCAGGTTTTTCAGGATGGAAATCAGCCGCTCCGTGTCCCGCGCGTGCAGGCCGATCGAAGGCTCGTCGAGCACATACAACGTCCCGACCAGGGTCGAGCCGAGCGAGTTAGCCAACTGAATGCGCTGGGACTCCCCGCCGGAAAGCGTTGAAGTCAGCCGATCGAGCGTCAGGTATTCGAGTCCCACTTGGCAGAGAAACTTCAAGCGGCTGCGGACCTCTTCCAGAACCTTTTCCGCCACGCGCAACTCGGTGGGGGAGGGCGCGATCTCCAGAAAGAATCGTTGCACCTCAGCAATCGAAAGGCGGCAGACGTCGGTAATGTTCTGGTGGTGAATCTTTACCTGGAGCGCCTCGGTGCGAAGCCGCCCGCCCCGGCAGACGGGGCAGAGCGCGTAGCCGCGAAATCGGCTGAGGAAGACCCGGATATGGAGCTTGTACTTCTTCCGTTCCAAGTACTTGAAGAATCCCTGAATGCCGCGAAACCCGCCGCCCCCCTCTTCCAGCCACCTCTTCTGTTCCCCGGAGAGCTTAGCGTACGGCACGTCGAGCGGCACGCCCTGTTTTTCTGCAAATTGTTTCATGTGTTTCAGCCAGGAACGATACCGCGGCTTGGTCCAAGGATCGACGGCGCCTTCCGCCAACGTGCGGCGCGGGTCGGGAATGACAAGCCGGAGGTCGTAGTCGATCGTGTTGCCGAAACCCTGGCAGCGGGGACACGCTCCGTAGGGATTGTTGAAGGAGAAGAGACGCGGTTCGGGCTCTTCGTAGGCAATTTTGCAATCCTTGCATTCAAAACGTTCGTTGAAGACCAGCCGTTCGGACGAGTCCACGATTTCAACAATCGCCTCGCCCGTCTCCCGATAGCAGAGCTCGACCGAATCGGCCAGCCGTTGGCGGTTCTCCTGGCGCACCACAAGGCGATCCACCAGAGCAAAAAGGGGTGAGGCAAGGTCGATCTTTGCGAGGGGATCCGTCTCGTCCAAATCCACCATTTCGCCTTTTTGTCCGGCTTGGTCTTTTTGATAGAACCGGTCGAACCCCTTCTTGCGGAGAGCTTCCAGGCGCGCGGCGGGATGGTCCTCCAGTTCGGCGGCAATCTTCTTCGCCGCCCGTGAAATCGAGCGCGGCCCAAAGCGAACCTTCTTACTCGCGCGGCCGTTACGGACAGCGGGAGTCTTTCGGCCCTCGAGAGGAACAGGAAATAAAAGATAGAGTCGAGTCCCTTCCGGCAGGGCCAGAATCCGCTCGGCCACCTCGTCCACGGTGTCCCGTGCCACCACGCGGCCGCATTTCCGGCAACAGACCGTGCCGATGCGGGCGTAAAGCAGCCGCAGGTAGTCATAGATTTCCGTCGCCGTGGCCACGGTCGAGCGGGGCGTGCGCGTGGTGTTCTTTTGGCGAATCGCGATGGGCGGGGCGATGCCAGAGATGTCGTCCACGTCCGGCTTTTCAATGCGCTCCAAGAACTGGCGCGCGTAGGCGGAAAGCGATTCGATGTAGCGCCGCTGGCCCTCGGCGTAGATGGTGTCAAAGACTAGGCTCGATTTCCCGGAGCCGGAGACGCCGGTGACGACCGTGATCCGGTTCTGCGGAATCTCGCAGTCGAGATTCTTCAGGTTGTGAACGCGCGCGCCCCGGACGCGGATGGCGTCGGCTTCCAAGGCTCCTGCACGCGGCAAGGTTTCCGACCGCGGCGCGGAAACCATGGCCCCGTTCGTCTTCCGCTTCTCCGCTCGGGTTCGTATTCTCATGGAATCAAGGTTGCCGGCACGCGAGCCGGTGGCGTGCGACCCCGCCCCGGAACCCACCTGGAATAAGCCTCTGCCGCTCTTCCTATCCTACCTTGCCCGATTCTGAAGGTAAACAGCGGCCTGCGAAGTAAAGCAAAGGAGGGGAGGAGGGACTAAAAAGCTTTATGCGGAGCCGTCCGGTTCCGCTTCTTTATACATTGAAATCGTCCCGCACGTAGAAGCGCATCGCCTTGCAGTGGGGACAGGCTTCCATGCTGTTGAACGTTCGATCGATGAGAACCTCGGAGGGAGGCACTTGCAGGACGGTCTCAAACGGCCGGCCACAACCTTTACACTGAACGTAGAGCATGCTGCGGACACCTGTAGAAACGAGCGGCGGGAGCAACTTTTCCGTTGGGCCCGTTGGGCCGGTGGAGAACGAAAGCTGCCTCCCTCCTAGGCATGAAACCCTATCCTAGCAGGCTTTGTTTGGTGAACCTGCCTGGGTCTTCCTTACCCCTCCAGACGATTCACCCCCGGGAGTCTATTCACCCCCGGGAGTCTATTCACCCCCGGGATTTATTCATCCCCCCGAGTCTATTCACTCGACGACGCTGCCGGCGGAGCGGGGGGAGGGACCGGGGGATGAAACTCGCGACCCAAGCCGCCTCCTCCCTGAGGACCGCCGCCGCTACCTCCACTACCGCGACGTCCGCGGAAACGCCGTCCGCGTTTCCCTTGGAGCTCACGCGCCTTCGCCCTCTGCTGGGGAGTAAGAATCGCCTTGGCGGAAAGCATGGTGTTAATCCGGGCGGCGAAAGCCGCTCCCTGCAACTTGGTAATCTCCTGAACTTTGCGATCTACCTGAGCCTTGGACGGGCTGTCGGCGCGCAACAGCTCACCCAATTCAATCCTCCGCAACTGCAAATCCGCCCGGTTCCGCACGGCGGCCTTGCGGGCCTCGACCCTCAGCTTGTGGAGCTTCTCGGTCTGCCCGTCGGTCAGCCCCAGTTCTTCATGCAGGCGAGGATTCCCGAACCAACCGCGGCCCCCGCCGCAACCGGAGCGGCCTCGAAAACTCCGTGACCAACCGGCATGTCTTCCTCCCCCCGGAGTGCCGTGTGGGGCCGGGAATGCCTCCAGACTCCGGAAATCTTCATCCAAATTCAAGGACAAGCCCGCCGGACCTTCGGCAAGCTCCGTGAAAGGTACGCCCAGGTCGGCGGGATTCTCCTGAGCCAACGTGGTACCCGCGAAAATCGCCAACAACGCCAAAACCGTTACCGGAATAATGATGGATCGTTTCATATACGTCTCCTCGTCGTTTTGCTATGCTGGTATGTTAAACGCCGGACCCCACGAAAAAGTTTCCCTGCCGAGACAATTTTTTTCGAACGGATTCCCGCAAGAACCTCAGGTACCCGATGAAAGCAGAAACGACGGCTCCAGACTTGACGCTCCGCTCCCCCCCCGCGGAGGCTTTCTCCTCCACCCCGGAGCAGTTCCGCGGCATGGCTCGCCTTTTCCGCTCGCTCCGGCACCGCGACTTCGCCATCTTCTGGGCCGGCAACTTTCTCTCCAACACCGGAACCTGGATGCAGTCGGTCGCTCTGGGATGGCTGGTCCTAGAGTTGACGGATTCGGCTTGGCTGCTCGGCCTGAACGGATTTATGACTACAGTGCCGACGTTTCTTTTTTTCTGGGCGGGCGGAGCCATTGCCGACCGTTTCGACCGACGGCGGCTCATGCTGGTAATCCAGGCTGGTATGTTGACCCTGGCTCTGCTGCTGGGCACGCTCACCCTGGCGAACCGCATTACGATCTCTCCGATTTTCCTCATTTCCTTCCTGATGGGACTGGCGACCGCCTTGCATTTTCCGGCCTATCAGGCGCTCTTTCCGGACCTGGTGGAGGAAGCAGACCTGCTGAACGCCGTGGCGCTCAATTCGACGCAGTTCAACATGGCGCGCGCCTTCGGACCGACGCTGGCCGGGCTGGCGCTGGGAGGACTCGGCGCAGCCGTCTGCTTTTACCTGAATGCGTTCAGTTTTCTGGGTTTGATCGTGGCGCTTCTGGTGATCCGTCCGCCGAAATTCACTCCTCCCCGCGACGGCTCCGTCTGGCAGGCCGTCCGGGAAGGATTTCAATTCGTCGCCGAGCGGCGGCTGGTTCTTTTGCTGCTTTCCGTCCCGGCTTTCCTGAGCTTCTTTGCCTTTCCCTTTGTCATCTTGATGCCGGTCTTTGCCCGTGACCTGCTGGGGATGGGACCTTCCGGGCTGGGGTACCTGATGGGCGGCGCGGGCCTGGGAGCGGGAGCGTGCGGGTTGGTACTGGCCTACGCGGGGCCGCCGCGAAACGTCAGCGGGGCGATTCCAGCAAGCGCTCTGCTCTTCTCGCTGGCGCTACTGGGTTTCTCTGCCTCCGAGAGTTTTCCGCTTTCGTTCTTTCTGCTGGTTCTGGTAGGGGCGACAATGGTGGGCGCTCTGGCGCTGGGGAGCCTGCAGGCCGGAGCCGTGGCTTCGACCCTGGGCGCTCGCGTTGCCATCGGCTACGGGGCGGTGGTATGCCTGCTCTACTTCGCTTTTCTCCTGTTTCGGCTGCCCGCCCTATGGACCCTAACTGAAAGACATCAAACTTCTTCGCCGACCCTGCCCTGACGTTCTCTCCGGAATCTTAACTTATTTGGATTCGGCTTATTTTGATTTGGCCAACTCGGCATCGACCAGGCGGAAGATCAGCGCCGGCGTGGCGTTTCCGGACAGCTTCTTGCCGTTGATGAAAACGGTCGGCGTGCTGCGTACGCCCAGTTGACGCCCCTCTTCGAGGGAGCGCCGGACATGCGAGAGGGTGGCTTTGGTGTCGAGGCAGCGCGCCAAGCGGTTCCGGTCCGTCCCGGCCTGCTCGCCTAATTCGAGGAGTTTTTCGCGGGCGTTGGCGGCGGTGAGGAGCTTCTGATTGGCAAAGATCAGATCGCGGTACCGGATCACAGCCTGAGGGTCGTCCCGATTCACGCACTGGCTGGCGATGGCGCCGGAGAGGGCCCAATCGTGGACCTGCGCCAGCGGGTACTCCTTATAGACCACGCGGACGCGGTTTCCGTAGCGGGGAACGAATTCGTCCTTCACAAAGCGGTGGAATCGTGCGCAGGAAGCGCATTGCAGGTCCGCATATTCAACCACCGTCACGCGGGCCGACGAGGGGCCTTGGGAGATTTCACCCCGCAGGGAGATCGAATTCATCGTATCCCGTTGGGGATTCGCCGAGAGGCGGAAGACGTTCTCCATCAAGAAACGGCGGTCGCGCGAGACATAGAACGGATGCTCCCGCTTATTCTTCCCGTCGTCCATGGTAACCTTGGTGGTCAGGAATTCCGGAAAATGGGAATCGCCCACACTTCCGACGTCCACCTTGATGTTTTCAGCCAAGCCGTACCAATCCTGAACGGAGACGCGGATGTTGCGGCGGAGCTCTTCCCGGTCGGGGCTCGTCCCGGCGGCCTCCACTTGATCGGCGGCCGAAACCTGCCACCCCAAAAATCCCGATTTCCTGGCGTGGGCCCCAGCATATCCCAGAATCACTCCTACTAGGAGAATGGCGGCGCCCCATACGAAACGTCCCTTGGATTTCATGTTTCCTCCTTGCCCGCTTCCGTCCCACCCTTCGATTCTATCGGAACCGGTCCGGGAATCCCAAATCCTTGGACGGGAAAAATATTTTGACGCTTCCGGAAGTCCCCGGCCTCACCGCCCTTTGGCTCCTGCATTATAATCCCACCTCGAGGGGAGGCCTTCCTCGCGCTGGGGGCAAATCCAGCTTGCAATGAACCCTCAAGGCAAGATAAGAAAATATGCTTGGAAGTACGTTGCCCATTGGGGACGGCGGTTCCCCCGGTTGACTTGAGTAGTCGTTTTAAAAATCAGGGCCTTTTATTGAGGAGACAACTATGGCCAGCAAGCTGGGATTGAACCTTCTGCTTTGGACGAGTGCGTTGACAAAGAAGCACTACCCCCTCCTGCAGACGTTGAAGGAACTGGGGTTCGATACGGCCGAAATTCCGGTCTTCGATCCCGGGAAGCTGGACGTGGGCAAGGTCAAGGCCCTGCTCGACCAGTACGGCTTGGACGCCACCCTTTGCGGCGCTTTCCCCAAAAAAGCCCATCTGGGATCGGGTTCCGCGACGGCCCGAAACGTCGGCATCCGTTTCGTCCGGAAATTGATTGAGACGGCCTCGAAGCTCGGCTCCGACATGGTCGTCGGGCCGCTCTACTCGCCCGTGGGGTATCTGACCGGAAAGCCCCGAACCGCCACGGAATGGAAAAACGCCGTCCGCTGTTACCGGGAGATCGCAAAATTCGCCGAGGACCACGCCGTAACCGTCGCTGTCGAACCGCTGAATCGGTTTGAGACCTACTTTCTCAATACCGCTCTCGATACCCGTAATTTTGTTCAAGAGATTGGCTCTCCCCGCATCGGCATCCTCTTCGACACCTTCCACGCCAACATCGAAGAGAAGAACCTTTTCGAGGCGCTGAACGATTGCGACCCTTGCTTGGCCCACGTTCACATCTCGGAAAACGATCGGGGCGTGCCCGGAACGGGACACGTGGACTGGGACGGAATTCGCTGGGCCTTGCGGGCCATGGGCTACAGCGGACGGCTGGTGGTGGAAACGTTCGGTTACGTGGTGCCGGAAATTGCCCGCGCCGCCGCCATCTGGCGTCCGCTCTATACCGACGCCGACTCGTTCGCCGTCGAGGCGCTCTACCATCTGCAACAGCGGTTCGGAACGCGCAAGCGGGCCTTTTCCGGCTAGGGTCTCCTCTTCCCCGCCCCTTACTCGCCTCTTACTCGCCTCTTACCCGCCTCTTACCCGCTGGGGGGAACAAGGTCGATCACCGTCAACTCCGGGCGGGCGACGAACCGGACCCGCGGCGCGCGGCCGCCCTCCATCCCGACTCCCCGATTCACATAGCGCCGAGTCTCCTCGACCCGGTACAGCCCGGCCTCAAACCGCTTGCCGAAGCGGGATAAAGTAATCAGCGCGCCGTAAAATGGGAGCGCCACCTGCCCGCCGTGCGTGTGCCCGGCGCAGTAGAGGTCCGCCTTGTGACGCGCCACTTGGTAAATTTCACCCGGAACATGGGACAGAAACACGGTGAAGTCTTGCGGCGGGATCGCCTCCAGGATTTGCGGAAGCTTTGACGCATCGCCGGTGAAGACGATCAGGTCGGGTTTTTCCGCCGCCACCACGTCCGGAAGACGCTCCTCCAACCTCGGGTGCGGGTCGGAGTGGAGATCGGAGAAATGGACAATCCGAATGGGCCGGGTAGCGCCCTCGAGCTTCGGCGACTCCAACCGGACGCGCGTCACCTCAAGCCAGAACGGCTCGATGAGCCATCCATAGGCGATGCAGAATATGCCCGCCAGCGCAAGCCCGAAAACGATGCGGCGGAACCATAAAAGCCCGGGACGCAAAATCCGAACCCGGCCACGCACCCGTTGCAGCGCTGCCTCGCACAACAGCAGTCCCGCCACCGGGTTCTGGTGCAGATAGGATTGTCGGAGCGATAAGACCAGGAGTGCGCCCCGGCGATGCGGCCTATGCTGCCATGACGTGACGCCAGATCACCACGGGATTCGACTGCAAGGTGATCGGAATTGCGAACTGGCGTTTGTGAATCTTCTGCGCTAGCTCGATGCCGATGATGACACGTCGCGCATTGTAGAACGTCTTGAATCCCAACATCGGGCGCAATCGCCCCTTCACCCGGCGGTGGTCCTGCTCCACAACGTTGTTCAGGTATTGACAGCAACGAATCTTCACCGGGTTCCGCCCCCGGAAGTTGAACTCACCGTTCATTCCCATGCGCCGCAGGGCGCTATGGCTTGGCTGGTGGCCATCCAAGGTGATGCTGTGTGGCTCCCGATGATGCTTCAGTGCCTTGCGAAAGAATGCCTTCGCCGCCGTCACGCCGCGCCGTTGGTGAATGATCTCATGAAGACGTGTTGCCGGAAGGCGGATATCCCGGGCCACGATGGGCTTCGTAGTACGCCCTCAGAATGGCGTTAATCCGGCTTTGGTAACCTTTTCCCTGGCCCCGCGGCCACTCCAGTACGTCCGCGTCCAGACGCACGGTCAGCTGCTTTTTCCCGGGCGGGACCACCACCCTTGCATCGCGAAAGAAGGCCGCATCGAGTGCCGGAATATCAGAGTAATCGATGCTCGCGTCGCTCATCGTATCAAGGCGTTTCAAGTTGCTCTTGGTAGGCTTTTTCTTCACGGCGATTGCCCTTTCTCATCGAAATGATCCGCGTGTTCTTGCGGCGCGGCGTGTGGGCCACCAAGACCACATGACCCTCTAGGCGGCCGCTTTTCCGTACGGCCGCCGGCCGCACCGGCCTGCTCACCGCCAATCCCTTGTGGCAGCAAGACGCTTACCGCATGATTCAGCGGCGGGCCAAAGCCGCCGGCATCCTGACCCGCATCGGCAACCACACCTTCCGCGCCACCGGCATCACCGCCTACCTCAAGAACCACGGCACCCTGGAAACGGCCCAGCACATCGCCAACCACGAGTCCCCCCGCACCACCATGCTCTACGACCGGAGACAGGAAGAGATTTCCCTGGACGAAGTAGAGCGGATCGCCATTTAGGTCATTCCCTCAGCGGAGTTTGGCGGGCCGTGTTCATGGGACGGAGCAGTGTCTGGGAAATCGCATGAAAATGAGGCGATTTCTGGTTTACCTGTACCCGGAAGAGGTGGGGCTGGCCCCTACGTGGGTCGCTGGAGTTGTTCGGGATGAAAAATGGCCCCAACGGAGGCGGTGGGGTGTATGCTTGCGGCGACCGGGAAGGCAAAATGGAAATCCCGGTTGGACAGTGCCTAAGAGCTGTCTGTGTGCCGCTACAGGGCACGATGGCGCGCCCAAGGGGCTGTTTGTGGCTGTAGGCGGCGCGTTCCTGGCTGGGATGATGAATCAAATCACCCGGTGGCTGTGGGCCGCGTTCCTTGCCGCCGTCAGTAGCGGATGGGCTACGCTGGCCGCGTGGTGGAACTCGTGAAAAGCTGGTGGCCAAGGAAGAAGCTCCTGCTCGATGCGGCGATGCAGTTGGTGCTCGCCGCGATATTGCGCCGCGACTACGACGCTGCCCTTGCCGAGATCACTACGGCGGGTCTCTTCGAAGAAGCTAGCCTTGACATGATCAAGGAAGAATTTTCCACTCTTGAGATAGGCCTATGGTATTTGCAGTTCCTCCAGTATGCAGAGTCCCTTAACGTACAAGAGTTTACCAAGCGCTTCACTGCCGCTTTGGCGTCAGCGTACGTGGAGTCAGGCCTGGATCGGGAAAGCAGCTGACCTGACCCCCTACAGCCTTGACCACGGCCACCCAGCGCAGGACACGATCCTACACTCGATGCGCCGATCTAAGATGCCACCGACCTATTGTTGTCAGCCAAATCCGTTATCTACTGCCTCCAAACGCGCCCACCATATCGGTCCTCTTGACGGTCCCGCCCATGTGCTCGTGTTCAGGGCCAAGGAATGCCCCCGTGATGTGTCCCTGCTCGTATCCTTCGCCGCGAACATTTTGGAAGCCATTGCCGGAAACGTTGACCTTGTAGTAGATGTTGCGGGTGTGGAACCAACGGTCTGGCGAGTCGGACTCGAAACGGTTCAAGAAGAAGATATCCCGAAACCGCAAGTCCTGTTCGTTATCAGGAACTGTCAGCGTGGACAGGTGCACTTGAAGCTCGGCATCTCCGGCTATCGGTGACGATCCGGAAAATCCCAGCAGGTTTCCACTCCAGGTGGCCGTGCCGTCCAGGCGATCATTGTCGACCAAATCCATATTCGGCAGGGTGCCCCGCACCCACGGTTGCGGCAGTCCGTTGAACAGCGCCACGCCGAAGTTCAGGATCCCGTCGTCCGTCCGGCCCACCAAGTGGAAGCTGGTATCCGACCATTCGCCCCAGTCATTGTAGAGGTCGGTTAGCTGGCTCATGTACATGATCTGCAGCGCTTCCTGGTCGATCTTGCTGATGATGTGAACGAGGTTTGGGATGTACTCGCCCTCCTTGCCCATGATGCTGTCCGGGAACTCGACGCTATCCACGTGCCCTTGAATGCCCAGCGCGTGCAAAAACTCATGAACAATCACTTTGCGAGGGAACATGTACTCGGACGTGTCGAAGTCGTCCGGAAGGTGCAGAACGGATGAAAGGGTGTTGCCCTCTATCGGGATGAACTCTGCGCACGCTACCACCGTTGCGCCGCAATTCGAGCTGATGGACGCAGGTGATTCAAGGCTCACTACGATTTCACCCCAGTTTGCGATTCCCGTGGCGCGGGTGCCCCGCGTCACAATTTGGAACTCCGGGGGCAAGGCATCGTTCAGAATCCGGATGCTGTCGTACAGAGCCTGTAGGATCTCTGCGTTTTCCGGAGCCAACAGATCAGGGTCCAAATACAAGAACGGCTGGATGATGAACGGATAGAAATTATCCCCAGACAAGCCGTCTGGATCGGCTCCATCTTGGGTCACGAGGTCTTGGTCATAGTTTTTTAGACGCTCCACCCCTACCCCATCCCTGGACGCGCCCATGAAGTAGCGGATACCATTCTGCGTCGTCGTAACGTGGCGCAGGGTCTCCCTGGGCTCCAAGTCTCCGCCAATGTAGACCTCTGCTACGTCGTCGCTCAGATGGAGAACGCGAACATGCGAAGGGGTTTCGTATGGTGCGTAGCTATGGCGCGGTGCGGCCTTATTCGAATAATCGAGTTGAGGAACTGACCTGCCCCCAGTGATTGTACCAACTCGTATGTTAGTTCAGCGGTAATTCTGTCCCTAGGTCGGGAGGCAGCTGCCTCCCGAGCAGCGGCGGGATTTCCATGGCCTCCGGTGCCGGTGGACGATAACCAAGAGCACTGTGAGGTCGAACCCTGTTGTAGTGTCGCCTCCACTGCTCGATTAACACCTTCGCTTCCTGCAAGGTGTAGAAGATCTCCCGGTCGAGCAACTCGTCTCGGAGCTTCCCATTAAAGCTCTCGTTGTAGCCGTTCTCCCAGGGACTCCCGGGTTGGATGTAGAGCGTCTTCACTCCGATTCGCCCCAGCCACTCTCGTAGAGCTTGGGCGCAGAACTCCGGGCCATTATCCGAGCGAAGGTGCTCGGGCGGACCTCGGAGAACGAACAGATCGGCCAGTAGCTGCACGACATCGTCGGATCGAATCTGGCGGGCCACCTGGATAGCCAGACATTCCCGAGTGTACTCATCGATGACCGTCAACAACCGGAAAGCCCTCCCGTCGTGAGTGCGGGCTTGGACGAAGTCGTAAGCCCAGACGTGGTTCGGACTGCAGGGGCGCAGACGAACGCACGATCCGTCGTTGAGCCAAAGGCGTCCACGCTTCGGCTGTTTCTGCGGCACTCTCAACCCCTCCCGCCTCCAGATGCGCTCCACTCTCTTATGGTTGACCCTCCAGCCGGCTCGCCGCAGCAAGGCCGTGACCCGACGATAGCCATAGCGACCAAACCGACCGGCCAGGGTGACGATGGCCCTCGTCAGGGCATCCTCGTCGGGAGCAGCGATGCATCGATGGCGCTGGGTGGACCGGGGTTGGCTGAGCACTCGACAAGCCCGGCGTTCCGAGACACCCAACGCCTTACAGATATGCGCCGCCCACTGCCGGCGACGCGCCGGGCTTAGCCGTTTCCCCTTGTGACCTCCTGCAGAATCTGCTTGTCCAAGGTCAGGTCTGCAACCGCCCTCCTCAAGCGAGTGTTCTCCTGCTCGAGGACCTTCAACCGCTTGGCCTGATCCATCTTTAGACCGCCGTACTCCTTTCGCCAGCGGTAATAGGTCTGCTCGGTCACCCCCAACGACCGGCACACCTCGGCTACGCTGCGACCCTGGGCAAGTTCCACTTCGGTCTCTCGAAGTTTACCGATAATCTGTTCGATCGAATGCTTCCTCTTGACCATCCTGACCTCCCTATTCCAGGTCCAACTCTAACATTAGAACTGGACCGGTTTGAGGGGGTCAGGTCACTCAACTCGGCCCGTAGAATGAAGTAATAGATCAATCCACCGATAGCCGAGAGCGCCCCGAGTATGCCTGCCACGCCGACCACTCGTGTTCGATTGACCAGTCCAGCAACTCCGGCGGCGATACCGATCAGAAGCAACACCGTTCCAGCAGCCCAGTGCAGAGCGAACGGTGACATCGCGCCAAGGATGGGAAGTGAAACCACCGGCGCAAATGCCGAAAGGATGAGCCCTGCTCCGCCAGAGAGCCCACAGACCTGTGCATTGACTGACATGTGACGACCTCCAATTAGGACCACATTCCGAATGTACGCAGAGCGACAATCTCTCCTGTGGGATTGCCCGCGACCTGAAGCGGCCGTCGGGTTCGAGGGCAGGGGCGGCACCGCAACGATTTGGTTCCGGTGCGAGAGTGTGGTGTGGTCCGGGGCCTTGAGGTTGAGGCCCATCAAGCGGAGCAGCGAGTCCAGGAACCCCTCGGTCTGGCGGAGCGGCAGGCTGAAGACGACCCGCAGCGTCAACACGGTTCGGACCGCGAGGTTCGAGTACCGCCGCTGGCCTCCGCGAAGACCGTTCTTCGGTGGTACCCACGCGGCAATTGCATCCTCGCTCAGCCAGATCGTGACGTCGCCGCGGCTCCTGAGGCCACGCTCGTACTCCCTCCAGTTCCGGATTCTGTACTTCTTCTTGTACTGGCGGTTGACTCGGCTCGACTTCGCTGCGACCACGACGTTACCCCCCCGATCTCTATGATGGACTGGACCCCACCCCCGCCGCTAGCGTGCTCGCTTACACCGATTCATGCACCAACGCCAGCCCGAACTGCCAAAACCAGCCCTGCAACGTCCCAAAAGCACTCCCAGGAAGCCGTCAGCCACCGCGTTTCATTTCGCGCGTGCTCTAAAAAGTCATGACCCTTATATGTGAGACATCGGGCCTGTACTGGTGCACTGAGACGCCTAATCCGGTGACGTCCTGCCCTTCTAAGAGTCCCATGCTCATCGTTGCCGCTATGCTTTCGATCCCGAGGGCTTACTGTCCACGGCGGCATCGATGATGATCACATTCGGGTCGCCGGTCATCTTCGGCTCGGCGAGGACACGTTTCACCTTGGCCAAGTCAGTCGCACTGAAGCATAGGATCACCTTCACAGTGACTTGTGCGTCACTGGCCCTCTCGTAGATGGGCGACTGTCGCTCAAGGTTGCGCTTCAGGTGACTGTTGCTTGCTAGCTTCATTTCGACAAGCGACTTATCGCTAGCGCCGCGAGAGACCTTGAAATCGGCTGGCCCGCGGCCGTCATTGACCTCTCGGCTCACGTCTAGGGTCGTCGCGAACCAGGTCAGCCGGTAGAGGATCTGGAGGTCCTCCTCGCGCTCAATGGCTTGGCCATGGATGTAGAAAATTCGGTGTCCGCCTTTGTTTTCGATCACATCTTTGAGGAAGAGTGCACGTGTCCTGGCCGCCGGCAGGGTAGTTTCCTCGACCTTATAGAAGTCGGTCTCACGGTTCAGTAGGGTGGGCAGGCTTGCGAATTGGGTAAGGTAGAGCCGACGCGAGCGTACTACCTTGCTCGCGCTGACGCTCTTGGCCTCGTCACCGTGATCCTCCTTGTATCGGATGTAGTAGTCAACAAGTGCCGGGAACTTCAGTAACGTGTGCCGGACGGCGTCAGCCTCATCCTGAGTTGTCGGCGATTTCGGAAGCAGCCCTTGAAAGTAGTTGTTGATCTGGGCGCGTAGCTCGTCATTGGGGATGGCATCGGGAATCCAAGAGAATCCCTTCATAAGGTCAGTCTTATTAATCCACGTCTTATCTTTGGTGAGAAGATTCACCGGCGTGAGGAGCACGTGGCGACCGTTGTGAACGGGGAGGTTGAACTCGCCAGATTGCCAAGTCTCGGTGTCATAGTTGAAACGAACCTTCGGCACCCGGACTTGCCGCCGCATGGCGGGGGCGACGTGGGCCCCCGCGAACGCCTGCGTGTATTCCAGCAGGAACTGGTGGATAAGGTTGCTTGTGAAGTCAGAGACGCTGTCCTTGCCGACGCCGGGGCTGACCAAGCACAGCTTCTCCAGGTGAATTCCCTTCGTCACCTTCGTCTGTCCAAAGTCACTGAAGAGCGCGCGCAGGTTCTCGTGGAGAGCCCCGGCGAACTTCTTCCCGAGGCCGCGCCCCTCGTTACCCGTGGCCGAGAAGCCGAGCCAATTCTCTCTGATCTCCGGGAAGCGGTACCAAGCTTTGATCAGGCCGTCCGACAGATCGCCGGTCTGCGCCTTCTGGTGCAGAAAGAGCAGGTATCTGACTATTCTCTCGTGAAGTTCTTGGTACGTCGGATCGGGGCTGTTAAAGATGAGGAACGGGTCAATAAATAGCGGCAGGTCAGCAACCAGCGCCACGTTGAAGGCGCCGTGGGCTTCGACCGCTGCTGGGTCGACCTCAAACACGTCTGAGAACAGAATTTTCATGGTGTGGGGTGCCGTCAGCGGCACCGCGCGAGGTCGTCGACCAGCGTTCCCCGGGTAGCCTCAGAGAATGCTCGACGCATCGCGCTTCCTCGTATTCATCGTCGCCGGGTTCGGTGCCTCACCGGTCTGGAACGCCCCCGGCCAGCCGCCGTGTTTCCCAATGACCTCGTCGATCTCGGCCATTAGGAGGCGAGTTTCGACAAGCGCGGCGACGATCTTTCGGTAGTGGTCGATTTCGTCATCGGAAAGCGTGCGTCCATTGCGGTCCTTGAGCCACTTCTCAGCCGGGCGGTAGCCGCCGATGGTGAACGCCCATATTTCCGGCTCGACACTCTCGAAATACTGTTCGCGATTGATCCACACACGCCCCGGCAATCCGCTGCTCGGCGGTGCGTAACGCACCTTGTCCACCTGGTTGCTACCGGTGCGTGGGAACGCCGCCCCTGCGCGCCTGTCCTCAGCCTCCATCATGTGGAGGCTGACGAGGCGTGTACCGGGGATGATGAGAGCAAAGAACACCGCACGGTTGCCAGGCAGCGGAACGCGTGGGAAGTCGGACTTCAGGAAGTCAGCGTAGCGCCGGCGGTATTCCGGGCTGTGGAGCACGGCATAGATATAGCGAAAGATGTCCTCTGGACCGAAGGTGTGAGTGCGGTCGCCAGCGCCGTCCGGGATGAAGTCGAGACCGACGGCGGACGCAAACGATCGAGTGAACTTTGGGTCGAGGTTCGGTTTCCGAGTGTTGACAGCGTTCGCCAGCGTCTCCGGCGGATAGGTATACAAGGGGAAAAGATAAGAGCCACCCTTATTGCTCAGTGTCGTGCGAAAGTCGACGATGCTCCTAGACACACATGCGTGGTTGAAGATCCCCTCAGCCACTTGGCGTACCGAAATTAGCCCCACATTCTCCCCGGCCAGCATGTGGCGCATAACTTCAGGGCGCGGCCTGCAAATGAAGCCACGCGATTTGCCGGTGTAGTAGGTGAAGCGTCTGTCAAACGGCCGATACAGCACAGGTCTTATGCGACCATCGTGCCTCCGCACATCCTCTTGGGCCAACTGTACTTGCCAGTCTTGTGCGTCCTTGCCTAAGTCGTAGAACGTCCGTGCCGCCTCTGTTCCGCGGGCGGCGAAATCCTCGGCTATCCGCCCCATATCCTCCGCGGTCCACTGAATGGCCAGCTTGTCGCGGGCGGTGACGATGCCCACCGAATTGACCGGGAAGATGTCGGAAATGGGCGCACCCGCTTCGTACTCATCATGCAGCGCGTCGTCGCGTGGCACGAACAACCGCAGAGGCGGTTTAGGGGACAGTGCTTGCCACTCCGTGCTTGCCGCGTCGCTGGCGACAAGCCGATCGTACTTACCGGTGCCGTCAGCCTGCTCGCGCACGCCCCACACGTCGGCATGGTTGTATGCGCGGCTAAATCGGCGCGGTTCCACTGGGGGGCACGTGAATAAGCCGATGGCAACGCCCTGCTGGATGTCGAAGACGTTCTCATCCTTGCCGCCGTCCGGCGCGCGGTCCTTCTTCTTCGCGTTGCCGTGCAGATCAAGCAGGTGTGCTCGCGGAAAGGTGGCCGCGAGGCTCTCGCGCATGCCGCGAAACGTGGGGTTATCCAGATAGCTGTGGTTGGTGATGAAGCCGAGTACGCCTCGGCCCGTGCGTTCGATCTGCCAGGAGGCGAGGCGGATGAACTTGACGTAGTCGTCGTTCAGCCATTTGGGATTACGTTCGTTCAACGGGCCGCCATCAACCTCGAAATAGTTCTCCGCGCGCTGCGTGCCTGCTCTCCCTCGGAGCAACTCACGAATCCAGGCGCCCTTGTTTGCGGAGTGGCCCGAGTAGGGTGGGTTGCCGATGATGACCGTGAACCGTGCGTCACGCTTGATCTCGTTCACCGCTTGGGCTTCGTCGGCCAGCGCCGGAATGGCAAAGTCTAAGGCTCCCTGGGAGAAATCCTGCGCCGATTCCAGGGCGTTGGTGAGATACACCCGCGCCCGCTCGTGGCTGCCGAAGCGGTAGCCGGTCTCGTAGAGCTTGAGGCCGATCTTGAGGTGGACGATGGCATAGGGCGCCATCAGGAGTTCGTAGCCGTGCAGGCGCGGCAGCAGGTGTTCGGGCACGTACTCGTTCCAGAGCGCGGCGATCTTCGTCTCGCCGTGCTCCTGTGCCTTCCACTTGGCGACGAGCGTCTTGTGGATGAGGTCGATGGCCTCCACGAGGAACGTGCCAGTGCCGGTGGCGGGATCGAGAATCTGCACAAAACCCTGATCCGGCGAGATAGCGTCAGGGATGCGCAGGCCCTCGTGGAGCTCGGCCATCTCCCCCCACGTCGCGGTGTCCGCAAGGCCATCCTTCAGCCCGAACTCGCTCCGCAGCACGGCATGCACGGAGCGGACGATGTAGGAGACCACCGGGCGCGGCGTGTAGAACACGCCGCGCTGCATTCGTTTCTCCGCGTCGTACTCCTTCAGGAACAGCTCGTAGAAGTGAATGACTGGGTCTTCTCGCGGGTTTCGGTCGCCGAAGTCGCGGACCACGGCTTCCATGTTGGCGTTGTCAAGTAGTTCGACGACCTCAGCAACGCCGAGCTCGTCGAAGTCGATCCCCTTAGCGCCAGGCTTGGTGTGGCGCCCGCCGACCTGGAGGAACGTCTCCATCAAGTCGCGGAGAAATGGGTTCGTGCGCATGTGACTCGCGAAATCGTCGACCGTCTTCTTGTGCGGGTCGGCGATGCGCGCGGAGAGCAGGCCGTACGCGATCGTCTGAGCGTACATGTCGGCAAAGCCTTCCGCGGCCAGGTCGTGAACGAGCGCTGCCTGGAACGCCTTCATGAGCGTGTTCAGCGGGCCGCGTTTGGTCTCGATGGCGAGGGTAGTCGTGATGCGGTCGCGGATGGTGCGCGCAAGCGCGGCCAGACGAACCGAGAGCTCGCGGGACGTGGTGATGACCTCACGGTGGCGAAGCGTGAAGGCGGCGCGCCACTGCTCGCGCCACGCGCTGGCGTCACTGTCGTTCTTGGGCCAAGCAAGGTGCTCGGTGAGCTCCGTGGCAACGGTGTCGAGGTGCAACGCGGTGTCGCGGTTGTCCCAGCCGAGCACCTTGAGGGTCGGCAGGGCGTGGCCGTTCGTGGGCGTCGAGAAGTGGGCGAAGCTGATCTGCCGCTCGTCACCCACGCCGTAGTTGGAGACGAAGAGTAGATCATCCTTGGCCCAGGCGGTCCGCTCGGCGCTGTTGGCGGAGGCGCGCTTTTTGAGCGCCACCTGGCTGAGAATGCGGCGCAGCGCCACGACGGGGAGTCTCTTTGGCTCGAACTTGACGAAGAAGATGCCCCATGGCTGGCGTGGAGAGAGGGGCCGTAGGCGCTTAATACTCTCGATTTTGGCCGCTGTCTTCGGGTCGATGCCGAGCTCATCGGCGGTGAAGTCGTAGAACAGATCGTCCACGTCCTCGAACGAGTCCCTCGCAATCGGCCAGCCCATCTCGTCGCGCAGGTAGGCGATAAGCTGGTCGAAGCGTTTGATGCTCGCGAGGGCGCTACGGTGGTCGGTCGGCATCGGCTCAGGCTTCGTTAAGTTCCATCCAGCACTTAAGCGAGGGCTTCACGCCCACGGGTGCGTCGACGCGCTTGAGATAGCTGTTCTTTATGTGTTTCTCGATCGTGGTCCGAATCTCGACCAGGGTCTTCTCCTCTGTGGTGCACTGGCGCGGCGTCTCGGGTGTGGACCGGATGCTGCCAGCGATCTCGCCCGGATCTTCGAGAATCGCGCCGCGGTCGAGGTCGTAGAGGTACCAGCGGGTCGTGCCCGCCTCCTCGGTGAACTCGTCGGCCTCCTTGTCGAGGGCGGGAAGCGCGTAGCAGAAGAACACGCCGCGCGCCCCGTGGGCCGCCCGCGTGCGGCCGCTGACGGTGGCGCCGGGGAGGCGCTTGAGGCGTGCCTCCAGTTTGGGATCGGCCTGAAGCAGCGCCTGGTACTCGAGGTGCATGTCCTCGACCGCGGTCTTGGTACCCTCGTAGGTGTGATTGAATTCCTTGAGCGCGGCGAAGTTGTCCTGGGGAGTCAGAAGCTTCTTTCCCTCGATCCCAAGCGTCTTCGAGATCAGCAGCGTCTTCTGCGTGACCTTGGTGTAGAGCGTGAGGATCGCGTTCAGCTCGTCGGGCGGCAGGAAGTTCCAGAAGCTCACCGTCCCGCGGGAGCCGGCGACCACCGTGTGGTCGGCGAGCAGCCGCTTCTCGATCTCCGGGTTCATGCGCCGGTCCACGCGGCCGATGCGCTGCATCAGACGCACCGGGTTCCAGTGGATGTCGTAGTTGATCATCCGCGATGCGTCCTGGAGGTTCAGGCCCTCGGAGAGGACGTCTGTGGAAATGAGGACGCGGATCTCCGTGCGACCATTCTCCGCAAGCGCCGCCGAGGAGAGGCCGTTGTAGTAGGGCGAGAAGCGTTGAATGACGTCAGCGCGGTTGCCCGGGGAGGCGCTGTCGACTTGGGCGACGCCGTCGATGCCGGCCTGGTTGAGTTGGCGCTTCAAGTAGCGGGCGGTGTCGGCGAACTCGGTGAAGATGAGGACCTTCTGGTCGGCAAGTTCTTTCGTTTTGAGCAGCCGGCTGAGCTTCTGGAGCTTGTCGTCGTGCGTGGGCTCGAACTTCCGGGCTTCGGCCGTGAAGTGCGCCAGCTGGTTGAGATCACGGAAGGTTTCCGTGATCATGGCCGGGACATCATACTGCTCTCGGTTTAGCTCTTTAACAGCGTCGAGCATCTCCGGGGGCACGATGTCTTCGTCCTCCGACTCGTCTCCGTCTTGACCCCAGAACTCGAGTTGCCGACTGCGTGCGTAGCCAAGGATCTCGGCGTTGTCGGACTTCCAGTGCTCAAGCTTTTTCTTCTCCGAAGCGGTCTCGCTGTGAACCTCGAGGAAGGCCAGCAGCTTCCGGAGCAGCCGGTCGCAGGAGAGTTCGAACGCGACCACGGAGCTTTCGAAGCGCTTCAGGAAGTTCGTACGGATCAGCCCAACGACTTGCTTCTGCCGGTTCTGTTCGAATGGATCGATGCGTGTGTCCGGTCCCTTGTACCAAGCGAGTGGGTAATACATGGGGAGCGTGAAGAGCGGGTTCTGCTGCGTGAACGCGTTCTCGAACATGTCGAGCAGCCGCCCGTAGGTCTTGCGAATGGAGTACGCGGCCACCTGCGGCGGCTTGCGCTCGGGGAAGGCGGCCGCCAGCCCTGTCTCTCGGATCTGGCTCTCGCGCGCGTAGGCGCGGCTACGCTGCACGACAAGGTGGCGGAAGATATCGTCAGAGAAGAGGATTTCATGCGTCTCGGTCAACTGTTCGGAGACATCGGTCAGGTCGTGCCCGACCCGATTGCGTAGGGCCTTCTCCATCTGGTTGAAGTGCGCACGCAGGTTGTTGACGCCCAACGTGCGGGCGAAATACGTCTCGTCCCGGCGCGTGAACAGCTCGGCCATGTGCCGAAAGTCGCTCAGCCGGTTGTTGATCGGCGTGGCGGTGAGCAGGAAGAGGGTCTTCGCCCGCTTCGCGTTGTCGAGCAGGTCGTAGAGGCGATAGTAGCGCGACGGTTCTGTGTCCTCCTCGTCGTCGCCCCGTGTCCCGGGGTTGCGGAAGTGGTGCGCTTCGTCGATCACCACGATGTCTGCAAGCTCGGCGATGCGCCGGAATCGCTCCGGGAAGTCACCCTTGCGGCCAAGGTCCGTGTGGCTGAAGACCGCTAGGTTGCTGAAGTCCGCGTGCCCACCGACGCCGCCGATGTGCGGCAACCACTCGCGCAGATGCGGTTCCCACACGCCCTCCTTCGTCGCCTTGGGCGCGAAGAGCACCACGCGCTTCCCTTCGTGCAGCACCAACCGCTCGATCAGCATCAGGCCGACGAAGGTCTTGCCGAGGCCCACGCCGTCGCACAGGAACGCGCCGCCATGCTGGCGGGCAATCTTCATGAGCGCCCAGTAGGCCTCTTGCTGATAGCGGTCGATCCGGGGAAACATCTTCGAGCGGGTTTCATCCCACTCGGTCGCCGTCAGCTCGTGGCCGCGGAAGTACTCCTGCAGCGCCTTGGCGTACACATCGAACGGCGTATAGCGGTGCGTGTGGCGCGCGATGGTCTCGATGACCGCGTCGGTGACCTCGGCCGCCTCGTTCCAGTGCGTCTCGAACCATTCCTGAAGCTGGGCAACCTCGCGTGCGCTCTGGACCTGGATATTGAGCTCGATGTTCTTCGTCAGGCCAGGGGCGGTGAAGTTGCTCGACCCGACCAGCGCCTGCGAGCCGACCACCTCGAGCTTCGCGTGCGTGATGTACGCCTTCGCGTGGAACTTGTCCTTGTCGTAGACACGGCACTCGATCTGCCCGGACCGTAGCGCGTCGAGAATCGCGGGGACGCCGTGCAGGAACGGGTTGGTGCCCTTATTCACCTCAAGGCTCTCATCGAGGATCTGCACCGCGCGCGCCCGCACCGCGTCGAGCAGCGCCGTGCGCGTGCGATACGTCGTCTCGGCGCCCATCAGAATCCGAATGTGGTCGAGCGCCTGCCACTGGCCATCGAGGGCGAGCAAGGCGCCGACCTCGAAGTACCCCGTCGCAATATCGAACGCCTTGGCGATGCCGGCCCACTCTTCGAGATAGCGGAGCCCCGTCCAGCCGGAGACGCTGTTGTCGACGATGAAGAGGCCTCGGCCTTTGGAGTCAGCGGTCATCGGGATCCTTTACCTCTCTCAGGCACTGGCGCGCCGCTTGGCGAGTGGCTATTAATGGGCCTAGAAGGTCAACAGGCCTACGCTAATGCGAAGAGCCTGGTTGACCTCCTCCATCTTCGCTGAGGACAGCTTACCGAGTCGCTTAGCCAGCCTCTTCTTGTCGACCGTCCGAATCTGATTTAGAAGCACCACCGAATCAACAGCGAGACCTGTCCGCGCTTTGGCCGATATCAAGACCTCCGTAGGATACAGAGGATTGTCATACTTGGAACTGATGGCAGCCACGATGGTGACAGGGCTGTACTTGTTGGCGATATCGTTTTGCAAAATTAACGCCGGACGCGTTTTCCGAATCTCAGCGCCCAGCGTCGGGTCGAAGTTGACCAGATAGATGTCTCCCCGCTTTGGTTGAATCATAGGAGTTAGTCAGGAAGGACGAACCATTCCTCAGCCATCTCTCGGTCACGCGCGGATCGCGCTTTCGCACCAAGCGCGAGCTGCTTTTGAAGGTTCGCTCTCCCCTGTTCTTTGACGAAGCGTGTCACGGCTTCGTCAATCAACCTCGAGCGCTGGCCTCTCGGCACAGCACGCTCCAGCATCCTGACGGTCTGTTCCGGTAGGGTAATGTTGAGCCGTCGGTTCATTGGGACCTCTCGTTATTTTTATATCTTTCAGGATACACACTATTCATATGTATGCAAATGCGGTCGAGTCGGGCGGCGCCTTGTGACAGACGCTTTCCATCCAGCCACACCACGCCGCCATTCTCGATATTGACCCCGCAGGTCTCCCAGCGCTGCATGCTTACACTATTTCATAATATCTATGATGGTATGGTAATTATACATAGAGCATGTAATCATGATAATAATTTCTATCCTTTCCCAAAAAGGTTCTGGTGCAGACAGGATTGTCGGAGCGATAAGATTCAGGAGTGCGCCGCGGCGATGCGGCCTATGCTGCCATGACATGACGCCAGGTCACGGCGGGATTCGACTGCCATGGGATCGGAATTGCGAACTGGCGTTTGTGAATCTTCTGCGCTAGCTCGATGCCGATAATGACACGTCGCGCATTGTAGAACGTCTTGAATCCCAACATCGGGCGCAATCGCCCCTTCACCCGGCGGTGGTCCTGCTCCACAACGTTGTTCAGGTATTGACAGCAACGAATCTTCACCGGGTTCCGCCCCCGGAAGTTGAACTCACCGTTCATTCCCATGCGCCGCAGGGCGCTATGGCTCGGCTGGTGGCCATCCAAGGTGATGCTGTGTGGCTCCCGATGATGCTTCAGTGCCTTGCGAAAGAATGCCTTCGCCGCCGCAATGCCGCGTGTTCGACTCAGACAGAACTCCACGGTGTTGCCTTGTCCATCCACGGCGCGGTACAGATACATCAACTGCCCCCGAATCTTGATAAACGTTTCATCAACCCGCCAGCTCCCACCCACCGGTCGCTCGAATCGGCGCCAGCGCTTTTCACACGTGTCCGCATAGCGAACGACCCACCGCAAAATCGTGGTGTGCGAAATCGATAAACCCCGCTCACCTAAAATCGCGACCAGATCTCGGTAACTCAGTTTGAAGCGAAAATACCAGCGAAGGCAGAGGAGAATGATGTCGTCTTCGAACCAACGTCCAGCAAATAGAGGATTCCGTTCAGTTTTGCGATGCGCCATATCCCATTATCGCCAATTCCCCTGGCTGTCTGCACCAGAACCCTACGACGACTACGCGCTGCGCGAGAAGGTGCGCGGTGATGTCGGGCAGCGCAAAGACCGAGATGACGTCTTCTCCGCGAGCGCCGCCCGCTACTGGTCGGCCATCGACGATCTTTGCCGGGCCATCGATCAAGGCGACGCCTCCATCGGCCTGCCGCCCTACAACGGCGGGCTTTTCGACCGGCAACGCGTACCGCTGCTCACCAACATTCGGCTCGGCGATGAAGTCATGGCCGAGGCCATTGATGCGCTTTCGTTTGAACAAACCCCTGAGGGTCGCCGCTACATCAACTATCGCGATCTCGGCGTTCAGCAACTCGGTTCGATCTACGAGCGCTTGCTCGAACACGAGATCGTCCGCGAGGACGGCGAGATTGCTGTTCGTCCCAACGTCTTCGCGCGGAAGGGATCGGGCAGCTACTACACGCCCGACGATTTGGTCGGCCTGATCCTCAAGGAAACGATCGAACCGCTGGTCCGATCGCGCATGGACGATTTCACTGCAAAAAATGCCGAGCTTGCCACAAGCCATCTTCCCGAGGATCGCCGGATAGGCCAATTGAAGCAGCTCGATCCGGCCGAGAGACTGCTCGAACTGAAAATCTGCGACCCCGCCATGGGTTCGGGGCACTTTCTGGTCAACCTCGTGGACCATCTCGCTGACCGGGTGATCACGGCCCTGGCCGAGGCGGAAGCCTCGGTGGACGACTACATTTCGCCTCTGACCGAGAGGATCGACGTGATCCGCAACAAGATCATGGCCAACGCCGAGAAACGCGGCTGGACCATCGATGCGGAACAGCTCGACGACCGACATATCGTCCGGCGCATGGTTCTCAAGCGCTGCATCTATGGCGTCGACAAGAACCCCATGGCCGTCGAACTGGCCAAGGTCGCGCTCTGGCTGCACACCTTCACGGTGGGCGCACCGTTGAGCTTCCTGGATCATCACCTCCGCTGCGGCGACAGCCTGTCCGGTTCATGGGTACGCACCGGCATCGACAAGGCGACAGAGCAGGGTGGATCGCTCTTTTTGGAAGGTCCGGTAAAACGGGCCACGCGCGCCGCGGCTCCCATGCAGATCATTGAGGGACTGACCGACGCCGAGATCGCCGAGGCTCATCGTTCCGCGGAAGTGTTCGCCGAGATCGAGGAGATGACGACGCCATTGAATGCTTTCCTTTCCCTGGTCCATGCCTTCGACTGGCTGAGCATTCGTGATCGCGACGATCAAGCGGCGCTTTATACGCCTTACTTCGCCGGAATCTTCGGCGATCCCATCGACATTGCCTCTGGCAAGATTAAGGTCTTAACGGAAACCGGGGACGGTAAGCAGTTTGCCGGGCTGCTCGACGAAGCACGGCAGCTTCTCGACGTCGAACGGTTCTTCAATTGGCAAGTGGCTTTTCCCGGCGTGTGGTCGGAGTGGGAAAGCAACGGGCTGCACGGCGGCTTCGACGCCGTGATCGGCAATCCGCCCTGGGACCGGATGAAGCTGCAACAGGTCGAGTGGTTCGCGGCGCGGCGCCGCCAGATCGCCCTGGCCCCGCGCGCCGCCGACCGCAAACGCATGATCGCCGATCTGGAGAAGGCCGGAGACCCGCTTGCCCGTAACTTCGCCGAAGCCAATGAGCGTGCCACGGCCGCAGTCCGCATGGCCCGCGGCGGCGGCGACTATCCCCTGCTGTCCGGCGGCGACGTAAACCTCTATTCCTTGTTCGTCGAGCGCGCCATGACCATCGTGAAGCCCGACGGCATGGTCGGACTTCTCACCCCGTCCGGCATCGCCTCCGACAAGACAGCGGCGCGGTTCTTCAAGGGCGTGGCGACGGAAGGGCGACTGCGGGCGCTGTATGATTTTGAGAACCGGCGTACCCGCTACGATGCACAACCCTTTTTCCCTGACGTGGACAGCCGCTTCAAATTCTGTGCTTTTGTTGCAAGCCCGTCGCCAGTTGAAGACCCGGCAAGATGCGCGTTCTATCTTCATAACGTATCCGAGCTTGACGACCCGGAGCGTTGTTTTCCGCTGACGGCCGAGGCTTTCGCGCGCGTCAACCCCAACACCGGCACCGCACCGATCTTCCGTTCCCGCCGCGACGCCAAACTGACCACGGCGATCTATGGGCGGTTGCCGGTGTTGGTCGATCGCTCATCGGGCGAGGAAGTGAAGGCGTGGCCGGTGAAATACTCGACGATGTTCCACATGACCAACGACTCCGGCCTGTTCCGCACGCGCGAGGAGCTTGAGGAGCAGGAAGGCGCATATCCCGTCGGCGGTAACCGCTTCTCCAGTCCGTCCGGAGACTGGGTGCCTCTCTACGAAGGCAAGATGGTGCAGGCGTTCGATCATCGCGCCGCCAGCGTCGTCGTCAACCCCGAGAACCAGCACCGGCCCGCGCAGCCCGTACCGGCCACCCCGGAGCAGCACCGGAATCCAGATTGGCTTCCCGATGCGCAGTTCTGGGTTCCCGCCTCGGAATGTGGCTGGACCGCCGGATCGGATTGGGTTCTCGGCTTCAAGGAGATTACCGCACCCACAAATGTCAGGACATTTATCGCAGCGCTCTTGCCGACGGTCGGCTTCGGCAACAAAGTTCCCATCCTCAAGCCGGAAGCAACCAATCGCGCCGAATGGCTATTGGCAGCCAATCTCAACGCGACGATTCTGGACTTTGTGGCCCGCCAGAAAATTCAAGGTCAGACTCTGAATCTCTTCATCGTCGAGCAACTCCCCGTCGTCCCGCCCGCCCGCTACGAAACCATTCGCTTCGGCCCGAAGACGGCCGGTAAGATTGTCCGAGAGGCCGTTCTAGAGTTGACCTACACTGCTCACGACATGGCGCCTTCGCCCGCGATATGGGCTATGTCGATGAGACGGGCGATGTAAAACCGCCCTTCACCTGGAACAAAGAGCGCCGTTTGGTCCTGCGCTCCAAGCTCGACGCCGTGTTCTTCCACCTCTACGGCGTCACAGACCGCGACGACATCCGCTATATCTACTCGACCTTCCCGATCGTCGAGCGCCAAGAGAAGGCTGTCTATGGGGGCGTGTACCGTTCCTGTGAGCTTTGCCTCGCCTGGATGAATGCGCTGGCGACGGGTGATCCGGATGCGGAGATCTATCTATGAGTGGGATCTGTTCGATTAGGGCTGTCGCGGACTTTAGGTGGAAGCTTGAGGAGACAGCAATATGACAAAAACGACTGATGCGCTTCTCGACAAGATGGTAAAGGCCATCGTGGACGAGGTAGCCCCCGAGCAAGTGATCCTGTTCGGTTCCCGTGCGCGCGGCGACACGACGGCAGATTCCGATGTGGATCTGGTGGTCGTGGAAGCTGCGCCGTTTGGGGCTGGCAGGGACCGTCGTGTCGAAGCGACCCGTCTATGGCGCGCATTGGCGGACTTCGGCGTCTCTAAAGATATTTTGGTCTACAGCAGCGACGAGGTGGAATATTGGCGCGATTCCCTTAACCATGTCCTGGCGCGCGCGCTGCGGGAAGGCGAGGTGCTCTATGAGCGACCTTAAGCAGGCACGGGTGCTGTTGATGTCGGCGGAACAGGATATTTCCGCCCTTCACGGCATGGCGGACGTCGCTGTCTTCGCGGACGAGATTTTCGGCTTTCATGCACAACAGGCGGCCGAAAAATTACTCAAGGCTTGGCTCGCTCTGCTAGGCGAGACCTACCCGACGACCCACGATCTGGCGCGGCTGTTGGCGATGCTGAGAGAGCGCGACGTGGAAGCCACGCGCTTTAACGAACTGGTGGAGTACACCCCTTTTGCCGTTCAATTTCGGTACGCCCCTGGCGACCTGAGTGCAAGACCGCTAGATCGCGACACAGCCATTGAGCGCGTGGAGGCACTGCTCAAAGAGGTTCGGCGGCAGTTCGACAATATGAGCGCTTTTTGAGCATCGTTCTGGGGGATTGGTACAAGACGGCGCGGGGGCTTACCTATGTGGGGTAGCAAGCAAAAACGTGTAACCGTATACGGTAGAGCTCAGGCGATTCCCGTCTCGACCAGAGTTGGTCGAGACGGGAATCGTCTTAAGGCGGATAAAGAATTTCAGGCCTCGGCGTTCCCTATTCTTGCGAGGGAGATATTTGACGACGTTCGTTCAAAGGCCGGCGATTGAGCTGAGATCTTTGCCATGAGGTTCACCCTCCACATTGGCATCGACTACTCCGGTGCTCAAACGCCGGAGAGCCGGCTGAAAGGGCTGCAAGTCTACGAGGCAAAAGCTGGTCACCCACCCAGGAAGATCAGCACGCCGACCGAAGGCGCGAAGAATTGGACTCGCCTCGAGGTTGCGCATTTCTGTGCGGCTGCAATCGAAACCGGCGAACCGGTGATCATCGGCATCGACCACGCCTTCTCATTCCCCATGAGCTATATGGAAAGATTCGGCATCAAGACCTGGGAGCAGTTTCTCGACGACTTCATGCGCCACTGGCCGACGGCCGATCCGCACACCTACGTCGATTTCGTACGCGATGGCAATCCACGAACCGGCGAGGCAACCGAGCTGCGTTTGTGCGAGCAGTGGACATCCGGTCTAAAAAGCGTGTTTCATTTCGACGTACAGGGCCAGGTCGCGACTTCGACTCACGCCGGACTGCCGTGGTTGCTTTGGCTGCGGCGTATGTTCGAGGCGAAGTCATGCATCCACTTCTGGCCGTTCGATGGCTTCGACGTGCCGGAAGGAAAGTCGGTGATCGCGGAGGTGTATCCGTCGCTCCTTCATCGTCGTTACGTCAAGGAAGATCGGACCGCGGACGAGCACGACGCCTTTTCCGTCGCTGCCTGGATCAGCGAGATGGACCAGCGCGGCACTCTCGACTACTACTTCAAGTCGCCGCTCAGCCTGCCGGAATTACGCAAAGCGCGGTTAGAGGGATGGATTCTGGGGTTCTGCTGAGGCATTGGTGTATGAATATGGGCGGGCACCCTACCCACGACGGGAGAACCCTGCGGCTGCTGACACGGATCGAGGAATACACACGGGAATGCCTGGCGATCCGAGTGGAGCGAAGAATGGGCAGCCAGGAAGGAATCGAAACGTTGGCGGACGTAAGGTTGTGGCGAGGGATTCCGGAGTACATTCGTTCCGATAACGGGCCGGAGTTTATCGCCCAACAGCTGCGCCCGTGTCTGGCAAAGGTGGGGACCGGGACACGGTGCATCGAGCCTGGAAGCCCGTGGGAGGTAGCGGAAGTGGACCGGATCGGTGCGGCTCTCTCTGGACGCTTCGACGTGACAGCGGCTGACGCCATTCGGGCGAACAAGGAGTCCGATAGTTGCGATCAAGGTCAAACGCACGGCCACAAGGGGTTTCTGTTGGCACAGGAAGAGGCAAAAGCCTTGATGGAATCTGATCCAAGGAGCCGAGCCGTCTTGAAGCCCTACCTGACGGCAGATGAATTCCTGTCGAGCAACCCACCGGCTCCAGGTCGATATGTGATGGACTTTCAGCCCCGCTCCATGCTGGAGGCACGGGCATACGCCGAAGCGTTTGCGCGGATCGAAAAAACTGTTCTTCCCGACCGCCAAGAGAAGGCTAATAACGAGGACAAGCGGAACCGAGAGGCAAGTGCGGAAAACCAGAATGCCCGCGTAAATCACCACCATCAGAACTTCCTCAACAAGTGGTGGCTTCTGTCGTACCCTCGGTCAGCGCTGATGAAGAAGCTGCGAGAGTTGCCGCGCTACGTGGCTTGTGGACAGGTCACGAAGCGTCCCATTTTTGTGTTCGTCGATGCAAACGTCAATCCGAACGCCGCACTACAGGTTTTTACGTTCGCGGACGACTACTCCTTCGGCATCCTGCAGTCAGACATCCACTGGCGATGGTTTGTCGAGCGGTGCTCGACTTTTAAGGGCGACTTCCGCTACACGAGCACGACGGTGTATGACTCGTTTCCGTGGCCTCAAGCTCCATCACTCGCGCAGGTGCGCGAAGTCGCGCGAGCGGCAGTCGATATCCGTTTGCTGCGTGCTCAGCTCATGGAAGACCACGACCTCACACTGCGAGAGCTTTACCGCTCACTTGAGCTGCCTGGCGACAGCCCCTTGAAGCGCGCTCATGCTCGCCTCGACGCGGCCGTTCGAAAAGCCTACAAGATGAGAGCGAACGAAGACGCTCTGGAACTTCTCTTCGGCCTTAACCAGAAGCTTGCGGAGCAGGAGGCGTCTCTCCAGCAGGTTATTGGTCCCGGACTGCCGCCAGCAGTCAAGGACACTTCCGAATTCATTACTGAGGATAGGGTCAGCTAGGAGGCGTACTAGGTGAGCGAAAAGTCCGCAATCGAATGGACCGACTCAACGTGGAACCCGGTGACGGGCTGCACGAAGGTCAGTCCCGGCTGCAAGCACTGCTATGCTGAAACCTTCGCCGAACGCTGGCGCGGGACTCCGGGCCATCCATATGAGAAGGGATTTGACCTGCGTCTGTGGCCAAGTCGCGTGGACATGCCCCTCATGTGGAAGAGGCCTCGCATGATCTTCGTGAACAGCATGAGCGACCTCTTCCACGAAAAGGTGCCTCTCCCTTTTATTCAGAGGGTGTTCGAAACAATAGAGAAGGCGTCCTGGCACACATTTCAGATCTTGACAAAGCGCTCGAAGAGGCTGGCAGATCTCGCTCCCGATCTGAATTGGCCTCCCAACGTGTGGATGGGCGTGTCGATTGAGACAGCCAAGCACCTGTGGCGAGCAGATCATCTTCGCCAGGTTTCAGCTGCCGTGAAGTTCCTGTCCTTAGAGCCTCTCTTGGGTCCGCTGGGCACCATCGACCTATCCGGCATCCACTGGGTCATCGTAGGTGGAGAGAGCGGCCCCGGGGCTCGACCTATTGATGCCATGTGGGTGAGGGAGATTCAGAAGCAATGCCGTGCAGACGTAGTACCGTTCTTTTTCAAGCAGTGGGGCGGCGTGCGGAAGAAGCGAAATGGTCGAGTCCTAGGCGGGCGGACCTGGGATGAAATGCCAGCCCCACGCGAGACTCCTCCCGATAGCAGAAGGCCCTCCGTGTCTCTTGGCGGAGTTGGAAGGTAATGGACAAGGATGACACGATCGGCGGTTGGTCTGTAGACAAGCTCAGCCTCCTCCGAAAGTACCTCGAAGCCTATGTGACAGTTCTCAGGAACCAGAGATGGTGCAAGGGCTACGAGTACATTGATGGCTTCGCCGGAACTGGAAAACCGAAAACTCGGGATGAGCAGCAGTACGTCGACGGCTCCCCGCGCGTGGCCTTGGAGCTTCCTAATCCATTCACGAAGTACCACTTCATCGAGAGTTCGAATTGGAGAATCAAGAAGCTGGAAGGGCTGCAGAAGGAGTTTCCGAATCAACAGGTCGAAATCTACCCTGGTGACTGCAACGACGTACTGCGGAGAAAGATTGCGCCTGACCTTCAGATGAAGAGTTTTAAGCGGGCACTCGCCTTCCTTGATCCTTTTGGAATGGAGCTGGAGTGGAGCACCCTTGAGAAAGTTGCCCGTGTTGAAACTATCGAGGTGTTCCTCAATTTCTCAGTCATGGCCATCAACCGGAACGTGCGGCGGCGCCGGAAGGAGGACATCGCGCCAGCGGTGCGTGAGCGGATGGATCGCTTCTGGGGCACGGAATGGGAAGCAGAGCTTTACCAGGAAAAGCAGACGCTTGTTTGGACCAGAGACCATTAGAATAAAGCAGTCGGGCAAGGAGCTGGGAGAGCGATTCCAGAATCGTCTCAAGGAGATCTTTCCACACTGCACCGTGCCGGTGCTGATGACGAATAGCAAGAACGCTCCGCTGTACTGCCTAGTTTTCGCTGGTCACAACCAGACGGGAGTGAGGATCGCCAACGACATCTTCGGCAAGTTCCTCAAGATGGGTTAGAAAGTCAGCGCTGGCCGATGAGTTGTTCGGCGGAAGGTTACGAGATCGTCGATCCGCCCGTCGATGAATGGCGGGGTCCTGCCCGCTGCACTCAGTCGCGCCCGCTCGATCGCGGCGCGTTGTCGCGATGGGGCCAAGCGCGCGCAGCCGAACCGCATCTCGTGCCGGAATCGCAATGTCGTCCTCGTGCTCGCGCAGTCGTCGCATGATGCGAGTGGACGGCGTCGGCCTGAGCGGCTCCGAGATGATGTTGGTATCGAGCAGGTATTTCACAATTTACAACCGGACGGCGCGGCCTGGGGCGTTGGTGTGAACAGGGGCTCGGGCTGAAGCTGGGCGGCCGGAGAGAGGATGAGTTCGGTGCTCATGGTCATCGGTCAGCGAATCTCGTAGATGGCCTGGGTTGCGCGGTGAGCTTCATGCAACAGGCTGAATGAGCAAGAGTACGTCACCTTCCTGTGGGATGCCTTCGGTGCGGATATCGACTTTTCCCTAGTTAGGGTACTGACCAAATTGGTGTTGAAATACACGCTAAGGGTCGCGCATCTTGAGCTTGGCGGGGTCAATCTTGATTTCGCCGTAGAGGATGACCTTCTTCCATCTGCCGAGCCCACGCACGGAGGCGACTTGGTAGGCGCCCGATCATGGTGTATGATGAGTGTATGCCTCGCACCAATCTAAATATTGACGATGAGGCCTGCGCAGAGGTCATGCGCCGTTACCGCCTGACGACAAAGCGCGAGGCGGTCAACTTTGCGCTTCGATCCCTTGCGGCGGAGCCCTTCGGCGTCGATGAAGCTCGGCGGCTTCGTGGGTCGGGTTGGGAGGGCGACCTCGACGAGTTGCGGACTAGTCGCTCGAAGTGATTCTGATTGACACATCCGCGTGGGTCGAATTTCTTCGCGACACCGGGTCCCCTACCTGCAATCGTGTTGAGTCGCTGCTCGAAAGCGAGATCGCGATCTGCGATGCGGTTCAGATGGAAGTGCTCGCTGGCGCGCGCGACGAACAGCATCTGCGCAACCTCCGTCGGCTGCTCGCGCGGGCGACCGTTTTCCCCACGGGACCGGTACACTACGATAATGCAGCCGCTCTATATCGTCTCTGTCGCCGAGAAGGGGAAACCGTTCGCAAGTTGATCGATTGTCTCATTGGCGCCGTCGCCATTCACGCCGATGCGCCCGTCCTTCATAACGACGCCGACTTCGACGTTCTCGCCCGTCATACGGACCTGAAAATCGCCATATGAAGTGATTGGGGCGGGTCTCCAGTCCCGATCAGCGGCTTGATCCGTAGTCGCGTTCGGGCCAACCGCGCGACGGACTCGGCGAGATGCTCCGCGCTAGGCTTGAAGGTAAGGTCTTATATGCCTGATCGTTTCGAATTGGAAATTCCAACGGGTGATGAAAATGTCAGATACACCCTTAAAAGTGGGGAAATCCTCTTCATCTTGGGAGCTAATGGATCTGGAAAGTCCGGCTTGATTTCTCGGTTGTGCAACGCCCACAACCAATCTGCCAAACGCATCTCCGCGCATCGCCAGACTTGGTTTACGTCCAACACACTCGACCTGACCCCGCACAGAAGAGAAAGTCTTGAGAGTAACATAAGGTCTCAGGATCAACAGGGTTACTCCCGCTGGCGACAGGAATATGCCGCCGAGAGAGCAGGGGCCGCAATCTACGACTTGATTGATGCGGATACCATGCTCGCGCGAACCATCGCCAATTTAGTGCGAGACGGAGAAATCGCCGCAGCTCAGGCCAAGGCTAAATCGCCCTCACCGATTCAGGCCGTAAATGATCTCCTGCAGCTCTCAAATCTCCCAATCGAAATCAGTATTGAGAAGCGCCAGAAGGTCGTGGCTAGTCGAAATGGCAGTGCAGCCTACAGTGTTGCCGAGCTTTCGGACGGGGAGCGTAACGCATTTCTTATCGCAGCTGATATTCTTACCGCCGAGTCGGGCACCCTGATTTTGATTGACGAGCCAGAGCGGCATCTGCACAGGTCGATCATCTCCCCACTACTTACAAGGCTGTTTGAGAAGCGGAAGGACTGCGCTTTTGTTATCTCGACACATGAAGTGATGCTGCCTATAGATAATCCATCTGCTCACACATTGCTAGTGCGGTCCTGTGAATATGAGAGTTCTCAGCCCAAATCCTGGACGTGTGACCTTTTGCCACCAGAAGCTTCGATCGATGATGAACTAAAGCGCGACATCCTTGGTGCACGCCAGAGAATCGTCTTTGTTGAAGGTACTGCGAAGAGCCTTGATGTTCCGCTTTACAGTCTGTTGTTCCCTCAAGTGTCAGTCATACCTAAGTCCAGCTGTCGCGATGTAGAACACACCGTGCGAGGTTTGAGGGAAGCTACAGCGATGCACTGGCTACATGTTTGGGGTATTGTCGATAATGATCGTCGCTCGGAAGAAGACGTTGAGCGTCTCCAGAGCCTTGGCGTGCACACTCTTTCACATTTCTCAGTCGAGTCCATCTACTACCATCCTGAGATGATCCGACGTGTAGCAGCACGCCAAGCTACGGTCACCGGAGATGATTCAGCCACACTGTGCAAGCAAGCTATCACCGATGCGGTTCAGGCGATTCAAGCACAGAAGGACCATTTGGTCCTCAAGGTTGTTGAAAGATTGGTCCGGCAAGACTTTTTCTCCCAATTGCCAACGCAAAAGGACATTCAGAGCAATCATCCGGTGGAAATCCGAGTAGATGTGACGGAGTTGCGAACCGCTGTGCCGAGCAGCGTCAAGCACAACCACTCCCCCTCAGCCCGCCTGCAGTACGGGCGCTTAAGGACGAATCACTGATATGAGAGTTCACTACTTAAAACACGTTCCCTTCGGGGGCTTGGGGGCCATTCTTCCTTGGCTCAAGGAGCGTGAATGGCAAGTCAGCCTCACCGAGCTTTATCGGGACGAACCGCTTCCCTCCATCAACGATATTGACTGGCTGATTGTGATGGGAGGTCCAATGAGTGCCCATGACGAGTCGAAGTATTCATGGCTCAAGGCAGAAAAGGACTTCATCGGTCAGGCCATCGAAACCGGGAAGTCCATCCTGGGCGTTTGTCTCGGAAGCCAGCTCATTGCAGACGTCCTGGGCTCCAAGGTTTACAAGAATCCCGAGCCAGAGATCGGCTGGTTTCCGATCGAGCTTTCTGAAAAGGCGGCGAGTCATGAACTGGGGAGACTCCTTCCTCCGCAAGTCGAGGTTTTTCATTGGCACGGGGAAACCTTCGACCTGCCCCAAGGGGCTCTTCATTTGGCAAGCAGTCAAGCCTGTGAGAACCAAGCCTTTGTCTATGGCGACCGAGTCCTGGGGCTTCAATTTCATCTTGAGACCACCCAAGAGGCTCTTGAAGCCCTCGTTCACGGATGTGCTAATGAACTGACGGACAGACCATTCATTCAGAGTCCTGGCCAGATGTTGTCTGATCCTCATCGCTTTACTCGGCTCAATCAAATCCTCAATCCGATCCTCAAGGAGCTGTCGGCAAGAGTGGCCTGACCGAGTCCGTGTGAAAACACGACACTTATTTTATTGGCAATAGAAATTTCAGTTCCATGGCGTTCGGTTCTTCCTGGTCGATGAGTTCGCAGCGCTTACCGGTTCGGGCGAGGCTAGCCGGGAGGGGTAACGAAGCTCGGCCGCGCGTGGTAGAGCCGTGTCAAGTTATAGGCGGTGGCCGCCAGGAGCATCTCGACAGCCACCTTCGCCAACCCGCGCCGACGGAAGCGTCTCATCCCGCGTTGTTCCTTATCATGACGCTCGCAACGATGGTCGTGACGTATCCAGATTCCGTACGTGACGAGAGCACTCGGGATGCAGTGAAACGCGTGGCGAAAGAGTGCTCTGAGTATGGCGTGCCATCGTTGCGCCTGGAGGTCGCGTGCTCGTACGCCTTTGCCGCTTCGCGCGATCCAGTGCTAGAGCGAGTCAAGGACGCAATGGCGTCGTCCTGCGGGAACGCTGTCATCGATGCCATGAACTTGGTCTCGCGTCGAACTGCGTCCGAAGCAGAAGGAGGAGACCTGCTGGAACTCCTGCGCGCGGCCGGGCAGATGATTCGGTGGCGGCGGGAGACGGCCTTGGAGAGGACTATGGGCGCGGTGGGAGGGGCTGTGACCAAGCATCCGTTCGCATTCGTAGATGATGTCGAAAGCGGAGTGCTCACGGGACTTCGTCATCTGATTACAGAGACGGACGTAAGGAAGAAGAACAGCGGGGGAATCTACAGGAACACCGGCTTCGAGGACGTAGCGAGGAAGCTGTTGTTGAGGCGGGCCGCAGCGAGACTCTCGTACGAACTTTTCGAACACTATCGAGCAGTCGGCGACGTGATCCCTGAGCCAATAAGGACCTGGGAGGCTGTCTGCCGGTTGGAGGATGAGTTTCTGGAAATCAGGAACCAGTGGCTCGCGCCGCAGAGTCGGACATGAGGGCGTCATGGCGCCGACGAGGCGCCACGTCAGCCGCGATTCCATCGAAGCCATCTCCGCGCGGAGGGCCTTGAAGATCGGCGCGGGTTGAGTGGTCGCCGTGTTCGGCGGCTGATCCGGACCGCGACCGATCCGCGGGCAAGTCGTGTGCTGCGCCCTGAGCAGCTCCGTGTCGGAGCTACCCCCGGACGATTGCACAAAGGAACGGTTCTGCAACTCCCTAGCCCCTGACGTGTTTGCAAGGGCTTAGGCGTTGCGAAACGGTATTGCTGAATCAAAGTGATTGGCAATGCCGTTTCGCAATAGTGATCGGGTCGGGCCGGCGTGACCTACGACGCCTTGGCCGCCGCAGCCACGTGCGCCTGCGGCGCTCTAGCTAGATGGAGCGAAACCATTCCTCGACCACATCGATGTGTTCCACGAGATTGGTCTTCACGCCGAGCTTCAACTCCTTCAGCTTTTCCACAAGCAGCAGGCCATCGATCAGATCGACTGGTGGTGCCCCGTCCCGCGTGGCTTCTCGCCGAGCCTCGACCGTGAAGCCTCCAGTGCTGAGGATGACTCCCTTATCCGCACGCCCAACCATGGCGCCTCGGAAATCACGAACTGAATCAGGGCCGATGTTGCCCTTGTACCGCTTACTTTGAAACAGGACGTTGAAGCTAATCAGGCCGCCCAACCGAATCGTTCCATGACCGTCGATTCCTCCGTCGCCGCTTCGCTTTGTGACTTCAACCTCGATGAAACCCGACTCCCGAAGAATCCGCTGGCACAAACGCTCGAACGCAGTCGGGTCCATGGACTGAAGGACGGCAAGAAGCCGGTCTTGCCAAGTAGCAGTCGTCGCGGTGTCAACTGCAGCCGTCGGTTCCGGTTCCTCGCTGGTCTTAGACCGCTCGTCTTGAAAGAGTTTCGCGATCTCTCTAGCGATCTGGCGGCCATCCACTTCTTCGGCTTTGAAGCCCTCTGGTGTGAGCGCCCAGACCCCACGCTCGGAATTCTCGAGTAACCCGGCCTTGCGAAGATACGTCCGTGCCCAGGCTGACCGGTACTCGAGCTCGGTGCGACCACTGCTGCCGTGCGGAATCTCGGTTATTTCCTGAGGCAAATCAAGGAGGTGAACGATTTCCGGTACTAATTCGTCGATCGACGCGCTCCCGCCGAGTTGCTTCAATGCCTGAAGCGTCGGATCCATCAACTCGTCGAACTGGGGAACATCCTTCTTCTTCATGCTGAGGCTTACGGTTCACCGAGCAGCCACATCAACTTTTGCGCTTCAGCCACGGCGCTTCACGATCGCACCAAGCGCCGTCGGCTGCTAGCCAGGTGGTTGGCATTGTCAAGTTAACGTATCACAAGCTGAGACAGCCCCAAAGATATGGCTAGTGAAACTACGTCTGAATACTTGATATGGTGGCTTGCTCCCTCGGCAACCAGTTAAGTTGACAATGCCCCCGCGAAGGTCGACCCTTCCCTGAGCTGTGGCGCGCTCTGGTATAGTAAATCTACCCTCTTTTAGAGCCCGATAAAGTACCCTTATCATCCCCTATATCGCCATGGTTCAAACCCCTTCCCAATCCGCCCTTCTGCCCGCCTCCCAGGCCATCGCTCGCACCCCCGCCGTCCTGCGGCGCGCCGCCATCGGCCGCAGCGGCTGTTCGAAGCGATGCTGCTGAGGATTGCTGCCCTACCGGTGCCTGATGGATAGGAGGAGCCTGCGAGCAGCAATGACGATCCGAAAGCAGTCGAGGGATAATCTGGACTAAATGTACATCACCGCGCAACCCACGTTATGATGTGATAACATCAGATGCATGCGAACCACACTGGACATTGACGATGACGTGCTATTCGCGGTGAAGAATCTGGCAGCAGTCGAAAAGAAGAGTGCTGGCAAGGCGCTCTCCGATCTGGCTCGGGCAGCGCTCCAAGGTCAGCCGGCCGAAGCCTCTGTAATACGGAACGGTTTTCAGTTGCTCCCCGGGAAGAGAAATATTGTGACAACCGGCCAGGTTGATCAGTTGCTTGAGGAAGAGCCGGGAGAATGAGGGTCCTTTTTGACGTGAACGTACTGATCGCGCTGCTCGATCCGGGGCACGTCCATCACGATCGAGCGCACGTTTGGTGGGAGCAGAATTGTGCGTCAGGCTGGGCCTCTTGTCCCCTCACCCAGAACGGCTTTGTCCGCGTGATGTCGCAATCGGGTTATCCCAATTCTGTCACCACTCCGGAGGCGATCCGCATCCTCGGCATGGCAACGCGCCAGCAGGAACACGCATTCTGGCCGGACGACTCGTCGATTACTGACAGCGACCGATTCCATTCGGAGCGAATTCTAGGCCCCAAGCAAGTGACCGACTTATACCTGCTTTCCTTGGCGGTCCAAAGGGACGGACGCCTGGCGACATTCGACCGAACGATTCCCCTGTCGGCGGTGGTAGGGGCCAAGAGCAAACACCTGGCCGTGCTGTAGTGGGAATGGACCAGTGCCCCGAGCCGCCGTTATCATCTGATCCACCGCCGATTCACGCACCAACGCCCTTCATCGCCGTCGATGCCGAGATGCTCCTCGGTTCCCCAAAAGAGTGTTTTCCTAAGCGGACTCTTTTAGCGTTGCACGGGTGCCTTGTAGACGCGAGCCGGCGAGGGATGGTCTGGCCCGCTTTCCTTGGTCGCGGTCCAGCCAGGCATTAGATCTCGACCGCCGGGGCATAGCCCAAGCCGTTTAACCGGATAGCGAGGGTCTGCGTGCTGACGCCGTAGCGCTTGGCCAGTGCTCGAAGCTGGCTGTCGTCGGCGAGATCAAACACCCGTTCCGCGAGGTCGGCCATGAGAAAGTCGAGCGGCATGAGAAGCTCGGCCGCGAAGCGATTGGCTTCCATCTCGTCTTGATCGGTCCCCTCGCTTGATGCGCCGTTGCGCAGACGGACTCGAAACCCGCAGTCGACGTGGATCTGGCCATGCTCGTGCAATAGCAGGTGGCCGAGCTCATGGGCAATGGTGAAGCGCTGTCGCACGGGAGCTTGGTCTTGGTTGATGCCGATCACCACCTCGTCGCCCTCATGGTAGAGAAAGCCGTCGATGTCGCCCTCCTCGCCCGAGACTCGAACGATGCGAGCCCCGCGAAGGCGGGCTAGTTTTCGAACAGGTACGGGGGGCTCTTGAATTTCAAGTTCCGACAGCAGGGTCCTTGCTGTCCTCCGGATTCGCATCAAACGAAGACGCATGATTCTCCTTTCTGAGTCGGCGAAGACCTCGCTCGACGAAGTCCCGCTCCTCCTGCGCCAGGCTGGTCAGCCATGGGGGCCGCAGTGTCGACGGAGCAGAAGCGGCGGGCAGCAGTTTGCCGGGCTGCACGTTCAGGACGCGCAGCATCTTCCCGAAGGTATGCAGCGAGATCCCCTGACGTCCTCTCTCGATGTTTGAAACGGATGGCCGGGTCAGCTCGACCGCTATGGCCAAATCGGCTTGGGACAGCCCAGCTTCTCGTCTTGCCTGACGCAAGTTCTGCCCGAACTGGCGGTAGAAGCTGGTATCCTCCCTCACGGTACGGGCTACCTTACGCGACTGCCGAATCAATGTCAACTTCACAAACGGTTTGTATAAATGTCCCTTGACATGCCCGAGATAGGTGCTGTGCTAAGAAACGATACTTTCCGCACGATAAAGGAGGGACCTAACATGCCTCGAAAATCTAATTCGGAAGTGACGGGACGAAAGGCGGCGACGGCAGCGAGCAAGGTGCTTCGTAACCCGAAGTCGAGTCAGGCGGCCAAGACAGCTGCGGCTTCGGCTCTAACCCAACGGCCCAACAAGAAGAAGTAGTAGTCCAACGACGGCAAGGAGGCTTCATGGCACGCCGATACTCGGCCTCGCAGATTCGTAGCAAACTCCGTCAGGCTCAGCAGAAACAACGACAGGCGATCGCCAAATACAATGACGCGCTTCGACGCTACAAGCAAGGCGTCCGAACGGTAGGTAGTGTCTCAGTTTGAAATAATCCGAGAACCACGCGCACCACGTAGCGCTGATGCTCACGCACTACAACTTCTGCCGGATTCACAGGACGCTGCAGGTGACCCCGGCGCAGGCAGCCGGGATGACCGAGATGCTGTATGACGTGGACTGGATTGCGGAGCTGGTGCAGGCGCGGGGTCCGAAGCCCGGACCGTACCTGAAGCGGCAGGCGTCCCGGTAAGGCCATGGCGCAACGCTCCAATCAGGATGTCGCGCAACTGAAGAAGATGCGCGATCAGACGAACAGGATTGCTTCTGCCAACGACGAAGCGGTCCTGAAGCTGTCTGGTGCCGGGCTGGCCGTGTCGTTCGCGATCATGCGGTTCTTGGGCAACGACGCCACCGCTCTGATCTCGCTGCAGGCCGCATGGGTGTGCTGGCTGCTCAGCACGGTATGTCTGTTCGCGTCATTCTGGTTCGGCATGTCCGGCTCATGGATACGCGAACGGGCGAAGCGCCGCGGAGTCGATACGAATGCCTCGGCGCCATCCGCCGCGAACAGCTGGATTCTGGGGCTGAACTTCGGCAGCGGGCTCTTCTATGTTGTCGGGCTGTGCGCGTTTGTTGTCTTTCTGTTCATGAACACATCAGGAGGTGACTGAGTGCCGCGAGACGAGGATTTCCAGGGTGAGGGCTACGACGAAGAGCTAGAGAAACGGTCAGAACTCGTATACGACCTACCGGAGCCAGTCGCGGACGCGCCGTCCGGTGACGGCGGCGATGGTGGCAACAGCGGAGGCGGCGACGACAGCAGCGCTGATTCAAACTGAGACACTACTGAACGGTAGTCAACCGGCACAATCAAGCTGTCCGTGCTTACAACGAGCGGGTCAGAGCGAACCGGCGGCGATTGGCGAGTGAACTGGCTCGCCTAAATTCCAAACCGACCACAATCACGACCAGCCATGTCGTCTACCGTACGTCCGTCCGAACCCTGCAGAGCTCGTACAGCCGTCTCGAAACCTTCGCAGACTCTCAGCAGCTTGACGCCCGATATAACCGACTCCTTGACCTTTCCGAGCGCGAAGCGGCAAACAGCGCCGAGGTCACGAATCGCATTCTCGGTGATCAGGAGGCGGCAGCGGGATCGGTCGACGGACTGGAGGACACTGAACTTCTGGACGGCTTGCGAAGAATCTCCACGGACCTTGATGACCGTTGGAACGGAGCCGCATCAAGGGAAGCTCATCAGTAACCGTGGTTCGGCGTTCTTCTCCCTCTCTATCGAGGCCGCGTCCATCTCCCCGTCCGGGGTCCGATGTTTCCCCCTGTCGGAACTCCTCCATCACTTCGTCCGCTATCTCCAGGTACAGAACTTGGTTGTCCGGGTGATCCAGCCACTTCCTGCATCGGTTTCATCGCTTTCCTCTTCTTCTTCTGGCACGACTTTCTTCAGGCACTGACGGTAACGGTGGCTTGTCTATCATCGATTTCAACCATACCGGGTGGATCGGCCCCAGGGGTTGACGAACCCTCATATTACTTGCGATAATTGCACTTATCACAAGTAATCAAGGGAAGGGAGAACCCCCATGCGCCTAGTCGTTCCCGTCACAACCGAAGCCCCCAACCTGGCCGTCCAGAAAACCGCCCGCGAGCTCGCCGGGGCCTCAATCAGCGAGAACACCCGCCACGCCTACGCCGGAGCCTTGCGCCGCCTCGATCGATGGCTCGCCGGCCGCCGCCTGCACGATGCGGCCTTGGCCGCGTACCTCGCCGGCCTGTACGAGGCGGGCCGCTCCCCGGCCGTTGCCGGCATGGTCGCCGCCGCCGTCCGGTTCCAGATGAAACTGGCGGGCAAGCCGTCGCCCATTGGTCCGGCCACCGAGCGCGACCTTCGAGGTTTCCGGCGCAAAGGAGCCGAACGGGGCCGGGGTCAGGTGGCCGGGGTCCGCTGGGAACAGGCCGATGCCGCAGCAGCCGTAGCGGCCAACGATGGAAGGTCCGTCAAAGGCCTTCGGGACGCCGCGATCGTCGCCGTCATGAGTGACGCCATGCTCAGGGTGTCGGAAGCCGCCGCGCTCCACGTTGCCGACCTCGAAGCCGAAGGCGGGAACACCCTCACCGTTCGGAGATCGAAGACGGATCAGGAAGGCGAAGGGGTCGCACAGTACATCGGCGGGCCGACAGTGGTCCGGGTCCGCGCCTGGATGGATGCGGCGGGGATTGCAGACGGGCCGCTGTTCCAGCGCCTCGATAAGGCCGGCAAGCCACGGGGCCGCCTGAGCACCCAATCCATCCGCGCGATCATCCAGCGCCGCGCCCAGGATGCGGGAATAGAGGGCCGCGTCTCCGGCCATTCGCTCCGGGTCGGGTCAGCGCAATCGCTGGCCACCGCCGGAGCGTCCGTCGTCGAATTGCAGACTGCCGGACGCTGGCAGTCCCCCTCCATGCCGGGCCGCTATGCGCGGGGCCAGCTGGCCGCTCGTGGGGCCGTCGCCAAGTTGCGCTATGGTGCCTGACGGCCCGCCGCGCGACGGTTGCCCGATTCGTGCTGTGTGGTTGAAACCATGAACGGGGAGCGTTGCCGCGCTCATATCTCAAACACCTTCAGCACCTCGTCGCCATAGTGGTTGATGACCTTCACGGCGAACTTGCCCGTTTCTGGCTTGTCGAACGCTTGGCTAACCGTGCTGTACAGACTGCTCCAGGCTGCTTCGTCGATATCTGCCCGGAGCGCCCGTTTGAGATTGTCATACGGTTGTTTGGCTCCTGTGAAGTAGGCGTGTCGCACGAAGAAGCTCTCGCCGTTGTAGTTGGTATCGATGAACCAGCAGGCGATGTCGTCGGTAGAGGCGCTGCGAATCTGGCCGGTGGTCGGGTCGTAGACATCGACACCCTTGATCGTGGCGACGAGCTGGCCGTTCTTCTGCTCCTTTTTCTCCACGTCCGGCTCGCCGAAGACCATGAAGAGGTTGCCGGCGCCTGTCTTTTTGAGCAGTTCGTCGCCCATCGCTAGGTCGGGGTTCATCTTGGTGGGAAGCACGGTCAGGCTGCCATAGCGTTTCACCTCTTCGGCAACATGCGGGTCGAAGGCGAAACCGCAGACAACAAGCATGTCAAAACCTACTCCCTGCACCGCTTCCTTGGCGGCTTCCTTCACTTGTTGCGGGCCGACGGTGCCATGCTCGGGGCCAATGGAGACCGTGACACGGCGGCTCTTGGCGTCGGCGTCGGTATATTCGCCTGCTGCGTGCAGCCACGCTCCGGCGTAGGGATCGAGCCGGTCGAAGCTGAGCCGTTCGCTCTTGCGGGTATTCTGCACGCCCGCCTTCTTCAGGTTCTCCAGAATCATGGTGGAGAAGTCTTGTTGCTTGCGGCCTTCTTGCTCGCTGACCGTGCCATCCTGATTCTCGTCGGCCGTGGAGAGCACGCGATGCGGTGAAAGGCTTTCCACCGAGAATGGCCCGCACACCCGCACGCACTTGTTGTCCTCGTAGGGCCGGTCGTAGAGCGTTTCAGTGTCGGTATGGCGTACAATGGCAGCTTCGATCTGCTCGCGCGTCATGTCTTCCTGGATGTCTGGGTTGTTGGCGATCGATTTGAGCGTGATGTGCGGTACGCGCTTGTAGACGAAGCCCTTGCGGATGTCGTGCTCCGTCTTGTATTCAGGCGGCATTTTGCCGGTCAGCTCGGTTTCCTTCTTGATGCCTTCGGGCGAATCGGCCAGCAGATAGTAGGGAAACTTGGCAGCCATCATGCGGGTGCGTGCCAGGGCCAGGGCGACGCGACTGGTGTCGCAGGTGATCCAGCGCCGCCCCCACTGCTCGGCGACATACGCGGTAGTGCCGCTCCCGCAGGTCGGGTCAAGCACCAGGTCGCCGGGATCGGTGGTCATAAGGAGGCAGCGCTGAATTGACCTGCCCCCAGTGATTGTACCAACTCGTATGTTAGTTCAGCGGTAATTCTGTCCCTAGGTCGGGAGGCAGCTGCCTCCCGAGCAGCGGCGGGATTTCCATGGCCTCCGGTGCCGGTGGACGATAACCAAGAGCACTGTGAGGTCGAACCCTGTTGTAGTGTCGCCTCCACTGCTCGATTAACACCTTCGCTTCCTGCAAGGTGTAGAAGATCTCCCGGTCGAGCAACTCGTCGCGGAGCTTCCCATTAAAGCTCTCGTTGTAGCCGTTCTCCCAGGGACTCCCGGGTTGGATGTAGAGCGTCTTCACTCCGATTCGCCCCAGCCACTCTCGTAGAGCTTGGGCGCAGAACTCCGGGCCATTATCCGAGCGAAGGTGCTCGGGCGGACCTCGGAGAACGAACAGATCGGCCAGTAGCTGCACGACATCGTCGGATCGAATCTGGCGGGCCACCTGGATAGCCAGACATTCCCGAGTGTACTCATCGATGACCGTCAACAACCGGAAAGCCCTCCCGTCGTGAGTGCGGGCTTGGACGAAGTCGTAAGCCCAGACGTGGTTCGGACTGCAGGGGCGCAGACGAACGCACGATCCGTCGTTGAGCCAAAGGCGTCCACGCTTCGGCTGTTTCTGCGGCACTCTCAACCCCTCCCGCCTCCAGATGCGCTCCACTCTCTTATGGTTGACCCTCCAGCCGGCTCGCCGCAGCAAGGCCGTGACCCGACGATAGCCATAGCGACCAAACCGACCGGCCAGGGTGACGATGGCCCTCGTCAGGGCATCCTCGTCGGGAGCAGCGATGCATCGATGGCGCTGGGTGGACCGGGGTTGGCTGAGCACTCGACAAGCCCGGCGTTCCGAGACACCCAACGCCTTACAGATATGCGCCGCCCACTGCCGGCGACGCGCCGGGCTTAGCCGTTTCCCCTTGTGACCTCCTGCAGAATCTGCTTGTCCAAGGTCAGGTCTGCAACCGCCCTCCTCAAGCGAGTGTTCTCCTGCTCGAGGACCTTCAACCGCTTGGCCTGATCCATCTTTAGACCGCCCTACTCCTTTCGCCAGCGGTAATAGGTCTGCTCGGTCACCCCCAACGACCGGCACACCTCGGCTACGCTGCGACCCTGGGCAAGTTCCACTTCGGTCTCTCGAAGTTTACCGATAATCTGTTCGATCGAATGCTTCCTCTTGACCATCCTGACCTCCCTATTCCAGGTCCAACTCTAACATTAGAACTGGACCGGTTTGAGGGGGTCAGGTCAACCATCGTTACGTTTATTGCAACCTTCATCGGACCGACTCGGCCTCCCGATGTCCCTCCAACCCTCATCGGATCGACTCGGCCTCCCGATGTCCCTCCACCCCCCATCGAACCGACTCGGCCTCCCGATGCCATTGTCATTGGGGCGAATCGAGAGAGTCTCAGAGAAACACATGGAGTTCGGGTGTTAAGTCCGTTGGAAGAAAATTTGAAAATCTCCCAACTGCCCAATGGTGTATTTGGATTCGCAAGGCGCTGGTCACTGAGGGACACGTCCGGGCAAGCCGTTGACGATGTCGCCCTCGCTAGAGCGATGGGTAGAACCCATGACCCGGAAATTCACAAGACGAGAGAGGGGGAAATCTTTGTGCTTGTCTACGTGGACGAAACCTCTCTACCAAAATTGCAGAACCCGGAGCGAGTCGACACGTTAGATATAATAGCCTTTCTCATGCCGCACGAGCCAACAGATCAATTGAGTGCAATCCCTTTATCTCGGCTAAAAAACTGGAATTCTAGGAGATCTTCTGAATACGGCATCATTGTCGACATTACAGTAAATTAGGATTCTTTCCCGAACTAACTTGGGTGTAATACCCAGTGCCAGACCACTACTGGCAGCAGCAGTTCTCCCCCCCAGAGCAATGCCTGCAGCAGTTGTTCCCCAAAAAGCAATGGCGGCAGCAGAAATTCCCCAAGTAAACCTCACGGCCTAAGGAAAGGGACCGTTGAGAAGGGGTTGGTAGGAGTGTTATAAAGGACATTATCACACGCTACTATGGATCGCGACGGAGGTGCTCCCATGAGTATGGTTGACTTGGTGGATTTCTGGCCCCTCTTGCTCTTCTGGCCGGCGGTGGCGCTGAGCGTGCTGGCGGCCTCGTTCGGACTGGCCCGCAGACGTCCAATGCCGCTGCTGGTGGCTGCGGCCCTGGTCGGGCCGGCTTCGGCGTACCTCGCGATGACACCGCGCTTCTTCGTGTGGGGGCTGTTTCCGGTCGGCGGGTATCTCGTGGCCGCGGTCGCGATCCGACGGAACCACAGAGAGTTGGGCGCGGCACTGGTTGCAGCGAATGCCGCGTTCTTTGGTTGGCTGGCTGTCAGGATATTCGGCTGAGTCCGGTCCGTATGAGGATCTCACACCCGAGAGAATGGAGGCCTCGCCATGAGCACTGAACTGACCATCTCCCCCGGCACAGAACAGCTCCCCGCTTCCCTTTTCACGCCCACTCCCCAGGCCGCCAGGCGCATGCTGGAGTTCTTCACCGCTCAGATCAACAACCCCCACACCCGCCGCGCCTACCTCAACGCCGCCCGCCGCTTTGCGGCCTGGTGTCAGGATCACCGCATCGGCCGGCTCACCGACGTGCAGCCGGTCCACGTCGCCGCTTTCATTCAGCACCTGCAGGGCCAACTGGCCCCGGCTACCGTCAAGCAGCACCTGGCGGCGCTTCGCGTTCTGTTTGACTGGCTGGTCACCGGCCAGGTCCTGAGGTGAACCCGGCCCACGCCGTGCGCGGCCCCAAATACTCCCTCAAGAGGGGCAAGACGCCGGTGCTGACTGCAGAGGAAGCCCGCGCCTTGCTCGACAGCATCCGGACCGTCCGGACCGTGCAGCACGGCGATGGAACCGAAACTGAGGAACCTTTGCTGCTGGGTCTGCGCGACCGGGCGCTCATCGGCGCCATGGTCTACACCTTCGCCCGCGTCAGCGCCGTCTTGCGGATGAGGGTCCGGGACTATTTCGTGCAGGGACGCCGCGGCTGGGTCCGGCTGCACGAGAAGGGCGGCAAAGAGCATGTAGTCCCCTGTCATCACAACCTGGAGCTGTATCTCGACTCCTACCTCGCCGCCGCCGGCATTGCCGAGGACCTCGACGGGCCGCTTTTCCGGACGGCCGCCGGCCGCACCGGCCTGCTCACCGCCAATCCCTTGTGGCAGCAAGACGCCTACCGTATGATTCAGCGGCGGGCCAAAGCCGCCGGCATCCTGACCCGCATCGGCAACCACACCTTCCGCGCCACCGGCATCACCGCCTACCTCAAGAACCACGGCACCCTGGAAACGGCGCAGCACATCGCTAACCACGAGTCCCCCCGCACCACCATGCTCTACGACCGGAGACAGGAAGAGATTTCCCTGGACGAAGTAGAGCGGATCGCCATTTAAGAACAACATCTAACGCTTTCAACTATTCGGCATCCCAGACAAACTCATCGATGCTGACGGTTGTAGGCTCGTCACCCCAGTTCACGAGCAACAGGACATAACGGCCGCGCTTCGGAGCAACGAAGGTTTTTGCACTACATTCGACGCCGCCCCTCTTTTGCCGGCAGCTTTCCGGCAGAGGACGGCGAGGTTGTTCCAGATGTTATCGGTGGTTTTTCCGTTGAGGTGATGTTTCTCGATCGGCTGGCGCGGCTCCTTGAAGATACAGCAGGTGTGCCGGATCGCCACCATGAGGCGATCCTTGACCTTCACCGGGAGAGGACATCTTAGTTTCACGCGAGCGGAACCGCTGCTGGTTTGCACGCCAGGTGGTCAAGGTGAAAAGCGCAAGTACGAGCTGACGGTGGACTGGCGAGAGATGCAAGCCCTGGAAGGGGTGCTGGGCGGTTGCGGCGATGGATAGACTAGAGGTTCCCCGCACACGCGGGGATAGACCTCAAGTCACGGCGCGGGCGACAGGTTGAGCGGCGAAAGAAAAACCGCTCTGAAGCTATTCCACAAAAGAGCAGCTACGCAACGATCCAGTGATGAACGCGGATGGATAGGCTTCGGCGTTCCGGAACGGTGTTAGCGACGGGGTGAGAACGCCTCTTTCGCGAGAAGGCTTCCCGGTCCCGATGACGCCGGCGTCAGAGCGACTTCAGTTTCTTGCTACCGTGAACAGACTCTTAACCGCTACCACCAAGATCGCGCCCCCCAGGAAGATCACCAGATTCGCGATGATCCGGGTCACCAACTCCCCGATGTAGGGGATCGCTCCCACCGCGTTTGCCGCTACGATAAGGGCTATCGCTGCTAACAGGAAGGTCTGACTCTCCTGGTCGCTGATATTCAAGAATCCGACGACCAGGCCGAGCACTGCCAGTACCCAGCCAAACCAGGCCTGTTCCAAGCCTAAGCCGCCGGCCCCGGCGATCACCAGTCCAACGATAAAAGCACACTTGCCAACTCGCACCATTGCTCCTCCTTGTCTAGGAAAGGAAATTGCGAATACTAGGGGAGATTATCAGGGCTGGTCGAGACGGTGTCAAGGGCGGAGCAAAACCAGGCCAGCTCGAAGAGGGCTCGGTTTCATGGCGCGGCTGATGGTGCTGTGCAGCCTGCCCCGTTCCAACCCCGGAGACCGACATCAGTGCAAGCGCGTCAATGGGCCTTACAAGTTGATCTTGAGTCGAACGGATGAGTACAAGCTGCCCTTCGGCAAGCTGCCGCGTCTGCTGATGGCCTGGGTCTCGACCGAAGCGGTGCGCGGCGCCCAAGTGCGGCTCGCTCCTGAACGAACTCCTGTCAGGGAAGGCCTGCCAGCAAACCAATGGAGTCTAGCACACCGGAAGGCGACGCGAAGCTCCGCTCCCTCCGCTACGGCTCAGGCGGCTGGTATGACCGAAAGGTTTCCTTCGGCCCGGCAAGCACGGCCCGGAAAAACCCGACAACCAAGCCCATCCATCCCCTTTCCCTCGTAAACAGCCACGTCTCCCGGATCGGCCCGCAGCTGTCCAGGGCGCGAAACGGCGCAGCGGACCCTTGTATTTATTTGTACTGCCACAGGGCTTCTTCGAGTCCGGCAAAGCGGCTCGCCTGTCAAGTGGCGAAGCCGTTGATCGAGACGCTGGAACCAGGGTCGCAGTTCCCCTTGCGGTTGGAAGGGGGGAACTAGCTCACTAGCTGGAGCGAGCTGATACTCTGCTGCGACGAGCAAATACATCGCATAGCCGTAACCCACTTCCGCAAAGGTACGTGGGACCGCTCAAAGATTGTCCCCGTGCGGACGGTGAAATCTTCCTTGCAGGGGTTGCAACGGTAGAACCCCGCACGCTTGCGTGTTGTGATGTCGAAATCATCGCCACAGACCACGCAATGCGGGCCATCAGGCCATCTGCGCGCCTCCAAATAGCGCCTTGCACTGGTTTTCTCAATGTAAGGATTTGTAAGGTTTTTCAACTCCTGGTTTTCTGGCTTTTCGCTGCCCGGGGCTTCATGGCGCGCCTGCGGGGAACGACAATCCCGACGACGGGAACGGGCAGATCAAAGAGTTCCGGTCGCGTTCCAGAAAGCCAGCGAGTCCCTTCCATCTGGCAATCTTCCAATGACCCGCTCTCTGATTACCTGAATGAAGAGCGTCGAATCTTCTGGGACCTGAATCTCGAAGTTTCCCTTGTAGTCCTTCGTGACGACGATATCCGTGCCGCTCAACTCCTGACCAGCTATCTCTCCAAGTTTTTTCAACTCTTCGGACGATAGTGTGAAGCTCACCTCGCAGACGATCTGTTTCTCGTTGCGTTCGGTGCGCTGACCTCGGGGCCACTCGCGGCGCATGTCGAACGGCGCGGGACGATGTGGGTTGAACTTGTGCAGCGCTCGTAGGAGCGCACTCTTCCCGGCTTGGTTCTTCCCGACCACGCAAGTGAGCGCATCGAGCAACTCGACCTCTCCCGAGTCCTCGATATTTCTAAACTTCCGCACACGGAAAGATTTCAGCTGCATGGCGGACTCCTTCTTTGGGCGCCAGCTCTTTCTTCAGCAATGGGAACCAGACCGTCTTGTTTTTTCTTCATGGCGTCTCCTGTTTACTCGATCTTCGTTACAGATCGAGGCCCAGACAGCACCACAGGGGCAGCTACCTGGAGCACGTCACCCAGAACGACCCGGTTTCTATGGCCCGTCTCATGAAGGGACTCGATGAGTTCTTGGAACGGGACCGTGATCGGGAACTGTTCGACCTGGCCCCGAGGGGGGCTACCCATGGACGTTTGGAGTTTCAGAGAGACTCTGTTCCGTCTCCGATTTCGGTAAGTACTTCTTCCATTTGTCTCTCACATACTCCCAGAATCTCTCCACGGGCTTGCTTCCACATATCGGCGCAAGGTCCTCCCCGATGCGTGTAAGTATCACCTCTCCAATCTCAAGTTTGTTCTCATTATTGTTGGGCATCTCTAATGCAAGCGGCCTGCCGAAGTAGGTTGCAGAAACTCTCTTGGGAAGCATTCCTATTACTAGGCCTTCCGTCACTGCGGTGTGATGAATAAGACCAATACTGTCAAGCTCCTTTAAGTCGATGAAATCAACCCCGTTTCTTTTGTAGATTTCCGCCCCTTTGTCAAACACCAACGGCACAAGCTTTTCATCTGCGACTGTTGTCCAGACGAATCCGCATAACTTGGTGAACAGCGCGGCTTCGGTCTTTTCGAGATCCGGAAGGAAATTGACGGTCCGTTTCGCGTAAGTCCCAGGAGCGTTCGCTTCTCCAGCCAGAATACGGGACCACAGACCTTGCATCTCACCGTCAGACACGATCCTACACTCGATGCGCCGATCTAAGATGCCACCGACCTATTGTTGTCAGCCAAATCCGTTATCTACTGCCTCCAAACGCGCCCACCATATCGGTCCTCTTGACGGTCCCGCCCATGTGCTCGTGTTCAGGGCCAAGGAATGCCCCCGTGATGTGTCCCTGCTCGTATCCTTCGCCGCGAACATTTTGGAAGCCATTGCCGGAAACGTTGACCTTGTAGTAGATGTTGCGGGTGTGGAACCAACGATCTGACGAGTCGGACTCGAAACGGTTCAAGAAGAAGATATCCCGAAACCGCAAGTCCTGTTCGTTATCAGGAACTGTCAGCGTGGACAGGTGCACTTGAAGCTCGGCATCTCCGGCTATCGGTGACGATCCGGAAAATCCCAGCAGGTTTCCACTCCAGGTGGCCGTGCCGTCCAGGCGATCATTGTCGACCAAATCCATATTCGGCAGGGTGCCCCGCACCCACGGTTGCGGCAGTCCGTTGAACAGCGCCACGCCGAAGTTCAGGATCCCGTCGTCCGTCCGGCCCACCAAGTGGAAGCTGGTATCCGACCATTCGCCCCAGTCATTGTAGAGGTCGGTTAGCTGGCTCATGTACATGATCTGCAGCGCTTCCTGGTCGATCTTGCTGATGATGTGAACGAGGTTTGGGATGTACTCGCCCGCCTTGCCCATGATGCTGTCCGGGAACTCGACGCTATCCACGTGCCCTTGAATGCCCAGCGCGTGCAAAAACTCATGAACAATCGTTTCGCGAGGGAACATGTACTCGGACGTGTCGAAGTCGTCCGGAAGGTGCAGAACGGATGAAAGGGTGTTGCCCTCTATCGGGATGAACTCTGCGCACGCTACCACCGTTGCGCCGCAATTCGAGCTGATGGACGCAGGTGATTCAAGGCTCACTACGATTTCACCCCAGTTTGCGATTCCCGTGGCGCGGGTGCCCCGCGTCACAATTTGGAACTCCGGGGGCAAGGCATCGTTCAGAATCCGGACGCTGTCGTACAGAGCTTGTAGGATCTCTGCGTTTTCCGAAGCCAACAGATCAGGGTCCAGATACAAGTACGGCTGGACGATGAACGGCTTGAAACCATGCCCGGAAAGGCCGTCCGGATCGGCTCCATCTTGGGTCACGAGGTCTTGGTGATAGTTCTTGAGACGCTCCACCCCTACCCCATCCCTGGACGCGCCTATGAAGTAGCGGATGCCGTTCGGCATCGTCGCAATGTAGGTCTCGAATACATTTCCTGTCCGCCGTAGTCGATTGCGCTCCAAAGTACTCCGTTCGTTTTAAATCTCCGCCCCATTTGACCTGCCGGGGCTGTTGGAGCAGCCCCGGGGGGTTGATCGTTACTCGATGATTCGTTTTACTTCCAGCCCCTTCTTGTTGTCCACGGCTGCCAAGACCATGCGGTAGTTCTTATTGTGCAACCGCAGAGCGATGGAGTCTTTTCCAGACTGGAAGGTGAGCCAGTGCTTCTTACCATTCATAAAGAACAGGGGAGCCGCGAACAATCCCGCGAACAAGGCCACCCCGATCCCTGACTTCCAGCGGGGGTGCTTGGATCGGGAGTAGGTAGCGGCTTCGATCTCCGAGTAGGGGATTTCCTTGAGAACCTGGGCCGTCTGAGCTCCGAGAACCTTAACCGAATCGTCGCTCAGGACAAGGATGACTTTGGTTCCCTTGGTTTGTCCCCCCAGCATGAATTGAACCTTCTCGAAGGACTGGCCGTGCAGAAGGGATGCTTGGAACAGGCATGACAACAGGAAGGCAGAAATGAGTTTCGGTTTCATTCTTTTCCCTCCTCAAGCATTTTCACTATCTCGTTGAAGATGGGGGTTGACCAGTTCTTCTTGACGAGCCGACCCATGAGTCCCTTGCCAGTCTTTATCAGGACCAAGGTTCCGTCTCCGTCATTGCTCAGGCTTACCGTGACCTTCTCTCCACCGGAACCCTTGACAACCCCGAATTTCCGGCCCCGCCCGGTGCCCGCCACTGCGGTCAATCACGTCTGGGCGTACGACTTCGTGTTCGACACCTGCGCGAATGGGCAGACGCTCAAGTGCCTCACCGTCGTCGACGAATGGACCCGCGAGTCACTCGCGATCGACGTGGCCGGCGGCATTCGGTCCGGGCGCGTTATCGAGGTGCTCACGCAGCTCGTGAGCGTCCACGGAGCCCCACGTTACCTCCGGTCCGATAACGGCCCCGAGTTTGTCGCGGGTGCGATTCTCCGGTGGCTGCTCCAGGCGCAGATCGAAACCGCGCTCATCGAGCCGGGGAAGCCGTGGCAGAATGCGACCGACGAATCGTTCAACGGGAAGTTCCGCGACGAGTATCTGAGCCTACAGTGGTTTCGGAACCGCGTGGACGTGAAGGTGGGGATCGAGCAATGGCGACGGCACTACAACGACGTGCGACCGCACTCGAGCCTTGGCTATCTGACGCCAGCCGAGTTCAAAGCGCAGCTCCGTGCTGGCTCGGATGACGGTGGGCGCTCGCCGGCGATGCCGGCTCACGCTGACCAAGAAGAACACGAGAGCGACTTAACCATGCCGACTGGCGCTGTTCTCCAGTAATCGGTGGTCCGAAGAAAGCCGGCAGGTCACCAGCCCTCGCCCTCAGAAAACAAGGTAAGCCCCATTCATCCTATTCCCAGGCTGGTCGAGGCGGGAGCTTCTCCTGAATAATCGCTACCGCTTCGCACAATCCGGCAATCTCTTCCGCAATATGATTCAATGCTTTAATCAACTCCGAGGTGTTTTGATCTATTTTCACAGCGAACTCCGGATGCTAGGCAATTATTGACCTGCCGATCCTCCCCACTATGAAACTCCTTTTTTCTTTTCCCACTCCCTGGCGGCTTCCTCCGTCGTGCGTTTACCTACTTGCTTAATGTGCCCCTTGGGCCATTTCTGTTGGTGTTCTTTCTCTCGTCGGTCCAAGTCGTCCGTAATCCCGCTGTGGACAATTTTATTCCCCTTCTTGAAGTCATACTTGTAGGTATCTCGCCGTTTACCCATAACGCTGGCTCCTCCCGTTTGGAAGTATCGGTATTCTCATCCCGACATTTTACCAGCTTCTTCAGCCACCCAGATTAAGAATTAACCGGCAGCCCTATAGCTTTCCTAAGTTCAATTAAACTGGAATTTCCATTATGAGCTTCCCCTTCACCCGAAAACCTTGCCTCTTACCCTGTCGTGTCAACCGCAAACAGCTCTGGCCTCTTTGAGGTAGTAGTAGGGCACATTTTGGCTGTTCTTCAGAGTCACTGTGCGGGTTTCGCCTGCCCAGCCTGCCTCGCCGCTGACACTGATCTGGCCCGACCACTTCTGAGCACCTAAAATTACCCTCTCTCCTGGGTCGCTAGCCGTCTGGCAGCGGCAGTGCCGAGATCGTTCGCAGCATGCTGCTGAACAGCCTCCGGCTCAAGTGCCCTTCGGCCAGCAAAAGCCAGTAATATCGCGCATGTTTCACCAACCGTCCGCCCGTCTTCACCAGCCGCTGCTGGAGACTCGTCAAAGACCAGTTCCCGATCCTCTGTGGCAATACCAGCCGCCGCCAGAGGTTCCCCAGGTTGTAGGCAATGATGGTCAGCCACAGCCGCACCTCGTTCGACCGGAACGGGTTCTGGTGCAGACAGCCAACGGAGATTGGCGATAATGAGATATGGCGCATCGTAAAACGGAACGGAATCCTCTATTTGCTGGACGTTGGTTCGAAGACGACATCATTACTTCTCTGCCTTCGCTGGTATTTACGCTTCAAACTGAGTTACCGGGACCTGGTCGCGATTTTAGGTGAGCGGGGTTTACCGATTTCGCACACCACAATCTTGCGGTGGGTCGTTCGCTATGCCGAAATCTGCGAAAGGCGTTGGAGCCGATTCGAACGGCCGGTGGGTGGGAGTTGGCGGGTTGATGAAACGTTTATCAAGGTGCGGGGCCAGTGGATGTACCTGTATCGAGCCGTGGACGGACAGGGCAACACTGTGGAGTTCTTTCTCAGTCGGGCACGTGGCATCGCAGCGGCGAAGGCCTTCTTTCGCAAGGCGCTGAAGCATCATCGGGAGCCACACAGCATCACTCTGGATGGCCACCAGCCGAGCCATAGCGCCCTGCGGCACATGGGAATGAACGGTGAGTTCAACTTCCGGGGGCGGAACCCGGTGAAGATTCGTTGCTGTCAATACCTGAACAACGTTGTAGAGCAGGACCACCGCCGGGTGAAAGGGCGATTGCGCTCGATGTTGGGATTCAAGACGTTCTACAATGCGCGACGTGTCATTATCGGCATCGAGCTGGCGCAGAAGATTCACAAACGCCAGTTCGCAATTCCGATCACCTTGCAGTCGAATCCCGTGGTGATCTGGCGTCACGTCATGGCAGCATAGGCCGCATCGCCGCGGCGCACTCCTGAATCTTATCGCTCCGACAATCCTATCTGCACCAGAACCCGCCACCGCATAGACCGCCCCCACGGTTCCCACAAACAGGAGCACTCCCATCATCTCTTCGGTTCGCATAGGAGTTAAAAACTTCCTCGGGTCGGGCCCTCAGGCTAGACAAGAGGAGCGCGACCCAACCCATAAGAATTAAAATTTCAACGGTTGCTTCCCGATTCGGAAATGAGTTTTTCCGTGACCCCTTTAAGGAGTGGGGGAAGCAGTAGCTTTTTTCTTCTGTTCCGCCACCCAGTTCTTGATGCGGCTCTCCAGCAGGTCGAGCGGCAGGGCGCCGGCGCCGAGCACCTGATCGTGGAAGGCGCGGATATCGAAATTCTCTCCCAGCTCTTTTCGAGCGAACGCGCGCAACTCTTTGATCTTCAACTCGCCGATCTTATACGCCAGCGCCTGCCCGGGCCAGACGATGTAGCGGTCCACCTCGACGGTGATGTCATGCTCGGCGCGGCCGGTATTATTGCGGAAGAAATCGATCGCCTGCTGCCGCGACCAGCCGAGCGCGTGCATGCCGGTATCCACCACCAAGCGGATGGCCCGCCACATCTCATAGTTCAGTTGGCCGAATTTCGAATAGGGGTCGGCATAAAAACCCATCTCCTCGCCCAGGCTTTCCGCGTAGAGGCCCCAACCCTCGACGAAGGCCGTAAAGCGCGTATGCTTGCGGAACTCCGGGAGGCCCTCAAGCTCCTGCGCCAGCGCAATCTGAAGATGGTGGCCGGGGACGGCCTCGTGCAGCGTGAGCGCCTCCATCTCCCAGGTCGGCCGCGCCTCCAGGTTGTAGGTATTGGCAAAGAACTGTCCCGGACGCCCGCCCGCCGCCGAACCCGGCAGGTAATAAGCCGTGGTCTGCGACTTTTCCGCATAGGAGGGCACCGGGACCACAGCGTAAGGGAGGCGCGGCAGCGTGCCGAAAAGCTTGACCAACCCGGCGTCGGCCCGCTTGGCGACGTCACGGTATCCGATCAAAAGGTCTTTCTTTTCCGTGTAGAAAAACTGCGGGTCGGTGCGCAGATACTCATTGAACTCATCCCAACTGCCTTCGAAGCCCGCCTCCTTGCGGACCCGCTCCATCCCGGCCCGGATGCGCTTCACCTCCCCGAGACCGATTTTGTGAATCTGCGCGGGGGAGAGGTTGGTGGTCGTGTAGTACCGGACGCGGTGCGCATACCAGGCTTTGCCGTTCAGAAGGGCGGACATGGCAATCGTTTCCCGCGATGCAGGAAGATATTCTTCGATAAAAAAGTCGTGCAACTTTTGGTAGGCGGGAGCCACTCGGCCGGTATAGGCCGTCTTCGCCTCCTCAAGAAGCCGCTCGCGGTCGGCCTCGCTTACCTGGTCGGAGAATTGTTGAAAAGGCCGCAGAAGAGGGCTCCGGACCGGATCGGAGACGATCTGATTTTTAATCTGCTGCGGCACGTTGCGCAGCGCGATCTGCGGCGGGGTAACGCCTTCGGCCAACCCTTTCTCCATTAACTCGATACTCTGATCGATGAGGGCAGGGGAACCGCGCAGCCGGGCGAGGATGTTCTCATAATCCTCCACTTTAAAAGCCGGCATGTACGCAATGACCTGCGCCACATCCTGCTGCACGCCGCCGAGCTGGGTGATGGGCATCCACTCGCCGGGGAAACGGTTTCCTTCAATATCCCGTTCGACCTGTTTCCCAAAAAGATCATAATTGAGACGGCCGGGGGCATCGAGCTGCGCCCGGTCAACGGACCGCAACCGCTCCAGGGTCTGCTTCGAGCGCTGCTTGCGCCGCTCGATGGCTTCGAGCGAATAATCCGTCCACCGATGATTTTCGCCCGGTGCGCCGACGAAAGTGGCGAATTCGGGAAATTCCTTCAGGGTATACGCCCAATCGTCGGCCAGCACTTGGGCGAGCCGCGCGGCGGGAGTGCTCGCCTCCGTTGCGGGTCTACCCATAAAGGCCGTCGGAAACATGAAAAGAACCAAGCCCAAAGACAAAACGGTGATAACCATAATCGCCAGAAGCCATAGTTGCTTGTCCAACTGTTCCAAGCGGCCTTTATGTAAAGGCTGAGAAACTTCCATATCTCCTCCGCACGGCCCGAAAGACATGCCGATTCTAGTATACTTAATCGGCTGCCCGGACTCTTCTCATTATGCTTTCGGGGCTGATAAGAGGGAATTCGGAAAATAGGCTTAGGTCTTTTCCGTCCGGTACTCACCGGCTCATCCGGGTTGGCGGTAGGGAGAGGCCCCGCGTCTCCTCAAAAACGGAATCCCAGGCCGCTGGTAAAGGTGAATTGGTTTTTCTGGCGGTTGCTGAGCGGGTTACTGCTGTAGTCGTCGGTAAGGCTGAATTGGAAAGAAATGGTTTTGGTCAGGCGGCTGACGAGAGTTGAGCCGGCGTCGAAACGGTATTGGCCCGTTTCCGACAGGCTGGGAAATACGCGGATCTTGTTGACCCACTCCAGTCCTTTCAGAATCTTCAGCCGGAATTTTTCCCCCACCAGGATCTCACCCTGCGCGCGGTTGAGCTGAAGTTCGAAATTTTCCCGCGTGATCGTCGCTCCCCCCAGCAGGCTGAATTACACCCGCCGGGTTTTCACCCAATCATAGCCGAACCCACCGCCGTAGCTCTGCCGCAGTTTTAGGCCCAGCGCTTCGTTGTGATTGAATCCGGCGGTCCAGAACAGAAAGCTGCGCCCGGTGAACAGGTAATCCTGCCTGAAATGGGTCGATGCCCTCTGCGTTGTAATCTTGATCCCTTCCTGCGTTTCTGAGGAAGCCACAATCAGATTCAAGTTGTAGCCCATGCGGTGGCGCGCGGGGATTCCGGCGGCGTCGGGAATCTTCCGCGTTCCGGAGAGGTTTGTCGTCACGCTCGAAGCATCCGTCGTTCCCTGGATGACCCCGTATCCCAAATTCCAGTTGCCTTTCCAATTCTGCCAAAGCTTTACGCCCTCTTCGGGACGGATTTTTTCATAAAGCTCCTTGCTCCAGACCGCTTGAACCTCCCCGGCAGAAAGCATTTTCGTTTTCTCCCCTTCTCCGACCACCCAGTTGCCGTCCGCAAGAAACCGGGCCAGCCCTCTCTCCACCCGACCGCCCTCGAGCAACAAGGCGAGGTCTGATTCGCCTGCAAAACTTTCCACCTTCCCCAGCGGAAGGGAAAGACGCCCGACCATTTCGCTTTCGAACGTCAGGGTCTTTCCCTCCACCCGGATCAGTTTCCCCTGCAGCCTGTCGCCGTTCTTGAAGACCAGCGTTCCGGCCGCCGCCGGCATGGAAAAAAGGATCAAGGCCAAGAGCGTACTGCCGAATTGTTTCACCTTCAACCTCCCTAATTCTTTCATCTGGTCCGGATCGGAGTTCCCTCTGAACTCCCACCCAAGAGGGGCCTTGCCGTCCGCAGAAATTGAAAGCCGCAGACAGGCCTCAGATCGAGTGTCCACCTGGAGTAGGGAAATCAGGAAATTCGAAAGCTCACCGGAGATACTGGATTCCCAGCATCACCACACCCTCTTCCTCGGAGGGAACTGCGCGGACGACACGGGAAAGGACTAAAGATATTTCCCCCGCCGGCATTATAGGGAACGAAGACCGAGGGGCCGGCTAACGGACCTTTCCCCGCGCCGCGACTTGCCAGGAGCCCACGACTTCTTCTTTCCGGACCAAAAAAACTTCATCGTGCATATTGACGCACGGGCAGACGTGATTGGGTATGACGGTCACCGTATCCCCCACACAGAAAGAGGGCCCCGCGTCCGGTAACCTCACGCAGCCGTGTTCCTCGTTCATTTTATGGAACTCGGCCTCCGGCGCCTCCATCACCAGCCCGCAGCCGGACTTCGGCCCGGAACGCAGCGCTTCACTCGAAAGCGTCTTGGAGCCGGCATCGACGATGATCTGTCCCGTCACGGCGGTCGAGACCACGGTGGCCACCACGCGCGCCGCGCAATCCTCCAGCCGGCATGCCCCCTGGTGGTAAGTATTCAGGTCGTTATAGACGTAGGTTCCGGGGCGAATCTCGGTAAGCCCGCTCACCCGATGCGCCAGGGGAGCCGAGGGCGTCGAGCCGCCGGAGACGATCTCAACGGGTACTTTCTCCTTCCGAAAAGCCTCCAGCGCTTTCTCCACCTGGAAGGCTACTTCACCGAGGATGCGCTCGCGCTCTTCCAGCGTACCCCAGACGTTGCCGAAAAACGCCATCACACCGCGGAATTTTAGTCCCGGCAGGAGGTCGATCTTGCGGGCCAGAGCCACCGGAGCCGCTCCCGGCGGCAGACCGCATCGACCGGCTCCGACGTCCGTATCCACCAGCACGCCGATTTCGCTTCCCTCCCGCGCCAGGACACGGGAAAGCTCTTCGGCGGTCCGCTCGGAGTCCAGCGCCACCAGCAACGAAATCTCTTGGGCCAGCTTCGCCAGCCGCACAGCTTTCTTTTCGCCAAAGACCGGGTAGGCGATCAGGATGTCCCGGCTTCCAGCCGCCGCCATCACCTCCGCCTCCCCCAGCTTGGCCACCGTCAGCCCTCGGGCACCGTGCTCGAGCTGCATCTTTGCCAACTCCACAGTCTTATGGGTTTTCGTATGCGGACGCAGGGCGAGCGAGTGCTCACGGCAGTAGGCAGTCATCGAGGCGAGATTCTTTTCCAGAATATCCAGGTCGATGAACAGCGCCGGGGTGTCGAGTTCGCGGAAGTGCATGGGACTCTTTTCCAGCCCGACGATTCAGGCACCGTGGCCGGGTAACTTGGCCAGCCGGATAACTTCGGTTAGTCGGGCAACTTGGCAATGCAGTCGATTTCGATCTTCACTCCCAGCAGTCCGGCTGCAATGGTGGTCCTGGCCGGGGGATTTTCCGGGAAGTATTTCGCGTAGATCTTATTCATCTCGGCAAAGTCCTTGAGGTCGGCAAGGTAGACGCCCACGCGGACCACGTCCTTCATCCCGCAACCGGCTTCGGCCAAAATGGTTTGAATGTTGCCGAAGATGCGTTCGGTTTCCGATTGAAGCGTTCCGTGCTCGATTTCGTTCGTTTCCGGGTGGATTGCAACCTGCCCGGAGACAAACACAAATCCCCCCGAGACGACCGCCTGCGAGTAGGAAGCTTTCGGCACGGGGGCCTTCGGCGTACGGATAATCCGGTTCATAACCTCTCCTGAAAAATTAGATGTTGGGTCGGGCATACCGACTGCAAAACTCGAACTTCACAAATCAAAACGGATAAAGGGGAGGCTCGCCGGGCGGCCGAGTCTTCCAGCGCCGGTGCATCCAGAGCCATTGGTCCGGGTAGCGCCCGATAAACTTTTCAATCCTTTCCGTAAAGAGCGCCGTATTGGCCTCCACCTCCCGGTCGGGGTGGGGAAGGCGAATCACATCCACCGGCTCGAAGTGAATACAGTATTTCCCCAACCGCGCATCCCAGACCACCAGAGAGAGCAGAACCGGCGCTCCGGTCTTCAGCGCCAGCCGGGCCAAGCCGGCATTCGTACAAGCCGGATGCCCGAAAAAATTCACAAAGACGCCATCGCTGAGCAGCGAATTCTGGTCGAAGAGAATTCCCACGGCTTGATTCTCTTTTAATGCCTTCAGGATGCCGCGGGCAAAATAGCGTTTGTCGATGGCTCGGCCGCCGCTGTGGTCCCGGTAGCGATGGATCAACCGGTTCAGCAGGGGATTATCCAGCTCGCGGACCACGAAATGACAGGGGTACCCGTACACGCCATGGCAGAAGGAGCCGAGCTCCCAGCCGCCGAAATGGGCCGTCAGATAGAGAACTCCGCAGCCCTTCCGGTGAGCTTCGGCAAAATGCTCGAACCCGTCATAGACGAGAACCTGGGAAACATTCTCCGGAGTCAGGGAAGGAAAACGGGCGAATTCGGCGAGCATCCGGCCCAGGTTGCGGAAGGAGCCCCGCAGTACGCGCCGCCGCTGGGCCTGGTCCCACTCGGGGAACGCCAGCTTTAAATTGAACATCCCCACCCGGCGAAGCCGCGGCCAGAAGACGTAACTCAAAGCCGCCAGCCCGTCGCCGACGAGACGCGCCGCCCACCGCGGCAGCGAACCCAAGACCTTCAACACCAACCAAGCCGGCAGGAACTCAACACCAACCAAGCCGGCAGGAACTCCACCCAGTGGCGCAGTTCCGGATTGCCGTCTTTCGGTCCCGCAGCGCCGGAGGAATCCGACACACGGTCGGATGAGGATTTCAAGGTCAGCGTTCCGCCCAACGTTCCCTTACCCCCTATTCCCCCAAAAAAGAAGCCGTCTCGGAAAATCAGGTCATTCGCCGCGGAGAGGGAGCTTCTCCTGGAAGAAATTCACCACATGGTTTTCGTATTGCTGCTCTGCCCTGTCGATCAGTTGTGGAGAGGTGTGGGAGATCTCCAAGGTCAACAGCCGTTTCGGCTCCGGCGCAGCGTCAAAAATCTCCTGTGTCGCGGCGGCCAGCCCCGGGTCATTCTCCCCGACAATAAAAAATTTCTCCCGGCCCTCCAAGCTCATCAGATTCTCCCGGATATCCGTCTCTTCTTTTTTATAGTTCAGAAGCGAAAACTCCAATTTCGTGAAGAACCAGAAATAACGGCTCATATCCCCCAACATCTTTTTGACCTGCATCTCCAACAGATGTGTCGGGGTGGGGTAGCTCGAGTCCACCCCCAAGGCGCGGACAGAACCGGGGGTGATCGGCAAATGTTACCACAATCTCATCCGCCCGCTGAACAGGAAAGCTCCCGTCCGACCACTCCTCCCGGTTGCTTTCTTGCCTCCGGTAGGGGTATTATGCCACCGAAACCAATACATTCGAAACCCCAAGAGGTGCAGCCATGCAAAGGCATAAGGACGTGAATCGACGGGAATTTGTTTCCCAGACCGGCCGCAGGGCCTTGGTCTTAAGTGCGGCGGCGACTCTCAGCCCATGGGCCAAAATCCTGGGCGCAAACGATCGAATCCGGTTGGGGGTCATCGGGCCCGGCGGCCGCGGACGACAACTCCTCCGTGTGGCACAAGCCGCCCCCAACGTTGAGATCACGGCCGTATGTGACGTCTATCCGGAAAATCTCGAAAAGGCGGCTCAACTGACAGGCGGCAAGGCCCAAACCTTCACCGATTATAAGGAGCTTCTCGATTCCAACCAGATCGACGGCGTTATTATCGGCACCCCGGACCACTGGCACATGCCGATGATCATCGACGGCGTCCGCGCCGGAAAGGACGTCTACTGCGAAAAGCCGATGACCCGCCGGCTCGAAGAAGGTCCGAAGATTATTCAGGCCGTTAAGAAATCCGGCCGCGTCGTCCAGATCGGCACGCAGCACCGGAGTTGGGACCACTTTATCCGCGCCGGGGAGATTGTAGCCTCCGGCCGCCTGGGCAAGATCACCATGGCCACCACTTGGTGGTACCAAAATCCCTCCGAAGGGTATCGTCAAATCAAGAAACAGGCCGCCTCCAGCGCTCCGCAGGGCTTGGATTGGGAAAAGTGGTTGGGTACGGCACCCCGGCGCCCCTTCGACATGCTTCGCTTCCGCCAGTGGCGTTTCTTCTGGGACTACGGCGGCGGCGGACTTACGGACCTTCTCACCCACCTGATTGACACCGTCCAATGGTACATGGGGGAGAGCGTACCTGTCTCGGCCATGGCCCTGGGAGGGAAATACGAGCTGAAAGACTGGGACTGCCCCGATACGGTCACCGCCGCCTTTGAATACGCCGACGGCTTTTCGGTCAACTACTCGCAGACCTATATCACACGGCACGACGGGCACAGCATCGTGCTGCGCGGCACGCAAGCGACGCTGGTCATCAACCGAACACAATTGGCCGTCTACGACGAGGGTTCACGCAGCCGTCCCCGGCCGCTCATTCCCGGCGAGATCGAGCAGCGCGGCAGGAGGGCGTTCCTCATTATGAAGGCCGTCCAGGACGGGACGTACGCGCACATGCGCAACTTCCTCGAATGCATGCGGAGCCGCAAGCAACCGAACGCCACGGTTACGGCGGGGCATCAGGGGGTTCTGGGTCCGCACTTGGCGAACATCTCTTATCGGGAGGGTCGAAAGGTACGGTGGGACGCGGCGCAACAGCCGCCGGCTTGAGGGGAGATGAAAAGCGGGTCAACGAACGTGGCTCTCCGCCGCCTTCGTTTACGCCGTAGGGGCCTTTCCGTTCCATACCGACGGAAGATTCCCGTTCCCTCCGAGGTCGGCGTTCAGGCTAGTGGGAACTTCCCGATAGCCGGAGTCGGATGGAAGCTCGGGGAGAATTCCCTGCGAGACCAGAATCTCCCGCAGCATCAAGGTGTTTTTGATCCAGACGATCCGCTCGCGGGCGATGTCCGTACATCCCATCGATTCCAGCGCAAAACCAATGGCCCGCGCATCGGTGGGGAAATGCATCGGCATGCGCGCTCCGCCGGGTTCAAGCGACGTCCGCGCATTGACGTAGACTTTTTCCATATCCAGCTTGCGGTAGAGATTTTCGTGAATCAGATCGGCATATCCCATGCCGATCGCATTCCCTTCGCTGGCCGGGGTGACGTCGCGCACGTAGACCAGACGGATCTCCGGCATTCCTTCCCCTCCAGCCACCCATCCGCGTCCGACGACCTTGGTATCCATTCCCGCGCCGCTGATATCTTTGCCCATCTCGTCCACAATCAGGAGGCCGATATTTTTAAAGGGTAACCGCGCGTAGAGCTCCTTCGCCGTCTCGAGCGCCTGCTCCTCCATGGTGATGATCGTCCCGGGCCGCGCCGCCCGCACCACGGCTACCTGGTGCTCTTCGTTCTCCACCACCCCAAAGCCGCCGACGATCTTACCGCTGCCCAGAACCACCTCCGCCATACTGCGCAGCACCGGCTCGTAGTCGGCCTGGCGCGAGCCCAGATGAACCACCTTGGCGCCCTCTTCCTTGCCCAGGCCGACCGTCATGATCTTCACCAAACCGCTTTCGATCTTGCCGTTGAAATTCGTGTGCGGCTTGACGCGGTTGAACAGCAGAACGCCGTCCGCCTCATGCGCGTTGCGGTCCATGTAGACCGCGTAACCTTCCGGCGTATCCCCCAGGTGAACCGTCTTCATCGACGAGCGGACCGGCGCGCCGATACGCTCTTCGGTCACGCCGTAGTCTTTGAGGACCGTCCGCTGCCCCTCCTCGGTCGCGCCGCCGTGGCTGCCCATGGCGGGCACCACGAACGGAGAGGCCCCTTGCTTCTTCAGCCAGTCGCAGGCCGCCTGCACCGTGATTTGAAGACTGGCAATGCCGCGGCTGCCTACCGTCAGGGCAATGCTTTTTCCGCTGAGCCGCTCGGAGTCGAGCTGCGCTTCATCAAGAGCGCGATGAATCTGGGCAGGCAGATCTTGAATTCCGGGCATCGTCGGCGCCATGCGCTGAAGTCGGTGCATGGGAGGAAGTGTGATCATAGAATGTTCGCCTTGGAAAACCTGTCTTCTCTATTATGAACGTGCCATATCTTCGCCGTCAAGAAACCAGCTGCAAATTCATGGACGTTCCCGCCCTAAGCTTTGGACCCCGATTCCCTTACCCAGTCCTGAACGTAGGAGGCCTGTTTGTAGGTGGTGCGGTAGTCGACACCTTCCATCTCGACGACCCGGCACATCTCGTAAAGCCGGGAGCAGAGCGTGCGGCCGAGCTGGGATAGGGATTCGTCCAAGTCCGGCAGCAACTCGCCGGAAGGCGCGCGGAACGTCTTTCTCTCGGTTCGCGGCAAAAGGGTCGTCGTAATCATGGTGACTTTCTTGTCGTTGTAGCGCGAGTTGATGATGTAGGCCAGCGTCTCCCGCACCCAGTCGGTGACGCGGAGCCCGGCCAGCTCATCGAGCAAAAAAATCTCAGCATCCAGAATCGGCCGCAGCACCTCGAAGCGCGAACCCTTCGAGGCCGGATCGTAGGTGCTCTGAATCTCCTGCAACAATTGGTGGAAATCGGAGAAGCGCACGCCGACGCCCTTCGTCTCCGCCAAAGAGCGCAGGACGGAGACGGCCAGATGAGTTTTCCCGACTCCGTTCGGCCCCACCAAGAGCAGGCCGAAGTCGAGCGGGTACTCCTCGCAGTAACGCTGGGCAACCAGCTTGGCCTGGGCAAGTTTCCGGTTTCGCTTGGGATTGTCGAAATTCTCAAACGAACAGTGCTCGTAGCGGCGGGGAATGCGCGCGGCCTGCAGCAAGCGCGTCGTGCGGTCCGTGACGTAACAATCGCAGCGCGTCACTTGGCGAACGCCGTTCGTTTCGATGGGCCGCCAGCCCGTCCCCTCACACTTCGGACACTTCACATCCGCCATACCGTCCCGCCTTTCGCAAAAAACTTCTCAAAACCCGGCTTCTCAAAACCCGGCTTCTCGGAACCCAGGCCTATTTTTGAGGGCCCCGCGCCTGGACCGTTTTCACCGTTTTTACCACGCGGGGACGGCGCACCGTCACCAGGGCGTTCTTCATGAGCTGGCCGGCCTCCGCGCTCCGTTCGGCCAGCTCACGCCGCACGAATTCTACGAACCGCTGCATCTCACGCTGCATCTCCCCCATGCGCTCGCGCATGTTGAGGATGATTTCAATCCCGGCCAGATTCACGCCCATGTCGCGCGTGAGATTCAGAATCATCTCCAGCCGCTTCAAATCTTCGCCGGTGTAGAGCCGCGTATTGCCTTCGCTGCGCGAGGGTCGCAGGAGTCCTTCCCGCTCGTAGAGGCGGAGCGTCTGCGGGTGGATGTCATACATTTGGGCCACGGCGCTGATCATGTATCCGCCTTTGCCTTTTCCGCGCCCGGGCCCGGGCCCTTGTTTCTTTTTGGTTCCCGCTTTTCGTGCCATGAAAAGAAACTCCGCGAGAATTTATGTTACCGACTTCAGGTCCTTGCGCAGATCTTCCGGATTGAGCCGCGCCAGTTCCCGCAGAATCTCTCTCGTCCGCTCATCGGCCGCCCGCGGCACCCGCACCTGCACTTCCACGTAATGATCGCCGCGTTGGTTGCTCCGCAGCGACGGCGCGCCCTTGCCACGCAGGCGGAACTTCTGCCCGCTCTGCGTGCCCGGAGGCACCTTCAACGCCGCCCGGCCGTCCAGCGTGGGGACTTCGATCTTCGCCCCCAGCGCCGCCTCGGAAACCGATACCGGGACCTGCGTATAGATATTATCGCCTTTACGGTCGAAATAGGGGTGTGAAACAACTTCGGTGACGATATACAGATCGCCCGGCGGTCCCCCGTTCATCCCCGCGTTCCCTTTGCCGGCCAGCCGAATGCGCGACCCGGTCTGCACGCCGGGCGGCACGCGAACCTCAAATTTCTCCTGCCGGCGGGCCCTGCCCGCACCCCGGCAAGCGGCGCAGCCCCGCGGCAGGCGACCCGCGCCGCCGCATTGCAGACAACCCACGTTAAATTGTAGGGCACCGACCCCGCGACGTATACTTCCCGCGCCCCCGCATTCGGGACAGACCACCGGGCCGCCCGGCCCGCTGCCGCTGCCCGAGCAGTTCCGGCACGTCTCCTCACGCAACACCCGAATCCGCACCTTGGTTCCTTGAATCGCATCCCGAAAATCGACACGCAGCGAGTGCTCGAGATCACGGCCCGCTTGGGGAGCATTCTGACGAGGGGCGGATTCCCCCCCGCCCGAGAAGCTTTGGGAAAAGATGTCGCGAAAAGAAGAACCGGCTCGGTGGGGCGGACCGCCGCCGCCGCCGAATCCGGTGAAATCGAATCCCGAAAAATCGAACCCCGGAAAGGGGGGGCCGGCACCGGGTCCGCCCGAGGGAACCTGATCAGAATAAAAGCCGTATTGGTCGTAGATTTTTCGCTTCTTCGCGTCGCCGAGAACGTCATAGGCCTCGGAGACGGACTTGAACTCCTCCCCGGCGGAGCGGTTGTGGGGATTTACGTCCGGATGATATTTACGGGCAAGCCGTCGGTAGGCTTTTCGAATCTCCTCGGCGCCGGAACCCTTTTTGATCCCGAGAGTCGCATAATAGTCTTTTCGCTTCATTCAAAATACCGGCCCGGCGGAATACCGGCCCGGCCGTTCACTTCCCGGCCGGGCACTCGGCAACAACATACCTCTTGCACACTGGAATTAACCGGACTTCTTCTTGTCGTCCACGTCCACGTACTCGGCGTCGATCACCTCACCGTCTGGTTTTCCGTTCTTCTCGGCTTCGGCTTGCGGGCCCGCAGCGCCGGAGGAGGAGGGTTCCGCGCCGGCTGCGGCTGCGTCATTCGCCTGCCCGGCGGCGCCCGCCTCCGCGGACTTGTACATCACCTCAGCCAGTTTGTGGGACGCGGCGTTCAATTTCTCCACCGCCTCGCTGATCTTCGAGGCATCGCCGCCCTCGACGGCCTGTTTGGCTTCCTCAATCGCCCCTTCGATGTTCTTGGCGTCGTCTTCGGGGATCTTATCACGGTGCTCCTTCAGCAGCTTTTCCGTGGAGTAGATCATCGTGTCGGCGTGGTTCTTCACCTCGGCGTCCTCCTTATACCGTTTGTCCTCCTCCGCGTGCGCCTCGGCCTCCTTGGTCATTCCTTCAATTTCGTCCTTCGAAAGGCCGCTCGAAGCGGTGATGGTGATCTTCTGCTCGCGGCCGGTGGCGTTGTCCTTGGCCGAAACGTTCAAGATGCCGTTGGCGTCAATGTCGAAGGTCACCTCGATCTGCGGCACACCGCGCATGGCAGCGGGAATTCCCACCAAGTGGAACTTCCCCAGCGTCCGATTGTCGGCGGCGCGGGACCGCTCTCCTTGCAGGACATGCACTTCGACGGAGGTCTGGTTGTCCGCGGCGGTGGAAAAGGTCTCGCTCTTGCGGGTCGGGATCGTCGAGTTGCGGGTAATCAAAGAGGTAAAAACCCCGCCCAGCGTCTCAATCCCCAGCGTCAAAGGTGTGACGTCGAGCAGCAGCAGGTCTTTCACTTCCCCACCCAGCACGCCGGCCTGTAACGCCGCGCCAATACCAACCACTTCATCAGGGTTGACGCCCTTGTGCAGCTCCTTGCCGAACAACTCCTTGACGATCGCCTGCACGCGCGGAATGCGTGTCGAACCCCCGACCAGCACAACTTCATCGATCTGGCCGGTCTTGAATCCGGCGTCGGCTAAAGCCTGTTTGCAAGGTCCGGCGGAGCGCTGGAAGAGGTCTTCGCACATCTGCTCGAAGCGCGCGCGGGTCAATTTCAGGTTCAGATGCTTCGGCCCGGCTGCGTCTGCGGTGATGAAGGGAAGATTGATCTCTGTCTCCAGCACCGTCGAAAGCTCCATCTTGGCCTTTTCCGCCGCTTCTTTCAGACGTTGCAGCGCTATGCGGTCTTTGGCGAGATTGATCCCTTGATCTTTTTTGAACTCATCAACAATCCAGTCCATGACGCGCTTATCGATATCGTCGCCGCCGAGGTGGGTATCGCCGTTGGTGGACTTCACCTCGACCACACCTTCGCCCACCTCAAGGATGGAAACGTCAAATGTTCCGCCTCCGAAGTCGTAGACGGCAATGGTCTGGTCTTTCTTCTTATCGAGTCCGTAGGCGAGGGCCGCGGCAGTCGGCTCATTCACGATGCGCAGCACTTCCAGGCCCGCAATCTGCCCGGCGTCCTTGGTGGCCTGACGCTGGCTGTCGTTGAAATAGGCCGGAACGGTAATGACGGCCTGCGTGACCTGTTCGCCCAGATACTGCTCGGCGGCGTCCTTCATCTTTTGCAGGATCATGGCGGAGATCTCCGGCGGCGGGTACTCCTTGCCGTGCGCCACAATGCGGACCTCTCCCTGGCCGCCTTTGGTAATCTTGAAAGGAACCGTCTCCGCCTCCGATTTCACCTCATCGAACCGGCGGCCTACGAAGCGTTTGACCGAATAGACCGTGTTTCCCGGATTCGTCACCGCTTGGCGCTTGGCTACCTGTCCGACCAGGCGCTCACCGCCTTTGGCAAACCCGACTACCGAAGGCGTGGTCCGCCCACCCTCCGGATTGGTGATGACCTTCGGCTCACCACCCTCCATCACGGCAACGACGGAGTTCGTCGTCCCCAAATCAATTCCAATTACCTTCCCCATCTGCGCATCCTCCAATCTTCAATCTTGTTCGTCAGAAATCTTGTGGGATAATCTAAAAGGATTACAGCCTTTATGAAGCGCACCCGCTGCCTACTGAGGGTTCCGATTCCCACGACCCTCTTCGTTTCGGAAGTCTTATTAGTTAGATGATTATATATAATATGAGTTGCATATTGTCAACTAAAACTTTTATTTCCTTCTATTAAATGTAAGTTGCACATTATTAAAACTGCATACTTTTCCTAGGGGTATCTACCAAAAAATAATTCGCTATTAAGCACCATATAAAATCACTCATAACCTCCTGCTTCCGCTGGGTTATAATGGCCGCATCTCCTCATCGAACTGAGTATTATGAAGTTGAATCTATGAGAAAGAAAAGAAAAACGAAGGCTCTTTATACCGACGACCATGCCCGAGCCGGCATCCGCGCCCCGCTGCTGGCGATTGAAACTTTTGCGAACCAGTTCCCCGACTACGAGATTACAATTTCGGTGCCCGAATACACCTCCATCTGCCCCCGGACTGGGCTGCCGGACTTCGGGACGATTACCGTCCAATACACGCCGCGCAAGAGCTGCCTGGAGTTGAAGTCTCTGAAGGAATACTTTTTCGCCTACCGGAACCTGGGAATCTTCTACGAGAACGCCGTCAATCGGATCCTTCGTGATGTGGTCAAAGCCTGCCGGCCGAAGCGAGCCTTGGTGCGCGGAGAATTCAACTCGCGGGGAGGGATTTCGTCCACCGTGGAAGCCCGCTACCCGACAAGGAAATCCTGAGCATGGCCCACCGCTTAAAATCCGCAGCCGCAAAAAAGCAGCCCGCGAATCCGGCAGCGTCCCAGGCTGCCCAGGTCGCTCTGTTTGAATTGGAGGATTGGGATAAACGGGAATTGCAGGAGGGGCAGCTCGGCTCCCACTCCCTTCTGCTTTCCGGCGACCCGCTCCGCCCCGACCATTCCGAGTTAAAAAGAGATTCCTTAACCCCAGCCGAAGTGATCTCCGTAGCGGTCATCACGCCGCACATCGCATTCAATTCGCGCCAGGCCGTCCGACGCATTCTGCAAACAACCGTCGCCGACACCCTGGCCTTTCTTGAAGGAAAATCCCAGAACGTTGTGGGTTCTTAAAAACCGATGGAACAGAGCACGTCTCGAAATTACTCCGAACCGAATGCCCCGGTGGGGGGAGAGTCTTCCCGACCGCTCACCTTCCCGGTCCTCGCTACCTACGTTCTACTGGCCGCCAATGTTGCGATTTTCGTCCTGACGGCCCTGCTGGCCGCGCACGAGAGCCCTTTATGGAAAGAAGGTCTTTATCTCTGGCTTTCCGGCCGTCCCCAAAGCCCTCAACAGGAAGCATTCTTTATCGATCTTTTACTCAGCTTCGGCGCCGCCTACGGTCCCTACCTGGAGCGGGGCGAATACTGGCGGCTGGTGACTCCGATGTTCCTGCACGGCGGAATCATCCACCTGGGAATCAACAGTTATGCCCTCCTGATACTGGGCACGATTCTGGAAAGAGTTTATGGGTATGGACGTTTTTCCTTGGTTTACGTGATGAGCGGGGCGGCAGGTTGTGCAGCCAGCATGATTCTCTCCGAGAGAACCTCGGTCGGAGCTTCGGGTGCGATCTTTGGGATTGCGGGTGCGCTGCTGGTGGTCGGTTTCCGCCATCCGCAGATCGTTCCGCGCGGAATGCGGGGGGCATTCGGTCGCGGCATTCTTCCCATGATCGTGCTGAACTTGTTCCTGGGATCCATAATTCCCTTCATCGATCAATGGGGCCATCTCGTTGGTCTGCTGGGCGGGGCCGTGATGGCCTTTTTGATTCCTCCTCCGGCGGCAGAAAGGTCGGCGGAGAGGGACCTCGGCCCGGAAGGGGAAGCAAGCCCGCAGGCCTTCTTATGGGTTCCCCTCTTGATTGTCGCTTTGGCCTTCGCGTTTGAGGTGGAACATTACCTCAAGGCAAGCGAGTTCCGGCAGAGCTCTGCGGCCCCCTTGGAAGAGGCGGATCAACATTTGGCAAGGGGGAAATATCAAGACGCGCTGACGGTATTGGACTCTCTCGCTCAGGACGATCAGCCTCTGCCTCCGCGGCTGGCCGTTCCTCTGGCCCGGGCACATCTGGGGATGGGTGATGTGGAAAAGGCGGAAGCGCTGCTGGATGAAACGCTCCGGGAAAATCCTCGACTGGTCGAGGGGCAAATCGTTTTGGCTGCTGTCTATCGAAAGCAAGGCAACCCCGCAAAAGCCGAGAGGCAGTACCGGCTTCTGCTGGCCCCTTTCGATCGTTCTCCGGACGACCCCCAAGCGCGCCTATTCCTCGCCGACCTCTGCCTCCACATGCATTTCTACGAAGAAGGCATTATCCACTATCAGCGGGCTCTGGAACTCGATCCGAACAACCCCTTCGTCCACAATAACTTGGCTTGGCTGTACGGGACGGCGGAGAATCCCGCCTACCGAAATCCGGCGTCGGCGCTGGAGCACGCACGCCGCGCCGTCACGCTGAGCGAATGGAAAGAGGCGACCATCATCGACACGCTGGCCGAAGCATTCTACGTAAACGGGCACTATCCGGAGGCCGTAGCGACGCAGGAAAAAGCCCTCGCTTTAAGGCCGGACGACGCCGAACTTCAGGCCCACATGGAACGCTATCGCCGCGCCCTCACCGAGCGCCGCACGTAGGCCCCACCCCGCCCTTCTCTTCTTTCAGTATGCGAACCTTTCGCCCCGGAGTATGATAAAATGAATCACCGAGGGAAAAGGGCCTCGATCTCCCAACTCCCTCTACCCTCCTCGTCAGGGATGAGGGGGTGGAAAGCTCCTATGACATCACCGGAAAACTCACCCGCATCGGAAACGGAACGACGAACACGGACGTTGTTGGTCGTCTTCCTCGTCTTGATGATGATCCTGCCGTTGTTTGGCAGCGGCATCAGCCTGCTGGTCGACTGGATCTGGTTCGCGGAGGAAGGCTTCGGTGTGATTTACCGTACGACGCTGAAGGCGAAGATCGCCATGAGCGGCTGGGCCTCGCTCGGCTTCTTCCTTTTTGCGGGAGTCAATATCCTGATAGCCCGCTCCGTTTCCCGCCGCTACGGTTTCCAGCCGCCCCAAGGCTCGGTGGAATTTCCCACCCTGGACCGCTTGGGGGGGGTTCTCAAAAAGATCGTCTGGCTGGGATTGGCCCTCGCCGCCTACGGCCTCGGGACCTGGGCCACTTCGCACTGGCAGGATTACCTACTCTTTTCGAATTCCGAACCGTTCGGAGAGGTCGATCCCCTGCTCGGTTTGGACCTGGGATTTTATCTGTTCGAGCTGCCCTTCATCCGCTTTGTCTTCCACTGGACCTTGGTCGGGCTGGTGCTTACGGCCATCGCCTGCATCTTTTTCTATCTGCTGGAGGGCGGAGTTGCCGCCACCCCGAAGGGGGCCAAGGTAGCGCCCCCCGTCAGGGTTCACCTGCTGGGGTTGGCCGGACTCTTTTTTTTGGGCCTCGCCTACAATTTCCGCCTTTCCATGTACGACCTGCTCTATTCCCCGCGCGGGGTGGTCTTCGGCGCAAGCTATACGGACGTCCACGCCAGTTTGCCCGTCTACTGGATTCTTCTCGGCTTGTCGGTCCTGATCGCCGTCTCCTGTTTCCTCGCGCCGATGGTCGGCAAGCTCCGGTATCCGGTCTTCGGACTGGTGGCGCTGGTCGGAGTGGGTTTTCTCGGCGGAAAGATTTATCCGGAACTGATGCAGCGGTTCAGCGTCGCCCCCAACGAGATTGAGAAAGAGAAAGAATATATCGAATTCAATATTAAATTTACTCAGAAGGCCTACGGGCTGGACCGCTTCGAGGAACGCGGGTTCCCCGCCGAAGAGGGACTGACGCTCGACAGCATCCGCAACAACCAAGGCACCATCAGCAATATCCGCCTCTGGGACCATAAGCCGCTGCTCTCCACCTTCGGTCAACTCCAGGAAATTCGTCCCTACTACGACTTCAATGATGTCGATAACGATCGCTACTGGCTGGACGGCACCTACCGGCAGATTTCTCTCTCCCCCCGGGAGCTCTCCTACGACGACCTACCGAGCAAGGTCTGGATCAACCAACACATGACCTATACGCACGGCTACGGGCTCTGCCTGGGGCCGGTGAACGAAACAACGAGTACGGGTCAACCGAATCTCTTCATCAAAAACATTCCTCCGGTTTCGAATGTCAATCTCCAGGTCACCCGGCCCGAAATCTATTTCGGCGAGATGGGCAACGAATACTGCGTCGTGAAGACGAACGAGAAGGAGTTTGACCGTCCGCCGGAAGGTCAGGAGACAGACAACCGCTATATCAAGTACAAAGGAGAGTCCGGCCTCGCCATCGGAAGTTTCTGGCGGCGACTGTTATTTGCGCTGAAGTTCGGGGAACTGAAGTTCATTTTCTCGGATGCCATCCGCGACGAAAGCCGGGTGATGATCTACCGTCGAATCCAACAGCGCGCCGAGCGCCTGACCCCCTTTCTCCTTTTTGACAACGACCCTTATATGGTGATCGGCGAAAAGGGCCGACTCTGGTGGATTCTCGACGGGTACACGGTGTCCGCGCATTACCCCTACTCGGAACCCGTTTCGCGGGAAATTAACTACATCCGCAATTCCGTCAAGGTGACCATCAACGCCTACGACGGCCGGACACGCTTCTACCTCGCTGACCCAGACGACCCGATCATCCGCGTCTATTCGAAAATCTTCCCCGGCGTCTTCCGCCCTCTCGACGAGATGCCCAAAGACCTGCGCGCGCACATGCGCTACCCGCAAGACCTGTTCTCCATCCAGGCGGAGATGTACGCCGTCTACCATATGAGCAACCCGCGCATCTTTTACAGCAGAGAGGACCTTTGGCGGGTGGCACAAGTGGCCTCGGGCGGCGGCGCTCCCTCGCCAATGAAGCCCTATTACACGATCATGAAACTGCCCGAGGTGGGCCAAACCGAAGAATTCATCCTGATGACTCCTTTCACTCCGGCCCGCAAGAATAATATGATCGCCTGGATGGCGGCGCGGTGCGACGGCAAAGATTATGGAAAAGTTCTGGTCTTCAATTTCCCCAAGCAAAAATTGATCTACGGGCCGCAGCAGATCGAATCCCGCATCGACCAGCAACCAGAAATCTCCCAGCAGTTAAGCTTGTGGGACCAGGGCGGCTCGAAGGTCATTCGCGGCACGCTGCTCGTCATCCCGATTGAAAACTCGTTGCTCTACGTCGAGCCGCTCTATTTGGCGGCGGAGGCCACCGACGGCGCTCTGCCGGAGATGCGCCGCGTCATCGTCTCCTACGCCGATCAGGTGGTCATGGAAGAGAGTCTGGAAGAAGCTCTGGCGCAAATCTTCGGCGGCGAGGTCGACGGGCAAGCTCTGCCGCAACCGCTATCGCCATCGTCGGGTACGGGAGCGGCCGCCGGCGCCGCTCCGCCCACCCCAACAGTGAGCCGCGAGTTGAAGAACCTTGCCCGCGAAGCGAACCGGTTCTACCGGCAGGCAGAGAAAAAACTTCGCCAAGGCGACCTGGCCGGTTATGAGGCGGAGATTAAAAAGCTGGGCGACGTCCTCCGGGGCATGGAGCGGCAGTAGACGGCGGCATGAAGAAGCGGCGTTGGGTCCCTTTCCTTTAGGTAATCAACATACAGTCGCCATAACTATAGAAGCGGTAGCGCTCCCGCACGGCGTGCCGGTAGGCGCGGAAGATCAGGTCCCGCCCGCCGAAGGCGGCGACCAACATGAGAAGGGTCGAGCAAGGGAGGTGGAAATTCGTCAGGAGTGCTTGCGTGACCTCGAAATCGAATCCCGGATAAATAAACAGTTTCGTCTCACCGCGTCCGGCACGGATGCACTCTTCGCCCACCCGCACGGCGTGCTCCAAGGTTCGAACACAGGTGGTCCCCACCGCCACGACGCGCCGCTTTTCCTGCCGAGCTTGTTGAATCTTCTCCGCTGCCGCCGCCGATATCTCGTACGCTTCCGCGTCCATCGGGTGATCTTCCACCCTCCCCGTCCGCACCGGGCGAAATGTACCGAGGCCCACATGAAGGGTAATCTCCGCCGATTCGATCCCTTTTCCCTTCAGTGTCGAAATCACTTCCTCAGAAAAGTGCAGCCCCGCCGTGGGAGCCGCCACCGCGCCGCGCGCCTTGGCATAGACGGTTTGGTAGGCGGCGCTGTCGGCCGCATCATCCGGACGCCGGATGTAAGGGGGAAGCGGCACGTGCCCCAGGCGATCCATTTCGGCCTCCACGGTTGAACCCGCACGGGCGGCGGTAAACCGTAAGCGGCGTTCGCCGTAAGGGCCGCGCCCGAGCACCTCGGCCCGCAGTCCATCTTCCCCCCCGCCCTCACCAAAGACCAACACCTCGCCGGGCCGCACCTTTCTGCCGGGGCGGACCAGCGCTCGCCATACATGTTCATCTCCCGGGCCGCCCTCATGCCGGACCAGCAGAGCTTCAATTTCCGTTTGCAGAAATTCCCGTTGCGCGGGATTACGCTTGCCCAGCCTCTGCGCCCCCATTCCCAGGCGTCTACCCAGCAATCGCGCCGGAAAGACTTTCGTGTTGTTGAAAACCAGCAGGTCGCCGGGATTCAGCAAGCTCGGCAAATCCCGGAATTGCCGGTCCTCAGCTCCGTCACGGGCGCGATCCACGGCCAACATCCGCGCCGCGTCTCGCTTTGCGAGGGGCCGCTGGGCAATCAACTCCGGCGGAAGCCCGTAGTTGAATTCGGAAGTCAGCATTCGAGCTTCATGGTAGCTTTGATCGAGGGTCAGGAAGGGGGTTTCATGGAGCGAGGCGGGCGCTGTTCGCGCGCCCCGCCGGGCAAGAAAACATTTTGACGACGGGGACGATTTTACTCTACAGTTCGTTCCTGCGGAAGCGTTCAAAAATGTAGTCGCAGGCGCGGACCGTGACCGCCATCATCGTCAGCGTGGGATTCTGATACGGCGCGGTGACGAAGCAGGCGCCGTCGGTGACGAAGACGTTCTTCACGTCGTGTAGCTCATTCCATCCACAATGGCATCGAAAACTTCCCTTGTACCGGGATGGTTGTTCCTCATGAATCTTCTTCTCATTTCTCAAAAGAAAATCGAATCTCCAGCCGGAAATAAAAAGCCCTACAGTTCATTCTTTCGGAACTGCTCGACCAGGTAATCACAGGCTCGCACCGTGAGAGCCATCATCGTCAGCGTAGGATTCTGGTTGCCGCAGGAGACGAAGCTGGCCCCGTCGGTAAGGAACAGATTTTTCACGTCGTGCGCTTGACACCATTTGTTCAGCACGGAGGTCTTCGGATCGTTTCCCATCCGTGCCGTCCCCACCTCGTGGATGGTCTGGCCGAAGGTGGACATTCTCTTGTGGGTGCGGATGTTCTTGGTCCCGGCCGCCTCCAGCATTTCGCCGGCGGCCTCAGCCATGTCCTCCAGCATGTGCCGTTCATTGTCGCCGTAGGCGCAGTTCAACTTGAGAACCGGAATCCCCCAGGCGTCGACGACGTTCTTGTCAAGCTCACAGGAATTCTCCCACTGCGGCAGGCATTCGCCGAAGCCGCCCAGCCTGATGCCGTAGCTCCCTTCTCTCACCACCTCCTTGAACTCTTTTCCCAACCCGCGCGCACTGTAGTCAAAGCCGCCGCTGCTTCCACCCTGGAATCCGTAGCCGCGAATGAACTTCGGGTGGGGATTTTTCTTGTCGATATTTCGAAAGCGAGCTACATAGATGCCGTTGGGGCGGCGGGGCGGCCCGATCCAGGGTTCCGGATTGAGCATCGGCATCCTCCCGGATGCGGAGCCTCCCATGATGTGGTCCATCAGATAGTGGCCCATCACACCGCTCGAGTTCCCTAACCCGTTCGGGTGCTGCCGCGTGGCGGAGTTGAAAAGAACCCGGGTGGACTCCAGCGCCTGCGCGCACAGCACGACGACTTTGCCGCGCACCTGGCGCGGGACTCGCGTCACGCGGTCGATGTAGGCGACGCCGGTCGCCTTGCCGCTGTCGGAATCCATCAAGACTTTATAGACCACCGCATCGGTCAGCAGCGTCAGCCGTCCCGTGGCGCGCGCGGCTTCAATCGTCGTAGTGGGACTGTTGAAGTACGACCGCGTCCGGCACCCTCGCTCGCAGGGGCCGCAGTAGTGGCACGGGGCGCGGCCGTTATGCGGTTTCGTCAGGACCGCCGTGCGGCCGATGGTGACCGTCCATCCAAGCTTCTTCTTCACCGCTTTCCGCAGCATCACTTCGCCGCAGGTCATATTCATCGGCGGGAGGAACTTGCTGTCCGGGAGCTGAGGTAATCCCTCCGCCTGGCCGCTGATGCCGACGAAATCCTCCACCTTGTCGTAATACGGGGCCATATCGGCGTAGCTGAGGGGCCAATCTTCGCCGAATCCGTCGTGGCTTTTGCACTTGAAATCGAGATCGCTCAACCGATAACTCTGCCGCCCCCAAGCCAGCGAGCGCCCGCCCAGAATCCGCAGCCGATACCATTCGAAAGATTTACCGGGCGCCGTCGTAAAGGGATTCTTCAGATCGTTTACGAACCACTTGTAGTTATATTCCGTGCAGGCGTAACACTTCTTTTGAAGGAATCGGGTTCGCTCGATTTCAGGTGAGAACGTGCGGTAGCGGGTTTCGTAGGGGGCCATGTGCTCGTTGAACTCCTTGGCGGGGTCCAGATTCCGCCCCGCCTCAACCAAACAGACCCGCAGGCCCGCCTCAGTCAGCTCTTTCGCTGCCCAGCCGCCCGTCGCCCCCGAGCCCACCACAATCGCGTCAAAAACATCCTTGCTGCTTGGCACACTAGCCCTCATGGGAATCCCTCCTGGATGAAATGTCGAAATACCGCTGGAAGTCACTGCTCGAACCATTGAAAGCCCAGAATCGCGTATGCTCTCATTAAATGGAGGCCTGCCGCAAGAGTCTGTACTCGTCCAGTAGATTAGTTACACTTTGCCTCCTTGGCATGCAGGCGTCTTCCACAGTTTTCTCCCAATTCCTTCCTTTCGTTGCTCTTACACGGTTTTGGGGCGTTTGCTTTCGCTCGCAACGCCTACGGTTAGCCCGCTTGAGGGGCGAGTTTTCTGACGGGTTCTTGACGGTGGTTGCTGTCACGGCCATGCTCTACTGGCTGCGCAGCTTGTTATCGAGCGCGATCCAGTCGTTGCGATACCAGCGCTTGATGGCCTCCACCTGCTCCCGCACCTCGTGGTGCTGGCCTACAATCTCGGCAACCTCTGGCGGCGGCTCGGACTACCGAACAGGATCAAGAGTTGGTCGCTTTGTGCCTAGCTTTCGGAGGGCCCGAAATCCCGGTAGGCAGCCTCGAAAAGCTCCCGCACCACGTCTCCGTGTTGCTTCATTACCCCCTTCCCAAGTCGAATGCGATAACGACTCCATTTGTTGTCGTAATCCATAACATCAAGCCCCGCAGCCTCTATTTTCTGCTCAATAACGTCGGCCTTCTGCAAACGAGGCTCTATACGGATCGCATTCTTCTGGGGGCGAAAGATGACGAAGTTATTTGGCTGGCCTTGCTTGGCAAGGCCGATGTAGAACTCGTTGTATTTGAGTTCGAGGTTCGGATCAACGGTCCTGACAATCTCGAGGAGTTCATCCACCATGGCGACAGTCTCCTTGGTGCCGCGACTTTCCCAATACTTACGGTCCGTAGCTTCGTGCACCTCTTCATCCTCTTCCGCAAGGCCGAGGCGCACCTGGTCTAGCACAGTCGTGAAAACCAAGGAGACAGCATCTCCAAGTTGGACAGCGTTCATCTGGATCGCTATGAGAGGGATCATTCCGTTAAACAGACCGATGACGTTGAGGAATCGACCAGTGATCTCCTCGGCAACGATCATAGCCGTGTGGTCGTATTGAGGATATCGCTTCCGTTCAATGTCCCAATACTCGATCGTGCGAATGATATGAGACTCATCGGTCTTGCCAAGCTGAACCTCGACCTCGTACCGCCGGTTGCCCTCCACCTCTTGCAGGAGAAGATCAAGACGCCCTGCGCGTGGTTGTATCCGTTCCTTGTTCTTTAGGATGACGTCTCCAACCCCAAGGATCGAAGGGTCGTCTGCGATGCGGTCCTGAACCCAGCGCTCGTTGAGTTCGTGATGTTCACGGATTGAGAGCTTGGTAAGTTTCGCGTATTTCATTGAACTCTCCGATTTCTCCCTGCATGATAACGTTTCGCGTACTTGGCTCGCACCGCTCCTTTGAGCAACTCGCGCAGATCGTATTCCGGCCGCAGCTCGTCGCTCACCTTACTTTTGCGTTTCTTCATAGGCTTTTCTCTCGCTTGGAGTCAGTGCCGCCCCGATCACAAATCGCGCTGTGTTTACAGCAGCTTATTCCCTTAGGCGGCGCGGGCTGCATCGCGGGAGCGGCGCCTCTCAATCAATCGGGTGTTTTCCGGAACCAGGCGCTTGGGAACAACCATCACAGTTTACCCGCGTTGCTCGAAAGCTGCCTCGTCCTCGGCCACCGCTTTCTCTCCATCTGCCGTACGCAATGCGCCAGCACTCTTTGTACTCTCGCCTCGTTCCAGCCAGTCGGAAATGGGGATCGTTTCATCCGGAATTTCCTTTTTGGTCCTCCGGGACTCGTGAGTATACATCCATTGGCCTTCGACTGAGCCCTTCCAGCACAGTTCTTCTCTCTGGGGGCTCCGAGCGGTCCTCGCCGGGTCCTGAAAGCCCGTCGTCGCGGCTTCCAGAACCAGTTTTTTCAGACACATCTCCATTCCGGAGGGGTATCGGAATGGTTTTCCTGGTTGCCGCTGCCTGAGCTATCCCGACGTAAGCGGCGGCACTACCACATAGCAGCGCAATATTCGCTAATGGGCTATAATTCCTTTCCATTTAGTAAAGCGACCGGTGGAATAACCGCCCAATGCCGACACTTGATTGGATAGGAAAGAAGGCAGTCCTAAACCACCATCGACAAGTGCCCTACCACCTGCTGCGCTGCGACGCGAGCCTTTCGGTAGGCGACCCAGACAGCGGAAATCTGCTCGTCCAGGGGGACAATCTTGTGGCGCTCAAGGCCCTGCTGCCTTACTACGCAGGCAAGGTAAAGTGCATCTACATCGACCCGCCGTATAATACTGGTAACGAAAAATGGATTTACAACGATGCGGTCAAGAGTCCGGAAATGCGACAGTGGCTCGGCAAGGTTGTGGGGGGCGATGCTGAGGATATGTCCCGCCACGATAAGTGGCTGTGCATGATGTATCCTCGTCTGTCGCTATTAAGGAATTTTCTTGCCGAGGATGGGGCTATCTTCGTCAGCATTGATGATAACGAGGTGCAGAACCTTCGGGCAGTCATGGACGAGATATTTGGGGAACGTAACTTTGTTGCGACCGTAATTTGGCAGAAAATATTTTCACCGAAAAATTCAGCCCGACAGCTTTCTGAGAGTCACGACTATATCGTTTTCTCTACGCCAAGGACAGCGACACCTGGAAACCTAAATTGATACCTCGTGAAGAAAGACTGCCTGCGAAAGAATCCAGAATGAGTGAATCCTTGGCGCTGGCAATTTCAAGAATCCTCTTCAGCAGACGTAGCGGTTTGGGAGTGATAAAAACCGACCCGGAATCTTCGAAATCGCAGACAGCTAACAACTCCTTCTTGGCTTCCTGTGTGTTGCCGACCTCTCCGTGCGGCCAGATCGTCTCAGGCACCAAGCCCTCTTTTACCTCTGACAAGAAGCGCTTGGGCCTCGGAACATTGTCTCCATCCTTGCCCCACCAAATCCTTCCTTCTTGGTTCAGCCTCTCGAAAGATTCTTTCGACACTCGCCAATACATTCCCTTGGGCGGACTAGAGATTACTCGGCCTGACGGACGGTCTTGCAGGCCGCGCGGCGTCCCCACTCCGATTTCCCGGCGCAGGATCGGGCTCAGGTTGAACGCCGCCACATGAATCAGCAGCCGCTCCAGGATGTTCCGATGCCCCCGCAGATGCGTCCTCCTCATTCCGCCCGTGTCGTAGACATGCGCAAACGTTCGTTCGAGGAACTCTCCCCGCCGGCGCAGGAGTTGTTTGCCCCGCTCGCCCCGGATGCGCCGCCGATTCCCATAGACCGCCGCCTGCTGGCCTCGCTTGCCGTTCCACTTCCGCCGCCCTCGCTGCGGCTTGGAAATGTAGGACCGTACCCCGATCTCCCCCCCAATCTTCCAGCAGCGCCCCGCTATGATAGCCCTTGTCCGTTACCACCTCTTCCAGTCCCCGCGCCTTCCTCTCTTCATCCGCCGTTGGTTCTTCCCCCGCCGCCTCCACCTGTTCGGCGGCCTCGATGAATGTTTCTTTGATCGTCGTCGTGTCGGTCGCCTGCCAAGACACGGTGAGCGGCGGCGGCCACGGCGTAGGTAATGCCGATAATGGCTTCCTGGGGGATGCGGCTGTCCCGGCTGCGGACCAGGGAGAAGACCACAGCACCGAGGCTCAAAGTCCGTTAGAAGAACCGCGTCGTGTAACCGAACCGGACGCCACGGCCGATCTCCGGGGCCAGATCCTTAATGAAAGACAAATGATTCCGGTACAAGCGGTTGCCGAGGTTAAACGCGTTGAGGGAAAAGATGTGGACCAAGTGCTGCTGGACGACCGTGTAGGAGACGCTCAGGTTCCAGAGGGCGTAGCCCGCCGTGCGAGTTTCCGTCGGAAATAAGTCCTCTTGCGAGTTCGCCAAGAGCAGCTCCGGCTTGATCCGAAACCCTTTGTACTGCGCCTCAAACCCGACGCGGCCACGCAAGGGCGGAATGCGAGGCAGCGGGGTATTGGATTCCTTCAGTTGGGCGTCCACCACATCCAGCCCCAGGTTGATCCAGAAGTTCGGATGGACCCCGAGGTCCAGCCCGAGCTCGCCGCCTAGGAAACGGCTGTCGGCTTGCGAATACTCCGCCTCAATGAGCCCGTCTTCGATCTCCCCGGTCGGGGCTAAAAACACAAAGTCCTGGAGATTGTAATAGTAAAGATTTGCTTCGCCGCGCACCCGGCTGGAAGAATGGCGCAGGGAGAATTCGATCCCATCGCCGAGTTCCCGCGTGAGATCGTGATCGCCGATCTCAAACGTCAGATTGCCGATGTGAGGGCCATTGTTGTACAACTCTTCCAACGCCGGGGTCCGATAGGAACGAGTGTAGTTGGTCACAAAAACTCCGCCTTCCCAGAGTGGCACAAGGACGCCGGCAGCGCCCGAAAAGCCGGTGAACGTCCGTGGTTTCAACTCCTGCGGGTCGTATCGGTTGTGTTCGAGCCGGCCGCCGAACTGAAGCCGAACTCGCTGCAAATCGACCTCCTCCAACCCGAAAACCGCGAAGCCGTTTTGGTCCACGGGAGGGGAAAGAGCCTCCGCTCCCTGGGTTTCGAAATTGCGGCGGCTTCCCTCAAAGCCGAAGCTGCCGGAAAGGCTCGCCGATCTCTGCTGCTCGAAGACGCCCCGATAGACGAACTGCCGGTTGTCAAAAACGGTTGTCACCAGGTCGCCTTCCAATTCTTCATGGTGCCAGTCGGTGTATTTCAGCGACAGCCGGAATCCATCGACAAAGGATTCCAGGTTGCGGAAGCCGAATTGGATAGGCACCTTGTGCTTACGATACTTCAGATCGATTTGTTCCTCTTCCGCTTCCCCGCCGCCTGCTTCCTCCTCTACTTCAAATTGCGACGCGAAGGGAACCCCGTAGCGTCCGTCATCGTACCCGTAACCCAAGCTGAAGAACGTACGATCGGTAAACCATCCAAACCCGCCGGAGCCGTTCCGGACACGCGTCTTGGAATTCTGAATCTTTCCAATCGGAGTGTTATAGTCGCCGGTTCTTTGGCCGCCGCCGCCGCCCCAAACCAGCCAATTTCCGACACCGTATTCGAAACCGGCGTTCCCACCGCCTTGGGCGTTGGCCGCGCCTCCAATACCGGTAACACGCCCCCGCAGACCCGGGTGAGAATGGTCGTGTCCCGTCAAGGCATTCACCACGCCCCCGATGGCGTTGCTGCCGTACAACAAAGTGGCTGGACCTTTGACCACCTCCAGCCTTTCCAGGCTCAGAGCGTCGATCGGCTCCCCGTGATCTCCCGACTGCGAGGAAACAGTCCCGGTTCGCAATCCATCCTGCAGGATCATCACCCGGTCCCCATCAAAACCCCGGATGACCGGGCGGGAAGAACCGGGCCCGAAACTTCGTTTCGCCACGCCGGACTGGTTCTCCAGCACTTCGCCGATGGAGCTGTGGCTTTTCCCCACAAGCTGAACGGAATCCAGAATGGTTACCGTCTGAAAAGACTGCAAGGCGACTTCCTCCCGACCGCTTGCGGTTACCGTGATTTGCTCCCTGACCCCCAAAAGCCGGAGCTGGAAATCCGCTGTGGCAATGCTACCCGCCTCTACGGCGACTGTCGTACCGACATCTTGAAATCCATCCATCCGGGCCAGAACCGTGTACGTGTCTGGTGGAACCTGCGGGAATTCGTAGGCGCCCTTCTCATCGGTGATGACAGCGCGCCCCAACTCCACGATCCGGACCGTTACGCCATGCAGCGGCGTAGCTTTCCCCGTCAGAGTGACTACGCCCCGCAAGCTAGCATTTGTCTGGCCAAAACTACTGAGTGGAATAACTAGCAGCACTAAAACGACCGTATGGCGAATATCATTTCTCTTCTTTGGCATGGTGGTATCCCCCCGAAGCCATCCGTGTAATTTCCTTGGCACGCTTGCCTACCAAATCGGAAAGGCATCCAAAAATTGCAATCTGAATTACGAACCCAGATCTCTGAAATGGGAAAGTAAGCGGAAAACGGATTCGTTTAGACGGAAGGAGGCGCGCGGATGAGCCGGGCGGCAAGCACAGTCTGCACAATGGCCGCAGCGGGAACCCGCTCAGCCATCTTGAGTGAGGCCCGGGGAGCCGTAAAAAGAACACTGCTCAGGAAAGCGGGGAAATGGTGGTGATGGGATGAGGCGCAGCCATGGCCCGGGATTTTGCATTCAGAGTGGCCGTCCGGTGTGCCGGCGCCGCCGGTCTCAGAGAGAGTGCCAATCGAGGCGCCTGCATCGTGGTCAGAATGAGGGGTCGCCAACAGGTGCAGCCCCATATCCCAGACAACCAACAGCAGCAGCAGAGTAGCCAGACGCTGCCGGAAGAGCTTCGACCTGTTGGCTAACTGAAGGAACCTTTGCATCATTTTTCAGTATCAGAGGTTCAGTTTCAGAGGTTCAGTATCAGAGGTTCAGTTTCAGAGACCAGATTCGATGACTCGCTTTAATGTAACAAGCCTCCTGGTCCCGGTCAAGGCTCATCTAAAACGGGGTAGTGTCCATAAATCAACAAGCTGGCCCGTTACGATGGAACCAACGGGGCAACCTGCTCCTGAAAGATTTCGAGTTGGCGGCGTTCGTCAACAACAGGCCACAGGAACACACGCTCAGCCCCAGCAGCCTGGTAAGCCCTGAGTTTTTCCGCGGATTCCTCGGCGGGGCCAATCAGGAAGCGTTGACTGAGTTCTTCCTCGGGCCGGTTAAAGGTGGGGATAATGAACTCCCGAAGGACTCGCTCTGCTTTATTCCTATCGGTAACATAAAAGAGCATAGTGGCGATTGTGACCTGACCCCCTCAAACCGGTCCAGTTCTAATGTTAGAGTTGGACCTGGAATAGGGAGGTCAGGATGGTCAAGAGGAAGCATTCGATCGAACAGATTATCGGTAAACTTCGAGAGACCGAAGTGGACCTTGCCCAGGGTCGCAGCGTAGCCGAGGTGTGCCGGTCGTTGGGGGTGACCGAGCAGACCTATTACCGCTGGCGAAAGGAGTAGGGCGGTCTAAAGATGGATCAGGCCAAGCGGTTGAAGGTCCTCGAGCAGGAGAACACTCGCTTGAGGAGGGCGGTTGCAGACCTGACCTTGGACAAGCAGATTCTGCAGGAGGTCACAAGGGGAAACGGCTAAGCCCGGCGCGTCGCCGGCAGTGGGCGGCGCATATCTGTAAGGCGTTGGGTGTCTCGGAACGCCGGGCTTGTCGAGTGCTCAGCCAACCCCGGTCCACCCAGCGCCATCGATGCATCGCTGCTCCCGACGAGGATGCCCTGACGAGGGCCATCGTCACCCTGGCCGGTCGGTTTGGTCGCTATGGCTATCGTCGGGTCACGGCCTTGCTGCGGCGAGCCGGCTGGAGGGTCAACCATAAGAGAGTGGAGCGCATCTGGAGGCGGGAGGGGTTGAGAGTGCCGCAGAAACAGCCGAAGCGTGGACGCCTTTGGCTCAACGACGGATCGTGCGTTCGTCTGCGCCCCTGCAGTCCGAACCACGTCTGGGCTTACGACTTCGTCCAAGCCCGCACTCACGACGGGAGGGCTTTCCGGTTGTTGACGGTCATCGATGAGTACACTCGGGAATGTCTGGCTATCCAGGTGGCCCGCCAGATTCGATCCGACGATGTCGTGCAGCTACTGGCCGATCTGTTCGTTCTCCGAGGTCCGCCCGAGCACCTTCGCTCGGATAATGGCCCGGAGTTCTGCGCCCAAGCTCTACGAGAGTGGCTGGGGCGAATCGGAGTGAAGACGCTCTACATCCAACCCGGGAGTCCCTGGGAGAACGGCTACAACGAGAGCTTTAATGGGAAGCTCCGAGACGAGTTGCTCGACCGGGAGATCTTCTACACCTTGCAGGAAGCGAAGGTGTTAATCGAGCAGTGGAGGCGACACTACAACAGGGTTCGACCTCACAGTGCTCTTGGTTATCGTCCACCGGCACCGGAGGCCATGGAAATCCCGCCGCTGCTCGGGAGGCAGCTGCCTCCCGACCTAGGGACAGAATTACCGCTGAACTAACATACGAGTTGGTACAATCACTGGGGGCAGGTCAGCGCTGTTCCTCCCGTGTCAGGGTTTGGCCGTTTCCGCCATTCGGGGGTGAGCGGAAACGCTCACAAACCCTTAAACTTTCAGGAGGAAACACATCATGGCTAACCCCAAACCCATCTCTGAAGTCCGCATCGGTCGCGTCAAGGCTGCGATTTGGCCGAACGGATCCGAAGGCCGCACGCGACACAATGTCACCTTCTCCCGTCTCTACAAGAACGGCGATCAATGGAAGAGCACGCAGAGCTTCAGTCGCAACGACCTGTTGCTGCTGGCCAAAGTGGCCGATCTGGCCCACTCGCGCATCTTCGAGCTTCAGCAGGAAGAAGAGCCGCAGGCGGCGGCCTAGTGCGACGCGCATCAGAGAGCGGCGGGGCCAGTCCCCGCCGCGATCCGATCCTTCGACAAGGAGAATGGACACTCCTGGTACCTCGCAGCACGATTTTCATCCTGTTGCGTTCTCTGACACCACGCCCAGGAAACCGCCCGTCAGCTCATGGCCGCTGGTTTCACTCTGTCCAGGAAATCAGGTGCGGTTTAGTTCATCAGTCGGAAGTAAGCCTGGACCGGAACAAATGAAGCATCGCCTTTCCACCTGTGGTTTTCGGGTTGGGGAAAGCTGAAGCTGCCCTAGCGCCGAAATTCGGATACCTGGAGTTTCGTCCCGATAACAAATACAATTGGGAGTGTTTGCAAACAGAGAGGAACGCAGAGGTAATCTGGGACGGCGCGATGCGGATGCCGAGGAGACGGGCTGAGTAGGCACGTAAATAATAGGGGGAGGAAAAATGCAGCTTTCCGCTCAATTCAAGCTGGAGAAAGAGACCAAAGGAACGTTCCGCTACGCCGAGGAAACGGCGGGGCAGCCGCCGAAGATCGGCACCCTATACGTCCAGAAGTGGACGCTCCCCACGCCTCCGCCCAACCGCATCACCGTCACTCTCGAAGCATTGGACTGACCCTCGCTGCTTTGGGACACGGACACAGTCGCCCCGATTCGCGTTTTGCGTCAGGCAGGTCCCCATCAGTCTGAAAGTGCTTCGATTTGAACCTCTTAGTTGACGAGCAGTTGAAGAGAATCTCATCCCCAGCACCGCGATGTGAGAACTGACGAATGGCCCTGAAGAAATCTCAACTCTATTCCTCACTCTGGCAAAGCTGCGACGAGTTGCGCGGCGGCATGGATGCCTCCCAGTACAAGGACTACGTTCTGACGCTGCTGTTCATGAAGTACGTCTCGGACAAATACGCCGGCAAGCCCGGTGCACTCATCGAAGTGCCCCCGGACGGCGGTTTCGCCGACATGGTGAAGCTGAAAGGCGACAAGGAAATTGGCGACAAGATCAACACGATCATCGGCCGGTTGGCCGAGGCCAACGACCTCAAGGGCGTCATCGATCAGGCCGACTTCAACGACGAGAACAAGCTCGGCGCAGGCAAGGAGATGCAGGACCGCCTCTCGAAGCTGGTGGCGATTTTTGACGGTCTCGACTTCCGCGCAAACCGGACGGAGGGCGACGACCTGCTCGGCGATGCCTACGAATACCTGATGCGGCACTTCGCCACCGAAGCAGGCAAGAGCAAGGGACAGTTCTACACCCCGGCCGAAGTGTCCCGGATCATGGCGAAGGTGATCGGCATCAACTCGGACACGCGCCAGGACCAGACCATTTACGACCCCACCTACGGCTCCGGCTCGCTGCTTGTCTCTGGCGAATTGCTAAAACGGGCCAATTTTCTGCCGTTTTCAAGATTTGATAGAATGCCAAGATGCGTGATCTTGTCATCCTTTTCGTTCATTTAATCGTTACTCTTGCCCGACTTGCAGGTCCGGGTGGCATCCGTTCTGTGGTCGCTGAGTCCGTTCTTGTCAAGCAACAACTTCTGATCCTCCATCGTTTGCGGCAGCGGTCACCCAATCTACGCACCTCAGATCGCCTTGTCGCCGGTTTGTGTGCTCTCTTCATTCGCCCCGCCCGCCTGATTCGTTCAGCAATCGTGCTGAAGCCTTCGACTCTTTTGGGCCTCCACCGGGCTCTGAGGAACCGAAAATATCGCCTGCTCTTTTCATCCAAGCACCGGCGTAAGCCCGGACCAAACGGACCCAACAAAGAACTCATCGACGCTGTTGTCCAGATGAAGCAGCGCAATCCCACCTGGGGTTGCCCGCGAATCGCTCAGCAGATTGCCTTGGCTTTCGACATCCCCATCGACAAAGACGTTGTTCGAAGGATTCTCGCCAGCCACTATCGGCCGGCTAAGAACTCCGGTGGTCCATCCTGGTTGACCTTCATTGGACACCTGAAAGACAGCCTCTGGAGTCTAGATTTGTTCCGTTGCGAATCGGCCACATTGCGGACCCACTGGGTCTTGGTCGTCATGGATCAATACACTCGCCGGATCATTGGGTTCGGCGTCCACGCCGGAACCGTCAATGGAGTCGCACTTTGCCGGATGTTCAACCGCGCCATTCGATGGCAACCCTGGATGCCCAACTACCTCAGCTCCGACCATGATCCACTTTATCGGTTTGGGCAGTGGCAAGCCAATCTGCGGATCCTGGAGGTGACCAAAATCAAGATCGTTCCCTATGTTCCCCTGTCCCATCCCTTTGTGGAACGGCTGATCGGCACGATTCGACGCGAGTATTTGGATCGCATGTTGTTCTGGACCACGGCGGACCTGGAGAACAAGCTGCTCGATTTCCAAGACTACTACAACCACCATCGGACGCATTCAGCACGTGCAGGATGTACGCCGCAGGAGACGTCCGGCCCGAAGGTCCCTCTGAGCTTCGGCTTCTACCGATGGCGACGACATTGTGGAGGTTTATATCAAACGCCCATTGCCGCCTGACTCCGGATCACCAAACTTTGAAAACTCGAACGAACTGTCGATGAACGAAAAGATTGCCTGGTCTGGGGCTGTCACTTCGGTCCAACCTCGAATTCGCCTGACCCGTTCTTTCGATGAACGGAGCCACACTTATCTGGGTTACCTGTTGCGGATCGAGGGAACAGTCGGCGGAGTTTCTGCTGAATTTCGAGTCGGTATTGGCTCCGGAACCCACGCCAAACACCAATTCCGAATGGGTGACCGCGTCGAGGGGCTGGGGCATCGGGTTGCGGATCCGCGACTCGAAACCGCCGACATCTATAGAGTCAGCAAACTGAAACTGATCCGGCGTGGAGAAGAGCAGGCCTTAGCGGCACCATGGCATGGAGTGCCTCCTCCGTTGCCCGCCTATCGCGAGCGCGGGCATCGGCGCCTGGCGGTAACGACCTACGATTCCAAATGTAATAGCTGTATCTGGGGCTGTGCCATGGCTGTGGAAATGATCATCGACCAATGGAACCCCGACCGACGGCGCTACAGGACGGAAACCTTCTGTTACGGACCTCTGTCCTGTTCCAGCTACAAGCCCGGTCCCACCCGAAAGGTTCCCGGTCGCCACGGCATGACCTATGAAGAGGAAGACTGGGTCGACCAGGACGCCACCGCGCATCGCGGTCCGAATGAATAGCAGCCATCCGGCTGATCAAGGACGCGCTTCCGTTTCTCCAGAAGGCCCTCTTTGAGGGCGTTCTTAGTAATTCGCCAGCGACAGGACGCCTGCTCTGGCTCCTCAGGCCGTCAACACCGGCCTGGTCGTATCTCCGTTGCCATTTGCGTAGGGTCGGTCGGGAAATACCGCATCGTCGGCAAACGAGGCCCGCGTCGCCGGTTGCCTTATACAACTCGATCCAGCCGAGGCGCTTCTCCTGATCCGCATCCATTCCTCATCTTACGAGATGAAATGATCTATACGAACCCCACAGCTGATGCCCTCTTTTTCGTCCTGGTTTCCGCCTTGTCAGGATACGGCCCCATGCCCCTTCAAACCTTCCACAACCAAACCCTCATCTCCCCAGGGTCTGCCCGTCTTCTACCTCACCCACAAGAAAGTCCCTCCAGGGGCAGGTTCCAACGGTGCGTTTCCCGTTAGCGCTTCCCGCCAAAGCCCGCGGCAAGATCCGTTCGTTCGACCACGCCGCCCATTGCCTCGTGCGCAGCGCCGAAGAACGCGCCGGTGACCTCGCCATCGTCGCCGCCGGTCTGAATAAAGGTGTTGCCGCGAACCTCGATCGCGTATCCGAGATCGCCATCGCCCCATGTCGCGCCGGTGCCAATCGCTCCCGGCGCCTCGTTCGTTCCCCAATGTTCCATAGTGGTGAAGTCGAGTTGCCCGTCGAGAGTCGCCAGTTCGACGGCAAGGCGAGCGCTCCCGGCAACCGTTTCTGCTGACGGCGTGATACCAAGGAGTGCGCCGTTCCAGGTGACAGTTTCCGACAATACCGGATTATCCGCCAGATTCGTCAACGGCGTCGGCCCGAAGGCCCACGGTTGGACCAGACCGTTCCTCGAGGCGACGCCGAAGGAAGCCTGCCCGCCTGGAAAATCCAAATCCCCGCGAATGTGAAACGACGTGTCATCCCACGTTCCAAGGCTCTCCGCCGAGAGGTCTTCCGGTAAAGTGCCCGGCTCAAGCCTGCTGTAGGCCGCAAGAAGAGCCTCGCGATCGAGCGGAAAGAGGATGTGTCCGGGTACGTATACATGTTCATTTATCCGAACGACGGCTCCGGCAGTGTATACGGGTCTCTCTCGGAAAAGCTCGATGTTCATAATCGATTCCGGGAACCGAGCCGGATCGGGATGTTTGAAGCTAAGGGCGTGAATGATTTCGTGAGCTACGGTCTGGATTACTGCATCGTCAGAGTATAACTTAACGATTGTGTCGGTATCATCCACACGACTTTCCAGCACTTTCTCTTCCCATACCCTTGTATCGGGGTTGAGCACAATGGCTGTAAGGATTTCTTCGCTGTCGATCCAGACATGAGACGCACGTCTTTCCTGAACTTCCCATCGCTTTGCTTCGGTATTGTAATGAAAAACAAGTTCACTTTGATCAATCCCGACCGCCGCACCGGGCGGAGGCTTGTTCGGAACGTTCCAGTCTTCATACGGGGCAAAGTCGATAAAAATATCTCCGTCCGGAACATCAGCGATAGCCGCCAGAGGCGGCGCGGAGTCCCTGCTGAACACAATGCGCTTCTCATAAGGCAAGGCGGCGTTGATCAGTTGAACGGCGCGTGTCGCATATTCGGCAAACTCATCGCTCGTTCCATCGGCGAGGCGGACGACCGGCCGAGTGGAAAATGTCTCGAGGCCCACCGTATTCTTATATTCTCCAAGATTCACGTACTGCTCCAGATACTCGATGACTCTATCGGCGCCCACGCCATCCAGCACCCGACCGGATGAAACGGTGACCCCGTTGTACGCGCCTCCCGCCGCAAGCTGATCGGCCGGCGGCGCAACGTTAGCCCCGACGTGCAGGACGCCCTCAAGATCGACGATAGGCGCCTGCGCCCTGCGGACAGGTTGTTGTAACGGAAGTTCGGGAAATTCCTCGGGCGGTACGAGCATGAAGGTGGGGACGCCGCCGGTCCTCTCGTAGGTCGCCGCACCGTCCGTCGCAACCGTCACCACGCAGGCCATGCCGCCCGCAGGACACGTGACCACGATGTTGTCGTTCTCCTCGGATCTACCCGGCTGCACCGTGATCTCGCCCGCGGCGAGACCATGACCCGAAGGCAGCGTCCAGGGTTCTTGCGCAGACATGACGGTGGGGGTGCCGCCCGTCCTGTCGTAGACCGCCGTGCCGTCCGCCGCAACCGTTACAACGCAGGCCATGCCCCCAGACGGACACGAGACCACGACGTTGCCACGCTCTTCAGAACCGCCCGGCGCGACCGGGATCTCGCCGGCGGCGAGACCATGACCCGAAGGCAGAGGCAATACTTCTCTCGTCTCGCCGTTGTCAACGGGTGGCATCGTGGTGCCGCCGCCCGGCATCGAGGTTGTGGGGGAAGTGCGGGAGCCGCCTCTGCCCCCGCCGCAACCGGACAAGGCGATGGTTGCCGTCATGAACAGGACGATGAACAAAATTGGAAGCCTCTTTTCGCTCATTATTCAGTCCCTTATCATCTTTTGTGGGATGTTGCGGTATCGGATTAGCGTGGTTAATTCCTTGTTTTGCTGGAGAAATGCGATGACGCTCGCCGGCGGCGCGTCATGCCAAACATGGTCAATTGTTACACCATGGTTCGGTCCATCCGTCAAGCCTCGGTCTCGAAGGCCGGTTCGCAATTCTCCGAATGATAATCCACCGGTGCGTGGAAAGCTAGGGGACCCCCTCCTTAATCTATGTTGATGCCCTCTTTTTCGTCCTGGTTTCCGCCTTTGCAGGATACGGCCCCATGCCTTTTCAAGCCTTCCAACCAAACCGTCATCTCCCAAGAGGCTGCCGGTCCTCTCATGACGGCGTATCCTCTGGATCTCTTCCTTCGGATATCTCACCCGGAAGAAAGTCCCTCCAGTTCCCGACCCCTGCCAGCAGGGGCATGACCTTCACCCGAGCGCCCTGACCTGCCCCCTCGTTTAGTACCACATTCTATCTCAGTAACTCGATGGAGTTGACCCGTTTTCGTGGACACCTTCAGAGTGTGCGCAGGAGGTGTTCAGATGCGAAAGACTCATTCACCCTACGCGCCGGAGTACCGGCGCCAGATGGTCGAGTTGGTTCGCTCGGGCCGTACGCCCGGGGAGCTGGCCCGGGAGTTCGAGTGTTCTGCTTCGGTGATTCACATGACCCGGCGCGAGGGACGGCGCTTCGTGGAGGAGGCCTTGCTCGTCGAAGGTTACGACGCCCCACAGAACCGCTGGCTCATCGAGCCGATCGGGAGGGAACACGATGACGGAGGGAAAGATGAGTCTTGACGGAGAAGCGACAGATGCCCCGATCACGGTGAAGGACGCAGCCCGTTTCTTGGGCGTCAGCCCCTCGCTGGTGTATGCTTACGTCGAGCGAAAGCAGATTCCCCATTACCGCATGATGGGCCGCTCGATCCGATTCCGACTGTCGGAACTGGTCGAGTGGCGCCAGCAATTTCATGTGCATGGAGGAATCGATGAACAACAAGATAGGTAGACCCAGAAATACATCGGGTAGCCTCTACTGCCGGCGTGATTCACGCGTCTGGTGGATGAGCTACCGGGATCACAACGGAAAGTTCAGACAGGAATCGACAGGTGAGAGGGAAAGAGGCGAAGCCGAGAAGGTGATGCGTAAACGGTTGGTGGCTCGCGATGAGGGGCTGCTGCCGAGCGCCGCGCCGGACGGTGAGATCAGCTTCAACCAAGTGGGCGGACTGGTTCCTTGCGAACCGCTCCAACCCGCCCTTCCGGAGCGAGAAGACCCATCTACAAAACCTCGGCGCGCTGAAGCTCCTCAGGCCTCGGTTCGGTAAACACAAACTAGCAAACATCACGCCGGAGGAGATCGAAGCGTACTTGATGAACCGATTGAACACCGGCAAACGAGTGTACACCAGGACAGGGCTGCAACTGCGCGGCAGGCTCAGGCCAGCCACCGTGCATCAGGAGTTTCGCATCCTGCGCCGCATCCTGAACCTGGCGGTGAAGAAGCGGCGGCTGGCGGTCAATCCGTGCAGCGGGGTGGAGTTTCCGGTCCCGTTGGCGGGCACGACGCGCAAGCCGCACTATCTGAGTGCCTCGGAGCAGGTCCGGCTGGAGGCCTGCGCAGCTCCGTACCTGCGCAACATCATCGTGATCATGGTGGAGATGGGGCTGCGGCCCTATCGCGAGTTGATCCCGATGCAAAAGGAACAGGTCGATCTGCAGAACGGGATCGTGCATCTGCCGGATTCCAAGACGGTGAACGGTATCGCGGACATGCCGATGACGGAACGGGCTCGTGAAGCGTTCACCTTACAAATGAAGAAGGCTGGCGGCTTCCACGATTTTCTCCCAATTCCTTTCTTTCGTTGCTTTTACACGGTTTTGGGGCGTCTGCTTTCGCTCGCAACGCCTACGGTTAGCCCGCTTGAGGGGCGAGTTTTCTGACGGTTTCTTGACGGTAGTTGCTGTCACGGCCATGCTCTACGAACCGCGCAGTACATCGTTGCAGTAATGGTTTTCGAGCTGCAACAGTCCAGCTCGTCGTGAGGACACGCTTCGTCGAGCCTGGAAACCTACTTATCCCAACCACCACTCTCTGCTTTGGAATCCTCAGCGAAGCTGTAGTGACCGCTCTCTACTTTCTTCTTCGCCTTTGCGAACCATTTAGACAAGTACGGAATCTGCTACTCTGTCCCTATGGAGTGTTAGACATGAACAGAAGCCAGAGCATTCCAAGACACTTGTGCTTTACCCTTGACGAGTTTAACAGAAGCTTTCCAGACAATGAATCCTGCCTAGAATTCATCAAAGAGAAGCGGTTCCCCGGAGGAATCACGTTTCGCGAGAAGTGCAAGGAGGACCGGAAGCACTATCGCGTGACTGGGCGTCCGGCATGGGGGTGCGATTAATGTGGGCGCATGGTTTCCCCGATGGCAGGAACTATCTTTAGAGCAGTCCAGCACCTCTCTGCAATGCGGGACTATGCAAAGAAGCGGCGTTGGCCCGTCGCCGTCGAGGTTCAAGATGTAGGATCTGGGGCCACGACACGCTCCCAGCGGGAGGAGCTCATCGAGGCGGCCGCCTCCGCGCACAAGTGGGGATACGCTGCGCCGAACCCGGCGGTTGCGACACACGGAAGCCCGAGGCTCTACGCCGACTTGAGAGTGATGGCCTTGATCTAAACCGAACCGCTACTCAAAACCGGGGGACGTCAAGGCTGCTAGACGCCTCTGGCCCGGCATAAGTTGGCCGGCCAGGCAATCGGCTGAGATCAGCAACACCAGGGTTCGCCAACCATCCAACGAAATCACTCGCTACGAGCCGCCCGGTCAGCACTCGCATCAGTCCCTCCATGAATACGCTGTGTCGAGCGAGAGTAATTGACTGTGACGCAGCCGCCTTCTTCTTTGAATGCTCGTCGAAATCCGGTTTGCCAAGCGTCACTCGTTTCATTCTTTTCTCAAAGTCCGCTGCCTTCTGCAACACGCCAAATGCTTTGTCCTTCGTAATCAGCGGCGGCTTCTTCGTCACAGTCTTGCATTCAATCAACAGATCCGTATCGCCAAGTGTGAGCAAGATATCGGGTACATTCTATCGCTTCCCATCATCTAGGTCGCTGACTGTCTAATTCAATTCTTCGTGGAGGAGATCCATGATCGCATCCTCGTAGTCGGTCCCGAGGTTGTTGTTGCACCTGACGATCTTCTCCTCGATACCGATTTCCCGCACCGAGATTGTCCTGCTCCGATGGATGAATGCGTGTCGCTTGCTCGGCTGAGAATTCGGCTCCACCGGCACCCTTGGCACATTATGCTAACATTGTTTTAGCCGTGGATCACCGATCATGCCGACCCGCAACGTGGTTCTGACGGATCAACAAACGGAGTTCATCAAGCGGCTGGTCTCCTCCGGCCGCTATCAGGACGCCAGTAGAGAATCCGGCTGATCGAGCGGCAAGAACTGGAGAACGAGGCCCACCGGAAGGCGCTTGAGTTGGAAACATCTGACAACAAACGGATTCCATGATAGCTTACTTGCTTGGCAACTTATGTATGATGGCGCCCCCCAAAAACACTACCGTCTTCCGTCCGAACTCGTTGCTCTGATTCACCATGTTGAGCTGTCGGAAGCGGGTTGGCGAGACCAACTTCTTGACCAAATTATTGTGTCGTCGATGTTCCTTCGAACTACTCCCTGCGGAGCGGAGGAACTTCGGACAAGCCTGGATTCCGATTTCAGTCTCACGGTTGATGATAGAGCGTTTCAGAAGTCGGTTAATAGACTGATGGAATCGAAGAGACTTATAGAGATTGACAGTGGCCGTCTAAAGCTGACCGAACAGGCTGCGAGTGCGGCTCAGGCGACAATCGTGGAGAACAAGTCGCTTGAGGACCGAGTAGCTAAGCGCTTCAAGGAGATTTTTGCGGAGGAAGTAAAGGCACCCGACCCGGATGATTGCTGGCGTCGTTTCTGTGACGATTGTCTAGACCCACTCGTCACAAAGTTAGGCGCACGCACCTATGAGTTGAATAGGTATAATCGAGTTAAGACCGCTTGTCCGGAACTCGACTACTCAACAGGGAAGGGCTTCCTGATCCTCTCCCCCTCGACACCGTTCCGTAAATGCAGTTCTGCGGATTCATCGGATCCCGCACCGCATGCGCCAGTTGATGCTCGATGAAGTCGAGCCGGAATCCCAAGACTTCATCCAGAATGCTTTTCGCCATGGCCCGGAAACCATGCATCGTCATCTGATCCGGCCGGACGTCCAGGGCCCACAGAGCCCCCCACAGGGTATTGGCGCTCATCGGCCGCTCCCGGTCTCGGATAGCGGGCATTGGGGACTATACCCATAAACCAGAGCGCCTGAGCCGTACCTGGGAGCCCCTTGGGGGAGTCCTGCGCGCGCCAAAGGGCCACCTATCATGGGTGTCCTCCAAGTTTCCGAAGAGGATATCTTCGCCAACCGTAGCACGGACTCTCTTAGTCGACCCTTTACAAGGAGCGGTTCTCCCGTGTCTGGCTGTGGTCCGAATGGGCGGCCCTGAAACCTGGATTCGATGGTGCTGATACCGGTATCGATCTGGTCGCCGAGAAGCGCTAAGGCTGCGCTATTCAGTGCAAGTGTCCACAAGGCCGACAGGCGGTGGACCTGGATAACCAGACCGACGTTACGCGACCAGCGCCGACGCTGGGGCAGGCCGGGACTCGGTGGTAGGCTGCGCTGGCATTGTGGTCTACCGTGAGGAGGCCTCGATCGTCTGAACTCGAATGATCCTGAATCGTGTAGAATCGTGTGGGAGGTGCAGATGGCCAGAAGAATGGTGGCCATTGTGGTCGCAACGGTTATCATAGCTCTGACATTCGCACCACGTGTGGCATTGACCCAGGAAAAGAAGACGGAACGCATTGCCATTTCGGAGCTGAAGAAGAAGCTCAACAGCGGCGAGAAGTTCCTCTTGATCGATGTCCGCGAGGACTGGGAAATGAAAAGGGACGGTGCGATCCCCGGTGCCATCCACATCCCGGTGGCCGAGCTGCACAAGCGGATGAAGGACATCCCCAAGAATATCCGGCTTGTCTTCCACTGAGGGGGTGGAGGGCGCGCGTCGCGCGCTGCCGAGAAATTCGTCAGAGCGGGCTACAAAGCAGGTCAGTTTTGCGGCATTCGGGATTGGAAGAAAGAAGGTCAGAAGGTCGTTGAGAAGGTAGATCGGCCGGCGGAAGGATCGATCCGGCCGAAGCCGTAGTAGATTCCCAGTCGGGACATGTCACAAACGGCGGTCTGTGACCGCCGCTTTTCTACGTTACCTGGACCGTGTTACCTGGACCGTCGTCCGAGGCCGCTGACCGAATCAAGGGACACCCCACGCCATCCAGGCTGGACCATAGGTAAACACTAGGCCCCTTGTGGGGACTATCGGCCTTGTTCGGGAGGCCTACTTCCCCAAGCGGCGGGCAGGATGACCCTCGCTGATGCGCGTGTTATCCTGGCGAGGCTTCCTGCTGAAATGAAGCTTGTGGGCCCACACCGTTCAGTTTGGCAAGAATCTATCCTGCCATTCCCATCGCGCTGCGTTCCATTCGCCGGAGCATGGCGCGTCCGGTTCCAGGTACCCCGTCCCGGTTGCAATTCCCCAATCGGGCTTGCCGCCTCCGACCGGAAGACGGGTATGGGATTGCGCTATTTGCCGCTGACCTTCGCCGGTGCCGGTGGGTCCGACGCAACACTCGCGCCAGAACGGTCCCCTCGCCTTCCGGCGTTTGGCACTCGCTGTTGCCCTTGTCGGCCCTGCCCGAACCGGCTTCGGCGGCGCTGTTCCTCCCGCGTCAGGGTTTGGCCGTTTCCGCCATTCGGGGTGAGCGGAAACGCTCACAAACCCTTAACTTCAAAAGGAGGAAACAGGTCATGGCTAACCCCAAACCCGTTGCTGAAGTCCGTATCGGTCGCGTCAAGGCTGCGATTTGGCCGAACAAAACCGAAGGCCGCACGAGGCACAATGTCACCTTCTCCCGTCTCTACAGGGACGGCGAGAAATGGAAGAGGACGCAGAGCTTTGGTCGCAACGACCTGTTGGTGCTGGCGAAAGTGGCCGATCAGGCCCGCTCGCGCATCTTCGAGCTTCAGCAGGAAGAACAGCCGGAGGCGGAGTCCTAGTGTGCGGCAGGCATCGGAGAGCGGCGGGGCCGGTACCCGCCGCTCTCCGAACCTTCACAAGTGAGCCTGACACGTCTTGATGGTTGAACAGAGCCTGCTTTACATTACGCTGAATATGAATTGCGGGCGGCTCAGTCTGCGTTTATGAATAGGCCAAGTTAAGCCAGAACAAGCCTGGAATAAGCCAACCTGCAGTTTCACAAGCGTTTCCAGCGTGCTTGCTTATGCCGATTCATGCACCAATGCCACTTGATGATGCAAAGAAGTTCTGCACGTGAGCGTTTATGAACCATCGGCCTACGATCAAATTATGAGCCACTCCGTCCGCAGTCATCTTCGCCTTAAGATTGATGCCTACGACGATACCATCCGCAAGTTCATCCCAGGCTACGAAGAAGGATTGACCAGGGCCGCAAACGAAATCGCCGGTGCCCGCCCAACCCTGGTGCTTGACCTCGGCGCGGGAACGGGTGCCTTGGCCGAAGCGGTGCTGGAACATGAAAGCGTCGGTTCCGTTGAAGCTGTGGACATAGATCCGGAGATGCTGGCCCAGGCGCGCATCCGGCTCAAGCGATTTGGAACCCGCGCGCGTTGCCGCCGCCGTTCGTTCGATGCTCCGCTCCTCGAATGCGATGCCGTGGCCGCTTCCCTGGCCCTGCACCACGTCCCCACCATGGAACGCAAACTCACTCTATATGAACGCATTTACCGGGCGCTCCGCCCCGGCGGCGTATTCGTGAACGCCGACGTGATCATCAGCGCACACCCGGTGGCGCGCGCGCGCTCCTACCGTCTATGGGCCACCCACCTGGTTTCGTGCGGCATCGACGAACAGCGCGCCTATGAGCACTTCGCCGAGTGGTCGGCGGAGGACACCTACTTTCCACTCGACGACGAACTCGCTGCCATGCGCAAAGCTAAATTTTATGCTGAATGTATCTGGCGGGATTGCCCAAACACCCTTCTGGTAGGACGCAAGAAGTGAGCCCCGGCCGACTGCAATCCTTTCGAGGCCGATGGAAGAGTGACCCCCAATAGCGTACACTCCCTCACCGGCCTCAGGTATCTTGCCTTCCCTTCTGTCTTGCATGATACAAAAGATCGGTCTGGTCACCAGCGGCAAATGGCGCACCCCACACCCGTTCTCCGGTCGTAGGCGGCAAGCCTGATTGGGGAATCGCAACCGGGACGGGGCACCTGGACCCGTGAATGCCTAGCGATTGACGTGGCCGGCGGCATCCGCTCCCGTCGGGTGATCGAGGTCCTCGCGCAGCTCGTCAGCGTGCACGGCGCGCCGCGGCACCTGCGGTCGGACAACGGGCCGGAGTTCGTGGCCACCGCCATCTTGCGCTGGCTCGGTGACGCGGGCATTGACACGGCGCTGATCGACCCGGGGAAGCCGTGGCAGCATGCCACCGACGAATCGTTCAACGGGAAGTTCCGCGACGAGTTCCTGCGCCTTCAGTGGTTTCGGAACCGCATGGACGCGAAGGTCGGGATCGAGCAGTGGCGACAGCACGACAACGAAGTGCGTCCGCACTCGAGCCTTGGCTATCTGACGCCAGCCGAGTTCACGGCGCAGCTCAGTGCTGGCTCGGATGACGGAGGGCGCTCGCCGGCGATGCCGGCTCACGCTGACCAAGAAGAACACGAGAGCGACTTAACCATGCCGACTGGCGCTGTTCTCCAGTAATCGGTGGTCCGAAGAAAGCCGGCAGGTCAACATCCGTGGCGGATTCCGATGCGCCGCTCGAAGACGAAGACCACAAGACCCACCCCCCCACATCATCACCGCCGCCGCGCCAGCCACCAGCCACAACTTCGACGCTCGCGACGCGGGTCGAGCGGCTGGCTGCCGCGACGGGCTACGCGCGGGGTCTCGCCTCGTCTTGTTCTTACGTCTCGCGGTCAAATCGCAGCACCTTGGTCAACCAACGACCTATGTCGTGGAGCTCCTCCGGACAGACTTGATGTTGCATCGGGTACTCGTGCCATTCTACGGCGTAGCCTGCATCCGCCAGCCCATCTCGGGTCAGCGTCCCCAGCTCGATCGGCACCGTCGGGTCAGACGACCCATGGGCCTGGAAGATGGGCGTCCGCCAGTTGGCCTCGCTGGCCTCTGCGGCCAGCGTCTCGGCAAGCACGAGGTAGGCTGAGAGCACCATAATACCCGCCAGCGTCTGCGGGTGACGCAGCCCGGTGAACAACGCCATGGCTCCCCCTTGAGAGAACCCCGCCACCACGATCTTCCCTGGCGCAACCCCGCCTTCCACTTCCCGGGCGATGAGCTGCCGAATGCCCCCAGCGTTCCGCCGAATACCGGGCTCGTCTTGTCCTCTCGCGTCGAAGCTCTTGATGTCGTACCAGGCTGGCATGATGCAGCCCTGATTGATCGTCACCGGAATGCTCGGGGCGTGGGGAAAGACGTACCTCACGGCGAGCTCGCTCGGCAGCCCAAGCTGCGGCGGCACGGATGCGAAATCGTATCCGTTGGCGCCCAGACCGTGCATCCAGATCACGGACGCGACGGATGGGGCCTCGGGGTTCACCTCGACGCTGGCCAGGAAGGGCTGGGTCAAGGCAACATCGTGTAGAGAAGGACGTCGATCGACATGGCGTAGGAATCCATCGAAAACAGGCGGAAGAACTCGTAGTTCTCCACTTCGCGCTCTCCGCCGTCGGCAATGTCGGTGCTATGGGACATGACAACCATGAGCCGGCCGTGCTCGTCGGCGATGCCTCGAAAACGCTGGCCTTCGCTCGAGTAGCCTTGGTCCGACGTGCCGCCGCCGCTCTGCCTCCGTACTGAATGGGGGGATCCGAGGGATGTCATCCACCTGGAGCAGGCTTCGAAAGATCGCATGGTCCATCGGGACGTCGAAGATCGGATACTCCTGCCGGAAGCACCCTGGAGATCTGGCTGACCCAGTGCTCCCACGTGCGCTACTGCACGATCTTGACGTAGTTGTCGTACGTGTTCTGGATACGAGAGACGTACAGTGCCGGCTCCGTGCCCCGGCAATAGCCGTAGCGCGCCTTCGTGTGATACTGGGGATCCTCCAGCAGAGCGATGGCGTTCTCGACGTTCCCAAACCAGCGATCGGGATCCAGCCCGATCTCAGCCGCGAGGCGTCGTGCATCGACGAGGTGACCGTACCCAACGTTGTAGGCGGCTAGGGCGAAGCGCACCCGCTGCCTGAAGGGGATCGTGGGATCCATGCGCTTGATCTGCCGATCCAGGTACATAATCCCGGCACGCACCCCGCCCTCTGGCGGATCGACCAGCTCCGTGATGCCCATTTCCTGTCCGGTCGCGGGCATGACCTGGAAGAGCCCTAACGCGCCGACCCAGCTCTTCGCGTTCGGATCGAAGCCGCTCTCGTGAAACGCCTGGGCCGCCATCAGCCGCCAGTCGAGCCCGTAGCTTTCGGAGTACTTCCTGATGACGCCGTCGTAGGGTGACAGCTCGCCGCTCACGCCGGTCCGACGCGTTGTCGCAACCGCGATCCGGTGCTTGTCCTCGAAATAGGCTTTCCTCGCCAGGTTGTATTCCAGGCCGCGATAAGTCTTCTTCACGAAACCATCGAGGTACGCTGCGAGCTCGGTATTCTGCGGGCGTACGGCAAAGGCGATCGCCTTCTCGTCGTCTCTGCCGCGAGAGAGCGTCAGCGCGCCAACGATCTCGTCACGATACGTCAGCTCGACGTTGAGAATGTGACTGTCGCTCACAGTGAGCGGTATCTCGCCACGAGCGACCATGCCGATGAGCTGCTCGGTTTCGAGATCTTCGGGGGCCTCGACGATCGTGAACGGGCCGTAGTCGCCCTGCAGGCGCTCGAGCGTGTCGTAGTAACTCGACGACCTGCGCACGTGGAGCGTCGTGCCCTTCAGGTCAGCCAGGGTGGTCATCGGGGGATCCCCCGCCCGGCTCACGACCATCTCATCGACGAAGAGATATGGCTGACTGAATGCTACGTGCGCGCCGCGCTCCTCGGTGATCGTGAACGAGGCTGCAATGATGTCGCCACGGCCTTCCAAGAGCCACGGGATCAACTGGTCACGGGAAGGTGGCACAACCATCGCCAGACGCACGTCGAGATCCTCGGCGATGAGCTTCGCCAACTCGAAGTCGAAGCCCATCGGCCGACCTCGGTAAAGATAATAGGTCACTGGATTGTTGCGGGTGAGCACCCGCAGCACGCCCCGTTCCCGGATGCCCTCGAGATCGCCAAGGAAGCGTTCATTGGTATGTCCGGTCAAGGACTTCTCGACGAGGAAGGTGTTGGTGGCTGCCAGCAGCTCTGGGTTCTGCCGGCGGACGGCCCAGGCGATCTGGCGTCCCTCGGCGATCTTGAACAAAGGCTCAACGGCGTCGGTATACGCCTGGATAGCATCGAGGGTGTGGCTATCGACGACGGTGAGCGGTCGCTTGCCCTGTGTCACTTCATAGACGATCGACTCGGTGTCCAGATGCTCTTCTACAAAGACCACCTTTAACGTGGCGATGTCCGAGCCCTGCAGCGCTTCCAAGGTCTCCGCGAACGACGAGCTCGGCCGGACGTGGACCTCACGTCCCGCGAGCGCTACCGGAGATCGAGGAAGGTTCTCGGCGCCCCTTTGTCCAACGACCCATTCCTCAACAGTTGCTGTTGGTCGCGCGAACGCAACCTGTTGCTCTCGCTTGTCGGTGACCGTGAGCTGAGCGGCCACGAGATCGCCCTTCCCCTCCACCAGCATCGGGATGAGCTCGTCGCGGCGGTCGACGAGGACGAACTCCATGTCGACGCCCAGGCGTCCGGCGAGTTCTTCCGCCAGGGTCTTGTCCAGGGATGCTGGCATCCCCTGCCTCGGAAGAAACTCCTCTTCGCCGCTTGCGCCCACCAGCACGCGGAGCGTGCCTCGCGCTCTGATGCTCGGGAGATCGCCTTGGTCAATGACCGCCGGCACCGACTCCCCATCTCGTTCCTCGACGTCCGTCGCCGCCTGACAGGCCATCGTCAACAGCGCGACCAGAAACACCGCGCCACGCGGCACCGACCATGATGGCCCCGCTGCCGTTGTAGGCTGTCTTCTCATCCGCCGCAACGCCTCAAGACGCTCTCCTGCCATTCCGGTGAATCTGCTCGAAGATATCACGATAGCTCGTCTTTTCATCCGCCGCAACCCTGAAGACGCTCTCCTGCCATTCCGGTGAATCTGCTCGAAGATATCACGATAGCTCGTCTTTTCATCCGCCGCACCCAAAGCCTGAAGGCGGCGCTATGATCAGCGAGGGTGAAACACGCTGGCGGTTTGCGGAGCGAGCCGCACGCTACCTTGGACGATGCTGGCACAGCGGAAACACTTCTCATACAGTGGCAGTGGTGGAGGCGCAGGGAGTCGAACCCATTCGACCGTGTTTCGGTAACTGACTGACGACGCGTAGTTTGTGGTCAAACACGTTCGACGTCAAGCGTTTGTCGGCAGCCGTCGAGTCTACTGGTCTCCGCCTGAGTCCCCTCGAATCGACCCGGTTCGTGGAGAAATAGTGGAGGAGGCGGGAACCTGTTCCCGATCCGCCGCTTGGCGGCGACAGGTGCGTGTCTCTGGCGAATTGCTAAAACGGGCCAATTTTCTGCCGTTTTCAAGATTTGATAGAATGCCAAGATGCGTGATCTTGTCATCCTTTTCGTTCATTTAATCGTTACTCTTGCCCGACTTGCAGGTCCGGGTGGCATCCGTTCTGTGGTCGCTGAGTCCGTTCTTGTCAAGCAACAACTTCTGATCCTCCATCGTTTGCGGCAGCGGTCACCCAATCTACGCACCTCAGATCGCCTTGTCGCCGGTTTGTGTGCTCTCTTCATTCGCCCCGCCCGCCTGATTCGTTCAGCAATCGTGCTGAAGCCTTCGACTCTTTTGGGCCTCCACCGGGCTCTGAGGAACCGAAAATATCGCCTGCTCTTTTCATCCAAGCACCGGCGTAAGCCCGGACCAAACGGACCCAACAAAGAACTCATCGACGCTGTTGTCCAGATGAAGCAGCGCAATCCCACCTGGGGTTGCCCGCGAATCGCTCAGCAGATTGCCTTGGCTTTCGACATCCCCATCGACAAAGACGTTGTTCGAAGGATTCTCGCCAGCCACTATCGGCCGGCTAAGAACTCTGGTGGTCCATCCTGGTTGACCTTCATTGGACACCTGAAAGACAGCCTCTGGAGTCTAGATTTGTTCCGGTGCGAATCGGCCACATTGCGGACCCACTGGGTCTTGGTCGTCATGGATCAATACACTCGCCGGATCATTGGGTTCGGCGTCCACGCCGGAACCGTCAATGGAGTCGCACTTTGCCGGATGTTCAACCGCGCCATTCGATGGCAACCCTGGATGCCAAAGTACCTCAGCTCCGACCATGATCCACTTTATCGGTTTGGGCAGTGGCAAGCCAATCTGCGGATCCTGGAGGTGACCAAAATCAAGATCGTTCCCTATGTTCCCCTGTCCCATCCCTTTGTGGAACGGCTGATCGGCACGATTCGACGCGAGTATTTGGATCGCATGTTGTTCTGGACCACGGCGGACCTGGAGAACAAGCTGCTCGATTTCCAAGACTACTACAACCACCATCGGACGCATTCAGCACGTGCAGGATGTACGCCGCAGGAGACGTCCGGCCCGAAGGTCCCTCTGAGCTTCGGCTTCTACCGATGGCGACGACATTGTGGAGGTTTATATCAAACGCCCATTGCCGCCTGACTCCGGATCACCAAACTTTGAAAACTCGAACGAACTGTCGATGAACGAAAAGATTGCCTGGTCTGGGGCTGTCACTTCGGTCCAACCTCGAATTCGCCTGACCCGTTCTTTCGATGAACGGAGCCACACTTATCTGGGTTACCTGTTGCGGATCGAGGGAACAGTCGGCGGAGTTTCTGCTGAATTTCGAGTCGGTATTGGCTCCGGAACCCACGCCAAACACCAATTCCGAATGGGTGACCGCGTCGAGGGGCTGGGGCATCGGGTTGCGGATCCGCGACTCGAAACCGCCGACATCTATAGAGTCAGCAAACTGAAACTGATCCGGCGTGGAGAAGAGCAGGCCTTAGCGGCACCATGGCATGGAGTGCTTCCCCCGTTGCCCGCCTATCGCGAGCGCTGGCATCGGCGCCTGGCGGTAACGACCTACGATTCCAAATGTAATAGCTGTATCTGGGGCTGTGCCATGGCTGTGGAAATGATCATCGACCAATGGAACCCCGACCGACGGCGCTACAGGACGGAAACCTTCTGTTACGGACCTCTGTCCTGTTCCAGCTACAAGCCCGGTCCCACCCGAAAGGTTCCCGGTGACCTGACCCCCTCAAACCGGTCCAGTTCTAATGTTAGAGTTGGACCTGGAATAGGGAGGTCAGGATGGTCAAGAGGAAGCATTCGATCGAACAGATTATCGGTAAACTTCGAGAGACCGAAGTGGAACTTGCCCAGGGTCGCAGCGTAGCCGAGGTGTGCCGGTCGTTGGGGGTGACCGAGCAGACCTATTACCGCTGGCGAAAGGAGTACGGCGGTCTAAAGATGGATCAGGCCAAGCGGTTGAAGATCCTCGAGCAGGAGAACACTCGCTTGAGGAGGGCGGTTGCAGACCTGACCTTGGACAAGCAGATTCTGCAGGAGGTCACAAGGGGAAACGGCTAAGCCCGGCGCGTCGCCGGCAGTGGGCGGCGCATATCTGTAAGGCGTTGGGTGTCTCGGAACGCCGGGCTTGTCGAGTGCTCAGCCAACCCCGGTCCACCCAGCGCCATCGATGCATCGCTGCTCCCGACGAGGATGCCCTGACGAGGGCCATCGTCACCCTGGCCGGTCGGTTTGGTCGCTATGGCTATCGTCGGGTCACGGCCTTGCTGCGGCGAGCCGGCTGGAGGGTCAACCATAAGAGAGTGGAGCGCATCTGGAGGCGGGAGGGGTTGAGAGTGCCGCAGAAACAGCCGAAGCGTGGACGCCTTTGGCTCAACGACGGATCGTGCGTTCGTCTGCGCCCCTGCAGTCCGAACCACGTCTGGGCTTACGACTTCGTCCAAGCCCGCACTCACGACGGGAGGGCTTTCCGGTTGTTGACGGTCATCGATGAGTACACTCGGGAATGTCTGGCTATCCAGGTGGCCCGCCAGATTCGATCCGACGATGTCGTGCAGCTACTGGCCGATCTGTTCGTTCTCCGAGGTCCGCCCGAGCACCTTCGCTCGGATAATGGCCCGGAGTTCTGCGCCCAAGCTCTACGAGAGTGGCTGGGGCGAATCGGAGTGAAGACGCTCTACATCCAACCCGGGAGTCCCTGGGAGAACGGCTACAACGAGAGCTTTAATGGGAAGCTCCGAGACGAGTTGCTCGACCGGGAGATCTTCTACACCTTGCAGGAAGCGAAGGTGTTAATCGAGCAGTGGAGGCGACACTACAACAGGGTTCGACCTCACAGTGCTCTTGGTTATCGTCCACCGGCACCGGAGGCCATGGAAATCCCGCCGCTGCTCGGGAGGCAGCTGCCTCCCGACCTAGGGACAGAATTACCGCTGAACTAACATACGAGTTGGTACAATCACTGGGGGCAGGTCAGGTTCGGGGCACTTTCTGGTCAACCTCGTGGACCATCTCGCCGACCGGGTGATCACGGCCATGGCCGAGGCGGAAGCCTCGGTGGACAACTACATTTCGCCTCTGACCGAGAGGATCGACGTGATCCGCAACAAGATCATGGCCAACGCCGAGAAACGCGGCTGGACCATCGATGCGGAACAGCTCGACGACCGGCATATTGTCCGGCGCATGGTTCTCAAGCGCTGCGTCTATGGCATCGATAAAAACCCCATGGCCGTCGAACTGGCCAAGGTCGCGCTCTGGCTGCACACCTTCACGGTGGGCGCACCGTTGAGCTTCCTGGATCATCACCTCCGCTGCGGCGACAGCCTGTCCGGTTCATGGGTCCGCACCGGCATCGACAGGGCGACCGAGCAAGGCGCTCCGCTCTTTTTGGAAGGGCCGTTGAAACGGGCCACGCGCGCTGCGGCTCCCATGCAGATCATCGAGGGGCTGACCGACGCCGAGATTGCCGAGGCCCATCGTTCCGCAGAAGTGTTCGCCGAGATCGAGGAGATGACGACGCCATTGAATGCCTTCCTTTCCCTGATCCATGCCTTCGATTGGCTGAACATCCGAGATCGCGACGACAAGGCGATGCTTTACGCCTACTACGCCGGAATCTTCGGCGATCCGATCGGCATTGCCTCGGGCAAGATTAAGGTCTTAACGGAAACCGGGGACGGTAAGCAGTTTGCCGGGCTGCTCGACGAAGCACGATCACTCCTCGACGACGAACGCTTTTTCAATTGGCAAGTAGCTTTTCCCGGCGTGTGGTCGGCGTGGGAAAGCGCCGGGCTGCACGGCGGTTTCGACGCCGTGATCGGCAATCCGCCCTGGGACCGGATGAAGCTGCAACAGGTCGAGTGGTTCGCGGCGCGGCGGCGTCAGATCGCCTTGGCCCCGCGCGCAGCCGACCGCAAACGCATGATCGCCGATCTGGAGAAAGCTGGAGACCCGCTTTCCCGCGACTTCGCCGAAGCCAATGAGCGCGCCACGGCCGCAGTCCGCATGGCCCGCGCCGGCGGCGACTATCCCCTGCTGTCTGGCGGCGACATAAATCTCTATTCCTTGTTCGTCGAGCGCGCCATGAATATCGTGAAGCCCGACGGCATGGTCGGACTTCTCACTCCGTCCGGCATCGCCTCCGACAAGACGGCGGCGCGGTTCTTCAAGGGCGTGGCGACGCAGGGGCGGCTGCGGGCGCTGTATGATTTCGAGAACAAGAAAGTTTTCTTTCCCGACGTTCATGCATCATTCAAGTTCTGCGTATTCGTTGCCAGTCCGTCGCCCACATCCGAGCCCGCGCAATGCGCGTTCTATCTTCATAACGTATCCGAGCTTGACGACCCGGAGCGTTGTTTTCCGCTGACGGCCGAGGCTTTCGCGCGCGTCAACCCGAACACCGGCACCGCGCCGATCTTCCGTTCCCGCCGCGACGCCGAATTGACGACCGCGATCTACGGCTGCCTGCCGGTGCTGGTCGATCGCTCATCGGGCGAGGAAGTGAAGGCGTGGCCGGTGAAATATTCGACCATGTTCCACATGACCAACGACTCCGGCCTGTTCCGCACGCGAGCGGAGCTGGAAGAGCAGGAAGGCGCGTATCCCGTCGGCGGTAACCGCTTCTCCAGTCCGTCCGGAGACTGGGTGCCTCTCTATGTCGGCCGCATGATCCACCTGTTCGACCACCGCGCCGCCAGCATCACCGTCAACCCCGAGAACCAGCACCGGCCCGCTCAGCCCGAACCGGCCACACCGGAGCAGCACCGGAATGCGGATTGGCTTCCCGATCCGCAGTTCTGGGTGCTGCGGAGCAAGACGTCGTTCCCGACGGCCTCATATCTTTTTGCATTCAAGGACGTGACCGCTCCGACAAACGTGCGGTCCATGATTGCAGCGTTGATTCCCGGTTCTGGAGTAGGAAATACGCTTCCCATCATTTCGACAGACGGGCAAGCCGCCGTGGATGCCGCGATCCTGCTCGCGAATTTCAACGCCATTCCTTTCGATTATGTCGCGCGCCAGAAGATTCAGGGACAACACCTCAACTGGTTCATCGTCGAGCAACTCCCCGTCGTCCCGCCCGCCCTCTACGAAACCATCCGCTTCGGCCCGAAGACGGCCGGTAAGATTGTCCGAGAGGCCGTTCTAGAGTTGACCTACACTGCTCACGACATGGCGCCCTTCGCCCGCGATATGGGCTATGTCGATGAGACGGGCGATGTAAAACCGCCCTTCACCTGGAACAAAGGGCGCCGTTTGGTCCTGCGCTCCAAGCTCGACGCCGTGTTCTTCCACCTCTACGGCGTCACAGACCGCGACGACATCCGCTATATCTACTCGACCTTCCCGATCGTCGAGCGCCAAGAGAAGGCTGTCTATGGGGGCGTGTACCGTTCCTGTGAGCTTTGCCTCGCCTGGATGAATGCGCTGGCGACGGGTGATCCGGATGCGGAGATCTATCTATGAGTGGGATCTGTTCGATTAGGGCTGTCGCGGACTTTAGGTGGAAGCTTGAGGAGACAGCAATATGACAAAAACGACTGATGCGCTTCTCGACAAGATGGTAAAGGCCATCGTGGACGAGGTAGCCCCCGAGCAAGTGATCCTGTTCGGTTCCCGTGCGCGCGGCGACACGACGGCAGATTCCGATGTGGATCTGGTGGTCGTGGAAGCTGCGCCGTTTGGGGCTGGCAGGGACCGTCGGGTCGAAGCGACCCGTCTATGGCGCGCATTGGCGGACTTCGGCGTCTCTAAAGATATTTTGGTCTACAGCAGCGACGAGGTGGAATATTGGCGCGATTCCCTTAACCATGTCCTGGCGCGCGCGCTACGGGAAGGTGAGGTGCTCTATGAGCGACCTTAAGCAGGCACGGGTGCTGTTGATGTCGGCGGAACGGGATATTTCCGCTCTTCGCGGCATGGCGGACGTCGCTGTCTTCGCGGACGAGATTTTCGGCTTTCATGCACAACAGGCGGCCGAAAAATTACTCAAGGCTTGGCTCGCTCTGCTAGGCGAGACCTACCCGACGACCCACGATCTGGCGCGGCTGTTGGCGATGCTGAGAGAGCGCGACGTGGAAGCCACGCGCTTTAACGAACTGGTGGAGTACACCCCTTTTGCCGTTCAATTTCGGTACGCCCCTGGCGACCTGAGTACAAGACCGCTAGATCGCGACACAGCCATTGAGCGCGTGGAGGCACTGCTCAAAGAGGTTCGGCGGCAGTCTGACAATATGGAGGATCCATGAAACCGACGCCATTAAAGGGTTCTTCAGCTCCGCGTAGGTCTCTCTGATCCGGAACCTCTTCAGGCTGTTGCTGGCGCGTCTGTCAGGACCGGTGCAATGTGCGCCACCGATGCGGGTCAGCTTGGTGCGGCGCTGTTGGTGCAGGAGAGCAATTGGCAGGACCGCTCACGATTGTCTGCCTGGACCAGCGGGTGTCATCGGCGGCCGAGCTGGAGGGCCTTCGCGTACTTCCATAGGCCACCGGTGAGCATGTCGACGCCAAACGGCAGTACACTCGCACGCTCCGCTTGGACAGAGTCCCGATGAAGACACGAGCACAGCTATTAAGTGATCTTGAGCAGCTCACCGCTGCGTTGAACTCATCACGGCACACGAGCGGGAGCACGCACAACTTCTACCTCTACCCCGCTCGGTTCTCGCCTGAGGTCGCACGGACGATCATCGCCCTGTTTTCCCAACCAGGGGACTCGGTCCTAGACCCATTCATGGGAGGTGGAACGTCTATCATTGAGGGGATGATGCTCGGGCGCCGCATGGTCGGAATTGATCTGAATGCGCTAGCTCATTTCGTTGCATCGGTACGCACCCGTCCTCTTTCCGACGCGGACGCAGCTGCGCTGCGGACGTGGGCGGGAGCTGATGCTGATTGCGCCCGAGTATGTGCTCCGTACGACAAGCACGTACTGAATCTCCCGGCGGCTATCCGGCGGTTTTTCGCTCGAGAGATCGCGGCAGCCCAGGAGCTTCGCTTCCCGCAGCAGGAGGCGTTCGCCAGGTGCGCGCTCCTTCGCCTCGGGCAATGGGCTCTCGATTGCCGTGGAGAAAAGGCGCCGGGCGCGTCACTTCTTCGACACAAACTCCCTGAACTCGTCGATGAAATGCTAGACGGCCTTGTCGAGTTTACGGATGGTTGTTGGGCCGCTGGTATTTCGAATCGGGAGATATCCAGCTACCGTCAGTTGTTGTTTGGGAACTCTGCTGAAGTAGCTTATCTTGGACTCGTTTCCCTCCCGCAAAGTGCGCCTGGTTTTTACGTCGCCACCTTATCCGCGGGTCCACGTTCTGTATCACCGGTGGCAGGTGCGGGGCCGCAAGGAGACGCCTGCGCCATACTGGATTGCGAAGGTTCCAGACGGTCATTTCGCGAGTTACTACACCGGCGGCAGTCGAACGCCGACAGGCGAGCAGTGTTACTTCTCGATGATTCGAGACGTGTTTACGGCGATCCGACCACGACTGGCCGACGATGCTGTCGTCGCTCAGTTGATCGGGTTTGCTGATGTTCGCGCGCAGTTGCCGCTCTACTTGGCGGCAATGAAGAAGGCGGGGTTCCAGGAGTGGAGTCCTGCTGCCTTCGAACAGCGGCAGCCCTCCCGGCCGAGCAGCACGGCCAATTTGTCTTTGCCCCAGCGCGGGTACTCGAGCCGCAGCCGGAGTACTTGCTGAACTTCGAGTGCCGTTCATTCTGAACGAGTACAGAGTCGTGAACCGGGGAAATCCGCCGAGCGCGGCCAACTCTCTTGTTTCCCGCAAGCTAGTGGACCTTCACTTTACCGTTTTCCCCTTCTCGACCACAAAAAACGTTGCGCCAGTCCGCCGCCATCCGTTATTCTCATTCTGCGGGGTGGAGCAGTCAGGTAGCTCGTTGGGCTCATAACCCAAAGGTCGTCGGTTCAAATCCGACCCCCGCAACCAACGCAATCATAGGCCTACGGGGCTGGCAACACGCCAGCCCTTCGTTTTGCTACCAAACTTGCTACCAACTGATGCGGCCTGCCCCCGGCCGCGTAGCGGCCGTAGCCTAACTTCAGATTGCATTGAGTGGGCTTAGTTTGGACGACTGCCTGTACCGGTTGTCACCACCCGGGCTTTACCTGTTAGGGAATCAAGTAAAGGACCGAGCAGGGTTGCTTCCAAGCGGGCCGATACTTCCTTTCGAGCATCTCGCACGATATGCCCGTAAATGTCGAGGGTGGTTTGGATTCCGGGCAAGAGAGGATTAGCAGCATGAAGGAAATAACAAGATCGAACGGTCACACGGGTTCAGGGTTTTTCCGGACGTTAACGGTTCTGCTCGTCCCGATTGCGATTTGCCTCGTTATCCGGAATTCCGGGTTTGCGCAAGCCGATCCCAAACCGGGAATCCTGAAATTGTCCATTGAGGATGCTGACTCCGGGCAACCCACTCCGGCCCGAGTTGAGCTATTGGACAAGGAAGGCCACAGCTACATCGCCGAGGATGCCTTGCCTGTTGGTGGCGATTGCGACACGGCCCAGGAAACTGCCGCATGGTTGACTCTGGAAAGGGCAGTAGCCCTGCTCGCGAAAAAGGTGGAGAACCCTTACACCGGGACCGACCACTTCTACAGCGTCGGTAATTCTCGGGTTTCCTTGCCACCGGGAACCTATAAATTGAGGGTCTTTAAGGGAGTCGAATACCAGGCACAAACTCGTGAGGTGCATATTCGCTCAGGAGAGACTGCCAGGTTGACGGTGAAGGTGGCGCGCTGGGTCAACATGCCGGAACAAGGCTGGTATGGTGCCGACGATCACGTGCACATTGCTCGACCTGTTAAAGAGCTCAATCCTTTGATCTCTAAGATGATGCAGGCTGAAGATATCCATGTAGCTAATCTCCTACAAATGGGACTCTCAAAACGTTTCCACATCACCCTCCAGTACGCCCACGGGCCAGAGAGTATCTACCGGGAGGGCAATTACATCTTGGCCACGGGGCAGGAAAATCCGCGCACCCATTTTCTGGGTCACACCATTACCCTGGGAGCGCGTTCGGCTATCAATTTTCCCGAGAATTACGTGATTTACAGATTGTTCTGGGAAGAGGCGCAGCGTCAGGGCGCTCTGAGCGGTTATGCCCACTACGGCAACGATCTTGTTGATGCTCCATTCGGCCTCAGCATCGATCTGCCCCATGGCCTACTGAGCTTTCTTGAGGTGTTACAGTTCAACCGTGGAATTTACAATGTTTGGTACGAAATTCTGAACACGGGCTTTCGCATGACACCAACCGCGGGGACGGATTATCCCTGCGCAAGAGCAACCATACCTGGGCGAGAGCGATTCTATACGAGAGTCAAAGGGCCTTTCAGCTACGAGAATTGGTTGGAGGGCGTCCGTAGCGGCCAGACGTTCGTGACCAATGGACCCATCCTTGATTTTCGTGTCAACGGAAAGGAGATGGGGGAAGAAGTGGTACTTGGCCGGGCCAGCCCGGTGCTGGTAGAAGGCCGTGTCCGCTTTGATCCGACGTGGGATGACGTAGATCGTCTCGAGGTCATTGAGAACGGGCAGGTGCTGCAAAGCTTCCCGAGAACAGGGGGGGCGGCCGAGATCCGCTTCCAGTTTGAACACAATATTCGAGAGGCTTCTTGGTTGGCTGTTCGTGCTTCTGGACGCAAGCTGGGGGAAACAAATCCGGTGCGCGGTCTTATCCACCGCACGATGCGCCCGACGTCGGAGGCACACTCCGCTCCGATTTATGTAATGTTGAAAGATGCCCCTCCGCTCTCCGCCCATCCCCGGGCCAAGGCTTTAGCTCGTACGTGGCTGGCCCGGCTGGAAGATTTAGAATCCCGGTTGGCTGAGGACCAGATTGAGAATTTGGCCGACCCGGGCTGGGTGACCGGCACCTCGGACATTGTCGAAGAGGACCTCCTCCGCAAGAACCGTTCAGCCCTTATAGAAGAGATCCAGAAGGCGAAGGACTATTTTACGCGCTTGGCACGCTAAGGACTTGCTACAAACCTTCAACTGGCAAATTCGGCCCGGGACCTTCAGCACTCTGCTCCCTCAAAAGAAGCGCCCCGAACGCACACGACCCGCTTCCAAGACCTGCTGCGGCGGATGAATTTCCCGGAGCTCGCGTAATTGGACTTCCGGGTCCTGGCCGTTGTTCGTGGACACCCAAGCATATATAGCAGTCCTGAGTTGTGATGGGGAATTGTGCGGTAAACTCTTTGTAGCCATGATTCAGCCTCCAGTTAGGTTGATGTTGGTTAGGGCTGCCGGGAAGCTCGCACTTCACGGCGGCCCGTCTTATTTCTTAGCTTTCTTGCGTGATTTTTTGCGCCGCTCGTCCCCATGCTCGCGCCACCACCTTATCTTGGCTTCTCGCTGGGCCGGTTCAGCGCATTGCACACTGCAATAGACTTGCGAGGCCCGCTGGGCCACGAAGTAGGGCTTCTTGCACTCAGGATTTTGGCAGTAATGAAGCAGGTGAGCGTGCTTTATTGCGAATAACAGCACCATCAAAAAATTATCCTTCACTAGCCGACCCTTCTCAGCCTCGTAATTGGCTTCGTGACCGGCGACCCTCATCAGCCTGGCCTCTATAATGAAGGGAGTGGGTTCCTTCCAAAGTCTTTCCAGCATGGACTTGAGATCGTTTTCAAACTGTGTCAGCGAGGAAGACCTATCGCTGGCCGGTTTTTTGCGGTCCAACTCGCTCGTGGCAATGAATCCTTGGCGGTCACGCGTGGCCGGGCGAAAAAGCAAGTCGCGCACCTCCCCCACCCCGGGGGTTAGGGTCGGAAGCAAATCTTCGAAACGCTTAACGAAGGCCTCCACCTTTTGGCTGTTGCTAGTGTCGAGATTCGCTAGGCCTTCAAGAAATGTGGCCGCTCGCCAGTGCGGAACGGATAGCCTTGCATCCTCTTTGCTAGAGTTTTAATCTGAGTTAGAATTCCTTTGACGTTCCAGCATAACCGGATCATAATTGCATACCATCGGCCTTGTCAAGGGCAGCTAGCAAGCATTTTCCAAGGAGTCCAAGCGGGGAAATGGCAATTCTGGGCCGAATAGCCCGGCGGCTTAGCCTGATGGAGAAAAAGCTGGATTTGCTCGTGAGGAACGGGAAGCGATGACTGAGGAGAAAGCCCCAAGAAATAGGATTCCGTGGCCCTCCTTTTTCGCTGTGGAAGCTGCCGACCTGCCGGAACTTCCGGACCCCCTATTCCGTGTCTTGATCGTATTGAACATGATTTTCGCTCGCAATCGCTATGGAAGGTTTCAGGTGAGCGACCGGCGGCTTTCCGAAATCTGCAATGTTCACCCCGACACGATTAAGCGCCGCGTGATTAAACTGGCTGAATTTAGGCTTATTTCGATGGAAAGGAAGCAAGGGGAAATTCCTTCCGATCCTTACAAATCTTTTCATCGATTCCACCCTCTTTAACCGGAATTTCCATTATGAGCTTCCCTTCACCCGAAAACCTTGCCTCCTGCCCTGTCTTGTCAATCGCAAACAGCTCTGGCCTCTTTGGAAGAACAGCCCCACCCAGGGCAGCCCCGCGCGTCGGTGAGGGTGGGGGGGGTGGGGGTGTAGCACTTTTCCCCTTCGTATAGCCTACCCCCCCATCGCGTTGACGTGTAGGATGTATATTTACGATTGGGAATAAGGTTGAAATCGAAAATTCCTGAATAATTAGACAAGAGTTAGAACTGGTGGCGAACCGTTGATCAGGACTTCCAGTAAAGAAGGAATTTTCTGCTTACGGCTGCAGCTGCAGCCATCTCTCATGGGGGTGGCGCACGAATGACAGACAAACGATTTTCTACAACGATCTTGATCGCGGTTGTCGCCGTCGTCGTCGGGATTCAGATGTCGGGGCTGCACGCCCGGGCGCAAGGGACACCGGACTCTGCTTCGTCTAGCAAAGTCGAATTCGCCAGAGAGATTCTGCCCCTATTCGAAAAGTCCTGCTATTCCTGCCACGGGCCCAAGCAGCAAATGCGCGGACTTCGGCTGGACTCGAAAAAGCTTGCCCTCGCTGGAGGACAGTCGGGAAAGGTGATCTATCCTTACAATGCAACGGAAAGCCCACTGTACCGCCGTGTGGCGGGAGTTGGTGACGAGCCTCAGATGCCGATGGGTGGTGAGCCGCTCGACCAAGAGCAGATTGCTCTCATCCGAGCGTGGATCGATCAGGGAGCCAACTGGCCGGATGAAGTGGGCTCGGAAGTGGCGGAGATCCAGAAACACTGGGCCTATGTCCCGCCGAAGCGGCCTCCGCTGCCCAAGGTCAGTAATCCGAATTGGGCCGCAAATCCCATTGATTACTTCGTTTTGGCGCGCCTTGAAAAAGAGGGGTTGGCCCCCTCTCCGGAGGCTGACCAAGTGACGCTGTTGCGGCGGCTGAGTCTTGATCTCATTGGTCTGCCGCCAACGATCGAGGAGGTCGACACCTTTCTGAAGGACAAGAGCAAGAATGCATACGAGAAACAGATCGAGCGGCTCTTATCGTCGGCGCACTATGGCGAACGTTGGGGGCGGCACTGGCTGGATGCGGCCCGCTACGCCGACTCAGACGGCTACGAGAAAGACCTACAACGCCAGGTCTGGTTCTATCGGGACTGGGTGATTAAGGCCCTCAATCGCGACCTGCCTTACAACCAGTTCATCATCGAGCAGCTGGCCGGCGATTTACTACCCAGCGCGACGCAGGACCAGATTGTGGCGACGGGCTTTCTCCGGAATTCGATGATTAACCGCGAAGGCGGCATCGATCTGGAGCAGTTCCGGATGGAAGCCATGTTCGATCGCATGGATGCCATCGGCAAAAGCATCTTGGGCATCACCATCCAATGTGCGCAGTGCCACGACCACAAGTACGACCCGCTCACCCAGGAAGAGTATTACCGTATGTTCGCCTTTCTAAACAACTCCCACGAGGCGAAAATCGCGGTGTACACCCCGGAAGAACAAATGAAGCGGGCGGAACTTCTCCGGCGGATCCGTGAAATCGAAGCGGACCTCCAGTACCGGTATCCTGACTGGCAGCAGCAGATGGCGAAGTGGGAAGACGAGGTAAAGGGCGATCAGCCGGAGTGGATCGTCGTCAGGCCGGAAGTCGAGGACATCTCCACCAGTGCGCAAAAATATCTGCCACTCAAGGACGGCTCCTTCCTTGCCCAGGGCTATCTTCCCAGCAAACACCGCGTGAAGATGACCGTGAAGACCGACGTCCAAGACATCACGGCCTTCCGGCTGGAACTGCTCAAGGATCCCAACCTGCCACTTGGCGGACCGGGGCGCTCTATCAAGGGAACCGGCGCCTTGACCGAGTTCGAGGTGGAGGTTGCTCCGGCCAACGCGCCCGACAAGGTCACCAAGGTCAAGTTCGCCAAAGCTACGGCAGACATCGCGCTGCCCGAAACGCCTTTGGAGACGATCTTCACTGACAAGAGCGGCAAGCGTCGCGTCACGGGGCCCATCGAGTTTGCCATTGACGACAAGGAGGAGACGGCCTGGGGCATCGATGCGGGCCCCGGCCTCCGCAATCAGTCGCGCAAGGCCGTTTTCACGGCCGAAACGTCCATTACGAATCCCGCGGGTACAATCCTCACCTTTTATTTGAGTCAGAAACACGGCGGGTTTTCAATCGCACGCGGAACCCATAACCTCGGCCGGATTCGACTTTCGATTACTACCGCGCCCGGAGCGGTCGCTGATCCGCTGCCGAAAAACGTGCGCGATATTCTTCCCATCCCGCGCGATCAACGCACGCCCTCACAAGTCGAGACCGTTTTCCGGTACTGGCGCACGACCATGCCCGAATGGGAGGAGGCCAACGCGAAGATCGCAGCGTTGTGGCGACAGCATCCCGAAGGATCTTCGACGCAACTGGTGCTCCAAGCCCGCGTGGACGCACGCGAAACACACGTACTGATGCGCGGTGATTTTCTCAAACCGGACAAGCCGGTGAGTCGGGGCGTGCCGGCCTTTCTCCATCCCCTGCCGGAAGATGCGCCGGTGACGCGTCTCAGCTTCGCCAAGTGGCTCGTTGACCGCAACTCACCAACCACGGCCCGCGCCCTGGTCAACCGCATCTGGCAGACCTATTTCGGCATCGGCCTGGTCAGCACCAGCGAGGACCTAGGAAAGCAAAGCGAGCCCCCGTCGCATCCGGAACTGCTGGACCGGCTGGCGGTCGAGTTCATGGACCGCGGCTGGAGCTTGAAGGCGATGCATCGGCTCATTGTGACTTCGGCGACTTACCATCAGTCCTCCCGGGTAACTCCGGACCTCTATACGCGCGATCCCTACAACCGCCTGCTGGCCCGCGGACCACGGTTCCGCGTGGAAGCCGAAATTGTGCGGGACATTGCCTTAGCTGCCAGCGGTCTGCTGAACCCCAAGATCGGCGGGCCCAGTGTCTATCCGCCTGCCCCTGAATTTCTGTTTGTCCCGCCGGCGAGCTTCAGCCGGAAAATTTGGAACGAAGCAAAAGGGGAGGACCGGTACCGCCGCGCGATCTACACATTCCGCTATCGCTCCGTTCCCTATCCGATGCTGCAGACCTTTGACGCGCCGAATGGGGACTTCTCGTGCGTTCGCCGCGTCCGATCCAATACGCCGCTGCAGGCGCTGACAACCCTTAACGAGCCACTATTCGTGGAATCCGCACGCGCGCTGGCCCTGCGAACGCTTCGTGAGGGCGGCGAGACGGATGCGCAACGCCTGACCTACGCCTTCCGCCGCTGCCTAGCGAGAAAACCGACCCAACCGGAAGCCGCCGAGCTACTCTCTGTGCTGAACAAGCAAACGCAGCGTCTTGCGGATGGGTGGTTGAGCCCGTGGGATTTGGCGGGTTACGACTCGACGCAGCGGCCGCAGCTTTCGAAGAGCGCGACTCCCGTCCAGCTCGCCGCATGGACGACCGTCTGTCGCGTCCTGCTGAATCTGGATGAAACCATCACCAAAGAATAAGGACCTAAGCCATGAACTGCGAAGATCATCTTTATCGAAACCGAGACCCGAGGTTGGTTACCCGGCGCTGGCTGGGAGCGGTTGACCCCGCCAGCATTCGAGAGGCCAAGGAAAACGAGATTCCTCTTCCTTCACTCCACTCCAGCAAGTTCGCCCCCCTCCCCGGGATAACAATCCAGACTGGTGTGAAGGCCATGACATCTGTAGTCTTGGAACTGATGAAAAAGTAAGTTCCTCGCGTGACCCCTATGACGGACGGCTGGAAATCCCCTCCGCTCCGACCCCTGCTTCCAAGACCTCCTGCGCCGCATGAAGTTTCCCGAATTAACTCCTCGCGTTGACTTGGCCTCGGGTGTAGCTTAGGATATTCACATCCGTTCAGGATACTCCTCATGATCGGCAAAAAGCTCAGTCACTTCCGTATTGAAGCTAAGCTGGGTAGCGGCGGCATGGGCGGATGGGCTGCCGCTTCCGTCGGGATAGCTCAGGGTGCGGTAGTCACCCAGAAGAGGCCATGGCTATTAAGCTTGTAGCAGGAGGGGGCGCTGGCTTATGATTGTGTGCAGTGGAGCGCATCTGGAGAAGGTAAAGTTGAAATCGGAAATTCCGGCTTAATAGTATTTTCTCGGTCAAGTCTCTGGGAGGTATACAGCCCATGAAAAAGACAGAGCTTCAGTACAAAGTAGGGCGGATAGGCAGACGGAGATTCCTTACGGCGATGGCAGCCACAGGAACGGTCGCTGCGACTCCCCTCTGGGGAGGTGTCTCCCCGGGGAATTCTTCACCAACGGCACCGCTGCTCGATCCCAAAGCGCTTGAAGGGAAGCCTTGGAAGTTAGACGTGACGATCTATGACCGACCCGGGTGGACATGCACGACCTACGGGCTTCCAGTGCTTAAACGGGAGAACAATGAGCTTGTCGTCGGTTTTCAGGCGCAGCGGGAAGATACGTATACCGATGACTTCTACTCCGCGCATGCCGAGTGGGTTTTCCTCTCTTCGAAGAACGGCGGTAAATCCTGGGATCTCATCAACTTACAAGGGCTTCCGCTCGATCCACGCTGGGCGGATCGAAGCGCGCACTGTGCTCACGGCTGGCCGGTGCAGTTGCCGGATGGGACTTTGATCAATGTGGTGGAGGACGCGCCTACGAGGCAAGCTCAAAAGGAGAGGCTGGAGAAAGTCGGGCTGGGCCATCTTTGGTATCCAGATAGTACATTTGGATGGGACTTGTGGCCGGCCTCGCATGCCGAAAGACTGAAGGAGCAAGGCATGCACGTGTTTTCGCTACAGTGGGCGCTTCCGCCTGGTGTTGTGGCCACCCACAATCGCCAACCGGTGGTGACGGTATCCCATGATGGGGGTCGCAGTTGGGAAGAGCGGCTCATCGAAGGGCTGCCAAAGTTCTCCCACTTTCTTGCCTGGTTTCGCAGGGGGATCGCCTTGCCAGATGGCACGGTCCTTGGAGTGATCTACGGGGTATTAGGTGGCATGAGGGGAGACACCTGGCGTACCGGTATTCCCTATGCCCTCCGCTCCAATGACAAGGGTGAAACCTGGCAGATCAGCCCCCTCGTCCAGGGTCCAACGGGTAAACACTCATTTAGTGAAACCGACCTACTTTTGTTGCCGAGCGGTCGGATCCTGGCGGTTATCCGACGCCAAGGACCTGTCCACTTGTATCAGAGTTATTCGGACGACGGGGGAAAAAGTTGGAGCCAACCGGTTCCGACGCCTATTCATGGGCAACCAGGCAATCTGCTGCGGTTGAAGAGCGGAAATATTCTGTGCGTGTATCGCGTGATGGGTGCACTGGGCCGCAAGAGTGGGTATGCCGGGCGTCCCGTAGGATACCGGGGCGTCCTGAGCTACGATGAGGGGAAGACCTGGGATGTAGCCAACGAGAAAGTCATCCGTGATGACACCCTACCGGGATTGGTCGGTTATCCTAGTTCAGTGCAGCTAGACGACGGCACCATCTTTACCCTGTACAATGTCCTGAGGGTCGACAAAATAAAGCCCGAAGATAACTTCCAATACAAGGAGAATTTGCTCGTTCATCCACCTCTGCATTCTTACATTGCCGGCAGCCTCTATACGGAGGACTACATAAGGCCGCCCGGGTAGGTTGAACTGTCCAAAAGGATTGACCCGGCCGTTAATGGCGGAGAACCGTTCCACAGCTCCGGGCTGTGATGTAGACTCTCTCATTGGAACTGGCACAAAATCTCGGTCAGGTCAGGGACAGGCGGGCAGTAGCCGAGCGCCGAGTGGGCCATAGCGTGTTTTATCGCACCCTCTCCACTGCTCGATCACAATCTGGGCCTTCTTCAGTGAGTAGAAAATCTCTCCGTTTAGACAATTATCCCGCAACTTCCAATTGAACCTCTCACAGTAGCTGTTCTCCACCTTCACTCTCGACAGTCCCACGCAGGGGGGTGGGATAGAAACAGGGGCGAGCGCGGTGAACGTTGAACGAGCCTAATCACGCCAAACTGCGACCTTACCCCCTCGGCGCCTGTGACGTGTGGCTCCCTCGGGGTGAGGGGGTGTGGCACTTTTCCCCTTTGTATAGCCTACCCCCGAACCGCGTTGACTTGCCTGCGGGCGCGGCCTAAGATGGTGCCATCCAAGCAAGTCGGCGGAACGGCCCAAACCGAGCCGCGATGCGCGGTGGGAACCACCACCAGGGAGGTAAACATGTCGTGGTCGAGAGGACACGTCCCTTGTGTCGCTATATTTGTGATCGTGGTGACCTGGGCCTCACATTTCCAGGCAGCCGCTGAAGTCATTTCAGTATCAGTTCCGTTCGTTTCTCCCAAGGGAAGCTTTGTCACGCAGCAGGACCGCTACCACACTTTTCGGATTCCGGGCATGGTCGTTACGCAGGATGGGTCGGTATTGGTCTTTGCCGAGGGGCGCCGCGGAGACGGCGATGACCCGCGTATCGAGGAGAACGCCCCCATCGATCTGGTCATGCGGCGGAGTACCGATAACGGCCAAACCTGGCAGCCGATGGTCGTCATCGATTCAGGATTCCGCCCAAATGGCGACCTGCTCGATTTCTCTGACCCGACGCCGCTGCTCGACGCGAACACCGGGACGGTGTTCTTATTCTACGGCCAAATGCCGGACATTGCGCCCCTTGCTGTAGCATACGGTCAAAGCGCGGACCCTAAGGACGGCAACCATATCGTGTGGGTCCGTTCGAGTACCGATAACGGCCAAACCTGGTCGGACCGCGAGCAAGTTTTCTATCCAGACGAGCCACACGAGACCAGTGACGGCTTCTATTGGCGGCAAGCCCAGCCCGGTCCGGGTAACGGCATCCAACTTCAATGGCAGGACCCCATGGGATCGCGCAACGGCCGGCTGATTATTCCAGCCAAGCGCCGCGGTTCAAGCACACCAGACGGACTGGTTACTGTCGTCGAGCCGTTCGTCTATTATTCCGACGACCACGGTAAGACCTGGCATGTCGGCAACGTCACACCGGGACCTGATGCCAACGAGGCTGAAGTCGTCGAGTTGATCGACGGCAGAGTGCTGCTGGACGCGCGGCAAAACAGCGGCAATTTCCGCCGTCGTCATCTCAGCACCGATGGGGGAGTTACGTGGGGACCCGACAGTCCGGACGACATACCCATCACACCAGTAGACGGCTCTATGGTCCGCTATTCCGCCAAACGCGCCACGCATGACCGCGATCGGATCCTTTTTTCTGGACCGCGCGGCGAAAGCGGCCTCAACCGCAACAACATCACGGTCTGGACCAGCTACGACGAAGGAAAGACTTTCACCAATCCGGTTCAATTCAACAACGGATTTGCCGCGTATTCGGTTGTACAACGTTTGGCCGACGGCACCATCGGCTTGGTGGTAGAAACAGCGAACGATGCGGCTGTCAGGTACGGCGAGATCACGTTCTACCGTTTCGACATTGCTGAGTTGGAGGCCGAGGTCCGGCGCCAATAGATACTGGCCACGCTCAGGGGCTTTCCTGGGCACGGATCGGGAAGGTGTTGAGGGTAGGAGTAAGGAACCATTCGCCGGGCCGCTCTGCCGTCCGCCAAAAACCCTCCTGCACGGCCCACTGTAACCACCTGAATCCTCAAGCCCACAAATCAGAGAATTCAACCCGCCAAATACACTTGTTTTTAGATACAGTGTGTTGACTTGGCTTCCGGCGCAGCATAGGATACTCCTGTCTATTCAGGATTGCTCCCCATGATCGGCAAGCAGCTTCGGCCACTTCCGTATTGAAGCGAAGCTGGGTAGCGGTGGCATGGGCGGATGGGCTGCCACTTCCGTCGGGATAGCCTAGCCTGCGGCAGCACCCAAGAAAATGATTCCGATATCCCCCAGGAATGGGGAGGTGTCTGAAAAAGCTGGTTCTGGAAACCAAGGCGATGGGTTTTTGGGACCCGGAAAAGGGTGGCTGGGAGCCGGTGGGACCCTCTGGGAGAAAAACCATGCCCGCCGGGCTCGACTGGAGGCACCCGGGTGCATAATCGCAACTACCGGAGGGTCAAAAAACTAATTTCGGATTCCATCCAAGCGTAGCCATCGCGATTTAGATTGGAAAACAGAGGACGGCTGCGGTATGATTTCGCCCAGAGTTGCAATTGAAATCACTAATTCCCAATAAGACACTTGTGGCCCTTCTTGGAGTCTCGCTTATTTCCCCGGTGTCCCTATTCTGGGCTGCCGGAGACGAGAGGCCCTCAGAGCTCCCCTTGCGGATCATTCTGGTACGCAGTCGCTCGGAGGCAGAGGAGATCTTGGAGCGACTCAAGGCTGGAGGCTCTTTTGAGATGCTCGCAGAAGAACACTCAATCCATCTCACTGCTCCGGAGGGCGGATATATAGGGAAGATGAAGTTATCGGGTGCGCGTCCCGAGATCAGAGATGCCCTGAAGGGTGTTGGTCCGGGGGAGGTTAGCCGCGTCGTCGAAACCCTCTCTGGCTACATGATCTTGCAGGTCCTTTCGGAAGCCGAGGCGGTCAAGGCTGAAGGGATGCGACGCGGGAGGACACCTCCCGTAGGCGTAAAATATCAATTTGTAAGGGAAGTCACCGGATGGCGGGAGTGGCATATCTTCTTTGAGCGTATCGAAAAGCCGCCCGACTTCAATCAGGATTTGCAAGCCATCTGTAAAGCCCAGCTTCAGGCGATTCCTCTGGGAACCCAGGACCTGGAGGGACGTTTGGCCAAATATAAGCGTCAGGATCCGGAACAGCTCGATTTCCGCAGAGTTTTGGCGATCCATCACAGCCTGGCTCAACTGTGGTCATACGACGGAAACATGGAGGCAGCCATCGAGAATTTCCAGGCTGCCTACCAGATTGCAGTTGCGCATGGGCTGAAGGCCACGGAGCTCGACCTGGAGGCAAAACTCGGGATCGCGCACCTGCACCGAGGTGAGGTGGAGAATCGGGTAAATAATCAGGCCAAGAGTTCTATCTTCCCATTAAGTCCGCAGGCCCGACACAAGCTGGCCTCCAGTTCAGAGAACGCGATTAAGCACTTCCGCAAATACCTTGATCAAAAGCCTAATGACTTGGAAGTGAAGTGGTTACTTAACATTGCCTATATATATCTAGGGAAGTACCCCCACGGTGTTCCCAAAGAGCACCTCATTTCCCCGGCAGCATTTAAATCCAAGGAAGATATCGGGCGATTCGTAGACGTGGCCCCCTCTCTGGGACTCGACACGTTCAGTATGGCAGGCGGTACGATCATGGACGACTTTGACAATGACGGCTGCCTGGATGTTGTTTTCTCCAGCCGTGATTTATGTGCACCGCTGCAATATTTCCGCAACCACGGGGACGGAACATTCAGCGATCGAAGCTCCCCGTCAGGTCTGTCGAAACAAGTAGGCGGATTAAATATCCTCCAAACCGATTACAACAATGACGGCTGGTTGGATATTTATGTGATGAGGGGTGGATGGACATTCCCCATCAAGAATTCGCTGTTGAGGAACAACGGCGACGGGACTTTCACCGACGTAACGCGCGACAGCGGACTGGCCAGTCCGGCTACTCAGAATCAAACCGCCGCGTGGGCGGACTTTGACAACGATGGCAATATCGATCTGTTCTTAGGAAACGAGCTCTATCCCAGCCAGCTTTTTCATAACAATGGCGATGGTACCTTCACTGACATCGCCACTGCGGCGAGGGTAGATCGGATCGCGTACACGAAAGGCGTTGTTGCGGGCGATTACGACAACGATGGATACGCGGACCTTTATGTGTCAAACGTGGGGAGCGAAAACTTCCTTTACCACAACCACCGAGACGGAACATTCACCGAAGTCGCCCGATTATTGGGAGTGGAAAAGCCAATCGCCAGTTTTCCCGTGTGGTTTTTTGATTACGATAATGACGGCTCACTAGACCTTTTTGTGTCAAGCTTTGTTCAGTCCGTCGCAGAGATGGTCCGCGGTTATATAGGCCTCCCGGCACAAGCAGAGACTCTAAGGCTTTACAAGAATACGGGCGAAGGATCCTTCCGGGATGTGACGAAACAGGTTGGGCTGGAGCGGGCATTTATGCCGATGGGGTCCAATTTCGGGGACGTGGATAACGACGGCTTTCTCGATTTTTACCTTGGAACCGGCAGTCCCTCCTTTGCCTCTTTGGTGCCCAATGTATTGTTTAGGAACAAGGAAGGGAAATATTTCGTCGATATCACGGCTTCCTCCGGGATGGGTCATCTCCAGAAGGGACACGGGATTGCCTTCGGTGACTTTGACAACGACGGAGATCAGGACATTGTGCAGGAAGTCGGAGGGGCCGTGCCCGGCGACCGTTCCGCCAATGCGCTCTTCAGAAATCCGGGTCATGGGAACAATTGGATCAAGATCCAGCTTGTGGGCGTAAAAACCAATCGAGCCGCCCTGGGCGCGCGCATCAAAGTCGCCGTAGAGAGGGAAGATCACACGCGCCGGTTTATCTACCGCCATGTAAGCAGTGGAGGATCTTTTGGGGCGTCGCCCCTGCAGCAGCACATTGGACTGGGGAAGACTGTGCGAATCGAAACTCTAGAAATTTGGTGGCCCACAAGCAAGACGCGACAGGTTTTCCATAATTTAAGCCCGAATCAGTTCATACAAATAAAAGAGTTCGAGGAAAACTTTTCCCAACGCGAGTGCCGAACTAGGCTTCTTGCCGAATAATAGGGGATGCGGATTGATACCTCTGGCTTCGTAAGCCCGTCGGTTCAAATCCGACTCCCGCAACCAACCCCTCTCGCAAATCCTCCCGCTAACCCCTTATTTTCCAACTCTTCCCGAGTTTGTCTAGCGGCTGCCCCAACTGAAAGAGCTGAACCTGAAAAAATCGGGCATCTCGAAAGAGACCGCCAAGGAGAAGTCGTGATTTGACACAATCTCTGAGTGACAGGGCCGCGGAACCTGAAGTACGGGTTCCGCGCTACCCTGCGCTAAATTCAGGAAACCAGGTAGCGCAGAACCCGTCGTTTGGTTCTGCGTTTTTTTTATGGGAAACAGGATGAGCTGAATTCAGGGGCGCGCGAGGTAGCTCACCACAGTGTAGAAACCGTAGGCGGCAAGGAGGGCAAAACCGAAAGGGCGCTTCATCCGGTCGCCGGAGAAGTAGATTCCCACGCGGAAGATCAGCAGCACGAAGAGCATGACGGGAAACAGGACCAAGAAGAAGTGGCCGCCAGCCTGTAAGCCTTCTGAGGTAACCGCCGCCGCCGCGCCGGCGACGAACAGGACGTTCAGAATATCCGCCCCGACGATGTTGCCGACGGCCAGCTCGCCGTGCCCGCGTCGCGCTGCGGTGACGGCCGTTACCAGTTCCGGCAAGGATGTTCCGAAGGCCACCAACGTCGCGGCGATGATGCTCTTGGGAACGTTCAACCGCATTGCCGCTTCCGTCACGGCAGGAATCAGGATGTGAGCGGCGGCCACCACCACCGCAACGGCTCCCAATAGTTTCAAGCCAACGAAAATGGTGGGCGCCTGCGCATCCTTTTCATGCTCCTCCAACCTCGGGCCGTATCTTTCCCCCCGCGCCCAACGGATGGAGAAACCCAGATAGGCGGCCAGAGCCACGAGGAACACGATGCCGACCCACTGCGGCAGGCCGCCGCCTTCGGTAAACACTTTCTCGGGTCCGGCCCACGGGAAGCACGCCGCCACCAGCGCCACGCCGGCCCCAAACTGAATCCACCCCTGACGGTTGACGATCTTTCGGTCCAAGGGGAGAGGGGCAATCACGGCAGCGAGACCAAGAATCAGGCCCGTGTCGCAAATGATTGATCCTACGGCATTTCCCAGCGCCAGGCCGGGGCTGCCCTGGAACGCAGCCAGCACGGAGACGGCGGCCTCGGGCGTGGTGGTACCGAGGCTGACCACCGTCGCGCCGATGACCACCTTGGGAATATGGGAGCGCTCGGAGAGCACCACGGCCTCATCCACCAGCCAGTCGGCGGCCTTGCCCAATACAGCGAGACTGGCGACCAGAACCAGCGCCAGCAGGCTCCAGTGGAGTCCGGCAAAGAATTGTTCGAGTGCGGTGTCCATCTAATTATTCGGCTGCGGCAGATAGAGCCCGGCCTCAGGGCCGAGCGACCACCCCATGCTCATCCAGAGCGCCAGCAGCAGAATCCACACAGCCAAAAAAACGAGGGTGTAGGGCAGCATGGTTGCCACCAGCGTTCCGATACCGGCCTTCTTGTCGTACCGCTGAAGAATGGCGATGATAAAAGCAAAGTAGGACATCATCGGCGCGATGATGTTCGTCGTGCTGTCCCCCACCCGGTAAGCCGCCTGGACCAGCTCCGGCGAATAGCCAAGCAGCATGAACATGGGCACGAAGACCGGCGCCATGATGCTCCACTTGGCTGACGCGCTTCCCATGAAGAGGTTGATAAAGCCCGACAGCAAAACGAAGGAGACCATCAGCGGAATACCGCCCAGCCCCGAGGCGCGTAACATCTCCGCCCCGTTGACGGCCAGGATCAACCCCAGATTCGTCCATTTGAAATAGGCCACGAACTGCGCGGCGAAGAAGACCAGCACCATGTAGATGCCCAGCATCTCCATGGCCTTGCCCATGCCCTTGATGACGTCCGAGTCGCTGCGGATGGTCCGCGCGCCCACACCATAAGCCACACCGACAAGAGTTCCGCCCAGGAAGATGAAGGCCACAATTCCCTTCAGAAAAGGGGACTGGAGCAGATCCCCCGTCTCCGGGTGGCGGAGAAAACCGTCGGCCGGCGCCGTCCCAGCCACCAGCGCCGCGGTAAATAATGCCGCGGCCGCCAAAGCCATCCAGAGACCGCGCTTTTCGTCCCGGCTGAGCGGATGAATCTCTCCGGGCTTCTCGTCACCCCGGTATTCTCCCAGGCGAGGAATGACGATTTTTTCCGTCACCATGGTTCCGGCAAAGGCGATAAACAGGGTAGAAGCCATCATAAAATACCAATTCGCCGTGGCGTCCACTTGATAAGCGGGATCGATGATTTGCGCCGCCTCTTGAGAGAGCCCGGCAAGCAACGGATCGACCGTTCCAATCAGGAAGTTGGCGCTGTAGCCGCCCGACACACCGGCAAAGGCCGCCGCCATGCCGGCCACCGGATGCCGCCCGACGGCCAGGAAGATGATCGCCGCCAGCGGCACCAGCAGAACGTAGCCGAGTTCGCTGGCCATATTCGAGAGAACTCCGGCCAGGACAAGCGCAAAGGTCAAAAGCGGGCGGGGCGCCCAGAGCACCAACAACCGCAGCGCAGTGCCCATCAGTCCGCTGCCTTCCGCCACACCGATGCCGAGCATGGAAACCAGCACGGTGCCGAGCGGCGCAAAGCCGGTGAAGTTCCTCACCATCTCCGTCAGCATGCGGTGGAGCCCGGGGACAGTCAGCAGACTCACCGCCCGCACCGCGGTGCCGTCTTTCGGATGGGCCACTTCCAACTCAAGGTACGCGCCCAGGGCCGAGCCCAGTACCACCACTCCCGCAAAAATCGCAAACAGCGTCGCCGGATGCGGCAGAGCGTTCCCCACCCGTTCGATGAATCCCAGAAACCCAGCGAGATAGTTTCTTCCCCCTCGAGCGGCCGCCGCCATCTATTCCTCCCATCCGCCTTACGAAAAGGGGCGCCGCATGTCTCCGGTACCGGACCTTACAGCCCGCGGTTTTCCTATTTCAAGCGGCCCCGCTTCGGCAATAGGCTAGCATAACAACAAACGCTCCTCGCCAAAAGTCTCCGACCAGCGCGCCGGGGATCGGCGCCCCGCAAAAGCGTGGCCTTTCACGCCCGCGGTCAGGGACGGAGAAAATGGGACTTGACCCGAGTGAGCATTTGCTATAGCTAAACCCTTATAGGGTTCAGGAAACAGGTAATAGGGGTGGGTACCTAGGAGAAGGAATTCCCGGTTGCGTTCATAATCTCTTGGATGAACCCCCTCTGGGGAACTTATGGCGAATGAAGCTGCGCTAAAGATTCGTGGACTCCGGAAATCTTTTCCGGGCGTATTGGCTCTCGATAATGCCGATTTCGATCTTCGAACCGGCGAAGTTCATGTATTGCTGGGAGAAAACGGCGCCGGCAAATCCACGCTGATGAAAATCCTGAGCGGCGCCTACCGTAAAGACGCCGGGAAGATCGAACTGGCGGGAAGTCCCGTGGAAATCGAAGGGCCCAAGCACGCGCAAGGATTGGGGATCAGCATCATCTATCAAGAATTCGACCTGATTCCACAGCTCTCGGCCGCAGAAAATATCTTTTTGGGCCGTGAGCCAGAAATCTACCCGGGCTTGATCGACCAAAAGAAACTTTTTCGCGACGCCGAGACCCTGCTTCGCGGATTGGGGGTCACCATCGACCCGGCGCGTTCCGTCCGCTTCCTCAGCGTCGCCGAGCAGCAGATCGTAGAGATTGCCAAGGCGCTCTCTCTCGAGGCGAAAATTCTGATCATGGATGAGCCCACTTCCGGCTTGACGCGCGAAGAAATCGACCAATTATTCCAGACCATCCGCCGGCTCAAGGAAAATGGAGTTTCCATCATCTATATCTCGCATCGCATGGAGGAATTGTTCGAGATCGGCGAGCGGGTGACGGTTCTGCGCGACGGGAGAACCGTTGCCACCCACAAGATCCGTGAAGTCTCTACACCGCAACTTGTCCGGCTGATGGCGAACCGGGAATGGAAGGAATACTTTCCGAAGCGCAAGGCCCCCCTCGGCGAGGAGGTTCTGCGCGTCGAAGGACTGAGCCGACGGGGGCACTTGAAGGATATCCACTTCTCCGTTCGCCGCGGGGAGGTAGTGGGTTTGGCGGGCTTGCTCGGGGCCGGACGCACAGAACTTGCACGCGCCATCTTCGGCGCCGACCGCCTGGACTCGGGACAGGTGGTCATCAAGGGCCGCCCGGCGCGCATTCGCTCCCCCAAGGATGCCATCCGCAATGGTGTGGGCTACCTCTCCGAGGATCGAAAGCGGCATGGATTGGTGCTTGTCCTTTCCGTGAAGGACAACATCAACCTGCCCAGCACGGACAGGATTTCCCGGTTCGGGGTCCTGAAAACGGATGCGGAGGAATCCCTCGCCGACCGCTTCATCCGGGAGCTGCGCATCAAGACGCCCGACAATCGCCGGCGGGTCATGTATCTGAGCGGCGGGAATCAGCAAAAGGTTGTGTTGGCAAAATGGCTCGCCTGCCAAACCGACCTGCTGATCTTCGACGAGCCGACCCGCGGCATCGACGTAGCCGCCAAGGTGGAAATCTACGAGCTGATGAACCGCCTGACGAAGAACGGTGTGGCGATTCTGATGATCTCCTCGGACCTGCCGGAGATTCTCGGCATGAGCGACCGCATCCTGGTGATGCACCGCGGCCGCCTGAATGGTGAATGGAGGGCCGAGGAAGCAACCGAGGAAAGGATCCTCAGCGCCGCGCTGGGGCAGGCATAGGGTTCCGATGAATTTCAGAGACGTTCCGGCCCATTACGGCCGCCAATTCGGCACGCTCCTCGGCCTGCTGTTTCTCTGCGCGGTGCTCGGGCTGCTGACCCCGTACTTCCTTACCTTCTCGAACCTGCTCAACGTTCTCCAGCAAACCTCGATCAACGCCATCGTTGCCGTGGGGATGACGTTTGTCATCATCACGGCCGGGATTGATCTCTCAGTCGGCTCGATCGTCGCCTTTACCGGGGTGGTTCTGGGCACCGCACTTCAGGACGGGCTGCCGATTCCGCTGGCGATTTTGGCGGGCCTGGCCGCGGGGTGTGGGTGCGGACTGGTGAACGGCGTTCTCATTACCCGCGGCCGGCTCCCGCCCTTCATCTCCACCCTCGGAATGATGAGCGTAGCGCGCGGCGCCGCTCTGGTCTTCACGAACGGGCGGGCCGTCTCCGGTTTCGCCCCTGATTTTCGCTCTCTCGCGACCGGTGAGCTTTTTTTTATTCCCCTGCCCGTCGTGCTTATGGCCGGCGTCTACGGCATCGGACATTTCCTGCTGACACGGACCAAGGTGGGACGCTACGCCTACGCGGTGGGCGGAAACGAGGAGGCCACAAAACTCTCCGGCGTGGACGTACACTTTCACAAGATGATGGTGTATGCTCTCTCGGGACTCACGAGCGGCATCGCCGCCGTGGTCCTCACGGCGCGCTTGAATTCGGCACAACCGATCGCGGGCATCATGTATGAGCTGGATGCCATTGCCGCCACCGTCATCGGCGGGACCAGCCTGATGGGCGGTGAAGGCACCCTGCTGGGAACCTTGATCGGCGCGCTCATTATGGGCGTGCTGCGAAACGGCCTGAATCTTCTCGGCGTCTCCTCCTACTTGCAACAGGTCATCATCGGCTCGGTCATCATTACCGCCGTGCTGGTAGATGCAACGCTGAAACGTCAAAGGAATTGAAGCCTATGAAACGGATCAAGAAACCTTCTGCATTTCTTTTGCTGCTTTCCTTGTTCCTGTTTTCCTCATGCAACCGGTCCGAAGATGCCGGAGTCCATCCGGGGCCTCGTGTAGCCCTCGTCCTGAAAACTCTGAACAATCCCTTCTTTATCGACATGCAGCGCGGCGCCGAAGAGGCCGCAACGCGGCTGGGGATCAACTTGACGGTGCAGGCCGCCGAGCGCGAAGTGGACGTGGAAAAACAGATGCAGGTTATCGAGAACTTGATTCAAACCCGTGTCGAAGTCCTCTTGGTGACGCCGAGCGGATCGAAGGAGATCTTCCCGGCCATCGCCAAAGCGAATCAGGCGGGCATCCCCGTCATCGTCGTCGATACGCCAGTGGATCAGGAGGCGGCGCGTGAGGCCGGCATCCGCATCGCCACCTCCATCGGCTCGGACAACTATGAAGGCGGACGTCTTGCCGGCGAATACATGGCGCAAAAATTCAACGGCAAAGCCAAAGTCGCGATCCTCGAAGGCATTCCGGGCCACGAGACCTCCGAAGCACGGCTGAGCGGATTCCTGGACGCGGTTCGTCCCACCCCAGGCATCGAGGTCATCGCCTCGCAGCCCGCCAATTGGGAGCGTGACCGGGGATTCAACGTGTTTCAAAACATCCTGGAAGCAAACCGGGAGATCGATGCGCTGTTCGCCTGTAATGACATGATGGCGCTGGGGGCGATGGAAGCCATCGCCGCCGCCGGACGAAGCGGGAAGATTATCATCGTGGGATTCGACGCCGTGGAAGACGCCCGCATCGCCATCCGAGCGGGTACCCTCGAGGCATCCGTGGCCCAACACCCCGATGAAATGGGCCGGCTGGCGGTGGAAAGCGCCTACCGGTTGCTCCAAGGAGAAACCCTTCCGGCAATGACGCGGGTCAACGTCGAGCTGATTCAAAAGGACAACCTGGAATCGTCCCCATGACGCTTAAGAGAATCAAGGTCGGCTTGTGCGGACTGGGGCGCTTGGGCAAGCTCTACGCTCAATATTTGGCGTATGCAATTCCCGAGATTCGGCTCACCGCGGTGGCGGATACCGACGCGGCACGCCTTGAGCAAGTGGCCTCCGAAACCGAGGCGCGTCCCTACAACGACCCGCTCACGATGATGGACGCCCCGGACACTGACGCCGTCGTCATCGTCACGCCGACCGTGACGCACCGGGAATTGATTCAAGCCGCCGCCGCGCGTTCCAAACCGATCTTCTGCGAAAAGCCCCTCTCGTTGACGCTGGCGGAAGCCGAGGCCGTTCGGCAAATCGTCGAGGGAAGCGGCATTTTTTTCCAGATGGGTTTCATGCGCCGCTATGACAAGGGGTTTGCGGAAGCCAAAAGGAAGCTCGAAGAGGGCGTCATCGGCAGGCCGGTGGTGTTCAAATCCACCTCGCGTGACCCCTACCTGCCGAGCCTGGAATACGTCCACCCGAAAAACAGCGGCGGCCTGCTGATCGATATGGCGGTTCACGATTTCGATGTGGCCCGGTGGATGATGGGCGAGGTCAAGAGCATTCACGCGCTCGGTGCGACGTTAGTTTACAGGGAACTGGACACCATCGGCGACATCGACAACGCCATCGTAAGCCTCACCTTCAAAAACCAAGGCCTCGGGGTGGTCGATGTCACGCGCAATGGGCTCTACGGTTACGACATCTCCGCCGAAATTCTGGGTACGGAAGGCACGCTGCGGGTCGGCTATCTCCAAGAGACGCCACTGCTGGTGATGAAAAAGAACAACGTCTCCCACGATACCGTCCCCTTCTTCCCGGAACGCTTCGGGGCCGCCTACGTGGCCCAGCTCGGCGACTTCGCCCGGAACCTGCTCAAGGACCGTCCTTCGCCGGTTACCATCGGGGACGGCATCGCGGCTCTGCGCATCGCTGTCGCGGCCACGCGCTCCTATCAAACGGAGACCACCGTGGAAGTCGCGTCAGTTCAGTAAGGGGGCATCGCCCCCACTCCATTACCAATATACTGTTGCCTCGGACCCGATTTCGTAGTTTTATAAAACTGTGCGAGCATTCCCTTTCCTAGCCAAGATTGCCGTCGCCACCGTCGCCTCCCACCTCGCTTATTGGGCGGCGGTTTTTCTGATCCGGGTCGTGCCGCAATTATCCCTGGCCGCCCTGACCGACGTCGAGATCCTCCGCTTCTACGATCGTGGGCCGTGGCCGGGCCTCTCGACACGCTTTCCTTCGGACGGCTCCCCAACGCTCTATGCCGCTTATCTGGCAGGATTTCTGATTTCAAAGGAGCAGCCATCCCAGCGGCGCTGGCCGGATTGCACAAAGCAGCGGGCTGGCTGCGTCTCTTCTTGATCTATACGGCGCTGGCCGTTGGCGAAATTCTGGGGTAAAATTACTTCCTTACTTCCGTAAGAGTCTTTCCGCCGGGCGAAGAAGCAGCGCAGCCCTTTCTGGGCGCTCTACTTCCTCGACCGCGGCCTAGGAGCCCAGGCAATGACAACGAAAAAAAATGCGACCTCCCAGAGCCCCCGCGTCCCCTACGATTGGCTGGGGGAGGCGGAGAAGAATTTCGACATCCGGACCCAATCCCCCGGCCCGGCCGGAAGCTTGCCTTTCACCGACGAGATGCTTCGCGAGCGGCCCAGCGGCGACCTGTTCGGGTTGAGCCAGGACGCCGGCATGGGATGGAATCCTCAGGAGTTGACCGGCAAGGAGTTCCTCATCCTCAGCACCCAGGGCGGCATCCGCGAGCCGGACGGCCGTCCCCTGGCGCTCGGCTACCACACGGGCCATTGGGAAGTGGGCCTTTTAATGAGAGCGGCGGCGGAAGAGTTGAAGCGCCTCGGCACGGTCCCTTTCGCCGGTTACTGTAGCGACCCTTGCGACGGCCGCACGCAAGGCACGGTCGGCATGTTCGACAGCCTCGCGTATAGAAATGACGCCGCCCAGATCTTCCGTCGTCTGATTCGCTCCCTACCTACTCGAAGCGGCGTGATGGGCATCGCCACCTGCGACAAAGGACTGCCGGCCATGATGATGGCGCTGGCCGGAATGCGCCACTTACCGGCGATTCTTGTTCCCGGCGGCGTCTCCTTACCCCCGGAAAAGGGGGAAGACGCGGTTAAAATTCAGACCCTCAGCCCTCGGTTCGCCCATGGAAAAATCACCTTGGAAGAGGCCGCCGAACTCGGCTGCCGCGCCTGCGCCACGCCGGGCGGGGGATGCCAATTTCTGGGGACAGCGGCCACCTCGCAGGTAGTCGGAGAGGCTCTGGGGCTCACGCTGCCTCATGCCGCGCTGTCTCCCTCCGGCCAGCCCATCTGGCTCGACATGGCGGTGCGCTCGGCGAAGGCGTTGGTGGAGATGGAGTCGCGCGGAATCCGAACGAAGGATATTCTCACCGAAGAAGCCGTTCAAAACGCCCTGAGGGTGCATGCCGCCTTCGGCGGCTCGACCAACCTCATTTTACACATCCCTGCCATCGCTCATGCCGCCGGGTTACCCAGGCCGCGGGTGGAAGATTGGGAAGCGGTGAATCAAAAAGTCCCGCGGCTGGTCTCGGTGTTGCCGAACGGGCCGGTCATGCACCCCACGGTGCGCGTCTTTCTGGCCGGAGGCGTGCCGGAGGTGATGCTCCACTTGAGGCGATTGGGCCTGCTCGAGGAAAAGGTTGTGACGGTGACCGGCGAACCGCTCGCGCGCGTGCTGGACGTTTGGGAAAAATCACAGCGGCGGGATAAACTTCGCGCTATCCTCAAGGAGCGGGACGGCGTGGACCCCGACGACGTCATCCTGTCTCCCGAACGCGCCGCCCAAAAAGGCCTGACCAGTACGGTCACATTTCCAACCGGAAATCTGGCCCCGCAAGGGTCGGTCATTAAAAGTACGGCGATTGACCCAAGCGTGCTCAACGCGGACGGAATTTACCAAAAGACCGGGCCGGCAAGAATCTTTACGGAAGAGCGCGCCGTGATGGCCGCCATCAAATCCCAGGGGCCGGATCGCATCAAGGCGGGCGACGTGATCGTTCTGCTCTGTCGCGGCCCGATGGGTACGGGCATGGAAGAAATCGCGCAGATTACGATTGCACTAAAATATCTCCCCTTCGGCAAAGATGTCGCCGTCCTTACCGACGCCCGTTTCTCGGGCGTTTCGACCGGCGCCTGCATCGGCCACATCGGCCCGGAAGCGCTGGCCGGAGGGCCTATCGGAAAATTGATGGACGGCGATATGATTCAAATTATCATCGACCCGAAGCGTCTCAAAGGAAGCGTCCATCTGGTCGGTCGGGATGGAATGATTTTCGGCGTGGAGGAGGGAACCCAGGTCCTCGCCGAGCGCCCTCCGCGGCCTGATCTACAGGCTGATGCCGCGCTGCCGGACGACACGCGACTCTGGGCGGCGCTGCAGAACGTGGCCGGCGGCATCTGGGGCGGCTGCGTCTTTGACGTGGACCGCATCCTCGAAACTCTGGAAGCGGGAAGGAAGGCATTGGGAAGATAACTCTGAAAGCTCATACCGAATATCTCTGGTTCAACACCAAGAAGAAGCGGGAATTCATTAACATTACCGGCGAGGTGGCGAATGCTCTCAAGAAGGCCAAAATCCGTGAAGGGATGGTGCTGGCCTCGGCCATGCACATCACTGCGGGCATCTATATCAACGACGCTGAGGACGGGCTGATTGCAGATATCGAAGAGTGGCTGGAAAAACTCGCGCCGTTTGGGCCTGACTACCGCCATCATCAGACCGGCGAAGACAACGGGGACGCCCACCTGAAGAATCTGATCATCGGACATCAGGTGATTGTCCCGGTGACGGAGGGCAAGCTCGACCTCGGCCCCTGGCAGCAGGTCTACTACGCCGAGTTCGACGGGCGGAGGCGGAAGCGAGTCCTGATTAAAGTGATGGGGGAGTGATCCACGCTTGAAATAGAGAGTTAATTATTATTAGACCGGCCAGACGGTCTGCGAAATAGGCGTTCCTACATGTCTCTACAACAGATGAAAGCCTGCCTTCTTAAGGCTCTTGCACCCATCTTGTTAATTACAGGTTGCAGCCAAGACGCGTACGATCTGATCATCCTTAACGGCACCGTTGTCGACGGCCCCGGGGCGGCCCGGTGAGAGGCGGACGTTGCCGTCAAGGACGGCAAGATCGTCGCGATGGGAGAGCTTGCAGATTCACCCCCGCGGCGAACGAGAGATGCCTCCGGCCTCATCCTCACCCCCAGCTTTATCGACATCCACAACCACTCCGACTAAACCATCTTGGTGGACCCCAAGGCTGAGAGCATGGTCCGGCAAGGGGTAACGACGATGGTTCTGGGCGAGTCCGGCTCGGACGGAGAAGCCGTAAACACAGAAGGTGTGCTGGGGCCGCTATGTGCGGGAGCTGGGGCTTCTCACGCTCGAACAGGCGGTCCACAAGATGACGGACCTGAACGCCAAAAAAGTGGGTTTTCCGCTAAGAGGACGAATCGCGAAAGGCTCTTGGGCCGATCTAACACTCTCGACCCCAAGACGGTGATCGATCGCGCCACATTTGAGCAGCCGAATCAATACCCGGAAGGGATCGAGTACATCCTGGTCAACGGGCGCGTAGCCCTGGAGCGAGGCCGGCACACGGGGGAGCGGCCCGGAAAAGTCCTCCGCTGCCCGGGGTTCAAAAAGGGCTCCCCCTTAGGCAGTGCTGGAAGAGACGTTGAAATTCGGAAGATCAAAGTTGTGATAGATTAGATGGCCGTCGGATTTCCCGGAATCAATCAATCGATCGATCCGAGACCACAAGAAGACCCCGAATGAAGACGCACGTCAGCTATCACGACCTTCCGCACCATGAAAAAATCGAACGCGAACTCCAGCGACAGGAAGCGAACCTTGCCCGACGGCTGAAGAAGTTTGATCCCGACTTGGTTCGACTTCATGTAAGCCTGGTCCGGCGAACCCGCTCGGTGACGAAGTTTATCTCTTCGGTAACTTTATCCCTGCCTGCGATGCACCTGAACGCGGGCGATGAGGCCGCCAAGCCGTTGGCAGCCCTCAAGCACGGTTTTGCGGAGCTTTTCCGGCCATGCCCGCTTTTCGCGGGATGCGGTAGTTGCCACGATGGATAGCGGTACCTGGACCCTCGATCGCGCTCAGGGCGAGCCGTCCATCGGCAAAGAGAAGAACAAAGGGTTGATCCATGCCGGCGTGGGCGCCGTGGTCTTGGGCGCATTGCTTGCCGCCACCTCCAGTTCGTCCGCCACAATTAGCATCATCGATCCAATCACCGGACAGCCAATTAACTCAACTATCTCCGCTCGGAGTAACGGACACCTCGGGGGCGACGTTGCCCCGATGGGTCTCGGCGGCGTCCTGCTCCGGAAGGGCAGATTGTTCTAAAAAAAACTTTCGAATATTCAGAATCAACTTCTTCGATCCCCGGCCCGTAAGGGCTGGGGATTTTTTTTGGGTTTCCTCTGGGAAGCAAAATTTCGGGTAGAATGGTTTCGTTCCGCGCGACTTCCTCCCGCGGTTTCTCGGGACCCAATTTTTCCGGAGCTTCTGAAAGGAGCCGCGAAATGAAAAAGCCGGTCTTTTGCCTCCTGGCGATTCTTTTCTTAGGAGGCATGGTTCGGGCGGAAGATTCCGCCAAGTCCCTGGTCCGGGTGGCCGATCGGGTTCGTTTCTCCCGTGATCACGTTACGGCAGAACTCTCCCTCCATGAGAATGGAAAGGAGGATTGGAAGCTGCAACGGGCGCAGCGGGGCGGATTGTCCCTAAACAACAGAAGCAGGGCGAAATGGTTGATGATCACCGGGATCGGAACTTTGATCGCCGGATTGACCCTTATGGCGACGTCCACCGAGAAAGTGACGGGAACGGACCCCCTCACCGGGCAGCAGGTCACTTTCAAACAGACCAGAAGAGACCGGCAGTATGCGGGGTACAGCTTGGTCGGCGCCAGCGGGCTTTTCATGTATTGGGCCAGCATGCAATAGCAATGCTTTTTCCTTTCCGATGGGCGGCGATCTTCGTCCAGAGCCTCGATCCCTAAGTCTTGATCAAGACGGCGGCAAAGAGCCCGCCCAACTCTTCGAGGGCTCTCGGAGTTCGGAAGAACCCGTAGGAATCGAAGCAGGTCAGCGCCTTCTAGCCCTCCTCGAACCGAATCCTTACCTTCATCGTGCAGGATGCCATCGGCCAAGAAGGGAAAGCTGAACACGCCGCTGGTTATTACGGGTTTGATCGTCGCCGTTATGGGCGCTGGTATGGTTGCTCAATCCACCGTTTCGGGGTCAATTACCGGTCCACTCATTCCGGAAGATTCGATATCGGTGAGCAAGCCGGACGAAGGCCGTCTCGCCAGGGGCCTTGGCTTGGTGGGCATCGGCACCATATTGATAGTGTGAGGTCTCTGATAGCCGACTTCTCGTGTGCACGAGTCTCTTACGGAAAAACGTAGAGATTGACAGCGGAACTTCACTCTCATCTCCCCGGTCCATTGGATATTGGCCGGGGATTTTTCTTGCCGTAGCGCCTCCGTTTCCTATTGCCGCCGCACAACGGCTGCGAAGACCCCGTCCATCTCCTCCGGCCCCGGATGGGTCCGGAAGGCCCCACGGGCGTCGAAGAAGGACTCGAACATGGGAAGCTCCCCCATCAGCCCCTCTCGCCCGACTAAAGTGAAGCCGGAATTTTTCTCATGCACCGTCGCCACCACTTCTTCATTCTCTTCCGGTTCGAGCGAGCAGGTTGCGTAGACCAGCCGCCCGCCGGCCTTCAGATATTGAACGGCGTTTTCAAGCAGGCTGCGCTGCAGCCGGGCGTACCGGCCCAACTCTTCTTCTTCCAGCCGCCATTTGATTTCCGGGTTTCTCCGGATGGTTCCCGTGCCCGAGCAGGGAGCGTCGAGGAGAATGCGGTCAAACTTCTCAAGAAAGGGAAGCTGTGCGGTTCCTTCGCAGCAGACCCAGAGCGGTTTCAGGGAAGCCGCTTTTGCGGCGGAGTGTTCCTGAAGAAGCCGCTGCGCCGTCTTGAGTCGAGGAAGGCTCCGGTCGCAGGCCGCCACGTGGCCGGACTTCATCAACTTCGCCAGGTGATTCGCCTTCATGCCCGGCGCGGCGCACAGGTCGAGCACCGAGTCACCCTCCTGCGGGGCTACAAGGTACGCCACCAGTTGCGAGGCTTCGTCCTGAATCACCACGCGCCCCTCACGGTAAGCCTCGGTCCCCGTCACATTTCCCTTTGTCACATGTAATCCCATCGGGGAAAATCGGCACGGGCTCGTTTCCACTCCCTCGGCGGCCAGAGAGTCGGATATCTCTTGCCGCGAGGGGGCAGAGGCCGTCGCACGCAGCGTAACCGGAGGAGGCAGATTGTTGCGGGTGGCCAATGCCGCCGCTCTTTCCGAACCGAGATTTCGCTTCCATCGTTCTAGCAGCCAACCCGGGTGCGCCAGCCGCAGACTTTCGGCCTCCCAGCCTGAGAGTTCGGAGACGAGCGGGTCAAGGGACGCCGGTGTGATCTTTCGCAGGACCGCGTTGACTAGCCCGGCGGCCGAGTGTTTCTTCGCCGATTTCACCAAATCCACCGACTCATTTACGGCAGCCGATTTGGGAACCTTGGTGAGCCGGCAAATCTGATATGCGCCCAGCCGGAGCGCGGTAAGCACTTCTCTGTCGAGTTTGGCAACAGGTCGGCGGGAATGTTTTTCGATCAGGAAATCCAACTGATTCCGCCGACGAGTGACCCCCAGGACAAGCTCCTGCGTCAGATTCCGGTCGCGCGCCTCCAGCCGTTCCACTGGCGCGGATTGGAGCAACTCGACGGCGAACCGGCGGCGACCCTCCAGGCGGTTCAGAATCTGAAAAGCGGCTTGGCGCGCTGGAGAGACGGGCAAATTGAAGGAAGACCTTCCCCCGGAATTTCCTGCGTCCGGACACGCGGTCACAGGCGCAGCAGTGTTCCGGCTTGATTCGATCGATGTCGCTGAGTCTAGCAGGAGCCGCCCCCTGCGACAAGAATAGGCAAGGCGGGGAATGGCCACGAGGGGGAAGGGAAACGGACACAACGGCCCGGGAGGGTTCGCCGGTGGGCTTTGGGCGGCCCCCACCCCGTGAGAATTCTAAGTTTCTTTCCAGTGAATCACCGGTTCTCGATGATAACCTCGCAGGCATTCTTGACGGAATTGCCCAGGCTGCGTGTGGAGTTGGCGAAGAGCAAGTCGCCTTCCTGCTTGAACACGGCCACTTTATTGTCCTTCCGGATGACGCCTTTTCCGCCTTCGTGTTCCAGAAGGACAATGAAGGCGGCCTTCTCCTCGCGAATGGTGATGATGATCTGAGGGCACTGCTTGCTGAAGGTCTTCATAATCTCGACGAGTTGCGGCCGTGCGCCGCCCCGGACCGCGCCTCCGGTCATCTGCCAGGAAGCGCTGTCTCCGATGAAGACGCGTGGTTTGTCCGCGCCCATCATTAAGACTGGGGCCAAGAACGGAATTAAGAGCAAGCCAAGAACAACACTAATCCGAGTCATTTTATCCTCCCTTTTTCCTCTGGTTGTATGGAGAGCGCGTGAGAAGCCATTTCGTGAGGTCCCTGCCTCACCCGAGCCGCTCGCCCGGTTGGAGGCGGACGCCGTTCGCAAAATCCCTCGCCGAAATCCGCTTGCGGCCTTCCAGCTGAACCTCTTTCAGTTCGAGCCAACTTCCTTCCCCGCAGGCCGCCAGAACCTTCTTGCCTTTAACGGCCAGGCTGCCCGGAGTTTGACCGCCGCCTTCCGGGGCATCTGGAGACGCGACCGCCCACCAGACATGCAGCCGCTTGCCGCGGAACGTTGTAAACGCTCCCGGCCAGGGCCGCAGTCCACGGACCCGCCTGAAGATTCTATCGGCAGGGAGCTGGAAATCGATTACCCCGTCGGACTTTTTAATCAGCGGCGCGTAGCTGGATTGGGCATCGTCCTGGGGCTGCGGCTCGATTTCGCCCTTCTCCAATTTTCGGAGGGTTTCGACCATCAACTCCGCCCCGGGACCGCTCAGTTTTTCCGAAAGCGATTCGGTCGTGTCGTTGTCGGCAATTTCGACTCTTCGGGTGAGCAGCATCCCTCCGGTGTCGAGCCCGGCGTCGATCTGCATGGTGGTGATGCCGGTGCGGGGTTCGCCGTTCATCAAAGCCGCTTGAATCGGAGAAGCGCCGCGGTATTTGGGAAGCAGCGAGGCGTGCAGGTTGATGCAGCCGAGGCGCGGCAGCGCGATCATCCATTTTGGAATCATGTGCCCGTAGGCGGCGACGACAATGGCGTCCGGCCGGGCGGCGGAGATTCGTTCGCGCACGGAGTCGGGCTTCAGATTGGCGGGTTGGAATAGGTCCAGCTTTAAACGTACGGCAGCCTGCTTGACGGGCGGCGCCTGCACTTTGTAGCCGCGCCCCACCGGTTCGTCCGGGTTGGTGACGACGAGGGCGATCTCGAAACCTTCGGCGGCAAGTTTTTCCAGCGTAGGCACGGCGAACTGAGGAGTTCCGCAGAAGATGATTTCCATAGGGAAATTTCCATTGAAAGGTGTGAGCCGGATGCCCTCGGATATTGGACCGGTTCCGGCTTACCGGTCAGAGAAAAATACCATTACCATTTCCCGGCTTTGGTTCGCCGTTTGATCTGCCGCTTGATCGATTCTCGTTTGAGCATGCTGGTATGCCGGATGTAGAGAATGCCGTTCAGGTGGTCGATTTCGTGCTGCAAGGCGCGGGCCAGCAGTCCCTCGCCCGTCAGGGTGAATTCGGTGCCGTCGAGGTCCTGCGCGCGAACCGTGACGCGGGCGGCGCGCGACGTGTTGGCGCGGAAGGTCGGCAAGCTCAGGCAGCCTTCTTCCAGAACCTCTTTCCCTTCCAGGCTCAAGATCACGGGATTCGCCATGACCAGTTTTGTGCCGGGCTCTTCGCTGGTGGTGGTGTCGATGAGGCAGAGACTTTTTGAGATTCCGATCTGCGGGGCGGCGAGGCCGACGCCGTTCGCCGCATACATGGTCTCCCACATGTCTTCCACCAGTTTTTCAATTTCCTTGTTGAACTCGGTGACCAGCTCGGTGACTTTTTCCAGCACCGGGTCGCCGAGCTTGATGATCGAGTAGATCAAAACGCTTTTCGATGAGCTCCTTTTTTTCGCATTGCTTCGACTAGAATCCTTTTACTTGTTCCATATATCCGCGGAAGTTTCTGCCGGTCTCTTCCAGCGAATCGCCGCCGAACTTTTCCATAAAAGCGCGCGCCAGCACCCAGGCAACCATCGCTTCGCCGGCCACGCTTGCCGCCGGAAGCACGCAGACGTCCGAGCGCTCGTAGGCGGCCTTGACCGGCTCCTTCGATTCAAAATCGACCGACCGCAGCGGCTGACGGAGCGTCGAGATCGGCTTCAGGTAGCCGCGCACGACGACATCTTCGCCGTTGGTGATGCCGCCTTCCAGGCCTCCGGCGCGGTTCGTGGGACGGGTGAAGCGGGATTCTTTCGCGTCGTATTTGATCTCGTCATGGACGCGCGAACCGAAGCGCGCCGCATTGGGAACGCCGTCGCCGACCTCGACCGCCTTGACGGCCTGAATCGACATGACCGCCTGGGCAAGCTGCCCGTCAAGCTTCCGGTCCCATTGCGTGTGCGTGCCGAGTCCCGGCGGGACATGATGGGCTACAATTTCAAAGGTTCCGCCGACCGAATCCTTCGTCTTCAGTGCTTTGTCCACCTCGGCCTTCATGCGGGCTTCCGTATCCGGGTCGATGCAACTTAGCAAAACTTCTTCTTGTTCCCTTAGGGCACGGATCTTTTCCCAAGTGACTTCCGTTTTCCCCAGCGCGACACCTCCCACGGCCACCACGTGCCCGGCAATCTCAATTCCGAAGTGGGCCAAGAGTAATTGGGCAAGAGCGCCTACCGCGACACGCGCCGCCGTCTCACGCGCGCTGGCGCGTTCCAGCACATAGCGACCCTCGCGGAAGTTGAACTTCAGGCATCCGGCCAGGTCGGCGTGGCCGGGCCGGGGCGGGGAGAGCGGTTTATATTTCTCCTTGGCCTCGGGTCGTGCTTCGACCGAAAGAGCATCCACCCAATTTTTCCAATCTTTATTTTCGAGCAGGACGGTGATCGGCGCGCCGATGGTTTCGCCGTGCCGTATGCCGGATAGGAACTGCGCCCGGTCGGTTTCGATCTTCATCCGTCCGCCACGGCCGTAGCCGGCTTGGCGGCGCTTGAGTTGCCGGTTGACGAAATCGAAATCGATGGTCAGCCCGGCGGGGAAGCCCTGCACCAGGGCAGCCAGGCTTTGCCCGTGCGACTCCCCGGCGGTATGGAAGGTGAGTATCGACATTGAATTTCCCCAGTGGCGCTAAAGTCTTGATTTTACTGGATTGAGTGGCCGGCGTCAAAAACCCTGTGAAAGAGGTAAAAAAGGAGAAAGCAGAGTTCTGGGAGACGCTTTTCATTTTGGAATGAGTCACTTAGCTGCCTTTTTGGTAAGTGAGGATCGCCCGGAGCACAACCTGCGAGCCTCCGGATTGGGCGTTTTGCTCGCCCGTGACCACGACTTTCAGTTCATGTTTGCCGGGCGCAAGTTCGAAGCGATGCCAAAGGTCGATATCGGGTGTCCCCTCCGGAACCCATGTGTCAATGGCAATGGACGTCACCTGCTCTCCATCGAGGAAGATGTCCGCCTCAAACGGAAACTCCTATCGAACCATGCCTTCGAGCGGACTCGACGCGCCGGCGTAGAGCTTGGCTTTCATTCGTCCGGCCAGGAACGCTTGGCGGCCCGCCCATATGGCATGCTTCATGGCCTCAGCCATGGCAACCGAGTCTTGAGAAAGTGCGATGCCGCTGTTCATCAGTACGGCGTCCGAGCCGAGCTCCATGGCAATGGCGGCGTCCGAGGCCGTGCCGACGCCGGCATCGACGATTAAGGGAACAGTAGTGATTTTCTCACGCAGAATGCGCAGGTTGGTCAGATTCTGCACGCCCAGCCCGGAGCCGATGGGCGCGCCGAGGGGCATGATGGCCGACGCCCCGACGTCAATGAGGCGGCGAGCGGCGACCAGATCATCGTTCGTGTAGGGCAGGACGACGAAGCCTTCCTTGACCAGTGTCTCGGTGGCGCGGACCAGTTCGGCGTTGTCGGGAAACAAGGTTTCCTCGTCGCCGATAACTTCCAGCTTGACCCAATGTGAGAGTCCCACTTCGCGCGCCAGCCGCGCCGTGCGGACCGCTTCCTCGGCCGAGTAACAGCCGGCCGTGTTCGGGAGGAGAAAGTATTTTTTCGGGTCGATGTAGTCGAGCAGGGATTCTTTCGAGCGGTCGGTCAGGTTCACGCGGCGGACGGCAACGGTGACCATTTCGGCGCCGGAGGCCGTATGCGCTTCGGCCATCACCTGAAACGTCGGGTACTTGCCGGTGCCAATAATCAGGCGGGAGCGGAACTCCCGGTCGGCGATGCGAAGAACGTCTTTCGTCACGGTTGCTGTGGCCATTTCCTTGATTCTAGTGGCAGGCTTGATAAATTGCAATACGGCTGAGGGGCAGGAACCCAGAGCGGTTTCCCGCTTACCCTGGCTTCGGTTTTCCATATATAATTCGGGCTACCTCTCATGGATTCCCAAGGCTTTTCCCAAGGCGAGGACTTTGCCCTCTTAAAGCAGGAGGTGGAGGCCTTCGTTGGCTCGGCTCGGCATCCCACGCTGGTGGAAAAGAGTGAGAGGCTGTTTGATCTCTATAGCTACAGCACCGAATGGAGGTTGGAGGCAGAATACGGCAAGCTGATCTTCGAGGTATGGAATTCCTCACGAAGTTCCTGAACCATCCTCAGGGCTGCTTGGCGTTTCGGATCGAAAGCGGCGGCAAGACGGTGGTCTATGCCAGCGACAATGAGCCGGGTGACGCAGCCGGCGACAAAAATGTAAGAGAAATAGCCGGCGGCGCCGACCTGATGGTCTACGACGCGCAGTACACGCCCGAACAATTGCAAAACGACCGGAAGGGCTGGGGACACAGCTCCTGGCAAGAGGGAATTAAAGTCTGCCGGGAGGCGGACACCAAACAGTTGGTTCTTTTCCACCACGACCCGGACCGCTCTGACAACGCCGTCGATGAACTCCTCAGTCTTGCCATTGAGGAGTTTCCTTCCACCCACGCCGCCTGCGAGGGGATGGAGATCACTCTTTAGCTTCGCCGTCCCCCCCCCCCCCCCCCCCCACACAAAAATTAAACGGAAATGAAACGGAAATTAAAATTGTTTTTCCGAATCGACCAGCAAGGTTACCGGTCCGTCGTTGACCAGCTCGACTTCCATCATGGCCTGGAAGCGCCCGGTCTCGACCTTGGGCGCGAGGGCGCGGAGGGCGGAGAGGAATTGTTCGAACAGTTGCGCAGCATCTTCCGCCCGCGCCGCCCGCTCATAGCCGGGGCGCCGCCCCTTGTGGCAGTCACCGTAGAGCGTGAACTGCGATACGCAGAGGATTTCTCCCCCCACGTCCAACAGGGACCGGTTTATTTTTCCCGTCTCGTCGGCGAAGATGCGAAGCTGAACCAGCTTTTCCGCCAAGGCCTGGGCGTCTTCGGGCGTATCGCGCTTTTTGACGGCTGCCAGAATTAGCATGCCGGGGCCGATCCGCCCGACGGTTTCTCCCCCGACGCGCACCTCGGCGCGCAGGACTCTTTGCACAACGGCTCGCATACGGTTCTCTTTTCCTTTTCGGTTTACATCGCCGTTTAAATCTCAATGGAAATCAGGAGGGCACAGTATACCTGATGTCAGGCCCGGAGAGCGTGGGGAAGAGGCGTTATCGGAGCGGTTTTCGAAGCGCCTTGCGCACACGAGCCTGAAACTTCGGCGAGAGTTTTGCGTTTTCGTGGGTGAGATAAAAAACGTCGATTGCCTTGCCGCCTTCGGTGTCGATCAGAGCCACTTCAAGATTACAGCCGAGCTTGGCCAGCGTCCGGCCGATGTCGTGGAGCAGGGCGGGGCGGTCGGGCGTGAAGATTTCCAGGACCGTTGCGCCGGGTGAGATTTCGTTGTCGAATAGAATTTCGGTGGGAATTTTTACCGCTGTCTTTCGCTTGATGGCCGTCTCCCGGCGGCCGGCGAGGAGTTTTCGCAGGTCGATCTCTCCTTCGATGACTCGGCGGAGCGTATGTTGGAAACGGTCGAGTTCCGTGGGATTCAGTTCAAAGTTGCGGTTGGGGTCCTCGAAAAGAAAGGAGTCCAGAATCATTCGTCTTTGGTTGGCGAAAGCGTCCGCCTTGAGGATGTTCATTCCGAAGGCGGAGAGCACACCGGTAATCTGTGCGAACAGCGAGGGCCGGTCCGCCGTCAGCACCACCAGGGAATACCAAGCGCCCTTCTTTACAAGATAAATTTCCACCCGCCGGCGCGCCAGGTTCTGGGCCAACCGAAAGTGCTGGAGGACCTCCTCATCCGAGTGGGTACGGAGATAGTGCCAAGGGAAGCCTTCCAGAAAATCCTTGAGCGCCTCGGGGTCCGCCTTTCCCCCTAAGGACTCGATGACGGATTGCATCTGCGGGTGCTCGGCCTGGGAGCCGTACCGGTCGTCGTGCACGGTATGGGTCAGCTCGTTGTAGGTGGCCATGTAGAGCTGCCAAAGCTGCTCCTGCTTCCAGGATGTCAGCGCCGATGGGTTGACCGACTGGATGTCCACGTAGGTGAGCAGGGTGAGCATCCGCAGGTGGTCGGCCGTAGCCACGCGGTCGGCGAATTGGCGGACGGCGTCGTCCCGGCTGAAGTCGCGCCGCATCAGCGTGGCCGACATTTCCAGATGATTTTCGATGAGAAAGCGGACCCGCTTCCTGTCGTCCTGGCTCATTTCCAACCGTTGCATAATCTGTTCCACAATTTCCCCTCCGGCCTCAACGTGGCGGTCCGGATCGACCCCTTTCCCGACGTCGTGAAACAGAAGCACGAAGAGCAGAATTTCCGCCCGTTCGAGTTCCGAGTAGATTTCGCGAAAATTTTGCAGCAAGGCGTTCTCTTTGCGTTTCGCTGTCGGGCGGCGGCGGGGCGGATGGAGGTCGTGGAGGTGCTTGATGGTGAGCAGTGTGTGCTCGTCCACCGTGTAGCGGTGGTAGAAGTCGCGGATGACCAGGCAGTCGATAAACCTGAACTCCGGGAAAAGGCGAACCAGAACGCCGGTCTGGTGCATGGCGACCAGCGCATCATAGGCGAACGGCGACGTCAGGATTCCCCGGAAACGACTCCACACGTCCGGGGTGGACGGGGAAATTTGGGATAGATGATCCCGAATCCAGCGCTCCGTTTCCGGCCGCAGACCGGCCCCGTGCCGAGCGACGACCTGAAACAACTCCAGCAGCAGGTCCAGGGCGAACGGCAGGGGGCGGCGGAAGTAGAGCTTCCCGCGTGTGATCCTGAAATTTCCGTCCCGGACGCCCGTGCGACGATCCTGCAGGCGGGTCAGAAGCGACGCGTGAGTCGCCGCCGACCGCTCTTTCCATTTTTGGACCAGGGCGTGAACGACGCGCGCTTGGCGGAAGTATTCCCGCATCCAGCCTTCGGGCGTGGGGCCGAAGCTGCTGCCCATGCCGGCCAACTCCTCTTGCCGGGCATAGGTCAGCGTATTCTGGTCCCGCCCGCCCAGGTAGTGGAGGTAGGTTCGAACGTCGAAGAGGAATTGCTTGGCGGCGGCGGCCTCCGGTGACCGCTTGGCCATCAATTCGGAGCCGGGTTGGAGCGTGCCGCGTTCTTCCAGGTGAAGAATTTGCGCGATCCATCCGGCCACCTGAAGGTCTCGCAGCCCGCCGGGGCAGGACTTCACGTTCGGCTCCAGGTGATAGATGGTATTTTCGCTGCGGCGATGGCGGTCTTCGGTGACCAGGGTGAGGTCGCGCAGAAGCGTCAGCCCGGCGCGCCGCATGAGGCGGGGTACGGATTCCTTCGTCAACCGAACGAACAGGGAGTGGTCGCCCGCTAGGTAACGCGCGTCGAGCAGGGAGATATTGAATTCCAGGTTCTCGGCATGGTAGCGGCTGCAATCTCGAAGCGGGTGCGTCGAGTGGCCCAGTTGCAGCTTCAGGTCCCACAGCTCGCGGAGAAAATCGCTCATTTGGTCCCGGCTGACGGGGTCTCCCACGCGGCGGCGGAAGAGTAAAAGCAGGTCGATGTCCGAATAGGGGAAGAGTTCCTGGCGTCCGTAGCCGCCGAGCGCCACTAGGCAGAAGTCCCGCGGCTCGGTGGTTGTGGGGCGGATGTGGCGGGTATAGGCGTCCTGGATGGTTTTATCGACCAGGTGCGAGCGGGCGCGCGTGGCTCGCAACCCCTCGGCGGAGGTGAAGAATTCAGATTCGATCTTGGCCGACTGCCGCCGATACCGCTCGGCCAAAGTGGCGGCGCCGGGAAGCGGGGGATTGCTCATGGGGCATGCTGTATGTTGGATGAGGAAGGAATCCGAAAAATTCCCAAGGGCGGAGATTCGATTTCCTCGAACCGAAAAGAGGGCCAGTGCCGTTTCCGGGTGACACCTAGGCGCCACCTGGATGCCACCTGTATGAAGGACCGCGCGACTAAATCGCCCCCCGGCCTCGGGCCTCCGGCGGGGGAGCGCTTTCCCCTCCGTTACAGCGCCTGCTCGCCCTTATCGCCGTTGCGGATGCGGAAGACTTCGTCGATCGAAGAGATGAAGACCTTCCCGTCGCCGATCTTGCCGGTCTGCGCGGCCTTCATGATTACGTCGACCGCTTCGTCGGTGATCTGGTCGGGCAGGATGATCTCCACTTTGATTTTAGGCAGCAGGTCCACGGTGTATTCGCGGCCGCGGTAGACTTCGGTATGGCCTTTCTGGCGGCCGTGTCCGCGAACCTCGCTGACGGTCATGCCGGTCACGCCGATCTGTTGCAGGGCGTCCTTCACGTCATCCAGCTTGGCGGGCTGGATGATGGCCCCGACTTTTTTCATAATCTCCGCCTCGATGGAAAGCCGCGCTGAGAGGCGTGGGCCATCTGCCGGGCCACGCCTCCCGCCGGTCGGATTCTTTTCCCGGGGTCCGGGGTAATCATCGGAAAAATATAACGAAGAGTTCCCCCGAACCTGCCTGCTTGCCTAATCGACCTGATTGTCCAATCAAACTGACGGGCAGGTTACGGCGAAGCCACGAAGTCCGGATAGGCGCGTGCGCCGTGCTCGCCCAGGTCCAGGCCTTCGATCTCCTCCGCTTCGCTGACCCGCAGCCCGATGGTCTTCTTCATTCCCCAGAATAACAGAAGAGCCAGAGGGAAGACCCAAAGCGCGCAAGCCAGAACCCCTTCAATCTGGATCCATAACTGAGCTCCCAGATTATAGTCTTTTCCCGTGAAAAGGTCTTCGTGAAGTAGCGCGGCGGCCAGCGTGCCCCAGATGCCGTTGACCAAGTGAACGGAGGTGGCGCCAACCGGGTCGTCCACGCCGACGCGGTCGAAGAAGAGCACGGCAAAGACCACCAGAGCGCCGGCAACCAAGCCGATGAGGACGGACGCTCCTGTGGTGACCGTGGCGCAGGGGGCGGTGATCGCCACTAATCCCGCTAAGGCGCCGTTCAGGGCCATGGAAATGTCCGGCTTTTTCACCTTCATCCAAGAGGTAAACAGCGCCGCGACCGCACCCGCACATCCGGAAAGGAACGTATTGACGGCGATGCGGGCCGTATCGCCCGTGCCGGCGGTCGTTGAGCCTGCGTTAAAGCCAAACCAGCCGAGGAAAAGAATAAAGACGCCGAGCGTGGCCAGGCTGATGCTGTGGCCAGGAATGACGCGCGGCCTCCCTTGTGTGTCGTATTTCCCCAGGCGCGGGCCGAGCACGATGGCGCCGGCCAGCGCGGCCCAGCCGCCCACCGAGTGGACCACGGTGGACCCGGCGAAGTCGATGAAGCCGAGGTCGGCCAGCCAAGCTCCGGTGTTCTCTGGATAGAGGAGGTTACCCCAAGCCCAGTGGCCGAAGACGGGATAGATGAACAGGGCGATCACGAACGTGTAGACCAGATAGCATCTGAACTTGATGCGCTCGGCCACCGCGCCCGAGACGATCGTCGCCGCCGTTCCGGCAAACACCACCTGGAACATCCAGAAGGTGAATCCCCATTGGCCCTCGATCGTTCCATTATCAAAGGGGATGAAGAAGTGAGAGCCGCCCGTCCATATCGAAGTGCTCACCCCGAACATCAGGGCGAACCCGCCAGCCCAATAGACCAGCGCGGCCACAGAAACCGTCATCAGGTTTTTCGCCATGATGTTGACGGAGTTCTTGGCGCGGGTGAAGCCGCCTTCGAGCATCGCGAATCCGGCGTTCATCCAGAAGACCAAGCAGGCGGCCAGCAGCGTCCAGATGATGTCCAGATTTTTTTGGACTCCTGCGACGCCGGTGTCGATCGCCTCCTGAACCGCCGGCGCCAACCCGGCAGCCGAAGAAGCATCTTCGGGCTGCTGGGCCCATGCCGCAACGGCGGAGACGAGAAGTGCGAACAGAAATAGAAGGGATGTTGAGCCGAGGATTCGGTTCCGGCTCATTTTCATCTTGCTCTTGGGGACCTTACTCATGGGGTAGCCTCCTTTTTACTCGAGCAAAAGAATGGGGTGTGCTTTGTATGTTGGGGGAGATTGGGCGGTGAACCTGAAAATTTTCCTTGTCTCACAGCGCCTGTTCTCCCTTATCGCCGTTGCGGATGCGGAAGACTTCGTCGATCGAAGAGATGAAGACCTTCCCATCGCCGATCTTGCCGGTCTGCGCGGCCTTCACGATTACGTCGACCGCTTCGTCGGTGATCTGGTCGGGCAGGATGATCTCCACTTTGATTTTAGGCAGCAGGTCCACGGTGTATTCGCGGCCGCGGTAGACTTCGGTATGGCCTTTCTGGCGGCCGTGTCCGCGAACCTCGCTGACGGTCATGCCGGTCACGCCAATCTGTTGCAGGGCGTCCTTCACGTCATCCAGCTTGGCGGGCTGGATGATGGCTTCAACTTTTTTAATCATGGTTATTTTTTCTTCCTCTACTCTCTCCGCCCCATTCACCGGCGGGCGAAGGTTTGTTAAATCGGGGCGGCACGAAGGGCCGCTGGGTCGATGCGGCGCCGCCCCGAAAATTTGGCGCGGGCCAGGCCGGTGGGCAATTGGTGGGAGGGTATGGGTTTGTTGTCCGGCGCAGAGCCCGCATAAGGAAAACCTCCCTTCCGCCCCCGCACAGGAAAGAACTTTTTCCTGCGCCGGGTGGCGGGTCGTTGAGCAAATAAACTTGAGCGAACACTCCGACCCTGTAGCCTCTGAGGCCCGGCCTTATTTCGTCGGGCTTCGGAGACGCGAGGGTTGATTGTTTCTATTCTCTACCTAGCAGTCGAAGTAGAGGGAAAATTCGTGCGGGTGCGGACGAAGGCGAAGCTCGTCCACCTCGTTGGTGCGTTTGTAGTCAAGCCAAGTTTCGATCACGTCCGGAGTAAAGACGTCGCCCTTCAGAAGGAAGTCGTGGTCTTTCTCGAGAGCGTCGAGAGATTCTTCCAAAGACCCCGGGAGGACTTTCATCTTTGCGGCTTTCTCCGGGGACAGGTGGTAGATGTTCAGGTCGAGCGGCGCGCCCGGGTCCATCTTTTTCTGAATGCCGTCGAGTCCCGCCAACAGCATGGCCGACATTGCGAAGTAAATATTCGCCGAGGGGTCGGGTGAGCGGAATTCCAGCCGCTTCGCTTTCGGAGAGCTCGAATAGCTCGGAATTCGAATGCAGGCGCTGCGGTTCCGTTGCGAATAGGCCAGATTGATGGGGGCCTCGTAACCGGGCACCAAGCGTCGATACGAATTGGTTGTCGGCGCGCAGAAGGCCAGCAGGGCCGGAGCGTGACGCACCAAGCCGCCGATGTAATAGAGGGCCTCCTGGCTCAGTTGCGCGTAGCCTTTTTCGCCGAAGAACACGTTCTTTTCGCTCTTCCACAGGCTCTGGTGGGTGTGCATGCCCGAGCCGTTGTCCATAAAGAGCGGCTTCGGCATGAAGGTCACCGTCTTCCGGTACTCGCGCGCCAAATTCTTTAAGATGTACTTATAGGCCTGGACGCGATCTCCCATTTTGGTGAGCGAACAGAAGCGAAGGTCGATTTCGCACTGGCCGGAAGTTCCCACTTCGTGGTGGTGAATCTCCACCTCGATTCCCGCCTGCTTCATCTTCAGGACGGCTTCGGACCGAAAATCCTGCAATGTGTCGACCGGAGGAGCAGGGAAGTACCCGCCCTTGTAGCGAGGCTTGTACTGGAGGTTGGGAGCTTCTTCGGTCCCGGTGTTCCAGGCGCCTTCTTTGGAGTCGACGAAGTAGTAGCCGGAATGCTCGTTCTGGTCGTAGCGGACGTTGTCGAAGACGTAGAATTCAAGTTCCGGACCCCAGTAACTGACGTCGGCGATACCGGTGGACTTCAAATAGGCCTCGGCCTTTTGAGCCACGTTACGGGGATCGCGGGAGTATTTTTCGCGGGTGATCGGGTCGTGGATGTTGCAGACGACGCTCAGCGTTTTGCTCCGGTAGAACGGCTCGACGAACGAGGTGCCGATGTCGGGCAGCAGAATCATGTCGCTTTCCTGAATCTGCTTGAACCCTCGGATGCTGGACCCGTCAAAACCCAACCCCTCGGTGAAGTCCCCTTCATTGAGTTCGTCGGCGGGAGCGGAAAAATGCTGCCAAGCCCCCAGCAGATCGGTAAATTTGAAATCGACGATCTCCACCTGACGGGCGTGGCAGAAGGCGATCAGACCCGCCGGCGAGCTCAAGTCCTGCACTTGAAGTTCGCCGCGTGGCTTCGTGGGCATTCGGAGTCTCCTTCATAGGCTAATTTTACTGATGCTCTGATTTTCGGATTACCCAGGTTCCGTTTTAGAGATTCCATTCTGTCGATGAGGCTGTAGGGTGTCAAGCGGAAAGTATGCCATTTGCCATCAGAAATTTGTATAATGGCCATAAATTTTTTCATTATGTCGCTAATTGCTGTTTATATTAGAATCCGTTGCTCGATAATTGCAGAATTTGCAATATAATGACCGCCACGAAGATAGGAGTAAGATTTGAAAATCGGGAAAAGCATGGGAGCTCAAGCGGAGAAAACGGAAGCTCGGAAGCTGCTGAAAAGGGAAGGCGTGGAGTTCCTTCGGCTGCAGTTCACCGACCTGTTGGGGTCGACCAAGCACGTCGAGGTTCCCGAGCGGCAGTTCGGGGCCGCGCTGTCGGGCGAGGTGATCTTTGACGGGTCCGCATTGCAGGGGTTTGCCCGCGGGGCCGAGGCCGATCTTCTTCTCCATCCGGACCTGGAGACGCTCCGCATTTTTCATGAATCCCCGCAGAGATCTTCCCCGGGGCCTAAAATGGCCCGCGTAGTCTGTGACATCCACAATTTGGACCACATCCCGTTTCAGTCTTGTCCCCGCAGTTGCCTGAAGAAGGCCGTGGCCGAGGCGGCCATGTTCGGCTATGCGTTGCAGGTGGCGCCGGAGATCGAGTTTTTCCTGTTTCATCGCAACCAGCGCGATGAGCCGACCACCGAGACGCAGGACACGGGCAGCTATTTTGACCTGGCGCCCACTGACGAGGGAGAGCAGACGCGGCACGATCTGCTGAAGGCGCTGGGTGAGGTCGGAATTGAGATCGAGGGTGTGCATCATGAGATTTCACCCGGACAGCATGAAGTGGACCTGCCGTTTGCCGGCCCGGTCGAGACGGCCGACAACATCGGCACGTTTCGGTTGACGGCGCGGCGGCTGGCCCTGGGGCGCGGCCTCCATGCCACCTTCATGCCGAAGCCGGTCTTCGGCAAGGAAGGCTCCGGCCTGCATCTGCATCTCTACCTGACCGAAAAGGGGGAAAACGCTTTCGGCTCTCCCAACGGAAAGTTCGGTTTGAGCGAGGTGGGGCTCTACTTCGTCGGGGGCATGTTGCGCCACGCGCGCGGGTTCACCCTCATCACCAATCCTCTGATCAACTCCTACAAGCGGCTGATCTCCGGTTTTGAAGCGCCGACGCATTCCGTCTGGTCCGAGCAGAACGTGAACCCGTTGGTGCGCGTGCCGGCGGGACACGGCGCCTCACCCCGCTGCGAGGTGCGGAGTCCGGACCCGGCCTGCAATCCCTATCTGGCACTGGCCGTGCTTCTGAAGGCGGGGATGGAGGGGATTAAAAATCAGACGGACCCCGGCCCGCCCGTCAACAAGGACATCTACCGCATGAGCGCGCGCGAGCGCGGGCGGCTCAGCGTCGACCCGCTTCCGCTCGACCTGCAGGAAGCCTTGCGCGCTTTCCAGAAGGACAAAACCGTTCAGGAAGCCTTGGGAAAAGAGATCTGCCGGCACCTGACGGAAGCCCATCGGACGCTCTGGTCCGAGTACACACAACGGGTTCACCCCTGGGAACTCGAAAAGTATCTCGCCTACTACTGATTTCAACGCTCCCGAAAATTAAAATCCCAAGCTGCGCCTTGCCCATCCTCGAAGGAAAGGGGGAGGCAGGGGTCTCGAGGCGTCGGGCCCCGGACCCCGGGGATATGGACAGGCAGGCGCGCGCTCGGGCGGGCTTAAGAGAAAGGATTATTCGCCCGTGTCAAACGAGTAAATAAGTCCGATCAAAAAGGTGGTCTGGTTCTGCACAAATCGGGTCGAGCCCTTCGAGAAAAACGGCTCGGTCGACCAATCCCGCCGAAACTCAAATCGCGACAAGAGTCCGTCGGCCAACTTGTACTCGAAAGTCTGCGTGAATTCCTTTACCTGTTGGGCAACACCCGTCGACCAAGCGTCGTCGTCCTGGAACCACTCCATACGCGAGGTGGCAGCAACCTTATCGTTGAGGGCGTATCGGACGTAGCCTGCCACGCCCTGCCATTGCGAATCCGGGTCGGTGGGAAGGAGCCCTTCCTCCATGCCGTAGTCGTAGTTGAACAGGAAGGAGATCTTTTCGTTGTAGTCGTAGGTCACGATGGTGTCGAAGATGTGGCGGAGCGAGTCGTGGTTTAACATTTCGGGGCCGACCATGTAGTTCTGCACGATGCTGACGTTTTCGGTCGGGCTGAATCCCGCCTGGATCGCGAAAGACTTGCCCGAGTTGTTTTCCACGATGTTGTTCCAGCCGTTCGCCAGGTGCATCGTGACCCAGGTCTTGTCGTTGATGGCGTAATTCGCCCGGAGTCCGTAGTGATAGAACGGGATGGCCCAGGTGAACAGTATCCCGCGGGAGTAGTTCCAGTTCAAGCCCGAGTCGATGACCTCGGCGCCGATCGGCGTCACCCACTTCCCGAAGTCGAGCTGTAATTTATCCGTGACCGAGTAGGAGAGGTAAGCTTCCTTCAGATACTGCGCAAAATCCGCCCCGGCGACCGGCTCCGAGCCGTTGACCACGTTGATGGCCTCGCCGTAGGCGAAGGAGAGTGCAAACCCGGCGCGGCTGTCAGAGGTGGGAGCCTTTATGAAGGCCAACTGCGCCAAGTTGAGAGAAAGCTGATTCGAGGGTCCGGTAAAGGCCCGCAGGCCGGCGATGCGGTCATCCGGCTGGTTGGCGTTGTACTGCTGATAACCATCGATCGAGCCGGAGATATTGACGCGGTTGAGAAAGCTGAGCGTGGGCGAGAGCTCCGCCTGGGGAGCCGCGAGGGTGGGTGGCGCCGAAAGGGAAGGAGCACCTGCCGGGACGGCCCCCGCGGAGGCCTCCGCCGCGGGCGCAGAAATCCTCCGAGCCGCTTCGCCGTCGACTGCGTGCATTGCCTGTTCCAGCCGCGCCACTTCGATCTTGAGCGACTCGAGCCGCGGCGCGGCCGGATCAGCCGGTGAAGGCGGAGCGACGGCCGGTTCGCCGGCAAAAAGGGTTGAGGATAAGAGGCAAGCCAGAAGCCCGCCGCGCAAAATAAAACGGAGAGAGATTTGGAGATCCATGATCTATGACCTTTCTCCTCCCACGGTCCGGGGCTGTAACAGCAGCCCGTCCAGTTAACTGCCCATGGCAGTGAAATTAGATTGAAGAGGCGAGAGAGTCAAACAAATGATTTTTTTCGGAGGTATAAGAAATTTTTTGAGGGGGTGGGCCGGAGCGGTAATGGAAAAGACGATCGCCGAAGCAGGAAGAGACGGTAGCCTCCCCCTCGGCGCCAAACTCTGTGAGAAGGCCTTACGGCCCGGGGGCGGTCGGCTACCCGAGCGGGCCCGGCGGCGGCGGCAGCGACTCCTCGAACTCCTTCAAGTTCTCCTTATTGACCACGGCCGTCCCGGTGTCGATGCGGGAAGGCAGCGGGTAGACGGGAGCGGTCTTCCAGTCCTTGAACTGGCGCACGGCGTTATGGTGGAGGTCGTCGAGCAGCTTCACCCCATAGTATGCCATGGTGTACGGCTTCTGGGAGATGGTGGCGGCAATGCCTCCGCGTTCGATCCAGTCCAAGGTTTCCTGGTTTTTGTCCATGGCGATGATGGGAATCTTCCCTTGCGCATCAATCTTGTAAAGAGCGGAGACGGCCCCCTCTCCTCCCGCGGCTTCGACGCAAACGATGCCGTCGATGAACGCGCCCGGCCGCTCCAATTGTGTCGTAATAAGGTCGTGAGATTTTTGGATGCTCCCCTCGTTGTTCAGTACGGCAAGGATTCTGATCTTGCGGTTTCTCGCCAATACCTCCCGATACCCGCGGACCCGTTCATCCAAGTTGAGCTGGCCGGGAACGGTAAGGATGATGATGTTGACTTGCTTGACTTTTCGATCCGACAGAACCTTCTGGAGGATTTTCAAGGCGATCTCGCCGCCCTGCCTGCCCGCCTGGTAATTGTCGGTGCCGATGAACGTGACGCGTTTGCTCTCCGGCGCATCCGAGTCGATGGTGATGACCGGAATCCCCTGTTCGATGGCTTGGTCGATGGGCTCGGTAAAGGGGCCGGGTTCGGCCGGGGAGACCAGGATGCCGGCCGGGCGCGCGGCCACGGCCTTGCGAAACTCGACCAATTGTTGCTCGACGTTGCGCGTCGCCGGGCCGCCCACTTCCCCATTCAATTCGAGTCCCAGTGACCGCACACCGGCAAGGAACCCCTGGCGAACTTCCTTCCAATAGGGATTTTCCATGTTGTTGCCGATCAAATAATAGGTTTCGCCCTTTTGGTGATACGCTTTTTGACAGGAGACGACCGTAGCCGCCAGAAGGAGTATCACCAAGAGTTTTTTCCAGCTTCGCATCGGTCCACCTACCCATTTCAGCCCAAAGGCCGATTTGAAGGGTCCTTGCCCGTTTTGGCTTAGAGATATGATATTAGGTATAATTTTTCTATACTATTCTGCCCCAAGTGGCAAGCCCCTATTGTAAATATAAGGTGTCAACGTGGCCGGGATACGGTCCCCCACGTCCTCGGCGTCCGGCCTGCGAAGGGCTCCTTCATCTCGGGAAAGTTGACGATTGCCGGAGTACTGTGGATAATATCCTCTTGGAGGGAACGCTCTTTTCGGGGAACGGGAATGGATACCTTAGGGAAGCTCCTGCGCAAGATTTTTCTGGTGGACCTGATCCAAGGATTGGTTCTTACCTTTTCCTACCAACGTCCCAGCGCCACCTATACGGAACAATATCCGAAACAGCGTCCGCAGGTGGCCGAGCGGTACCGCGGAGCGCCGCGGCTCAACAATAATCCGGAGACGGGCAGCACGCTCTGTATAGCCTGTAATCTCTGCGCTGTGGCCTGTCCGGAAAATTTGATTGTAGTGGGTTGGGAACGTACGGCGGACCGCAAAAAAGTCTTAACCACGTTCACCTACGACCTGTCCCGCTGCATGTTCTGCGGTCTGTGCGAGGATGCTTGTCCGGTCGACGCATTGGAGCTTACGCAGGATTTCGAAATCGCTCAGTATTCCCGTGACGATATGATTTGGGACCGCCCGATGTTGGAGGACGGCCCAGTCCCCACCCGCTACACTCGCTGAGGACGGCTTCTTCACTCCTTACCTCTAAAAATACTCTGAAATAGACGCGGAAGAGGAACGAGCGGTGGAGTCGAGTGCGATTTGAACACCCGCTCCCGGCCGGATCCTTCTCGTCGAAGAGAAGAGCGCCGCGCTTTGGGCGGAAAATTAAGGGAAGCGCGGGGAGCGCTACGAGAGAACTCATTTTCGAAACCAGCGTCTCACCGGGGAGCGAGGTCACCCCACCCTCAAGCCTCGATGCCGACGGCTTTCTGGGAAGCGAGGGTTCGGCACCCGGAAACGAACGGCAGAATCAAGGATCTGCTCCGGTGAGCGTTGGTCTATTTTGGGGGAGGTACCACGGAATCCTTGAATGCCTTTGCCAAGCGAAACTTGACGACCGTCTTCGCGGGAATTTTAAGGGCCTCGCCGGTCTGCGGATTGCGGCCCATGCGCGCTTTGCGGTTCGACTTGACGGCCTTCCCGATTCCCGGAATTACGAACTGACCGGAGGTTTTGCACTCTTGGGTGGCAAGTCCGGCCAATTCTTCCAGCAAGCTGCCGATTACTTTCTTCGACAGGTCGGCCTTATCCGCCAAGGTTGCAATCACCGCAGACTTACTCATCACTTTTGCCATGAATTACTCTCCTCCGTGAGGGATTTGAATTTCGTCGCGTAATTTACGGGGAAAAAAGATGGCTGTCAAGTAAATTTAAAGAGGAGAGGGTGTTTTTCCCCTGAAAAAATGCGGCTTCGAAGCCCTCGGGAGCCAGACCCGGGGTCCCATGCCTTGCGCAGGAGATCCGGATGAGTAATATATATTTTTTACTTTCCCTAGGAGCAGGTGAGAGCCATGCCGATATTTGAATACCGTTGCCGGGAGTGCGGCGCGGAATTTGAAAAGATCGTTCGCTCGAGCAACCAGGAGGTTCGCTGCCGCGATTGCAGCGGCCGGCAACTGGAAAAACTGCTTTCGCCGTTTGCCGTAGCGGGTGCGACGGAGGGGCGGACGATGGAAGCGGGCCCGTGCGCGTGCGGTGCGCCGCGTCGCGGCATGTGCGGGGAGTAAGGTTCCCCACTTGTGCCGTTCTTGTCGTGACGTTCGATTTCTTTCTGAAATCCAAATCATGTCTTCCCTACGAATCCGCCCCTTCCGGGGCACAGACGAATTTTTGCAGTGTGAACGGCTCCAGCGAACTGACCAAGTATCAGGCCAAGCTACGCGGCGAACCCGCCAAGCGTCGCGCCCGCCGCAGAAAACCGACCCTATAGATCCCCTCCCCCAAAAGATCCTCTCCCCCTAAATCCTCTCAAAGTTGGGAGGGTCGAGCACCGATTCGGCCCAACCAACCCCCTTACTGGCTATATCCCAACGAGCGAAGCCTCTGTTTTGTCTCTTTGTCCAACTCGGCTTCCGCTCGGCCGGAAATTTGGTAGCGCCCCCTCAATTTCCGTGACGCGGTTTCGTGCTCGGTAAGCAAAGTCCGGGCCCGCGCGACCTCTTCCGGCGAGGAAGAGAGCACCGAGACTCGCTCCTCGGGGTCTGCCGCAAGATCGTAGAGCTCTTCCCGCGGACTCATCACATGCCGAATGTATTTTAGGTTTTCGAATTGTACGGATTCCTGCTCTTCAAAATAATGTAGGCCGGTAGCGACAACCGGCGGCCGTGCTTTTCGAGGATCGTTTGTCTCCCACAGGTCCCGCAATGAGGAGAAGGAGAGCGAGTCGCTCGGATGGGAAACGCCGCAGAGATCGAGCACCGTCGGCAGCAGTCCAGCGTTCGATACCCAACCGGGGATTTTTCTCCCTCCCTTGGCCCCCGGCAGCTTGATCACCAAGGGAACCCTTAAAACCTCTCCATAAAGACTGTGCCCGTGACCGAAACGGGCATGCTCCCAAAACTCCTCCCCGTGGTCACTGGTAAAGATCAACAAGGCATCATCGTAGGCGCCCTGCCGCTGTAAAGCTTCCAGGAGCCGCCCCAGGTTGTGGTCGATGTAGCGCACCTCAGCCCAATAAAGCTCCTCGATCCACGCCCGTTCCTTTGGCGTAGGGACGAAGGAGCCGCTGTGGACTTCCGCCAGACGGTCAAAGTTCGCTCCGCCCGATGAAGATACGGACGCCGGCCCCGCTCCTGCGGGAAGGAATTCCAACGGCGGCGCAAGAGGAGTATGAGGGTCAAAATAATGCACCCACAGGAAAAAATCCCGTTCGCGATTTTTACCCATCCAGGCGATCACCCGGTCGGTCAGGCCGGAAGTCGTGGGGTCGAAAACTTCCGGGTCGCGCCAATTGCGGAATTTCCGGAGCGGCGAGGTTCCCACCGCTTGGGGGAAAAAATGGTATTCAAGAAATCCTTGCGACAGCCCGGCCCGCGGCAGCAGATAAGGGTTCGAGCCGAAGGCGGCCGTGTAATAGCCCGCGTCGCGAAGGTATTCGGCAAGCGTACGGAAATTATCCGGGAGGAGGGATTCGCGCCCAATCGTTTGATGAACCTGCGGGGAAAGGCCCGTCATGATGGACGCGATCGAGGGAAGCGTCCAGGGAGCGACGACGACGGCCTGCGTAAATTCCACTCCGTCGGCTGCCAGGCGGTCCAGATTCGGGGTGAAAATGCGTTTTCCGTCACCGGGCCCGAGGGCGTCTCCCCGCAAGGTATCTACGGTAATTAAAATGACGCGGCGAAGCGGATGCTCACGGGGCGCAAACCCTGCCAGAGAAACCTCCGGTTCTCCTTGCGTCAGCGTCAGCGTCAACCAGGCCGCCGCCGGCACCACCAGAAACAGAAGGAAGAGCAGTACCGCTACCCTTGCGGGCCCGGCCTTTACCCAAGCGGAAATCCTCATGCAGGAAGAGATACCAGAGCGGGCCACGAAGAGCAACCGTTGCTCTTCGGCCTAGTTCCCCGACGCGGCTTCGGCCCCCGGATTTCCGTCGGCATCGATCAATCGGATTTCTCCGAGATTGAGTTCCCGAATCCCGGCTTCAATCTTCCTTCGATCACCCACCACGACCCAGACCAGCTTATCCGGGTGGATCACTTCCTTGGCCGCGGCGGAGACTTGAGGCAGGTCGAGCGAGCGGACTTTATCCGCGTAGGTGTTCCAGAAATCGTCCGGCAAGCCAAACCACACGATTTCGGCAATCGATGTGCTCACCGCGCCCGCCGTTTCCCAGCGGCCCGGCAGGGTAAGCGTATTCTGGTCTTTCGCCTTGGCGACCTCCTCCGATGTCGGAGGCCGAGTGCCAAGAATCCCGGAGAGTTCTTTTTGGAACTCCCGCATGGATTCCTTGGTCTTGTCCGTCTGCACTGAGGCATAGGCGAAGAACGGCCGTTGGCCGCGCGCATCCATCACCACGCTCCTCGCCCCATAAGACCAGTGCTTGTCCTCCCGGAGATTCATGTTGAGACGTGCGGAAAAAGCGCCTCCAAGAATCTGGTTTACCGCCTCGTTGGCAATTTCCCGAGGGTTCCCTTTGGGCGGCGCGATGTGGGCGGCGAATATAATCGACTGCTGAGAATCGGGCCGGTCGATCAAATAGACCGTTGATTTCGCTTGGTGTGCAACCTGACCTACTATCTTCTGCGCCGTCTTCCCGCGTTTCCAAGCCCGAAAGAGTCGCTCCAGTTTCGGCCGAATCTCATTGAGCGTCGTGTCGCCGACCACGATCAGAGTCGCGCGGTTGGGCTTGAACCACGTCTGGTGAAACGCTTTCATGTGGCCGCGGGTGAGACTCATAACCGACGTCTCCGTCCCCGACCCGGTAAGCGGCAACGAGTAGGCATGGTCCTTGCCGTATAGCAGTTTCGGAAGCACGCGAAGCGCCATCGGGACCGGGGACACTTTCTCCCGTTTGATCCCGGCAAGCTGTTGTTGCTGTAAACGCTTGAAATCCTCTTCCGGGAAGGACGGATTTAAGATGACATCCGCATAGATTTCAAGCGATGCATCCAGATTTTCTTTTAGCGCCGAGAGGGTCACCGAAGACATGTCCAGATTCGACCTCGTGCCCAGCCGCGCCCCCAACAGGGCCAACTGCTCGCTGATCTCCAAGGCCGTTCGGCTGGCCGTACCTTCCTCCAGCATGCCGAGCGCGAGGCTGGCCGTGCCGGGAATTCCCTTCTGGTCGGCGGCGAACCCGGCATCCAGAAGAAGGCGGAAGTTCACGACCGGGATGGCGTGCCGTTCGGCCAAGATGATTTCGAGCCCATTGGAAAGTTTCGCTCGCTGCAGTTGCGGAAAGGGAACCTCAGGGAATTCAGACGGTTCGGGGAGCTGGGAGCGATCCACGTCGCTTGCCACCGTCCCATACTTGGGAAACGGAACCACCTCAAGAACAAAGGCTCCGTCGCTCAGCCAACGGTTTGCCGCCCCTTTTAGATTTTGGGCGGTCGCCTCCCGTACGCGCTCCAGCCGAACTTTGTAATAATCCGGGCTGCCGGCATAGACTTCGCATTGAGCAAGAATGTCCGATTTTCCGCCGAATCCGCCGATCCGTTCAATGCCGCGAATAAACCGCGCCCGGTACTGCGTCTTGATGCGCGACATCTCCTTTTCCGTCGGCCCTTCGGCCAAGAATCGAGTCAGTTCCTCATCCAGCGCCTTCTCCACTTTTTCCAAATCCTGCCCGAGGAGAGCTGTCGCCCTCATGATGAACAGTCCTCCCAGTTCCCGCGAATCAATATAGGCAGAAGCATCCGTGGCAATCCGGTCGTCGTAGACCAGCCGTTTGTAGAAACGAGAGGTCTTTCCATATCCCAGCACGTCACTGACCACGTCCAGGTAATCCGTATCGGCGGAGATCCACTCCGGCATGTTCCACACTTTGTAGATCCGGGCTTGCGGAACACGGTCCTCGAGTATCTGCCGATGCATTCCGGTTCGCTTTGCAATCCAGGATTTTTGGCGCACCACCGGCGGTCCGGCAGGAATGTCGCAGAAATACTTCTCCATTTTCTTCCGAACCGTTTCCGCATCCACATCCCCGGCTACGGAGATGACCGCGTTCGCCGCGCCGTAATAGGTCCTGAACCATTCGTGCACATCCTCCAGGCTGGCGGCATTCAAATCCTCCATCGAGCCGATCGTGGACCAGGAGTAGGGGTGTCCCTTCGGATAGGTATTTTCAGCGATGAGTTGGCGCGCTTTCCCGTAAGGTTGATTCTCCCCCTGCCGTTTTTCGTTCTGTACGACGCCACGCTGCTCGTCGAGTTTCGCCTGATCGACGGCCCCAAGCATGTGTCCCATCCGGTCCGATTCCATCCACAGGGCCATATCCAGCGCCGTGGTAGGAACATTCTGGAAATAGTTCGTCCGGTCAGGGTTCGTCGTTCCGTTTATGCCGGTCGCGCCCACGCGGTCGAAGGGCTTGAAATAGTCGTCGTTGTAATTCTCACTGCCGTTGAACATGATGTGCTCGAACAGGTGCGCAAAGCCCGTCTTTCCCGGTTTTTCATTTTTCGAGCCGACGTGGTACCAGACGTTGACGGCCACGATGGGCGCTTTGCGATCTTCGTGCACGATGACGCGCAGACCGTTCTTCAGGACGAACTTCTTGTAGGGAATGTCGATCTCGTCGGCGGAGGGTTCGGCTGCCACCGCTGTCGCCGGAGCAGCCAAACCGACGGCCAGTAAGAAAACCCATAGAAGAGTCAGCGATTCCCCATATTTCATCGGACACCCACTCGATTGAATTTGGTTCTTTCGACGATCGAATTCTAAAACGCAACCTTACAATATCACTGCGGAAAAAATTCCCTTAAGGGCAATATGGAAGCCGGGTCACGAAACGTAACGCCAGGGCTGACATAAATCGAGTCCCTCGGAACCCTCATTATCTCCTCGTGAGACGGTGGATGCAAACAAAGCGTTTCACTTTTAAGGGAAAAAGCCCGCCCGACAAGGACGGCACGCCCTGATAAGATGGACCATGCCCTCGATGTAGATGGGAAGGTTTCGCAAGGGCAGGGTCAAATGGGCGACATTTTAGATTGTTCATTCACCGGATAGGCGAACGGCCTGGAGAATTTTTCCCGAAAATGTGTAAGCCAGGCCGAAGGCGGGATTGAAATCCGGCTGGAACCCGGTGAGGAACCATTCCTTGCGTTGGCCGGTGGAGGGGTCGATTTTGAAAGACGAGGCCTTTCTCTTCCCACAGCTTTTCGCCGGTCTTCACATCGTAGAGCACATTCAAAGATTCCCCAAATTTTCTGCGTATCGCCTCAGGCCAGTATCCCTGATTAAAAACGGCCATAAAATAGGTGCTCATGGGTTCAACAATTAGAAAGTTACCCCCCAGCTTTCGGATAAAAAAGTCTCCGACTTCATATTCAGGCCGTCGCGTCGCAGAATTCTTCCGCTCTCGGCTTCCACCACAACCAACTCGGCCTTGGCCTTGTTCCAGAATACGAGCTTATGACCCTCCTCAAAAAAGACGAGATTGGTTGTCTCTGTTTCGCTCTCTACCCGCCACCGGACGCCGCCCGTGGAAACATCTAGAGCATAAACCTCATTTTTTGTACGCACGAAAAGAAGGCCCCGTTCCATCAATACTTCTGAAATTTCTCCGACGCCTTCCCTTTGCCAGCGGATCGAGCCGGTGGAGACATCCTTTGCAATTAAACCTTTTCTTGTACTGCCGAAAAGAAGGTCCCGCCCCAAAAAGACTTCTGAAATCCAAGTTTTGTGTTTTATTCGCCAGCGAACGGAGCCGGTAGAGACATCCATCGCATAGGCGAGATTCCCCCCGACGACATACAGCACATCCCCTCTCAAAACCCAGTCCGCAATCGTACCCAACCCTTTGAGCTTTTTGATCCTCCACAATCGCTTTCGGGAAAGAGGGTCGACGGCGTGAAGAGTCACTCCCCGGCAGATGATTTTCCCATCGGCAAAAATGGGGTCGAGCGAAGAACTGGCGCACCCGATAAGGCTCCAAACTTTCTTGCCTGTCTGGAGGTCGAGTCGCTGCATTCGGTGCGAGGATCCAAAAACATAAAACCGTAACTTGTAGGGAATGAAGTGTCCATCAAATTCGTACCACTTTATCCCTCCGAGGATATATCTTTTGAAGGGATATTTTCTCCTCCATTCCACCACACCTGTGAGCATATTCTGAAGCTGGAGTCGAGGCCTGGCATCCCCTTTCCTGCCCACTTTGTTCACCAACAACACTCGGTCGTTCTCGTAAAAAGGAATAATCTCCATTAAGTTTTCTATCGTCGAGCTTCCGCTGAGCCCTTTTTCAATCAGGAGATCAGCGGCCAGTTTTTGCTGCCAAAGCACCGTTCCCTTCCACAAATCCACACCTAGTAGCGACCCGGATGAACCTTCAATTCGGGGTTTGGCGTCATGGTTCCTGAGCAGAAGAATCGGCGTGCCGGGAATTTCGGAAAGGTTCTTACCGCGCTCTTCGGGGTCCCCAAGGTCCAGGCCGCCCATGGACCACAGCTCGCGCCCGTCTTTCCCATCAACAGCGAATAGAGTATTCCCTGAGCGAACCAGCAGCACACCCGAGGAGACTCTTAGGACCCAACCGATGGACTTGGGAAAATGCTTCTCCCAGGCAACCGGAGGAGAATCGGATTGCGCCGCAGCCCGGCCAAGACCGAAGCCGAGGACCGCGACCAATAGACCAACAACCACAGCTCTTGCCCTTGCCATCACATCACCTCGTCGGAAAAGGAGTCCGCCTCATTGGATATGGGCCGATTCTACTACGTCTCCCCCGCAAATACAGGCGCCGCAACATGTTATCGAATACTCGAAAATGGGCCCATGACCGCGCCGGGACATCCTTGCTATTATGAAACCTAACTCTTGCATCGCTGAAGGGATCGAAGACCCACGGACCCCATGTCGAACCTGATCGAAGTCGAAAATCTTTACAAGGAATTCAAAACCTTCCGCCGCAGAGAGGGCTTGTGGGGCGCGGTGCAGAATCTATTTGTCCGCGAATACCAGACGGTCCGTGCGGTGGATCACGTCAGCTTCTCGATTGAGCCGGGCGAGATGGTCGGCTACATCGGACCGAACGGGGCCGGCAAATCCACCACCATCAAGATGCTCACGGGAATTCTCGTACCCACCAGCGGCCGCCTTACGGTTCACGGAATGGTGCCGTTCCGTGACCGCAGCCGCTATACACGGAACATCGGCGTGGTCTTCGGACAGCGCACCCAGCTCTGGTGGGATATCGCCGTCATTGAATCCTTCCGGCTGCTGAAGGAAATCTATCAAGTGCCGGACCGGCTCTACGAAAAACGCTTGGGGGTGTTCGATGAAATCCTGAATCTGAAGCAGTACCTCCACACTCCGGTGCGGAAGCTGAGCCTGGGCGAGCGCATGCGCTGCGATTTGGCCGCTTCCTTGCTCCACAATCCGCCGTTGTTGTTTCTTGATGAGCCTACCATCGGCCTCGACATCGTCGCCAAGGAACACATCCGGAAATTCTTGAAAGAGATCAACCAGCGTTACCGGACGACGGTGTTGCTGACCACGCATGACCTCGACGATATCGAAGAACTCTCGCACCGAGTCATGATCATCGACCACGGCAAACTTCTCTTTGACGGGCCGCTTACGGATTTGAAATCACAGCTAGCAAGATTCAACCAGATAAAAATTTTCCTGAAGGACGGGGCGCAGGGGGGGCGCGTGGGGGAACTTGCCCAGGACGGCATTCATTGCGAACAACTCGACGAGTTGACCTACCTGCTCCGCTTCGACCGGCAGCGGCACTCGAGCGGCGAGGTTATCCGCAACATCGTCAACCGCCTCGAAGTGCGTGATCTTTTCATTGAAGAGGAACCCATTGAAGATCTGGTAAAACGAATCTACAGGGAAGGAAAGGTCGAGCTCGATTCTCCTTCCGCTCAGCAACCGGTCCCCTCATGATCGCTTCGCTCATCGCCGAGTTGAACGTCTTTCGCAGCTTCGCCCGCGTGGGGGCGGTCAACGTCATGGCCTACCGGCTGCGCTACTACACGGGCATCGCCACCTACTTCATTTACGTTTCCATTTACTATTTCATCTGGAAGGCGGTGCTGGCTCATGGGAACTCAATCGAAGGGTTCAACTTCTCGCAAATGCTCACCTACATTGCCGTGGGATGGATCATTAGGTCATTTTATTTCAATAACATAGACCAGGAAATGGCCTATCAGGTGCAAGAGGGAAAGCTGGCCATGGACCTGATCAAGCCCGTCAACACACAGTTGATGTACGTGGCGGAGGCCTTCGGCCAATCCTGTTTTCGGCTCATTCTTCTCACCGTTCCTACGGCTCTACTCCTCTTGGTGGTATTCCCGCTTCGGCTGCCGGCAGGGCCGATGAACTTGGCAGGGTTCCTGCTCAGCGTCTTGCTCAGTTTCTTTCTGGTCGCGGGCATCAATTTTTGCGTGGGAACTTTTGCCTTGCGTTTGAAGTCGATCCTCGGCCTGCTCCGCGCAAAGTATTTCCTGTTGGAGCTGTTCTCCGGACTCTTAATCCCGATCACCTTCTTTCCCGAATGGGCCCAGCAAATATTGAACCTGCTTCCCTTCCCCTACATCAGCTTTGCGCCGGTGCTGATTTATCTGGGAAAAACGGAGGGCGTCGACATCCTTCGCACACTTTCGATGCAAGCCTTCTGGGTGCTCGTCCTCTTGCTTGCGGGACACTTCCTCTGGCAAGTGGTCCAGCAAAAAAATCACGATCCAAGGAGGATGACCTCGACACGATGAACCGCCACCTCCCCCTGCTCGGGCAGTACTTCTTGCAGTACAGCAAAGTCCGGCTGGCCTACAAAGCGGACTTCTTCATCGCCTTCTTCACGTCGATGACGGCCACGGTACTCGGCTTCGGTTTTATGCTGGTGCTGTTCACGAAGATTCCCCGCCTGCAGGGTTGGTCCTTTTACGAAGTCCTCTTCCTCTACGGATTCTCATTAATCCCTCTCGGCTTCTTCAACGTCCTCAGTTGGAACCTCTACGATTTCAGCAATCTCTACATCATTCAGGGCCGCTTCGACCGTGTCCTGCTCCGCCCGGTCCATTCCATGTTTCAGATCCTCTTTGAAAAATTTCGCATCGAATCGCTGCAGGAAGTGGTCACCGGAACGGCCGTCGTCTGGCTCTGCTCGCAAGAGTTGGACATTCGCTGGGAGGCAGTCGACATGGGGTGGTTCCTGGTGATGTCAATTTCCGGCGCGGTGATTTATTTATCGGTCTTTGTGCTGCTCACTTCCGTCTCATTCTGGTTTGAAGACAAGGTGGGAATTACCCCGCCGGTTTTCAACATGCTGACGTTCGGCCGCTACCCTTTAACCATCTACAACGGCTTCCTCCAATTCATGTTGAGCTGGATTATCCCGTTTGCCTTCGCCTCTTTCTATCCCACCACACGTTTCCTGGGCCGTGATGAATTCGCTACCCAAATTCTACCTGGTCCCCTTCATGGCGACTGCATTTACCGCCCTCGCTGCGGTTGTCTGGACGCGGGGGGTTTGCAACTACAGCAGCACCGGTTCCTGATTCTTCCCGCTTCTCCTTTGGGGGTGGATAAACCGCTTGCGTTCCGCTTCTCACCTCCCTATCATGCATTGTTCACGGTCAATTCCAAGGAATCTCCATCCATGCGGTCCGGAGGAACAAAGCTATGCCCTCAGAGGCGCTACCCAACTATGTCCGCTCGTCGAAACCGAATTCCACCGCGAACCGCGCCGCTTGGTTTAAAAACATCGCCCCCACCTATGCAGGAATCTTTCTTTGGATCGGTTTCTACCAGGGACTGGGAGCCGATACGCTTACGCGAGTTGGCCTCGGCGGCATCCTCTTGGGCTTGGTGATCGCAGGCCTTATCAGTTATGGTTTGTTCTATTACGTCCCGGCCATGCTCGGCATGAAGACCGGTCACCCACTCTACATTGTGGGTACCTCCACCTTCGGCACTACGGGCGGATATCTCATGCCCGGTCTCCTGATGGGCCTGATTCAGATTGGCTGGTTTGCGGTCGGAACCTTTATTGCCACCCAATACATCCTCACCGCCCTGAATCAAAACAGCGAGCCGGGTACCATCGGCTTTGCAATCGTCTCAATTATTTGGGCTTATCTGCTGGGGTTCATCGCCGTGAAGGGCATTCAATACGTCGCCCGCGTGGCCACTTTTCTCAATTTCGTTCCCTTGCTGATTCTTCTTGTCGTTTTCGCCAAAACCTCTTCCGGGCTGAGCAGCTATGCACCCGCAAACCCTGATCCCACGTTCGGCGTGATCATGACGATTCAACTCGTGGTCGGCTTCTTTGCCACCGCAGGCGCCGCCGGGACCGATTTCGGGATGAGCAGCCGCAGTAAGAGCGACGTAACGCTGGGAGGCCTTACCGGCATTGCCCTGCCCATTGTACTTGTGGGCGGACTGGCGCTGGCGGGAGTAGCCGGGGCTCACGGTCTCGACCCCTCTATTGCGGATTACGAATTCGGGACGGCGGTTAAACTCATCGGCGGGATGCTGGCCACGGGAATGTTCCTCCTGTTTGCGATTGCCTCCGTCGCTCCCGGCTGCTTTTCCACCTTCATCGCCGCCAATAGCTTTGGAACCATGCTCCCACAAATTCCCCGTATGACCTCCACCATGGTCGCCGTGACTCTTGCCGCCATTCTCTCGATCACAGGCGTTGCGGCCAACCTGGTAGGCTTCTTTACAATTGTTGGCGCTTCGTTCGGCCCCATCTGCGGCGCCATGGCTGCCGACTACGTTCTCTCGAAGGGCAAATGGGCCGGCCCTCGTCTGGGAATCAATTGGGCAGGCTACCTCGCCTGGGCGGTGGGTTTCTTTGTCGGCTTAACTCCTATGGAGTTCATGCCTGTTTCCGAAGGGGTCAAGACCGCCATGCAGCCGGCGGCCGTCTACTCCTTCGCAGCCGGATTTGTGGTCTATTTCCTCCTGGCCAAGGCAGGGTTGGAACCCAAAGCCACGGAGTTGCCCACCGCCGAGGGTTCGGACTAGCTACAGATTCGAGGGAAATCACGCTCTTACTGAGCTGTCCAGCCGCCGTCCACCATGAGCGGCGCGCCGGTAACGAACGAGGCCTCCTCGGAAGCGAGAAAAAGAATGGTATGGGCCACCTCTCGCGGCTGGCCCATTCGCTTGAGGATATGGAGATTACTCAATAACTCCATGGCCTCCTCTCTGCTTACTCCCTTTTTCGCCGCGTCGAGCCCCATCGCAGGCGTCTCAATCGCTCCCGGACACACACAGTTGACCCGGATGTTATCCGGCGCCAGGTCCAACGCCATGCACCGGGTCATCTGCACCACCGCCCCCTTGCTGGCGTTATAGGGGACAAAAGCCGGTTGGGCAATGAATCCGCTTACGGATGCCACGTTCACAATTGCTCCCCCTCCCCGCTTCCGGATATGGGGCACGGCATACTTCGAGCAGAAGGCATATCCTTTGACGTTCACGCCCAACGCGCGGTCCCAATCCGCCTCGGTCGCACTCTCTACCGTCTCGAAGACAAATGCGGCGGCGTTGTTGATCAGGAGGTCAATCCCGCCGAATTCCTTGGCTGCCTCCTCCATGAGCTTCTTCGCTTCGGCCTCGCGGGAAATATCCGTCTTAGAAAATATCGCCTTCCCTTTCGCCGCGCGAACTTGAGCGACCGTCTCCTCGCCCCCTTGAACATCAATATCCCCCACGCAAACCGCAGCGCCTTCCTCAGCAAATCGAAGGGCCGTCGCCCGCCCGATTCCGGACCCGGCTCCGGTGATGACCGCAATCTTTTCCTTTAAACGCATTCTTCCTCCTCGTTCGGAATTCCTGCCTATAAAACCCAGGTGTGGAAGCATTATCAAACACCCGCCCCGTAAGGTAAAGGGAGCGCCGAAAGTTTCAATTCCCGTTGCATTCCACCGGAAGTAAGATCATTATCTAGGCCACGCGCGCATGACGACGAGAAAAATCGAACACCACCTCAAACCCTACGATTTGCCGCTGTCTTCTCAGGTGCTGGAATCGATGCACCTCTACCTGGATCTCCTGATGAAATGGAACCGAAAGATCAATCTAACTTCCGTCAAGAGGGCCGACGAGTGCGTCACCCGCCATTTTGGAGAGAGTCTTTTTCTGTTGCGCCACCGGCCAATTGAGGGACCGCTGTTGGATATCGGAAGCGGCGCGGGGTTCCCCGGCTTGGCGCTGAAAATTTTCCTGCCGGAACTACCGGTCACTTTGCTGGAACCTTCAACAAAAAAGCGGGCATTTTTGCAGGAGGTGACCCGGACTTTGAATCTGCAAGGTGTGGAGGTGTCGGCAACCAGATGGGAGGAACTTTTTTCTCAGGCTCAGTGTCCGACGTTCAAGACAGTCACAACTCGCGCGCTGGGCGGGCAGGAAGCCATGGCGGAGAGGTCCGATGCGGTCCTCGCTCCGGGAGGAAAGTTCTGCCTCTGGACAAACCGATCTCGGCAGCAAGAAATTTTCAGCCGGACGGATCGCTTTGAATGGCAGGAACCGATCCCCCTTCCAGGGACCCGGGACCGAATAATCTTGGTCGGCGCGAAGACTCGTTTCACGTGAAACAGATAACCACTTGCCTGCCGCTGCCTATTTGTTGTAGATTCTTCCACCAGGAGAGTTAGGGAGTCCGAGTGGGGCGAATTATCGCCATAGCCAATCAGAAGGGCGGCGTGGGAAAGACCACCACAGCCATTAATCTCGGTGCCGGGCTGGCTCTTGAGGACATGTGGACCCTGGTGATCGACTGCGACCCGCAGGCGAATACCACCAGCGGCCTGGGTTTTCCCAAAGATCCGCAGCGACCCTCTCTTTCCGGCGCCCTTCTCTATGACCAGCCGCTGGAGGACCTTGTCCTAAACTGCGAAATCGGCGGGCTTCATCTGATCCCTTCCGATAAAAACCTGGTGGGAACGAACATTGAATTCGTCGGGCGGGAAAACCGAGAACATATTCTGGCCGGAAAAATCAAATCGCTGCGGGACAAATTCAATTTTATCCTGCTCGATTGTCCCCCGGCGCTCGACCTGTTGACGCTCAATTGTCTGGTGGCAGCCGATTCGGTCCTGGTGCCGATCCAGTGCGAGTACTTTGCGCTTGAGGGCGTCTCCGAACTTTTGGATACGCTGGTTCGCATCCGCCGCGTTTTCAATCCCCATTTGGCGGTCGAGGGAATTTTGCTTACCATGTTCGACGAACGGACGAAGCTCGCACATCAGGTGGTCAACGACCTGAAGGATTTTTTCGGCAAGCAGGTTTTCAACGTCATGATTCCCCGGAACGTCCGCCTTGCCGAGGCGCCGAGTTTCGGAAAACCCATCTCCCTTTACGACGCCAAGAGTCGCGGCGCCGAGTGCTACCAATTCCTTGCCAAGGAGGTCATCGAGCATGCCCAGGACCGCGTTGGGCCGTGGGCTGAGCTCGCTTATACGGGAGGTTGAGACGACTCGTACGGGCCTTGAAGAGATCCCGATCGATTCGGTAGACCCCAGCCCGTTCCAGCCCCGCTCTCAATTCTCGAAGGAAAAGCTTCAGGAGTTGGCCGAATCCATCCGCTCGAGCGGCGTGGTCCAGCCGATCCTTGTCCGCCCGATCGAGGACCGCTTTCAGCTGGTGGCGGGTGAGCGGCGCTTGCGCGCAGCGAAACTGGCCGGACTATCCGCCGTTCCCGCCGTCGTGCGCCAGATTCCCGAGTCCCAGGCGATTCAACTGGCCTTGACGGAAAACATGATGCGCGAAGACTTGACCCCGTTGGAGGTCGCGCGCGGAATCGAGATGATGGTTCGGCGCTTCGCTTTCCGGCATGAGGAGATCGCCCAGCGCCTAGGTTTGGATCGAAGTACGGTGACGAACACGCTTCGTCTGCTCAAACTTCCCCAGGCCGTACAGGACCTGTTGCAGGAAGGCCGCCTGACGCAGGGACACGCGCGTGCGCTGGTTGCATTGTCGGATGAAGCTCACCAGGTCCGGCTGGCGCGCCGCGCGGCCCAGGAGAGCCTCTCCGTCCGGCAAATAGAAAATCTGGTAAATCCCGACGTGAAGCAGAAGAGACCGCCGGCGGGAGCCTCCCCGTCCGATCCCAACGTCCGGGCCGCCGTGACCCATTTGGAACGGCACCTGGGCGCCCGCGTCCAAGTTTCAGGATCGAATCAACGGGGAAAGATCATTATTTGGTACGATTCCGAACAAGACCTGGATAGAATCTATGGCCGTCTGGTCGGTAAGGCGTGGAAAAAGAATACTACAGTTGTAGTAGATTCAACGCGTCACTAAACGCATCAATGGAGATATCCCGTGGCAAACATGTTTGAAAAAAAGAATGACGAGGATTTATTGGATCGCTTCGGCATTAAAGCCGACCAGTGGAAAGGCTTTCTCGAACAAGAAGTGGCTTTGGAGGGGAAGCTCACCTTAACCGGTATGTTTCGATGTGATGCGGCCTTCAAGGGAGAGATCCACTGCGACGGCTTGCTGATTCTGGGCGAACCGGCCCGCGTGGAGGGCGACATCCGCTCCAAGCAGGTCACCGTCCAAGGCCGCGTGAAGGGAAGTATCCACGCGCAGGAGAAGCTGGTCATTCTGGAGAACGCGGTCGTAAGCGGCGACATATATACGAGCTGTTTGGTGATCGAAGCGGGCGCCACCTTTGACGGGACCTGCCATATGCCGGACCAAGAGAGCGGGTCCGGCACGGAAGGCTTGCACGTCCCTGAAGAAGTACGACAGCTGGTCCCTGTCAGTTCCGATGAGTAGTCCCGTACCCATCTGAATTCCCTCGGGGTGCAAGGCTGGGAGACCGTCTTGCCCCCCCGCACCTTTTTCCCCGCAACCTTTCCGTTCCTTTTCGAATCCCATAGAGAGAGCGTTGCAGAAAGCAGCGACTTCGAAATCGGGGTGTGACCTCGAATGGGATATAATGCGCCTATGGCGGACCCGTACCGTTTGACTGCCATGGTCAAGGCAGCCGGTTGAGCGGCGAAGATTAGTCCAAAGGTTTTGGACTCCATTCTTCCCAAGCTGCCTCGGCAGGTGAATCCGAACGTTCTGATCGGCTTCGAGCACGCCGACGACGCCGGAGTGTATCGAGTGGCGCCGGATCTTGCGCTGGTGCAAACTGTTGATTTCTTTACACCTATTGTCGATGACCCTTTCACCTTCGGCCAAATTGCCGCCGCCAATTCCTTGAGCGACATCTATGCCATGGGAGCTCGGCCGGTCTCCTCTCTTGCCATTACCGGCTTCCCCTCCCGCGGCGTTCCCCAGGAAATTCTGGAAGCCATCCTTCGCGGCGGTATGGAAAAGATGCAAGAAGCAGACTGTGTCGTCATCGGCGGACACACCATCGGCGACGATGAAATCAAGTTCGGCTACGCGGTCACGGGCCTTGCCTCCCCCGAACACATTCTCTCGAATGCCGGGGCCCGTGCGGGCGACGCGCTCCTCGTTACTAAGAGGCTCGGTACCGGAATCATCGCCACGGCTCTAAAGCGCGAGCAGGCGAGCGAGGCTGCGGTTTCCGAGGCAGTACGGTCCATGGTAGCGTTGAACCGAACGGCCGCCGAAACGCTGCACCGGTTCCGCGTCCATGCCTTAACCGACGTTACCGGTTTCGGCTTGCTGGGCCATGCGCGCGAGTTGGCCGTAGCCGGCGGAGTGAGCCTACGCCTCCAGGCGACGGCCTTCGATCTGCTGCCCGAAGCTGTAGCCTATGCGAACGACGGCTACCTGTCCGGAGGACTGAAGAATAATAGGGAGTTTTTGACGGGTTGCGTGGAATTCGGCTCAGCCGTCCCGGAGGAGCTGCACCATTTGCTTTTTGATCCCCAGACTTCCGGCGGCCTGCTGATCTCGGTCGCAGCGGGGGATGCGGACGCGTTGGCGGCCGCTCTGGGGGAGCGCTCCGTCCCCGCCCAACGGGTCGGTAAAGTGATTCCCCAAACCCATCCTCTCTTGGAGGTATACTGACGCCGGACGGGTTCCGAACCCACCGGCGGATTCATATATGTTGAAACGAGCGATTCAAAATCTTTCTTCGAATTGGAAGCTGAGCATCATCATCGGGTGCGTCGGCGTAGCGCTCTTGATAACCCAGCTCCTCTTTCTGAAGTATTATCCAGTTTATCAGGAAATGCGCTTTACTGCCCCTTCCGAAGGGGTCCCCTACGAGGACTCCGATCTGGGGATCAGGATGAAAATCGCCGACGGCCTCTATGGAGAGATTGAGACCATCCCGGGTGGGGTGCGGATCCGAAACAACCGGCTGTGGCGCATCGGTCCTTCCATTCTCATCACCTCACGGCCCAATCCCGACCGCAGCGACAAGTTTTCCCCTACCTTGATCGCGAAATGGCAGACTCGTGGAGTCTACGAAGAGATTCCAGAATACGCCTTTGCGCACCTCGAAATCAACGACCACGACGCGGTGATCATCCGCATGCTCCAGGGAAGAAACATGCACATGCTGGGGAGGATCATCTCGGAGGAGCGCATCGTGGAGATCGACTGCACGCCCGGCCAAGAAGACGAAATAACCTATATGAAGCTTTGCAACCAAACGATCCGCAGCGTGAAGATGATGGAAGACGAAGAAGAGACCGGAGATGTCATGGAGTTTCAGCCCACCACGGCCCGGATCGAACCCGAGACGGAGGGTGGGGGCGAATCTCCCTAGCCTCCTGCCCCGCTCTCAATCCACAATCTGATACCGGAACTCTTCCAGCACCGGGTTGATAAAGACCTCGCGGGCCAGCCGTTCGACTTCCCGCTTGGCCTCCTGCTCGCTAATCCCTTCCCGCAGTTGAAGCTCAAAAAATTTCCCCTGCCGAACTTCCGCCACGGCCCGATTGCCTTGATTCTTCAACGCCGCCAGGATCGTCGCCCCCTGCGGGTCTAGGACCTTCCGTTTCAACGTCACCACCAGATGAGCCTTCTTCACACATCCCTCCTCAAAAAAACTGTTGCTGCGTGGGCGCCGCAAGGTGACTATTATAGCAATCTGGTATAGCAATCCGGCCGGTCATTCCCGGTCCATCGTTGGCGCCGGGATTCGTACAGAGGCGAAAAGGAACCCGAGTGAAACACATCTACTCAGACCGGTACGACTTGAATCTCGGCGCACACGTCTTCCCTGCCGTCAAGTACCGCCTCATTAAGGAACGGCTCCTGGCGGAAAAGCTCGCCGCCCCGGACGATTTTATCGAACCCGAAGCCGCCCACGACGAGGACTTAACTCTTGTCCACCGGCAAGACTACGTTCGGAAACTGAAGCTCGGGAAGCTCTCTTATGTGGATTTGATGCGCCTGGAAATTCCCCACTCTCCCGAGTTGGTCCAAGCCCTGTGGCTCTCGGCCGGAGGCTCCATCCTGGCCGCCCGGCTGGCACTCGACAAGGGCGAGCGCATCGTTGCCAACATCGGCGGCGGCTTCCACCACGCCTTTCCCGACCACGGGGAAGGTTTCTGCGCCCTCAACGATGTCGCCGTCGCCATCCGCAAGCTTCAAAAAGAGAAGGCCATTGAACGCGCCCTGGTCGTCGATTGCGACGTCCATCAAGGAAACGGCACGGCCGCAATTTTCGCCGGCGACCTGACCGTCTTCACCCTCTCCATCCATCAGGAGAACAACTACCCGTTCCCGAAACCGCCCTCGTCGCTCGACATCAATCTTCCCGACCGCACCGACGATGCCGCTTACCTGGACGAATTACAAAAGGGGCTGACGGCAGCTTTCGAACGGTTCGAACCCGACCTGTTCTTCTTTGTCGCCGGCGCCGACCCGTACAAGGAAGACCAGTTGGGTGGGCTGGCGTTGACCTTGGAGGGACTCAAGGCGAGAGACGAGCTGGTCCTCCGCACGGCCTTGGAGCGCAACATACCTACGGCGATTGTGCTCGCCGGCGGCTACGCGCGGAAGGTAGAAGACACCGTCCGCATCCACTGCAATACGCTGGTCATCGCCCACGAACTTCTTTCCCATCACTAGGGAACTCGATGCGAAGGCAAGTTTACTTTTCAGCGGAAGCGGCCGCGAGGTGGACCAGATTGAGGGAGCCTTGACGGTAGCCTTCGAGGTCCAGCGTGACAAAGCGGAAGCCGAGAGACTTGAAAATTTCAAGGAATTGTTTGGCCATCTCCGGGTCAAGCGCAAGCTGCAATTCTTCGGGCGCAATTTCAATCCGCACCAGCTCGTCATGGTGACGGACGCGAAACTGCCGGAATCCCAAGCGACGGAGCGCAGCCTCGCCCTGCTCCACCGATTCCAATCGCTCCGGGGTTACTTCGATTCCATAGGCGATTCGCGAGGCCAGGCAGGCGGAAGCAGGCCGGTCCCAGACGGGAATGTCTGCGTTGCGAGCCAGTTCCCGAATCTCTTCTTTCCTTAATCCTGCTTCCAGCAGCGGTGCCAGAACCCGATGCCGGCGGGCCGCCTCCTGCCCCGGCCGCCAATCGCCCTGGTCTTCCACATTCATCCCGTAGGCCACGGCGGCGAAGTGCCGGTCTGCCGCAATTTCATCCAAACGATCAAAGAGCTCGTCTTTGCAGAAAAAACACCGGTCGGGATTGTTGGCGCGGTAGGCGGGGTTTTCAACTTCGTCGGTACGGACAAACTCATGCGGGATGCCGACACGGGCCACAATCTGCTCGGCTTCCTCACGGTCGTGCTGTGCGTAGCTGGGGCTGAGCGCCGTTACGGCCAACATCCGGGAACCCAAGACGCGGTGCGCCGCATAGGCCAAATACGCCGAATCGACCCCGCCGCTAAAGGCGACCAGGAGCGAGTCTACCCTGCGCAGAGAATTTTCCAGTTTCCGTTGTTTTTCTTCGAGCTCAGTCATGGCTGCCTTCAGCCTTTTCCGTTCGGTTTTCCGTTGCCGTTCAATCCCTCTTCACTCCGCGCCATGCAAACGGCGGCGACGCGGTCCTTCTCTCCCAGCCGCATGACGCGCACGCCCTGCGTGGAGCGACCCGCCGAGCGAATCTGGTCGCTGTCGAGCCGGGAGATTTTCCCCTCCGAGCTAATCACCATGATCTCGGATTCTTCCCCCACACTCAATACCCCGACCACTTTTCCGTTCCGGGCCGTCACCTTGAGGTTGATCACTCCTCTGCCCGCGCGCGACTGCAACCGGTAGTCAGAAATCGGCGTCCGTTTTCCATAGCCGTTTTCTGTGACGGTAAGGATCAGTTCGTCTTTGCCCACAATCTCCATGCCGACGATGCTGTCGCCCTTGCCCAGCCCCATGCCGCGCACGCCCTGGGCCCCTCGACCCATGTCGCGGACGTCGATTTCCGGGAATCGAATGGCAAGGCCGTTGCGCGAAGCCATGAAGATCACGTCCCGCCCGGAACTGAGCATGGCGGCAATCAATTCATCGCCTTTGTCGATTCCCATGGCGATAATGCCGCGCGACATGGGGTTCGAAAACGCCGCCAGACGGGTCTTCTTGATGCGCCCGGAGCGCGTGGCCAGTACGACGTAGCCCTCCTTGGCGTAGTGGGCACCCTTGATGCGGATGTCCTCTTCTTCCTCAGGGAGCTCCTGGACGGCCACCAACGCGGCCACCTTTTCATTGTCCACCAAATTTACCAAGTTCGTAACGTGCTTTCCCCGCCCGGCGGTGCCGACATCGGGAGCCTCATACACCTTGAGCCAATGGACCCGGCCCGTATTCGTAAAGACCAGAATATAACTGTGCGTGGAGGCGACGAAGAGATGCTCGACGAAATCCTCCGAGCGCGTGCGCATGCCGATTCTTCCCTTCCCGCCCCGCACCTGCTGCCGGTAACTCGCCAGCGGAGTCCGCTTCATGAAGCCCGAGTGGGAGACCGTAATGACGACATCTTCCACCTGAATCAGGTCTTCCAGCTTGATCTCCGCCTGCTCTTCGATAATCTCGGTTCGCCGCGCGTCGCCGAACCGCTCCTTCACTTCCTTCATTTCATCGACGATCACTTTCTTCAGAACCTTTTCGCTCCCCAAAATCTGCCGGTAGAACGCAATCTGCTTCTTCAGCTCCTCCAACTCTCCCTTGATCTTGTTGCGTTCGAGCGCGGTGAGGCGCTGCAGTTGCATTTCCAGAATCGCCTGCGCCTGACGGTCGGAAAACTTGAGCCGGGTCATCAGGCCGTTCTTCGCCTCTTTGGGCCCCGGGGCGGCGCGAATCAGCTTGATGACGGCGTCCAGCTTGGTGAGCGCTTTCTGGAACCCTTCCAAGATGTGGGTCCGCTCCAGAGCCTTCCGGAGATCAAAAGTCGTGCGCCGGCGGACCACGGTGGCGCGGTGGTCGATAAAGACCTGGAACATCTCGATCAGGGAAAGCACGCGCGGACGCCCGTCCACGATCGCCAGCATGATCATGCTGAACGAATCCTGAAGCTGCGTATGCTTGTAGAGATTGTTCAGGATGATTTCCGGCTGCTCGCCGCGTTTCAGTTCGATGACGATTCGCATCCCGTCGCGGTCCGACTCATCGCGAATGTCGGAAATCCCATCGATCTTCTTGTCCTGAACAAGGCGCGCAATGCGCTCAATGGTGCGGGCTTTGTTCACTTGGTAGGGAATTTCCGTAATCACAATCTGCTGCTTGTCTTTTGTCGGCCGCTCGATGGCCGCTTTGGCGCGCATCGTGAACGAGCCTCGGCCCGTTCGGTAGGCTTCCTTGATCCCCTGGCGGCCGTAGATATGCGCTCCGGTGGGAAAGTCCGGGCTGGGGATAATTTTAAGAATCTGATCCAAAGACGCGTTGGGCCGCTGAACCAGCAGCACCGCGGCATCGATCAGCTCGGAAAGGTTGTGCGGGGGGATATTGGTGGCCATCCCGACCGCAATCCCGGAGCTGCCGTTGGCCAGCAGGCCGGGAATCATGGTCGGCAGCACGGTAGGCTCTTCGGTCGACTCGTCGAAGTTGGGGATGAAATCCACCGTCTCTTTTGCAATGTCGGTCAGGAGTCGCTCGGAGAGCCGCGCTAAGCGGCATTCCGTATATCGATAGGCCGCCGCCGGGTCGCCGTCGACGGAACCGAAGTTTCCCTGCCCATCGATCAGCGGATATCGCATGTTGAAGCCTTGCGCCAAACGAACCAAGGCATCGTAGACGGCCGAATCTCCATGCGGGTGATACTTCTTGATGACCTCGCCCACCACACCGGCGCACTTGGTGTAGGATTTGCCGGGCAGGTTCCCTTCCCGGAACATGGCATAGAGAATCCGCCGGGCCACGGGCTTCAGCCCGTCGCGCACGTCCGGCAGCGCCCGCCCCACGATTACGCTCATGGCGTAATCCATGTAGGAGCGCTTCATTTCATCTTCAATGTTGACGGGGATCTGGTTTTGAACCGGCCCTACCAGCTCCTGATTCCCCATTCGCTTACCTCCTCCAACCTTCCTGGGAAATTAAAAATCCTCGCAGGCGGGATTCTCTGCCCTGCTAACTTCAAGATCATACTAACGTTCTACAACTACCACGCGCTCCTGCCGGTCCACTTCCTCAAGGCGCACTTCGATGATTTGGTCCTGCGTGGTGGGGACCGAGCGCCCCACGTAGTTCGCCTGGATCGGCAGTTCGCGGTGTCCGCGGTCAATCAACACGCAGAACTGAACGCGAAGTGGCCGCCCGTGGTCCGTCAGCGCATCCAGGGCCGCCCGCGCCGTTCGGCCGGTATAGAGAACGTCATCAACCAATATGACCGCCTTCTCCTTCACTTCAAAGGGCAACGGCGCGTCCTGCACCACCGGCCGAGAATGGACCTTCGAAAGATCATCCCGGTAAAAGGTGATGTCCAGCGCGCCCACCGGAACACTCTTTCCCTGTACCTCTTCGATCTTCTTCGCCAGCCTTTCCGCCAAGGGAAACCCTCGCCGCCGGATGCCGATCAGGACCAACTCGTCGACGTCCGCGTTCCGGTCCAGAATCTCGTGAGCCAAGCGGACCAGGGTGCGGTCGATCTCCGAGGCGGACATCAACTGCCCCTTTTCAACCCCCCGGCCGACTTTTGTCCCCTCCGCGCTCATAGGTGACCCTTATGGTTTGAATTCTAATTCTCGTGAGAACTCCAGGAACCATTATAACATTCGAGCAGTCCCACTTGCCTTTCCGTGCTCTCCCTCCCTCAAAAACAGCCTGCGAGGAAAGCCTCTTGCCGGCGGGTCTGGTGCAATTGAGGAGGTGACCCGCCAAAAGCCCGATTTATAACACTTTATTCTCTTTTTCGGACCAGGGCCGCCAAAGCCCCCTCAATTCCCGATATATCATCATATATCTATAAGTTAACCTAGAAACGAGCAATTCTTATCCTCCCGGGAGTGGAAGAACCAGGGCAGAAATTGTACATCCGATACCACTATTTTGGGGCCCTGGGAATCAAATGGTATAGCAGCAGGAAATTTTTTTACTAAGCTAAGTACAACTATCTACTAAGCTTATTTAGCGTCCAGGGGGACTGTAACTCAACTGGGCGCGGCAGTGGCAAGACAACTGCTCTTGACATTCCCCAATGTATCAGGACATTACGATTACTCAAGGGAAAATAAAGCGAATAAAGCTTGACATCAAATAAACTTTATGCGAATAAACCTATCAGATGAATTGCTCGGGCACTTTGCCAAGATTCCAACCTCGATCTTCTCAGGGAATTCACGAAAATACATGAAGTATCTGGTATTGCCGTTTCTGGCGGCTTGTATCACATTGGCCGCCCCAGAGAAAATTTCAAGGCAAAAAATCTGCTTTTCCGACCCCTTCTGGACGTTGGGAGAAGTGGGTAGAGCCAGTTGGTACGGTGACCCGTTCCACGGACGGGTAACGGCGAACGGTGAGATCTACAATATGTATGAGCTCACGGCCGCGCACCGAGCGCTCCCGTTCGGTACCCAGATCCGGGTCACCAACATCCGCAACGCCCAGTCCGTGGTCTTGCGCGTCAATGACCGCGGGCCCTATATCTCCGGCCGCTTTCTGGACGTATCCTATGGAGCCGCAACGGCCCTGAATTTCGTCGGCTCCGGAGTGGTTCCGGTAAAGGCAAAAGTTGTGCGCTTCCCGGAGAAATACGATGGTGACTGGCCCGCTCCCGACGAGCTCTCCTACCCTACGCTTCCCCAGGTCTCTGCGGAGCTCACCCCGTAGGACCGGAAAGGGCTGAATTCGGCAGACTTCTTCTCCCCAGGGCGTACTCCCTCTTCCACCTTCGAAGCGAAGTCTTTAGAATCATTCTGTGAGTAGATGAAGATGAGGCTTCGAATGCAGCCGCTTTGGCCGTCCTATCGCAACCTATTGCGAACCAGGGAGTTACGCCGCCGGACCGGGCGCGCGCCATGCTCCGCGCCGGTGACGTCTGTCTGCGCCACTGCGGGGTGAATCGCCTTTCGGGAGAACTCGGCTTTTGTCAAAACTTTCCGCTCAGCCATTTCCGCTCCGGCCGTAAGCAACCGATTCGCCAAGCCGGCAACGTCTTTTACCGTGAGGGTACCTGCTAAGGCCGGACTCTCCGGGCGGGCTTCCAATCCGCGCGGAACTGCTTGCTGAGCGACAAGCGCTGGTACTGATAGGAAGAGCCGATTTTAGGGCCATAGATCTTATCCGGTACCGCCGTCAACTGTTCGTAAATGAGCCGCCCCACCGTCTGCCCATGTTCCAGGACAAACGGCACTTCATGCGACCGCACCTCCAGAACGGCGTGCGTTCCCCGGACCTCGTTTGCCGGGCCGTACCCGAAACCGGGGTCGAAAAATCCCGCATAATGGACGCGGAACTCCCCCATCGCGGGATCATAAGCCACCATCTCGGCGGCATAGTCGGGCGGGATGGAGACACGCTCGCGAGAGGCAAGGATGTAGAAGTCGTCGGGATTCAAGATCAATTTATTGCGCGGCGCACTCCAAAGCGGTTCCCAGAAATCCTCCGCTGGGTAATGATTTACCATGGAGAGGTCCAACGCCGGGGTGTGCTTTTTGGCACGAAAGCCGATGATCTCATCGCTTCGCGATGGGTCCGCGCCCTGTAAATCGATGGAGACGCGCAGTCCTCGGGCAATCTGTGCTTTGGCAGCGCTGTCCTCTTCATAAATGAGTGGGTCCTTTTTGTCGATCCTGCCCAGGAGGAATTTACTCTCATAAAGGCGCGGGTTTCCGCGAATCAGCCGAATCTGGTTCAGCCGCATTCCCTGGCGAAGGATCACTGTGAAGGTTCGCGGCACGACCTCCACGTAGAGCTTCCCTTTGTATCCTTTCGGCACCTTTTCGAATTCATCCCCGTAATCGGTGATCAGGCGGGTAAAAATGTCCAGCCTCCCGGTCGTGCTTTTCGGATTGGCCCGGGCAGAGAGGTCTGAGTTAAGAAATAGTTCTTCGGCCAATGGGACTACATAAACACAACCTTGCTCGAAGACGGCCTGCCGCGTCAGGTCCAGTTCGTTCATCTTCAAGTCTCGGAGTTTCACCTCCACGGTCGAATTTGCGCCGGGAAGAAAGCTGGCCTGAACACGATAGGCCACCGGCCCCAGGCGCAGGTCGATGCTTGCGGGCTGGTACTGAAATTCCTGAATGGGCTCGGCCTCCGGGGTTACGCGAATCCGCCCGGCCGCAACCATTTCGCGCAATTTCTGTGTCGGTAGCACGCCGGTCGTGAACCGCTGGCCAGAATTTTTCTCGAGCTCCGGAAAAAGGGATGCGGCTTCGCCGTTCGTCTGTACGGTTGGTTTCAAGGTCGCACCTGCGGGGTTAAAAATAAAAAGTCGGAAAAACTTTGCTTACGCCTCGGGCGGAGCCGGGCAGCCGGGGAATTCGCTGAGCGCCGTGTTGCCGACGTATTCCACATCTGCGATTCCGATCTTGCTGGTATAGAATCCATCCGCCGTTAGACGGCGGAGCAGGGAAAAGAACCGGATCCCCTGGCTGGTCTCCGGGGTGGAATTTTTCTTATAGGCGATCACGTCCAGGATGGCCTTCTGTTCGGCGGCCGAGCAGGCAGAAAAATTCTTTCCCTGCCGCTTGCTCGAGTATACATCGAGCCAAAGCAACCCGCCGCCCAGTTGCGTCTGAAAATCCTGATTCTCACTGGTCAATAGATCAATGAATTCCGGCGCGTTCGCTTCCAGCGCGCCGCCGGATTTTTCATCCGGCGGAATGATCATCTCACAAAGTTTCCGCAGCGTCTGCCACTCGTGTTGGTTGAAGAACTTCGGCTGGTAGGCTGCGCCGGCTCCTCCCTGAGCGGCCTTTTCGACCTCCAGCGTGGCGTGCACGTGCTGCGCCGCCTGGAGCGGAATCAGACCCACAAAGGGCGCGGCTCCAACTCCCAGCGCCAGAGTCTTCAGCACTGAGCGTCTATTATAAAACACCGGATTCTGTAAATTCTTGCCTGGGGGTTCGTCAACCTTTCCCACGGATTCCTCCTAAAGATTCCCGCTCTTGGCTTCCTGGAGCAAGTATTCCGACGCCCGCCACGCCACGGCCTGAATCGTCAGCGTCGGGTTCTTGTCCGGACCCGTGACGAAGCAGGCGCCGTCCATCACGAACAGGTTCTTTACGTCGTGCGCTTGGCAGAACCCGTTCAGCGGCGAGGTGCGCGGACTGCTGCCCATCCGCACCGTCCCCAACTCGTGAATGATCTCCCCCGGGCGGTTGATCCGATGGGGACGCCCGGGCCGTGAAGGGGACTTCATCGGCTCGCCGCCCGCGGTGACGATGATTTCTTCAAACGTCTCCTGCATATCCTTCGCCATCTTGATTTCGTTGTCGCTCCACTTGAAATGAAACTTCAAAACCGGAATGCCCCACTTGTCCACCACGTGAGAGTCGATTTCGCAGTACGAGTCCGGGTTGGGAATCATCTCCCCGCGGCCGGCGAAGCCGATGAAAGTTCCATAATAGCGCCGGACGTTCTTCTTCAGCTCCGCGCCGTAGCCCTCCACCCGGTTGCAAACGCCGTGGAAAGACCCCGGGCCCGGCATGCCGCGCCCGCCGCCGAACTCGATGTGATACCCGCGGAGGAAATCGTTCTTCTGTTTCCATTTCCACCAGGGAACCATCAGGTGCAGCCCGCTGACCCCGTCGTGGTTGTGGGGGGGAATCTTTTCGAGAAACGGGAAGTGTCCGCGCAGGCCGGAGCCGACCGAGTCGGTCAGGTACCGGCCCACGGCGCCGCTGGTGTTCGCAAGGCCGGCAGGGAACTTCTCGGAGCGCGAGTTCAAAAGCAGCCGCGCCGACTCGCACGCGCTGGCCGCCAGAATGATAGCTTTCGCCCGCACTTGCACCTCACGCCGCGTTTTTTTGTCGATGTAGCTGACCGCGCGCACCTTCCCGTCGCCGTCGAGTAAGACCTCCCGCGCCATGGCGTGCGAAATTACGGTCAACCGCTTGGTCGCCATGGCCGGGAAGATCTGAACCTGGGAAGAACTAAAGTTGGACGCCGTGATGCAACCGCGCCCGCACTGCCCGCAATAGTGGCAGGCCGGGCGGCCGTTCAAGGGTTGCGTGATGACGGCGCGGCGGCCCGCGACGCAAGGGATTCCCAGCCGGTCACAGGCCCGCTGGACGACGATGTCCGTACAACGGGGCTGGGGCGGCGGCTGGAAGATGCCGTCCGGCGTGCTGGCAATACCGTCCCGACTGCCGTAGACGCCGATGAACTTTTCCGTCTTGTCGTAGTAGGGAGCCAAGTCCTGGTAGGAGATGGGCCAATCGTCGCCCATGCCGTCGGTCGAGCGGATCTTAAAATCCCACTCCGACATGCGGAGAGAGATGCGCCCATAATGGTTCGTGCGGCCTCCCAGGATGCGCGAGCGAAACCACATCCAGTCGCTTCCTTCCGCCCGCGTATAGGGCTCACCTTCGATCTCCCAAAACCCGTTGGGCGCAAGGAACTCGGATTCCACATTGATCCCGGTGAACTTGCCGCCGGGCCCGGCGCCGCGATGCTCCAGCTCATAGGGCCATACATGCTCCTTGAAGTCTTGGGCGGGATTCAGCATCCGACCGGCCTCGAGCATGACGCAATTGAGGCCGCCCTCGGTCAGCACCTTTGCCGCCGTACCTCCGGCCGCGCCGGAGCCGATAATACACACATCATAGACCTGGGGGGATCGAACGACTTGGAGCACGTGGGGTTCCTCTCTTTCTGAATCGTGCCCTTCTGAATCGTGGATGGGCAGAACTCGACTTCGTGAGCCCCCAGTTTACCCGGACCTCAGGCAGAAAGCGAGTGTCCTTTCGGTTCCCGCACCACCCGGAAACCATAATCCGCATACAGGAATTCGGGCGGGATACTGGACCGCGCCGCGCAGCGGCTGACTTTGATATGATGCCGCCAAGCTCCTCCCCGTGAGGCCCGCCGTTCACCCCGGGCCGGACCCTGGGGATTTCGATACGGCGCAACTGAATAGTAATTCCTGTCGAACCAATCCGAGCACCACTCGTGGACATTTTCGCCGAGGTTATGGATGCCCAAGGGATTCGGGCTGTAAAGACCTACCGGCTCAGGCCCCCTCTTCCAGCGGGAAGTATAATCGGGAAGCGATGCGGGGGCGTCTTCCCCCCAAGCATAACGGCCGCCCTCCCGTCCTCCGCGGGCCGCCCGCTCCCACTCGGCTTCGGTCGGAAGGCGATACCGGAACCGAGCGGCCTCACTGAGCCACTCACAATAGGCGACGGCGTCAAACCAACTGACGGAAACCACCGGCTGATCCGGATTGCAAAAAGCCGGCTCTGCGACCAAAGGCGGCGGCGGGTGACCGGTTTGCCGAACAAACTGCATGTAATCCCGATTCCGCACCTGATAGATCGCCATTTCGAACCCGTCCACCCAGACCCGGTGCACCGGACGCTCCTCGTCGCGATCCTCCCGGCTGCCCATCAGGAATTCCCCGGCCCGAATCGCCGCCATGGACGGCTCAGGAGGGCGCTCGCCATCCTTCTCCTTTTGGGGCGCTGCCGTTTCTTCCGACCTCATTTTCTCCTTCATCGGATCAAGAAATTTACCCGGGAAGCCCTCTCAAGATACCACGGCGACGAGGCGGATTGCATCGCTCCCTGCCGGAGATCATGATCGATTTCATGCTAGATTGGGAGGGAAATGGCCGGCATAGGGAAAGGCAGATCCTTCAGCGGCAGTTTTCCCGAGCCGTGGCGCACACGGACGGTATCCTGCGGGGTGATGCGCCGAAAGTGGTGGCGGAAAAAGCCCGGCTGTCGCAGAAGGCACCAAACGTGGCCTTCCATCGAGGCGATGCAGAGCACCTGCCGTACAAAGCAAGTTATTTTGATTTGGTAACTTGCGGCCATGCCTTGCACCATTTTCCCTTAGCGGAGGCGTGCTGGGAGAGATTGTTTGGATTATAAAACCGTCCGGACAGATTGTAATACTAGACTCCCTAGTGTAGTGCGTCATGAATCCCTTTACCGCTGCCATTAAAGAATATATGGAAAATCACAACCGGAACCCTCAAGTATTTGTATGGAAAACCTCCGCAGAGCATATTTTGGCTAAAATCGCTAAATGTAAAGAAGCGTTAGACGCACTACACTAGCACCCGAGGACAATGAGGCCGCCATACTCCACAACCGCATCGAACTCCTCCGCGCCCCCCCGCACCGGAAGTCTCTCACGGTATCAGATCTTCTCGCCCTGTTTGAGCGTTCCCGGCAGGTGTGCCGCCTGATGCTTACCGACCTCGAGGCGGACCCCGCGCGGGATTCTCCCCCCGCCGCGAGGGGGACGATATAATCATTCATCACCAGGAAGCGCTTTTTCTTCTGCGCCCAACTGGAGCTGATAAATAGTCGGGCACATTTATGGCAAACCGATTCAATACAAAACGCTACATCCCGCTGAGCCGCGAGAGCACTCTTTTCGGATTAGAGGCCATTGCTCCCCTGGCCGTAGCCTATGAAGCCTTGGCTCTCTTCATGCTCCGTTATGGGATTTGGCATCCGGCAGTGCTTGAATCCGCCGACCCCTTCGCTGCCGGCTTTATTCTTTCGCTCGGCCTGCACGCTCTCCCCTTTATTTTCCTTCTGGCTCTCTTTCTGGCCTGGACCAGCGCGTCGCTCGAAGAGAAGAGAGAAAACGAAACTCCTCGTCCGTTTTTCGTCCTTGCGGCGATGTTCGAAGGGGCACTGCCGGGAATTTTGTTGGCCGTGGCAGCCTACTTCCTGGCGCCTCTCATCGGTAGGGCCGGTTTTTTTATTCCCACGATCGAGATGGGGCCGTTGCCGGCCATCGCTACGGGCCTTTCCGAGCAACTCATCTTTCGGTTTTTCATTCAAAGCGGCGTCGCTCTGCTGCTGCGCGAAATTGCCGGTCTTCGAGGCGGTCGGGGGGGCGGGCTGGCGGGGAATATCGCTCTGCCGGTCTCCGCAATTCTTTTAGCAGTTGCGCACTTCATGGGCCCGGCTGCGGCGCCGTTTTTTTGGCCAGATTTTCTAATTCGATTATTGGTTCCCGGGCTGCTCTTCGGCTACCTCTACCGTCTGCGCGGCTTGGCCTTCGTCGTCTACCTCCACACTGCGTATTGCCTCACCTGGGCCGTGCTGGTCTCCTAACCACTACCCTTGAACATCTGCAGCGGACTGAACCGGCCACGGCCACTCGCGGCGCTGCCGCGCGCGGGCCAGGAAAAGGCCGGTTCCGACGGCGAAGATCGCTAAGGCGAACAGCAGCGCCCGCCGCTCGGAGCTTGCCAGCACTCCGAGCCAACCCAGTATGGAGACGATGCCCGGAAGCGGATAGAGCCAAGTTCGGAAGGGGCGGGGCATGTCGGGCTTTGTCCGCCGCAGCAGGAAAAACGCAACCGTTTGGGGAAGGAAGAGCAGCAGGACGCGCGTGGCGATGAGGCTGCCGATCACCTCACGCAGATCAAGAAAGCTGAAGACGGATGCGATCATACCCATGACGACCAGCGAGACGGTAGGGAAGTCGCCCTTGGGATGGAGCCGCGCGAAGGCGCGAAAAAAGTTGTCGTCCGCAGCGGCGCGGAAGGGGAACCGCGTATAGCCGAGCAGGACGGAAAAAACAGAGGAGAAAGCGATCCAGAGAATCAGCACGGTCATGAGGCCCCCGGCCCAACTGCCGTAGAGCCGCTCCATGTAGGTCGAAGCGATGTACTCGCTCTCCATCGCCTCCCGCCAAGGAACCACGCTTAACACCGAGGCATCGAGAAGGAAGTAGATCGCCGCCACCGCACCGATGGCCCCCAGCATGGCGCGCGGCACCACGCGCCCCGGATGGCGAATCTCACCGGCCAGAAAGCAGACGTTGTAGTAGCCGAAATAGATGTAGAGCGCGTAGCGCGTCGCCCCGCCCAGACTGTCCCAGAAATCGAGCGTGGTAACTTGAAATGAATCGGCAGGGAAGTCGAAGATTTTCGCCGGGTCCACATGCGGCAGCCCGGAGCCGATAATCCAGAGGCATCCGGCAAGAACTCCGGCCAGCAACACCAAGGAGATGGTCCCCACCGCCCGAATCCGCCGGTAGAGCAGGAAGATCAACACCAGCGGCACGGCGGCCGCGACCCAGCGGACGCCCCCCTCGGCAAGCGAGGGAATCAGATAGGTAAGATATTGGGCAAAGCCGATGCTGCCGCTCGCCACCGACAGCGGCGCCGAGAAGATCACCTGCCAGACCACCAGAAACGAGAGCCAGCGGCCCCAGGTGCGCCGCCCGTAGGCCGCCTGCAGATAGTTATAGGTGCCCCCGGCCTGCGGCATGGCGGTCCCCAATTCCGCCCAGACCAGCCCGTCACAGAAGGCCAGCAGCGCTCCCAAGACCAGGCCGAGCAGCGCTTGCGGGCCGCCCATGGTCCCCAACATGAGCGAGATGGTAATGAACGGCCCGATGCCGATCATGTTGGTGACGGCCAGTGCGGTCGATTGCGGCAACCCCAGGTCGCGGCGAAGCACTCCCCGAGTCGGCTCAGTCATGAATGTCCGCCCCGGGGAGTACCGCTACCGATTCGCTTCTTGTCAAAGATAACTCCTGGCAGCAAAACACCGCTTATTTCACTGCACCGACGACAAGGCAACCGGCCGGCAGCGGTAAATATGCTTGATTCACGGCCCTGGGATTCATGGGAGGAAGCCGCTATACTGGCCGCCCATTACACTATCACGATTTCCCTAGGAGGTTCCGATGGGTGTCCGAGCACATCCCCCAGAGCGAGTCCAACTGGGATCGCTACACGGGAAGCGTCTCGGGCGAGGAGCGGCAAAGGCTGATCGACCGCGCCAAGCGCCGCGCGGTGATGCGCCAGGGAAACCCGCACGAGGCGTTCCGCCACTACACCGGATCCCCGGACGGGGCAGGCAGCTAGCGGCAGCCGGCAAACGTTATCGAAGAAAGAGCGCGGGGCAGGGAAACCTAAACCTCGCGAGCCCATTGGGCCAGATCCGTATCGCTCTTCATAAGCTCAAAAACGCGGGTGAAGTCCTGCTCGCCGCCGACCTCGCGCATGGCCCGGTCCCAGTAGCGGAAGACTTTTTCCGCCAGCGGCAGCTCGATCCCTTGATCCCGGCGGACCTGTTGCGCTAGCCGCAGGTCTTTCATCGCCAAGCTGATGACCGCGCCGGACTCGAACGTGCCGGGCAGGATGAAGCGAGGGAAGCGGAGTTCGGTTTCATAACTCCGCGCATTGCTGTTGGCGAAAACGTCGATCAGCATGGCCGGGTCAAAGCCCAGGCTCCGCCCCATCCAGACGGCCTCACAGGTGGCCAGAAACAGTGTGAAAGAAAGCTGATTCTGCAAGAGCTTCACGTGATGGCCGGAACCCGCCGCGCCCGTATGGACGATTTTACGGGCGATGGCGGAGAAGATCGGACGGCAGCGTTCGAGAATATTCCCGTCGCCCCCTACCATCAAAATCAACGTGCCGGCAAGCGCTCCGGTCGCCCCGCCGCTCATCGGGGCATCGAGCTGGGGAATGCCTTTCTCGGCCAGCCGCCGGTGAGTGTCTTTTGTCAGGGCCGGGTCGGAAGTGGCCATGTCGACGACGATCGCTCCCAGTTGAATCCCCACCATGATCCCCTCTTCCCGGAAGAGCACATCCTGCACGGCCGGCCCGTCTGTGACCGCCAGCAACACGACGTCGGAATTTTCCGCCAACTCCCGCAGCGAACGGGTGACTGTTACAGTTACACCTTCACGGGCT
>CBDEGR010000002.1:0-477500 GCA_965237895.1 Terriglobia bacterium | reverse complement strand
GCCCGAAGGCCCCGGAGCGAAGAGAGCAAATTCCCCTTCTCCCGCTGGCCGGAAGAAGAGATGACCTGACAAAAGTCAGATGGCGAATGCCAGATGACTAATGTAAGATCACGTCGCTCAAGCATTTGAATCGACGTTGCACGCTCAACTCAATTGTCAAAGAACACGTCCTGCGGAATCCGCAGGCTCTCACTTTTGAGAGTACCCTGCCGGACGAGACGCCACTAGGCCACACTCTTCCTTGCAGGGCAATTCCCAATCTTACGGGGGTCCCTTCATCTTGTCAAGCTTCTTTGAACCGGTTTACTAGTTAGCCGCCCACCCCGTCTCCTTCCAATCTACCTTCCCTTCGCGCACCTTCGCTGTCCACTTTTCGATCGGCAGAATGATCTGCCGGATGATATGGTAGGTCAGGTCGAGCGTGCGGTCGCCGCGATGGTCCTTCACATCCAGCTCGTGGCAGAATTCTCTTTCGTTCGTCTCCGCCACGCGCGGGAACCAGGTCTTCTCCCACGTTTCGGTCAATTGCGCAAAGGTTTGGCGGCGGGGCGAGCGGAATGTCTTCTTGACTTTCCCGGGTTCCTCTGCAAGCCTAACCGGAGTTCCTTTTCAAATTTCTGTGTAAAACGCCAGGAAGGTATGGATGCGCCGATTTTTTAAAGACAGTCGGGTTACTGATTTCACCCTGGGTTGGGCACTGTTCGCTCTTTTACTTGTGCCGACGTTGGGGCCAGTCGCAGTTCAAGCGCAGAGCGCAACGAAGCCCGCTACAAAAGAAGATCCCTCGATTCTTTCACCCGGCATGGCCCGGTGGGAAAAGGAGAGGGAAGAGTGGCAGAAGGTCGCCGCCATCGATGTGAACAAGAAGCGGCTCAAGCAGCTCCGCAAGCGGGCCAAGAAAGGTAAGCTCTCCAATATTCAGGTCGTCGAGGGCACCGAAGACGACCCGAAACTCGAGCCAAACTCGCTCGACGCCATTCTCATCAACAACGCCTATCACCATTTGGAACACTACCAAGCGGAGTTGGCCCACATGAAACGGGCGCTCAAGCCGGGCGGAAAGCTGGCGATTCTCGATTACCAGCGCGACCTAATCGACGGCAAGCCCCGCAACCTCGACCGAAAAGGCCAAATGGGCCGCCACGGAATGAAAGCCGACGTGGTGCAGCGTGATCTGGAAGAGGCGGGCTTTGAGGTTACCGACCGCCGCGACGATTTCATCCGCCTGGTGACAATCGAGTAGATGATCATCGCCGGCCCTACAAAGGAATAATCCGGGTACGCAGAAAAGATGCCGCAAGCCGAATCCAAATCCGGCCACAAACGGAGCGTCATCGTCGGGGTGACCGGGGCCAGCGGGTCGCTCTTCGCCCGGCGATTTCTCCAAATGCTCGAAGCCGACGAACGAGTCGGCAAGATTCATCTTGTCGTCTCCCCGAGCGGCGTTCGCGTGGCGCGACACGAGTTGGAGATTCCAGAAACATCGCCATTGCCTGAGCAATGGGCCGACCTGCTGGTCTGTGGCAAGGCGAAGAAAATCATCTGCCTGCCGGAGGACGACATCGGCGCCGCGATCGCCAGCGGCTCCTACCCGGTCGATTGGATGGCCGTCGTGCCGTGCAGCATGGGCACCTTGGCGCGGATTGCCGGGGGCTTCTCAACTTCGCTCATCGAGCGCGCCGCCGACGTGACGCTCAAAGAACGTCGGCCCCTGCTGCTGGCGCTGCGCGACGCTCCCTTCAACCGCGTACATCTTGAAAACATGCTCCGCGTGCACCAAGCCGGGGCGAGCCTTTTCCCAATCGTTCCATCTTTCTATGACCGACCGCAATCGATCGACGCGATGGTGACGCAGTACTGCCGCCGCCTGCTGGCCCACCTGGGCCTGCCGCAGGAGGGGCAATTCGCGTGGCAAGGCGAGGCATGAAGAGCGGACTCTACGAGAAACTTTTAAGGAGTTACAGCATACTTCGATGCATCGTCGTCCTCTTGCCGGTTTGGCTGTTCCTTGGGACGGGGCAAGGCGCCGTTCCAGGGCTGTATGCCGGGGAGCGGCCCAACGTGGTGCTTGTCCTCACCGACGACCAGGGCTGGTGGGACATGGGGGCGCACGGCAACCCGGTGATCCGAATGCCAAACATGGATCGGCAGGCGGCCGAGGGGGTGGAGTTCACCAGCTTCTATGCCTCGCCGGTCTGTACCCCCACCCGTGCCGCCCTTCTGACGGGCCGACACTATCAGCGCACCGGAGCCGTGGATACCTACATGGGCCGCGACACGCTCTCTTCCGAAGAAGTAACACTGGGAGAGGTCTTCCAGCGTGCGGGGTATCGGACAGGGATCTTCGGTGAGTGGCATCTGGGCGGGTACATGAAGTACCACCCGAACCATCGGGGATTCCAAGAGTTCTTCGGCTTCTGGCAGTACGGGTTCATACATCACTATCAGGACCCCGCCGAACTCTTCCACAACGGCAACCCGGTTGCGACTTCCGGCTACATCACCGACATCCTTACCGACCGGGCGATTGATTTTCTGCAGGCTCCGGGAGAACGCCCCTTTTCCCTCCACCTCCCGTATAACGCTCCACACTCTCCGTACCTGGTACCGGACGAAGAGATCGAACCTTACTTGGCCGCAGGCCTCCCCCTGCGCGAGGCGCGCATCTACGGCATGATCACCCGCATCGACAGGAATCTTGGACGGCTGCTGCAGGCCATCGACGACGCCGATCTGCGGGAAAAGACCATCGTGATCTTTCGGTGGACAACTGGAGCGAAAAGGAGGATTCCGTCCGCTGGACGATCGAGGTGGTACAAGCCGCAAACTACGAAGTAATCGTGAGTTATGGGTGCAGCAGGGAGGATGCGGGGTCGGAATTTCTGGTCACGGTGGGCAAGGCCCGGCTCCAGGGCGTGGTCGAAGCAACGACAGGGTCCCGCGTATTTGAAACCCGCCGCCTGGGAACGCTGCGTCTGGCCCCAGGAACCGCGTTTCTGGAGATTAAGCCGTTTACTCTTGCGGGCCGGGAGCTGATGAACTTGCACAAAATTTGGTTGCGCAGACTCCCCTAGGGAATCCCCGCAAGCCGGGCGGCAGCGTTTCGCGGCGCCGTCGGTGTGGAGACGACATGTTTCGCGATGGTCTTACAAAACTCCGGATTACCCTCGAGATGATCAAGTTCGAGCACTCGATCTTCGCGCTGCCGTTCGCCTTGACTGGCGCCATGCTGGCCGTCGGCGATTGGCCGGGGGGAAGGGAACTCGGCTGGATCGTCCTCGCCATGGTAGCGGCTCGCAGCGCCGCCATGACGTTCAACCGCATCGCCGACGCTTCGATCGACGCCCGCAATCCCCGCACGGCCACGCGCCCGCTTCCCAAAAGCCGACTCAGCGTGCGCTTTGCCGCGGTCTTTACGGCGGCGGCTTCGGGGGTCTTCTTCCTGGCTGCCGCCGAGCTTCATCCGTGGGCGCTGAAGCTCTCGCCCTTGGTGCTCCTGATCCTTTTCGGTTACTCCTACACCAAGCGCTTCACCTATGCCTCACACCTTTGGCTGGGCTTCAGCCTGGGGATGTCGCCGGTGGGGGCTTCGGTAGCGCTGACGGGCGGGGTAACCCCGAGGGTGGCCTTGCTCGGCGTGGCCGTCATGCTCTGGGTGGCGGGATTCGACCTCATTTATTCTTGTCAAGACTTGGAGTTCGACCGCCGCGCCGGGCTCTTCTCTTTTCCCCAACGCTTCGGCGTCCGCGCAGCGCTGCTGGCCGCGCGCATTTTTCACGTGATCATGATGGCTGTTCTGTTATGGGTCGCCCGCTACAGCGGGTTAGGGTGGTTGAGCGCGATGGGGTTATTCGTGGTGGGGCTGTTGCTGCTCTATGAACACTCGCTGGTCAAACCGAATGACCTGTCGCGCGTGAACGCCGCCTTCTTTACCGTCAACGGAATCATCAGCCTGCTCTTCTTCGCCTTCTGGGCAAGCGATATCCGGCTTCTCAATACCGGCTAAGAACTGAAGATTCATTGAATAAATTGATTTTATTGGGTCCGTGCAGGCGGGTCCAACTCTTGGAAGATCAGCGAGTCGAAGATGGCCAAAACATGCTTGCGGTAGGTAATGATGCGGCTGGCGAGGCGGCCATAGCGAGGGTCATGGGCGGAAAGGCGCGAGACTGTTGCGGCCACTTGGGGCGATATGCCGATATCCTCCCGCAGCTTCTGAAGGGGCACACCGCGCATAAAAAGCCCATAAAAGAAAGCCGCTTCGGCTTCCGGCCGGGGAAGGTAACTTTCGTTCACCAGCGGGTTCCGCGTATTGCTTTCAGTCACTTCCATTTCGATTTCATACTGCCAGGGTCCTTCACCTGGGCTGTTGAAGAGAGAAAAGATATCGTAAACCATCTGTCAAGCCCTCAGGCCTCCTAAATGCTCAGTTTATGGGAGTGGCTCATGGCAAGCAAGTGACCAAAGTACTGCCTCATTTCTCCCTGGGCCCAGGAATTTCCCCTGCGGGAAGCATGGGCGCCCTTCCGAAGAGCCATCGGCTAAGAAATCCGGAGGTTTACCGACGGAGAAAGGGGAAACTTTGCGGGCCGCCCGGCAGTTCAAGAAGAACCCTGCTTAAAATTTCTCGTGTTTAAAAAAAATTCTTCATTTTGGAAATTTCTCCTCACCTTTTGCTTGGCAGCCGATTCATTGCGTGCTATAGTCCCCCCTCGATCTTCCGAAACGGAAGCTCAATTTTCCCGAACCCATAAGAAATAACATCCGAAGGGCACCGCGGAACAGAGTCCTCGCAAGGGAGAAAAACCCTCTTTGGCCCATGAACACCTGGAAAGAAATCCTAAACTACCTGAAGTCCCGGGTAAACACGCAGAGCTATCAGACTTGGCTGCGTCCCACCTATAGCCTTCGCCAAGAAAGGAAGACGCTTTGGGTGCGAGTGCCGAACCATGATTTTGAGCGCTGGCTCCGCGATGAGTACGGAGAGTTGGTCCGCGAAGCGCTCGACCATCTCGACCTCGGGGCGATCGACATCCGCTACTGTTCCGACGAGGCGGGGTCCTCCGCCGCATCCTCTGGGAACAATCGAGGTCATTCCATGCAGCAGCATTCGCTTGACTTTACCGCCGTCGACCATGAATTAAACCTCAAATACACGTTTGATTCGTTCGTCGTCGGAGCCTCGAACCAGTTTGCCCGCGCGGCAGCGCTGGCCGTGGCCGAGGCGCCTTCAAAGGCCTACAATCCGCTCTTTCTATACGGCGGAGTCGGGCTGGGTAAAACACACCTGATGCAGGCCGTCGGCCACGTCATCAAAAAGCAGCGGCGGGAGACGTGCCTAGCCTATGTGAGCTCGGAAAAGTTTACCAACGAGGTTATCAACTCCCTGCGCTTTGACCGCATGGTCTCCTTCCGCGACAAGTACCGCACCGTCGATACTCTGTTGATCGACGACATTCAGTTCCTCGCCGGCAAGGAGCGGACGCAGGAGGAGTTCTTCCACACCTTCAATGCGCTTTACGAAGCGCAGAAGCAGATCGTGATCTCCAGCGACTGCCCGCCGAAGGCCATCGAGGGGCTGGAAGGGCGCTTGAAGTCCCGCTTTGCCTGGGGCCTCACGGCCGACATTCAACCGCCGGACCTGGAGACGAAGGTCGCCATTCTGATGAAGAAGGCCGAAGATCAGAAGGGCCGCTTGCCGGACGAAGTGGCGCTGTTTATCGCTGGGAAGATCAAGTCCAGCGTACGGGATCTTGAGGGCGGCCTGACGCGGCTGCTTGCCTACGCCTCACTGACCGGAGCGAAAATCACGGTCCCCATGTGTCAGCAAGTACTGCGCCACATCATTGACCTAGAGGAGCGTCGCATCACCATCGAGCAGGTGCAACGAGCCGTCTGCCAGGAATTCAACCTGAGCTTGGCGGAGTTGAAGGGCAAGAGCCACTCGCGGTCCATAACCTACCCGCGCCAGATTGCCATGTTCTTGTCGAAGGAGATGACTTCCGCCTCCCTGCCGCAGATCGGCCGTGAATTCGGTGGAAAACACCACACCACCGTCCTCCATTCCGTAAACAAGGTTCAATCACAGCGGCAGGAGAACCGCGATCTCAACAAGGTCATCAACAAGCTAGCTGATTCTCTTAATTAGGGTTATCGTAATATTATAGGGCTCATCCCCTTCCAGCTTGTTGCAACACGGGGAACAACCCCGGCCGGGCAATTGGTTCACAGAAGGTGCACTGTTTTCCACAAGTGGCCGGAGCCGCTTCTATTGTCCTACAAGGAACTTAGCGGTCTTTCCACCACTGGTAGGGACCTACTACTTCTTATATATATATATATACATATATTATTATAGTATTTAGTCTGATGAGGTAAGAAAGAGATGGATTTTACAACCCGCAAAGCCGCCTTGCAGAGAGAACTCTCTCTGATCCAGGGAGTTGTAGAAAAGAAGACCACCATTCCGATCTTAGCCAACCTGCTTCTGGACACAAAAGACAATCAAGTATCGATGGCCGGAACCAATCTGGAATTGGGAGTCAGCCTCAAGTGTGACGCGACCGTGAAAAAGGAAGGGTCCTGCACGGTGCCGGCCAAGAGGCTGTGGGAGATTGTCCGCTCCTTGCCGGAGGCGGAGATTCGGCTTCGCGAGATCGAAAATCATTGGGTAAAAATCACCTGTGAGAGGTCCACGTTCAAGCTGGTCGGCATGGCAAGGGACAACTTCCCAGCCCTGCCGGAGCCGTCCAAGGCAGCGACCACCTTTTCAGCCGGAGTGCTGCGAAAGATGATCGAAAAGACGGTGTTTGCCATATCGAGCGAAGAGTCCCGTTACACGTTGAACGGGGCGCTGCTGATCTTGAAGCCGGAATCAGTTACGATGGTGGCGACTGACGGGCACCGGTTGGCGCACATAGAGCATCAAGTTTCGGTTAGAGGGTTGAACCAGGAAAGGCGCGCCCTTATTCCGAAGAAGGCCATGGCGGAGTTGCAGAAGATTCTGAGTGAGGTGGAGGAGGGAGAAGAAGTAGAATTTTCCCAAGATGAGAATCACCTCTTCTTCCGTGTGGGCAAGCGGCTCCTGACGGCCCGCATGTTGACCGGCCAGTTTCCCAACTATGAGGCCGTGCTGCCCCGGGGAAACGATAAGGTGATGGAAGTGGAGAGCGGCGCCGTGGCCGCGGCGATTCGGAGAGTGGCGCTGCTGGCTGACGAGCGTTCGAGGGCCATCCGGCTGCGGATGGAACCAGGGAAACTGGAAATCTCCTCCTCGAACGGAGACTACGGGGAAGCAAGCGAGATATTGGAGACCGAGTACAAAAGTGAGGTAATCGACATCGGTTTCAATTTTCAATATCTGCTCGATTTTTTTTCCGCCGTGAGCAACGGAGGGAACATCTCCCTGGAGTTCAAAGACGCCCACAGCGCCGGCCAGTTTCGTCCCCGAGGGGACGAAACGTACCGCTATCGGTATGTCATTATGCCGATGCGTATCTAGAAGCGGGCGGGGAATGGATGACCCAGGAGGACTCCGAAAGGAACAGGCAAGCTACGGCTTGGTGGAGCAAAAGCAGGCGGATGGCCCAAAAGAATAAGGATTCGGAGCCGGGCCTGGGCAGGCGCGGACCGGTTTTTATTTTGCGCCAGCAGTTCATTTCTGAAAGTTTGAAAGGAGGACGGGGAGTTTTGGCTAAGAAGAAAGCGGTCGCGGCGAAAGAGGCTGTGGTGAAACAGGCATATGACGCCGAGAGCATTAAAGTCCTTGGCGGCATGGAGGCGGTCAGAAAAAGACCCGCTATGTATATCGGCTCGACGGGCGAACAAGGCCTCCATCGTCTGGTCTACGAGGTTGTGGACAACGCGGTGGATGAGGCGCTGGCCGGGTTCTGCACGACGATCTTAGTGGAACTTCAATCGGATGGCTCGGTCCTTGTGAAAGACGACGGGCGCGGAATTCCAGTGGATCTCCATAAAGGGGAAAAGCGGTCGGCGGCGGAGGTTGTCATGACCGTGCTCCACGCCGGAGGAAAGTTCGATTCGAAAAGCTACAAGGTTTCGGGTGGACTCCACGGGGTTGGGGTCTCGGTGGTCAACGCGCTTTCCGAATGGCTGGAACTGGAAATTTGGAGAGAAGGGTATGCCTACCGGCAAAAATACCGGCTTGGAGTTCCTAAGACCGCCTTAAAGAAAGAGAGGAAAACCAAGCGGCGGGGAACACGGGTGACGTTCCGACCGGACGAAAAAATTTTCAAATCCATTGAGTTCCACTTCGATACGCTTTCGCAGCGGCTGAGAGAGCTCTCCTTTCTGAACAAAGGACTGAAGATCACCATCCAGGATGAGAGGACGGGTAAATCCCACGAGTTTAAGTACAACGGCGGCATTGCGGAATTCGTCAAGCACATGAACCGCAATAAGACCGTTCTGCACCCGCAGGTGCTCTACGCGGAGACCGACCGCGAGGACATCCACATGGAATTTGCGCTTCAGTATAACGACGGATACGCCGAGACCCTCTTCACCTTTGCCAATAACATCAACACGGTGGACGGCGGCTCGCACCTTTCCGGGTTCCGCTCGGCGCTGACCCGCGCCATCAACAACTTCGGTCAGAAGGCCGGCCTATTTAAAAATTTGAAGGAGAACCTGACGGGAGACGACGTCCGTGAAGGACTGGCGGCCGTGGTCAGCGTCAAACTTTCCCAGCCGCAGTTCGAGGGGCAGACCAAGGGCAAGCTGAACAGCGATATTCAGAGCACGGTGGCGAGCTTCGTTTACGAGCGGCTGATGGCGGCGTTCGAGAAGAAGCCCGCCGTCGGCCGCCAGATCTGTTCGAAGGCGATTGAGGCGGCCCGGGCAAGGGAAGCGGCCCGCAAGGCGCGCGAGCTGACCCGGCGCAAAGGGGCGCTCGACTCCGGCGGCTTGCCCGGCAAGTTGGCCGACTGCCAGGAGAGAGACCCGGCGCGGTGTGAGCTGTTCCTGGTAGAGGGTGAGTCGGCCGGCGGGTCGGCCAAGCAGGGGCGCGACCGCCGGTATCAGGCCATTCTTCCGCTGAAAGGTAAAATTTTAAACGTCGAGAAGGCGCGCTTCGATAAGATGCTCTCGCATGAGGAGATTCGCGCCTTGATTACGGCGCTGGGCACCGGCATCGGGAAGAACGACTTCGACCTTTCGAAGCTCCGTTACAGCAAGGTCATCATCATGACCGACGCCGACGTGGACGGGTCGCACATCCGCGCGCTGCTGCTGACGTTTTTCTACCGCCAGATGCCGGAGCTGATCGAGCGCGGGCACATCTACATTGCCCAGCCGCCACTGTATCTGGTCCGGAGGGGGAAGCAGGCGCGCTACATCCGCGACGAGAAGGACTTCCGCCGGGAGCTGCTCCGCCGCGCGACGGAAGACAGCGTGCTGATCGTCGGCGACGGGAAAGAAAAATCCAAATTAAAGGGTGGGGACCTGACGAATTTCCTGATGGCGCTGACCGAGTACGTCGAGCTGCAAGGGAAACTACAAATGCGGGTGAGGGACCGGCGTGTAGTGGGGGCGCTGCTGAATCTTGGAATTGAAAAGAAGACCGAATTTGAAGGCTACACCAAGCTCGACCGGTTGGCCAAGCAGTTGAAGAAGTTGGGGCTGGCTCCGGCCGTCGTGCGGGGCGAGAGTAAGGAGGGGAAAGAGAACGGGCTCTACCATCTCACCTTCAAATCCGAGACCGTGCAGGCGGGACGCGTCAACTGGGAGTTGATCTCCTCGGCCGACTACAAACGGCTGCTGATCTTGCACCGGCGTATTCAGAAACTGGACCGTCCGCCGTTTCAGATGGAGACCGACGGCACCAAGGTCAAGATGGAAAACCGCCGGGAACTGGTGGACCATATGGTGAGCGCAGGGAAACGGACCTTTACCGTGCAGCGGTTTAAAGGGCTGGGAGAGATGAACCCGGATCAACTCTGGAAGACGACGATGGACGCCGAGGAGCGGGCGCTGCTGCAGGTGCGCGTCGAAGACGCAGTGGAAACCGACCAAATTTTTACGACGTTAATGGGCGACGTGGTGGAGCCGCGACGGAGATTCATTGAAGAGAACGCCCTCAATGTCCGCAATCTCGATATCTGAATCCAACCCCCGCTACGAACCGCCGCTCTTCTTCTTTCCCTTCTTTTTCCCTCGAACCACCTGTTCCCGGGGCGCGGGCGCCGGAGCTCCCATTTCCGCCAACAGCGTGCGCGCTTGGTCGGCTTGGGCGCTGGCCTTGTCTACTGTTAGGTAGAGGCGCAGATGTTCGATGGCCCTCGGGTAGTCGCCTTTATTGCCCAGCAGAGCGCCCAAGAGAAGCGGAGCCCATGGTCGGGTCCAAGCCGAGGAGCGTGTCAGACGTCTGGAGAGCCGGCGCGTACTTTTCCGTTCCGATTTCGATTTGCAACCGTCCCCAATAAGGCGTGGTGTATTTGGGATCGATTTTTACCGCCGCGGAGAAGGCGGAGGTGGCGGAAGGGCTCGGCCCTTTCGTTTCCGCACGGCGGCCCGAGGGGAGAAAAGGTGCTTTACGGGAGATCGGTTCCTGTCTATCATCAGGGGCGATGAAGGAGCAACGAAGCGTGCCGCGAAGGGAATTTTTCTCGGATGTGGTGCTGGGTGCCGGGCATTCTCACTATGTCGGGCAGAGCGAAAATCTGAGCGAGTCCGGCATGCTGGTGAAGATGAAGCGGGACTTACCGGTGGGTACTGAGTTGAAGATGGCGTTCGGCCATCCGCCGCGGCTGTCGATGGTGCAGACCACAGCAGTGGTCCGGCGGCAGGCCCCGGGGGAGCGTCTGGGAGTGGCCTTTCGGGAGATTTCCGAGTCGGACCTGGGTGCTTTGCGAAGTTACCTGGAGCAGCTTTCAATCTAAAAGACGGGCAATCTAAAAAAACGGGCAAACGAAAAAAGCGCGTGAACGAAAAAAGGCAACCTAGAAAACGTGCCAGCCGAGGCAGCGGGGCCTGTATTCTTCCCGCGAGTCCTTTTCCGGTTTCCCGTGCCGGAGTTCCCATTCTGTCATGTTGGTAATGAAATTCGGCGGCACGTCGGTCGCCGACGCCGAGCGCATGTTGGGCGTAGCTTCCCTGGTGAGGGAAGCGGGTGATCGTCGGCCTGTGGTCGTGATGTCGGCCCTAGGCGGGGTAACGGATTTGCTGTTCCAGGGAGCTCAGGCCGCCCTGGAGGGTGACCGTCCGGCCTATGAATCGCTCCTTCAGGAATTGCGCCGGCGTCACGAAGAGGCCGGGCGTCGTTTGGCGAGGTGTCGAGGGGCCGAGCGGGCGGGAGAAGAGGGGGAATCCATCCCAGGGGAACTCTCCCCGATTCTCAACCGCCTCGCCGAGACGTATCGCGGCATATCTTCACTGGGGGAGTTGAGCGCTCGCACCCAGGATTTGGTTGCCGGAACCGGAGAGATCCTCTCTTCCCGACTGATGGTGTACGCCTGCCAAGCACAGGGTCTGGACGCGGTCTGGGTGGACCCGCGCGAATGGCTCCTGACGAACGATGACTTTGGCCGCGCCCAGCCGTTGTGGGAGCAGGTGCGCGAGCGAGCGCGAAAGCGGTTTTCACAGGTTGCGGCAACCGGCGCGGTTCCGGTCACCGGCGGCTATGTGGGGGCGACTGCGGAGGGAATTCCGACCACGTTGGGCCGAGGCGGAAGCGACTACAGCGCTTCGATTCTCGGCGTCTGCCTTGGCGTGGAGGAAATTCAGATTTGGACCGACGTCGACGGCATGATGACGGCCGACCCGAAGCGGGTATCGGAAGCGCGCTTGCTCGAAGAGGTCAGCTTCGCCGAAGCCGCCGAGCTTGCCTACTTCGGCGCGAAGATTCTCCATCCCAGCACCATTAAGCCGGCGATGGAGGCCGATATCCCCGTCTGCATCCTGAACACGCTGAAACCGGAGGTCCCCGGGACCCACATTACCCCCGCCGGACGGCCCGGTGAAACCATCCGCGCCATCGCCGCCAAGAAAGGGATTACCAGCGTCACCATCACCTCGGCGCGGATGCTGATGGCCCACGGATTCCTCTCCTCCGTGTTTCAGGTGTTCGACCGGCACCGTACGGCCATCGACCTGATTGCCACCTCCGAGGTCTCCCTCTCCCTGACCGTTGACGATACGCGGAATTTGGATGGGATTCGCCGCGACCTGGAAGCTTTCTCTCAAGTGGAGGTCCACCCGGAACTGGCCGTTGTGGCCGTCGTCGGGCGAAACTTTCTCCAGCAAAGAGAAGTCGCCGGCCGCATCTTCAGCGCGCTCCGCCGGGTGAATATCTTGATGATTTCGTTTGGCGCCTCCGACATCAATCTCTCTTTTGTCGTCAAGGAGGCTGACGCCGACCGCACGCTGAGGCTGCTGCACCGGGAACTGCTTGCACCCTCTCTGGCGGAGGGGTCCGCCTAGCCCGGCTGCCCGGCCACTTCTTCTTTTAATACAAGACTGAAAATGACGCGGGCGAAGATGATCGCGTAGAAGACAACGCAGGCCAGCAACCCGGCCTGCTTCCACCAAGCGCCCTGCAAGGCGCGGGGCAGGAACTTCCGGTTCACCAGAAAGATTTGGATGCCGCCGATCACCATGATCAGCCCGGCGACGTTGGCGATAATTTTGAACTGAGTGAGCGGATTGCCGATGCGAATCGCAAAAAAGGCAAGGAAGGTATAAACGAGAAGAAGGCTGTAGTAGACCTTCTGGATTTTTCCTTGCCGCCACTCGCGCAGCCGCCGGCTGCCCATCCACACCACGTCGGTGACCGTGCGGATGAGAATGTCGGTATTGCCGAGCTGGGTGGAGAAGAGAATCCAGAAACCATTGATCAGCGTCAGCGCCCAGAAACCCGTCCAGGCGACTTCGGCTAGGTACTGGGCTTGATAGACGCCGACGGCCATGCCTTCCATCACCGTTCCGCGGGGAACCACGGCGGAGGCCAGATTGACGTTCAGAAACATGCCCAGAAACGCTCCCCCGCCCCAGAACCAGACTTGGTCGATATGCACGAAGCGCCACCAATTTCGCCAACGCACGAGGCTTTCGGCATTGACGGGGAAGATCTTTCCGAAGTGAGACACCTCGACCTGCTGGCCTCCCACGGCGGAGGGAATTGCGCCGGTCTTGGCCCCCATGCCGAAATTCTTGTCTCGCATCCAACTGGTGATTGTCAGGTTGGCCAAGCCGCCGCCGGCGGCCGTCGATGCCAACGCCCCGATCAGCGGCCAGTTCATATTTTCCCGAAAGCCCGAGAACTGACCGAAGCCCGTCAGGGTTTCAATCCATACGCTCCAGGGAATAAAGAAGATATTGACCACGAGTAGAAAGGTGATCACCATGCCGAGCATGATGAAGGAGATTCGCTCCAGCGTCCGCTCGATGGTTCCGCCGAAGGAGAGCAGCAGCAGGACCAGCAGCACCAGCCCGATGCCGATCCAGTGCATCAGGGAGGAGTCCCCATCTTCGGGCAGACGGTGGTACAGTGCGGCGATGATGGAGGCGGCGGCCGCGGCGGCCAGCGCCGGCCAGGCAAGCTGCACGAAAGAGATAAAAACGTAAACCGGAGCCCACAGCTTCGGTCCTGGCCAGAGACGAAGGAAGCCGCCGTAGATGGGTTCGCCCGTATAGAGCGTGTAGCGGATGGCTTCAAGGTTAAAGAAGACCTGAAGAATGATCGAGATCGTGACCACGCCAAAAATCGCGGGGCCGTACTGAACAACGGCGGCCGGTCCCACGAGCCACTCACCGCCGCCGATGCTGGCCGCAAGCAGGATGGCGCCGGGGCCGATCATGCCCAGAACGTTTCGGAAGTTGATCGGGGGCGGTGCCGGCAACTCATCCATCTCCCAAGCCGGTAATTTCCCGGCTGGGAGCGGGGCAGGCGACGTTTTAGTTTGAGGGTCAGCCTGAGGGCCGGGTTGCGGGTCAGGGTGCGAGTTCATAGACATCTCCCAAGCCGCAGATTGTCCCTTCCGGGGCGGGGCGGGGCGGCTCAATTCAGAATAAATTCTCCCCGGGATCCGCTGCCGAATGTAGCATCACTTGGTGTCAACGGCAACCGTATGTCGCGACAAAAGTTGGACGTTCTATTTCCTCTGGAAACCGAACTCAAAGTCCAATAAGATGGCTGGCGTACTAAGAACAGGAAAATCCAGTTTTCAGAGACGAGGTACCCTGCAATGGTCCCCCAAAAGCTCTTCGGCGAGCGCCTGCGCGGCGGAGAGAAGTTGATCGGTTCCTGGGTCACTCTCAACAATTTTCGCAGCACGGAGTTGCTGGTGGAGACGGGATTCGATTTCCTGATCGTTGACATGCAGCACGGCGAGCCGACCGAAGAGGGGCTGCTTTGGCTGCTGGGCGCGTTCCGGGGCAGCCGGGTCACGCCCGTCGTTCGTGTTCCCCATCACGAATATCGGACCATCAACCGGGTTCTCGACGCGGGGTTTCCCGCGATTCTGGCGCCGCTGATCACCTCCGTCGAGCAGGCCGAGCAGGTGGTCCGGGCGGCGAAGTATCCCCCGTTGGGGAACCGGAGCTACGGCCCGCTGCGTCCTGCGGCGCAAAGCAGGCCGGCGACCGAGTATGTCGAGGAAGCGAACGCCTCGACCACAGTGGCGGTTCTCATTGAACATGTCTTTGCCCTTCGCGACCTGGACCGCATTCTGGCGGTGCCCGGCGTCGACGCCGTCTTCGTCGGAGCGTTCGACCTGGCGTTTTCTTTCGGGGAAAGCGCCGAGACCGAGGCGCTCGGCAACGCCTTCGTCGAGGAAGGGAAAAAGGCGGGCAGGGGACCCGAAGCGGTCGGGTCTTTTCCTTTTCCCGGCGGCCTGCTGGCGCAGGAAATTCTTCATAAGACCCGGGCGAAGGGCATCCCGTTTGGCATCATCTCCGAGACACCGCAGGAAGCGCTCGCCTGGTTCGAGCGCGGCGCGCAGTGGCTGACCTTGTTGAACGATTTTTCCTTCCTGCGAGGGGCGGCGACGACGGGCCTGAAGGAAATCCGGAAGGGCTTGGGCGGAAAGTAGTCATCTGTTCTTTGTTAAGGATGGCTCCCCCGAAGGGCTGGCGGACCGAATCCGCTCCAGCGCCCAGGCGGCATGCTCCCAGAGTAAAGCATCCTCTCCTTCCGTTAATTTCTCCAGCCACGGAACGAACTCCGCGCGGCCGGAGTTGCCCATCGCCACACACAGATTCCGCAACCATCCGCGGTACTTCGCCCGCTTGACCGGCGAGCGGCGAAAGAGGCGGCGAAAAGCTGCTTCCGTTTTCGTCAAGGAAGCCAGTTGTTCCAGCGACGGGTGAAACAATGTTTCCCCTCCTCCCTCGCCCGGGTTTACGGAGTCAGGGGGAGAGAGCGGTAAGGGTTGAAACGCCTCTTCCTTGTTCTTGCTCAGGGCCGCCTTGCGGTTCCAGGGGCAGACGTCCTGGCAGATGTCGCAGCCGAAGACGTGATTGCCCATCGGCTCCCGCAAAGGCTCGGGGATTACGCCGCGAAGCTCGATGGTCAGGTAGGAGATGCAGCGCGAGGCATCCATCACGTAGGGAGCGACGAAGGCGTCGGTGGGACAGGCGTCGAGGCATCGCCGGCAACTGCCGCAGCGGTCGGGCGCAGGGGTGTCAGGTTCAAGGTCCAGGTCGGTCAGAACCGCCCCCAGAAAGAACCACGACCCCTTTCGAGTGTGGATGATGCAGGTATTCTTTCCCATCCAGCCGATGCCGCTCAGGCGCGCAAAGGCCCGCTCGACGACGGGTCCCGTATCGACATAGGGAAGCAATGCGGCCTGGGGAGCTGTCTCGGAGAGCGCCCGGCACAGCGCTTCGAGCTTGCGCTTGAGAATCCGGTGGTAGTCTTCGCCCCAGGCGTAGCGGGAAATCCAGCCCCTTGCCTTGCCTTCTGCGGCGGCTGGGGGCGAATAGGGAAACGGCGTGTTATAGACCAGTCCGACCGAGATGAGGGAGCGTGCATCGGGCAGCACCCGACGCGGGTCGTAGCGTTTCGGGTTCGCCAGGTAGCGCATCTCGCCCCCGTACCCCTTTTCCCACCACTTGCGGGCAAACTTCAGGTCGTTCGGCGCGCCTGGGGGGGTGTCAGGGGGAGTGTCATTATCATTGAGAGTATTGGCGGGGGCAATCCCGACCAAGTCGAATCCGGCCTCAAGAGCCTTCTTTTTGACGAGGAGGGTCGATAGCATTGGGTTCCGCACTTGAGGCAACGCACGGTCTACTCCGGAAAATTCATGCGCCGCAGCAGGTCTTGGAAGCGGGGGCATCTACATTAACGGCACTACGGGTCCTTGGCCAACGTCAAATCCTGCAAGTAGTCCCAGAATGAGTCACCCATGACCTCGGGGTCCGAGTCGATTTCCCGGGTCCGAATATTCGTAAGAAAGTGATCGTAAACTGTGGCCCGTTCGTGAGCCAGGGGGGTGGTGCAGTAGCAAGTTTCGCACCACTCGATGAATCCTGGTGCGGTGATCCTGGCTTGCTGCATGGAGTTCAGGATTTCCTGCCCATCCGGCCTTTGCCGGACAATGGTATCGTCACTCAGCTTCCTGAAGAATTCCCCCATTTTCTCCTCAATGAAATGGGCTCTAACCAAGTAGCGCACGACAACTCCTTTCTTGCTTTCTATGCGGGAAAGTGTCTTGCCAACCACAAGTAAGGTATCCGCCCTGGTGGAGCCATCCTAGCCCGTACCCTAAGGACAAGTCAACGCGAGGAGCTAACTCCCGCAAGTTCATACGCCGCAGGAGGTCCTGGAAGCGTCTATTGAGTAGGTGGGTTTTCCTGAGCGTGCTTGGCGCGGATGGCCTGGGCGCGGGCTCCCATCATTTTCTGCCTCAGCGTCCCGGTCAATTTTCCGCAGCAAGGCGGCGTAATTCTCAAGGCTGGAGGCTACGTTTGAATGCTCCGGCCCCAGAGCTTTCTCCATGATTTCCAGCGACCGCTGGTAAAGCGGGTTGGCTTCGGCGTAGTTGCCCTGCTCGTGGTAAAGCCTCGCCAGGGGTTGTTGAGGCTGGCGGCAAAGCGTGGGTCTTGCTCTCCGAACTTTTCCGCTTCTCTAAGGGCAGCCTTGACCAGCTTTTCGGCTCGAGCGGAGTCGGCCTGCTGGTAAGCGTTTCCTGCCGCCTCTATGTACTCTTTCCACGACGTCCCCTGGGCGGTGGCGGACGCGGGCCAAAGCAGCAAGGACAGCACTCCCGCCAGCAACAAGCCTGTTAGGGTTCGTTTCATTTCAGCCTCCTGGTGCGGGCAAAAAAAGTTTTAGCCCGGCGATTCGGTTTCACATCGATTGAGCTGTCGGATAGGGGACACCTGCCTCAACTCAGTCCCCTCGCAGGGAGGGCTCGTCACCAAAACTTGGCATCGGAAAAGTTTACGGGCCGGATTATACTGCCACCAGGTAGAATGAACAAATTGAAACCCGGGGTGCCGCGGCCGTAGGTCGTCGGGAGGGGGCGGGAAGTTCCGTGAGCGGGACAATGCTTATGGTTTACCTCCCCTACCTCCGCCGGACCTCTCTGAACTTCGCAACTCTTTGATTTTCAGCAAGATTAGCGATTCCATTCAATTTCTTATTTCCCCATTGAACCGTAGGAAATTACCTTTGCGCTGAATTTCCTTAGGAGCAAAGTCCGCATATTGTGATACACTCCGCGCCAGGTAGGACCGTGTAAGAGGGGGGAGAGGACCCCTAGCAGTAGGCGGAATTGCCTATAATCTCGATAGTATAGTAAAGTGGCCTCGATCGGAATGGAGTGGCACGTTCGGGGTTCCTTTATTGTTTAGCGGTTCCTGTTTGGAGGCAGTAAGAGGCGGAGCGGTAGGACTGGACAAGCGTCGGGGGTAGTTACATACGGCGAATAGGCCTTTTTGAGTTTATATCGTTACCCTCAGCGGTTCCCTCGGATCAAGCGTTACCTTACCCTAACCGAACAGGCGCTTCCTCACCACAAAGAGAAAAGAGAGAGGAGATAGACTATGCCAAGGACTCATGGAAAGCAGGCACTGAAATATTTTGATAGCGCGATCTGTGCCGTGGCACGAACTGCATTTAATGGAATTCAATACTTTAATGATAAGTTTCAATCCGGAGCAACCTTTACGCCGCGCTGGTCGGAGAAACCGTTGCTGAAGTCTTGGGAGAAGACCAAGCCGACGCTGGGGTGGCCGCGGAAGACGGATTCTTTGTGTCCCGGCTGCGTCCGGGAGGCCCGTGAGCGCATCATCAGCGGCGAGCAGGACTGGAAGACGTTGATGAACGAAAAAGTGGGCGAGATCCCGGCGGATATCATCGAGCGCGACGGCGAGATTTGGATGATCAAGGAGTGCCCGACTCACGGACGCTACGAAGACATCATGGCCGTCGACTCGCGGTTCCTGGCTTGGATTGAACAGAACTTCCCCGGCCGCGACATTGGCGCGCACAATGATAAGGACCTCCACAACCACGGCACCAGCACTATCCAGCACGGGCGCGGCAGCGTACTGACCGTGGACCTGACGAATCGCTGCAACATGATGTGCGACCCCTGCTTCATGGACGCCAATCAAGTCGGCTTCGTCCATGAGCTGACCTGGTCGGACATTAAAGAAGTGCTCGACAACTCCATAAAGATCAAACCGCGCCGGCAGATGTCCGTACAGTTCTCGGGCGGTGAGCCGACCATGTCGCCCTATTTTACCGACGCCATCCGCTACGCCCGCAAGCTGGGCTACAACAGCGTGCAGGCGGCCACGAACGGCATCGAATTCGCCAAGAGCCGCGAGTTCTGTGACCGCGCCTTCGAGGCCGGACTCCGCTATGCCTATCTCCAGTTCGACGGCATCGGCAATGACGCCAACAGCCACCGCAAAGTCGGCAACCTGTTCGACGTCAAGCTCCGCGCCATTGAGAACTTGCACGGGGCGGGGATAGAGATCATTCTGGTCATCACTCTGGTCAACAACGTGAACAATGAACAGGTGGGCCCCATCATCCGCTTCGCCGCCGAAAACCCGGGAAAAATCGCCTTCCTCGCCTTCCAGCCGGTCTCCTTTACGGGACGCGACGAGGAAATTACCGAAGAGCGGCGGTTGAAACAACGCTACACGCTTTCCCATCTTGCCGCCGACGTCAAGAAGCAGACCGGAATGACCGAGCCGACAAGGGATTGGTTCCCGCTTTCGCTGATGGGAACCTTTGGGGACTTTTCGGATATGTCCCACGGCCCGAAGGCCGATTGGGGACAGGTGAACTGCGGCTGTCATCCGAACTGCGGCATCGGCACGGCGCTGATGATCAACAAAAATACGAAAGAGATGACGCCGGTTCCGGATTTTCTGAACGTGCCGGGACTGATCGCCGACACCCGGAAGATAACCGACGCGGGACGCGGCAAGAAGTTCTCCAATCTCATGATGGCGCTGGCGCTGCTCAAGAACTACAAGCCCTTCGGCGCGCCGCCGAGCCTGGCCCTGATGGACTTGCTCAAGAAATTCGACAAGTCCTGGGGTTTGAGCGGGAAGAACTACGGGGACGTCTCCGGAGCCCGTACGAAAGAGATCACCATGAAGCGGCGTGAGGACCCCTGGAACCTGCTCTTTGTCGCCGGCATGTGGTTCCAGGACCTGTTCAACTACGACTTCCGCCGCACCGAGATGTGCATCATCCCCTACGGGACGCAGCACGGGGAAATCTCCTTCTGCGCTTACAACACCGGCGTCGGATGGCGGAACATTATCGAGAATATGCACAAGAACGCCACCGTGGCCGAGTGGTACAAAGAACACGGAAAGCACCAGATCTATGCCAAAGGAAAGAGTGTCGATCTCAAAACTTATGAGCACTCGCTGAACATCGACGCCGAGGATTCCGCCCGGGTTCGTGTCCTTGACGCCTCAATCCCGCAGAACGCAGCCGAAGAAGAAAAAGCGCGGCGGCGAGCGGCGAAAGAGGCGGCCGAGGTGCGGCGCATCTATGAAGAGATGGTCCTGAAAAAGCCCAAGGAGGAGCAACCGGATCTGGTGCAGATCAGCCCACCGGGAGCGTAGCGTCGGACTCGCTTGATCCGACCATAAACCTTTAAACGCGGGCACAGGGTAGCTAGCCTACTCTGTGCCCTTTTTCTTTTTCCAGGTTCTCGGTGCGAGAGTTGAGGGGGAATCGAGCGACCCGAATCGCTTATGTCCTACGATTTCGAAGCCGGTTTTTTCGCGCAGCACCTTGCCCGCCACGGATTGAAGCCGTCGCGGGTTTTGGTGATCGGATGCCGGAGCGGGGTGGAACCGAGCGCCCTGGCCGGACGGATTCCCTCCCAGGTAGTCGGAGTAGATGTCTCGTTTGACGGCGCGGCGGGGCTTGGGCCGCAAGTCTCTTTGGTCCAAGGCGACGCCCGCCAACTCTGCTTCCGGCAAGGTGTCTTTGACGCGGTCTACTGCTATCACGTGATCGAACATGTTCGGGACCCCGCGCGGGCCGTCCGGGAGATGTTCGGGGTCCTGAGGCCCGGCGGGCTGGCCTTGGTGGGAACTCCGAACAAAGGGCGGTGGGTGGGTTACCTGGGGGGAAGAGCAACGTTCCGGGAGAAGGTGGTCTGGAACTTGCAGGATGTTTGGATGCGGCTTCGCGGCCGATGGGCCAACGAGCTGGGCGCCCACGCGGGATTTCGGGAAGAAGAGTTGACGGCACTGCTCCAGGCCGCCTTCCCTGCGGTCGAGCCGGTGGGAAAGTCCTACTATCGCGCCAAGTACGAGAGGTGGGCGAGTCTGATCGAGTTGATCTTGTCGAGCCCCAGGTTCTCCTTTCTCTTGCCGTCGGTATATTGTATTGGATTGAAAAGAGTTACTCGGCCGTAAGGGGATGAGTCCGAAGAGGCCGGGGCGGGCGGGGAACGCGATTGGCGGAGTGAAATCTTTATGCTATCCTGGAATTGTCTGATTGGGTTCGGAGCAGGCATTCATGGCAGAAATCGCGCCATCGATCCTTTCGGCGGACTTCACCCGTCTTGTAGAGGCGTTGGAAATTATCAAGGCGGGGGGTGCGGCGATTGTGCATGTCGATGTGATGGACGGGCATTTTGTGCCCAATCTCACGATAGGTCCGCCCGTGGTCTCCTCGCTGCGGAAGGCGACGGACTTGGTCTTGGACTGCCATCTGATGCTGGCCGACCCGGAGCAGTACGCGCCCCGGTTTATCGAGGCAGGCGCGGACATGGTCTCGGTGCATCAGGAGGCCACGCCGCATCTCCATCGGGTTCTGCAGGCCATCCGGGCCGAGGGAGTACAGGCTGGCGTAGCTATCAATCCTTCGACGCCGGTCGCCGTACTGGAGGACGTCCTGGAGGATCTCGATTATGTACTGGTGATGTCGGTGAGCCCGGGGTTCGGAGCGCAGAAGTTTATTCCCAGAGCTGTGGAGAAGGTGCGGGAGTTGCGGCGGCTGCGAGGAGAGAGGCGTTTGGATTTTCGCATTGAGGTTGACGGCGGGATCAGCGAGCGGAATTTAGTGTCTCTGACTCGGGCCGGGACGGACATCCTGGTGGTGGGTGCGGCCGTCTTTTTGAGTAAGAACCCAGGGGCGGTTTTGGAAGATTTGGTGCGGGCAGCCGGCGAGGCGGCGCAGGCACACCAGGTGTAAGGAAGAGGACGGTTTGATGGTGTTCAGTCGATTCAGCCCATGGAACGAGGGCGCAGGGATGCAGAGGAACCTGCGTGGTGTGGTTTTCCTCTCGGCGGTCCTGGCCCTGGCGGCCTGCGGGTCGCATGAGGCGAAGAAGATTGCTCAGGGCATGGCGGAATCTGATCAGCCCGATAAGATTCTCTATGATCGAGCCCTGGTCGATATCGCTAGGAGCCGGTACGACATCGGCCGCCTGACTCTCCAGACGTTGATCAACACCTATCCCGACAGCGAATATCTGGCCAAGGCGAAGCTCGCCATCGCGGATGCTTATTTTCGTGAAGGCGGAACGGCCGGCCTGACGCAGGCGCAGGCCGAGTACAAAGATTTCATCACGTTTTTCCCCACCGCGCCGGAAGCGCCGGAGGCGCAATACAAAGTGGGGCTGGCGCATTACCGCCGCCTCAGCAAGGCGGGGCGCGACCTGGCTCAGGCCCGCATGGCCGAAGCCGAGTTCAAAGAGTTCATTCTCCGCTATCCTGACAGCTACTTACTCCGCAAAGTAAAAGCCAAGCTTCGCCAGGTGCAGGAGTTGGTGGCCTCGGCGAATTTCCGCATCGCACACTTCTATTATCAAAGACAGGCCTATAAGGCGGCGATCTCGCGCCTAGAGGAGATCGCCGACGACTATCCGGCCTACAGCCGGGCGGACGAGAGCATCTGGATGCTGGCCGATACGCTGGAGAAGGTCGGGAAAAAAGACGAAAGCGTTGTCTACTACGCGCGCGTCGTTTCCGACTACCCCTTGAGCCCGTATGTGGAGCCCTCGAAGCAGCGGCTGGTCACCATGGGAATTCCCGCGCCCCGGCCGACGCGGGCTACGATGATCCGCGCTCAGTGGGACCAGAGGCGAAGGAAGGGGCAGGGATTGTTCTCCCGTTTTGCCGGCATCATGAGCAGCAAGCCGAACCTTTCGGCGACCCGCCGCGGACCGGTGCGGCCGACCCAGACACCCGTCATGGTCCTGGCGAAAGACGGCAAAGATGCCGAGGGGTCCAGACCCAAGACCACCCCGGGCGGAGCACGGGTGGGAAGCTCGGTCGTGCTGAAGCCAATTACTTCCGGCGGCGACGGCGCCTCGCAACCGGAGCCTGCGGCGGACGGGGTGAGCCCCGGCCCCGCTTCGAACGGTCCAAATTTCCCCGTCGATTCCGGGAACCCCGAGGAAAAATCGAAGGAAGAAGAGAAAGAAGAGTCACCTGAGGAATAAGGATACCGCCGCGGGATAGGATTTGAATTCGAAGAGCGGTGAACAGGAAGCGGAAAGTTCCGAGAAGAAAGAAGAACGGGAAGAAGGAACAACCGTCACCGGGTGGGTCTAAGAAAAGGCTGTAATAAAGTGAGTTTTTTCAGGATTTTGTCCGGATTTCAGATCGATGGCCGTGCCGGGTGGCTCCGCCGCAGTTGTGTTTTTATGGGATTGATCGTGGGAACCTGGTCTGTTGGGGGGCAGCAGCCCCATTCGGAACCCTCTCCCGCATCGGCTTCATCTTCTTCGCCTTCCGCCGCGGCCGATTCCCAAGATCTGCCCACCGAGACGATCGTTATCCGGGTGGACGAGGTCAGCGTGCCCGTGACCGTTTATGACTCGAAGGACAGGCTTCTAATCGGTCTCACCAAAAGTGACTTCAATATTTACGAAGACGGAAAACGGCAGGAGATCTCCTATTTCCGCCGCGAAACGGATGTTCCCCTGCGCGTGGGGCTATTGCTCGACACCAGCAACAGCGCTCGGCGCCACCTCACTTTTGAAAAGGACGCCGCCAGCGAATTCGCCTACGTCCTTCTGCAACGCAGCCGCCGCCACAAGCTTTTCCTTCTTACCTTTGACGCCTCGCTCGAAGTGGTCCAGGATTTCACCAACGACCGCGACAAATTGAACGAATCGATCCAGGATTTGAAAGCCGGCGGCGGCAAGGCGTTCTACGATGCGCTCTATTTCGCTTGTAAGGACATGATGGTCCGTCACGAAACACCCCGTTCGACCCGGCGCGTTTTGGTTGTCATCAGCGACGGCAACGACGCCGAAAGCGAGCATTCCTTGGAAGAGGTCATCTCCATGGCGCGGCTCGCCGAAGTGGTGATCTATACGATCGGCACCACGTCCTACGGGTTTGCAAATCCCGGCGACAAGTTCCTCAAACGGCTTTCTCGGGAAACGGGCGGCCAGGCGGGGTTCCCCCTCAAGGAGACCTACGGGGCCGACATGCGCGGTTATCAATCGAGCGGCAGCCAATTTCCCGGGACCTCGCAAAACCGCGCTCTGTCCAAGGGTCAGGGTGTCTATTCGGCGGAGCGGTTCGTGCAGATGATCGATTCGCTCGAGGGGATCCGGCGCGAGCTGGAAGAACAGTACGTCCTGGCGTACAAGCCGCAGAATTCGACGCTTGACGGAACGTATCGCACCATTCAGGTACGCGTGCGCCGCAAGGGCGCGAAGGTCCGTTCCAAGAAGGGTTATTTCGCCATTTCCGAAGACCGCCGCTGGGCGATGGCCGAGGAACCCGCCTTAATCGAATCCGCTACCCAGGGCCTGGTGAATCGAGAACCGCAAGAAGAGTAGCCGTCCCGCCTTTTTCGCATTTCCCCTTACGTTTTACTTCCCCACACAAAATGGAAATCTATTGCCGGCAGGGAGCCGTGCGGAGATATAAGTGAGGAGGGAAGTGCGGGCTGCCGCACGAGGAAGCTTTACCCCGTCAGACAACGGTGGGTGAGGCTTTCGAGGATCGCCACCGGAGCCCTCTCCGGGCAGACGAGGCCGGCGCGGCGGATGAAGAAGGTCTGCTCCAGCATGTGCCGCCCGCGCAGGCAGGCGTGCGACGTCATGTCGGTAAAGACGATCCAACTGGACCCGGGAGAGAATTCGACTTGCTCCTTCCGGCACTCTTTTTGAAAAGCGGAGTTCTCCTTCATGTAGTGGTGGAAGCGGAGCATGAATTGATCGTATTCGGAGCGCGGCGCCGCCGACAGGCGAAGCCCGGCGAGGGTGCGGCGCAGGCCGCGACCGATTCTTCGCAGCAGACCGGGAGGCTGGGGCAGGCCGGCTTCTTCGCCGTAGCGGCGGACCAGCGTCGCAAAATTATCTGATGTGACCCAGACGCGCGGGTGCGTGGGGTGGACGTTGGTAAAGACGCGCAGCAGGCAGTCGCCTTCGGAAGGCCGTGTGGGGAACGAGTCGATGTGAAGCAGGTCGTTGCGGGAGTGGAAGGCGATCTTCCGTCCTTCTTCTTCGAGGGGGCGAAAGCTGGCGTAGTCGATGCGCCGGGATTCGGCATAGCGGAGAAGAAAAGAACCGGTGAACTGAATGGCGCGCCGGGAGTAGTTGCGCAGGATCTCCTGCATGCGCGCGCGGGTTTTCCGGTCCGCGCGCTTGAGTCCCTTGAGCCGGTCTTGAAGAGGCCGGTAGCTGATGTTTTTGTGGTATCCGGCTTCGGTCTTCTCCTGGGAGACGAGAAAGTCGCGCTCTTCGCGGGGGAGCTCGAACGGCGTTTGGGGAAAATAGAGCACTCGGCCGCCCTCGAGCATCCGGTACATCTCCTCGGTGGCGGTCATTCCCGGGGCGTAGTTTTCAATCTTCTGAAGCGGCATGGTGGGGCTCTCGGTTCCGAACGGGAAGGAGACGATATTTTCGTTCCCGGTACGGTTAGGGAAGCGGAATCTGCGGCGAGGGGCCTCCTCTCGCCATCTCCCGCGCGCGAATCACGCGTGTGGCCCGGAGCGCCTCGATCGCCACGTCCGCCGAGTCATCCTCCGTCAAAAGCTTCAGCGCGTCGATGGTGGCTTGGTCGCCGTGGTAGAGCAACACGCGGCAAAGATTCACGCGGACGTCGACGGCGTGGTGACCCAGTTGCAAATAGAGCTGGGGGCGGAAGTCGGGGATGCGGGAAAGCTCGATCAGATAAGTCCGCGCGTAGTTCCTGCGAAAGCGGGAACCGAGCTGTTGAACCAGGTCGGAAGTATATTCATAGCTGCCCATGGCGCAAAGGGCGAAGGCCATGGCCAGCCGGACCTGCCCCTCCTCTTCTTCGCCTAGGGCGAACTTCACCTCGTCCAACCACTGCGGGTCCTTGGTGCGGGCCAGGCCCTCGGCGGCGCTCATGCGCATGTTTTTGTTCCGCTTCTTCAACGCTTCCAGAAATAGGGGAGCGGACTCGGGCTTGCCCAGGTATGCCAATCCCTCCAGAGCTTTTTCCCGCACCTTCTTGTCCGCATCCTTCTGGTAGAGCCGGGTGAGCGGCATGACGGCCTCTGAGGCCTGCAGGAGACCGGCGGTGAGGGCGGCGTCACGGCGGACGCCCGTATGAGCCGAATTGAGCAAATTCAACAAGAGCGGCCCGGCCGAGCGGTCTTGAAGTTTGGCGAGGGCGTTCAGCGATGCGCGGGCCAGATGTTTATCTGGCGAGTGGGCCGCGGTGACCAGCGTCGGCACGCTGGAGCGCGCCAGCAGCACGCCCAAGGCCCAGGCCGAGGCTCGTTGCACGGGCCAGGGCTGTTGATTGCGCTTGAGCACTTGGTCGAGACCCTGAATCACCTCGGGCGAAACCTTCATGTCCGGGTCGATCTTTCTGTCGTCCGACAAGTACCCACCTTGGAACGTACCGCCGATGCTGCGAAACGCGCCGCCCACGCCGAGGTGAAGCTCACCTCCGGTGTAATGGTTCACCAGAGCCAGCACGGCCAAGCGGCCCGGTTCAGCCGCCGAATCCTCCGTCGCCTGAATCAGCGGGGTGAGGGTGGACGGGTAGCGGATGCGGTCCAGCGCGATGACGACTTTGCGGCGGACCTTGTCGCTGGGGTCGTTGACCGCGCCGGCCAGAATCGCGACGGCGCTCCCCTTGCCCCCCTTGCCGAGCTTTTCGGCAGCGTCCGCCCGCACGCGCTCTTCGGGGCTTTTCAGCAGTTGGGCAAGTTCCGCTTGCGTGGCGGCTGGAGCCGGAGCCGGGAGACTTTCCAGTCTCGGGACCACGCCCAGGGCCATACTCAATACCATCAGCGGGCAAAATAGATTTCGCATAACTTCCTCCCTCGCCTTTCGGCTTTCCTCTTTCGTGCGCGGACGACTTTTCGGGGACCTCATAGAATTGTAGCTCGTTTCCCCAGCGCGGGCAATTCACAAGGGCTGGGAAGGGGTTTCTACTTTTACTCCCGGGCCAAGTCCCAGAAGGTGTGAACGTAGAGGTGGGAAGTGATGTTGCTGTAGAGGTGGCAACGTCGGCGGCAGTCGGGCACTTCGCCCAGCCGCGCCCGCCGGTAGATTTCCATAATGGAAGAGGTTGCAAGCAGATTCCCGCCGGGAGTCGATTATACGGTACTTGTACGTACGGCAGAGGTGCTCGTGAAAATAGCCCATGAAAATAGGAAGAGTGGGGGGAAGAAAGTGAGTAAGAAGAAGCGCCGGTTAACAGTTAGGTGATGAGAACGCGCTCGGCCTGTTCTAAGGGCCGGCTTTCCATCTCCTGCAACGAGCCGCCGACGCGGTTCAGGCCGAAGACGCAGAGCTCGAAATGTTCCGAGAGCCTGCCGAACAGAGGCGCCGCGTCCCGGTACTCGAATTGGTCGAACTTGGCGACGATGCCGTAGGATTCCTTCCCCGCCTTCACGTAGTCGAGGACCGAATCGAGGCTCCGAGAACGCCGCCGGCGGGGCAAGTAGGCAAGGAAGAGTCCGGTGAGAAAGAGGACGTAATCGCCGATGTGCTTGCGCACCTCGCGCTCGCGGTCAAAGGAGGACGCCTCGAACAGAGGGTTCGATTCGAGCAGCATCTCCCCGACATCATTCAGTTGTTTCCCCGGGCCGTTCCGGATCTTATAGAGTTGGTCGGTGTGGAGGAATTCCACCAGCAGATCGGCGACATAACCTGTAATTTTATAGTCGTAGAAGTGGAGGTCCTGGTAGAAGCTCTTGCGGATCAGATCACCGAAGAGCTGCCGGATGGCATGGCCTCTAAGCATAGCTGGTTTTCCCTCGCATTCGCTGCTGTGCGTCGACACGATTTTCCCGGTTCGGCGGAACAGCCCTCTTGAGGTTATTTCGACTGCCCATGCCCTTCACTTTAGATGCTTTATGCCCGGACGGGGTGGCAAGGTGGGGGGATTTTCCTCAGGAGCCTGGGAGAGCCCTATTAGGGAATGAACGCAGGAGTCCCGGTAGGTCCTTAAAAAAAGAGGACCGCGGCAGGACTCGATCGCAACCGGCAGCTTCAGCTTGGCGGATGGTGTCTTCGTGCGTATGGCGGACGAAGGCGACCATCGGCGGCAAGAGTTTCGCTTTCGCGTCCGGAGCGGCTTTTAGGGAACCGATGAGCTCGACCGCATCCGTAGACCCGCAATCGAGATCGAAAATCAAGCCGGCGACGGACCCCTCCTTCAAGTTCTCCAAGACCGCCTCGCGGGTACCCACCGTTTTCAACGTTACGCCCGCCTGTTTGGCCCCCTCGGCGAGCTTGGCGGAAAAGAACAGGTCGTCGACCAGTGCCAGAATCATAAACATGATGCCGTTTTCATGGATTCGACCCTCAAGAATCTACCATACCACACCTCCTACCCGCCGACGAGTGCGGAGGAGGGAGCGCGGCACGGGCGGTGTACTCGTTCAGAATGATGGGCGACACTCTGATAGAAGGAAGTCCCAGAAGGGCGCGCACCTCGGCCTCGCATTGGTGGAGAGCCTGGAGTTGCACGGCCAGCGCGGGGATGCGTCGGCCGTCGAGCCACCAGAATTTCTGGTATCCCCGGTCCTCCAGCCGCCAGGGCCGCCCATTGACCAGGTAGCCGGGAGCACCTTTGGGTGTGGGGGCGGAACGTGCAGGTAAGTCTATGGTAAGGAGGAAGTTATACTTTTTAAGGTGAAAGAGGTGGGGCTCGCCCTTGGCTTCCGAAATTTCGAAACCGGCTTCCTGGAGGCGCTTTCGGGTCTCCTCACCCGCCGTCCGACCCCCTGCCCATGGTCTTTCGCTCTCCTTCGATTGACTCTGTTTCAGAATACTACTTAAAATGGTCCTTTACTATCGAGGGGAACTCCAAGAATCGTGCAAGTGCCTAAAATTCAACAAAAGAAGCTTCAACCGAATATGGGGACCAATACCGCCATGGATGTACTGTCCCTGGTGGGCAATACGCCCCTGGTGGCCCTGCGGCGCATCGTAAGTGATTTCCCCGGTATCGAATTTTATGCCAAGCTCGAAGGGATGAATCCGGGCGGCTCGGTCAAGGACCGTCCCGCGCTGAACATTATCCGCGAGGCCGAGCGTACGGGAGCTCTGAGGAGGAAAAAGGTCCTGATCGACGCCACCTCCGGAAATACCGGAATCGCCTACGCCATGGTCGGCGCGGCGCGGGGATACCGGGTGAAGCTCTGCATGCCGTCGAACGCCAGCCCGGAGAGGAAACGAATCCTGAAGGCGTACGGTGTCGAGGTGGTCTTTACCGACCCGATGGAGTCCAGCGACGGGGCCATCCGCAAGGTGAGAGAAATTTATAAGGAGAATCCGGACCGATATTTCTATGCCAATCAGTACGACAATCCGGCGAATTGGCAGGCTCACTATAAAACGACGGCGCTTGAAATTCATGATCAGACCGAAGGACGCGTGACCCACTTCGTCGCCGGGCTCGGCACCAGCGGGACCTTTATGGGAACCGCGCGGCGGCTGAAGGAGTTGGTTCCCGGTATCCGCTGCGTCTCCTTCCAGCCCGATTCCCCCTTTCATGGGCTCGAAGGGTTGAAGCACATGGAGACGGCCATCGTTCCCAAGATTTATGACCCGGCAGTGGCGGACGATGATTTCGGCGTCAGCACGGAAGCGGCCCACCAAATGGTGCGCCGTCTGGCGCGCGAAGAGGGACTGCTGGTGGGAATCTCCTCCGGCGCCGCGATGGCCGCCGTCCTGAAGGTGGCCCAGCAGATTCCAGAAGCCGGCAAAGGTGCGGAGGGGGACTCCAAGCCCGTGATCGTGACCATATTTCCCGATAGCGGAGACAAGTACCTGAGCGAGCGCTTTTGGGAAGAAAAGTAAGGCTTGGGGAGAATCGGCGAGGAATCCGAAGCATCTAAAACCAAATGACACTAAGAATTCCCCATGGGGCCGTCGAGAGCATCCGCCAACACGGCCGAGAAGCTTACCCGAACGAGTGCTGCGGTATTCTGGTAGGAAAAGTCAAAGCCAAAGCCGACGACGACGGTAAAGAGGTGATGGAGGCGGCCAAGGTCTCGAATCTCCGCACGGACCCGGAAAAGGCCGACCGGCTCCTCCCCCGGGATTCGGCCGAATTGGAGACCGAACGGAACCGATTTCTGATCGACCCGAAAGAGCAGATGGGGATCGAAAAGGACGCGCGGGAGAGGGGCCTGGAGGTGCTGGGCTACTACCACTCCCACCCCGACCACCCGGCGCGCCCCTCGGACTATGACCGCGACCATGGCTGGCCGTGGTATTCTTATGTTATCCTAAACGTATCTCAGGGCAAACCCGGAGAGATGACGAGTTGGGTGCTGAAGGAAGACCGGACCGGTTTCGACCCGGAACCGTGGGAGGGCTTCTAAGACGGTGCCGTTCGGGGCGTTTGTATCGAAGTTTCCCAGGACCGCTTCCCCAGCACAGCAGAGGAACCCGACCGAGGAGCCCAAAGAGGAGCCCAACAGAGGAGATAGTTATGGCGGTAAAAGTGATCATTCCCACTCCCTTGCGTCCTTATGCGGGGAAGAAGGACTCGATCGAAATCAGCGCCACCACGGTCGCCGAGGCCCTTTCCGGCTTAACCACGCAGTACGGCGACCTGAAGCGCCAGCTGTACACCGACGAAGGGAAGCTTCGCAGTTTCGTGAATGTCTACCTTAACGATGAAGACATCCGGTACCTGAAAAACGAGCAGACTCTTCTCAAGGAAAACGACGTCATTTCTATTGTTCCTTCCATTGCAGGCGGATGCGCCTGTCCCCCCTGGTGTTGGTAGCCCGGGTGGTTCCGGTAGGGCCGGAACGACGCGGGCGGTCGGACCCGATGATTCCTAATTGAAATAAATTTGAGAACGGGAAGGCCGGAAGGGTTTTTCGCAACCCAGCGTTTTCCCGGCAAGGGGAGGAAGGTATGGCAAGCGTATCGACGACGGCTCCCACCCAGCTGTCCAAAGACGAAATTCTTCGCTACAGCCGCCACCTGATCATGCCGGAGGTCGGCATGGAGGGGCAGCTTAAACTGAAACAGGCCAAGGTGCTCACCATCGGCGCCGGAGGGCTCGGCTCCCCCTTGGCGCTCTACCTGGCCGCGGCGGGCGTGGGCAAGCTGGGGATGGTGGACTTCGACGTGGTCGATTTCACCAATCTCCAGCGGCAGATCATCCACGATACCGACGACGTGGGGCGTCTGAAGCTCGACTCGGCCAAAGATACGATCGGCGACATCAACCCGAATGTGGAGGTAATTCCCCATCCCCAACGGCTTACCTCGGAGAATGCCCTCAAGATTTTCGCCGACTACGATATCGTGGTTGACGGAACGGATAACTTCCCCACCCGCTACTTGGTCAACGACGCCTGCGTGCTGCTCGGCAAGCCGAACGTCTACGGCAGCATCTTTCGCTTCGAAGGGCAGGTCTCGGTCTTCTACGCCAAGGAAGGCCCCTGCTACCGGTGCCTCTATCCGGAGCCGCCGCCGCCGGGCTTGGTCCCGAGTTGCGCCGAGGGCGGGGTGCTCGGCGTGCTGCCCGGCATCATCGGTAGCCTGCAGGCGATGGAGACCATTAAATTAATCTTGGGTCAGGGTTCTTCGCTCGTCGGGCGGCTGCTGCTGTTCGATGCGGTGAATATGAAGTTCCGCGAGCTGAAGCTCCGCAAAAGCCCGGGCTGCCCCATTTGCGGCGAGAATCCTACGGTGAAAGAGCTGATCGACTACCAAGAGTTCTGCGGGATTCGCGGCGAAGAGGTGGAGGTGAAAATCACCGTGCCGGAACTTACCCCGGTGCAAGTGAAGAAGATGATGGACGAAAAGAAACCGTTCGTCCTGGTCGATGTGCGGGAACCGCACGAGGTTGAGATCTGTAAAATCGAGGGCTCTGTCTTGATTCCGCTCGGCGATGTGCCGAAACGGATGAACGAATTGAACTCAGCCGATGAGATCGTCGTCCACTGCCGTTCGGGCAAACGGAGCGCGGATGCCGTGGAACTGCTCATGAAGGCCGGGTTCCGGAAGATCCACAATTTACAGGGCGGAGTGTTGGCCTGGGCCGATCAGGTCGACCCGGCAATGCCCAAATACTAAATAGAAAGCGGAAAATCACAGGAGGGAATATGGGTCAAACGATTACTGTCGGCGATAAAGCGCCGGATTTTACTTTGAAAGATCAGGACCAGAACGACGTCACCTTGAGCAGTTTCCAAAGCAAGAAGAACGTCGTGCTGGCCTTCTACCCGCTCGATTTCAGCCCGGTCTGCAGCAAGGAACATTCCTGCTTCCGGGACGATCTGAAGGAGTTTGAAAAACTCAACGCCCAGGTGCTGGGCTTGAGCGTCGACAGCGTTTGGGCGCATAAAGCCTTCGCCGAGCATCTGAAAGTCTCTTACCCCTTGCTGGCGGATTTCCATCCGCGCGGCGAGGCGGCCGCGAAGTTCGGCCTCTATCTCGATGATAAAGGAATCACCAACCGCGCGACCGTGGTCATCGACAAGGGAGGCGTGGTTCGCCACGTCCACGTCAACGAGATCCTCGAACAGCGGGACAATAAATCGATTGAAAAAGTCCTGGAAGGATTGAGCTAGGCGGAGGGTGATTCTGCTTTTCCGTTAGGGCCGGAATTCTTCCGGTAGGGACCTACCGGCATGGACCTAAAGAGCGCCGTCAAGAGGTATCTGGAAACAGCAGGCGGTTTCGGCTGCCCGATGCCCCTGGCGGCGTTCGGTCTTTCCCTAGCGGAGACGGAAAAGATCTTTTCGGCTTGGGACGAGGATTACCACATCAGCCGGTACATGGAGCTTTCCCTCAGGAAGGAAAATTCCGCCTCGGCCGGCGGGCGCGTGTTTACCGTGAACGCCGTCCGGTGCACCCACATCGTCTTCCGCGCCGGCATCGAACCGGTGCTGGGAAATTCTCCGGGCGCTTCTTAAGCGTTTTTCTTAACCACTTCGAACGTGAATTCCATCTGTTTTCCCCGCACCAAAAAGCACAAGTACATCTCCCAGAAGCGACGAAACCAGACGAACCGGTTGACCATCCACTCGGCCCCCACCCATTTCCAGAGCCGCGCCAGCTCGACGTGGAGGTGTCGCTGGCGCAGCTCCAAGCGCGTGTACCAGTGCCGCTCCCCGTGGATCTCGCCGAAATAGCGGAAGGGAAAGCTGTTTAGGTGTCAGCGGTGCGTGGGGTCGCACCAGGAGATGAAGTCGGTGTAATGCGGCGTGATAAGAAAGAGAGTACCGCCGGGCCGAGTGACGCGATGGAATTCCAACATCGACTTGAGCACGTCATTCACGTGCTCGATCAGATGAACGGCACGGACCTCATCGAAGCAGTTGTCGGGAAAAGGGAGAGGGTCGTTGATATCGCAGAGGGCGTCGGCAGCGGTGGTGTCCGGATTCGCGTCCACGCCGATCGACCCGGGCGCTTTTTCGTTTTCCGCATCCAACGTCTAAGATGCGTTTTTTCGTTTTCAAGTTCGCTTCTTTTTCCATTTACTCCTTATGTTGCCTGAATTAAAGTTGAAAGTTGAAAAGGCAATCTAACCGGGAGAGCGGGAGAAAAGCAATCTTTTGTCTTTTGACGGGATGCGGGGGAGATGTTGACCGGGTATAATGGCGGCAGGAGGAGAGACATGAACGGTAGACAGCAGGCGCGATTTTCGACGGCACTGATCCGGGTCGGTCTGGGGTTGGTCCTTGCCGTAGGCTCGGCCCTCGCCCAGGAATCCGGTACTACGGTGGAAGACGGCGGGGTTGAGGAAAACGAATTGGTCGCAGCGAAGTGGATCTACGTCGGCCCGATGCCCGAGGATTATGAAACCTGGATCATCGAATTCCTCCGTCAGTGGGGAAAATATAAAGTAACCGGCGACCCGGAGGGCGTGGACCTGGTCTGGCAGGCGAATATTCCCCGTCCTGGTTATCGAATCCGAAAGAATCGGCAGGGGCTTCCGACGCCGAGAGAAGATCGCCCTTCCGAGAGCGGCGTGGTGTCGATGTCGGTGATCGATTGGGTCACCGGAGAACGCCTCTGGCACGCTGTCGTGGTGCAAAGGAAAAAGAAGAAAAAGGACCCGGACCCTCCGAACGGGCCCAGAACCAGCATCTACTCCCGCAAGACGAGCCGCGAACAGTTGGCCGATACCCTGGTCAAGACCCTCCGCAGCTATGTCGAAGAGCTCGAGGGGAGCCCGAATAATACCAATCGTGTACCTTCCGCAGAACCTTCCGGACATTAGGGTCCTTTTTGACCCGTTAAGCCACGGATGTCAATCCCCTGTGGATCTCCTTGTTTACAGGGGATACTCTTCACTGAAGCAATCCCCCCAATGGACGGTTGTTTTCCACCGTTTAAGGATTTCCCATTCCTTGGCGGGGCGAAATGGATGAATATACGATTAAAATGATCGCATATTAACTCCTTGGGAATAATGGTGTTTAATTACGCGGGTCTTTAGGTGCCGGGCGTTTTGAGCAGTTCCCGGATGCACTTGACAGTCTTCTAAAGTTAAACTAATATATATCCGACTAAATTAGTCGGGTATTAATATGATCAGATTAAGCAAAAAGGCGGATTACGGATTGATCGCAGCGGCACATCTCGCTCACACGGCGGACCTGGGTTGTTGCAGCGCCAAGGATATTGCCGAGACCTACTTCATCCCGCAGCAGCTGATGGCAAAGATACTTCAGCGACTGGCCAGAAACGGAATTCTGATCTCGCAGCATGGGACCCACGGCGGCTACTCGCTGGCGAAGTCGCCCTCGGAGATTACTGCTTTTGACATCATCAACGCCATTGACGGGCCGGTGCAGATCACCGGTTGCGTGACGACGCGCGGCGAGTGTGAACAGACAGCCAACTGCATAGTCCGCGAGCCGCTCCGCGAAGTCAACGAGCGCGTGATTCAGGCGCTCTCCGAGGTCACGATCTCTCACATGTCGGACCCGTCCGCCAGCCTCGTCCAATTGGAAGGAGCTAACTCATGAAGCTGCCGATTTATATGGATTACCACGCCACCACTCCCGTCGACCCCCGTGTTCTCGAACGGATGATTCCCTATTTCACCGAGACGTTCGGCAATGCCGCCAGCCGGAACCATGAGTTCGGCTGGAAGGCGGAGGAGGCTGTTGATCGGGCGCGGAGCGAAGTCGCGAAACTGATCAACGCCACGGCCAAAGAGATCATCTTCACCTCCGGCGCCACCGAGTCAGACAACTTGGCGCTGAAGGGTGTGGCCGGGATGTACCGCGAGAAGGGCGACCACATTATCACGCTTACCACCGAGCACAAGGCGGTTCTCGACTGTTGCAAGCGTCTGGAGAAGGAGGGCTTACGGGTTACCTACCTCCCGGTCGAAAAAGATGGTCTGGTAGACTTGGACGACCTTCGACACGCCATCACCGACAAGACGATTTTGATCTCCATCATGGCGGCCAACAACGAAATCGGCGTGCTGCAGCCGGTGGGAGAGATCGGGAAAATTGCGCACGAAAAAGGCGTGCTGTTTCATACCGACGCCACGCAGGCCGTCGGCAAGATTCCGCTCGACGTGCAGGAGATGAACATTGACCTGCTCTCCATTTCAGCCCATAAGATGTACGGGCCGAAGGGTGTCGGCGCTCTCTACGTGCGCCGCAAGAAGCCGCGCGTGCAACTGAAGGCCATCATCGACGGCGGCGGCCACGAGCGCGGCATGCGGTCGGGCACGTTGGCCGTTCCCAACATCATCGGTCTGGGCGCGGCCTGTGAGATTTGCCGGCAGGAGATGGCGGACGAATCCGTGCGGCTGCGCGGCCTCCGGGACCGGCTGCACCAACGGCTTACTTCCCAACTCGAAGAGGTCTACGTTAACGGCGACCTGGAGCATCGGTTGCCGAACAGCTTGAACCTGAGCTTCGCCTACGTGGAAGGGGAATCGCTGCTGATGGGCATCAAGGACATCGCCGTCTCCTCCGGGTCGGCCTGCACGTCGGCTTCGCTGGAACCGTCCTACGTGCTGAAAGCGCTCGGCGTGGGAGAGGATTTGGCGCACACGTCGATCCGCTTCGGGCTGGGCCGCTTCAATACGAAAGAGGAAGTGGACTTCGTGGCCGATCGCGTGATTGAAACCGTCGAACGGCTGCGCGAGCTTTCGCCGCTCTATGAGATGGCCAAGGAAGGCGTCGACATAAGCAAGGTAACTTGGGCGGGCGACTAGTTGGAATTTTAGAAAGGGAAACGAACCACATCGGATAAGGTAATTGATCACTACAGCAATCCTCGCAATATCGGCAGCATGCCGAAAGAAGACCCCAATGTCGGAACCGGTATGGTGGGCGCGCCGGAGTGCGGCGACGTGATGAAGCTGCAACTGAGGGTGAACCCGGAAACGTCCGTTATCGAGGACGCCAAATTCAAAACCTTCGGCTGCGGCAGCGCAATCGCCAGCTCCAGCCTTGCCACCGAGTGGGTAAAGGGGAGGACGATTCAGGAAGCCTTCGAAATCAAGAACTCCGAGATCGTCGAAGAGCTGAGCCTGCCGCCCGTCAAGATCCACTGTTCGGTGCTGGCCGAAGATGCCATCAAGGCCGCGGTCAGCGACTGGAAAGAGAAGGCGGAGAGTCGGGGAGAGAAGCAGGAAACCTCGACGGCGGCGAAGGAACAATGACGACGGAACCCTTCCGAAAAGGTTGAGTGCAAATTTATGATTGAAGTTACCGAGAAAGCGGCCGGCCAGATTCGCGAGCTGATGGAGCAGCAAAATCTTGATGAGGGAGGCATGCGTGTCGGAGTGGTCGGCGGCGGCTGTTCCGGGTTGAGCTACTCGCTTCGGTTCGATTCCCAGCCCCACCCCCGCGATAAGGTGTTTGAAATTGACGGGGTCAAAATCTTCGTGGACCCGAAGAGTTACCTCTATCTGAACGGGATGATATTGGAATTCAGCGACGGGCTGAACGGCCGAGGATTTGTTTTCACCAATCCGAATGCGTCGCGGAGTTGCGGCTGCGGATCTTCGTTTTCCGTCTGATTTCCCCCCCCGGCGAAGAGTCTTGGTAAGCGGGGGCATCATCGCCGACACCATTACCACTAACGGCGGCGTGGCGGTCCACTTCGACCAAGCGGCCAAGGTCCTGAGCGGAGATATGACCTCGACCCGCATCCTCAGCTACCACCGGCCCAAGTGCTGAGCCGGACGGAAACTTTCTCCTCCTCCCTGCCGGGCGGCCCCTTGCGGCTTGCCCGGCTTTTCTTTTTCCGCGGTTTTTCCGGGGCCTGCGCCGGCCGAGACAAGGCACGACACAGCGGGTGCCCCATCCTTTCCCGAGGAAAGGGTGGGGGAAGGGCCTCCCCCACGAATCGTCCCCCATCAAAGCCTATCTGGATTAAAATAGAAGCATAGAATAGAAGCATAGAATAGAAGGGAAGCAGATATCTTTAGGTCGGTTCCATTCCCGGAAGTAGAGCCCGTAAGTAGGGAAGGATGTCCCGTCAGGAGGATGCACGCATGAAGGGAATCAGGGTGCTGTTAAGAGAGAATCTTTTGGGCTTCAGCCTGGTCCTGATCGGCGTCATGTGCCTGGCCCTCTCCGGCGTCTTCTACTTCGCCGAACGGACCTATCCGCAGTCGGTCGCGGCCGTCGGCAGCAGCAGCCCCCGCCTCAGCGAAGCGCAGATAGAAATTCTCGAAGCCCAGAACCGTGCGTTCGCCTCCATCGCCGAGGCCGTCACGCCGGCCGTGGTGAACGTCGGCGCGCGGAAGGCGGTGCGGGTGCAGGAGTCGCCCTTCGCCTCTGACCCCTTCTTCCGCCGGTTCTTTGGCGACATCTTCGGCGTTCCCCGCCAGCAGGTGCAGCGGTCGCTCGGCAGCGGCGTCCTGGTGTCGCCGGAAGGCTACATCGTGACGAACAACCACGTCATCGCGCGGGCCGACGAGATCAAGGTCCTCTTGGCGGACCGCCGCGAGTTTCCGGCTGAGTTGATCGGCACGGACGAGGCGACCGAGGTGGCCGTCATCAAGGTGGACGCCAAGGACCTGCCCTTCATCCGCTGGGGGGATTCGACCAAGCTCAAGGTGGGCGATACGGTCATGGCCTTCGGCAACCCCTTCGGGCTCAACTTCACCGTGACCCGAGGCATCGTCAGCGCCGTGGGCCGCGCCGGCCTCGGCATCGCCCAATACGGCGATTTTATCCAGACCGATGCGGCCATCAACGTCGGCAACTCGGGCGGCGCGCTGGTGAACGTCCGCGGCGAGCTGGTCGGCATCAACACGGCCATCTACAGCCCCAACCAGGGAGGCTTCAGCGGCGTCGGCTTCGCTATTCCCAGCGCCATGGCCCGCTCCGTCTATGACAGTCTGGTCGCGACCGGCCGCGTGGTCCGGGGCTTCCTGGGCGTTAGCGTGGTGGACCTGACGCCGACGCTGGCCAAACAGTTCAACGCACCTTCGCTGGAGGGCGTTCTGGTTTCGAGTATCTCTTCGAGCGCCCCGGCGGCGAAGTCGAACCTCCGCCGGGGCGACGTTATTTTGGAAATCAACGGTATGCCGATTCGCTCGGCGGACCAATGGCGCGCCGTCGTCGCATCCACTGCTCCGGAGACGAAGGTCCGCCTTAAAATCCTGCGGGACGGAAAGCCGGCCGGCCTGCCGGTGACGGTCGGCGAGCAACCCTCCTCCCAAGCAGGAAGAAGCAGCGGGCGGGGTAGCGGAGACGGCGCACGCGGCCGGAACGTCCTGCGCGGCGTCGAAGTGATGGAGCTGACCCCTGAAATTTTGAATCAACTGCACCTGCCGGCGGAGCTCGAAGGCGTGGTCGTCACGCGCGTCGGCCGCCGCAGCCCGGCCGGATGGGCGGGACTCGGCCGCGGCGACGTCATCCTGGAGGTCAACCGGCGCGCGGTGCGGTCGCTTCAGGACTTCGAGCGCTTGACGGTGAACCTGGAGGAAGAGGCCGCCATCCTGCTGATCAACCGGCAGGGGTTCACCTTTTTTATGACGATCTCCATGGGAAGGTGAAAAAGTGGAGGAAAAAGATTCCCAACCAATCCGTTCATCAAGGAGAAAGGGAAGGGAGAGGCCTCACCGCCGTGCGCGCCGTAAGCCACCGGCGTAGGGGCTTCTGGAACAGCGACATCCCGCCCAGGTAGAAATACCCCGCCACGAAGAGCGAAAGAAAAGGAATGATGAAGTAGTGGGGCGCGGTCAGCGCATAATAGACAATAAAGCTGAAATAGATGCCGTGAAGAAGTTCAACAAGAGGAGTCCAGCCCCTCTCGGACGTGTAGCCCTTCTTCTCCCAGGCGTCACTCGGCCCCGCAACGCAGTATTTCGGCGTGCGCTCGAATCCGGACCGATGCCCCAGGAGCGCTTCCGCTACTGCCTTCGCGTTGCCGAGTGAGAGGCCGATGCCGGTGGCCATCAGCAGGGGAATACACTTGAGGCTGCCGGTCCAACGGCGCGGGTAGAGCTCGCGCTGCGCGACCATATAGAAAGAGGTCACCGAACCCGTCGCCGCCAGGAAGAGCGGGATGTCAATGAGTAGAACGTACGCCCAACCCTGGTGCGCGCGGAGGATCATGGCCGGAAGAATCAGGTGGGCCAGCACGAGCATGAGCGGATAGCTGACGTTCGCCGTCAAATGGAAGAAGGCTTCCGATTTTACGCGGAGCGGAAGGTCTGAGGCCCAGATCTGCGGCAGCAGCTTCCGGGCGTTCTGGATGAGCCCCTTGGCCCAGCGCGCCTGTTGCAGCTTGAAGGCGTTCATCTCCACCGGCAGCTCCGAGGGGCACTCGATCCGGGGATCGTAGACGAACTTCCAGCCGTTCATCTGCGCGCGGTAGCTGAGGTCGGTGTCTTCGGTCAGCGTGTCGTGATGCCAGCCGCCGGCGTCTTCAATGGCCGCGCGGCGCCACATGCCGGCCGTGCCGTTGAAGTTGAAGAAGAGGCCGGAAAAATTCCGCCCGCCGTGCTCGATGACGAAGTGGCCGTCGAGAATGATGGATTGAACGCGCGTCAGAAGAGAATAACAGCGATTGAGCCATGTCCAGCGGCCCTGCACCATGCCGACCTGGGGGTCGGTGAAGTAGTGGATCATGCGGCGCAAGGTTTCGGGCGGCGGCACGAAGTCGGCGTCGAAGATGGCGACGAATTCCCCCTCCGCCGTTTTCAGCCCTTCGGCCAGCGCTCCGGCCTTGTATCCGGTGCGCGATTTCCGATGCAGGTAACGTACCCGGAATCCTTTCCGGGCAAACTCGTCGGCCAGGCGGCGGGCGATCTCGCAGGTTTCGTCGGTGGAGTCGTCGAGCACCTGAATCTCGAGAAGCCCGCGCGGGTAGTCGAGCCGCGTGACGGCTTCCAGCAGACGCCGCACCACGTAGCGTTCGTTAAAGATCGGAAGCTGCACGGTGAGGTGCGGCAGCCGGTTGAACGTTCCCTGGGGACGGGGAATCCGGTGGCGGTTGCGAACGTAGAGATACGTCAGGTAGTAACGGTGGACTCCGTAGACGGCCAGGACGACGAGTACCGTAAAATAGGAGATTAGAACAGCCGATTCGAGTAGGTTCATCGTATAGGGAAATCAGGCGGGGCGAACCCGCCGCCCCAGTCGGCTCGTGAAAATCGGATCGCGAAAAGCGGGACGACCTCAGAACTAAAGAAACCTTAGGGTAACATACTTCATCGTCTTTTTTCTTATGAAGCGCGCTCGCCCCTCTTGGATACAGTTCGGCTCCGTTTTGGCGCTTTTGATTGCCGCCGGGGCGCTGGCGGCCCTCTACTACACGTTTCTACAATGGGAGCGACTGGCCGAGCACGGGGTGGAATTCGTCGCCCTCTCGCTGGTCGCCGGAATCATTTATCTCACCGCCTGCCAAGTGACGGAGCATTATCGGGTCGGCGGCGCGGGGCTTGTGGTCATTCTCGCCGGGGCGCTGCTGTTTCGAATCCTGCTGCTGCCGCTTTGGCCCTCGCTCTCGCAGGACCTCTACCGCTACCGCTGGCAGGGCCGCGTCCAGCAGGCGGGCTTGAATCCCTATACGGTAACGCCTTCGACGCCCGGTCTGGAAAAGTTCCTGGCGGAGGATGAAGCCTCATCCCGCATCGGCACGCCTCACCTCCGAACCGTCTACCCGCCGTTGGCCGAGTGGACCTTTGCCGCGAACTTCGAGATCGCCCCTTCGGTCCCCGCCTTCAAGCGGTTGTTCGTCTTGCTGGATCTGGCCTCGGCGGGAGTCCTGCTGCTGCTCTTGCGGGCGCGGAGACTGCCGCTCACGCGGGTCATCTTTTACGCCTGGAATCCGTTAGTGGTCACATCCTTTGCCGCTTCAGGCCACTATGACTCGCTGGCGATCTTTACGATGCTCCTCATGCTGTTCTTTACAATAAAAGTACGGCCTATTCTCGCAACAATGTTTTTGGCGGCTTCGTTTCTTTCGAAGTTCGTCGCGTTGACTCTGCTTCCTTTTGTCTGGAAAACAGCTTGGCAAACGGGTGGGAACGAACCCCGAGGAAAGCCGCTAAAAAGCGGCGTGTTACTAAGAAATCTCGGTCCGCACGTGGCCCTGTTCGGAGGATTGGTGCTGGCGGTCTATTTTCCCTTCGTTACAACGGGCGAGACGGTCTTCAGCGGCCTCGGCCACTTCGTCCGCCATTATGAAAACAACGCCGGGCTCTTTCGGCTGCTTCGATGGTGTGGGAACTCTCACCTCCAGGCTCAATTAGTGGCAGGCGTTTTTTTGTTGGGTATCATTGCCGTTCTGCTGAAGAAAAAAGTGGAAATCCTCCAGTCGGCCTTGGTTCTAACCGCCGCTTTGGTGCTTTTCTCGCCGAATGCCTTTCCCTGGTACTTCACCTGGGCGATCCCTTTCCTCTGCTTCCATCCGCATCCGGCCTGGCTGCTGATGAGCGTTACGGCGGTGCTCGGCTACGCGCCGGTGATGGAATACACCGCATGGGGAACTTATAAGGACACCCCGCTGATTCTCTGGCTCGAGTACGGCCCGGTTTTTGTTTTAGGAATTGTTCTGTTCATAATGCGCGGCGGGGGGAAAAAAGTTGAGACTACACCTCGAGAGTAACGGCGGTCTCGGTACGTTTCACGCGCCGATAGAGCGTGTCGCGCTCGACGGGTTCGCGTCCTGCGGCGCGGATCAAGGCGATTAATTGCGAGCGCGTGAGGGATTGCGCCGTGGTGGCGCCGGCGTCGTGATAGATTTTTTCCTCCACCACGGTGCCGTCGAGGTCGTCGGCGCCGAAGCGCAAGGCGATCTGCGCCACCTCCGGCGTCATCATGATCCAGTAGGCTTTGATGTGCGGGAAGTTGTCGAGCAGCAGGCGCGCGACGGCGATATTTTTCAGGTCCTGAACCCCGGTGGTCTTCGGCAGATGTGCCAGCGCCGTGTTCTCCGGATGGAACGCCAGCGGGATGAAGGTCATAAATCCGCCCGCTTTGTCTTTGCTCTCATCTTCATCTTGGAGCTTCCGCAGTTGGAGCAGGTGGTCCGTGCGGTCATCGGCACTTTCGATGTGGCCGTAGAGCATGGTGGCGTTCGAATTGAGACCCAGCTCGTGCGCCAAGCGGTGAACCTTCAACCAAGTGTGCGCGCCGATCTTATGGTCGCAGATCACGCGCCGCACCTTGGGCGCAAAGATCTCCGCTCCGCCTCCCGGCAGCGACCCCAACCCGGCTTCCTTCAGCTTCACCAATACATCCCGTACGGAAATTTTCGCAAGCCGCGCCAGGTAGGCGATCTCGACGGCGGTGAGCGCTTTGAGGTGAACCGTGGGGAACCGCTCCCGCAGCCCGCGAATCAGATCGAGGTAGTACTTGAACGGTAAATCCGGATGCAGCCCGCCGACAATGTGAAACTCGGTTACCGCTTCCGTCCACCCCTCGGCGGCGGTCTGGAAGGCCTCCTCGAGCGCCATGGTGTAGGACCCCTCGCCACCCGGCTTCCGCCCGAAGGCGCAGAGGCGGCAACTGGCCACGCAGACGTTCGTCGGGTTGAGGTGGCGGTTGACGTTGAAGTAGGTCAGGTCGCCGTGCCGCTGTTCGCGCACCTGGTTGGCAAGACGGCCCACCGTCAGCAGGTCCTGTGACTGGTAGAGAGCCACGCCGTCGTCGAAGCCGAGCCGCTCGCCGGCAGCCACCTTTTCGGCAATGGGCTTGAGCGAGGAATCTTCAATAGGGATTTCGCGTGTTTTCATCGGGCTTTTAGAAATTTTACTCGAAAGCCCGAATCCGCGCAAACGGTTCGGCAAAATATTTAACTGTTTTCTATTCAGTAGGTTGGCGAGATTTGGTAGATGGCGATTGACAAGGGAAAAGCACGGCCCCTAAGATCGATTTTTAATCGACAAGGAGTACGGAGAATTTGCCGTGAGCAAAGAGGATAAAACGATTCGGGAGCATCTGTTGAACCTGCTTCGCGGGCGCGGGGCGCATGTGGGTTTTGAGAAGGTGGTGAAGGAGTTCCCCGCCAAGCTGCGCGGGAAGAAGCCGCAAGGCGCTCCCCACACGGCATGGCAACTGCTTGAACATCTGCGAATCGCGAAGTGGGATATTCTGGAATTCAGCCGGAACGCCAAGCACGGCTCGCCCGACTTCCCGGAAGGCTATTGGCCGAAGGAAGAGGCCCCGCCGGATGGGGCCGCCTGGGACAAGAGCCTAAAAGCCTCCCGCGCCGACCTGAAAGCCATGGAAAAACTCGTCGCCGACCCGAAGACGGAACTCTACGCAAAAATTTCCCACGGCGAGGGGCAGACGATTCTGCGCGAAGCCCTGCTCGTCGCCGACCACAACGCCTATCATTTAGGACAACTCGTCCTGCTCCGCCGCCTGCTGGGTGCCTGGGATGATCAATGACCGAATCGAATGCAGAAGACGGGGTGGCGAATACATCGCGTTTTGTGCGATGTGTGCGTTGACCGGGGCGCCGCTGTAGCCGGCGCCGGAGTACGTGATGCACCTCAGATTGGCTTCGCCAATTTCCTCGGCGACGGCGGCCAGGAGCGGCGCGGGATCAACGTAGCCGGGGGGAAACTGCTGGGCGGGCATCTGACCTCCCACCATCATGAGTAGAGCGACGGTGCCGAACAATCGTTTCGCCATCTTTCCTCTTGACACTGTCTCGCCTGGTCGGGCTGCTAGTTCACCTTGAGGGGTTCTCTCCAGATGTATTTTCTCAACCTATGGGGACCGACGTCCGCCCGAGCGCACCGGTGATGTGATCATGGGAAATCGTCTTGCCGATCATGAGGAGTGTCCTGAATGGATGGGGCTATCCTAAACGGCACAGGGGGGCAAGTCAACCCGCACACCCGATCCTTCAATGGGAAACAGGTGGTAGAGTGACTTTGCCCGGGGCGAAGACCGGTCCCGCGAATGTGCCCGCTTTCCGCACGGAACGTTGGGAGGAAGTGGGCCGGCAACTAAAGACTTTACGCTTCATTCGAGAGCGAATATACTTTGCCCGTATTGCGAATTTAACCTGTTTATCTGGGAAATTGCAGACAATCGGCCGCAGTCGCCGGGGAGGGTTCGTGGGAAAGAGCCGGGTGGAAAAGTTAGAGGAGATGCTGCAAGCGCATCCGGAAGATACCTTTGCGCGCTATGGGTTGGCTTTGGAGATGACCAATTCGGGAAACCTCAACGGAGCTTGGAAGCACTTTGAATATCTGCTGGCGAAGCACCCGGATTACCTGCCCTCCTATTACCATGCGGGGGTGCTTCTGGGGAAGTTGGAGCGGGTCGAAGAGGCGCGGAAGACCTTTACCCGGGGAATTCAGGCCGCCATCGAGCAGAAGAATTCTCATACCCAGAGCGAGCTCCAGGCCGCCCTGGAAGAGCTCGCAGACCGGTAAGACCGGCCTTTTTCTTTCTACGGACCATTCTAGCGCCAGCCGGGAAAGTTTGGCGAGCGGGTAGGGGTGGTGGGGGCTTCTACCCTGGGAGCCGGAGGCCCTTCGTGGCGGTCTCCTTGACTCACGACGACATCGAGATCTTTCACGTCTTCGTCAACCAAAAGCACTTTACCTCTGGGAGCAAACTGCAGTCGTTCTGCAGCTTGATGTTCGAGATTACTTGTCGGCACAGGTCATCTCCTCAATCTCAACCATTAGCCGTTTACACCCGATTGAAGGAAACTTCTGCCCTGGGGCCCGCTGCGGAGTTGTTAAATACTGCCTTAACTACCGAGCGAACTTTCCCTCTCGTGAGCGCCCGCGCGACGAGCTGGTTGCAGATCTGGTGCGGCTCTCCAAGGTGTTTCGAAGTTCTTTTTCCGCCTGGAACCAGTCCTCTAGTTCATGCCGGGAAGCACTCCCGCTCTCCAGAAACAACTCGTAAGCGCGGCGCGCAATCTGCTCGTGTGTTGGCTGCGGCAGCTTCTTAGCTTGCGTTTCTGCGGTGGATGGTGTGCTTACCCTGGTTCCAGGTTCTTTCCTTTTGCGCTTCGGCATGGTTCTCTCCTTTCCTTTTTTCCTTTAGAGTGGGCGGGCTCAGCGTGCCGGTCAGCACTTCAAGCCGTTCGAGGGAGAGCGCCAGATGCGAGCCGCGTTTGTCGCGCGCCAGGGCGTGAATCTCGTCGACAATGACGGTTCAAACATCGCGCAGGAAGCGGCGGCTTTTATCCGCCGTGAGTAAGATGAAAAGTGATTCGGGCGTGGTGATCAGCATGTGCGGAGGCTGCCGGACCATGCGCCGGCGCTCGCCGGCGGGCGTGTCGCCGGTGCGGACGCTGACGCGGATCTCCGGCAGCTTGACCCAACTTCGTGCCGCCCGTTCGCGGAGTTCCCGGAGCGGCTCGCGCAAATTTTTTTGGATGTCGTTGCTCAAGGCGCGGAGAGGGGAGACGTAGAGAACCTGGGTGCGGTCTGCAAGCTTGCCGTCGTCGGCTTGTCGAATCAGAGAATCGAGCGCCGCCAGGAAAGCCGCCAGGGTCTTGCCCGACCCGGTAGGGGCGGCAATCAGCGTATCGCGACAGGATCTGCTCCCACCCTTGGATTTGCGGTTCGGTGGGCGTACCGAATCGCTCTCGGAACCAGTCGGCGACCAGAGGATGAAAGGCATGCAGCATTAGGATACCGTTGTTCCTGAACGTGAAGGAACTCTTTTGAAAACAATAAGTTCCAACACGCGCGGCTTACCGCCTGCAGGGTTCCCTGTCTATGAACAATGTACGCGGCAGGATACGCGTTATCACCGACGGGGGGGGGGGTGGGTGAAATTGACGCGCATGAGGCGGTATGCTACTTTTCCATATATGCCAACCCTCCTTACCTTCCTTTGCGGATTTACCTGAAGCTAACCTCTCGTATGCCGGTTCGTCGTACATCCCGTTCCAGCTAAAATTTTGCCTCTCGACCCGAATTTTTCCCGAATTTTGTTGAACGGGGGAGTCTTCTTTCTTTTGGAGAGATTATGAAAAAAGGTGGAGTGGTGTTTTGCTTGATCCTTGCGCTCTGCGTGCCCGGTTGCCGAAATCAAAACTCTGAAAGCCGAGCCCACACACCTCGGGTACGCGTGTTTCGCTTGGAATATCGAGTAAAGCTTGACCGGCTCCCTTCCGATGCAGAGTGGGTGCGGATGTGGGTTCCGGTGGCCGAGTCCGGCCCCTACCAGGAAGTTTCGGTCCGTGTCGAAGGGGATTTTCCTTTAAAGCCGCGGCGGGACCTCACGATGGGGAACAAGCTTCTCTACGCGGAGTTGCGAAAACCGAAAAAGGAAAACCTGGGAATGCAACTGGAGTTCACGGTCCGACGGCGCGAGAAGATCCGTTATTCGCAGGGCAAATTTTTTTCTTTGACCGGTCTCGCTTTGCCCGAAATTTCATTAACCGATGGTGCGGCCATTGAGAAAGCATCCCATGCCAAGTGGCTCAAGCCGAACCGCTTGGTGCCGACCGGAGGCAGAATTCGGGAAATATCCCAAGAAGTTTGCCGAGGGCTGTCGACGCCGCTCGAAAAGGCGCAAGCCATCTACAATTACGTCTTCGATAACATGGCCTATGACAAGAGCGGCCAAGGTTGGGGCCGGGGTGATGCGCTCTATGCCTGTGACGCGAAGAAGGGGAATTGTACCGATTTCCATGCTCTCTTTATCGGCCTGATGCGGGCGCAGGAGATTCCGGCGAAGTTTGAAATCGGATTCCAAATTCCCGCAGCGCGCGGCCGCGGAGAAGTCCTCGGCTATCACTGCTGGGCTGAATTCTATCTGGAAGGAGGCGGATGGATTCCGGTGGACATCTCCGAGGCGTGGAAACGTCCTGCCCGGCGCGAATACTTTTTCGGCGCGCAGGATGAGAACCGCGTGCTCTTTTCCCGCGGACGCGACCTGCGGCTTTCGCCTGAAGCGGAAAGCGGGGCGGCAAACTTTTTCGTTTATCCGTTGGTGGAGGTGGACGGACGGCGTTTTACCCGAGTAGCGCACGAATTCTTTTATGAAGATTTACCCGGTGATGGGGGACCTGAGGATCGTGGAGAGGTCAGCCCAGGCGGGAAAACGAGCGGTCCAGCGTGAAGGAGAGCGTGTTCCGGGCAGTCTCGAAGTAGGAGGCCATCGCCTCACGGTAAAAAGTGACGCTGCGGGAAAGAACGGACGCTTCGTGGTCGGAGGGGCGGGTGAGGATTGAAACCGTTGGCAATTGGCCTAAGGCTGTACTGTCTTACGTAGCACCCGACCTTCGGGTCGGGTGAGGGGCGTTACGCCTGTGAGATTCACAGTTTCCACTGTGGGGGAAATTGTGGGGACCCCGTGTGCATGTTGCACCATTTTGGGGCACCTTGATACAACTCAATACAAGTGGCTAATTGCCGACGTTCAAAGGGGTTGCAGGAGTTCTGCCGTGTGTTTAATTACTTAGCGAATCCGCCCGGATTGGTTTTGAGCATCGGTCTATAAATCGGTTGCATCGGCGTTTTCCTCAAGCCCCAACGCCTGAAGGAACAGAGGGTAGAGAGAGGTCATCGGGACCCGTCCCAGTTTTCGAGGGGATGGGTTGGCCTGTCGGTGGCGACCCGGCGTTTGCATTAGAAACGAACCCTCCATGCCGGGCGTCCCGGGCAGGTGGCCGTGGGAACCGCGATCCGGTCCGGGGTCCAGGACCAATTCGCCTCGGGTACGGTTGGAGAGAGAAAAGTCCGGTGCGGCTTCCAGGACGAACTCGGCCTCCGGGTCTGCGCCGAGGGCTGCGAGGCGGGCGCGGTCGATCACGTCGCCAACGGCTCCGGCGTCCTTCAATCGCGTTACAGCCTGTTCGAGCGCCCGCCGGTCGGTGGCGCTCGGTGTGTCGAGCCAATAAACCGCCGCGCAGCCGCCGGCCTGAATTGTCCCCAGGCGCTTCAGTTGCAGCGTACCGTCCGTATTGCGCCCGAACAAGCCCGCCTCGGCCAGCGCTACGTTCGGCGCGGCTTCTTTCGAGACGGGCAGAGAACCGTGATCGGAGAGGACCACCAAGGTCCCTTCTTCTCCATCAGGAAGCGCAGCCAACGCGTCTCGAATGCGTGCGATCTCGGTGTCCATCGTTTCGATCGTTGCCAGGGCTTCCGGAGCGAACGGCCCGTAGCGGTGCGCGGCGTGGTCGAACTCCACGAAGTGGGCCAGCAGAAGGTTGGGACGGTAGCGATGAAGAAGATGAATGACCGCATCGCCACGCGCACGGTTCGCCGCCGGGTGGATCTTATTTCCCCCCAAAACTTCCAGAAGTTCGGGCAGCAGTCCGGGCGTCGAGAGCCGGGCGACGACGCTCAGGTCGCTATAGGGGTCGGACGACTTCGGGTTCCAGACTTCGGGGATGTGCCAAGCAATTGCAGACCCGACGGTCACGGGCCAACTCAGCGCGGCGGTGGAAAGCCCGGCGGCGTGGGCGCGGTCCCAGAGCGTGGGCACACGAATGCCGGCAGCGTCCCATCGCCAGGGCCGGGGGTCCTGGGTTATGTCGGGCGAGGCGAGGTGCGAGTAGATGCCGTGCCGTCGCGGTAGGACGCCGGTCACGATACTCGCGTGCGCCGGGTAGGTGACCGAAGGATAGACGCTCTCGACCGCCTCGGCATAGGTTCCCTCGTTCACCAGCCGACGCAGGGTGGGAACCTTCAGGCCGAATTTTTCCGGCTGTAAGTAGAACGCCGGCGGCATGCCGTCGACGGAAAGAACGACCAGTGGGCCGGAAGCTACCATGAGGGTACCTCTAAGAATCTCTACCTGAAGTGATCGGGTGGGTCAAGTTGAGAGAGAAGATCGGTTAACCGATTGCGCCGGTGCAACTGGAGCCGCTGCCCGCCGTGCAGCCGTAGCAGTGGTCGGCGGTGCGGATTCGCCGCCGTTCGAGCAAGAAGAGGTCGAAGTCGTGGATGTTCTGCGGCAGGCCGGAGGCGAGCGGCAGTTCAAGCATCTGGTTGAAGTCGCAGTCGTAGAGCATGCCGTCCCAGCCGACGCTGACCATCGAGCGGCACATCACCCCTTCGACGGTTGCCGGGTTGAATTTTTCACCCAGCAGTTCCATATATCGCTCGCGCTCGCCGCGCCGTTCCAGGTCCTTCAGGAAGCGGCTGATGGGCATATTGGTGATGGTAAAGAGGTGGTTGAACTCGATCGCGAAGTTTTTGCGAAACTCGGTGCGGTAGGCCTCTTCCAGCGCGGCCTGCGGGGGAGGCAACGAGGGACCCAGCGGGTTATAGACCAGATTCAACGTCAGGCCGCTCTCCGGCTGCCCGTAGCCGAGGCAGTTCAACCAGCGCAAGGCTTTAATACTCTTCGAAAAGACGCCCTTGCCGCGCTGTTTGTCGACGTTCTCCTCCGTGTAGCAGGGGAGCGAGGCGATGATCTCTACTTGATGCCGCGCGAGAAATTCCGGCAGGGTGCCTTTCCCCTCCTCATAAAAAACCGTCAAGTTGCAGCGGTCTATGACGTGCCGGCCGAGCGCGCGGGCCTGCTCGACCAGATAATTGAAATTCGGATTGAGTTCCGGTGCGCCGCCGGTAATATCGAGCGTGGAGATCGGATGGCGGCGGAGCACATCGACGACGGCCTCCGCCGTCTCGCGCGTCATGATCTCTTTGCGCGTCGGTCCGGCGTCCACGTGGCAGTGGCGGCAGGTCTGGTTGCAGAACTTGCCGACGTTGATCTGGAGCGTCTCGACGTGGGCGGCACCCAGCGGCGCTTGGCCGATCTGATGGAGTTTCTCCGCAAAGGAGACGAGCGGGATTTTGATGCTTTTCATGGCCACAGTCTTCATCAGCAACAAGACCCGCCCGGTTCGCAGCAGGCCTCCCCGGAGCTTTCCGTGACGTTGTACTCTTGCCCCTTCGTTTCCCGCGGGTGGCGCATGGCCGTGCGGCGGCAGTCGAAGGCGGCGGCTTTCTCCGCGGGAACCGTCTCATAGGGTTCGAGGAAGATCAGATCGTCGCGGTACGGGGCTTTCGAGTAGATCCCGAAAGTCTTTTCACAGACCGCCATGCGGCGGCCCCGTTCGAGCACGTGCCCGTCGTCGTCGAAGACCTTTTTCCACGGGCCGCGGTAGACGACGGCTTGGTTCCGCTCGAGGCAAGGGCTTTCTTTTCCCTTCACGGCCTGAACCGTGAGGGAACGGAATTCGATTCCCTCGATCGTCCGGTAAGGCTTCCGTTCCCATCGCTCGATGGTGACGCCGTAGAACTTGGCCTCTTCAAGAGCGCGGAGGAAGAGGTCTTCGCGAAATGCGCCGGAGACGCATCCGCTCCAGAGTTCCGGATCGCGCTTCATGTGCTCGGGGATGTCTTCGTCGCTGACGATGTCGGAGACGGCCAAGCGGCCTCCGCGGCGGAGCACGCGGTACATCTCGCGGATCAGCTGTGTCTTGTCGTCATCGCAGACCAGATTGAGAACGCAGTTCGAGACGATCAGGTCGACGGACTCATCGGGAACCAGCGGCTGCGAGCGGCGCAGCTCGTCGGCGAGCGCTTCCACCCGGAGCAGGTCACCGGAAGTTTGAACCGGCTTGCGGCCGAGATGCGCGTCGAGCTGTTGGTAGTCAAGCTTCAAATCTTGAATGCGGCCCTTGCGGAACTCGACGTTCGAGTATCCGATCCGCTCGGCCACTTCATCCTGATACCGGCGCGCCAGGCCCAGCATCTCATCGTTGAAGTCGACGCCGATGACGCGCCCGGTGGAGCCGACCTTCTGCGCCAGGATGTAGCAGATCTTTCCCGCGCCGCTTCCCAGGTCGAGCACGGTCTCGCCGGGCTGCGCGAATTCAGAAGGGTCTCCGCAGCCGTAGTCGCGGTCCAGGATTTCCTGCGGGATGGCTTCCAGGAATTTCGGATCGTAGCGGACCGGGCTGCAGAGTGCGCTTTCCCTCTGGTGCGCCGCTTTTCCGTAGCGCGACTGTACGGACGCTTCGGCTCCTACGTCGGCCTCTGATGCGGGAGGTTGCAATCCAGTGCTGGTTGACATAGGGTGTCTCCTTTCCGCTCCTTGCTCGGAGCGCAAGAAGGGTATGTTGGATCGGATGAAGGATGCCGCCTGGTGGGCGCAAGAAAAACACCCTCCCTCATGAGGGAGCGGGACCTGACGCCTGCCGAAAACCCGCCTTTCGCCCTTCAGAGGATATAGTAGCTTATCCGGCCTAAAGGGAAAAGAGAAGCGACGAAATTCCGCACCCTCGGCGGGAACTCTTAGGGGGGTGGGAGGTGGGGGAAGAATATTCCGAAAATAATATAGGCTGCTTCGGCCGCGTTTTTTGCATCTATTTCAAGCGGGGGTTATAATTGAAACTAGGATTTTAAAATTCAGCGTTTGAAATTGGGCGTTTATGGAGACGATTCGGAAAAAACTCCGTATGCTGGCATTCGCCGGTCTTACTCTGGCCTTGGCTCTGGCTCTGGCCGAAGGCGTTTTCTTTGCCCAGCAGAGCGGCCGGGAGGCGGTCCGGGAGGCGGGCGAGGGGCACCTGGTGCTGCGGCGGCGGGTCGACTTGGTGATTGTTCCCGTGACGGCGAAGGACCGAAAGGGGAACCTGGTGGACGGGCTGGAGCAGAAGAATTTTCAATTACTGGAAGACGGAGAAGAGAGGGAGATCCGGTTCTTTTCGGCCGAGCGCACGCCGCTCTCCGCCGTCGTGCTGGTTGATGTCGACCTGTCGTATCGGCAGATGAGGAAGGTGGAGAACACCTTAGCGTCGCTGGCGCACGCCTTTACGCCCGAAGACGAGCAAGCGCTCTATCTTTTCGGCGAACGGATTCGTCTCATTCAGCCGTTTACCAGCGAGCCGGAAAACGTATTGAGAGCGGCCTTCGGGAAAATTCCCGAGGGACGCCGCCCGGGTGTGGCCGGACCGCCTTTGGCGGGAACCTCCCGCATCGGCGGCGTGCCCATCGATCCTTCCAAAGCGATGGAGTTTCCCCGGAAACCGCCGCCCAAGCGGTTGCACGATGCGATGTTTACCGCCGCGCAGCAACTTCGCTCGCGCCCGCAAGAGCGGCGGCGCATGGTTCTGATTCTTTCCAACGGGCTGAATTCTTCCGGCAATCAATTGGGCTTCCAGGAGGCCGCCAAAGCGCTGATGCAGTCGGACGTGACCGTCTTTGTGGTCCACTTCTATGCCCGCTGGAGTTGGAAGCGGCTGGACGCGCTCTCCCGCTACGCTCGCGCCACCGGCGGCGACGTCTTCCATCCGAAAAATCTTCGCACGCTCGATCAACTCTACGGCCGCATCACCGACCAGGCACGCTATCCTTACATCCTCGGGTTTTCTCCCCGCTTCGCGGACGGAAAAATTCATTCTCTGGAAGTCCTTCTCGACCGTCCGAAGGTGAAACTGCTCGCCCGCAGCAGTTACCTCTCTCCTTCCCCGGAGCGATAAAGCGATTCCTGGATTTTTTTCGCGGCCCGCCGCCGGGGAGGGAAAGAAAAATTCACACAAAGTGGAATATTTTTCTTGACAACCCTCCGCGCATTCGCTGTAAAATTCGCAGGAACAGTAGCGTAGGCTATTTCGCGCCGCTGGGAAAGAAAAAGTTGAGAGGAGAATTAGATGGCAACAAAGAAACGCGCAAAGAAAAAGACAGTAGTAAAGAAAAAAAAGAAGAAGAGATAACTTCTTACCTTTCGTAAAAATGCTTCGAGGGGATGCACGTTGTGCATCCCCTTAAGTGTTTTTAGGAGGAAGGGATTTCTTCGCGCCGGGTTTTGACGTGCCCACCGAAAAGCAGCCCGCCCTACTTTTTAAGTTGAGGAACGAGCCCTCTGCAACGGAACCCGAATCAGCACAAAGGCGATCACGGCAAAGAAGAGAAGCGACATCCATGCGCCCGCCGCGGTGTGGACGAAGTCAAAGGTCTTTTGTCCGGCGACGAGTTGAGCGACGGAGAAGTTTTTAATGGTGTCTTGAAATCCGAGCACCAGTCCGGCCAGCAGCACGCCGGTCAACGCTTCCCCGGCAATGAAGCCGGAAGCGAGCAACGTGCCCGTGCTTCCCGCCCGTTCTTTCTCCGCGGCCGAGGCTTCCCGTTTCGCCAACAGGTAATCCACAAAAGATTTGAGCAGGCCGCCGATGAAGATGGCAAAGGTGGTCTGGAACGGCAGGTACATGCCCACGGCGATCAGCATGGGGGCCGGAGCTTTGATCAGAATCAGGGCCACGGCCAGGAACATGCCGAAGAGGATCAATCCCCACGCCATCTCGCCCCCCACGATTCCCTGCGCCAATTGCGCCATCAGTCCCGCTTGCGGCGCGGGCAATTCTTTGTCGCCGATACCGATTCCTCCCGCCGCCAGATTTCCTCTGTGCAGGACGATGATGGGACCTACCAGAACAAAAGGAATCACCAGCGTGGCGATAATCTCCGCCACTTGCATTTTCCACGGTGTGCCGCCCAGCAGGTGGCCGACTTTCAAGTCTTGAAGCATGTCGCCCGCCACCGCGCACGAGCAGCAGACCACGGCGGAGACTCCCAATACGGCAACAATTCCTTGCAGGCCGGTAAATCCCAACGCCACCATCAACAGCGCTGCGGTGATGAGGGTGGTAAGCGTCAGGCCTGAAACCGGTTGGTTCGACGAGCCGATCAATCCGACCAAATACCCTCCCACCGCCGAGAGCAGGAAACCCAACACCAACATCACCGCGGCGGCGACCGAGGCGGACAGAATACTTCCGGTGAACCAGTAGTAGAGCAGCGCCATCGGGACGGCCAAGGCCAGCGTGATCGTACCGATCATCCGCAGGTTTAAGTCCTTTTCCAGGCGCGTGGGTTCCTTGACGGCGCTTCCTTTGTGGAAAGCTCCGCGCATCGCGGAGCCGATGGATTTGCGCAATCCCAACAGCGTCCATACGGCGCTGACCAGCATGGCTCCGACGGCGATGGAGCGGACTTGGTTATAGCTGATCGAGTTCAGCACTTCAGGAAGCGGCGGAGTGCTTCCTTGAAGAGACAAATTCCGCATCAGTTCCGGATTGGCAAAGAACGCCAAGGGAACGAAGACCAGCGACGCCAGCACGCCGCCGGAAAAGACAATGGCGCCGAGGCGCGGGCCGATGATGTAGCCGACTCCCATCAGGGCGGGCGAGATCGCCGGCGTTGAGAAGGCGAGGACTCCGGAGTGGGAGATTGATCCGAGCGGCGAACGGTCTCCGGCGAAGTGATGGATGACCGACTGCGGCAGGTGGATCAAGATGTCGAGTTTTTCTCGGAACAACTGCAATCCGCTGCTGTCTTTGAATATCTGAATCAGCATGCCGAGGCCCATGGCGCCGAAGACGTACTTGGCGCCGGTTTCACCCGCCTGCCCGGCCTTCACCACTTCCGCGCAGGCCATGCTCTCCGGGAAGGGCAGCTTGGCATCGACGACGAGCGTCCGCCGCAGCAGGATGATGAACATGACGCCCAACCCGCCGCCGATCAGAAGAATGACGGCCGATTCCCAGTAGTGGTCGAGGAAGTTTTCCCACAGGCGCTGCCCGCCGACCTCGACCATGACGAAGGCTGGAAGCGTGAAGATGGCTCCGGCGACCAGAGCTTCACCGACCGAAGCCGTGGTGCGGGCGATGTTCTGCTCCAATACCGTACCGCGAAAGAAGGGAAGCCGGAAGGCCGCCATGGCGATCACGGCGGCGGGGAACGTGGCGGCCACGGTCATCCCGGCCTTCAGTCCCAAGTAGGCGTTTGCGGCGCCCAGGATTCCGGCCATGAGCAGACCGAGAGCCAAGGCCTTGAGGGTGAGTTCGGGCATCGGGGAGTCCGCGCTCACATAGGGTTTTTCACTCGGCGCAGGTTCCATTTTTCATCTCCTGAAGTGATTTCTCTTGCCGTGGGGTGAACACGCGGCGCGCTCGATCCCGTCCGGTGCGGAGAAGAGTATATCCGGGGATTCGGCGACTTCCTATGTCTTTTTACGATCTGCTTCCGGCAAGGTTTGAACCGTGGGGGACTGAGGGAGGCCTTCGGCCGGAGCGGCCCGAATCAGCTTTAAGAAAAAAAGAAAAGGCCCTTTCAATTCAGAAAGGGCGGTAAATTTTCTCGATCTCGTGGGGGAGCGGTTCCCGGCAGAGGATCTACTTCTTTTCGCTTCCCAGGACTTTCCGGAGCTTCTTTGTCTCTTCGATCCCCTGCCGGGCGTACTGCTCGATTCCGCTTCCCGGAGCCAGCTTGGCGGAGTTTTCGTAGGCCGCCAAGGCTTCATCAAATTTCCGGCTGCCTTCGTATGCTGTGCCCAAGCGAATGTAGTCAGCTGGGTCGGGGTCCTTCACCATCTCCACGGCCAAGCGCTACTCCTGAGAATCGTTTGTTCTATAAACAGTAATATGGAAAACCTCAGCCTATCAAACTGTCGTTCCGCCCGAAGTGCCCGAAGTGAATGGCCAAAGTTAGTGGATTGAGTTGCCAGGGATTGGGGCCGCACAAGCACCATCGTCCCTCCCCGTTCTCCGGCTTGCCAGAGTGAAGTAAAACCGATACCCTAGGAAATATGCAGGAGATGGGCTCGGGGCCGATCTTTGTGGTGCACTATCATGAGATCTGGCTGAAGGGAAAGAATCGACGTTTCTTCCAGGCCCGGCTGGTGGACGGCATTCGCCGGGCGCTCGAAGACCTGGGCATCCGGCGGATTGAACTGACCGCGAACCGGCTGCTGGTGAATTTGGCCGAGGGCGCCGATACTGCGCTTGCCGCCCGGCGTTTGCGGCGCGTCCTGGGTACGGCCTATTTTGCGCCAGTGCTGCGTACGGCCGGCGAAGTGGAGGCCATCCGGCGAGGCGCGTGGCAGCTTCTGGCCGAACGGTCCTTTTCCACCTTTGCCGTACGGGCGAAGGTCGGGATTTCCAATTCCTCGATGAAATCCACCGAACTCGAGCGCGACCTGGGCGCCGTAATCCTGGCCCGGCTTCGTGAGGCGGGGCGGGGGAACGTGAAGGTCAATCTGTCAAAGCCGGAGATTACCTGCCGGGTTGAGATCATCCCCGGCGCGGCGCTTCTCTATGCGGACCGGATCGAAGGTCCCGGCGGGCTGCCGGCGGCGAGCGCCGGGCGGCTGCTGTGCCTGCTTTCCGGCGGATTCGACTCCAGCGTGGCCGCCTACAAGATGATGCGGCGCGGCGTGCACGTCAGCTTCATCCACTTTTACGGGGTGGCGTCGCAGCCCGGCGAGTCTTCCGTGCCGGTGGCGAAGCAGATTGTTCGGCGGCTGACTGTGTTCCAATTCACCTCGCGGCTCGTCCTGATCCCCTTCGAACCCGTCCAGCGGGAAATTGTGGTGAATGCGCCGCAGGAGTTCCGCATCCTACTATATCGGCGTATGATGCTGCGGATCGCTCAGGAAGCGGCCCGGCGGGAAAAGGCGCTGGGGCTGGTGACGGGAGACAGCGTCGCCCAGGTTGCGTCCCAGACGCTGCGGAACATGGCCGCCATCGACGCCGTAGCCCGATGCACTCTCTACCGCCCGCTGTCCGGAGACGATAAGATTGAAATCCTGAACCTAGCCCGCCGGATCGGCACTTATGAGCTGTCCTGCGGGCCTTTCGAGGACTGCTGTCCGCGCTACATGCCGCGCTCGCCGGCCCTCCACGCCTCCGCCGACGATCTCGAACGCGGCGAGCGGGTTCTGGATGTTGAGCGCTTGACCCGCATGGGGCTGGAGTCGGCCGAGGGATTTGCTTTCCGCTTCGAGAAGGGAGAGGTCCTGAGCAAGCTGATCTCTTTGTGGGGACAGACCCGGCGAAAAAATCCGGTGGAGGAGGCGGCGAATCCGATTCCTACCCATGTGGAGGGCATCTAATGGATCTGGGAAACCACAGTGCCGTATCTCGAACTGCCAATCCGAAAATCGCAGAAAAGGGTATCTTCCGAGCCATGAACCTTCCTCGCGCAACATCTGAATTTTCCAGCGAACTTTCGCAGGGTACGAGAGGGATGGGATTCCCCCTCACCGCATTGCTTCTTCTGCTCTTGTGCATTGCCCCTTTCCCGGGCCGGGCGGAGCAGGATGTGGTGCTCGAGGCCATGCAGGCCGAATTGGAGCGCTCGATTCAAGGATTCCGGGAGCGTGCCGAAACGCCTCCTTACTTTCTCGGGTATCAAATTACGGAGATTCGCGCCGGGGCCATCCGCGCCTCGAACGGGGCGCTGGTGAGCAGCACGGAGACGCGCCGTCGCTTCCTGAACGTCATCGTCCGCGTGGGCGACTACGAGTTGGACAATACGCACGGGGTTCGCGGCGAGCCGGGCGCCCTTGCGCTGTTCCGGCGCAGGGGGTTCGTTTCCGTGAGTCTGGATGATCAGGCCGACGCCCTGCGGGCCGCCCTCTGGCGGGAGACCGATCGCCAGTACCGCATCGCGGTCGAGGACCTGGAGAAGGTTCGTACCAGCCGCAAAATTAAAGTGGAAGAGGAAGGCTCGGCGTCGGATTTCAGCCGTGAAGAGCCGGGGGTGTGGAGCGGACCCCGCGCGCCGTACCGTTTCGACAAGACCAGATGGGAAGGGCGCGTGCGGGACTATTCGCGCCTGTTTCGGCGCTATCCTGAAATCCTCATCTCTGGAGTTCATCTCAGCATTCAGGCCGTCACGAAATATATTGTGAACTCCGAGGGGACCCGGCTGCGGTTCGGAGAGACCCGTCTCCGGCTCGCACTTTCCGCCTCCGGCCGCGCCGAGGACGGAATGAACCTGTTCCGTTACGACTCGTTCGACACGGTCGATTGGCGCGATATGCCGAAAAAGAAGACTGTGCGGGCGCGGATTGCGGAATTGGCGGAAGAGGTGGGGAGGCTACGGGCGGCTCCGGTCGGCGACGCCTTCTCCGGCCCGGCGATTCTCACCGGCCGCGCGGCCGGAGTCTTTTTCCATGAAGTGCTTGGTCACCGGGTCGAGGGCCATCGCCAGCGCGACGAATTCGAAGGGCAGACGTTTACCAAGAAACTCGGAGATAAAGTCCTGCCGGACTTTATCTCCGTCTACGATGACCCCACAAAAAGCGAGTTGGTCGGAGTCCCGCTGATGGGCCACTACCGGCACGACGACGAGGGCGTCCCGGCGCAGCCGGTTACGCTGGTCCGGTGGGGCGTGCTCGAAAATTTTCTCATGTCCCGGCAGCCTCTTGAAAAATTCGGGCAATCGAACGGCCACGGCCGCCGGCAGCCGGGCGGCGTGGTCACGGCGCGGCAGGGGAACTTAATTGTCGAGGCTCGCAGCGGGTTGCCTTATCGCCAGCTGCGGCAAAAACTGGCCGAGCTGGCGCGGCGGCAGGACAAAGAGTACGGACTGGTGTTTGAAGACATCGCCGGCGGGTTTACCGAAACCATGCGCTTCAGCCCGCAGAGTTTCCAGGTGCAGCCGTTGATGGTCTATCGTGTCTTTGCCGACGGGCGGCCGGATGAGTTGGTCCGCGGGTTGGACATCGTGGGAACCCCGCTGACCGTTTTGGGGAAAATCGTCGGAGCGTCAGACCGCCGGGAGGTCTTCAACGGCATCTGCGTGGCTGAATCGGGCGCCATTCCGGTTTCCGCCGCGTCGCCTGCGTTGCTGATTTCCGAGATCGAGGTTCAGAAACAGCAGAAGAATTTCGATCGGCCGCCGCTGCTGCCTCCGCCGCCCTCGTCCGCGTCGTCCATGTGGGACGGGCAGTAAATCCATTTCGAGGAGAATCAAACGTTGATCTTCCGTGCCGTGCGAGTCGTTGTTCTTGCAAGCGTTCTTTCGTTGGCCGTCGTGTTGAGTTTGGCGATCCCCTCGCCGCTGCCGGCGGCGGACCCGGCCGTTCAGGAAAACGACGGGCCCATCTTCCGCGCCTTTCGGGATGAGCTGCGCCGTTCGATGGAAAAACTTCGGATGGGGGAGCTCGAGGAGCCCTACTACATCGAGTACTACTTGGAGGACGGCAAGCACTGGGTCCTTTCGGCCTCGCGGGGCGCTCTGGTGCAGAAGGAGACCGGGCATGGGCGGCCTTTCAGCATTCGCGTCCGCGTGGGCGACTATCGGCTCGACAACAGCAACTTTGAGGCGGGCGGACCGTTTTCCGGACGCCGCGGCCTCGCCGCGTTTCCGATTGACCAGGACTATGATGCGCTGAGGCGGGCCTTGTGGTTTTCCACCGACGGCGCTTATAAGCAGGCGCTCGAGACTCTGGCCAATAAACGCGCCTTCCTGAAGACCGTCCAGAAGAGGGAGCGGATTGATGATTTTGTCCGCGTTGAGCCTACCGAAGCCGTTCTCCCGCTTCTGCCGGTAGCCCTGCCGGGGAAGAAGTGGGAGGAGGCGGTGCGAAAGCTCTCCGCCGTCTTTCGGGAATTCTCTCAGTTGCAGGATTCCTCGGTCGAGATGCATGTCTATTCCGGCCATCATTACCTGATGAACAGCGAAGGCTCGCGGTTTCGGCAGCCGGAGCGGGCCGTTTCGTTTCTGGCCTCGGCGGCGCTTCAGGCCGATGACGGGGCTCCGCTGCGGAGCGATTTCAGCCTTGTCGTCCATGTGCCGGCGGACCTACCCTCCTTTGCGAATCTGGAGGCGGAAGTCCGGCGGACGGGGGAGGAGGCCGTCCGGTTGGCCGAAGCTCCACGGGGGGAAGACTACTCTGGACCGGTTCTGTTTACGCCGGAGGCTGCGGCGCAGGTGTTGGCTCGCCTGCTGGCGCCGAACGTCGCCGGAACCACGCCACCGGAAAGGGCCGGTGGAAGGCAGTTCGCCCTCCTGGCGGGCGGCGGGTCGGCATGGGGTTCGAAGTGGAAGGCGCGCGTCATGCCCGCAGATTTCGAGGTGACGGATGACCCGACGTTGACAAGCTTCGAGGGGACCCCCTTGATGGGCGCTTATAAGTTGGACCGGGAATCCGTCCCCGCCGAGCGTGTCACGCTCGTCGAAAACGGCCGGCTGGTCAACTTCCTGATGTCGCGCTCGCCGCGGCGGGAGCTCTCCGGTTCGAACGGCCACGGGCGCGCTATGGGGCGAGGCGAGGTTGTGCAAGCCCTCGCCGGAAATCTTTTTGTCACGTCCGACAAGGGCGTTTCCTTCGACCGGCTCAAGGCCCGGTTGATCGAAGAGGCGAAAGTGCTGGAGAAACCCTACGGGATTTTAATTACCAAGCTCGGACCTGCGCCTTCCCTAGACGCAGGAGGAGCCGGTGCGACGGGGCCGATGGGGACGGTGGTCGGCTTCGGAGGCAGAGGGTTTCCGGAAGTTCCGGTTCTCGCCTATTGCGTCTGGGTGGAAGACGGGCGGGAGGAGCTGGTCCGCGGGCTTCGATTCTCTTCCTTCACCGCTCGCTCGCTTCGCGATATCATCGGCGCCGGCGACAAGCCGTTCGTCTACAACCATCTGGCCCTGGTGATGGGAACCTCCGGGATGGAGTTGATCCCCACCGCTCTTCTTGCCCCGGCGCTCTTGTTCGAGGACCTCGACCTCACTTCGAGTCAGTGGCAGGCCAGAAAGTTGCCACTTCTCCCTCCTCCTTACGCGGTGGAGCAACCCTGAGCCCTCGCCGGCCACCTCCTGCCATAAAGCTTTTGTAATCTTCTTAGTCCTAGATTCCAGGTAAGTTCGCTTTTGCCGAGTCCTAAACTTGGCGTTCTGTGGGCCGAAGTACCTTTAAGGACCCCAATCGTAGGTATCAACCTGGGGGGGAAGCCTGTTTTGTGTGAGCCGGAACCGAGGGAAGCGGGAATTTAGGATGAGCACCGAAATGGTCCAAGCCGCCTGGGAACTTTTACGGGAAGCCTACCAGTATCAGGAGAGTGAAGACTATGACATGGCCGAGGAATTGTACAAGCGCTCGATCAAGCTGCATCCCACCGCAGAAGCCCACACGTTTCTGGGGTGGACCTATCATTATCAAGGCAAGCTTGATGAGGCGATCGAAGAGTGCCGAAAGGCCATTTACCTCGACCCGGATTTCGGCACCCCCTATAACGATATCGGCGCGTACCTGATCCAGAAGGGACGGCACGACGAGGCCATTCCGTGGCTCGAGCGCGCCCTCCAATCCCGCCGGTACGACTCCTACCACTACCCGTACTTCAATCTGGGCCGGGCCTACATGGCGACGGAATCGTACAAGAAGGCCCACAAATGCTTTCAGAAAGCCTTGACGCTCTGCCCGGACTACGTGATCGTGCAGGATTCGCTGGAAGAGCTGAAAGGATTGATTCAGTAAAGAATTTCCTCTCACAACTTTCTTCGTAATTCGTCGGACGGAAGGGTGCGGCTAATCCTTCACGGCTTCGAGCGTGCAGCGGATGTCCTGAGGGGGGAAGATCCAGGCGGCATGTTATTCATACCAGTGGAGGGAGAGGGTGGCCAGCAGGCGGCCCAGCCCGTCCAATAGGAAGCTGTGGCCGAAGGTGAGGTTTACCTCGAGAATGCGAAAGCGGCAGCAGGCTCCGGCGAACCGTTCGGAGGGCTCGCCGGTGAAGTATTGAAAACTTTCCGAGGTCAGATGGCGGCGATGGGTGGGGTCGGCGTAGGAGTTGTGGGAGCTGAAGTGCGGTGTCACGATGTGGACCCGAGCCCCGGGGCGCGCGATGCGGTGGATTTCGCGCAGCGCGCCCATTACAGATTCAAGGTGCTCAATGACATGGGAGAGCTAAATTTTCATCGCCACGTTGTCCCGCACCGGCCGGGAAGCTGATTGAGATTGCAGAGGGCGTCGGCGGCGGAATCGGAACGCAGATCGAGTCCGATCGAATTCGGTTCCTTTTTCCGCAGCCGATGACCATGATGGGTTCGCCGCCTCGGCGGGTTGGGGAGGCCGAAGGCCTTCTTGTGCTATCATTCCCGAAAGCCTTGCAGCTCCGGGTGTACAATGGGCCGAGTCCTCAAAAGCAAAACGCTCAAAATATCTTACGTGGCCATGGTGCAATGTCTGCGCTGCCGCGGGCGCCTCGCCGTCCAGGTGAGCCGCGAAGAATTGGAGGAGTTGAAAAGCTCCCGGCCCCAGAAGCGTTCCTGCAAAGAGTGTCGCCAAGAGACCTCCTGGTTGTACCTTCCCTTGGGCGTCAGCCGCGATCTTTCGAGGCAAAATACCTAAACGTAGACCCGCGGAACCCGCTTTCCGATCGAACAGAGTATCTCATACGGTACGGTATCCAGTTGTTCGGAAATTTCCAGGGCTGTGATCGAAGCCTGCGGACCTTTCCCAATGAAGAGTACTTCCTCGCCGACCTTGACGCCGGGCACCTCGGAGACGTCGAGAAGCGTCAGGTCCATGCTGATGGCGCCGACAATGGGGGCCAAATGGTCCCGCACGATGGCGCGGCCGCGGTTCGAAAGCCTGCGGCTGATCCCGTCGGCATAACCGATGGGAACCGTGGCGATGCGCGAAGGCCGCTCGGTGCGAAACGTCCCGCCGTAGCCGAGCGGCGTCCCCGCCGGCACATTTTTTAGAAAGACCACGGTGGATTTCAACTCCATCAAGGGCTCGAATTCCCGCGCCGCTGCCGGCATGCGGTCCGCCGAGGAGCTGAACGGAGGGCAGAAGCCGAACAAAAGCGCGCCGACCCGCACCATGTTCTCTTCGATTGGGAGTTGGGAAGCCAGCGCCGCGCTGTTCGAGATGTGCACGCTCTCTGGAGTGATGCCCTCGGATTTCAAGAACTCCATAATATTCCGAAACCGTTCGAGTTGTTCCCGGGTCTGCGCGCCGCTGGGGTCCTCTGCCGACGCCAGGTGCGTAAAGACCCCCGTGAGCGTAATTCCTTCCAGCTGCCGGTAGTGATCCAGAAAGACGCGCAGGCGATTCAGCGGCAGCCCGAGCCGCCCCATTCCGGTGTCCACTTTCAGGTGGAACCCGACGGGTTTTCCCATGCGACGCGCGCAGGCGGCATAGGTGTCCAGACGGGCCGTGGAGGAGACCGAAGGCGTCAAGTCGTGTTCAACCAAAAGAGCCGGCTCGCTCATGTAGAGCCCGCCGAGCAGGAGGATTGGTTGTCGGATTCCGTTTTGGCGCAACTCCAGGGCCTCTTCGGCCATCGCCACGCCGAACCAATCCACTCCGGCGTCCGCCGCGGCCAGCGCGCGGGAGATGGGCACGGCGCCGTGCCCGTAGGCATCGGCTTTGATGACGGCCAGGACCCGGCGATGAGGTCCCGCCAGCCGGCGCACCCGGTTCAGGTTCCGCTTTAGATTTTTCAGGGAGATTTCCGCCCACGTGGGACGAAAAAGATGTTGGGAATGAGGTGTCAACGGTTCCCTCGTCGTCAGTCGAGGGATCCCTCCATCGAGGTGTAGTTCTCAAACAAGGCGAAAGGCTTCAGGAAGACCAGAGGGACCCGCCCGGTCGGGCCGTTCCGTTGCTTGCTGATAATCAGCTCCGTCTTTCCCGCCGGCTCGTCCGCACCCCCGTCCTCAGGATCTTGTTCCTGATCGTGCGGACGGTACATGTCCGGGCGGTGGAGGAACATGACGACGTCGGCGTCCTGCTCGATGGAGCCCGACTCGCGCAGGTCGGAGAGTTGCGGGCGGTGTCCGGGCCGCACTTCCGAGGCGCGGCTCAACTGCGAAAGCGCCAACACCGGCACGCTCAGTTCCTTGGCGATGCTCTTCAGGTTGCGGGAGATGAACGAGACTTCCTGCGTGCGGTTTTCAAAGCGTCCCCCGCCGGTGATCAATTGCAGGAAGTCGACAATCAGCAGGTCCAGCCCGCGCTCGGCCGCCTGCCGCCGCGCCTTGGCGCGAATCTGCATGATGCTCAAGGCCGGAGCGTCTTCAATGTAGAGGGGCGACTGCGCCAGACGGCCCAGAGCCTGGGACATGCGATTCCAATCCTCACGGCCGGAAACTCCGGTCCGAAGTTTATGGCTGTCGATTCGACCTTCACTGCAAAGCAGGCGAATCACCAAGGATTCCTTGCTCATCTCGAGCGAGAAAATGCCGACCGATTTCTGCTTTCGGATTCCGGCGTGGGCGGCGATGTTCATCGCCAGCGCCGTCTTTCCCACCGACGGCCGCGCGGCAAGGATCACCAGTTCGCCGGGTTGCAGTCCCGACGTCATGCTGTCCAACTGAACATATCCGGTCTCGATGCCCGTGACCTTTTGCCCGCGGTCAAACAGGACGTCGATCGTGCCGAAGCTGGTTTTTACAATGTCCTTGATGCCGATGAATCCGGACTGCACCTTCTGCTGGGCGACCTCGAAGAGTTGGCCCTGAGCCAGGTCGATGACGGTCTCGGCGTCGTCGCCGTCCTGCTGGGCGCGCGAGATGATGTTCTCGGAAATGTTGATCAGGCGGCGCAGGAGGGATTTCTCCCGGATGATGCGGGCGTATTCGGTGATGCTGAGGGAGGTGCCGGCCGGTACGTCGTCGGAAAGTGAGGTCAGATAAGCGACGCCTCCGACTTTTTCCAGCCACTCTTCCTTGGCCAGTTCTTCGGCCAGCGTCACGACGTCAACCAGGCGGTTGCGCTCGGAAAGCTCGACCATTTTTTCGAAGATGCGCCGGTGCGACTCGGAAAAGAAGTCGTTGCGGTGGATGTGCTCGAGCGCGGGATTCAGCGTCTGATTGTCGAGCAGAACGGAGCCGAGCAGCGCGCGTTCAGCCTCCAGGTTCTGAGGGACCGGCTTACGGCTGGAGGTATCGGTAGGCATAAATCAGAGTTTTTCGGAGAAGGAAAATTTATTCGGCTTTGGCTTCGGTTTGAGTGCCGGGTCCCGCTTCCGGTTCGGTTTCAGCTTCCACTTTTGCTTGGGCCTCCGCTTCGAGGGCGGCTTCCGCCTCAACCTTCGTCTCCGCTATGGGTTCGCCTGCAGCACTTGTCTGGGCAGTGGAGCCGCCTTCCGCTTCCACGCGGACCTTCAGGTGCGCCGTTACTTGGCGATGAAGTTTAATGGGAACGTCGAATTCGCCCAGAGCCCTGATCGGTTTGTGGAGATGAATGCGCTTCCGGTCGACCGGGTAGTTTTGGGAGGCAAGATACTCGGCCACGTCGAGAACCGTGACGGAACCGAACAGGACGTCTTTTTCTCCGGCTTTCCGGGTGATGACGGCCTGCAGTTCCCCGATTTTCGCAGCCAGCAGTTCGGCGCCGGCTTGATGCTTTGCATCCTCACGGAGCAATTTTCCGCGCCGCAGCTCAAGCATCTTCAGGTTGCCAGGCGTGGCCGGCACGGCGAACTTTTTCGGCAACAGAAAGTTGCGCCCGTAGCCGTCGGCGACCTTCACGATCTCGCCCGGTCCGCCCAGGTTATCCACGTCTTGAAGCAGAATAATTTCCATTCGTATAGGCTCCTTGCCGCCTTTGGCTCTTTATCCGACGGGCACTCGCTGTCCCGGCGCGTCCGCCTAGTGGCGGGAGGCTTCGCGCTTGAAGGGAAGCATGGCAATGTTGCGCGCGCGCTTGATGGCCGTCGTCAGATTCCGTTGGTGCTTCGTGCAGGTTCCGGTCAGCCGTCGGGGCAGAATCTTGCCCCGGTCGGAGAGGAACTGGCTGAGCAAACGGACGTCCTTATAGTTGATATCGTCGATCTTCTCGGTACAAAATTTGCACACCTTGCGGCGCCGGAAATACGACCGCCGTCCAGTGCCGCGAGAGTCTCGACCGGATGATCTTCTTACCTCAGCCATTGTGATCTGATCTCCTGGGGAAAATTATACGGCTTCGGCCGCCGGAGCGGGACGCGCCTTGGCTTTCTTCCGCGCCTCGCGCTTTTCCCGCAACTTCTTCAGTTTTTCGATCTTCTTTAATTCCAAATCGATGCGAACGGTCAGGAATTTCATGACCGGGTCGGCGACCTTCAACCGCCGCTCGACCCGTTTTGTGAAATCTCCTTCACCGTGAAGATGGAAGAGAACGTAGAAGCCGTCGCTGTTTTGGCCGATGCGATAGGCCAGCCTGCGGCTGCCGATCGGGTCCACTTTCGCGACCGTGCCGCCGGCGCCGGTAACCCACTCTTTCACCTGCTGGATAAATTTTTCTCGTTCCTCTTCCGGCTGATCTGCTTGCAGGATCAGCATAATTTCATATTTTCTCGCCATCCGTTAGTCTCCGTTTTTCTCCTGGCGGGACGCCGGAACCCGGCGGTTGAAGCGGTTCATCGCCTTCTCGGACCCTTCGCGGAGGATCAGTTCCACCGCATCGGCTGCCAGGTCCAGCATCGGGGCGATCTCTTCCCGTTCCGCATTCCCGAAGCGGCCCAGCAGGTATTCGGTGGAATCCTCCACTTCCCGCTCCGGACCCACTCCCATGCGGATCCGCACAAATCGGTCCGTCTGAATCTCGCCGATGAGGGATTTCAGGCCGTTGTGTCCTCCGGCCGTCCCTCGCCGGCGGACCCGGATCATGCCCAGCGGCAGGTCCAGATCGTCGGTCAGAACCGTTAGGTCTTCCGGTTCCAAGGAGTATTTTTTCAACAGGTGTTGCACAGCCAACCCGCTCAAGTTCATGAAGGTTTGCGGTTTGGCCAGCAAAGTCTCTTCGCCGCCGAAGACGGCGCGCCCGGTCAGCGCCCGCCCCTCGCGGCGCACCACCTTCGTGCCCCACGATTCGGCCAAATAATCGACCGCCAGGAAGCCTAAATTGTGGGGCGTCAAAACGTATTCGGGGCCGGGATTGCCGAGGCCGACGATCAGCTTCAAGGGAGATGTCGGAATTCCGCTTCCTTTCGGGCGGCGCCGGAGCGGCTTCAGGCCTTCTTCTCCGAGCCGCCTCCTTCACTATCCCCTTCTCCTTCTTCAGCGGCTTTCTGCTTGCGAATCAATTCCGGCTCTTCGGCAGTGGCATCCGCGGCGACTTTTTCCTCCACCGGCTTCTCTTCTTCCACGCGCGGCGCGACGACGTGGAGCACGATCCGGCGCGGGTCCGTCTCCAATTTCACCTTTTCTCCCAGCGGAAGATCGCCCACGCGCACGCCGTCCCCCACCATCAGCTCCCCAATATCGACCTGAATCTCTTCCGGGATGTCCTCGGGCAGGCACTCCACTTCTACTTCGCGCAGGATAAAGCTAAAGATGCCGCCCTCGAGCTTGACCCCTTTCGGATCGCCCTTGGTGTGGATGGGGACCTTCACTTTCAGCCGCGTTTTGGCGCCGATCCGGATCAGGTCTACATGAAGGAGATTCTCCTTCAGCGGATCGCGCGTCCAGTGGCGAAGCATGGCCCGGCAGGAGGCGCCTCCTTCGACCGCCAGCGTAAAGAGCGTATTATGCCCGCTGGGGGAATGAAGAATTTGGCGAATTTCCACCGGGTCAAGCGAGATGGCCAGCGTCGGGTCTCCGCCTCCGTAGAGGACCGCCGGGATTTGCCCGTTGCGCCTCAGCCGCCGGGCGGCGTTTTTCCCCCGCTCGTCCCGCGGGCGGGCGGCTACTGTAATCTGTTCGTTCATGTTTTTTGCGCCTTCAATCGTTTCCGCTTGAGTTCCGGTCCCTTGTCGAACCTCAAACGTCGAACCTCGGATGGGGAAGCCGGGCAAACAATTTTCTAAATAAACAGACGACTCACCGAGGTCTCATTGTGGACAGAGAGGATCGCCTCTGCCATCAGCCGATCCACGCTCAGGATATGAATCTGTTTACACTGCTTACCCTCTCCGGAGAGAGGAATCGAGTCGGTGGCAACGACCTGGGTGATGCGGGAGTTCTGAATCTTTTTAACCGTCTCGCTGGAAAATACGGCGTGGGTACAGCAGGCATAGACCTGCCGAGCACCCTTTTTCAGCAGGGCTTCCACACTTTTGACCAGGGTGCCGCCGGTGTTAATCATGTCGTCGACGATGAGGGCGATCTTGCCGTCCACATCGCCGATGACATTCATGATCGCAACAGCATGCTCGTCCTCGCGCCTTTTGTCAATGATGGCGAGAGGGACGCGGAGCCGTTTGGCGTAGGCGCGGGCTCGTTCGACGCCCCCGGAGTCGGGCGAAACAACAACCAAATTCTTTAATTTCAATTTCTTGAAGTGGCCTACGGTCACCGGGGTGGCGTACAGGTGGTCCACCGGAATATTGAAATATCCTTGAATCTGCCCGGCGTGAAGGTCCAGAGCCACCACCCGGGAAGCTCCGGCCGAGGTCAGCAAATCGGCCATGAGTTTCGAAGAGATCGGCACCCGAGGGCGGTCCTTCCGGTCCTGGCGCGCATAGCCGTAGTAGGGTATGACGGCCGTAATCCGCTTGGCGGAGGCCCGCCGGAGGGCGTCCAGCATGATGAGCAGCTCCAGGATGTTCTCATTCACCGGCCGGCAAGTGGGCTGAATTACGAAGACATCGCATCCGCGGACGTTTTCGTGAATTTGGACCTTCACCTCCCCGTCCGGAAAGCGCGAAACCAGGGCCTTTCCCAGGCGCACCTTCAGGTGCCGGCAAATCTTGCGGGCCAGCTCCGGATGAGCGTTGCCGGTAAAGACCTTCATGCCGTTACGCCCCGACATCGATTCCTCTTTTCTTTCCTTTTCCCCTGCTGGATACGGTGATGTTCATCCTCATTCCGCCCGGCTTCTTCCCGGAAAGGACGGCTCTTGCGGCCGACCTGGACTCTCCATTTTTTGGGTCCCCCGAAATCGGAACAAAGGAAAAAGACGGTGGCTGGGAGGCCTGGATTCGAACCAGGATTCCATGCTCCAAAGGCACGTGTCCTACCTTTGGACGACCTCCCAAGGATTCCGTTTCGTCCTCGGACGGGGGCACGGCGGGGGGTTCAGACCACCAGCCGTTTCTGATACGCCGCCCGGGAGAGCGTCTGAGTTTGAAAAGCCTGCCATCCGCGCGGCAGGCGGTCGAGCGCCTGCTGTAGCGTCTGGGAATCGCGAAAGATGCCGTAGACGGCCGCGCCGGACCCGCTTAAAGAAGCCGGCTCAGCGCCGGCATCCGCCAACAACTTTTTAACCCGGCCCACCTTCGGCCGGCGGGCGAAGACGACCGCCTCAAAATCGTTCTCCACCACGCCCCATTTTTCCAGAGAGAAGGGCGGACGACCCCTACCATCTTCCATCCTATTTTTCCCACGCTTTGCTGTCAACTTCAAGCTTGCTTGCCGGTAGGCTTCTGCGGTCGGAAAGCCTTCGCCCGGAAAAGCGATCAGGCAGTGCCGCGAGGGTAAATCCGGCAGTGGGTAGACCTCCTCGCCCCGTCCCAGCGCCAACGCTCGTCCGCCCCAATGGAAATAAGGGACGTCGGACCCAAGCCCTTCCGCCAGAGGAAGAAGCGCCCCCTCGGGCGGCAACCGATCGCCGGTAAGCCGCTCCAGTCCCGCCAGCGTCACCCAGGCGTCGCTGGATGCGCCGCCCAAGCCGCTTCCGGCGGGAATCCGTTTCTGCAAGAGAATTTCGATTCCCGATCGCCATCCGCGCCGGCGGCGCCAAGCCTCACAGGCGCGATAGACCAGGTTTCGCCGCCCGCCGGGGACGGCCTCGCCTTCCGGGGCGTGGCAGAGAACATCGACCGTCCGGTAGCGGCGTTTCAGGCGGATCTCCAGCCGGTCGCAGAGGTCTACGGTCTGCATCACTGTCCGGATTTCGTGGTAGCCGTCCGGCCTACGGGCGACGACGCGCAGGCCCAGATTGATCTTGGCGAACGCACGGAGCCGAATGGAAGTATCCAAAACTTCTCAATTATTTCTCAAGCGCTTTTCGGGCTCGGAACCCTTCAGTCCGACGGGAGCCAAGGCTCCGCGATTTTCGGATCTCGAAGGTGGGGAAGATTTCTCCGGCCGCCACCCCCCACATTTAGGGTGCTACGGATACGTTCTTTTTCAGACTCTTCAGCCTGCGCCGCAAATCCCGGGCGCGTTGGGCGTCGAATTCGCTGCTGTGGGCTGTCGGCCAAGTCTTCAGCGCGCGCTCCCAGGCATCCCGTGCCCGGTCCCTCCGCCCGGTTCGGTAATAGAGATGTCCCAAATGTTCATGGATCACTGGGTCTCGGGTAATCCGCCGGGCCGCCGCTTCCAGGTGAATCTCCGCCAAGTCAAATTTTTCCAGTTTGAAATAGGCCCAGCCGAGGCTGTCCAGGTAGGCGCCGTTTTTCGGCTCCCTCTGGAGCGCCTCTTGGATGTACCGGATCGACTCCTCCAAGCGGACACCGCGGTCTGCTAGCATGTATCCCAGGTAGTTTGCCGCCATTCCGCTCAGGGGATTGGCGACCAGAATCTTCTTGAATTGCTGCTCGGCCAGGTCGTATTTCTTCTCCCGCTCGTAGATCGACCCGAGCAGGAAGAGCGCAAACTCATCGGTTGCGGAATTGCTGAGAACTTTCCGGACCCACTCTTCGGCGGCCCGATAACGGCGGATTTGAAAGTGAATCTGCGCCAGGGCCATCATCAGGTCCCGATCCCGCTCCAGGTCGCCCTGAATCGACTCCAGGAGGGTGAGAGCCCGATCGACTTGCCCGTCGAGCGCCAGCAGGGTGGCGTAATGAACCTTCAAACCTTGATCTTGGGAGTACTTCCGGGTGGCGGACTGCGCCGCTTTCAGGGCCTTGGGAAGCTGGCCGGAAAGGCGAAGGGTGTCGACGATCAGCCATTCGGCCCGAAGAGCCGATTCCAGGCCCAGTTCCCGCATGGCCTCGAACGGCTCCAGGGCTTTCTCGTATTTTTCAAGGGTTCGGTAAGCGCTCCCCAGCCTCTCAAGGAAGACGGCGCGGGTTTGAGACTCCGCCGGGGTATATTTTCCGGAAGCCTTCCGAGTCTTCTTCAGCGCATCCTGGAGGACTTCAATGGCGGCCTCCTCTTCGCCCAACGTCTCCCGCAAACGAACTTCGCTGTAAACCGTCTCCGGGCTGTCCGGCCGCAGACGCTTGGCTTGGACGATGGCCTGCTCCGCCTCTTCAAAGTTTCCTTCCAGGCGATGAATATCGGCCAACAAGCGGTAAGATTCTCCGTCTTCCGGGTTGAATTCCACCACCTTCTTCAGTTCGGCCTTGGCCCCGGCGAAGTCCTGCTGAGACAACAGCGCTCGCGCGTAGTACTGGCGCAGGCGATGATTTCCAGGTTCCTTGTCAAGAGCGGCGCGATAGGCTGAGACGGCCTTTTTCTCTCGCCCCGTCTGATCGAAGGCGATAGCCAGCCAGGAGAGCGACTGGGCGCTTAATCGGCTCTGCGGAAGCAGCTCTAGGAGCCGAACAATGGCTTCATAATCTCCCTGGTCGGAGTAGAGCCGCACCAGGTTGGAAAGCGCCTGGGGCGAGTCCGGGCTAGTTTCGAGGAGATTTTGGAGAACGGCCTCGGCCTTTTCCAATTCATTGTTCATCCGGTACAGATAGGCCAGAGTGGAAAGCGAGTCGGCATCGTCCGGGGCGAGCCGGGTGACGAGTTCAAGATGCGGAATGGCTTTGCGGATGAGCGTCTGGGTCTGGGAAGAGGGAGCGTTTCTCAGCGTAGAGAGATAGATTTTTCCCAGGAGCCGATGCGCTTCCACATTGTTCGGCTCAATCTCCAGAGCGCCTTCGCATTCCTTGATGGCCTCGTCACTGTTGCCGAGCCCGGCCAGATATTCCGCCAATTCTGTTCGCAGGAAGGGTGACTCCGGGTCGGCTTCAATGGCACGGCGGTACTCGTTGACGGTCCGCGCGGAGAGTCCGGAGCGGTTATAGTAGTTCGCCAGCTCACGATACCGACGGGCTAACATATAATGGTAATAGGACCGTGCGCGGTCGGGCTGCTTCGCCTGAGCCGAACTCCGGGTGCTCTCCGGCGCCGGGGGTTTGGCAGGAGACGCTTGCCCCCAGGCGGCACTCATGCTGAAAAGAAATAAGGCGCTTGTCCCAACGACTCGATAAATCATAAAGTAGATACCCTTAAAAGATGCCTCCGGAGATCATTATCCCACAAGGGCGGAAAGCCTGTCAAAACACCAATTTAAGCTGAAAATAGGGACCGTGTGGAAGCCCACGCTTTTTGGAAATGGAGGGCAGCTCTAAGTAGAGGGTTACGCTTGTTTCTTCTGGGAGAGCAGTAAGTCCCTTCCGCTCATCTCTTTCGGCTGAGGCTCCCGCAAGAGGCCCAAAAAAGTGGGAGCGATGTCACCCAGCGCTCCTCCTTCCCGAAGTTTTTCCGGAGCCTCTTCGGCCACCAGCACCAGCGGGACGGGATTAGTCGTATGAGCCGTGTGCGGGCCGCCGGTCACCGGGTCACGCATCTGTTCGGCATTGCCGTGGTCGGCGGTGATCATCATCGCCCCGCCGCGCCGCCGGACGGCTTGGTAGATCTCCCCCAGTCCGGCGTCGACGGTTTCGACTGCCTTGACGGCGGCTTCGATCTTTCCGCTGTGGCCCACCATGTCGGCATTGGCGAAATTGAGGATGATGGCGTCCCGGCTTCCCTCTTCGACGAATTTCACGACGGTTTCGGTAATCCCTTGGGCGCTCATCTCCGGTTTCAGGTCGTAGGTGGCCACCTTGGGGGAGGGCACCAGGATGCGGTCTTCGCCCGGGTAGGTCTTCTCCTTGCCGCCGTTGAAGAAGTAGGTGACGTGGGCGTACTTTTCCGTCTCCGCCACGCGGAGATTTTTAATGTGCCGCTCGGTAAAGACGTTGGCCAAGATGTTTCCCATCTGCCACGGCGGGAAGAGGTAGGGAAGCGTAAAGCTCCGGTCGTAGCGCGTCAGGGTGGCGAAGAAGAGGCGCGCAGGAAATCCGCGACGGGGGAAGCCGTCGAACTCCTGATGGGTCAGGGCGCGCGTCATCTGCCGGGCGCGGTCGGCGCGGAAATTGAAGAACAGTACCGCATCGTCTTCGCGGATCATCCCGCGCGGCTCACCCGTCTTATTCGAGGGAACAATGGGCGTAAGGACAATAGGATGGACGAATTCGTCGGTGATGCCTTTCTCATAAGAGGCGCGAACGGCTTCCACCGAGTTGTCGGCACGGACACCTTCGCCCAGCACCATCGCATTATAAGTTTTCTGAACGCGGTCCCACCGCTGGTCGCGGTCCATGGCGTAGTAGCGGCCGGATACGGAGGCCACTTCCCCCACGCCGTATTCCTTCATTTTTTGCTCCAGCGCCGCCAGATACTCGGCCCCCTTGGTAGGAGCGGTGTCACGCCCGTCCAGAAAGGCGTGGATAAATACTTCGCTCACGCCGTTTTCCTTCGCCGTCTTCAAAAGCGCATAGATGTGCTCCAGGTGCGAGTGGACGCCGCCGTCGCTGAGTAGGCCCAGAAAGTGGAGCCGGGACTTGCGGGCGTGCGTCATCACGTCCCTCAGCAGCGGATGACGGAAGAATTCGCCGCAGACAATGGAGGCGTTGATGCGCGTGATCTCCTGGTAGACGGTGCGTCCCGCGCCGATATTGAGATGCCCGACTTCGGAGTTGCCCATCAGCCCGGCGGGCAGCCCGACGCGCTCGCCCGAGGTGTGGACCAGCGTGTGCGGGTATTCGCGCAGCAGGCGGTCCCAGTGGGGAGTGCGCGCCTGGGCGATGGCATTCCCTTCGGACGAGGGGCTGTAGCCCCATCCGTCCAGAATGATCAGTAGAACAGGTCGAGGAGATTTCAACGTCAGCTCAAACTTTCCAAAGGGGGCCAAAGGGGGATTGAAGAGCCGGATTTAATTCTCGCTGCCGCCTCCGGGCCTTCCGGCCATTGTAACGCGGGGAAGTGAATCTGAGAAGAGACGCGGCGACAGGTTGGCGCAGACCTTCAGGTCTGCGTTGATAACGAAAGTCAGCCCGCTAGTGGAGAGGTATTATTTCGGCGGCGCGGAACGCGGCGCGGCCGGGGAATTCCGCCGAGTGGCCCAGTTGCTCTTCGATGCGGAGCAGTTGGTTGTATTTGGCGATGCGGTCGGTGCGGCTGGCCGAGCCGGTTTTGATCTGCCCGGTATGGAGGCCGACGGCGAGGTCGGCGATGAAGGCGTCTTCCGTCTCTCCCGAGCGGTGCGAGATGACCGACGCATAGCCGTGCTTCCCGGCCAGTTCGACCGCATCCACGGTCTCGGTGACGGTTCCGATTTGATTCAGTTTGATCAGGATAGAATTCCCCGCGCCGTCTTCGATGCCCCGTTGCAGCCGCGCCGTATTGGTGACGAACAGGTCGTCGCCCACTAGTTGGATTTTCCCGCCCAGTTCGGTGGTCAGCAGTTTCCACCCGTCCCAGTCGTCTTCGGCCAAGCCGTCTTCGATGGAGACGATCGGATATTGGCCCACCCAATCCGCCCAGAAGCGGACCATCTCTTCGGAGCTCTTCTTCGACTTGTCGGATTTGAAGAAGACGTAGCCGCCGTCGCGGAACATTTTGCTGGTGGCCGGGTCAAGCGCCAGGGCGATGTCTTCGCCCGCTCGATAGCCCGCTTTTTCGATGGCCTCCAGAACCAACTCGACGGCTTCCTGATTCGACTTTAGGCTCGGCGCGAAGCCGCCCTCATCGCCCACCCCCGTCTCGTACCCTTGCTTCTTCAGGACCGCTTTCAGGTTGTGGAAGACCTCGACGCCCATCCGCAGGGCGTCGGAAAAATTCTTCGCGCCGTAAGGGACGATCATGAATTCCTGGAAGTCGACGTTGTTGTCGGCATGTGCGCCGCCGTTCAAGATATTCATCATCGGCACGGGCAGCAGGCGAGCCGAGACTCCTCCCAGGTACCGATAGAGCGGCAGATGGAGCGAGGTTGCCGCGGCGCGGGCTGTGGCCATCGAAACGGCCAGGATGGCGTTCGCGCCCAGCCGGCCCTTGTTTTCCGTGCCGTCGAGTCGGATCATCTTCTCGTCGACTTCGGCCTGGTCGGAGGCCTCCGTTCCGGCCAACTCTTGAGAGATTTCGTGGATGTTCTCTACCGCCTTCCGGACGCCTTTGCCCAGGTAACGGCGCGGGTCGCCGTCGCGCAGCTCCAGGGCCTCATGTTTGCCCCTCGAAGCGCCGGAGGGAGCCGCCGCGCGGCCCGCGCTTCCGTCGCGCAAGAAAATGCCGGCCTCGACGGTGGGATTTCCCCGCGAGTCGAGAATCTCTCTGCCGACGATCAGGTCGATTGCAGCCATCAGTTTGCCCCTTGTGATTCCGTAACGAAATGGGAACGGTAGTTGAAAGCAGAAGAGATTCTACCCCAGCTTTCGATTCTCGGACAGTCCCCCGGGGAACGGGGTGGGGGAGATTTGCGCTCCGGGCGGGTTCGAGATATGCTCACCTTTGGAGCCCGCCGGCGTTGGCCTGTTTTGGCGGGCGAATGGAACCGTAGATTTTTCATGCCGGGAGGAGAGTCCGATGGCGCGCCGAAAAAAGAGTCTGGTAAAGACGATCTACAAAGTCATGGCCATCCAGTTCGTTCTGGGGCTCTTGGCGCTGATCGTGATTGAGCTGATCGTAATCTTTGCCCTACGGTACGGAAACCGTATCCGTCCGGATTCGGTGCTGGTTTTGAGGGTCCGGGGCGTGGTGGCGGAAGAAGCGCCGCGGGGGTTGTTTGCAGACGCCTCCTTGGGACAGGTGACCGTGCTCAGTGACCTGCTGGAGGCGCTGGACCGGGCCGCCGGCGACGATCGGATTAACGGCTTGGTGCTGCGGCCCGGCTCCTTTTCCATGAACATGGGAAAGATTCAGGAGTTACGCGACAAGATTCGCGATTTCAACCGAAGCGGAAAGTTTACCGCGGCTTTTCTGGAATCCGCCGACAACCGGTCCTACTATCTGGCCACGGCGTGCGAATCGATCTCCTTCGTTCCCCATTCGATCCTTGCGGTCAAGGGAATGATGGCGCAGGCTACGTTCCTGCGCGGAACGCTCGATCTACTGGGTGTCCGGACCGATGTGATTCACACCGGAGATTACAAGACGGCGGCGAACTATTTGACGGAGAAGGGATATACGGCGGCGCACCGGAAAGCGACCCGGAAGCTGCTGGAGGATTGGTACCGCGGATTCATCTCCGACCTCGGGGAGGGCCGCCAGATTTTCCCGAAACGAATGGCCGCGCTCGTGGCCGAAGGACCGTTCACTTCCGGCGAGGCTCTCGAAGCCGGTTTGGTGGATCGTCTCGCGTACCGCGATGAATTCGCCGACTGGATCAAACAAAAAAACAACGGAAGCGAGAACCGGGTCGGCGTGTCGCGCTACTTGGCGCGGACCGAAGGGGAAGGAAATTCCCAGGTGGCAGTGGTCTATACGAGCGGAACCATCACGACCGGCGAAAGCCGGGAAAATATGCTGCTCGGGCGGATCGCCGGCTCGACGACGGTTTCCGAGCATTTGCGCCGGGCGCGGGAGGATGAATCGTACAAGGCGGTCATTCTGCGCGTGGACAGCCCGGGCGGTTCGGTGATCGCCTCGGAGATCATGCGGCGCGAAGTCTCGTTGACGCAGGAGAAAAAGCCCGTGGTGGTTTCGATGTCCGATGTGGCGGCCTCAGGCGGCTACTGGGTTGCGATGGGTGCGGACCGCATCGTCGCCCAGCCGGGAACCGTGACCGGGTCGATCGGCGTGATTGCCATGAAGCCGAACCTGCGCGAGCTGTACGAGAAAATGGGTATGACGAAAGATTACGTGGCGATGACGGAGAACGCCACGCTGGAGTGGCCGTTCGAAAGTTTTACGCCCCAGCAGCGGGCCAAGTTAAAGAAGATCATCGACGGCACCTATGACACGTTTCTGCGGGGCGTCTCCGAGGGGCGGAGCATGGAGCTGGACAAAGTGAAAAGCATCGCCCAGGGGCGCGTCTGGACCGGCGTGCAGGCTCGGTCGCTGGGGTTGGTGGATGCGTTGGGAGGGATGGACAAAGCTGTCGAAATTGCCAAGCAATTGGCCGAAATCCCCGAGGACGAGAAAGTCCGCTTGGTGCACATCACCACCAGAAGATCGCTGCTTGAAAAAATTTCAGAGATGATGAACCGCTTTGCCGGAAGCTCGTCTTCCGTTTCCCGAACCGCCTTGTTGGAGGCGGCCCGCGCCGGGATCGCGCCGCTGCTCGAAGAGACGGTCTGGGCCGTGATCCCTTCCGTCCCCGAGGTGCAGTAGAAGTTCGGTAGAGGCGGTGCGACGGAGGTTGATCCCGGACCTGGAGGGATGGGAACTTGGGAACTGTGGATCGAGGAGACCGGGTCATGGCCGGCGCCGATCGCCAAAGCCTGATGGTTGATTTCTACGAATTGACCATGGCGGCGGCCTATCATCACCACGGGATTTCGCAGAGGGCCACCTTCGAGCTTTTTGTTCGCGGGCTGCCCCCCGAACGGTCCTTTTTGATCGCCGCCGGTATCGAGTCCGCCCTCGACTACCTGGAGACACTGAGATTCACCGACGACGGCATCGAATTCCTCCGCAGTCAGCCCGGCTTCCGAACCGTACAATCTTCCTTTTTCGATTACTTGAAAACGTTTCGGTTCAGCGGTGAGGTGCATGCCGTGCCGGAAGGCACCGTGGTGTTTGCGCAAGAGGCTCTGCTGCGGGTGACGGCCCCGATTCTGGAGGCGCAAATCGTAGAGACGTATCTTCTCTCGGTGCTCCATGTGGAGACGCTGATTGCCTCGAAGGCGGCCCGCGTCGTGGAGGCGGCGCGCGGGCGTAAAGTTCTGGAGTTCGGGACCCGCCGGGCGCATGGCCCGGAGGCCGGGGTGCGGGCCGCGAAGGCAGCTTACCTGGGCGGATGCTCGGCCACGTCGAATGTGCTGGCGGGGCAAATGTACGGCGTGCCGCTGGCCGGAACGGCGGCGCACTCCTGGACGATGATCTTTCCCTCCGAGCGGGAGAGTTTCGAGCGGCTCCTGGACGTGTTTCCGGAGACGGCGATCCTCTTAATTGACACCTATGACGCCCTGGAAGGGGCGGCGACGGCCGCGTCATTGGGGCGGAAAGTGATGGGGGTTCGCCTGGATAGCGGTGATCTGGGAAACGACAGCAAGCAGGTTCGCGCCCTGCTCGACCGGCGAGGCCTGAAAGATACCAAAATTGTCGCCAGCGGCGACCTGAACGAATTTAAAATCAAAGAGCTTCTGGACGAAGGCGCGCCGATCGACGTTTTCGGCGTGGGGACGGATCTGGCCACCTCGCGCGACGCCCCGGCGCTGGGGATGGTCTACAAATTGGTCGAAACGAATGAGGACGGTAAGGCGGAATTCAAGGCGAAATTCAGCGACGGGAAAGTGAATTTTCCGGGCAGAAAGCAGGTGTTCCGATTTTCCCGGAACGGCATGTTTACTCACGACGTGCTGGCCTGCGACGGGGAGAGTTTCCCGGAGGCGGAGCCTTTGCTGGAACCGGTGCTGCGGGGTGGAAAGCGGTTGGGTCCTAGGCCATCCATTGCAGAGTGTCGTGAGCGGGTTCGAACCGGGCTTTCGAAACTGCCGGAGATTCATAAGCGGCTGGAGCCGGCGGAAGCGTATCCGGTCCGGCCCAGCCCGAGCTTGGAGCGGCGGCTGGAGGAGCTTCGGGACCGTCACATTTCGCCCCCGGCCGGAAAGAGCGCCCGATGAGATTTCTAACCTCTTTCTTTTTTGGCGGTTAAAAATGGTATCCGGATGAAAGAAAAACCTATTTTTGTCGATATTGATACACAGGTGGACTTTATGTCCCCCCAAGGGAAGGTGTACGTGCCCGGGGCCGAACGGATTATTCCGAATCTGCGGCGATTGATGCAATACGCCGAACAAGAGAACCTGCTGGTGCTCTCTTCGGCCGATGCGCATCCTCCCAATGACCCGTCTTTCGCCCAGTGGCCCCCGCACTGTGTGGTGGGGAGTGACGGGCAAAAACGGATTCCGGAAACGCGGTTTCCCTCGCCGTGGGTAATCCCGAACCGACCGGGGGGCTTGCGGGAGTTACCGCAGCCTCTGCCCCGGCAGATTGTGGTGGAAAAAGTGGAGTACGACTTGGCGTCGAATCCCAATTTTGACGCGTTGCTGGCAGCGTTGTGTGAGAGAGAAGGTGAGCGGGAATACGTTCTTTTCGGCGTCGCCGCCGAGTATTGTGTCTCGGCTGCGGGCCTTTCGCTGCGCCGTCGAGGGAAAAGAGTTCGGCTGGTCACGGACGCGATTCGCGGCATCACGGAGGAGGGTTCGAGGAAGGCGGCGGAGGAGATGTCCGGAGCGGGCATAACGTTGACAACCAGCGAGGCGATGGTGGCCGGTAAGACCGGCCCAATCACTTCGTAACTGTTTGATAATGAAATGGATGCCAGAGATTTGCGGGAAGAAATCAAAGGGCGCGCCCGGGGTGGAAAGCGTTACCGAGAGAGGGTCCTGGCAGGGTGCCGGCAAGGCGGGTCGGCGGATGTTCCGGGCCTCGGCAATTGGTGTTGGTTCTATAAGGTGTGCTAAATTTACTGGAATGCGGGGTTCGGCTCTTTCCGCCGAAGGGCTGCATGTGATAGGTTCTGCTTGAGATTGAGAAGATTGTGCAGCGCGGAGGAGTACTGGAGATAGTCAGCCGAACCGAGCCCGGCTCCACGGTCATCATCAACAACGAGCAGGTCTTTCCCATCGGCTCGGACGGCGCTTTCCGTCATTTTATGTCGCCCGTGGCAAAGCCCGGCGCGTATCAGATTTCCATTACTGCTCAGAATCGGCGAGGGGACGCCCACACCGTCTGCAAGGAAGTCGTCATCGAATAAGCAAGGCGCGGGCCCCGCCCGAATAAAACGCCTTTTCAGGGATGGAAGGAGTAGACCTGAAAAATGGGTATCCGATCCATATTGAGCATGTTTTCGTCCGACTTGGCCATCGACCTTGGCACGGCCAATACGTTGGTGTTTGCCGGGGGCAAGGGGGTGGTCGTCAATGAGCCTTCCATCGTCGCCGTGAACAAGCATAACGGCGTGATTGAAGCCGTCGGCCACGAAGCCAAGGAGATGCTGGGACGCACGCCCGGCAACATTACTTCGATTCGGCCCCTGCGGGACGGCGTCATCGCCGACTTCAAGGTGACCGAAAAGATGCTCAACTATTTTATCCACAAGGCGCATAACCGCCGCGTCCTGGTTCATCCGCGCATTGTGATCGGGGTTCCTTCGGAGATTACGCCCGTCGAAAAGCGCGCCGTGCAGGATTCGGCCTATCGCGCTCACGCCAGCGAGGTCCACTTGGTCGAGCAGTCCATGATGGCCGCCATCGGCGCTGGGCTGCCGATTACGGAGCCTTCCGGCAGTATGATTGTCGATATCGGCGGCGGCACGACGGATATCGCCGTGATTTCGCTTTCTGGAATCGTCTACAGCCGCTCGGTGCGCGTCGCCGGAAACGAGATGGACGAGGCGATTACGAGCTATTTGAAACGGAAATACAATCTTCTCATAGGCGAGAGAACGGCCGAGTTCATCAAGATGGAAATCGGTTCGGCCAGCCCGCTCGACAGCCCGCTGACGATGGAGGTCAAGGGCCGTCACCTGCTCGAAGGCGTGCCGAAAACCATCACCTTGGACGACGCCGAGATTCGTGAGGCGCTTTCCGATTGCGTCGGGACGGTCCTGAACTCGATTCGCATGGCGCTGGAGCGCACTCCGCCGGAGCTTTCCGCCGACATCTCCGACCGCGGCATCGTGATTACGGGCGGCGGTGCGCTGCTCAAGAACCTGGACAAGCGAATCCGCGATGAGACGGGCTTGCCGACCACGGTGGGCGAGAATCCCCTGGCTTGTGTGGTGATGGGCACCGGAAAGATGTTGAACGATTTCGACCTCCTCCGACGGGTTACGATCGAGTAGTTGTGACCGGCCAGGTCCGAGGTCACCCCCTTCGGAACTCGGAAGAGACCCAGAAGAGAAGAGTGGCGTGGTAGAATCCCCTTCCAAGTTTTTGATCCATGAGCGGCCGGATATGGACGCTTCGGAAGCGCCCGAACGGGTGCAGCACTTCATCGCCACCCACCGCTACTTTTTTCTTTTGCTGGGAGTCCTCGTCGCCCAGCTTCTTCTTCTTTCGCTCCAAATCACCCGAGGCCCACAGGAAAGGCTTTTGATTCAGGTATGGATTGTCTCCGCCCTGGAACCGTTCCAGAGCGCCACGCACTCCTCGGTGAAGGGGGTGGGCGGCGTCTGGGAAAGTTTTCGCGAGTTGCGGGACGCGCGGGAGGATAACCGGCAGCTCCGCAAAGAGCTGGAAGAGGCGCAGACTTCCCTTCAGCGGCTGGAAGCGGAAGTGAATGAACTGGAGGTGCTCCGCGCTCAACTGGGGTTCAAGAAACTGGTTCCCTTCCAAACGATTGCGGCACAGGTGATTGCCAGCAGCCCGGGGGCCGGGAATCGGGCCGTCTTCCTCAGCAAGGGGGCCAAGGACGGGGTGCAGACCGACATGGCCGTCATCAGCCGGGAAGGCGTAGTGGGAAAGGTGCTCTACTCCTACAGGCGCACTTCGCAGGTGTTGATTCTGACGGACCGGCGGAGCGGCGCCGGCTGCCTGATTGAAGGGTCGCGTACGCAGGGGGTGTTGAAGGGCTACGGACGCAATCTCTGCCGCATGGAGTACGTGATGAATGAGCAGACCGTCCGTGTCGGCGACCGGGTCGTGACCTCGGGTCAGGACCAGATCTATCCCAAGGGGTTGTTCTTGGGGATGGTGGTCGAGGTAAAGGACGGGAATAGCTATAAAGAGATTCTGGTGAAGCCGTCGGCAAAACTGGACCGCTTGGAATCGCTCCTGGTGATTGTGCAATCGAAACCGGCGCTGAACAATCGGCAAACGGCGGCACGCTAGACCCCGCCCGTTTGCGGCGGCGGGTCCCCTCGCCCCGGAAGGGAAGCAGAAGGAAATGGGATGTCCCTATTAAGTTCCGACCGTCACGCGGAAGTTTACGAATTTTCTCCGTTTCTTTTTTGGGCTTCGTTGATGGTTGCGGTCCTTTTGCAGGGGATCGTGCCGGTGCACTTTTCCTTCGGGCAGTTGTTCGATCTGCCGTTGATTCTGCTGATCTACTATGCCGCGAACCGAAGCCGGAAGGATTTCTGTATTCTGCTCGGAGCGGGGCTGGGACTGTTTCAGGACGCGCTGGTGGGAGGCCCCTTTGGGATGTTCGGCATGGCGAAGTCCGTGGTCGGCTACTTGGCGGCTTCGATTGCGATCCGGGTCGACATGGACCGGGTCTCTTCCCGGGCGATCTTTTCCGGGGCGCTGATCCTGATCCATATATTGGTTCTCTGGTTTTTGAACATGGCGTTGTTGGAGGTCCCGGACTCGGTCGGCGCGCTGGACGCCGGGCTCACAGTATTGGTGAATACCTCCTTGAGCGTGGTCCTGTTTGTGTTGTTGGACCGTTTCCGGAAGCGGATTTGGTAGATTTTAGTAGCTGGGGTGTGAATTTCGGGGAGTGAAGGATTGAGGGGATTCTGATGAGGATTGTTTCGGAAACAACCGGATGGTGCTTCGGCGGCCCTCTCTACCGTACCGGACACGCGGCCCGCGGTCAGGCACACTTTCGGATCACCCTGTTTCAATATTTTGTGGTGGCCTGCTTGCTGCTGATCGGTGCCGGCTACTGGAGGGTGCAGATCAGCACCTATTCGTTGTATGCTCAACTGGCGGAAGACAACCGCGTGCGTGACGTGCCGGTCATCGCGCCGCGCGGAAAAATTTTGGACCGGGAAGGGCGCGTGATGGTCGGCAACGCGCCGTCCTTTACGGTGATGCTGCACGGCGCCTCCGAACCTCTCTCGGAAGGGGAAGTCGAGCGGGTTTCCCGCGGGATCGGGGTTGATCCGGCCGAGCTCCATAAGCTCAGCCGACAGGGGGTTTCCACCACGATGTTTCGCCCGAAAGTTTTGAAACGGGCCGCGACGTTGGCCGATATCTCCTTTATTGAATCCCACCGCTGGGAATTTCCAGAGCTGGACCTGGTTCACTATCCGCACCGTGCTTATCCGCACGGAGATTTTGCCACCCACGTTATCGGCCACTTGGGGGAGGCGAGCGAGGAAGAAGTATCCTCCCCCGGCTCTCGTCGTCGAAGAGGGTCCTTGATGGGACGCTCCGGCGCCGAGATTTTTTACGACGATATCTTGGCCGGAAAGGACGGCACGCGCAGGGTTATCGTAGACAGCCGAGGCCGCGAGTTCGACCCGGAAGATACGGTGCCGGCAGAGGCCGGCACGGACGTCCGCTTGACGTTGGACCTCGATCTGCAACGCGTGGCGCAGGAGAAGTTGGGGGACTGGGAAGGCGCCGTCGTCGCCCTCGACCCGCGGACCGGCGAGGTTCTGGTCCTGGTGAGCCAACCGAGTTTCGACCCTACGGTCTTGGCAGGGCATGTCCGGCCGGAGGTGTGGCAGCGCTTGGTGAATGATCCGGGGAAGCCGCTCCTCAACCGCGCCACGCAGGCGCATCTGTCGCCCGGTTCCGTCTTCAAGATCATCGTGGCCACCGCGGCACTTGAAGAGGGCATTGTGAGCCCCTCTTACCGTCTCTTCTGCAAGGGGTATGCCGTCCATTACGGGAACACGGTCCGGGATTGGACGTGGAAGGGGCACGGTTGGGTCAATATGCATAAGGCGATCAAGCAGTCCTGCGACGTCTACTTTTACCGGCTGGGCGCAGTGATGGGCATCGAAAAGATCGCCGAGTACGCAAAGAAGGTGGGGCTGGGTTCACCGACCGGAATTGACCTGCCGGGGGAGACCTCCGGGCTGATCCCTTCGCCCGAATGGGTTCAGAGAAGATACAAGCGCCGCTGGTATCCGGGCGAAACCATTTCCGTCGCCATCGGCCAGGGGGCGGTGGCGACGACCCCGTTGCAGCTTGCCTACACCATCGGCGGCATCGCCTCCGGCGGCGTCTTCCGCCAGCCTCACGTTGTGTTGCGCGACCAGCTCTCTCAGATGGGCCCCACGGTGCCGGAGTTGAAGGTTCCTATCACGGAATCCACGGTGGAGATCATCTGCCGCGGCATGTGGGGAGTGGTGAACGAAGACGGCACGGCGAAGTCGGCGCGGATCGAAGGACTCGACATCGCCGGCAAGACCGGCACGGCGCAGGTCGTGAGCCGGAAGACACGCGAGGCCGCCGGAGAGGATGATCCCCGGTACCGGGCCAACGCATGGTTTGTGGGGCTCTATCCTCACCGGGACCCGGAAATCGTAGTCTGTGTCCTGCTGGTCGGCGGCGAGCACTCTTGGGTGGCTGTCCCGGTAGCGCGGGAAGTGATCCGAGCGTATCACGAAAAGAAGACTCGGGAAGAGGTGCCGCCGGACGAGGGGCTGGGTGCAGACCTGAAGGCGAACCGTTAAGGCCCTGGGCAGACCCATAGAATCAACGGTACTTAAAAAGGGAGAAGAAGTTGCAAAAGGTTGTCCGCTTCGCTGACTATGACTGGCTGATCTTTCTCTCCACGATCCTTATCGCCATCGTCGGAATTGTGGAGATTTACAGCGTAACGGCCCAGACGGACTTGGACGGCCATCACCAGCGACAGTTGGTCTGGGTGGTGCTCGGCCTGGCCGTTATGGTCGTGATAAGCCGCGTCGATTACCATAAAATCCTCGAATATATCCCATGGATTTATGGGGGAACCATCCTGACGTTGATCGGTATGCTGCTGTTCGCCGCCCCGGTCCAAGGGGCCCGCCGGTGGATTCGGCTGGCGGGATTCAATTTCCAGGTGTCGGAGATGGTAAAACTGGTTATAATTGTAGCGTTGGCCAGATACTTCGCGTCGGTGGACACCAAGTATCTGAATTGGAGAGATTTGATCAAGATCGGAGCCGTAGCGGGGCTCCCCACTATACTGGTGGTGCTACAGCCGGATTTGGGAACGGCGCTGACGTTTGTCATTATCGCCGGCGCCGGAATTCTGCTGGCGGGCATTCGGTTCCGTCACGTGATTGTTCTGGCCCTGGCCGCAGCGCTGCTGATGCCGGTGGGCTATTCGCTCCTGAAGCCGTACCAACAGGAGCGAATTAAAACATTTATGCAGCCGGAGCAGGATGTTCTCGGCTCCGGTTATCAGATCAATCAGTCCAAGATCGCCATCGGGTCCGGTGGGTTTTGGGGTAAGGGCCTGCGCAAGGGCACCCAGAACCAGTTGGGATTTATTCCCAGCGCCCATACGGACTTCATTTTTGCAGCCTTTGCCGAGGAACAAGGTTTCGTAGGGACGATGTTCGTTCTGCTGCTCTACTTGGTCTTGATCATGCGTTTGGTCGACGGTGCCCAATCGGCGGTGGACCGCGCGGGAAGTTTTCTGATCATGGGGTTTGTGGCGGCACTGTTCTTTCAAATCGTAATCAGCACCGCCATGATTATCGGGTTGGCCCCCGTCACGGGCATTCCTCTTCCCTTGATGACGTATGGAGGGTCCGCGATGATGTTTACCTTTATCGGATTGGGGCTGGCCATGAGTGTTCGTTTGAGAAGATTTGTGAACTAAAGTGCCGTTCTTCGGGTGGTTTTTCCGCCGGAAGAAGGGGTCGGGTGGACCCCGACGGGAGCACGAAGAACGTTTCCCTGAATCCCACCGAAAAAAATTCCAGCCGGTGAGGCTGGGCTGCGAAGAAGAAGAGTTGATCTCCCAGGGAGGGGATGGATCCTCGTTTTTCTCCGGCAAAGGAGTTTCCATGGCAAAAGAATTGTTTGTCTCCTCGTCTCTCCATGAGACGAGAGTGGCCGTGTTGGACAACGGCGCGCTGGTCGAAGTCTATTTTCAGCGCGAGCAGGATGTGGGGCTGGTCAGCGGCATATATAAGGGCCGGGTCAATCGTGTCCTGCCCGGAATGCAATCCGCATTTGTCGAGATCGGTCTTGAGCGCGACGCCTTCCTCTACGTCTCCGATTTTTATGAGGAATCGGATGAGTACGAGAAGATGGATACGGACCTTGAGCAGAAGGAGAAGAGGCCGGTCATCGATCTTTCCGAAAAAGGGGCCAAGAAAGAAACCGATGTGAAGGCTGCTCCGGCCGCTTCCGAACCCGCCGTGACCCAGGCCGCTTCCGAACCCTCTGTTGAAATCCCCCCCCCCGAAACTTCCGAAGACGGACCCACTCCCGAACTCTCCGAGGAAACGCCCGCTCCGGCGCAGGCCGAACCCGCCGGAACCGAGGTTGCGGCTGCCGCCGGAGCTTCCCCGGGGGGAGAAGGTGAAGCGCGTTCTTCAGGGTCCCGTCGTCGCGGGGGACGGGGAGGGACTTTCCGTCGCCGACGCATGGAGCTCCGTCGCGGCCGAGGAGACCGGGGGCGAGATCAAGAACAGACCGGGACCCAGGCCGCGGCCGGCGCCGATACGGATACCAAACCGCAAGAGACCGGAAGAGGGTTGGAGCTTTTGCCCGGAGAGACACTGGCTTTACATGGGACCCACCCGACCGGTCCGTCCGCTTCCCCGGTGTCCGAGGATGTTCCCGAGGAGAGTCCGGAGGCAGAAGCGACGAATTCGGCAGAGGAACCCCAGCAGATTGCCGACCTAGAGCCGATCGCGGCAGCGGGCAGCGAGGAGACCGAGGCCGTCGTTGAAGAACAGCCCCAGGATGGGGAGGAGTCCGTTCGGGAAGCCGAGCTTGAGAAGGGAGAATTTTCTTTCCTTGAAGCCAAAGCCTACGAAGCTGTCGATGTGCGGGAGGAAACCACCGAACAGGTAGAGGCTGCTGAGGAGGAGCCCGAGACTTCTCCCCAGGCAACCGCTTCCGACGACCGGGAGACGGCGGAACCCGAAGAGACTTCCGAGCCGAAGCGGGAGGCCGCGCTCGAACCGGAACGAAAATATACGCTTCGCGAGCCCGACGATCGTCGCCGGTTCTCCACCTCCGAGGACGGAGGCAAGCGCCGCCGCGTGCGGCGAGGACGTTCCGCGGGAGGGCGACGCCGTTCCCGTCCCACCTCCGCTCTGCAAGTCCAGATCTCCAAAGTCTTGAAGCAGGGGCAGGAGATACTGGTTCAGATTGCGCGGGAGCCGCTGGGAACGAAAGGCGCCCGGATCACCTCTCATATTGCCCTTCCCGGCCGGCACTTGGTGTACATGCCGACGGAGAGCCACATTGGGGTCTCCCGGAAAATCAGCTCCGAAGAGGAGCGGCTGCGGTTGCGGAACACGATTTTGGAGGAGAAGGATTCTTTCACCGGAGGCTTCATTGTCCGAACGGCGGCCGAGGGCGCTTCCGAGCAGGAAATCAAAGCCGACGTACGGTTTCTGAGCTCGTTGTGGAACGACGTGCGTGCCCAGGCCGACGCGGCGAAGAGTCCGGCGCTGATTCACGGTGATGCGAGTCTGGTGGAGCGCATCCTGCGCGACATCCTCACCCCGGAGTTCAAGCAGATTTGGGTGGACAGCGAGGCCGAGTACGAGCGCGTGGTGGATTTCGTTCACCGCGGCCAGCCCGATCTGGTCGGGCGCGTGAAACTCTACCAGAAAGAGACGCCTCTTTATGAAGAGTTCGGAATCCAGGCGGAATTGGAAAAGGCGCTCTCGTCGAAGGTCTGGTTGAAGTCGGGCGGCTATATCGTGATCAATGAAACCGAAGCGCTGGTCGCCATCGACGTCAACACTGGTAAATTTGTCGGCCGCACGAACCGGCTGGAGGATACCATCCTCAAGACCAATGTCGATGCCATCCAGGAGATCGTCCGGCAGGTGCGGCTGCGCGACCTGGGCGGCATTATCGTCATCGATTTCATCGATATGGACGAGCGCCGCAATCGGAACAAGGTGTTGCAGGTGCTGGAGAAAGCCCTGAAGGCCGATCGGGCGCCGTCTAAAGTATTGTCTTTCAACGACTTCGGATTGGTAGCCATCACCCGCAAACGCGTGCGCCAGTCACTGACCCGCTCCCTCTGCACCCCTTGCAGTGACTGCGATGGGTCCGGGTGGGTGAAGTCGCCGATCACCGTGTGCAACGAAATCTATGCGGAAGTACGAAAGATGGCTGGCTCCCTCGAGGGGGATTCCCTCTCCCTGCGCGTCCACCCCGACGTGGCACGGCACTTGAAGGTCGGCGACGGCGCGCTGCTTCATGAGATGGAGCTGATGGCCCAAAAGGATATCATCGTGAAGAGCGACCCGGACGTGCATCAGGCCCGGTTTGAAATTTTCTAACCTTCCCCCTTACCATTTCCCGTCGGCCGGAGAGAGATCTCCGGCCGACCTCTTTTTTCTCGCCCGAATTCCCATTCGCATCGTTCGCTGGGTGTCGGCCCATCGTCGTTTTCACGATGGACCTCTTGATTCGGGTGCCTTCTCGCCCGGCATGTGGTAACCTGTCGGCTTTCGCTCTATGAACCACTCGGACACTGAAACAATTTCCTCCTCGAAAACCCCGCAGGCATCTCTCCCCCGCGGGTTTCGTTGGCCCTGGACTCTGCTGGCGCTTTTGGTCTCGGTGAACTTGGTCAATTACCTGGACCGTCAGCTGATTTTCCCTCTCTTTCCCTACCTAAAAGATGAGTTCGGCCTCACGGATTTCCGTTTGGGGCTTCTCGGCACGGTCTTCATTGTGGTTCATGCTCTGGCCTCGCTGCCGTTCGGCTGGCTTGCCGACCGCTGGAGTCGGAGGAGGATCATCGGCTTCGGAGTGTTGTTCTGGAGCGGGGCGACGGTGTTGACCGGGTTGGCGCAGTCTTTTCGGATGCTTTTAATTTCGCGTTCGCTGGTCGGCGTGGGGGAGAGCGCTTATGCCCCGGCGGGAACGGCGATGCTCTCTGACGCTTTTCCCGTTTCACTCCGCGCGCGGGTGCAGAGCGTCTTCACGCTCGGTATGTTTTTCGGCGGGATTGCGGGAATGATGTTGAGCGGTACCTTGGCGGCAAGGTTCGGCTGGCGTCCGGCGTTTTTCATCGTTGCGGTTCCCGGAATGATCCTTGCCTTCTTCTGCTTTCGAATCCGCGAACCGGAACGCCGTCACAAGGCCCGGGCGGGCGGTGGGGGAGTGCTTTTGGCGAATCCGGCCTTTCTCCTTACACTTGTCTCTGCCGCCCTGGTAACCTTTGCCGCTTCCGCTTTTGTGACCTGGGCGGTAACTTTTGCCGTGCGCTATCACGGCCTGACGGTCAAGCAGGCGAGCTTGATTCTGGGGCCCATCTCCATGGGAGGAGGGCTGCTGGGTGTGAGCTTCGGCGGTTGGCTGGCCGATAAGCTCCAAAGCAAGTTTCCCGGCGGACGAGCGCTGGTGATTGCGGTGGGGTTCCTGGCTTCCGCGCCACTCTTATATGTGGGGATCCGGAGTGAAACCCCCATGACATTCTACGTCGCCATCGCCTTGGCGACTTTCTTCCTCACCTGGTACCACGGACCGGCCACGGCGATCGTCCATGACCTGGCGCCGGTCGAACTTCGCGCGGCGGCCTTCGGCCTCTACATGCTCTTTATCCATCTGGTCGGAAACGCCCCCGCGCCCACCGTGATCGGCGCGTTGGCGGATCGAACGTCCCTGCGGACGGCTATGATGCTGCCCGTCGCCACCTTGTTTCTCTCTGCGTTGGGATTCCTCGGCGTCGGGCACCTGATCTATGGGAGAACGAAAAAAGGCTGAGGCTTTTACTTCCCGCCGAAGGGCAGCCGAAGGTTAGGACCGCTCGGCGAACATCCGCTTAAAACTTTCCCTATAGGGCTCGCGAGCCACGCCGCGTTCGGTGATGATGGCCGTGACGTAGCGGGACGGCGTCACGTCGAAGGCCGGATGGCGCGCTTCGGTTCCCTCCGGCGCAAGCGCAACGCCTGCGATCTGTTTGACCTCTTCGGGCGAGCGTTCTTCGATGGGAATCTGATCGCCTGAGTCGATGCTCATGTCGATGGTCGAAAGTGGCGCAGCCACGTAGAAGGGAATGCCGTTCTCCTTGGCCAGCACGGCCACCGTGTAGGTGCCGATCTTGTTCGCCACGTCGCCGTTCGAGGCGATGCGGTCCGCCCCCACAACCACGCCTTGAATTTCTCCCCGTTTCATAAGGTGCCCGGCCATGTTGTCGGTAATCAACGTGACCGGGATTTTATCTTTCTGAAGTTCCCAGACCGTCAGCCGCGCGCCTTGCAGAAAGGGCCGCGTCTCATCGGCGAAGACGTGGACCTTTTTTCCCTCCCCCACCGCTGCCCGCACCACGCCCAGCGCGGTTCCGTATCCGCCGGTGGCCAGCGCCCCGGCGTTGCAGTGCGTCAGGATGTTGCTGGAGTTTTCGATCAGCTGCGCTCCGTTGCGCCCGATGGTTTCACAGATGGCGATGTCTTCGGCGTGGATGCGGCAGGCTTCTTCTTCCAAGGTTTTTCGTATTACTTGTAGTTTTTCCGTTTCGCTTCCGTTCACCGAGGCCCGCACCCGGTCGAAAACTTTCCGCATTCTCTTGAGCGCCCAGGGCAGGTTGACCGCCGTCGGGCGCGTTTCGAACAATGTCTTCGAAATCGATTCCAACTCTTCGGCCAGCTTTTCGAGAGTAGGGGCTGTGGAGTTTTTGATTCCCAGCGCCACGCCCATGGCCGCCGCCACGCCGATGGCCGGCGCGCCGCGCACCACCATTGAGCGGATGCCCTCGGCCACCTCCTGATAGGTCTTGCAGAGGAGCGAGGTCTCCTCTCTGGGCAGTTTCCGCTGGTCGAGCAGGACCACGCCCTCGGCGGTCCACTCCAACGTTTTGAAGTTGGTGTGGAGCCCGGTGCGGGGTTTCTTACCCGATGAGGGCCAGGAGATTTCGGAATCTGTCTGTCGCTTCATAGAGAAACAATACCACCACCAGATTATAGATGGTATGCATTATGATGCACGGAAGTAGAGACCCCGCCCAAGCGCGTAATCCGGAAAGGGCCAGGGCCACGATCGAAATCAACAAAAGATGATTCCATGAGCTCCAATACTGAGGAACATGAATCGCCCAGAACAAAGTCGCCGTACTTACCACGGCTCCTGTGATTCCGAACCGGCTTTCGAAGATGGAAAACATAAAGCCGCGGAAGATCAATTCTTCCATAAAAGGCGCCAAGGTAACCGCAAAAAGTGAGAGGGCGTAGGCGGAGGCGGGCGAAGAAAAGAGTTCCTTCAACGGGAACGGGTCTTGGTCCTCAAAGATGGGAGGGGTGAATTGCACGACGACGGCCAGAAAAATTCCCCCCAGGGCGGCCGTTTGCAGGAGATGGGAAGGGGTTTTTCGCAACTTTACAGCAGGCCAAAACGAACTGCGGCGGCGAACCACGGTCAACAAATAGAGCAGGCTGAAAACGGCGCCATGAAGGACTACCCCCACCAGCAGGTTCACAAGCGGGTTCCGTAAGATTTTCTCGATGTCCGGCGCTCCTTCCACCGTTGCGGAAAAAATCGAAATGCCGATGATGAAGCTGATCAGAATGAACAAGAAGGCGGTAAACGTTAGGGCCAGAAATAAGAAGAAGTCGCCCAGCGTCCAGGGGCAGTCGGAGGAACCGGCTGCTTTTGTTTGTGGGGGAGACGCAGCAGGAGGAGTGCCCTGCACCGGTTCCAAATCCGGCGTATGAGTATCTTCGATCGGCTGTTCGCTCATTTTCCTCTTCGCCTTCGTTTGTAGTCGGCTTCGAGCAGGGCTGCGGCCAGCAGAGGAATCATCAACTCATGGTGGCCGGTCAGCGCGTAGCCGCTTCCCGTGCGTCCCACAGACCGCAGGACCACGTTCTGCGTGGGACGATAGTGTTGGATAAAGTCGAAGTTGGCGGTCACGATTCTTTCCAGCCTGTGGCCCAGGTTCCGTGCCAAGCTGACTGCTTTTAAAAAGACTTCCGGAAGGATGACGGCTGAACCGATGTTCAGATAAACTCCGCCGCCACCCATGTGGCTGACCATTCGCGCCAGCAGGCGAAAGTCCCGGTGACCGGCCGAGCCCAGCGCGCGCGGGTCGAGCGTGGGATGGTTCGTGTTGATATCGGTTCCGACGGCCAAATGTACGGTGACGGGAATTTTCTTGTTGTACGCCGCGGCCAGGAGGCTGTAGTTCGGGTAGCGCGGCCGTTGTTGGGACTTCGACCTCGCGGCCTGGACCAAGAATTTCCCGACGGCTTCCCCCGCGCCCAACTCGCCGGTATCGCCCTCGGTCATCGCCTGATTGATGAAGCGGCTCGTCTCCTCGGCCATCCCGAAGCGTCCGCTGTGGAGCACGGCTTCCACTTCTTCGGACGTTTTGCCCGCCCAGGCGACTTCAAAGTCGTGAATCATGGCCGCGCCGTTCATCGCCATGCCGGTGATGAAGCCGTGCCGCATCAGTTCCATCAGCACCGGACTCAACCCGCACTTAATGATGTGGCCGCCCAGTCCCCAGATGATCGGCTTCTTTTTTGCCCGTGCTTTGACGATGGCGTCCACCACGGCACGGAAGCTGTTTCCGGCGAGAATCTTCGGGAGCGAGTCGAGAAAACGGGCGATGCCGGCTCCGGGGCGCGGCGGCCGGGCGAAGTCGGAGAGTTTTACTTTGCTGGGACGCGAGGCGAGCGGGTAAGTCTTAACGCGGTCGAGTTCGAGAGGTTGGATTGTGTAGCGTGTCATGGAGACTTCTTACGGATTTTCCTGCGAGGGGTTTTTAACTTGGCGGACCGTTTCGCCTGCCTTCCGGCTCTCTGCAACACTTTTGCCAGCGCCTGCCCGGTGTGCGAGCGCTTCACTTGAGCCACCTCCACGGGTCTGCCCTGGGCCACAATCCGCCCCCCGTGTTCCCCGCCTTCGGGGCCCAAATCAATGATCCAATCGGCTTGTTTTATTACATCCAGGTGGTGCTCGATGATGATGACGGTGTTGCCGAGGTCTGTCAAGCGGTTGAGGACTTCGAGCAGTTGGCGCACGTCGTGGAAGTGGAGCCCGGTGGTGGGCTCGTCAAGAATGTATAGCGTGCGGCCCGTCTGCCGCTTGCTCAGCTCACGCGCGAGCTTGATGCGTTGTGCCTCGCCTCCCGAGAGCGTGGTCGACGACTGGCCCAGATGCAGATAGCCGAGACCGACGTCGGACAAGGTCTCCAGTTTGCTCCGAATTTGCGGAATGTTTTCAAAGACAGGCAGAATGTCCCAGACGGTCGCCTCCAAAAGATCGGCCACGGAGTAGCCCTTGAATTTCACGGCCAGCGTTTCCGAGTTGTACCGGCGGCTGCGGCAGATGTCGCAGGGGACGAAGACATCGGGGAGAAAGCTCATTTCAATTCGGCGCAGGCCGTCGCCTTGGCACGCCTCGCAACGTCCCTCCTTCACGTTGAAGCTGAAGCGGCCGGGCCGGTAACCGCGGAGGCGCGATTCGGGCAGCAAGGCGTAGAGTTCCCGGATGGGCGTGAAGACTCTGGTATAGGTGGCCGGATTCGAACGCGGCGTGCGCCCGATGGGGGATTGGTCGATCACCACGGCTTTGTCGATCTGCTCGATGCCTTGGACGGCGCGGCGTAAGCCCGGTTCATCCTGTGCCCGGTAGAGCTTCTTGGCGAGCGAGCGGTAGAGAATGTCGTTGACGAGCGTGGACTTTCCCGACCCCGAAACGCCGGCGACGACGGTCAACATGCCGAGCGGGAAAGCGACGTCGATGTTCTTCAAGTTGTTGGCGCGCGCGCCGAGTACTAAAAGTTTCTTCCCGTTGAGAGGGCGGTGATCCTTGGGAACCGGAATGGAGAGTTCGCCGTTCAGGTAACGCCCGGTGAGCGATGCGGGAATCTTGGTAAGTTTTTCCGGCTCGCCTTGCGCCACCAGCCAGCCGCCTTGCTTTCCTGCGCCCGGCCCAAGGTCGATGACGTGGTCGGCGCGGCGGATGGTCTCCTCGTCGTGTTCGACGACGAGAACGGTATTTCCCAAATCGCGCAACTTTTCCAGGGAATGCAGCAGGCGCTTGTTGTCGCGCGAGTGGAGGCCGATGGAGGGCTCATCGAGCACGTAGAGGACCCCTTGCAGGCGCGAGCCGATCTGCGTCGCCAGGCGAATGCGCTGGCTCTCACCGCTGGAGAGTGTGGAGGCGCCGCGGTCCAGGCTCAGGTAGTGGAGTCCGACGTCCTGGAGGAAAGAAAGGCGGTCGGAAATTTCTCCCACGATGCGCCGGGCGATGACCCTTTGGCGTTCGGAGAGTTTCAACTCACCGATAAAGCTGGACATTTTTGAGACCGGCAGAGCCGTGAGTTCGGCAATCGAGAGGCCCCCGAGCTTGGCCGCCAAGCTTTCGGGCCGCAGCCGCCGGCCCCGGCAGCGGGGGCAGGGAACCGACGACATCAGCCGTTCCATCCACTCCCGGTATTTTTCTGACGGGCTTTCGTCGTACCACTCCTGGAGCAGGGGAATGATGCCGCGAAAGGGGCTCTTCCCACCCCGGGCGGGTGATTTGCCGTAGAGGATCAGATTTTGGAATTTTTGCGGAAGGCGGTTGTAGGGCTCCGTCAAATCGAATCCGTAGCGGTGCGAGGAGCGCTGAAGGTTCCGCTCCAAGAAGGTGGAATTTGACCCCACACCCAGGCCGCCGTCCAACAGCGGCTTTCCCCCGTCGACGACGATCTTTGCCGGGTCAAAGTCCACCTTGGTACCCAGGCCGCGGCAGGCCTGGCAGGCTCCGTAGGGACTATTGAAGGAGAACGACCGGGGTTCGAGGATGGGGAGGCTCACCCCGCAACGGACGCAGGCGCCTTCCTGGGAGTAGAGATGTTCCGGCCCGTCAACGACGGCAACCTGCACGACGCCTTGGGCGAGCTTCAGCGCCGTCTCCAGCGAGGCGGTCAGACGCTTCTCGATGTCCGGCTTGAGCAACAGGCGGTCCACCACGACCTCAATCGTATGATTCCGGCGGCGGTTGAGCTGGATCTCTTCGTCCAACTGCCGCAGTGTGCCGTCCACCCGGACCCGAACGAATCCCTCTTTTGCCAATTGCTCGAAGAGCTTGCGGAATTCTCCCTTCCGTCCGCGCACCAGGGGGGCCAGGACCATGATGCGGAGCGCGCCTTCTTCCGCGCCGGCCTGGCGGTTGAGGTCCATCACGCTCCCGACGATTTGGTCCGTCGATTGTCGAGCAATCCGGTTTCCGCAGCGGGGGCAGTGCTGCACGCTGATGGAAGAATAGAGCAGGCGCAGGTAGTCGTAGATTTCCGTTATCGTTCCGACGGTCGAGCGGGGGCTGCGCGTGGTGGTCTTCTGCTCAATGGCGATGGCCGGGCTGAGCCCTTCGACCGAGTCCACCTCGGGCCGCTCCATCTGGTCGAGGAACTGGCGGGCGTAGGCCGAAAGCGTCTCGACGTAGCGGCGCTGGCCTTCGGCATAGATAATGTCGAACGCCAGGCTCGATTTGCCCGAGCCGCTCAGGCCGGTGACCACCGTCAGCCGGTTGCGGGGAATCTCCAGGCTGATGTTCTTCAGGTTGTGCTGGCGGGCGCCTCGGACTGTGATGCGGTCGATCATTCTTAATTGTCTATTATCAATGGCCCCCTTACAGAGAGCTGCGGAGAGTGGAAGCCAAACCTCCATCGTAGCCGAGGCGTTTTGCCCCGGTCAAGGAGAACCGCGCGGACCCTGCAAAGGCTTCAAATCAAAGCGATTCCCTGCTACTGCCCACACCCCGGTTGACTTGCCCTCAGAGGTGGCCGTAGCATGGCCCTAATCGAATTTCTTACCATAATAGGAAAGACGCTGGGACACTACCGGGTCGAAGGGAAGCTGGGCGCCGGCCGGGCGGTCATCAGGTCCCACCAAGCGGGAAATCTACCTAAATCCAAATCGCATCTCTAGGAGCTTCCCATGAGTAAAAACTTGTTCCTCACAATTTTTCTCTTTTTAGGCGCCCCTCAACCAATGTTTTCGCAGGCTTCAGAAAAGGCGATCATTGAAGGAATAGATGGAAACGCCCTTCTCGCAGAATGTACGCAGGTAATCCGGTTATTGGATGGAGAATCTCTTACTGAGGTCCAGACTTGTCTTGTTAGTAGTTGCCTTGGGTACATGGAAGGTTTCTCAGACGCGCAGCTTTGGTATGTTGCTTTAATGGACGCCGATCCCATTTATTGTTCTCCAAAAGGTGCCAAATTCGGTCAACTTGTTCGCGTCATCGTCAAATAGCTGAAAGATCATCCCGAATCTCTTCATTTGAATAAGGCAACCATTACAGGAATAGCCTTAAGGGATGCTTTCCCATGCTCTCAGCAGCCAAAATCATAAGATCCCTGATCTTTCACTGAGCGAATTACTTTACGCCAAGGCCGTACGGGTCATCCGGATTTTCACGTCCCAAAACTTCGTAAATTTCTGCCTGCATCTGCTGAACGACCTGGTGATACTCAGCCTTCAGCGCCGGAGGTAATCCGGTGTATGGGCTCTTTTGCGCCATGATCCCTCTGAGAACAGGATCATACTTTTCTCGAATCGCGGCAATTTCCGTGCTGGGAGTGATGCCTCCCTCTGGTCTTGGTCGGTTAGCTCTTCTCGTAAGCGCTTCGTAATATGCCTTCCGCTACCCTGTATATAAGTCCACCTTTGAACGCGGAGATGGATTCACGAGAACCCGTCCCAATATGAGCAACTCCTTCAGAGACCATGTGATTCAATGGTCGAAAGATTTGGGAAGAAGCATTGACTATTTAGAAACCCGCGACGACATCGATGTCGATAGACTCGCCTACTATGGATTCAGTTGGGGAGGCGCAATAGGTGCCGTACTCCCGGCACTGGAGGACCGTCTCAAGGTTTGTGTTTTGGGAGTTGGGGGATTCTGGCGACAAAAAAGGCGTCCGGAGGTTGAGCAGATCAATTTTGCGCCGCGAATAAAAGTTCCCGTTTTAATGCTCAATGGGCGGCACGATTACATTTTCCTGATTGAAAGCGCTCAACTTCTCTTGTTCCGTCTTTTGGGCGCATCCGAGGAGGATAAGCGGCATGTTATTTATGAAACAGGCCATTCCATACCAAGAATGGAGCTAATCAAAGAAACCCTCAATTAGTTCGACCGCTACCTGGGGCCGGTAGAACGGAAAACGCCCTGAGCATGCCCGTTGGTTGCTAACCGGATCTTCGGTCCCCCCCCTCCCCGTCTACAAGTGTTACCATCCGAGACATTTGCAACCCAGCCCTCTCCTTGACGAAATTGTAGGGATTCGGTTACAGTTTAGAGTGGCCAGCCGGCGCGGACCAGGTTTCATAATTCAAGGAGAATTGCGGCGTGAAGAGGACTTTTCAACCGAATAGACGCAGGCGTGCCAAGACGCACGGGTTCCGCGTTCGCATGCGGACCCCGGGGGGCCGCCGGGTGTTGGCGGCGCGGCGTCGAAAGGGCCGGAAGCGGCTCACTCCGTAAAGCTGTGGCGCGAAGATTCGGATTTCCCAAGCGAATCCGGCTGCTCTCCTCACCGGAATTCCGTCGAGTCTATGAGCCGGGACGCCGGGGATCATCGCAATTATTCTCCCTCTTTTATCAACCTAATGAGATGAACCTTTCCCGGTTCGGGCTTACCGTAAGCGGGAAATTGGGCAAGGCGGTGGTAAGGAACCGGCTGAAGCGGCACTTGCGCGAGGTGCTCCGGTTGCATCAGGAGAAGGTTCCGCCGGGTTGGGACATTGTGATCAACGCGCGTCACGGGGCCGTCCAGGCGTCCTACGAGCGATTAGAACGGGACCTGCTGCGGCTGCTCCCGTCACGGGCTCCGCGGCCCGATGCCGGACTGAGGTCCAAGTTAAAGTCCGATCATCCCCAAATGGACGCCCCCAGGTAGATCATGAAATTGATCGTTACTTCCATTCGCTTCCTGGCTCTCGGCCTGATTCGTTTCTACCAAGGGGCTCTTTCTCCCGCCCTGCCTTCGAGCTGCCGTTTCCACCCGTCCTGCTCCCAGTACGCCTATGAAGCGGTGGAGAAGTGGGGCACGGCCCGCGGCGTGACGCTGGCCCTCGGCCGGTTGCTGCGTTGCCGGCCGCTGGGAGGCTTCGGCTACGACCCGGTTCCCGAGTCGGGGCTGAAGCGAATTGGGCGAACGGGCGGAATGATCCCCATCCGAGGTACGCGCTAGATGTTGCCGGAGAAAATGTCGCAAGAGAAACGGACCATGCTGGCCCTCTTTCTGACGATGGCCGTGTTTCTCCTCTGGCGGACCTTTTTCCTACCGCCTCTGCCGCCTGAACAGCCAGCAGAATCGGCTCCTGCGGCCGCCCCTGGTGAAAGTACGGCCGCTTCGGTACCCTCACGCTCGGCTGCAACACCAACCGGGCCCGCCTGGCTGCGGATGCCCGTCCGGCAGGGAACGGAAGCGAAGGATGTGGTCGTCGAAAACGGCCTCTATCGTATTGTCTTTTCCACCCAAGGCGCCGTGGTCAAGAGCTGGGTTCTCAAGAAGTATACTCAGGCGGAAGGGGAGCCGCTGGAGTTGGTCAATGCCGCGGCGGGGAAAGAGGTCGGGTTTCCGCTGAGCCTTCGCTTGGAGCGCGAAGGACTTACGCAGCGGGTGAACGAGGGAATCTACGTGGTGGAGCCTGCGAGGGATCGTTTCAAGGTGCCCTCCAAGCTCACCTTCGAGTTCAGCGACGGCGTGGTCCGAGTCCGGAAAACTTTCTCCTTCGATTCTTCCTATTTGGTCGAGGTGGACACGGCGGTTTCCGATGACCGCGACTCTCTTCCCTATGAGATTCGCTGGCCGGGCGGTTTCGGCGATCACACGGTGGAGGAGAGCGCGATCGAGCAATTCTCTCAGATCGTTTACGGCTCAAGTGAGGATCCATCGTTTGAAGATTCCTTCGATGAGGAGCAGCGGATCACCGTGCAGATGGAGCTGGCCGGCATTACGGACCGCTACTTTGCCGCCGTTTTTCTTCCTGCGCCCGGACGCGGTTCGGTGCACTTTCTCAGCTCTTCCTGGACGCCGGAAGACTGGGGCGCGGACGGCAAGGAAACGGACGAGGACGATAAACCCCAGGCCCTTGAATTCGCTCTGGGGCGGCAGGAAGTCGACACTGGCCCCTTGCGGCTCTATGTCGGCCCGAAGGATACCTCCATTCTTCGGTCGGTTACGCCTTCTCTCGAAAAAGTTGTGGATTTCGGCTGGTTCGGCTTTCTCGCCTGGCCGCTGTTTGATGCACTCCGTTATACCCACGATGAGGTCGTTTCCAATTGGGGATGGGCGGTCGTGTTGATCACGATTGTCATCAACATGCTCCTGTTTCCGTTAAAGTACAAGAGTCTCCGTTCGTCTCGCGCCATGCAGCAGATTGCCCCGCGCGTCAAGGCGCTGCAAGACCGTTATAAACATTACAAGTTCAACGACCCAAAAAAGCAGCGGATGCAGCAGGAGATGATGGCCCTCTACAAGGAGCACGGGGTGAATCCGCTCGGCGGCTGCCTCCCCATGTTGTTTCAGATGCCCTTCTTTTTCGCGTTCTATAAGGTGCTCTATGCCGCCATCGAACTTCGCAAAGCGCCGTTCGTCGGCTGGATTCAGGATCTCTCCGAGTACGATCCCTTGTATGTTTTACCCGTCGCCATGGCCGCGTCCATGTTCCTCATGCAGAAGATGACGCCCATGCCCACGGCAGACCCGGCGCAGCAGCGTATGATGATGCTGATGCCGCTCTTTATGGGATTCTTCTTCTTTCGGCTTCCGAGCGGATTGGTTCTCTATTGGTTGGTGGGGAGCTTGGTGGGAATCGCGCAACAGATGGCTTTGAACCGCTACCTGCCGGCGGGACAGCCTGCGCCGGGAGCGAAAAAACAGATCACAACGAAACGGTAAAAAATGATGACAAGTTCTGCGGAAACCAATACGGCATCCCCTCGGGCCCAGGTCAAGGATTACGTCGAGCGCGCGGAGAAATTTCTGCGCGGCGTCCTGCCGCTTTCCCGTCTGACGCTCGGCCTCGAAGTCAAACCCGGAAATCGCGACGAGCAGGACCTTGAAACGCCCGACTGGGTGATCCATTTTGTGGGACCGGATGAAGATCTGTTGCTCGAAAATCACGGGGAATTGCTGGCGGCGCTCGAATACTTGGCGTTGAAAGTGGCGCGGTTGCCCGCCGAGCTCACCGAGAAGATCGGCTTCGACTGCAAGGATTGGCGTTTCCTGCGCGTGCAGGAGCTGAAGCTCTCGGCCGAGGCCGCCGCCGAGCGGGTCCGCGCCACCGGCGACCCGTTCGTATTTAACCCCATGATCGCGCGCGAACGGCGCATTCTCCACATGGCGCTCAGAGACGACGCCTCCGTCCGCACCGCCGGCGAGGGCATGCGCCACGAACGCAAAGTGGTCATCTACCCGGCATGAACATATTCTGGAATACGAAAGACGTTGAATAGAAATGGTTCAAGATGAATCCTACCCGAACCATTCCTGTAGGATATTTCTAAGGCGAAGGAACGTACGATCCTGACAATCGGAGAAATCCACAACTCTTGCAAGCTCTGCAAAAATTGAGGAAGAGCAGTTTCTGCCTATTTTTCGCAATGTTCGATTAAACGCTGTTTTCGGGCCATTAGGTTTTATTTCATCTTTATTCCAAATTCCTTCAACAGCCATCCACTCAAAGAGATCATCGCCTCCCCATCCCAGTGCTCTTGAAACAACCGTTGAACGACTCCACACCCAAACTTCAAGTTCTGGATGAATTACAATAGTCTTTGCTCGACCACGGTTCCACCCGTTGGCCTCGAGTTATTGGTCCATCTGCTCTTCCAGTTGCCTGGGAGTTTCGTTTGCTCCAGAGCCTTCCCAATCCAAGACGACCAACCCAAACCTGAACTGCCTACAAAACAACCGCATTAATTCATAGGCTTTGGTCCTAACCCCGGCATTGCGTTGAGGGTACTGATAGATCTTAGAACGGATGGGTTGAATTCGCAGCCGTTGATGGTGAGCGAGTAATGATTGAAGCGCCACCTCAATATCTCCGTCGGGAACTAGGATTATCAAATCTCCAAGGGTGTCTCTGAAGGAGGGATTCAAGTCAAGACTCCGGCGGCAAAGAGGGTGCCCAAATCAGTTTCTTTCTGCCAATCCGCCAAGTTAGGGTGCTCGTCTCCCCTTATGATATCGGTGGCTCCCTCTTTGGTCCGTGCGAAGCATAGTAGGTCTTCAGGATTAACGAGACTTAGAAGTACAGGGGAGTGACTTGCGAGAAGGATTTGCGATTCTCGAGCTGAAGAGAGTGATTGATATACGTATTCTACCGCACTGGGATGAATGCCGTTTCCAGGTTCTTCAATTAGATAGATTGAATCTGCAGATGGAAGGTACGCGAGCAATGTAAGAGCAAGGAAACGAAGCGTTCCATCCGAGACGAGTCACGAAGGTATTTTTACTTCCATTAGCGTAAGTTAGCCGAAGATAGAGTGAGCGACCCTCTGGCCTTTCCACAATTCCAATTTCTTCTAAATCAGCCAGCCCAATCTTGACGTGGTCCAGCCAATTTTACGGGAGCCTGTAGTTCAATGGCGATCTCGAATTTTTCGCCGACACCTTTCCATGTCAATTCCCCTAATGTAAGACCGCGCCCGTCTAGAGCGGACTCAATGTCCTCAGAGAGAAGATGCCCGAGGAATACTACCGCATCTAAGTAAGGTGCTCTTTCCACTGGCGTTCGCGCCAACAAGTAAATCGAATTTCCCAATTTCTTGGCAGACGTACCTTAAACATCTGTAATTTAAGACCTCAATCTTCGTAATCAAGGCTTTTTACTCCCGGCACCTTCAGAATTCCTTGGACTCCTGGCAAATATCTAAGTTTAACTATACCCTAGTGTTTGATCGTTTCAAGCATGCTTTTTACATGCAGGCCAAACTGGCTTCTCATCCGTATTTGTTATCGCAAACTGATGTAAACTAAAAATGCTTCCTAAGCAAGAACTTTAGCGGGCTACCACTCAGGTCGAATGATTCTTGAAGACACCATTGCCGCCGTCTCCACTCCGGCCGGGCGGGGCGGGATCGGCATTGTGCGCCTCTCGGGCGAGCGGGCGCTGGCGATTGCCGGCGAGCTGATTCGCTGGGGCGAGGGAGAGCTTGTACCTCAGCGCGCCGTTGTTGGTGAATTTGTTGACCCCGAAGCCCACGCATCCGAAGGCCGTTCCTCCGAGGGCGGAGCCGTCCTCGATCAAGTCGTCTGCACTTACTTTCGGAAACCCCACTCTTACACGGCTGAAGACATCGTCGAGATGGCTTGCCACGGGTCGCCCGTCGTGCTGGCGCGGCTGCTGGAATGCTGTCTTGCCAGGGGGGCGCGCGCGGCCGAGCCGGGTGAATTCACCATGCGGGCCTTTCTGAACGGACGCATCGATCTTGCCCAGGCCGAAGCCGTACGCGATTTGATCGACGCACGGACGCTCTTCCAGGCCCGCGTCGCCGCCCGCCAGATGGAGGGCGCGGTCTCCGAGCGGATTCAACCCTACAAACAGAAACTAACCGAGTTGATCGCCATGCTTGAGGCCGGCATCGACTTCGCCGATGACGACGTGTCCCTCATGCCCTGGGACGAGGTGGGCGGGCGGATTGAAGCCTGCGCGCGTGATCTCGAAGAGTTGTCCCAGGGCTTTACGGTCGGCAGGATGATTCATGAAGGGCTGAGCCTGGCGATTGTGGGTCGCCCGAACGTGGGCAAGTCGAGCCTGTTCAATCGGCTGCTCGATCAAGACCGCGCCATCGTTACCTCGACGCCGGGAACCACGCGCGATTTGGTGACCGAGAGCGCCAACATCAGCGGCATTCCGCTTCGCCTGGTGGATACCGCCGGCATCCGCAGCAGCGCGGAAGAGATTGAGTCGATCGGGATTCGGAAATCCTTCCAGGCCATTGCGGATTCCGATCTGGCTCTGGTGGTGCTGGACGGCTCGCAGGCGCTGACCGAAGAGGACCGCGAGTTGATTCTAAAAGTAGCTCCCCTGGGCCGGATGCTGGTGGCGGTGAACAAAACTGATCTGCCCGCAAAGATGGAAGACTCTGAAGTGCGGGCGTTCTCGACGGGAAACGGGGCTTCGATTGTTCAAACTTCGGCGTTGACGGGAGAGAACGTTCCCGAGCTTCGCGAGCGAATCCTGGCGACGGCCCTGCCGGTGCGCGAGCTTGAGTCGGGCAGCGGGTACATCACCAACCTTCGCCACCAGCAATTGATTCGCCGGGCCGTGGAAGCCTTACGGAAAGCGCTGAAGGGAGCCGAGCAGGAGATTCCTCATGAGATGATCCTGCTCGACCTCTATAACGGTCTTCACTCGCTGGATGAGATCACTGGCCAAACCGCGACGGAAGATATTCTGGGGCTGATCTTCAGCCGGTTCTGTATTGGAAAATAGAGGAACTGAGGTCTCCGATGGATTTGCCTCTCCTTTTTGAAGATTTCTGGGGCTGGAACCCGGCCACCACCGGCGTGGTGGGGTTTCTTGCGCTCTGGATTTTGGAGACAGGGCTTCCCTTTGTCGAGGGCCGGGCAGAAAGAATTCGCCACGCTGGCCGCAACCTCACGCTGACGTTTCTCAATGCCGCGATGCTGGCCTTGGTCTTCTCCGGCCTGACGTTCTGGGTGGCCGAATGGGCTCATACGCAGGGGCTGGGATTGCTGAACCGGCTTGCGGTGCCCGCAGGGTCATGGTGGATGATGTTCCTCGCCGCCCTGCTTCTCCTCGATGCCTGGATGTACCTCTGGCACCGGGCCGTGCATCGCATTCCCGTGCTCTGGCGCTTCCACCGCGTGCACCACAGCGACCCGGCATTGGACGTCACCACATCCATACGGTTCCACTTCGGCGAGATCGCCGCCTCCGCCGTCCTCAGAGTAGCGCTGATTCCGATCTTCGGGTTCTCCTTCGCCCACCTGGTTCTCTACGACCTGATTCAGCTTCCCATCATCCAGATACACCACAGCAACCTTCAGCTGCCGCCCGCCCTGGACCGGCTGCTGCGGGTGGTGATCGTAACGCCCAACATGCACCGGGTTCATCACTCACGAGTGGGGAAGGAATTAAATTCGAACTACTCAAGCATTTTCTCTTTATGGGACCGCATGGGGAAAACCTTCCGCCTCCACCCCGACCCGCGGACGCTGGAGTTCGGCTTGCCCGGTTTTGACTCGGAATCCAAACAATCCGTCTGGGGTCTGCTGCGGACGCCGTTCCTCGTCGGACATTCAAACCCTTCAGCGAAAGTGGGCGGTGAATGAAGCGTTTCGGAAAGAATCCCGCCTAGTCGGAATCCGGTTGTGAAAAGAGGGAAGTGACTTTTCGCAGGTAGAGTTTCGCCTCTTCAATGCGGAAGAGTTTTGCCAGCAGCGGGAGCAGCAACAGTCCGGCAACTCCCACCACCCCGATTGCCGCCAGGCTTCCCGCATAGGTATTCCACGGGATGCGGGCCTCCACGAAGTTGAGGAGCACCTTCCCGACGAGTCCCAGGATTACCGAGAGGGTCATTACTTTCAAGAAGAAGACGAGCGTTGCCCGCGTGTGGAGATTTTTCGTCTTATAGCTGAGCAGGGCGAACAGGAGCGCCACGTAGACGGACATGGCGAGCGAGCTCGCCAGAGCCAATCCCAGGTGGCGGAGTTGCGCGGCGAGCCAACCGTAGAGAGGAACGCTCAGCAGCGCCACGCCGCTGCCGAGGAGGGTCGGCAGCCAGGTATTGCCCCGCGCGTAGAATCCCCGCGCCAGGATGGAGTGGGCGGCCCAGGCCGTGGCGCCTAAGGCGAACAACTCCAGCACCGAGGCCGTGGCTGCGATGTCGGCCGGGGAGAGGCGGGTGCTGGAGAATACGAGGAAGACGATCGATTTGCCGGCGACCATCATCAGGGCGGAGGCCGGGAGCATGAAGAAAAGGACGGCCCGTAGCGCCCCGGTCAGGAGGCGGTTCATCTCCTCCTGCTTCCCCTCCGCGTAGAGACGCGCCAGGAAAGGAAAGGAGGCGACCCCGGCGGCTTGGCCGATCAACCCAACCGGGATATTCCGCAACGCCTTTCCGTAGCTGAGCCAGGTGATGGAAGCCGATTCAAGATAGGAGCCGAACACACGTTGCAGCCATTCATCGACGTAGACCAGGGAGAATCCCAACATGATGGGGAGCGACAGCTTCAGAAAGCGGTGGAATCCTTCGTGACGCCAATCGAAGCGGGGACGGTAGCGGAGCCCGGTTTGCCGCGCGCCCCACCACTGAAGCAGAAAATTGCCGACGAAGGCTCCCGCCAGGACTCCCACCGAAAAACCCGCCGCCCCCAGCCGAGGCGCAAGGAACCAGCCGCCCAGGATAATCCCCAGGTTGTAGATGAGCGGCGCCAGGGCTGGCACCAGGAACCGCCCGTGCGCGTACTGGACGGCGGTCAGCAGTCCGCCGAGATAGAAGCAGATTTGGGCGGGTAGCATCAGGCGCGTCAGGAAGACGACGTGGTCTTTCTGTTCGGCAGGAAAGCCGGGCGAGATGATCTCCACCAGTTGAGGGGCCAGCAGTTCGGCGGCGAGGACGAAGGCGATCAACAAAAGCCCCAAAATGGTGAAGATGGTCGAGAAGACCCTCCAGCCTTCCTCTTCGCGCTTTTCGGCCAGGTACTTTGAGAAGACGGGAATAAAAGAGATGCTGAGCGCCGCGCCCGCGATGAGGTAGTTGAGAAAGTCGGGCAGCGTGAAGGCGGCGTAGTAGGCGTCGGTCTCGGCGTTCGAGCCGATTCGATGCGCCACCATCCATTCGCGCAGGAATCCCAGGACGCGGCTCAGAAAGATGCTGCCCATGACGATGCCTGTGGCCTGGAGCATCCTACGGCCTGAGTTTAGGACCGGCATGGGCGGTTGTTTATCATGAATTCGGGAAAACGAGCAGAGAAAACAACCATCAGCCTTTTCAGTTCCGCTCTTGGAGCAGAGAGGGAAGTTCTTGGAGGCGAGTAATGCGCGGGCAGGGAGCGTTCGGGTAGGCCTCCCACCGGTCGAGGATGATTCCGGTGAGCCCGGCCCGTTCGGCGCCGACGACGTCGATGGAGTAGACGTCGCCCACGTAGGCGGACTCGGCCGGTGCGACACCCAAGGCCGAGCAGGCGGCCGTAAAGATCTTCGGTGACGGCTTTTCCATCCCCCGAGCGCCGGAATCGAAAATCGTCCGGAAGTATCTCTTCAATCCGCAACGGGCGAGATGCTCCTCCATCGTACCGTCGGCATTCGAGATGACGCCCAGCGCATATCCCTCTTGCCCCAGCGCTTCGAGAACAGGAGGGGCCTCCGGGTCCACATGCGACCAGGTTCGGGTTTGGGTCATGTGGGCAAAGAGGGCCTCCCTGTTCTGTGGCCTGCGGGGTTCGGGCACCTGGAGCTCGTCCATCAGCGAGGAGAGCCAGCAATCCCAGAAATTCGGGTCGACCTGGGGCGGTGTGTTGCCGTCGTGAAGCTGTGGAAGCAGCCAGGCGTCGAACTTTTGACGGCCGAAGCGTCCCGCCCGGGTGAGCGCGCGTGCGGTGGCCGGAGCGCCTGCAGCGGAAAGAATCTCCAGCAGCTCCGCTTCTTGGGGAAACAGTAAGGTGTTGCCGACATCCAGGAAAACGGCTCGAATCATAGGTTCAAAGCTCTCTCGGTTTCATCATACCGAAGTTCGGGCGGCGGGGTGGGTTTCCTTCTCCGCTTCGGCCCTCAGTTCGGGACGGTTTGACAGCGTGTCCACAAGGTTTACGATCTGCTCCCGATGGCGCGCCAGTTGATGGGAGACGCGGCGCCAAGTGTTCCCCGCAAACCACAGAGAGACTTTCCAGGGCCGCAGGCCGATCTCCCGCCGCCACTCGTAGAATTTCAAGGTGAAGTAGGTAAGCGGCAGAATCGCAAGAGCGAACCCCGCCGCCGGACCCGCTCCGAGCCAACGATAGAGAAGATACCCTTCGGCTCCGTACGCCAACGGGTAGAGAAGCATCCCGCATAGAATTTTGAAAATGGCCGCGTCGGCTTCCTTCATCTTCAGCACCCAAACGAATCTGCCGCAAGCGTGATAAGGAATCCAGTTGAGGATGCTTCCGATTTGGGCGAGAAGTGATCCGCAGAGGCTCAGAAAAATGATTTTCCAGGAACGAGGCGGCGCGGGGCTTGGGCGTTTTTCCCGGACGCCATAATCGGCCGAGAGCCGCCGGTAGCGGGCCAACAGATGCCGAAGCCGGTTGATCTCCTCCGGACAGGTCTCCCGCAGCCGCGCCATGCCCCGTTCGAACCGCTTCAGCCTTGTCAGCCGGTCGGCCCATGAGTGGGGAGAAAGGGCGCGCGGTTCTTGTGCGGCATAGAGGCGGTCGAGCAGAAGCATCAACTTGCGGCCGCGGAACGTTTCGGTTTGGAAGACATGGCGGTCGAGCACGCGCTTGATCTCGTCGGTCAGGGCGCGAACCGCACCGGCTGCGTCGGCGCGGTAGTCGGCTTCAAAGGGAGCCGTATCAATCGGCGGGGCGATGGAGATCAGCACGGAGCTGCGAAACACTTCGCCGCGCTCGTAATTCAGCCCGATGGGGACGATGCGCGGCGCGCAGCCCCGCTCGCGCGCCTGGAAGAACATCCGGGCCAGTCCGGTCCGCAGCGGCGCCATGTGGGGCTGAGAGGCCGATTCGCCTTCCGGGAAAATCACCAACCGGTCACCGGCGGCGAGGGCATCGACACCGGCGGCGAAGAACTTGGTGTAGTCGATTTCTCCGGCCGCGTCCTTGTGGCGCACGACCGGAATGGCCCGCACCCGCCGCAGAATCCAACCCATGACCGGAATGCGAAACAGGAAGATGGCGGCGATGAAGCGCACCGGGAAGGGCAGGGAATAATCTTTCAGAAGCATCGGGTCGAGCAGGCCGTTCGGATGATTCGGGGTGAGGATCATCGGCCCGGAGGCGGGCAGGTGCTCCAGCCCTTCGACGACGATCTCGCGGAAGAAGGTTCGAAGAATGGTGCGGGCGAGAAATGCCAGCATGGTGATCGGTCCGGAAGTTGATCGGCTTCGGATTATAACGCCCAGTGATTATAAAGGCTGGGGGGCGTTAGGTCCACGCTGTGGGTTCCGGGCGGAATTTAAGCTGAGTCTTGGCCGGGGCGGGGAGCCTTTACCCTTTGCAGCAGAATGAAACCGACAAAAAAGAAGGGGATGATGGAGAGCAGCGCCACGCGCTGGTTGCCGCCGAGCGCGTGGGAGATGAAGCCGAACAAGAGCGGGCCGAGGATGGAGGAAGACTTGCCGCAGAAGGCGTAAAACCCGAACATCTCCGCTTCCTTCCCTTTGGGGATGAGCGAGGCCATCATGGCGCGGCTGGCGGCCTGCACCACGCCCATGCCGGTTCCGGCGAACACGGCGAGGCCGAAGAATGTCGATTTCGCTTCAATAAAGTAGGCGGCGGTGACGATGAGCGTCCAGAAGACGAGCGTGAAGTTGAGGATGAGTTTAGGCCCCCACAGGTCGGTGGGCTTGGCGAATACCAGCGCGCCGACCAGAGCTGAGGCTTGGATTAAAAGGAAGAGGTAGATCAGTTCCTGGAAAGAGAAGCCCAAGGTCTTCGAGGTGTAGAGGCCCGCAAAGTAGAGAGTGGTGTTGACCCCGTCGATGTAGACGAAAAAAGAGAGCAGAAAGCGCCGCAACGGTTTTTGACGCAGCACGTCGGCCACGAGCCGATGCAATCCAATGAGGCCCTCGCGCGCCGCCTGAGAGAACGACAGCGTTCCTTTCACGTCGGACGGAAGGCCGAGAAAGGACGGCAGAGAAAAGAGCGCAAAGAATCCGGCCACGGCCAGCCAAGTGAAGTAGAACAGTCCGAGTTCCATCAGCAGCAGGGCGATCAACAGCCCCACAATGGAACCGGCGTAGCCGACGCCGAAGCCTAATCCGGAAACGAACCCTTGCCGCTCGGGCGGGGCGATATCGGCGAGATAGGCGTTGTAGTAGACCAGCGAGCCTTCAAAGCCGATGTTGGCCAGCACGGCGAGGAGAAAGCCTTGGAGGACCATGCCCGGTTCGAGTGTGGTAAAGAGAACGACCGAGACAATGCAGAGGTAAGAGTAGACGATGAGGAATTTTTTACGAACGCCGGCTTTGTCAGCCACCGAGCCGAGCACGGGCGAACCGACGGCCACACAGAACATCGAGAATGCCAACACCCGTCCCCACCACAGATCCCCCCGTCCCGCGTCGTTGCCGACAATCGTATTGGCGTAGTAGAGGGCGAAGACCGTCGCCGTGATGACGGCCGGGTAGACGGAGTTGGCAAAATCAAAAAGGACCCAGGCGGCGACGCGTTTTCGGTTCATCGGGGGGAAACGTTTGTCCGGGGCGGAAGGACTGCCCTACTTTTTTAGCGGGTGAACGGAGATTTCCTTGAAAACCACGACGGCGTCTTCGTGGTGATTCTGTAAACCGACGTAACCGGAATCGGGCCGAGGGCCGCGCTCCGGCTCGTACTGCTGTTTCCGCGGCGGAACCGGATCACCTTCTTTATAATCGTTCACCTTTACGCCGTTGAGCGTAACGAGGGTGCGCGGGCCGTCGAGCCGAATCTCCAAGGTGTTCCACTCGCCGAAGGGTTTCGAAGGCTGTGCCGTCGCCTGAGAGATGGAATAGATTGCGCCGGTGGTATGCCACGGGTCGTTCGACATGCCCTCGGGCGCTTGGCCGAGAATCTGCAACCTCGTAGCCGTGATGGACGGCGTACCAGGGGTCGGACGGGCGGTCGGAAATACGGATGAAGACGCCGGAGTTGTCCTCTGCCTTGGAAGCCTTATAGACGATCCGCAGGACGGCGTTTCCGACCTTCTCCCGCGTATACCAGAGCAGTCCCATGCCGCCGTGGGTCTTGAGCATGCCGTCTTCCACCGTGAAGCGGCCCGGCCCGATGTGCTCCCAGCCGTCCATATCTTTTCCGTTGAAGAGATGCTTCGCTTCCCCGGCGACCCACATGGCGGGAACGGCAATCCACCCGCAAAGAAGGAGAACGGTCCCAAGAAGCTTGGTTCTCAACGGCGGCCCCCCGTTGGCAATGATCGTGTCGGCAAGATTGTACCAGGAATTTCCCTTGACGGGCACCCAAGGAGCAACAAAAAGAGGTTGGACGTCCTGCCGAAGCGGAGAGGAGCGCTTCCTCACGAGGAGGAAAAAGGTTCAGAGCAAGCGAGTCCCCGAGGGAGACGGATTTAACCTTTACGTTTTTTCGGCCCCTTCTTTTTCTTTGTTTCCCCATTTTTTATATAACAGAGCACATCTTCATGCGCGTTGATGAGAAGGCGTTTCGGTTTCGAGGAAAAAGCAATCTGTCCGGCGAAGGGAACCGTCGTGTTCCCCACCAGATCCACAGCAGCCAAGCGCCAGTAACAGTCCTTTCCGAAGTCGATATAGACGGGCACACTCATGGCGAAGTTTGGGCTGACGCCGCTTTGGGTGAGTTCGAAGGACACCGCGTAGTTTTTCCCTTCTCCTTTTTTAACGTCCCAGGTGAAGTTGTAGTTGAGCGGCCCTCCTCACTGTCGGCTCTATTCGCTTGACGTGGGAACAAGGGTGACTTTAGAGTAGGCATTCGAGAAAAGGAGTGACAGGATATGTGGAATCGATGGTCCCGGCCCAGACGAGCATTTACGGCGGTTTTCTTGAGTATCGGACTGTCGGGTGCGCTCATTGTTCCCACCGTCGTGGCTGCCGCTCAGGGGAATCCACAGAAGACGGCGGAGAGTGAGCACAATACGCTGGCCGCGATTCTGCAGGCGAACCTCGATGCCGTGGCGATGGTTCGAGAGCTGGAAGCTTATCTTGAGCGCTTCCCCGACTCCCCGCATCGGTTGCGCGTCTACCGGCTCTTATTCCAACGGAGCTCGGAAATTCGGGAATTCGACAAGGCGCTGAAGTACGGCGACTTGCTCTACCGGGAAACCCCCGAGGACCGAACGCTGCTGCTCGAACTGATCGGGTTGACCCAGCGGCCGGACTTTGAAAAATACGACCGCGCGATTGAATACACCCAAATTTTGGTGGACCAGGCCGAACAGATGCTGGGAGAAAATCTGGCTTCGGCGGATTCGCGCCCCGCTCCGGCCGGCCCGCCGGCGAAGTTCGCGGCCGCCGCCTATATGCTTCGCGGGCACGCTTACCAAAACGCCGGGCGGAAGCGGAAAGCCGAGCAGGCCTTTACCCGCAGCTTCGAGTTGGATATTTCTTCCCTGCCGGCGGAGAGGCTGGGCGACTTGGCTCTGAGCCAGGGAGATTCAAAGGAAGCCTTGGAGCAGTTCGGCAGGGCGTTCGTCATCCCTTCGGAGACGCCCGACCCGGCACGCCGTCGCAAACTGCGCCGCAAGTTGGGGGTTCTCTATGCGAGCAGGTTCGGTTCCGAGCAGGGGCTGGGGAAATGGATTCTCGATCGGTACGACGAATGGGCCGAGCGGCTCGCTGACCGGTATCCCTCCGAAGAGAGGCCCAACGCCAGCGTACGAGATCCTTACAAGTTCAACTTGGAGCGGCTCGACGGCACGATCTTCTGCCTGGAAGAGGGAGAGTTCGACGGTCGCGTGCTGGTCCTGGATTTTTGGGCGAGCTGGTGCGGGCCGTGCCGAACCTCCGGGAAGTTGGTGGAGGCGGTGCGGAAGAAGTTTCAATCCAACAAGGATGTCGTCTTTCTCGGGCTCAGTACCGACGATGACAAGGTGGCGGCCCAGGTGTTCCTCCGTGAGGAACGATGGGCTGTGCCGGCGGCCATGGCGTCCGGGCTGGATGATTTTTTCGACATCGGCGTCATCCCGACTTTTATGGTCTTCAACCGCCGCCGTCGTCTCACCTTCCGGCAAGCAGGCTTTGCCCCCTCGGAGCTCGTCTCGACTTTGGAGACAAAAATTAAAGAGGCGTTGCAGTCCGACGTTGCCCCCGATCATGCAGACGATCAGGCTGAGAACCCCGCCCCTTAATCGCCGCCTCCCGGAGGCCGAACTTTCCCAAAGGCCGAACGGAAGCTCTGCTCGGCAAGCCCCTCCAACCGTTCCCGGCTCAGTCCGAACGTTTCCGCCGCCAGCCGGTATTCCCGAACCAAGTCGGTGTGGAACATGGCCGGGTCGTCCGTGTTGAGCGTGACGGGGATGCCGGCCCCCAGCAGCCGGGGCAGGGGATGTTCCTCAAGGCGGTTCACGACCCCGGTGGCAAGGTTGCTCGATAGACAGACCTCAACGGTAACCTTCCGTTCCGCCAGCAGGTCCAGCAGAGCGGGATCGGACGCCGCGCCGACCCCGTGGCCGATGCGTTCGGCGCCGAGAATTTCGACGGCGTCGCGGACGCTCTGCGGGCCCCCGGTCTCCCCGGCGTGAGCTACGGCGCGCAGGCCCACGTCCCGCGCCTCCCGATAAACGGCCTCAAACAGCTTCGGCGGCCCCTGGAGCTCGTCGCCTCCGATGCCGAATGCCACAACGCCCCGTTCGCGGTACCGGGCGGCAATCCGCATCACCTCCCGCGCCGGTTCGTCTCCGAACTGCCGGACGGCGTCGAAGATCCAGTTGAACTTAATGTTGAAGTCTCGGGCGGCGGTCTCGGCCCCCCGTGCCGCCGCCTCAAAGAAGGCCTCCACCGGGAGCCGGTAGAAATGGAGGACTCCTGCGCTCAGATTGACCTCCGCGTAGCTCACGTTTTGACGATAGAGCTTTTCTGCCAGCCGGGTAGTGAGCCATTCGTAGTCGGCAGGGGTCTTCAGGTGTTCGGTGACGAACTTGTAGGCCCGCAGGAAACCGCGCAAATCTTCATAGCGGTAGACCTTTTCAAATTCCGCCACGGGCCACTCCGCCGTCGGCAGCCGGTTTCGCCGCGCCAATTCCTGCAACTCTGCGGGCGCGAGGCTTCCTTCCAGGTGCAGGTGCAGTTCGGCCTTGGGCAACCGGAGGAGGAAATCGTCGAGGGGTCCATTTTCGTCTGCGGGGGAAGAAGGAGCAGGGCGCATCGGAATTTGCGCTAGGGCGAGGAAGGCAGCGGCGGCCGTCCGGCGTTGACCCAGGCCGTGTACCAGTAGGAGCCGACGTCGTGACAGGCGGCGTTGATTTGCCGCATCAGCATTCCGCTGGTCGACGAATACAGGTTGTCGTAATACTCGTCGGTGTAGCCCACCAAGCCTTTCCGTGATTTCCGGTCCGCCAGCAGAAGGTTGTCCACCCAGATGTGGTTTTCGAGAACCATCGTGAAGGCGTGTTCTGCCGGGTCTTCAATCCAGGCCGAGCGCTCCGGCCGCATGATGAAGAAGTTGATGTAACGGTCCACCAGCCCGGACCCGTAACGGTTGGCCAGACCTGCCTGCCCGGTCAATTGGCCGTCGTAGTTGGAGCTGGTGTGCAGCGGCTGATGGGCGTCTGTGACGTAGTGGCCGAGCGTCGCCGCGTGCTCCTTCACTGCCTCCCAATCTTCATTTTCGAACGCCCGGGTCAGGTTCTCTTTGAATTCGGCGATTCGCCAGGGAAGGACCCCGTTCCGATTGAGCTTGCGCGAGCCGTGGATTTGGACCGCCCGCGGGAAGGAATGCGGCAGGCCCGTGTAGGGGAACCGGCCGTACTTGTCCAAATAGACGTAGTGGTTTTTCCACTCGTTGCCGTCCTGCTGGATGGCTCCGTCGGCGTCAGAGGCGTGCTCGGTCAGGTAGGAACGGTGAGAGGTGAAGAACCTTTTCAGCGGCTGGGGCAGCGTCTCAATGGCCCATGCATTCACCAGGCGATGGGCCGAGGGGCCCCAACCGTAAGCGGTCCGGGGGACGGCCCCCAGACAGACTACGACGGCCAACAGAAACCCCATACGGAAAGGTGCAGCTTGGCGAATCGGCGGACGAAAGAGCAAAACGAGCGGTTGCCTCACAGGAGAATGAAAAAGACCTTTTAACCCAAAAGCGATATTCTACCCTATTTTTTGGTTTTGCATCACGCGGCTCTGCCCTCTTACTTCTCCTGGGAGCCGGTGTCCGGGGCGAAGCCCGGCGCCGGGGGAGGGGCGCCCATTTGAGGGTGAAAGGTGGCTACCTGCCAGTACGGCTTCCGCGTGCGGTCCTTCAGCCTCCAGGAACTCCGATCGGAGGATTCCATTCGCAGCATCATTCCCGGCGAGGCCTTCTCGAACCACCACGTCTGTTGCGCCCCGGCGAATTGGACGGCGATTTTACGGGCCGCAAAGCTCCCCGCCGGTGTCTCGACGGATTCCTCACCCAAGATCCGGATCGTGACCGGAACGAATTCGGAAGACTCCCCGACGCGGTTCGAAATCAGGCTGGGCAGGATGCGCGCCTCGATTTCCAGTCCCGGCTCACCTTTCAGGCTTCGCAGCGCCACGGGAAGTTGATCTTCCAGCAGGTCTCCTCGGCCGAGGTCGAGCGGGCGCACGCCGTCGGCTTCCCGGTCCCAATAGGAGTGGAAAATCAGCTCCGGGCGGCTCCCCCAGTTGCGGACCTCTTTGAACGTGTTGCCGCACCACTCCTGCCCTCCCAACGTCAGCTTGATCAGGTGCGAGGGGTCCTGGCGCGCCACGAAGACGCTCAGCAGGTAGTTGTAAGGATAGCGGTCGGTCCAGTAGCTGTGCTGAACGTTGAGCTTCATCACCTGCGTTAGCCGCCTTCCATCGAGCGGGGGATTCGCTTTGACGAAATGGCGCGAGTCGAACTCCTCTTTGACGATGATGAAGACGGCTTCATAGGTTTCGATCTTGCCGTACTGCGGCCGCCGGACCTCATAGAGAGCTACTTCCGCTTGCCCGTCGTCCCAGAGCAGGCTTTGCGACCAGGAAGCGTCGAAGTGTTCGGCATGGCCGCGGGGAGCATCCGCGGAAAAACCCCCGGTCGGGGCCGATGAATTGCAAGCCGCGCCGAGTAGTCCTACAATGATTCCTGTCGTCCCAAGCAGCTTGCCCATGAAAATTTCTCCTGATTCCGGATCCCTACTTCGAACCGAGGAGGATTTTACCCGTGCGGGGGAAATGTCGCTGGAATCGCAGTAAAACCCAATCGTTTAGGATGCCGGCAGAGCGTTATTTACTGCCCTTTACTACCCCCTTATTAAAGACTGCTACATCGTTTTTCCTGCCTTGGCCCAGCGGGCTTCTGCGGCCGCTATAGAGGAAATAGACGGCCAGTCCGATCCCGATCCAAACGAAGAATTGCAGCCAAGTCTCCACCGGCAGCCCGGCCATCAGGATCAGGCAAGCCAGCAAGGAGAGCAGCGGGAGCCAGGGCGACCACGGAACCCGGAAGCCGCGTTTCAACTCCGGCTGGGTCCGGCGCAGAACCAGCACCGCAACCGACACCATCACGAAGGCAAAAAGTGTGCCGATGTTGGCAATCTCCGCCAGCGTTCCGATGTCGAACATCCCGGCCGGGATGCCCACCAGCAAGCCCGCCGTCCAGGTGCTGATGTGCGGCGTCCGGTAGCGCGGGTGGACCTTCGAGAACGCCGCGGGCAGCAGGCGGTCGCGCGACATGGCGAAGCCGATGCGCGTCAGGCCCAGTTGAAAGACGAGCAACGAGCTTGCCATGCCCGTCAAGGCGCCGACGGTCACCCAGCGCTGCACGTTCCCCAGGCCGATGGCTTCGAGGGCCTTCGCTACCGGAGCGGCATTCGCCAGCGTTTCCCACGGTTGAATGCCGGTGAGCACCAGCGCCACGGCCACGTAGAGAACGGCACAGGCCGCCAGCGACATCAGAATGCCGAACGGCAGATCGCGCTGCGGGTTCTTGCACTCCTCAGCCGCCGTCGACACCGAATCGAACCCGATGTAGGTGAAGAAGACGATCGAGCCGCCCGTCAGCACACCCTGCCAGCCGTTGGGGAAGAACGGACGCCAGTGTTCCACCTCCACGTGCGGTATCGCCGCAAAGACAAAGACCAGCAGCGCGGCGATCTTGACGAAAACCATGATGGTGTTCGCTCGTGAACTCTCCCGAATCCCGGTGACCAGCAGCACCGTGAGAAACAGGATCACGAGGGAACCGGGAAGATTGAAGTAAGCGCCGGAAGGCTCGCCGCCGATAAAGGTCGGCTCCATCAAGGTGCGGGGAAGAATGCTTCCCAGGCTGCGCAGAAGGCTGTCGAAGTAAGCGGAAAATCCCACCGCCACGGCCATGTTGCTGACCGCGTATTCGAGAATCAGGTTCCAGCCCATGATCCAGGCGGCCAGCTCGCCGAGCGTCGCGTAGGTGTAGGTGTAGGCGCTGCCGGCAATCGGGATGGCCGAAGACAGCTCGGCGTAGCAGAAGGCCGCCAGCACGCAGACCAGAGCCACCAGGACGAAGGAGACGGCCACGGCAGGTCCTGCCCCGGGCCGTCCCGTCAGGCCCGTGGCCTCCGAGCCGTGGAGCAGCAGGTCGAGCAAGGGCGCCTTCAGCCAGGACTCGACCTCGAAGGTCTCCCCGGCCGCCGCTGTCCCTGTCAGGGTGTAGATCCCCGTGCCGATGATCGCGCCGATGCCGAGCGCCGCCATCGACCAAGGACCCAGCACGCGGCGCAACCGATGCTCCGGGCGGTCAGCTTCCCGGACCAGTTGCTCGATACTTTTGGTACGGAACAGTTGCGGGAACAAGCGGCACTCCTTCCGACGACGCTTTGTCCGGCGGCCGGTGGATTAACTCTTCTTCTTTTTCGAAATCTTCTTTTTCCGGGAACCGCGCGGGAAAGCACCCTTCTTCTTCGGCGGCTGTTTTTTCCTCGCGGCCCGTTTCAGTTTTTTTCTCTCTTTTTGGTCTTTGACGCTTTTCGTATTCAAGGGATGTCCTCTCTTTTCAGCGCGTCTCCAAGGAGACGAATTGTTCCATGATCTTTTTCACCCCCAGGCGGGGAAACCGAATCGTAAGCTTAATATTGTTTCCCTCCTCTTCGCAATCCATGATGGTGCCCAGGCCGAATTTCGGATGTCGCACCGCAGTGCCCGGCGACCAGCGCCCGGAGGCCCGTCCCGATGAACGGCGTCGCGACCCCGTTCCTGCCGAGGCGGATTCTCGCCGGGTTCCGGGCTTCACCGCGCCTCCCCGGCTGCGAAAATATTTTTCCACCGCCTCGGGCGAATTGAGGCTGCCTCGCCAGGCGGTGCGGGGCTTTTCAATCGGCTCGGGCCCGCTTGGAACGGTTTCAAAGACCTCCGGCGGTATCTCGGCCAGAAAACGCGACGGAACCGTGTTCGCATAGGAAGCATAGGTTCGGCGGCGGTTGGCGCGGGTAATGATCAGACGGTCCTTGGCGCGCGTCATGCCGACGTAGCAGAGCCGCCGCTCCTCTTCGAGTTCGGCCTCCTCATCTATTGACATCGCATGCGGCAGCAAGCCCTCTTCGAGGCCCACCAAAAAGACCTGCGAAAATTCCAACCCCTTGGCGCTGTGGAGCGTCATCAGGGCCACGCGGGAGTTCTCCCGGTACTTGTCGGTGTCGGAAACCAGCGCGGCGTGATCGAGAAATTCCGCCAAGCTCTCCCCGCGATTCTCGGCCTCGGAAGCGGCGTTGACCAGCTCTTCCAAGTTTTCCCCTCGGCCCAGGCTTTCCGGCGTACCGTCATTCCGAAGCATTTGAAGATACCCGGTGCGGTCCAGGACCTGGTTGAAAAAGTTTCCCAACGCGGACTGCTCGCGGTCGGCCCCGAGTTCGGTTAGCAGATTCTGAAAAGCTTCAACCGCCAGGAGCTTTGACGCTGAAAGTTGTGGAAGGCGGTTTCGGTCGAACCGGCGCTTCGCGAAGGCTTGCGCTGTGGTCAGCCCCGCCTGCTGGGCGGATTCCTCCAAAATCTCCAATGTCTTTTTTCCCAAGCCGCGCGCCGGGGTGTTGATGATGCGTATCAGCGAAGCCGTATCGCTCAGATTCATCGTCAGCCGGGCATAGGCCAGCACGTCTTTGACTTCCGCGCGGTCGTAGAAGCTTACACCGCCCACCACGTTGTAGGGAACCTCGGCGCGCCGCAACGCCTCTTCCAGCAGCCGAGATTGGGCGTTCGTCCGGTAGAGAACGCCGACGGTCGGGGTCGACGACGAATCCGGTTCCACCTGTTGAAGCTGCCGGATGGTCTGCGCAACGTAGATCGCCTCTTCTTCTCCATCGTAGGCTTCAAAAAAGCCCACCGGCTGGCTGCCGCTCCGGACCGCCTGAAGGACCTTTCCTTTGCGGGCGCGGTTGTGGCTTACGACGGCGGTGGCGGCGTCCAGAATCAGTTGTGTCGAGCGGTAGTTCTGTTCCAGGCGGATGAGCCGCGCCTGGGGAAAGTCCTGTTCAAAATTCAGGATGTTCTGAATGTCGGCGCCCCGCCAGCGATAGATGGACTGGTCCTCGTCGCCCACCACGCAGAGGTTCCGGTGCTGCCGGGTCAGGTGGCGGATCAGATCATATTGCAGACGGTTGGTGTCCTGGAACTCGTCCACCAGCAGGTAACGGAAGCGTTGATTGTAAGCGTCGCGCACGTCGGGAGCCGACTCGAAGAGCTCGACGGCTTTGAGCAGCAGGTCGTCGAAGTCGAGCGCTTGGGCTTGGCGCAGCTTCCGGTTGTAAAGCTCGAAGAGCGAGGCCAGGCGTTCGGCAATGGGATTCGTCGCGCCGGCGTAGAGGGCTTCCGCCGTCAGACCTCGATTCTTGGCGGCGCTGATGCGCGAAAGCGCGGCGCGGGGCGAGGAGAATTGATCCTCCAGACCCAGCTCCCGGATGCAGATTTTTACCGTCGCCTGCTGCGCGTCGTCGTCATAGATGGTGAAGTTGCGGCTGATGCCGAGCCGCGAGATGTCCCGCCGCAGCACGCGCACGCAGAAGGAGTGGAAGGTGGAGAGGTGCGGCGACCCATGTGATGGGGCGGGGTTGTCACGGCCGAGCAATTTTGCCACGCGGTCTTTCATCTGGTCGGCGGCCTTGTTGGTGAAGGTGACAGCCAGGATGTTCTCCGGCGCTACTTGATGTTGTTCGATCAGATAGGCGATGCGGAACGTAATGACGCGCGTCTTGCCGCTGCCCGCTCCGGCCAGGATCAGCAACGGGCCTTCGGTCGCGGTGACGGCCTCTTGCTGCTGGGAGTTCAACCCTGTCAGGAGATCCTGCATGCGTGCCTTGGTTGGGGATTTCGGAAGTCTTTGTTAGTTTGAGCCCGTGTAGGCCCGAAGCATTTGTAGCACATTCGGGCGCCGGAGGGCAAACGGAGGGTTGTGTCCGTTGCCCTCTTGGCTTCCTGTTTACTTCTTGCAGAAGAGAGAGTTAATCTGGAGCATCCGGATAATGGCTTGGCGGCTTAGGTCTTGGAGGAATCATGAAAATTCTTGTTTCAGGCGGTACGGGGCTGGTCGGCTCGGAAATCGTCGAACGGCTCTTGCCGGGGGTAAACGGCACTCAGATTACCGTAGGGACTCGGTCTCCACGGAGCCGGGAGAAAACGAATTCACATGTCCGCTTTGTCCGCTCGGACGTGAACGACTCGGCTGCGCTTGAAGCCGCCACCGAGGGGCAGGAGGTCGTCATCCACTGCGTGCAGTTCCCCAACCACCCGATTGAAAACCATTGGCGCAATTGGACTTATATGAAAGTAGATGGGGAGGGTACGGTGCGGCTGGTGGCGGCGGCGAAGAAGAACGGCGTGCGGCGGTTTATCTATTTGAGCGGCGCCGGGGCAGGCCGCGGGCGGATGGAGACTTGGTTCCAGGCCAAACAGATGGCCGAAAACGCCATCCGGGAAAGCGGCATGGAGTATGTAATCTTTCGCCCCTCCTGGATTTACGGCCCCCGCGACCACAGCGTGAACCGCTTCGTCCTCATTTCCCGCTTTCTTCCGTTTTTGCCGGTCATTGGAAATGGAAGGACCAAGGCACAGCCGGTTTACGTGGGCGACGTGGCGGAGGTGGTGGCGAAGGCGGTCGGTTTGGAGAAAGCGGCCAATAAAATTTTCGAAATGGGCGGGCCGGAAGAGCTCACCATGGACGAGATTATGCGCACCGTCCTCGGTACCGTGGGCCGGAAGAGGTTATTGCTGCACCACCCCCCGGTATTGATGAAGTTCATCGCCTTCTTCTTCCAGCTCCTGCCTTATCCACCACTCACGCCCGCCGCCGTTGATTTCCTTACCATGGAGAACTCGGTGGATTCGACCTCGGCCGTCGAAACCTTCGGGCTGAAGCTGCGAACGCTCGAAGAGGGACTGAAATCCTATTTGGCGTAAAGTTTTCTACGCCTTCGGGTGCGTGCGGTCGTAGACCTCGACCAGATCACGGATAGAAACCTGGGTGTACTTCTGCGTTGTCGAGAGGCTCTTATGACCCAGCATCTCCTGGATGGAGCGCAGGTCGGCGCCCTCGTGGAGCAGGTGCGAAGCAAAGGCGTGGCGGAGCGAGTGCGGGCTGCCCTTCAGTCCCGCCCCGTAAAGTTGCAAACACTTTTTTAGGATTCGGTCGAGCGAGCGCGTCGTCAACCGCTCGCCGCGATAATTCAAAAAAAGCGCTTCATTGGTTCGGGCCTTGGAGGCCCGGGCCTTAGTGGCTCGACCCTGGGGCGGCAAAAGCTTGGACCTCTTCAAAAGGTACGCCTCCAAGGACTGCCGCGCCTTCGAGCCGAACGGAACCCAGCGTTCCTTTCTTCCTTTCCCGCGTGCCAGAACCGTGAAGGAACCCCAATTCAAATCCTTCAGGTCGAGTCCCACAAGCTCACTGGCGCGCAGGCCGGAGGCGTAGAGCATCTCCAGCATGGCGCGGTCACGCAGCCGCAGGGGGTCGCCGCCTTCGGTACCCACCGCCAGCCGGTTCAGAAATTCGTTCAGGTCTTCGGCAGCGGCGACGGAAGGAAGCCTCTTCGGCAACTTGGGGGTGGAGACCAGCGCGGCGGGGTTTTCGCGGATGACGCCTTCCCGGTGAAGATACTTGAAGTACGAGCGCAGGGAGGCGACTTTTCGGGCGATGGAACTCTTCTTCTTTATTCGCGCGCCCTCATGGAGCGATGCCAGGAAAGCGCGGATATCGTGGTGGGAAATCTTCGTCGGGTCGGGAAGCCCGCGCTTCTGTGTTTCAAGAAAGGAGAAGAACTGCGCCAAGTCGCTCTCGTAGTTGCGCAGCGTATGCGGCGAGGCGTTCCGCTCGTAGCGAAGGTAGGCGAGAAACTTCTCCAGTAGAGATTTCATGAATTAGGACCTCATGGGGAAAGAGGCCGTCCGGCTGCGACTCGGAAAGCTGCCTTACGCGGCGGCGCGTTCGAAGTCGCAGTCTTGCTTCGGACATTCGTGCGTGACGCCCTTCTTCTTGCTCGATTTTTCAACCAGGAAGGGCCCGCCGCATGTCGGACACGGTTTCTGTATGGGCTTATGCGCCAGCGTATACTTGCAGTCGGGGTAGCGGATGCAGGCGTAGAAGACCCGTCCCCAGCGGCTCTTGCGTTCCACCAGTTCGCCCGTGCACTCCTCTTCCGGGCAATCGATGCCGACCAACACCGGCTTGATGTATTTGCATTTCGGAAAGCTGCTGCAAGCGGTAAACTCGCCCAGTCGGCCGTGGCGGATAACCATCTCGCTGTCGCACTTGGGACACTTTTCACCTGCCGGTTTGTCGCTCACGGCGCGGGCTTTCCCTTCGCCTTTGACCGGAGCGAGGATCTTCTTGGTCGTTTTACACTCGGGATACCCGGTGCAGGCCAGGAAGGGGCCGTACCGTCCGGGCTTCACCGCCATCGGCTTTCCGCAATTTTCGCACTTCTCTTCGTCCACGTCCGGCAGGTTGTTGCCGTCGTCGGGGAGTTCGGAAGCCACGGGTTTCGTGTTCTTGCATTCGGGATATCCGGTGCAGGCCAGGAACCGTCCCAGGCGGCCCAGACGGATCACCATGGGCGACTGGCACTCTTCGCATACCTCCTCGGTGGGAATGCCTTCGCCTTTGATGTCGTCCATTTCGCGCTTGGCGATCTTCAAGTCCTTCTGGAATTTCTTGTAGAAGTCTTTGAGAACTTTTTTCCAAGGCGTCTGGCCTTCCTCGATTTCGTCGAGCTGCTCTTCCATCCGCGCCGTATAGGCGAAATCGAACAACTCGGAAAAGCTTTTCGTGAGCTGATCGGTAACGATCAGCCCAAGCTCCTGGAGGAAGAACCGGCCCTGATGCTTGCGGACGTACTCGCGGTTCTGAATGGTGGAGATGATCGAGGCGTAGGTGGAAGGCCGCCCGATGCCTTTTTCTTCAAGCGTACGCACCAGAGTGGCGTCGTTATAGCGCGGCGCCGGATCGGTGAAATGCTGCTCGGGCAACACTTTGAGAAGCTTCAGCGTTTCACCCTTGGCGAGTTCGGGCAGTTTCCGTAAGCTTTCTTCTTCTTCCTCTTCTTCGCTCAGATTCGCATCCCGCCCCTCTTCATAGACGGCCAGGAATCCTTTAAATTTTTCGATCGATCCGGAGGCGCGCAGCTTATGGTCGCCGGCGGTGATGTCGATCACCGTCTGGTCGTAGACGGCCGGGTTCATCTGTGAGGCGACGAAGCGTTGCCAGATCAAGCGATAAAGGTTCAGTTCGTCCGCCCCCAGGTAGGCTTGCATGGCGTCGGGGGTGCGCGTGACGTCGGTGGGCCGAATGGCTTCGTGCGCGTCCTGCGCGTTCTTCTTCTTTTTGTAAAGCACGGGTTTTGCAGGCAGAAATTCCTCGCCGTATTGGCCGCGGATGAAGTCGCGGACGGCGGTAAGAGCGCTGTCGGCCACGCGGGGGGAATCCGTCCGCATGTAGGTGATCAGGCCGACGCCCCCTTCCGTTCCCAGTTCAATCCCTTCGTAGAGCTTCTGCGCCACCATCATGGTCTTCTTGGCCGGGAAGCGGAGCTTGCGATAGGACTCCTGCTGCAAGGGGCTGGTGGTGAAAGGCGGCACGGCGTACTTTCGTTTCTCCCGGCGCGTGACGCCGTCCACTACAAAGGTGGCTTTTTCGAGCGTCGCCTGATGCTTCTTGGCGGAAGCTTCGTTGGGAATTTCAAGATTCTTGCTATTAAATTTTGCGACGCGGGCTTCAAAGGCGGGCGGCAGCTTGCCTTCCAGGCGCGACTTCATCGTCCAGTATTCTTCCGATTGGAAGGCCAAAATCTCCCGCTCGCGGTCGGCGATCATGCGAAGCGCGACCGTCTGCACGCGCCCGGCGGAGATGCCGCGGCGGACTTTTTCCCACAGCAAGGGGCTGATCTGGTAGCCGACCAGCCGGTCCAGGATGCGGCGCGCCTGCTGCGCATCGACCAGTTTGGAGTTGATCCGTCCGGGCTTTTCGAAAGCGGCTCGAATCCCTTCTTTGGTGATTTCGTTGAACAGGACGCGGTAGAACTTTTTGCCCTTCTTGCCGTTGCGCAGAATATCTTTCAGGTGGGCGCAGATGGCTTCGCCTTCGCGGTCCGGGTCGGTGGCCAAGTAGATGTCGTCGGCTTTCTCGGCGGCCTTCTTCAGTTGGTCGATGACTTTTACTTTTCCGGGAATGACATCGTAGGTGGGCCGGAACTCCTTGTCCACGTCCACGCCGATCTTGCTCTTCGGCAAGTCCATGACGTGGCCGAGCGAGGCCTTAACCTGGAAACCTTTTCTCAGGTAGCGCGTAATGGTTTTGGCTTTCGCCGGTGACTCAACAATGACTAGTGATTTCGCCATAAACTCTGTTTTCCCTCAATCTGTTTTGGACGCGGGCCTTAAAGTCTCCGGAGGAAATTCTTTCCCGGTAATTGCCGAATCATCCCCCTCATCTCCAGCTCCAGCAGCGCCGTCAGAATCCGCGGAGGCGCCAGGTCCAGATCGCCGTATATGAAATCGATGAACAAGGGCTCGTCGTTTTTCAATATGCCGAAGACGGCCTTCTGATCCGCGGTGAACGACGCATCAAAAAGAGATGCGCTGCGGGGCTCCGAGGTTGCAGCCTCATTTTCGGCGGCCGGCGGAGCCAGCCGGTGACGAATCTCCGCCGGAAGCTCTTCCAGCACGTCCTGCCAGCAATCCACCAGCTTCACGCCCGATTTAATCAAGTGATTCGGGCCGAAGCTCTGTGCCGTGGTGATGTTCCCCGGCACGGCAAAAACCTCTCTATTTTGATCGGCAGCAAGCCGCGCGGTGATTAGCAATCCGCTGTATTCGGCTCCCTCCACCACCACGGTTCCCAGCGAAAGACCGCTGATCATACGGTTCCGAATGGGAAAGTTTTCCGGCTGGGGAGAGGTTCCCAAGGGAAATTCCGAGACCCATGCGCCCCGCTCCAGGATCTGTTCGGCCAGGTGCGCGTTGTAGCGCGGATAGATGACGTCGATGCCCGTGCCGAATACGGCCACCGTCCGCCCGTTCGCCTCGAGCGCCCCCTTGTGTGCCGCCGAATCGATCCCGCGCGCCATGCCGCTTACGATTACAAAATTGCGCAGCGCCAAGTCACGCGCCAGCCGCAAGGTCACGCCCGACCCGTAAGGCGTGGGACGGTGGGTTCCCACCATCGAAATCGAAAAGTCCCGGACGGCTTCGAGCGAGCCCCGTACATAAAGGAGAACCGGCGGGTTGGGAATCTCCCGCAGCCGGGCCGGGTAACGCGCGTCTCCGAGCGTGAGGAGCTGCGCATCGGTTTTGGCCAATCGCTCCAGCTCCTCTTCGGCTTCTTTCATTCCGGCCTGGCGGAAAAATTCCTTGAGCCGAAGGCGCGCGCAGTCCGCAGCGCTCCAGTTCCGTCAGCGATGCCTGAAAGACGGCTTCCGGGGTTCCGAACTTTTCAATCAACCGGTGCGCCAGCCGCGTGCCGATTCTCTCGACCCGCGTCAACGCGATCCAATGGAGTAGATTTTCTTCGTTCACGATAGCCGCCTTCGCTTTTTCCTACAACGAAGTGACTCTAAGCATCAAAATATGGGTTTGTCAAGAAGGCCCCGAGATTTTGGTTCTCGATCGGAGAATGCGTTGACTCGCAGAACCCCTCAACTCACTGCTTGATTTGCTACTTTGTCGCGCCTAAAATCTTGTTCAGTTGCCCCTTGCATCTTCCGAAATCTTGCAGGATTGCGAAACGTGATAGAGAAACACCTTGGCCATTTCCGGGTTGTAGAGAGAATCGGCTCCGGCGGAATGGGCGAGGTCTATCGGGCCCCCGACCCCAAGCTTGGTCGTAATGTGGTGCTGAAAGTCCTGCCTGAGGAGGTATAGCGAGACATGCGTATCGTACTTTTGTTTTTCCTGGCAGTCTACTCAGTAAAGGCTCAAGAGCCTGACAAAGCAGCTCCAACGAGCTACAAGGTGGCTGACGTCGACCGATGGGGGAGCGATTTCCCCCGATGGCCGATTCCTCTCCTATACGGACTGGAGCACCGGCGACCTCGTCCTTCAAGACCTCAAGACTGGGGAGAAGCGCCATCTCACCAATAAGGGTTCTTGGCTGGAGTCCTCTGAGTTCGCGCAAGCCGTACAGGCGATATCACCCGACGGCAAGCAGGTCGCTTACGGCTGGCAGAACAAGAACGGCTGTGACCTCCACATCATCAGCCTCGACGGCTCCGAACCGCGCGTCATCTATCGCAATGAGGAAATCGCGTGCATTCAGGTCCAGGACTGGTCCCCGGACGGTAAGCACATTCTGGCGACTTTCTTAAAAAAGGACAGGACAAGCCAGACCGTGTTGGTCTCCGTGGCGGATAGTTCCGTGCGGGTGCTGAGGACGCACTCGTGTCCTTCGAGAATGACGTTTTCGCCGGATGGACAGTGGATTGTTTATGACTTCGCGCCCGAGGAAGAATCTCCCGAGCGCGACATTTACCTGCTTCCGAGCGACGGAAGTGGCGGGATGCCTCTGGTGGAGCACCCGACCAATGACTTCGTGCTGGGGTGGGCGCCCGATGGGCAACCGCGCGGAGTCCCTGAGCGGGTCAAGCCCGACATAGCGCCTATCGCGGTTCACTGGCTCGGCCTCACTGGAGACGATTCCTACTATTATGGCCACTTCGCCTGGGTGAATGATGTGTACGTCGTGACACTCGACCCAGCAACCGGCACACTCCAGCCTCCCCAAAAGCTGGTAAGCCATGTAGGTCTCGACACTTCGCCGGAATGGTCGCCTGATGGCCGGTACTTGCTTGCCCAAGGGCGATCTCCTAAGCTTCGCGGCGCGGGTGTTCAGGGTTTCTACCGCATCGACGCTTACACAGGAGAGATCACTCCTATTGTATCTCGAAGCTTGGGGCTTCCTTCCAATAATCCGGAAGTGATCCAGGGCGGAATGGAATGGCCGGTGTGGTCCTCCGACGGAAAGGCAATTTTCTATCGGCGGTCTCACAAAAGCAATCGGAGTCAAAGCCTGGTGGTGCGAGACCTCGAAACCGGCCGCGAAAGAGAACTCTATCGTGCGGCTCTACCTGCTGCTTTAGGAGAGTATGTTGGAGCGTCTAACTTGGCCGTCTCGCCCAATGGTCAGCGGTTGGCCTTCGTCTGGTCCGACTTCGACGAAGAAGGACCGACATCGACGGCCCTGAAGGTGATAACGACAGCCAGGGGTGGTGAACCCCGCGAGCTGCTTAGAGTGCAGCCACCAGAAGTGATCTTTCAGCCGGCGTGGATGCCTGACGGAGGCCACGTGGTCTTCGGCAGGGGGCGCGCCGTCCGTGGCCAGCTTCAGGAAGCAGTGGACAGGAGCAGAGATTCGAACTGTGGCGGGTTTCCGCGGAAGGTGGAGAACTCCAACCCCTTGGGCTGGCGATGGAAGGACTGCTGCTGTACGGGCTGAGCGTTCATCCCGATGGGCGCCGCATTGCTTTCACTGCTGGGCGGGACTTGGGTTCGCAAACTTGGGTAATGGAGAATCTTCTCCCCGGGCTCAAAGCTGCCAAGTGATGTGCCACTGCTCCACCCTCCCTTCACCGACCTGCGCCGCATGAACTACCCGTCGTAAGCGCCGAATTGCGGAAGAGAAAGGAATGTACATGAAAGTGAAAGGCGGGCTAAAGCTCTTTTTCGCGGACCGTGGCGCCCAGCCGCCCGCGGGCGAGGCGGACGTGGATGTCGGAATCGATTTTGGCGGCCCCGGCGTCGCGAAGGATGCGGCCGGCCTCGTCGGTGGTGATCGAATAGCCGCGTTGGAGGATTCCCAGCGGGCTTCTTTCCTGCAAGACGGAATGAAGATTCAGTAGCCGTTGCCGCCGGGAGGTGATGATGCGGTCGAAATGGGTGATTCTGTGGGAGACGCGCCGTGCCAAGCGCAGGCGGCGCAGCTCCAGAAATTGCCGGAAGTCGAAGTGCCGGACGCGGGCGGAGCGGAGCAGCGCCTCCTCACGCGACTGCCGGATTCGGCGGCGCAGAAGCTCCGCTATACGGGTGACGGCATGGTCGGCGCGCTGGGCGCGTTCGGCCAACCGTGAGGAGAGCGTCTGGAAAACGGGATGGAGCCGAAGTTCGGTGAGCCGCTGCCTTGCCTCTTGAATTCGCCAGCGAAGATTCTGCTGAAGCCTTCGGCCCAGATTTTCGACCTCTTCGGCCAGCTCCTCCCGAGGCCGGACGACGAGTTCGGCGGCGGCGGAGGGAGTGGGCGCGCGCAGGTCGGCGACGAAGTCGGCAATGGTAAAGTCCGTCTCGTGACCGACGGCGGAGATGACGGGAATTTTTGACGCGGCAATCGCCCGGGCTACATTCTCTTCATTGAAGCTCCACAGGTCTTCGAGCGAGCCGCCGCCGCGGGCGATAATAATTACATCGGCTGCATGGCTGCGGTTGAAGTACCGGAGTCCCTCCGCGATCTCCTCCACGGAACCTTCCCCCTGCACGCGTACGGGATAGAGCAGCGCGTTCATGTTGGGGTAGCGGCGGCGGAGGACGCGCAGCATGTCGCGGATCACAGCCCCCTGGGGCGAGGTGATCATTCCGATGGTTCGCGGCAGGACCGGCAGCGGGTTTTTGCTCTCCGGGTCAAAGAGTCCTTCGGCGGCGAGTTTGGTTTTGAGCTGCTCGAAGGCAAGCTGAAAAGCTCCGAGGCCTGCTGGCTCAATATGTTCGACGTAAATTTGATATTCGCCGCGCGGCTCGTAGACGCCCAGGCGGCCTCGTAGGATGATGGCCAGCCCTTCGGTGGGGCGGAACTTCAGGTAGCGCGCCTGGTTGCGGAAGCAGATAGCCTTAAGTTGGGAAGACGCGTCTTTTAAAGTGAAATAGAGGTGGCCGGAAGGCGCGGCATGAAAATTTGAAACTTCACCTTCCACCCACACGCTGGGAAAACTTTTTCCAAGGATTTGTTTAATGGCTTGGCTTAACTCGGAAACGGCGTAGATCTTTCGTTCCGGAGCCAGGTTGAGTAGAATCTGCTTCATGGTCTTCCACGGCGGGTGAAATACGAAATCACCCAAAACATAAGCGTCACGAGGATGCTGATCACAATCGATGTGGCAACGGGAAAGTAGAACTGAAAGTTTTTGCCTTTATAAGTGATGTCGCCCGGCAAGCGGCCTAATCCGAAATATGAAAACTTTACTCCTATCACCAGCAGAACTCCGACCGCAACCGAGACAATGCCGATCACGATCAGCGCCTTTCCCAGTTGTAAGGGGAGTGAGGGACCCATTGGATTTCCAGTAGGAACAAAGTTCCATCCTAGTCGAGCAGTTCGCAGCCGGGAAAGAAGAACCGGATTTCATCGGCGGCCGTCTGGTGGGCGTCCGAGCCGTGCGCGGCGTTTTTCTCGATGCTCGTGCCGTAGAGCTTGCGAATGGTTCCCGGGTCGGCCTCGTTGGGATTCGTAGTTCCCATGACCTCCCGCCAACGGGAGATGGTGTCCTCCCGCTCCAGCATCATTACCATCGACGGTCCCGAACTCATGAAATTCGTAAGGCTTGCGAAAAAGGGTTTCTTCCGGTGGAGAGCATAGAATCCTTCCGCCTGCCGTAGGGTCATGTAAATAAGCCGGAGGGCGGCCAGACGGAACTGCTTTGCTTCGATGATGCTCAGGATGTCGCCGACGTGCCCGGCGGCCACCGCGTCCGGTTTGATGATGGCGAGAGTTCGTTCCGTTCGCATGGCCTATCGTCCTTTCTTCTTTCGCGCTTTCTTTTGCGTCTTCTTCCGAATTTTTTTCGGCGTTGCTCTGCCGCGGCGTGGGGTTTTTGCCTTTGCGTGCGCCTTCCTTTTTTTCTTAGGCGGCGCTTTCTTTTTCGATACGGATCGGCCCCGGGCGAGCAGCCGCGCCATGCTCTCGCCGATTTCGGCGGGACTCAAGGCGACGGTGATTCCGGCCTTTTTCAGCGCGGCGATCTTATCGGCCGCCGTACCCTTGCCGCCGGAGATAATCGCTCCGGCGTGTCCCATGCGGCGTCCCGGCAGCGCGGTGCGTCCGGCGACGAAGGCCACCACGGGTTTCCGAACGTTCTTGCGAATGTAGACGGCGGCTTCTTCTTCCGCTGTGCCGCCGATCTCGCCGATCAGGACAATGCCGTACGTATCGGGGTCTTCATGGAAGAGCCGTATGGCGTCGGTGAACGTGGTGCCGATGATCGGGTCCCCGCCGATACCGATGCAGGTGGATTGCCCGATGCCGAGCGAGGTGAGCTGCCCGACGGCTTCATAGGTCAGCGTGCCGCTGCGCGAGACCACGCCGATGTGCCCTCGCTTGTGGATCGACGCGGGCATAATGCCGAGCTTGCACTGGGCGGGCGGCGAGATCAGCCCCGGACAGTTCGGCCCGATCAGCCGAGTGCTCTTGCCGTCAAGATCATTTTTTACGCGCGCCATGTCGAGCGCCGGGATGCCTTCCGTGATGCAGACGACCAAGCCCACTCCGGCGTCGGCGGCCTCAAGAATTGCGTCGGCTGCGAAGGGTGGGGGGACAAAGATCAACGACGTGTTCGCGCCCCTCTCCCGTACCGCTTCGGCCACGGTGTTGAAGACCGGAATGCCGTTGGCCCGGGCGCCGCCTTTGCCTGGCGTAACCCCGGCGACGACCTGGGTGCCGTAAGCGACGCACTGCTGGGTGTGGAATCCGCCTTCGCGGCCCGTGATGCCTTGCACCACCACGCGTGTTTTTCGGTCTACCAGTACGCTCATAGGCTGATGTCGATATTCCGGGCCGCTTGTCCTGAGGAACGAATCTGACGCCGGATCATCTCCTTGACCTCTTCCGGATTTGAAATTCCGCGAAAGATCACTTCCGCCCCGCCGCGCCCCGACGAGCTGAGCTCGAGCGACCCGGTCCGGAAGATGCGTTGCACCACGGATTGATGAAACCGGATGTCGCGGATGTGCACCAACTCAATTTCAAGAATCCTCCGGCTCAGGAATCCTTCCCTCAGGATGGCCCGCTCCGTGGTCACCTTATATTGGTGCGTGATACGGTCCAGCCACGCCACCAGGGGGAAGATCAGCGCGGGAAGGAAGAGCCCCAGCGGCAGGAAAAGCCGCAACGAATCACTCTCTTCCTTCAGCAGGAAGATCGTCGTCATCGACGCCGCCAGGAAGAGGAACGCTCCCGCCCAGTGGCTTCGATACTCCGCCCAGGCTTTCCTGCCTTTCCACAGGACCGGTTCGTTGGTTTGAAACGCCACCATAAGTCCAGCTCCCCATTTTTATTAGGAACCGGCCAAGCGGACAACCTTCTCGGCTGCGTCCTTCATCCCTTGGGCCACGGTGAAGTTGAGACCGGACTCCTCGAGAATCTTCCGGCCCTGGTCCACGTTCGTTCCCTCCAGCCGGATCACGACCGGCACCCGAACGCCCAGGCTTTTTGCCGCGGCCACCACGCCCGCGGCTACAATGTCGCAGCGCATGATGCCGCCGAAGATGTTGATCAGCACGGCTTGGACGTTCTTGTCCGAGAGCAGAATCTCAAAGCCGTTCTTTACCTGCTCTTCGTTCGCGCCCCCGCCCACGTCGAGGAAATTCGCCGGCATGCCGCCGGCGTGCTGGATGATGTCCATCGTCGCCATCGCCAAGCCTGCGCCGTTGACCATGCAGCCGACGTTGCCGTCGAGCTTGATGTAGTTCAGCCCCTGCTCGGAGGCGCGCACCTCGAGCGGGTCTTCCTCATCGAGGTCGCGCAATTCAAGCAGGTCCGGGTGGCGGAACAGGGCGTTGTCGTCGAAATCGATCTTGGCGTCAAGCGCCAGCACGCGGCCGTCTTTCGTGAGGACGAACGGATTGATCTCGACCATTGAGGCGTCGTTTTTTTGAAACGCGCGATAGAGGCCGCTGAGGTTTTTAACCGTATCTTTGAGCGCGCCGCCCAAGCTCAGTCCGAAGGCGATTTTTCGCGCCTGGTAGCTTTCAAGTCCGAGCCGGGGATCGATAAACTCTTTCAGAATTTTTTCTGGGTGCTTTTCGGCGGTCACTTCAATTTCGATGCCGCCTTCGGTTGAGGCCAAGAAGACGGGGCCGGCTGTCCAGCGGTCGAGCACGATGCCGAGGTAGAACTCCTTCGCCACGTCTAACATCTCTTCGACCAGCAGGCGCTTTACGACGCGCCCCTCCGGGCCGGTCTGAATGGTGATGAGCGGCTTGCCGAGAATTTCCCCGGCGAACTCCGCGGCTTCCTCCGGCGAGCTGACCAGCTTCACGCCGCCCGCTTTGCCGCGTCCCCCGGCGTGAATCTGAGCTTTGACCACCGCTCGCCCGCCGAGCCGCGCGGCGGCGGCCCTCGCTTCTACGGGTGTTGACGCTGTTTCGCCTTGGGGTGTTGAGACGCCGAAGCTCGCGAGGACTTTTTTTGCCTGAAATTCGTGGATCTTCATGGGCTTCTATGGTTTGGGGTGCGGAAGGCGCTGATATGACAACTCATGCTAAAATGGAGTGCTTTCTACGCGAAACCTCAAAGTAAAGCGCAGTATAAAGAAACGAGCACCGAAAATCAATGAAGGCGGGTGCTCCCCGGCTCTGCCTGAGCGGACCTTGGGGATCGGCCCCGCCGGCTATGAACGGTCACTATTAACTATCAACCGGCCGGCTCCACGAGGAGTTCTTGGAAATCCTGGAAGTAAGCCCGGAGGCCGAGGACCCCTCGAACAAGCTGCTGGATGTGGAAACGCAACTTCGCCGGCTTCGGGAGATTGGGTTCGAGGATGTGGATTGCCATTGGAAATGGCTGGAGTTGGCTTTGTTGGTGGGCGTCAAACACGAGGGAGGGTGACGCTACCCGCTTGTACCGGTGAAGACGGTTTTTTCGTCGACGAAACAGATAGGATTGTCAAAAGGATCACGAGCGTAGAACAAGCGCTCGCCCTGGAATCCTAGCAGTTCGGTGTAGAATTCCTCTGCTCGATCCATGTCGGATACCGGCAGGATCACGCGATAGAGATGCGGCCTCATGCTCTTTCCCTCTCGAAGGATGACAAAGGGATGCTGCTACTGTAACGCGTGTCGGCTTTCGCAGGTACGGACGAAGCCATGATAAACCGGTTTCTTGAAAAGCTCGCAGCCCGTCAGTCATTGACGCAGTCGGAGGCGTCCGCCTTGATGGAGGGATTGCTTTCGGGCGGCGTGGCGGAAGACGACATTGTTACCCTCCTTACGGCGTTCAATGAAAAAGGGGCGACGGCGGAAGAACTGACCGGGCTGGCCGAGGTGATGCGGGCCAAAGCACAAGAGACGCTCGAGGTGGCGGGTGTAAAAGTAGATTCCCTTGGTAGCGGCGGGGGCGGTGAATTGCTCGACACCTGCGGCACGGGCGGCGACGGGCGCGGCACCTTCAACGTTTCCACGGCGGCGGCCGTCGTGGCGGCGGGGGCGGGTGCGCGCGTCGCCAAGCACGGGAACCGTTCCATCTCAAGCCGTTCTGGCAGCGGCGACGTGCTGGAAGCCTTGGGCGTAAAACTCGATCTTCCTCTCGACCGTATCCTCCCATGCCTGGAAGAGGTTGGCTTGGTGTTTCTCTTTGCGCCGCGTCTACACTTGGCCATGAAGCACGTGCAACCGGCCCGGCGACGAATGAAGGTGAAAACGGTATTTAATCTGCTCGGCCCGCTGACCAATCCGCTGGGCGCGAAGGCTCAGCTTTTGGGTGTCTATGAGACCGGGTTGACGGAGAAGATTGCCAACGTCCTGGGGGGCCTGGGCAGCAGCCGCGCGTTGGTGGTGTCTGCTCCGGAAGGTCTGGATGAAATTTCGACCGCAGGCCCGACGCAGGTCTCTGAACTCGCCGGCGGACAAGTCGAGACGCGGAACGTGGAGCCGGAAGCGTTCGGGTTGGCGCGCGCCCGCGCCGAGGACTTTCAGGGCGGGGACGGGAAACGGAACGCCGAGATCATGGTCGGGATTCTCTCCGGCGTAAAAAGTCCCATGCGGGATTGGGTGCTGGCGAACACCTCGGCGGCGCTGGTGGCCGCAGGCAAGGCGGCGGATTTTGCACAAGGCACGGCGCTGGCGGCAGAAGCCTTAGATTCCGGCCGGGCGCGAAAGACGCTGGAAGCGCTGGTGGCGTTTACCCGCAAGCATGCCGGGTAACGGAAACGGGTAGCGCGGAACTCGATTTTCAAGTACCGCGGTTTTTTGCGAAAGGCCGCAGAAACACACTACGAGTTCTGCGCTAACTGCTTCGCCTTTCCTCAGGGCACACTTACCCTATTTTTGATGCCCAAACCTTCTTCAATTCTTCCACTGAAAACTTTTTCGCTTGGCAACAATCGATAATGGGCCGTTCCATGTCCTCGATCTTCTTCACCCCTTCGGGATTTTTGCGGCGATATCGAGCGGGACGGTCTGCACGCCGTGCTGGTCGGCGTGGATCAGGTCGCCGGGCGAGATCTCGACGCCGCCTACTGTAATCGGCGTGCCGGATTCGACGATGTGAATATAGGCGTGGGAGACGATCGGTGCGCGAGCGAAGAAGTGAAAGCCCAGTGTGCGGACCTCGTCCAGGTCACGCACGCCGCCGTCGGCCACCACTCCCATGCATCCCAGCGCGCGGTGGATGTTTCCGTTCATCTCGCCCCAGAAGGAACCCACCGCCGGCGGGTCGTCTAAATCCTGGACAATAACAACGCGCGGCGCGGAGATTTTAAAGATATTTTCCCAGTGCGTACTGGAAGCAAGCGCTTTGCCTGCGGCGGGTTTTTCGGCGGCGCGAATCTTCACCGTCACCGCGTAGCCTACCATGACGCCCATCTCGGGAAACAGGCAGCGAATGCCCGAGTCCATAAAACCTTCATTCCGAGGCCGTACGTTGAAGGTTTCCACGGCGTTGGCCACGGTCGGGGCGTTGATTTTCCGGAGTTGATGCAAAACTTCAAGAGCTAAGGGTTCCATTTTTTTCTCTTTAAATTTTAATTGCCGACTCTTTCAAAATCCCGAATTTTTTAATATACCGAATCAGGGCGAGGGGGCGCGCAGGATTTCACCGACTTTGGGCAGCAGCTCTTGGGCTTTGCGGACCACCGGGTCGGCGCGTACCAGAACTTCGTCCCCTTTTTCGAGGCCCAAGGTAAAATTGAACAGCTCACTTTTGATTCTCATTTTCATGTAGGCTTGATTTGTTTCCCAGGAGCCGAGGGGAATCTTTATTCCCACACCCAGCAGGAAAGCATGAAAGCGTTCCAGTACCTCGGTTGGTATTTCGAAATCTTCCCCGCCAACGTCCCAGTTCTGCAGGTAGTGTTGGGCGAAGTTGACGAACGCGGTACTCTGATCGAGAAAACGGGTCCACGGGTCGAGCCGCGGCGCCGCCGCCGGGACGTCGGGCTGTATGCCGCCGCCGGGTTCACCTTGACCCGTCAGCGGCCGCCCGCGGTCGCTGCGGAAAATCTTTTCCGCAGCTCTCTTTATCGGATAGGTCGGGAACGATCGCTGGATGGACCGGCCCACGGGTGTTAAGTATTCCGCCGTGGTCAGGGCGATACCCATGCCGTCACTCAGCGGCAGGACGGACTGCACGGTGGCCTTTCCGAAACTCGGTTGGCCGACCAGAACGGCGCGGTCGTGGTCCTGGAGCGCTCCGGCGACGATCTCCGCCGCGCTGGCCGTTTGGCGGTCTATGAGAATCGCGAGTGGAATATCGGAACTCGGATTCGGAACCGGGGCCGAAAAAGTTTGCTCCTCGAGAATTCGGCCCCGCAGGCGGACGATGGTTTCCCCTGCGGTCAGAAACAGGGAGGCGACCTCGACGCCCGCCTCCAGCACTCCGCCGCGATTGCCTCGAAGGTCGAGGACCAAGCCCTTGAGCGAGGCGGAGCCGAGGTCGTGGAGTTTGGCGCGCAACTGCTCCGGGGTACGGATGTCGAAATTTTTCACGCGAACGTAGGCTACCCCTGGCTCCAACAAGAAGGCGCTGTCCACAGACGGCGGGAGGACTTCTGCCGGGTAGAGAATGAACTCGGAGGCTAGGATTTGGCCCGAGGGCACGACCTCAAGCGCAACCCGCGCGTCCCGGGCGCCGCGCAGCAGTTGGACCAGGTCCGGCAGAGGCAGGTTCGCCACGCGCCGACCATTGATCTCGACGATTTCATCCCCCGGTCCCAGCCCGGCTCCGCGCGAGGGCGAGCCTGCCAGCGTCTGCAAGACGACCAGCTTGCCGGACTGGACATAAAGAATCGACCCGAACCCTCGGACCCGGCCTCTCTGCTGCTCCTGAAGTTGGCGGAACTGTTCTGGGTCAAAAAAAGCGGAAAAGGGGTCGAGTGCCGAGAGCATGCCGCGGACCGCGCCGTCCAGAATCGCCGTGTCGGGATCAACGGGGTCGGCATAGTGGGCTTCCACAACTTGATAGACGCGGCTGAATGTTTCTAAGCTTGCCCGAGAGTCGGCGTCCTGCCCGGAGGGCGCGTCCTGTGGACTTTGACCCCAGCAGGGCCCGACCAAGCCTAAGAGAATAAGACAAAAAAGAACGGGGCAAAATAGAACAAAGCGGAAAAGAACAGGCCGGTAAAGAAAAGAGCAGGCGCGAGCGGCGCCGATTTTGACGTAAGGTGGTGACAAGGGTGATTCCTCAACTTTAACTATACCCAGGAAACTATACTCAGAGAACTCTACTCAGGGAAGGGGAGCGCGCAATCGAAGGTGGCGGGGCGGAGGTGGCAGGCGAAGGTGACTGGCGAAAGTGGCGTGTGGTGTCGCTTCCTTAGAGCTTCAAGAAATTCGAAAGCATCTGCTTGCCCGTATCTGTGAGGATGGATTCAGGGTGGAACTGGACGCCTTCGACCGGATGACGCTTGTGACGAAGGCCCATAATAAGGTTGCTGCCGCAAGGGTCCGGGCAGGTGGCGGAGACCTCCAGGCAGTCGGGCAGAGTGTCAGACTCGACGATCAGGGAATGGTAACGCGTGGCGGTGAACGGGTCGGAGAGACCCTGAAAAATGGTCCTGCCATCGTGGGAAATTTGGCTGGTCTTGCCGTGCATGATTTTCGGTGCAAGCCCCACCTTGCCGCCGAAGGCCTGCCCGAGGCACTGGTGGCCCAGGCAGACGCCGAAAATCGGCAGACGGCCGGTGAATTCGCGGATCAACTCCAGGCAGATGCCCGCCTCCGACGGCGTCTTCGGCCCCGGCGAGATGACGATGCGCTCGGGCCGGAGCGAGGCGATCTCTTCCAGGGTGATCTGATCGTTGCGGCGCACCTCGAGCTCCGCGCCCAACTCGCCCAGGTATTGGACCAAGTTGTAGGTGAACGAATCGTAGTTGTCGATGACCAGGAGCATGGGCTACAAGCCCTTCTCGGCCAGCTCAATCGCGTTCAGGACGGCCTGCGCCTTGTGGCGGCACTCCTGATGTTCGCGTTCCGGAACCGAGTCGGCCACGATGCCCGCGCCGGCTTGCAGGTGCGCCTGGCCGTCCTTAATAAGGAGCGTTCGAATGATGATGCAGGAGTTGAGATTGCCGGAGAAATCCGCATAGAGCACGGCACCGCCGTAGAGGCCGCGCCGCGTCGGTTCCAGTTCGTCGATAATTTCCATGGCGCGGATCTTCGGCGCTCCGGAGAGCGTTCCGGCGGGAAAGCAGGCGGCCAAGGCTGCGTAGCTGTCCGCATCCGGCCGCAGCCGGCCTTGAATCCAAGAGACCAAGTGCATGACGTGCGAGTAGCGCTCGACGATCATGATATCGCGCGGCCGGACGCTCCCAAACTCCGAGACCCGTCCCACGTCGTTCCGCCCCAGGTCGACCAGCATGATGTGCTCGGCGCATTCTTTCGCGTCGGCCTTCAATTCCGCCTCCAGCCGCCGGTCTTCTTCTTCCGTCGTTCCTCGTGGGCGGGTCCCGGCGATGGGACGATAATCTACCTGACGGCCTGTGACCTTCACCAGCATCTCAGGCGAAGAGCCGACCACTTGCAGGTCGTTCATTTGGAGATAGTACATATAAGGAGACGGGTTGACGGCACGCAGGGCGCGATAGATGTCGAAGGGCGGCACGCGGAGCGGCGTGCTCAGCCGTTGCGACATCACGACCTGGTAGACGTCTCCGGCGCGGATGTACTCTTTGGATGTTTCGACAATCTGCTTGAACCTCTCCGGCGTCATGTTGGCGCGGAGGGAAAAGTTCCCCCTCTTGGGACCTCGGCGGAGCGCGGCGCGTACCGGTGGTTGCCGCAGGATTCGCTCGATCTTTTCGATCCGCTTCACGGCGGCCCGATACATGGCCGCCAGCGAACCCTTCCCCTCTTCGGTCGCTACGTTCGAGATGATCAGAACTCGATGCCGTACGTGGTCGAGCGCAATCAGGTCGGTAAAGTACATCAGGCGGGCGTCGTCGAGCGAGAGATCATCCACGGCCTCTTCGGGCAGCGTTTCAAGCCGGCGGACCGTATCGTAGGCGAGATACCCGACCGCGCCGGCCGAGAAAGGAGGCAGGCCCCGAACCGCGACCGGCGTATAGGGACGGGCCAACTCCCGCAGCACGTCGAAGATATTCCCTTTGATATCTTCCGTTTGCCGACCTCTTTGGACCCGGATTCGTTCGCCTTGGCACCTCATCAACATGAAGGGGTCGATCCCCAGATAGGTGTACCGGCCCAGTTTTTCTCCCCCTTCGACGCTTTCCAGCAGACAACTGTACGCTCGCCCCTGGGCCAGGCGGCGGAACGCGGAAACTGGCGTCAGCTCGTCGGCAACGACGGACTTGAAGACCGGAACCAGGTTTCCCTGCTTTGCCAAGCGCTGAAATTCGGTGAAGGAGGGTGTGAGATCGTTCATAAGAATTTAAAACCGAGGGTGACTTGTCCCGAAGGTCAATTATTAAAGTTTCGCAGGGCGCCGCGTGGGACCCAGACTCATGGCGGAAACATTTCCGCTGACCCCGGGCCGGCCGACCCGGGGTCCAGTTCGTGGGCGGTCTGCCGAAAACTCAGGCGGAATTGGGGTGGATAAAATGCTGCCTTGCGGCTTGCTCCATCAGCGCCCTCGGGGCGGGCTGATCGGTCCAAATCTCAAACTGGCGCGCCCCTTGCGCGACTAACATTTCAAGCCCGGAGATCGTGACCAGACCCTTGCGCCGAGCCAGTGTCACCAATCGGGTTTCCGCCGTCTCTGTGGGATGATACACCATATCGAAGACCACGCGCGTGCGCAGCCGGCTCAAGTCGACCGGTGAGACATGATCCAGAGGCGGCATGCCCACCGGAGTGGCGTTGATGACCGAATCGACCTCCAGAGTGTCTGTACTTCCCCACGGGAAGGCTTGACCGCGGATGCCGCGTGCCAAGCGGGCGGCTGCGGCGGGCCGCCGAGCGGAGATGAACACCTTGGCTCCCTCGGCCTGTAGAGTGTAGGCGGCCGCGCGTGCCGCCCCGCCGGCTCCCAGAACCAGGACACGGCTGCCGGGCAGGCGAATCCGTTTGGTGAGCACTTCCACTACGGCCGCGGTGTCCGTATTCCAGCCGAGCCACTTGCCGCCGCGGACGGCGACCGTGTTCACGGCTTTGATTCGCTCCGCCAGCGGGTCCACCCAATCCAGGTATTTCAGAATCTCCTTCTTAAAGGGCATGGTAACGCTGAAGCCGACAAATCCAAGTTTTTTGGCCGTGGCGATGAAGTCCGCAAGTTCCCTGACTTCACAGGGCAGATAGACGGCGTTGATGCGCTTGGCGTGGAGCGCAGCGTTCTGCATGGCCGGTGAAAGCGAACTTGAGGCGTGTGTTCCCACGATGCCGTACAGCATCGTCTTACCGTTCAGGTGCTCGACCCGGTAGGAGGACCGCATCAATTCGGCCGGAACCTGCCCGGAGGTTACGCTGCGGACCGAATCCGGCGAAGCGTAGGTCAGATAGCTGCCGCGCTGCAAACCTAAGATGCGCGAGGGGATGCCGGTAGGTCCCATGGCCAGCGCCACCAGCCGGGGGCGCCGCCGCCGGTGGGATTTCAAGAGATTGAAAATTTTAAGGTTATCCCGAAGTTCATGCGCCAGAGATGCGATCTTGACCACCGCGGCTCCGCTCCGCACCAGACGGCGATAGACCGGCTCAAGCCGTTCGCGCTTCTTGGAACTATGATAGGAGAGGATCAACTGGGCGGGCTTAAAGAGCCGCTGAAGCTCTATTTCATCCTTATTTTTAAGGGATTCCACCTCGATGTCCACCAGTTGGCAGCCGGCGCGTACCGCGGCTTCCAGCACGGCGAACTGCTCGTCGACCGTTCCCGTAAATTTGCCCCCCGCCGCCGCTCGGCGACAGGTAGCCACGAAGCGGGGAAAGCGAAGACGGCTGAGAAGTTCGCGAAGGTTTTTATCCAGATTCTGGGTGTTTTCCAGATAGTCGAGGCGGAGTTCCAGGCCCAGGGAGCTGTTGAAGGAGCTTACCATCTGCTCAATTTGCTGGAGCGTCCGCTCCCCCACGGTAACAAAAATTCTCGGTTCGGAAGATTTACCCACCTGCTTGCTGCCCCCTGCAGGTCCGCTTAACTGCCTCAAGGTACACCACTTGTCCACGAAAGACAATAGTTCCAGATGGGGGGATTTCGCGCAGCTCACCCCTCCCAGCCTCCATAACCACTTTTAACTTATTGATTTAATACACGTTATATAGTAGGCAGGGGCCTATGGGGAGACCCTCCTGAGGCCTAAGCTGATTAGCTCTTGGGGGCTCCGGCTGGGGGTAGATTGACTGAGATAGGGACCAAGGCAGGCAAGCGGTTTGAAGGCGTGGGTGGGGGCAGACGGGTCCCCGCACGGTGTTCCACGAGCGAATCAACAATATGTGGGTGAGGAAGGAGAGGCCGGGGAGGGAAGGGTCGTGGAGTTGAGGGCTGCTAATTTTATTGAATTAATGAAAATTTTATTTTGGTGGGGCAAAAATTTGCAGTAAGATGCGCCCGAGATGTTTCTTTGTCCGCAGTGTAAGGGCGCGAACATCCGTCCTTCCCTGCTGAGGGGACCCGGGGACTATGTTCGTAGCCTGATTCAATTCTATCCCTACCGCTGTCGCGATTGTCGGCGACGTTTCCATCGTTGGGCTTTCGATCTACGGACCATGCTCTACGCAAGTTGTAAACGTTGCGGCACGCTGGTTCTGCACCGCATCCCTCGCCGGAAAGTTACCGAGAGCACTTTCCTGCGCGCCCTTACGCTGATCTTCGGATTTCGGGCTTACCGCTGCGAACGTTGCCGGAACAACTTCTTTGCCATTCGCCCGATGGCCCGTCACGCAGGCTAGCCTGCCGGCGACGCCTTAGGCGTTCCGCGCGGATACCTCCCGTAAGGCCTTCAATACCTTTTCGACCTCTTCCATCGTGTTATAGATGTGCGGGCAGAGGCGCAGATGCGGTTCCTCTCCCGGATGGAAGGCGGCGCCCACCCCAAAGCGCTGGTAGAGTTCTCGGTACGCGCGCTGGTGGTCGACTGCGCGGCCCAGATTGAACACCACGACTCCCAGACTGAGAACCGGGTCCGGGGAAGTGTAGACTCTAGTGCCGGGAATTTTTGCAAGGCCCTCTTTGAGCGCACGGGCAAGCCGGCGCGTACGCGCCTCGACGGTCTCCATGCCCAGGTTGTTGAGAAAGTCGCAGGCCTTTCCCACCGCTGCCAGCGTTCCGTCGTTTCTCTGGCCAAGGGTTTCAAACTTCCGCGCGCCGCGCGGTTCCGGTTTTACATCATCACCCCACCCGGAGCCGACCACCAACGGCCCATAGCGCTCCATCTGATCTTTGCGCACGTAGAGCAGGCCGGCCTCTTTCGGTCCCAAGAACCATTTATGGGCACTGCCGGCGTAAGAGTCGCAGCCGATTTCATGAAGGTTCAAGCTCTGGGCTCCAAAGGTTTGCGCGCCGTCGATGTGGACCACGGCGCCGTGGGCGTGCGCCATGTGGCAGAGCTGGGAGGCGGGCAGCGCCGTGCCGCTGACGTTTGAGACATCGGAGAAAGAGAGGATTTTTGTACGCGGAGTGAAGCTCTTCCCGAACGCCTCCAAAATCTCCTCGGTACTCTCGGGCGGCCAACGCAGGCTCACCGTCCGTACCGCGAAGCCGTCCCGCGCGGCGCGGACGCGCCAAGCGATGTTATTGGTCGGATGGTTCTGGTCCCACAGCAGCACTTCGTCACCCCGCTTCAAGTCCAACGCATGAACGGCGACGTTGTTCCCCTCCGTGGTGTTGCGTATCAGGGCGATCTCATCCGGGGAGGCGCCCATCAATCGGGCTAGTTTCAGGCGGGAGATCTCCCTCAACTCTCCAAATTTTTCCCGGTTCTGGAACGAGGCATCGCGGTCCTCATCGCGCAGATAGCCGAAGACCGTCTCCATGACCGAAAGGGACGAAGGGCAGAGGTTGGCCGCATTCATCAGAATCAGCCCGTCGCGGAGGATGAACTGTGCCTTGACCTGATGCCAGAACGGCTCGTCTGGGGAGGCGGAGGGAACGGCGGCGGCGGGAGGGAACGCCGCCAGCGCGGCGGATGCGCCCCCCAGGCGTTCAAAGAATTCCCGGCGTGACACCCGCCAGGCGGATTCTGGAATAGAAACCATGCCGGCCATTTCGCACCTCCTCGGGTTTTCTCTGTGGGAAGAATTCTACCGCTTCAACGGCCCTAGGCTACCACGGAGGCAAGTGGGGAACAAGTACACCTCGCCGCACCGGAGAAGTTGGTGATCAACGTCCTGGGCGACGCCGGCTTCGGCATGTGCGGGATGGATATTGAGACGGCCGTCCGGGAGAAGATTCCCATTCTCACCGTGGTACTGAACAACGGCGTGCTGGGAGGATACGAGAAGCATATCCCCATCGCCATCGAGCGTTACGGGCTGAAAAATTTCTCCGGCGACTACGCCAAGGTGGGCGAAACGTTGGGCAGTTATTGCGAAAAAGTGAAGCGGCCCGAGGAAGGTACCCCGGCGATTGAAACGGCCAAGAAAGTCGTCGCCTCCGGCAGGCCGGCGCTGCTTGAAATCTTTACCAAGGAAGAGAAACAGATGCCGCACTTCTGGCGTTGAGGAGAGAGAGTCAGACGTGCGCGCGCTTCTCCGCACCCTGAAAAACCGACCCGGGAAGAAGGAAGGGGCCGTCGGTTGGTGTGCCTGCTTGGACTTAGGTTGGACGGATCTCCCCGCGCTCAACCAGTTGCACGGCAAGCATTCTCCTGACCAGGGCATGAAGTGTCCGGGAAGGTTCCGAGGGGTCCGGGCCGCGGAGAATCCCGAAAAAGTTTCGAACGACTTGGATGGGAGTCATGACGAACCCCCAGAAGCCCCACCAGCCGACCAGAGCGGAGAAGAGAGCGTTGCCGAGTTGGCTCTTCATGCCGCAGGCGCGGCAACTAATCTGCGGCTCACTGCTGCAGGACGTGATCAAGATGGCGGACCAGACTTTGTGCGAGACGTGAACATCCACCGGGCCCGGCCCGCCGCAAAGGGGGCAGTTTCCCCTGTGGAGCTTGAAGACGTGGTCCAGCACCGTGGCCGGAGGAATCTGATCTGCGAGGGAGAGGGGAATTCTGTTTTCGTAACAGGGGTCGCTGCAGAATCGCAGGTCGCCTGCTCTTTTCCCGCCGAAAAGGATGAGGGTCCCGCAATAACTGCACTTGGCCATGGCGGAGGGAATACCTTCCTTTCATTGGGATGTCCAGCCGCAGTCGATGGCGACGGCCGAGCCGGTAATCCCTCGGGCTGCGTCGCTGGTGAGAAACAGAATGAACTCGGCCACCTCGCTCGGTTCGAGCAGCCGCTTCAGGGGGGCGGGCGCCAGCATGATCTTTTCGATGACTTCACTCTCCGGGATGCCGTGATGCGCCGCTTGGTCGGCGATCTGTATTTCCATCAAAGGCGTGCGGACGTAGGAGGGGCAGACGGCGACGGAGGTGATGTTGAAGGGTGCGCCTTCGAGCGCCGTCGCCTTGGTGAATCCGATGACGCCGTGCTTGGCGGCGATGTAGGCGCACTTGTATTCGGTCCCGACCTGCCCCAGCACCGAGCTGATGTTGATGATCCGGCCCCGCTTCTGCTTGCGCATGGCGGGCAGAACGTACTTCGTCGAGAGAAACGTTCCGGTCAGGATGACGCCCAGCAGCCGGCCCCATTGCTCTTCGGCAAATTCGTGAATCGGTGATATGTGTTGGACCCCGGCGTTGTTGATCAGAATGTCGATCCGGCCGAATCGTTCCAGGGTCTTTTCCGCCAACGCCTGCGCGTCGGGACTCTTTGACACGTCCGCTTTTTGAAAAAAGGCCTTCCCGCCCGCCTTTTGAATTTTTTCGGCGGCGAGGCGGCCTGCCTCTTCATTCCAATCCGCCAGCGCCACCTGTGCGCCTTCCCCCGCCAGCGCTTCGGCAAAGGCCAAGCCCAGTCCGCTTGCCCCCCCGGTGACGATGGCCGCCCTCTCTTTTAAGCGATTAGGCAAATAATTCTCCTTGCAAAGGGGGAATGAACCGGCGGCCGTGGATTACTTCTTTGACGAAATAAATTCAATCCCGTTGCCGTCCGGGTCCCAGCAGAAGATCTGTCGCATGTTCGTGAGCACGACCTCCCCTTCGCGGAACGGGACACCCTCCTACTCGAACCGTTTCTTTAAGGGCGCGACGTCTTCGACTTTAAGCGCCAGATGGGTGGCCCGTGACTGGGGCACTTCCGTCTTCGGGCGGACCTTGGCTGGCGATGCCGATTTGTCCAGCTCCATCAGATGAATTCTGATACGGTCCGATGCCGTACCAAGCGCCGTCGAAGCGGAACGGGGGGCGGTCGATGGTTTCCAGTCTCAGAATGCGTCCGTAGAAGTCTTTGGATTGATTGAGGTCGGCCACGCCGAACGAGGTGTGGTGCGCTTTCTTGATGCGGATCATGAATTTTTCCTTACTTCGGTTATTCTTCGGTGATGCCGGTTATTCTTCAGTAATGAGTGATTCGTACCGAATCTCGATGCAGCCGCGGACGCTGGTCGCCGCCGGGCATTTCCGTTCGTGCGTGGAGATGGCCCGTTCCGCCTCCGGGCGCTTGCCCTTCGGAATTTTAAGGTTGTATTTCACCCGGATGCGCTTGATGACCATCACGCCGCCTTCGTTTTCAATGTCGCCTTCGATCTCGGACCACAGTTTCTCCGGGTAGGCCGGAATTCCGCGCGCCTCCAGCGCGCCGCCGAGGGTGCCGATCAGTCAGCCGCCGACGGCGCCGATCAGATGGTCGAGCGTCGAGGGAACGTCCTTTTCCGGTTCCATTTTGTAGAAACGCTTGATCCCGCCGTGGACCCCGTAGCGGACCGGGTCGGGAAAATTTTCAATGTAGGCCCGCCGCAGGGGCCGCTTGTCCTGATAGATTTTGATGTGCGAAGTGTGCACCGGCTCGCCCATGGAACGCCTCCCCATTCGGTATGGATCAACTTATCGAAATTTCCAATTTACCTTAAATCTCGAACGAAGCTGTCTGCCGCTGGTAGAATAGTAACACTCTTCAGGGCGTCGCCATGAACGACTTTCGGAAAAAACGCGGGCTGCGAATGCTGGCGGAAAATCTTCAAGCCGGAGACCGTTCGCTCGAAGATTCCTTGCGAGGATGGAAAGAGCGGCTGGAAAAATGGAATCCGCGCCTCTTCGCTTTCCTCGAAGGCGAAGACAGTACGGACCGTTCCGCTCGACTTCGTAGAGAGGCAAAAGAACTCGAAGCAGGGTTTCCGGACCCCGACTCCCGCCCGCCGCTTTACGGCGTCCCGGTCGGCGTAAAGGACATCATCAACGTCGAGGGCATGGCGACCCGGGCCGGCAGCCGTTTGGCGGAGGAAATTTTTGCCGGCCCGGAGGCGGCTTGTGTGAGCGCGCTCAAGAAGGCCGGGGCGCTGATTCTGGGAAAGACCGTCACCACCGAGTTCGCCTATTTCGCCCCCGGCCCGACGCGGAATCCCTATCACTTGAAGCACACGCCGGGCGGTTCCTCGAGCGGTTCGGCGGCGGCGGTGGCGGCTGGGCTCTGCCCGCTGGCGCTCGGCTCGCAGACCATCGGTTCGATCATCCGCCCGGCGGCGTTCTGCGGAGTCGTCGGATTCAAGCCCTCATTCGGGCGCATTGCAACCGACGGTGTCCTGCCCCTCTCGCCTTCGCTCGATCACATTGGATTTTTCACCCCCGATGTGGACAGCGCCGAGTTCGCCGCCTCGGTCCTGTGCCGACGATGGTCTGCCGGTTCCGATTCCGCTCGGTCGGTCATTGTTGTGGGCGCGCCGGGCGGAGCGTATCTCGAACGGGCCTCGGCGGAAGGGTTGACCTACTTTCTGGCGGCGTGCAAGAAACTGGAAAAGGCCGGGTTTGAGATTCGCTCGGTCTCGGCTATGGCCGACTTTGACAAGGTGGTCCAAAACCACTTGCTTCTGATGGCCGCTGAGATGGCCGAGGTGCATCGGACGTGGTTCACCCGTTACCGGGACCTCTACCATCAAAAAACCGCCGGGATGATTCTGAAAGGACGCAAGGTTTCACCGGAGCAGCGTGAAGAGGGCTTGGCGGGACGGGAAAAGCTGCGGCGGCACATGATGGACCTGATGGTGAAGCACCGCGTCACCGCATGGCTGGCCCCGGCGGCTACGGGCCCCGCGCCTGCGGGGCTCGGCAGCACCGGCGACCCCATTATGAACCTGCCGTGGACCTACGCCGGGTTGCCGGCGGTGAGCGTTCCTTCCGGTCTGGCGAAGAACGGCCTGCCGGTCGGATTGCAGCTCATCGGCCGTTGGCAGGGCGACGAGGCTCTTTTGCGCCTCGCCGCTCGAGTCGAGCAGGTTCTGGGTCCGCTCCCCCTGCCCCGCTTGCCTGCTTGATCGATTCCGGCATTGCCACGATGGGTTCGGGGCGGTAAATCAAGGCAGGGTAACATTCTCCTTCAGGTACTTCACAGGGAGGGTTTCTTCGCGCCGCCGGACCTTTCACCCAGGAGCCGAGTCTACCGTAGGGTACGAAGCTGCCGGGCAGAAAAAATCACTGACAAAAAATTATCTGGTACCTGTTTTGGCCGTAACCGTTGGAGTAGAATGGAGGACGAAGGGCGACAAGAATCCGAAAAATTCAGTTTCTGGGAGTAATCGATGAAGAGGACCGCTGCGGTTTTTTCCTTTCTATTTTTCATGGCGGCACTGTTCGTTGCGGTGCTTTGGATGGGCATCCGCGCCGACCCGCCGAAGGACCCCAACCCCGGCGAGGCGCAGCATTTTTGGCCGCAGTGGCGCGGGCCGGAGGCGACCGGCGCCTCGGGGGACGGGAATCCGCCCGTCGAGTGGAGCGAGGAGAAGAACATCCGATGGAAGACCCAGATTCCTGGAAAAGGGTCCTCCTCGCCGATTGTGTGGAAGGACCGAATCTATGTGACCGCCGCCGTGCCGACCGGTGAGGTTGTGGAACCGAAGCCGAGCCAGGATACGTTTCGCCCCAGGCGCAGGCCCGAAGGCAGTACCGGCAGCAGGCCCGGCGATAGGCCCGGCGGCCGTCGCCGCCGGCGCGGCATCCAGGTAACGCAAGCCCAAAAATTCATCCTTTATGCCCTTGACCGCGAGAGCGGAAAGATTGTATGGGAACGGGCCCTGAAGGAAGGGTTCCCGCATGAGGGCACCCACACGACGGGCACCTGGGCCTCGAGTTCGCCGGTGACCGACGGCGAGCACGTCTACGCCTTCTTCGGCTCCCAGGGTCTCTACTGCCTCGACCTTGAGGGCAACGTCGTCTGGGAAAAGGACTTCGGCGATATGGACATCCGTCTCGACTTCGGCGAGGGAGCCTCGCCGTTCCTTTACGGCGATAAGATTATCGTCAACTGGGACCACCAGGGCCCTTCCTTCATCGTGGCTCTCGACAAGGGGACCGGCAAGGAGATTTGGCGCACCGAACGGGACGAGGGGACGTCCTGGGCTACGCCTCTTGCGGTAAGGCATAACGGCGGGCATCAGGTAATTACCAATGCCACGGCTGCAGTCCGCAGCTATGACTTGGCTGACGGCAAGCTGCTTTGGGAGATCGGGGGGATGACGAACAACGCGATTCCATCGCCCGTTGCCGCCGACGGCATGGTCTACGTCACCAGTGGCTTCCGCGGCAACGCGCTCTTCGCCATCCGGCTTGACGGCGCCAAAGGGAACCTTGCGGGTTCGGAAAGCATCGTCTGGTCCCTCGACCGCGATACCCCCTACGCCTCGTCGCCGCTTCTCTATAAGGGTACGCTCTATTTCCTGAAGCGGAATTCCGGCATCTTCTCCGGTTTCAACGCCCGGACCGGAGAGCAGAATTTCGGCCCAGTGCGCCTGGAAGGGATCACCACCGTCTACGCATCGCCGGTGGCGGCGGCGGGCCGCGTCTACGTCACCAGCCGCGAGGGCACGACGGTCGTCCTCGAACACGGCCCGGAGTTGAAGGTGCTGGCGACGAATACGCTCGACGACGGCGTCGGCTTTGACGCCTCGATGGCGGTGGTCGACCGGGAGATCTACCTGCGCGGGCGGCGGTATCTCTACCGCATTTCAGAAAACTAAGTGGTGCGGCCGGCTTCAGCCGGGCAGAGGGTTTAGGGTTGGTTCTCACCCCTGGCGGTTTCAACGTCCATCGCCCAGACGTCGCCTTGGCTCTCGTCCCACTTGAAATACAGGTACTTGCCGTCTGTGGCGTCAAGGTCATCAAGTTGGCCGGGCCGGATGGTGAAATCGTCAAGCATCCAGACGCTGTTCGAGACCCAGCAGCCTTTCTCGTCCGGCACCGCGCCCGAATCCGTATGGAGCGGCTGCCCCGCGTCGGAGTGGGGATTCCCGGTGCGCGCGTTCAGGCTGCTCAGCTTGAACTCCGGTCCCAGGACGTAGCCGACGCGCTGCAGAACTTCCAGCAACTCCGGCCCCATGAAGTCAGGCAGGATGACATACCCCCGCTCGTCGAGTTCCTTTTTTTCGTGTTCGGTCAACATGGGGTTACTCTCTCTCCTTCACTACTCCGGGAAATTCATGCGGCGTAGGAGGTCTTGGTAGCTTGGGTCGGAGCGGGGAGTATCCCCTCTAAGAAAGAGAGGGGAGAGGTGAAATGATTCTCGAATGGGGCATAAGAGATTTCGATACCTTGTCGGTCCTGGGCCCACGCTGCAGCGAACCGCTAGTTGACGATTAATTCCCACCCGAACCCTGGACGATCGGATGGTCTCATGTAGATGCCTTCGGGCCCGCGAGTGATCCTATGGTCTTCCTCGAATCGCTGGTAGACTTCTGTAGGTCCACCCGGCGGCGGCATGAACATTTCGCACCAAGGACTGTTAGTGGTGGCAAGGATGTAGTGCGGGCCGCCGCCCCTCCATTCACCATGAGGGATCAATGGAATGTCGTGAGCCGCGGCCAGCGCCCCAATACGGCGCAGCTCGCTCAGTCCCCCACACCAGTTCATGTCAGGTTGCCAGATACGGGCCGCTTTGTACTCCAGAAGCAACCTAAAGCCGTAACGCGTGTACTCGTGCTCGCCCGTTACAATCCGAGTTGACTTAATCTGTGCATTCAATCTTCCGAACCCTGCATAGTCGTCGGGAGGAAGACATTCCTCCATCCAGTAGACCCTGTAGGGCTTTAACATCTCGGCGAGTTCCAGGGTGTAACGTTCGGTGAATGCCATCCAGCAGTCCAACATGATTTCGCCGTCCGCGCCCAGCAACTGGCGTGTCCTCTTGATGAGTTCAACGTTCTTGTTCATGCCTTCGCGCCCGTCGGCGGGTCCGTAAGGAATGGCCAGCTTCAGCTTCTTGAATCCAAACTCCACGTGCTGTTCAATATCGTTTCCCGTGCAGTAGGCCGGGATTCTCGGCTTAGTTTCCCCACCCAACAAATTGTAGATGGGCATCCCCAGGGCCTTTCCGATGATGTCCCATTGGGCCAAATTGACTGCACTGATTGCATGCACTACAAGGCCCTTCCGTCCGTAATACAGGGTAGATCGCCACATAATGTCCCACAGCCGTTCTACCTTGAATGGGTTCTCGCCGATGAGCAACTTGGTCAGATGTTTTTCGATCACGAAGCTGCCGCCCGGACCGCCATATCCGATTCCCGTAATCCCTTTGTCTGTGCTGATCTCCACGGCTCCGAGCCCAAGATCATCGGCCATGAACAGGTCCCGCCTAGGTTTGTAGTTGGGATAGATCGACATCGGATTGGCTACTTCGACGCTTCCCGTCGACCAAGAACCCGGAGCGGGCTCGTAGACGGGTAACGGCCTCTGCGGCTTGGGATCGACGACTCTGACCCCGGTAATCTTTAGTTTGCTCTTCTCCCCTCGGAAAGGCAGTGGTGGAGGGGGTGGGACTGGTTTGGCTTCACCGTTTTCAGAAAAGCCGAAGGTTGCTGCGGCGCTAACCGGTAGAAGGGAACTTGCTTTCAGGAATTTTCGACGGTTCATACGGGCAACTCCTCAGTGGCTAGAATATATAGTACTTTCGAACAGGGAGCGATCAATACGAGGTTCCACTCTCGGTTGGGTTTGGTCATAGCCCTGGCAAACGTAAGGCTGAAACGGTGACTTGAGTGGGCGTGCACGCCCCGCTTTGACCGAGCGACGGCTCGCCTGGACTCCTGGTCCTCCTTTTTAACCGGAATTTGCGATTTCAACTTTACCTTTGCGCACGATCATATGCCAGTCGCCCTCTTGTGCCAAGCTGACATCGCCATGGCCGCGATGGGGGGAATCCCGCCCTACCTTCACCTGTGGTCCAAACTGGTTGTGTCCGCCCCGCCCCTGAGCACAGGCACATGCGGGAGGGGGGCCGGGGGTAATTGTGGGGAGAGCGAAATGGCCTAGGTTCCTTTACCAGGGAAGAGGAAGCGGTGGCTCGGTCGCAGGCGGCACGAAGGTTTCAACAGATTTGTTCAAAAGCTTGTGGATAAGCTGCCCTCCGAGAGTGCAAACACGAACTCCCACAAGGACATTTAGCTCTTTGCACCAAGACAAGGCAATCCGATTTTGTTAGGACCGATTCGGGAAGCTAAGGCGAGCCTAGGGCGGGAAATTCATGCGGCGCAGGAGGGATTGGAAGCGCGGGTCGTCGCGCAGCGGGTCGAACCATGAATACACCTTGAGATAAATAAGGTTGATGTCGTGCTCCTCCGAGCGTGGTGTCCTCGGCCTTATAGACCACACCCATGCCGCCGCCACCCAGCTTCTCGACTATGCGATACCGGGAAATTGTTTTGCCGATCACGATGCCTCAACCGAGGAAGAAATTGAGATAGGAAAGAATCAAACCCGCTAGAATTCTAGTCTGCCCAGGCGCGGGAGTCAATTCCCGGGTGCGGCTATTTGATCTCCATCGGGCCGAAAGCGGGTGCGGCCATGTTGGCCTCATCCGTCAAGTTGCAGTGCGGGTCGAGGCCGCGGCCGTACCAGAGTTTTGTTCCTTCCGGCAGCTCTCCTTGCAGCTTGAGGATCACCGTATTCGGCGCGCCGGGGTCGATGGAGGTTCGGTAGAGTATCCGGGTTTCGTTGCCGTCCGGCGAGCGGAGCGAAAAGCCCATCACCCGTCCGGCGGCGCGAAGCCGGCCGTTTACGTCGGAAAATGCAACGCGCATTCGGCGTTTTGATTTATCCAGCGTGGCGCGCGCGGGCCGCGGGCCGCGCTTCAGGTTGCAGCAGGAGGCGATTTCCGGGAACAGGTCATGGCAGGCGAGATTCGCCATTCGATAGCCGAGCACCTTCAGCCCGTCCGTGCCGATGTGAATCCGGTCGTCGAGTTCGAGATCGACACCTGCCACCATCCCCATATGGGTAAGCTTCAGTTCCGTGAGCCGCTGCTCTTCTTGAACCAAGTCCCACTGGCTGCGATGCACCTGATGGGTCACGTAGCGGCCAAGCTGAACCAGGTAGAAAGGCAGGTCGGACTGGTTGAAGTCCGAGCGGACGGCCCCGATGAAGTCGCGGAAGCGTTTCCCATAGAGAGGCGCAACCTCTTCCTCTGCATCGGCTTCACCCTGGTACCAGAGCACGCCCTTCACCTTGCCGCCGACCGCGCGGTGACGGCGCACCATCGCGCCGTAAAGCGACTTGCTGCCCTGGTCGCGGAGCGCGGGGTTCCATTGAGACATGGACGTACCGCCGTGCGCGCAGGGGATGAGTCCCACCGGCACGCCCGTCCGCTGAACCATTTGATTTGCGAAGGGCAGCCCCAGTCCCGCGCCTCGGGTTCTTTCACGGTGATACGCGTCGGCCTCGGCGCCCGTCAGACGGACGGGCTCTCCTTGGTCGTTTTGGCCCCAGTGAACCGAGTCCGCCGCGTCGGGCCGGGAATGCAAGGGGTCTTCAGCGATGACCCACTCGTCCCGCATGTTGAAGCTGTGGACCACGTCGCTGGTGGGCTCGGTGTTGACGAGGTTGCCCACGCCCTGCATGTTCGACTGGCCGGCCAGAATCCACAAATCGCCGACCAGGATGCTGTGAATGCCCGTTGCGGCAATTTCACTGCCCTTGCGGTCAACGAGCTGTAAATCCACGTTATAGGGGCCGCCCACGGGCAGCCCTTTCAGCATAGCCTTCCAGGCGCCGCCTTTCGCGACGTTGGCCACGTCTTTCCAGCCGAAGCCTTCGACGGTTACGTGCCGGCGTTGGACGCGCGCCCGGACGCGGGCTGCACCGCGCAGCGTAGCCGTGCCGGACAAGGCGATGTCGGCTTGGTTGTTGTCGTTGCGTTGGAAAACCTGATCGTCCGTCGCGCCTTGGGTGACTTGGAAGGCCGGTGCTTTCCGTTGGGCATGGGCCGGAATTGCGACGGCCAGCGCCAGGAAGAGAATCATGCCGAACGAGAGTCGGCGGCGTATGGGGGCGAGAGAATGCATTTTTCCTCCATTTACAAACACAATCACATGAAATGAAATTTTCCGGGGGTGTCATTCCCCCCCCGCAGATCGAGTGTAGGCGGTGAAGAGAAGCCCTTCTACACTTGAATGCCGGCTTGGCGCATGGTCTTTTGCGTCCAGAAGAGGCCCAGTGCCGCGCCGTCCGCCAGCCGCTCGCCGAGGATGTGGTCCATCTCCTACGACGGCGTGTCGTAGGCGGGCAGCAGCCAAGTGGCGAAGCGCGGGCAGCCGATGGCAACGCCGAACTCGGCCGCTTCGGGAAGTTCCTTGAGGCTCTCACGGAATTTTTGGTCGTCCTCGCGGAAGTTGACCGGCAGGCCGATGACGGAAGGCTAGAGATTGTTTTTGGAAAGCAGCTCGCGCGTGGCCTCAACCCCCTGCTGCATCGCCGTCTGGAGGAATACGCTCACCCCGCCGAAGCCGATCTTCGCCGCCACGGCGACGTACTCCTCCCAGGAGAGCTTTGTTTCTCCCCGAACCAGCGTCCTATTCAGCGCGACGTACATGGGGCCCTCCTCGAATTACTTATTAAGCATTAAGGTCGTTCCACATCCGGGTCCGGGTTACAAAATCTTTGGTTACGAATCCTCTGATTATGAGTCTTCTTATGAGTCCTCGAATTTTTTTCGCAACGTGAAAGCATTTTTGAACTCCCGTTCGAGTTCGCGGTCGCTGAGGTGCAGTTTCAGAGACTCGAGTTTCTGGACCATCAGTTCGATCGCGTCCTGGATATTTTCCTGGTTGGTCAGGCAGATGTCGCGCCAGACGGAGTAGGGGCTTTGCGCGAGCCGGGTGACGTCGCGGAAGCCGGTGGCGGCCATCTCGAGCGGCAGAAAATCTTCCTCCGTGCGGTCCCAGATCAGGCCGGCGAGGCCGGTGGAGAGCAGTTGCGGCAGATGGGAGAGCAGCGCCATGGCGCGGTCGTGCGTCTGCGGGTCGGTGACGAAAAGCTTTCCGCCGATCTTTTCAATTAATTCGGAGAAGGCCTTGACGCGGGAGTCATTTAAATCATCGGGGGAGTTCGGTGTCAGCATATACCGGCGGCCCTCGAACAGGCTGCCGACGGCGTTGCGAATCCCGGAGCGCTCTCGGCCCGCCAAGGGATGCCCGCCGAGAAACAGCGGGGCGTTCTGGAACGTCTCGCGGGCGCGAAGGCAGATAATCTTCTTGGTGCTGCCCACGTCGGTGACCAGGGCGGACGGTGAGACGTGATCTTTCATTTTGCGAAGAGAATCGAGGATGGACCCCACCGGAGGGGCCAGGAGAATCAGGTCGGCGTCCCGGACGGCGTAGGTAATTTCCGGGATGGCGTCGTCGAACGCGCCCTTGCGGCGGGCACGCTTCAGCACGTCCTCCCGGTCACAGCCCACGATGCGCCCGGTAAAGCCCGCGCGCTTCAGCGCCAGCCCGAACGAGCCGCCCATCAGTCCGACGCCTACGATCGTGACGTTCTGAAAAAATGGTTTTCTTTTCGGCAAGCTCGAAGCCTCTTTTCGGAAAACCCCACCGGGCCGGTGGAATTTTTCCGTGCGGTTAAAGCGTACGGTTCACGGCGGAGAGGATCATCCCCACTTCCTTCATCAGTTGCGCGAACTGGTCGGGATAGAGTGACTGCGCGCCGTCGCTCCAAGCGCGGTTCGGGTCCGGATGGACTTCCACCATCAGACCGTCCGCCCCGGCCGCCGCGGCGGCCCGCGCCATGGGCATTACCTTATCGCGGCGGCCCGTACCGTGCGACGGGTCGGCGAGGATGGGCAGGTGCGAAAGTTTCTGGATGACGGGGATGGCGGAGACGTCCAAGGTATTTTTGGTATAGCTTTCAAAGGTACGGATGCCGCGCTCGCACAGTACCACCTGATAGTTCCCGCCGGCCAGGATGTATTCGGCCGAAAGCAGCAGCTCTTCGATGGTGGCCGAGATGCCGCGCTTAAGGAGGATGGGTTTCGATACACGTCCCAATTCTTTCAGCAGGTCGAAATTCTGCATGTTCCGCGCGCCGACTTGTAGCATGTCCGCGTAATCGAGCATCATCGGAATCTGCCGCGCGTCCATCACTTCCGAGACCACCTTCAGCCCGTTCGCATCGGCGGCTTTCCGCATCAGCTTCAAGCCCTCTTCACCCATTCCTTGGAAACTGTAAGGGGAAGATCGCGGCTTGAAAGCTCCTCCGCGCAACATCTGCGCCCCTTGCGCGGCAACCGAGGCGGCCACGGTATCCATCTGCTCTTTGCCTTCCACGCTGCACGGACCGGCCATGACGGTGATTCGGTCGCTGCCGATGGCGATCTTCTCGCCGATGTTCACGATCGTGTTTTCGTGCCGGAACTGACGGCTGGCGAGTTTATAGGGAGCGCTGATGCGGAGGACTTCGCTGACGCCGTCATAAACTTCAATGTCCCGCACGTCGAAGTCCACCTTCGCCCCCACCGCGCCCAGAACGGTTTGCTGCGCGCCGGTCGAGCGGTGAATATCGAAACCCATTCCCATCAACTTATTGATGACTTCTTGAATCTGCTCTTCGCTGGCAGACTTCTGCATGACGACTACCATCTTTCGTTACCCCTTTTCCTTGGTTCCCTGGGTTCTTTTGTCGCTCGGGGAGTCCCGGTCCATGGCATGGCGCTCCAGCGACCGCGCTTCGTCGATGATTCTCTCAAACAGACGCCGGACGGCGGCGTCCCCGAGCGGGCCTTGATTGGCCGCCGAAATCTGTTTGTGGATTTCCGCCTCCCGCTCCGGCGACCATGCCGGCAGGTTCTTCTTCTTTTTGATTTTGCCGATCTCCATGGCGCAGCGGGAGCGCTCGTTGAGCAGCGCCAGCAGTTGGAGATCGATTTCGTTGATTTTCTTACGCCATCCGTCAAAGGCGGAACTCATCGGGCTCTTGACTCCCCAAAAAACTTCTCAGATCGCTTTGTTCGGCGGCTCGGAGCCCGTCGCCCCCGTCCGTGCCCCGGTCCGTAAAAGGAGAGAGCATGCCGCACCTGTGGTCGACTTCTTGAGAACTTTTACCCAGTATACCCCAACCCCCGGGCGGGCTTGGGAAGCTGCACAAGGCGCGCGGGAAGGAGCGGGTGTGCCGGTCCCGCGGGAAGCGTTCTAGGATTTTTTGCCCGCCAGCCGGCGGACGAATTCTTCAATGGCCGTTACGCCTTCCTCAGCGTAGTGGTCTTCCATGCAACGCACTACGGCGCTGCCGACGACGGCGGCCTCGGCATGCTCCTGGACCGCGCGGACCTGTTCCGGAGTGGAAATACCGAAACCGACGGCCAGCGGAAGCTTGGTTGCCGCGCGCGTCCGCTCGATGAACGGCGCGAGATCGTCCGGGAGAGACTTCCTTTCGCCCGTCACGCCCATTCGCGAGACCAGATAGAGAAAGCCGGAAGAGTGCGCGGCGATTTTACGCAGACGCTCGGCCGTGGACGTCGGCGAGGCTAGAAAGATGGAGTCGAGTTGCAGTGCCCGCAGGGCTTCGACGAGGGGCCCGGCCTCCTCCGGCGCCAGGTCCACGGCCAGCACGCCGTCTGCCCCGGACGCTTTGGCGTCTTTTGCGAACTGTTCCAACCCGTATTGCAGCATCGGGTTGAAGTAGCTGAACAGCACAATCGGAACTCGGGTCCGCTTGCGCCACTCAGGCAGCGTGGCCAGAACGTTCCGCAGCGTGGCGCCTGCTTGTAAAGCTCGTTCGGAAGCCCGCTGAATCACCGGCCCGTCGGCCAGCGGGTCGGAGAAAGGAATGCCGAGCTCGATCACATCCGCCCCGGCCCGCTCGAGCGCCGGGAGCATCTCGCCGGTCGCTGCAAGGGTCGGGTCGCCTGCCGTCAGGTAGATGACCAAGCCCCGGGAGTTCGTTTTCTCCAACTCCCGGAACTTTGACTGGATGCGGGTTGCGGTCTCTTTGTGGGTTGAAATCGAATTCGCCATTTTTCCGCGCAGGGCTTAAAGTTTTCCTGCCTTCTGAAAAATTCCCAAGTCCTTGTCGCCGCGTCCAGAGAGATTCACCAGAAGGATTTTGTCTTTTTCCATTTGCGGCGCGCGCTTCATCACCTCAGCCAGCGCATGGGCGGATTCAAGCGCGGGAAGAATTCCCTCCAGGCGCGAGAGCAGCACCGCCGCCGCAAGCGCCTCTTCGTCTCCGGCGCGGACGTACTCGGCCCGGCCTTGGCGATAGAGCGCCGCGTGTTCTGGTCCCACGGCAGGGTAGTCGAGACCGGCGGAAACCGAATGCGTTCCGGCCACCAGCCCGTCGGCGGTTTGCAGCACGTAGGTATAAGTACCGTGCAGGACGCCCGGTCCGCCGCCGTCGAACCGCGCCGCGTGCTGGCCGAGCTCCGCGCCATACCCGCCCGCCTCGACGCCGACCATCTTTACCGCTGCGTCGGGAATAAAATCGTAAAAGAGTCCGATGGAGTTGCTGCCCCCGCCGACGCAGGCTACCAGGAAATCCGGCAGCCGCCCGGCCTGCTTCAGAATCTGTTCGCGCGCCTCTTGGCCGATGACGCGGTGGAACTCGCGCACCATCACTGGGTAGGGGTGCGGGCCGAGGACCGAGCCGAGCAGGTAGTACGTGTCGTGGACATTCGTTACCCAGTCGCGCATGGCTTCGTTGATGGCGTCCTTCAGGGTGCGGCTGCCGGAGTTGACCCCGACCACCTCGGCTCCGAGCAGGCGCATGCGGAAGACGTTCGGCTCCTGCCGGGCCATGTCCTCTACGCCCATGTAGACCACGCATTTGAGGCCCAAAAGGCTCGCAACCGTCGCCGTGGCTACGCCGTGCTGCCCGGCGCCGGTTTCGGCAATCAGACGGCGCTTACCCATGCGCTCGGCCAGCAGGCCTTGGCCCAGACAGTTGTTGATCTTGTGCGCCCCGGTGTGGAGTAAGTCTTCCCGTTTCAGATAGATGCGAGCTCCGCCAAGGTGCTCCGTCAGCCGCGAGGCATAAAAGAGCGGCGTCGGGCGGCCTGCGAACTCACGGAGCAGCCGAGCCAGTTCGGCCTGAAATTTTGAGTCAGCGGAGGCCTCCCGGTAGGCTTGCTGCAACTCCTCGACCGGGTGCATTAAGGGTTCCGGCACATAGCAGCCGCCGAACTCGCCGAAGCGGCCCCTGGCATCGGGCCAAGTTGTTGGCTTGATATTCGTCTGTTGCTCTTGCGGCATAGTATTTAATTTCAATAGGTTACAGGCTATTCTCTCCCGGCCTCACGCACCGCGGCGAAGAAGGCTTCCATCTTTTTTCGGTCCTTGCGACCGGGCACCGATTCCACGCCCCCGGCTACGTCCACTGCAAAGGGGCGTGCCGTACGGACCGCCGCCGCTACATTCTCCGGCGTCAGCCCCCCGGCGACAATGATGCTGACACGCCCGTAACGCCCGGCCACGCGAGCCAGCGTCCAATCGAACCTCTGTCCCGTTCCGCCCAGCTTGTCTTTCGAGAAGCCGTCCAATAAATAGGTGTTTGCATTATAACGGCTTAGCTCGGATAGATCAAAATCCGGGCCTACCTGGAAAGCGCGAATAATAGTGAAGCCAGGGAGGGAATCGGCAGGGGGAATCTTTGGTCCATGAAGCTGCACGGTACCCACGCCGGCCTGCCGGGCCACCTCGGCGACCTTCTGCGGGTCGTCTTCATTTGCAAAGACTCCGACCGAGGTGACATGGTTGGCGACCGATTCGGGGAGCTTGCCGATGATCTGGGCGGCCTTTTCCGGCGCTAGGTAACGCGGGCTGGGCGGATAGAAGTTGAAGCCGATGGCAAAGGCTCCTAATTCGACCGCCGCCATCGCGTCGTCAAGTTCCCTCACTCCACAGATTTTTACCTTGGTTTTCATGTGCGTACCGCGTGGAAGGGAAACGGTACCTGTAAAGACAGGGGAAGGAAGCCGAACATGCCTAGGTCCTTTTCCCGGCAGAAGGGGATGTGGGGGTAAGTTCCTGTTGCGCTTCCGCAATCAAGCCGGCCAATTCCCGGCCCGGGTCGGCGGCCTTCATGAACTGCTCGCCGATCAGGACCGCGCCGAATCCGGCCTTGAGCACGCGCGCTACGTCGGCTCCGTTTTTGAGGCCGCTTTCGCTGACGGCCAGGCAGTCGTGGGGAATTTGCTTTATGAGATCTAAAGAGGTTTCTGGCGTTACTGCAAAAGTTTTGAGGTTGCGGTTGTTGACGCCGAGGATCGTTGCTCCTGCCGTAAGCGCCGTCTCGAGTTCCCCGAGAGAATGCACCTCGACCAGTGCAGCCAGTTTCAACTCTTCGGCCAGGCGGATCAGATCTGCCAAAAGTTTCCCTTCCAGCGCCGCAACAATCAGCAGCACGGCGTCCGCCCCGGCTTCGTAAACCTGATACTCGTCGAGAATGAAATCCTTCCGCAGAACCGGCAGGCAGGTCGCCGCGCGCGCCCGGCGGAGATGGTCGAGCGAGCCCAGAAAATACTGTTCTTCGGTCAAAACGGAGAGCGCCGCCGCCCCGGCCTGTTCGTAGGCGCGGGCGACCGCTTCCGGGTCGAACTCCTCGCGCAGCACGCCTTTTGAAGGAGAGGCCTTTTTCAATTCTGAGATTACGTTGACGTGAGGGCGAGTAAGTGCGCCGCGAAAATCCCTACGCTCTTTTTGCTCTTCGGCCTGTCGGCGGACCTCGGCCAACGGCACTTGTGCCTTTGCCTCTTCCACGGCTCTGCGCCGCGCGACAAGTATTTCGGAAAGAAATCGTCCCGGTTCGATCGACATGGTTCGCTGCTTACTACTTTTGTCAAAGTTATTCTTTATTCTATATCGAATGAGCAGATGAGAGCGAGGTGAAAAGGCGGCTTACGGCGCTTCCAGCACGTGGCACGAGTACGCCTTGATAATGAGCCAGACACTCTTTCCGGTTTCGAGACCCAAATCGGCCACGGCCCCGGGAGTGAGCCGGACTTGGAGAATGGTTCCGCAATCGACCTTCATCGTAACTCGGTAGCCTTCCTGTTCGAGCGAGACGATCTTGCCTTCGAGCACATTGCGCGCGCTGATGGAATCGGGTTTCGCCGTCGCCGCCAGAATGTCCCCGGCCGGGACGGCGAGCTTGAGCCTGGACCCCACCGGATGCCGCGTCAGAGGGATGCGGAGCCGGCAACGGTTTACCTCGACGGTTTGGGTAAGCCGCTCCGTGTCTTTCTCTATAAGATGAGCGTCTAAAATATTCCCCGCATCGGCCAGCCGGGCCACGGTCTCCTGAGTCGGCTCTTTCAGCACCCGCATCGGCTCGCCTTCGCTGATGATGCGGCCTTTCTCGAATAAGATGATGGAATCTCCGAGCCGCGCCGCCTCCTCGGCGTCGTGCGTGACGAAGAGCGCCGGTATGTGTAACTGCTCCACTGCACCCCGGAGGTCGGAAAGAATCTCCTGTTTTACCGGCAGGTCGAGGCCGGAAAGCGGTTCGTCGAGCAGAAGGACTCGCGGACGGCGAATCAACGCCCGTGCCAGCGCCACGCGTTGCTGCTGCCCACCGGAGATTTCACCGGGGCGGCGGCCGCCCAGTTGCTCCAAGTGAAGGCTTGCGAGTTGTTCTGCGATGCGTTGGCGACGAGCCTTTCGCGTGGAGGGAAGCCAAGCGGGTCCCAATCCGTAGCCTACGTTTTCCGCCACTGTGAGATGAGGAAAGAGTGACAACCCTTGAAAGACATATCCCACCCGGCGTCGTGCGCTCGGAAGATGAGTCTGCCTGTCCGCGTCGAAATAGGCGACGCCGTCCACCCCAATCCGCCCCGCATCGGGACGCACAACTCCGGCGACTGCATTGAGCACGACCGTCTTGCCCGCGCCCGAGGGTCCGAAGAGAACAGTAATGCCCGCCCCCGCGCGGAAATTCACGTCCAGATGGAAGGGGGCAGCGCCGCCGGAAAAGGATTTCTTGATCGCGATTTCCAACATTGACACCATCACCAGCGCGAAGCCGACGCTGTGAGTCGGTTCGCCGCGTAGAGAATCGTCACACAAAGAACAGAAATAATGACCGAGAGCAGCAGCGCGTAGTTTTCGCGCCCCGCCTGCACGGCGTCATAGATGGCGACCGCTGCCGTCTGCGTGCGGCCGGGAATATTTCCGGCGATCATGATGGTGACGCCGAAGTCCCCCAGCGCGCGCGCGAAGGCCAGCAAGGTTGCGGCCAGCATGCTCCGGCGGACCAGGGGCAGTGTAATGGTGAAAAAGACACGGGCTTCCGATGCGCCCAGCGTCCTGGCGGCGGTCTCCGAGGCCGAGTCCAGATCTTCCATCGCGCCGCGCACCATCTTCACCATGAACGGCAGCCCGTGCAGCACGGCGGCCAGGACGGCGGCGGGAACCGTAAAGATCAGCCGGAAGCCGAAGACGGATTCAAAAACTTGGCCCAACGGACTGCGCGTGCTGAGCAAGACCAGCAGGTAGTAGCCGAGCACCGTCGGCGGCAGGACCAGCGGCAGCGCCAGCAGCGCGTCCAGCAGCTCTTTGCCGGGAAAGTGCTTCCGCGCCAGCAGCCAACCGGCCGAGACGCCCAGCAGGACTGCAAGAGCGGTTGCCACTGCGGCGACCTGCAAGGAGAGTTGGATCGGGTACCAGTCCACCGCACTCCATTCGAAGACCGAAGGAAAATTCACGGTTACCTCTCCTGCGGGAAATTTTGTTGGTATCCCGCGCGCTGAAGGAATTTTCGCCCCGGAAGCCCGAGGATGAAATCTGCCAGAGCGCGGCTCTCTTCGAGATGGGGAGTCCCCTTTACAATACCAAGTGCTTGGTCGAGCGGCTTGTGGAGCGAGCTGTCAACCAAGAAGTACTTTTTGCTTCCGGCGAGCGAGAGCGGCAGGAAGGCGGCCTCGACGTTCCCTGTCCGAAGGAACTGTTCGACGTGTTTTACGTGCTCGCCGAAAACCATCTTCGGCTGAAGCTCGTTCCAGAGTCCTTTTGCCTGCAAGGCTTCCCGGGCGGCGCGGCCGTAGGGGGCAAGTTCCGGCGAGGCGATTCCCACCCGGCGGATTTCGGGATTGCGCAGGTCTTCCAGTTTCTCTACGCCTTTCAGTTTCCGATCGCCTGGGGTCCACGTGGGGATGTATTTGACGATCAATCGTCCGCGCGCATAGGTTTGAACAGTTTCGGGAATTAGAAACTCATCCTCGGCAAGCTTGCGGGGCGTTGAAACGTCGGCGGCAACGAACAGATCGAACGGAGCGCCATGGCGAATCTGTTGGGCAAGGCTGAGTGTCGAGCCGGTGCTCAAAACCGTTCTCAAGACGGGGCGCGTGCCGTGCCGCGACTCATACTCTTCAGCAAGCTCGCGGAAAACTTCGCTGACGCTTGCGGCAACGGCGAGGTGAAGGCGGATATCTTGGTTCGATCCCGACGTGGGAGGAGTACGGCACGACCCGATCATGAGGACGCCAAGGACCAGGGAGAGGAGTCGTGGGCCGGGACGGAACATGATCTTAAGCCTCTCCCGGCCCGCAGACAATCATCACTTCGGTCGCCTTGATCAGGGCGGCGGCAAGTTGGCCTTTGCGGAGCTGCAATTCCCTACAGGCATCCCGCGTGATAATAGCAGTCACGCGCTGCCCGCCGACGTCGAGGACCACCTTCGCCAGCAGGCCCTCCTGCCGTACTTCGACAACGCGGCCCACCAGACGATTGCGCCCGCTGATGCGATAGGAGAGCTCGTCTCCGGTTTTTGCTCGCCGTGTTGCCGTTTTTTTCTTTCCGGCGCCGGCAAACAGGATGCGGTCGATTTCGGCCTGCGGAATGCGGTGGTGCCCGCCGGGCGTTTTGAGAGAACGAATGCGCCGCCGGTAGATCCATTGCTTGAGCGTCGGCGGGCTGATGCCGAGCTTTTCTGCTGCTGCGGGAATACGTAGTAGTTGCATGGGCGATATTATACGATAATATGTGAATTAATAATATATAAACATATTGTAATGGGGATAAATGGATTATGGCAAGGAAGCCGGCAGGAGTGAAATTCGAGAGAAGCAGAGAACCTTGCGTACCGGGAGTGCGGGGTTCGAGGGGTCCCAGTTACGGTTTCGGTCTCGGAAGCGGCGTCGCGTCGCCTTCGAGATCACCCATCGCCCAGCGGATGCCGTTCACGATGTGTTTCCGGTACCGCTCGTCGCGCCAGACCTCTTCGAAGTGGCCCAGGGCGCTGTAGAAGACGCGGCCCTTGCCGTAGGTGCGGCACCAGGCGGTGGCGAAGTCGCCGTCGGTGCGATGTACGGCGGGCTTGTTTAGGTCTACGGATGTGGGGTTGAGCGTCATCAATACACGCACGTTTTCGCGGGAATAGTTCTTGAATTGATAGATCTCGTCCTTGATTTCGAAAGAGGTTCCCAGATGTTTCGTCGCCGGATGTGCGGTGTCCTCGACGCGAACCGTAACCACTTGGGCCCAGGGATGGTTGTCGAAGTAACCGCCGATGATGCACCCGTATTCAGGCCATTCGTAGAAGGTGTCCGTCGCGCTGTGGACGCCGATGAACGCGCCGCCCGTGCGGATGAAATCGACGAAGGCCTTCTTCTGTTCGCCCGAGATCGGCAGCTCGCCGGTGGTGTAGAACATCAGCGCGTCGTACTGGTTCAGATTTTCGGCGTTGATCAAGCCCACGTCCTGGGTGGTGTCTACGGAAAAGGCGCCGGATTCGGCTCCCCACTGTTTCATGAGCTCTTCGGAGACGGGGAGGACTTTATGTTGGAAGCCGGCCGAGTGCGTTACGTAGAGAAGCTTTTTGGAACTCTTCCCTTCGGCATCGCGGGGCCCGACGACGAAGAGGAATACGCTACCGAAAGCAATTAGAAAGAGGGAAGCGTGCAATAGGGAAAATGGCCTGGGGGAAATTGCATCAATCCGATGATTCCGATATATGGCTGCCTCCGAGGGGTTCTCTTCCTTGAGCGGTTCATCGGAAGAGAGAAAGATAATTACCGCGGCGCCCAGTGTTCTTCCAAACGGCAATTTTACCGGGGAAATCGGACGGGCTATACTGCCCGCACCAACTCAATTCTACCGCAATCGGATTCCGAAGTATAGGAACAAGAGGTGTGCTTATGCGCGTTCGATATGGGATCCCCCTCATCAGCCTCATGGGTCTCATGCGCTGATCGAAGGCTTTATCGACCGCGGCTAGTCGGACAAGGATATCGAAAATTTCTAAGGCTGAATACGCTGCGGGTGATGCGACAGGTGGAGCGCACGGCTCGTGAAAGCCGGGGCCGAAAGCCGCTCCCGGCTCGCGCCCGCTAGAGTCCCCGGCTCGTTTTTACCGAATAATTTTTCCGAAGTGCGGAAAGATTTTTTCGTGCTTCCCCGATCTGCGTTTTTACCTGTTCGGGCGCGGTCCCGCCGTAGAGTTTTTTCTTGGCCACGGCGGCCTCAAGCGAAACCGCAACTTCTTTTAGTTTTTTGTCCCAGTGCGGCGTGAGCTTCTTTCCTTCCTCTACCGGCAACTGCCCGAAATGTTTTCCCTGTTCAATGCAATAGCGCACGACCTTGCCCACCGTTTCATGCGCATCGCGGAACGGCACTCCGCGAGCGACGAGTTCTTCGGCCACTTCGGTCGCCGTCAAGAACCCGGCCTCGGCAGCCCGGCGCATGCGGTCTTTATGAATGCGCAGACTTGCGACAACGCGCGCGGCGATTTGGAGAGAGGCGGCAGTGGTGTCGACGGCGTCAAAGAGAGCTTCTTTGTCTTCCTGCAAGTCGCGGTTGTAAGCGAGCGGCAGGCCCTTGAGCGTCGCCAGCAGTCCGGTCAGCCGTCCCTGAACGCGCCCGGCGCGGCCCCGGATGAGTTCCAACGAGTCGGCGTTTTTCTTCTGTGGCATCAGGCTGCTGCCGGTGGCGTAGGCGTCGTCGAGTTCGACGAAGCCGAACTCGGCGGAGCTGTAGAGGATCAAGTCTTCGGCCAGGCGGCTCAGGTGCGTCATGATCAGCGAACAAACGAATGCGGTCTCAGCGACGAAGTCGCGGTCGGAGGTGGCGTCCGAACTGTTTTTACTGAGCCGGCGGAAGCCGAGCGATTTTGCAAGCCGCTCCCGATTGAGGGGGATGGAACTCCCGGCCACTGCGCCCGAACCGAGCGGGAGCTCGTCACACCGGGCGGCGCAGTTTTCGAGGCGGCCAGCATCGCGCTCCAGCATCGCGCAGTAGGCCAGCAAGTAGTGCGGCCACAAGACGGCCTGGGCGCGTTGCAGGTGCGTATAGGCGGGCAAGATTACGGACGGATGTTTTTCGGCTTGATCGAGCAGGGCCTTGATCAGGTCCGCCGCGTGATTTTGTAATGCTTGGAGGGCGTCTTGGACCCACATGCGGGCCAGCGTTGCGACCAAATCATTGCGGCTGCGGCCGGTGCGGAGTTTCCGGGCCGGGTCGGGCGCGGCTTCGAGCAGGTGGGACTCAAACCAAGAGTGAACATCTTCGGCAAATTCCCCCTGGCGCCAATCGGCATTGGCACGGATCTTCTCTCCCAGTTCTTCGAGAGCCTTGGCAAGAGCTTGCCGTTCGGCCGCGTTCAGAATGCCCGCGTCCTGAAGCTCGTTCAGGTAGGCCAGATCGACGCGAATCTCATAGAGCGCCAGACGGTGATCGACGGAGAAGGACTCCGAGAAGGCGAAGAAGTCTGCGTCCGGCTCACCGGAAAAGCGTCCGCCCCATAATTTTTGGGTCATGACTTACTGCCTTTGGCCCGCTGCGCGGCGCCGATCTTCGTCGGCAGGCCGAGGATGTTGATAAAACCTTCGGCGTCTTTCTGGTCGTAGTCGTCCTTCATGGTGAAGCCGGCGATACTGGTGTCGTAGAGCGAGGTGGGCGACTGGCGGTCGAGCACGCGCACGTTCCCTTTATAGAGGCCCAGCGTGACGGCGCCGGTAACATTTTGCTGCGTTGCGGCCACGAAGGCGTCGAGCGCCTCGCGCAGCGGCGCAAACCAGTGGCCGTAGTAGACCAGCTCGCCGTACTTCAGCGCCAGGTGCGCTTTGTAGTGAGCCGTCTCGCGGTCGAGACACAAAGCTTCCAGCTCCCGGTGTGCTGCGTAGAGCACGGTCCCGCCGGGCGTCTCATACGCGCCGTGCGATTTCATGCCGACCAAGCGATTTTCAACCAAGTCGATGCGGCCCACTCCGTTCCGCCCGGCCACTTGGTTGAGCTGGGTGAGCAGCGCCAGAGGCGCGAGCTTTTCGCCGTTCACCGATTCCGGAACGCCGCTACGGAACCCGACTATGACGTCCTCTTCTTTGTCGGGCGCTTTGCCGGGCGAGGTGGAGAGTTTCCAAGCGTCTTCGGGCGGGTCTCCGAGTTTCGTTTCCAGCGGACCGCCTTCGTGGCTCATGTGCCAGATGTTTTCGTCGCGGCTGTAGGGGTCCTTCTTCGTCACCGGAATCGGGATGTTGTGTTTTTGGGCGTAGTCGATGGCATCTTCGCGCGAGAGGATGTCCCACTCCCGCCAGGGAGCGATCACCCGCAGATGCGGCGCGATGGCCTTATAGGTCAGCTCGAAGCGCACCTGATCGTTCCCCTTGCCGGTGCAGCCGTGCGCCACCGCGTCGGCGCCGACCTCAAGAGCGATCTCCGCCTGCCGTTTGGCCAGCACGGGCCGGGCCAGCGAGGTTCCCAGAAGGTACTTGCCTTCATAGACGGCTCCGGCCTGAAGAGCCTTCCACAGGTAGCCGGTAATGAACTCCTCGCGCAGGTCTTCGACGAAGACATCGGAGGCGCCGGTGTCGAGCGCCTTTTTCCGCAAGGCCTCCAGATCGTCGCCCTGCCCGACGTCGCCGAGCATGGCGACGACTTCGCAGCCGTAGTTCTCTTTGAGCCAGGGAATGATGATGGAGGTGTCCAGGCCTCCCGAATACGCCAGGACGGCTTTTTGAATACCGGGTTTCGATTGAGTTGAGCTTGCCAAGAAAACTACCTTTCCAAATATTAATTATCGAGAGACCGATTGCATAATCTTGCGCTGGATCTTGGTCGCGTCGCGAGCCTGGGCGGTGGCGATCAGGATCGTATCGTCGCCGGCGACCGTGCCTACCACCTCCGGCCAGGCTTGCCGGTCGAGCGCTTCGGCCACCGTGTGCGCGTTGCCCGGATGCGTGCGGACGACGACGAAGTTGCCGGCCAATCTGGCGTCACGAAGAAATTCCTTTAATACGAACGAGAAATCCGGGTGTGAATCAGCAGTATTTTCAGCCGGAGAGGTCAATACGTAGCCCTTGCGCGTCTTCGCCAAGCCGAGCTTTTCGAGGTCGCGGGAGACGGTGGCCTGGGTGACGCGGATGCCGCGTTCGGCCAGCTTCCGCCGCAGGTCGTCCTGCGTGGTTACCTGGCCGCGCGAGACGAGCTCCAGAATTTGCTTTCGCCGGTAGAATATGTCCATACATTATCCAAACATTATCCTGGCACAAAATGAAAATATATACTCTCAATGTATAAATAAACTATTTCTACCCTTTTTGGCAAGCGGGAAATGAAGGAGGCGCTTTTTTAGGGACGGCGGTTAGCGGAGGGCATAGATGCTCAGGTGGGTCTTTTTGAATTTTTCCCAGGTCTCCGGCTTATACCTTTCGCGGGGGACGAACTGGCGGGTTTCGAAGTTGAGGCCCAGTCGGGCTTCATCGATTTCCTGGTCTTTTTGGGGCAGGGTGTCGAAGTTGCTGCGGTTCGATCCGTAGTAGGCGCAGAGCCAGACACCCTCTTTGTTTTCAACGGCATAAAGACCGCAAGCGAGCGGCAAGGGGTGAATGGCGTCTTGGGTGATGGAGACCTCGGCCTCAATGATCTTCCCCTGAATGGGGCCCTCGGTTTCCTGTAATGCGGCCATCGGGTGAACTTTACCTCCCAAGCTTGAAAGAACCGGCGAAGCTCATAAAAATACCCGGTTCCCCCTTCCCTCGTCAATCCTAATAAGACCCAATAATGAGGGATTCTCGGCTCCCCTTTTCATGCGCGGTCCCAGCGCCAACCGAAAGCGGGCTCCCGAGCAAGGAAAAGGAAGAGTTCTGCGGGGGTGACTTTTTTGGGAATCCTGCTACTTGCGATTGCCGCCTCCTCGGGAGGCTACTATTACCAGTATTTTCTGAGACCTACAATGGAAGGGAGGGAAATCGGTCCTTCACCCTCTGGATTTCCTATTCCCGGGCCGGGAGATACCCGTTCACGCCCAGCAGACGCCGCCCTCGCAAACGCAGACAAGTCCTCCCGACCCGTGGATGGCCGCTGGGCCTGGGCCTGACCTACTGGACTTAAATCAGGGAGACGAGGCTCTCGACCCTCCGCCGCCGATCGACGAGGATCCTTTGGACCGAATCCCACGGTACATTCCGCCACCGGGCGACTCTTCACAAGCCGCGAATCATGCATCGACTCGGCAGCCTACCATTCCTTCGAGGCCGGTGGCGGCCCGACTGATGGTTTCTTCCCATCCCTCCGGTGTGGGGATCAGCCTGGACGGGGAGCCGGCCGGGATCACACCGAAGGTGTTCTCCCTGGAGCCCGGCAGCTATCTGGTAGAGTTTGAAAAAGAGGGTTATGAGTCGGCTCGGCAGTTGGTGGACCTTGACGGTGGCGATTCGCCGCCGCTCAAGGTAGACTTGAAGCGTTTGGGAGGCTCGGTGGAGTTCCTCTCCGTGCCCTCGGGAGCCGCTGTCTTCGTCGACGGAAAATTGAGGGGGTCTACCCCGGTTCGGGTCAAGTTGCCTGGTCGGTCGATACCGGTTTATGATCCAGAAGGCCGGGTATGAACCCTTCCAAAGCTCTTTTTCGCTGAAGCTGGGCGCCCATTCGCGGAAACGCGTGGTGCTGGCTCCGGGCCAGGGCCCGCCGATGGGCGTCATCGAAGTGCGGACGATTCCTCCGGGAGCTCTCGTTACCGTGGACGGCCAGAGGGTCGGTGGCCCCACGCCCACGAGCTTCCAGATTACGGCGGGAGCGCATACGATGGAGGTCCGCAAGAGGGGATTCCGTCCTGCTTGCCAAAACCTCGAGGTCCCGGCCGACGGGGCCATCGCCGTAAACGTCAAAATGGAAAGAGCACAATAGCGGCGGCACCTCGCCCCGACTTTGAACCCACTGGGAGGTTCGTTTTCATGAAGTATTTGAAATTCGCGATCCCCTTATTCCTATTGGTGACCTTGAACGCCGGCGCGTTCAACAAGCAGGAGAAGGAGTATTTGGAGCAGCACTTTAAGGTTTTGACCACCGAGTTGAAGGCCGCCCAGGAAATGGTCCAACAGATGGAGGCCAAGCAGGCCGAGTTGCTCGAAACCATCCGGCGGCAGGGAGAGGCTCTGAAGAATATGGACGAAGCGCTGGCAAAACTCGAACTTCAATCCGAGCAGACGCAGTCGTCCTTGAAAGAGATGGGTGAGTTCCGGAAAGAGGCGCGGAAATTCTTCTGGAACGTGGCGAAGACCGCTCGAGCGTCGGCTGCTCGGCCCGCCGGAAAGAGCGCTTTGACCTCGCTCGAAGGCTACATTACGGCCGTCGCCGGCGATTCCATTACGATCGACCGGGGTTCGAACCACGGACTGAAGGGCGGCGAGCGCTTGGTGGCCTACTTGGCCGCCAATCCGAACCAGCCGGTGGCGGAACTTCAGGTGGAGCGCGTAATGCAGACGCACCAGGCCCAGTGCCGAATTCTGAGTTTGATCCCCGGGGTGCGGCTCGATTTCGGTGATATTGTGCGGTTGCAATAGCTCGGATACGGGTTTCAGGGCGAGGTGGCGTGGCGAGACTGATCATCAGCAGTGAAACCGGGCCGACGCAGATCTTTGAGTTGACCACACCGACGGTCTCCATCGGCCGGGCGGAGGTCAACGATCTGGTCCTGGACCACCCCAGTATCTCCCGCCATCATGCCCGTCTCTCCTATCTCCCCGGCCGATTCCATCCCCTTACCGATGTTCGAGGAGGGCTCGGCGGACGAGACGCAGGTCCTCCATCGGGTTGAAATTCCTCAAGCCCAGGTGTGGCTCCGCGAAGTGAAGCCGGACGGGTCCACCGGGCAGGAATACCGGGTGAAGCCCGAGACCCGAATCGGTCGCGAGAACTGCGACCTCACGTACCCGGACGACGGGGGCTGCTTTCCCCGCACCGCAGCAGTGTGGCCCTGGTCGAAGGAAGGGTCTTCCTGAAGGATTTTGGCAGCCGGAACGGAACCTTCGTCAAACAGCGCCAAGACACCGAGATTGGAGACGGAGATATCTTTCTGGTGGGGAGAGAACTGTTTCGTTTGGCGCTTAAAGAGTCTCCTTCCGCGCCGGACGACGACCTTAACGCAACCTAAACTCTTGCCGGGGCTCCGGAATTTGGAGACCAGGGGCCCGCTTTCGAGCTCCAGCACGTTCGCCTGGCCGGAGAGACCGTGGACCGTTTCGCGCTGGATAAGCCGGAGATCACCATCGGCCGGACCGGAGGGGACGTCCTGTTCAAGATGGACCCCTATATGTCCGGCCGCCATGCCCGCCTCAAGCGCCAACAAGGGAAAATTCTTCTGCAAGACTTGAAGAGCCGGAACGGAGTCTTCCGGCGAATTCGCGCCGATGTCGAACTGTTCGACGGCAACGAGTTCTTCTCCGGCGAACAACTCTTCCGCGTGGGTTTCGAAGAGCCGTAACGAAATTCCACCGGCCGGATTGATTCCGAGGGCACGTCGGTGCTCGTGGAAACTTACTCCGTCGGGAAACCTTCTTCGGTGAACTTTTTCAGTTCGATCGCGTCGTCGGGGTTGGAAGCCCGCAGCGCGGGGCCGGTGAAGCGGGAGAGGATGGCTGCGATGTTGTCTTTTCCGCCGTGCTCGTTGGCGAGCTCGATCAATTGTTCCCCCTTGGAGCTGAGAGTTTCCGGGCCGGAGACGATCTCCAGAATCTCGCGATCTTCCACTATATTGTGCGGCCCGTCGCTACAGACCAAGATCGAGTCTCCGCGGCACAGATCGGCGTAGGTGACCTGCACTTCGATCGAAGTGCTGGCGCCGACCGCTTGGGTTAGAATGCTCTTCCTTTTTTCCAATTTCTCGCCTTCGGGCAATTCGGCCCCGATATCCTCCAGGTAGTTCACGAATGTCTGGTCGCGGGTCAGTGGGGCGATTTTTTGGTCCCGAATCAGGTAGGTGCGGGAGTCGCCCACCTGTCCGATAAAAATGCGGCCGCCCCAGCAGACGCAGGCCGTCGCCGTGGTTCCCATGCCGCGGAAGTCGTTGCTGGAGAGCGCTTTCTGATGTATGACCTGGTTGGCATATTCCACCGCTTCACGGAGGAGAAGAACGCCGGCCGGCGGGTGGGTTTTCTTCATCGTCTTGAGATTGGAAAACAGGCGGTTGGGGACGGTGGTCACGCAGAGCTGGCTGGCGACTTCTCCGGCCAGCTCCCCCCCCCATTCCATCGGCAACCAGCAGCAGGATTCCTCGCTCCTGGAGGGTGAAGCTGTGCAGCGTGGAATTCGAACTGGAGGCTCCATCGGCGAGGTTGCAGACGGTAAAATTGTCCTCGTTGTTCTTTCGGACGCGCCCTTGGTGGGAGATGCCGAATACTTCGACGTCGATCTTTCCGGATTGGGCAGAATCGTTCACAGCGTCGGTTCCCCGTATTGCGTGTAGGACGGGGATGGGCTGCAGCGTCCCCAGAATGAAAGCAACGAGACATTTTCTATCATACGCTCTGAGGGTTGGCAAGGCATTCGCGGCCGGTTCCCGAACGCGCCTTCTGGGGTCCGATTCCTGATGCCTCTCTCGTCGGAGGCGGAGGAGGGCGTGTCGTGAGCGTCGCGGGGCGCATCTAACTTTCGGACAGAGTTTTTGGAGAAGTTCCGAAGCAACTTTAGAGCGATAATGAATTTATGAGTTTTCTCCATGGCGTGAAAATATCGGCGGCGGGGCTGTTGTGGATCACCCTTGCTGCGGGCTTTCCCGCGGGGGCGGCGGAGCGTTCCTTCCCGATTCCGGCCCAGGTTCACCGGGAGGCCGTCGATCACCTCTACAATCTGGAGTTTGACGACGCGATTGAGAAATTCCGCCGGCGGATGACTCTGGAACCGGACCTTCCCGCCTCCTATGCCTTTCTTGCCTATGCCCTCATGCTGAGGGAGATCGACCGGCACGGGGCACTGAAGCGTTCCGTCTGTTCGGAGACGAGATATTTGCTGGAGCCGCGGCCGAAGAAACCCGACCCGGCGTTTGCGAAAGCGTTTCTGGAGGTGACGGAGAAGGGAATCAGCGTCGGGCAAGAGCGCCTGCGGCGGAACCCGGACGACATCGAAGGGCTCCACGGCCTTGGGGTCATGCACACGCTGCTGGCCCTCTACACGCTTCGATTTCACAAGAAGGCCGGGGCCGGCCTGAATCAGGCGAAGAAGGCGAAGCGCTATGGGCGCCTAGCCGTCCTGCAGAATCCCCAATTTTTTGACGGGTATCTGGTGACGGGGCTCTACAAATACGCCATCGGCAGTATGCCCGCCCTGGTGAAATTCTTTCTCTATTTCAAAGGGGCGCGGGGTAAAAAGAAATTGGGCCTCCTCGCGGTCCGCGCCAGCGCCCTCTACGGAACTTCCACGAAAACGGAAGCCCAAATCCTTTTGGGTGTCTTGCTGAGCCGGGAGAAAGAGTGGAAGGAAGTGAAGGAGCTTTTGGAAAATTTCGAGCAGCGGTTTCCGCGAAATTACTATTTCCCTCTGATACGCGCCGGGGTGGTAGAAAAGCAGGACCAGCTTCCCGAGGCGTTGGAGATTTATGAAGCGGTGCTGGAAAAAGTGAGGGAGAGGGCGCCCGGGTACCGGGCCGCTCCGGTTTCCCGCGTCCGCTATCAGGCGGCTTCACTCTACTTCCGCCAGGGCCGGAAAGAAAAATCGATTTCTCACCTGGACCGCATCCTGGAAAAACCGGAAGCTCCGAATGATTCAATAAAGTTGAAGGAATTGAAAAAGATGGCCCATCGCCGCCGAAAAAAAAGTTCTCAGTTCCTTGTCCTCCACACCTGAAACGGCCCGCCCCAAGGTTCCGGCAGGATCTTGATCCGAATTTCACGCCCCCCAGCGGTATTCGCAGGTCGATATTCGCAGGTCGAGACAGGGCGGAAGGAAAGGCAGAAAGTCCGGAGGGCTATCCGCTCTTTTTCCGGAGGGTTTCGGCAATCTCTTGACTGAGCTGGCGCGCCTGCTCGTGCTCGCCGGGCGGAAGGGAGATGGCGGCCACTTTTGCATGGCCCCCGCCGCCGTAGCGCTCGCAAATACTGGCCAGATTCGCCGTGTTGGGTTTGCGGTTCCAGGGATTGGTTCCCACGGCGATCTTCGTCCGCTCGGCCGAGGCGCTCAGGCCGACGCTATAGACCGAGTCCGGGAACAGATAGTAAGGGATGAATTTATTGTAGGTTTCAAGCTTGTCCTCCGAGAGGTCGAAAAAGACCACCCCGTCCTTCATCGTGGCGCGGGTCTTCAGGATTTCTCCCGCTTTCCGGTGGCGTTCGTAACGCTCGTCGAAAATTACCGTGACGTAGGATTCGGAAGCGACCTCCGATAAGGGACGATGCGCGAGCTCGCCGATCAACTTGGGAATCAGATCGGGCGAGGCGGCTCCTTCGATGACCAGCGCCAGACGGGTTGCCGGTTCCTGCATTTCGACGGCCGTCTTGGCGTCCGGGTACTGGGCGCCGTCGATGATGTCGGCCCAATGAATCAACTCTGCCAGGTCCGCCGCCTCGAAGCCGAATTTCCTCTTCCCGACGTGGACAATCAGCCCCGTGCAGGAGCGGAATTCCGGGTCGTAGAATTTTTTCCCGCCCCGATCGCGGCGGAAGTGCTTGTCGTCTTCTTCTGTAAGGAACGCGCTCTGGTGATGGTCGAACCACCAAGTCAGCTGAGGCGAGGTGGAGTATTTGAAATCCACGATGACATTTTCGTCGCCGTCGAACAGGTCTTCGTCGAACAGTTGACCGGCGCGGTGCGCCAGGCCCGTGTAATGAAACTCAGCGGAGGGATTGATTTTCTCCCGATAGAGCCGGGTAAAGAGGACAGCCGAGGACATCCCGTCGAAGCACTGGTAGTGGTAGCAGAGGCGGACTTTCATGTTGGTCTATCCAGTTCCGTGAAGAGTTCCGACCGGCTACTTAGGTTCCTCCACGAGAGGCAAACCCTTAGAAGTGCCCTTCAGTGGTAACCTTGTCAAGGGAAAAAGGCGGGGGTTTCCCTTGGGCCACGCTGTGGACACGGCGCCTCGCGCCTGGGGCCCGTGGTTTCAGGCCGCAGGCGACGTGGTATGATGAAATTCGGTCCCAGTGCGAAAGTGGCGGAAATGGCAGACGCGCCAGACTTAGGATCTGGTCCCGCAAGGGGTGGGGGTTCGAGTCCCTCCTTTCGCATTCAGATTCCCCCGTGCGGAAACCTTAAGGGTCCGGCGGAGGAGAAAACCGAAGGCGTTGCTTCCCGAGCGGGTAAAGAGCGCCCCCCCCCTGCGGCCGATATTTTAGGTGGGAGGCTGCCGAAGGAGTGCAGGGCCGTATCCCTTACCTGAGACGATGGTTCCGAAACACCACTCGCGACTTCTCCTACGGGCCTCCGGAAGGGTTCTGGGGTGGCTTCTGTTCGCGGCGCTGATTTGTGCGGTTCCGCTTCCGGGCCAACAGAAAGGCTCCCGCCCCTCCTCGGGTCCCGCGGCAAGAGAGTATTACGAACGAGGTAACGCCCACTACCGGGCGAAGAACTGGGCCGGCGCCGTCGCGGCCTACCGGCGAGCCATCCGGCTGCGGCCCTCACACCCCGAGACCCGCTACAACCTGGCCAATGCGCTCATGGCGCTGAATCGCTTCGAAGAGGCGTTGCGGGAGTACCGGCGGGTGGTGCGGCTGCGGCCCGGATTTCTCGGTGTCCAGGCAAACATCGGAACTCTGCTGGAAGCACAAGGGAACCTCCCGGAGGCACTCGAAGCCTATCGCGCCGAAGTTGGTCTGCAACCGGACCGCGCCGATATCTTGGGCCGGCTGGGCGATGCCTTGCTGAAGGCCGGGCAGTCCCCGGAAGCCATCGAAATCTACCGAAGAGCGTTAGAGGGCGAACCGAACAACGTACGAATCCATCTTCAATTGAGCCGGGGATACGAGCAGGCCAACCGGGAGCTGGAGGCGCGACGGCAGCTCCGCCACGCCCTCCAAATTGCGCCGGAGAACGCCGACCTGCGCGCCGCCTTGGGGCAAATCCTGGCCGTCCACGGCTACCTTTCCGAGGCCCTGGTGGAGTATCATCGGGCCGTCGGGCTTCGTCCCAGCGACCCGGACCTGCGTGTCCGCCTGGCCGGACTCTTAAAGATCAGACAGGACCTGGTGGGAGCCATCCGCGAGTATCGGGAAGCGGTGGCGCTCGAACCCGACGATACCTATTTCCGTTTTCTGTTGGGATTGGCGCTGCGGCGGGCGGGCGATTTTGCCGGTGCGCTGCGGGAATTTCAGAGAATCATCTCCTGGGAGCCGGACCACATCCAAGCCATCATCGAGGTGGGGAATACCTACCTGGGCGCGGGAGAGCATGCGGCGGCGGCGGCGCAGTATCGCGAGGCGATCCGTCTGCAGCCGGAGGACCACGAGTTACTGGAGACGCTCGGGCTGGCGATGCGGAAGACGGGAAATTTGAAAGAGGCGATTGAGATGCTGGAGCAAGCCGCGGATCTTTCTCCGGACAATTCCGCCTATGCCCGGAATCTGGACGAGGCGCGTCGGGCCGCCGGAAATCAGAAGACCTTTCTCCGCGAGTATCAATTGGCCGTCCTGCGGAATCCTGGCGACCCGGAAGCCCGTGTTCATCTGGCCAACGCGCTCCAGGCGACCGACGACCTCCCGGGAGCCGAGGCCGAATACCGTGAGGCGCTGCGGCTCCGTCCCGACAGCGCCGAATACCGTTACCGCTTCGGCACCATCCTGCTTGCTCTCGACAAACGGAAGGAAGCCAAGGCGGAATTGGAGCGGGCCGTGCGTCTCCGCCGCGCCTACCCGGAGGCGTTGGGAGTGCTGGGCGATTTGTTGGTGGAAGAAGGGAATTATTCGCTGGCGGCGGCCACCTATAACGACGCCCTCCGGTGGCGGCATCAGGATGCCGAACTTCACGTGAAGATGAGCGCGGTGTTGCGGATGCTGGGCGATTTCGACGCGGCGCTGGAGTTGGCTACCCGGGCCGAGGACCTGGAGCCCGGCAGCGTGGCCGTTCTACGGGAATTGGGCAATATCTACGCCGGACGTCGGGAGTACACCGAAGCCCTCGAGGCGTACCAGGCCGTGTTGCGGCTCCTCCCCGAGGACCGCAAAACCCGCCGGCAGTTGGCGTGGCTCTACTCCGAAATGGGAGAGTCCGCCCGCGGCGTGGAGGAGCTTCAGCGGGCCGTCCAAGCGCAGCCCGATTGGGGGGAGGGCCGTGTGCTTCTGGGCAACCTTCTCTACCGGAAAGAAGATTATTCGGGCGCGGCCCGCCAATACCGTGAGGCCTTAAGAACGCAGCCCCACCTCATCGAGGTGCGTCAACGGCTGGGAATGACGTTGTGGAAATCGGGCGACCTGATGGGGGCCATCGACGAGTTCCGGGAGGTCGTCCGTGTCCGGCCGGATTTCGCCGATGCTCATGCGGGCTTGGCGGCGGTCCTTCGGCGGCGGCGGAGATACAAGGAGGCCATCCGCCATTACCGGGAGGTGGTGCGTCTGCGCCCCCACGACGCCGTTACGGTTCTCAATCTGGCCAACGCGTATCGGGGCGACGGGCGATTTCTGGAGGCGATCGAAGCCTACCAGGCGGTGGCCCGGCGGGACCCTTCCAACCCCTTGGTCCACTACAATCTTGCCGTTACCTTCGAACAGGCGGAACTTTTCAACCGTGCCCAGCAGGAGTTTGAAACCTACCTCAAGCTGGCCCCGCAGGCCGAGGACGCCCCGAAAGTCCGCGCCCATCTTGCCATCCTCGCGCAAGCGATGAAAGATGCGGAAGTGGATGGGGAAGAAGAGACGAAACATTGAAGCGAGAGGGAAGATGCGGGCGGTTCGTTTCGCCCCCTGCTTGCATCCTCTGTCTTAACCGAGCAGGGCCTTGGCAATCGTCTGAAGCTGCATGAAGGAAGTGCCTTCGTAGATTTTCCCGATTTTTGAATCGCGCAGGAATTTTTCCGCCGGGTAGTCTTTCGTAAAGCCGTAGCCGCCGAAGATCTCGAGCGACTGGCTTGCGGTGCGCTCGGCCACCTGGGAGGCGAAGTATTTGCACATGGCGGCTTCCTTCAGGTAAGGCCGTCCGCTCTCCTTGAGCCGCGCCGCGTTATAGACCATCAGGCGGGCCGCTTCCATTTCGGTCGCCAAGTCGGCAATCTGGAATTGGATGGCCTGAAACTCGGAGATGGTCTTTCCGAATTGTTTCCTCTCCTTCGCGTAAGCCATGGCCGCCTCCAGCGCCCCTTGCGCCAGTCCCGTCATCTGTGCGCCGATGCCGATGCGCCCTTCGTTCAACGTCTCCATGGCCACTTTATAGCCTTTGCCCACCGGCCCCAGGACGTTCTGCTTCGGCACGCGGCAGTCTTCCAGAATCAGCTCGCAGGTCGAGCTGGCGCGGATGCCCAGCTTGTCTTCCTTCTTGCCGACGGATAAGCCGGGAAAATCCTTCTCCGCCAGAAACGCCGTTACGCCCTTGTAGCCGAGTTCACGACTGACGGTGGCAAAGATGATAAAGAGGCCCGCCTCTTGGGCGTTCGTGATCCAGAGCTTGCGGCCGTCGAGAAGGTAGGCATCGCCTTGTTCGGTGGCGCGGGTTTGAAGCGCAAAGGCGTCGCTGCCCGAGCCGGCCTCGGAGAGGGCGTAGGCGCCGACGGTGTCGCGCGCCAATGGAGGGAGATACTTCTGCTTCTGTTCGTCGCTTCCCCAGCGCAATAAAGCATTAGTGACCAACGTATTTTGCACGTCGGCGATGACGCTGGCCGAGGGGTCCACGCGCGCCAGGGCTTCAATCGCCAGAATGGACATGAAGAACGTGCCGCCGCTGCCGCCGTACGCCTCCGGGATTTCAATGCCCATAATCCCCTGCGCGAAGAGCCGTTCGAGGAGTTCGGGCTTAAAGATTCCGGTGGCGTCCATCTCCGCCACGTGCGGGCCGATCTCATTGCGGGCGAAATCGAGCAGGCTCGATTGAAACAGCAACTCTTCTTCGCCCAGGCTTGTCAGCGGGGGGTGGATTCCTTCCGCTTGCTTGTCCTGTACTTGGGATTTTCTCATGGGGATTGATCCTAATTTAAATTTCTATTCAATACTTAGAATCCCACCCTTATAAAGATTCGGCCTTCAATTGGTTTGAACTCGATCTTATTACGGATTCGGCTTGGTGTATTGCCGCCAAGGGCCTGACCCCGGGTAGTAGACCTTGGCCCGGTAAAGCTCGGCCGCTTGCCCGGTAGTTTGACGGACTTGGTCTGAACCGAATATATTACTTTAGGTTACGGGTACCGACCCCAAATAAGGAGATATTTCTCTGTCCGGCGAGCTTCCCAAAGTCTATTCCCCGCAAACCATTGAGCCGAAACGGGCCGACCTGTGGCGCCGCCGGGAGGTTTTCCATGTCGCGGATGACACAGCGGGCGAGCACTTCTCGCTTGTCATCCCGCCGCCCAACATCACCGGCTCGCTCCACATGGGGCACATGCTCGAGCATACGGAGATCGACGTCCTCATGCGCTACCGCCGCATGCAGGGCCGCAAAGTACTCTGGCTGCCGGGGACCGACCACGCCAGCATCGCCACGCAGATGGTTGTGGAGCGGGAAATCGGCCGCGAGTTGAAGTCGGACCTCGAACCCGGCAAGCAGACCGAGATCGTCTGGCGGCGCGAGGGGCAGAAGGCCCGCGTGGCCATGGGGCGGGAAAAGTTTCTCGAACGCTGCTGGAAGTGGAAGGAAGAGAGCGGCGGCACCATCCTCAATCACATGATCCGCACCGGCGCCTCCTGCGACTGGTCGCGCTTGCGCTTCACCATGGACCCGGCCTACTCGAAGGCGGTGATGGAGGCTTTTACGCGCCTCTACGGCGAGGGGCTGATCTATCGCGGCAGCTACATGACGAATACCTGTTCGCGCTGCGGCACGGTGGTCAGCGATCTGGAGGTGATCCATGAAGAGCGGCAGGCAAAGTTGTGGACCATTCGGTACCCTTTGGCCGAAGGCTCGGATCACATCTCGGTGGCCACGACACGCCCGGAGACGATGTTGGGCGATACGGCCGTCGCGGTGAACCCCGACGATGACCGCTACGGCAAGTTTGTCGGAAAAACCATCCGGTTGCCGTTGCTTAACCGCCGCATTCCCGTCATCGCCGATGAGTTCGTGGACCCCCAATTCGGTACCGGCGCGGTCAAGGTGACGCCTTCGCACGACCCGAACGATTTCCAGATGGGCGAGCGGCACAAACTGCCGCAGATTCAGGTGATCGGAAAAGACGGCAGAATGACCTCGGAGGCCGGACCCTATGCCGGGTTGGACAGGATGGAAGCACGCCAACGCGTGCTGGGCGACCTCGGCGCGCAAAATCTTCTCGAAAAGACCGAAGACCACACGCACTCGCTCGGCGCCTGCCAGCGGTGCAAGACCGTGCTCGAACCGTTGGTCTCTACGCAATGGTTCGTGCGTACGGCCCCGCTGGCTGAAGCGGCCGTTCGCGTGGTCGAAGAGGGCCGTATCCGTTTCGTGCCGGAAAACTATACGAAGATTTATTTCGACTGGATGCGCAACATTCACGACTGGTGCATCTCGCGTCAATTATGGTGGGGCCATCGCATCCCGGCCTGGTACTGCGACGGCTGCGGAGAGGTGATCGTCGCCTCGGAAACACCCACGGCCTGCACGAAGTGCGGAAACGACGAACTTCGCCCGGACGAAGACGTGCTCGACACCTGGTTCAGCTCCGCGCTGTGGCCCTTTGCGACCCTGGGCTGGCCGGAGAAGACTCCCGCGCTCCGCCGCTTCTACCCGACCGACTTGCTCGTGACCGGCTACGACATTCTCTTCTTCTGGGTGGCGCGGATGGTCATGATGGGCATGAAGTTCATGGAAGAGGTGCCCTTCCGCGAGGTCTACATCCACTCGTTGGTGCGCGACGCGGAAAAGCAGAAGATGTCGAAGAGTAAGGGCAACGTCATCGACCCGCTGGCGGTGAACGAGAAGTTCGGCACCGATGCCGTTCGCTTTGCTCTGATGGTGAGCGCCGCTCCGGGTACCGACATTGCTTTTTCTTACGACAAGATCGAATCCTACCGGGCGTTTGCGAATAAAATTTGGAACGCAGGCCGGTTCATCCTGATGAACCTCAGCAAGGTCTCGGCGCCGCATCAAAGACAATTGGAAGCCGCGCTTGAGCCGGCTCCCGAAACCGGTTACGACACCGCCAAAACGGAAGGCGAGTTGGACCTGGCCGACCGTTGGATCTTTTCGCGCTTGGCCGTCTTGACGCGCGAGGTTTCCGAGGCGCTCGAAAGCTACCGGTTCCACGAGGCGGCCCACAAGGCCTACCATTTCTTCTGGCACGAGTTCTGCGACTGGTACCTGGAGTGGGTGAAGCCCCAAATCACAAGAGATTCGGAAGGCGAGCGGGTGTCGGGCTTCTGGGTCAACCTGATGCGCGTCTTTGACGCGGCCCTCCACCTACTGCATCCTTTCATGCCGTTCCTCACCGAAGAGTTGTGGACCCAACTTCCCGGAGAACGAATGGCGGCCTCGCTGTCGCTCAGCCCGATGGTGCGGGTTCGCGAGCGGTTGGAAGACCCGGTCTCGGAAAAACAGATGGAGGCGGTTCAAGAGTTGATCGTCACGCTGCGGAACGCGCGGGCCCAGATGGGTGTGCCGGCCAAAGAAAAACCGAGCGCGCGCATCGGCAGCGAGGACGCAAAACTTTTGGAACTGTTTCGCTCGCATCAGGAAACCGTCGCGCGGCTGGCCCGCTTTGCGGCGATGAACTTTTCCAAGGGCCGCTTGCAGGCCGAGCAGGGCGGCCTGCGGTCTGCTGCAAGCTTTGAAGTCCGGATTCTTCACGAACAGAAGGTGGATGTCGCCGCCGAGCGCACGCGGTTGAAAAAAGAGATGGAGAAGCTGGAGCAGGAGATGAAGCAGGTCGAAGCGCAATTGGCCAATCCACAGTTTCGTGAGCGCGCGCCGAAAAATATTGTGGGGGCCGCCGAGCAGCGGCGCTCATCCTGTGCGTCTAAGTATCAAAAGGTGGTGGAGACGCTCGAGCAGCTTGGTTGAAGGATGCAACGCGCGAAAAATCATGCCGACCCAAGAACTTGAAACTTGCTTAGCCCCCTCCGATTACGAAGATGTGGTGCGGGCAGCGCTGGCCGAGGACCTGGGCCGGGGGGATCGTACGTCGGAGCTGACGGTTCAGGCCGGCACGCGTGCCTGCGGGAAGCTGACGGCCAAGGAATCGTTGCGGGTCGCCGGGCTGCCCGTGGCTGAGTTCGCATTTAAGCTGGTGGACCCGAAAGCGGATTGGTCGGCGAAGACGGCCGAAGGCGAGCGCGTGGCGGCGTCCACCGTCCTGGCGGAAGTTTCAGGCGACGCGCGCGCGCTGCTTGCCGCCGAACGTGTGGCGCTCAACTTCCTCCAGCACTTATCCGGGATTGCCGCGCTCACCGGAACGTTTGCCGAAAAACTGAAAGGTACGCGCACGCTTCTGCGCGACACGCGGAAGACCCTGCCCGGCCTTCGCGCACTGCAAAAATACGCGGTGCGCCTGGGCGGCGGCGTCAATCATCGCTTACGGCTTGACGACGGCGTATTGATCAAGGGCAACCACCTTCGCTTTGCCGGAGGCGTGCGGGCGGCTCTGGAAAAAGTGCGGCGAAATTTGAAGGAATCTCTGCCTGTAGAAGTCGAAGTCACGAGCCTTCGAGAGTTGCAGGAGGTCGTTGAGGCCCGCGCCGATGAGGTCTTGCTCGATAATATGACACCCGACGAGGTCCGCGAGTGCGTCGGGTGGGTTGAAGCGAACCGCGGCCCGGGTCGGGTCAAGCTGGAAGTCTCCGGCGGCGTCGATTTGCAAAATATCCGTGCCTTTGCCGAGACGGGCGTCGACTTCATCGCCGTCGGCGCGTTGACGCATTCGGCCCGCGCCGCAGATATTCATTTTCCCTGCGGGCCTTTCCCCTGCGGCCCGGCCTAAAAGCGAGTGACCCCCCAGCGCCATGACCGATTCCGAGACCACCAACCGACGGATCGACAAGCTGATCGACCTGCTGATCGCGAACGCCACGGTCGTCGTCTCGGGCGGCAAGATCGCCCGTGATATCCGAGTAGCGCGTTCCACCGTCTGGCGTTGGGTGGAGCGGCTGCGCGGCCTGGGGGTCGAAATTCAGGGGCACATCGGCGCCGGGTACCAGCTGAAAAAGATTTCCGACATTCTGTTTCCTTCTCAGGTCCGCCGCAACTTTCGTGGGGAGCAGATCGGCCACCGCGTGATGCACTTCTTTACCGTCAGTTCGACCAATGACGTCGCCATGCGGCAGGCCGGACGCGGCGCTCCGCATGGAACTGTGGTACTGGCCGAAGAGCAGACCGCCGGACGGGGCCGTTTCGGCCGCAGTTGGTATTCGGAGCGCGCCTCGGGTCTCTATCTCTCCGTCATCCTCCGTCCGCTGCTCGCGCCCGCCGCCGCGCCCGTGCTTTCGTTGATGGCGGGCGTGGCCGCGCAGGCGGCCATCGAATCGGTCACCGGGCTGTGCCCGGACATTCGCTGGCCGAACGATCTGCTTGTGGGTAAGAAGAAAGTCTGCGGCATCCTGACGGAGATGAGCGCGGAACTCGACCGGCTCCATTACGTGGTGCTGGGAATCGGCATAAATGTGAATCACCGGCGGATTCCGAAGGATTTGTCTGCTATCGCCACTTCCTTACGAATGGAAGGAGAAAACGAGTTTTCGCGGATTGCGATTCTGGTCGCCCTGCTGCGAAATCTTGAACGCTCCTACCGCTTGCTGCTGGCAAAAGGCCCCACCCCGATTGTGGAGCGATTCCGGGCCGCGTCGAGTTACGCGAGCGGCAAGCGCATCCGCGTTAAGACTCCCGCCGAGGAGTTTACGGCGACGACGATTGGTCTTGAACTTTCCGGCGCACTGCGGATTCGGCGCAAGGGGGGCCGGGAAGAGAGTCTGCTTTCCGGGGAGATTGTGGAGTTAAAATAGACCCTGGTCCTTGAAAACCCCGGGTGGAGAAACCTTGTATGCTGGTGGTCATCGATATCGGCAATACGAATACGGTCTTAGGTGTTTTTGCAGGCAAGACGCTGATCGCCCACTGGCGGCTGACGACCAACCTTGCGCAGACGGCCGACGAGTACGGAATTTTTACCAGGAATCTGTTTTCGCTGGAAGGGATGGACCCGGGACGGATCTCCGGCCTGATGGTTTCAAGCGTTGTGCCGCCGTTGAACCCAGTGATTGAAGAGATGGCGCGGCGATACTTCGGCCGCAAGGCGCTGTTTCTGGAGCCCGGCGTGCGGACCGGCCTCAGGATTCAATACGACAACCCGACCGAGGTCGGCGCGGACCGCATCGCCAACGGGGTGGCGGCCTTGGAGAAATACGGCGGCCCGTGCGTGGTGGTCGACTTCGGCACGGCGGTGACCTTTGACGCTCTTTCGGGGACAGGCGAATACCTGGGCGGCATCATTGCGCCCGGCGTGGGCATTTCGGCGGAGGCCTTGTTTACGCATACGGCCCGCCTGCCGCGCGTCGAGGTGCGCGAGCCGGAGAATTTGATCGGCACCAGCACGGTCGGCAGCATCCAGGCGGGTCTCTACTATGGGTCGCTGGCCATGGTGGACGGCATTCTGGACAGGCTCACGGCGCGGCTGCAGGGCCAGGCCGGGCGCAAAGTAAAAGTCGTGTTCACGGGCGGACAGGCTCTGATGATTGCGGCGGCCTCCAAATATAAACCGGCGGTCGATCCGTTCCTGACGCTCGAAGGGTTGCGGATCATCTACCAGCGGAATCTGCCGGCGGCCTCGCGCGAGGGGACAAACGACAGGACAAGCGATAGGGCAGGCGATAGGACAAAGCGCGCGGCGGTGCATCGGCGGATAACCGGTAAAGTGAAGAACAAGGGCGCCCGGAAGTCCTCACCACGGGCGAAGTAGGCGGCGAGCGAGGTGAAAGGTTTGTGGAAAATTACTTCAATTACTTTACCGAAATCGAAGAACAGTTCCAGCGTTGCCGGGAATCGCCGGCGCTGCTCTCCACGCTCGACTGGGCGTTGATGGAATCCTGGAAAGAGGCGAAGTGGCCGCTGCCGGCCGTGCGGGTGGGCATTGAACGCGCCTTCCAAAAGTTTGAGCAGGGGAACGAGGCGCGAAAAAAGAGAGGCCGTTTGCCGAGAAAGATCAACAGCCTCTCCTATTGCGCCCAGGCCGTCACTGAGGCCGTGGAGCAGTACCAACAACAGTTGACGGGCGACGCGGCTGAGGCTCGCGAGGAGAGCGGAAAATTTTCCCGCGAGCAGATTCGGAATTTCCTCAACGCTTGTGCCCGCGCTTTGAGAGATTCGGAAAAAGAGGCCGAGCAGATTTTTTGCTCTCAACTTGAACCGATCGCGGGAGAGATTGAGAGCTTGGCCGCGCCAGATCAAGAAGACCAAGAAGGCAAAGAAACCGAGGCTGTGGATTTTGAGGAGTTGGAAGCCCGGCTTACCGCGCTTGAAGACAAGCTGGAAGGCGCCGCCAAGCAAGCTGCCAGCGTCGATCTGTTGGCGGACTGGCGGCGTGAGGCAGCCGGGACGCTGGCCGGGCATCGCGGCAAGATGAGCCCGCTGCAAATCGGCGCGCTCGAAAAGCAGCTCCTCAAGAAACGGCTGTTCGAACATTATCGGCTGCCGCGCCTGAGCCTCTTCTATCTTTAAAAGGGTATCTTTAAAGGGTTCCTATAAATAAATGGAAACGTTTGAAATCTCCGTCGAGAAGCTCGTGTACGGCGGCAAAGGCTTGGCTTTCCTGGGCGGGAAGACGGTCCTGGTCTCCGGTGCGCTGCCCGGCGAAAAGGTGGAAGCGGAAACCGTCCGTGCGGCGAAGGGTGTGGTGCATGCCCGCGCGTTGCGCATCTTGGAGGCTGCCCCTGACCGCCGCACCGCACCTTGTCCCTACTTTGGGCGCTGCGGGGGATGCCATTACCAGCACATTCCCGCCGCGCTTCAGCTCGACTACAAAAAAGAGATTCTTCGGGAGACGCTTCGCCGCACCGGCAAAATCGATTGGCCCGGGGAGATTCGTTGCCACACCGGGTCGGAATGGGAATATCGGAACCGGGCTCAATTCAAAGTGAGTCGAGAAGGGGAAATCGGCTTCTTTGCAGCCGATTCCCATTCGCTCTGCGCGGTCGATTCCTGCGCGATTCTCTCGTCGAAATTGAATAAGGCGCTTTCGGCGCTGCGGGATTCCCTGTCCGGCAATCTCCTCACCGGATGCCGGGAAGTGGAGGCGGTGGCGAATAACGAAGATACGGAGGTTCTACTGACCCTGCGCGGGCGCTTCGAACCGGCGGCGGCAAAGAAGTTTGCCGAAGGCCTTCTTGAGGCCGTTCCCTCTGTGGTGTCCGTCGCCGTCGAGAGTCCTCGCCGTCCGGCGGTGGTGGCTGGGAGGGGCGGCATTGATTATTCCGTCGGCGGCATCCGTTACCGCGTCAGCCACGGGTCCTTTTTCCAAACTTCGCGCCCGTTGACCGAGACTTTAGTGAAGGTGGTTACGGAGGGAGAGAGCGGAGAAGTTGCCCTGGACCTCTACGCCGGGGTCGGGTTGCTTTCGCTTTCGGCGGCGCGCCGCTTCAAAACGATCTACGCCGTCGAATCGCAAAAGTCCGCCGTCGAGGACTTAAAAAACAATACCGTGCGCGAGACGGCCAACGTCAAAGTCAGCCGCGCCGAAGCAGCCGAGTTTCTTTACCGATACGCGGGAGCGAAGCCGGACCTGGTTATACTGGACCCGCCGCGTCGCGGAGCGGAACTCGAGGTGGTCGACCGCATCGCCGCGCTCGCGCCGCCGCGCATCACCTACGTCTCCTGTGACCCGGCGACCTTGGCGCGCGATCTTCGACGTTTTCTCGACCGTGGCTACGAGATCGGCTCTCTTGATCTGGTTGAGTTTTTCCCCCAGACCTATCACATCGAATCCGTCACGAAATTGAAAAAGGTCGGCTGAGCCGGTATGAACACGATCCTCCTTTGGGTGGCTGTGGCTTTTGCCGCGGGAATCGTGCTGGGCGAAGCCTACGGGTTGCCGCTCTTACTTCCTCTTACCTACCCTCATGGGAGGTTCTTTCTGCCTGCTGAGCGGACTGGTGGCCGCGCGCAGGGGACGTCTGCGTTGGGGACTGGGATTTACTCTTTTCGGTTTCCTGGCGGCGGGAGCGGCCGTTTGGTCGCTCTTTCCTTTTCGGTTTTCCTCCGATCATGTCTCGCATCTTGTGAAGAGCGGCGTTCTGCCGGACGGAGAGGCAGTGACGCTGAAAGGTTGGGTCTCGGCGTTGCCGATGGGGGACCCTCGCTCGGTGCGCATCGACCTGGAACTGCTCGAAATCGATCACGAGGGGAGACACTGGCCGGTCAAGGGCAAGGTGCGCCTGCGTGCTTTTACCGACCTGACCTCCGAGAAATCCGCCGCGATGCAAGCCTTGAACCTCGGTACCGAGGACGTGATCCGCGCGCGGGTTCGCCTCCGCCGGCCGCGGAACTTCGCCAACCCCGGTTCGTTCGATTATCGGGGGAGGCTGGAAAACATCAACGATATTTTTCTCACGGGAATCTTCGAGCGTGAGGAGGAGGTGGAAAAGATCGCCGAAGGAGAAGGGAGCCGATGGGTACGGTACGCCATGGGGATCCGGCTCGAGTTGCTTAAATCGATCGACCGTCTCTTTCCGCCCTGGAAAAGGGAAGGACGTTGGGGCGCCATGCTGCGGGCGCTGGTGCTCGGCGACCGGAGCGCGCTGGAGCCGGAGACGCTCGAAGCTTTTCGCAGATCGGGTCTCTACCACTTGCTGGTCATCTCCGGACTTCTGGGGCTGCTGGCGTTGATCGGCCACGGCACGGTGAAGGTCCTCCGCGTTCCCGAGCCGTGGCGGTTCCCCTGGTGACCGCCATTCTGGCGTTGGGGCTTCCCTGTTCGGTGTTGGAAGTCCTTTGGCCCGGAGCCGCAGAACCCGTGGCGGCGATCCTGGCCGGACTTCTCTCCTTGCTGTCCAGATTGACCGAGTTGCGGCTTCCCCTCTGGCTGGCGTACCGGGTTGGCCTCGCCGCCGCTGTGGATCGCGGTGGGATTTGCCCTCTCGTGGGTGACGGCGACTGTGCTGATTCGCCGCCGGAATTGGTTTCCGGTCGGTGCGGGCGTGGCGGCGCTGTTTTCTTTTTTGATTGCCGCCTCTCCTTCGAAAGCAAACCTTCCCCAAGGAGGGCTTGAAATGACGGCGCTGGACGTCGGCTACGGCGAGGCGATCTTTCTTCTGCTTCCCGACGGGAGTACCTGCCTGGTGGACGCGGGCGGAGCGGCGCGCCGCCGGGGATATGGATCTACGCCCCGCTTCGATCCGGGCGAGGAGGTTGTCTCGAGTTACCTGTGGGAGCGCGGAGTCGGCCGGGTTGACCTCCTGATTTTGTCTACGCTGAGCGAGCATCATCAAGGGGGCCTCGCCGCGGTCATGAAGAATTTTCCTGTGGGAGAATTGTGGGTTCCCGGCGGGTTGGGAAACGAATCTTCCCGAAAACTTTTGGCCCTGGCGTGGAAACGCGACATCCCCGTCCGCTCACTGCTCACCGCTTGCCGGGGAAGGCTTTGAGCGGGGCGGCGCGACGATTTCCGTGCTTTGGCCGGATGCCACACCGACCGGCAATTCGCGCCGCGCGGATTCGCTAGTATTCAAAATCAAATGGCGGGAAACGGAAATTCTCCTCGCCGGAGACATTCGCAAGGCAGAGGAAGAAGAAATTCTGGCCCGGCTCGAAGTCGATCAACTGGTTGCCGATGTGCTAAAAATTCCTTCGCACGGATTCGGCACGGCTTCGTCGCGGAAGTTCCTGGAGGCCGTGCGGGCGGAGGTGGCCGTGATCTCGGCGGGAGGAGCGAATCGAAATCGGAGGCCGAGTGCGGAGACGTTGGATCGGCTGGAGAAGATCGGGGCGGAAGTCTTTCGTACGGACCGGGACGGAGCCGTCACGGTTTTCTCGGACGGAAAGGCGCTTCGGGTGACGAGTTTTCGGTCTCGACATCTGTGGTCTGCGAAGTGAGCAGCGGAGCCGTGGGTTCCTCGGAGGGCAGGAGTCGCGGATTCTTCGTCAGGGTGTGATAAATGACCGGAGAGAGCTGCGCGCCGAGCAGCATGATCAGCGAGGAGATGTAGCTCCAGGTCATCAGCATCACCACCATGCCGATGGAGCCGTAAATGCGCCGGTAATTGAAATGGGGAAGGAGAAGAATGAAGATCGAGCGAGCCAGCTCCCAGAAGACGGCGGCAAACAGAGCGCTCGGCAGCGCTTCCCGAAAACGCAGCCTGCGGTTCGGAAGCCGGTGGTAGATCAGCAGGAAGAGCGCTACGGTCACGCCGAAACTGGCCAGCAGGACTCCGGCGTGGATGAAGAAATCCACGAATCCCGGCACCTCCTCCCATCCCAGCCGACCCAGCAGAGCGGGCAAATAGAAAATGTTGGCCACGGTCAGGCCGATCGAGAGCAGCAGCAGAAATCCGACGATCACCGCCATCTCCATCGCCACCAGTTGGCCGTGCCACCAAGGGCGGCTGTTCTTGATTCCCCACGCCCGGTCCAAGGCTTTTTGAATGGGAAAATAGACGCCCGAGGAAGCCCACCAGAGCAGAAAGGCGGAAACCAACGTCACCGGACCGAAGGATTGCGAAATCGACAGCAGGTTGTCCAGGATGAAGTCCGGCTGCATCGGCATGTACCGAGCCAGCAGCAGGGAAAGCCCTTCACTGGTTTCCAGGTTGCGGACGAACAGCCCGAAGAAGATCAGGCAGATCAGCGAAAGCGGGAAGACGCCCAGCATCCCAAAGAAAGCGATCGAGGCGGCAACGATCGGCGGGTCATCGGAGAAGAACCGGCGGAAACATTCGGCCAGGATCGAGCCGATGGCTTTCACGCGGCGGGGTGGCTGCGCAGGGAGTTGCTGATTCTTGGTTTCTTCGCCCATTCGAAATTGTCTTAACCCCTCGGGGGGCCGAAACCTTTGAAAAACGGGGGATAGTTTATATGATTCGGACTCCGGAATCTCCCCTTTTTCCTCAGGCGGGTTTCCTTCCGCCCGTTTTCCAAAAATCGGGTTTCTAAAATGCCCGTTTTCTAAAATACCGGCCGGCCTATCGGAGCCAGAGTTTCACAGCCAGAAAAATTGCCGCTGCCAGGAAGCCCAAGCCGGCTTGATACTCCCGGTTTCGTTTGTATCGGGACCACAAGAACCGTTGCTCCGTGGGCGTCGAGCGGACGGAAACCCCTCCCTGCCGAAAAGGACACGGCCAGAAAAGAGGTACCTGCGCGGCGTAGGCGGCAAAGGCCGCGCCGAACCGTGCCGCCAGGAAGGCCTCTTCTTTTTTCATCAGGGGCCGGTAGACAAAGATCAGCAGAAGAAGGAAGCACATCCCGAGAGTCCAGGTTCTCCCGGCCACGGCCAGTCCCGTGCCCAGCAACGCCGTTCCCAGGTAGAGCGGATTCCGGGTAAAGGCGTAGGGCCCGCCCCGGGCGAGCTTCTCGTTCTTTTCGAGAAAGCCGCTCGCCCAACCGCGAATCATCAGACCGAGCAGGCCCAGAGGAAGTCCCGCGGCCAAAAGAGCCGGTTCTGGCTGAGCGAAAATCGCGAACGCCGCGCCCAAGCCGTATCCCAGCGGAACCCTCGCGCGGCGCGCCAGTTCCGAGTAACGGGAAGCGCCGACACTCGGATTACCGCTCGTCATCTGTTTTCTCCAGTCGCGCCCGGACGGCGTCGGCAACTTCCCCCACGCCGATCTCCCGGATTCCCCCGGCATGGTGGTTGCGTCGGCTGTGCGAAATGCGGTTGGCGCGGTGAAGAACAATGTCGAGCGGAGAAAAAGGTCCGTGGCGTTTGGGGTTGGTGGGACCGTAGATGCCGACGACGGGGGTTCCGACGGCAGTGGAAAGATGCAGCGGCCCGGTGTCGGTCCCGACGAACAACTTGGCCCGCCGCGCCAGAGCGATAAACTCAGGAATGTCGGTGGCCAGAGAGACGGCGGCCGGATTTCCCGAGCCCTCGAGGATGGCCTCTGCCAGAACCTCCTCGCCCGGTCCGTAGGTCACGACGGGGGTGAGGGGGCAAGCGGGCGCGAGTTCGGTGAGCAGGGCTGCGAAGTTCTCCGCCGGCCAGCGTTTGGCGGCCCATCCGCCGCCGGGGTTGACGATGAGTAAATCGGAATTTTGAATGCCCAGATTCTCGAGCTTTTCCTCCATGCGGTCTCTTGCTTCCGGCAGGTCCGGCAAAGGGAATCGCCACTGGTGGCGATGGGCGGAGTCGGCGCCCCATTGTTTTACCAACCCCAGGTTTTCTTCCACCACGTGCTCGGCGTCGGGAAGCCGAACCTGGCGAGTGTAGAACGCGCCGGCGACGGGCTCGCGCAGCCACGGCTCGGCGAATCCTACGCGCTCGGTGGCGCGCGCCAAGCGTCCCAGTACGGCCGACTTTAAAAGCCCCTGGAAATCGATCGCGGCGTCGTAAGTTCTGCGGCGGACCTCCGTCATGCTGCGGCGCAAAGCCGAAAGTTTCCCGCGCGTGTCGATTTCAACGACGTTTCGAACGTGGGAGTTTCGCTCCAGCAGAATTTTGTAGCGCGGTTCGATGAGCCAATCGACCTGGGCGCCGCCGGGAATTTGTGCCAAGGCGGAGACGGCCGGAAGGGCATGGACGATGTCGCCCAACGAGCTGAGGCGGATTACCAGGAACGACTTAGCGGCCATCGGCGTGTTTTTGAAGAATCTCCCGAATCAAAGAGCGGGTGGAGTGGTGCTTCGGGTCGCCGACGATGCGAATCTCGCCGCCATAGGTGAGGACGGTCTCCCGCTCGGGAACGTTCTGTTCGGTGTAGTCGGTTCCCTTGCAATGAATGTCGGGGCGGAGTTCGCGGAGAATCGGCGTGGCGGTCGGCTCAGGGAAGATCACGACGTGGTCCACGGCGGCGAGCGCGGCCACCAGTTCCGCGCGGTCGGACTCGGCCAGAATCGGCCGCCCGGGCCCCTTGGCGTGGCGAACCGAGGTATCGCCGTTGATGCCGACGATTAAAACATCGCCCTGCTTCTTCGCTCCCGCCAAGTAGCGGACGTGCCCGGCGTGCAGCAGGTCGAAGCATCCGTTGGCGAAGACGACTCGTTTGCCGTCTTTCCGCATCCGTGCGCCGAGTTCACCGACCCGGTTCCGGGCCATCAGTTTTTTATTGATCACCTGCGAGTTCTTCCTGTGTGCTGTTGTTTTAATTTTCCTGGGTCTTAAATTCCCGGCGTCTTAAATTCGATGGATCGCCTCTTCCAGTTCCTTTCGCTTTACGGTAGCCGTGCCGCGCTTCATGACCACCAACCCGGCGGCGCAGTTGGCGATTCGCGCCGCGTCCAGGTAGTTCGCTCCCGCGGCCAGCGCCAGCGTGAAGGCGGCGATGACCGTGTCCCCCGCGCCGGTGACGTCGGCAACTTCGTCCGAGCCGAAAATCGGCAGCGAGGAGGGGCGCTTGTTCGGTTCGAAGACCATCATCCCGTCCGGCCCGCGCGTCACCACCAGGGCGTGATAATCCAATTGCTTTAAAATTTTCTGCCCAAGCGCCGGGAGCCGTCCGGCCTTGTTGCTCAGCCGCACCCCGAAGGTCGCTTCGATTTCCGGCTCGTTCGGCGTCGCCGCGGTAAGCCCTTGATACGACGCCAACTCGTATCGGGAATCGACCGTGACGGGAAGTTCTCGCCTGCGACTCCCGCTTTGGAGCGGCCGCCGATTCTGAAAAAGCGCTTTCAGCGACGCAGCGTTCACGGCTCCGTAACCGTAGTCGGAGACCAGCAAGGCCTGGGCGCGGGAGAGATGTTTGGCCGTCGCTTGTTGAAGGCGGCGTCGGAGGTTTTCCGTGAGCGGGGAAGGCGGCTCGCGGTCGACGCGGACAATCTGTTGCCGATGCGAATGGGGCGAGCCAGCCAGAATTCTGGACTTCGTGGTCGTCACCCAGGATTTCTGCTTTAGAATGGCACGCGTTCCGATGCCTTTCCGGGTGAAGGCTCGAAGCAGCTCCCGCCCGGCTGGGTCCTCGCCCACCACCCCGACCGGCGTCACACGCGCGCCCAGGTCGGCAAGATTGTAGACGGCGTTCGCGCCCCCGCCCGGTACCACGCGGCTTTCTCGATGCTTGAGAATCAGGACGGGCGCTTCCCGGGAAACTCTTGATATTTCGCCGTAGACGAACTCGTCGGCCACCATGTCGCCCCACACCACGACGTGTTGCCGCCGGAATTGGGCGATGATCCTCAGAAGAACCGTTTTTTCTTCCGGAGAAAGTTTCAAAGTCGGTTTCCTTCGTAAATTTTTCGGGCCGGTACCCTTGCCCCCGGCGCGGCCTACGGGCTCTTTTCGGCGGAAGCGGGCACCGGCTCTTCGGCCGGAGGCGCCGCTGAAACTTGCTCCCGAACCTGCTCGAACACCTGGTCGACCGTGAGGCCCTCCATACACCGAAAATCGATGGGACACTCTCGCAACAGACAGGGACTGCACTCCACCGGGTTTTTCACCACACGGGAGCGGCGTCCCAGCGGCCCGGTGGCGCGCTCGTCGGTCGAGCCGAAGATGGCGACCACGGGTACATCCAGCGCGGCGGCCAGATGCATCGGGCCGGAGTCGTTGCAGACAAACGTCCGGCAACTCTTCAGCGCCGCCATGAAGTCCAGCAGCGCAGTCCGGCCCGCAAGGTTGACCGGCTCGGTCTGCATGGCTTTCAAAACCGACTCGGCGAGAAGAGTTTCGTTCGGGGAACCGAACAGAACGATCTTCGCGTTCAATTCCTGAGCGCAGCGGTCGGCCAGAGCGGCGAAGCGTTTCGCCGGCCAGCGTTTGGCCGAGCCGAAGGAAGCGCCCGGATGAATCCCTACGATCGGTTGCGCCCTCTCGCCCGGTTCCTCTCGGTTGATGCCCTGGGTGCGCAGTCGGAGTTCCGAAAGCTTGAGGGTTCGTGACGGAAGCACCAGGCGGGGCGAAGGCGGCTGCTCGATTTCGCGAATCAGGCCTGCCCGCCACAACAGATGAAGATAGTAATAAGCTTGATGCCCGAAGGCCGAGCGGGGAGGAACCGGCAAGGGATTCGTCAGCAGGAACCCTCGCCCGTCCGTGGTATATCCGATGCGGACGGGAATTCGCGCGCGCCGGGCCATCCAGGCGGCCTGGAAGGCGTTCTGGAACAGAACGGCCAAGTCGAACTCTTCTTGCCGAAGACGGTGGAGGAAGCGGCGGAATCCGAAAGGACCCTTGTGCTTGCCGTTTCGGTCGAACAGGACGACGTCGGTGATCCATTGCTGGGTGCGATAGACGTCGGCCACCCAAGGTGTGGCAACAACGATGAGTTCCGATTTCGGGAATCGCTCCCGAAGCGCCTTGAGCGCGGGCAGCGAAATGACGGTGTCGCCCACCCAGTTCGGGCCGCGGACCATGATCTTCTGCGGGGAATCGGAGTCAAAGTTGGTGGGGAAGGATGGGGCCGTTCGGTTCATCGTTGTGGATGCTCTTCTCGGAGTGATGGGGCTTCCCGCGTCGATGGTACCGCCCTCAGGCGTCGAAAGATCTCCCGGCGGAACCGGCCTTCGTCTTCGATGTCCAGGTCGATGCGGCAGACAAAGACCGGCAAATCAAAGGAAAGCCCGTCCGGGAGATTGAGAACATCTTTTTCGGTGGTCAGCAACAGTTGCGCTCCGGCGCTTCGGGCCTGCCGCACCAGACTTCGGGCGTCGGCGGAATTATAGCGATGATGGTCGCCGAAAGCGACCTTTCCGGCCAACCTGAAACCCCAGCGGCGCAAGTCCCGGAAGAATGCATCGGGATTCCCCAGCCCGCAAAAGGCGAAGGCGGGGAGGCGGCGAATGGGTTCCGGTAAGCGATTCTCGCCGCGGACCGGCTCGACGTCGCGCAGTCTGGTCTTGGCCGTAAAGAGGGGAACCGGGTGTCCCAGTTTTTCAAAGCCGCGCCGGATTCGCGCCACCGCGTCCGCATCCTCAGCTTCATTCGTCCGCGTGACCACCGCCAAATCCGCCCGCCGCGCCGCCTGTGGCCGCTCCCGCAAGCGCCCGGAGGGGAGAAGCCGGTCTTCCAGGGTCGGCTGGGAGGCGTCGAATAACAGGATATTCACGTCACGATGCAAGCCGAGATGCTGGAACCCGTCGTCGAGCAGATGAACGCTTACTTTGAAATTCGCTTCGGCGGTCCGTCCGGCGGCATAACGATTTTTTGAAATGACGAGGGGCACGCGCGGCAGCCGTCTTGCCAGCAGGGCCGGCTCATCGCCCACTTCCGACGGATTCGGATGTCTTCCGGCGCCCGGTTCGATAGTCAGCAAATCTTCGAATGACCTCCTGCGGTAGCCGCGTGTCAGAATCGACGGCGTCCACTCTTCGCTCTCCAGTATTTCGGCCAATCGCAGCACCAGAGGCGTTTTGCCCGTGCCGCCCACCGTGAGATTCCCCACGCTGATGACCGGGCGCGAAAGCCGCCGCGCCTTTCGCCAACCGTTTTTGTAGAGCGCCGCGCGGAGTTCCGCCCCTGCGCCGTACAGCCGACTGAGCGGAGCCAACATCAGCCAAAGAAACCGAAGCCGAAGCGTGAGGTCCGGCATCCGAATCGCCATCGTTCTTGCCATCGTTGTTATTGTAAACGTTTTTATTGCAAACGTCGGGCTCACGAAGTCTGGTGCGCCATTTTCAATTCCGCGCATTTCGGGGTCCGTATCCGAATCAGTGTTTCAATATGTGCCAGGCTGCGAGCCGTGGCGCCCTGATTTTCTTCCACCAACCGGCGGCCCGTATCGCCCATGGCGCGGGCGCGGGCCGGGTCTTCGAGCAGGCGAAGCGCCTCATGGGCCAAGCCCTGCTCTCCGCTGACCTGAATCGCGCCCCCAGCTTCGACAAAGCGCCGGGCGATTTCACGAAAGTTCTCCATGTGCGGACCGAACAGAGCGGGCTTCGCCCAGTAGGCTGGCTCCAGCGGATTGTGTCCGCCGGTCTCAACCAGGCTGCCGCCGATAAAAGCCAGGTTGCAGCGTTCGAAAAGCGAGGCCAGCTCGCCGATGCTGTCGAGCAGAAGCGCTTCCGCGCGGGTCCAATCCGTAGCTTCGGTGGTGAGGGACCGGCGGAGATACTCGATTCCCTGCGACTCGAGAATTCGCGCCGCCTCATCGAAACGCTCCGGGTGTCGAGGCGCGATCACCAGAAAAGCCTTCGGGTGCTTGGAGTGAATCGCACGCCAGGCCCGGAGAACTTTTTCTTCCTCGCCGAGCATGGTGCTGGCGGCGAACATCACCGGACCTCGTTGGGCGGCTTGTAGGCACCGGCCCAACCGGCGGCTGAACTCGGTTCCCTGCGGGGGCGAGAGCTCGTATTTGGTGCTGCCGGTCAAAATGACTTGGTCCGGTCCGGCACCGAGAGCGAGGAAGCGGTCGCGGTCGATTTTCGATTGGGCAAAAATATAATCCACATCGGCCAGAACGCGCCGGAAGAACCGGCGAGCGAGCCGATAGCGCGGAAAGGAGCGGTCGGAGAGGCGAGCGTTGGCGATGAACAGCCGGGCGCCGCTCTCTCGCGCGGCGCGGAAGAGATGGGGCCAGAGTTCCGTTTCCCCTACGACGACCAGCTCCGGTTGAACAAAACGAATCAGGCGGCGCATGGTCCATCGCCAATCGAGCGGCAAGTAGAACTGCGCGGTGACGCCCTTCAACCGTTCCCGTCCGGCCTGCCGCCCGGTCGGCGTGCTGTGTGTGAGAAAAACGGCCCGGTCCGGGTACCGCTCCTGCAAACCGCGCACCAGTGGCACCAAGGCCAGCGTCTCACCGAGCGATACGCCGTGGACGAGAATCGCTCCCCGCTGCGGTTGCCGAAAATGGGCGGGAAAGATGCCGAATCTATCTTTGATATGGCGGAGAGCTTCCCGAGGGTTGCGGCGGACCAGATAATACGGCAGAGCCAGAAGAAGCCCGAACGTGAACAAGAGACTGTAGATAAGATACATCAGCGTCGGCGGCCTCAACCCGCTGCTCGATTTCCGGAAATACCCAAGCCCAGATTATATCAGTGATTTTAGTTCCGATTATAATCACATGGTCCCCGGGAGGCAGCCGCCCGCGGGCGTTGACATTTTTCGGATAAATGGGGAAAATTGGAGGGCTTCGGAGGCGCTATCGTCTAGGGGTTAGGACGTAAGATTCTCAATCTTAAAACCCGGGTTCGATTCCCGGTAGCGCTACCAAATCTCTCATGCATAAAGACTTAACCCACTGCCTTCCCTTCATCGTCTTTTGCCTTCGAAGTGGGGCAAGACGGTAAGAATATGAACTTTTGGGTCGGAGAGGCCGTCGCGAGCCTCGGGGTAAGGACGGTTCCCAGCCCGGCCAGCGACAAGCGGCGCAGCAATTCCCGGCGGGATAAACGGTCCGGACGAGATAAAAAGAGTGCCCATAGTTCTGCTCCTTTGCTCCTTCGAATCGTTGATCGTCGCGGGGAGAGAGAAGTCGCCGTGCGGGACGGGGTGAAGGGTTAGGCTTCGTAGCGCTTGAACAGCAGCGCGACATTCGTGCCGCCGAAGCCGAACGAGTTGCTCAAGGCGTAGTTCACTTCCATCTTCCGCGCTTTGTTGGGAACGTAGTCGAGGTCGCAGTCGGGGTCGGGATTTTCGTAATTGATGGTGGGGGGGAGGACGCCCTCGTGAATCGCCAGCGTCGAAATGCCCGCTTCAAGCCCTCCGGCTCCGCCCAGCAGATGCCCGGTCATCGACTTGGTCGAGCTGACGGCCAGCTTTGAGGCGTGCTCACCGAAGAGGCGCTTGATGGCCATCGTCTCCAGCCGGTCGTTGAAGGGTGTCGAGGTGCCGTGAGCGTTGATGTAGTCCACCTGCTCGGGCTGCACCTTGGCGTCGGCCAGCGTGTTCTCCATGACGCGGTAAGCGCCGCCGCCGTCTTCGGACGGCTGGGTGATGTGAAAAGCGTCGCCGGAGGCGCCGTAGCCGACCACCTCGGCCAGAATGGGCGCACCGCGGCGGACCGCAAAGCCGAGCTCTTCGAGTATCAGCACGCCCGCGCCTTCGCCGATGACGAAGCCGTCCCGCTCACGGTCGAAGGGGCGGCTGGCTCGCTCCGGCTCATCGTTGCGCGTGGAGAGCGCTTTCATCGCAGCGAACCCGCCCACGCCGAGCGGCGTGATGGAGGCTTCCGTGCCTCCGCAGATCATCACCTCAGCGTCGCACCGGGCGATGATCTTGTACGCATCGCCGATGGCATGAGCGCCCGAGGAACAGGCCGTGCAGGTGGCCGAGTTCGGCCCCTTCGCTCCCCAGCGGATGGAGACGTGACCGGAGGCGAGGTTTACGATGGAGGCGGGGATGAAAAACGGCGAGATCTTTCGCGGGCCGCCCTGGAGCAGCGCCGTGTGTTCCCGTTCGATGACATCGAAACCGCCGATGCCCGAGCCGATGTAGACACCGACGCGCTCGGCGACGTCCAGCGTGATCTTCAATTCGGACTGCTCCATGGCGAACATGGCCGCGGCGATGGCGAACTGAATGAACAGCCCCATCTTCTTCAGGTCTTTCTTCTTGACGTACTGAAGAGGGTCGAAGTCCTTGGCCTCGGCGCCGATGGTGCAGGCGTGGCGCGAGGGATCAAAACGGGTGATGCGGGCCACGCCGCCTTTCCCGGCCAGCAGATTTTCCCAGGTCCGCTGCGTCCCGGTCCCGAGGGCGCTGACCAGCCCCACTCCCGTAACAACAACTCTTCGATACAAAACCGATTTCCCTGTTGAAAATTTTCCAGCGTGCTGGCCGCCGTCAGGCCTTGACATGCAACTGGACGTAATCGACGGCATGCTTGACGGTCGAAATCTTCTCGGCGTCTTCGTCTGGAATTTCGATGTCGAATTTCTCCTCGAACGCCATGACCAGCTCTACGATGTCCAGCGAGTCCGCTCCCAGGTCATCGGTAAAGGAAGCCGTCGGGGTTACCTCGGACTCCTCCACATCCAGTTGTTCGACAATAATCAGCTTGACCTTCTCTTCTACCGAGGCCATCAAGTGCTCCTTCCTGAATTAGCTTAATGAATACGAGCGTCTATTCTAATCCGCCCCCCGATCAAGGTCAACTTATCCTCACCGGATGTGTTCCATTCCGGTGGGGGGTGGGGGGCTTCTATTTCACCGCACCGCCTACATGTACATGCCGCCGTTGACGTTCAGCACGTGGCCGGTAATGTAGTCGGCCTCCGGGGAAACCAGGAAACAGACGGCATGGGCCACTTCGCGATCCGTCCCCATGCGACCCAGCGGCACGCGCTCCAGAATTTTGCTTTTTACTTCGTCCGTCAAATTCTCCGTCATGGCGGTTTCGATAAAGCCCGGCGCGACGGCATTGACCGTAATGTTGCGGCTGGCGACTTCGGCCGCCACGGCCTTGGACAGACCGATTAATCCTGCTTTGGATGAAATATAGTTTGCCTGTCCGGAGTTTCCGGCCTGTGCAGCCACGGAAGTGATGTTCACAATCCGCCCGTAGCGGCGTCGGACCATGCCGGAGAGCACGGCCTGGGTGCACAGATAGGCTCCGGTCAGATTGGTTTCGAGGACTTGCCGCCAGGCCTCCATCTTCATTCGGAGCAGGAGCCCGTCGCGCGTCACCCCGGCGTTGTTGACCAGGATGTCGATCTTGGAAAAATCCTCCTTTTCTTGAAGGCGATGGAAGGCAGCCGGTACGGTTTCCGGGCGGCTTAGGTCCAAGGCGACAGCCAAGGCCTTCCGGCCCAAGGCGCGAACCTCTTCGGCAACCTGTTCGAGCCGCTCCAGGTTGCGGCTGGCCACCACCACGTCGGCCCCGGCTTCGGCCAGAACCAACGCGCAAGCCAGCCCGATGCCTTGCGAGGCTCCGGTTACCAACGCGGTTTTCCCGTTCAAGTCCATGAGTTGATTCTAGGCCGAAGTTTTTGAGGCGACTCCGAGACTCTCCAAGGCTTGGTTCAGCGCGGCCACATCTTCGGTGGGCGCACACTTCACGCTACGGTCAATCTGTTTCAACAGGCCGGTTAAAATCTTTCCGGGGCCGACTTCCACAAAGTTGGTAACTCCGGCGCTCAGCAGGCAGCGCATGGTCTTCACCCATTGAACGGGAAGGGTGATTTGCCGCTTGACCCCGTCGCGGGCTTCGTCGGCAGTTCGCGTGAGACGCGCCTCGACGTTGTTGACCAGCGGAATCTCCAGCGGGCGAAACTCTGCCGCATCCAAGTCGGCGGAAAGGTTCACTTCCGCCGGTTTCATCAGGCTGCAATGGAACGGGGCGCTGACGTTCAGGGCCAGGGCGCGGCGCGCTCCGTGCCGCTGGGCCGATTCCGATGCGCGGGCCACCGCTTCGGCATGTCCGGCGATGACCGTCTGGTTGGGAGAATTGAAATTGGCCGGCGAGACCACCTGCCCCTCGGCCGCTTCCCGGCAGACGGATTCCACTTGCGTCGCCTCCAGGCCCATCACGGCCGCCATGCTGCCTTGGCCTTCCGGAACGGCTTCTTGCATATATTGGCCGCGCTTGCGGACCAGCAGCAAAGCTTCTTCCAGCGTGAGCGCTCCGGCGGCAACCAGAGCGGAGAATTCGCCCAAGCTGTGTCCGGCGACGAAGTCCGCTTTCAATCCCTTCTCGCGGAGCACTCGATAGGCCGCCACCGAGACGGCAAGAATCGCCGGCTGGCTGTTGGCCGTGAGGCGCAACTGGTCGGCGGGGCCTTCAAAGCAGAGCGTCGAGAGGGGAATTCCCAGCGTCCGGTCGGCGCGTGCAAAGACTTCCTTGGCCGCCGGATGGGTTTCGGCCAACTCACGGCCCATGCCCGGCGCCTGGGACCCCTGGCCGGGGAAGAGAAAGGCGACTTTACTCAAATTCTTCTCTCTTTCGTTACCATCGTAGAACGATGCTTCCCCACGTGGCCCCGGCTCCGAAGGTCGTTAAAAGAAGAAGATCGCCTTTCTTGATCTGCCCGGAGCGGACACATTCGTCCAGGCAGATGGGAATCGACGCCGAGGACGTATTTCCGACACGATGGATATTCGAATAGGTTTTTTTGGAAGAAATGCCCAGCCGATAACGCACCGCCTCGGCGATGCGTTGATTGGCCTGATGAGGAATGAAAAGGTTGACTTGATCGGCGGTCACGCAGGCTTCTTCGAGGGCGCGCCTGGAAACGTCTTCCATGCTGCGAATGGCGTTTTTAAACAGCTCGTTGCCGTCCATCTTGATGTAGTGCAGCCCCTTTTCGACGGTTTCACAGGACGCCGGATGGACCGTGCCCCCGCCCGGAATATAGAGCTGCTTGGCCATCCCCCCGTTGGTGTGCATCTCGGCGGAGAGAATCCCGGCGCCGCCCTCCGCCGGGCCGACCACCCCCGCCGCCACGCCGTCCCCGAAGATCACACAAGTGCTTCGGTCCGTGTAGTCCACGTAGCGGGAGAGAAGCTCGGCTCCGATCAAGAGAATTCGCCGCGCCTTGCCGGTCTTGATGAACTGCTCGGCCACGGTCAGGCCGAACAGGAACCCCGAACAGGCGGCGGCCAGATCGAAAGCCATGCATTGGGGCGCGCCGAGTTGGTGTTGGATGAAGGCGGCGGTAGCCGGCAGGGGCATATCCGGAGAGATGGTGGAACAGATGATCGCGTCGAGCTCCCGGGGCTTGCAATTCGCCATCTCCATGGCGCGGCAAGCCGCTTGCACGGAGAGCGAGGAAGTGGTCTCGTGGGGTTCCGCCTGACGGCGCTCTTTGATGCCTGTCCGCGAGGTAATCCACTGATCGCTGGTGTCCACCAGTTTTGCAAGGTCGGCGTTGGTGACAACTTTTTCCGGGAGTGCGGTTCCCGTTCCCAAAATACCGGCTAATACTCCGCCCATGCAGTTCCCCTTTTAAAATTCCAAGCCGTCGGAATCGAAAAAGATAAATTTGGTTGAATGGAAACCGTTCATCCGCCGCCCGGAAAGCTCAGTGGGCGTAGACGGCGGCCAGCTCACTTTCGATCTTTCCGTTTACGCGCCCCTCGGCGAACTCCGCGGCCAGGCGGACGGCGTTCTTGATGGCGTTGGCGTTCGAACTGCCGTGGCAGATGATGCAGGCGCCGCGAACGCCCAGCAGCGGGACGCCGCCGTATTCGGAATAGTCGAGTCGTTTTTTGAAGAGCTCCAGCGCGCGGCGGACGAGCAACGAGCCGACCTTCGAGGGTAGGTCGCTCGAGAGGGCTTCCTTGAGCAGAGCGCTGAAGGTCTCGACCAACCCCTCGCTGATCTTCAGCGCCACGTTGCCGATGAACCCGTCGCAGACGATGACGTCCACGCGGCCGTTATAGAGGTCGCGGCCTTCGACGTTGCCGATAAAGTTCAGGTCCAACCCTTTTAGGCGCCCGTAGCTTTCGCGCGTCAGCTCGTTTCCTTTGGTGTCTTCTTTGCCGATCGAAAGCAACCCCACGCGCGGACGCTCTTCCCCGATGATGGTACGGTAGAAGATTTCGCCCATGACGGCGAACTGCTCCAGGTTCCGCGGCTTGCAATCGACGTTGGCGCCGATGTCGAGCAACACGGAGACCCGGCCGTTCGAGGTGGGGAAGATGCCGGCTAGGGCCGGACGGTCCACGCGCTCCAGCGACCTCCAGAGCAGCTTGACCGTGGCGGCTACGGCGCCCGTGTTTCCGGCGCTGATCATGCCGGCGGCTTTTCCGTCCTGCAGTAACTGCGCGGCGACGCGGATGGAGGAATCCTTCTTACGGCGAAAGGCTTTGGCCGCAGATTCGTCCATCGTCACAGCTTCGCTGGCGTGGACAATCTTGACCGGCAGGTCGTCAGACTCGAGATTTTGGGCCTTCAATTCCGGCTTCAGGAGGTCTTCACGGCCTACCAGAAGCACTCCCACACCCATCTCACGGGCGGCCTGAACTGCGCCCTCCACCTCCGGCTGAGGCGCGCAGTCGGTCCCCATGGCATCGACGGCAATCCATCGCATAGTTTAGGTTCCAGAAAGAAAATTGAAGACCAAACCCTGTCCTGGACTAGACTTTTTCCACCAGTACGGCCTCCCGCCCGCGGTAGTGGCCGCAGTGCGGGCAGGCGCGATGGGGGAGTTTCATTTCATGACAATTCGGACATTCCGAAAGGGAGGGCCGGGTCAGAGCATCATGGGCGCGACGGCGGTTCCGGCGCGCCTTCGAATGACGACGCTTGGGATTCGGCATAGTTTCCTGTCTCCATAAAAACCCTACTGCGCGAGGTCAACGCTTTTTCAAAACTTCAAAGGGAGAGACCTTCTGCGGCATTCGGCATCCGCAGGCCGTCCGGTTCCAATTCGTCCCGCAGAGGGGGCAAAGGCCCTTGCAATCGGCCCGGCAGATGGCCTTCATCGGGACGGAGAGGATTACCTGCTCTCCGGCGACATCCCTCAAGGCGATGGAACCGCCCGAATAGAAGGCGACCGATGTGTCCCCATCGCTGATTCCCAACTCTTCCGCGTGCGCAATGCTTGCCAGCGGCCGATAGAAAAGATCGATCTCCCATTTCAGGTCGAAACCGGTCGGCTCCAGGCAACGGTCGCAGGGCTTTCCCACCCGGCCTTCAAGCCGCCCGGTGAGGCGAATCTCCTCGCCGATGAGGTTCGCCTTGCCTTCAAACTTCAGCGGCGAGAGTTGACGGATGTCTGTGCCTCGGAAGTCGAGACCCCCGATTTCAAAGTTCGTATTGAACTCAACGGGGTGGCGTTCCAGTTCTTCTCGGCTGATGAACACGGCAGCTATATCTCGCCAGGTAAAGCAGTTAGCTTACTATTGGGCCCCTGAGATGTCAACCATGCCATTGCCCGGCGGGGTGCTCGCGTCCCATCAACCCGTTCATAGTGAGTGGGTTAGCGCTCCCTTGCCACCTCCACCTAACGCTGAACATGGCGGCGGAACTGTTCGAGCAGGAAGTTGTCCGTCATGCCGGCAATGTAATCGCACACGGCCCGCGGTGGCGGCTCCGAGCGGGTCTTCTCATAGTAGAAGCGGGAGAGGCTCTGCTGGTGGGCCAAGTAGTAGTCGAACAGCTTTTCGATCTTCCGCACGGCCCGCTGCCGCTCGCCCCGGAGAGCCTTGTGTGCATAGAGGGCCGAGCGAAGAAACATTTTCAATTCCCGATTCGCTTTTCCCATCGACGGGCTGAAACCGGTCAGGCGCTTCGGCTGGGTGCGGACCGAAGCGACCGAGTCGAGCTTCAGCGCCCGAATCGAATCCTGGGAGTGCGCGATCATGTCGCTCACCAATCGGTCCAGGACGCTTTTTAACGCCTCGTTGAATTTTAGTTTTTCCAGCGCCTGTGGGTGCCGGCGGTCCACCTCATTGTAGGCTTCGGCGAAGAGGGGCACGCCGTCGAGGACGGTCTTGAGGTCGAGCAGCTTCGCCTCGTAGCCGTCGTCCAGGTCCGCGCAGTTGTAGGCGATCTCGTCGGCCAGGTCGATCAGTTGCGCTTCAAGCGGCGGCTGTCGATCGAGAAGATAGTCGGAAAGGTGAGGGAACTCCTTTTCTTCATACTGCCGCGAATGCTTGATGATGCCTTCGCGCACCTCAAAGGTGAGGTTGAGCCCCCGGAACGAGACGTACTTCTGTTCCAACTGTTCGACGATGCGGAGGGCGTGCAGGTTGTGGTCGAACCGCTCGCCGTAGCGTCGTATCACCTGGTCGAGTTTCTCTTCTCCGGCGTGCCCGAAGGGAGGGTGCCCGAAGTCGTGCACCAGCGCCAGCGCTTCCACCAGGTTCGTATCGAGGCCCAGCGCGATCGCCACGGTGCGGCTGATCTGCGACACCTCCAGCGTGTGCGTTAAACGATTGCGGAAGTGGTCCGAGTAGCGGCGGGTGAAGACCTGCGTCTTGTTTTCGAGGCGCCGGAACGCCCGCGCGTGGATGATGCGGTCGCGGTCCCGTTCGAAGTCGTTGCGGTAGAGGTGAGGCGGTTCGGGATGTCGCCGCCCCCGGCTCTCCTCGACCCGCATGGCGTAGGCGGCCAACCGTGGTTTCGGGTCGAACTCCATCGGCTCCTCGATTCCTCGACGGGGGTCAATAGTGCACGGTTCTCTTTTTACTCCGTGCCGGCTCCCGAGTCGCCCATCTGGGAGGAAGAAGAGGGAGAGTCCTGTTCCTCAGGGGAGGTTTCCGCCGGGGGTGAGATATCTGATGGGGGCGGCGAAGCCGGCTTGGGTAAGAAGTCCAGAAGCGATTGAAGGCTGGTGAAGAGTGCGGTCTGCGCGGGAAAACGGGTTTGAAGCTCCCGATAGAGCTTCCGGGCCTCTTCGGGGTTCGATTCGCGGTAGGTGTCGGCGAGCGCCATTTGCGCCACCGGGTGCAGCGAGGCCGCCGTCTTCTCCTCGATCAGTTTTCGGTAGATTTCCTGTGCCTTTTCGACCTGCCCGGCCTGCGCCTTCTCTCTGGCCAGGACGAACTTCGCTTGCGTGGAGACCTCCGGGTTTGCATTCCGCGCCGCCGCTTCGAGCGTCTTCAGCGCATCCTCTTTCCGGTCGAGCCGCGCTTGGCACAGGCCCATGTAGGTCCGCGCAAAACCGCCGGCCTTGCGGCCCGGGTACTGGGCGAAGACTTCGGAGAACTCGTCGAGCGCCCGTTCGTATTTTTCCTCTTCGGTGGAGAAGGTGAGGTCGGGAGGCGTGTTCTGGGGATTCTCCGGGTCCTCGACGAAGCCGTGGTAGACGCGCAGAGCATGGCTGAGCGCGAACCCGGCCTGCTCTTCCTGGGTTTGCTCGTGAAGGCGAAAGGCCCAGGCGGCGGCTACGACGGCGATTCCCAGCAGCACCCCGGTCAGAATCTGCCGCCCGCGCTCGGTGAAAATCTCCCGGGTCCGGCGGACCATCCGCTCAAAATCGTCTTCGTGTTTTAAGTCATGGCGTGTCAGATGGGCCACGGTTGATCCTTTTTTAAGTCCTAGGTTTTCATCTTAATGAATCGACGGGAGCAAGGTCAAGGCGGGCTTTGCTTGCTCTCGCCGCCGAACCGGGAGTCGGATCGCAAGCTAACCCAAGCTGAATTTATCTTTATATTAACTAGTTCCCTTTCATGCTCCTCGTAAGCCTTTTCCAGCCATTCAAATGCCTGGTCCTTCTGCCCCAGACCAGCATAGCCTTTTGACACTGTTGTTGCTTGGACCTGGCCTCGCTTCGACAACTGCTTCAAATCATCCAGTATCTTCAGCGCCTTGGCTCTCTTTCCTGCCACCGCATAGGCGTGGCCCAACGCCCCCACCAGACCAGTGCTGCCAGGAGAGAGAGTTAACGCCTTCTCGAATTCAACGATGGCCTCATCGTATCTTCCATTTCGGCGATGAGCGATACCTATTACCATATGCAAGATGCCACTGTGCGGATACATTTTGAGCGACTTCTGGAATTCTTCCGACGCTTTGACGTACTTGCCGGCGTTTGCATAGAGCAGGCCGACAGGTGCGTTTCCCCAGAACGAGAGGGGATCAAGTTCCTTGGCACGCTTCGCCTCCCGGATGGCCGCATCCGGGCCTTTCACCGTCACATAGCCTAAGTAATTAGCGTACGCTTGGTGGGCAAGGGCAGAGTTTGGGTTTAGCTCAATAGCTCGCTTGAATTCGCTCTCTGCTCCGGCCCAGTCCCAATGTTCAACCTCTAGGATCCTTCCCAGCGCTAGGTGGACTTCGGAAAGCGTGTCATCAATTTCCAATGCCTTCATGGCTGCTGCCAGTGCTTTCGCTCTTGCCTCACTCGCGGGAATAGCGGGAATACCCACAAACGAGCCAAATTCGCAGTAAGAGGAGGACAATAATGCATAGGCCGGAGCGTAGCCGGGGTCTATTTCGATTGCCTGCTGGGCGAACTCAATCGCTCTCGGATTGTCCTCTCTCGTATGCTTGTCGTATAAGTACATGCCCTTCAGATAGGCTTCATGGGCCTCGGGATTGACGGTGCGGGCCAGGGCGAGCCGCCCACGCGGCCGTCGATTTCCGGGGCCTCCGTGAGCCGATAAGCCTGCATGGTTCGCGCGCCGTCGTTTTCGGGCGACTCCTGCCGGGCCTAGAGAGAAAGGTTCCGCAGCATGATTGCGCAGAAAAACCAAAAAGGCCTGTGCCGCATCACTCGAAGTTTTCCTTTTATGAATTTATTACGAGAATCGAGGGCTCTTCTTTTTTACCACAGACCGAGAAGTTTCCACCAGAGGAGTCCCACCGTAAACCAGATGGCGATGTTGGCCAGGGCGCAGAAGAATCCCAGCTTCCACCACGTCGTATGCTTCAGGTACCCTACGCTGAAGATCATGGGCGCGGGTGTGGTTCCGTAGTGCGTGAGTCCGGCGTCGAGATTGGCGAAGAAGACCAGGAAGAAGGCCCCCAGCGCCGGAGGGACACCGCTGGCGAGCAGCAGCGCCAGAAAGACGGGATACATTGCCAGGATGTGAGCCGTGATGCTGGCGAATCCGTAGTGGCTGAAGAAGTAGATCAGTACGACGACAATGAGCACGGCCAGCCATCCCCAGGCGGGCATGGCTTCGCCGATCTCGTGAGCAAGTTTCCCGGTCAACCCCTTTTCGCCGACGGCTTTTCCCAGCCGTACCAATCCTCCATACCAGATAAAGACATCCCAGGCGCGCTTCTCACTCACCACGTCTTCCCACGTCAGCACGCGGGTTAGCAACAACCCGCAGACGCCGACCAGCGCCACGGTGGTCGTTTTCAGCCCGTGCCAGGACCCCGTGGCCCAAAGAAGGCAGACCAGGACGAAGACCAAAAGGACGATCTTCTCCTGACGGCTCAGCGGACCCGCGGCCACCAATTCCCGACGGGCGAAGTCCGCCGCCTCCGGCGTACGCGTGATCTGGGGGGGATGCAGGCGATGGAGCAGCAGGGGGATCAAGACCAGCGAAACCGCCGCCGGGACCGAGGCCGTCACCAGCCAGCGTCCCCAACTCATGGAAACGCCGGCGACATCTGCGGCGAAATCCGCGGCCAGTACGTTGCTGGCCTGCCCGGTCAGAAACATCGCCGCCGCAATGATGTCTCCCTGGTAGATGGCGATCATCAGGTAGCTGCCCAGTAGCGAAGCCGAAGAGCCGGGATAGGATTTATAGAGCTCGGCCAAGCTGCGCGTGATGGGCAGTATTACACCGCCGCAGCGCGCAGCGTTCGAGGGAATGGTGGTGGCCAGCACCACGTCGGTGGCGATCAACGAGTAGCTGAGTCCGAGCGATGTGCCCCCGAAGGAGCGAACGAACAGGAGTGCGATACGGCGGGCAAGGCCGGTCTTGATCAACGCGCGCGAGATCAGAAAAGCGGCCAGCACGAGCCAAACGGAAGGATTCGAGTAGCCGTCAAGCGCTTCTTCAATAGGAAGTACCTCGGCGAGAGCCGTGGCGGTAAGTCCGACGACTACCACGGCGCCCCCGGCGCGCGGGAAGATCATCAGGCCGACGATCGTAGAAGCGAAGATGATCAGCAGCCGCCAGGCTTCCGGCGTGAGTTCCATTGCGGCATCCATTGTGTTCAGATCAGTCATCGGTAATTTTATGAATCGGCAGGTTCACCTTCCATAATTCTGCGACGGATACCCGCGCAAGGATTCATAACGAAAGCGAGAACGAAAAGGAAAACCCGATTTTTATCTGAACCGGCTTCGATAGCAAGAGGGAAACGGAGGAATCTTGTTTTCCCTTCAAAAGAGGGGGAGACCGTCAGAAGGGGATGAGATAGGAAAATTTGACGAAGAACTGCCGGGCGTCGTGCAGGAAGTTGTCGGTTCGGATCACTTCACTGCCGGCGAGGGCAATGTTCTGCGCGTTTCCGTTATAGCCAATGAACAGCGCGGTCCAGGGATTGGCCTGATAGGTGAACAGGAAATCGGCGTTGAAGTTTTTTTTCGTATTCAGATCGGTAGCGAATGAGTTGGCCAGCACGGTGTTGTACTGGACAATGACGCGGAGCGAAAGCTCGCGGCTGAACTGCCAGTTCCACTTGGAGCGCGTGATGTGATTGTTGAAGACGCTGGTCTTGCCTTGGGTAAGGCGGTCGGTGAGCCGTTCCAGGATGTAGGTATTCTTAATGCTAAGAGGGGTCAGAGGCTTCAGGGTCACTCCAAGATTGGTGCTGGTGGCGTTGGCGAGCGTGGGGGCCTCTCCTTCGGGGGGGACAAAATTGATGCGGGTGCCGATGGAGAATGCCGCTGACAGGCTGAGCTCAGGGAGGTAGTCCGATCTGAAGAAGAACCCCTTGCGGCTCCCGGCATAGTCCTGGCTGACGGTCAGCTTGTCGAAGTCCACCGGCCGCAGGCGCTCCCGGGAGCCGTCGAAAAACAATGTCGCATAGGTCCGTCCCATGAATTCCCAATTCATGCCGCCGCCGTAAAGGAAATCGAGGCGGGTGCCCTGGTGATCCCAGGAGGGATTGATGGAATAGGAAGGTCCCCAGGAGATCAAGAACTTGCCTTCCGGGCGGAAGCGGTAGCGTGTGAAGTGTCGGAAGTTGCGGATGTCGCGCCGCAGTCGCACTCGCCGACTTCGGCGGCGTCCCGGTAGAAAGCCGGTCAAGGTATCGAAGCCCGTACTCCGGTCGTTGAATTCGAAACGTAAGTCTATTTTACGGCTAGCCTGCTTGACTTCCACGTCATAGGCGGACCCGCTGGTGTGGGTCCCGTCGAGAAATTGAGTTGAGCTGGTTACCGCCTGCATCGAGACGGCCCAGTTCCGGTTCAGCTTGATGCGGGTGTCCACTCCCCCTACCCGATTGGAACTCCCCAAAAACTCACGGTCCGTATAAATCATACCTATGGTGGACTCTTGGGAGATGTCCCGGTTGATACGGAGAACCCCAAACTTCGCGCGCCTTCCGAAAATCGGGTCTCCCAAAGGGACCTCTCTGCCCGGCGACTGATCGTCGGCCATCAGGGCGCCGATGGCGTAAGGCCCGGCCTTTCCCGTCAAACGGACGCCGAACTGCGGGTCGGCGATGCGGCGGGTGAAGGATAAATTGATGGGGGTTTGAAAGAAGCTGGCGTTCTCCAGGAAGAAAGGGCGCTTCTCGGGGAAAAACACCTCGAAACGCTGGTTGGCGGTCACCTGCGGGTCGTCGGATTCCACTTGGCTGAAGTCGGGGTTGATAGCCACGTCGACGACGAAACTGTCTTTGACGACGAATTTCGCGTCCACGCCACCGGCGGGTTCCGCATTATTCGTGATGAATTGGGGACGGTCGGGGTCCACCTTGTCCAAGGAGCGGAATGACCGAAAAAAGCCGAAGGGAATCAATTGCACGTTTCGCCCGGGGGAGATGTTTTCCAGGCCCACCAGGGTGGCCGCCTGATTGACGCGGCCCTGGATGCGGCTTGAGATCCGAGGCCAATAGGCGGTTTCATTCCCACGCTGGATCGAGCGAGTGAAGTAAATCCCCCAGGTCTGTTTGGCGGCCGAAGAGAAGCGGAGGCTCTTGAAGGGAATCGCCATCCAAACCACAAACCCTTCCGGGGTCAGTTGTGCCTGGGAATGCCAGAGCGTATTGAACGCGAGATTGAAAGGGGACCCCCCTCCGCCCTCCGCATACCGGAGGTCTCCCTGAACTCCTAAGGGGTTACACATGAACGAATAAGCACGCCGCCGGTCATGGTAGGTGTCTAGAGTAAGAGACACCCGATCGTCTTTAAACATGTTGTCGCGGCGTGTCATCCGGGCGCGGATTTTGGACCGCTCCTTGTCGAAAGCGATAAAGACTACGTAAAAGTTTTTCTCGTCATACCCTATATATGCTTCCGTGCGCTGGGTTGAGGGTTCACCGTCTCGCGGCATATACTGAGTGAAACCTTCGACCTTCGCCATCCGCCCCTTGACCTTCCCGTTGGGCTTCATATCCAAAAAGTCTTCCAGCAGGGGCGCGCGTTCCAGGCGAGGGATCCTCAACACGGGAGGGGAAGCGGGGAGGCGGGAGTCGGCTTGCGCCCCGGGGGGAAGGATCATGCACGCCAGAAGCAAGCCGGCAACCCCGGCGCGGGCGATTCCTTTAAGGGTGGGAGATATTGATATACTTTAGTGATCCTCTGTGAATTTTTACTTATAGACGGTTTCTTTTCCCTCAAGGTTACGGGAAGATTCCCTTGATGGGAGCTTTTTCCCAGTGTTTTTGGGAAAATAGCTATAAGAGATCTAGTTTAACAGAAATTTCCGGTGAGGTCGAAGGGGAAAATCGAGGGGCCGGAGGTTGCGGAGTGATTTGGCGGTGCGCATCGAAAGAATTTCGCATAGAATGCGGTATGGAATCCCGAAAAAAATATCTGCGGAACGGAGAGAGTATATGGAGTACCGGGAATTCGGCAGGACGGGCCTGAGGCTTTCCGTCATCGGTTTCGGCGCGGCGACCTTGGGACACGTCTTCCGAAAGATCGATGAGGCGGAAGGCAAACGCGCCGTCGCAGACGCCGTCGACCGGGTGATCAACTTTTTCGATACGTCGCCGTATTACGGGCTGACGCGCAGCGAGACGGTGCTGGGCGAGGCGCTCAAGGGCCGCCGCCATAAGATCATACTTTCGACCAAGCTGGGGCGGTACGATTTCGCCGACTTCGATTTTTCCGCGGAGCGTGTCCGGACGAGCATCGAAGAGAGTCTCCGCCGTCTCCAGACCGACTACGTCGATCTGCTCATTGCGCACGATGTGGAGTTCGGCGACCTGCGCCAGGTAGCGGAAGAGACGATTCCCGCCATGCAGGAGTTGAAGCGGCAGGGCAAGTGCCGCTTCATTGGCTTTTCCGGGTATCCGTTGAAGGCGTTGACCCAAGTGCTGGAGATTGCCAAGACCGAAATTGATTTCGTCCTCAGCTATTGCCACTCTTGCCTCTATAACACGGCGCTGGTGGACAACTTGGGCCCGGAAGTGCGGGCGCGAGGACTTGGCTTAATCAACGCCAGTCCGCTGGCGATGGGGCTTCTTACTCAAGACGGCCCGCCGGACTGGCACCCGGCTCCTCATGAGCTGAAGGATGCGGCCCGCCAGGCCGCCGAACTCTGCGGGAAGCGAGGCGCGGAGTTGAGCTTTATCGGCTCGCAGTTCGCCATGTCGAACGAAATGATCTCCACTACACTTTCGGGAATCGAGAACCGGGAGCAGCTGGAGAATAACTGAGAGGTCTATAACGAACGGGCGAGGTCAGGCGGGGACGGTTTTGATCGTTTCGCTTCCCGCTTCACGTAAAAGAGTTTCCAGGCGCGGGCGCTCGTCGTCCGCGGGGGCGAGAACACCCACCAGGAATTTGCCCTCGGAGACCGCCGGATCGTAGAGTTTTCCGTTCCTTTCCGACAGGCGCGCGGTGAAAAGTAAGACGAGCACTGTGGTGATGATCACTCCCATCATCATGAGTTCGAAGATGACGACGCCGTTCGCCCACGTGCTGACGATCGGCATTCTTCCCGTCGGGATGGGGTAGGAGCGTTGCGTGCCGACGACCATCAGCGTCCCCCCGATCCCGCCTAGAAGCCCTCCCAGCGCCGCCAGCCACGGCATGCGGCTCACCTTCCGCTTTTGCAGCAGTGTGGGATCTTCGATGGGTTCAGGGGAGATCAGTTCGATGGCGTCTTCCTCCACCCCTTCCCGCACCAGCCTCCGCACGGCGGCTTCGGCGCCCTCGGCGTCGGGGTAGAGTCCGTAGATGGCTTCGGCTACCTGGTTTTTCATCGCCATGCGTTCCTAGCGCTCTGCCGCTTGCTCCTTAAAAGTTTCCGCGCGTTCCGCCCGCGCCGGCTGCTCTTCTCCGCCCTTCAGTTCCCAGATGGAAATGATCGGCACGACTTTGACGAAGAGCAGGTAGAACAGAATGATCGCCGCAAAGGTTCCCACCGTAATCGTAATCTCCACCCATGAGGGTTGATAGCTCCCCCAGGCGTAGGGAATCTGTTTGTAGGAGAGAGACGGCACGATGATCAGAAACCGCTCAAGCCACATTCCGATCAACACTGTGAAGGAGGCGATCAGGGTCCCGCCGACGGTCCGCAATCGGCGGATGGCGAGAATCGGAAACGGGATGGCGAAGTTACAGACGACCATGGTCCAAAAGTACGGCGCATAGCGGCCCCGGATGGTGGACCAGAAGACGGCCATTTCGCTCGGCTCGTTGTTGTACCACGCGGTCAGGTGCTCGGCGAAGATGAAGTAGAGCCAGAGCAGCGACAGGGTCAGCAGCAGCTTTCCCAAATTGTCGAAATGGATCGGCTGAAGATAGTGTTCCAAATGCAGCAGCTTGCGAATAAAAAACATGGCGATGATGAGCGCCGCAAGCCCGCTGAAGATGGCCCCGCAGACGAAGTAGGGGCCGAAGATGGCCGTGTTCCACATCGGCACGGGCACCATGGCGAAGTCCCAGGAGACGACGGTGTGGACCGAGACAGCCACGGGAATAATGACCACAGCCAGAATGTTCATGGCCGTCTCCAGCCGGTGCCACTGTTGCGCCGTGCCGCGCCAGCCGAGAGCGAGGACGGCGTAGACTTTTTTCTTCCAGCCGGGGAACTTATCGCGCATCAAGGCGAAGTCGGGAATGGTCGGCAGCAGCAGAAAGGCGACGCTGCCCAAAAGGTACGTGGTGATGGCCATCGCGTCCCACAGCAGCGGCGAGCGGAAATTCGGCCACAGCCCGCGTTCGTTCGGGTAGGGAAGCAGCCAATAGAATTTCCAGACGCGCCCCAGGTGGATCAGGGGAAACAAGGCGCCGATGGAGAGCGCAAAGACCGTGAGGACCTCCGCGCACCGGGTGACGGGCCGCCGCCACCGGGCATGCGTGATGCGTAGGATCGCCGAGATCAACGTCCCGGCGTGGCTCAAGCCGATCCAGAAGACGAAGTTGGTAATGTAGAAGCCCCAGAAGATGGGGTGGTTGATGCCGGCAACGCCCATCCCGGCAAGGATCTGATAGCCCCACGCGCCCAGCGCCGTGAGCACGATCGCGGCAAAGAAGGCCACCGCCAGAAAGTACCGGGGCGAGCCCATGAATAGGGGCCGCAGCAGGTCTTGATCGATCTGTTTTTTGGTGGGGCTGTCCATAGGGTTAGGTAGGCATTGGGTTAGGCGTTCTCCTCGCCGTCTCCGTGCCATTCCTCACCCTTGAGGTAGGTGACGCGGGGCTGCGTGCCGAGCTCTTCCAGCAATTTATGCCCGCGTTGGCTGCGCCCCAGGCGTGAGACGCGGCTCGCCGGGTCGGACAGATCTCCGAAGACCAGCGCCCCCGACGGGCAGGACTGCACACATGCCGGGCTGACGTCGCCGTCTTTCAATTCGCGGCCTTCGCTTGCCGCGTCCTGCTTGGCTGATTTAATCCGCTGGACGCAGAACGTGCATTTTTCCATGATCCCCGTAGTGCGGCGCGAAACGTCGGGATTGAGTTGCAGATCGAGCGGGGTTTCCCAGACCGGGTCGAACCAGTTGAAGACGCGGACCGTATAGGGGCAGGCGTTCGCGCAGTACCGCGTGCCCACGCAGCGGTTGTAGACCTGTGCGTTCAACCCTTCCGGTGTCTGGTAGCTGGCGTAGGTGGGGCAGACCGGCTCGCAGGGGGCGGCGTCACACTGCTGGCAGAAGACCGGCACGTACTTGACGCGCACATCTGGCCACTCGCCCTCCCAGTAGCGCTCAATGCGAATCCACGACAACGTCCGGCCCTGGGCGGCCTCCTCGGGGCCCACCGTGGGGACGTTGTTCTCCGCCTGACAGGCCACCACGCAGGCTTGGCAGCCCGTGCAGCGATCTTCGTCCACCACCATGCCCCATTGCGGATGATTGTTCTTTTCTTCTTCTTTGTTCATTTCACTCAACTCGGTTCTTACCGCGGAAACTGTTCCGCCGGACGTTCTTCAAGCGACCCGGCGGCTTTGATGAGGATGGGCCGTCCGCGGCCGATTTTTTTGATTTGTACACGGGTGGCCGCCCAGGCGAGGGCTCCGGTTTCCGGCTCGGTCAAGGGCGCAAGGATGGCGGCCGGATTCACGCCTCGGTCTTTTGCGTAGCGGCCCAGGTGCTTGTGCCCCTGGCCCATCGGCATCGCCACCATGTCGGGCGCAATGCCCGGATAGATCAGCGCCGGAGCTTCTACTTTTCCGTGGGCCGAGGCGACGGCCAGCAGGTCGCCTTCCCGAATGCCGAGCCGCTCGGCCGTCTGCGGATTGATCTCCACCCAGGAGCCCCAGCGCGCGGTGGGCAGCACCTCAGGCATCTCCTGCAGCCAGGGGATGTTGGCGTGCCGCCCGTCGATAAAACTTTGCGAGGCATAGGGCTGGAGGTGGAACGGATATGTATCTTCATTTCCATCAAGCTGTGGCGGCTCATAGGCTGCGGGTTTGACGGCGGTACCCGTTGAAGTTTTCGCGGAGCGGGCCGTGGTCTCCCACCATCCGCCGTTTTCGAGGGCTTGATTCCAGAATTGATTGAAATCGTTCGTTTCAATGGAGCCGCCGGCGCGGCCTACCAGGGGGCGGAGCTGCTCTTTGAGAAATTCCTCATAGTCTTTCCAGGGAAGCCGCGCGGCAACCCTCTCGCCCAACCGCCGGGCGACATCCAGCAGCACGTCGGCGGTGGCGCGCGTATTGAAGAGCGGCGCCATGGCGGGTGCGGCCAGACTCACCGTAGCCTGAAGCGTTCCCGTCTCCGGCACGTCGTCCTGCCAGGACTCCAAAGGTGAATGGTCGGGGAGAATCAGGTCGGCCAGGGCGCTGGTTTCGTCCAGCATCATCCCGAAGGAGGCGATAAAAGGAACCCGGTCGAGCGCTTCGCGGATTTGCCAGCCGGGCGGCGAGGAGAAGACCGGATTCGCGTCCGAAAGGAGTAAAACTTCAATGGGTGCAGGCTTTCCGGTAAGAATCTGTTGGGCCAGTTCTTGTATCGAGTTCGCAGAGTTCCTGCCCGTTCCTCCATCAGTCAAGCCCGGCAGGGGCGGCGCCGGGGTGAACGACAAGCCGCCGGGACTCCCCAAGCTGCCGACGAGCGCGTTGAGGGCGTTTACGGCCAGGGCACTGAAGAGGCCGTTGGTGTGGGCCAGCGCCGGGCCGCCGATCATGATGGTTGCAGGCGTGTGCGAGGCGATCTCACCTGCTAACCGTATCAGGCGGTCGGCCTTAACGCTGGTGATCTCTTCTACTCGTTCGGGGGTAAATTCCGGCAAGCCTGCACTCCACCCTTCTATGGCGCGGCCCGCCTGTCCTGCCGAGGCGGGTGTACGAAGCCCCTCCTTCATCAGCACATGCGCGATTCCCAGGGCCACCACGCCCTCTCTGCCGGGACGAACCGGGACCCACTCGTCGGCCTTGCCGCCCGTAGGCGTCATGCGCGCCTCGAACTGAACCACCTTTCCCCGACGCCCGTCGCGGCCTTGAATCATTCGTCCGAAGCCGTCCGCCTGCGAAACCGGCGAAAGCCACGTGCCGAGGAAATCCGCCCCGAAGCTGATCAAGTAGTTGCAGTTTGCAAGATCAAAGGCGGGCAGGGCATAGCGGCCGAAGCTGATGCCGCTCGCGCGGCGCAGAACCGGCTCGCCGAAGAATTCATACTCCGTCCGACCGGACGCGCCGAAGGCGGAAAGGAAACGGTCCGCCAGTCGGCGACGAGGGCCGCGCAAGGGCGAACTGAGAAAAGCCGGCGAGCGGTCCTTTCCTTTTCCCTGCAACGCTTTCAGCCGGGCGGTAAGCTCGGTGAGAGCCGCTTCCCAACTGATCTCTTCATATTGTCCCGAGCCGCGCTCGCCGGTCCGCTTCAGAGGGCCGCGAATCCGGTCCGGGTTGTAGGTCAACTGCAGCGCCGCCTGGCCGCGGGCGCAGAGCTTGCCGCCGTTGACGGGGTGCTCCGGGTTGCCTTCGAGCTTCTTGGCAAGTTTCCGCGGCAGCAGTCCCCGCTCGCCGTTGCGGACGATCTCCACCTCGCCGTCCATCAGCCGGACCCAGACGCCGCAACCGGCGCTGCATTGACGGCAGAGGCTCGGCTTCCAGTGGGCGATGCCGGGCGTGAGCTCCTCTTCGGGCAGAAAGCGGACCAGCTTGATTTCCGGATGCCCGCAGCCTTCGAGCGCGACACCGCCGGCGGTGATGGCGGAAATTTTAATAAAGTTTCTTCGGTCCATAAAACTAGTTGTGACACACGAGGCAGTCCAGGCTCGCCTGGTTCTGCTCGTGGCATTCAATACAGGTGCCCATCGTGTGCTCCACCAACTCTTCGGCCACCGTCAGCGTGCTCATGTCGCCGTGACAGGTTTTGCACTCCACCTCGGCGCGAATGTGGGGCGCGTGCTCAAAGCGAACGTGGGCGTGCTGTTCAAATCCGTAGACGCGCTCCCAAGCGATGTCTTTCCCAGCTTCCTGGAGCTTGGCCATTTTCTGGATTTCAGGTGATTCGGTGGCGACGGCGGCGTGGCACATCATGCACTCTTGAATTCCCGGAATGCCTGCTCGGGGGCCGCGCGAGGCAAACTGGTGGCAGTTGGCGCACTCCATGCCGAATTCCAAATGCTTCCGGTGCGTAAAGGAAATCGGCTGCTCGGGTTTCCGTTTTCCCCATAAACTCGAAACGTAAGCTGAAAGGGACGGGCTGACGGGCCGCAACGTGATCTCAGATGACTCGGAATCCTTGGCGTTGTGATCCTGGTCAGGCGTTGGGTCCAGGAAAAAAGCTCCGCCCAGCAGGCCCAGGAGGACGACGCCGGCTACAGAGAGGAAGAGAATATTTTTGTGGGAAAGGGAAGGAGTCAAGAAGGCTTACCCCTGCCAAGAGATTGCTCCGGGTTGAAGGACCCCCCATAGACGAAGGGGAGAAATGTTCGGGCGAAAATCTTCCATCTCGGCCCTTCCGCTGGGGGCCACCCGAATTTTCGCATTAGAAAATGTAAACGCTTTCGCCGCGTCAGGTCAACTGGTACCCACGCCTCGGAGACTGTATTCTACATCTGATCTGGGGCCCGATGAGACGGGTTCCTCTGTTATTTTCGCTGAAGTGTAATTGCAGGGTGATTCCATGGCGATTTATAGGCGGTTTGTAGGAAAAAAATGAGGGCCCCGTTACCGGCTGTTCCGGGGTGCCGTCTTAGGCTCAGGCAGGCTCGGCTGATCTCCGGCATGGGGGTCCCTTCCTCTTTCCCATTGAGCGATAACCGACAGATGAGTAACGAATTGTTACATCATCTGTGGCAGTAGTTCAACATCCTTCCAGGAGCCGTTCTTCTTTACCTGGATCTTCATGGGGATGATGGTGCTCGCATTTTTGTCCACTTTGCCTTCTACCCGCGCCTGCTCACCGGCGACGGCGGCCAGAGCGTGGCCCTGAATCAACAGCGTGTAGTACTTGCTCTTGCTGGTCAGAAGACCGGCCGGGAGACCGCCCTTCAGGCAGCTTTTGGCGCACATCTGATGCTCGGCGCCGGTCTTATTCATGGCTTTGTAACATCGGCTGTCGACGATTTCGCCTTCCACGGCATGACCCTTGGCTACGCCGGAAAAGGCAGCCGCAAAAGTCAGGATCACCGCAGCCAGGCTGTGAACTAGAATTCGATTCATTGATTCCTCCTGATTTCTGAATAGGACGGATGCCCTCCTTCGCTCTTCGCTTGCGGGGAGCATCCCTAAAACTATTCCATTGCTCTTCTTGATGATCGGTGGAGGCGGATGGTTTCTGGGAGAATTCGGGTTTTTTAAATTTTTGCGTTGTGCCGACGGGCCGGAGCATGACAGGCTAGGCTCCAGGGGATCTAATTTAATGAAAAAAGGGGTATCAGCGATGCGGAACTTAAACTCGACTGGTGGAAGATTTCGATTGGGAAAAGGCTCGGCGCTGGCCGCCGTCTGTATGCTTCTCGTTGTCGGTTTCACCGTGGGGGCGTTGGCCGCCCGTGAGACGAAAACCGTCCCAACCTCAAGCGGCGACATCCGCATCACGCCCGTCACGCACGGCAGCCTGATGCTGGAGTTCGGCGGCAAGGTGATCCACGTCGATCCTTGGGGCAGGGGAGATTATTCCGGGCTGCCGAAGGCGGACGTGATTCTGATTACCGACATTCACGGCGACCACATGGACCCGAAGATGGTCCAGAACCTGAGCAAGGAGTCCACGGCGGTCGTCGCGCCCGCGGCCGTGGCCAAAACGGTATCCCAGGCGCAGGTGATGGAAAACGGCGAAAGCAAGTCCATCGAGGGAATTCGGATTGAAGCCGTGCCGATGTACAACTTGGTCCGCGGACCGGGCCCCGGGAAGCTGTTTCACGACAAGGGCCGCGGCAACGGCTACGTCCTGACCCTGGGCGGCAAGCGGCTCTATTTTTCCGGCGATACGGAGTGCACTCCGGAGATGAAGGCCTTGAAAGATATCGATGTCGCTTTCGTTTGCATGAACCTGCCTTATACGATGACGCCGGAAGAGGCGGCCGGTTGCGTCGCGGCCTTCCGTCCCAAGGTGGTCTATCCGTACCATTATCGGGGAAGCGACCTCGGCAAATTTTCCGCGGCCCTGAAGGAAGAAAAAGGGATCGAAATTCGTCTGCGGGAGTGGTATTAAACGGGAAGGTCGTGCTGTCTGAGTTGTCTGGGAAAAACCCGGGGAACAAAAAGACCTGGGTCCTCTGCCGAGGAGCGTGAAAAGGGGAATCTGCCGGAACCCTAAGGGCCGGGAAAACGATCAGGACTCGAAAATGAAGAATAAGTTGCCCGGAACCCGGTTCGGGTCACTCCCGCTGCCGAATAGGAACTCTCCCCACTCGGCGGCGCTTCTCGCCCAAGGATCATCCGTGCGTTTCTGGAAATCGAGAAATCGCCCGCGGAACTTTTTTATCAACTCGGCGTGGCGCGGGTCGCCGGCCAAGTTTTTCACCTCTTCTGGGTCGTTTTCGAGGTCGTAGAGTTCCTCGGCGGGCCGCTGGAGGTAATCTTGGACTCGACGCGCCCCCAGATGGGTCGATTTTCCCTTCAGGATACTTTGCCATGTTTTCGAGGCCCCTAAGTCGGAAGCGTGCGGGAAGCTCAGTTCCGGGTAGAGATTCTTTAGATACTTGTAGCGCCGCGTGCGGAGACCGCGGGTGGGGTAGTACATGGTGATCTCGTGGAAGGTGTGGGAGAGGTAGACTTCATCCCATCCCTCCGGGTTTTCCTCTTCCAAGATGGGAAGAATCGAGCGGTCGGGAAGCGCGTAGGTGGGCTCGGCGGCTCCAGTCCAGTCGAGAATGGTGGGAACCAGGTCGATGTAACTCACCATGGCGTTGTTCACGACTCCCTGCCGGGACTGCTCCGGGGAAGAGACCAGAAACGGGAGATGGACGCCGGGGTCATAGAGATTGGTCTTGGCTCCCGCAAAGGGAATGCCGTTGTCGCTGAAGAAGAAGATCAACGTGTCTTGGCCGTGTCCGGTCTCTTCAAGTACATTGAGCATCATGCCGATGCCCTGGTCCAGGCGGCTTACAGCTTGGTAATATTCCGCCATCTCCTGGCGTGTCTCCGGGGTGTCGGGAAGGTGCGAGGGCAGTTCGACCTCGTCGGGAGAAGACCGAACGGCTTCGACGCCCGCCCAGTTCCTTCCAAGGCGCTTGGTAGTCGAAGGGAAACCGCGACGCCGGGTTGACGTGGAATTTCCCCACAATTCCGGTTCGATAACCGGCCTCCCGGAGCAGAAACGGAAGCGATTGAACGTGGGGAAGAGTGTGGAGATTATGGTACGAATGGGCATGGCCGTATTGCCCGTTGGTGTGATTGAAAAGCCCCGTGAGGATTATCGGCCGGCTGGTGCTGCCGGAGGCGACCGTGGCGAAGGCGTTCGTAAACCGTACACCTTGCTCGGCCAGACGGTCCTGATTCGGGGTTTGGACCACCTTGCTTCCATAGGCGCCTATGTCCATTCCCTGGTCGTCGGCGATCATCATCAGGACGTTCTTTTTCGGCGAAACGTCGCCCGTGCAACCTGCTCCGAAAAGTGAAATGCCAAGTAGTAGAGTGGCAAAGGCTGCGGCTCTGTGCATGGAAAAATCCCCAGGAAGAAGATTTTTTCAACCCGACGACCGACGAGCTAGGCCGTTCTCGATTACAAGAAATCCGGACGAATCGATTTCGATTTTCGAGCTTGGGCGGGGGGCGCGGCGGTGGATTCGCCGACCACCAGGCTGGTCTCAAGTGGATACTGCTTTCCGGACGGATGATTTCCCTCGCCTGCCTCCACCAGGGAATTGGCGGCCAAGCGGCCGACGTATTCGCCGTCGATTTCGACCGTGGTGAGCGCGGCGAGCCTCTTCCCCAATCGTGACGGACATGAATGAATCCCTCTCGCGGGTAGATGAGACCTGAACCGGGAAAACGCTATTTTAGCTCAACTGCTGAGGGATAGAAATAGGTAAATGGCGAAAAACAGGTAGTGCCTCAGCTTGCCAGAAGTGCGGAATTCGATAGAATAGGGTGCTACTTTTTGCCGTGGGAATCCACTTTTTTGTGGAATGCGGTGCAGGGGGTAATCGATATTGAGCGAAGGAGCGTAAGCGTATCACCAAGGCCAAAAAGGTTGCAGTGATTGGTCTCGATTGTGCGGCGCCGGAGTTGGTCTTTGACCGTTGGCGGGATGAGCTTCCCTGCCTGCGTTCCTTGTGCGAACAAGGTTTGTGGGGGAAGCTTGAAAGCGTCACGCCGCCGATTACCGTTCCAGCTTGGTCCTGCATGATGAGCGGACGCGACCCGGGGGAGCTGGGCATCTACGGTTTTCGCAATCGCAAGGACCACAGCTACGACGGCCTCTACTTTGCCAACTCCAAGGCAGTCCAAGTGCCGCGCGCCTGGGACATCCTGGGTGAAGCGGGCAAGCAGGTCATTGTCATGGCCGTGCCGGGAACCTATCCGCCGAGCCCGGTGAACGGCTGCATGATCGGCTGCTTTCTGACGCCCACGCCGAAATCGCCCTACGCGCATCCGCCCGCTCTCAAAGAGGAACTCGATCGGCGCTTCGGGCCGTATCTTTTAGATGTCGATAATTTCCGCTCCGAAGATAAAGCGCCCATTCTCGACCAGGTCTATAAAATGACGGAGCAGCACTTTGCCGTGGCCGAGTATCTGCTGACCACGCGGCCCTGGGACTTCTTCATGATGGTCGAGATGGGGACCGACCGTATCCATCACGCCTTCTGGAAATTCTTCGACAAGACACATCGGAAGTACGAGGCGGGCAATGCCTTTGAGAACGCCATCTTCGAGTATTACCGGTTCGTCGATCGGAAGATCGCCGCGCTGCTGAAGGTCCTGGGCGAGGAGACCACCCTCTTCGTCGTCTCCGACCACGGGGTGAAGAAGATGGAGGGCGGAATCTGCGTCAACGAGTGGCTGATGCGGGAAGGGTACTTGAAATTGAAGCAGCCGGTGAGGGGGCTGACGCCGATCGCCAAGGTTGAGATCGATTGGCCGAATACCGTAGCCTGGGGCGAGGGCGGCTACTACTCGCGCATCTTTATGAACGTCAAGGGCCGGGAGCCGCAAGGGAAAGTGGAGCCGGATCAATACGAGAAGGTTCGCGATGAGTTGAAAACGAAGCTCGAAGCGATGAACGATCACGAAGGCCGCCCGCTGGGAAATCGCGCCCACAAGCCGCAGGAGATTTACCGCGCGGTGAAGGGCGTGGCGCCGGACTTGGTGACCATCTTCGGTGAACTCCATTGGCGTTCGGTGGGAAGCGTGGGGCATGGTTCGGTCTACACCTTTGAAAACGATACGGGGCCGGACGACGCCAACCACGCCGAGTTCGGAATGTTGATCCTGAAGGAGCCCGTCGGGGCGCAAAACAAACAGGTGGAGGGGATGCACCTGTACGACGTTTCGGCCACAATTTTGGAGCGCTTCGGGCTTCCCGCTCCCACCGAAATGCAGGGGAAAGTGATCCAAGCGTAAAGGTCACATCGATTTCCATTCGGATGGCTGTTATGAGGACAGGGAATTCAATCGTGAGTGAAGCAGCCGAAGAAATTACCATGGGTTCGCCGTCGATTGCCGCCGAGGACCTGGAGCGTGTTTCTAAGGTGCTGCGCAGCGGACGGCTTCGCGAAGGTCCGCTGTGCCGGGAGTTCGAAGAGGCTTTCGCGGCCAAAGTCGGCGCGCGGTTTGCCGTCTCGGTCAACTCCGGCACGGCGGCGTTGCATCTGGCCTACCTTTCATTGCTCGAAGCCACCGACGCCAGGGGGGGCGACGAGGTCCTGGTTCCTTCTTTCACGTTTATTGCCACCGCCAGCATGGTTGTGACCGCCGGGGCGCGGCCCCTCTTTTGCGACGTAGACCCGAAGACGTTTACGCTTGATGGTGCCGACGCCGAGCGAAGGATCACGCCGAAAACGAAACTCCTTGCGGGCGTCCATCTGTTCGGCAACAGTTGCGACGTTTCCGGGTACCAGGCCCTGGCTGAGCGGCGCGGCTTGCGCATTGTCTGGGACGCGGCGCAGGCGCAGGGGACTCGCTTCGAGGGTAACGATGTCGGCGGTTTCCCGGATGCCGTCTGCTTTTCCTTTTACCCGTCGAAGAACATGACCACGGGCGAGGGAGGGATGATTGCGACTTCCGATGCCGCTCTCTACGAGAAATGTCTTCGCCTGCGGAACCACGGGCAAGGCGATGAATATATTTTCCCGGAACTCGGCTTCAACTACCGGATGACGGATGTACAGGCAGCGCTGGGCCTGGGCCAATTGAAGCGACTGGACGAGTTCCTCCGTCGACGGCGGGAGAATGCCGAGTTTCTTTCCTCCCGGTTGAAGGAGGTGGACGGGCTCACCGTGCCGTATGTTTCCGAAGGCGTCGAACACTCCTACAACCAATTTTCCGTGTTGCTTACCGGAGATTCCCCCGAGAAACAGCGAACAGCGCTTCGCAGGAAGTTGCAAGAAGCGGGAGTCCCGACGGCGGTCTACTATCCCTCTCCGCTGCACCTTCAGCCTGCATTTGCCCCGCAGCCCGCAACTCCTCTGCCCGTAAGCGAGGACTTGGCCAGCAGAATCCTCTCCCTGCCCGTACATCCACAACTGACAAAGAAGCAATTGGAAAAGGTTGTGGAGGAGTTGAAGAGAAATTTAAACGGCTAAGAATTTTCTTCTTTCGTGGAGGGCGGCGTGGAAAGCTTACCCGGTGCGCCGGCTTCTTTGTCCCTTTTCTTTTCCGCCCAACCTTCCTTGTTCACTTGGTGTGCGCGGCCGATGCTGAGCGCCCCGTCGGGGACATCCTTGGTCACGGTGGACCCGGCGGCGACGTAGGCATTTTTCCCGATTCGAATCGGCGCCACCAACATGCTCCCGCTGCCGATGAAAGTGCCGTCTTCAATGTGGGTAGGGAATTTCTTCTTCCCGTCGTAGTTGCAGGTTACCGTCCCCGCGCCGATGTTGACTTTCTTGCCCAACGTAGCGTCGCCCAGGTAAGTCAGATGAGCGGCTTTGGAGCCTTGTCCCACGGAAGAATTTTTCACTTCCACAAAGTTTCCGATTCGGGTGTCGGCTCCGATTTGAGTGCCGTGGTGCAGGTTGGCGAAAGGGCCAATAAGAGAGTTGGAGGCGATCTGGGTGTCGGTAATGCAACAACAGGGTTGGATTACGGTACGGTCGCCGACGCGGCAATTCTGTAGGGTTGAATAGGAACGGATCAGGCAATCGGCCCCAATGCGGGTTTCACCGAACAGGCTGACGCCGGGTTCGACAACCGTATCCGGGCCGATTTCGACTTCCAGGTCGACATATGTGTTGTCGGGGTCGATGACGCTCACCCCCGACTGCATCAAGGATTCGAGCTTCCGGCGGCGAATGCGCTTTTCCGCGCGGGCCAGGCCGGCCCGGTCATTCACCCCTTCGACCTCTTTCGGGTCCGAGGCTTCGAACGCGTGGAGGCGGAACTTCTTGCGGCGGAAGATCGTGAGCAGGTCGGGCAGAAGATATTCCCCCTGCGGATTTTTATTGCTGAGCCGGCCGATATGCGCCAGCAGTTTCTTGCGGTCGAAGCAGAGAATGCCGGTGCTGATCTCGCGGTTCTTCTTCTGGGCCGGCGTGCAGTTCTTCTCTTCGACAACGCCGAGGAACGCGCCCCCCCGCCGCACCACCCGTCCGTACCCGGCGGGGTTTTCCAATCGAACCGACAGCACGCTGCCGGCGGCGCGCTGCTTGCGGTGGGCGTCAAGAAAATCTTCGAGCGTCTCTTTGCGAATCAACGGAACGTCGCCCACCAGGACCAGCACGTGAGCGGCGGTGTCCTTTTCAAGATACGGCTGCGCAATCTGCAACGCGTGCCCGGTGCCGAGTTGTTGTTTTTGGGGAACGAATTCAAGGTCGGGGCCGGCCAGCGCTTCCCGTACCTGATCGGCCTGATGGCCGACGATCATATAGATTTTCTGCGGAGTCAGTTGCCGGACGGTGTCGAGCAGATAACGGCCCAGGGGCTTGCCGGCGAGCGGATGGAGCAGCTTGGCCCGGTTCGATTTGAAGCGCGTCCCCAGCCCGGCTGCCAGAACGACTACGCTCACGTCCCGTTTCGATGTGGTCATTTCGATGTGCTCATTTCCATCTTGCTGATGGGAACGCCCGGCGGGGAGTCGCGCCGCTTAGAGACGCTTGCTGGTGACTAATTCTTGAAATCGAGAGTCTTCCTCGAGCGGGCGAAAATCCTCGTCGCGACGGGCGTGTAAGGCGTTCGTGGGGTTCAGCCGCACGGCTTCTCCCAGCGCCTCGATCGCCGCGTCAAGATTGCCGGAAAGGGAATGGACCGCCGCCAGGGCGAACTTGATGTGATCCTGATCGGGTTGGAGCTTGTCGGCCCGCGCAAAGTGCTCCAAGGCCGGCTCCAGCGCCCGGATATTCAGTTGCCTGATTCCGTATTCATAGTGGTCGTCCGCCGATTTCAGTTCGGGGCTGGCCGGGTGAAGCCTCTCTTCGCAGACGCTAAGATGGATTCGCGCGCGGGAAGCCACCTCCAAAATCGTACCTTCGGCTAGCTTCTGGAACAACTCGGCGGCCTTTTCATAACTCTCTTTTTGGAAAAGCCGGAGGGCGGCTTCATAGTTCTTGATGCTCTGGGCCAGCTCCTTGTTGATCCGTTGTTTTTCTGCCATGTTTTCTTTAATGCCTCGTCTTTGCTGCTTTGGGCGCGGATGGCGCGGATTTGAGCTAGCCCCGGCTCGCAACTCGTAGATTCGGAACCCATGATGGACCTGACCCGGGACTCGGCGCGGCTCCTCTTGGTGAACAGTATTGTTACGGTTTATAGCAAACTCGAAGCCCATCCGTCAAACTGAGGGGGGGGTAGAGAGGGGCAGAGGGAAGCAGAAGGCGAGCTGAGGTCCTGTCGGCGAGGGCCGAATTGCCCGTTCGGAGGCAGGACGGAGGCCAGACGGACCTTTTTCGGTGACCGACGTTTCCGGGGGTTTAATCCGCGCCCGGGTTGAGGTATCCTTTAAGGCATAGGGATTTTTGGGCGGCGCTCCGGGTAGCGGAGGATTTTTGGCGACACAGCTTATCGATCTGCACCATCTCAGCTCCTGCCATCTGGCTGACTTGCTGGATGAGGAGACCGGTTTTTGGAAGCGGGAGTTCCACTGGGATTACCATCTGATCTCCCGGCTGATCCGGAACTGCCTGGACGAGGGGTGCCTGTCCGGTTACAGCATCTTTGAAGACTCCGAGGCGCTCGGCTACGGGTTCTTCGTTTTCGACGGCAAGAAGGCCACCATCGGAAATCTTTTTGTGAGCTCGCGGGTCTCCCGCGCCGCCTACGGCCGTCTCCTGCTTGGACGTGTCATCCGCTCCTTGCAACAGACATCGGGAATAGAGCGCATCGAGGCTCAGCTTCCGCCCTTCCCCTCCGATGATCTGCGGAATTGCTTCGAGCAGGCCGGATTCCATGTCTTTCCCCGCCGCTTTATGATGCTCAACCTCGAACACGGGGCTGAAAGTTCTTTTCCTTCCGGCGAACAGATTGCTCTTCGCCCGTGGGACGGCAAATACGAACGGGCCTTAGCCGTGCTGGTGCAGGACGCCTACCGGGAGCACGTCGACAGCCGGATCAATCTGCAGTACCTTTCGCCGCGCGGAACCCTGCAAGTGATTGAGAACGTCACCCGGCATCGCGGCTGCGGGGAGTTTCACCGCGACGCTTCCCTGGTGGCGGTGCATGTGCCGAGCGGGATGATCTGCGGAGCGGTGCTGGTGACTTCCGTCGGCAAGGCGAACGGCCACATTCCCCAGGTCTGCATCGCCCCACATTTCCAGGGCCGGCGGATCGGGTCCTCTCTGTTGAGCGCTTGCGTGCGAAGGCTGGGCCGCGACGGATATCGGAACATTTCGCTGACGGTGACGGACGAGAACTCCCCCGCCATTCGGCTCTACCAACGGTTGGGATTCCGCACCCTCCGCCGCTTCGGCGCCTACGTCTGGAATCGTCCGAAAGGCGACTCATCATTCGGCTTTTCTCCCGCGAAATAACCTCCCTCCCCCCCTTTTTTTTCAGAAGCCGTCGCACCTGAAAAAGCGCTGACTTTGTTACTATAGCTGGTTGCGTTTTATACATCCTTACGGGCTTACTTAGGACTAAGAACCATGTGGAAATTTGTGGAAGGCAACATTGCCACCCCGGCAGGATTCCGCGCGGCGGCAACCTCGGCCGGAATAAAAAAAACCTCGGGCGGCCTTGACTTGGCGCTGATTGTCTCCGATGTCCCCGGTACGCGTGGGGCCGCCGTCTTCACTACGAACCGGGTGGCAGCCGCGCCGGTCGTCTTTTCCCGCAAGAATCTGGCGGCAAGCCGCGGCCGCCTGCGTGCCGTCGTCGTCAACTCCGGCAACGCCAACGCCTGCACGGGCCGCCCCGGAGAGCGGACCTGCCGTCTGACGGCGCAGGCAGCGGCGAAGGTGCTGGGTATCTCTCCGCGCGAAGTGATGGTCTGCTCGACCGGCGTCATCGGCCTGCCGCTCGACCCGGCGCTGATCGTAAACCGGCTTTCCGGCTTGAAGGAGAATCTTTCGACTGTGGCGGGGGCGGACGATGTCGCCGCCGCCATCCTTACCACCGACACCGTGCCGAAGTCGGCTGTGCTGCGGGGCCGATTTGATACTAAAAACCGGTTTGATACTAAAAATAAATTTGATAATAAAAAAACTGGAGGGAAAACGGTTCACCTTGCCGGCATCGCCAAAGGTTCCGGCATGATTCATCCGCGCATGGCCACTATGCTGGCCTACATTACGACCGACCTTGCGATTGAAAAAGGTGCGCTGCAGGCTATGCTGCGCGAGGCGGTGAATGAAACCTTCAACCGCATCACCGTCGACGGCGACACCTCCACCAACGACACGGTGGCGATGCTGGCGAACGGGGCGGCAGGCCGGCCCGCCGTCCGGCGCGGAACGCCTGACTACAAAAAAGTATTGGCCGGGCTGAAGGAGTTGTGCCGGGTGCTGGCATGGAAAATTGTCGAGGACGGCGAGGGCGCTACGCGCGTGGTGAAAGTCGAGGTTCGCGGCGCGCGCAACGCGGCGGATGCCGAGCTTGCCGGACGCGCCGTTGCCGGCTCCGCCTTGGTCAAGACCGCGCTGGCTGGGGCCGACCCGAATTGGGGACGCATTCTCTGCGCGGTGGGATACTCGGGCGCGCGGGTGGACGCGGCCAAGGCTGAAATCCGCGTCGGCGGAATGACCTTGTGCCGCCGCGGGCAGCCGGTGAAGTTCGATGAGGCCGAAGCCGGGCGGCGCATGAACAAAAAAGAAGTCCATCTACTGGTGGACCTCCACCAGGGCAAAGCCTCCGCGCGCTTCTGGACCTGCGACCTGACCGAGGACTACATCAAGATTAATTCACTGTATCGGACGTAAACCCTAAAATATTAATATCCCTATCGGAATTCTTGCATCGGGCGGGCAAATGTCTAACGAGACAATGATCTACCTTCCAAACTGCTTTTTTTCCATGAAAAGTATTCTTGAAGATTCCTTTAGGGAACGACAGAATCGATAGCTCGTGCCATATCCCTAGTCATATAGTTCATCCAATAGTCATCGAATGTCTTTTTCCCGTACTTAGCAAAGGGACCTTTACCCTTCATGAGGGAGTCAATTCCCTTAATTGAGCCGATGTTCTTGGTATTACCACTTCCGGGGTGATCGCTGGCTATTTGCCACTTCTCTTGGATTAGGAATAAAAATCCCTAGCCACTGATAAAATTTCCAGCAGTTTATCAATGGGATGAACCCCGATTTCGCTGCCGGACTGAAGATCTTCTTCTTCGCGGCTGTAGATTATTCCTAAAACAAAATGTCCAGCGTAATCTCCGTATGGAAAGGTCACGGTTTTTTTGTTGAGCTTCGCTGCCTGAAATAACCTGTAAACGCACCCAATGTGAAACCATTGACCCTGTCTTGACTGGATCGATACGTACTCTTGAGATCAAGAGCGATCTTTATTTTATTCGGAGTGATAAAGGTGATGTTCGAATAGTGGTTTTGGTGTTCACTGAGGACCATCCTGTAGTTATGTTTGCTTGCGAATTGCGAGACGAGAGGGAACAGCATTAATTCAATAATCTTTGATATAACTTTAGTATCGCGTGAGATGGTATAGATGTTCCGGTAGACGTCGATGAATCCCTTTACTGTCCAATCGCCTGAGTCAGTTGAAAGTGTTTTGTTAAATTCCTGTAAGTGTCCACGAAGATTTTTTCGGAACTCTTGAACGAATTTTGTTTTCTTCTGCAAGAGTTAAGTCCCGATTAATAGAATTTCACCGGATTCAGAATTAGTGGAAAGGACGTATTTGTATCGACCAAAGTGCTCCACCCGAACATTACGCTTATATTTCCGAAGAAGACGCGTTAGTTCAAGCTCGGACGGAATGCCATCTTTCCGATACGAAACAACTAAGATGCTCTCCCGAAATCTGTTAAACAAGCGGTCAAAGGCCTGTGTGATCTTTCGTTTGTTGGCCCAGACGGAGGGAGTTTGCTTTAGACGACGATGCCGGGACCTAAAATCGATATACTTGGTCCATTCATCGTATATTGTTAACCCTTCGAGAAAATGGTAAAAGGAGAAATAATCTACTCCGACCCCTCGCCTAGAAATATAAGGCGTATCGATATATACCAAATCATATGTCCCAGGCACAGTAATTGCGTCATATTTTATATCCTTATTTTTCTGTCCGTTATCAAATACTGCTCTATTTGCTTCTTCAACAAAAATTCGAAACCAATCTTCAAAAGGTCGATCCCAACTTGCTTTGTTTCCAAAAGATCTCTTCACATCGGCAAAGCGTATGTAAAGATTTTTTCTATGAAATAGATTGTAAGGGGTGTTTTACTAAACAGGCTTGGCAAAGTGCAAAGAAAGCAATCGCGAGTTCGTATGAGTTTGAAAGCTGGCGGATGTTGGTCAGGGTTTGGTCAATCCAAGAATTTTCTTCGTCCGTGAAGTAATAGCCCGAGAAAGTTTCTTGGACAAGTTTGGGATATGTAATTTGAGAGTGTTTCGACAGGAGGAAATCAATTTTTTCCTGCGATAAACGGGTCTAGTTGTTTTCAATGAGTCCAAAGCCAATGAAATAGTTGAACTTCAACAAATCGTTATATGTGACAACCTTGCTCTCTTGTTTTAAGCGGTAGGCAACGGTACCGGTTCCTCCGAACGCATCTAGGCAGGTAGTAAAAGGTAAGGCCGAAATCTGGGTCCAAATCCAATCAACCAACCTATTTTTACTTCCCTGATATCGGCTGGAAGGGAACCTAGCGAGCACGTCGGGAAGCAAAACTTCCTGATGAACTGAAGAGCGATGCACTGCCTTGATTTCCTCCTGTTTGTATGGTTTTCTTCGGTTCGAAGTCTACTAAATTTGATTATTTTTGTCTCACAAAGGATAGTGCACTCGGCTATACATCTTACTTCATTTTACTTCTTGTTCTGCCACAGAGGAGTAGCGCGAATGCCCCATCCGTGCGGTTTGCCTTCCGGAGCCTGTAGGGCGTAGGAAGGTAGCAAGGGTGGGAAAAGATTCTCTAATCTTCGGCTGGCGCAGACCTTCAGGTCTGCGCCAGCCGAAAGAAGAAAACCTAATCCCTCGGCACGGTTGTACGGCGGCGGAGGAAGGCGGGGATCTCCAGGTCGTCGGAAGGAAGCGCGGCGGAGAGATTTTTCGGCACGGCTTCGACAGGCAGTTTCTCTTTACTCGCCATCAAACTCTTCACGGTCTGCTTGGCGCTGCGGACGGTGGATGTAGCGGCACTGCGCGAGATGCCGAAGCGGTCCGCCTTGTAGCCGGTGGCGATGACGGTGATCTTCAGGTAATCCTTCATCGCTTCATCGTGCACGGCGCCGAAGATAATGTTGGCGTTTTCGGCCGCGGCGCGGTGGATGATGGACGAAGCCTCGTTTACCTCATGCAGCGTCAGGTTGCTCGAGCCGGTGATGTTGAGCAGGATGCCCTGCGCGCCGTCGATGGAAGTATCTTCGAGCAAGGGCGAAGCGATGGCGCGATTCGCGGCCTCGATGGCGCGGTTCTGGCCCTTCGCCAGCGCCGTTCCCATTACGGCGTATCCCATGCCTTCCATGATGGTCTGGACGTCGGCGAAGTCGCGGTTGATGATGCCGGTGATGGCGATGATGTCGCTGATGCCCTGCACGGCCTGGCGCAGGACGTCGTCGGCGATGCGGAAGGCCTCAAAGAAACTTGTCCCGCGATTGACGAATTGAAGCAACCGTTCGTTGGGGATGGGGATGACGGTATCGACCGCCTCGGCCAACTCGGCCAGCCCTTGTTCGGCTTGGTGTGCCCGCCGCCGGCCCTCAAACGCAAAGGGACGTGTGACGACGGCCACGGTCAGCGAGCCGAGCTCGCGGGCCAAACTCGCCACAATCGGGGCGGCTCCCGTCCCGGTGCCGCCGCCGAGGCCCGCGGTGACGAAGATCATGTCCGCGCCTTCGAGCGCCTCAATAATTTTTTCGGTATCCTCGAGCGCCGCGCGACGGCCGATCTCCGGATTCGCACCCGCCCCCAAACCTTTCGTCAACTTGCCGCCGAGCTGAATCTTCACCGGCGCCGAGGAGTTTCGCAGAGCCTGGAGGTCGGTGTTCGCGACCAGAAAATCCACGCCTTCCAGGCGCGCGGCGATCATGCGGTTGACGGCATTGCTGCCGCCGCCGCCCACGCCGATTACTTTGATCTTGGCTTTATGGCGGGGCTCGTCGGAATAATCGACCCGCAAAAGGGAATCCTGAGTCTGTCGCTTCATACCGCTCACTCCCGTCCCTCCCGGTTGTTGGTTTGGATTTGGAAACGTCTGGCGGGGAATGATCGAAAGGCACCGATCCTGTTTCGTGAACTTGGGTTAACTTCCGAACACCATCTTGACTGATTTCTTGTCAGGCTCGAACCCCTAACAACCCCAAGAGCTTCTTTCCCCAATTCGGCTGGCGCAATTCCTGATGCCGTTGCATGCGGCGAGCGTATCGAACCAATCCGACCACCGCCGAGTAGCAAGGCTCGGAAAGAGTCTCGCCCATTCTAACAAGTCCGGCGGGATATCCAACCCTAATCGGCAAAGAAAAAATCTTTTCGGCCATCTCCGGAAGACCTTTCAATAGAGCGCCGCCGCCGGTGAATACCAGACCGGCCCCCAAGGGACTGCGCCCGCCCTGGCGCACAAGCTCGGCTTCGATCAGCTCGAGCAGCTCGACCGCGCGCGGTTCCAGGATTTCCGCCAACGCGGAATAGTTTACTTTCCGTCCGGGCCGTTCGCCGACGCCGCTGACCTGGATCTCCTCATAGAGCCGCGTTTCGGGGCGCGGCAAACCCCAACAACGTTTCAATTGCTCGGCTTCGGGAATCGGCGTGCGCAACCCGACGGCAATATCGTTGGTAAAATAGTCGCCCCCGACGGGAATCGCCGCCGTGTGCCGCACCATCCCCTGCTCATAGAGGAGCACTTCGGCGGTGCCGGCGCCGATATCGACCAGCATCACGCCCAGCTCGCGCTCCTCGTCGGTGAGGTTTGATTCGGCCGAAGCCATCTGCTCCAGCACGGTCCCGAGCACGTAGATACCGGCGCGGTTCGCCGCGTTGACGACGTTCTGCACCACCGCCGAAGAGGCCGTCACCAGATGAATGCTTACCTCGAGGCTTCGCGCCTGCATCCCGATCGGATCACGGATGCCGTCCCGCGCATCGACCAGATACTCCTGAGGGAAGACGTGAACGATCTCCTGATCCTCGGGGAGCGAGACGCTCTGGGCCCGCTCGACCACGTTCTGCACGTCCTCAGCGGTCACCTCTCGCGCCTGCTGCCCCAGCGATACTCCGCCCTGCGCGTTGACGCCCCGGATGTGCGTACCGGCAATCCCCACATAGGCGGAATCCACGGCAAACCCGGCCGTCGATTCTGCGGTGTCGACGGCTTCGCGAATGGAGGCGACGGCGGCATCCAGGTTGGCGATGTTTCCTCGCCGCCATCTGCGGGATTCGGCTACTCCCCATCCGGCCACCGCCAGCGAGCTCTCTGCCCCTTGACGGCAGATGAGCGCGCAGGTCTTGCTGCTGCCGACGTCCAATCCGAAAATGTATTCTTCTTTTCTTGCCATGAAAATTTTCCCCCCTCCCCCGGAGGCGGACCTTGAGGGTGGAAATTTAAGTCTCCGTTCGAACCACCATCTGATTTCGAAAACGGAGATCGACCGAACGGATCCCGGACTGTTTCCGGCGCGCCGCGGGAATCAATTTCAGAAATGTTTCAAACCGCGCGGCAAAATCCCGGCGCCCCAAATGCAGCAAAATATTTTCGCGGCCCCCGACCAGAAGCGCCTTCAGGTTGTTCGGGTCCTCGACGTCCACTTCCGAGACGGTCCAGCCCAAGCGTGGCCGGGCTTCGGTGGCGAGGCAAAAACTCACGTAGCGCTCCAGTTGAATTCTACTTTTGGAACGAGGCCCGCTTTCTGATGCCGCCGGGCTCCAGCCCGTCAACACCGGGAAGTCGAAATGCGCGCCTAAGGGGACCGTCAGCACCACGCCTTCCGCATCCACCAGCTTGATTCGATTCTTGAGGTGCAGAAACGCCACCGGCTGCCGCTCTTCAATCCGGATCGCCATTCCGCGCGGGAACAACCGCTTCACGGTAACTCGGCGGACCCACGGAATCTCCTCGATTCGCCGGCGGATTTGCGGGCTTGAAAAACGTAGCAGGCTCTCCTCTCCGTGCAGGTTCAGTAAGCTGAGAATTTCTCGATCCTCGACAATCTGATTCCCATGAAGCAGGATCTTTCCCGGATCGACGCCGAACGACGCGGCGATGTTTGAAATCAGCGGGGAATCCCAAACCATGGTTCCGGCGGTCCCGACACACAGCGCCAGCCACACCAGACCCCAGAAGAGCGAGCTTCCGATCCTGCGCCGTCCCCCTCGGCGGGAGCCTCCCACACGCTGGCGCCGAAGGTACGGCGAGACGGGACCGGCCAGATGCGCGTGTCGAACTTTTCCGATTTTCTTTCCTCGGGTCGGCATAGGAGTTTTTTAGTTTTTTACTCCCCTCAGGGGCGGAAGCCGTGCTTCAAAAAGCCGGCCATTAAACAGGATCGCGCCAGACGATGACTTCTTCTTCAAGTTCCACTTGATAGGCTTTGAGTAATTTTTCCCGGATCATATCCATGAGCCGGAAAATATCGGCTGTTTTGGCTCCGCCGCGATTGACGATAAAATTCGCGTGGCGGTCGGAGATCATCGCCCCCCCGACCTCGAGGCCCTTCATGCCCTGCTCGTCGATCAATTTCCCGGTGGAGAGTCCCGGAGCGTTCTTGAAAATGCACCCGGCGCTCTTTTGATTGATCGGCTGTGAGCTGCGGCGCTTCCGGTTGCACTGCTTGATCTTCTCCACAATCTCGGCAAAGGGCAGCTCGGCCAGCTCCAGCGTGACGGAGAGCATCACGTCATCGGGCGCAAAAGACGAGTGGCGGTATTCGAACCGAATTCCTCCCGACTCATTACTCCCCGGTACAATCGTTTCAATTTTCCCCGTCGAACCTCGAAAGATGCGGACCGATTGGATGTAATCTGCGATTTCAGTTCCGTAGGCTCCGGCATTCATCCGCAACGCGCCGCCCACCGTCCCCGGAACGCCGACCAAGCCCTCCACGCCGCCCAAATTTTTTTTGGCGCAATAGGTAACGGACCGGCCGAGACTTGCGGTGGCGGAAATCTCAGCGCGCCCTTCCTCGATTTTCACTCCATCGCGCTCCGGCGCCAGGCGCACCACCACGGAAGAGAGCCCTTCGTCGGCCACCAACAGATTCGTCCCGCCGCCGAGCAGCCTCCACGGCACCCCGCGCCGGGCGAGCACGCCGACCACCTCCGGCAGCGCTTCCAGCTCACGGACCACGATCATATCCGCCGGGCCGCCCACGAGGAGGGAAGTGTGGTTGGCCATCCGCTCCTGCGGCTTCCAGTCGACCGGAAGCGGGCGCAACGGGTCGGCAAGAAAGCCGTGGTCACCGCCCTTGGCGCCGGTATTCATGGTTGCATCACCTGGCGGGCCGCAAGGGCCGCCTCCAGCGCGCGGGCCAACTCCCCGGCCAAGTTCGTTACGCTTCCCGCGCCCATCGTTAAGATCAAATCGCCGGGTTGTGCCTCTTGCACAATTTGCTCAATTAACAAACTGCTGTCGGGCGCATGGTGCGCCGATTCGATCCCTCCCTTGCGGATGCGCTCCACCAAGCTCTCCGCCGTGATGCCGGTGATCGGAGACTCACTCGCCGGGTAGATATCAAGAACACTCAGGCGGTCGCAGCCCGCAAAGCAGCCGGCGAACTCATCCATTAAATGGGCCGTGCGCGTGTAGCGGTGCGGCTGAAAAATGCCCCAAAGGCGCGCAGGATTCCGCAGCCGGGCAGCTGCAAGCGTGGCGCGGATTTCCGTGGGGTGATGGCAGTAGTCGTCGAGGACGGTGACGCCGTCGAACTCGCCCCGCACTTGCAGCCGCCGATCAACGCCGCGAAAACTTTCCAGGCCCTTAAGTATTTGCTCCCACGGAATCGACAACTCGCGGCCCACGGCGATGGCCGCCAGCGAATTCAGAACGTTGTGCCGTCCGGGGACGCGCAGATTCACCCGCCCCTTCCGCTTCCCTTCGATGTGAACCTCAAAGGCGGACCCCATGGCATTCAATTCAAGGTTCACGGCACGCAGATCGGCTTCCGCGTCGATTCCGTAGGTCACGACTCTACGGCCTGTTTCTCGAATAATCTGCTCAAGCTTTCTGTCATCGGCGCAGCAGACCACCGCGCCCGCCGCCTCCACGCGTCCGGCGAAGGCGGCAAAAGCGCTTTCAATCTCTTCCATGTCACGGTATTGGTCCAGATGCTCGCGGTCCATATTGGTCAGGACGGCCAAGCTCGGTTCGAGATAAAGAAACGAGCGGTCGCTCTCGTCGGCCTCGACCACCATGTAGCGGCCCTTGCCGAGACGGGCGCTCGAGCCGAAGGCGTCCACCCGCCCGCCGATGACCGCCGTCGGGTCGAGATCGGCCGATGCCAGCAGCACGGCGATCATGGAAGAAACCGTCGTCTTGCCGTGCGCGCCGGAGACCGCGATGCCGTACTTCAGCTTCATCAACTCGGCCAACAGCTCGGCGCGCGGAAGTACGGAGATATTGAGCCGGTGGGCTTCGGCCACTTCCGGATTCTCCGGCGCGATCGCCGCAGAGACGACAACGGTGCGGCTTCCCCGCACATGCTCCGCCATGTGCCCCCGGCAAACGACGGCGCCCAGGCGCGCCAATCGTTTCGTCACCTTGCTCGATCTCAAGTCCGAACCGCTGACCGAGTAGCCGAGCGTCAGCAGCACCTCGGCGATGCCGCTCATGCCGATACCGCCAATTCCCACAAAGTGGATTCGTTCGTTTTTCTCGGGAAGCTTTTGGAGGATTCTTACGGGTTCCGGCAAATCGAACTTTCCCTTCCGGCGGCCTTCGGGTCCGCCGGATTCGTTTATTTAGGAACTGAATTCGGAAATCAGTTTGACGATTTGTGCGACCGCGTCGGGCCGAGCCAACCGGCGTGCCGCCGTGCCCATGCGGCGGAGTTGCGCGGGATCACCCAACAGCTCATTGATCTCCTTTGCCAATTGCTCCGGGGTCAACTCCCTTTGCGGCAACACCCGCGCGGCTCCGGCCCGCTCCAAGGTTTTGGCGTTTTGTGTCTGATGATCATCGGCAGCGGCGGGGAAAGGAACCAGTAGAGATGCTTTGCCCGAAGCGGCAAGTTCGGCAACGGTAAGGGCACCGGAACGCGCAATCACCAAATCAACCTTCGCAAAAATTTCCGCCATCCGGTCCACGTAGGGAACAACGGTGGCTGAAATTCCCTGCTGCGCATAGGCTGCACGGACGACATTATAGTCCGTTTCGCCCGTTTGGTGGTAGAACTCTATCTGGTGGTAGAATTCTGTTTCGCGGGAAATTTTCGGGAGCGCTGCGATGACGGCTCGGTTCACCGCTCCGGCCCCCTGGCTGCCGCCGAAGATCAGGATTCCCCGCGTTGCTTCCCTTTCCCTCTGTTGATTGGTCCTCGGCTCAATTTTAAAAAATTCCTCCCGGACGGGAATTCCGGTTACGACGGCTTTGCCGCCGAAATACTCCGCCGCAACGTCGAAGCCCACCGCCGCGCGGCGCACCCACCTTACCAGCACCCGGTTGGTAAAACCCGGCACCGAGTTCGACTCCATCAACAGGGTGGGGATGCGGGCCAAGGCGGCCTCCAGCACCACCGGGCCCGACGAGTAGCCTCCGGTCCCCACCACCACCTGCGGGCGGAAGCGGGCCAGCACGGCGGCGGCTTCAAGAAACGTCCAGGGAAGGACGGCCAGGTTCACCAATTTCCGCCCAAGACCTAAGCCTTTCAGCCCCGCCGCATGGAGGGTGCGAAGCTTGAATCCGGCTCCGGGGACGGCGCGGGCTTCGATGCCGCGCCGGGTGCCGACAAACAGGATTTCATCCGCAGGCCGTGTGCGGCGAAGCTCCTTGGCGACGGCCAGCGCGGGATAAAGGTGGCCGCCGGTGCCGCCTCCGGCAAAAAGAATCCTCATGGCCCTGGTATAAACTTAGGAGGCGGGAAATGATAAAAAATCGAGGTCAATGTACACCTTTGGATGGATGGATGGAGGCAGGATTCGCCAGCCCCCCCAGGAAAAGTTCCGTAAAGGTTCGCGTCAATTCTTCTTCCTTAACGGCTCGCTTCGGGTCGTACCACTGATAGAGCCAATTGATCATCCCCAACAAGGCGAAGGCGGCCAGCCGAGGAGACATCGACCGCTTCGGTTGCCGCTTCTGCGCGGCGCCGATCAGGCCTTTGAGATACCGAATATAAGCCTTCTTCCGGGCGTTGATCTTCTTTCGCAAAGCGCCGCGAAGCGACCGGTTCTCGTGAAGAATGACGGTGGTCTCACGGTCCCGCCGGCAAACGATCAGATGGATATGCCCGGCGATGGTCCGTCTCAGTTTTTCCACCGGATCGTCCACGTCGGCCACCTTCGTCAAGACCACCTCGTCCAGCATATCCATGCCGTAATTCATAATCTCGAAAAGAAGATTTTCCTTGCTCTCCACATAGTGGTAGAGTCCGGCTTTGGTGAGGCCGACAGCTTCGGCAATCTCCTGCATCGAAGCGCCTTCGAAGCTCTTCTCGCAAAAGAGTCGGGCCGCGCGACGGCAGATCTCACGCCGCTTGTTGGCCGTATCCTCTTTTATGGTTCGATGGGATTTTATGGATCTCACAGGAAAATCAACTCACGGAATTCGGGCCGGGGAATATGATTTCCTTTGTCGCCCCCGGTGGAGATAAACTGGAAGCCGGAGGCCGGAGCGGGTTCGCAACATCGGAAAATAGAACAGGGCCGAGAAAATACGTTTCCGGGGGCTCACAGGGTTTACGGGTAATCATACCGAGCACCCTATACAACTTTAGCCTCCGCTCCGGCGCTGTCAAGTGAAAAGAAAAAAATCGGTAAAGACGGGCGCTGCTCAGGCCGAAATTGAAGGGGGGTGTCGGAACCGGCAAAATGGGATCGAAACCGAAAATAAAGAATAAAGAGCGGTCCGAGAGCGACGAAATCTCTGAGACTGCTCCCCGACGTCCCCATGGAGAACCCCATCAAGGTGTTGGCCATCGACGGGGGCGGCGTTCGGGGTATCATCCCGGCCATGGTCCTGGCCGAAGTCGAGAATCGAACGCAGAAGGACATCGCCGACCTGTTCGATCTTTTCGCCGGCACCTCGACGGGGGCGATCTTGGCTCTGGGATTGCTGAAACCGAATCGCCGCGCATCTTTCACCGACCCTTGCTTCTCACGCTTCATTCCGTGGGCGGAATCCTAACGGAAAAGTACCCGGCCGGCGGCTTCGAACGCGTCATGAAAAGGTACTTCGGAGAGGTGCGGCTGGAAGAGGCTCTCAAGGAAGTCCTTATCACCAGCTACGATATCGAACGGCGAAAGCCCTACTTCTTCAAAAAGAAGAAGGCCATCCACTTGCCGGAAGACGATTTCTCGATGCGGGAAGTGATCCGCGCCACCTGTGCGGCGCCGACCTTCTTCGAGCCCGCCAGGATCACCCGCACGATGGCCCAAATGGAGTTACTCTGACCTCCGGTGCCACCGGGGACGTTCCTGCCGAGGCGTAATTTACGCTGAGCGCGACGCCAGCGGGACGCGGCGGGCCTCATACAGGGAAAATTTTTCGCAGAGTTCTTCGACCTCGCCGCGGATGCGGCGTTGCACGGCTTCATCTTCCGGCGAGGCCAGCACCTCGGCGATCCACTTCCCCACCTGACGAATTTCTGCTTCTTTTAGGCCGCGCGTCGTCACGGCCGGCGTGCCGATGCGGATGCCGCTGGCGACCATGGGCGGGTTCTTGTCAAACGGAATGGCGTTCTTGTTGACGGTGATGCCGGCCAGCTCCAGAGATTTTTCCGCCACTTTGCCGGTCAGCCCACGCGAAGCCACATCCACGCAGAGCAGGTGATTGTCCGTCCCGCCGGAGACCAATCGGAACCCGGCCTCGCTCAACGTCTCGGCCAAGGCTTTGGCGTTCAGCACGATCTGCCGCTGGTACTCTGCAAATTCCGGTTGCAGCGCTTCCTTAAAACAGACCGCCTTGGCGGCGATGATGTGCATCAACGGGCCGCCCTGGATGCCGGGGAAAATCAGCTTGTTGATCTCCTTGGCGTACTCGCTGCGGCAGAAGACCGCGCCGCCGCGCGGGCCGCGCAGAGTTTTGTGCGTGGTGGTGGTAACAAAGTCGGAGTGCGGCACCGGGCTGGGATGCTCCCCGGTGGCGACCAGACCGGCGATGTGCGCCATGTCCACCATCAGCAACGCGCCGGCCTTCTTGGCGATGGCGGCGAATCTTTCAAAATCGATCACGCGCGAATAGGCGCTGGCTCCGGCGACGATCAGGCGGGGCTTGCTTTCAAGTGCGATGCGCTCCAGCTCGTCGTAGTCGATCAGCTCGGTATCTTTGCGGACGCCGTAGGTGACGACGTTATAAGTCCTGCCGGAAAAGTTGAGCCGGTGGCCGTGCGTGAGGTGGCCGCCGTGCGCCAGGTCCATGCCGAGGAACGTCTCGCCCGGTTTCATGGTGGATAAGTAGACGGCCATATTGGCCTGGCTGCCCGAGTGTGGCTGGACGTTCACGTGCTCGGCGCCGAAGAGTTGCTTTCCGCGCTCGATGGCGAGCCGCTCGGCCTCATCGACGAACTCACATCCCCCGTAGTAGCGGCGGCCCGGCAGGCCTTCAGCGTACTTGTTCGTCAGCGCGGACCCGGCGGCCTGGAGAATGGCTTCGCTGACGAAGTTCTCCGAGGCGATCAACTCCAGGGTCGAGGCTTGGCGGTCTGTCTCGCGGCTGATGGCCTCGGCCACTTCGGGGTCCACCTCGGCAAGCGGGCGTGCATGAGGCGTAAGATCAGACATGATTGCTTCTCCGCTCGTTCAATCTTAAAGGAATTTCAAGTTTGTGAATTTTCCAGCTTGTGAATCTTGGTAATGCGGTTTTCGTGACGCCCGCCCTCGAAGGGCGTCGAGAGCCAGACGTCGAGGATGCTGCGGGCCGTCGGGTCGTCGAGCAGGCGTCCGCCGAGCGCGAGGACGTTGGCGTTGTTATGGGCGCGGCTCAACGAGGCGGCCACGGTGTCGGTGCAGGTGGCGGCGCGGATGCCGGGAATTTTGTTGGCGGCCATGGCCATGCCGAGCCCGCTGCCGCAGACCAGCACGCCGAACTGCGCCTTGCCCTCGACAACTTGCCGGCTGACCTGGGCAGCGAAGTCGGGGTAGTCGGCGCTCTCGTCGGAGTGGGTCCCAAGGTCTTCGACCGAGTAACCTTTGTTGTTTAGATAGTCTCGAAGCTGCTCTTTGAGCCGGAAGCCTGCGTGGTCGGCCCCGAGCGCGATCTTTTCGGATGACATGACTCCTTTCGATTGTACGGAACGGGCTCGGAACTGGCAACCGGATTTGCGGGGAGAGCCGGGCCGAGGAGAGGTCAGGGGCCCGGAAAGCTTGACAATTCATAAGCTTATCTTAAACAATGCCCACCGACGCGCCTGCCCCTTTATCCTTGTTAAGTTTCTTTGCAGTCGTGCGGGGTACCGAATACGGAGAGTAGGGAAAGAATGCGCTGGAGCAAAGCTTTTATACCGACTTTACGTGAAGACCCGGCCGAGGCTGAAGTGCCGTCGCATCGGCTGCTGCTGCGCGCCGGCTACATCCGCCAGACGGCGTCGGGTATCTACTCGCTCCTCTATCTGGCCCAGCGTTCGATGCTGAAGATCGCCCGCATCATCCGCGAAGAGATGAACTCGATCGGCGCGCAGGAGTTCTATCTGCCGGCGCTGAACCCGGCTGAGTTGTGGCAGGAGAGCGGACGGTATGACGAGATGGGTGACACCATGTTCCGGCTCAAGGACCGGAATGGGCGGCCCTTGTGCTTAGCCCTGACTCACGAAGAAGGTATGACCGACATCGCGCGCCGCGAGCTGCGCTCCTACCGGCAGTTGCCGCAGATCTGGTACCAGATCCAGGAAAAGTTCCGCGACGAGCCGCGCCCGAAGTCCGGCCTGCTGCGGATGCGGCAGTTCATGATGAAGGACTCCTACTCGTTCGACATCGACCCGAAGGCCATGGCCGAAAGCTATCGCAAGCACTATGACGCCTACTGCCGTATTTTTGAACGATGTGGGCTGAGATATAAGGTTGTTGAGGCTTCGTCGGGGGCGATGGGCGGCAGCGTCTCGCAGGAGTTCATGGTAGTGAGCGATGCGGGCGAGGACGTGATCGTGCATTGCGACTGCGGCTATGCGGCGAACCAGGAGAAGGCCACCGCACGGGCGACTCCTGTTCAAGATGATGAAACCGAGCACACTCCCGAAGAGTTCCCTACGCCCGGGCAGCGGACTATTCATGATCTGGTGAAGTTCACCGGGGAGGCGGCTACTAAGTTTATTAAAACCCTGGTCTATGCGGTGGAAGACAAGCCGCTGATTCTCCTTCTCCGCGGGGATCATCAATTGAGTGAAGTAAAATTGGGGGCTCTGCTGGGGACCGATGTTTTCCGCCCGGCGAGGGACGAGGAAGCGCTCAAGTGGATGGGAGCTTCTGTTGGGTACCTAGGTCCGGTGGGCGTCTCCGACATTCGAGTCGTGGCGGATGAAACTCTCAAAGGCCGCCAAAATATGGTGACAGGGGCCAATAAAGAAGATACCCATTTGCGCTATGTGACTCCTGATAAAAACGTTAAGGCCGAATACAAGGATCTACGGGAAATTGGTGAGGGGGACCTCTGTGGGAAGTGCGGGAAGCCCCTAAACCTACCAAAAGCCATTGAAATCGGGCATGTTTTCCAGCTTGGCCGACGGTATTCGGAAGCCATGGGGGCTACGGTGCTCGACCCTGAGGGCAAGTCCGTGACGGTCTGGATGGGGTCGTATGGCATCGGGCTGGAGAGAATTCTTACCGCGTCGATAGAACAGAATGTAGATGCCGACGGCACCGCGCTGCCCGTTTCGATTGCGCCTTTTGAGGTGATTTTGACGGTGGCGAATTCGGATAATCCGAAGCTGCGGGAGGCCGGGGACAGGATGTATGAGGAGATGCGCGCTCGGCGGATTGACGTACTCTATGACGACCGCGACGAGCGCCCCGGCGTCAAGTTCAAGGATGCGGACCTGACCGGAATCCCTTGGCGGGTGACGTTGGGCCGGAAGAAGTTTGAGCTGGGATTGTCGGAAATTCGGGATCGCTCGACAGGGAAGACCACCGATGTTAGAATCGCCGACATGGTCGATGCCCTTGCGACTCGAGAAAAAGGCGGGACTTAAGGTTATGAAAGAGCCGGATCGGATCGGAAAAGTCGGAAGGCGGATGTCCGAAAAAGGAGGCACTTGCCTGAAGGGCATGTACGCGCTGCTTTCGTGGGCGTTTGCGGGGTTTCTGGCTTGGCAATTGTTTCCCACTTTAATTACCAACTACCAGTTCCAAGACGTGATCAAAAGAGCCGCCCTACAGGGCAGCGTCCAAAATTGGGAGGTGGAAAGGGTGGAGAACACCATTATCGAAGAGGGAGCGGCTCTGGAGTTGAATATTCGGCGAGAGCGAGTGGTGGTCCAGGTGAGGCAAAAATTTGTTTCCATCGACGTGAACTATTACCAGCCAGTGAATATACTTGGTTTACACCTATCACCTGCACTTCAATCCCTCCTCGGTAAATCGAGGTTTATAGCGAGCGTTGCGCTTTTCAAGTCTCAAAATGCTTCTTAAAAGGAGACCGAAAGGCGGGCCTCGTCCGCCCTTGGGTTTCCGCGGCTGGGCGATTCGTGTGGGCCTGGCGTCCCTGCTGCTGTTCCTGGTGGTCAGCGCCGGCATCCTCACCTACTTCTATGTCCGTTTCTCACAGGCCATCGACGCGCGCTTCAGCGGCGACGTCTTCAACCGCACGGCAACGGTCTTTGCGGCGCCTTACCGCATCAGGCCGGAACAAGAGCTTACCCCCGACGATGTGGCGCGGCGGCTGCGGCGAGCCGGATATTCGGAGGAAGAGGACCGTTCCCCGCTCGGTTACTATCGTGTCGGAGAAGATTTTGTCCAAGTCTATCCGGGTCCCGCCTCCATCCGGAAAGGAACGGGCGCCGCATCGCTGCATTTTCGGGACGGGAAGGTAAACGCCATCGTCAGGACCAAGGACAGCCGGCCTCTGGCAGATTACTACCTTGAGCCGGAGATGATTACGACGTTGTTCGACCGCAGCCGAACCAAGCGCCGCTTGCTCCGCTACGCCGACATTCCTGATGTGATGCGCAACGCCATCCTGGCCACCGAAGACCGCCGGTTCTTCAGCCACTTCGGCATCAATTTCCGCCGGGTCGTGGGGGCGGCCCTCAGCAATCTCCGCCGACCTGATAAGTTGCAGGGCGCCAGCACCGTGACCATGCAGTTGGCGAAGAATTTCTTCCTCACTCCGGAGCGAACCGTCAAACGCAAAATCGCCGAGGCCTATTTTTCCCTTCTGCTCGAAGCGAGGCTGAGCAAAGAGGAGATCTTCGAGCTCTATACCAATCAGATTTATTTGGGCCAGCGCGGCAGCTTCGCCATCCACGGCGTCGGGGAGGCTTCACGCGCCTACTTCGACAAGGACATCGGCAGCATCACACTGCCGGAGGCGGCGTTGATGGCCGCCATGATCCGCGCCCCCAACCGCTACTCTCCCTATAATCATCCCGACCGCGCCAAGGAGCGCCGCGATCTCGTCATCCGCCAGATGGTGGAATTCGAAGTTCTCACCGAGGAGGAAGCGAAGCAGGCGCAAGCCGTTCCCGTCCAGGTAGCTTCACGAAACGTGGAGGCCAGCCAAGCGCCCTACTTCGTCGACATGGTGCGGGAGCAATTGCTGGGCCACTTCTCCGAGCCGGAGATTCTTTCCCAAGGTTTCCGTGTCTATACGACGCTGGACCTGGACCTGCAGAAAGCGGCCTCGGAAGCGGTTCAAGTCGGGATTGAGCAGATTGACCGGCGCCTGGATGAGTTGCAGGAGATGAAAATTTTGGAAAGACCCGACGATCCGCTCCAGCCGCAGGTCTGTCTGGTGGCTCTCGATCCGTTTACCGGCGCCTTAAGAGCCGTGGTCGGCGGGCGGAATTATGGCGCCAGCCAGTTGAACCATGCGCTGGCGAAGCGGCAACCGGGCTCTTCGTTCAAACCGTTTGTTTATGCCGCCGCTTTGAGTTCCGCCATCGACGGCTCCAGCCCGTTGGTTACGACGGCCAGCACGATCGTGGACGAGCCCACGCGCTTCGAGTTCGGCACGGAGGTCTACGAGCCTGCCAACTATCGGGAGCAGTACCACGGGGTCGTCACGTTGAGGAAAGCGCTGGCGCTTTCGCTGAATGTGGCGGCCGTCAGGCTGGCCGAGACGATCGGTTACTGGAAGGTCGAGGAATTGGCGACGCAGGCAGGATTCAACCGCGAGGTGGAGGCCACGCCGGCCATCGCGCTGGGCGCCTACGCCTCCACTCCGTTGGAGATCACCGGTGCTTATACGATCTTCGCCAATCAAGGGGAGTATCGGAGCCCTTATCCGATCGACCAGGTTCGAACCGAAGAGGGCGAGATGCTTTGGCAAAGTCCGCGCGAAACCCGTCAGGTGCTGGACCCTCGGGTTGCTTACCTGATGACGCACCTGCTGGAATCGGTGGTGAACCACGGAACGGCAGCCGGAGTCCGGCGGCGCGGATTCCTCAATCCGGCGGCGGGCAAGACCGGTACGGCGCGGGACGGCTGGTTCGTCGGCTACACGAGCAATCTGCTCTGCGCGGCCTGGGTCGGCTACGACGACGACCGGGAACTGGTATTGAGCGGCGCCAGCACCGCGCTTCCGATTTGGACCGAGCTCATGAAGCGGGCCACGGCGTTGAGCGCCTATCAGGATGCCCGGCATTTCCCTGCGCCGCCGGGCGTCGTCTTCCGGCAGTTTGAAGTTCCCGAGGGTGTTTACCTGGGAGAAGATGAGCCGCGCACCAAGCTCGAAGTGTTCATTGAAGGCACGGAGCCGGAAGTCACCGAGGAGCAGACGCCCTATCGTTCCGTGCTGAACCGCATCCTGATGTCGGAAGAGGATGACATGCCGGTCGACCCAGATGCCTCCTCCACTGTGCCGGTGCTGGCTTCCGGCGGGGAGCTGGAGAGGTTGGAAGACGAGCCGCCCGTTGACTTAACTGGGTCCGAGGGGGGGAAATGGGCAGGACCTGACCGCTTCCGCCACCCAGGCGCCCCCCAAGAGCGGATTCCGCAAATTTTTCAGCCTCTTCGGCGGCTCCAAGAAGCGAAAGAAAAATTCGAGCGGCACGGCGGATTTGACGCAACCACAGCGTTGAAACCTTCCCCGAATTGAAAGAAAATAGATTAAGCGATAATGTTCGTGAGGATGGGTCATGAGCGCCCGGTCTCTGTGTCTTTGCGTGCTGGTGCTGGGAGTGGTCTTGAACGATTCGGCGGCCACCCGGCCCGGATTGGCTGCTCCCCTTGAAATCGGCGAAGTTTCCGCCTCTCCTCAGCAAATCCCGCCTCCCTTTCCTGATGTGCCCCGGCGGGTGCTCTCCATGGAGCAGAGAGCGAACATCTTCATGGTCCGGAAGAAGTATCCGGAGGCCATTCAATTCTATCGGTTGGCGCTCGGAAAAGAGCCGAAGAATGCATCGCTGTGGAACCGGCTGGGGATGGCGTGGCACAACATGGGGGACATCCGCCAAGCTCGCAAGACCTATAAGCGCGCCTACCAGGAGGACCGCACCTCCGGGGAGGCATTGAACAATATCGGGACCACCTACTTCGTGCTGAATAGAAACCGGAAGTCGATCCGATTTTACTTGCGGGCCTTGCAACTTGAACCGGCAAACCCAACGTATCATCTGAACCTGGGAACGGCGTATTTCCATCTTGGAAAATATGAGAAGGCCGGCTAGGAGTACCGTTTTGCCATGGAGAAGGATCCCGGTATTTTAAGCCGTTCCGGCCACATCGGCACCTCCATGCAGGCCCGGAGCTGGGATGAAAGGATGTATTTTCAGGTGGCCAAGATCATGGCCGCGCTGGACCGGTTCCCGGCGGCCGTGCGGTACCTGCGGCGGGCGCTCGAGGACGGCTTTGGGAACTTCAAAAAAATCGAAAACGACCCGGACCTGCAACGGATGGCCGAGTATCCGCCCTATGTGGAACTCCTGCGCAATCCGCCCACCGCCATCCCATCCGTCTCTCCTTCCCGGAGTTCGGCCGCCGGTGGGCCGGGAAGGCGCGGCGGGCGGGCGTCTCTCTTCCCTTAATCACCGCGCGGCGAAATTCGGCGCTCCCGATTGTTCCAACCGTTCCGGATAGGTTTTGCTATAATGACCCTGCGCCGGAGTAAGCAGGAAAAGATTCCATGCGTCTCACTCTGATTGTTTTTCTCTTTGCGCTTTGTCCGGTTCACGGCAACGCTTCGGCCGAGAGCGCCCTCCCGATTCAGTCCGTCGTCGTATTTCCGTTTGAAAATCAGAGCGGCCGTACCGAACTCAATTGGATTTCGGAAAGTTTTCCCGAGGTGCTGCAAGCGCGGCTCTCCTTGCCCGGACGGTTTGCATTTTCGCGGGAAGAGCGGCAGGCGGGACACGACTTGGTGGGATTGCCGGCGGGGGCGAGCATGACGTTGGCCAGCCTCTATAAAGTGGCCGAGACGCTCGACGCCGATTGGGCCGTGACGGGAAGTTTCGAGTGGGACGGGGAGACTCTGGCGGCGCGAACCCAGCTCTTCAATATCCGGACTCCGAACTTGAGCCACAGGTTGGAGGAGCGGGGACCGCTCCACAAACTGATTGAGGTTCAATCCCGACTGGCTTGGCGATTGGTCAAGGAGTTTGAGCCGGGGTTTCGGGTCGCCCAGAGTGATTTCGTGCGCCGCTTCCCCAAGGTGTGGCTGAACGCTTTTGAGAATCTGATCCGCGGGTTGATGGCAAGCGATCGGGATGCGCAGTTGAAGTATTTTACCCGTGCCTACGAGCTGGACCCGCAGGACCGCCGTGCGGCTTTCGAGTTGGGCCGTCTCTATTTTGCGGATAAGAAGTACAAGCCGTCGCTCGAATGGCTGAAGAAATTGCGGAAGGGAGACGACCGCTATTGGGAATCCGAGTTCCTTCAAGGCGCGGGCCACTTCCTTCTCGAAGATTACACTAAAGCGGAGTCCGTGTTTCGCGCTCTTGCCCGGCAGGTCTCCGCTCCGGAGGTCTTGAACAACTTGGGAGTGCTCGGCGCCCGGAACGGAAAACAGGAAGAGGCGCTCGGCCGTTTGCAGGCGGCGCTCGATCTCGACCCGGATGATGGCGATGTTCATTTTAATCTGGCCCTGCTCTATTGGAAGCGGGGAGACCGACAGCGAGCAAGAGACCACGTGGGGGAATCCCTTCGCGTGAATGAAGGGGACGGCGAGGCTCGGGCCTTCGCCGATCGACTGGATGAGGAAAGCAAGTACGGAGAGCATTCGCTGCCGCCGAAGGACGCCGAGGTGGGATGGCGGCTGAAGGTGGAGTATAATCCCGGTGTTTTTCGTCCGGGGAGGAACGGTGCGGGGTTGTCCGAAGCGCTTCCGGCCCTGGGCGCTCTCGCAAGATAATCGTTTTCCGCGGGGCCGAAGACGCTCTGGGCGGCAGTTCTCCAAATACTGAAAATGTCTATCCGACGCGACTTCAAAAGAGTTTTCGCCTACGCGCTGCTGCCGGCGCTCGGTTGGGGGATGCAGGCGGCCGAATCCACGTCCGATTCGAAAAGCGATTCGCCCTCCGATTCAAAAGCCGAATCGAAGCCTGCGCCCACCGTCGTCCGCATTGATCTTGACAAGATGATTTCGCCCATCAGCGCGGAATACACCTTGCGCGGCATCGAGCACGCCAACCGGACCGATGCGGCGGCGATCTTGATCGTCCTCAGCACGCCCGGGGGACTTGAGAAATCCTTGCGGGAGATCGTCACCGGAGTGGTGGAGTCGAAGGTTCCCGTCATTGTTTACGTCTCGCCCAGCGGCAGCCACGCGGCCTCGGCCGGGTTCTTTCTGTTGATTGCCTCGGATGTGGCCGTCATGGCTCCCGGCACCAACACCGGCGCGGCGCATCCGGTCCTCATGGGGGGAGCGGAAATCGGTAAGACGATGGAAGAGAAGATTCGGAATGATGCGGCCGCCTATATGCGGTCGCTGGCCTCGAAGCGAGGCCGCAACGTGGACTTGGCCGAAAAGGGCGTGCGCGAAAGCCGCTCCTACACCGAGAAGGAGGCGATCGAAGGGAATTTGATCGACTTGGTGGCCGCGACCGAAGAGGAGATTTTCGAAAAGTTCGACGGCAAGACCATCCGCCGCTTCGACGACGAAACGACGGAACTCCATTTGGCCGGCGCGCGCGTCGAGGGGTTCCCGATGAATCGAAGCGAAGAGTTCCTGGCGCGCATTGTCGAGCCGAACATCGCTTTCCTTTTGGCCGCCCTGGGTGTCATCGGCCTCTACATCGAGTTCACCCATCCGGGCCTGATCTTTCCGGGCGTCGCCGGGGCCATCTCCCTGGTGCTTTCGCTCTACGCGTTCCATTTCCTGCCGGTCAATTTTACCGGGGTCCTGTTGCTGATTCTGGCCATCGTCCTTTTTGCCCTGGAGGCGCAGATCGCCTCGCACGGCATCCTGGCCGCCGGGGGCATTCTCTCCATGGTGATCGGCGCGCTGATTCTGATCGATTCGCCGTGGCCCGAAGCGCGGATCCATCTTTTGACGGCGGTCGGTGTCGCCCTGCCGATGGGCTTCATCACGGTTGTTCTGTTGCGGTTGGTCCTGACGTCGCAGCGGCGCAAGGCCGTTACGGGTGATGCGCGGATGCTGGGAGCGGTCGGTATCGCGGTAAACGACATTGATGCGACCGGAACGGTGCGCGTCCTGGGGGAGATCTGGACCGGTCGCAGCCAAACCAAGATTCCCAAAGGGGCCAGGGTCCGGGTGAAGGCGCTCGAGGGGCTGACGCTGGTGATCGAACCGATCGAGGTTCCCAAGGGCGAGGCCCACGACTCCCCGCGCTCCCAAGGAGGTGAGTAGATGAATCCGGCATATATAGTTGGAATCCTGATTGTCGCCGTCTGGCTTTTCAATTCGATTCACATTCTTCGCGAATACGAGCGGGGCGTGATCTTTCGCTTGGGCAAGGTGCTCCACGAACCCAAAGGCCCGGGCCTGATTCTGGTGTTCTGGCCGATTGATAAGATCGTCCGGGTGGATTTGCGGATTGTCACGCTGGACGTGCCGCCGCAGGACATCATCACACGCGACAACGTCAGCGTGAAGGTCAACGCGGTCGTCTTCTACCGCGTCATGAACGCGCGGGATGCCATCATCCAGGTGGAGCGCTTCCTCTATGCCACTTCGCAGGCCGCGCAGACCACGCTCCGTTCCGTGCTGGGCGAGTCGGATTTGGATGAGCTGCTCTCGAAACGGGAAAAGCTGAACACTCAGCTCCAAGCCATTCTCGACGAGCGGACCGATGCCTGGGGTATTAAGGTCACCGCCGTTGAGGTGAAGACGGTCGATCTGCCGCATGAGATGGTCCGCGCCATCTCCAAACAGGCGGAAGCCGAACGCGAGCGCCGTGCCAAGGTCATCCACGCCGAAGGCGAGTACCAAGCCTCCGAGCGCCTCGCTCAGGCGGCCGAGACGCTGGCCCGCGAACCGGCGGCCATTCAGCTTCGTTATTTACAGACATTGACCGAGATCGGAACCGAGAAGAACACGACGGTGGTCTTCCCGCTCCCGGTGGAGTTGCTGGGGCGTTTGTTCAAGCCTGAAAAGGGGAAAGAGTAGAGCCCGTCTATTGTAGAGACTGCCCGTTTCTGAAACGTGCGTCGATGGAGGGGAGACAAACATCGGAGGAAAGGGAAACGAGTATGAGTAGATATACGGATGTAATGCGGCCCCCGCGGCCCCTTTCCGCGCGCGACATGGCTTTGCTGTTTCTCGGCGGAGTCGGTCTGTGTACCGTCTTCTTTTCACTGGGTTTTCTGGTGGGATACAAGGAGCGCGTGGCGCTTCCTTCCTGGGAAGTGGTTTCACCTTCGGCCGCCCTTCCCGGTTCCGTGCAGGCGGCAATGCCCCTCGGGGAACCGAAGCCCGATACGAAACTTAAAACCGGAGGCCGGAACGCGCCATCCGGGCCGGGCAGCATGCCGCTGAACTTTAACGAATCGGAAGCGAAGCAGCGGGCCGAAACGCGGCTGCAAACTCCCGTCAAAGGAACCCGTTCCACCTCTTCTGCGAAGCCGGCAGCTTCCGGTTCGAGCCCCGTACGGCAAGCGTATGCCGTGCAGGTGGCGGCCGTCCGGTATGAGAAAGACGCGCAGCGGGTGGTTCGCTCGCTGAAGAAGAAGGAGTATCCGGCCTTTATCATCGAACCGCAACCCTCGGGGCGCGGCAGCCGGTTCTACCGCATCCAGGTGGGACCCTACCCCTCACGCGAGGAGGCCGACGTCATCAAGAACATGCTAGCCCAGGAAGGGTTCAAACCCTTCGTTCGCCAGTGACCCTCGCCGGCGCCGGCGTCGTCGAAGTCTCGTGGTCCCAACCCAGTTCTGAACTGAAAATCCCTTTCGGCAACCGAGGACGATGACTCTCCTTCCCCGGTTGCCGTTTCCCTTCCTGCACCGGCTTCAATCCTTCCGGCTCCGCGCCGTCTTGAGTGGGGTGACGGGCGTCTTGCTCGTCCTCTGTTTTCCCCAGCCGAATCTCTCTTTTCTGGTCTGGGTGGCAGGAGTTCCCCTGCTGGCGGCGCTGCTTGCAGAGACCAGCCTGAGGCGCGCGTTTCTGCTGGGCTACCTTGCCGGCGTGATCTTTATCCTCTTCGGCTGCGGGTGGATTGCTGAAGTCATCCGCTTCTACGGCGGGTTGCCGCGCCTGCTCTCCCTCGGAGTTCTGCTGCTGTTCTCGCTCCTATTCGCCGTCTTCTTCGGGTTCTACGGGCTTGCCGTCGGCGCGCTCGGAAGATGGTCGCGCGTGTTGGCGCTCCTCAGCGCTCCGGTTGTCTGGGTGGCCTGCGAATACGGGCGCACACACCTGTTCACCGGATTTGGGTGGAACCTGCTCGGCTATGCGGTTGCCCCGCAGGGGTTACGCGGGTTGGCGACGGTGACGGGAGTGTACGGGCTCTCCTTTCTTGCCGTGGCGACCCAGGCGTTGATTCTCGGCCTCGTTTTATTCAAGAGGGTTCGGGGAGTTCAGGCGACGGCCCTGGCGTGGGTGGGGCTCTTGGTGGGGGGAAATTGGATGGCCTCCCCGCCGCCGGTTGCCCGAAAGCTGAAAGCGGAGACCGTTTATCTGGTCCAGCCGAATATCCCGTTGCAGGCCCCAGAGTCCGGCCCCTCGCCCGGTAACGGGGGTGCGAAGCTACCAAGCGCGGACTGGCAGGAGATGCTCCGGCGAACGGCGCTGTGGGTGCGGGAGCATTCGCACTCCCGCCCGCCGCTGGTCATCTGGCCGGAAAGCCCTGCGCCGTTTTACTACAACCGCGACGCAGCCTTTCGCGCTTCGGTCAATACGTTGGCTCGTTCGATGCGGGCGTTCCTGATTCTGGGTGTGGTCAACTTTTCGGCGGAGGACTTACCGAAGGACCCACCGAAGCCGCGCAACACCGCGGTGATGATCTCTCCGGAGGGCAGCCTTCGACTCGAATATGATAAAATCCACTTGGTTCCCTTCGGAGAGTATGTTCCCGCCTGGGCGTTTCCGGATAAAATCGGAAAAATTACCGCCGAGGCCGGCCACTTCGTTCCCGGGCGGAACCACCGAGTGGGCGAGACGGACCGGGGGAAATTGGGCGTCTTCATCTGCTATGAGGCGGTTTTCCCGGACTTGGTGCGCCGCTTCGCGCAAAAAGGTGCCGGCGTCCTGGTCACAATTTCAAACGACGCCTGGTTCGGCCGCTCTTCGGCCCCGGAGCAGCATTTTGCCATGGTGCGGATGCGGGCGATTGAGAATCGCCGTTACGTGCTCCGCGCCGCCAACGACGGCATCACGGCCGTGCTCGACCCCTACGGTCGCGTCGTCGAAAGGTTGGTCCGCTTCGAACCAGCGATTCTGAAGGGAACGTTCGAATACCGGAGCGGGCGGACTTTCTACACGCGCTTCGGCGACGTATTTGCCTGGTTTTGCTGCCTGAGCGTGGCGGCGGCCTTTGCTGTCGGAGGTGCGCTCCGCCGCAGGAAAAAAGTTTCGGAAATAGAAAAGGAGAAGCCTTGATCGAAGAGTATCAGAGAAAATTCGCCACCTTGAAGACCAGAATCGAAGAACTCAGAGGCTATCTTTGACGCTCCCCGCAAGAGGCTGGAACTCGAAAAGGTAGAAAAAGAGCTGTCGAAGCCGGAAATCTGGGAAGATCGGGAGAGATCTCAAAAACTCTTCCAGCAGCGACACAGGCTGGAGCAGGATGTTGAGACCGAGGCGCGGTTGGGGGCCCGGGTGGGAGACCTCGAAGCCTACTTCGACTTGGCGCAGGAGGGTGAGGATGTCGCCTCGGAGTTGGGTCGGGAGATCTCCTCGACCGAGACCGAGGTCGAGGAGATCGAAACCGGCATCCTGCTGGGCGGAGAGAACGACCGCCTGAACGCCATTGTCACCATTCACCCCGGCGCAGGCGGCACGGAGTCGCAGGACTGGGCCGAGATGCTGCTGCGCATGTACCTGCGCTGGGCCGAGTCGCACCGCTGCAAGACCACCATGAACGAATATCAGGCGGGCGAGGAAGCCGGGCTGAAGTCGGCCACCTTTACCGTGACGGGCGAGAAGGCCTATGGGCTGCTGCGGCCGGAGATCGGCGTTCACCGCCTAGTGCGCATCTCGCCGTTCGACTCCGCCGCCCGCCGCCATACCTCGTTCGCTTCCGTCTTCGTCAGCCCGGAAATCGACGACCGGATTAAGGTGGGAATCCGCCCCGAGGACCTTCGCATCGACACCTACCGCTCTTCGGGCAGCGGCGGCCAGCACGTGAACGTCACCGATTCGGCCGTGCGCATCACGCACCTTCCCACCGGAGTGGTCGCTCAGTGTCAGAACGAGCGCTCGCAGCACCGCAACCGCGATACGGCGATGAAGATTCTGCGTTCAAAGCTCTACGAGGTGGAGCTGGAAAAGAAACGCGCCGAGACCGAAAAGCTTGAAGCTTCGAAGGCCAACATCGACTTCGGAAGCCAGATTCGCTCGTACGTGCTGCACCCCTACCAGCTCGTCAAAGACCACCGCACAAAGGTAGAGAGCAGCGACGTGGACCGCGTCCTCGACGGCGACCTCTCTATGTTCACCAAGGCGTTCCTGCTGGCAAAGGTAAAAACCCGCTAGTTGTAGTGCGTCATAAATCCCTTTACTGCTGCCATTAAAGAATATATGGAAAATCACAACCAGAACCCTCAGGTATTTGTATGGAAAGCCTCCGCAGAGCGTATTTTGGCTAAAATCGCTAAATGTAAAGAAGCCTTAGACGCACTACACTAAGTGTTGCGTTATCCTAAAAGTGAAGCTTGAAACAAACGATTTGTTGCTCCGGCGCGCCGTCCCGGATGGGCGGATCGATTGGGTAGGATGGCCTTTCCAGGCCGTCTCCGGGCTGTGCAGCCCGGGGCTCCTGCGTCATTTCTTGGGTAGCAGGACATTCGGCAGGTAAGGGAAGGGGTGAATCCGCGGTCCATGGTCCATCTGTACTCGGCGGGTTACATCTTGATCCAGATGGAACCGTTTTGGGCGGATTTTACGGCTTTGCTGATGAACTTCATTCCCCGCACGCCGTCCTCGATGGTGGGGAAGTCGTACTCTTCGGGTTTCATGGGACGGTTATCGAGAGTGCGGCGAATGGCTTCGACGGCCCCCACGTAGATCGTCGCAAAGGCTTCCAGGTACCCTTCCGGATGGCCGGGGGGGATGCGGGTGCCGGACGCTGCGGCCTCGGAAAGATACCCGGCCCCTCGGGTATGCGTCTCGCGGGGTTTGCCGGGAAAGTAGACGTTCAGATAGTTGGGATTTTCCTGCGTCCAACGAAGGCCTCCCTCCGAGCCGTAGACGCGCAGCTTCAGTCCATTCTCTTCTCCCGCCGCAATCTGGCTGATGGTGAGCACACCCTTTCCGCCTCCCCGGAGGCGGAGCAGGATGTTGGCGTCTTCGTCCAGCTTTCGGTCGGGCAGGAAGATGCCGGTGTCGGCGCAGAGCTCGGAGATGGGGTCGCCGGTGACGTATTCGAGCAGGTTCACGCAGTGCGTGCCGACGTCGCCGAGCGCGCCGCCCGCGCCGGACTGCTCCGGGTCGGTGCGCCAGGAGGCCTGCTTATGGCCCTGTTTTTCAAGCGGCGTCATGAGAAAGTCCTGAAGATACTCCACAATCACCTTTCGAACCGTGCCCAGCTTCTTGGAGTGGCACAGATAACGCGCATGGCGGACCATGGGGTGGCCCGTATAGTTGTGTGTGAGGGCGAAGATGAGTTTGGTTTTATCGACCAGGGTCTTGAGCTTTTGGGCCTCTTCCAGGCTGAAGGTGACCGGTTTGTCGCAGACGACGTGGAAACCGGCGTCGAGAAACGCCCTGGAGATGGGATAGTGCGAAACGTTCGGGGTGACGACGCTGACGAAATCGATGCGCTTTTCGGCGGGAAGCTGAGCTTCCGCTTCAACCATCTCCTCGTAGTTCTTGTAACAGCGCGCCGGGTCCAGATAGAGTTGCGCCCCTGTGAAGCGGGTATTCTCCGGGTCGCGCGAGAAGCATCCGGCCGTCAGTTCTACCTGCTGGTCGAGCGTTGCGGCCATGCGGTGCACCGCGCCGATAAAAGCTCCTTGGCCGCCGCCGACCATTCCCATGCGAAGTTTGCGTTGCAAGGTGTCCATGGTTCGTCCCCCTCAATCGGTATGCGAATGGGCTCGTTTACTTCAAACCCAGAATCTTTCGATTCCGCTCCGGGTCGGCTTCGCCGCCGGCGAAGTCGTCGAAGGCGACCTCGGTGGCCTCGATGATGTGTTGGGCGATAAAGGGCGCGGCTTCACGTGCGCCCTGTTCGGAACTCTTCACGCAGCACTCCCACTCCAGCACGGCCCAGCCGGTGAAGCCGGCTTCGGTCATCAGCGTAAAGACGCGGGAGAAGTTCACCTGCCCGTCGCCCAGCGAGCGGAAGCGCCCGGCGCGCCCCGCCCAGGATTGATAGCCGCCGTAGACACCGACGCGCCCGGTGGCATTGAATTCGGCGTCCTTCACGTGGAAGGCCTTGATACGGTCGCCGTAGATCTTGATGAACTCCAGGTAATCGAGTTGCTGCAAGATGAAGTGGCTGGGGTCGTAGTTGATGCAGACGGCCGGATGGTTTTTCGTGGAGTCGAGGAACATCTCGAACGTAGCCCCGTCATAAACGTCCGAGCCGGGATGCAGCTCGTAGGTGACGGCGACGCCGTTCTCTTGGGCCAGGTCGAGAATCGGCTTCCAGCGCTTGGCCAATTCCTTAAACGCTTCGTCGATGATGCCCTCGGGCCGCTGCGGCCAGGGATAGGCCATGTGCCAAGCGAAACCGCCCGACATGGCGGGGAAATTCGTGGCGCCCAGATTGGCCGAGGCCTTTATAATTTTCTTCAATTGCCCGGTGGCCCAGTCAGTCCGTTCCTGTCCGCGGAGGCCTTCGGGGTGGAAAGCCTCGAACATCGTCTCATAGGCGGGATGCACGGCCAGCACCTGACCTTGCAGGTGCCCGGCCAGTTCCGTCACCGCAAGGCCCAACTCCTTCAACGTGCCTTGGTATTCCTCGCAGTAGGATTTCGATTCCGCTGCCTTGTCCAGGTCGATGCAGCGGGGGTCCCAACTGGGAATTTGCAGGCCCTTGTAGCCCATCTGGGCGAAATACTTGGCAATGCTTTTGAGGTTGTTGAAGGGCTCTTCGTCCCGCATGAACTGGGCAAGGAGGACGGCCGGCCCCTTAATCTTCGCCATGGCGGTTGGTCCTTTCCGGAAGGTTCACTTTCCCGTCGCAAGAAGCGCGCCGGGTGTTGTTTTAATTTCGGAATCGCCTCAAACCTATGTCCAAACGTACGGCGAAGTCAAGCCCTGTAATTCTACGCGACCCGCACGCGGCGCGTGACCCGTCCGTTGCTCTCCCAGTAAGTGCGCTTGCCGGTGAGCCTGGGGTCGTCCGCCGCCGGTTGGATGTTCCCCTCCCCATCGACGGCGCGGGAGGTGATGCTGTATTCGCCGGCGCCCGGGTTCTTCCAATCGAAACTCCAGAACTTCCAGGCAAACGGAGCGTCGCCGCCCTGATCGATTTTGGCCGGCTGCCATGCGCTATTCCCGATTCGCACTTCGACGCGCCGGACGGAAGGGCCCCAGGCCGCGCCGTAAATTCTGTACCGACTTTCCTTCTCCGTCACTTTCGCCGGTACCGATTTGAGTAGCGTGCGGCCTACGGACGACTCCGTCCAGACCGTCCGTTCGCCCCGCTGCTCTTTCCGCAGCGTCACGTAGTCTCGGGCCATGAAGCGGTTCATGAAGCGCGTCGGCCAGACTTCGATGCGAGTCAGCCACTTGACGCAGGCGATGCCGTACCAGCCGGGCACAATGAGCCGCACCGGGAAGCCTTGCGCCACGGGCAGCGGCTTGCCATTGATCTCATAACAGAGCAGAAGATTCGGGTCCGTGGCGTCGGAAATCGAAAGACTGCGGGCAAACTGCTGCCGGACCTTATTTCCTCGGATTTCCTCATCTCCCTCGTCGACTCCGAAAAACACCGCCTCGATACCGTCCTTCAGCACGCCCGCCTCCTTCAGGAGCGGCGCCAGCGGCGTGCCCGTCCAACGGGCGTTCCCGATGGCGCCGACAAACCAGGGAAAGCCGTGATTGCCGGAGCATTCAAGCGTGTAGGTCAGCTCCTTCTGCTCCCGCGCCTTCAGGTCGGGGAAGGTGAGCTTCAGGGGACGCCGCACCCGTCCGATGATCTCCAGTTTCCACTCTTTCTCATCCAGCGCGGGTTTGCCGTAATGCGAGACGCGGAAAAATTTCTCGTTCGGGGTAATCCAGGAATCGAGTTCTTGCCAGTTCAACAGATTCCGGTCGCCGCCGGGCGCCGGGGCGGGAATCGCATCCAGAAAAGGAACCGGGACTTCGTCCGGGCCGGTGGGAATTGCTTGGGCCAGGCGCGCGGGGGTGAACAGGGAGAGGCCGGCCAGCGCTCCGCCCTGAATCAGCAAGTCTCTTCGTGAAAGAGTTTTATGGTTCATAGCTGAGGATTACTCCTTTACAAGCGAATATCGTTCTTCCAGGGAATAGCGAATAATCTCTTTATCGTTTCGCACCACGATGTGGCGATTGGCATAGGCCGGATGCGACCAGTGGACTACGCCGAACTCTCGCCGTCGGCTTTCCGGCGTGGTCGGCTCGATCAGTTTCGTTCGGCTGATCTCGTTGTAACCTTGCGGGGAGAGTTCGGCAATCATCAGTTCCCCCCGGTCGTTGTTGATAAAGAAGCGGTCCCCGTTCGGAACCAGAAAGGCGGTAACCCAGCGGATTTTTTCTGTTGTTGCCTCCATGGATTCCCACACACGCTTCCCGGTGCCGGCTTCCAGGCATCGAAGCTGGCCGTAGCTGCCGACGCCGTAGATGTAGCCGTCTTGGACGACGGGGGTCGAGATCAGCGAATGGAGTCCGTCGGTTTTAATTTCGCTGTCGCTCATTCCGCGCCACAGGAGCTTGGCGCCGGGCCGCTTCGGGTCGAGCTGATACATGCGCGAGCCGTTGTAGAAGGACGAAAGCAGAAGCCGAGGACCGTCTTTTACAGGCGTCGGGATGGTCAACCCGTGCCGAACTTGGAAGGGATGTTTCCAATAGACTTTTCCGGTCTCCGGGTTCAAAGAGGTGAGGGCCTCCGAATGCCACACGATGAGCTGCCGCGCCCCGCCCGCTTCAATCAGGAAGGGTGGGCTATACCCCGGTTCGCTCAGGGACGGGAGCGCCCGCCAGATCTCCCTTCCGTTCCATTTGTTGAACGCCATGACCTTGGCGTTCGGGCTGCCGCCGACCAGGCAGATCAGATTGTCTCCGTCCACCAGCGGTGCGCCCACCATTCCCCAGACGGGAGGCTCGGTCCCATAGTCCTTCACAAAGTCTTTGTGCCAGAGAACCTTCCCCGTCTTGACGTTCAGGGCGAAGAGCGCCCCTTGGGCGCCGAGCACATAGACGTGATCATGATCGATGGTCGGGGTGGCGCGCGGCCCGTAGGCGTAACCCATGCCCGTGTAATCCACCTCCCATTGGTGGGTCCAGAGGATCTTTCCGGTCTGCTCGTCCAGGCAGTGCACGCGCTCGGTGCCGCGACCGGCTCTTTTTTGGATGGAGTCGGTTATGAAATCCGTAATAAAGACGCGCCCGTCGGCCACGGCCGGACCCGAGTAGCCGCCGGCGATGGGCGTGCGCCACTTCAGCTTCAGGCCGCCGCTGGGAAACGTTTCCAGAATTCCGGTTTCCTTCCAGACGCCGGTTCTTCCCGCACCCCTCCACTCCGGCCAGTCTTCTGCATGGAGAGGGGCCTGAAGCGAGCCCAAAAAGAAGAGCAGCATCATCAGAGCGGCGAACAAGGTTGCACCGGGCATTCGAAGAAGACGCGCAGAATCGTAGGACATTGAATTCAATGACAAGGAACCCTTCCTTATTTTGTCGAGTCGTGCTGAGTGGCCTGAACCGTTTTTCTCTGAGCCGATTGGAACACGCCATTGTAACTCTTGGGTGGGGGTGAGGACTACACGTTTTAAGATCAAGCGGCCCGGCCGGTGCGCTGTTAAGGAATCGAGCAAGAGGGGCCAACGTAGGGTAGAATATCCCTCTCCTTTCCCAGGGTAAAAATCAGGCAAGTGGTCGGGGATTTTGTTTGCACTACGGGCCTGCAATACGGGGCTTGCAGTAGGGGGCCGGCGCGGGGAACATAAGGAATAGAGTTGATCTCCTCAGCGCCCTCGCGATATGGTGTGAAGCACACTATTTAAAGGGTAAATTTTCCTGCTTGGGGGGGTGATGCGATGCGGGTATCCCGACGAAAATTTCTGGCTGGAGCGGCGAGGGGTCTTGTAGCCGGCGCTGTTTAGTCCGGCAGTCCGTAGTTGCGCGCTTTGCGGGCCGCCGAGATTCCCATTCGGATCGGCGTAACCGATTGGAGCCTGAGACAAAGCAACAAAGTGGAGGCGCTGGCGCTGGCAAAACGCATCGGCTTCGACGGCGTCGAGATCAGCTTTGGTCGAGAGCTCATGAATGATCGCCTTCCTCCGGGAAGCCGGGAACGGATTAACCCGCAAAGTCACGGATAAAACTCGGCACGCAGCGCGGACTGACCTCGAACGAAATGCTCCGCACCGAAGCGACGCCCGGGCGCGGAGGTTCGCGTTACAGCATTTGGCGGTTGTGTGAGGCTACGGAAGAGCCGCCGTTGACGCGCGCCGGGGAGGATCCAACGGAGGTGATGTGGGAGCGGATCACCTATTTTTCGATCGCGTGATTCCGGTGGCCGAAGAATACAAGATACGCATGGCCTGCCATCCGCATGACCCCGGCGTGCCTCGGCGAGGATACCGGGGCGTGGACCGTGTATTGGGTACGGTCGAGGGGTTGAAGAAATTCGTCGCAATTCGTGAAAGCCCTTCCACAGCCTGAACCTCTGCCTGGGTACGACGGCGGAGATGCTCCAGAACCCCGGCAAGGAGATCTTCGATGTGATCCGATATTTCGGAACACGCAAGAAACTTTTCAATTTTCATTTCAGAAACATTCGCGGCAAACGGGACGACTTTCAGGAGGTCTACCCCGACGAGGGAGATATGGACATGCTTCGGGTGATGAGGACGCTCAAGGAGGTGGACTATCCCTACATGGTCATGCCGGACCCTATGCCGCGACACGCGGATGACCCCGGCGGGTGGCAGGCCTTCGCCTTCGGTTACGGTTACATCAAGACCTTGATCCAGGCCGTGGATGCGGAAGCCTGAACGGAGCGGGCGTTTGGGTGTAAGATAGGTCCGTACGATCCCTCGAATCGAATTACTTTGAAAACGGCGCCGGGATGTGTAAGGTTTCCGTAAACCGGATGCTTTCTAGGAGAACTGCCATGGAGAAATCGCGCTGGATATTGATGAGTTTATTCGGGTTGATCGTCTTCACGCTCGCCGACCCGTCCTGGGGCTTGAGGCCCGCGCTTGGGGAGGAAAAGGAATGGGAAATTCATGACCGGACCCGCCCGCTGCCCGTCGTGGTCACGCCCGGCACGGCGGGCACCGAGCAGAGTGCCGGCGGAGCGCCTTCCGATGCCCTCGTACTTTTTAGCGGCAAAGACCTTACGGCCTGGGAAGCCGTAAATGGAGGCGAGGCCAAGTGGAAGGTGGAGAACGGCTATTTTGAAGTGGTCCCGAAAACCGGAGCCATCGACTACATCAGGACCCGTCAAGGTTTCGGCGACTGCCAGCTTCACGTCGAGTGGATGTCGCCCGACCCCCCCAATGGCAAGGATCAGGACCGGGGCAACAGCGGCGTCTTTTTCATGAGTATCTACGAGGTGCAGGTGCTCGATTCCTACCGGAGCGTCACCTACGCCGACGGCCAAGCTGCGGCCGTCTACGGGCAGTACCCGCCGCTGGTCAATGCCTCGCGGAAGCCCGGCGAGTGGCAGACCTACGATATCGTCTTCCGCGCGCCGCGTTTCGCGGGGGACGGGAAACTGCTCCGGCCCGCGCGGATCACGGTACTTCATAACGGCGTACTGGTCCAAGACAACGTGGAGATTATGGGACCCACCACTCATCAGAGGCGGCCCCCTTACGAGGCGCACGCCGCCAAGCTCCCCATCCAATTGCAGGACCACAGCCATCCGGTCCGGTTCCGGAACATCTGGATTCGGGAACTGGCGCCGGAAAAATAGGATTCAGGCATGACGAATGTCCGGCTGGGCTATGAGGCGGACCTTTAAATTTTAGGAGAAGCAAAAATGATGCGTGCAATGTTGCGAGTTTTAGCGATGGTGCTGTTTGCCGCCACCACCGCAATCCCGAGGAGTGGAATGAGGGCCGCCTCTTGGTGAAGGGCTACACGTTCCGGAGCACGCTGGGGTCCGTTCGGACCGAGTTTATCGAGGACGTGCTCGTACGCTATACGCTCAGTTCTCAATAAAAAAATATTGGAAATTCTCAGGGGCGGGCCTCGAAAGCCCGCCTTTTTTTCTCTTGGTACCGGAAGCGGCCGGCCTCCTTCTCTTTCCCTCCCAATTTTTACATCCCGTATTGCACTCTATGACATGATCGGTTAGGGTGGTCGCACGCAAATAACAGTCGGTCTGAGTCTTGTTGGGCGATTTCGTATTTAAAATTGAGTAAAGGAGAGTTTTTCGCCATGAAGAAGTTGTCGAACTTTTTGCTGTCCGCCTTGGTCATCCTCATGGGAGTGATGGGGAACGCGTCGAGCGGCTACGCCCATCACCCGCCGGAGTTGAAGCTTTGCAGAAGGGGAACCGCCGTACAGGCGTCGAGAACGGGGGTGCCCGCCGCCGTGCCGTTGCCGAACAGCCCCAGCGGCCAGGGAAAATGGAAATTCAAGGTTCTCTACACTTCAAGCCATCTTCCCGCCACCGCCGTAAACGTATTGGTCAAGGCCCACGGCGGATTCGCCGTCGACCGCCGGAAGGGAAAAGGCGAGATCTATTTCGCGCTGCCGGGAGCGGGAATCTTAAAGATCAGCGCCGACCTCAAAAACGTGGACCTGTTAGATACCCCCGCTGATGTGAAAGATCACAATCAACACAATGCGACCGTCTGGTACGGAGAGAACGGCGCTGCCTACCTGACCTTTCCCTCCAACCAAACCGCCCAGGTCTTCACCACCACGCTGGGAGGAAAATTGGTCCACACGCTGAACGCGCCCAACGCCGGCCATGATTTCTCTCATCCGAGGGTGAATGAATACTTCGATCAAGGAAACGGATTTGTTCCCACCGACGTCGAGCAGTTGGACGGGCTTTTCTATATCACCACCGGTTATTCGAAACTCGATTACGTCCTGACGGCCCGCATTCTCAGCCTCGATCCTTTCCAGGCCGCCTGGTACGATCTTGTGTTTGGAGGGAAGGGGAAGGGCGCAGGCGAATTCGGTACCGGACACGGCATCACGGTGCCTACCGGGACCAAGCGCATCGACGTGGCCGACCGGCCGAACTCGGAAATCGACCGCTTTACGCGCTACGGCCACTATCGCTCGACGCTGAAATTACCCGAAGGGTCCTTCCCTTGCGACGTCGACTACATCGGCAACAACGGCATCGTGGGGTGCCTGCACGGGCCGGACCGCAGCCAGGGCGCGCCGGTTTATATCCTGGAGGGTGACGAAGTCGTCTCCACCGTTATGCCGAAGGAAGAACTGGGTCTCGAAAACTTCCAGCACATCCACAATGCCGTCTTTCGCAAAATCGGCGAGAAGCACTACATCATCATCCAGGCCTGGAACCCGGGCGACTTCGCCATTCTGGAACAGGTGACCGAATAAAGGAAATTTTGGTTTCCACTGATTAAGGCGCTGAGCATCCGCCCGCCCAGGGTCGCCCCTTCAGCGCAGCCTTTTCTGGAAGGGGTCATTTTCTTCGGCAGCACCTATCAGCCGCCGGACGGCGAAAAGAGTTGGGGCGCTTTGCGCGCGCTGGACCCGTGGACGGGCGAGATGAAGTGGGAATTCAAATATTACTCGGCCCCGTGGGCGGGTGCGCTCTCGACGGCGGGAGGAGTGGTCTTTGCCGGTGATATGGAAGGCTACGTTTTTGCGGTGGATGCGCAAACCGGCAAGGAGCTCTGGCATTTCCAGACCGGAGCCCCCATTGCTTCTTCCCCCATGACGTATTCGCTGGACGGACGACAGTACGTCGTGATCCCCGCCGGGAGCGCACTCTTTTCGTTTACACTTCCATAGTCCGCCGAAATTTCGGGTTGATTATTTTAACCAGGGAAAATTTGAAAGCGAATCCCCGCGTGCGCCAAGCGAGGCGTGCCGAGCAGTCCCAGCGGCGTGGCCTGGACCGCATAACGGCGGTCGAAGAGATTCTCCACAGACAGGAAAGCTTCCCACGACTCTCCCAGCGGGCGGGAGAGGCTCACATCCGCCGTGAAAAAACTTCCTAACCGTAATTGGTTCAGGTCATCATCGAAACGAAGGCTTTCGTAGCGGCCCTGAAGCGTTGCCCGGCCCCATCCCAGTCGGCGGTAGGCGATCCTTAGGGTGCCGCGATGCTTGGGAACCTGCGGCAGGAAGTTTCCTTCGATTTCGGGCCGTGGGGCGAATTCTTCAATCATCGCCTCATTGAACAGGTATCGAGTATGGACTCTCCATTGCTGGGAGATTCGGTAGTCGACTTCCGTTCCCAGGCCCCGAATGCGTGAGCGACCCAGGTTCCGCCTCTGTCGGGTGATGAGCGTGGGCGTCGACGAGAGGGTGACGTTGGAAATGGAATCCCGCAGCCGGTTCCAATATCCGGTTACCCGCCAGAAGACTCTCCTGCGGAGGACATAATTGAAACCTGCTTCGCCGCCGGTGAGCCGCTCGGGGCCGAGATTTTCGTTCGCATTGGTCGCCACGTTCCCCACGCGGAAGGGGCGATAGAGCTCGTTCAACGTAGGGGCGCGGAATCCTTGGTAGAACGCGCCGCGTAGGGTGAAGTCCTCGGTGGCGTGGAAGACGATGCCCGCCTGCGGGGTCACGGTGGTTTCCGAAGTGTCGGGGAAATTCACCCTCGTCATCTCTCCGGTCGTATTGAGCGTCTCATCGCGCCAGGCGTTGAAGTTCCGCCAGGTGTCGATCCGCGCACCGAGGAGGAGCGCCAGCCGGGCCGTGGGCGTCACCCGATCTTGCAGGAAGAATCCCGCTAAAAGTTGTTTGCCGGTGATGAAGCGGTCGCGGATGTTGAACCCGTCGGCGAGAAAAACATCTTCGATGTTGTCGGCGGTAATCCGGCGGAGATCGGAGCCGAGGGTGAGCTGATGCATGTCACCCATGCGCCGGGACCAATGAGCGCTCACGCCTAGATCGCGCGAGGGAACGTCTTGCAGCAGCGCGAGTGTTTCCAACATGCGATCCGGCGCGACGCGGCTGAAGCTGCTCTTGAAGGTTTGAATGTGCGAAAAGACGGTGACCTGCCAATCGGATTCTGAAGAAGAGGCGGCGGGCCGGGAAGCAGAGCGCACTCCTCCGCCCAGATAGACCTCACGCGTGGAGTTCTCCCGCAGCGGGGTTCCGTTGTCGCGGGACTCATCGAAAGAACGCCCGTTCTGGAAGAAAGTGATCCCGGAAGGCGGCGTGTAATTCAGCCGCCAGTTGAGAGTTTCGTGCCGCGAAGCCGCTTTGCGGTCGACCGTGCCGCCCTCTTCGGCGCGGAGAAGCCGATAGCCGCCGGTGCGAAACGCGCTGCCGCCGACCGACACCCCCCACGGTCCGGCCCTGCGGCTGCCGAAGAAATCGAGGCTCCCGGTCCCGAGCATTCCGCCCTGACCTTCGAGCAAAAAAGTCCTTCTCTCCGGTTTTCGGGTTCGTATGTTGATGACGCCGCCCATCGCGGAGCTTCCGTAGAGATTCGAGAGCCCGCCCTCGGCGACTTCGACGGACTCGATTTCAGTTCGCGGAATCTTGCTCCAGTAGACCCAGTTGCCGAACGCGTCGTTGTGCGGCACCCCGTCCAGAAGAACCAGCGTGCGGCTTGTCCCGCCCGTCCCGATGCCGCGCAGCGAGACGCCTTGCGTGGTGGGATGGGATACCAGGCTGCTGGTGCGGCGGAAAAGGCTGAAACTCGGGACCTGTTTGAGCGCGCCGTCCACGGTCAAGGCGGGCGAGGCGCGCAGGTCCTCACCGGGAAGGACGGAGACTTGGATGGGGACATCGTTGAGAGCTTGCTGGGTCCGGGTTGCGGTGACGGTGACGGAGGCGGTCAAGGGCGCAAGGTGGATTGTTACATTGAGGCGGGCGGTTTCTCCCGAAGCGAGCTCCACCCCTCTTTCCAGCGTATCGAATCCTTCCGCCTCCACACGCACACGGTAAGACCCGGCCGGCAAGGCGGAGAACCGGAATCGGCCTTCCGCGTCGGCATCGGTTTTTTCGGCAGACTCGTTCCGCCGGTCGAGCAACCTTACCCGGGCCCCGGGAACGGCATGGCCTTCGGGGGTCGCGACCCGGCCTTCTATGGTCCCGGGTATTTTTCCCGATTCATTACTCTTCGTGCCGCTCAGACTCTGAGCGCTCGCGCCGGAAGCGAACGACGCCAAGAGGAGGAAGAGGAGCGCCAGAGCCGCGCCGCCGGCCCCGGGCGGACGTGTTTTGCCCCTTTGAAGGCGCGATGAATGCAGTGCTCTTTCCATTGAACAGGTACGGACGGCGGAACAAGATGGTACCAAAGTTTTCGAGGTAAGAGCAAATGTCGGGTCAGCTCGGACTGCCGGCCGACCAGGTCCGCTTCAGCCAAGCCGACAGGTCGTCGAAGAGGGTGTAGTAGGTGGGAAGGACGATGAGCGTAAGAACGGTGGAGGCGATCAGGCCGCCCATGACGGTTCTCGCCAAGGGGAAGTAGCGGAGATCGAACATCCCGCTGGTGCCCATCGCCAGAGGGATCAACCCCACCACCGTCGTGCCGGCCGTCATCAAGATGGGGCGGAAACGCTCGCGGCAGCCTTCGCGGACGGCCTCCGCGCGCGGAACCCCTTGCCGGCGTAGGTTGTTGATGTGGTCCACCAACACGATGCCGTTGTTGACCACGATGCCCAGCAACACCATGATCCCGATCATGGCCATAAGGTTGAACGGCGTCCCCGTAAGATAGAGAGTCCACGCCACGCCGACCAGGGCGAACGGCAGGGAAAACATGATGGCAAAAGGATGCGCCAGCGATTCGAACAGCGAGGCCATCACGAAATAGACCATGAAAAGAGCCAGGAGGAGGTTGAACAGGAAGTCCCGGTCCTCTTGCTGCTGCCGCTTGGTCCAGAAACTGAAACTCCAGCCGTAGCCTAAGGGATAATCGATCCGTTTCATTACCTCGCCGATCAGCTTTTGTCCCTCGTCTTTCTTGTCTCCCGTATAGACGACGAACAGGGAGGCATTGGTTCGCCGGTCTTCGCGCTCGATCATGCCCGGCATCTTGACGATCCGAAAATCCGCCACCTGGGAGAGGAGCACTTCCGTTCCTTCCGACCCTCTGCCCACTACGACTGACTTCAGATCGGTCAGATCCTCCCTGTCGCCGGGGCGCAGACGCATCCAGACATCCACTTCGCCCTGTGTGGTGGGGAAGCCGCGCAACGGCTGTCCGCGCACGACGATTCCCAGCGTGCGTCCCACCGATTCCGGCGAGATGTTGTATTTCTTCGCCAAGGCGTGGTTCAGCCGCACCTGCACCTCTTCGCTGATGCTGTCGCCGCGGCTGTGGACCTCCATGACCTCCGGCCGAGCCTTCAAGCGCTTCTTGGCCTCTCGAACGAGTTTCTGAATGACCGCGTTTTCGGGGCCGTAAAGATTGACTCCGATCGAATTTGGATTCTGGCTGCTGCCTTCCCATCCCAGATTGATTTTTACGCCGGGGATTTTCGGCAAACCTTTGATGATCTGTTGACGGAGATCCGTCAACTCTTCCAATGTGACCTGTTTCTTATCGAAAAAAATCTGTGTGGAGGCGTTGTTGTTGCCGTATCGGCTGTATACGTCTTTAATTTTAAAACGGTCCTTGCCGTCGAGGAGAAATTTTTCGACCGGCCCGACGTAATCGCGTTCGATCTTCGCGTAATGGTAATTTTCCGAGAAATCATACTGAATTCTCAATTCCTGCAGATCACGCGCTTCCGGCGAGTTGTCGGGAACTTCCTTGATCAACAGGACCAAGGATCCGGCAACAATCGCCGGGGCCAACAGAAAGCCGACCAGGAAACGATGCCGAAGAGGCCACCCGGACAAGCGAAGATAGAACTCGGTGGCGGCGTTTTGGGAGAACGGACGTTCCGCCTCGACCCCTCCGCCCGGCTGCGCCGTCGCTCCCATCCGGCGGCCAATCAGTTTCGTTGCCGAGAGCGCCGAACGCGACATTTTCTCCGCCACCCATCGCTCCCATCGCGGACGGCGGGTTACGTCGACTCGGATCAGGCGCGCCATGCCCATGGGGATCAACGTCAGCGAAATAAAAAGTGAGCAGAACAAGGCAATGATGATCGCGATGCCGGTATGGCTGAGCCAGATGGAAAGATTCGTATTTTGGCCGAACACCAGCGGGACAAAAATAATCACGGAAGTCAGCGTGGCGGCGGAGACGGCGTTCAAGACCTGCTGCGGGCCTACCCGCGCCGCCGTCACACGATCCTTCCCTTTTTCGATCTGCTGATAAATCGACTCCAGTACCACGACGGCGTTATCCACCAGCATACCGATGGCGAGCATCAGGCCCATCATGGAAAGGACATTCAGCGTTTTACCCAATAAGTGGAGAAACCCTACCGTGGCCACCAGCGAGAAGGGGATCGCCATTCCGACCGCCAAGGTGGGTCCCAGACGGCGGAGAAAGGCCAGCAGAACCAGCACCGCCAGGATCCCGCCCACAATGCCGGCCTTGAGAAGTCCGGAAAGAGATTGGGTTATCTCCTCCGCCGCGTTTCGCCAAATCAGGACTTCCACACCCTGGAGCGTCGGGTCCTGCTGGAACTCCTCGATTTTTTCCATCACCCGGCGTACGGTGGCGACCGTGTTCGCCTCGGAAGCCTTTCGAATCTCCAGGCTCATGGCATATGCGCCGTTCAGGTGGCGTCCGGAATTGATGGTCGGATTCCGGAAGTCGACATCGACGACATCGGCCAGTAAGATTCCCCGTTCATTCACCGGAAATTTCCGGAACTCCTCGATGGAGCCCATGGCGCCGCGCGCCAGGATGCCGTAGCGGATGCCGCCGTCGGTGACATGCCCGAGCGAGACGTCCAAGTTGGCCGCCTGCAGACGGCGGAACAGCCTCCCGACGTCGACCCGGTAGCGCTTCACATCGTCGAGCCGGAGGTAGATGCCGATCTCTTTGCGCGCCGCGCCGTGGATTTCCACTTCGGCCACGCCGGGGATCTGTTCGAGGGGCCTTATGATTTTCAGGTTCAGAAAGTCATAGGACTCCCGCATGTCGCGTCCGGAGGCGATTTGGCCGAAAAGGATGGGAAAGTCATCCGTACCCCGGTTTCGGACGTAGATGTGCTCGACGTCCTCGGGCAATTCATTCCGCACCTGCTCGACCTTCTCGCGGATCTGCGAGCGAATCAGGTCCATATCCTGCCCCCAGCCGAAATGGAGGGTGATAAAAGCGCTGTTTTGGGAAGATCGAGAGGTGAGCCGTTGGATGTTGGGCAGAGTGCTCAGAGCTTCTTCCAGCGGCCGGGTGATGGTCTCCTGAATCTGCGCCGGGGTAGTGTTCGGATAGGGCACGTGGACCATCACGAAGGGGAAGTTGATGTCCGGCAGCATGACGAGGGGAATTTTCCAAATCGAGATCGCTCCCAAGACCAGGAACGAGACGAAGATCATGGAGATGGTCACCGGATAACGGATGGAGTATTCCGCCAGCCGCCGCCCCGCGCTCCGTTCTACGTTTTCCGTCTCTTGGGAAGGCATCGTTATCGTCCCGAACCTGCTCCTCGTCGGTTAGGCCGCCCCCGGCGCCTCGTCGAATTCATCATCTTCCGCACGGTACTGTTTTCGGTCCACCAGTTCATAGATGACGGGGATGAAAATCAGCGTTAGGAGCGTAGAAAAGAGCAGCCCGCCCATGACGGTCACGGCCATCGGCGCTCTCACTTCGGAGCCCTCACCCCATCCGACGGCCATCGGCGCGAGTCCCAGCGCCGTGGTGAGCGTCGTCATCAGAATCGGGCGCAGGCGGACCTGCCCGGCCTCTAGCAGCGCATCGCGCTTCGAGGCACCCCGGCGGCGCAGTTGATTCGTGTAGTCAATCAAGACGATGGCGTTGTTTACGACAATTCCGGCCAGGATAATCACCCCCAGAAAGGCAATGACGCTGAGGGTTGTCTCGGTGAGGAACAGCGCCAGAACCACTCCCACCGCGCTGAGAGGCACGGTGAAGATGATGATAAACGGGTGGATGAAGGATTCGAACTGCGAGGCCATGACCAGGTAGACCAGAAAGACGGCCAAGGAGAGCGCCAGCAGAAGGCTCCGATAAGAGGTGGCCAGTTCTTCGTTCTGCCCTCCAAGCACCACGTTCGTGTTCGGAGGCAGCTCCCGCCGCAGCCCGGTCAGAGCTTCCTGAATTTCATTCGAAACGCTGTTCAAATCCCGTCCCGTCAGATTCGCTGAGACGACGGCGGCGCGCTGTGAGCGGATGCGGCGCACCTCGCTCGGCCCGCGTCCTACGACGATGTCCGCTACCGCGCCCAGCCGAATCGGAGGCGTTCCCCGGGTCGTTTCCGGCGGCCCCGCTTGCGGACCGTTTCCTCCCGCGTTCGATGCGGGACGAATCTCCTCCTCCTCGCCCGACCCGCGACGCTCGCGTCTGTTGCGGGAATTGGGTCGAGGAATCGCATTGTTGGTGATTTGGCGGTTCACCACCAGATTTTTCAGGTCTTCAATGCTTGCGCGGTCCGACTCCTTGGCCCGGACCAGGATATCGATCTGTTTGTCCTCGACCCGGTAGCGGGAGGCCACCTCACCCCGAATCTTGTTTCTCAGGATGCCGGCGACGGATCCTTCCTCCAGATTCAAGCGGGCCAGCCGGTCCCGGCGGAAGCGAATCTGAATTTCCGGACTCCCCAGTTGCGTACTGGTTTGGATGTCGCTCAGGCCGCGGATGTTTTCCATTCGCGCCGCCACGCGGTCAGCCGCGTCTCGCAGCACAGCAAGATCATATCCGTATATTTCCACTTCAATCGGCGCCTTAAAGCTGAACAGCATCGGACGGCCGAACGTGTGGCGGACCTCGGGATACCCGTCTAAGAGATTCCGGATCCGTTCGATGGTACGCTCCTCGGCCGCCTGCTCCCGTTTGTCCCGCATCACTACGTAGAGTTGGCCCACGTGCTCCCGGTTCGAGGCGCGGGCGAACTGGTTCTTCTTGCTGCCGCCGGCGGTGGAAAAGACGGTCCCAACTTCGGGAAAGGCCCCCACGCGCTCTTCCAGCGACTGCAACAGACGGTCGGTATCCTTCAAGGGAGCGCCCTCGGACAGCTCAATTTCAAAGGCAAACTCGCCTTGGGTCAGCGGCGGAATCAGTTCCGCTCCCAATTGCAAGGCCAGCACCACCGCAACCGCCACGCTCAGGCCCGCCGCGCCGATCACGGACCCCTTGTGGTCCAGGGACCAGCCCAACCAGCGGGGATAGTTCCGGCTCAATTTCTCGTAGGCCTCTTCGTAGCGGTTCAAGAGAGGGTTGGCGAGGAAGAGGAGCGCTCGGCCGCCAGCGCGGAGAAATCGCCGCACGTCGGTCAAAATGACAACCGCCATATCGGAGAAGACAAAGCGGGTGAATCTTCGGGCCTGTCGCGCCGACCACTCAGCCGCGCTCCGGAACCGTCCGGTATTCTCTTTGGGTTCCTTCGGGGCTGCGGCGGCCGAATCCGCCGTCCCGGCTGCCGGCGGGCCCATTTTCAACGCCATCATCATGGGGATGAAGGTGAGCGCAACCAGCAGGGAGGCCAGCAACGCGTAGGTAATGGTCAAGGCCTGGTCCTTGAAGAGTTGCCCGGCGATTCCTTCCACCCAGACGAGAGGTGCAAAGACGGCCACGGTGGTCAGCGTCGACGCCGTGACCGCTTTGCCGACTTCCCGCGCTCCTTGATAGACCGCTTCGGCCAGCTTCACTCCCGTCCGCTTATAGCGGTGGACGGATTCCAGCACGACGATGGAGTTGTCCACCAACATCCCCACGCCCAGCGCAATGCCGCCCAGCGACATGATATTGAGTGAAATATCGGTCTGATACATCAGCGCGAAGGTGGCGAAGATGGCAATGGGAATGGAAAGCCCGATGGTGAGCGTGCTGCGCAGGTCGCGCAGAAAGACATAGAGGACGAGAATGGCCAACAGCCCGCCCAGAATGGCTGCCCAGAAGACGTTCTCGACTGCCTGCTCGATGAATTCCGCTTGGTTGAAGACGATGCGGTACTCCAACCCTTCCGGGAAAAGACCGTTTTTCTTCAGCGACTCCAACCTCTGCTTTACCGCCTGGGCCACCTTCACCGTATTGGCGTCCCCCTCCTTATAGACCCCCATCTCGACGCTCTCCCCCCCGTCGAGACGGACAATCAGTTCGCGGTCCTTCGTTCCCCGCCGGACGCGGGCCACGTCGCTCAGGACCACTTTCCGCCCGTCGCGCTCGCGGATGATGATCCGGCGCATCTCTTCGACCGAGCGGAACTGGTTCAGCATTCGGACCAAGTAGTTGGCGTCGAGGTCGTAGAGGCTCCCGCTCGCCTGATTCAGGTTCTCCTGCTCCAGAACCCGGGTGATTTCGGTGATCGGGATCTCCAACTCGGCCAGCCGCTTCTCGTCGATCTCGATGCGGACCTGCTCTTCGAGTCCCCCGACGATCTTGACCGCCGCCACGCCGTCCGTCGACTCCAGACTTCTCTTGAGCTCCCTTTCGGCCAGATACCGCAGGCGGCTCAAGCTCATCTCGCCGTAGAGCTGCAACCGCAAGATCGGATCATTGGAGGGATCGAAGCGAAGCAGGACGGGATTTTCCACGTCGCGGGGGAAGGTTACGACATCGAGCTTCTCCCGCACGTCGAGCGCCGCGAAGTCCATGTTCGTGTCCCAGCGAAATTCCAGGACGACTTCCGACTGTCCCGAGCGGGAGATCGAGCTCAACCGCCGCAGCCCCGGCACGACACCGACCGATTCTTCGATGGGCCGGGTAATCAACGCCTCGATCTCTTCCGGGGCGGCGTCCTCATAGTCGGTTTGAATGGTGAGCGAAGGGTAGGAGATGTCCGGCAGCAGGTTCAGCGCCATCCGGTCCTGGGACACCCATCCGAACAACATTACGGCCACGACGAACATGGCGACCGTAACGGGGCGGGCAATGGCGGTGCGGACGAAGTTCATGCCTCGTACCTTGGAAACAGACCTTGATTAAAGTAGGAAAGCGGGGCCGGGTTTCGGTGGAGAAATTCGATGGCACATCGGAACCGGGGGATGAAGCCGGGGAACCGGGATTCCGTCTCCCGCCGGCCGGGAGCTCGCCGCGGAGAAGAGGCCCCGGGTTTTGGGCCTCAGCCGCTAACCCTCCACGATCCGAATCTTTGAGCCGTCCTTCAGCACTCCCTGTCCGGCGACAATCACCTTTTCTCCGGGAGCCACTCCCTCGCGGATCTCTACCCATCCGTCGGACTCAAAACCGACCCGGACGTTCGTTCGCCTCGCCGTGTCCGTGCCGGCGACGAAGACGTACTTTTCCCCGTCCTCTTCCAGCACGGCGCGCTTCGGAACCAGCACGGCATTCGAACGGGTATCCGTCCGGATGTCCACGCGGACGAAAGCGCCGGGCTTGAAACCGTCGGACGAGGGGTTCAGTTCCACCGTGACTTTCACGGTGCCGGAGGATTGATCCACGACCGGGCTGACACGCGCCACTTGGCCTTCCACCTGAACCGCCTCATCGACCCCGAGGCGCACCATGGCCTTCAGGCCCCTGCGAACCTGGTGCGCATCGCCCTCGGAAAGAAAGACGTCGGCCTGAAGAGGCGAGAACGCTCCCAGCTTGAAAAGCGAGGCAAGGTTCCGAATGGTGCGTCCGACCTCGACCGTTCGTTCGGTAATCCGCCCGCTGAAGGGCGCCCGGATGCGCGTTCGCTGGAGCGCGAGCTCGGCTTGCTGCTTCTCTCCGTCGAGTTCTTTCACGCGATGGGCCGCGGCGCGGGTTTCGGAATCCGAGATCTGCGCTTCGTGCTCCAGTTCCTCGTGTTGGTACTTCGCCTGGGTATAGTCCTGCTCGCTGACCAGGTTCTCCCTGTAGGCTTTCTCGATCCGTTCCAGTTCTCTTCTGGAATTTTCAATCTGAGCGGCCGCTTTCGCCTCGCGGTGGCGGGCCGTTTCACCCTGCAACTCGGCCTGCGCCAGTTTCTGCCGCGCCAGTTGAAGCCGAATCTTCACATCCGTATCGTCCAACCGGCACAGCACCTGACCCTTCTTTACGAAATCACCCTCTTCCACCAGGACGCTTTGGATTACCCCGTCCGACCGCGCGGGCACGTCCACCAGACGAAGGGCGTGTAGATTGGCCGTAGAACTGAGAAAAGAGGAGATGCTGTCCCGCTTGGCCGAGGCGACCTCGACGGGGGAAGCCTCGTTTTCCTTGTCGGAATCCTTCTTCGATTGAGAATTCGTCGGACCCAACCCGGCGAAGAGTTGTTTGAAAAAGTAACCCCCACCCAACAGCCCAATGGCGAGAAGGAGAGACCCGTAGACTTTGACGCGGAGGCTCATAAGAGTTCGGTCCATGAAAGACTTGATACAATTTCAAGGGGGCGCCGTTTGGTATACTAAATCGACCGCCTACCCAGTAGGCCAAGTCCCCCCTCGGCCCTGCATCCCTTCCAGATTACGACGGCTCCGCTTCAGATTCTACAGAATAAAGACGATTCCGCAACATTAGGATGCAGAAAGGCACCTCCTCCTGGGGGATCGGCTACTCTCATAAAGTAAGACGATATTTCCACACTGTTGGTTTCAGAAAAGAGCGGCCATCCGATTCCTGCAGGTCCCGGTTGAGGCGCTCTTCGAAGCACTGATAAAGGGCCCAGTGTTGGCAGGGTGGCCTTATGAGTGACCCCCTGAGTACTGAAGCTGTTTGGCAAAAGCGGGAAGGAAGAAGGGGCGGCTGGGCGGCCGCCGGCAGAACCGGTTTGCCCTCCAGGGACTTTGAATTCAAACCCGGGGAATTCAAACGAGGAAAATTGAGATCAGCTTCATAGCGGATCAGTCGATGCACAACTGGCGTGGCAAAGGAATCGTTGGGGGCGAGAGGTGACGTTCAGGGTGGGTCCGCCGAAGTTTCCGCTTCCATTCCGAAAAGGTTTCCCGCCGGCTACTCGGCCCGGGAGGTTTCGAGAAATGCCCTGAGCTTCTGGCTCCGGGACGGATGCCGCAGCTTGGCCAATGCCTTCGCTTCGATCTGGCGGATGCGCTCCCGGGTGACGGCAAAACTCTGCCCCACCTCTTCCAGCGTGTGGTCGCTCCCGTCTTCCATGCCGAAACGCATTTTGACCACTTTTTCTTCACGGGGTGTGAGCGTCTTGAGGACCGAATCGGTCTGCTCCTTGAATTTCAGGTGCGTGACAACCTCAACGGGAGAGACTGCGCCGCGATCCTCGATAAAATCGCCCAGGCTCGAATCCTCTTTTTCGCCGACAGGCGTTTCGAGAGAAATGGTCTGGCGAGCCACCTTGAGAACCTTGCGGACCTTCGCCACGGGAAGCTCCATCCGCCGCGCGACCTCCTCCGGGGTGGGTTCTCTTCCCAAATCCTGCACCAGTTGCCGCGAGGTGCGCATGAGCTTATTGAGCACTTCGATCACGTGGACCGGAAGACGGATGGTCCGCGCCTGGTCCGCAATGGCGCGGGTGATGGCCTGACGAATCCACCAAGTGGCATAAGTGGAAAACTTGTAGCCGCGCCGATATTCGAATTTCTCCACGGCTTTCATGAGGCCGATGTTGCCTTCCTGAATCAGGTCCAAAAACTGGAGGCCGCGATTGAAGTATTTCTTGGCGATGGAAACGACCAGCCGGAGATTTGCCTCGACCAATTTCCCTTTCGCCGTCTCGGCCTTTTGTTCGCCTTGCCGGATGTTTTTCAGGCTGCGTCGGAGTTCCGAAGACTTCACGCCGCAGGACTCTTCGATTTGGCGGATATGGGAACGTACCTGTCGCAGCTCCTTCTTGAACTCCCGGAAAGCGCTGGAGTTGCGGCGGGAAGCTGCACTCCCTTGCTCCAGTTTTTTCGCCTTGCGCTCCAGCCCGCGCAACTCGTCCACCACTTCGCGGATTCGCTCAACCCACTGTTTCCGTTCCACGGGGCGGAGCTCAAGAGAGCGGACCTTATGGGAGAAATGGATGCGGCAGCGGGCCAAGGCCCAGGTCTTCCGGCGGTACTCTCGCGGCTTCTTCCTGGGTGAGAGGGCGCTCCGCTTCTTCCCCAGCTGGTCCAGCTTCTGGTGAAGCTTGCCCAACTCGGCGCACGTCCGGAGAAAGACATCCCTTCGCGTGGGAACGCCGTCCTCCGTAGGCTCATCGACTGGGAAGCTCTTCGCGCCCGATTCGACCGCTTCGGCAAGACGGTTCACCTCGCACAAGATCAATGGGGATCGGGAAAGTTCCTTCAGAATTTTCCACTGTCCCTGTTCAATGCGCTTGGCGAGGGTCACCTCGCCTTCGCGGCTGAGCAGGGGCACAACGCCCATTTCGCGCAGATACATCCACACCGGATCTTGCGTCCGGTCCGCCGACCCCGAGGAAGACATCCCTTCGCGTGGGAACGCCGTCCTCCGTAGGCTCATCGACTGGGAAGCTCTTCGCGCCCGATTCGACCGCTTCGGCAAGACGGTTCACCTCGCACAAGATCAATGGGGATCGGGAAAGTTCCTTCAGAATTTTCCACTGTCCCTGTTCAATGCGCTTGGCGAGGGTCACCTCGCCTTCGCGGCTGAGCAGGGGCACAACGCCCATTTCGCGCAGATACATCCACACCGGATCTTGCGTCCGGTCCGCCGACCCCGAGGAATGATCCAAATCCTTCCCATTCGATCTTTCAGTCAAAGGAACAGTCATTTTTGAACGGTGCTTTCGATGGATTTAAGAATCGTGTTGCATGATGGAGATTGACCTTTGTCGAGCAATGGGCACGGGCGGCCCTGGCGGGCCACCCGTGCCGGTACAGTTAGCCGCGCTCGACGTTTTCCGCTTGCAGACCCTTCGGTCCCTTGGTCACGTCAAAGCTCACTCGGTCCCCCTCCTCGAGGGAACGATAGCCGTCGCCCTGAATGGCGGAAAAGTGAACGAATACATCGTCACCGGATTCCCGTTGGATAAACCCGTAACCTTTTTCGGCCTTAAACCACTTTACAGTTCCTTGCTCTTTCATGTTCAAAACATCCTTTTCGTTGATTTGGCAATTTGCGCGTAGGTTTCAGGCGTTTTGCCGGACGACCTGCTGTAACACCGCAGGCCACAAAAGGAAGGAGCAATCGGAAGAGCTACTTTATATCTGATGTGAAACTCACGGGAATTACAATTACAAACTGCCCCAGCAGTATACCATATTTTTTCGCAGCTTCGCGAAAGGAAATAATCCCCTCCCGCCCATCCTCCCTGGGGGCCTGCAGACCCATTAAAATAAACGACTTATAATGAAAAAAGGTCGGTGAACGATTTCAGATTAGGTCCTCTTCTGCCGTAAAGGCGCACCGGTCTGGTGCAGGAATTTCAACAAATCCCAGTAACACCTGGGCGCTTTGGCTTCCCGGTAAGGGATGGAGTTCTTCTTACAGAAGGGTTTGATGATCTTCTGAGCCGCCTTTAATTTGTTTCGGGGGATGTCGCAAAACAGGTGATGCTCAATCTGGTAGTTGAGGCCGCCGAACCAGAAATCGGTAAAAGGACCGGATTGAAGGTTCTGCGCCGTCGAGACCTGCTGATGAATGTAATCCAATTGATGATCTGCTTCGAGGACGGGCATCCCTTTGTGGTTGGGACCGAAAGCCGAAAGCAGGAAGAGACTGAAGAGAGACTGATGGACCAGGATGAACGCGACGGCGGCCCACGGGCTCAGTTGAGAAAACAGGAGAGCGAAATAGAGCGGGAAATGCAGCACGAACAGGAAAGATTCCAAACGGGGATACCTTGCGGTGCCTTTTAGCAGGAACTTGATGCTGCTGATCCGCATCTGGAGCGAGTAGGCGAGAGCCAAGGGGAGGAAGTAGAAAGCCTGATAGCGCACCAGGGCGCGCTGCACTCGGCTCTTCTTGCGCGAAGCTTGCACATCGGAAAACGCAAGAAGGTCGAACTCGATGGCGGGATCGGAGCCGACCTGGTTGGGATGGCGGTGATGCCGGTTATGCGTGTCCGTCCACCAGGAAGAACTGACGCCGACCAAGGGGACTAAAAGCGTCGCCAGAAGGTCGTCCTTGGCGGCAGATTGGAAAATCTGCCGGTGCCCCGCATCGTGGCCGAGGAATCCGATCTGTGTCGAGATGATCGCCAGGAAGAAAGCATTCAAAATTTGCAACCAGAGGTTTTCCGTCAGCATGACGATGGCAATGCCGGGAATCAGGAGGCACAGCGTCAATGGTATTTTGAAGGCAAAATACCGGGGCTGTTTTTTGAACAGGCCGTTTTCCTGAATCAGCCGGCTTAATTGGGCGAACAGCGTCACCCCCTTTTTTTCTTGATCGAGTTCCGCTGGAATTTGAGCTAAGTCAACAGTCATCCGATTTTTCCTTATTGGTGATTTGTGCCGATGGGTTCACTCAAAAAGATTCACCCAGTATTGATTTGCAATTCGGGCCGGCCCGTGCCGTTCCTCCCCTACGCCTTCGCAAAGGATTGCCCTTCGCTGTTGGGAAGCAGCAGGCAGGGTATCATAATGGCGTATATCGTTTCCAATCAACTCTTTAAAATAGAACGGCACAAAAGGAGGTTTTATCAGGGTAAAAAGCCGATTCAGTGGAGAAATGGGACAGTTAAAAGATCACCTGAATCCGGCTAAGAAACCCCACGTGGTCCGGATTGCCGGGTTCGGGCGCGCGGAGCGGGTCATGGAACCGCTCAAAGGCGACGTTGGCTTGGTAGCGCACGAATTTGTTCAGCCACCAGTTCACGCCCAGGGTCCAGGCCGTGGCATGGTTGGAGTTCACATCGTCGTCCAACTGGAGACGCTCAAAGCGCCCCGCCACTTCCCAAGCGCCAAGTCCGCCGCCGTCGCGGAAATTGCGCAGAGGCTTGATTCCCTGGAGGCCTTTCTTTTCTCCGGTCAGTAGATAGGTGGCCTGAAACACAAAGCCCTTGCCGATGACGCCGGGAAGGTTCCCACCGCCACCGCCCAAACCTTCGCGGAATTGATTGCTCTGGTCGTATTCGCCGCGCAGGGAGAAGCTCTGATAGGTCCACCAGAATTCGGCGTTGTAGCGTTGAACTTCACCCAAAACCGGCACGCGGTCGAAGAAGGTGAAGCTTTGGCTTGCGGCTCGCCCGCGAAAGCTCTCCCCCTCTCCATTCTTGCCGTTCGAGACCGCGCCGCCGAAGCTGAATTGCCCGGCGGCGGTCTTCCAAGGCGTAACCCGGAGCCGTCCGAAAACTTCCGGCCGTCCGTCGGTCGCATTGCCGAGAATTCCTTGCCCGTTGAAGGCCCCTACCTCATAACCGATGAGCCCATCGCGGAGCGCGCCGTGCGCCATCACGCCGGGCGAGCGGTCGGGAACCAGATTTCCGACGCTGGAGCGCTCGACGAAGTCGATGTACTTTGAAGTTTGGAGCTCTTCCTGGCTGAAGGGCGGCTCGAAATGGCCGGCCATCACCTGGAATTTCTCGGTGTAGTTCACGTTCAGGAAGGCGTCGCGGAGCAGTTGGCTGCCCGTGTCGGCGAATTCCGCCTGAATTTTGTATTCAAAATTCTTGTACAGATTCCCATCGACTTCGAGCCTTGCCCTGCGGATGAGGAAGGTGCTGGTGGGAGCATCGGCTCCCGTGTAGCCGCGATAGTCGAGCTGCATTCTGCCGCCGAACCGCATCAGGAAATTGCCGTCCGTGCTGCGGATGGTGGGATGGCCGCCCTCCCATCCGGCGGTCAGGGAGACTTCCTTTTCCTGAGCCGCCGGGCTCTGCCCCGCCGCCGGATTCGCGTGGAGGAGAGTCGTCGTTCGTATCGTTTTCACTTCCTCTTTTTCCCCGCTCGATTTCTTTTCGGCTTCCTCCGCAAAGCCGGGGGTGAAAAAGAACAGAGTCATCCCCAGCGCCGAGAGCAGGGGGGCAAGCCGATTGTCTTTGTCCAGTCCGTTTCTCCAGAGGATGATTGTCGAAACAGTATACAAAAAAACGGATGAAAGCAGTGTGCCCGAATGACGGACATTTTGTACGGAAAGGAATTTACCCGAAGGATCCTCGGCGAACTCAACATACGTCATCTTCCGGTAATTGAAAGCGAGAAAGTGGTGGGAGTTGTTTCCATTAGGGATCTAGTGCACTGGATCATCTCCGTGCAAGAGGAAACCATAGGCCAGATGGAGAACTATATCACCGGAAAGTACCCGGCATGAAACCCTGCCGAATTTAGCTGGAAGACCTCCGTCAGGGGGCCGCCTTTTAAAGATGCACTTGGGGATGCTCACCCGCGGTCCCTAGGTCTCCTTGAGAGCGGCCGTGAGGTCCATCACCATCTTCTTCCCATCGCCAAAGAGCATAAGAGAATTGTCGGCAGCAAACAGGGGATTGGCAATTCCAGCAAATCCCGGGCTGAGGCTGCGCTTGATGATGACAACGGAACGGGCCTGGTCAACGTTGAGGATCGGCATGCCGGCAATGGGAATGGATGGGTCTTCATTTCGCGCCAGGGGATTGACCACATCGTTGGCCCCGATAACCAGCGCCACATCCGTTTGCCGAAAGGTGGGGTTGATCTCGTCCATTTCCTTCAGCTTCTCGTAGGGGATGTTGGCCTCTGCCAGCAGGACGTTCATGTGTCCCGGCATTCGGCCGGCAACGGGATGAATCGCAAACTCGACCTCCACTCCTTTGGATTCGAGCAGGTTCGTCAGTTCCTGGATGGCGTACTGGGCCTGAGCGACGGCCGTCCCGTAACCGGGGGCGATGACCACCCGCCGGGCGCCGTCCAATAAAATCGCCACCTCCTCGGGCGAAGCCGCTTTCACTCGACCGGCGTAAATGTCTTCGCTCTCCGCTTCCGTGGCGACGACCGCACCTACTCCAGCGAAGATGATGTTCGGGAGGGAGCGGTTCATGGCCCGGCACATCAGGGCGGTGAGGATGAACCCCGCCGCGCCCACCAACGAGCCGGCAATGATGAGCACGCTGTTGTTGAGAACCCAACCGTGACCGGCAGCCGCCAGTCCTGAGTATGCGTTCAGGAGGGAGATCACCACGGGCATGTCGGCCCCGCCGATGGGGATCACAACCATAATCCCCAGGACCAAGGCACACCCGGTCAAGGCCCAGAAGGCAACCGAGGAGGTGGGAACCACCACCAGCCAGACACTCATACCCAGACAAGCCAATAGCAGCGCCGCGTTCAAGACGTGCCGGCCCGGCAGTAGGATGGGTCGCTCTTTGACGAGTCCCTGAAGTTTGCCAAAGGCGATCGCGCTCCCGGTGAAGGAGACGCCGCCGATGAGCCCAGAGAGCGCTGCGGCCACAGTGAACTGAACAGACATCTCTTCGACAAACCCTCCCTTGAGAGCCTCCTCCAGAGCAGCCCCAACCGCCAGGGCCGAGGCGCCGCCTCCGAAGCCGTTGAAGATGGCGACTACTTGGGGAATGGCAGTCAAGGGGGCTCGGTAGGCCATGACCGCGCCGATGAAGGCCCCCACCACTAAACCTGCTACGATGACCTCAAAGCTGACGATGCGCCTGTCCAGCAGGGTAACCACAATGGCCAAAAGCATGCCTGCGGACCCCATGAGGTTACCCCGCACCGCCTTGCGGGGATGGGACAGTCCCTTCAGGCTGAAGATGAAGAGAACCGCAGCGGCGAGATAGAAAAGGTTAATGTACCCTTCGGGCATCCTTTTCCTTTCCGTGGAACATTCCCAGCATACGGTGCGTTACCAGGAAGCCTCCCACTACGTTGGCCGTCGCCATGGCCACGGCGATGAACCCTAGAATCGTGGTGAAGGTAGTGAGCTGGACGCCCGAGGTCACCAACGTCCCCACCAGCGTAATGCCGGAGATGGCGTTCGCTCCGGACATGAGGGGGGTGTGCAGAAGAGGCGGCACCTTGGTGATCACCTCAAAGCCCACAAAGAGGGCCAGCACGAATATGCTCAGAGCCAAAACGAATGCATCCATCAGGAGCGACTCCTTTCGTCGGTTGGCGTGGAGGAGGCGGGTAAACCCAGCAGCTCACGCACCGGGGGGTTGACTACCTCTCCCTGGTGTGTGAGGAGGGTATCCCGAATGATTTGGTCTTCCAGGTTGAGGCGAAGCTCACCATCTTCGACAAGATTCAGTAGAAACGCCGTGACGTTTCTAGCGTACATCTGGCTGGCGGGGTAGGGGACGGTGGAAGGGAGATTGATGGGCCCCAGGATGGTGACACCGTGGGCCTCCACCGTTTCCCGGGGCCGAGTGGGCTCGCAGTTACCGCCCCCTTCGGCAGCCAGGTCTACGATGACGGACCCCGGCCGCATTCCCTGGATCATCTCGTCGGTGAGTAGTATCGGGGATTTTTTGCCGGGAATCGCCGCGGTGGTGATGACCACATCGCTTTCCGCTACCCCTTGTTTCATCATCTCTCTCTGGCGGCGGTAGAACTCATCGTCCATGGCCCGGGCATACCCTCCAGACGCCTCAGCTTCCACGGTCTCCAACTCCAGCTCCAGGAACTTGGCGCCCAGGCTCTCCACCTGCTCCTTTACCGCTGGCCGGACATCGTAAGCCTGTACTACTGCGCCTAGGCGGCGGGAGGTGGCAACGGCCTGGAGCCCGGCCACGCCTGCCCCCACCACAAAAACCCGGGCGGGGGTGATGGTCCCGGCAGCGGTAATCATCATGGGGTACATCTTCTTGAGCGTTCCGGCGGCCAGCAGAGCGGCCTTGTAGCCTGCTATCGTGGCCATTGAGGACAGAGCATCCATAGGCTGTGCCCGGCTGATCCGTGGCAGCAGCTCCAGAGCGAAGGCGGTGATGCCCCTGCCGGCAAGTTCCTGGGCGGCTTCGGGGGCTCCCAAAGGGTTAAGGAGCCCCACCAATACTTGACCAGAGCGTACCAACTCCAGATCGGCGCGGCCGTTAACAGAGTTGGTACCCAGACCGTGCACTTGGACCAGCACATCGGCCGAGGAGAAGAGTTGGGTCCGATCCGGTGCAAGCCGGGCTCCCTGCTCCTCGTATGCGGTGTCGGAGAAACCGGCGCTCTGACCCGCTCCCGGTTCTACCAGGACCTCCAGTCTGCCCTTGGCCAGGGTAGGCACGACCGCCGGCACCAGGGCAACTCGCCGCTCATCCTCATAGCGCTCGACAGGTACTCCGATGATCATCTAAATCTCCAAAGTAATGCGCAGTCGGTTGGGGCTTCACACCCCAATCGGCATTGGTGCGCCCTCTCCCGTAGTGGAAATACAGGTTGGTACTATAGCCGAAATGTCAGCGATTGCCAAACCCATCTGCGGACCCAAGAGTGCGGTCCTAAGCCCTTCGAATCCGCTTTTCCTACTCGCGCATTCTCTAACTGTTTTTGGAATCATGCAGCCGTCCCGGTTTAGGCCGATGCATAAGGCAGAGGAAAGAAGAGTAAGCCACCAGCTCTCTTTGTGTATTACCTCTCCTTGGGGGAACGGGTCATGAGTAAAGGAGATTCAGGCCGGCAGGATACAAAGCGGAACAAATCGCACCCCCACTTGCCCCTCACAACCTCCTCTTCCTGATCCGGAACCGGGGTTCGGCAACACCGCCGCGGCCTTCTTGTTGCAGCAGTGTTGCAGCCGGAGCGACCGTTCAAGGTTCCCGAGGTTCGCGGATGCGCGCCGGGAAGGGATTGAGCGGTTCTCTTCAAAGTGTGGGACGAGTGGAAACTCAATTGGAAGGAAGATCATTATGCTCGAACAAACTTATTTTTTGCGCCCTGGAGTGAAGACTTTCGCAATGATACTTCTGGTTTTACCGATCCATCTTAATGTACTCGGACAACAGAGAGCCCTCGCCGGTACGCCGGCGGACGTCTCTTTTCTTGAGAAAGTGGAAGAGAATCTCAAACAGATCGATTCCGATCCTTCTGATGGGGTTGGTGATGAACGCCAGCCGGATTACGGCACAACTGCTCGAGTTCAGTCTGATCTTTGTCGGCCGGTTGCGGGGCGGCTTGGGGCTGGTCAACGTGTTCGCCAGTATGTTGTTCGGCGGAATCTCCGGCTTATCGTCATCCGACACTGCCTCCATCGGTTCCGTATTGATCCCCGAGATGGAAAAGCGAGGCTACCCGCCCGCGTTCGCCAGCGGCATAACCGGTGCCTCTTCGACGAATGTCGCGACGATGGCACTCATCACTCTTTTCCCCAAACTCGTTTTATGGCTACCGTCGGCTTTGATGGGGCCGGCGGGCTAGGAAATCTCATCGAATAGAGCCACCGATCACGGTGACTTAAGACAAGGGAACAGACACCGTGTTCTAGACTGTTGCGTCGTTTCTCACATCCACTCTCTTAGTGGCGGCGATCTCCTATTGGAAGACCCGCAATGACCGGATGACCACGTTAGACACCTATTTTCTCGGTGGACGCAGCCTCACGGGCTGGGTTATCGCCGTACCCTTCCCCAGGCCCCATCTCCTGCTAGGAGATCGAAGGAAGGTTGAATAAAAACTGCAAGTGTGCCCAAAGAATTTGTCTCAACCGAGGGGTTCACCCCATGAGAATGGGCACAGTTTTGACACAATCGGGCGTTTTGGGGCTGGGGGGGGTAAAGAGGCGCTCTCGTTAAGCCATAGAAAGGAAATAGGTAAGTGGCGCGCCCGACAGGAGTCGAACCTGCGACCTTCTGATCCGTAGTCAGACGCTCTATCCAGCTGAGCTACGGGCGCGGAGGGCCTGCATTATATCGACCTCTTGCAATCTTGCCAAGTTGCCGGGTGCCCACCTGCCGAACTGATTCGTCGATTTAAAGTTCCCCTTACACGGCAAGCCGTACCCGAAGTCCTTTGCCGGGATTTCGTCTACGCGCCGTCACACGGCCCGTGCTAGTATGAGGACTTAAGCTTGTCAGACTTCGGGCTCTGAGCAACGGACGCCTGTGAACCCCGCCAGGTCCGGAAGGAAGCAACGGTAGCGGGCCTCTTCGTGTGCCGCAGATCAACCCGAAGTCTGGCCTTTGCGAAGTCTGGCCTGAATTCCTGGGTTTGAGATCAGTGCGAGGCGACGCTTCCGCCCGGCTCAACACGGGCCGGTGCCCGCGCAGGCGGGAACTCGCTGAGAGTGTCACTCCCATACAATTTCGATGTCCTACGAAGTACTTGCCCGCAAATATCGGCCCCAAACGTTTGATGAGGTGGTCGGTCAGCATCTGGTTACCGAGACGCTGAAGAACGCCATCTCACAGGGCCGCGTAGCGCACGGGTACGTCTTTTCCGGCGCGCGAGGGGTGGGGAAGACCACCACGGCCCGCATCCTGGCCAAGGCCTTGAATTGCGCCCAGGGGCCGACGCTGACTCCGTGCGGCGAGTGCGATTCCTGCCGGGAGATTGCGGCGGCCACGGCCGTCGATGTGCTGGAAATCGACGCCGCCTCGAACCGCGGCATTGATGAGATTCGCGAGCTGCGGGAAAACGTCCGCTACCTGCCTTCGCGTGACCGCCGGAAGATTTTCATTATCGACGAAGTCCACATGCTGACGCCGGAGGCCTTCAACGCCCTGCTGAAGACGTTGGAGGAGCCGCCCGAGAATGTCCTTTTTATATTGGCGACGACCGAGCCTCACAAGATTCCGACGACGATTCTCTCCCGCTGCCAACATTTTGCTTTTCGCTTGGTCGATTACGCGGAAATCCTGGATCAAGTTCGAACGGTGGCGGAAAAAGAGAAGATTCGGTGTGATGAGGCCTCCCTGAGTTTGATTGCGCAGTCGGCGGCCGGAGGCCTCCGCGACGCCTTTTCGCTTCTGGACCAAGCGATCGCCTACTGCGGTGAGGAGATTCAAGAGGGGCCGCTCCGGCGCCTGCTGGGCGCCGTGCCGGCGGAACTTTTAGAGGAGCTGTTGCGCGCCGTCCGGGCGGCCGATGCCTCCTCCGTGTTCCAATTGGTCGAGCGGCTGCTTACGCAAGGATTCGAGCTGCAACACTTATCGTCCGAATTCATGCGCTTTATCCGAAACCTTTTAGTGGCAAGAACCTGCGGGGCGGATGCCAAGCTGCTTCCGTTTCCCGAGCAAACCCGAAAAAGATTTACGGAGTTAGCGGGAGCCTTCAGCCAGGAGGATCTGACCCGGTTCCTGCAAATCCTGTTGCGCGTGCAGTCGGAGGTGCGGTACGCGCCGGAGCCGCGGTTTCATCTGGAGCTGGCGCTGATGAAACTGGTTCACGCGCGGAGGCTGGAGCCGCTGGAAAATCTGCTGTCGGAGTTGAGCGCCGGCGCGACTTCCCCTCGGACTTCTGATGGAACTTCCGATAAGACTTCCAGCTTGGCGCCGGAGAAGAGCAGCGGCCGGGCAAGGTCTGCCGAAGCTTCCCCGCAGGCGGCGAAGGCGGCCTCTTCTTCAGAGCCCCCTGCTTCAAAACAGGAGCCCGCAGCAGAAGAGACCCTCTCGTCGGGTCCTGGGGCGAGCCTGGAGGCCTCGCCGGCGAACGGCGAACAGGAGAAATTGACGGCGATCAAGAGTCGTGTCCGCCAGTGCTCGAAATTTTTGAGTAATTTTCTTGATCATAACTTGGTAGGCTGGAGGTGTGGGGACGGGCAGGCTCATTTTGTCTTTTCCGAGGAGGTCCGCTGGGCGCTCGACCTTCTGGAGGGGCGGGAGAACCGCGAGGCGCTCCGAGAGGCCTGCCGTGAGGTGTTTGCTCGACCGGTCCGGGTGGAGATTTCCATCGTTGATGGCGATGGGGATGGCGAGGGTGACGGTGCGGCTTCGGGAAAGGCCGGTGCGCCGTTGCCGGCGGCGGAGCGGGCGCAGCGCGACCCGCAGATCCGAGCCGTTCTGGAGCGGTTCGACGGCGACTGGTTGGGAGCGAAAGATTTGAGCCGGGAGTGAGACGATGAAGAACTTGGCACAGATGCAACAGTTGATGAAGCAAGTCCAGCAGATGCAGGAACAGATGCAGAAACAGTTGGACGAGTTGGTGGTGGACGCCACGGCCGGCGGCGGCATGGTGTCCGTGCAGATGAACGGACAGAAGCAGATGCTTTCGATCCGCCTGGAAAAAGAGGCGGTCGAGGCGGGCGATGTAGAGCTGCTTCAGGACCTGATTCTGGCCGCCATCAACGAGGCGGCGCGGAAAGTGGACGAGCAGGTTGCCGGGCAGATGGGTAATCTCTCTTCCGGGTTGAAGCTTCCGGGCATATTCGGATGATCCTGAGGGTCGGGGAGGAAGGGTACAGCGGGATATGAAGGACCTCGCCGAGCCGATGTCTCGGTTGATCGAAGAATTTAAGCGACTTCCGGGAATTGGGCGGAAGTCCGCTCAGAGAATCGCTTTTTACATCCACCGAGCCTCGCCAGAGGACGCCCAGCGGCTGGCCGATACGATTCGGGAAGTGAAGGATACCATCCGCACCTGCAGTGTCTGCTCGAATCTGACCGACGTGGACCCCTGCCGCTATTGCACGGATGCGGGGCGGGACCCATCGATCATCTGCGTGGTTGAAGAGCCTTACAACATCCCCGGGATCGAGAAAACCTGCGAATATCACGGAGTTTATCACGTTTTGCAGGGGGCGCTTTCGCCGCTTCGTGGCGTCGGCCCCGAGCAGCTGCAAATTAAGAGTTTGATAGAACGTCTTAAAAACAGTAAGATAGCCGAGATTATTGTCGCCACCGACCCCGACGTGGAGGGGGAGGCAACGGCTTTATACTTGGCGAAATTGATCAAACCCTTGGGTGTGCGTGTCACTCGAATCGCCCGGGGCGTGCCTGTCGGCAGTGAGTTGGAATTTGCCGATGAGGTCACGGTTCAGAAGGCCATGGAGGGGCGGCAGGAGCTATAGGCTACTGAATCTTGAGGGCGAACCAGCCTCAAAACCTCGCGAAGAGCCCCGAAGGACCCTAATGTAGAGCGAGCCGGCGGCTGCCGGTTGCCGGTTTTTTGGGTCCCACGGAAAAGGTTCAAGGAGAATCCTATGGAGGAATTCACGGTAGGAATCGGAGGCGCCGCCGGCGACGGACTGGATAAGACCGGAGATACGCTGGCCAAGACGTCCTCCCGCAGAGGTCTCTACGTCTATGCTTACAATAGTTACCAGTCGCTGATTCGCGGCGGGCACATCTGGTTGAGGCTCCGCATTGCTTCCGACAAGGTCTATTCGCATGGGGACGGACTCAACGCCCTGATCGCCCTCAATCAGGACACCATCGAAAGGCACGCTCCGGAGGTGGAAAAGGGCGGGGCGGTTCTCTACAATTCGAGCAAGCTGAACTGCGACGGCATCGAACTACAGGACGGAGTGATCGCAGCGCCTCTGCCGGTGGCCGAAATCGTAAAACCCTTCGGACGTGTTCTGCCCATCGTGCAGAACACGGTGGCCATGGGCGCGCTGATCTTCATGTTGCGGCTCGATTTCGACATGGCGACTTCCGTGATTGCCGAGACCTTCGCCCACAAGGGCAAGGAAGTGATTGATCAGAACGTCGGCATTCTTCGCGCCGGATTCGAGTTTGCCAAATCCAAATTCGTGCCACTGAAAGAGGGCTGGAAGTTTACCGACATCCGCCGGCCGTTCGTCACCGGGAACCAGGCCATGGCGTTCGGCGCCGTGGTGGGCGGCTGCCGCCTCTATACCGCCTATCCGATGACCCCGGCTTCCACCATCCTTCATTGGATGGCGGCTCACGCCGACGACACCGGCGTGGTCGTCAAGCAGTGCGAAGACGAGCTGGCCGTGGCCAACATCGCCGTCGGGGCCGGTTACGCGGGGGTGCGGTCGATGTGCGCCACCTCGGGCGGCGGTTTCGCTCTGATGACCGAAGCGATCGGAATGGCCGGTATGATTGAAGCTCCGGTCGTCTTTGTCGAAGTACAACGAGGGGGGCCGTCCACCGGTCTTCCGACCAAGCAGGAGCAAGGCGACTTGAATCAAGTCTTCGGCGCATCCCAGGGAGACTATCCGCGGGTGATCATCGCCCCGGCGGACGTCACCGATTGTTACTACACGACGGTCGAAGCTTTGAACTTGGCCGATAAGTACCAGCTTCCGGTCATGATCATGTCCGATCTGTTGCTCGGCGAACATCCCGAGACGGTGGAGCCGGATTCTTTTCGTCCCGAAGTTCCGATCGAACGGGGCGAGATTGTCGAGAATTGGCCCGAGGGCAACGGACCGTTCCAGCGTTACCGCTTTACCCCCTCGGGGGTCTCGCCGCGCGCCTTGCCGGGAACGGCGAATACGGTGCACGTGGCCGGAACCGACGACCACGACGAGGAGGGGGTGCTGATCAGCGACGTATTTACCAATTCCGCCATCCGCCGCAAAATGATGGAAAAACGGATGAAGAAGTTGGACTCCGTGCTGAAGGAGTTGAAGACGCCGGAACTCGAAGGTCCGAAAGATGCCGAAGCGACGCTCGTCGGTTGGGGCTCGACGCTCGGCGTCATCCGCGAGGCTCGCCAGATGCTGGCCGCCCGCGGCAAAAAGGCGAATCAGTTGCACATCAAGTATCTGGTTCCGTTCCAGAGCGAAACGGTGAGGCAACTGTTGATTTCCTCGAAGAAGATCATCACCATCGAGGCCAACTACAGCGGCCAGTTCGCCCGCCACCTGAGGGCGGAGACGGGCATTACCGCGACGGCAAAGATTGTGAAGTATGATGGCGAGCCGTTCACGCCCGCCTACATCGCCGATCACGTGGAGGCGATTCTGGACGGCAAGGAGCTCTCTTTGGACGTCACCGAGGAGGAGGCCCGCGAAATGGCCTATCACTATATTCGCCTCCATCTGGTCGACCAAGCCCGTCCGGGCGGCATCGCGCAGAACGGCAAGAAGAACGGCGAGGCCGTCTGGAATGTGGAATTGAAGAACCGGGCTTCGGGCGAAAAGTCCGGTGACCTGATGATCGGAGTCAGCACGGGTTCCATCTACTCCTACCAGCCGGTGTAGGAGAGCAACGGAATCTTAATTTGAGGGAAATCGAGGAGGAGACGAGATGGCAACGGTCATAGAGCTGCCGCTGGAGATTTATAAAGGAGAGGTTGATCCGGACTGGTGTCCGGGCTGCGGCGATTTCGGCGTCCTGCGCGCCGTGGAATTGGCCGTCTCGAGGCTTGCCATCCAGCCCGAGGACCTTCTCTTGGTCTCAGGCATCGGCTGCTCTTCGAATTTGCCGGGATTTATGCACGCCTACGGGATCCATAGTCTTCACGGGCGAGCGGTGGCGGTGGCGACCGGGGCGAAGCTGGCGAACCACGAGTTGAACGTGGTGATCACCGGCGGCGACGGCGACGGCTACGGCATCGGTTTGGGCCACTTCATCCACGCCATGCGGCGAAATCTGGACATCACCTACATCGTCATGGACAACCAGGTTTACGGATTGACGACCGGACAGGCCTCGCCGACCACGATGAAGGAAGTGCGAACGAAATCGACTCCGCGCGGCAATGTCGAGACGCCTCTCAATCCGCTCGCGCTCGCCATCGTTTCCGGAGCCACGTTCGTCTCCCGCGGTTATTCCGGTGAGATCAAGCACTTGGCCGGCCTGATTGCCGGCGCCATCGCCCACCGTGGGTTTTCCCTGATTGATGTCTTCAGCCCCTGCGTCACCTACAACAAAATCAACAACTATCCTTTCTTCAAGAAGCGGATTTATAAGCTCGAGGACGACGAGAGCTACAATCCCTCCGACGCGAAGGCCGCGCTGGATCGGTCCTTCGAATGGGGCGATAAGATTCCCATCGGCGTGGTCTATAAAGACCAGCAGCCGACCTACGAGGACAGCGAGCCGGCGTTAAAGAAGGGTCCGCTTGCCAAGCAGAACATGGAACTCTCTCAGGAAACCTTCAAGAAGTTGTACGACGAGTTCCTCTAAGGGATTCGGCGAATCGACTCGCCGAGGACATCCTCCCTTCCCAACAAATTCGAGCGGTCCAGGGAGCCGTCTCTTTTGTTCCGGCCGCCCCTTCGGTCGGTGAAAGGTTCTTCCCGGCTTCCGCAGAAGTTGCCCGAAACCGAATCGATATTTTATACTTTTCGGGTGAGGGTAAACTCTTCTGTCGGGGCGTCCTGCCCGGTACGGCGGGGGGGGGGGGGACGCTTTTCCTCTACAAATTTTCAGGCTTGGTAATTCACCATGAGTCCTCTTGAAATTCTTTGGCCCTACCTTATTCGCTATAAAAGACGTTATGCGGTCGGCTTTACCGCCCTGCTGGTGACCCAACTGCTCGGGGTCTCGCTGCCGCTGTGGATCCGCTCCGGCGTCGACAGCCTGCTCGAAGGGTTCGACACGGATCGCCTGTTCTTCTTTGTGGTGCTGTTGCTGGGGCTGGCGCTGACGAAGGTGGTCTTTCAATTTTGGATGCGATGGATCTTGATCGGCATCTCCCGCGAGATCGAATACGATCTGCGGAACGATCTGTTCCGCCACCTGATGAAGCTTTCGCTGCGGTTTTATAACCGGAGCCGGACCGGCGAGTTGATGTCGAAGGCGACGAACGACCTCAACGCCGTGCGCATGATGGTCGGCCCCGGCATCATGTATTCTGCCAATACGCTGGTTGTGGGGCTGGGCGCCACCGTACTGATGCTTCATCTCGATTGGCGGCTGGCGCTGCTGGTTCTGGCGCCGCTGCCGGTGGTCTTCCTGGTGGTGAAGGTTTTCGGCAAGAAGATTCATGACCGCTACGAGGAGATCCAAGCGCTGAATGCCACCCTCAGTGAAAAGGTGCGGGAGAGCGCTGTCGGCATCCGTGTCCTGCGCGCGTATGGGCAGGAGGCCCCGCAGCTCCGCGAGTTTCGGGACGTGAATTTGGAGTTGGTCGGCGCCAACCGGCGGTTGATTAAATTGTGGAGCGGCCTCTATCCCGGCTTGACCTTTCTTTTCGGCCTCTCTTACGGCGCGGTTCTCTGGGTGGGGGGGCTGCATGTATGGGAGGGAGAAATCAGCCTGGGCACCTTCACGGCTTTCCATGTCTATCTGATGTACTTGATCTGGCCGATGATCGCGTTGGGCTGGGTGACGAACCTGTTCCAACGCGGCAAGGCTTCCCTCAAGCGGATTCAAACCATCTTCGACGCCCAGCCGGATATTGACGACCGCCGGGCAGGCGGACTCGATGCGCCCTCCGCCTCCCTTCGAGGCGAGATCGAATTCCGCCATCTTACGTTTGCCTACAACGACAGCGACGTGCTGAAAAATATCAGCCTGAAGATTCCTTCCGGCCGGACCGTGGCGCTGGTCGGGGCGACGGGCTCGGGCAAGTCGACGCTCGTCCATCTGCTGCCCCGGCTCTACGACCCCCCCTTCGGAGCGGTCCTCATCGACGGCGTTCCGGTGCAGGAGTATCCGTTGGCTTATCTGCGCTCGCAGATCGGATTCGTGCCCCAGGAGTCGTTCCTGTTCGGCCAGACGGTCCGGAACAACATTGCCTTCGGCGTGGCGCGGGCGACGCAGGGCGAGGTGGAACGGGCGGCGGAGATCTCCCAAATCCTCCCCGATGTGGAGCGTTTTCCCCGCGGCATGGAGACCCTTGTCGGCGAGCGGGGGATTACGCTTTCCGGCGGACAGAAGCAGCGCGTCAGCATTTCGCGTGCCGTGCTGCGGGACCCGCCGATTCTGATCCTGGACGACGCCCTTTCGAGCGTCGATACCTTTACCGAAGAGAAGATCCTGCGGCATCTGAAGGAAGTCATGAAGGATCGGACTACGCTGCTGATTTCGCACCGTGTCTCCACCATTCGGCACGCCGATGAGATCGTCGTGATGGACCAGGGCCGGATCGTCGAGCGCGGTACGCACGCCGAGCTGATGGCGCAGGGCGGCGTCTACGCAGAGCTTTACCAGAAGCAGATGATCGAAGATGAATTGGAGAGCGCTTAAGGGAGTCTGGGAGCATGCACGAAGAAGAGGTTCTCGGCAAAGCGTATGACGGGCGGCTGATGAGGCGGCTGCTCCGCTATATGGTCCCGTACCGGAAGGTCACGGCGCTGGCGTTTTTCTGTATCATTGCCTCCTCGTTGCTTCAGGTGATCCCGCCCTACCTGTTGAAGGTGGAGGTGGACCGCTACCTGGACCCGACGCCAGGCTCCCAGGCTCTGGGTTTTCTCGATCTGATGCTGAGCGTGGACCCGCGCGTGGGCATTCTTCAAATTGCCCTGCTGCTGCTCCTGCCGGCGCTTCTTTTGATCTTGGCATTCGAGTTCGTTCAGACCTACACCATGCAGTTGGTCGGGCAGAAGATCATGTTCGACCTGCGGCAGGAGATCTTCCGGCACTTGCAACGGCTGCCGCTCAGTTTCTACGACCGGAATCCGGTCGGCAGACTGGTGACGCGGTCTACCTCGGACGTGGAGGTCTTGAATGACCTGTTCGCCTCGGGCGTGGTGGCCATCTTCGGCGACTTCTTTACGCTGTTCGGCATCATGATTGTAATGCTGACCATCAACTGGCGCCTCGCGCTGCTCGCCTTCGCCGTCATTCCGCTGATCGTGCTGACGACGATGGCCTTCCGCCGCACGGTGCGGGAATCCTACCGCCGGATTCGCGTTGCCCTGGCGCGCATCAACTCTTACCTTCAGGAGCACCTGTCCGGCATCACCGTCGTTCAATTGATGAACCGGGAAGAGAGAAGTTTCGGGGAGTTTGAAGTTGTCAACCGCGACCACTTGAAGGCGTACAAGGATTCGATCTTCGCCTACGGGCTCTTCTTTCCGGCAGTGGAGTTTTTCGGCGTCCTGGCCGTGGCGATCGTGCTCTGGCGCGGCGGCGGCCTGGCGGCGGGCGGCGTGGTGAGCCTCGGCGTGCTGCTGGCCTTTATCCAGTATTCGCAGCGCTTCTACCGGCCGATTCAGGATTTGAGCGACAAGTACAATATCCTCCAGACGGCCATGGCCAGCTCCGAGCGCATTTTCAACCTGCTCGATACGCCGGTCGCGATCACCGACCCGGACCGACCCGAGGTCCTGCCCGAGGCGCTGCCCGCCGGGGGAGGCCGCGTCGAATTTCGCAACGTCAGTTTTGCTTATCAGGGGTCGAACCAAGTGCTCGATCAGGTCTCCTTCACCATCGAGCCGGGCGAGATGGTCGCCGTCGTCGGCCACACGGGGGCGGGGAAGACGACGCTGACGAATCTGCTGCTCCGTTTCTATGATGTCGACGAGGGCTCGATCCTGCTCGACGGGGTGGACATTCGCCGCCTGCGGCAGGAGGATTTAAGGCGGAATTTCGCCGTCGTGCTCCAGGACCCCTATCTTTTTTCTGGCACGCTCGAGAGTAACGTCCGCTTGGGAACGAACGGAATTGACCGGGAAGCGGTGCGCCGGGCCGTGCGCCGCGTCCGCTTGGATGCCTACATTGAGCGGTTGCCGGAGGGCTATCTCTCGCCGGTCACCGAGAGAAGCGCGGCGCTTTCGGTGGGGCAGAAGCAATTGCTCTCCTACGCGCGCGCCTTGGCGCATGATCCTAAGATTCTGATCCTGGATGAGGCCACTTCGAGCGTCGATCCGGAGACCGAGTACGCGGTCCGCCGAGGGGTGCACGAACTGCTCCGGAACCGCACGGCGCTGGTGATTGCGCACCGCCTCTCGACCATTCAGAATTCGGACAAGATCATCGTTCTTCACAAGGGGCGCATTCGCGAGGTCGGCGCGCATTCCGAGTTGATGGCGCAGCGAGGTTTCTACCACCAGCTTTACGAACTCCAATACAAACAGCAGGAACCATTGGCTGCGAAGGAGACTGCCGGGTAAGACGGCGAGCATGGACCCGCTGTTGATGGTTGCCGGAGAGCGTTCGGGGGACCTGTACGGGGCGCGGCTGGCCCGCGCACTCTCGGAGAAAAACGGGCCCATAAGTATTTTCGGTTGCGGCGGCGGCGAAATGCGCCGCGCCGGGGTGGAGACCGTCGTCGATTCCGATGAGGTAACTGTCGTCGGGATTACCGAAGTCATCCCCAGCTTGCCGCGCCTCTACCGGGCCTTCCGCCGATTGCTCAAGGAAACGGACCGCCGCCGGCCGCGCGCGGCGATTCTCATCGACTTTCCCGATTTCAACCTCTGCTTGGCGAAAAAGCTGAAGCGTCGCGGGATTCCGGTCATCTATTTTGTCAGCCCCCAGGTTTGGGCTTGGCGGCGGCGGCGCGTGCGCATCTTGCGCGATACCGTGCGCAAGATGCTCTCGATCTTCCCCTTTGAGCGGAACTTTTACCGGCAGGCCGGGTTGGAGGTGGAGTACGTCGGACATCCGCTGGTGGAGACGGTTGCGGCCTCAAGGCCGCGCGAGGAGTGGCTGCGGCGGCACGCGCTGGCGCCGGACCGTCCTCTGGTGGCTCTGCTGCCGGGAAGCCGCAAAGGGGAAGTTCGGCACAATCTCCCCCCGATGCTGGCCGCCGCCGCCCTTTTGGCGGGCCGGCGAAATCTTCAGTTCGTGCTTCCTGCCGCCGCAACGCTTCCTGCCGAATGGTTGGAGGAGGAAATCAAGCGACTGCTTCTCGGTTCGGTTTCTCTACGAGTCGTACGGGACGGCGTTTATGATGCGGTGAAGCATTCCCATGCCGCCGTGGTGGCGAGCGGGACGGCGACGGTGGAGACGGCGCTGCTAGGCTGCCCGATGGTGGTGGTTTATCGCGTCTCGCCGCTTACCTGGCTGGTGGGAAAACTTTTGGTGCGGGTTCCGTTCTATTCCATGGTAAACCTTATTGCCGAGAAGGCGGTGGTGAGGGAGCTTCTCCAGAAGGAGTTCACCGCCGAGCGCGTTGCCGCTGAAGTCGAAAGATTGTTGGACGATGAATCAGCTCGAGGGGAGATGATGGCCGGCCTTCGGCAAGTGAGAGCGGCACTGGGGGAGCCGGGAGCCATCGAGCGCGCTGCGGAGGTCGTGCGGAGGACGCTTGACCCGGGTTCTGCCGAGCGGGAAGCCGAAAGGGTTGTTCGGGAGCGCCTTCGTTAGTTCGTCAGTTCTTCAACGCGTTTTTGGCCCTCGGGTAAAGTGGTCCCGGCTATAATAGTTCAGGTATTCGGCGGAAGGCAGGCAACGGTTTGGCTTGACGGATAATCTCATAAACTATGACAATATTTCAGACTCAAAGGTGTCGGATGATTCGAAAATTTGCATTGGGTGTGGCGGCGGTGGGGGTATGTTGGGTGTCGATGGGGCCGGGCGCGGTTCGGCTCGCGGCGCAACAAGACAAGATTGACGTTCAGAGTTATACGATTACGGCCGAATTGTATCCCTCGACGCACGTACTTTCGGCGAGGGCCAAGGTCGATTTTATTCCCCAGCTTGACCTGTTGACGGCGAACTTCGAGCTGCATCGGAGCCTTCGCGTCAAGCAGATTCAGGATGCGAAGGGCGTCGCTCTTGAGTTCCGGCAAGACCGCGGCCTGGAGTTGAGTGTGAGTTTTCCGGCCCCGTTGCCCGAGGGGGAGACGACCTCCATTACGGTGGACTACGGAGGGGAGCTTGAGACGGCCGAGGGCAGCCCCGTAGAGAATCTTAAACTGGCCTACATCGGCCCGGAAGGTTCTTATCTTCTCTATCCGGCGCGATGGTTCCCGGTGAGCGGTTACGCTCGGGACCGCTTCTCGGCGACGATGACGATTACGGCTCCTGCCGGGGAGACCGTACTGGCCTCCGGCGCTTCCACACAGCCGGTACGGAAGCCGGGGAAGGTTACCTTTACCTATCGGGACCCGGTGGTGAGTTTCCCGGGAACGGTGGTGGCGGGCGCTTACCGCAAGGTGGCGGGAGCCGCCTCCGGTCTTGGCATTTCCGTCTATTTGAAAGAGGAGAATCGGGAATTGGCGGAATCTTACGCCGAGGCCGCGCAGGAAATTCTTACGTTCTATTCCGACCGGTTCGGTTCCTATCCTTTCCATCGTCTGACGCTGGTGGAAATTGAAGACGGTACGGTCGGCGGCTATGCCGCGCCGGGACTGGTGGCGCTGGCCAAGCGCGGGTGGACCACCCGCGTCAACTACAACCTCCTGGGGCATGAGTTGGCACACCAGTGGTGGCGTTGCATGGTCAGCCCTGCCACGTTGGACGACCGTTTTCTCGAAGAAGGATTGGCGACCTACTCCGCCGCCATGTTGGAGGAAGAGCTCGACGGGCAGGCGGCTTTTGAGCAGACCATGGCGAAGGTCGCCATCGGCGCACTGACTCGGGAGGATGCCGCGCCCATCAGCCAAGCCGCCTCGCTTCGCGAGTTCACCGCCGAGTACCAGTCCATCGTTTTCCAGAAGGGCGCGATGGTGTTCCATATGCTCCGCTTCGTCATCGGGGAAGAGGCTTTCATCCAATCGTTAAGAATGTTGGCGCGGGACTTCGTCTGGGGCTCGGCTTCCACGGCCGATTATCAAGGCTTGGCCGAAGAGACCGCCCGGCAGAGTTTGATGTATTTCTTCGCTCAGTGGGTCAGCTCTACCGGTGTTCCGCAATTCAAGCGAAGCTGGGTGATCTATCGGACCAAGCAAGGGTATCAAACGGTGGGCAAACTGGAACAGGATTTGGATATCTTCCGCATGCCGATTGAAATCCGCGTTCTGGCCGAGGGCGCCCGCCCCGTTTCCCAGCGGATTGAAATGGTAGGAACGACGAAGGATTTTACCGTCAACACGCGCACCAAGCCGCTGAAGGTGATTGTGGACCCGGCCAGCCGCATCCTGAAATACGACGACCGCGTCCGCTTCCGCGTCGAGTTGGCACGCGCCGACCAGCTTGTCCGCGAGCAGGCGTTCCTGGAAGCCGTCCGGCAGTTCCAAGAAGTGCTGAAAATGAACCGCAACAGTTCGCTGGCTCACTATCGAATCGGCGAAATCTTTTTCAGAATGCAAAACTACCAGGCGTCGAATTCGTCGCTGCGGGATGCCCTCCAGGGAGACCTTGATCCGCGGTGGATTGAGGTGTGGAGCCATCTGACGTTGGGGAAAATTTTCGACCTCACCGGCCAGCGCGACCGCGCCGTGAATGAATACCGCCGCGCGCTGCAGACCAACGACAATGCCCAAGGCGCGCTTGACGAGGCCCGGAAATATTTGCAGGAATCCTTCCGAACCCGCTCTCGCCGAATCAACTAGCGAAGGCTTTGCTGCCAAGGTTCGGGTGGGAAATCGTTAAGCCGAACTTGGCCCGGCCCTCTTCCATGCCCTGCCGGGAGCGGGGACTTCCACCGGCGAGGCGTACTTCAGCCCGGCAAGATTCGGCTCCTTCACCCCCCGATGCTGAATCAGCACTTTGAAAACTTCGCCCATATCCTCCGGATTCAGCAGGCGCTTCAACTGGAGCCGGGCTTCGAGTTTTAGAGCTTCGGTTCCTTCCGGCGCCAGCACCCGCTCGAATTGATCCTGCTCTCCCAAGCCCATTAGAAATTTCTCCTGGGTGGTGAATCCGGTAAGTTCGAGACCCACTTCGGTTCCTGCGTCAATCAGAGCGGAGAAGTTTACCTGTGCCGTCAAGTCACAGCGGCCCGGTTCGGCATAAACGTCTTCGGTGGCTCGGTGGCGGCGGAAGGCCAGCAACGTTCCGCGCGGCTGCCCGATTCGATAGAGTTGAGGAGCCAGGTGGCCGTAGTCGAGGGTGAGCGTGAAACCTCGGCGGAGCTTTTCCGCCACGGCCCGCATCCAATCCACCCCAGCCAGGTTTACCTCCACGCGGCAGCCTTCGTCCGTTTCATGAGCGTATCGGGCGACGTAATGGGCCACTTCGGTGCCGTCCAGCGGGCCCAGCTCTTCCTTAAAGTCTGATTTTTTCCGCGTGAGGTAGACTTCTTTTAAGTGTCCCTCTGTGCGTGCCACCCAGGAGACGGGAAACGCGTCCACCAATTCGTTTGCGAAGAAGCAGCCAATGATGGGTTCGAGCGCCTCGAGGTTTCGGGCGGGCGCAACTTTTTCTTGGAGGCCTGCCGCGCGCAGCCTGTTGAGCGCGGCTTCGGCTTGCCGAAGGTTCGCTTCAATGGGAACGTAGCGCAGGGAGCGGAAGAATTCCGGTGACGTTTCGGCTGTCCGGGTGAGAAAGTCCTGAGCGAACAGACCTTGCCCCGCGCCCATCTCCACCAGGGTGAACGGGGAAGGGCGGCCGAGCCTCTGCCACATCTCTTCCACTTGGCGGCCGATTAAGCGTGCAAAGAGGGGAGAGAGGTCGGCGCTGGTAAAAAAATCGCCCTCCTTTCCCGTACGGGTTTCATTCTGCATGTAGTAGCCGTGCTCGGGATGGTAGAGGCAGAGGGCCATGAAGTCGCGGAAGCGGATGCGGCCGTGGCGTTTGAGGTGCGCGACGAGGATCTCTTCGAGTGGAGAGGGTTCGGGATTCAAGATAGGATTTCGATCGCTACCTGGTTGAAGTTTTTCAAGCGCTTCGCTCGGCGTATTTCTTTTGAAACATATGAAACCCTTGCGCGTCGAAGAGAACGAAATGAATCTCTCGTAAAGAAGTTGCGCCGCGCGTCTGTTCCAGGACCTCGCCGAGCATGATCTCCGCGCAGCGGTCCATCGGAAATCCGGCCACGCCGGTTCCGATGGCCGGGAAAGCAAGGCTCTTCAGTTCTTTTTCTTCGGCCAGGCGCAGGGTATTGCGGACCGATTCGCGCAGGGATTCCCCCGTCGTCGAGCCGCCCAGGTGCATACTGGCGGCGTGAATCACATAAGAGACTTTGAGGTTGCCGCGGCCGGTCATCGCAGCTCCGCCCAGCTTGACCGGCCCATTGCGCGCGCACTCCTCAGCGATGGTGGAACCGCCCTGGCGGCGAATCGCCCCGGCGACGCCCGCGCCGAGCAGCAGGTTCGTGTTGGCCGCGTTGACGACGGCATCCACTTCCATCGCGGTGATGTCACCCTGCTTGATGAAGATCTTCGGCGGCTCGTTCATGCTCGTAGGGCCCGTAGTGTTTCTCTCATGCAGGGACGCGACAGGCGGCGACGAAGCGTCGAAAAAGTCCGAGCTGGGCCGGCTGGTAGGTGAGCTCCTCCGGGTGCCACTGCACGGCCAAGAAGAAGGGATAAGGTTCGGTAAGGTCCAGGGCTTCGACAATGCCGTCTTCCGAGCGCGCCGTGACTTTCAACCCCTCGCCCACATCTTTCACCGCTTGATGGTGCAGGCTGTTCACCAGGCAAGAGCTTGTCCCCAGCAGCCCGGCCAGGAAACAGTCCGCTTCGGTGATCTTTACCGAATGGGTTTCGTTCTGCCGCGTGACGCCGTCTTTGTCGGTTTGGCGATGCGGAATTTTGGTGGCTTCGTCCTGATGAATGTCCTGATAGAGCGTCCCTTTCAGGGCGACGTTGAATACCTGGATGCCGCGGCAGATGCCGAAGATCGGCAGTTTGTTGCGCCGAACCTCGGCGAAGAGTTCCAGTTCATGGTCGTCCCGCGCACGGTTCACTTTCACGTTGTCATAGCGCTTGGTTTCGCCGAACAGGGGCGGGTCCACGTCCGTGCCGCCGCCGAAGAGAACGCCCTGCGTTTGGGCGGCCCCTTTCCATTTCTTCTTGGAATCTTCGGGAAGAAGTAGGAAGAGCTCTTCCGGCGTAGCCCCGGCGGCAACCAGAGCGTCCAGGTAGGGCTTGGCCTTCTTTTCAGTCGAGATGGTGACCGTGATGCGCATAGATCTTAAATACTAGGGTGCCCGCTCCTCCCTTCGCTTGTCAAGCATGCCTCCTGGTGGGACTGCCTAAATCGTTTGGGTCACCAGCTTCAGGGCGCGCGGGTGGTCCGGGTCGAGGCCCTTGGCTTCGGCCAGCAGAGCCGCAAAGAGCTGGCCCGGGATGATATAGGGAATCGGCGCGTACGATCTCGTCAATTTTCGCGGGAACGTAGATCGTCCGAGTTCCGGCGTGCAGGCGCAGGCCGGGGCCGGTGAAGGCCACCGGTTCGGCTCCGCAGCTGCTCAGGCGGGATGAAAGCGAGGCCATCTCCTTAAAAGTTTTTTCGGGGGCTGCGAACAGAATGACGGGAAATCCTTTTTCAATCAGGGCGATCGGCCCGTGGAGAAAATCGGTGGCGGAAAACCCTTTGGCGACCACGTAACAGGTCTCCATCAGCTTCAGCGCCAGTTCGTAAGCATTGCCGTAATTGAATCCCCGCGCCAGGACCACCGACCGGGTCATCTTCCGAAATTATTCGGCGAGCTGCCGGACGCGCGGCCGAAGTTTCAGGTTTTCGGCGGCAAGGGCCGGGATTTTGGAAATCTCCCTCAGCTTGACGCCGCTGCTGAGCGCCGCCGACATCAGATAGAGAATCAGCAGTTGGCTCGTATAGGTCTTCGTGGCGGCGATGGAGCGTTGGCGTCCGGAGTCGAGGAGGAAGACTTCATCGGCGAGACTCGCCATCGGGCTGCCGGCTTCGTTCGTGATGCCCACGGTCAGCGCGCCGCGCTTCTTCGCCGATTCCAAAACCATGTTGACGTCGGTACTTTCGCCCGACTAGGAGAGCCCGACGACCAACGTGTCCCGCAGATTCGTCTTCGCTCTTTGCCCGGTAGACGGTATGCAGCGAAGGCGCGGCCAGGGAGATGGGGATGCCGGTGGTGAGTTCAAGCAGATAGCGGCCGAACAGGGCGGTATTGTCAGCGGTGCCGCGCGCGGCCAACACAATCAGGCGACGGCGACGGCGGGAAGCGATGCGGCGCAGGGCAGGGCAGGGCAGGGATCCGTTTCTTCTCAGTGTTGAAAATTTTTTCGAGCGCGGCAGGCTGTTCGGCAATCTCCTCGAGCATTTCCGACATTAGCGTATTTTCCTCCTGCGAGGGCGGTCCGCGTCGATCGCCAACCGCAAGGCTCCCTCGACGCCTTCCGGTTCAAGGCGAAAGATCTTCGCGCGCGGCGTGCGTTCCCTAAGTTCTCGGCGGAACCAGCCATAAATCATATCATTGTTGCGAAGGATTCCTCCTGCGGCAGCAACCTGAATCGGACCCTGCTTTGGCCCTAGATTGGGGCCGCATTTCCGGATTACCGCATGCGCCAGTTCTGCCAGGTCCCTCGCCGCTTCCCGGAGGATTCCTCGCGCCACCGGGTCCCCCCTCCGGGCCGTATCGGCGACGAGGGGAAAAAGCGAAGCGGCGAGGGACGCGATGGGAGGGCGGGTCACAAGGGCTGCAATGTCAGGCAGTTTCAAAGCCCGGCAGAGGCGGGCCTCAAGTTTCGTCCCCGGACCACGACCGTCAAAGCTTCGGAGAGCGGCGATAATCGCCTTCCGGCCTATATCGTAACCCGAACCGGCATCGTCGAAGTCCGCGCCCCAGCCTCCGGCGCGCACCGTTCGGCCCTGTTCGTCCCGCCCGAGGGCGATCGAGCCGGTTCCTGAGTTGATAAGGATTCCCGATTCAGTGCCGATAGCTGCATAGAGGGCTATGGTGGCGTCGGTTTCGAGAAAATGCCGGCGGGCGGGCAAGGTCCGCCGAATTCAGGCCCAGATGGGGCGCATCATCTCGGGTCTGCCGATGCCGGCCAAAGCCCCAAGCAGACGGCCGCCAACGGCCTACGACGGGTCTTTAAGGTGTCCAGGGAGGCGCCTAGGGAGGTGCGTAGGGCGGCCACGTGCGGCCAGAAGGAGGGTTCGCTTGGCCTGCGGCAGGCCAACCTTGACCGGGTTTGCGGGACCGGCTTCGCCCCGGCCCAGGATATGACCGCTTTCGTCCGAGACGGCGGCGACGGTACGCGTCCCGCCGCCTTCGATTCCAAGATAGAGGTTCATAAGGATATTTTAATTTCGAAGAAATTCCGATCTTACTCGTACTGCCTTGATCCAGTGATGACTAAAAGGGTCTACTATTTTCGCTCCGCACTCGCCGAACGGCTCCTTCGGAAATTGCCAAGGAGTTATCGGAGAGAGGTGCTGGACCGCGCGGCGCTCCCGGACAAATGGAGCCTCCCGGCCGTGCTGGTGGCCGATGTGTCGGCCGACGGCTTCCAATCCTTGAACGGGAAAATTCCCGCCGGGGAGCGGCTCCATATCATCTGCCTGACCCTCGTCGCAGACTTTAATTTCCAGTTGACCGGCCGATGTGCGGAACGTCACGCGCACCTTCTTTTGGGGGTCTTCTTGGTTCCCGTGGCAGATGGTGTTGATGACGCATTCGTGAACGGACATCAGCGTGCCGTGCAACTCATCTTCGTTGAGGCCGCATTCTCGGCCGACCAAGTTCGTCAAGCCTTCGATCAACTCCAACCGTTTCAAGTCGCTTTCAAACGTGAGCACGATTGTAAGCGAATCTTTCGCCATTTACGGATTCACCCGCCTCCGAGCCGGGAACATAAAACGCAACACCAGCCGTTCGGGAATGTCAATTCGTCCGCTCCGGGAGCGTACGCCGTACCCGAGCCCGGTCCTGGGGCCCGGTTACTGGGAATGCCCCACGCGGGCGCTGTTCTCGAACGGATCGGGAGCTTCGCCGACCCTCAACAACGTTTCCAAATCCGGAATGCGCAGCAGGTAGTTCAACCGCCAGCGGCAATGTTGCAGGTTCTCCTGCACCCGTCGCCGCCCTTTGAACCAACGGCCGTGGCCCGGCAACATCATCTCTGCATTCAAATGGACCAACCGGCGCAATCCCGCGTCCAGATCCGCCACGTTTGATTTCCAATGGGCGTCCAGCATTCCCACGATTCCTTTTCCCAGCGGCTGATCGCCGATCGCCGTATCTCCGGTAAATAGAATCTTCTGTCCGGCCACCTCAGCAAGATAAACGATGGCCCCCGGCGTGTGTCCGGGAACAAGGTGGGCGGTCAGGCGGACCCGGCCCACCTGAATCTGATCGCCGTCCTGGAGCGGATGGGTAACCTGAACCGCCTGGAGCGGGGGCATGGGGGGCAGGAGAGAATAGGCTAGGTAGGAGGCGTTGGGTCCGCCGAGCGGCTTCGCCTCTGGCGCGCCCGCATAAATCTCAACGTCGGGAAGCAGGCGACGCAGGGCATTCACGCCGCCGGAATGGTCGAAATGAGCGCTGGTAAGGAGGATCTTTTTCAGCTTCGACCTCTCGAACCCCAGCTTCCATATATTCTCCAGAATTTTCTCGACGCCCAACCCCGTGCCGGTGTCGATCAGGGCCAGCTCGTCGATGCCGGAGATGAGATAGACGTTCGAATCCGGCGCGGCGCTGAACGGTTTCAATCCGCCCCAATTGCCCCGTCCCACGCAATAGACGCCGTCGGCCACGCGGGCGGTGGTCCGCGACCCTGCCACGGCACAGAGGGGAAGCAGGAGGGCGCACAAAAGGGCCGGGATTCCACGGCGGGCAGCGCTTCCTGACGAAAACTCGCCGCCACAGCCGTGCCTTTTTGCCGGACGCAAAGGGGGCATTCCTCTCCTCGGAAAGGGCCTGATGAAAGCCTCAGGGTTCCCGAATCGTTGGGTCTTATCTGCCTATAAAGATAATCCTATCACAAAGGAAACCAAGCTTTCCACGCGTTCCATTTCGAGACCAGAGATGCGAGCTGTTCGTATCCGGCAGCACCGGGATGAGGGTGACCTGCCCCCAGTGATTGTACCAACTCGTATGTTAGTTCAGCGGTAATTCTGTCCCTAGGTCGGGAGGCAGCTGCCTCCCGAGCAGCGGCGGGATTTCCATGGCCTCCGGTGCCGGTGGACGATAACCAAGAGCACTGTGAGGTCGAACCCTGTTGTAGTGTCGCCTCCACTGCTCGATTAACACCTTCGCTTCCTGCAAGGTGTAGAAGATCTCCCGGTCGAGCAACTCGTCTCGGAGCTTCCCATTAAAGCTCTCGTTGTAGCCGTTCTCCCAGGGACTCCCGGGTTGGATGTAGAGCGTCTTCACTCCGATTCGCCCCAGCCACTCTCGTAGAGCTTGGGCGCAGAACTCCGGGCCATTATCCGAGCGAAGGTGCTCGGGCGGACCTCGGAGAACGAACAGATCGGCCAGTAGCTGCACGACATCGTCGGATCGAATCTGGCGGGCCACCTGGATAGCCAGACATTCCCGAGTGTACTCATCGATGACCGTCAACAACCGGAAAGCCCTCCCGTCGTGAGTGCGGGCTTGGACGAAGTCGTAAGCCCAGACGTGGTTCGGACTGCAGGGGCGCAGACGAACGTACGATCCGTCGTTGAGCTAAAGGCGTCCACGCTTCGGCTGTTTCTGCGGCACTCTCAACCCCTCCCGCCTCCAGATGCGCTCCACTCTCTTATGGTTGACCCTCCAGCCGGCTCGCCGCAGCAAGGCCGTGACCCGACGATAGCCATAGCGACCAAACCGACCGGCCAGGGTGACGATGGCCCTCGTCAGGGCATCCTCGTCGGGAGCAGCGATGCATCGATGGCGCTGGGTGGACCGGGGTTGGCTGAGCACTCGACAAGCCCGGCGTTCCGAGACACCCAACGCCTTACAGATATGCGCCGCCCACTGCCGGCGACGCGCCGGGCTTAGCCGTTTCCCCTTGTGACCTCCTGCAGAATCTGCTTGTCCAAGGTCAGGTCTGCAACCGCCCTCCTCAAGCGAGTGTTCTCCTGCTCGAGGACCTTCAACCGCTTGGCCTGATCCATCTTTAGACCGCCGTACTCCTTTCGCCAGCGGTAATAGGTCTGCTCGGTCACCCCCAACGACCGGCACACCTCGGCTACGCTGCGACCCTGGGCAAGTTCCACTTCGGTCTCTCGAAGTTTACCGATAATCTGTTCGATCGAATGCTTCCTCTTGACCATCCTGACCTCCCTATTCCAGGTCCAACTCTAACATTAGAACTGGACCGGTTTGAGGGGGTCAGGTCAAGGGCCGTCGCCGGCGGTGATTTCCCGGACGCGCTTGACTTCCTGGGCACGCATCGGCACACCCCTTGAGGAAATAATTGACGGTTGGGCCTGGGGGTGGCGCCGAACATTTCAAATTGGACCCATGGGAAGAGGAGAACCTTACAAACGAAATTTTCACAATTTTCAAATTCCCCTAATTCCGGATGGCCATGATCGATTTGGTGAATCCCAGAGACTTTTCCAGAACGATCTCGCCGTCGGGAAAGAGCTCCCGCATTCTTGCTTGCGTCAGGAGATTCCAGTCGGGAGAAGTCTTTTTGGGCCACCAGATATTCATAAAGTCGATCGTTTTAATCTGGAGGATTCTGGGCAGAAAGACAATCAAAACCGGAAGCCACGTATGGCTCTCAATCAGGAAGTATTTATTGAGAGTTTGGACATAATAACGTTTTCCCACGAGGCGAATCTCGCTCGCAAGTCGCTGTTGTCTCTGTTCGGCTGCTGCGGAAAATTCGGCTTGGGACCGAAAGCGGGCTAAATCTTTCTTATCTACCGTAACGTGCTCGATCAGGGACGAACAGAAAACGATGTCAAAATATTCATCCGGGAAGGGAAGCACGTCGCTTTCATCGAGAAGGGTTGTGCGGAAACCGAACCGCTCCTTCCCGCGAATTAAGGCGTCCTGCAAGATATCGGCCAGGTAGACATTCTTCCGAAAAGGAATCACGCCGGCGATGTGCGAGCCGTCATCCGATCCCAAATCCAGTATTCTGTCCTCTTCGGAAGGATTGAAATATTCCTGAAATATCTTGGCTCTCTTCGAGCGGCTGCCTTAGAACTTCGAGCACGCTGCGGTGGAACTCCGGCAGCTCGTCCAAAAACAAGACGCCGTTGTGCGCCAAGCTGACTTCGCCGGGGCGGGGAACGGGCCCGCCGCCGATCAAACCGGCGTCGGAGATGGTATGGTGCGGCGCGCGGAAGGGGCGCGAGACCGGCATGCCCTGAGAGGCATCGAGCTGGCCCGCCACGCTGTGAATTTTTGTGGTCTGAATCGCTTCCTCGAAAGTCAGCGGGGGAAGGATGGTGGGGATGCGTTTGGCCAGCATCGTCTTGCCTGAGCCGGGCGGGCCGATCATCAATATGTTGTGTCCCCCGGCCGTGGCCACCTCCACGGCGCGTTTGGCGTACGCCTGCCCCTTCACATCCTGGAAGTCCAGACCGTATTGGTTCGTGCTTTTCAGAATCTCCCCGGCGGATACTTTGGTGGGAGAAAAGTCGCGGGTTTGGTTGATCAAGTCGAGCGCTTCGATCAAATTCTTAACGCCGTAGACCTCTACCCCGTCGACCACAGCGGCTTCGCGCGCATTTTGCGGTCCGCCACCGACCTTGTCAGCATCCGGAAGCCGCAGTCGGGATGGATAGAGCGGATGCGCTTGTTCCCCAGCACCGCAACCGCGTTTTCCATGCGCGAGGCGACGAGCCGCCGTAGAGCCGGCGGGGAATCGGATCGCTGTCGGCCACCGTCGTCTGAATTTTCATACCCTGGGTTTTCACCTACGCGGATTTTCCCGAACCGGCCTCCGGGACCAAAGCGCCGCCCAGCCAACCCAACAAGCCGAGAATTCCGCATATGCCCGTGTTCGCGGCCAACCCGCCCAGCCGTATTCCCAAAGCTTGCCCCAAGGGAATGGCCTCTTCGACGTTAAGGGCGGTGATGTGGTTGAAATAGGTTTCCACGTTAAACCCGTAAGAGGCAAGGGTTAAAAGCAGGATGATTATTTCCGCCCCGTACCCGATGATCGCACCGAGCATCATGGACTGGAGGGGACGATATCCTTTGAGTTTTCTCGCAAACGCCCCATACAAAAAGCTGAGGTAGTACATGGTGATGACAATGCTGAAAACCGCTGTGCCTTTTTCGTAAGGAACCCCGGTGGCGCTCAGGACAAGACGTCCCACGGTAATGAGAGAAATCAAGAAGAACGCCAAACGCAAGAAATGCAAATACCCCCTCCAGGACGTGCCAAACATAGACCCTCCTTGGAATCGAATGGAAATATTCTATCTCTTCGTATGGGCTTCGCCAAGGGGAAAGAGGAAAGCAAAATAGAGGAGGGAAGGACGGCCTTTCCAGGCCGTCACTTCCGATTCGACCACTTCCACGGTGAGTCCCAGCAGGTCCGGCGGCCTATTTTTGGAACGGCAAGTAGGCCGCGCCGAACAGGCCGGCGTCATCGTCGAGCTCGGCCGGCTCGATGCGAATTCCTCCTGTGCGGTAGATGGAGCAGCCCGATTCGAGTTGCTCGAACATGGCGGGTGCGAACAGGTCCCACGCCGCCGCCATGCCGCCGCTCAGCAGACACAGAGGAAGCTCCAGGAGATTGATGATGGTGCCGAGGCCGATGCCGAGGGCGCGGCCCACGTCGCGGTAGATTTCGCGAGCCGTCTTGTCGCCTTGATGGGCGGCATCGGCGATCAACTTCGCCGTCAGCTTGCCGGAGTTTTCAAAATCCTTTTTCAATCGCTTCGAGCGGCCCACACGCGCCGCCTCTTCGCCTTCGCGAATGACGGCGGTGGCGGAGGCGTACTGCTCGAGACACCCTCTCCCCTTGCAGTTGCAAGGGACGCCGTCCGGGTAGACGTTGATATGCCCGGCCTCGCCCGCCATGCCGCGAAACCCGTGCCAGATACGCTCGTTCATCACGAACCCGCCGCCGACGCCCGTGCCGAGCGTCAGCAGGCAGAGGTGCTCGACTTCCCGTCCGCGGCCCAACCAGTTCTCGCCCAAGGCGGCGGCGTTGGCGTCGTTCTCGAGAATCACCGGATATTTGAGGCCTTCTTGTAGGCGGTCGCGCACCGCCAGGTCGTGCCAGCCCGGCAGGTTGGGAGCGTCTTTCACCAGTCCGCGCTCCATATAGATAATGCCCGGAACGCCCACGCCGATGCCAGCCGGCTTCAGCCCGTCTTTTTCAATCTTTTCGATCGACCGGCGAACGGTCTGGGTAATCCGCTCTAAGAGCTTGTCGGGACCTTCGGCGGCTTCCGCCGGTACGGAAATCCGGTCGATAATTTTTCCTTCTCGGGTCATGGCGGCGACGCGGAGGTTCGTGCCTCCCAGGTCGACGCCGATGCTTACATCACTCACGGAGTTTCCTTTACTTTAGCGGGTTTTCGGTTTCCTTTGGCAGCGGGGGCAGAAGTGCGTGCCGCGCCCCCCCACATTAATCTTTCGGACGGCTTGGCGGCAACGGGGGCAGGGCTGGCCGGCCCGGCCGTACACTTTTAAGCGTGACTGGTACCTGCCCGGCCTGCCTTCCGAGTTGACGTAGTCGCGAAAGGAGGTCCCTCCGCGGCCGACTGCCTTTTTTAACACGTCTTGCATGGCGCGGTAAAGCGCGGCAGCCTTGGCGCGGCGAATCCGCTCCGCCGCAGTCTGCGGATGGATGCGGGCAAGGAACAGGCTCTCATCGGCGTAGATGTTTCCCACCCCGGCGACGATTCGTTGGTTCATTAATAAGCTTTTGATTGCGCCTCGGCGGCTACGTAGAGAGCCGATGAATTCACGCTCTCCTACCTCGAGCGCATCCGGCCCCATGCGGGCCAGTTCCGCGTTCATTTCCTCGGCCGTGAGGCGGCGGACGCTGCCGAAGCGCCGCGCGTCCCGGAAGCGTAGTTCGCGGCGCCCCTCATCCAGAAAGAGCCGGACGTGAGTGTGCGGGGCGACCGGAGTGTCCGACGAGGTGAGGGTAAGCTGCCCGCTCATGCCGAGCCGCCAGAGAAGAAAGGCTTCCGCTTCCTCCCTCTGCCCGTTCCGAAGTTCTAAGGCCAATGCCTTTCCTTTTCGGGAAACCGGACCGAACGTTTTCCCTATTAATTGGCCGGTGGGCAGCGGCCCGAATTTTCCGGCGGCGAAGATTCGGCTCTGCTCCAAGCCGGAAATCACGCTTCCCGGCAGGCGGCGGCGAAGCTCTACCGCCAGACTTTCAACTTCAGGCAATTCGGGCATAACAAATTTTATAACCGAGAGAATTTATAAATGACAGAGAATTATCAAAAAGGAATTTGGAATTACACGGTTAGGGGTTGGATATGAAACCCGGCCCTGCGGTAATGGGATGTTTTCTAAATGAAACCGTCAGACGGCGATTTGGATGTTGCCGCCGACATTAGAACAGGGCGATGCTCTTCCCGCCGACCGGCACTTTCTTGGCGGCTCCCGGCGCCCAATCGGAGAGCTTTGCGGCGGTGGCGTAATCGGCCATGATTCTGCGTCCTTAAAAAAAGATATGAAAATTACAAGTTTTTCGGGAATTCCGTGCCCTGAAATCGGAAAAAACGGCGGGAAGGCGGAAGTCTAAAATTGAACCAGTTTCGGCGTCCCCACCTGTCCGACGCGGATATTCTCTTTGAACTCTTTGAGCATCTTTTCGTCCAGCCGGACATCGGTGGGGCGCTTTGCCAGCGTCATGGTGTCGATTTTTTCCTGAAGCTTCAGCAATCCGTAGAAGAGGTTTTCCGGACGCGGCGGGCATCCGACCACGTAGACATCCACCGGGACGATGCGGTCCACGCCCTGCAGCACGGCGTAGGTATTGAACGGGCCGCCGACGCTTGAACACGCGCCCATCGAGATGCACCACTTCGGATTCGGCATCTGGTCCCAGACGCGCTTGAGGACCGGGGCCATCTTCAGCGTCACCGTGCCGGCGACGATCATCAGGTCCGCCTGCCGCGGGCTGGGGCGGAAGACCTCCGCGCCGAAGCGCGCCATATCGAACCGTGCCGTCGAGGTGGCGATCATCTCTATGGCGCAGCAGGCCAGGCCGAACGTCAGCGGCCAGAGCGCCGACTTCCGCGCCCAGTTGAAGACGTAGTCCACCGTGCTTAGAATAAAGTTTTTTTCGTATCGGTTTTCGATGTAACCCATTCTTGCCTCTGGATGCTCCCCCTATGAAAGAGCAAAGACGTAATTCTCTACGTTTTGCCGGTCCGGGTCAAGCCGATTCAGGTTGAGGGTGCCGGGCCCTTATATTGAACCGGTCGGGTTAATTCCGGACCTTTTCAAGCAGTTGGGCGAACTGCACCTCACGCCGCTTCTGGTCGAGCCCCAAGCCCTTTTCCATGACCTGGGTGACGTTCATCGAGCAGAATTTCGGTCCGCACATGGAGCAGAATTTCGCTTCTTTGTACGAGTCGTCGACCAAAGTCTCATCGTGCATGGAGCGCGCCGTCTCGGGGTCGAGCGAGAGCTCAAACTGCTTGTTCCAGTCGAAGAGGAAGCGGGCATAGGAGAGCGCGTCGTCGCGGTCGCGCGCGCCGGGCCGGTGCCGCGCCACGTCGGCCGCGTGAGCCGCAATCTTATAGGCGATGATGCCCTGGCGGACGTCGTCGGCGTTCGGCAGGCCCAGATGCTCCTTCGGCGTCACGTAGCAGAGCATGGAAGCGCCGTGCCAGCCGATCATCGCCGCGCCGATGGCGGAGGTGATGTGGTCGTAGCCGGGGGCGATGTCGGTCACCAGCGGCCCCAGCGTGTAGAAGGGCGCCTCGTGACAAATCTCCACTTCCTTGTCTACCTGGAGCTTGATCTGGTCTATCGGGATGTGGCCCGGCCCTTCGATCATCACCTGAACGTCATACTCCCAGGCCTTGCGGGTCAGCTCACCCAGGGTTTCGAGTTCGGCGAACTGGGCCTCGTCGCTGGCGTCGGCCAGGCTGCCGGGCCGCAGCCCGTCGCCGAGCGAAAACGAGACGTCGTACTTCTGAAAGATTTTGCAGATCTCCTCGAAGTGCGTGTAGAGGGGATTCTCCTTGCGGTTTTCAACTATCCAATGCGCCAGGATCGACCCGCCGCGGCTGACGATGCCCGTCACGCGGTTGCGGACCAGCGGCAGATGCCGCTCCAGCACGCCGGCGTGGATGGTCATATAGTCGACACCCTGCTCGGCCTGCTCTTCGATGACTTCAAGCAGCAATGCGGGCGTCAGGTCACGCATCTGGGGGACTCGGGACAAGGCCTCATAGATCGGTACGGTGCCGATCGGCACTTGGCTGTGGCGCAGGATGGCGCCGCGGATGGCTGGGATGTCGCCGCCGGTTGAGAGGTCCATGAGCGTATCGGCGCCGTACTTGACCGAGACCGCGAGCTTTTCGAGTTCCTGCTCGATATTCGAGCTGACCGAAGAGTTCCCGATATTGGAGTTGATCTTGCATTTCGAGGCGACGCCGATGCCCATCGGCTCGAGTTCCGGATGGCGGATGTTGGCGGGGATGATCATTCGGCCGCGGGCGACTTCAGCGCGGACCAGTTCCGGCTCCAAGCGCTCGCGCCGGGCCACGAACTCCATCTCTTCGGTCACCGTGCCCTGACGCGCGTAGTGCATCTGAGTGACGACGGGACCGGTTCTCTTTTCAATCCACGGTTTTCGCCCAAGCCTTGATTTTTGAATGGGGGGAAGCATAAGTTTTTCTCCAAAGGATGTTATGGGCTTGGGCCCGGTAAGGGGTTAGTTGGGGCGGCCGCTCCCCGCCGGGGGCTCCAAAGAGAGTTCGGATTTGGATTTGGATTCGTCGAGCGGCTTGCGGCCGGCAAATCCTTCCTCCATCCCGTGCCAATAAAGGACCCTCTCTTCGCCCAGTTTCCAGCAGAGGTAGATTTCACGGTTCTCCCTCCGGCAGGGGAAATCGACCAAGCCTTCTTCCAGGTTCTTAATGACGCAGCCCTTCTGTTCGATCATCTGAATCAACTCCCGGACCCTCTCGATGTTCCGGTCCTTCTGGAGCCTCAATTCGGCCAGCCGGCGGTAGGGGATCGTCATCCCCCCCTGCAGCAGAATCCGCGACCTCGTCGCGCCAATCTCCTCATCGATTCCGTCGGCCTGTAGTTTCTGCTCCCGAGCTTGGCCCAACAGGTTCTCCAGCCAGGGAAGCAGTTTATCCGCCTGGTTGCGGTTAAAAAAACGTTCGCTCATGAATCCTATAATTTCCTATTCATAATATGGGGTCAGCGCATCGCCAGCATGCGGTCTAGCGCGACGCGCGCCCAGTGCTTCGTCTCCGGGTCCACCTGAACTTGGTTGACAACCTGGTCTACCTGGAGATTCTCCAGCGTCCAGCAGAGGTGCTGGGGCGAGATGCGGTACATCGTGCTGCACAGGCAAGCGCAGTCGTCGAGGCTGATGACCGTGCGGTCCGGGTTCTCCTTGGCCAAGCGCTGCACCATGTGAATCTCCGTGCCGATGGCCCATTGGGACCCCGCCGGGGCCTCGGTCACCGTCTTACGGATGTATTCGGTGGAGCCGATCTCGTCGGCCAATTCACAAACTTCCCAGCGGCACTCCGGATGCGCAATAACGCGGATACCGGGGAAATTTGTCCGGGTGTGCTCGATGTGCTCGGGAAGAAAGCGTTGGTGAACCGAACAGTGGCCTTTCCACAAGATCACGCGTGCCTTGCGAATCTGTTCCGAGTCCAGCCCCCCCTGCTCAAGATGCGGGTCCCAGACGGCCATCTGGTCGAGCGGCACGCCCATTCGATAGGCCGTATTCCGTCCCAGGTGTTCGTCGGGAAGAAAGAGCGCCTTTTGGCCTCGCCGGAAAGCCCACTCGAAGATTTTACGCGCGTTTGAGGAGGTGCAAACGGCTCCCTCCTGCCGGCCGACGAAGGCCTTGATGGCGGCCGACGAGTTGATGTAGGTGACCGGGACCATCTTCGAATCTGATGCGGTGTGCAACTCTTCCCAGCAGACCTCCACTTGCTCGATGTCCGCCATGTCGGCCATCGAGCAGCCAGCGTTCAGGTCCGGCAGCATGACTTTTTGATGATCGCCGCTAAGGATGTCGGCGCTTTCAGCCATAAAATGGACGCCGCAGAAGACGATGTATTCGGCCTCGGGACGCTCGGCGGCCAGTTGCGACAGGCGCAACGAGTCGCCCTGATGATCGGCGAATTGGATCACCTCATCCCGCTGGTAGTGGTGCCCCAGGATGACCAGCCGGGAGCCGAGGTTTTCCTTCGCTGCGGTAATGCGCGCGGCAAGCTGCCCCTCAGAGAGCTCGACGTAGTCGCCGGGAAGCAGGTTGGCAATCGTTGTTGTCATAGGCAGGGCCATGGTGGCTTCCTTCGTGATTTCTATCTTAAACCTTATTGCGGGAAAGGTCTATCTATCTCCCTCTCGCTATTCCATTCTTGTAGGGCGACCCATTGCCCGGTGACTTATCGTCCGGACTTTCCGGGCGGCAATCGTGTGGGCACGCCGGTCAGCCGCCCAACTGAATCATCTCAATTTTCGGGTGGTCCTTCGGCCGGTAGCCTTGGATTGAGTGGAGCGCTTCCAGGCGCTGCTCGGAGTAGCGGTCTTCCCGTTTTCGCCAGACGGAACTGATCCGTCGCGCAATTTCGTCGTCGGAGGCTCCGGCCCGCAACGGACCTTTCAGGTCCATGCCGTCCTTGGAAAACAGGCAGGTGACAAAACGTCCGTCGGCCGTGAGCCGCACGCGGGAGCAGGTGGCGCAGAACGGCTCGGTGACGGAGGCGATGATGCCCACCTCTCCCCCGTCGTCCATGAATTCGTAATCCTGGGAAGGGGCATTCCCGTTGGCCCGTCTCCTAGCCGGGCCCATTGCTCGTCCAAAAGTTGGGCCCCACCCCCGCAGCGGATACCGGCGGTGGATGGTCTCCAGGATCGCGCTCTTTGGGACCACGCGGTCCGAGTGCCAGTCGTTCGCGTTCCCCACGTCCATATACTCGATGAACCGCACACTGAGGCGGTTCCGCCGCCCATATTCGACAAGTGGCAGGATATCATCTTCATTGACGCCTCGCTCGACAACGGCGTTGATCTTAATCGAGTCGAACTCGTGCCTTTTCGCCTCTTCGATCCCCTTCAGGACCGGCTCAAGCTCGCCTCGCTTGGTGATCTTCTTGAATTTTTCCGGGTCTAGAGTGTCCAGGCTTACGTTGAGCCGATTGAGTCCGGCGGCACGGAGGGGACCCGCTTTTTCGACCAACCACAAACCGTTCGTGGTAAGGCAGAGTTCTTCGAGGCCGGTCAAGCCGGACAGCTTGCGGACCAGAACTTCGAGGTCACGCCTGACGAGCGGTTCGCCGCCCGTCAGGCGGATCTTTTCGACTCCGAGAGAGAGGAAAATCCGCGCCAGGCGAGCCATCTCATCGAAGGTAAGAATCTCTTCCCGCTCGAGCCAGGTGTACTCGTCGCGCGGCATGCAGTAGGCGCAGCGGTAGTTGCACCGGTCGGTGACGGAGATTCGTAGATCGTTGAGCGGTCTTTGAAAAGAGTCGAGCAACATTTCGTGACCTGGTACTGCGCTCTCGGTTTGGAGGGGGTAGAACAGAAAAGAATAGAAAAGCCTGCACGTCTCCGCGGCAGGCTCGATTTCCCCTTTCCAAATACGGGAGGCTGGGCCGTTTCCGGCCGAACCCTTTCGGCCCAGGCGGCGTTCCATTTTATCGGATGGGCTTTACCATATGCCGTTAGCTGCCTGGGCTCGGAGAACACCTCCAGAATACTCTCTTTGGCGGTGCCAGACAATAGGAAGACAACAGGCAACAGGCCAAGTTGAGGTTCTAAGGCATTCCGCTCTTGCCTTTTGCGCCGCTTCCCCCCTAAAATCTAACATAGGGCTTTTTGGGTTCGCGCAATACCTTCGATCCTAGGTTTTGTTTCCCCTTGATCCCCAGGGAGTTTTGTTTCCCGAACCGGCAGCGCGTCGGAGACCTGTGGTTTCGGCTTGGGCGGAATTGATTTTGGCGGAATAGACTCGAATGTTTGAATCGCTCCAAGAAAAATTCGAGCGCGTCTTTAAGAACCTGCGTATCGCCGGGTCGCTCACGGAGAAGTCCCTGGACGCCACGTTGCGCGAAGTCCGCATGGCGTTGCTCGAGGCCGACGTCAACTTCAAAGTTGTCAAGGAACTGCTGGAGCGGATTCGCGTCCGTGCGCTCGGAGAAGCCGTCCGGGAAGGGCTGACTCCGGCGCAGGAAGTGGTTCGAATTGTTCGGGACGAGTTGGTGGCTCTGCTGGGACGGGACACCTCTGATTTGGTCTTTTCACGCGACCTGCCTTCCGTCTTCCTGCTGGTAGGATTGCAAGGGAGCGGCAAGACGACCACGACGGGGAAGCTGGCCCGGTGGTTGGCGAAGAAAGGCAAGCGCCCGATGGTGGTTTCGACCGACGTCCGGCGTCCGGCGGCCCGCGAGCAATTGGCCGTGATTGCCGACCAAGTCGGGACGGCATGTTTTACGGGGGAAGACCTCGATCAGCCGTTGGCGTTGGCCCGGGCGGCTCGAAAAGATGCCGCCGACCGCGGGCATGACGTACTATTGATCGACAGCTCCGGGCGGCTCCACATCGACGATGAGTTGATGGAGGAGTTGAGCCAAATCCGAACCGAGCTGCGGCCGAGCGAGGTCCTGTTCGTTGCGGATACGATGATGGGTCAGGATGCGGTCAAGAGCGCCCGGGAGTTCCACGAACGGCTGGGTCTTTCCGGCGTGGTGCTGACCAAGCTGGACGGCGACGCGCGGGGCGGCGCGGCCCTCTCGATTCATCAGGTCACGGGCCAGCCGATCAAGTTCGTCGGCGTCGGCGAAGGGTACGATGCGCTGGAGGTCTTCCACCCCGAGCGCATGGTTTCCCGCATCCTGGGCATGGGCGACGTCCTGACCCTGATCGAAAAGGCCGAGGCCACGATCGATAAGGATAAGGCCCAGGCGCTCCAGCAGAAGATGCTGTCGAACCGCTTCACGCTGGAGGATTTTCGCGATCAGATGCAGCAGCTTCGCCGCATGGGCCCGCTCGACCAAGTGCTGGGAATGTTGCCGAAACTCGGCCCGATGAAGAACATGGCCAAGGCCCAGGTGGATGAGCGCGAGTTGGTACGCATCGAGGCGATCATCAGCTCGATGACGCCGAAGGAGCGCATCCGCCATCAGATTATCAACGGCCGCCGTCGCAAGAGGATTGCGCGCGGCAGCGGCACCAACGTTCAACAGGTCAACCAACTGCTGAAGCAGTTCGTACAGATGCAGAAAATGATGAAATCGCTCACGCGCGGTAGGGGGCGGAACTTGGCCCGCAGGTAGTTCCCGATGGGAGACCGGGTGGGGTAAGGTTTCCGCCGATGTCGGCGCCGTCAGGGTAAGCGGAGAAAAAGTTCCAGGGAAAAGGAGAAAACTTTGTTACGGATCAGGCTGTTTAGGACCGGGTCAAAAAAGAAGCCTCGATATCGGATCGTGGTGATCAACCGGGAGACGCGCCGCGACGGGCGTTTCCTGGAAAACGTGGGACACTATAATCCCTGCCGGGAGCCGGCAGAGATCGTCGTCAACCGGGAGCGTGTCGATTATTGGCTGAAATGCGGGGCTCAACCCTCGGATACCGTACGCAGCCTGCTGAAAGCCGCGGCGCGAACTTAACCGATTTTGCCGACCGTCTCCGAACTTCGGACGGAACCGATCGGGCCGGCTGCCGGGTCGTGATTCGTTCAAGTTTTAAGTGGGGGAATAGATCTGCCGGGGCGGAGGACGAGAGGCAAAATGAAAGAGCTGATTGAGACCATCGTGAAGGCACTGGTAGACAATCCAGATCAGGTTTCCGTGGAAGTTGTGGAGGGAAATCAGATGACGGTGCTGGAGCTTCGTGTGAACTCTGAGGACCTGGGTAAGATCATCGGAAAACAGGGCCGCACAGTCCGCTCGTTACGGACCATCGTGAGCGCTGCCGGGATGAAGATGAAAAAGCACTTTACGCTGGAAATCCTCGAGTAGTGCCCGAATACCACACCGCTGCAAGTGACTTGGCGAAAAGCTGAGGAAAAATTAGAGGGAAAGGTAGGATATCCGACGCAAGCGATAAACCGGGAAAGCGCTTTCGTTCACCGAAATTCAAATTGCCCCTCTGTCCCCTGTCCCCAAATGGGAATCATCCCCCAACCTGAGTTTCTTGTCATCGCCAAAATTGCCAAACCGCAAGGCAGGCGGGGCGAGGTTGCCGCAAAAATCTTAACGGATTTCCCCGAGCGGTTCGGGACGCTCGAAAGTGTCTTCCTGGAAGGAGAAGGAAAGGACGCGCCGCCTCGGCAGCATACCCTGGAGAAGGCTTGGTTCCATAAGGGCCGTGTGATCCTGAAATTCCAGGGTGTGGACTCGATCACAGAGGCGGAAACCCTGCGCGGCTTCGACGTCCTGATCCGGCGGGAAGAGCGCATTTCCGCGCCGGACGGCAGCTTCTACTTCTACGAGTTGGTCGGCTGCCGAGTGGTGGAACGGAAAGCTGAAATTGAGCGTGAGCTGGGAACCGTCGAAGCGGTAGAGTCCGCGGCGGGCAGGGATTTGCTTCGAGTAAGAAGCGGCGAAGAAGAATTCCTGATTCCCTTTGCCGAGCAGATCTGCCGGAAAATCAATATTGCCGAGCGAAGAATCGAAGTTGACCTGCCGGACGATCTGCTGGAGGTGAACCGGCCTAAGCAGAGGGCGAGGGCAGGAGCAAATTTCTCGGGTAAATTCCGGAAAAAACGTTAAGAACCGAGTTCCGGCCATGGTCACGTTTGAAATTTTCACCATCTTCCCCGACTTTTTTACCAGCGTGCTGGCGCATGGCGTCTTGCATCGCGCCCTGGAGGCGGGGTACGCGGCCGTTCGGGTCCACAATTTTCGCGACTACACCACCGACAAACATTGGACGGTGGATGACCGACCCTTCGGCGGTGGGCCGGGGATGGTGCTGAAGCCGGAACCGATTTTTACCGCACTGGAACGGGTAATGGAAACGACCGGGGAGCGGGACTTTCCCCGGATTCTGCTTTCGGCGCGGGGACGATTGTTTGACCAGGAATGCGCCCGCCGGCTTTCCGGCCAGGCTCGGATTGCCATGATCTGCGGACGCTACGAAGGGGTGGATGAGCGCGTCGCTGAGCATTTGGCCACCGAGGAGATTTCGGTCGGAAACTTCGTCTTGAGTGGCGGGGAACTGGCGGCTTTGATCCTTTTGGATTCGGTCGTGCGCCTGCTGCCGGGCGTGCTCGGCAATGAGGAGTCCGTCGAAACGGAGTCCTTTTCGCCGGGACTTTCCCCCCCCGAGGGGCCGGTAAATGAAGTCGAAGTCTCTTCGCTCGGGCTTCTCGATTATCCTCAGTACACGCGTCCGGAAGATTTCCGGGGTTGGAAAGTGCCGCCGGTTCTTCTTTCCGGCAACCATCGGGAGATTCGGGATTGGCGGAGCAGGGAGGCGGTCGAGAAGACCCGCCGGACACGGCCCGACGTGCTGGAGCGAGCCGGGATTCCCCTTGAAAAGCCCCCGGAGGCGGAGAGTCTTGGTGGAAAGCGAAAAAAATCGACTTAATCGGGCCTTTTCTCGGAACTATGCACTTGACATACCCAAGATAAAATGCCATAATGGGGGTATGGAAAAACAAGGATTACTTCAACCGCAGTTCAGAGATGAGGATAGTGCCCGCGCCTACCTCGAAAAGAATCTGTGGCCGGACGGCCCGGTCTGCCCTCACTGTGGCGTGATCGGAGAGGCGTACAAACTCCAATCGAAACCGGGAACCAAGAGCCAACTCCGCAAGGGTGTCTACAAGTGCGCTGCTTGCCGCGAACCGTTCACGGTAACGGTCGGCACGATCTTTGAGGACAGCAAAATTCCCTTGCACAAATGGCTTCTTGCCGTGCATCTGCTTTGCTCTAGCAAAAAAGGAATCAGCGCCCACCAACTGATGCGAAACCTGGAGCTTGGCTCCTATCGTACCGCTTGGTTTATGGCGCATCGGATTCGATACGCAATGAAGCAGGAACCGTTAACATCAATGCTCACTGGCACAATCGAAATAGACGAAACCTACATCGGCGGGAAGCTGCGTTGCGGGACGCATGGCCGAAGGCCGGGAGAGCGGACGAAGGATTACCTGAGTCCGGTTTCCAACAAGGCCGCCGTGGTTTCCGTTCTGCAACGCGGCGGGCGCGTTCAGTCCCTACATGTCGAGCGGGTCACGGCAAAGAATTTGAAGCCGATCGTTAATCAGATGGTCGCCAAAGATGCCCGCTTGATGACGGACACTTCCACGGTTCTAGCGAGTGCTGGTAGCAAGCGGAAGCATTTCAAGGTCAATCATTCTGTCGGCGAATACGTTCGGCGTGAGAAGGGCATCGTTATCACGACAAACGCGGTTGAGGGCTATTTCGCCAATCTGAAACGTGGGATCAATGGCGTGTATCACCAAGTCGGCAAACAACACCTTCACCACTATCTAAGCGAGTTTGATTTCCGGTATAATGCGCGGGACATCTCTGATGGTGATAGAACGCGGCTCGCCATTAAGGGAACCACTGGAAAGAGGTTAATGCTACGGGACTCAAAAAGCACTGCATGAAAAAGTGAAGCCGTGACTGGGAATCACGGCTCCGAATTCTTGGGAATCATTTCTGGAGAGCGTGGCGACGGAAACGCCAGTTGCTGTCTGCGCAATGTAAGTGTGTCCTGATCACCTGAATGGTATCACGGGAGGTGGTCTGATGGCAAGGAAACGTCTCATTCGAAATAAGGGAGATGTCAGAGAATTTCCGCGATACAGCATCGCGGAAGCTGCACTCTATATTCGTGTGCCCGCATCCACCTTAAACGCGTGGACACGCGGCCAAAATTATGTGACGGCACAGGGAATCCATCGCACTTTTGTTACAGTAATAGAGCTGGCCGATCCAGAAAACAAACTCCTGTCGTTTTACAATCTTGTAGAAGCCCACATTCTTCGTTCTACAACCGAGAAGGGTGTCCCGCTCGGAAATGTTAGGAAATCCCTACAATATATCCGTGAGAACATCTCGGGAGAACATCCTCTACTGAGCCATGATTTCGAGGTGTCTGGCAAGGAAATGTTCATTAAGCATCTTGGTCAAACAATAAACGCAACGCGACAAGAACAGGTCGCGATGCGAGAGATTTTAGAAAAATACCTAAAGAGGGTCACCAGAGATGCGACGGGCTTTCCAATTCAGGTTTTCCCGATTCATTCGAGGCAACTAGCCATCCATCCCCTTATTTCTTCCGGTAAGCCGATAGTAAAGGGAACGGGGATTGTTGCTTCTGTTCTCTGGGCTCGCGAACGAACTGGAGAACTAATTCCAGAAATTGCTAAGGATTACGGGCTAACACAAGTTGAAGTCACGCAGGCGATCCAAGATTACGCGTGGAAAGAAAATAGAGCAGCTTGAAGAACCGCCAGCCTTTTTTCTTGATCGTACCTTTGGGAAAACGAAGCTGGCCGGAATGCTTCGCGGGGCCGGGTTTTGCCTCGTTACACATTATGAGGAATATGGGGATCACGGGCACAGCCTTGCCGATCCTGCCATCATTGAGGATTGTGGTCTTAAGCATCGTGTGATGCTGAGCGGAGACCAGGATTTGACATATACCTATGCTATTGAGATTAGGAATGCGAGAATTGCCGTTTTCATCACAACCGACAATAACGAGGGTCCAGACCATTGGGGGCCACGGATCATTTCAGCACGAGCTAGTATCTGGCGAGAATTAAAAAGGCGGAACAAGCCTTTTACTGCCAGGATCTCCACGAAGGGTAGGGTCAGTCAAGTTCGGATAATTGAGAGTGGAAGATGGAAGTCAATTACTATTGGATCAAAGAATCCCCCTCATGAAAACAGGCAAAAATAAAAGTCTGTCTCTATATCCCCTGAAGTTCGATCAAGCCTTAGTAGCTCTGGCGAAGACCAGGCCAGAACCGAAAGCAAAGAAGAAACAGACGAAAAAAAATAGTGCCCGCATTAGAATCGCCCCATAACCTGCCTGTCACGTCCTGTAGATACCAGCGGGTACGTCAAGTGCATAATCCCGCCTTTTCTGCTACCCGTTTCCCCCTCCGGTCGGTTACAATACGAGTTTCATTCGATCGGGAGTTCAGGTGAAAGGGAGATTTTAGATTCCATGAGCAGCGTGGCAAAAATTGAAGAGGAGCACTTGCGGACCGATCTGCCGAAATTCAAATCCGGTGATACGGTCCGCGTCCGAGTGAAAATTAAAGAGGGAGACAAGGAACGCCTCCAAGCCTTTGAAGGAACCGTCATCGCGCGTCGCGGTTCAGGTACGCGAGCCAGCTTTACGGTACGGGAAATCTCCTTCGGCCAGGGCGTCGAGCGCATCTTCCCGCTCCACTCGCCCGTCATTCACAGTGTGGAGGTGGTCAGCAGCGGACGGGTGCGCCGTGCCAAGCTCTATTATTTGAGGGGTCTCCGCGGGAAAGCGGCACGCCTGCGGACCGCGCGGCAGGTAAAGAAAGGGTAGGACCGAACTTTTTTTGTGGCGCGCAGTCGTGGGCGAAGCTTTTGTGCTTGCGACCGCGGCTCACTGGAAACCTCCAGCATAAACCTTCCATGGATTTTCTGGTTTCCGGACTCACCCAACCCCATGCCCCGCATCCTTCCCGCAAAATCGCTGGTGTGCAGCAGCCGATTGGAAGACCGTCTACGGAGCATCGGCCGGCGCCGGATTGCTGGCTGCGATGAAGCAGGCCGCGGAGCCTTGGTCGGCCCCCTGGTGGCCGCCGCCGTCATCCTGAATCCGGAGGCGGACATCCCCGGCCTGAACGATTCGAAGAAAATTTCCCCGGCCCACCGCACCCGCTTGGCTGATAGGATTCGCGCCACCGCCGTTGCCTTTTCGATTGTGTTCATCGAAGCGGAGGAGGTGGACCGCCTCAACGTCTACCAGGCCTCTCGGCAGGCCATGCTGCGGGCGCTCAAGTCGCTTTCCCCTCGGCCCGATTTCGCGTTGCCGGATTTTATATTAACCGACGCCATGCCCCTTCCCCCGGCTGCGGGTCCTCACTATGCCTTGATTCACGGTGATGCTCGCTCCCATACGATTGCCGCCGCATCGATCCTCGCCAAGGTGGCGCGCGATGAGCATATGCAGCATCTCGACCGGCGCTACCCCGGCTATCAGATGGCGAAAAACAAGGGCTACGGGACGCGCGAGCATCGGGAAGGCATTGAACGATTAGGCCCTTGCCCGGAGCACCGCCGGACGTTCCGCCCGGTCCTGGATTTTCTTTCTGCCGGCAGACTGCCGATTCCCCCCCCAGCTGCTTATCCCCACTGACGCTTGATTCCCACAGCCTGCACCGAAACGGGGCGCTGCGGCGGCCGTGGCCCAGGCGGCCATGGAGACCGAGACCGGCGTCACTCAGGTCTCTGTGGATATCGAAAAAAAAGTACCAGCGGGAGTTGGACGAGCGTCTCAGCCGGGCAGAAGAGAAGATGGAAGCGGGATTGGCTGTTCAGGTACGGCGCCGAATCCGTACGAACGTCTTGCCGTCTCATTCCCCTCTGTACTGAATAAATCCCCTGCTTTCTGCCCCTGGACAGAGTGTTGTCGCTCCCCTCTTCACCAAGCTGGGAGGAAGGTGTTATACTCATTGCGATCAAACTTACCTCAAAAGGGGATTCCGTGCACCTTCGGATGATACAGGAGGGTCGATGGGACTGGGTGTAAGACACCTCCTCGGAATTGAAAACCTCACTCGCAAACAGATTGAACTCATTCTTTCCACTGCACAAGAATTTCAAGCCAAGCCCAACAAGCCTGACGCGCCGCCTCCCCGGAGCAACCTTCTCGAAGGAAAGACCGTCGTAACCGCCTTCTTTGAGGCTTCGACCCGGACCTTGATGTCGTTTGAAATCGCCGCCCGCCGCCTGGGGGCCGACATCTTCCACGTCTCCACCGAACTGAGCAGTATTGTCAAAGGGGAAACGCTGCTTGATACGGTCACCAATTTGGACGCGATGAGGATCGACGCGCTCATCATCCGCCACGCGCAGTCCGGCGCGCCGCACGCGGTGGCTCATACCGTCCGCGCCGCAGTTATCAATGCCGGCGACGGCGCGCATGAACATCCCACGCAGGCTCTACTCGATGCGCTGACCATCCTCGATTACCGAAAACGCCTCGATGGCCTCAAGGTGGTGTTGGTGGGAGACATTCGCCACAGCCGCGTGGCGCGCTCGAATGCCTTGTTGCTCTCCAAGTTCGGTTCGCTGGTCGTCCTGTGCGGCCCGGCGACGCTGATTTCGCGCGATCTCGAAGCCGTGGCCCCTCAGGTCACCACCATCACCAAACTGGATGAAGCGCTCGAAGACGCCGACGTGGTCATCGGCCTGCGTCTTCAGAAGGAGCGGCAGAAAGAGGCGCTGATTCCTTCCGTCAAGGATTACTCGCTCGAATACCGTCTGACTTCAGAGCGGCTGCGGCGCGCCAAGCCGGACGCCATTGTGCTCCATCCCGGCCCGCTCAATCGAGGCGCGGAGATGACCAGTGAGGTGGCCGACGGGCCGCAGTCGCGCATCCTTACGCAGGTGGCAAACGGAGTGGCCGTCCGCATGGCGGTGATCAAACTTCTGCTGGAAGGTGGAAATGGGTAGACTTTTGATTCGCGGCGGGCGGGCGGTCTCCCCTGCCGACAACCTGGATGATGAACGTGATGGGTTGACCCGTGATTTTCTAATAGAAGACGGGCTCATCAAGGAAATTGCGCCCAAGCTTGATGTAAAGGCCGATACCGTTCTTGACGCCCGCGGCCGGATCGTCGCTCCCGGCTTTATCGACATTCACGTTCACTTGCGCGAGCCGGGCGGCGAGGCCTCTGAAACCCTGGAGACCGGAGTACGCGCCGCCGTGGCGGGCGGCTTTACCGCCGTCTGTCCCATGCCGAACACGCGGCCCGTCAACGATTCGCCGATTCTTACCCGCTCCCTGGTCGAAAAAGGGAAGGAGTTGGGACTGGCGCGTATCTTGCCCATCGCTGCCGTTTCGATGGGCAGCCAAGGGGAGCAGCTTTCCGAGTTCATCGCGCTCCAGCAGGCCGGGGCCGTGGGGTTTTCCGACGACGGATTGCCGATCAAAACCGCCGGGTTGCTGCGGCGGGCGTTTGAATACGCCGAGCGGTTGGAGATGCCGATCATCGAGCACTGCGAAGACCGGAGCCTCAGCGCCGGCGGCGTGGTGCATGAAGGGACCGTGGCGGCGCGGCTCGGCTTGCGCGGGATTTCACCGGCTGCCGAAGATGTGACCGTGGGGCGGGACCTGATTGTCGCTGAGCAGACCGGCGGGCGGATTCACTTGGCACATCTTTCAACCGCCCGGTCCATCGATATGGTTCGCACGGCGAAGTCGCGCGAGAGTAGCAGGTCGCAGATTACCTGCGAGGTCACGCCGCACCACTTTATTTTGACCGAGTCCGCTTTGGCCGACTACGACACCCACGCCAAGATGAACCCACCGCTGCGGACCGAAGAAGACATTGAGGCCGTTCAGTCCGGGTTGGCCGACGGAACCGTGGACGCCATCGCCACCGACCACGCGCCCCACTCGGACGATTCGAAATCCGTGGAGTTCGACCGCGCGCCGTTTGGCGTGATCGGTCTCGAGACCGCCGTGGCCTTGACGCTCACCTATTTGGTCCACCCCGGAAAGATCACGCTTTCCAGAATGATCGAGCTGCTCAGCACCAACCCGGCGAAAGTTTTGGGTCGTCCGGTGGGGCGGCTCGCCCCGGGCTCCCTCGCCGACCTCACGCTCTTCGACCCCGAACGCAAGTGGACCTACCGCGCCATGGCCGGCGAATCGAAGAGCCACAACTCGCCCTTCGACGGCTGGGAACTCCGCGGCGCCGCCACGGCCACGGTGGTTGACGGCAATGTTGTCTACCAAAGGCGGCTGTAGGTCAACGGAACTTTCCATCCGCTCTATTTGATCGAATTTTTTTCCGCGCAGGTCATTAACTTTTTTCCTTTCGAAACCCGAGCGACTCGGCGGCTTTTTGTTGGCTCTGGTCCACGCCACTTATGGTGCGGTCTGTATAGAATTAGTATTTAGAGACTATAGGTATTTTCCCGAGGGAGAATGGGATCCCCTGTTTTCGGGAATGGAGTTTTTCCTTTTCGACTGGCCTGTAATGCTGCTGGTCGAACCTCTAAAACCTTTTGGGGCCAGTTACTCCAGCAACAACATTTTTGAATACATTTTATTGAATGTAATTTTCCTGATTTCGGGAAGTGTTCTCTGGTGAGGGTACGGGTACTTTATAATCCGGATGGCTGTGAGAGGATTTCCTCAATCTGTTATCGGATATGTTCGGGCAAAGGGTTGGTGGAACCTAAAGAGCTTGAGAGTTCTTGTATTAGTGGCAATCTTGATCTATGTAATCCAAACCCATGGATTTCTTCAGCGGCTCTGGATGCCGACAGTTTCGGGGACAATCGAGGCGGGGAAGTTTCCTTGGTCGCTTTTGATTCTGTCGGTCCATGATGTGTGGGCTTTGCTCGGCGCGATCATCTTATGGTTTGCGTACGGCTATCTGGTTACACGCTTTGCGGCGACGGAAAGTCTCAGAGAATCTTTGTCTGGGCTTTGGAATGGTGGTTGGCGGAAGTCTCCGGTACTGAAGGTTGTAGGGTTGAGTTTTCTCTTGCTCATTCTTGTCGGCTGGGGACTTTTCGGAATGCTGCTACTGGTCTGGCCGGTGATGTTGTTATTAGCGATAATTCTGGAACTGCGGCGGTGTTTTTCGCAAAAGAATCAGCCAGCTCGGATAAACTTTGAGTGAGGAATTTTCCGGAAAAGTTTAGCGGGGATGGAGACTAGGCTGTTCGTAAAGCCCTTTCGAGTTCTTCTGCAACGGCATCCGCAGCGGCGGCGGGGTCGGGAGAAGCGGTAATCGGACGGCCCACCACCAGATAATCCGCTCCGGCGCGGATGGCGGCTTCCGGCGTGGTGATGCGGGATTGGTCTCCTGCCGAAGAACCTTGCGGGCGAATGCCCGGCGTGACGATGACGAAATCCGCGCCGCACGTGTTGCGAATCAGAGCGGCTTCTTGGGCGGAGGCCACCACGCCGTCGGCTCCGGCCCTCTGCGCCAGCTTCGCCAGCCGCACCGCAATCTCTTCCGGTTTCCTCGACAATCCAATTTCTTTCAACCCCGCCCGGTCCAGGCTGGTCAGCAGTGTCACGGCCACGACCAGCGGGCGCGGCTGGTCGGTCTCATTCGCTGCCTCTTGGGATGCGCGGACGGCGGCTTCGATCATCTTTGCGCCGCCTGCGGCGTGGACGTTGAACATCGTCACGCCCTTGAGCGTCGCCTGCCGCGCCGCCTGGGCCACGGTGTTGGGAATGTCGTGAAATTTCAGGTCCCAGAAGACGCGCTCGCCCTGGGCCAGAAGGTAGCGGACCAGGACGGGACCTTCGGCGGTGAAAAGTTCCAGGCCCACCTTGAACATTCCGACGCGGCCCCGGAGCGATTCGGCCAAAGCCACTCCGGCCTGTGCATTCGCGACGTCGAGGGCGACGATTAATTTATTGCGCGCGTCGGGGTCTACACCTTGAGCCATGCGAAAATCCTTAGGTGAAAAAGTGAAGGTAGGGTCCGAAAAAATTGTTTTAAGAATCGGCGGCAAAGCACCGGCGGAAATCTCCGGACTTCTTGCGCAATTCAAGCCAGTCGAAAAACAGGTCCGGCGTATCCATCCAGACGCCGAACCAGCGGGCAATCTCTTCTTTCTCTTCCCGTTTCGAAGCGGAGACGCGTGAGTTGGCGGCCAACATCCGCGCGCGGTCTCTTCCCTTGGTGATGATTTTACGGACCAAGGCGGTTCCGGTTCGGTCCTGCGCGAGCAGATATTCGCTGTAATACGCGTGAAGCCGCTTGAGGGACTTTTCCGCCTCCTCCAGATTGTTGAAACGGAGCGTTCCTTGGAGTTTCGACCCGTAGGGTTCCGGCAGCGGAGGGCTGACGAACGGATTCGGATAATTAATGATGCCGCCGGCATTGACCAGAATTTGCGCCACATAGGCCTCAGACGGCTCTTCGGTGGGGCCCAGGCGCGCTTTGATCTGAGCCTGAATTACGCGGATTTCATCACGGCCGAAGGGTTTCCCTTGGTAGTTGGCGGCAAGTTCCAGAATCTGTTCTTTCTTCGTCATGTTTTGAGTCCAACTCTCCTGTTGCTACTCACCTCGGCTGCTGGACTGGGAACCTTCTTGCTTCCGTTCGGCGCGCTCGGCGGCTTGGCGTCGAAGTTCGCGCCGGTAGTCGGCCACGGCGCGTGCGTGCTCGGCGCCCGTCCGCGAGAAGACATGGCCGCCGTGATTGTCGCTGACGAAGTAGAGGTAGTTCCCCTCCGCGGGCTCAAGTGTGGCGCGGATGGCATCCCGTCCTGGATTGCAGATCGGTCCCGGGGGCAAGCCTCGCCGGCGGTAAGTATTATAAGGGGAATCGAAGTCCAGGTCACTCTGCCGGATGACGCCCACGTCGCGATTGTTGAGCCGCGCGGCGTAGACCACCGTCGGGTCGCACTGCAAAGGATAGCCGAGACGGAGCCGGTTGTGGAAAACGCCGGAGACCAACGCCCGTTCCGACCCCTTGCCGGTCTCTTTTTCGATCAGCGAGGCCATGGTGATGATCGTGCGAAGATTCGTGGAGTCTTTGCCGACTGCCGGGCCCAGCTCCTCCAGAACTTTCCGAAACCGGTCAACTATAGTTTTCGCCACATCGCGGGCCGTCGTTTGCCGGGAAAAGTGATAGGTGTCGGGGAACAGATACCCTTCGAGCGTTTCGGCTTCCGGGTCGAGATTGCGGATGAGCGAAGCGTCCCGGGCGACTTCCATAAAATCGGCTTCTGGAATGGAGAGTTGCTGGGAGACGGTCCGGGAGATGTCGAAGATGTCAAAACCTTCGGGAATCGTCAGCGGGTAGTGGCGTACCTCGCCGTGGATGAGTTTCCAGTAGACGTCCCAGGGGCGGAGAGGGCGGTCGAAAAGGTACTCCCCGGCTTGGATGCCATGCCAGGGACGAAGCAGCATATAAAGGATCAAGAAAGGCCGCCGATATTCAAGCATTCCTCCCTGCTGAAGGTTGCCGGCGGCCTTTCGTATGCCCGTCCCGGGCGGAATCTCCACGATCGCCTCGCCCCCATAACCCTGGTAGGGGGTCATGATGTCCTTGGCGAACCAGCCACCGGCCACCAACAAGGCCAGGGAGAAGACGAGAAAGATCTTCAATTTCAGCCGGCTCTTCAAAGATTCCCTCCGCCGTTCCCTGGGAAATGCTGCTGCTCGAGGGGTCCGCGCTTCAGGGTTAGCCGATCCAAGTAGCTTTGCAGCAGCAGAGTCGCCGCGATCCGGTCCACCGCCTTACGACCTTTCGCGCGGCGGGTTCCCATCTCCCGCAGACTGGTTTCCGCCTCCGCCGTCGTGAGCCTTTCGTCGCAGAGTTCCACGCTCCGTCCCGTACGCTTTTCCAATTCCTTTGCGAACTGTTCGATTTTCTCCGACATGGAAGTCGCGCCGCCTTTGAGGTGTAGGGGATGACCTACGATGATTTGTTCTACTTCGTATTGATCGGCCAGCCGCGCCAGCGTCTCCAGGTCCTTTGTGCGGCCTTTCGATGCAAGCGTATCCAACCCCTGCGCGGTAATCCCCAGCGGGTCGCTGACCGCCAGGCCAATCCGCCGCAGGCCGAAGTCGATGGCAAGTATTCTTCCCATTCCGTTTCAGCCCTGCGACTCCGTGGGATTGCGTAGGAGTGTGACGGCGGAGTCATCTTCGGGCTTCGAGAAATAATCTTATACCACAAGGGTGCCACACGGAGGATGCTTTCAAAAATTTCGCTTGGCCTCGGCCTCTTCGTCGCCATGGGAACTGGAGGAAGGATTTACGGGCCGCCGGGATGTTCGCTTGCGCCGACGGGCATGTTTTGGGTACCGTAAGGGCCGCAATTCGGAATGACGGGGAAGAGGGGGGGGGGGGGGGGTCTCTATGAGCGACGTTTTTGATTACATTCGAGCCAATGAAAAGCGGTACGTGGATGAGCTGATCGACTACGTAAAGATTCCGAGCGTCAGCACGCGCTCCGAGCATAAACCGGATATGGACCGTGCTTGTAACTTCATAGCCGATGCTATGCGGCGCGCCGGCCTCGAGAATGTGGAGATTTTGCCTACCGCGGGCCATCCGACCGTCTACGCCGACTGGCTCCATGCGCCGGGCGAGCCGACCGTGCTCATCTACGGGCACTACGACGTGCAGCCGCCCGACCCGGTCGATTTGTGGGATTCACCCCCGTTCCAGCCCGCCATCCGCGAGGGGCAGCTTTACGGCCGCGGCACGGTAGATAATAAAGGACAGCACTACCTCCACCTGAAGGCCGTCGAGGGTTTTCTGCAAGCGGGCCGGGGGTTGCCCGTGAACGTCAAGTTTATCGTGGAAGGAGAAGAGGAGATCGGCAGTCCCAATTTTGGTGAGATTTTAAAGAAGCATAAGGAGAAGTTACGGGCGGACACGTTGGTTATCTCCGACTCGCCGATGCTCGACCGCGGCATTCCCTCCATCTGTTACGGGCTGCGCGGCCTCGCCTATTACGAGATCGAAATCGAAGCCGCCTCGCAGGACCTCCATTCGGGTTCCTTCGGCGGCGCGGTGGCGAATCCGCTGGCCGTGCTCTCCGAGGTCATCGCCCAACTGCACGACATAAAAGGCCGCGTCGCCATTCCGGGGTTCTATAAGGATGTGCAGAAGGTCGGTAAGGCGGAGCGGGCGGCGCTCGGCAAGCTCCCCTTCAGCCAGAAGAATTTCCTGAAGGCGTCGGGCGCGTTGCGGCTCACGGGCGAAAAAGGCTACACCACGCCGGAGCGGCTCTGGGCGCGGCCCACGATTGAGATCAACGGCATGTGGGGCGGTTACACCGAAGAGGGCGCCAAGACCGTCCTCCCGGCAAAGGCTCATGCCAAGATCAGTTGCCGTCTGGTGCCGAATCAAGACCCGGCAAAGATCACCAAGCTGGTCGAACGGCACCTGAGGAAGCTGATACCGAAGACGGTCCGCTTCCGCTTTGCAGTTCACAGCCTGGGCAAGCCGTGGGTTGCGCCATACACGCACCCGTTTTTCAATGCCGCGCAGGCGGCACTGCGGAAGGGCTTTGGCCGTCGGGCGGTCTTTATCCGCGAGGGCGGTTCAATTCCCCTGATTCCCGACATTCAGGACGCCTTCAAAATCCCCGTCATCCTGATGGGATTCGGCCTGCCGGACGAAAACGCTCACGCGCCGAATGAAAGAATCGATCTCGGGAACTACCAGAACGGTATCTTGAGTTCGGCCTACTTTCTGAGCGAGCTTGCGGCGCAAAAATAGCAAAGCCGTACCGCTGGGGGAGATAGATCACGATGAAGAAAAGTAAATTGGGGCTTGAAACCCTCGCTGTCCACGCCGGGGAAGGGCCGTGTGAGGCGACCGGCGCCCTCGACACGCCGGTCTACATGTCGAACACCTTCGTCGCCGGCTCGACCGATGAGCTGGCGGCGCGCTTCACGGAAGAGAAGCCCGGTTACGTCTACACGCGGTACAGCAATCCCACAATCAAGGCGCTGGAAGAGAAAGTAGCGGCGCTCGAAGGCGGCGAGGCAGCCGTCGCCATGGCCTCCGGTATGGCGGCCATCTCAAGCGTGATTCTCGGTTTCGTGGGGGCGGAGGACCACGTCGTGGCGTCGCGGTCCATCTATGGCGCGTCCTACAACTTTATCAACGAAAAGCTGCCGCGACTGGGCGCGGAGGGGACGTTTGTCGGCTCGAATGAGGTGGCCGAGTTTGAGAAAGCCATCCGGCCGAACACCAAGCTGATCTATTTTGAAACGCCCAGCAATCCCGTTCTGGAGATCATGGACATCGAGGCTCTGGCGCGGCTGGGGCAGGAGAAGGGCGTCCCGACGGTGATCGACAACACGTTCGCCACGCCCGTCTTGCAACGGCCCATGGAGCTGGGCGTGGACGTGGTGGTCCACTCGGCCACCAAATACCTCTGCGGACACGGCGACGCGATGGGCGGCCTGATCGTCGGGCGGGAGTACTACGTTCGGCACCTCTACAACGACATCCTGCGTGACTTCGGCGGCGTGCTGAGCCCGTTCAACGCCTGGCTGATTCTGCGCGGCATCCGCACGCTTCCGCTTCGCGTGCGCATGGCCTGCGCCAACGCGCAATTGATTGCCGAGTTTCTCGAATCACATGAGAAGGTCGAGCGCGTCAACTATCCCGGCCTCCCCTCTCACCCCGGCCATGAGCTGGCCCAGAAGCAGATGAAGGGGTTCGGCGCGATGGTAAGCTTTGAAGTGAAGGGCGGCGTTGAGGTGGGGAAAAAAGTAATGGACCGCGTGGCGCTCTTCTCCCGCGCCGCCAGCTTGGGCGATACTCGCTCGTTGATCCTGCATCCCGCGGCTACTTCCCACGCCGCCGTCCCGCGCGAGGAGCGCCTCGCCGCCGGCATTACGGACGGCCTGGTCCGAATTTCCGTGGGGATTGAATCGGTGGAAGATTTGGTCGCCGACCTCGAACATGCTCTCGCCGACTAGACCACCTGCCAACGAACCGGATCACATACATTAACCGAGGCAAACGGCCTGAGAAAGTAGCAAGCAAATAACCAGCTTCCGTATCAGCTATCCTTTGCATAAGCCTAACGAATTTCAGGGCTAAAGGCCGGGTGCCCCATCCTTTCGGAGGAAAGGGTGGGGAGCAGGTAGCGCGGAACCCGTAGTTCAGGTTCCGTGTTTTTCGTTTTAAATGAACAGCCGCAGAACCAAACGGCGGGTTCTGCGCTACCGCTCTTCCAACCACCCCTTCGCTCCCCGATTATCCGGGGCTAGGAAAAACGTCTGCGTTTTGATGTCGTTATTCTCAAAACAGGCGGCGATGGCGCGGCCGATCTCTTCGGCCCGCTCGCTGGCAAACGCCAGCACGGACGAGCCCGCGCCGCTCAGGCAGATACCAAGCAACGCTGGATGGCGGAAGGCGAGTGCCGCCTCGAGGCCCGGAACCAGGCGCGCTCGGAAGGGCTGATGCCAGCGGTCGTCGAAGAGGAAGTCCTCCAACTGCGGCTTACCGGAAAAGAACTGCGCGGCTAAGGCCGTGGCGCGTTGCAGGTTGTGGACGGCGTCTTGGCGCGAGTAGGAGGCGGGCAGGCTGCGCCGCGTCTCTTCGGTAGGAAGCTGGAAGTCAGGGACCACCAGGACGAGCTTCAAATCTTCGGGCACCGGCGCGACGGAGGTTGAGACTTCGTTGGCGTCGGTGACGGCCAGGACGAACCCTCCGTGCCAGGCGGCGGCCACGTTGTCCGGATGGCCTTCCCTTTCGGTGGCCTGCTTTAAAATGGCCGCTTCATTCGGCGCCTCATGGAGAACTTTCGCGGCCAACGCCAGCCCGGTGACAATGGCCGCTGCGCTCGACCCCAGTCCCACGCCGATCGGAATTTCGCTTTGAATATCAAGATCGAATCCCTGACGGTTCCCCTTTTCGGCCAAGCGGTCTTTGATCACGCGCGCAATCAGATTCCTTTCGTCCTGCCGCACGCGCTCGGCGGTCGGCCCGGAGTAGCGGACGGTGACGGTGCTGTTTTCATCTTCACCCACGCGGGTGGTAAGGGTGGTGTCGAGGTAGAGGCCCAGGGCCAGCGCGGCGCAGTCGAAGGCGCATCCGAGGTTGGCGCTGGTGGCCGGAACCCGGAGGGTGAAGCTGCGCGCGGCCGTCATTACTGATCCTCGCAGGAAAACTTTTCGACCTTCCGGTCACTTGTGCAACACCCGCCAGCGATGGAGGGAATCAGCGACACTTCGTCGTTCTCCTGGAACTTGTAATCGGTGCCGCCCAGGAAGCGGATGTCTTCATCGTTCACGTAAACGTTGATGAAGCGGTGCAGCGTGCCGTCGTCGGCGCAGATCGATTTGCGGATGCCGGGAAAGTTCTCTTCCAACTTGTTGATCAGGTCCGGCAGGTTCTCGACCGATGCTTCCAAGCTGTCGGTTCCGCTGGTGAAGCGTCGCAGCGGGGGAGGAATGAGGATTTTTACGGACATAAGGTCTCCTGGCGACCAACGCCGAAACAGGAAGCAGACCGGGCGTCGTCGGGATCAAGTTTTTCCCCAAAAAAGATTCTTGCTTAAACCGGCACGGCCTTCAAAATGGCTTCTTCGAACTCGTGCAGCTTGGGGCGGATGACGATGCCCTCAGCCGCCGTCGCCTCCACCGCCTTCACCGTCTTGAGGCCGTTGCCCGTAATCGCCAGCACCAGCGATTCATCGGGGTTGATGCGGTCCTGTTCGAGCAGTTTGCGCGCCACAGCTACGGTCACGCCTCCCGCCGTTTCGGCAAAGATGCCTTCGGTGGTGGCCAATAACCGAATGCCGTCGACGATCTCTACGTCTGTGGCGTCTTCGCCCCACCCGCCGCTCGAGAGCATGGTCTGGGCGGCGTAAAACCCGTCGGCCGGGTTACCGATGGCGAGCGACTTGGCGATCGTGTTCGGCTTCTGGGGGGCGATGTCGCAACTGTTCTTCTTGACGGCGGCCGTGATGGGCGAGCAACCCGTGGCCTGCGCGCCGAAGAAGCGCGTGTGCACCTCCGGAACCCATCCGAGCTTTTGCAGTTCGTTGAATGCCTTTTGGATTTTCGTGATGAGCGAGCCGCCCGCCATGGGGATGACCACGTTCTGCGGCAGCCGCCAGCCCAACTGTTCGGCCACCTCGTAGCCGAGCGTCTTCGAGCCTTCCGAATAGTAAGTGCGGAGGTTTACGTTGACGATTCCCCAGTTGTATTTCTGGGAAATCTCCGCACAGAGGCGGTTCACTTGATCGTAGTTGCCGGCGATCTTCACCAGCCCTGCGCCGTAGACGGTGGTGGCAATGATTTTTTCCGATTCGATGTCGGAGGGAACGAAGATGAAGCTCTTGAACCCTCCGGCAGCGGCCTGCGCGGCGACGGAGTTTGCCAAGTTCCCGGTGGAAGAGCAGCCGACGGAGGCGAACTTGAATTCGCGGGCCTTGCTCAGCGCGACGGCCACAACGCGGTCCTTGAAGGAGAGCGTGGGAAAGTTGACCGAATCGTTCTTCAGGTAGAGCTCGCGGACACCCAAGACGGCGGCCAGCTTCGGCGCCGGCAGCAGCGGTGTAAAGCCGGTCTGCATTCCGACGGCGGGGGCTTGGTGCAGAGGGAGCAGTTCCCGATAACGCCACATGTTGCCTTCGCGCCCGGCCAGCAAATCTCGCGACACGCTGCGTCCGATGGCGTCATAGTCGTAGACGACTTCAAGCGGCGCCCAGCACTCGTTGCACGTGGCCAAGGGCTCGGCTGGATACTCGCGCCCGCATTCCCGGCACTTTAATCCTAAGACGTATGACATAACGGCTCCTGTTTCCACCTTTCCTGCCCGGGTACACCGCTATAGAAACAAAAAAGCCTCTTTTCCCGTATGGAAAAGAGGCGGATATGAAGACCTTGTTGCTTACGGTCCCCCTCTCATCTTTCCCCTACCGGCAGGAATTGGCACCGACACCTGACTCGAACGTCTAGGCCGGTTGTCGTGGCTTCATCGGGCCCAATCCCTCAGCCACTCTGGATGAGATTCAGAGGTTCCCTGAATCAGTATTCAATTGTCATTCAAGATGATACCGGGCGGGGAAATGCCGTGTCAACCGGTTTTTTTCGAACACATAATTCAAGAAGGTGGGAAGTGATCTCCACTGGGACACCCACCGAGGGCGGCCGTGCTGGATTGCTGGGCGGCTCATCTCATCGAACTCACCGTGGACTTCCCCTTTCCTCCATCAGCTTCAAAAGCCGCCGGGCTTCGTGGCGCGCTTGGCGGTCGGCGGCGGTGCGAGCGAGCGGGGTCAGAATCCGACGCGCTTCCTGGGGTTTTCGGCTTTGCACATAGGCTTCGGCCAGCAGAACGGCGTACCGCTCCCGTCCCGGCGCTAACCGGAGAGCCTGTTTCAACAGGTGGACGGCTTCGGCGGGGTCGCTGTTCGTGGCAAGCGTAATTTGGGCTAACAGGTAGTAGGAGTCGGGAAAATCCGGCTCAAGGCGAATTGCTTCTTCGAGTTCGGCGCGAATCTTGGCTTCCGTCTCCGGAGGGTAGTTTTCGCGGAAGCGGAAGGACTGCGCTCCGCCCGCCGCCCCGCTGCTTGGGTCCAGGCTATAGAGCAGGGCGCGGTAGTAGTGGGCAAGGTGGCTGGGAGGGGCGGCCTGGGCGGAGCGGGTAAGATGTTTTTCAGCTTCCGTGAACTCCTTGCGTTGCATGTAGATTTTCCCCAGCAGTGCGTGGGCGGCGGAGAGATTCGGGTCCAGGCGAATTGATTTTTGGAGAAAACGCTCGGCATCTTCGTGCGGCGCGCTGCGACTGCTTAGTAGGAAATCGCCCAGGTAGTATTGCATTTCCGCTTCCGACAATGCTTGGGTGACGGGACTGTTTTCAAGGCGGACCGGAACGGGGAGAGTGATCCGGTGAGGAGAGTGTATCCCGAGGGAGCGGACCTGTTGTCGGAATTCGCGTTCCAACACCGGAAGATCGATTCCGGAAGCCTTCTCGAAGGCCTCTTCCGGTCTCAACCCGCTCGCCATCAACCCGGCAAGTTCCGGGATTATTCGCCCGTTCATTTGTTCATTCAAATAGCTGACCAGCGCCCAGGATTGGGCGTAAAAGATTCCTTTCTTGTCTCTTTCGTTATAGTAGGGCGAGCTATGGTCGACGCCAAGCAGCACCCGCAGCGGCAACAAGCGGCCCTTCCGCAGCAGATGGATGTGATCTTCAAACGGCCATCCGAGATACGCCTTTTCCCCCCTCTCTCTGATCGGGAAAGTGCTGAAATATTCCGCGAGGCCCTCCGCGAGCCACGCGGGGGTCGTCTGCAGCATATTGCGGATCAAAAAGTGAGTGTATTCGTGGAAAATCAGGCGGTCCAGGAATTCGTTCTGTCGGGCGGCCCCCGGAGTGTGGATCACAATATAGTTGGCAGTCTCGCCCCGGCGAAAGTAGCCGCCCAGGTTCTTGACGGGCTTGCCGTTGCGTCGCGGCGCGACCGGACGAAAGGAGCGCTCGTCCCGATAAACCAGCACACGAGTGGGAACCGAGGAGTTGAATTCATAGGTGGGGAACAGAATCACGAAGGCGTGTCGGAATTTTTCAAGACGCGACGCAACCCGCAGGAGGTTTCTCTCCGAGGAGTTTCCCACCACAGTGAAGTTTTCGGACTCTACCTTCCGCTAGATGTCCTTGGCCTGAGCATTGGGAAGAAGGAAAAGAGCGGCCAGAAACGGCAGAAATATGATTCGGGAACCGGTCAGGAATCGGCAGAGCATTTTTGGCCCCTCCCTCAAGAATCCGCAGTCCTCGGCGGCGCGGAGCAGGAGAATGCGATCGGGTGCTTTCGGTTCAGCGACCACCGGAGCGTGCCGGTAGTCTACTCCCTGGCGGGGGTTTCTCAAAGTGGTTGGTGCGGGAGAAATTTAACCGGTTGGAATCAATTCGGCTCCGGCACCCGATCCGATTACCGAACGGATGACTTCGTGAATCTCCAGGTTCGGCCGCCCGGCGAAGATCTCCTGGCGCGAGCGGCCCGAGTGGGCTTCCTTGAAGGACTCGCTGTTGGTCCAGGCCTCGAAGTCTTGGCGCGAGTTCCAGTAGGTGAGCACCACGTAGGGCTCCTCCTTGGTAGGACGCAGAAGGTCGTTGCGGATGAAGCCCGGCTGCTGGGTGATGGGGTGCTTGGCCTGGCGCGGGTCGCGGCTCAAGAAGAGGTCTTCGAACTCTTTTTCATGTCCTTGATTGATGGAAATGCGGTTGCAGACGACGAACATAGGCTCCTCCCAGGGTAAAATTCAGAGTAAAAATCAAAGCTCTATTTTATGCTGAGAGACCCGGTTCGACAAGGCTGTCTGGGTGTTTTAGAGTCTCCTGGTGCGGCGGTCCGCCGCGGCGGATCAGCCCGGCACAGTCTGCCTGTCGAAAGGCAGCCTCTACAGATGGACTTAACTCGCAAGCGGGTAGCGCAGAACCCGTAGTGCGGTTCTGCGGTTTGGGGAAGTTTCTGAATCGCGCGATGGAAGGATTCCTAAAATCGGACCGAGGCCGACAAAGGCAAGCGTTTCCTTCATTTTTTTATCGTGTGGTATAAATTTTCAATCTGAAGTGGGCTATGATGGTGGCTGTTCGCGTGGGAGCCATCTAAATGGAGGGTCTATCATGTCGGAACTTTCTGCGAAAACTTGCGTGCCGTGCCGGGGCGGAGTGCCGCCGCTCCAGGGCGAGGAACTGAAGGCGTTGACGAATCAGGTGACCGGTTGGGTCGTGACGGATGAACATCACATTGAAAAGACGTTCACGTTCCCGGATTTTCTCAAGGCGCTGGAGTTCACCAACCGCGTCGGAGAACTTGCCGAACAGCAGGGCCACCACCCGGATATCTTTCTTGCCTGGGGCAAGGTCGGCATCAAGACCTGGACGCACAAGATCGACGGGCTGACCGAAAGCGACTTTATTCTTGCCGCGAAGATTGATCGGCTCTAAATTTTAAGTCAGGACACGGCCCGCCGCCTGAAGGTTCTTACGAAACAGCAGAGCATGCAACTGAGGGAAACCTTTTCCATTCTCGCCCCCGCGCTCAAAGCTCCGGACCGCAGGACGGCTTCAGCCGTCCCGCAACACCTGCGCTCCTTTGTGCCTTTAGGCACTGAGGTGCCATTCAGGTGACCGAAAATTTACTCCTGCCTCCCGGCCAAGTTGAGCAGGAAGGCGAACTCGAAGGCGGTTTCTTTGTATCTCTTATCCCGCCCGGAGACGCCGCCGTGCCCGGCATCCATCTCTGTCTTGAGCAGCAGCCGGTTGTTGCCGGTCTTGAGCGTCCGCATCTTCGCCACCCACTTGGCCGGTTCCCAGTACTGCACCTGCGAGTCGTGCAGGCCGGTCGTCACCAGCAGGTTCGGATAGGCCTGGGCCGTAACCTGATCGTAAGGCGAGTAAGAAAAAATGTAGTCGTAATATCTCTTCTCGTTCGGATTGCCCCACTCGTCATATTCGCCGGTGGTGAGTGGGATATCGTCGTCGAGCATGGTCGTTACCACGTCCACGAAAGGAACCGCTGCCAGCACGCCGTGGAAAAGTTCGGGCCGCAGATTCACCACCGCGCCCATCAACAATCCTCCGGCGCTGCCGCCTGAGGCATACACGCGCTTCGGGTCGGCGTATTTTTCCTGCACCAGGTGCTCGGCGCAAGCGATGAAGTCCGTAAACGTATTCTTTTTCTTGAGCAGCTTGCCGTCCTCGTACCATTGCCGCCCCATCTCCTGCCCGCCGCGAATGTGGGCCAGCGCGTAGACGAAGCCTCGGTCGAGCAGACTGACCCGATACGGGCTGAACCCGGCGTCGATGCTGTGGCCGTAAGAGCCGTACCCGTAGACCAGCAGCGGACGCGCGCCGTCTTTCTTGAAGTCTTTCCCTGCAAAATTCTGCCGGTAGACGATGGAGATCGGCACACGGACGCCGTCGGAGGCGGTGGCGTAAATCCGTTCGGTGCGGTAGTCGGCGGAGTCGAACCCGCCCAGCACCTCTTCCTGCTTGAGGAGTTTCTTCTCCCGCGTCACCATGTTGTAGTCGTAGACCGACTGCGGCGTGGTCATCGAGCTGTAGCCGTAACGGACGACGGGCGTATCCATTTCATGATTGCTCGTCGGGTAGGTCGTGTAAGTCGGCTCGCCGAAGTCTACGTAGTGCTCGCCTTCTCCAGACCCCGACGCCGACCCCGACTCTAGCCACGGCCGGATGCGCATTTGCAGCAGCCCGTCCTTGCGCTCCGTAGCGACCAGATAATCCGCAAAGAGTTCCATATCTTCAAAGAACACGTCTTGGCGATGCGGGATGACCTCTTCCCAATTTTCCGGCTGCGTCTTCGTGAGCGGCGTCCGCATCAGGCGGAAATTCTTCGCCTCGCGGTTGGTTCGGATATAAAAGTGGCTGCCGTAGTGATCGATGTCGTACTCGTGATCCCGTTCGCGGGGAAGAAAGATTTTGAAATCTCCCTGTGGGGTGTCGGCCTCGAGATAACGGTATTCGGTTGCCAGAGTCTGGCGGGAGCCGATCAGAATATATTTTTTGGATTTCGTTTTGAAAACGTAGCAATTGTACGTCTCATCGGCCTCTTCAAAGATCAGCTTGTCTTCTTCCGCTGCGGTTCCCAGTCGATGACGATAAATGCGATAGGAGCGGAGCGTTTCCGGGTCCTGTTTGGTGTAGAAGACAGTCTTGTTGTCGTTCGCCCAGGCCAAGTTGCCGGTGGTATCAGAAATAACGTCGTCGAGCAGCTTGCCCGTTTTGAGGTCTTTGAATTGGATCGCATAAATCCGCCGTCCGACGGTATCAACCCCGTAGGCGGCCAGATTGCCGTCGGTGCTGATTGCCAAGCTGCCCACCGAGCAGTACTCATGGCCTTCGGCCACTTGATTGACGTCCACCAGGACTTGCTCCTCGGCTTCGAGCGTCCCCTGTTTGCGGCAGTAGATCCCGTATTGGTGGCCCTCTTCGGTGCGCGAATAGTAAAAGTAGCCGTCCTTTTTGTAGGGGACGGAGATGTCGGTCTGCTTGATGCGGGTCTTGAACTCCTGAAATAAATTTTCTTGAAGACTCTCAGTCGGCTTCATCTCGGCCGCGGTGTACTCGTTTTCAGCCTCCAGGTAGGAGATGACTTCAGGGTTTTCCCGTTCGCGCAGCCAATAGTAGTTGTCCGTACGGACGTGGCCGTGCTTTTCGAGTTTGTGCGGAACGGTCTTTGCTTTTGGAGGGGCTAGGAGGAGCCCCTTTGGAGATTCCATGGTTTCCTCGGATTGGCACGCGGATAAACTGAAACAGATGACGGCGGAAAGAACGGTAAGCGTAGTGCGCATGGTTTGATGAATGCCCGGTAATTTGGCCAAGCTGTTGTTCCTGGGAGCTTATCGACGCGCCTCGAAGGCGCTGATCTTCTCTTCCTGCTGGAGGGTGAGGGAGATGTCGTCCAGCCCTTCGAGCAAGCATTTCCTGCGGAAGGGGTCGATCTCGAATTTCCACGCCCCGCCTGCCCCGTCGGTAAGCGTCTGATTTTCGAGGTTCACCGTCAACTGGAGCCCTTCCTTCGCTTGAACCTTCTTGAAGATCTCATCGACGGCGGTTTCGTCAAGCGCGACCGGCAGCATGCCGTTCTTGAAGCAGTTGTTGTAGAAGATATCGGCGAACGAGGGCGCGACGAGGGCCCGGAAGCCGAAGTCCATCAAGGCCCAGGGCGCGTGCTCGCGCGAGCTGCCGCAACCGAAGTTCTGCCGTGCTAGCAAAATCGACGCGCCCCGGTAGCGCGGCTGGTTCAAGGAGAAGTTGGGATTTTCCGTGCCGTCCTCCATAAGCCGCCAATCGAAGAAGAGTCCCTTGCCCAGGCCCGTGCGCGTGATCGATTTCAGGAACTGCTTGGGGATGACCTGGTCGGTATCGACGTGCGCGCGGTTGAGCGGCGCCACCAGCCCCGTGAATGTCCGGAACGGTTCCATAACTTTTCCTTAACCGACTGGCGCTGCCTTCGTCTCCGTCAACTTCCGCACATCGACGAAGCGGCCTTCGAGCGCCGCCGCCGCCGCCATCGGCGGGCTGACCAAGTGCGTCCGTCCGCCCTTGCCTTGGCGGCCTTCAAAGTTCCGGTTGGATGTGCTGGCGCAACGCTCGCCCGGCTGGAGGATGTCCGGGTTCATTCCCAGGCACATGCTACAGCCCGAGTTCCGCCACTCGAATCCGGCTTCGATGAAGACGCGGTCGAGCCCCAGCGTCTCTGCCTCCGCCTTGACGGGCTGCGAGCCGGGCACCACCATGGCGTGAACTTTTTTCGAGACCTTCTTTCCGCGCACCACGTCGGCCGCGGCGCGCAGGTCTTCCAGACGCGCGTTCGTGCAGGAGCCGATGAAGACGTGGTCCACCTTGATATCTTCAATCGCCATGCCGGGCTTGAGGTCCATGTATTCGAGCGCCCGTGCGGCGGCTTTCTTGGCGTCCGCGTTGGAGAAGGAGTCCGGGTCCGGCACGCGGCCCGTCACGTCGGTCACCATGCCGGGGTTCGTCCCCCAGGTCACCTGCGGCGCTAGCTTCGAGGCCTTGATGACCAATTGCTGATCGAACGTCGCGCCCGGGTCGGTCCGCAGGCCGAGCCACTTCATGCACGCCTTCTCGAATTCCTTGTCTTGCGGCGCGTACTTGCGGCCTTCGATGTAGCGAAGGGTCATCTCGTCGGGCGCAATCATCCCGGCGCGTGCTCCGGCCTCAATCGACATATTACAGACCGTCATGCGTTCTTCCATCGAAAGCGCCTCAATCGCCGAGCCGCGATACTCGACCACGGTGCCCGCCGCGCCGTCCGTGCCGATGCGTCCGATGATACTAAGGATGATGTCCTTGGCCGTGACACCGGTGGGCAGAGTGCCTTCCACGCGAATCTCAAACGTCTTCGGTTTCGCCTGCCAGAGGCACTGCGTCGCCAGGACGTGCTCGACTTCGCTGGTGCCGATGCCGAAGGCCAGCGCCCCGAACGCGCCGTGCGTGGCCGTATGGCTGTCGCCGCAGACGATGGTCATGCCGGGTTGCGTCAGGCCGAGCTCGGGGCCGATGATGTGGACGATGCCTTGATGCGGGCTTTTTAAATCAAAGAGCGGCACGCCGAACTCTGTGCAGTTGTCGGCCAGGCACGAAACCTGCCGCGCGGAGGTGTTGTCGAGAATCGGCAGCGTGCGGTCCGTGGTGGGGACGTTGTGGTCCATCGTCGCCCAGGTGCGGTCCGTGCGGCGGACCTTACGGCCTGCCAGCCGCAGTCCTTCAAACGCCTGCGGTGAGGTGACCTCATGCACCAGGTGCAGGTCGATATAGAGCAGCGCCGGACGGCCCAGCTCCTGGTAGACGATGCGGTTGTCCCAAATTTTCTCGAATAGGGTTTTCGCTGACATAGTGTTTGTGGCTCGCGCCGGAAGGTCCCGAGCCCTAATGCGCGGCAAAGAATTATGGTAGCAGAGAATTCAGTTGCGGGGAAGGTGGAGTGGGTAGAGGGAAGGCAAGGCAAGGGTGGGAAAAAACCTCCGAGTTTGGCCGAAGTTTACTTTACCTTACGCGGCATGACATTGTATGCGCTGGTTACGAAGAGGGCCGGTGGTTTTGAGGAGCTTTGCGGGGAGGACGAGGAGAGTATTCGAGAGAATCTTGATCTAGGATCGTAATCTTTTCCGCCCGTCAAAGGCTACGTTAAACGCAAGGAGGTCAACGGGAAAGGGCGGGAACTTGGGCGCGCTCTTCCCGCTCGTCCCGTTCTTTGAGGCGTTTTTGGATCAGCGGTTTCAGGAGGGCTTCGGCGGCCAGCTCTCCGCTGCGGACGCAGTCGGGAATGCCGACGCCGCGGTAGGCGCTGCCGGCGAGCGCAAGGCCCGGCCGGCGGGCGACCATCTTCTCAATCCGACCTACCTTATCAAGATGTCCCACGTCGTACTGCGCCATCGACTCGGTAAAACGGCGGACCCAGGCCGAGCGGGGCGGGGCTTTGATTCCAAGATAATGCCGTAGATCATCGCGGACGGCCTGTTCCATTTTCCGGTCCTCGAACTTGAGCACTCCCGGTTGAAGGTCGCCTCCCAAAAATGCGCGCAGCAGAACTTGGCCCTGGGGCGCGCGTCCCGCGTACTTCACGCTGCTGAACGTGCAGGCAAGGATCGAGCGGCGCTCCGAGGGCGGGACGACGAATCCGAAGCCGTCCAAGGCGTGCGGGATGTCGTCGCGGTTGTAGGTCAGGTTTACGGTTGCCGAGGAGGCGTAGCGGATGCCCTTGATCTCGTCGGCTGCGTCGGGAACCGCGTTGGCTAAAATCTTGGCGGCGCGGGGCGCGGGAACAGCCAAGCAGACGCCGGTCGCCCGCACGAGTTGATTTTCTCCGTACCAGACGGCCCACAGATTCCTTTCCGGTTCGAACCGCAGCCGGTACACCAGCGCGCGGAGCGAGGTGGTGCGGGGAGGAAGCGCGCTTCGGAGCGCATCCGTCAGCGTCTGTATCCCGTGCTTGAAGGAGAGGAAAAGATCGTAGCGGGCGCCGCCGCTCTGCCCTTGCCGCCTTTTCGCCTTTTCACTCCGACGCCGGCGGAGACCTTTGATCAGGCTGCCGTATTGGAGCTCGAGTTCGCGGAATTGCGGCATCGTCGCCAGCAGGCTCAGTTTACGAACGTCGGCGGTGTAGATGCCGCCCACCATCGGCTGTGCGATGCGTTGGACGGCTTGGCGTCCGAAGCGGCGTCGCACGAAACTCGCAACCGATTCGTCCTGATGGGATATTTTTGCGGGCACAAAAATTTCCAAGGCCATGCGAATCTTCCCCAGCCAACTAAACAATGAAGAAGCCAGAAGAGGGCGAAGGCGGGAAGGCGTGATGAGGTGAAATCCTTCCGGGATGGGATGGAGCTTGCCTTTGTGCGCCACCAATGCTTGGCGGTTTTTCGGATTGGTGCCGATCAGTTTCCGTTCAAGACCGAGCCGCTTCGCAAGCTCCAGCGCCCAGGGTTTTTCCGAGATCATCGAATCCGGCCCGCCTTCAAGGAGGAACCCGTCGCGCTGTTCGGTTTGGATGACCCCGCCCAGGCGGTCTCCGGCTTCGAGAACCAGCAATTGAATGTTCAGGGAATATTCTCGGGCCAGCTCCATCATTCGGTGGGCGGCGGCAAGTCCGGTGATGCCGCCTCCGACGACGACGAACGTGGCGGCGTGGTCTTTCATGAGCGGGAAGCCTCCTTTTTTCCGCCGGCAGAAGTTTCTCGAACCAACTCGGCCATCATTTCGATAAACTTCGGATGGTCGCCCACGGTGGGCGCGCGGAGAAACTTCATGCCTGCCTCTTGCGCGGTATTTTGGGCCTGATGGTCGAGGTCGAAGAGCACCTCGACGTGGTCCGAGAGGAATCCGATGGGCACGATGACCACTTGCTGATAGCCCTCTTCCGCTTTTTGCCGAATTCGGGCGTTGATGTCGGGTTCGAGCCACGGGTCGCGGGGGTTTCCGCTGCGGCTCTGATAGGAGAGGGACCAGTCGATGATGCCGAGCCGCGCGGCGACGCCTTCAGCGGAGTTGCGAATATCTTCAACGTAGGGAGAACGGTCGGCCAGGGATTGGGGAATCGAGTGCGCGGTAAAGATCAACGCCGAGCGGCCGGCGGCCTCCTTTCCCCCTGCCGGTAGAACTTCCCGCACGCGATCGGCGGCGGCGTCCAAAAACAGAGGATGATTGTACCAAGCCTTCGTGTAGGTGACGACGGGCGCCTTCGCTCCGACCTCTTGCTGCGCTGCCTCAATTTCCTGCTGGTAGCGCCCCAAGCTTGCCTCAGAACGGTGCGCAGCCAGGATAAAGCCGACCGCGGATCGGCGCCCCTCGTCGGCCATTTTTTGGAGCGTATCTTTCATAGTGGGGTCCCAATTACGAAAGCCGACATAGACGGTGGCTGAGGTCCCGTTTTGATTTAATCGTTCACCGAGCGCCTTCGCTTGCCGAAACGTATTTTCGTTGTAGGGCGAAGAGCCGCCGATCAATTCGTACTGGCGGACCACCTGTTCGTAACGCTCCTGGGGGACCGGCCGGCCGCGAAGAACGTTATCCAAGAAAGGACGGATCATTTTCGGGTCTGTGGGTCCGCCGAATCCGATGATGAGTACGCTGTCCATGAAACGGATCTCAACATAAAAAGGATATTGCTACTTTTTCCGGCTGCTGATCTCATGCACGGCATCGATCAGAGCGATCACATGGTCAACGGGCGTCTGCGGCAGAATGCCGTGGCCGAGGTTGAAAATGTGGCCCGGGCGTCCTCCGGCCTGCTTTAGAATTTTCTCGGCACGCTCGCGAACGTAATCCCCTTCGGCAAAGAGCACCAGAGGGTCGAGGTTGCCCTGAATGCCGACATCAGACCCAAGCCGCTTCCAGGCGTCGTCCAACTCCACGCGGAAATCGAGGCCGATGATGTCGCCGCCCGCTTCCTTCATCCCCTCCAGCAGATCGCCCGTGCCGGTGCCGAAGTGGATGACCGGCGTGCCCGGTGTGATCTGTTGGATTAAAGTTCGGGTATGCGGCAGAACAAACTCGCGATAGTCGGCCGGGCCGAGGCAGCCGACCCAGGTGTCGAAAATCTGCACCGCCTGAACGCCGGCGGTGATCTGCGCGTTGAGGTATCCGGCCAGGCTTCGGCTCAGGTGGTCCATCAGCGTATGCCACGCGCCGGGGTCGCGGTACATCAAACTCTTGGTGTGGACATAATTCTTTGACGCACCGCCTTCAATGATATAAGACGCCAGCGTAAACGGCGCGCCGCAGAATCCCAGAAGCGGGATATCCGGCGCAAGGGCGGACCGCGTCTGCCGGATGGCGTCGTACAGATAAGCCAGCGACTCTTCCGGGGTCACTTCCTGCATGCGGTCTACGTCCGAGGCTTGCCGCAAGGCGGGGCGGACGACGGGTCCCTCCCCTTTATCATATTCAAGTTCGTAGCCGAGCGGCTCGACGATCAAGAGAAGGTCGGCGAAGATGATGGCCGCGTCGGCGCCGAGGCGCTGCTGCGCGGTGACCGTTACTTCCGATACCAGCTCCGGCGACTTGCAGAGATTCAAGAACGGCACCTTGGAGCGGAGGTCGCAGTAGTCCTTCATGTAACGTCCTGCCTGCCGCATCAGCCAGACCGGCGTGGCGTCGACCGGCTCGCGCCGACAAGCCCGCATGAAACGCGAATTCCACAGAGCGTCCTCCCATGTGGAGGGGGAGGGTTTGGTTTGTGCGGTTGCGGATTCAGACACCTCCACGCGGACCGGGGCGCCGTCCGCGGCGCTCTTCGCGCGCAACAACCCCTCTACTTTTTGAGCGCACTCGCTTACCAGCACACCCATCTTCGGGTGCGAGGGTTCGAAGTCCACGGAGATGCCGTTATTTCCCAGCATCTCCGTACACGTCGGGCCGATGGAGCAGACCACGGAGCGGCGTAAGGCCTCGAGCAGCCGTCCGCGCAATCCGAGCTTCGCGGCGACCTGAAGCATGTGGTCCGATTGCGCGCCGTTGGTGAACAGGGCGATTCGTGTTCTTCCCTCCGTCAGGGCTTCAACGGTTTTTCGAAGCGGCGCGGTGTCTTCCGGCAGCCCCCAACGATAGACCGGCACTTGGATGACTTCTTTGACGCGGCCTTCCAGTTCCTGAAGAAACGCCTTATGGGAGACGCCGTATTCCTGTATGGCGATGCGGCTTCCTTCCAGCGTCGGCCCGCGCGGATTTTCATCCAACTCCTGGAGGATTTCGCGCCAGGTGTTCGGTTCGGGAACCGTGATGGTGATGGGAATTTTATACTCGCGAAGTATTCGGACGGGTTTCGGCCCGCGGGCGACGATGGTAATCTTGGAGAGCGCGGCGACGATTTTCCGCCGCTCGTGGCGGGTCTCAAGCGCTTCGAAGAGCGTCCGCGCGCCGACCCCGGTCATGAAGATGACGGCGCCGATTTCGCCCTTGAGCAGCCGTGCGGCGAAGTCGAAGGCGGCGGGGTTCTCTTCCAGCGGAATTTCCCGCATCGAAGGGCCGACGAGCGGCACCCCGCCGTGGCGCGTGATCAGGCTCGCCATCTCGCGCGCTCGGCGGCTTTCGAAGGCGGCGACTTCGAGGCCTTTCAAGCCCTGCGGTCCTGTCGCGGTAGGAACCATGGCACTCAACAGACTACGATTATTTGTCCGTAACCCGCAAGGGGGGCAGCGGCATCGGAATCGGCTGAGGGACTCAAAGGAAGGATTTTGCACGGGAAGAATTCCGTGTGCCGGCGGGACAGGATATGGCTTAAGACATTCGGTGTATAAATTCCTTGACAATTTAATAAGGTGTACGACAATCAGGATGTTTGATTTTAGTCCTCAGGGTCCTATAGGTAGAAGGTTTACCATGAACGGCGTGGAACGCCGATCATGGCGACTTCCCCTTTCTCGCCGAGAATTTCCGCCATTCGTCGTGCCGCCAGAACCCCTCCGCCATAGTTGTCCGTAGCGACGAACGAGACGTAGTTTTCCGCATTCGCGGCGGAGTCGAAAATAATCAGAGGGATTCCCGACCGGTGAGCCCGTTCAATCACGGGAACCGTGGCGTTTTGATCCGAAGGGGCCACGAGGATTCCGGCTACATGGCGGTTGATGAGATCGTCGACGATCGCTGCCTGATGGCTGAAATCCGTCTCCTGCGCCGGGCCGTTCCAGAGGACCTCCATGTCGGCTTCCTCGGCTGCGGCCACCGCCCCGGCATGGACGGCCAGCCAGAATTAATTGGCCTTCGACTTCGGAACGACGCCCACCATACGGCGTCCGCTTTCCCGGCAAGCGGACGCCAGACTAACAAGGGCCAATAACAAAAATACGAAAAGGTGCATTCAGAGATGTCGTTTCATAGGCTGCAGGCTACTCTTCCAAGTCGCTCAGATCGAGACGGTCTTCCTTCTGCAAGCACTCAAAAATTTCCACGGTCCGCGCGATCCCCTCGGCGAGCGGCGTGCGGGGAACCTGCTTTAGATACCCGACCAGCGCACTGTCGTCCAAATCATGGGCCATCGGAAGCCGAGGACCCTCGATCCGGATCAATCCCCGCGCCGGAGGGTAGGCGCTTTCAAGTTGCTCCACAAACTTGTCCATATGAGTGACGGAGCCCCGCAGGGTGTAGACGGGCGCGCCGGGCAATACGGCTTCAGCGCAGCGAAGGAAAATTTCCGCGCAATCTTCGGCGTACTGCAGATCCAATCCGCCGGTGAACTTGATCGTATAGGGCTTTCGGGCGACGGCCGCCTTGATGGCTTTGGTCGGCCCGGACGTGATGCCCCGGTCGCGGCCTACGCCGTAGAGCGCCCAGGGGCGGAGGCCGACGCTGGAGAGGCCTTCTGTCTGGTAATAGACGCGGGCGTTCCCTTCGTTACACTGCTTGTAGACGCCGTAGTGGGTTCCGGGCAGTAAGGGCGCCCCCTCCTCCACTCTCTTCCCGTCGTAGTATTCCTCGGGGCCGAAGACGGCGGCCGAGCTGGCATAGACAATGCTCCGGGTCACCTCCGCGTTTTGCCGCGCGGCCTCAAAAATGTTGAGGGTGCCGAGGACGTTCACCCGGGCGCCCAGGAGGGGGTCGGCGGCGCAGAACGGAACCTGCAACGCTGCCAAATGAATGATGTGGGTCACCGAGCGGTCGGCGACGACAGAGCGCACCTCTTCGGGGTCGGTGATGTCCCCTTGGATAAACTTCACCTCCGCCAACTGCTTTTCGGATAGTAGGTTCGCCATCCTTTTCGGATCCCTCGACAGGTCGAAAACAAGAGGGCGCTCTCCTTGCTCGACCAAGCTCTTCGCGATCCAGGCCCCCAGGAACCCCTGAGCTCCGGTTAACAAGAACTGCCTTTTTGGATTTGTCATGAAGAGAGGATTATAAGCCCTGTGGGCAGAGTGTCAAAGGGCTGCGGGCGAAGAGGATGAACGGGCAAATGAAGCTATGCTACAATCTTCCCCTTGGTACCCCTAAGTTCCTGGATGAAGCGCTCAGAGGAGATCGGGTTTTCTCCTCCATGGCTGAGTGTATTGGACTCGGGAGTGGGGTCGGTGTCTGTGAGATGTTTAGTGGGATCGTCAAAACCACCGGAGCCGTTACCTGGGTCCGGCAGTACGGGAAGGAGCGCCGGGTCGGAATTCGCCCGCCGGCGCGGTGGAAGCTGAAGCCGGGCGAGAGTATCTCGGTCGAAGGGGTCTGTTCCACGGTTCAGAAGGTGAACGGCGGCTCCTTTGAAGTCACCTACATGCCGGAAACGCTGCGCAAGACCACGCTTTCCGGTCTGCAGTCGAAGAGCCGGGTGAATCTCGAACGCAGCCTCACGCTGAATTCGCTGATCGGCGGCCATCTGGTCCAGGGGCATGTGGACGTGGTGGGCCGCATTGTTTCGATCTGCCCGGAAGAGAAGAGCAAGATTTATACCTTTGAAATTCCCCGGCGTCTGACGCGCTATCTGGTTGAAAAGGGTTCGGTCGCCATCGACGGCATCAGTTTGACGGTGGTGAACCTCAAAGGTTCGTGCTTTTCGGTTTCTTTGCTCGCCTACACACTTCGGCACACGACGCTGGGAGCAAAGGGCGTGGGAGATTCGGTCAATATCGAGGTAGACGTCCTTTCGAAGTACGTCGCCAAGCTGCTGGGGAAATGAGCAGATGTTGAACCGGTGTTGATCGGATAAGGACCGGAAAAAGCGAGGACCATGAGACGCAAAGCGCCGGCCCCCGAGGGCGCAAAACCCGGAGTCGCAATACCAATCGGGGGTCTCGGGCGCTGCCGGATCGGGATCATACGAGCCGAGTTCAACGCGGAGTTGGCCAAGTCGCTTGAACAGAGTTGCCTGGAGGAGTTGACCCGCGCCGGCGTACCGGCGGAGCGGATCGACCGTTTTGCGGTTCCCGGGTGCTTTGAGATTCCGTGGATGGCGCAACGGCTGGCCCGGCGCCGAAGAGGGCGCAGCCGTTATGACGTGCTGATTGGGCTCGCCGTTGTGATCCGCGGCGATACGAAGCACTTCGACATGGTGAGCTCCGAATGCGCTCGAGGTGTGATGGAAGTCATGTTGAAGCACGACGTGCCGATTGTTTTTGAAGTGTTGGCGGCCTTTCACCGCCGGGATGCGGTTCGACGTGCCTCCCAGAATCGGTACAATAAAGGTTTGGAAGCCGCCCATGCGGCTCTCTCCTTACTGAAAATTCTTAAAAGATCGAGATGAACTATGGCCAAAAATCATATTTCACATATTGCAGCGGTTGAAAGCGCCATCAAAGATGTTCGCAAGGGGAAACCTGTCGTGGTTCGCGACAGCCACGACCGGGAGAACGAAGCGGACCTGATTCTGGCGGCCGAAAAAGCCACCGCTTCCGCTGTCAACTTTATGATCAAGCGGGGCGGGGGGTTAATCTGCGTCTCCATGACGCAGGACCGCGCCATGAAGCTCGGCTTGCCCGCGATGGTACGCTCCGAGGAAGACAATCAGAATTTCCAATGTAACTTCACCGTTACCGTGGATGCCCGCAAGGGCGTGACGACGGGCATCTCGGCCGCGGACCGCGCCACCACCATCCGCGCGCTCTCGAACCCGAAGACCCAACCGCATGATCTGACCCGCCCCGGACACGTCCTTCCCGTACGGGCGCGGTCGGGCGGCGTGCTGGTCCGCGCCGGGCATACCGAGGCGTCGATGGATTTGGCCCGGCTGGCGGGCCTGGAGCCGGTCGGCGTCATGTGCGAGGTGCTGGATAATCAAGGCAACCCGGCCAGCCCGATGACGGTCGAGCGGGTGGCGAAACGCCAATCGCTGAAAGTGATCCACATCTCGCAACTGGCCGAGTACCGGCGCTATACGGAAAAGTTGGTCGAGCGCGTCGCCACCTCGAAGCTTCCCACCCGTTACGGCAAGTTTACGATTTACGTGTACGACTGCCCGTCGATGAATCGCGAGCACGTGGCGTTGGTGAAGGGCAAGGTTCCCAAGGATCGTCCGGTTTTGGTGCGGGTACACTCGCAGTGCCTGACCGGCGACACGCTCGCTTCGATCCGTTGCGATTGTCGGGAGCAGTTGGACTCCGCTCTGAAGCAGATCGGCCGGAAAGGTAAAGGCGTGGTCGTCTATCTGAGCCAGGAGGGCCGTGGAATCGGACTGGCCAACAAGATTCGCGCCTATGCGCTCCAGGACAAGGGCCTGGATACGGTCCAGGCCAATGAAAGGCTGGGCCTGCCGCACGACATGCGCGACTACTCGATCGGCGCGCAAATCCTGGCCGACCTCGGCGTCCGGAAGATTTACCTGCTGACGAACAACCCCAAGAAGATCTCCGGTATCGAGCGCTACGGCCTCTCCATCGTGAAGCGCATCCCGCTGGAAGCCGAGCCGCGAAAGAGCACCCGGGATTATTTAAAAGTCAAAAAGGACAAGCTCGGACATTTGCTGAGCAAAATCCAGTAACCGAAGCTTTCCGCACACTCTTGCCGAAGCAATCTCCATCTCCACCCCTCGTCTTCATGGAAGAAGCCCTTCGTCTTGCCGGGACGGTTCGCAAGTCCGTCTTGCCGAACCCGCGCGTCGGTTCCCTCGTCGTAAAAAAGGGGAAGATCATCGGACGCGGAACCCATAAAGGCCCGGGCCGCCCGCATGCTGAGATCGTTGCTCTCCGAAGGGCCGGACGCCGCGCCCGCGGCGCGACTCTTTACGTGACGCTTGAACCCTGCCGGCACACCGGGCGCACGCCGCCCTGTACGGAGGCGATTCTTGCCGCCGAGGTGAAGCGCGTCTTCTATGCCGTTCGCGACCCGAACCCACTCGTCAAAGGGAAAGGCGCAAGAGCGTTGCGACGGGCCGGGATTGAGGTCGAGTTGGTAGGCGGTCCGGTGGCGCGCGAAGCCCGCAAGCTCAACACGGCCTATTTCCATTTCCACAAGACCGGGCGGCCGCATATCACGGCGAAGGTGGCGACGACGCTCGACGGCAAGATCGCCACCGCCGAGGGGTACTCGAAGTGGATCACCGACAAAAACGCGCGCGCCTTTGCCCGGCGGCTGCGGGGGGAGCATCAGGCCGTGCTGGTGGGGATTGAGACCGTGCTGGCGGATAATCCCCGATTAACTTTAACGGGAACGAGTGGGCGGGGAACCTCAAAGAGGAACGAGGCGGGCCCGTTGCAGATCATTCTCGATTCGAAGCTTCGCATTCCGCTCGAATCGCGTCTTGTTAAAAATGCAAAAAAGAGCGGGAAGTTGATTGTGGCCACCGCGCGCGGCGGCGCCCGTCGCAAGGCGGAAGTTTTACGCGCGAAGGGTGTAGAGGTGTGGCAGTTTTCGGCGGAGAAGCGCGTACCGTTGAAACCTCTGCTGGCCAAAGCCGCCGAGCGGGAGATTGCGAGCATCTTTGTCGAGGGTGGCGCAAAGGTGCTGGGAAGTTTCTTCGACGCGAAATTAGTCGATAAGGTCTATTGGTTCGTCGCTCCTACCATTCTGGGTTCCGCCCGCGCCATGTCCGCCGTCGACGGCCGCGGCGCGCGCCGCTTGAGTGACGCCCTCCGCCTCCGCGTGGTGGATGTCTCCTTGCACGGGAAAAGTTGGCTGCTCGAGGGGTATCCAAAGAAGTAGATTGAAATGTTTGGTTGGCGGGTGCCCCATCCTTGGCGGTTTGCCGCCCGGAGTGAACTCATTAGTTAGGTAGGTAATAATCCACAGGGCGGCGCCAAGGGTGGGGAGAGTTATTTGTTTATCTTTTCCCCACCCTTTCCTTCCCCCTACGCCCTGCGGGCTTTGGAGGACAGGCCGGAAAGGATGGGGCACCCGCGTTCTCCATTGTCTATCACACACCTCGCGCCTTTTGTTTTTGCGATGCGTGCGGTCTTAAATTTCCGGTTCGCGCCGACGGCGCGTTGGCCCGTGCGGGGCTACATTCAACCGGGGATGAACGCCGGAAAGATTAACAAGATCGACGCTGTGGCCGCGCCTGAGGCGACGAAGGTCCCGACGGCGGGCCAGAAGGACTTCATCTCTCGCAGCCCTTACCGCTAAGCGACTGCGCTTCACCTGCCCCATTCAGGGTCTTCGGAAGTGGCGGGGCGGTCTTCGTCGGTGTAACAGATCACGCTGGATTCGTCCGTGAAGTAGCTTTCGCTTCCGGTCTTCCTATAAGGAAGGGGGCGGGCCTGGAGGGTGTAGCCTGCTTGGGAAAATCCTTCTTCTGTTTTTTCTGCGGGACGAGCGGCCAAGGTGATTCGGTAGCCGCGGCTGGAGCCTTGGGCGAGCTGTTCGTCAATGAATGCTGCGCCCGGTTCGGGTCCCAGCTCCGCCAGGGAAGCGGCATATTTTTGCGAGTGCTGGGAAGCGTAGGTCTCTTGCGCTTGGTGAATCTTTTCGAGGGCCGCTACTGCCTGGAGTTCGTTTCTTCGCACTCGGTCGGCGGAAAGATTGGGAATCGGCAGAGACGTTAAGGCGACAAAGATCAAAGCGCCGAAACCCCGCAGGGTGCCCCTCGCCAGCAGGGTAACCGGAGAGCCAAACTTCATTGTGCGGTATGCGTGCAGGGCGCTCGCCACCATGGCAACCTGCGCTGCGGCAAACAGAGCCGCTAAGGGTGAGCCTAAGTAAACGGCGATCAGGGAGAGGAGAATCAGATTGACTCCCCAACCGGTAGCCAGCCGAAGCCCCTTTTTCGCTCCCTTCCCCCAGATCCGGCCCAAGATCAACAGATAGATAAAGAATAGAACTGTAAGGAGCGCGGCCATCTCGGTCCAGTCGACGGCTTCAAGGAGCTTCTTCAGAAGGAAGCAAACCGACAGAATCGATACCAGGGTGGAGGCCACCACCGCCCAGAGCACGCGCGGGTGATGGGTCGTGGCGGGAGCGGGTATTGTTTCCGGGGCAGGGTCCGGGGCCAGGGCCGGGTTTTCTGATGTGTTCTCCATAACTTTCCTCATCCGAGCGTATTTCCATCCCTAGCATACTATCGGCAGGGAAGAAGAGCGATTCAGCCGTTTGATTTCATGGGTTGAGGCGTGTGTGGGAAGATCGGGGAAATTACCGGTTTCCGCGCCGGCGACTGTTTTGGTTGGTGCGCGAAGGAATCAAATCCCCAACGGGTTGTCCAACCAATAGGCTGTCAGGCCGGAGAGCATCTTGGGATAAAAGTCGGTGGACTTCTGCGGCAGGGGCAGCCCGGCCAGGGCGTTTTCGCGGACTTTTTCTATGGGCGTCGGATTGAGGAAGAAGCAGATCTGCCCTTCACTCTGTGTTACAGCCTCAATGCCCACGTCGTGCTCGCGAACGTAACGTAGGTTCTCCTGTTTCACGACCGCCTCTTGGGAAATCCCCAGCAGCTTTTCCAGCACCAGCCGGTGCAGAATTACCACGTCCAAATCGCGTTGCTGGGCGGGGCAGTCGGGCAGAAGTTTTGCCAAGTCGGCATCCTTGCGAAGGCGAAGCAGCATGGCTTTCGATGCGCTCTCGGCGACGGCGGCCAGAACGGCCCGCTTGGAGGCGGATTGGCTTAAGCGTTCCCGCAGCGCAGCGCCCGGGTTATCGGCCGGGAGTGAGAAATCCTCGATCTCGAAAAGCGCCTCCGTTTTTTTCCTGAACGCGCCCGGGCTGAATCCCTTAAGGCCCTGAACCAGCCGGTGCGTGGGGAGAACCAGCAGGCCTTCGTCTTCCTGGCGGACAAAGGTCATCATGGCGAACTCGGCCCGACGATCTTCGTCGCCCTGCTCGCGGCAGAGGTCGCGGTAGGCGAGGGCGGTTTCGTAGCGATGGTGTCCGTCGGCGATGATGAGCGGTTTGTCGCGCATCCGGGAAGAGAGGGTGGTGATTTCCTGCTCCCGGCGGGCGCGCCACACGATGTGCCGCACGCCGTACTCGTCGGTGAGGTCCTTCCACGGAGCCTTGATGGAAATGTCGTCCAGGATGCGGTCGATCTCGCCTTTCGGGTCGCTGTAGAGCATGAAGAGTTGGCCGAAGTGGGCGCGCGTGGCTTTGAGCAGCTCCAGGCGGTCCTTTTTCGGCCCGCTCAAGGTCTGCTCGTGGCGATGGACTACGCGGGCGTCGTAGTCCTCCAATCTTCCCAGTCCGACGAATCCTTTTCGCAGCACCCGTTCGCCGGGTTGGCCGGGCACGTCGTATTCCTGGAAATAGGCGAAGAAGGCCGGCAAGGGTTCGGAGGTCATGATTTCCTCGTCCACCCATTTCCGGAACTCGGCCCCGGAGCGCGTGTAGACGTTTTCGTGCGAATTGTCGCCGTCTTCTTTGCGGCCCAGGAGCACGCGGACCAGGTTGTACGGGCTTGCCTGGTAGTAGTCCGCCTGCATCTGGGGTGTAATCTTGTCGTAAGGCTGGGTGACGACTGGCGTGAGGTCCGGGACAATGTTTGAGTTGTAACAAGTGGCCCGAAAGGGTAAGACTTCTGCCATAGAGTAGTAAGGTTCCTGTCTGCTGAAGAATGGCTGCAAAGATTCTTGCACAACGGAAGAGAACTTCGCAAGCCTCGTGAGGTAATTGTCAGGGCGCAGCGGCCCGGAGGAAGTACCGCCGGCATGTGGGAGATAGCTTCAAGATGAAGATACACCGATTACATTCTTGGACCCTGATTCCGCGCCGCGCCGTGGAACTCCAGAGGCGGCTTCGGGAAAGTGTGGAATTCAAACCCTTCCGAGGAAAGATTCGGTATGTGGCCGGCGTCGACATCGCCTTGGATTCCCAAGCGGGAGTCGGTATCGCGGGCGTGGTGGTTTTTCGATTTCCGGAAATGGAAGAAGTGGAACGGCGGCATGCGCCGGACCTGATCTTTTGCGACGGCCAAGGCACGGCCCATCCGCGCCGCTTCGGCACCGCCTGCCACTTGGGACTGTTGCTCGACCGGGCGACACTCGGCGTGGCCAAGTCGCGGCTGGTGGGCGAATTCCGCGAGCCTGCCGACCGGTCCGGAGCTTCCTCGGAGTTGAGAGATCGAGGGGAGGTAATCGGCGCGGTACTGCGCATGCGTCCCGGCACGCGGCCGGTCTTCGTCTCGCCGGGACATCGCATCAATTTGAGGATGGCCTTGGAGATGACTCTGGCCGTTTACGACGGATACCGAATCCCGAAGCCGACGCGCGTGGCGGACACCTATGTCGGTTATTTACGAAGTGCGGCGAAAGCGTGAAGGCGCTCAGCAGTGGGGCCAGCAGATCATCGAGGGGATAATGGATTGGAAGTCGCGGACCAGCTTCCGTTCCTCGGAGTGGTCCACCCCGCGGGGCCAATATTCGGCATGAGTCTGGACGAAGTTGTCGGAAATCCAGCGGCCCGTCGTCAAAGAGAACTCGACCCGTTCGTCCAACGAATTTCGCAGTCTGAATTCCCGATCGAGAAACATTTCCGGAAGCGTGTGGCAGAAATTTCCTCCGTCGCCCAGTTTGACTCCGCAGGCGCTGAGGAACTGTTTGGCGCCGTCGGTATTCATGTCCGGGCTAAAGCTCATCAGCGTCATGGCGAAGCGGTCGGCGCGGTACTCTTCTTCGCGCGCTGCTCGGCTCCAGCGTTGGCGTTTCCAATCGGGGTCGCGGTAGAGAATCCGCCGGTTGAAGGAATAGACGTGGCCCAACTGGTGCGCTATGGCGAAGCCGAGCATGTTGAAATTTTCTCCGGCCATCTCGACCAGCGCTTTGCTGACGATCAGTTTCGGCGTGCCGGCGCCGAGCAGGACCAGCATCTTGATCTCTTTGCCGTCTTCTTCGCTGATGGTGAGTCCCATGCCGACGTTATAGAACTTCTCCACAAAGCCGAGCACGTCTTGGGGTTCCGGCGGCTTCTTCTCTTTTTTCTCCTCTTCCTGTTTTGCGCCCCTTCGCCGGTCTCGTTTTTTGCTTTTCTTCTTTTTAGCTTTCTTCGTGCCTTCCTGCTCCTGTTTTTCTCCCTGAGACTCTTCCTCTTTTGGTTCGGTGGGTTCTTGAGCCGAGGGCGTGGAGGTCATCCACAGGCAGAGGAGGAGCGTTAGGAAAAACAGGCCGAATTTTTTAAAAGATACTCGAAGGTTCATTTTAGAGAATCCGAAAGGAGGCGGTAGGCTGGAGGGGGACAGAAAAGAGATACCGGGAAAACAGGAAAGGTGAGGGAGGGATTCGAACCCTCGTCCCGCTCACGCGAGAAGCGGTTTTCGAGACCGCCCGTTTCAACCACTCACGCACCTCACCATGAGAGTTGCTAATGAAAGTCGTTATCGTTTTCTTTTCCTGGCCGAGCGGAAGAACTTTTTCAATTGCTCCGCCGCTTCCGTCTGCCGAACGCCGGAAACGATTTCCGGGCGATGATTCAGCGCCGAGTGCCCCAGCACTTTCAGGACCGAACCGGCTGCCCCGGCCTTGGGGTCGCGCGCGCCGAAGACGACCCGCTGGACACGCGCCTGGAGCAGGGCTCCGGCGCACATCGCACAGGGTTCGATTGTAGCATAGAGCGTTGCGCCCTCCAGACGGTAGTTCCCCGTGCGATGCCCGGCGCGACGCAGCGCCAGCACTTCGGCATGCGCCGTCGGGTCCCGGAGATGAATCGGACGGTTGTGCGCCCGCGCCAAGACTTTCCCGTCTTGGACGACCACGGCTCCGACCGGCACCTCGTTTTCCTGCGCTGCCTGCTCGGCTTGTTTGAGCGCGAGGTCCATGTAATCTTCGTCCGAGCGGACCTGGGTCTGTTTGCGGAAGGGGCGATCGGGATTTTGAGCGGGTTTTCGGGCGGACATGCCTTACATCGTAGCACGGCGCCGGGTGGCCGGGACTATGGACTGTCGGTTGCGGACTAAGAGGCGAGTCCGATGACGCGGTTGGTGAGCGTCCCGATTTTTTCAATGATGACGCTGGTCTTATCGCCGGGCTTCAGGAACTACGGCGGGTCGCGGAAGACGCCCACGCCTTCCGGTGTTCCGGTGGCCAGCACGTCGCCCGCCTCCCAGATCAGCGACTGCGAAAGGTAGCTGGTCAGGAATGGAATTGGGAAGATCAGGTCGGAGGTGTTCGAGTTCTGCATCACCTTGCGGTTGACGCGAAGGGAGATATCCAGTGAGTGCGGGTCGGGAATCTCGTCTGCGGTGACCAGCCAAGGGCCCATGGGGGCAAACGTATCGCACCCCTTGCCGCGGAAGAACTGCTTGTCGGAAAATTGCATGTTGCGCGCGCTGACGTCCTGGAAGCAGGTGTAGCCGGCCACGTGGTCCATGGCCTGCTCTTCTGAAATTCGCCTTCCGCCTCGGCCGATGATGACGGCCAGCTCGGCCTCCCAATCCACCTGATCGCTGTTCGGCGGCATTTCGATGTTCTCCCCCGCGCCGACCACCACGCCGATTTTCTCTTTTTTGCCCGAGCGAAACGTGACCAGTTTCATAGCGATTCTCCTGAAGGTTTCTCAATAATACCAGGAAGAACCGCCGCGCAGAGAGGGCCCGCCTTTACGGTTCAAGGGTTCATTGGTTCTGTTGTGACAGCGTGGTAGAATGGTCCTATGGAACTCTACACCTACCCAATTACGGTGGAGCGCGAAGGCCTAAAATACTATGCCTATTGTGAGGACTTCCCCGGCGTGTATGGTTTGGGAAAGACGATTGAGGAAGCGAAAGGCAGCCTTCTTGACGCGATGAGGATATACATCCGTCGGTGCCGTGCCCACCGCCGCCCGGTCCCTCGCGCGCGGATGGTTTATACTGAAACAGTATCCTTGGCCGTGTGACCGGGTCAGGGTTGTAAGGTAATTCCCTCTCTTTTCTGCTGTTCTCAACTCCCCTTGAATTCTTTCAAGGTAAAACCGGCATCTCTCAGGATACGGAGGAAAAGCCCTCGTGGCATGTCGCCCCGATGACGGGGAACTACTAGCATCCTTCGCTTGGGGTGTAGGAAGATGACATGCGAGCCGGTTTGGCGCTTCTTGCGGTAGCCGTTTTTTCGTGGAAAACGAAGTGATTCTTCGGCTTTTGGCATAGGCTTGAATGCGGTTCTCTGCGCGACCCATGGAGGTTATCTCTTTTTGGAGGAGAATTCCAGGGTGAGTTGGCGGGAACAGAAAATCTTCCTTGGGGTTTACCTTTGCCTTGCGACCCCTTATGATAGAAGATCGCTATTGGAATCCGTGGAGGCAGCAATGAAGGCAGTAGAATGGGCGGCGGTGGGGCTGATGGTTGCGTTTTTAGGCCTGCCGGTATTGAGGGCGCAGTCGAGCGATCCGAGCGACGCCGACGAATTGTGGGACTACGTCATCCCGGAAGGGACCGAGTTCAAGCTCCAGCTCCATACCACGGTCCACACGAAGAAATCGAAGGAAGGCGACCGCGTGATTGCGACGCTGGTCGACCCGGTCGTGGTGGAAGACGCCGACGTGCTGCCTCGCGGACTGCGCATTGACGGCCACGTCGATGAGGTGGTTCCGGCCCAGCGAAAAGGGCGCAAAGGTTGGCTGACCATTGTCTTCGATACCGTCGAGCTACCGAGCGGGGAGAAGGTTACGATCCTCGGGTCCTTGACAGAAGTCTTCGCCACCGAAGGCAAACACTTTCCGGACGTGGGGTTGGAAGGTGAGATCAAGGGCAAGGGCGCGTCGATCTGGTTGCGGCTCCCCATCTTAGTAGTGCCTCCGGCCGGCGCGGTCGCCAGCGGCCACCCGATTGCGGCGGTGGGGGTGGGCGTCGCTACCCTGATCACCGCGATCGTCTTACCGAAAGGGCGGAACATCTCGCTTGCCGCCGGTTCGGTGGTCGGCATGCGCCTCGACCGGGACCTGACCATAAGCTTGGCCGTCTCTCCCGATTACGAATAGATTCTCGCCCTCTTCCTGTTGAAAACTCCATCTTGCTCTCGGCGGGAGAGAAAGATCTCCTGCGGCCTTCTCCCTCCGTATTCGGATGTAGGCGGAACGGTTTACGGCTGGGGTGAAGATTCGCTGCGACGATCGGGATTATGCCGCCTTCGGCGCGGACTCGCGTAAAACTTCCAACGCTTTTTTAAGTTGGGGGTCGCTGCTGGTGCCGAACTTTTCCCGCAGCAGCGGGCGGGGGGTCTCGGTTCCTTCTTCGTCTTCTGCCGGACGCGGCTCCAGAGGAAAGGATTCTTCGACGGTCGGGTCCACGCCTTCTCCCTGAATCTTCTTACCGGAGGGCGTGTGGTACTTGGCGACGGAGAGGAGCAGAGCCGAACCGTCGTCGAAAGGGACCGCTTTGAGCACGGATCCCATGCCGAAGCTGCGCTCGCCGATCGCTTCTCCTCGTTCGTTTTCAAGAATCGCAGAGGAGAAAATTTCCGCCGGCCCCGCCGTCGTTGAGTCAATCAACAACGCAAGCGGAAGCTTGCAGAAGGCTTTACCGGCTTCGGCCACGAAATCCTGCCGGGGGTGGCGTTGGCCTTCGAGGAAAGTGATCAGGCCGCCCTCGAGGAAGAAGTTCGCCGTTTCGGCCGCCTCGGAAGGGTCGCCGGTGGCCGAATCGCGAACGTCCACGATGATTTTTCGCACATCGTTCTTCATCAAGGCCTGGAGCCGGCTACGGGTTTCCCGGGCCTTTCCTTTTTCAAAGCTGGGAATGCGCAGATACCCCACGGTTTTTTCCAGCACCTTCGTGGTGACGGCGGGATAAGGGAAGCGGGCTCGTGTGAGGGTGATCTTGCGGGTTTTCCCCCGGCTTTCGCGGATGACCGAAAGGGTGGTTTCGGACCCCTCCGGCCCCTTCAGTTTTTCTTCAATTTGAATGAGCGAGAGCGTGCGGGTCGAGGCGCCGTCGACCATTTCAATCAGATCTCCCGACCGCAGCCCGGCTTTTTCTGCGGGGCTGCGGGGAAGTACGGAGATGACGGCCCCGTAGCCGAAACGCTTCCACAGGACCAAGCCCGGGCCTACCTGCGACTTTTGCTGATTCTCTTCGTAGAGGCGATACTCCTCCGCCGTGAAGTAGGTGCTGTAGGGGTCGAGGGTTTCCAGTAGGCCGCGCAACGCCCCTTCGGTGGCCAAATCAAGGTTCGGCTCGGTGACGTAGTTGCTCTTGATGCGGGAAAGGACTTCGCTATAGATGCCCAGGTTTCGGTAGGTTTGCCGGTTGGTCCCGTTTTTTCCCAGCAGGGCTCCCAGCAGGGCATAGAGGACGACCAGAGATGAGACTCCGATCAGAGCAGTGTGGGCACTTTTTGACATTGCAACTCCCGTCGAGCGTTCAAGCGACCTTCCCGCCTGGATTATAGCACCCTTCTCGGGTGTGCCCCAACAAGCCGTAAGGGGCGCTCAGAAGGAGTTAGGTGTTCGGAGGCGGGTTTGGGATTTCGATCTCTTCGGACAAGACAAGAAACGTTTCCGAAATGCGGTCGTGCCAAGTGAGCCGTTCCTCATCGACCAGAGACCAGATAAAGCCGAGAAGGAACGACCCGCCCGATACCAGATACCCCAGCGCCCGCCAGAAGGACTGCTTCGGGGACGGGGGCTCGCCGTCCAGATTGCGGACCTCGAGGCCCAGAGCCAGCAAGCCCGGCGTGGCATGGCGCAGGGCGGTGAACGCGCCGAAATAGACAGCTGCAAAGAGCGCCGCAATGGACCCGCCGATCAGCCAGTTCAACGGCGTGTTCGAAACCGTTCCTCCGGTCAGATGTCCGGTTAGATGAAAGATACCGGCAAACAGGCCGAACCCGGAGGCCAGTATCAGGGCGTCGATCAACCCGGCTCCCAGGCGTCTGCCGAACGGGGCTACCTGCATCGGCAGTGTGGAGTGTCCAATCTGGAATCCGAACGACGGGGGGATTTGGTCGGGTTCGAGAGAGGCGTCAAGCGCCCCTTTCACTTCGCTTGCGGGCCGTTCCCGGAGAGCTTCATCCGTGAGGAAGTCTTCGGCTGCGGAGTCCCCAAGTGTCCCTTCGAGGAGAAAATCTGGGATTTTTTGCAACTCGGCTTCGAATTCGGCCTCTCTGTCGCTCTGCGCTTCCGGCTGCGAAGCCTCTCCTTTGGGAAAGCGGAGGACGTTTCCTTCCACCGTCGGTTGATCCTGCCGGGGCGGGTCGTCTCCGGAAGAGGAGCGATTCGGGGAAGTGCCCGGGGAAGAATCCGCCGAACGGCCCAACCGCGCGGCGCGTTTTTGGCGGAAGTCCTCGACGCGCCGATTCAACTCGTCTTTCCACCAGCCGGACTCGCCGGCGGCTTCACCGCCGGGGGCGTCCTTGTCGTCTTCCGGGCGGGTCAACAAGATCGGCTCCCACCGCCCAGGTCTCAAATTATGTCTCCAATGGGAAACGGGCCGGGTGAAATCGGGCAAGCGGAAGGAGTTGGTTTCAGAAGAGGGCTCGGCTTCGCGACCGCAGTCCATGACCGCCTCCGCAGGGCGCGACGCGATTTTACGTCGACCCGAACCGCGGCAGTTTCTACAGAGCGGAAGCAGAGGGCTTACGATGTGGCCACATTGAGGGCAATTCACAGGCTTGCTACCGTTCCCAGCGCAATTCTTTCTCTCCGGCGCTCTTACGGCGCATCATAACAAAACGAGCGTCGGGCGGGAAGCGGTTTTCCGCTTTTTAGACGGCGCAGAGGGGTGGAAATCCCCCGGCGGGCATCCCTATATTGAATATGATAGAGTGAATCAGGCCGAGGTCGGTGGGGTGGGGCCGTCTTTGAAGCCGGGAGAACAGAACTTCTTGATCCGTTATTTTTTCACTCTTCTGCTGTGTTTCGGCATCAGCGGCCGGGTTGCCGTGTGGGCACAAGTGGATTGCGCGGCGCCGTCGCTCCGGGACGCGTGGCTCAACGAGGGGCTTCGTGACGTTTTGTTGACCCCCGTATCGTTTCAAACCGAAACGTTCCCAGCTGAATCGGGCCGGACGGAACCACCCGATACCGACACCGTCACCCTTCGCGCCGACATGCAGAGCAAGGTAGGGAGCACGTACCGTCTGCTTGGCCGTGTGGAGATCACCTACGGCCCGATGACGATTCATGCCGATGAGATCGTCTATGACGTGATGACCGGGGAAGTGGAGGCTCGGGGAAACGTTCGGTTCCATGACCCTCAGGCGGACTTGAAGGCGGAAGAGATTCGCTACCAGATCCACTCCGCGCGCGGATGGTTTCGGAATGCCGAAGGGTTTATCCGTGCCAAGCCCCGTCCTGGCAAATTCCGCCTGACCGCGGAGCAGCCCTTCCACGTGAAGGCGCGGCGGGTGGAGCGGATCGACGAGGATACGTACGCCGTCTTCGGCGCGCGCGTGACTTCTTGCGATCCGAAGAGATTCGGCTGGTCGTTCGGCGCGACCAGCGCGAGGGTGAAGCCGGGAAGGCGCGTGACCATGCGCAATCCGTTGTTCCGCATCGGCGCGCTGCCGATCTTTTATTTTCCCTACCTGGCGACTTCGATCGCCTCCCGCCCGCGGAAGTCCGGTTTCCTGATGCCGCAGTTCGGCACCTCATCTCAGAAGGGAGTGATCCTGGGCGAGGGGTTCTACTGGGCCATCAACCGAAGCGCGGACCTGACGCTCGGCGTGCAGAACTACAGTACCCGCGGACTCGGTTACAACGCTTCCTTCCGTGCGCGGCCCGGCCCCCGCAGCAAAGTCAACGTGGAATACTTCCGCGTAGACGACAAAGGCACCGGCCCGGAAAGGCAGAACCGCGCGCCCGGCCAGAGCCTCCGTGTGACGGGGGAAAGTTCGGACTTCTTCCGCGGCTTCCGTGCCGTAGCCGACGTCGACTACATCAGCTCGCTCACCTTTCGCTTTACCTTTACGGATAACTTCCATCAAGCCGTCCGCTCCGAGGTCCGTTCGGTCGGCTTTGTGACGAAAAGTTTCGGTCCTTACAGTTTCAACGCGTTTCTGTCGCGGTACCAGAATTTCCTCTCCGCCGAGCTGCTGCCCGACAACTCCGTTACCATCCGCAAACTTCCCAGCTTCTCCTTTTCCGGCATGGAGCGGAAGGTCGGGAAGAATCCCTTCTATTTCTCCTTTGACTCGGGCGTGTCGGCCGTAGACCGGGTTGAACCGGGGTTTGAGACACCGGCGCTGGTGAACCGGACGGACTTTGCTCCTCAACTGTCTCTTCGCACCAAATCGCTGGGAGGGTTCCACCTTACGCCTCGCTTCGGGGTGCGGGCCACGCGTTACGGTGTGAGCCGCCGAGCCGACCTCAGCGGACTGACGCGATTGCTGGGCGAATTTTCGCTTGACCTGCGTCCGCCGGCGCTGGCGAAGGTCTTCGGGGGAACGTGGCGCGGATACCGTTTCAAGCACGTCATCGAGCCGCAGATTCGCTATCGGCTGGTGCGCGCCCGCGACCGCGCCGTGATCAACGATATTGTTCGCTTCGACCAGTTGGATATTTTGGCCGAAACCAATGAGATTGAGTATTCAATGGTCCATCGCCTCTATATTCGCCGCGCGGGAAACGGGAAAAAGTCGCAGGCTCGGGAACTGATCTCCTGGCGACTGTCCCAGAAGTATTTCTTCGACCCTACGTTCGGCCAAGCGCTCCGGCCGCGCGATTTGGTGGTCTTCGAGCCGACGAATTCGCTGACCGGTTTCGCCTTCGCCACCGGGCGAAGGCTTTCCCCGATCATTTCGGTGCTGAAGTTCGCCCCGTTTTCGAATTTCGACACGGAGATGCGAGCCGACATCAACCCCTCGGGCGGAGGAGTCATGAATGCCGGGATCACGTCGATCATCCGCAGCGGCTCCTGGTTTCTCAGCGTGACCGACTTTTTCGTCAATAAATCGGCCGTGCTCGCCACCCGATTGATCGCCCCCGAGGACCTCCCGAAGGTGAGCTCCTTTCATCTGCTGCGGGGAGTGGTCGGTTTAGGCGACGTCAGCCGCCGGGGACTGAGCGCCACTCTCGGCTCGGACTTCAATTTTTCGACTCGTGTGGCGCACCAGAGCTTCGGGCTGCTGACCTATAATTTCGGCTGTTTCGCCGTCGATGCCGAGTTCCGCCGTTTTTCGTTCGGGTCGCTGCGACGGGAGAACCAATTTCGAGTTACACTCTCCTTGTCCAATGTCGGAAGTTTCGGCAATCTGAGAGTGCAACGGCAGCGCTATTAATTCATGGAAGGTCGGCCTCCGATGGCCTTTCCCACGCACAGACTTCGACGGCTCCGAGCGAGCGAGCTTCTGCGCGGCATGGTCCGCGAAACCCGGCTCGATGTCCGTAAGCTCATCTACCCCTTGTTCGTCTGTCCCGGCAAGGGAGGCAAAGAGGAAATCGCCTCCATGCCCGGCAACTACCGCTGGTCGGTGGACCGTCTGGTGGAAGAGTGTCGGGAGGTTCGCGACCTGGGGGTCCCGGCGGTGATCTTGTTCGGCATTCCCGAATCGAAGGACGAAACCGCCTCGGGCGCGTACGACCCGGGTGGCATCGTGCAGCAAGCTTTGATAGCCCTGAAAAGGTCCGTGCCGGACCTGCTGGTGATTTGTGATGTGTGTTTGTGCGAGTACACCAGCCACGGCCATTGCGGCATTGTGAAGGACGGTGAGGTGCTGAACGACGCTTCGCTGGAATTGCTGGCGAAGACGGCGCTCTCGCAGGCCGAGGCCGGAGCAGACATGGTGGCTCCTTCGGACATGATGGACGGCCGCGTCGGCAGCATTCGCGAAGCGCTCGACGCGCACAATTATTCCACGCCCATCATGGCTTACTCGGCCAAGTACTCGTCGGCGTACTACGGGCCGTTCCGCCAAGCGGCCGACTCCGCGCCGCAGTTCGGCGACCGAAAGTCTTACCAGATGGACCCGGCGAATCGAAGAGAGGCCCTGCGGGAGATTGAGCTCGATATCGAAGAAGGCGCCGACATCGTGATGGTCAAACCAGCGGGTCCCTATCTCGACGTGATTCGCGACGCGCGCGAGGCGTTCGACGTGCCCATCGCGGCTTATCAGGTGAGCGGTGAGTTCTCACTGATTGCAGCCGCGTCTGAGAAGGGCTGGGTGGACCGCGAGCGCATTATGCTCGAATCGCTTACCGGCATCGTCCGCGCCGGCGCCGATCTCGTTTTGACTTACTTCGCCAAGGACATGGCGCGGCTTTTAAAGTAAACGCCGAACGGTCGGGCTTCGAATCTCACCTTTACTGTTTAAGGACACCTTCATTTGAAACGGATCACCATCTTTGGGAGTTCCATTCCAACCGAGGGTTCCGCAGTCTATGAAGAGGCGCGGTGGCTCGGCGGTCTTCTGGCCCGCGAAGGGTACGGGATTGCCAACGGCGGTTACGGCGGTTTGATGGCGGGGACGGCGCGAGGCGCGCGCGATGCCGGCGGCCATACGCTCGGCGTTACCTGCCGCATCTGGCCTACACGGCCGAATCCGTGGATTATCGAAGAGGTTCGGACGGACGATTACCTCGGACGCCTCCGCACCCTGGCCGAGCGCGGCGACGCCTATATCGTCCTGCCCGGCGGCACCGGAACGCTGGCCGAGCTGGCCGTGGTCTGGGAGATGATGAACAAAGGAACGTTGGCGCGGGACATCGGTGGGCGGAAACCTTTTTTGGTATACAAGCCCTATTGGCAAGGAGTAGTCGAGTGTCTCCTGCAGGAGAGCAACCTGAGTGACCTGCCGGTCGAGCAGGCCGTCGAGCGATACGCCCCGGTGCTCTCCTTTATTCGGTTCTTCTCGACGCCCGAAGAAGCCGTTGGGCAATTGACTGAAGCGTTCTCCGAGTCGCCTGCGAAGTAATAAGATTGGGTTTTATACCCGAGGAAGCCAAAAGAACCACGATGAGTGTCGAAGAGCCCGTTGCAGGCAGCGTTGAGGTACCCGTTGAAATAAACAACGCGCTTGAATTTCCCGGCGTTCGGCAGATTCTGCGTGTCTACCTGACCGGAGCGCTCTCGGAGCCCGTACTGGAGCGGCTTTGGCCCGGCACCGACCCGGACCGAATCCGTGAGGATTTGGCGCAGGCGGGCGAGGCCATGGCTTACCTGCGCGAAGAATCTCCTCCCTCGCCGGCCCGCCTCTCCGACCCCCGGCCGCTGTTGGCGCGATTGAAGGTGAAAAGCGTCGCGCTCGAACCGCTGGAGCTTCTTCACTTGGCCGGATTGGCCCGATTGGCGTACCGTGTCAGCCGCCTTTTCGATGCCAAGCGGTTTCCACGGCTCGCGGCTGCCGCCGGTCAGCTTCTCGACCTTCGCGAGTTGGCCCAGGCGGTGGAGGGAAAAATTCTCCCCGACGGCACGATCGATTCCTCGGCCGGCCCGGCCCTGAAAAGAATTCGACAACAGGTGGAGCGCACCCGGCGGCGGGTGGAAAAAGCGCTGGGCGATTTTATTCAGCGTCATCAGAAGGACAAGCTCCTTCAGGACGCGGTGGTTTCGATTCACAACGACCGCTTCGTGGTGCCGATTAAAGCGGGCGGTAAGCGGAAGCTCGGTGGAATTGTGCACGGAACCAGCTCGAGCGGAGCCAGCGTCTTTATGGAGCCGCTGGAGACCGTGGCGCTGAACAACGAACGTGTGGAACTCCAGGAAAAAGAGTGGGCGGAGATTCGCCGCCTGCTTCGCGCCTGGAGCGACAGGTTCCGCGAGTGCCGGGAAGAGTTAGCTCAGGCGACGGAAACTCTGGGGGAACTCGATCTGGTCATGGCCAAAGGCCGCTTCGGGCGTGAGTACGACTGCTGCCTGCCGGAGTTGGTGATCGATAGGGATGGGGGTAGGGAGAAGGTCCGCCGACTGGTGCTTGAAAAAGCTCGACATCCTTTATTGGAAAAGACATTACGTGCGCACGGCAGAAAGCCCGTCCCCGTCTCGCTTGAACTCGTCGGGCCGAAGACGTTGATGATCATCAGCGGGCCGAATGCGGGCGGCAAGACCGTTGTCTTGAAGACGGTCGGTTTGCTGGCGCTGATGGCGCAGGCCGGGATGCCCGTACCGGCCGAGCAGGCGTTGCTGCCTGTGTTTGACCGCATCCGCGTCGATATCGGCGACCAGCAGTCGATTGAGCAGAGCCTGAGCACTTTTTCCGCCCACTTGGCGAATCTTCAATCCATGGTGACGGCGGTGACGAAAAGGGATTTGATCTTGCTTGACGAGGTGGGTGGCAGCACGGACCCGGCCGAGGGCGCGGCACTGGCCGAGGCCGTGCTGGACTACTTCCGGCAACACGGTGCCTTGACGTTTGCCACCACGCACCACACACGATTAAAAGCCTACGCCACCGAAACCGCCGAGGCAGTGAACGCCGGTATGGAGTTCGACCAGGAGACGCTCCAGCCCACCTACCGTCTGTTGGTGGGCGTGCCGGGCAAGTCGAGCGGCATCGACGTTTCCGCCCGGCTGGGCCTTGAACCCGCAATTGTCGAAAAGGCGCGAACGTTGGTGAGTTCGACGGAGGCCGAGGTCTCGCGGCTGCTTGAATCGCTGCACGCCGCGCGGCAGAAGGCCGAACAGTTGGAAAGGGAACTGGAAGAGAAACAGCAGCAGTTGGAGGCGCGCGAAAAATTTCTGGAGCAGGAGTACCGCCGGGACCGGCGCCGGCGGCTGGCGGCGCTGGAGGCGAAATTGGAGGAGGCGTTAAAGGATTATGAGCAACGGTTCCGGGCCGAGGTGGAGAAGCTCCGGATGCAGGCGGCGACTATCAATGCCAAGGCCGTACCTCCTCCGGTACGGAAGGCTTCCACCCTCAAGAAGGAAGCGCAGACAGATTGGCAGGCGCAGGTGGAAGCCGAGTTGGGCACGGCGGATTTTTCTGCCGGGACTGAGGTGCAGGCCGGCGTGGGGGACCGAGTGCGCATCCGCGGCGTCACCACGCCCGGCGCGGTGACGGCGGTTTCCGAAGACGATCAATTGGAAGTCGAAGTGGGCAGCTTTCGCATGCGGGTCAAGCGGAGCGAGATTGAAGAGGTAAAACGTGTGGAAGAAAAGAGAATTCATACGCCGGAGTTTCATGTTGAAAAAGCCGTGGTTCCCGAAGCGCAGCCGGTAAAATCCGAAAAGGGTTCGGAAAGACCCGGCCCGGAACTGCACGTGCGGGGGATGTACGTCGAGGAGGCTCGCGAATTGGTAGACAAATTTCTCGACCGTTCCGTCCTGGAGGGCCACGCCACGGTTGCCGTCGTCCACGGAAAAGGCACCGGAGCGCTGCGGCGGGCCTTGAGCGAGATGTTTGCCGCGCACCTGCACGTCGCCGCCTTCCAATCCGCCGCCCCGGAGCACGGCGGTGACGGCGTGACCGTCGTGACATTAAGAACATCGTGACCCGGCGGACCGGGACGCGAGAAATCCCGATTCGTCAGGGACCCGATTGGTCAGGGAAAGACTCTCGGTGCTATACTCATTAGGCTTATTAAACTTGCCTTCGTGATAACCCCATGGCAAAACCCGGAAGCGTAGCCGACGAAGTCAAACAGCGGTCCGATATTGTCCGTGTTGTGGGCGAGTACGTCCTGCTGCGCAAGGCGGGGGTCAACTTCATGGGCCTCTGTCCGTTCCACAGCGAAAAGACCCCCTCGTTTTCCGTTCACCCGACCCGGCAGATTTTTCACTGCTTCGGCTGCGGCGAAGGCGGCGACGTTTTCAAGTTCGTCATGCTGGTCGAAAACATTTCCTTTCCCGAGGCGCTGAAGATTCTGGCCGAAAAGGTCGGCGTACGGGTGCGGACGTATGGCGGGGCCCGCGAGGCCGACGACAAGGACCCAAAAGTTCGCCAACGGACCGAGCTGTACCGCCTGCACCAAGACGCCGCGAAATTTTTTGCCGAACAGATGAGCGCTACGGGAGAGGGCCGCGCGGCGCGGGCGTATCTCGTTGACCGGGGGTTGAGCGGTCCGGTCATGGCGCGTTTCGGCCTGGGTTATGCGCCCGCCTCCGGGCACGCCCTGGAGCGTTTTCTCGGTGCGATGCGGTTCGAGCCTGCCGTTCTCGAGGCGAGCGGCTTGTTGTTGAAAGACGTTCGGCCCGGAGGAAAACTCGAATATGTGGACCGTTTCCGCCGTCGTATTATCTTTCCCATTACGAACGAGCGCGGTAAGGTGATTGCCTTCGCCGGCAGGACATTAGCCGATGCGGAGACGCCCGATGGTAAAAACAATGTCCCCAAATACCTTAATTCTCCCGAGACGCCGATCTACCTCAAGAGCCGCGTCCTCTATAACCTGGACCGGGTTGGGCAGCCCGTCCGCAAGGCCGGCGAGGCGATTCTGGTCGAAGGCTACATGGACTGCATCGGGTTGAGCTCGGCGGGCATCGAACATGCCGTGGCCTCCTGCGGCACCAGCCTGACGAACGCGCAGGTGCGGCTGCTGGGCCGCTACGCGCGGCGCGTGGTGGTGAACTTCGACCCGGACGCGGCCGGTATCCGCGCCACCCAGCGCTCGCTCGACCTGTTGCTGGAAGAAGGCTTTGAAGTGAGAGTGCTGGAGTTGCCCGGCGGACTTGACCCGGACAGCTTTGTGAAACGAGAAGGGGCGGAGGCTTACCGGAAGCTGCTGGAGCGGGCGCCTTCCTATGTAGATTATCTTACGGAGCGAGCGGCACGGGAACACGACATGGGGACCGCGGAGGGGAAAGTCGCTGCAGTGAACGCGCTCTTGCCGTACTTGGCCAAAATTCCGCAGCGGATTTTGCGCGCGGAGACGGCGCGGCGCGTGTCGGAAAGGTTGCGGGTGGAAGAGCGGCTCTTGCAGGAGGAGATCACCCGCGCCGCCTCGGACCGCCGTCCGGAGATCAGTACGCCCACCCAGCACGCCAACGCCAAGGTAACGACACTGGAAAAGCAATTGCTGCAAATCCTTTTTGATGATGAAGAGTTGCGACGTGAATTTGCGACGCGACTCACGCATGAACCCATTCACCGTGGGCTGGCTTCCGAACCTGTCTTGGAACAACTGATGAAGATTTCAGCGGAAGGAGGCCAAGCGGATGCAGCGGAGGTTCGGAGCCGCTTGAGTTCCGAACAACAGAGGCTCTTCACTGAAATATTTTCTCTCCCCCTGGGCCGAATGGGCCGTCAGGAAGCCGAAAACTGTTGGAATAAAATCCGGCAGAATCAACTTGAATCGAAGCGGAAGAAATTACAAAGAGAAATCGAAGGAGCCGAGCGCGCCAGGAACGGGGAATTGTTGACGCGGTTGATTGCTGACAAATCTCTCTTAAACAAGCAGTTGGCCCAGATGAGAAAAATGTAATGAAAATTTTGGAAAAATTTCTTATGCAAGTTGCAAATTGTAGAAAAATTACATCTAATGGACTGCGTGCGTTTCTCGCCTTCGATGCATCTTTTATCCACGGCCAGTTTCACTGTTCATCTTCAAAGGGTGTGCTGTTCCCTCGCCTCCGCCGGAGGTTGCGTCTCGGGAGTTGTCCGTAACCACACCAAACAAACGACTTGGGGTAATGCGAAAAGATTAGGTCGGTTGCGGTAACATCAGGGTAAGAGCCTGAAGAGCGTTTCAGTGTCGGTGAAAGAAAGAACCATCTCAAACTTTTAAAGAGCTGGATTCAGTGGTTGATGGCAGCGACATGGAAGACTTGGACTCGGCGCGGGAGAAGTCGCCCGAAAAGCTTGCGCTGGAAAAGACCACGGCGGTGAAAGTGGCCGAAAACGGAAACGAAAACGAGCTGGACCTTACGCCCGGCTCTCTCGACAAAACAAACGACCCGGTGCGGATGTACCTGCGGGAGATGGGTGTGGTGCCGTTGCTCTCTCGCCAAGGCGAGGTGGGCATCGCCAAGCGCATTGAGCGCGGGCAGATGAACGTGACGAAGGCGTTTTCGCGTTCGCCGGTGGGGATTCAAGAGATTACCCGCTTGGCCGGCAAGGTCGAAGCCAGGGAGCGGTCCATCCGTTTGATCATCAGCTTTAATGAAGAGGAGTTGACCGAGGAAGGCATTTCGGGCCGATTGCAGGAGTTTATCGATTGCTGCGCGCATATTGCCCAGGCCTACGGGAAGTTGGAGCAGCTTCAGGAGAAGCTGGCGGTGGCCTCCCCGCGCCGCAAGCCGCGCGACTACCGCAAATACAAGTGGGCCGTTGGCCGTTGCCGCGTCTGGATCTCCCAGAGAATCCGCTCGATCGCCTTCAGCCATGCCGAACAGGGCCGTCTGGTGGAGCACGTTCGGGCGAGGGTGGGCGAGTTGCGGAGCGCGGAAAGAGAGGCCACGCGCCTGGAGCGTCGCATCGACGCCGCAAAGGAAAAGCTCGCGACGGAATGGAAGCGGGATCTGCGGCAGGCTCGGGGCCGGATTCGGGAGATCGAAGAGAGTGCCGGCGCGCCTTCGCTGGAACTGCGCCGAAGCGTGCAGACCATCATGATCGGCGAGCGCGATGCCGAGCGGGCCAAGCGCGAGCTGGTGGAAGCGAACCTCCGGCTGGTGGTCTCCATCGCCAAGAAGTACACCAACCGCGGGCTGCAATTCCTGGACCTGATCCAGGAAGGTAATATCGGCCTGATGAAGGCCGTCGAAAAGTTCGAATACCGGCGCGGATACAAGTTTTCCACCTACGCCACGTGGTGGATTCGCCAGGCGATCACGCGTGCCATTGCCGATCAGGCGCGCACCATCCGTATTCCGGTCCACATGCTTGAGACCATCAACAAGCTGATCCGCACCTCGCGCCAACTGGTGCAGGAGTACGGCCGCGAGCCGACGTCGGAAGAGATCGCCAAGCGTATGGAGATTCCGGTCGGCAAGGTGCGCAAGGTGATGAAGGTGTCGCAGGAGCCGATCTCGCTCGAGACGCCCATCGGCGAAGAGGAAGACTCGCACTTGGGCGACTTTATTGAGGATCGTGGCATCATCTCGCCGGCTGAGGCCGTGGTTAATATCAATTTAAAAGAACAGACCGAATCGGTGCTGAAGACCTTGACGCCGCGCGAAGAGAAGGTCGTCAAGATGCGCTTCGGCCTGGACGACGGCAGCGAGCATACCTTGGAAGAGGTGGGCCAGAGCTTCGCCGTCACCCGCGAACGTATTCGTCAGATTGAGGCGAAGGCGTTGCGCAAGCTGCGCCACCCCTCCCGCAGCCGCAAGCTGGAGGCGTTCCTCGACGCCACCGTGCGCGAGTAATTCCTTTCCGTTGAAGATAATTCCCTACAGTTGATTAGCTACGTTTATTCTTGCTCTTTTTCTGGAGGTTTTTTGAGGTAGTCAGGAAGCTGGGTCCTCTTGTCTGTGATGGCCAAATCAATCTGCTCCATTGTTAGTCCCCGTGCCCCTCTGAGGTTTACCCCCTCCAGGTGGGCATCGCGGAGGTACGCCCCCTTCAGGTTAGCCCCCCTGAGGCTCGCCCCCTCCAGGTGGGCAGCCCTGAGGTCCGCCCACGCTATGTGGGCTTTGATGAGGTTCGCATGTCCCATGCTGGCTGCAGTGAGCAATGCCCGTTCCAGGTGGGCTCTCACTAAAATTTACTCTCGAAGATCGGTCCCATGAAGGTCAAGCTGTTGATTCTCTTTTTTGATCCATTTTCGACGTCCGATCACCGTCAGTGCAGCCTGAATATCGGTGGGCAGGGGCGGTGGCTCTTGTTTAGATTTCTCCTCCGTTTTAGATTCATTCTCTGTTTCGGCAGGAGGTTCGCGTCACGGGGAGCGCGTGCGGACGTAGGCAGTCAGGACTTCCATCACGGTCCAGTGGTCCTTTTGGGAATCTCTGGCGATTCTTTCCAGCGCGTAGATGCCGCCCAGGCGGATTTCAATCTGGTCTTTCTTTCCAAGCTGATCGACTGCACGGGTGAATCGGTCTGTGATCTGACCTTCCCGAGCAACCTCTACACGTTGCCATCCTAGATACGGGCCGACAAGGACAAAAAATCCTTCAATAATTTGTGCCCAAGTAGTGCGATATTGATTGACCAGTTCACCTACAATTTTGGGGTCCCTGATCGTACCTAATTTCTCGACCTGCCATTCGGGAAACAAGTAGATAAACAGAATGAGGCCAAGTACGAAAAGGATTCCCCCAGTTATGATAAGTACAGGAACAACATGTCTTTGAAAGAACGAAAACTTGGGGATAATCCACGCCTTAAATTTGCGCCAGATGGCACGCATCGAGATCATTGCGATTAGTACATATACAACACGCTTCCAGAGGCCGGAGAGTTTGTGGATTACCCAACCCTTAAGTTTGCGAAAAATGGAACGCATAGGAATAGCCCTACCTTCCCACTTTCCAAAACCTTCTGCCACCACTGCCTGCGCTGGTTGGACTTTCCCACCCTTTCTTTCAGAAGGGATGGGGCACCCGTGCCGCTCAGGTGATAGAATTCGCCGCTGAGGCTGAATCGATGGACCTTCTGCGGATCGAAAATCTAAAAACGGTATTCGACACCGAAGACGGGCGGGTGACCGCCGTTGACGGTGTCTCATTCTCGCTCGGTGTGGGGGAGACGATGGGGCTGGTGGGCGAGTCGGGCTGCGGCAAGTCGGCGACCGCCTTGTCCATTCTAAAGTTGATTCAGCCGCCGGGACGCGTGGCGGGGGGCGAGGTCTGGTTTTCCGGCGGCTCTAATTCTACAAAGGATTCCCCAAAGGACTTGCTTCAACTCTCCGAAGCTGAGCTGCGGGCGGTGCGCGGTTCCCAGATTTCCATGATCTTCCAGGAGCCGCTTTCGGCGCTGAATCCGGTAATGAAAGTCGGCGAGCAGATTGTGGAGGGCTTGCGGGCACATCAGAACATCTCGAAATCTGCGGCCCGGGAGAAGGCGGTTGCGATGCTGGAAGCCGTGGCCGTCCCCGACGCCGAGCAGCGCTTTCGCAGCTACCCGCATGAGCTTTCCGGCGGCCTGCGCCAGCGGGCGATGATCGCCATGGCGCTGGTCTGCGGCCCGAAGCTCCTGATTGCCGATGAGCCGACCACGGCGGTGGACGTCACCGTGCAGGCGCAAATTCTGGAGCTGCTGAAAGATTTAAAGCGCCGCCTTGGATTGTCGCTGCTGCTAATCTCGCACGACCTGGGCGTGGTGGCGAAGCTGGCCGACCGCGTGGCGGTGATGTACGCCGGGCAGTTGATCGAGCTGGGGACGACCGAGGAGGTGCTCGGCTCCCCGCAGCATCCTCATACCGCCGGGCTGCTGCGGAGCCTGCCCTCGCTCGAAGGCGCGCGGCAAAAGCGGTTGGAGACGCTCCCCGGCATGGTGCCGGACCTTAGGCATCTTCCTCCCGCTTGCCGCTTTGAGCCCCGCTGCGGGGTGCGCATCGAGCAATGCAGCGCCGGGGTTCCTTCCCTCGAGAGTATTTCCTCAACGCACTGGGTCCGCTGCATCCGCGCGCCGTTCCCCTGATTAAAAGCCTTGCGAGAAGCTATATCATAATTACCCACACTTAAGATGATCCACCCCGGGGCTGTTACGGCGGCTGAAGCATTTCCTCAGGGGCTAAAGTCCTCGGTTTCTGACCGCTGTACGGCACGGCTGATTCGCCGCGGCGAACGTACCCTGACGATTCGCTCTTCACCGTCTCTCTTTCCCACCCTTTCTTACAGAAAGGATGGGGTACCCGGCTTTAGCCCGGCACTCATACCTAAGCCTCGAAAGTCCTCACACCCAAATAATTTTCTTTGAAACAAATCCCTTTTTCGAACCGTTCTATGGGTAAGCAGGCGGAAAAGGAGATTTTTCATGCTTACACGACGAGCGGTATGCGGATTTCCGGCGGTTCTTCTGATTGCGTTTGGGGCGTTCCGGGCGACGGCGGTGAGGGCGGAGGGGGCGACCAAGGCGACCGAGCGCTGGCTCCACGTCCGAGTGGAAAAAGGGGGCGATGATGCCGCGATGGTCCGCGTGAACGTCCCGCTGAAGATGGCCGAGAGAGTTTTGGCCGCCATGCTGCCGGAAGGCAAGTTGAAGCTCGACAAAGAGCCCGAATTGCTGGCGGTCCTGATGTCGGTTCGCACCATGGAAGACAACGAATACGTCACCGTGGACACGGTCGAGGGGAGCATCCGTGTGCCTAAGGAGCATGGGTACTTGGTCGTGGAGGGGATGGAGATTGGGAAGAGGGAAAAAACTCGACATAAAGATTCCCTTTCATGTGGTGGAAGTGATGATCCCCGAGAAAGGGGACGAGCTGGACGTGCTGGCCGGCCTCCGGGCCCTGGGCGAGCACGACGACCTGCTGGTGGAAGCCTACAACGCGACCACGCTGGTCAGGGTCTGGATCGATAACGAGAAGAAATCATGATTCGTGAAACGCAGAAGACATATACGATTCGGCCGATTCTGTTCACCATCATCGCCGTCATTGCGGCGATGGCGGTGCTTGTGGCGCTGATGTATCGGAAGGGAACGGTGCGGATCAGGGTCGCATCGAAACATGACGACCGGGGTTCGATCCGTTTGGCTCTTCCGGCCTCGGCGATTTACTGGACCGTAAAGATGATTCCCGATGAAGGGTGCCGGGAGTTGTCTCACGACCTGGGACCCATTCTGCCGGCACTGGAGGAAGCGGGAAAAGACTTAGGCCGTTACCCGAATACCGTTTTTGTAGAGATTGTGTCCGAAGGATTGTCGTTGACGATTCGGACCGAAGAGAAAACCCTTCTGATCGAGGGCGAATCTCCGGGAGAAACCTTTTCCGTCTCTTTCCCGGGGGGAGTCATCTCCGAGTTTTTCGAGGAACTTCAAAAGCACTCCACTTAATATTTCCTTCGAATTGACCTACCCCCCTTTACGTCTCTCGATATAATGAATCCCGGCCTCCGGCGGGGAGGCTGCGCGGCCCGGAATGGTTGCCGTGCGGGAAACGGAGTTTGCCGGTACCTCGCCCGGAGAGACGAGCCTGATGGCATACCAACCGATCGAAAACTACGGAATCATCGGCGACATGCATACGCTGGCGCTGGTGGGGACGGACGGGTCCATCGACTGGCTCTGCGTGCCGAGTTTTGATTCGCCCAGCGTCTTCTGCGCCGTTCTGGACGACAAAAAAGGCGGACGGTTCAAAATCTCTCCCGCCGACGGGAACGTTACCTGCAAGCAGTTCTATTGGCCGGATACCAATGTCCTGGTCACCCGTTTCCTTTCGCCCGGCGGCGTCGGCGAGATTACCGATTTCATGCCTACCACCGGCATGCCGAAGCCGGACGGCTCCCAGCGGCTGGTCCGTCGCGTGACCGCCGTGCGCGGGTCGATGGCCTTCCGAATGGAATGCCTGCCGGCATTCAACTTCGCGCGCGATGCACATCAAACCGAGATTACGTCCGACGGGGTCTGCTTTCGGACGAAGCAGCTGAGCCTGGGTCTGGCGACGCAGATTCCACTCCAGCAATGCCGGAACGGCGTCCAGGCGGAATTCACCTTGAGCGAAGGCCAGTCGGCGGTCTTCGTGCTGCGTGACCAATTCGGCGGCGGCACCTGCGGTCTTTCGCTTTCCTCGGACCAAGCGCAGGAACTCTTCGTCGCCACCGTGCGATATTGGCGGCGCTGGATTGCACGCTGCACCTACACGGGCCGCTGGCGGGAGATGGTGCGCCGCTCGGCGCTGGCGCTGAAGCTGATGACCTATATTCCCACCGGCGCCATCGTGGCGGCGCCCACCTGCAGCTTGCCGGAGTCGGTCGGCGGGCCCCGCAATTGGGACTATCGTTATACTTGGATTCGCGACGCCGCCTTCACGCTTTACGGATTCCTCCGCATCGGCTTTACCGAGGAGGCGGAGGCCTTTATGCACTGGCTGCAGGCGCGCACTGGGGAGCTGGAACCGGACGGCTCGCTGCGCATCATGTACGGCATCAACGGCGAGCATGAATTGAAGGAAGAGGAACTCACACATCTGGAAGGCTACCGCGGCTCGCGGCCTGTGCGGGTCGGCAACGGGGCGCACAACCAGTTGCAGCTCGATATTTACGGCGAGCTGATGGATTCCATCTACCTCTATAATAAGTATGGGAATCCCATCTCCTTCGACCTTTGGCGGGAGCTGCGCCGGTTGGTGAATTGGGTCTGCGACAACTGGCGGGAGAAGGACGAAGGTATTTGGGAGGTCCGGGGCGGGCGGCAGGACTTTGTCTATTCGAAGGTCATGTGCTGGGTTGCGATTGACCGCGGCTTGCGGCTGGCCGACAAGCGGTCTTTTCCCGCCGACCGGGCGCGGTGGCTCGCCTGCCGGGACGAAATCTACGAAGAGATTATGAGCCAGGGCTGGAACCGGAAACGTCAGTCGTTCGTCCAACACTACGGCTCGAATGCGCTCGATGCGGCGAACCTGATCATGCCGCTGGTCTTCTTTATGTCCCCCACCGACCCGCGGATGCTCAAGACGCTCGATGCTACGAACCGCGCGCCCGAAAAAGGCGGCTTGGTGTCGAACAGCTTGGTCTATCGCTATAACGTGGAAGAGACCAAGGACGGGCTGGCGGGTTCGGAAGGCACCTTCAATATCTGCACGTTCTGGCTGGTCGAGGCGCTCACGCGCGCCGGACGGCGCGACCGAGCGCGCCTGGAAGAGGCCCGCCTGATGTTTGAGCAGATGCTCGGCTATGCCAACCACCTGGGCCTCTATGCCGAACAGACCGGACACTCGGGCGAAGCGCTGGGCAACTTCCCCCAAGCTTTTACCCACCTTGCCCTGATCAGCGCCGCTTTCAACCTGGACCGCACGCTGGGTCCGCGTGGATAGCGGATTCCTTTCCTTCTATTTCGAAGTGCCGGGCTGACGATGCCTTTATGGTTTACCAGGATTATCGGTCTAGGTCCTTTGCGCGGTTGACAATACTGTCCTTGCACGGTAGCGTCCGATTTATCGCAAATCAAAGGTTCAAAGGCACTTACCCGAGGTGCAAGTTCGCCTTTCTTCTGTCGGGGTTCAAAATGATTCGCCTTGAGTGACGTCGGGTACGGCCCAAGGTTTTGGAGAGAGGAGGAAACTCACATGGCGGAAAAGATCCACATTCTCTCGATTGACGGAGGTGGAATTCGAGGCATCATTCCCGCGGAGGTTTTAATCAAGCTGGAAGAGAAATTGGCAATAAAAACCAAGAAACGGGGAGCGAGAATTGCCGATTATTTTGATCTGATCGCCGGAACGAGCACCGGAGGGATTTTGACCTGCTGCTATTTATGTCCCCAGCCGGGCAGCAACCCCCCCCAACCAAAGTTTTCCGCCCAACGCGCGCAGAAGCTGTACCTTAGAAAGGGGAGGTAAAAATTTCCACGTCTCTTTCTGGCAGAATTTGGGGTCGGGAGAAGGAAAATGGGACGAAAAATATAGCGCGAAGGAGTTGGAAAAACCCCTTGCTTTCTATTTCGGCAAGATAAAGTTGAGTCAGCTTCTCAAGCCGTGTCTGATCACAGCTTATGATATTCAGAAGAGGAAGACCAAATTCTTCAACCGGGACGATGCAAAAAAGAGTAAGGAACATGACTACTTTCTTCGTGACATCGCCAGAGCAACCTCGGCTGCCCCTACCTTTTTTGAGGTTTCCCGAATTATTTCCATGGCGGGAAATTTTTCTCCGCTGATCGATGGAGAGGTTTTTGCCAACAACCCTGCGCTTTGTGCGTACGCCGAGGTTCGCAGTACATTCAAGGGCCGTCCGAAGGCGAAAGATGCGGCAATTCTTTCTCTCGGTACCGGATATAAAAAGGAGCCATACAATTATCGGCGCGCAAAGGATTGGGGACAGCTCGGATGGGCTCGTCCCGTAATCGACATTATGGTGTCAGGCGTTTCCGAGACCGTGGACTACTAAAGCAGATTTTTGATGCGGTCGGGAAGCCGAAGCAATATTTATGGATCAATGGAAAATTAGATAAGAGTAGTTTGGAGATGGACGATGCTTCGAAAGAGAACTTGGCTGCCTTAAAGAAAGACGGGGAGAAGTTGGTGCATCAATTTGATAAGGAACTGGACGAATTCGTCGATTTGTTGATTCGCTAAGCCGGTCGGGTTACGATCTCCGCTGCCCAGGGGAACTGCCGGGAGTAGTTGATGATAGATGCCTTAAATGGAAAAACGGATCCGCCTCTTCTCGAGGTCCGTGGCCTGTGCGTCCATTTCCCGCTCAGCGGGCGGTGGCTGGAGCCGAAGCTGACGGTGCGGGCGGTGGATGAGGTCAGCTTGTCGATCCAGCCGGGCGAAATCTTCGGCTTGGCCGGGGAGTCGGGCTGCGGGAAGTCGACGCTGGGGCGAGCGCTTCTTCGATTGATTGAGCCGACCTCCGGAAAGATTCATTTCGACGGGGTGGACCTGACCGGGTTACCCTCCGAGGAGCTTCGTCGGATGCGCCGCCAGATGCAGATGATTTTTCAGGACCCCTTCGCCTCGCTCAATCCTCGCATGCGGGTGGGGGAGATTTTGCGCGAGCCGTTTGAGATTCATAAATCTTCCGGGAATAGGAACGGTCAAGTGAATGAGTTGCTTAAAGCCGTCGGGCTGCCGGCGGACGCGGTGGGCCGCTTTCCGCACGAGTTCAGCGGCGGCCAGCGGCAGCGGATCGCCGTGGCGCGCGCGCTGGCGTTGCGGCCCAAGTTCATTGTGGCCGATGAGCCCGTCGCCTCGCTCGATGTCTCCGTGCAGGCGCAAATCTTGAATCTTTTGCTCGACCTCCGCGAGCAGTTCGGCATGACCTATCTGCTGACTTCCCATAGCGTGCCGGTGCTGCGGCACGTGGCCCACCGCATCGGCGTGATGTACCTGGGCAAGATGGCCGAGGTCGGCCCGGCCGAAGATGTCGTCTCCGAGCCTCTCCATCCTTATACGCAGCGGCTGATTCAATCCGTTCCCACCCTAAAGAGAGCCGGTGCTGAGTCCGGTGCCGAAGCTCAACTCCTTCGCGCCTCCGAGCTGCCTTCGCCCACCGCCCCACCGCCCGGTTGCCGTTACCATCCGCGCTGCCCGTTGGCCGAAGACCGTTGCCGCAGCGAGGAGCCTGAGTTGCGGGAGATTAAAGCAGGCCGTTTTGCCGCCTGCCACCTGATTTGAAAGGTTTTCTGAGGCGACAACCCTCCCCGTTTTCTCTTTCCGTGCTATAAAACATCCCTTGTGAATTCCGAAAGTTTCAAAGTTGTCGCGCAGGATGAGGGAACCAGCGCGCGTGCCGGAGTGCTCCGCACCGCGCACGGCGAGGTTTCGACGCCCACCTTCATGCCGGTCGGGACTGGTGGGACGGTAAAGGCCATTGCCCAGGATGAGCTGGAAGAGTTGGGCGTGCAGATCCTGCTGGCGAACACCTATCACCTATATCTCCGTCCCGGGCACGAAGTAGTGAAGCGGGCGGGCGGGCTGCACGGTTTTATGGGGTGGCCGCATCCGATTCTGACCGACAGCGGCGGCTTCCAGGTGATGAGCCTGGAAGGGCTGCGGCGGATTACCGACGACGGCGTCGAATTCCAATCCCACCTGGACGGGTCCTCTCACTTCTTTTCTCCCGAGCGGGTGATTGAGCTTGAGGTGGCTTTGGGGGCAGACGTCATGGTGCCGCTCGATGAGTGCGTCGAGTTCCCGGCAGGCCATGAGCGGGTCCGGCGTGCGGTGGAGCGGACGGGCCACTGGGCCGCGCGGTCGTGGGAGAAGTTCTGGGAGTGCCGAGAGGAGGGCCTCTCGGACGGCCAAGCCCTGTTCGGCATTGTCCAGGGCGGCATCCATCCGGAACTGCGGAAACAGAGTGCCGAGGGGCTTCTGCGGTTGGACTTTCCGGGCTACGCCATCGGCGGGCTTTCGGTGGGTGAGCCGAAGGCGCAGACGTATGAGTTGGTGGAGACGACGACGGACCTTTTGCCGCAAGCGAAGCCCCGTTACTTAATGGGTGTGGGCACGCCGGAGGACTTGGTGGAGGTCGTGGCGCGCGGCGTGGACCTGGTGGATTGCGTCCTGCCGACGCGGAACGCGCGGAACGGTTACGCTTTTACGTCGGCCGGCAAGGTGGTAATTAAAAATGCCCGCTATCGGGAGGACTCCGAGCCGCTGGACGCCGCCTGCGGGTGCCGGGTCTGCAAACGTTATAGCCGCGGTTATTTAAGACACTTGGTTCAGGCCCAGGAGATGTTGGGTTCCATGCTGCTGACGCATCACAACCTCTACTTTTATCTTGACACCATGCGGGAAATCAGGCAGGCTTTAATGTGGGGGAATTTTAGCACCTTTTACCAACAGTTTGCAAGGGATGGGAAGCAAGCCTAAACGGATGTTTGAAGTCGGTGTCCGGACAGAGGAGTATGCAATCTCTGTCCCTTTCTGCCTTTTACGGCGGAGCGGGCCTACCCTGTAAGCCAATATCCTTTTCTAAAATGAGCTGTAATGGACTTTAACGGATTTGTATTGGCGGCGAACGGCGGGTCGTCGATTCTGGGAACTCCTATCTTCCTTTTCCTCGCATTGTTTCTTATCTGGTATTTTCTGGTGATTCGGCCGCAACAGACTCAGCGCCGAAACACGCAGCAGATGTTGGAGAACCTGAAGACCGGGGACAAGGTGGTTACCGTCGGCGGCGTTTACGGAACCGTGACCGGTTTTCGTGACCCGGCGTTGCAGCTTCAGATTGCCGAGGGAGTGAAGGTCCACGTGAATCGCTCCGCAATTCAGGGACTCCAGCCGGAGGAGAGCAAGCCGGAGGGAAGCAAGAATGAGCCGACCTTGAATGCAGCCCGGTAATTTCTCCCGTAACGTATTCCCGTAACGTATGAGTGAAAAGAGAGTCAGAAAACGAGCCCTTGTCATCGCCGCGGTGGTATTGGCCTGTTTGTTCGGCATCATCGGAGTTCCCAAGAGCCTCGACGAACTGAAAGGGTCCCTGCGGGAGAATATCAAGTTAGGACTGGACCTTCGCGGCGGCACACACCTGATTCTCCAGGTGCAGGTGGAAGAAGCCGTCAACGTGAATACGGACATCGTATTTGTGCAGTTGCGGGACCGGCTGAGCGAAGCAAGCATCCCCTACGACCAAGTGACGAAGAAGACGGTGGTGGAGCTCGAAATCACCGGCGTTCCGCAAAATAGTCAGGTTACCAGGGACCTGCGAACGCTGATTCAAGACGAGTACCTGGAATGGGACCTCCAAGGGCCTACCGTCCGGGAAGGGAAAGCCGACTGGCGTCTGAGGATGCGGACCACGGCGGCGCGCGTCCTGCGTCTGGAAACCTTGCAGCAGTCGATGGATACCGTCCGTCGGCGGGTGGACGCGCTGGGCGTGGCCGAGCCGACCATCCAGGAGCACGGCCAGGGAGATTACGAAATCCTGGTTCAGTTGCCCGGCGTCGACGACCCGGACCGCGTCAAAGAGATTATTCGATCGACGGCTCTGCTTGAGCTGCGTCTGGTGGCCGACGGACCGTTCTCCTCGCAAGAGAGCGCGCTGGCGGCACGCGGCGGCATCCTTCCGCAAGACACCGAACTTCTGCGCGAGGCCCGCGACCCGCAGGGTTCCCCCCCGCAGTGGTACATCGTCAATCGGATTGCCGGTGTGACGGGGCGCGACCTGACCGGAGCGAGCGCTTCGCGGGACATTAACGGCCGGCCCGCCGTCTCCTTCAACCTCGGTCGGGACGGAGCCGCGCGCTTCGGCCGGTTGACGGGGCAGAACGTCGGAAAGCAATTGGCCATTGTCTTGGACGGAAGGATTCAGTCTGCGCCGACCATCGAAGGTCAGATTTTCGAGCGGGGCGAAATCACAGGAAGATTTACCGACCTCGAGGCGGCGGACTTGGCCCTGGTGCTGAGGTCGGGCGCGTTGCCGGCTTCCATCACTTATCTGGAAGAACGGACCGTAGGGCCGTCGCTGGGGGCCGATTCGATTAAGAGCGGCGTGGAGGCCTCGCTGGTGGGCCTCGGGGGAGTGATGCTGATCATGCTGCTCTATTATCGTGGCGCGGGTGTCAATGCCAATATCGCGTTGCTGATGAACCTGCTGATCTTGATGGCCATGCTCTCTTATTCGGGCGCGGTGCTGACGCTGCCGGGCATTGGCGGGATTCTGCTCACCATCGGTATGGCGGTGGATGCGAACGTCTTGATTTTTGAGCGCATCCGGGAGGAGTTGCGCGAAAAGGCGCCCGGAGCGGCGGTGGAAGCCGGCTTCAATCGGGCCTTTTTGACCATCATCGATACGAACCTGACGACGGCGGCGGCGGCGCTGATCCTGATCTCTTTCGGAAGCGGCCCGATTCGCGGCTTTGCCGTGACGCTCAGCATCGGTATGGCCGCCAACCTGTTTACGGCGATCTTTGTCTCCCGAACGATCCTAGAATTTATCTTATCGAGGCGTGAGAAGGGGGCGATCTTAAGCATCTGAAGCGTGGCTTTTCGAAGCCCGCTCTTCCCTTCTTCCGTCGGCCGAAAAATTTATGCAATTACTTCAAGACGTAAACATCGACTGGCTCGGCAAGAAGTTCTATTTTATCGGCCTCTCGGTTCTGCTGGCGACCCTCGGAATCGCTTCCATGGTTTCGAAGGGTGGGCTCCGTTACGGCATCGACTTCCGCGGCGGAACCCTTCTTCAGGTGCGGTTTACCGAAGCCCCGGACCTGACCCGGTTGCGGGCGGGGCTGGCGGCGGAAGGATTGCAGGGCAGTACGCTTCAGCAGTTCGGCGATGTCTCGAACCGGGAAATCCTGGTGGGTTTGGACGTCAGAACGCCCGTGGCAGGAGAAGCTCTGGACGCCGGGAAACGGGCGATTGAGGCGGCCTTCGGAAAGCTTTACGGCGGGGAGCAGAGCGGCAAGCTTGACCTGAACAACACCGGCGCCGAGACGGTGGCCGAATACCTTGTGACACGGGACCCGCTGGGAACGATGGCAAAAGGCGGAGAGAGCGCCGTGGAAAGTTACCGTGAGCTTGCGACGGCCATCATGGATTTCCGAAACAGCTCCGAGCAGGGAGGCTTGGTGGGGAGTTTCAGGGAGTTGGGTGAAGTCGAAGGCGTGAACGCCTCCGTCACCGAAGCGCTGGCGGCGGACTTTTACCTTTCCGGTTTTACGATTGGGAAGACGGAAATCGTGGGTCCTAAGATCGGCGCCGAATTGCAGAAACAGGCGCTTCAGGTGGTAGGCTGGGGTTTGGCTTTCATGTTGGCCTACATCTGGCTTCGCTTTCGGCTGATCTATGGGTTTGCGGCGGTGCTGGCCGTGTTCCATGACGTGATCATTACGGTGGGACTGCTGTCGCTGTTCGAGGTGGAATTTACCTTGCCGGTGGTGACAGCCTTGTTGACGCTGGTCGGTTATTCGATGAACGATACGATTGTGGTCTTCGACCGGATTCGGGAGAATCTCAAGGTGGACCGGCGCATGGGGTTGGTGCCCTTGATTAATCGGAGCATCAACCAGACGCTCAGCCGGACGCTGCTCACTTCCGGGTTGACGTTGCTGGCGGTCGGCTCGCTGTACGTGCTCGGCGGAGCGGTGATTCACGGTTTTGCATTGACCTTCTTGATGGGCGTATTGGTCGGCACCTATTCGAGTGTAAGCGTGGCGAGCCCCTTCCTCTTGGTGGCTCCGGGACGGGTCCTGGGCCGGGGCGCCGGAACGCCCGAGGGTCTATGAGGGGGCCTCGGCAGGTTCTCGACGATAGATGGTTGAATCCGAGACTTTGAGGTGGTAGGGTTAAGGCAGAGGTTATTGGGATGTCGCGATACGGAAATCTGCCATTTATCGATCTTTCTGGCGAAGGGTCTTGGACCACCCAGGTAAAAAGGGAGAGCGTATCATGTTCGAGAACAGCTTAATTGATTTGGCGTTGATTCGAGAACCGGTATTGAAGCGCTTTCATTGGGCGGTCAGCGTGGTGATCGGCGCGGTTTTCTTCATCATGGCATGGTTCGTTCTGGGAGCGATCTCCGGCGCGGAAACCGGGGTGTTGAATTTCCAGGCCACGGTGATCGGTGTTTTCACGGGCTGTTGGTCCCTGATGGTGTACTACATATGGACGGACAGCCGGCGGGAGAACTTCAGCGTCCTTTGGATGGGAATTGCCTTGTTCCATCTGGCAGGTTTTGTGGTGTATCTGATCTATTCCGCAGCCAAAACCGATGACTGGAAACGCGCCAGTCAGCCCATCGCCTATATCTTCCAAGGATTGATCCTCGGAGTGATGATCCTTTACCCCATAATTATGATGGAGGCTCTGCCCCAAGGGCAACTGACATCGGTTCTTGTCGCTCCGCCTCCGCCCCCACCTCCGCCCCCACCTCCGGCTGCCGTCCTCCCTGTGCGGCGGATTAAGCGGGATATTACCATGGAAGACCTGATGAAGGCTCCGACGGAGATTCCGGACGATATTGCGGATATTGTGGATGATGAGCCGGTGGCAGTGGCAGCGGGTGTGGTCGGCGGCGTGGAGGGAGGAATTCCTGGCGGACAGATCGGCGGCGTCATCGGTGGAATTATCGACCCGTTTGGAGCGCCCCCGCCGCCCCCGAAACCGGTGGCCCCGCAGCGAATTCGAGTGGGCGGGAATGTTCAGTCGGCCAAACTGATCAGTAAGCCGTCCCCGATTTACCCAGCCTTGGCGAAGATGGCGCGGATTCGCGGAACGGTGAGGTTACAAGCGGTGGTTTCTCGGAGCGGAACCATTAAAGACTTACAAGTGCTGAGCGGCCACCCGCTGCTGGTGAAAGCGGCCCTGGACGCCGTGCAACGTTGGCGGTATCAACCGACGCTGCTCAACGGCAATCCGGTGGAGGTGGTTACGACCATCGATGTGAAGTTTAGTTTGACCGGGTAGCTCATCGGTGGAATAGGGCAGGGACGGGTCCGAAGGTCCCGGAAAGCCCCGTCTATCCCTTAATGGCTAAAGCAGCCAGGATTGAGAGAACGGTGAGGCTGCGGGCGTTTGTTTCCTGAAGTGGGACGATCAAGGATTTACAAGTTCTGAGCGGGTCTCCGTTTTCAGTGGAAGCCGCTTTGGACGCCGTGCAGGGTTGGCGTTATCAGCCGACACCGCTCAACGGCGAGCCGGTGGAGGTTGATACGATCGTTGAAGTAAAGTTCAGCCGTGTTCGGTAAGGAAGTTTCAGTGGGGGTAAATTTCGAAGAGGGAGCTTAAAAATCTATGATGACGGAAAAGTTACTACCTTTAGCCCTGGGGTTTCTTCAGGGAGAGGTTGTGCAGTTTGATTTGTACAGTATGTGGATGGCGATGGGCTGGCCGGTTCGTCTCGTTGTAATCCTGATGTTTGTCATGTCGGCCTGGTCGATCGGGGTGATGATCGACCGTTGGATTGCGTTCAACGCAGCCAAGAAGCAGTCGCGGCAGTTCGCGCCGCTGGTGGCCGGCGCGCTGCGGGAAGGCAAGCTGGATGAGGCGATCAGCATCGCCGAGCACAACAAGCGGAGCCACTTGGCGAAAGTGGTTATCGCAGGATTGCAGGAGTTCCAGGCGCATCAAGCTTCCGGTGTGATTCCGGGAGAGGATATTGACGCTTCGAAGCGCGCCCTGGAGCGGGCAGCGGCCATCGTGCACGCCGAGTTGAAGCGCGGAATCGGCGGGCTGGCGACGATCGGCGCCACGGCTCCTTTCGTGGGGCTGTTCGGTACCGTGGTCGGCATTATTAACGCGTTCAAGGGGATTGCCGAGGCGAAGGGAACCGGTCTGGCGGGTGTCGCCGGCGGAATTTCCGAGGCCTTGGTCGCGACCGCCATCGGACTCCTGGTGGCCGTGCCGGCGGTCTGGATGTTCAACTACTTCACCGGCAAGGTGGAAGCCTTCGACGTCGAGATGGACAACTCTTCCTCCGAGCTGATCGACTACTTCATCAAGCGCACGGTGAGGAGCCGGAAGTAATGGGAAAATATAAAGCGCCTCCGGTCACTTCTGAAATCAACGTCACACCGATGGCCGACGTGATGCTGGTCTTGCTGATCATTTTTATGGTGATTACGCCCATGCTCCAGAGGGGCATGAGCGTGGACTTGGTCCCCACCAGGAATCCTCGCATGATGGCGGACGCCGACAAAGAGGATGCCGTGTTGTTGGCGGTGACCCGCGACGGCCGGATCTTCCTGGGCAAGGAGAGGATCGAACCGGACGAAATCACCGTGAAGGTGCTGGACATGGTCGCTCAGAAACTGGACAAAACAGTCTATGTGAAGGCCGATGCGCGGGCGAAGTACGGTGACGTGGTGAAGGTGGTGAACGGCGTTCGCGGGGCCGGCGTCGACCATATCGGCTTAATTACGGAACGAATCCTGCAGAGTCCTACTCAGCCGGGTCCAGGCGCCCTGTAGGTCCCGTAACGATTAACGATGCCCTTATATAATTGGCGGGGCGGCGCTCGATCCCATGTTGAGCGGCGAGGGGTGGGCTTCAGGTAATAGGTCAAGGAGAATTGTATGGCAATATCAATAAGTGGTGGAGGGGGAGCGATGTCGGACATCAATATCACCCCTTTGATCGATGTGCTGTTGGTGCTGATCATCATCTTCATGGTGATCACGCCCATGGAGCCGGAAGGGTTGGACGCCCTGGTTCCGCTTCCGAATCCGGATGCAGAACGGGCCAGCCAAGAAGTGCTGAACCGTACGGTGGTGGTAACGCTGGATGCGGAATTCCCGATTACGAGACGGGTCAAGGTGAATCAGGAGGAAGTGGCATTCCGGCTGCTGGGAGCCCGCCTGGAGGATATCTTCAAGACCCGCAGTGAGCGAGTGATGTTCGTCCAAGGAGCCGACTCGCTCCCGTTTGGCGACGTGGCTGTGGTGATTGACGTGAGCCGCGGGGCGGCGATCGAAAAGATCGGTTTGCTGACCGAGGAGATTCGTTCGCAGAGCCGGTAGCCGAAGCGGAAAAGAAAAAATGTCGCTGGGGTTTCAAATTCCGGTGAAGAAGGAGATGCGATGTGAAGCACCTCAAATTAACCGTGATAGTTTTTCTGGTGGGGACGGCGTTGGTAGCCTCATCCGGCTGCCGGTGGCTGAAGGCGCGCGACCAGTACCGGAAAGGAGCTCAGGCTTTCCGTAGCGGCCAGTTCCAAATCGCGACGGACTATTTCCGGAATGCCGTCGACTTGGACCCGAGTCTGTTGAACGCCAAGCTGTTCCTGGCAAACGCTATGGTCAGCCAGTACATTCCCGGCGGAAAGTCGGAAGAGAACGTGAAGATCGGCGAAGAAGCCATTGTAGAGTTCGAAAGGGTTGTGGAAGCGGTGGAGGCCGAGCTGGAAGAGGACTGGACGGAAGAGCACACGGTGGTCAGAGACACTGCTTTGGGCGGGATCGGCGGCATCTATTTCCAGATGGAGAGATTTGAGGATGCCAAGATCTACCAGAAAAAGCGGATCAAGATCGACCCTAACAACCCGGAATCTCGCTACTGGGTAGGGGTCCTCGACTGGGCCCTTGCCTATCCCAAACGGATGGGATATCGCATGGACCTAAAGATTCATACCAAACCGGATGTGCCGCTTCCACGGCGTGACCGGGAAGATCTGGCTGAAATAAATGAGGAAATTGTCGCAGAAGGCATCCACATGTTGAAAAGGGCGATCGAGCTGAAGCCCAACCATACGGGCGCGATGGACTACTTGAACCTTCTTTACCGTGAGCGGGCGGATCTCCAAGCGGACAGCAGTGAGAGAAACGCTGATTTCGATATGGCCGATTCTTGGAGTAAAAAATCGCTGGAAATCAAGCAGGAGAGCATTTCTGCGAAAGCCGAGTAGGAAGGGAGTCCTTGCTTTTGGAATTCCAGACCCTCGCTCGCACTGTGAGCGGGGGTTTTGTTTTTCGGGAGGTTTGTTTGATTCGGAAGGCAGCAGGTCGGGGACGGCTTCTGCGGAGGGCGATGTTGACGCGACGAGGATCATGACGAAGACGAAGACGAAGAGTACGAAACCGAAGCGCAATCTGAGATCATCCCAAGCCGCCTCGCCTTCTCCCCGCGCTCCTCGTCCGGCCCCTCCCGGCTCGCTTTATCTGGTGGGTACGCCGATCGGGAACCTGGAAGACATCACGCTGAGAGCCCTGCGCGTCTTGAGGGAAGCGGACTTGGTCGCCTGTGAGGATACGCGGCAAACCAGAAAATTACTGGACCGATATGAGATTTCGAAACCGGTCGTCAGCTACCATGAGCACAACGAATGGACCCGGGCGCCGGAACTGATCGTCCGTCTTGAGGAGGGAGCGACAGTGGCGCTGGTCTCGGACGCTGGAATGCCGCTCATTTCCGACCCCGGCTATCGCTTGGTGGCGTTGGCGGTTCGCCACCACATTCCGGTGGTGCCGGTGCCCGGACCGGCGGCTTTTGTCGCGGCGCTGATCGCCTCCGGACTGCCTCTCGATCGGTTCTTCTTCCAGGGCTTCCTGCCGTCGAAGCGGGCGGCGCGGTCGAAGGTCCTGAAGGAGCTTCAATGCGTTCCGAATACGCTGATCTTCTACGAGGCTCCGCACCGGATTCAAGAGACCCTGGCAGAGATGCGGAATATCCTGGGCGATCGCGAGGCGGTGATGGCCCGGGAGCTCACGAAGGTTCATGAAGAATTTCTCCGGGGCCGCCTCAGCGCTTTGTTCACCAGGCTGGAGAATTCGCCCGTTCGGGGTGAGATCACTTTGTTGATTGCTCCCCTGGGAGAGGAGCCGGCCCGGTTGCCGGGCCGGGAGCTTTCTCTGGCCGGGCAGGTAGCGCAGTTGATGGATGAGACGGACGCCGGGGAAAAAGAAGCGGTGAAGCAAGTGGCCCGCGAGCGGGGACTCCGACGCAGCGACGCCTATCGGCAGTGGCAAGCGGAAAAGGGAACCGTACGGAGAAAAACCTCTTCCCCGCTGAGCTAAGTCTTTTCGGATGTGTAGGTGGGAAAAGTCGATCCCAGAAAACGCAGGCTTACCCGATTTCGGTCTTCTTCCTTCAGGCGAGAAACGCGGACGACGACGGCCCGCGCCACAAATTCAGTCGGACCCTGGTGGGGCCGGAAGGGGCCGCGGCCCGGAATCGTGACGCTCACCTGCGATTCTTCCCCGTAGGATCGGCCGGTGAGAAAAGAGGTCCCGCGGCGGCTCAACTCCAGCGCGGTGACCGCTTCCTTAAACGATTCCCCGTTTTCATCCTTACCATCGATTTCAAGGGGGATCGCGGCTTTGGTTCGTTGCTGAACTCTCCGTTCCTTTCCGTTTTTAAGCCGTCCGTTTCCGGACCCGGCCGTTGGATGCAGGTTTTATCGGGCCTCTTCCCCTCCGCCCGGTCCGCTTCGCGCCGGAGGACGGCGGCGAGGGGATCTCCAGGAACCGGACAAGGTTCGATGCGGACCCTTCGAAATAGGTTTCCCAAAGCCGCCGAACGGCGTCCCGACGGACCTCGGCGGCCTGGTAGAGAGGACTGTAGCAAAACGCTTTTCCTGGGCGCTCTTGGCGGACCATTCCCTTGCGATGCAGGCGGTCCATGAGGGTGAGGACCGTGGTGTAGGCGAGCGAATTTTTCTCCCCGATTCGGGCCCGGATCTCCCGGACCGTGCCTCGGCCGATTTCCCAGATCGCTCTCATGCAGTCGAGTTCGCGGGAAGGCAGTCCCGGGACCAAGAGACGGGCGCTTGGGGCGGTCTTTTGCTTCCTTCCATTTCGATGGACGGGACGTTTCATAGGTGGGAACCGGTCAGCTTGATTTCCCAAAAAGGTCGGGTTCGGCGGGAGGGCCGTCTTCTGATTTCGGAGTGCGGTCGGCGGGTTTCAGCAAAAATCTCGCCAAGGCCGGATTTCGGGCGGTCCATTCTCCCGGCATATCTCGGTCGCGCTCATATTGGGCGTCCATGCTCTGCAGCTTGGAGTCGATTTGGTCGAGAAGGTGAAGCACCAAGGCTTCGGGAAAAGCGGGAAGCACGGGCGATCCGAACTCGTACTCGCCGTGGTGGCTCAAGATCATGTGCTCCAATCGGGTCCGAAGGTCCTGGGGAAAATTCCCGATCTGGTCTGTTTTCTCCCGCAGAATTTCGAGCGCCATCGACATATGGCCGGTCAGTCGGCCGCGGGTCGAGTAACCGAAACTTTTCGTGTATTCGAGTTCATAAACCTTTCCCAGGTCGTGAAGAACCGTCCCGGCTTCGATCAACTCCCCGTCAAGGGACGGATAATGTTGGCTGATCTTCCGGGCCAGTTCCATCAGGGAGGCGATGTGTTCGAGCAGCCCTCCGATGTAGGCGTGGTGCATCATCATGGCCGCCGGGGCGCGTTTAAGACGCGGCATGAGTTCCGGGTCCTGGAGGATGCTTTCCAGGAGCGCTTTTAAATGTTTGCTCCGAAAGTCCGCAATCCGCGCCGAAATTTCGGCGTACATCTGCTCCACGTCCTTTTCGGTGCAGGGCAGAAAATCCGCCGGGTCGACTTCCTCCGCTTCGCATCGACGCAGCGTGCGGATGCTCAATTGCTTCGAGCCTTGGTAGACCTCGACGCGGCCCTCCACCTCAATGAAGTCCTGGACCTGGAAACGGCGGGCCAGCTCCTCCACGTTGTTCCAGACCCGACCTTCCAGGTCTCCCGTGCGGTCGCCGAGTTTGAGCGAGAGGTAGAATTTTGAGGGATCGTTTCGCCGGGCACGGAGAGTCTTTTCCTTGACGAGAAACTCCGACTGAACGGTTTGATGTTCGGAGAGATCAGCGATGAAGCGGTCCTTCATTGCGTGGAGAGCTTACGCCGTCGGGCTTGGATCAGGGGATCTTCGGGCGCGGCTCCCGCGTCGACGTATCCCTGAATAATGCGGATGTAACTCTCCTTGCGAAGTCGGGTCAGGTACGCCCGGACTTCGGGTTGCATTTCCTTGGCGTAGAGGAATTCCGTGATCTGCGATTCCATCTCTTCAAAGCCGGCAATTCCGGCCTCATGCAGGCCGGCTACTTTGACGATGCGGAGGTCCTCTTCCGTGTGAAGGATTCCGGAAGTTTCTCCCACCGGAAGCTCGAAGGCCAAATTTTCAAACTCGGCGTTCATCGTTCCGCGCTTGAACCATCCCGTATCTCCTCCCGCAGAGGCCGTAGAATGGTCGGAATACTTGCGGGCCAGTGCGGCGAAATCCTCTTCCTCTTCGATCTTTTTCAGAACCTCTTGGGCGATCTTTTCCGCCTCTTCCGGCTCACGGTCCTTCAGGCTGATCATGATCTGGAGCAGGTTTGCTTCCTCGTCTCGTCGATACTGTTCTTTGTTTTCCACGTAGTGTTTTCTGACCTCTTCGCGTGAGATGATGATCCGCGAGCGGACCTTGCGCCAGATCACCTCGCGCGTCATATACTGCCGCATGATGCGCTCCCGAAAATCCTCCCAGGAGATTCCTTGCTTGTCCGCCATGTCCTGAAGATCTTCGATGGTTTCCAGGCTGAAATCCTCTCTCAACTGGTCCAGATACTTGATCACTTGAGTGTCGACGTTCACACCCAAATCTTTGGCCTTCTGGACCAGGAGGGCCTCGTCAATTCGATCGCGCAGAAGATTCTTCTTCGCTACCTCGAACTGTTTCTGCGCTTTCAAGGAATTGGGATTCTTGGCCGCCTCCGCCTTGAGTTGCTCTGTGGTCTCCTTGATTTGGGACAAGGTGATGATCTCCCCGTTCACGCGGGCCACAATCCGTTCGATAATTTTTCGGCGGCTCTGGGCCGGCACGGCAAGGCTCAGCAATACCACTCCGAGGGCGAGCAGCTTCCCCAGGGAAAATTCTTCGTGCCATTGTTTAGTCTGTTTCATGCGCTGTTCCTGACGGCCCGGGAAAAATCCGGGAAGAATGAAAAAATCCTGCCTTTCCAATTATATCCTACGCTTGTAGTTCCAACAACACGCGCCGGATTTCTCCCGTTACCGAACCGCTTTTTTCGGCCAGGGGAAACCTCAGCAAACCGCTGGGCCGCAGGCTTGCTCCCTTCCGCCCCTGGACCCACCGCAGCAGGAGGGCCGGGTCGATACGGGCTTCCGAATAAAACCGCACTGAGATGTTATCTTCTTTCTTATCAATGGATTCCACAAGCATCGGCTCCGCCACGCTCTTCAAGGCGGCATAGTCGAGCAGGTTTGATACAGAATCCGGCAGCGACCCGAACCGGTCGTGCAGCTCGCCGGCCAGCCGGTCGCGTTCGTCGGGCTGCGTGAGGCTTGAGATGCGCTTGTACATCCGAAGCCGCTGTCCCTCTTCGGCGATGTAGGTTTCCGGAATCCGAATATCCATACCCAGGTTCAACTGAGTTCGAAGCTCCGGCTGCACGGGCTGCCCCTTCAGTTCGCGGACCGTCTGGTCCAACATGTGGAGATAGAGGTCGATGCCGACGGCGTTCAAATGTCCGTGCTGCTCACCGCCCAGAAGATTTCCGGCGCCGCGCAATTCCAGGTCCAGCGCGGCCAACCGAAAGCCGGACCCGAGATCGGAAAATTCCTTCAGCGCGGCCAGCCGCCGCCGCGCGGTCGGCGTCAGTGTCTCTTCGGACGGCATCATCAGGTAGGCATACGCCCGGCGGTTTGACCGTCCCACACGCCCGCGCAATTGGTAAAGGTCCGCCAAGCCGAGCCGCTCGGCTCGGTTGATGAGGATGGTGTTGACGCGCGGAATGTCGAGCCCGTTCTCGATGATGGCGGTTGAAACCAGAACGTCGAACTCGTGAGCGACGAATCGAAGCATCACCTTTTCCAGATCCCGTTCCCTCATCTGCCCGTGTGCGACGGCCAGCCGCGCTGTGGGAACCAGCTGCTGGACCAGGTCGGCAATCGAATCGATCGACTCGACACGGTTGTGGAGAAAATAGACCTGCCCCTGGCGTCCCATCTCGGAAAGAATCGCCGACTGGATCAAGGCCTCGTTGAAAGAGGCCACCGTGGTCTGAATCGCCAGGCGGTCCTTCGGCGGGGTTTCGATCAAGGAAAGATCACGCAGGCCGCCGAGCGACATGTTCAGCGTTCTGGGAATCGGTGTGGCCGAAAGCGACAGGACGTGAACCGCTTCACCGAGTTTCTTCAGCTTCTCTTTATGGCGCACGCCGAAACACTGTTCTTCGTCGACGACCAGCAGGCCCAGGTTCTGGAAGGAGACGTCTTTTGAGAGCAGCCGATGGGTTCCGATCAGAATGTCCACTTTCCCGCTCTCAGTGTCCTGAACCGTCTTCTTCTGTTGCGCGGCGGAGCGGAAGCGGCTCAGCATTTCAATGCGGACCGGAAATGCGGCGAAGCGGCGGCGGAAGGTATTGTAATGCTGGAAGGCGAGGACGGTGGTCGGCGTAAGGACCGCCACCTGTTTGTTCTCCTGCGCCACTTTGAAGGCGGCGCGCATGGCGACTTCCGTCTTGCCGTATCCCACGTCGCCGCACAGCAGGCGGTCCATCGGTTGTCCGCTTTCAAGATCGCGCTTGACGTCCCGTAAGGCCGTGAGCTGGTCTGGGGTCTCCTCGAACTCGAAGGCCGCTTCAAACTCCCGTTGCCACTCCGAGTCGGGCCCGAAGGCCGGAGCGGCGGCCATCTTCCGCTGCGCGTAGAGTTTCAGCAACTCTTGGCTCATCTCCCGCAGCGCTCGCTTCACGCGTGTCTTGGTCCGCACCCAGCCGCCGCCGCCCAGACGGTCCAGCGCGGGTTTCCCGCTGCCGGAGCTTCGATATTTCTGAATCAGATCGAGCCGCTCCAGGGGGACGTAAAGCTTGTTGTCGTCCTGATAGGTGATCAGCATGAAGTCGCGCCTCGAGCCTTCGTGCGTGATCTGCTTCAAGCCCTGGTAGACTCCGATCCCGTGATCCACGTGGACCACATAGTCTCGGATCTTCAGGTCTCTCAGGTCCGAGAGGAAGCCGGCCAGTTGGGATTTTTCCTTGCGCGCCCCAACGGCGGCAAAGGTGCCCAAGATGTCGTTTTCACTCAGCAGCCGTATGGCCAGCTCAGGCAGAACCACGCCCTCGGAAAGTTCGGACTGGAACAAGCGGACGAATCCACTCCGGTTCTCTTCCGAACTCGGCTCCGGGGGCTTTTCCGGCTCTTCCTGCCGCAGGTACGGCACCTCGTACTCGCGAAGGATTTCCGCCAACCGGTCCACTTGGCCCGAAGAGTGAGCGGTGAGATATACCTCCCCCGGTGTTTTTCCCCAGCGATGGAGTTCTTCGGCCAGTTTCTTGACTTGCCCGTGAAATTTCGGCGGAGGCTGGGAGTGAAGCGCGAGCTGCGGGGTAGGGAAGTCTCCTTCAAGGAGCAGTTCTTTCAGGTGTAGGGTGGGACGATGGCTGGTGGCGGAAAGGAAATCACCGGGTTTCCAATAAAAACTCTCCGGCGTAGGCGAGGGCGGCACGGCGTCTCGGACGCCATCGTAGGATTCTTCGAGGCGCCCGTAAAACCGCTTCAACTGTTGCTCGCGGTCCGTGGGTTCGTCCCACAGAACCGGGGCGTCGGGGAGAAGCGAAAAGAGAGATTGCGGCGCGGCGTCTGCCGTGCCTGCGTAAAATTCCCAGCCGGCGAAGGGCTGCCCGCACTGTTCGAGTTGCGCTTCGTCGATCGAACGGCGCGCCCCGGTGGCGGAAAGCTGCTTTCCAAGAACCGTGGTGAGGCGCTTAAAAAATTCGGCGGTCCGTGGAAATTCGCTCAGAGGCAGGAGCGCTGTGTTTGAGACCGGTTGGCGGGAACGCTGCGAAGCCGGATCGAATTCGCGAATCGATTCTACCTCGTCGCCGAAAAATTCCAGCCGTACGGGCCACTTGCTCTCCGGGGAGAAGACGTCCGCAATCCCTCCGCGAACCGAAAACTTCCCGACGCTCTCCACCGGGTCCGAGCGTTCGTAGCCCGAGCGCAGCAGATGCGTTTCCAAGGCCTCCAGGCTGGTCTGGTTGCCGCAGTCGAGCTCCAGCGCCAGCGACCGGTAGACGGAAGCATCCTGGAGCCGAACCAAGGCGGCGGGTAGGGGAACGACGACCACCTGCGCGCGTCCCGTAGCCAGTTTCCAAAGCGCGACGGCGCGCGTCTCGGAGATCTCCGGATGCGGCGAGCGGCCCTCGTAGGGCGTGCAATCGAAGGCGGGAAGGGTTACGGCGGTTTCCGTTTTTGTGCCGCGCCCTTCGCCCAGAAAGCATGCGAGGGTCTCGCAAAGCCATTCGGCGCTCTCGTTCGTAGCGGTGACCAAAATCAGGGGCCGGTCGAGCTCCCGCACGACGAACCCGGCTACCAGCGCTTTCGCCGTTCGCGTCAGTCCGGCCAGAGTGATGCCGCTTGGGGACGCGCCGTGGCCCGCACGAATCTGCTCGATCATCTTCCGGCAGGCCGGGTGCTGGAGGAGCCGCTTTCGGATAGAATCAAATAGAGGCAAGGAAGTTTTGTCAGCGGTAGTTTTTGGTGATGGTTTCAACAAGATCCGAAGTCGAGTGCCCCGTGTGGTGTTCGATGGAGACGACCCGTCCGCCGGCGGCCTCTACCTCCTTACGGCCGACGATCTCGTTCGCGTCCCAGTCGCTGCCCTTCACCAGTACGTGGGGCGCCAAACTCGCGATCAGCTCCTGCGGCGTTGCTTCATCGAACACAGTGACGTAATCGACCGATTCGAGCGCAGCTAAAATCTCCGCCCGTTCGACTTCGGGAAAGATGGGGCGCGTGGGGCCCTTCAACTGTTTCACGCTCCAGTCGCTGTTCAAGCCCACAATCAGCGCGTCGCCGAGCGCCCTGGCTTTCTCCAGGTAGTGGATATGGCCGGGGTGGAGCAGGTCGAAGCAGCCGTTGGTGAAGACCAGGGTCTTTCCCTCGGCTTTCAGTTTCACCGCGGTTTTCAGCAGCTCATCCCGGGAGAGAATTCGGCCTGAATTCATCGCTCTCCTATTCTAACAGACTGGCGGCCGTCTCCGCCTGGCGGGAGGATTCCCCGAGGGAAACGGCGCAATTTACAACCAAGTGTAATTTACAATCGATGAGGGCGCGTGATATTCTCGCACATTGCCGACACCTCACCCTTAAAGGATGAATTTAAATTGCCCGGTAAAGTGAAATCTCAGGAAATTTTTTCCAAAGCGCAGCGCGTGCTCGTCGGTGGCGTGAACTCGCCCGTGCGGGCCTTCCGGGCCGTGGGCGGGGCGCCTCCGGTGATGGCTTCGGGAAAGGGCTCTACCGTCACCGATGTCGACGGCAACACTTACATCGACTACCTGGGCTCCTGGGGGCCGCTGATTTTCGGCCATTGCCGGCCGGAGGTGGTCGAGGAGTTGGAAAAGGTTCTGCGAACGGGTACCAGCTTCGGCGCTTGTACCCAGCGCGAAGTGCTCTTCGCCGAAAAAATTATAGATGCGTTTCCCTCCATTGAGCGCGTGCGCCTGACCAGTTCGGGGACCGAGGCCACGCTTTCCGCCATCCGACTGGCGCGCGCCGCAACCGGGCGGGACAAGATTCTGAAGTTCGAAGGCGGCTACCACGGCCACAGCGATTCGCTCTTGACCAAGGCCGGTTCCGGCGTCGCCACGCTGGGATTGCCCGACAGCCCCGGCGTCCCGAAGGCACTGGCCGAGTTGACGCTCACGGTGCCGTTCAACAATGTGGCCGCCCTGGAAGAAGCGTTCGAGAAGCACCGAAATGAAGTGGCCTGCGCGCTGGTCGAGCCGATTCCGGGCAATATGGGATGCGTACCTCCGGAGCCCGGCTACTTGGCGAAGCTGCGGGAACTGACGGCGGAGCAGGGAACGCTGCTGATTTTCGACGAGGTCATCACCGGGTTCCGCGTGGCTTACGGCGGCGCACAGGAACTCTTTGGTATTCAACCGGATTTGACGGCGCTGGGGAAGATCATCGGCGGCGGTCTGCCGGTGGGCGCTTTCGGCGGCCCGGTGAAAATCATGGAGCAGCTTGCGCCGCTTGGTCCGGTCTATCAGGCCGGCACGCTCTCGGGAAATCCTTTGGCCGTGGCGGCGGGAATGAAGACGGTGGAGATTTTGCGGCGGCCCGGCACCTATGAACGTCTGGAAAAGTTGGGCGCGAAGGCGGCGGACAGCCTCGAAAAAGAGGCCGCGCAGGCGGGAGTGCCCTATACCGTCAACCGGGTCGGTTCGATGTTTACGGGCTTCTTCACCTCGGAGCCTGTCCGCGACTATAAGACGGCGAAAAAGTCCGACACAGAGGCCTTTGCGCGCTTCTTCCGCTCGATGCTCGCGCAAGGTGTCTATATGGCTCCCTCGCAATTCGAACTCGGTTTCGTCTCGCTCGCCCACACCGACGCGGAGATTGAAAAGACCGCAGCGGCGGCCCGCGCGGCCTTCGAGGAAGTTCGAAAGGGGAAATAAGAGTTTGTGCTTCGTTTTACCGAGTGATTAACGTGAGGTGGCTGGCCGGATGCCGGGTGCTTTTTGGCAGGCTCAGTTTTTAGACTTTGCCTTGTGCCGCAGGTTCTCCGGCACGCGTTCCCGGTCCATTTCCAACAGGTTCACGGACCAGCGGATGGGAAGCTGCTCGGGGATGTAGCACTCTTTGTCGTCACAAGCCTGATAGCGGAAAGTACCTTCGACGACGACCGGTTCGCCGGGTTTCACTTGCCCACGCAAGTCGCGCGGTCCAGCCAACGTGATGTCGGTCAGGACCCTGAAGCTGCCTTCATAGACGGGCACGGATTCTTCAATGACCGGTAGTTGAAGAGTTTTGGATTCCGGAAACATCGTCTCATGCAGGTGATAATCCTGAGAAGGTTCCAGCTTGAGATCCACCGGGATGTAGCCTTCGACGCCCGGCGCGAAAACGTGAGTCTTCGGCAGCAGCGTCCCCTCCAGAATCAGCGTCAGCCGATTGCCGGGGTACGCCGTCTCCTGACTTGCATAGGTCTTCACTTCCAGGTGCTTCCCTTCCGTCTTCCTCACCCCATCGGAAGTATTACGGTCGAAGCCGCGGGCCAGGATGCTGCGAAACGTCTGCCGTTCGGAGTAAGCCTTCTCAAAAATTTGGATCGGATCACTCCTTCTCGATCTACCAGGAAGGTGCCGGGATGCGGAATCCCAAAATTGGCATTGTCCTGGGGGACTTCGGTGTTGAGGATCCCGAAACTCCGGATGATTTTCGAATCGGAGTCGGAGAGTAACGGAACCATGATGCCCTTCCGTTGGGAGAAGTGCGCCAGTGCTTCCACCGAATCGTAGCTGATGGCGAAGACGGAGAGGCCTCGCCGGTAAAATACTTCTTGGACTTGTTGCAGCTCGACCAGCTGCGCTTTGCAGTACGGTCACCAATCGGCCGAGCGGAAAAACAGAATGACGGCGCCGCGCGGGCCCGCCAGGGAGGCGAAATCGCGCCATTGGCCCTTCTGATCTTGCAGGCGGAAGGCGGGGATTTTGGTTCCCACCTCAGGCCCCGGGCCTTTGGTATAGACGGCGGATGCAAGAAGGTTGAGGGCGCGGGGGCGGGGATCGGAAAAGGCCACAACCAGGGCCGCAAGACACACAAGAACGACGAGGGAACTCGCAAAGAGTTTTCCTCTAGGATTTGAAAGAGTCATGGAACGAAAAGTCCCGCCGGGTTTATTTTTCCCTGCCGCAGACTAAAGCTGGGGCAGGGTATGCTTCCGCCCCCAGTTCTGCTTCTTCAAATACTCCAGCAGAGGAGAGTAATACTTTAACATAGCTTCGGCGCTGAGGTCCTTTCCGGTCTTCTCTTTCAGAAGTTCGCGCCAGTTGCGTGTCGCTCCGGGCCGCATCAGGTCGGCCAGGAATTTGCCCACCTCTGGATGGCCCCAATAGTTCGTATTGTGCGGGTCCTGTTTGAGAATTTTCGTCGCAATGGTTTCGTGCACCTGGTAGAAGAACAGGGACGAAAGCGGGTAATCGTAATACTGCGCTGGGTCGTTGTTGATGTGCGTCTTGGTGGCGGCGTCGCAGTACTCCTCGCCGCGCTCGGAAGGCGGCGCAATGCCCTGGTAGGTGCCGGCCAACTCCCACCAGTACTGATTGAATTTTTCGGCGGGCAGATTTTCTTCGTACAGCGCGTGTTCGAAGTGCGTCATGGTACCGGTCGAGAAGGGGATGAAGACGACGTCGGCCAAGGCTCCTTTGAGGAGCGCTTGAATTTCATCCGTCGGCGTACCTTTCGCCACCAACCCGCGTCCTTCGAGAAACGCCTTCTGGGTGGCAGCGAGGCCCATGAGGCTGCCGATGCCCTCATGAAAGGCGCGGTTGGCTCCTCCGCGCAGCAGCGGCGGCACTTCCGGTCGTGTGTAGGAGAGGAAGTAGTAGACGTGCCCCAGTTCGTGATGAACCGTGCCGTACCAATCGAAATTGCTCTCGACGCTCATCAGGCTCCGGACGTCGTTTTCAAGGTCCAGGTGCCAGGCTGAGGCGTGATTGTTCTTCTTATAGGCGGCGTCTTTGGGGAGAGGGTAGAGGGAGGACTTTTCCCAAAAGCCGGCAGGTAACTTGCCGAAGCCCAGGCTGACGTAGAACTCCTCGGCCTGCTCGACAATCCAGCGCGGCTCTTTGTCCTTGAGCGCGGCGTCGAGGTCCAACCCCGCCACCTTGACCAGCGCGTTCCAGTCCTGCCCCCAGCGATTCGGCAGCCAATGGGCCGGAATCAGGTCCGGCACCGGTTGCCGGTATTTTTTCGCCAGCTCGTAGCGAACCCAGGTGTGGAGTTCACGATAGAGCGGCCGCAACTCGCGGTTGACCTTCTCCATCAGCTCGACCATCGCTTCGGACGTCATTTCGTACTCGGAGGCTTGGTGACCGGCAAACGAACTGTAGCCGAGCGCCTGCACGGTGCGGTTCCGAAGGTCTTGGAGTTTGATCAATCCCGGGCGCAGGCCCTTGCCGACTTCCTTCGACGCCTCCCAAACCCGGCGGCGCTCGGCCAGGTTGTCCGATTCGCGCAGAATCTTATCGATCTCATTCGTCGTGAGCTTGCGGCCGTTAACCTCGAACGTGAATCCGTAGAGTTTCTCCACCTGTTCGGTTTCCGCGGCGATCTTCTGCTTCACCAGTTCGGGAACGGTCTGCGGATTTTCCGCGGCAATGAGGAGGACGTTTTGGAGCTGCTTGGTCTGAAGAGGATCGAGCTGCTCTTTCTTTTTGAGAAACTCCTGCGCCTTTTCGATATTCTCCCGGCTGCCGGTAAAGGCGGCCAGAGCTTCCTTGGCAGCGCGCGTGGCGAGAGCGTTTGTGTCGTCGCCTTCGACGATGTGGGTGTTCGACTTCCACACCGCGAGCGAGGACTTGTAGCCAAGCTCCATGTATGTTTTGCTGTAGTCGTCCAGAAAGGCTTGCGCGGCCGTCTGAGCGTCCTTCTTTGCGCTACAACCTGCCACGATAAGAAGCAACACGAAAATCGCATATCGCATACGGGTACCTCCTGTACGTTCCTTATATCCTAATCCTGCAAGGGTGGGTAGACGGTGAATCCTGAAACCTTGATCGGCGTCGTAAAGAGCGTTTTACCGGCCGTGACGTAGAGCGTCTTTTTGTCCGGGCCGCCGAAGGTGAGGTTCGTGATCACGTCCTCGGGAATCGGAATCCGGCCCAGGAGTTTCCCGGCGGGCGTGACGACATAGATGCCTGCCGGTACGTCGGCGGATTCGGTTTCCCGCCGCGGGCTGTTGATGCCGGCCGCGATCCAGAGATTTCCCTTTACGTCCAGCCGCATGCCGTCGGCTCCGCGCCCGCGCCCGAAGTCGTAGACCAGCCGTTGGCCGGAAAGGTTACCGTTGGGCTGAATGTCGAAGGCCCAAATTTTTCGGTTTCCCCCGACTTGGGCCGAGTTCGAATCGACAACATAGAGCGTCTTATCGTCCGGGGTGACGGCAAGCCCGTTCGGTCGCTGGATGGTGGGCTGGGCGAGCAGGCGAACCAACGTGCCGTTTGAGTCAGAACGCGGGTCATATCGCCCGTCATATCGATAGACGGCTTCAACGTCCATCTCCAGGTCCGAGCGGTCGCCGTAGCGCGGGTCGGTGAAGTAGATGCGCCCCTTGGAATCAATGGCCAGATCGTTCGGGCTGTTGTAGCGGCGGCCCTCGAAGCGGTCCGTGAGGACGGTGATCTTGCCCGTGTTCATGTTCGTACGGACCATACGACGCCGCCCGCCGGGACCTTCTTCGCCTCCCTCGCAGGTGACCAGATTCCCGTCCTGGCCGAACATGTTGCCGTTCGCCCGTCCGCTGTCGCTGCGGAAGACGGAGAGTTCGCCCGCAGCAGACAACTTCATAATTCGATTGTTACGAATATCGCTGAAGAAGACGTTTCCCTCCGCATCCGCCGCCGGACCCTCGGTAAAGGCGATTCCCGCTGCCGAGCGTACCTTCGCCGCGCGCGCGATAAGACGTACCGGCAGGGGCGCCTTCGCCGGTTTCAGTTTTTTCCCCGTGCGGGGTTTTTTCGGGCGAGCCATGAAAGTTTTAGACTTCGCGGTATTCGAGTTCCAGCAGCGCCCGGCATTCGGTGCAGATCAACCGCTTGGCGGCGGGGGCTGCGTCCTCCGTTTCTGATTCGAATCCCATTTTCATTTCATCCTCTTTTTTTACTTCAAAAACATCCAGGCTTTCACAGCGGGCGCAGGGGACCGTGGGAGCCAAGGTGTCGCGTTCGGACGAGGTGGGAGCAATCGGGGCCGCCGCTTCGCCGACCAGGTTCGAGGCTAATTCGAACGCCTGGTAACATTTGCCGCAAAGATGATTGAAGCAACAATTCGGCTCGCAAGTGTAGGTGATGTCTTCCGAGCCGCAGCTCGGACAAGCCGCCGTGAGGGGAAGGGTATCCATTCTTAAGGTCCTTTCGGGAGGCCGATCTTCAGTGCTGTCCCCCAGGGAAATGGAGAGAGTCCACTTCTTTCCCTACCAGTTTACATGACAGTTTACATACCCGTTTACATATCAGCGACGGTTTCCAAATGCAATGCTGTGGGGCATTTACTGCGCTCTAGGGGGCGATTGGTGCGCTTTCATTTTTAGCCTCGACCCTTACGGCCAAGTGAACCATAATGTATTGATTTGGAACGGATACGTCCAGATGGTCTGGCGATGATTTTAGGCATAGAAAATCGAGCGGCTGGGACAGGGTATTTCGAGGGCTCCGGGAATAGAGTCCGGACCCTGAGCCTTGCGGCCTGCGGGCTGGTGTCTGCCGCCCTGCTTTCCGGCTGTTCGGGCAGCATGCGGTCGGGCCGGGCGCCCGTCATGCGCACTGCGCCGCCCGTGGAAGTGGCCATCCAAGAGAATTTGGACCGGCTGCTGCGGGAAGAGGATACCGACGGCGACCAGCGCATCACCATCCACGACCCGAGGTTTCGAGAGGCGGACCGCGGCGACCGGCGCTTTGCGTTGGTGAGCCTTTCCGGCAGGCGCTATGAAGTTCACGGCACTTATTTTCTATCCAATCTGCTTCAGGAGTTGAAACTTGCCGAGGAGGGCGATTCGGCCAGGGGAGAGATCGACCTGCTGAAGGTCTTTGAAAACCCGGTGCGGCGCATCTCGCGCTCGATCCGGGATTCATACTGGGACAACCTGACGCGGCGAATCGACGCGGATCATCTTGATCAAATTCTCAAGGATGAAAAGGTTCTCCCCGACGGGAAACGTTACCTTTACGTTCCTCATTCGGACGCGCGCGCCTACGAGTATTTCTCCCAAGTCGCCGCCGAGCGCCCCGAGCTTCAACTCCGCGCCGAGCGGCTTCCGGCCCAGATTACCCCGGAATTCGTAAAAGGGCTCAACGGCAGGCACGGCCTGCTGACGCTGGCGCTCGAAACAGGCGCGGACGGGGAATACGAGGGAGTGCCTTTCGTGGTGCCGGGCGGCCGTTTCAATGAGATGTACGGCTGGGACAGCTACTTTGTGGTGCTGGGTCTGCTCGAAGATCGCCGCCTCGATTTGGCCAAGGCCATGGTGGACAACTTCGTCTATCAGATTCATCACTACGGGAAAATCCTCAACGCCAACCGGACGTATTACCTGACGCGCTCGCAGCCGCCCTTTCTGACCTCCATGGCGCTGGCCGTCTTCCGTCGCTTGCCGAGCGGGCCGGAGCGGATGCTTTGGTTGCAGGGCGTGATGCGCGCGGCCATCCAGGAATACGAACAGGTCTGGATGAACCCGGAGCGGCTGACCGAAACGGGTCTGAGTCGTTACTATGGCAGCGGCTCGGGGCCGCCGCCTGAGGTTGAGCCGGGCCATTTCGACGCTGTCTTTTGCCCCTACGCCGAGCGGCACAATCTGAATGTGGCTGCGTTCGTTCCGCGTTACCTTGCCGGGGAGATTCGGCAGCCCGAACTCGACCGCTTCTTCGTTCACGACCGTTGCGTCCGGGAGTCGGGCCACGATACGACGTATCGTTGGAATGTAAGGGGGAATGTAAGTGGCGACCCGGACGACGACCGCTGCGCGGATTTCGTCACCGTCGACCTCAATGCATTGCTCTACAAATTTGAATTGGATATTGCCCGGACGATCAAAGAAGAGTTCAACGACGCCTTCACGCGCCAGGACGGCACGCCGGAGAAAAGCAAAGCCTGGTTCCGGCGCGCAGGGAAGAGGAAGAAGCTAATTCGGCGTTATCTGTGGGACAAGAAGCGGGCGATGTTTTTCGACTATGACGTAACCAACAAGCGGCGGCACGGCTACGTCAGCGCTACGACGTTCTATCCGCTCTGGGCCGGATATCGGACCGAGCCGGGGCTGCGCATCCTGACCCGCGAGGAGACGGAAAGCCTTCTGGCTGCGGCGCTGCCGTTGTTGGAGATGCCGGGAGGTATGACCGCCTCCACCGAGAAATCCCGCGGGGTTCTTTCAGAGCGTCGTCCGGCGCGTCAGTGGGACTACCCGAACGGCTGGCCGCCGCACCAGATGATCGTCTGGCAAGGATTGATCAATAACGGGTACGACGAAGCCGCCCACCGGTTGATCTATCGCTGGCTCTACACGATCACGCGAAACGCCGCCGACTATAACGGAACCATCCCGGAAAAATTGGATGTGGTTCGCCGCTCCCATGAGGTCTTTGCCGAGTACGGCAACGTCGGCACGAAGTTCGCCTACATCACACGCGAAGGCTTCGGGTGGATGAACGCCTCCTATCAGGTGGGCTTGAAACTTCTTCCCGCCAATCTCCGCTCGTCTCTTGAAGCGATGGTCCCGCCGGAATGGATTTTTGACCGGTGAGGGTCATCATGGCGGCTCGGCACGACTGGGTGGCGCATACATCCCGGAAGGGGTGTGTGCGGTCTTCTACGCCCAATCCCACACAGGGTAGACTGCGCTATTTTGATTACATGAAGGGGGCGCCACCCGGATTGGGGCTACTGTTTTGAATTCCTGCCCGGCCGGTAGAGATAGACATAGACGGCGCCCATGACGGTCATCAGCGCGCCCCACCAAGCCGTGGGGTGAAGATCGTTGAGGACCGTTTCCGGAGGATGGGAGATCTGATAGATGCCCGCTGCCAGGATAATCACGCCGTAGACCAACAGCAGCAGCCCGACGAAATACCAGATGGGAATGGTTTTACCGGTGCTCATACGTTACCTGCCAAAAAAGCTTTGTTGCCGGGGTCGCCGAAGGCGTCACCTGCCGGCATTTCCTGCCACCCGCCTTGCCTACCAAAAGACCCATTGAAGTATTAAGAAGATCGTACCCACCACCACGGCCCAGAACACCGGTCGCTGCAGCAACGGCAGGTGCCCCTCTTTTGGCAACTCCGTGCAGCCGTAGACGAGGCCGGTCAACTCTTCCACCGGTTTCGGTTTCGTCATGTAGCTGATGATGATGGTGACGGCCACTCCGAACAGCGCCGACCAGAGCGCCCGATACATGTTCTCCGCCATCGTTTTGGCGTGAGGCGAGAGGGCGATGATCTCCAGCGCGCTCGGCTGGAGCTTCACCCAGGCGAACATGGCGACCGAGGAAGTCGTGCCGGCCAGCAGTCCCCAGAAGCCTCCCGCCGGCGTGATCCGCTTCCAAAGCATCCCCAGGATCACGGTTCCGAATAACGGAGCGATGAAGAAGCTGAAGAGCGCCTGCACGTAGTCCATGATGCTGTCAAACTGCATCACCAGGTAAGCGGTGCCGATGCTGATGAAGACGCCGACCAGCGTGCACCAGCGGCCCACCTTCAGGTAGTGGGCGTCGGGCGCATCCTTGCGGATGAGAGGGCGGTAGATGTCGTAGCTCCAGACGGTGGCGAAAGCGCTGATGTTGCCGGCCATGCCGGACATGAACCCGGCCAGCAAGGCCGTCACGCCGAGACCCAGCAGCCCCGGCCCGAAGTAGCGGGCCATGAGTAAAGGTAACACTTCATCGTAGGCATGGAGAGCAGGGTTATTTTGGGCTACGCTTCCCGGTACCAACTGAAATTCAAAAAGCGCCAAGCCGAGCAAGCCCGGAAGGATGACGATGATCGGAATCAGCATCTTGAAGAAGGCGCCGATGATGGGGGCCATCTTTGCCGCCGTGATGTCCTTGGCGGCAATCACGCGCTGCACCACCAGAAAGTCCGTGGTCCAGTAGCCGAAGGAGAGTATGCAGCCGAGGCCGAAGACGATGCCGGTCCAGTGGATGCCCATCGGGTTGTCGGTAAAGCTCCCCATCGGTCCCCAAAGATGCGTGAAGTCTTGTCCGGCGAAGTTCTCTGAGATGCGGGCGACCATGGCATCCCACCCGCCGATCTCGATCATGCCGAGAATGGGAACCAGCAGGGCCCCCAGCCAGATCAGGAAGAATTGCAGGACCTCGTTGAAGATGGCCGACCGCAGCCCGCCCAGGAAAACATAAATGGCCACGGTGATGGAAGAGACCCAGATGCTGAAGCTGATGTCCCAGCCGAGCAGGACTTTCATGATCAGAGCCATCGCGTACATGTTGACGCCGGACATCAGGATGGTCATGACGGCGAAGGAGACGGCGCTCAGCGCGCGCGTGGGTTCCCCGTAGCGCAGCTTCAGGTAGCCGGGGACCGAGTGGGTCTTCGAGATGTAGTAGAAGGGCATCATGACCAGGGCGAGGAAGAGCATCGCCGGAATGGCCCCGATCCAGTACCAATGGGCCGCCAGGATGCCGTACTGATAAGCGTTACCGGCCCAGCCCAGCAATTCGAGCGAACCGAGGTTGGCGGCCAGGAAGCTCAGCCCGGCGACCCAGGCGGTCATCTCCCGCCCGGCGAGGAAGAAGTCCTTCCCCGTGGTCGTGTAGCGCTTCAGATAGAAGCCCACGGCGAGGACGGCGATGAAGTAGACGATGATGATGAGAGAGTCGACCCAAGAGAGCGTCATGCTTGCATTCTCCTCAGCGAAGGGTTCAACGACGGCCCAGTATTATCCTTGACAGAGATTCGACTTCGGATGTGAAGTCCCATTTCTCTCAGGAAAGCGTTTGCCCGTCAAGTGCAAAACGTCAAGGGTAATAGGCAAGGCGAAACCGAAACCCGTAGGGTCCCCTCGAAGAAACGGGCGCCAACCTATGGTAGAATTCAACCCAGATCCGCCCAAACACTTTTTTCTAGGGGGAAGAGATGAAGGTCGCCGTAGTTCAAATGGACATCAAGATTCAGAATAAGGCCTATAACCTGGGGCGAATTTTGGATCGTCTCGAAGCCGCCGCCAAGGAAGGGGCGAACTTGGTGGTGTTTCCCGAATGCGCTCTGACCGGTTACTGCTTTGACTCCCCGGAAGATGCGCTGCCGGTTGCCGAACCCGTCCCTGGTGCCGGCGCCGAGCGGATTGCCGAGGCCGCCAAGGACCTCGACTGCTACGCCGTGGTGGGCATGCTCGAACGGGTCGGGCGGGAAGTCTATAACGCCGCGGTGGTCATCGGCCCGGAAGGAGTTCTGGGTTCCTATCACAAAGCCCACATGCCGTTCCTCGGCATCGACCGCTACAATGCGTACGGGGAGGAGGCGTTTCCGGTCTTCGAGACACGCTACGGAAAGGTGGGCGTGAATATCTGCTTCGACCTGAACTTCCCCGAAAGCGCCCGCACGGCGAAACTCCGCGGCGCCCGATTGCTGGTGGTACCGACGAACTGGCCCGCCGGCACGAATACCTACAAGCACGTCGTCAACGCCCGCGGGCATGAGAACCACATGTTCGTCGCCGTGGCGAACCGCGTGGGCACCGAGCGCGGCTGCGAATTTTGCGGGCACTCGAAGATCGTCGATCTGCGGGGCGAGACCGTGGCGGAAGCCGACGGGACCAAAGAGACCATTCTCTACGGCGAATTTGACATTGCCGAAGCCGATCAGAATCATATCGCCACGAAACCGGGCGAGTGGGAGCTGGACCGCATTGCCGACCGCAGGCCGGAGCTTTATACGGCGCTCACCGAGCCGCTTCCCAAAAACTTAAAGACGCCCCGCGAAAAAGCCGGCGTCCGAGTTAAAGATAAAGTCAAAGTCAAAGTCTAGACTTGAAGTATGCTCGGCTGCGGGTTCCCGGTCTGCCTTGCTTCATCGTCCCTACCGATTTCCTATTTGTGCCGACCGGAGGAGATCTTCATTTGAAGTGATGCTCGGCAGCATTGAGTTTCGTTGACCCGAGGCTTCCTGTTCGCTATCCGATCTGTCTTATCAGTATCTAAACAGCAAATAACTTTTTGGTGAGAGGTAAAAACTTTGGCAAGAATCTTTGAATGGGCGGAAAAAGATATAATTCACACAGCAGTTTTTATCGTTGTGGCGATTGCCGGCATGACCTGGGCGCCTCGCCTCCAGGCGCACCATGAGGCGATTTTCGGTCCGCAGTCTGCGACGCTGATTTCACAGAAAAGGTTTGTTTCCACCCAGTACTATCACAAGCGGGAGGGCCGGCTCCCCAGCCCGCGGAACCGCAGCCACATTGGCGTCGTGAGCGTCGGCAGGGGACTGGGTGAGAGTTGGGGTATCTCCGTGACGTTCCCGTTCGAGGCGGAGCGCGATACCGCCGGAGAGTCCGAGACCGGGACTCATGACTTGGTGTTCGGCATCCGCCGTTTTGCCGACCTGGGGAACGGCAATTTCTTGATGGGCGTTCTAACGCTGGAGCCTCCGACGACCGGCACGCTGGAGCACAATGCGTTCGGTGTGGGGGGAGGGCTTTTATACGGCAAGGACTGGGAGCATTGGTCCGTGTTAGCCTATGGGCTGGGGAGGACGGAATCTTCCTTTGCAACGGGCGAGAGGCGCGGAGATCGGTTGATTCTGGGCGGCGGTATCGGCTACGAGAGCCAAGGCTGGCCCCTCACCCCGCAGTTGGGATTTTCCTGGGAGCGTACGGGGCGGAGCCGAGAAGCCAGAGTGCTTTCCCCCGAGTCAGACACCTCGGCGCTCTTGCTACACCCGGCTCTTTCCCGAGAGATCGGCCATGCGGTCCAGACGTTCCTGGTGGTCTCGGTGCCGGTGGCGCAAGGAAGCGGTTCGGAAGGTTGGCAGCGGTTTCGGGTGGCGGCGGGAATGGTGTGGCAGTTCTGAGAGAAGGGCCGTGGAAGCGGAAGCAGGGCGTTCGCGCGATGGTGTTGCGCGGCGCGGAACGCCCCCTTTTCCCCATGAACGATAGACGCCGGTGTTGGCCCGTTACGGGTTGGGCGTCGTGCCGGCAGCGGGCTTGGCTGCCGCAGGCGCCGCTGCCGGGGCAGCTCCTTGAAGGGGATAGGCCGCATCATAACGGCGGATCAGGTCCGGGGTTATGTCAAGGCTCTTATGGATGTAGTGGATCGGAATCTGGCGATAGTCGATGACCAGAACATAGCCGTTCTGAGCGGCGAACTCATGGATGACGCGAAGCATCTTCTGCCCCAACCGCTGGGCCGCATCCTGTTGGGCGCTCTGATATTCGGCCTGCAGATCTTCCTGGTCCCTCCGGTATACACGCTGGCTTTCCTGTAGCTGGCGCTCCAAGCGCAGCCGCTCGGATTCGCTCAAGGTCGTTCCTTGGCGGGTGTAGCGGTCCTGAATCGCCTGAAGCTCTTTCTGGTCGGCTTCCAACTGCCGCCGCCGAGGTTCGTACTTCTTTTGGATGCCCTCCAAAACGGTCTTTCCCTCGGCGGTGGTGGCGATGGCCCCTTGCACGTCGGCGACCGCAATCCGCGTGGGAAGCGGCGCGTCACTCAACTGGGCGGCTGCAGGCATCGCCGCGCCCATGAGAAAACTCCCTATTGTCGCAAGTACCCATTTACTTCTCATTCGAACTCCTCATAGAGATGTGATGTGGAATGAAACCATCTGTATTGTACAGGAAACCGATAAAATCAGAAAGTGCGGGAAACGGTAAATCCGATACGCGCCTTTCGCTCCCGTAACCGAAAGCCCATAAAGAACGGCAAGATCTGGCTGTAGGTGATGTTGTTCGGGAACAGGTCTCGCGACGGGAGATTCTGCGGGGGTGTCAGAACCCCGTCCAACCGCCTTACATTGCGGGCCCAATAGATACGGAAGGGAACGTTCATGACCGGCATTAAAATTTGTAATTCCAGCCCCGTTGAGACCCGGATCCGGCCGTTGGTCGAGCGGATGGTCTCCAATTCGTCTTTGATCGGAAAATGGAAGATGTCCTCGGGGAAACTGTCGCGGAGCTCCGACAACGTTTCCGGCCGCAGGCGAAGTTGATTTTTCTGAAGGACCCAACTGGTTCCCGCGTCCACGAAATAGGCCAGAGTGACCGGCCCGAGGATGGGGATTCGATACTCGAAATTGCTGACCAGCATGGAGTCGGCGCCGGGGAAAATAATCGTGCTGGAAGGGAATTCGATCGGCGGCAGAAGGTTGCCGTCCCGGTCGGTCATCCGCGTTCCGTTGTCGTTGACCGGACGCACGCTCTGGCGTGTGGGAAACCAGACCAAGGGGCTGATGGAGCGGATTCGGAAGCCGCGCAGATCGTTTTCCCCGCCGATGTAAAACCGCTGGAACGGCGGCGCCACCACACCCCCGTAGCCGGTAATGAAGGACCCCTGCACGCGAAAGCCGACCACGTTCCGCTTGTGAATGGGCCGGAACATCTTGAACTCCGCAACCGGGCGGAACATATTCACGTTCCCGCCGAGGAAGCTGCCGGAGATTGACCCTCCCAAATATAGAGATTTCCCCCTGGTCGGCGCCCATTGGTTGTTTACGGTGTTGTGGGTGATGGTCGGTGTGATCTTGCTGGTGCGGATTCCTTCCAGCGAGTTGGGAGTGTTGAAACCGCGGAAGAACAAGCCGCTGAAGAAAAGCCGGGACGCGTTGCTGAACGCCGTCATGTTGCTAATGCTGTAGCTGTAGGAGAGCCCGACCCGGGCAAATTTCTTCCGCAGCGGGTAGCTGGTATAGACGGTAAACCCGGTGGTGTTCTGTTGGAAATTCTGAAAAAGGTTCTGGCTGAACCGGTTGTCTTGAAAGGCGTCCGGGTCGAGGCCGCTCAACACCGCCGCCTGGCGCGCCTGATCAAACTTGAATTCGCTCTTGAAGATGGTAAAGCCGGTCGTGATGGGCCGGTCGAGCAGATACGGCTCGGTGAATCCGAAGGAGTAGAGTTTTTGGAAGTCGCCGAACTGGGTCTGGACGCTGAGCGTCTCCCCCAGGCCGAGAAAGTTGTTTGTCGAATAGTTGACACCCACGAAACTGCCGGCCAGCCCGCTGACGCCGCCGGAGAATCCGATCGACTGCCGACCCCTCTCCTTGACGTTCAGCAGTATGTCTACGGTGGCGTCTTTATTGTTCTGTTGAATATCGTAGTCCTCCTCTTTCGCTACTTCGAAGAAGCCAAGTTGGTTGACGCGGAGGACGCTGATGTCCCACAGCCGAGTGCTGAAAATCCCGCCCTCGGTGAGAAACAACTCCCGGCGGATCACCTTATCGCGCGTCTTGGCGTTCCCGGCGAACTCCACCCGCCGGACGAAGAATTGTTTGTCTTCTTCGAAATCGAGCGAAAAGTCGATCAGCCGTTCTTTGTCGTTAAAGTCGATTTGCGGCACGGCGGTGAAATTGATGTATCCGAATTCCCCGTAGAGTTTGCGAAAATTGTCCAGGCTCTCGCGGGCTTTGGAGGCATTGAAAATGTCTCCCTTCTTCATCCCGAAGATGGGCTCCAACTGCTCCTGTTTGAGCACTTTGTTGCCGCGAATTTTGAACTCTCCCATTCGGTAGAGCTCGCCTTCCTCCACTTTGATCTTTACATCCATGCGCTTGCCGCGGCCCCATTTCAAGAAGAAAAGCGGCCAACGGCGGCTGGTGTCGACCATGGTTACTTCCGGCCGGTGAACCAGCGCCTTGAAGTATCCGGCATCCTGATAGAGGGAACGAACCATTTCCAGGTCCGCCTCCATTTTTCCCTCATGATACGTCTTACGGAAGATCCAAAACCAAGGCGGAATCCCGGTGCGGCGGGAACGTTTCATGGCCCGGACCAATTTCTTGTTGCCGAAGATCGTATTGCCTTCGAAGCGAACCTTGCCGACCTTGACCTTGGGACCTTCCTTGACGACGAAGACCAACCGGACCGAATTTGGCGGCAGGTTCCGCGTCCGGTGTGTGACGCGGGCGAACATTCGGCCCCGCTCGCTCAGCAATTGCTCCAGCACGACCTGCGCGCGGCGGATCACGACCGGATCGTATTGGCTCCGGACCGAAAGCCGAACTTTGCGCTCCTTGAATCGCTCCAGGATATCGGAGAGTGTTGCGCTCTTGTTGCCGACATACTCGATACTGCGGATTGTTTTCTTTTCCCGTAAGTAAAAGGTGATAATTTTTCCCTGATCGCCGTCGGTGACCACCAAACGAATGTCGTCTACGAAGCCCGTGTTCCAGAGGGCACGGAAGTCGCGCCGTAGGATCTTCTCATCATAAGGGTCGCCGGGGCGGGAAGTGATCCGCGCGCGAAGCGTGGCGCTGCGGATGCGCCGGTTGCCGCGGAAGATGATATCTTCGATGAGGGGGAGGTCAGCGTCGCCCGAAAAAGGGGCGGTTTGGGCCGCAAGAGAGGCCGGGGAGAGAACGCACACGAATGCCACCAGGGATATTATTGCCTTGGATTTTGCCGAATCGATTCCCAGGGACATCAAACCTGAACGGCCGCCTCCTCATAATATACAGAGAACACTTCAATCCGCAGAGACGTGCCTTACGATGCACGAACTCTGCCCTAGGTTGACCACAACGGAAAATATCGCCGATTCCGAATCCCAAATCCCACCCGCATTTCAGCGAAAAATACCGCCGCGGTCTCCCTAAAGAGGTCTCCACCTTATTGAATTCAACCCTGTTAGCGCAAGGCGAAAATTACGAAAACCGAGAATAAGCTCTAAGAGGACAAGGGCGTGGCGGCGACAAGTTTATCGCTGACTTGGCGGAAACTGAGCTCATCGTTTGCGACGATGACCTCCAGAACCGCCGGCGGCCGAATCTCGCCTTGAATGAGGGCCTCAGAAAGCGGGTCCTCGATATATTTCTGCAACGCCCGTCGGAGCGGCCGCGCGCCGTAACTGCGGTCCGCGAAGGTCCGATCAAAAATCCAGCGCGTCGCCTCCGGATCGATCGTAAGCGTAATCTCTTTGCGCGCAATCGTCTCGTTCATTTGGCCGATCATCAACTCGATGATCCGGAGCAGATCGTCGTCGGTCAGCGCGTTGAAAACGATAATATCGTCCAGGCGATTCAGGAACTCCGGATTGAAGAGTTTCTTCACCTCGCTCAGGACCAGTTCTTCCAGTTTCTTCGTCGAAACCCCTTCGGCCGCCGATTGGAAGCCGAGATGCGCGCGGCTCTCCAGGAACCGAGCGCCGAGGTTCGAGGTCATAATGATGATCGTATTTTTGAAATCCACCGTGTGGCCCAGCCCGTCGGTCAGGATGCCGTCCTCGAAAACCTGAAGCAGGATGTTGAAGACGTCCGGATGAGCCTTTTCAATTTCGTCGAGCAGGATGACGGAATAGGGCGAGCGCCGCACGCGCTCGGTCAACTGTCCGCCCTCCTCGTAACCCACATAACCGGGAGGCGAGCCGATCAGCTTTGAGATCGAATGCTTCTCCATGAACTCGGACATATCGAAGCGGATCAAGGACCGCTCGGTGCCGAATAAGAAAGCAGCCAGGGAGCGGGCGACTTCCGTCTTCCCCACGCCGGTCGGACCCAGGAACAGGAACGAGCCGGCAGGCCGGTTCGGCGAGCGCAACCCGACGCGGGAGCGCCGGATGGCCCGGGCAATCGCCGAAAGGGCGCGGTCCTGGCTGATGACTCTCTTGTGCAACTCTTCTTCGAAGCGGAGAAGCTTCGAGGATTCCTCCTCTTTGATGGCCGTAATCGGCACACCCGTCCAACGGGAGACGATCTCTTCAATATCCTCGCGCGTGACGCGGCTGGTGACGGCCTCCTCGATGTCGTATTTGCTCTGGAGCCCTTTCAGGTTCTCCCGCTCTCGTTGCTCCTCCTCGCTGTAGAAGCGGGCCTTTTCAAATTCGTGATTCGCGATGGCGTTCTCCATCCGGTGAACGACGAACTTGATCCGCTTCTGGACGTCGACCACTTCATCCGGCAGGGTGCTCTGGCGGAGTTTGACGCGTGAGCCGGCCTCGTCGATCAAGTCGATGGCCTTGTCCGGCAGGAAGCGGTCCGGAATGTATCGGTTGGAGTGGTGGACGGCGAAATCCACTGCGTCGTCGTCGTAGGTGACGGCGTGGAATTTCTCATAGCGGTCCTTCACGCCGTAGAGGATCTTGACGGCATCACTCTCGTTGGGAGGCGCAACCTTTACGGACTGGAAACGCCGTTCCAAAGAACGGTCCTTCTCGATCGACTTTCGATATTCGGACGGCGTGGTGGCGCCGACGCACTGAATCTCTCCCCGCGAAAGAGCGGGTTTCAAGATGTTGGCGGCGTCCAAAGAACCTTCGGCAGAGCCCGCCCCGACCAGCGTATGCAGCTCGTCGATAAAAATCAGGGAGTTCTTGGTCTCCATCAATTCTTTCATGATGGTCTTCATGCGCTCTTCGAACTGCCCGCGATATTTCGTTCCGGCGACGATCAGCGAGAGATCCAGAGCCAGAATGCGCTTGTCGGTGAGGAACGAGGGTACGTTGCCGTCGGCAATTCGCTGCGCCAAGCCTTCGACGATGGCCGTCTTCCCCACGCCGGGCTCGCCGATCAGGACCGGATTGTTTTTCGTTCGCCGGCAGAGGATCTGAATGACTCGTTCCAGCTCCGACTCACGCCCGACGAGCGGGTCCAGTTGATCGTCCAGGGCCGCCTGCGTCAGGTCACGGCTGAATTCGGCCAGCAGCGAAATTTCTTTCGACCGCCCGTAGGAGGACCGTTCCGACTGTGAGCGGCTGAGTTCTTCCCGCAGAGTCGAGAGCCGTAATCCCCTCTCGTGCAGAATTTCGGCGGCAAAGCACTTATCTTCCCGCAGCAGTCCCAACAGCAGGTGCTCGGTGCCGATGTGCTTGTGGGCCAACCGTTCGGCCTCTTCGGCCGCGTAGGCAAGGACCCGTTTGCTTTCCTGGCTTAAGGGCAGGTCAACGGAGGTAGAAACTTTTTCACGAATCGCCGTCTGCCCCTCGATCTGCTTGCGGATGGATTCCACTGAGCCCTGAGAACGGAGGAAGCGGTTCGTCAGCGCCTTGTCCTCTCTCAGCAGGCCCAGCAAGAGGTGTTCGGTTTCAATATGAGGGCTTCCGAATTGGCTGGCTTCGTAGCGGGCGAAGAAGATTACGCGGCGGGCCTTTTCAGTGTATCTCTCGAACATAGGAGGTCAACCTCGGAGCAATCGGGACTAATGCGCCTCCGTTTGAAGTGAGGGCGGCTCGAGTTCCATCAAATTCCCATCTGCAAGTTTAAGAATTCGGTCACAACGCGCCGCCAGACCCAGGTTATGAGTTGCAATCACCGAGATAAAGCGTCTGTTCGCATGCATTTCCTGCAGCGAATCCATCACCCTGGTCGCGGTCCGAAAATCAAGATTGCCGGTCGGCTCATCCGCCAGCAACAGCGATGGCTTGCGGGCTAAAGCTCGTGCTAAGGCGACCCTCTGCTGTTCCCCCCCCGATAACTCCCCTATGCGTCGGTGTCCGTGCCGGGAAAGGCCCATCTGTTCCAGCAGGCCTTGTGCTTGCCGGCGGGCGCTACTCCGAGGGGTACCGCCGATCAGCATGGGCATCATTACGTTCTCAACGGTTGTAAATTCGGCTAGTAAATTATGGTTTTGCCACACGAAGCCGACGTTGTCGTTGCGGTACCGGGCCTGCTCGAAACTGCTGAAATCACTTAACAAACACCCACCAAAGTATATCCCACCGTCCGTTGGCGTGTCCAGTGCCCCCAGGAGGTGCAGAAGGGTACTTTTCCCGGCTCCGGACTCTCCCACCAAGGCCACCTGTTCGCCTTCCCGGATGTGGAAATTAATGTCCTTAAAGACAGTGACATTTTCCGTCCGTGATCGATAGGTCTTTTCCAATTTTTCGACCTTCAGCCGGCTCATACCCATTCTCCTAGGGCAAGTTCCTTGCCAGATAGGCGGCAAAGTCGATTTTTGGGCACTTCAGTCATAGCGCAATATCTCCACTGGATTTAGACGCGCCGCGTTTACAGATGGATGTAAGGTGGCCAGAAAACAAATCGTTAGAGCTGCTAACGCTATGAAAACACCGTCGATAGGTTGAGCACGAAACGGTACCGCGGCCAGCGAATAAATCTCCGCCTGGAGCCGAATTAATTTATAGGTGTCTGCGTACCAGGAGATGGCATACCCGGCGATCAAGCCCAACAACGTTCCGAGCGAGCCGACCAGCAAGCCGTAGAGAGTAAAGACGCTCCATATCTGACCCTGCCGGGCGCCCATGGCCATCAGTACGGCAATGTCGCGTCGCTTCTCCATCACCACCATGGTCAGCGTAATAAATATGTTCAGCGCGGCGACGAAGACGATCAGCCCGATGGTCAGCACGGTTACCAGACGCTCCAGCCGTAAAGCACTGAATAGAGAGCGGTTCTGCTCCATCCAGTTCGTCGTCGTAAATTCCGCCCCGGCCGCCTGCTCCACCTTTTCCGCCATCGATTCCGCCAGATAGATATCATCCAGCTTGATTTCAATCACGGTGACGATATCATCCAGGTCGAACAGTCGCCTCGCCACGTCCAAGTTGGTAAACGTCCACGTCGCGTCGAACTCGTAGAAGCCGGAATCGAAGATGCCCACCACCTGGAATTCGCGGAACTTCGGGACAATGCCGAACGGCGTCAGGCGGCCCTGCGGACTTGTGACCATCAACGTGCTTCCCACCACGGCGCCCAGCGATTTGGCCAGTTCCTTGCCGATAATCAGCGGGTCGGCGTCCTCGAAAGTTTCCGAAAGGTCCGCCACCGTCCCGTCGCGGAGATTTCCCAGCAGGGTGGTCACGGCAGTTTCGCGCTCCGGGTCGATTCCTTTCAGAACAATTCCTCGTGCTCGTGGACCGGCGGAAATTAACACATTTTCATAAAGCGCCGGAGCGGCCGCCGTCACATGAGGCGTTTGCAACAGTCCGGCGATCAACTCTTCGTAATTCCTTATTCCGTTACTCTCCTTTTTGAGCAGGCTGACATTTGCCATGGCGCCGACCAGCCGGTTCTCCATGTCTTCCTTGAACCCGTTGTTGACGGCCAAGGCGATCACCAGCGACATGACGCCGGCCATCACGCCGGCGACGGAAATCACCGTGACGAGGGAAACCGCCGTCTCGTGACGGCGCGACATCAGGTAACGGAAGGCGACGAAGAAATCAAATCGCATACTGGATTATGTGCTACTCCTCGCGATAAAGGGAAGAATGAAATGGAACTTGTAAGGATATTTAGAGCCGCTGGGAAAGAGGTATCATTCCGGAGGGGCCGTTTTCGCGGGTCGTAACAGGGGAAAGAGGATTACATCGCGGATGGAAGGGGCGTCGGTGAGGATCATCGTCAGGCGGTCGATGCCGATGCCGAGGCCCCCGGTGGGCGGCATGCCGTGGCTCAAGGCACGGAGGTAGTCTTCGTCGACGGCGTGGGCCTCCTGATTTCCTTGATCGCGCTCAGCCTGCTGCATCGTGAACCGCCGCCGCTGTTCGACCGGGTCGTTCAACTCGCTGAAGGCGTTTGCCACCTCCATCCCGGCGATGTAGAGCTCGAAGCGCTCGACGAATTCCGGGTCGTCGGGCTTCTGCTTGGAAAGCGGTGAGACGACGAGCGGGTAATCCAGGATAAAGGTGGGTTGGCGGAGGTGCTCCTCGCAGACGGCTTCGAAGAGGGCCGCCAGCCGATGCCCGGCGGTGGTGGTGTCGATGGTCTCCGGCGCGGTTTCGAGCTTCGGCTTATTGTTGGCCGCAGCCCAGTTGTTATAGGTATCCCCCCAGCGAATAAGGTTTTCCTTGTCGTCTAGGTCTTCTACTTTCGGCCCTTCGTTTTTATTGGGCCAGAATTCGCAGACGGCCTCCTTCATCGTATAGACGGCGAACTTGTCGAAGGAGATCTTCTCGCCCTGGTAGGTAAGCTCCAGTCTGCCAGTGACGGTTTCGACTACGTGCCAGAGCAGCCGCTCGGTCAGCGCACGGATGTCCCGGTAGTCGGCGTAGGCCTGGTAGAGCTCGAGCATCGTAAATTCGGGATTGTGCTGCGTCGAGATGCCCTCATTCCGGAAGTTGCGGTTGATTTCAAAGACGCGCTCCAGGCCCCCCACCACCAGCCGCTTCAGGTAGAGTTCCGGCGCCACGCGAAGGTAGAGGTCGAGGTCGAGCGTGTTGTGGTGCGTCGCAAAGGGCCGAGCCAGCGCGCCGCCCGGCAACGGCTGCATCATCGGCGTTTCGACCTCCGTGAAGTCTTTCGATTCAAGAAAGCTGCGGACAGCGCGAATCAAGCGGCTACGCTTCGAAAAACGCGCTTGCGTTTCGGGGTTGGAGGCCAGGTCCAGGTAACGTTGCCGGTAGCGGAGCTCCACATCCGCGAGGCCGTGCCACTTTTCGGGTAAAGGGAGCATTGCCTTGGCCAGAAAGTGGAGACGGCTGACGTGCACGGTCAGCTCGTCCGTCTTGGTGCGGAACAGGTGCCCCTCGACGCCGATGAAGTCTCCCAGGTCGAGCAGCTTGTAGATTTCAAAGTTCTCTTCGCCCACCACGTCCCGCCGGACGTAGATTTGCAGCCGTCCGGCTGCGGCGGCCAAGTGCGCAAAGCCGGTCTTGCCGTGGCCGCGGATGGTCATGACGCGCCCGGAGATGCGCACGTCGATTTTGGAGCCTTCGAGTTCCTCGCGGGCGGAGCCCTGGTAGCGTTCGACGATCTGCTCGACAGTGTGCGTGAGGTCGAAGCGGTTCGGGTAGGCCGCGTGGCCGAGGCGGGTGAGGGCTTCGAGTTTCTTCTGCCGTTGTTCGTAGAAGGATTGAGGTTCGGGTTTGGATTCGGACATGCGAAAAAGCTCCGGGACTGCGCCGGGAAAGGGTAAAGAAACTTCCACCGTCGTCGAAACCGGATTATAGGAGAGGCGTTGGAGGGTGTCAAATGAGCGGCATTCCGGCGAACGGCAGTCCGGTTTACAGCATTCCTTTGCAGCGTTAGAATGGGGAAATAGGATCAAGTGGGGCACGTTCCTGAATTTCATTCCAACCGGCGTTCGCGGAAGCGTTGGGTTCGGTAGCGTGGGGCCTGTCGGGCTGTTCCTGCGACTGATATGAACTGTTGATCGATACAAACTGTCTGGTGGACCGGAGAGTGAGGAGTGGCACGAATGAAACTTAAAATCTCTTACGACTTATGTCAGCTCGATCATTCTTGCTTTGGGTCTTTTGCCGGGCTGCGGAGGGGGCAACACCCCGGGTCCTTCCGGCCCCACTGGCCCTACCGATAACCCTGTGCCGTCGATCAGTTCTATTTCCCCTGTGGGGAGGAGTGCCGGTTTGCCTGCCTTCATCTTGACGGCCAATGGGACCGGGTTTGTTTCCAACTCTTGTGATACAGTGGAATGGCACAAACCGTTTAACCTCGTTCTTGAGCAGCATACAGATTCAGGCTGTGATCTTTTTCGACGACATTGCCACAGTGGGAAGCGCTCAGGTGAGGGTTTTTAACCCCGCCCCGGGAAGTGGTACCTCTAACGCTGTGACGTTTAACATCCTTATCCCCCCCGAGTTTGTGTTTGTGGCGAATTTTAATGATGACACAGTGTCCATTTTTGCGGTGGATGTGAACACCGGGCAATTGGAATATAACGGGAACATCGGCACGGGGAGTGGACCTATTTCCGTGACGGTCAATCCGTCCGGGGCAGTTTGCCTACACGGCAAATTTCGCTTCCGCCGACGTTTTCGCCTACACGATTGACCAGACGACGGGCACGTTGACATCAATAGGAGCCCCCGTTGCCGCGGGGACCAGTCCATTGTCCGTAACCGTTGATCCTTCCGGCCGGTTCGCCTATGTGGCAAACCGAGATTCCGACAACGTTTCTGTCTATACGATTGATAGCTCCACCGGCGCGCTCACCTCGGCGGGGTCCGCCGTCGCGGCCGGAGATGCACCTAACTCGATAACCACCACAGGAGTGATCGAGTAATCGATTAATCAAGTAGTCGCGTTTAATGTAATGCAAAGGGGACAGATGGTGGCATCTGCCCCTTTCCTTGTTGCCGCCGCCCTCCGAGCAACGTCTCTGTCTACGAATCGGGGAGGTTGATTGAAATCCACTTTTTTCTGATTTATATTAGTTAATATAAGAACCAAGAAATATCGTCTTAATTCCTATTCATGTCGGGAGGGTGTACGCCGCCGCACGGGTTGCCTTCCACGGCCTCGGAGGTAATCCGATGATTCAAAAACGAAACATTCCCTCGATTCTTGGAGCGGGTCTTGCCACCATCCTTTTGGCCGCCGCCGTCGCTTGCACGCCGCCGCAGGAGAAGGCCACGGGATACGCGAAGGTCTTTGAGGACGCCAAGGAGACCTTCGGCAAGTCGCGTTTCACGAAAGCCCAGGATTATGCGACGAATCTGGCCAAAGCTTCCCCCGCGAACGAATTTTCCGAGCGGGGACAGCTGCTGAGCATTGTCATTGCCAACGGGCTGGCCGGCGCCTAGTTGGGAGACGCCTACCGGGATGGAGGCGAGGACATAGAAAGCGCGGCGGACCGGAAGGAGTATGCCAACCACCGGCTCAACTACTTCCAGGACGCCAAGTCCCATACCCTTCACTTGGCGGAGATGTCCAGCCGCTTCCTCCAAACTCAGAAGGAGGGGGAAGTGAAGGAGCTTACCCTGGAAGCCCCGATTCCCGCCGCCGAGGGTCCGGCGGTGAACCAGCAGTTGGAGCGCGTCCGCAATGGGATGCGGCTTCAAGCCGGTGAACATAAGGACGCTCACCTGAATGCTGTCCGCTCCGGTATGAAGCGGTCTCTGGCAGAGGTGCTGGGTGTGGAACCAAGCGAAGTCTCAACCGCTCTCGAGACCGGCTCGGCGAAGGTGACCAATGTGGCCTTCTGCCTCTTTCTCACCCGAAAGTTGCTTGAAAATGCGGAAGCTTTGGGCCCGAAGGGCGAGAACGAGCCGAAGAAGCGCCTTATCGTGCTCGATCACGCCGGCATGGCTCTGGACCGCGCCCAGGAGTTGTTGGAGGCGGGCCCGGAACCGGACCAGGAACTTCAGAAGAGCGCCCAAACCTTAAAGAGTGACCTGGAAAAGGCCAAGAAGAAAAAGACCTAAGGCTGCCTCTTCCCGTTTTGACGAATCCTCTCGGGGGCGCCGCGCCGGTTCGGAGCTGCGCCCTCGGGGAGGGTTCTCTCTTCGTACCCGACCTTTGTTGACACTCTCTCCTCCCTCGTTTAGATTAGTGCATCGGTCTCGGTCGGAAATTTCCGAAAACCGCCATGACCTCCTATGCTTGATCTTACCTTTGTCAGAGAAAACCTGGACCCAGTTCGTGGGATGATGCGCGCGCGGGGCCTGAGCGAAGAGGGGCTACAGGCCGCGCTCGGAAGTTTTGAAGAGGTGGACGCGACTCGTCGCCGGTTGCTGGTGGAAGTCGAACGCCGCCGCGCCCATCGCAACAAAACCTCCGACGAGATCGCCTTGCTCAAGAAGCGGAAGCAGGATGCCTCCGCGCTGATCGCCGAAATGAAGGCACTGGGTGAGGAGATTAAGCAACGGGACGCGCAGGTGAAGGAGGCGGAAGGCGAGATGCGGGAGATTCTCCTGCAGATTCCAAACTTCCCGCATGAGAGCGTCCCGCGGGGGGTGAGCGCTGCCGACAATCAGGAGGTCCGCTGTTGGGGCGAGCCGAAGAAATTCGACTTTACGCCGCAGGCGCATTGGGACCTGGGCCCGAAGCTTGGCATCCTGGACTTCGAGCGCGCGGCTAAAATCTCCGGCGGGCGCTTTGTCGTCTACCGGGGCGAGGGCGCGCGGCTGGAACGGGCGCTGGCCAATTTTATGCTCGACGTCCACACCGGCGAGCACGGCTACACGGAAATTCTGCCGCCGTTTATCGTGAACAGCGCCAGCTGCTACGGCACGGGCAACCTGCCGAAATTCGCTGAGGACCTGTTTCGCCTGGAAGGTACGGACCTCTGGCTGATTCCCACCGCCGAGGTGCCGCTGACGAATCTCTATCGGGATGAGATTCTGGACGCCGCCCAGCTCCCCTCCCGATTCTGCGCTTGGTCGGCATGCTTCCGCCGTGAAGCCGGCTCCTACGGCAAGGACGTGCGCGGCATCATCCGCCAGCATCAGTTCCAGAAGGTCGAGTTGGTCGTCTTCTCTCTGCCGGAGCGTTCCTATGACGAACTCGAATCCCTGACCCACCATGCGGAGATCATTCTCCAAAAATTGGAGTTACCTTACCGGGTCATGGCTCTTTCGACCGGCGACATGGGATTCTCTTCCGCCAAGACGTATGACATCGAGGTCTGGCTGCCTTTCAGCGGCGAGTACAAGGAGATCTCCTCGTGCAGCAATTTCGCCGATTTCCAGGCCCGGCGCGCGAACGTCCGCTTCCGCCGGGGAACACGCGGGAAGAACGAACTGGTCCACACACTCAACGGCAGCGGACTGGCTGTGGGTCGCACTTGGCTGGCCGTGCTGGAAAACTACCAACAGGCCGACGGGTCGGTCGTGGTCCCCGAAGTCCTGCGCTCTTACCTAGGAGGATTGGACCGAATCTTGCCGCCCAAGGCTTGATTTTTAGCGTAGAATTGGGCACTCTGGTCGGGTTTGGCCGGGCAAGCGCTCAGCAAGTACGAGGGTCCGGAGGAGCCGGGTCTAAGAATCAATCAAAGAATCAACTGGAGAGATGAACTAAGAAATGGCGAAAATGCAGCCGCGTGGAGTGGTGGATATCCAGCGGGAAATCGAATCGGTTGAAGGGAAGGATACCCGGCTCTGGTCGACGTTCCTCATCCTATTCTTGGTCATGGCCGCCGGATTTCATTTAGCCGAAGACTTCGATTTTTTGCCCTACCAGTATTTTCTTGTTTTCGAGTTGAAATAATTCTCCATCCGGCCGCGCAGCACGCACCGGCTAGGCGGCGTCCTTGGGGGAGTCCGAGGGTGGCGGTTCGGTGCGCTTGGGCTTGGCGGAGGTTTGATCGATGGGGGCAGGTTCGGGCATGTAGCGATGAAATTCGCCCGGCGGGTGAGTGTGCTCGAACTGGATGGTGCAGTGCGTGATGTTGAATTCGCGGCTCAGAAGTTCCCGCAACTGGTGGCGAATCTTTTCGCTCTCGGAAGTCGCCATGTCGTGAATCAGCACGTGGCAGGAGAGCGCATGGTGATAGAAGTTGAGGCTCCAGATGTGAATATCGTGGACCTCCTCGACGCTGGAGACAGAGAGCATTTGCCCCGCGACCCTCTTCAGCTTCAGCCCTTTTGGCAACCCTTCCAACAGAATATTGGCAGACTCGCGTAGAATGCCCCAGGCGCTCCAGACGATCAGCCCGCCGATCAAGGCCGACATCACCGGGTCCAAGATATTCTGCCCCGTGTAGCGGATGAGAACGGCGCCCGCGATCACGGCCAGGTTTGACGCCGCATCCCCCAAATTGTGAATAAAGACGGCGCGCAGGTTCAGGTCCGTCCGGCTGCTGCGGGCCAGCGCCCACGTGATGCCGCCGTTGACCGCCAAGGCGACGGCACCCATCACCACCATGAGGGTGGTACCCACCGCTTGAGGATTCATCAACCGTGCGAAGGCTTCGTAAAAAAGGTACGCGGCCACGGCGAGCAGCAGCAGAGAGTTTACAAAGGCGGCCAGCACTCCGGCGCGGTGATACCCGTAGGTCTTCTCTTCCGTGGGAGGTCTCTTTTCAAAATAGAGGGCCAGCAAGGCCAGCGCCATCGAAGGCATGTCAGTGAGGTTGTGCCAAGCGTCGGAAATGAGCGCCAGGCTGGTGGCCCATACTCCGGCTGCCATCTCTCCCACGACGAGAAGGAAGGTCACGGCGAGGGAAATCTTCAGCACTCGGCCTGGAAGCTTTCCGTGGGTGTGAAGATGCACGTCGGAGACCTCTATGTTTTCCAGGGCTCAGTTTAGCCCATCGCAGAAGACTCTCCAAGCGGGAGCTTTTGATTCCAAGGGACCGCGGGGAAGGGAACTACTTGCGGTCGAAAATTTGAATGCGGGTTATGGCGCGGGACAGGGAGGTGCGGGCGCGGAGGAAGTCCACGTTCGGATCGTCGTGTCGTCCCAGGCGGTCTTCAGCTCGTTGGCGCGCTTCTTCGGCCCGTTTGCGGTCCACTTCCTCTTGCCGCTCGGCGATCGGCGTAAGGACGATGACGCGGTCGGGTAATACCTCGACGAACCCTCCCCCGACCGTCAGGTAGTGGGTTTGTCCGGATTTCTTGTAGGTCAGCTCTCCGATTTCAAGCTCGGAGAGCAGCGGAGCATGGCCCGGAAGGATTCCCAAGCAGCCGCCCTTGCCGGGAGTGGTAATCTCTTCCACCGTTTCGTGAACTAGGGCGCGGTCCGGCGTGACGATTTCGAGTTGTAGTGAAGTTGGAAGTGTATCTGCCATTGCGCTTGGGGTGGAGCGACGGTTTGACCGGGTGCCCCATCCTTTCCGACTCGTCCTCCAAACGAAACCTCGCGGGCGTAGGGGGGAAGGAAAGGGTGGGGCGGGAGCGCAAGAATTCCCCCTTGCCCTTACTGCGCCGTCTTCATCTTTTCGGCCTGCTCCAGGACTTCTTTGATGGTTCCCATCATGTAGAAGGCCTGTTCGGGAATGTCGTCGTGCCGGCCTTCCACGATCTGCTTGAAGCCTTTGATGGTATCTTCCAATTTGACGTAACGCCCCGCAAGGCCGGTGAATTTCTCGGCGACGAAGAAGGGCTGCGAGAGGAACTTCTGAATCTTTCTCGCCCGGGCCACAGAGAGCTTGTCTTCCTCGGAGAGCTCGTCGACGCCGAGGATGGCGATGATATCCTGAAGTTCTTTGTACTTTTGGAGTATGGCTTTGACGTCGCGCGCGACGTTGTAGTGCTCCTCACCCACGATGTGCGGATCGAGAATGCGCGAGGTGGAAGCCAGCGGATCGACCGCCGGGTAGATGCCGAGCTCGGCGATCTGGCGCGAGAGCACCGTGGTCGAGTCCAAGTGCGAGAACGTGGTGGCCGGAGCCGGGTCGGTCAAGTCGTCGGCGGGAACGTAGATGGCCTGCACGGAAGTGACCGAACCTTTCTTCGTCGAGGTGATGCGCTCTTCGAGCTCGCCTATCTCCGTCTGCAGGTTCGGCTGGTAGCCGACGGCGGAAGGCATGCGGCCGAGCAGCGCGGAGACCTCCGAGCCGGCCTGCGTAAAGCGGAAAATGTTGTCGATAAAGAGCAGCACGTCCTGGCCGGCGACGTCGCGGAAGTATTCGGCGACGGTCAGCCCGGTCAGCCCGACGCGAAGCCGCGCGCCGGGCGGCTCGGTCATCTGGCCGTAGACCAGGGCGACCTTGGATTTATCCGAATCGCCGGGCGTGATAACGCCCGCCTCGGTCATTTCCAGCCACAGGTCATTGCCTTCGCGCGTCCGCTCGCCCACACCGGCGAAGACGGAGACGCCCGAGTGCTTCAGAGCGACGTTGTTGATCAGCTCCATGATGATGACGGTCTTGCCGACGCCCGCGCCGCCGAACAGGCCCGTCTTTCCGCCTTTCAAGTACGGCTCAAGCAGATCGACCACCTTCATGCCCGTCTCGAACATCTCCATGCTGGTGCTCTGGTCTTCAAGTTTGGGGGCGGGGCGGTGGATGGGGAAATGGGTGTCGGATTCAATCGGTCCCAGACGGTCGGCGTCGCCGCCGATTACGTTCATCACCCGGCCCAGCGTCGGTTTCCCTACGGGGATGGTGATCGGGTGGCCCAGGTCTTCCACCTTCATGCCGCGGACCATGCCTTCGGTCGGCTCCATGGCCACGCACTTGACGCGGCTTTCGCCCATGTGCTGCTCGACTTCCAGAATCACGTTGAGCGGCGAGGGCACATCGAAGCCGTCTGAGGTGACGCGCACGGCGTTGTAAATCGACGGCAGCTTCCCTTCCTCGAATTCGGCTACGATGACCGGTCCGATAATCGCCACAACTTTTCCGATGTTGTTTGCCATAAAGACCTCAGTACCTCATGAGCCGCTGCCGGAAGAATTTTAGAGGGCTGCGGCGCCGCTTACGATTTCAATAATTTCCCGCGTGATGGCGGCCTGCCGGATGCGGTTCATGTTGAGAGTTAATTGGTCGATCATCTCACCGGCATTCTTCGTCGCCGAGTCCATCGCCGTCATGCGGGAGGCAAGCTCTGCTGCTTCCGATTCGATCAGCGCGCGGTAGACTTCAATCTCCACGTAGCGCGGCAGCAAGCGGCCGAAGATTTCCCCTGGTGGCTGCTCGTAGATGTAGTCCACTAGCGGGGAGTCGGCTGCTTCCCCTGCTACGTTGGGCGGCGCAATGGGTTCGATGGGCAAGAACCGCTCCACCACCAGCTTCTGCGTCAACACCGTCTTGAACTCATTGTAGAGCAGATCGATGGCGTCAAAGGTTCCATCCGTATAAAGCGAGATAATCTTGGAAGTGATCTCTTCGGCGTCGGTGAACTTTAACCGGCCGAACAGACCGACCCACTCGGCGACCTTCGGCACGTCGCGCTTCCTGAAGAAGTCGCTCCCGCGCCGTCCGATGGTGATCATCGAGACTTCCAAATCTTTATGTTCTTCCAGGTAGTGCTGGGCGGCGCGAATGAGATTGGAATTGAAAGCCCCACAGAGACCCTTGTCGGCGGTGAGCAGGACGAGCAGAACCTTGCGGACTTCGCGTCGTTCGAGCAACGGATGGTCGGGATTTTCGACGCGCGCGGCCAAGCTGCTGAGCACTGAAGAGGTCTGATTCACATAGGGACGCGTTCTTACGGCGCGGTCCTGGGCGCGGTTGAGTTTCGCTCCGGCCACCATCTTCATAGCGCGCGTAATCTGCTGCGTGTTGCGGACGCTGCGGATCCGCCGCCGAATATCGAGGATGCTCGGCACCTACGCCACTCCCGCTTTCCGCTCAGATTTCCGTTCAGAGACGAATTTGGTCTTGAATTCGTTCAGAGCGGTTTTCAGTTTCGCTTTCAAATCGTCGTCCAAAGTCTTCTTGGAAACAATCTCCTCAAGGAGAGTTGGGTGGGCGATATCCAGGAATTCGTAGAGGCCTTTTTCAAAGGCGAGGCAGTCTCCGACTTCAATGTCGTCCAGGTAGCCGTTCGTTCCAGCAAAGACAGTGACCACTTGGCGGGCCACGGGAAGCGGCACGTATTGATCCTGCTTGAGGATTTCCACCAAGCGCTGGCCGCGATTCAGTTGCGCCTGCGTGGCCTTATCGAGGTCGCTGCCGAACTGCGCGAAAGCGGCGAGCTCGCGGTACTGGGCCAAATCGAGCCGCAAGGTTCCCGCCACCTGCTTCATGGCCTTGATCTGCGCCGCGCCGCCCACGCGCGAAACCGACAGGCCGACGTTGATGGCCGGGCGGATGCCGGAGTGGAACAGGTCCGTCTCCAGATAAATCTGTCCGTCAGTGATCGAGATGACGTTGGTGGGAATGTAGGCGGAGATGTCGCCGGCCTGCGTTTCGATGATGGGAAGAGCGGTGAGCGAGCCGCCGCCCAATTTTTCATTCATCTTCGCCGCCCGTTCGAGCAGGCGCGAGTGGAGGTAGAAGACGTCGCCGGGGAAGGCTTCGCGGCCCGGCGGGCGGCGGAGCAGCAGCGAGATTTCGCGGTACGCGGCGGCGTGCTTGGATAGATCGTCGTAGATGCAGAGGGCGTGCCTGCCGCTGTCACGGAAATACTCGCCCATGGCGCATCCGGCGTAGGGTGCCAGGAACTGCATCGAGGCCGGGTCGGAAGCCGAGGCTTCGATCACAATGGTGTACTTCATGGCATCGTATTCGGTCAGGGTCTTTACCAGATGCGCGATGGTCGAGCGCTTCTGGGCGATGGCGACGTAGATGCAGATCACGTCACCCCCTTTTTGATTGATGATGGTGTCGATGCCGATGGCGGTCTTGCCGGTCTGCCGGTCGCCGATGATCAGCTCGCGCTGGCCGCGGCCGATGGGGATCATCGCGTCGATGGATTTCAGGCCCGTCTGGACCGGTTCGCTCACTGGTTGGCGGTCTACTACGCCCGGCGCCAGCCGCTCGATGGCGTTGAAGTGCTCGGTGAGGATCGGCCCCTTGCCGTCGGTGGGGCGTCCCAGCGAATTCACCACGCGGCCCACCATGGCCTCGCCCACCGGCACGGACATAATCCGGTGCATCCGTTTGACTTCGTCGCCCTCTTTGATCTCCGTGTAGTCGCCGAGCAGCACGGCGCTCACCTGGTCTTCTTCCAGGTTCAGCGCCAGCCCGGCCACGTCATGCGGGAACTGGAGAAGCTCTCCGGCCATGACCTTTTCAAGCCCGTAGATACGCGCCACGCCGTCCCCGACCGAGGTGACCGTGCCGACTTCGCTGACGGCTATGCCGGGTTCGTAGTTTTCAATCTGCTCGCGTATAATTTTGCTGATCTCGTCAGCTTTGATTTCCGCCATGGTCAATCCTCTGGGTGTTTCTAAATTCTTGCGCCCGCCCCCCAAGGGCGGCGCACACTATCCACTATTGGGTTCTTGAAATTAGGTGTTCGCTCATCCGTTCGAGCTTGCTCTTTAACGACCCGTCATAGACCGTGCTGCCGACTCGGGCGACGACTCCGCCGACAAGCGAGGGATCCTCACTCACCACCAATTCCACCTTTTTGGAGGTCAGCGTCTCGAACGACTTCTGCAGCTCGGTCTGCTGTTTCTTCGCCAGCGGCTCGGCTGCGCTCACCCGGACCCGGACGATGCCCAACTGCTCATCCACTTTCTGCTTAAATGCTTCGCAGATGTCTTCCAGCAATTTCAGCCGGAAATTGTCGAGCAAAACGAGGAGGAAGTTGGTGGTGAACTTGGCGAACTTCACCCGCTTGAGGACGGCTTCCATTACGGCTTTTCGTTTGGGGAGGGGAAAAGCGGGGGAGGTGAGCACCTGTCTCAGTTCAGTATTTCTCTCGAGCAGAGAAGAGAACTCCTCCAGTTGAGTTTGGACCTTACGGGAGTCTTGGCCGTCGGTGACGACATCGGCAAGGGCTTTCGCGTATCGGTTGGCAACGGCTCCCGGCAATCGAGTAGTGCTCCCTCGTGATTGATTTAGGCTTTACGTACTTCCTTCATTTCTTCCACGAACCCGTTCACCAGCGAAGCGAGTTGTTTCTTATCCATGCGGTTGCGGAGAATCTCCTCGGCCAACCGGATGGCCTGCTGGGCGGCGAAGGACTTTAATTCCACTTGGGCCACGCGCGTGGCGCTTTCCATCTCATTCCGTGCGGCTTCTGCGATGCGTTCCGATTCCCGGCGGGCCGCTTCCTTCAGGCGCACTCGCCCGTCTTCCTCCTCTTTTTCGGCGGTTTCCTTCAGGATGGCGATGTGTTGCTCGAGCCCCTCCATCTTCTCTTCCACGCTTTTGAGGCGCGCTTGGGAGGCTTTGAGCGCCTTGCGACCCTCTCCCAATTCCTTCCGGATGGTTGTGGTTCGCTCGGCGAAGAAGTTGGCGAGAGGCTTTCGCAAGATATAGCTCAGTCCGCCGACCAGGATGGCAAAATTAACAATCTTAAATATGAGGTCGAGGGCACTCTCGCCTGCGTGCTCCTCTTCCTCACGGACGGCATCTGCCGACCCGGAGCCGTGCAACGGCTTCTGCAGGGGGGCGCTTAAGAGCAACGTGATCAATAGGAAACCACCCAAGGCGGCAAGCCGTTTCAACGGGAAACCTCCAGAACGGCATCGGAGATTTGCTGGGCCAGAGCCTTACTTTCTGCCCCCAAAGTACTCTTGGCCGAATCCACCTGCTTTGCCACATCGGCCTTGCCCGCGCGGAGGGCCGCCTGGGTGCGCTTGCGGACTTCGCTCAATAGGGCGTCCCGCTCGGCCTGATTCTCCTCTCGAAGCGCTTCCCGCCGCCGATAAATCTCCTGCCGAACCTGCTGCAGAGAGCTTTCGAACTCCTCTGTTTTTGTCTCGGCTTGCCGGGCCTGCTGGGCTGCCTCGGCCAGCGCGCCGCTCGTCATCCGCTCCCGCTCGTCCAATACCTTTGAGATGGGGCGGAACAGGAAGCGGTTGAGGACAAAAAACAATACGAAGACGAACGCAACCGTGACGCTGCCCTCTAAGAGGAGTTGCTGAATTTGATAAAGAACTTTTTCCATGGGTTGTTAATGTTACCGTTGTAGTCCGTTCGAGAGGAGTGCGGTTGGCGCGACCGACGACATGACGAACGAAAGAATCTAACATGTCGCGAAAAGGCGTGTCAAGAATCTCGCCCGTGTTTTCAGGGACTTCAAAGTTTTTCGGCGTCCCGGTACGAGCGTTTGAAAGGCACTCATCCAAATCCCGCGGGGTCAGGAGGCCTTTCTTCTTTACTCCCAGGCGAATGGGGCGGGGCTTTGCGGGGCAGCGTGACTTCGGCCCAGAGCTGCCTATGCCGCCACAGTACGAATAGGGCGGCAAGGCGTGTTAACATAGGTATTTCCTGTCCTCTTCAACCTATGGAAAACATTCGAGTAGCGCTCCTTACCACTTGCTTGATCGACCAGTTTTTCCCTCAGGTGGGGGAGAGCGTAGTGAGGGTGCTTCGCCGCTTGGGTGTGGAAGCCTAAAACCCGGCGCAGACCTGCTGCGGACAGCATGCCTTCAATTCCGGCTACCGAGCTGAGGCGCGGCAGGTGGCCTGCGGGCTGCTCGATCTTTATGAAAATGTCGATGATGTGGGTACCCCTTCCGGTTCCTGCACCACGATGGTAAGAGTCTTCTACCCGGATCTTTTCCAAGATGACCCGGAGCGAAGAAGGCAGGCGGAAGCTCTCGCTCCGCGGTTCTATGAGTATTCCGAATTCCTGGTAAAGGTCTTGGGCGTCGAGGACGTGGGCGCTGCCTGCTCGTCGCGGGTCACCTATCACGATGCCTGCCAACTGCTGCGCGAACTGGGAGTCTCCACTGAGCCGTGCCGCCTGATTCGTGCCGTGCGGGGAATCGACTTCGTGGAGATGGAAGAGTCCACCGCCTGCTGCGTCTTCGGCGGGGCGTTTGCGGTGAAATTCCCAGGTGTCTCAACCGCGATGGGGACCGATAAGCTCCGCGCCGCCGCAGCCACCGGGGCCGAATATCTTGTCGCCAAGGACTCGGGCTGATTGATGCACTTGGCCGGAGCCATCCATCGTGAGCGGCAGCCGCTCCGCACACTCCACTTGGCGGAACTGCTGGCGAGGCAGGAATGAGCGATCTGCCGAATTATACCGAATCCATCCACACCAACGCGGGGAACGCGCTGCGGAATACCGGCCTACGTTCAGCCTTATCGAAAATGGCCGGCCTTAATTATTAAAGTGGGGGCTGGGATTGAGAGGGAGCGGGTCCTCCCAAGAACCGAGGCATTTGACCGCGCTTGCGAGGCTTTATGCTTTTCAGGTATTGTGCCGGGTTGACGGGAATTTCGTTGACCAGAATTTCGTAGTGCAGGTGAGGTCCGGTGGCGCGGCCGCTGCTGCCGACGTAGCCGACCAGTTGGCCTCGCTTTACCTGCTGGCCCAATCGAACGCCCAGCTTTGAGAGGTGCGCCATTTTCGTCGTCAGGCCGTAGCCGTGGCTGACGATGACCAGGTTGCCGTAGCCGGGCTGGGCGCCGGCGAAGCGCACCAGCCCGTCGGCAGGGGCTACCACGCGCGAGTAACGGGGAGCGGAAATATCCATTCCCGGATGGAACATCCCCTCGCCGAGAAAGGGATCAATCCGTTGCCCGAAGTGGCTGGTGAGGTAGCCTTGCACCGGCCAGATGGAAGGTTTCGGCGAAAGGTCCAGGTAGTCTCTTTCGGTAACGAAGAGCGCTTTGACCAAGTCGACCGGCTCGGCGAGCAGATTCGCCCGGAGCACGGTAAAAGCGTTCACCGTGGCCTCATATTCCGTTCCGACGCCGGGGAGAAAGTCGGCGGCCAGAGAGACGTTCCGCGGGAAGGGGCTCCTTCCGTTGCGCCGGGCGAAGGTATAGCTGACGGCCACGTCACGCGCCAGCGATTGGATGGAATCGAGCTTCTCATTCGTATGGTCGACGACGGAGGCGAGGCTCGTCACTTTTTCTCTTAAATTCTCCCGCTCGCTTCGCAGTTGGTTGTAGTCGGAGACTTTGGCCAGCATCCGAGCGTAGGTAATTCCCAGCACGCTCAACAAGGCGAGAGTCGCAATGCCTACGCCCAAGGCGAAGTAGACGCTCTTCAGCGAGACTTCCACCTTGATCATTTTCTTGCTGGGACCGGGAAGAATAAGGAATGTGTAGACCTTGTCATCCATAGGACGAGTCTGCTGACGCCGGAGCGAAACCACCGCTTCCGAACCTACCAAGGACAACGGAATAAGGACCGATTCATATGGCACCGGCTCTTGCGAAAAACCCACGACACAAGTCGCCGAAGGAACCCACACGGCCCGGAACTGCTTGCCGGAACTACCTTTAAGATATGTAGCTTCCAGTAATATAGGTAGGAACGGGGCCGGAAGTCAAGGGCCTCGTCAGGGGATGCGAAATTTTTTCACATCCTACGGCATTTTCCACACAGAGACCAAGAAAGCGGGCTAATTTCCTTTGATAAGCGGCAATTCGCTATGTTTCACTGCTGAAATACCCATAAAAAGTCAATTGGGACTCACCCCGTAAAAGGTTGCGGGTTCGCCTCAGTTCCCCGTAGAAATCTCGTAATTCCAGACGCCGGGAGTGCTGCGCGATCACGCGACCTTTCGCCCGCACCAACCCCGGCCGCCCCAGAGCCTCCAGGCTCTGTTTGTACTCCTCTTCGTCCTTGTAGGGTGGGGCTAGAAAGACCACGTCAAAGCGAGGCTCCTGGAATCTGAGCCGTCCCAAGCCGCTTGATACTGACAGGCCGAGTACCTGCCCGTTCGTCAGCTTCAAGTTGGCAAGATTCTTTTCAATCACGGTAACCGCCGGGCGATGCGACTCGACGAAGACGGCTTCGCTTGCGCCGCGGCTCAGCGCTTCCAAGCCGACCGACCCGGTACCGGCGTAGAGGTCCAAGAAGGCGGCGCCTTCAATCGTGGGGCTGAGGATGTCGAACAGCGTCTGCCGCAACTGATTGAGCATGGGACGATACTTAAATCCCCGCAGGGTGCTCAGGTTCCGGCCGCGATGTGTTCCGCCGATGATGCGCATATTGGGTACTTAGGCGATTTGAGCCATTAGGCAATTTGCGATAGTGCGTAGCGCCGACTCCATTGTTTTTGAAGATAGGCCGTGGTGGCTTCCAGCTCCTCCGGAGAGCCGGGCCGCTCGACGAACTGCTGCGCTTCGCGCTTGGCCCACTCCAGGATTTCCTGGTCGCGAAGAATGTTGGCCATGCGAAAGGCCGGAACGCCCCACTGCCTGGTGCCGAAGAACTCGCCCGGTCCCCGCAACCGCAGGTCGGTTTCGGCGATCTTAAACCCGTCGGTGGTCTCGGCGATCGATTGCAGACGCTTTTCGGCGATCTCGGAGATCTTTTCCGGCGTCGTCAGCAGACAATGGGACTTCTTGCCGCCGCGCCCGATGCGGCCGCGAAGCTGATGCAGTTGCGCCAGGCCGAAGCGGTCCGCATGCTCGATGAGCATGACGGTCGCGTTCGGCACGTCTACGCCGACTTCAATTACCTGCGTCGCCACCAGCACCTGTACTTCTCCGCCCTTGAATTTTTCCATCACCGCCTCTTTTTCCCGGCTGCGGAGCCTGCCGTGGAGCAGCGCCACCCGCAACTCGGGGAAGACGTTCTTCGCGAGGTGCTCGTACATTTGGACGGCGGGCCGCAACTCGGTCTTGCTGCCTTCTTCGATGACCGGGTAGACGATGTAAGCCTGTTCGCCGCGCCGGACTCTTTGGCGGATAAACTCAAAGGTCAAGTGCCGTTGGCTTTCAGTGAAGAGCGTGGTTTCGACCGGCACGCGGTTCGGCGGCAGCTCGTCGAGTACCGAAACATCCAGGTCGCCGTAGAGCGTCAGGGCCAGCGTGCGGGGGATGGGCGTGGCCGTCATCACCAGCACGTCCGGACTTGCCCCTTTCCGAATCAGCCCGTAACGCTGCAGGAGGCCGAAGCGGTGCTGCTCGTCCACAATTGCCAGCCCCAGCCGCGCGAATTCGACCCGGCCTTGGATCAGCGCGTGCGTGCCGACCACCAGATCAATCTCACCGGCGCGAATTTTTGCAAGGGTCGCTTCCCGCTCGCTCGCCTTCTGCCCGCTCACCAGCAGGCCGATTCGGTAAGGAAGCTTTGCCATGAGCCGCTTGGCGTAGAGGTAGTGCTGCGTGGCCAGGATTTCCGTCGGCGCCATCAGCGCCACCTGCGCTCCGTTTCCCATGGCCAGGACGGCGGCCTGGAGCGCGACGATGGTCTTGCCGGAGCCGACGTCGCCCTGCAGCAGCCGGTTCATCGGTACGGGGACTTTCATGTCGTCGACGATATCTTTTAAAACACGTTTCTGAGCTGCGGTGGGATGAAAGGGAAGCATGGTCTTGATGGCCGAACGGACCTTTTCATTTGGCTTGAAGGAGAAGCCGGGAACGGTCTTTGCCTTTTTGCGCCGCAGCGAGAGGCCGACGCTGAGAAAGAAGAATTCTTCAAAGATCAGACGCTTCTGGGCGGGGGTGCGAAACTCTTGCAGCTCGTCGAGCGAGGTCCCCTCCGCCGGCAGGTGCGTCTGTTCGAGCGCGGCGGCGCGTTCGGGAAGTCCCGTGCGGCGGCAGATCGACAGGGGCAGCGTTTCCGGGATCGCATCTTGCGTCATCACCAGCGTCGAGGCCACCAGCCGCCGCAGCAGGCGCGCATTGACCGTCCCGACGGCTTCATAGATGGGGACGATTCGTTGCATTTCGGTCGAGTCGGTCTCTTTGTTCGAATCGGAGACAATTTCAAAATTCGGCTGAATCATCTGCAAACGATGTTTTCGGTAGGGGTCCCACTCGACCTTGCCGTGGAAATAGACGCGCCGGCCGGGTTCGAAGACCTGGTTCGTTTCGAGATACGAGGCGTGGAACCACTTGCAATGGAACAGCCCTGTCTCGTCTGTTCCCGCCAGATCGAAAATCGCCATGCCGCGGCGCGTGCGGGAGAGCCCGGCGGCTTCGACCTTGAGCAGCACGGTGGCTGTCCGGCCGGGGTTCAGGTCGCGGACCAGGGTAATCCGGGAGCGGTCCTCGTAGCGAAAGGGCGGATAGTAGAGCAGGTCCTCTAAGGTGAGAATGCCGCGCTCGGCCAACAGCTTCGCCCGCGCCGGGCCCACGCCCTTCAGGTATTGCAGCGGATCGGTGAGAGATAGTTTCTTTTTCGGTGGCACGCTTCGGTATTTTATACTAGTAAGGGTGCTGGGCACGGAGTAGATCCTATGGCGTTGTACAAACTCCGGTATCGGAAGTCCTTGGCGGCTGTCTTGGTAGGCAATCTCATTTATTTTTCATTCCAACCTCAACTTCCCCCGGTATTGCGCCACGAGCGGTTCGAAATGGATTGGGGATTGGCGGCGGACGCTGCGATTTGTCTCGCGATCTACGGGCTGATTGAGCTGGTCGACGTTCTTCTCCGGAAGAGGCCGGATTCTTAAGGGCCACCGGCTTTTTAATTTCATAGGCGAAAAGCTATAATACCCCGAAGAGGCCCCTGGCGGGCCGGAGACGGGATGAAGAAGGGAAACATGAAGCAGCGCCTAATTTTTTCACTCTCCCTGGTGGGCCTGTTTATTTCTGCTCTCCTGTGGTGGATGTACACCTCTCCTTCGCGCCCGATGTTCTGTGTGGGGTCGGGCTGTGACGAGGTTCGCTCCAGTTCCTATGCGGTTGCTTGGGGCATACCGCTTCCCGTCTACGGGGTGGCGATGTATGCGGGCTTGGTGCTGCTGAGCTTGGCGGCGGTCTGGTCCGGCGCCGGCCGCCGGCAAGCGGCCCATTTTGCCAAAGTTCCCGAACTGGCCCGCAACGGGACCCTCTTCATCGCCGGAGCCGGGTTTCTCGTCTCGCTCTACCTGACCGGCCTGGAAGCCTTTGTGATTGAAGCTTGGTGCATCTGGTGCGTGGCCTCGGCGCTGATCATCACCGCCGTCTTCGGTCTTTCGATTTGGGAAGTGCAGCGGCCGTCCGCCCCGATCTCATATTCGGCCTCAAATTTTACCTCAAATGGCTCGGGGGTTCTGCCGAGGGTGAAGGCTCATCTTGCGATCTTGGCCTGTTTCGGGGTGTTGAGCGTCCCCGCGTGGTGGCTGCTGACGCGGCCCGGGGAGCCGGTAGGCCCGACGGGCGTCGCCCGGGAAAACCTGGAACGGCTGCACCGCGCCGACAGCCATTGGATCGGACCCGAAGGGGCGGAATTGGTTCTGGTGGAGTTCGCCGATCTTCAGTGCGGAGGGTGCGCGCGGGCCGAGGCCGTCCTCCGGCAACTCCGCGACCGCTACCGCAGGAGGATGCGCTACACGCTCCGGCACTATCCGCTCACCACCCATCACCCCCATGCCTGGAAGGCGGCCGAGGCGGCCGAGTGCGCCTCCGAGCAGGGAAAGTATTGGAAAGCGGTGGAGACGTTCTTCGAGCACCAGAAAGAATTGGAGCCGGAGGGCTTGAAGCGCCACGCCAAGAGGATCGGGCTCGATGAGCAGGCGTTTGGCGAGTGTCTCGATTCGGGCCGCATGGCCGCCCGTGTCCGGCGCGACAAGGAAGACGGCGCGGCGCTCGGTGTGCGGGCCACGCCGACCTTTTTCCTCGGCGAGCGCCCCCTCACCGGTGTGCCGACCCTGGCACAGTTCACCGAGTTGATCGAAGCCGAATCGGCCAAGAACGGTGGGGAGGGAAGCTCCGTTGCAACCGACAACGGCGCTCAGATGGGTTCCGACCGGGAGCCCTCCGCCGAACCCGTCACGGCAGGCTCGGGGGGACCCAACCCCGGGAATGACCGGATGGTGATTACCGACCCGTCGACTTCATCCATGGGTGAAGATGGCGCGTTCGGTTCCCTCGGCGGCCCCTTCGGTGGATGTACGGAGGACCTGCCGCCCGAGCCGCCGCGAATCGGCCTCGAAGCCGCCCACCGGCTATACACAGACGGCAGCGAAATGGTCTTTCTCGATGTGCGCGATGCCGACGTGTTCCGCAAGGGCCACATCCGCGGCGCAAGGAACCTCCCGCTTAGCGGAATGCGCGAAGGTATAAAGAAGTTGCCGAAGGACCGCAAGATCGTCATCGTCATCTACGGGCAATCCACCTCGACCGGCGACCCGTGCGCCGAGAGCCGCGCCACGGGCCGCGTGCTGCTCGCCAGGGGATTTGTCGAGGAGCGGCTCGCCGTCTTCGCCGACGGCTACGAGGCCTGGCAGAAAGCCGGCTACCCCATCGAAACCGCTGAAAAGGGCCCCTGAACTCCTTCTTATTTGTTAAGTTTCCTTACAATTTCCTCTTTTGGGGCGCTTTTTCTTCGAACCCTATTGCTGAGAAGGACGATTCGGGGTAAAAATCTACCATCCGGCTACGAAGCCGGCTGCGCTGGTGGAAAGGTGAATCGTTTTGACGCTCAAACGCGGGAAATCCGGTCAGGGAAGGGTGAATGAGGCCCGAATGCGGGCGCGCCTGGAGAAGGAAGGCTACTCGGTGGCCCGCTGCGTCTATCCGCCGGGGACTTTTCTTTCCGACCATACCCATCCCTTTGAGAAGAAAGACACCGTGGTGAGCGGACGGTTCAGGATTAAGATGCACGGGCAGGAGTTCATCCTGGGCCCGGGCGACGGCATCCGCGTCCCGCCCGGGGCCAAGCACAGCGCCGAAGTGGTCGGGACCGAGCCGGTCGTAAGCCTGGACGGCAGCAAGACTATTCCTCCTGTTCCTTCCAAGGCCCGATGACCCGGGACGGACCCATCGCTACAGAGTATACGCGCGGCGTCGATGCCCTGAGCCGGGCCGATTTCGCCGCCGCCGTGGAAATCTTTGGCGGCATTGTCTCCGAAGACCCGGACCACGGCGCCGCCTGGGCCAAGCTGGGTGTCTGCTATCTGGAGTTGCGGGAGATTGACCGGGCTTTGGATGCGCTGAACCGCGCCATCCGCGCGAATCCCGCCGATGCCGATACCTATTACCTGAAAGGGAATGCCGAGGGAAGCGCCGGACGAATGGACGAGGCGGCGGCCTGTTATCGTCAGGCGTTGCTGGTCGACCCGGGGCACACGAAGGCCGAAGAGTTTTTGATGCGCACCGAGTCGCTGCTGGAGAGCCGCGAGCACCTGCGCCGCGCCGTCCGCCTTCTGGCGCTCGAAGAGCGGACGGGTGAGGAGTTGAACTCTTGCCTGCGCGAGCTGGTGCAATCGGTCGCCATCTTCCCAAATTCACCGGCCCGAAATTTTCTGTCTCAATGCGCCAAGGAGATCCTCAGCCGCACAAAGACGCGCGCAATGGAAGTTCCTTCCGAATCCTGCACTCCGCACTGGCGCGACCTGGTCGAGCGGGGTTACCAGCAGATTCAGTTTCAGAATTGGACCGGCGCGCGGCAGGCCTACGAAGAAGCTCTGGATATCTATCGCGACGCCGCTTTTATACACCACGCGCTGGGCTTCGCGTTCCTGGAGGCCGACGAGCCGGAGAACGCCGTCAGCGCCTGGATGCGCGTTCAAGAGCTCGACCCCGACTACGATTTTCGCTTCTTCGGACGGATCAAGAAGTAAGCGAGCGTGCCCGGTCGAGGCTCAAGCCACCCATAAACTATTTTCCTGAACAACCGATGTGGTGAGAGTGCAGCGGCGAAGGAAGCGCTTACCTGGTCGCACCCAAGTCCCTACAAGGCCCTGTTTTCTGCGCCTTGACAAGCTTGGGGGATTTGGTTACGGTCGTTCCTCCCGGACGGCGAAGCAGCATTGACGGGATATAAAGAGGCGGAGTATAGCGTGGCGCGACCCCAATACATTGCCATCACCACGGATCTGGGCATGAACGACCACTTTGTCGGGGTTATGAAAGGCGTCATGCTGGGGATCTATCCGGAGGCGAAGGTGGTGGACGTGAACCTCCAGGTGAACCCTTTCGATATCTTCGACGGCGCTTTTAACGTACTCCAGGCAGCCCGGTTTTTCCCGCCCGAAACCATCCATCTGGTGGTGGTCGACCCCGGCGTCGGCTCCGAGCGTCGCCCCATCGTGGCCCGGGCCTTTAGCCAGAGGTTCGTCGCCCCGGATAACGGTGTGCTCTCGTTCCTCTATGAGAAAGAACCCACCACCGAGGTTGTCCACGTTACCGCCGACCAATACTTCCTGAATCCCGTCAGCAATACCTTCCATGGGCGGGACGTCTTCGCGCCGCTGGCCGCTTGGCTGGCTCGCGGCGTGGAGGTGACGAAACTGGGCGATCAGATCACCGACTTCGTCCGCTTTGCCACGCCCCAGCCGAAGGCCGAAGGCGCAAACACCTGGAAAGGCGCCGTGCTGAAGGTGGACTGCTTCGGCAACCTGATTACGAATTTCACGCCCGGATTGGTGCCGCAGCTTTTCAACGCGAACCCTCCGCCGTTTCGGTTGACCGTGGGTCAAAAGATCATCAACCAGCTCTGCCCGAACTATTCACAGGGGCAACCCGACGAACTGTTCGCCCTGGTCGGCAGTTCCGATTACTTGGAAATTGCCACCAACCGCGGGTCCGCAGCGCGCCTGCTGAACGCGGTCCGAGGCGCGGAAGTTACCTTACAGGTGGGCGCCCAGCCCGTAGGGACATAATTCACCTTCCTTCGACCCCACTCCCGGCTTAGGCTGTTCATTCCATATTTTCGAAACGTTTCGAAAACCTATCGGTTTCCGGTAAGGGACTGGCTGCGGGGGTCGAACAGGTCGCGCAGGGCGTCTCCGAGGAAATTGAAGGAGAGGACGGCCAACATGAGGGCCAGAGCGGGCCAGACGGCCAAGTGCGGAGCGCTGAAAAGATACCCGCGGGCAGAATTGAGCATGGAGCCCCAACTGGGCGTGGGCGGCGGCACGCCCAGTCCCAGGAAGCTGAGGCTTGCTTCGGCCAGCACGGCTCCGGCCATGGCAATCGAGGCCTGAACCAGAACCGGCGGCAGGATGTTCGGCAACAGGTGGCGGAACAGAATCCGCGAGTGGCTTGCGCCGAGCGCCCGTGCGGCTTCGATGAATTCTAATTCTTTCACCTGCAAGGTCTGGGCGCGCGCCAGACGGGCAAAACCGATCCAACCGCCCAGGCTCAGGGCAATGACCAGATTCCAGAAGCCGGGTCCGAGGAAGGCTACCACGGCAATCGCCAGCAGGATGCCCGGCAGAGCCAGCAGCGAATTGATGACGATGACATTTATAAAGGCGTCGAATCGTCCGCCCCAGTAGCCGGCGACGAGGCCCACCAGAACTCCCAGGGAGAGCGAGACGGCTACCACCGCGCTACCCACCGAAAGCGAAACACGCGCGCCCATCAGGATGCGGGAGAGGATGTCCCGGCCCAGTTCGTCGCAGCCCAACCAATGCTCCGTGGAAGGGGGCGCGAGGCGGACCGGCAGTCGAATCTCCATCGGGTTCCAGGGAGCCAGCCAGGGAGCAAAGATGGCTGCCAGCGCGAACAGGGCGATCAAGCCTAGGCCGGCCGCGGCCAGCGGGTAGTTCTTCACAAATCGAAAAAGTCGCTTCCGGTCCATTCTGTTATTCCGTCCGGATTCGCGGGTCGAGCAGCGAATAGGTAAGATCGGTCAGGAAATTCACCAAAACATACGTGACGGCAATTGCCAGCACGCAGCCTTGCAGCAGCGGGTAGTCGCGCGCGTGGATGGCGTCAAGCGTCAGGCGTCCGATGCCCGGCCAGGAGAAGATGGTCTCGGTAATGATGGCCCCGGCCAGAAGTGAGCCGAACTGCAGCCCGACGATGGTCGTCACCGGAATCAGGCCGTTGCGAAGCGCATGGTGGTAGAGAACGACGGTCTCGGTTAATCCTTTGGCCCGCGCCGTGCGCACGTAGTCGCTGGATAGCTGTTCCAGCATCGAGGAGCGCACCATGCGGGTGAGAATCGCCGCCATCGAGGTGCCCATCGTCAGTGCCGGGAGAATGTAGGCGGCCGCGGTGTCGTCTCCGGAGACCGGCAGCAGGCCGGCCTGAATCGAGAAAATTAAGATCAAGGCCGGGCCGAGAGCGAAGTTCGGAAACGAGAGGCCGATCAGGGTGACGAATCCTAGCGCGCGGTCCGGCCAGCGGGCTCGGTGCACGGCGGAGGTAACGCCCGCCGGTACGGCAATCACCAGTGCGACTACCATGCTGACCAGCGCCAGCGACATGGTGGCGGGGTAGCGGACCAGCAAAATCTCCGTCACCGGCCGGCCGAACTTGAAGGAGGTTCCCAGGTCGGCATGAAGCAACCTTTTCCAAAAGTTCACGAACTGCCTGAGCAAGGGCTGGTCCAATCCCAAACGGCGGCGCAACTCTTCGATTTCAAGCGGCGCGGCGCCTTCGCCGAGCATCTGTACGACCGGGTCGCCGGGGATCATGTGAATGAGGAAGAAGATGGCCGTCGAGACAATTCCCAGGACGGGAAGGGAGAGTAGCAGACGGCGAAGAGTGAATCTCAGCATTCGGGATGTGTGGCGTACCTAGCGGGAAGTCTCGGGCGGGGCCTGGGCCGCAGAATTTTTCTTCCCCCCCTTCGGGTTCGCTTGGGAAGCCGGAGGGGGAACCTCCGGTTCAACCTTTACCTGGGTGATGCGCCGTCCCTCCATTTCGAGTACCGTGTAGCGTCGGTCTTGGTAGCTGATTTGTTCGCCTCCCTGCGGGATCCTTCCCAGGCAGCTCAGCACGAAGCCGCCCAGCGTTTCAAAGCCCTGGTCGCGGGGGAGTTGAAGATCGTAATCGTCCGCCAATTCGCGGACCGTCACCGCGCCGCTCAGCATCAGCACGCCGTCGCCCAACTGGCGGACGGTTTCCTGCGGCAGGTCGTATTCGTCGTCGATCTCGCCGACGATCTCTTCCAGCACGTCTTCGAGCGTCACCAGCCCGATGTAACTGCCGAATTCGTCGACGACCAGGGCGATCTGTGTCCTCTTTTTTCGATACTCTTCGAGAAGTTGATCCATGGTCATATTTTCGGGAACCACGATGGGATCGCGCATGATGGGGCGGACGTCGAAGGGCGCTTGCAGCGGGATGCCGATTTGCCAGCGGTTGCGGATGACGCGGAGCAGATCCTTCGGGTAGAGAACGCCGATGATGCGGTCGGGCGAACTCTCGTAGACGGGAATGCGCGAGCGCATCGTGCGGCTGATCTTATCGAGCAGCGTCGGCAGGTGATTCGTAGCCGGCAGGCTGATGATATCCGGCCACGGCGTCATCACCTCGCGCACCCTCACCTCATGGAAATCGAACGCGCCCAGGATCATGTCTTCCTGTTCTTTCCCCAACAGGCCGCGTTGGCGGATGCCAGTGACCAGCAACTTGATCTCCTCGGCAGAGTGAACCTGGCCGTGTCCCGTGCCGACACGGAACCCGACCATCCTCAGAATTTGATTCGAGATCCAATCCATCAGAAGAATGAAATGCTTGGTGCTTTTCAGCACCAAGGTCATGGGCCAGGCGGTCCACAGCGAAACCTGCTCGGCGCGCTCGTAGCCCAGGGTTTTCGGAACGAGTTCCCCCAACACGATTGCCACGCCGGTGATGAGGACCAGAATGATGATGGTGGAGACCGTGTGAAGGATGGCGGGACTGAGGTGCCGGCCCAGCGAGAGCAGGAGCCATTGTTCGAGCGAAGAGGCCAGGGCGTCTTCGGCAAACCAGCCGAGCAGCAGGCTGGCGACCGTGATGCCCAATTGAAGGCCGCTGAAGAGCAGTCCCGGATTGGCCAACATGCGTTGGACGATGGCGGCGCGCGAGCTGCCTTGTTTGACGAGTTGTTCAATCCGCGTGCGGCGGACGGAGAGCAAGGCGTACTCGGCCGCCACGAAGAAGGCGCTGAGCGCCACCAAGCCAAAAACTGCAGCAAGATTGAGGAGGATCATTCGTGTGCCGCCGTGGAATCGGCTCCTAACTGTAGCACAAGGGAAATTATTTTCCTGCCCGAGGGGACCGAGACTCGTTGTTCAGTTTGAAGTCGTCTTGGGCAGAGGAGCCTCCTTGCCTTGTTCACGGGCCTGCTCGCGCTTTCGGCGGCGGGCACGCAGGACGAGGACGGTAACGACGAGAGCGACCACGCCCCAAAGAAGGCGGTTGAAGCGGGCAATAAATTCCACAATGCGACGCCAATCGCCGAGGGCGTAACCGATCAAGGTGATGCCGATGCCCCAGAGAACGGCGCCCAGTGTATCGAAGAAGAGAAAGCGCCGGTACCGCATGCGGAAGATGCCGGCAAAGGGGCCGGCGAAGACCCTCAAGCCGGTGATGAAGCGTCCGGTAAAAACGGCCCAATTCGAGTGCCGGAGGAACAGTTGTTGGGCTCTCTCATAACGGAGAAATTTGCCGAGGAACCCTTTTCGGTAACGATGGAGCAGAGGAAAGCCGAAGCGTCTTCCCAGCAGGTAGCCGAGGTTGTCGCCCAGAGACGCCCCCATGGAGGAGACGATCATCACCCGCGTCAAGTCCAGCCGGCCGTGGAAACAGAGGTACCCGGCATACAGCAGAACGGTTTCACCCGGTACCAACAGACCGGCGTTTTCCAGCATTACGCCGAAGAAAACGACCCAGTAGCCGTAGTTCGTGAAGGCTTCTTCCAGAAATTCGAATATCCATTCGCCCATAGGAAGGGATAGTATGCCTGATAGACGCGGTTTTGAGAAATGGAGTTTGCTTCGCGCCGGACCCCTTCCGGGTTGCTCCCGGCGGCGCCCATCTGATAGATTGAGCGGAAAAGCTTTTCCTTGCCGGTGGCTTGTTCGGGCCGGTGAAGCGACCGGTTGCGGATCATCATCCTAATAGGAAACACGTTTTTGGCTATGGGAAACCCGTTTTTGGAAAAATTGGAGCAAGGACCTCTGGTGTGTGATGGCGCCATGGGAACCTTGCTCTATGAAAAAGGCAACTTCACCCGCCATGTCTGTTTCGAAGAACTGAACCTGTCGCAGCCCTCGCTGGTAAAGGAAGTTCATCTCGGATACCGCAAGGCCGGGGCCGATGTTCTGGAGACGAACACCTTCGGGGCAAACCGTTTTCGGCTGCGGAATTCGGGGCCGGAAGCGAAGGTGAAGCAGATCAACCGGGAAGGTGTGCGGCTGGCGCGCCAAGTGGCGAGCCGTGACCTGTTGGTGGCCGGAGCCGTCGGGCCGTTGGGCGTGTTGCTGGAGCCGATGGGCACGGTCGGGGTCACCGAAGCGCAAGAGGCGTTTCGCGAACAGATGGAAATTTTGGCGGAAAGCGGCGTGGACCTGCTCATGATCGAGACCATGACGGAAATCAACGAAGCGCTGCAAGCGCTGGAAGCCGCCCGCCGCACGGCGCCCCAGTTGCCCGTTGTGGTTCAGATGACCATCCGGGAAGACGGGACGACGCCGACCGGAACCCGAGCCGAAGAGTTCGCGCGGCGGCTGGAGGAGGCCGGGGCGGACGTCATTGGGTTGAATTGCAGCGTAGGTCCGGCGGCGATGTTGGAGGCGCTGGAGGCCCTGGCGGGCGTGACCGACCGGAAGCTCTCCGTCCAACCGAACGCGGGGTTGCCGCGGAGGGTCGAGGGCCGCTACATCTATCTTAGCTCGCCCGAATATATGGCCGACTATGCCGCGCGCTTCGTCCGCGCCGGGGCGGCATTGGTGGGCGGCTGCTGCGGTACCACCCCGGAGCACATCCGGCAGATTAAGAATACGATTCAGGCGCTCCGCCCGCGGGCGAAGCGGGTGCGCGTCTCTGCGCCGCTCACGGCGCCCGAGCCGCTGAGTTCTCCTCCGCTCCAGACCCGTTCGCGGCTGGCAGCCAAGATTCATGAAGGGAAGTTCGTCACCCTGGTGGAGATTATCCCGCCGAAGGGTTCCGACCCCAAGCGGGAGATCGAGGGGGCGCGGTATCTGGCCCGGCACGGAGTGGATGCCGTCAACATCCCCGAAGATCACGCCGCCAGCGCCCGCATGAGCGCCCAGATTCTGGCCGTCCTGATCGAGCAGCAGACCGAGATCGAATGCCTGGTGCACTACTGTTCGAGGGAGCGAAATCACCTGACGATTCTCTCGGACCTGCTCGGCGCTTATGCCATCGGGCTGAGAAACGTCCTGGCCGTGACGGACGACTCGCCGCGGCAGGCCGATTACCCGGAGGCGAGCGCCGTCTTCGACGTCGATGCCGTCGGGCTGGTGCGAATTCTCGAAAATCTGAGCTGCGGGCGGGACGTGGGCGGCAACCCCTTGCCCACCTCGGCCGGGTTCTTGGTCGCTGTAAGGGTGAATCCCGGAGCGCCGAATCTTGATGAGGAGCTTTCACGGCTTGAGGCGAAAGTCGATGCCGGCGCCAACTTCATTCTCACCCTTCCGGTCTTTGACGTGGACCTGCTGGAACGCTTTGGGGAGGCGGCGAAGACGCGGCTGGAAGAAAAGATGTTGCCGGTGGTGGCGGGACTCTGGCCGCTTACCAGCTACCGCAATGCCGAGTTTGTGAACAACGAGCTGGTGGGCATTGCGGTGCCGGAGGCGATCTTGCAGCGGATGCGGAAGGTCGGCAGCGGAGAGCAGGCGAGGGCGGAAGGAATCCGCGTGGCGCAGGAAATTCTGGAGCGGATACGCCCGTGGGTGCAGGGAGTTCAGATTGCCACTCCCTTCGGACGCTATGACCTGGCGCTCGAGGTCCTGGGGAACGCGAAAAATCTTACCCCGGAACCGGTTGCGGATTCCGACCCCCCAGTGCCGCCTGTAAAGGCAAAGGTGAAGACAAGATCGGCTTCGTAGAGGGAAAAGGGAACGGGACGAGCGGAAGAAGAAAGATCACGAGCAGTCTCTGGGAATCGTTTTACACTAGGAACAGGGGAGGCGACGGCGAATGCCCCCGGCAAGCAAAGTCACACAAGCGGACAGTTTCGAAAAGAATTTGGATAAGTTGGACCGCATTGTCCATCAACTGGAGGACGCCGACTTGCAGCTCGAAAAGGCGATCCATTTGTTCGAGGAGGGCATGCGGCTTTCCGAGGTCTGTCACCAGCAGTTGGAAGAGGCTGAAGGCAAGGTCGAAATTCTTCTAAAGAAGGTCGGCGGCAAGATCGCGCCCCAGCCGTTTGACTCCGATGCGGAAGAAGGTTCGTGAACTCCCCAACTTCAACCATCGTGCCGGATTTTTTACCCCCATTATTGGAAAGCCAACGGGTTCGCGTGAACCGAACCCTGGATGAATTGCTTCCCGCCGAAAGCGAATCCCCTTCCTCCCTTCATCGGGCCATGCGTTATTCCGTCTTTGCCGGCGGGAAGCGTATCCGGCCGATTCTCTGCCTGGAGGCCGGGAAGCTCTTCCTCGACAAAGATGACACTCTGCTGGAACCCGCCTGTGCGCTGGAGCTGATCCATACCTATTCGCTGATTCACGACGATCTGCCGGCGCTCGACAACGACGATCTGCGCCGGGGCAAGCCCTCCTGCCACGCGGCCTTCGATGAGGCGACGGCGATTCTCGCCGGAGACGGGCTGCTCACTTTGGCCTTTGAGGTTCTTTCCGGCGGCCAGGCGGCTTCCCCCGATCGTTGCCTGCGGGCAAGCCGCGAGCTGGCGCGCGCCATCGGGACTCGCAAGGGAATGATCGGCGGCCAGGTGGCGGACCTGGAATTCGAGGCGGAGCCGGTCACCCCCGAAGCGCTTGCATACGTCCACGCGTCGAAAACCGGCGCGCTGCTGCGGGCCTCGGTGCGGACCGGCGCCATTCTCGCCGGTGCCGACCAGGAGTCGCTGGAACGGGTGAGCATTTATGGCGAAAAGATCGGACTGGCGTTTCAAGTGGTGGATGACCTGCTGGACGTTGTGAGTTCGGCCGAAGAGCTGGGAAAGACGGCGGGGAAGGATGCCGCGCAGAAGAAAGCCACTTATCCCGCGCTCTACGGGGTGGAGAAATCGAAGCGGATCGCGGCGCAATTGGTGGAGGAGGCCGCGGAGGCGCTGATGCCTTTTGCCGAGCGGGCGCGCAACTTGCAGGCGATTGCCCAATATCTCTACCGCCGGACGTCCTAACAGTATGAACGCCGGAAAGGTTCGACTGGATCGGTTGTTGGTGGAGCGCGGCTTGGCCGAGACCCGCCAAAAAGCTCAGGCGATGATCCTTGCCGGGGAAATTCTGGTCGGAGACCGGAAGGCGGAAAAGTGCGGGACTTCTGTAAAGCAAGATGTTGCCGTCCGAATTCTGGGGGAACCGCAAAAGTACGTGAGCCGGGGCGGGCTGAAGCTGGAAGAGGCGCTGGAATTTTTTCACATTGACGTGCGCGACAAGCTTTGCCTGGACGTGGGGGCGTCCACCGGCGGATTTACCGATTGCCTGTTGCAGCGGGGCGCGTGCCGCGTCATCGCGGTCGACGCGGGAACCAATCAGTTGGACTGGCGGTTGCGGCGAGACCCGCGGGTCGTCTCGCTTGAAAAGACCAACGCCCGGCATCTTTCCTTGGAACAGGTCGGTGAAAAGTCAGATTTGGCGACGATGGATGTCTCATTTATTTCAGCGACGTTGATTGCGACGCAACTTCCGCCGCTGCTCCGGGCAGGCGCTCGTCTGTTGGTGCTAGTGAAGCCGCAATTCGAAGTCGGACGCGGGCAGGTGGGGAAAGGCGGGGTGGTAAAAGATGAGACGCTTCACCGTCAAGCGGTCGCCAAGGTGCGGGCAAAGCTCGAAGAATTGGGATTTGACGAGATCGGCTCGATGGCATGCTCGCTGCGGGGTAGGGAGGGCAATCGGGAATTTTTCTTGCACGCTCTCTGGCGAAACGACGCCGATTCGGCTATATTCGCTTCACGTTAATCCCATCTTGTTCCAACGTTCGGGAAACGTTTCGCGGTAAGTTTTTTAAGACACAGAGGACTCACCCAAACATAAATTATGGCGATTAAAACGGTCGGAATCATTTCCAAACCCAAAAAGGCGGAGATCGGACAGATTGTCCCTCCGATGGTCCGGTGGCTGCGGGAGCGCAAGATCAACGTGGTGATCGACAAAGAAACGGCCACCATTGTGGGATCTGATGAACCGAGCGTGAACCGGAACGAGATTTCTTCTCAGGCGGATCTGTTGATCGTTCTCGGCGGCGACGGTACGCTGCTGGCCGCCGCGCGCGTCATCAACAAGAAGAACCTGCCCATTTTGGCCATCAATTTGGGAGGATTGGGTTTTCTTACCGAGACCCCAGTCGAATCCCTCTACCCGGCGCTGGAAGAAGTTCTGGCCGGTAAAGCCAAGACGCGGCCGCGTACGCAGATGTACGTTGAAGTGATTCGGGCCGGTGAGAGCATCTCACAATTCCGCTCCTTGAACGACATCGTTCTCAACAAGGCGGCGATCGCCCGCATCCTGGACTTTGAGGTCTGTGTGGACCGGGACTTCGTCGCCTCCTACCGCGCCGACGGTGTGATCGTTTCTACGCCCACCGGCTCGACGGCCTACTCGCTGGCCGCCGGCGGCCCCGTCGTTCTGCCTTCGGTCAATGCGCTGATCATTGCGCCGATCTGCGCGCATGCGCTGAGCAGCCGTCCGCTGGTCATCCCGGATACCGTCACCGTCGATGTGACGATTAAGACGCCGCGCGAATCGGTTTTCCTGACGGTGGACGGCCAGGTGGGAGTGGCGCTGCGGACCGATGATCTGGTACGGGTGAAGAAGGCCGAGCAGATGGTGGAACTGGTTGTTCCCTCCAGCCAGACCTTTTACGATATTCTCCGGCAAAAATTGCGATGGGGCGGTAGGACGACCTAGCCGGATTCCTTCACGGCGTGGAGGCATTGCTCTTCGGCGCGGAGGAGGTCTTCGAAGTTTTCCCGCGGGCGGATCAGCTCGGTCTGATCTTGATCCACCAGGACCTCGGCAGGACGCAGGCGGCTGTTGTAGTTCGACGCCAGGACGAAACCGTAAGCGCCCGCCGTCAGCACAGCGACCAGATCGCCCGCCTCGACGGGTTCCATCTCTCGTTCCTGAGCAAGGAAATCCCCCGTCTCGCAGATTGGGCCCACCACGTCGGCAAGGAATTTTTCTCCCCCCCGCCGTTCGAGCGGCCGAATTTCGTGGTACGAACCGTAGAGCGCGGGCCGGATCAGATCGCTCATTCCCGCGTCCAGCACCACGAAACTTTTCGGCCCGTTCCGTTTCACATAGAGCACTTTCGCCAGCAGGATTCCGGCGTCGCCGATCAGGGAGCGGCCCGGTTCGAGAATCAGCCGGTAGGGTAAACCGGCCAGCTCCAGGCCGATGTCGCGAGCCAGCCGATTCAGGTCGAAAGGTTTTTCCTTCTGGTAACGGATTCCATATCCGCCGCCCAGGTCAAGGTATTGGATCTCGCAACCTCGGTTGCGAAGCTCGTCGGCCAGGCTGCGGAGCTGCTTCAGAGCTTCCAGGTGCGGTTGCGGGTCGAGGATCTGTGAGCCGATATGGCAGGCGACGCCGCGGGCTTCGAGAAATTTCGAATTCTTAATTCTCTCGTAGAGACGGACGGCTGCGGCGCGCGGCACGCCGAATTTATGGACCACTTGGCCGGTGGCGATGTAGGGGTGCGTTTTGGCCCCGACGTTCGGGTTGATGCGGACTGCGACGGAGACGTTTTTTCCAAGCGATAGTGCCCGCTTTTCGAGCAGATCCAACTCGCCTGCCGATTCCACGTTGAAGAGGAGCAGCCCGCAGGCGATGCCGGCGTCGATCTCCTCCTCCGTCTTTCCCACGCCGGAAAATACCGTGCGGTGGGTGTCGATGCCGGCCCGGCGCACGCGTTCCAGTTCCCCGCCGGAGACGACATCGAACCCCGCGCCCTTTCGCTCCAGCAAGGAGAGAAGCGTCAGGTTCGAGTTCGCTTTGAGGGAGTAGCAGATGAGGTGCCGGACTTCGGCGAAGGCCTTTTCCACCCGGTCGTAGTTAGCCTCGAAGCGGCGGCGGCTGTAGACGTAGGTGGGCGTCCGGAAGCGGACGGCCACGGCGGCCAACTCGCAATCTTCCCAGAAGAGCCGGTGGTTTCGATATTCCAGATTCTCCATCACACTTCCATTAGAGGGCATCAGAGGACTTTGAGCAGCATCAACGTCTGGTCGTCCCGGGGCGTTCCCGGCCCCGTAAAGGACCTGACCATTTGAAATATTTCGGAAAGGATCTCCTGAACGGACTTCTCCTGGTGTCGAACCAGGAGATCTTCGATGCGCCGCTCGCCGAAGAATTCGCCTTCGGCATTCAATATATCATTGATGCCGTCGCTGTAAAAGCAGAGGAGGTCGCCTGCGCAGAGTTCCACGGTTTGCTCCTCGTAGGACGTCACCTCCAGCAGTCCCAAGGGGATTCCTGCCACTTGAAGCGTGGAAGCCTCTCCTTCGCGGATGAGGGCGGGCGGCGGCATGCCGGCATTGGCTGGCGATTTTCAGACACCGCCGCTCCAGCTCCCAGAGTGTGTAGCATAACGTAAGAAAGTGGCCTTCGATTTGCCTTTGCAGAAGCAATTGATTCAATTGAAGGAGCATCTCGGCGGGGATGAGCAGCTGCGAAGAGAAACTCCGCAGGATTCCCGTGGCCATGGCGCCGTAGAGGGCTGCCGGGGCGCCCTTGCCGCTGACGTCGCCGATGACGATAGCCGTCGTCCGGTCGGGCTGGAAAATGAACTCGTAAAGGTCGCCGCCCAGCTCGCGGGCGGGGCGGAAGTGGACACCGACTTCGAGACCCTGAATCATCGGAAAGGGCGTCGGCATAATGAACTGCTGAATCTGTTGCGCCCGCGTCAAGTCCCGATGGAGCCGTTCTTCTTGCTGCGGTACGCGTTCGTAGAGCCGCGCGTTTTCGATGGCTATAGCCATGGGCGCAGCCAGCAGGGTGAGGAAATGCTGAACCTGCTCGCTGAAATAGCCTTGGAGAACCGCCTCCAGGTTCATCACGCCGATGGTCGTCCCTTTCGCAATTAAGGGAATGGCCAGCTCGGAGCGGACCGACTCCAGCGAGGGAATATAGGCGCGCTCTTCGAGGACGTTGTTCACCAGAACCGGGCGTCCGGTTTCTGCCGCGCAGCCGACGATTCCTTCCCCCAGAGGAATCCGGAGCGAACGGACCACCTCCTTCGGGTGGCCGACACTGAACCGTACGGAAAGCTCCTGAGTCTTTTCGTTCAGAATGAGGATGGCGAAAATTTCGTAGTCGACGACCCGCTTGACGATCTCTCCGATGCGAGGCAGCAAATCGTCCAAGTGCAGCATGGAGGTGATCTGGCCATAAGTCTCCAGGACCAGGCGCACCAGCTTGTCCGATTCTTTCGGCTCGGTCGTGGAAGAGATTTTTTGAGTCATCGGAAGTTTCTCGGTGGCGTTAATGACCGCGCTTCCGTCATCGACCGCGTTTCAACAATGAGCCGGTAAATACGAAAGGTCACTTTCTCTCGGCCCTGAGGTCTCATTTTTGTGTCTTTGATTGGGGTGTGATATCGACTCCTCACGGACCGACTTCGCGGAGTCTTCTTGTCCGTCATGAATCGGAAAGAGTGCGGGAAAACACGCCTGCTATGCTCGAATGGGCCTCACGAATCAGCCATCATGGCATATCCCGAAAATGCGGTTTTGGACGGTTCGAGGGGGACTGCAGGGCGAATCGGGATGGGGCGGGGGCGCTCGGTGAGAATTTTTCGCTCATAAAAAAAGAGGGAAAGCGTAATGCCTTCCCTCCTTAGCGTCGGGTGTTGGTCTCGAAACAATCGAGCTTAATCCAATACGCCCAGGGCCGAATCGGGCACTCGGAGTACTGAATCAAGTTTGGAAATGCACGCTCAATGCCAAAGCCCCGCATTTTTACAGCGTTTATGTTTTATGTGTAAGTTATTGAAAAATATAATAATTATAACGTAAAAAGGCGATTTTTATTTCTCCCGCAGGGGGGTAAATTTATCCTGTTTCCATTTGTAGTATAAATTTTGCAGCCGCGGCGTCCTGCTGCTCAATACGTTAGAGCGCTCATGATTACTACCGGGGAGGGGGGCGATAAGAGGCCGGCCTTTATACTGAGGATTTTGAGAAAGAAACGGATCGCTCTATAATCCTGGCTATGCTTGAGATTAATTATTGTCCTTATTGTGGCGGCAAGGCGCGTAAGGCGGACGACCGTGACTCCTACTGCGAGGCCTGTGACCTGACGTTTTACGTCGTCCTTCCGGATGAGTACCGGATTGAAGATTGATGAGGCCTGAATCGGTAAAAAAGGAAACGGTTCCCACCTGATGGCCTGCATTCAAGAATGAATACGAAGGTATTCCTTCGGGGAGGCCTGTGGCGATGAATTCGACACGTTGGTTCCAGTGCTTCTTATTGCTGGCGGCGGTTTTGGGGACAAGTGAGGCCGGGGGGCGGGAACCTTCTTGGCGGCCGCCCAACATTGTTCTGATCATGGCCGATGACCTGGGATTCGAGACGCTGGGCGTGAACGGCGGCACTTCTTACAGCACCCCGAATCTGGGCCAACTGGCGCAAGGCGGGTTACCGAACCGCAGTGGTCGGCAAATGACAGCTCTACGGCAACCGGCGCCAACGAACCTTGACGGGGCAGCCCGGAACGCTACCCCAAGATGCTGGTTTTGATCAATACTGCTTGTGGCAGGCCAAGCGGAGAGCCGGTCCGCGCTACAAGAATCCCTACCTGGATATCCTCGGCGAATCTTCTCGGGTCTACCCCGGCGCGTACGGCCCGGAGGTGTTTGCCGGCACCATCGAAAGTTTCTTCGAACGGAACCGGGAGCGGCCCTTCTTTCTTTACTACCCGATGGCGCTTACCCACTCCCCGTTCCAACCCACGCCACCCCATCCCGACTATGAAGGTTTCGATCCGACCCGGGGCGGGAGCGATCCCAAATACTTCAAGGACAATGTCGCCTACATGGATAAGATTGTCGGGCGAATCGCGCGAAAATTGGAGCGCCTGGGTTTGCGGAAGAATACGCTGCTGATGTTCGTCGGCGACAACGGCACGCATCGGAGGATTCTCTCTCAACTTGGAGAGCAGGTCCTCCGCGGAGGAAAGGGATCGACGAAAGAGTCAGGGACCCATGTACCCTTCATCGTAAACTGGCCGGGAACCGTTGCGCCCGGTCAGGTGAACCGCAACCTCATCGACTTCACCGATTTCCTGCCCACGATGATGGAGGCGGCGCAAGTGGAACTGCCGAAGGATTTCATATCTGACGGGATCAGTTTCTACCCGCAGTTACTTGGAAACCAGGGAAAGGTTCGCGAATGGGTTTTCTGCCATTATGATCCGCACTGACCTCTTTGCCCTGAACGTCGGCCACGACGGTCAGCACCGTCTGCGGCCCAAGGCTGAGAAAGTCGTAATAGTCGCCGCCGACCGTCAACGACGGTTGGTTGAGAACGGCGATGTCGAACCCTTCGAGCTTCGGGACCGACTCGGGCAGCAGCCCGTTCTGGATATGTTGCGCGACGGAGAGTTCGCGCTCCATCCGCTGCTTTTCCACCGCCTCGCGGTGCAACTGCGCGTTTTCAATCGCCAGGCCGATGTGCCCGGAAAGGGGCAACAGGAACTCCACGTTCTCGGCGGAAAAGTCGCCGTCGGCTTTGTTCAGCAACTGAAGCGCAGCGATGATTTCGCCCGCCTTGTCGCGGATGGGCAGCGAAAGGATATTTCGCGTCCGGAAGCCGGACTTTTTGTCCAGTTCCGGATTGAAGCGGGGATGGCGGTAGGGGTCGGAGATGTTGAGAATCTTGCCGGTTTCGACTACGTGGCCGGCAAGGCCTTCGCCCACCGCCCGGCGGCCCGCCCCTAGGGGGGAGCGGGGGAGGTATGGTAGGCTGGGAGCACACCCTCTGTTGCCTAGGTTGGGCATAGGCTGCGTAAGGCACGTCCGGAATCCGTTGCGTTGCGGAGGTTTCATTTTGATGAAGCAAAAACTACCGGGGTCGGCAGATTTGCTGGGAATGATCGTCGCCGGCTTTGCCGTTTTGGCATTCATGTTCGGCTCGCCGGGAAGGGCGCAAGAAAGAGGAGCCGCTGTCTACGTGATGATCTGGTTCAATACGGAGGATTACATTCTGCCGGAGAGTAATGACGCGGCGAAACGGTTGGCCGTTTTCCTCTCCGAGCGGGACATCCGGGGCACGTTCAAATTGGTCGGGGAAAAAGCGCGGATGCTGCAAAAACTTGGACGGCAGGACGTCATCGCCGCGCTCGGGAAACATGAAATCGGCTACCACACGAACTTTCACAGCCAGCACCCCACCCCCTCGGAATACCTCGAGCAGATGGAGTGGGAAGAGGGCATCGACGAGTTCGACCGCCGCGAACGCAGCGGCTTCCAACTGCTGCGGCGCATGTTCGGGCAGAAGCCGACCACGTATGGCCAGCCCGGCTCCTCCTGGGCGCCGCACTACTACGGTGCGCTGCGGAGGTGGGGTGTGGGCACCTACGTCGATGCCTTCGGACAGATGGGATACAAGCAGAAGCCTTTCTGGTACGGCGGCGTGTTGCACATTGTGCACGGGTCCGATGCCAAGGTTCTGCGGCCGAACGCGGATTTTTCGAACCTGGAGGAGTCCAAGAACAAGTTCTTTTCCCTCTATGAGAGGCGATTGGCGGAAGGAGGCGGGGTGATCTCCCAGTACTATCACCCCTGCGAGTTTATCCATGCCGCGTTCTGGGACGCGGTGAATTTCTCGAAGGGCGCCAATCCCCCCCCGGCCGAATGGAAGATTCCCTCCATGCTTCCGCCCGAGACCTCCGAGGCCGCCTTTCGCCACTTCGAGGGGTTGGTGGAATACATGCGAACCTTCCCCCGCGTAAAGTTCATCACCGCGTCGGAGGCGTTGGAGTTGTATCGGGACGGCGCGCAGCGGCGCGTCTTCTCCCGCAAAGAGCTGGCGGAGATTGCCGACCAAGTGGACCAGGAGATCAGCTTTCAGGAACATCCCAACTATACGGTTGCGCCGAGCGAAGTCTTTGCGCTGATGACCTCTTTCCTGGCCGGCCAAGTGCGCGAAAAGGCCGGACAACCGGTGACGCTTTCTGGGACCCCGTTCGGTCCCACGAAAAAGGCTGCGGCGCTCACCGCCCCGCTGCAGGTTTCCTGGAGCCAATTCTTTCGCACGGTGTTGGACGTGGAAGAGTTTTTGCAAAAAAGGAAGAGAGTCCCCTCGGTGGTCTGGTTCGGGAGCCGCGCGGCGCCGCCGGCCGCTTATCTGAGGGCCGCGGCCGAAGTGGCAGCCGGGTTGCTGAAAGGGAAGGATGTCCCCGACATCGTTGAAGTCCGGCCGGCACGGATGACCGTCGGCGATGAATACGTCTCCGAAAACAAACCCGACCTTTGGGATTGGCCGATTTTCCCGGAAGGGTTCACCGCGCCGCATCTGATGGAACTGGGCAGGCTCCAGGCTTGGACCATGAAACCCGCGCCGTTGTTCTTTGCGGCAAGGAAGCGGTAATTCGGCGGGGTCCGTGGTTGCCTACGAGGGCGTCAGCTCGTTTTTCGCTCGCGTAAGGACGCCATCGCAAGAATGAGCGAGGCCATCTGCGGGTGGCCGTCGAGCGATTCGGCGACTGCGATTTCCAGCTTCGGATGCCGCTGTTTTTGCGCGGCAACGAGCCGGGGCAGGTCATCCCGCAGGTGGACGCCCATGGTGAGGAAGTAGGGCACCACGATGATGCGCTCGAGGCCAGCGGCTGCGGCGCGGGCGACGGCAGCAGCCAGGTCCGGCTGGGCCATCTCCAGAAAAGCGGCTTCCACGTATTCATAGGGTCCGTTCGAACGAACCTCATCGGCCAGCATTTCGACGGAACGGTTCGCCCCCTCCACGCTGCTGCCGTGGGCAAACAGGATCAGACCCGTGTGGTTCTGTTTTACTTTTTCGGCGCCCATCTCTTCCCTAGTATGCGCGAGACATCCCCGGCGGGCAAGCCGGTCGCGACCGTGGGCGCTATTCCTGCCTCTTCTAAAGAAGCCGCGACTACTGTTTTTCCTCTGAATTCCGCCGGGTGAGGGAAATCTCTCCCAGGGCATGGGTAAGCTCCTCCATTGCCCGGTTCCAGTTCTTCCCTGCGTCTTCGGCTGTCTCTCCGTAAGCGTGGAGGAAGAGCGTGACGTAATAACCCCATTTTTCTTCGTTGTGAAACAGGCACCGGCGGAGCGTGAACTCCACCTGAACCGGCAAGGGTATTTTCTCAAGAAGATGTTCCAGTTTTCCCCCCAGTTGCAGGTAACGCTCTACGCCGTAATTGAATCCCGGTACCTCGAAGAGCACATCCAGGTAGGAGCCTACCTTGTGGGCGCGGCCGGCGTCCGCCGGTTCGACTTCCATCATTTCTTCCTGCGTCAGTTCGTCGGTTTCCCCGACGCCGCACTTGACGGTGCGGAAGCGGGAGCCGGGAGCGTTCAGCCGGCGAAGCGCTTCTCCCAGAATTGGATACCGGCGGACCTCAACGAGCGAGCCGATTCGTTCCGGGTGGGCCTTTAGATCGAAGTAGCGGAGCGACGGGTCTTCAACGTCGGCCCAGGGAATCTCCAGTTTTGGATCGTCCTCTTCGAGTTCCCGGATGATTTCAAATTGCATAAACGGACCGTGGAAGTTACGGATTGTGGAAACTATATGAGATTCGGAAGTTTTTTGTTGAGGAAAAAATGCCGGGAAGATCGAAGTGGTTCTAGGTGGGTTACCACGATCTTCCCGGCTTGCTGTAGCTGCCCCCGAGGAAGGGGCAAGTGGTCAGCGGGTTTAGTGTAGTAGTTCCTCGTCTAGATAGATGCATGTAGGGGGGATAAGGTTACGCCTGAAAAAAAATATTTTTACCAGACCCAGGCCGGCCGGGAGGCAGAATTTAGCCGAAGGACATGCGTCAGGCTTCTTGCTTGTGGTATGATTTCTAGCGGAGACTCCCAGATTCCTCATTCATTGTGGTGTTTCGGCTTCCCCAGGGGGGCAGCCTTGATCGGCCATCGTAGGGCGGGGTCTATCGTTCCTTTCATGGGATTTTAAAGGGGTTTCCCGAAATTCGCAGGATTCATTAAAATGGCGAGAACGAAATTAAAGATAAAGTCAAAGTCGAAAACGAAATAAAAAATAAAGCCTAAGTTGAAGATAAAAGCCGAGGCTCGGGCAAAGTCGAAGTCCGCCTCAAAAACATCCGCGAAATCCCGTTTGAAATCCCCCTTGAAATCGAAGCCGAAGGCGGATTTGAAGCCGAAAGCCGAAAGCCGAAGTCGAACGGGAACTCATCTGCCGCCGCCGAAGCTCGCGCGTCCTGCTCCGCATTCCCCTTATTGTTGCCGTCAAAAGTCCGAATGGAGAACTAAGCTGGCACCCTGCGGAGACACAAATTCTCAGCCGTCACGGCGCGCTCATTCGGTCCCAGACCATGATCGGGCCCGGGGGGCTGCTGGAAGTAGTCTGGAGAAACAAGGACCGGACGGCGGATGCCCAGTGATCTGGTCCGGGAAGAGGAAGAAGGACGCCGGATTCGACATTGCCCTGGAATTCGTCCACGAGGGGAACTTCTGGGAGGTCTGGTTCGTCCCTGATCCCGGCTACCGGCCTTCGGAAGAGAAGCGTGAGAAATAAATGGTAGTGCCGGGAACAAAGAATTGCATGCGATGCGGCACGGAGGAAAATCTCCGGCCGGACCCGAACATTGAGGATATCTTCTTTTGCCAAGAATGCTGGAAGGAGCGCGAAATCCTGGAGCGCGCTCAGCAAATGGGCTACGACGACGAGTTCCGCGAGGAAGACGCTTAGAAGAAGGAGCAGGGATTATGGCTTGGTGGGATCTGCCGAGAATTCCGGAACCTGAGATCATGAACGCCGAAGGGGAAGTTGCGGCCTACGCCGCCGCGGCCACCGAACCTTATCTGGATGCTCTCGATAACGCCTGGGTAGATAAAATTCTGGATTGGGGAATTTCGGCCGGTTCGGCCTTGGACGTGGGCACCGGGCCGGGCAGTATTCCCTTGAAGCTGGCGCGAAGGAATCCGAATCTGCGCTTGTTGGGAGTGGACCGCTCCCCGGTGATGATCCGCGAAGCCCGCCGTGCCGCCGCGGATGAGAATCTTACCGATCGGGTCTGCTTCCTGGTGGGCAGCGCCCATCGGACCTGCTTTCCGGATGATTGCTTTGACCTCGTCGTTTCGAACTCCCTGCTTCATCACCTGCAAGACTCGGTCGGAGTGTTCCGTGAAATGGAGCGAGTGGTCCGCCCGGGAGGGTTGGTGGTGTTTCGTGATCTTCGCCGCCCTTCGGCATTCTCCTATCCCTGGCACCTGCAATGGTACGGCCGCCGCTACACGGGCCGGATGAAGCAACTCTACGCGGACTCGATTCATGCCGCCTACACGGCCCGGGAATTGCGAGGCCTGCTCGAACAGGCTTCGCTTGACGAAGCTCGTGTCCTGGCCTTCGACCGAACTCACCTGGGTTTTCTTTTCAGAAAAAACTAGCGAACAATTGGCTCGGCCCTTCCGAATCATCGGCGATATAATGGACTCGTAAGTTTTCAGAAACCGGGATCTTCGGGGGTCGTTATGAAGTGGCTAAAGAGATTCTTGATCGCGGTCGTCGTCTTGGTGGTGTTGGGCGCGGCGGCGGCGGCGGTGGCGGTGGCGGTTACCCTGCTGGTGGATGTAGACCGCTACCGGGGGGAGGTGGAGGCCCGCATCGAAGCGGCGACGGGAAAGCCCGCCGAGATCGGGCATCTGAGCCTCACGCTCTGGCCCACGCTTTCGATTCAGGTGGATGACTTCAAGCTGGCGAACGGGAAAGGTTTTCCGAAAGGGCAGCTGATCGATGTCGAGCGCATTTATGCAGAGCTGAATATTGACGCCTTGCTCGAACGCCGCATTCAAGTGGATTCGATCCGGATCGACGAGCCGGTCATTCGGCTGCTCTCCTCTTCACGCGGGCGGTGGAATTTTGAACCGGCGGCGGCGAAAACATTCCCGAGCGATGGGGCCTCTCTGCTGCCCGTCGCCGATTCTCCCCCTTGGGTTGCCGGCACCTCGGGGCCGCTCTTTTCGCTGGAGACGATTGCCTCCATCGAGATTGAAGACGCCGATATCAAAGTCTCCAGCCTGACGGAATCGGCATCCGGTGCGGAAAAAGTCGGGCAAGTCCATTTTGCCGCCCTTAACCTGGACGTCGATTTCACGAACGTGGACCTCTCGTTTCTCGACGCCGGACAGAGCTCCCGTCTGTCTTCGCCCGCGAAGCCGGGATGGGAGGTGGCCCTGTCCCCCCCCCTGCTCTTTGCCGCCGGAAAAAATCCTATTGCGCGGGGGAATATCCGGGCCGATTCGATGCAGCTCGGGCCCTTCCAAACCACTTCCACCCGATCCAAAGTACGCCTCTTCAAAGAAGAGGTGTTTCTGGATGACCTGAGAATGAATTTTTATGGCGGAACCGCCGCCGGTAACATCTCGACGAACTGGGCGGGCTGCGAACCGCGTTTTCATAGTAAATTGAAGCTCCAGGGAGTGAACGGGGAAAAACTCATGGAGGCCTTCCCGGATGGGAAAGGGAAACTGGCGGGGACCGTGGACGGGGAGATGGAACTACACGGCGCGCTTTCCGACTCTCCCGACCCGCTTCAGGGAATCCAGGGCGGCGGGAAGATGAGCGTCAAGGACGGCAAACTCCTGGGGCTCAAGGTGGATCAGCTGTTGAAGTTGGCCAATTGGTTCAAACTGGAGCTTCCTTCCGAAGACCCGCGCGCATTCTCCCTTTTCAGCACGGACCTCCAATTTGAAAACAGCCGTATTGTGAGTAAAGAAATTCTGTTCCAGGCGCCGGGGATTCGGGTGGAGGTTGCGGGAGTTGTCACTCCAGCCGGGAAGGGCGACCTGGAGTATGAAGGCACTCTTCAACTTACCATGGACGAGAAACCCTGGATGAAGCAGGTCTCCATGTTGACCGAGGCAACCTACGCCGAGGGGGTCTTTCGAATTCCCTTTGTGGTTTCCGGAAGTTTTGAAGACCAAAATTTTTCGCCAAAATTAAAAAAAAGGTTGGTCAAGAGATTCGCAAGCCAACTGGCTTCCTCGCTGCTCCCGACCCAAGCGCCGGATGTGAAAGGATTCGAGAAGCCCGACGCGAAAGAGGTTCTCAAGGGACTGCAAGGACTGTTTGGGAAAAAGAAGCCCGCCGAAGAACCTGTTGGGGAGGGTGAAACGAAGAGGGAGGGGCAGACGTCCGATCCACCCTCCGAACAGAACTAGTTTTTCCCCCGGCGGATGCAGACCTTTGGGATCTGCGGTTCCATGAGGATGAAGAGTTGGGACGGAGACCTGAGAAGGTCTGTGCTAACCGAGGATCCTTCTACTTCCACCGGGCGGAATTAGGGTTTCCTGGGAAGGCTCTTCAGCTTGCCGTTGAGCAGCGACGGCAATTCCATCAAGTTGTCGAGCAGGAAGTCGGGCGGGGCTTCTCCCAAAGTATAACTGCCGAATCCGTAACTTACCCCGCAGGTCCAGATATCGGCGTTGCGGCCCGTAAGGATGTCGGTATCGGTGTCTCCTACAATCATCGACTGCCGCTTTTCCGTTCCCGTCTGTTCCAGAAGCTTGAAGACGCCCACCGGGTCCGGCTTTTTCTTTTCGAAACTGTTGCCGCCGTAGATTTCCACAAACCGCTCCGCTAAGCCTAATCCTTTTAGAATCGCTCGGCTGCAGTTGACCGGTTTGTTGGTGAGCACGGCCATCGTGAAGCTGTCCAGCGCATCGAGGCCCTGGCGCACGCCGGGGTAGAGGACGGTGTTGTCGAGCATGTGCTCCCTGTAGTATTCGAGGAATATCGAAACCGCGCGGTCCACCTCTTCGTCGGGAAGCGGTTCGCCGAGCACTTCCCGCACCAAGGTCGGCGCACCGCGCCCGACGTGGGAGAAGATTGTCTCGTGGTCGAGGGCCGGGCGGCCCAGGGTGACGCACATATGGTTGACGCTCAGCGCCAAGTCCAGCTTGCTGTCGATCAGGGTGCCGTCGAGGTCGAAGATCAGGAGACGGACGTTACGGTGTGAAGGATTCGGCATGAGGTTGATTGGGTTTCCTTTGGCTAGTGTTCCAGCCGTTCGCGAAGTTGCCGGAAGAGGATCTTCCGGAGCTCTTCGGTTCGCGCGCCGGAGTAGCGAATCCACTCGATGCGCAGCACCATGGGCCGCTCGCCCTGCTGCACCACGAAGCCCAAGAATTCCCGCGTCGACTCCACCAGGATCTCCACCAGCTTCAGTTGCGGGTCAAATTCGGCCAGCAGGGGTTCGATGCGGTTCCGGATGTTTTGCTTTCTCTCTTCGCTTAGATTCATGATGCTCAGCCGCGCAGGTGATACGGCACGCTGGTGACGACGATCTTCGGCTTGAACAGCAACGCCGCCTTGATCATCAATCCGGTCTGGTTGTGGAGAATATTCTGCCACCAACGGGCGGAGACGAACTCCGGCAGCAGAACCGTCACGATGTCGTCATCCCGGAATTTTTCAATCTCTTCGGTAAAAATCAGGAACGGTCCCATGACGGAGCGGTAGGGAGAATCCAAAATCACCAGCGGAACGTCCGGCGCACGCTCGGTCCAAACCTTCATCACTTCTTTCTTATCTAGGTTCTGGACGTTGATCATCACGGCGATGACGTCCTGGGAGATCGACTTCGCGTATCGAAGCGCCAATAAAGTCACTTTATTGATGCTCGGTACCGGCATGATGACCGTATGTTTGATGGGCTGCGTGGAGTCGGTTTTCCGGAGCGTCATCTGGACGCCGATGATCTGGTAGTGGCGATGGATTTGATCGAACATCCAGATCAGCAGCGGAATCACGACCAGGATCAACCAAGCGCCGTGAGTGAATTTGAACCATGCGACCACTATCAGGGCCAAGCCTGTCGCCGTCGCTCCCACGCTGTTCAGCGCCATTCGGATTCTGCGGCCCTTGACGTTGCTCTTGCGCCAGTGGGCGACCAGTCCCGCCTGGCAAAGCGTAAAGGAGATGAAGACGCCGATCATATAGAGCGGAATCAGACGGTGAACGTCGGCCTGGAAGATAATGACCAGACCCGATGCCGCCAGCCCCAGAATGACGATGCCGTTGGAAAAGACCAACCGGTCGCCTAGATGCATGAATTGTCGGGGCAGGAAACGGTCGTGGGCCATGACGGAGGCGAGGCGTGGGAATCCCGCAAAGCTGGTGTTCGCGGCCAGGATCAGCACGCCCATGGTGATGATCTGAAAGGTGAAGTAGAGCCATGGGTAGCCGAAAATCGACCGCGCCAACTGCGAAAGCACCGTCTCGCCGCCCGCAAGCGGTGAAATGCCCCTCAGGTGAGCCAGCAAGGTAATACCCAGGAACAGTACGCCAAGGATGCCCGCCAGCGTAAAGAGCGTCAGCGAGGCGTTGCGGGAGATCGGTTTCTGAAAGGCTTGAACGCCGTTGGAGACGGCCTCGATGCCGGTGAGCGCCGTGCAGCCGGAGGCGAAAGCGCGCAGCAACAGCAGGTAGGCCATCGGGCCGATGTCGTCGGGTATGACGGGTAGAGGTGAAATCGGTTCGCTCGTGCCGAAGAAATATTTGAAGAATCCGGCGATGACCATCGCGATTGCCAACCCCATGAAAACATAGACCGGGAAGGAAAAGACTCGTGCCGACTCCCGCACGCCGCGCAGATTCGCCACCAGAATCAGAAAGATGGCCAGCAGAACCAATCCGATGCGGTAGGGATAGAGTGCCGGGATGGCGGAAGTGATGGCGGCGATGCCCGCCGTGGTGCTCACCGCCACCGTCAGGACGTAGTCGATCAGCAGCGCCGCGCCGGCCGTCAGTCCCGCCGACATTCCCAAACTTTCCTTCGCCACCGAATAGTCTCCGCCACCGGTCGGATAGGCGTAGATGCTCTGGCTGTAGGAGATGACAAGGATGATCAGCAGGCCGATGATGACGATCGAGGCCGGCACCGTGATGGAGAGAACGATGACGCTGGCGGCCATCAGCGCCAGCATCATCTCCTCGGTCGCGTACGCCACCGAGGAGATGGAATCGGAAGCGAAGACGGCCAACGCCGCCTTCTTGCTCAGCCGCTGGTCTTTGAGTTCGGCGGTTCGGAGAGGTTGGCCGAGAAGAAAAATTTTGAGACGGCCCAACATGATGTTTGTTTCCTAACGCCCAACAGGGCGTTTGTTCCCTAAGGGTCGGGCGGATTCAAAGTCATCAAGAATACCACTATCCGGCTCTCAGAACGGGAAAAGTGGGCATGAAAATGTTGCGGCGCTTATTCTGCTGGTAGGTCGAGCGCGAGTTCCTTCCCAAGCTCTTTCCAATTTAAAGATGCCTCAAAGAGCGCGGCAAGTTGCTCGGTCGAGGCATTCCCCCAAATAAAATTATTTTGATGGGGTACCTGCCCCAGGCAAGATTCCGGCGTAAGAGCACGGAGCGTCTCCAGGTTGGAAGCGGCCAACTCGGGCGGCGTCGGCTCGTGGGTATTCACCACGTACCCCACCGTTCTGAGCCCCGCTTGGCAAAGATAAGATAGCGTCAGCGCGGTGTGATTCAGAGTGCCCAGTTTGGACGTGGTTACCACCAGCACCGGCAGTTTCCATTCTCCCGCCAAGTCGGCGTAATGGAAATCCCGCCGGAGAGGTACCAGCAGGCCGCCCGCGCCTTCCACCAATGTGATGTCATGGCTTGCCTGAATCTTCCGGTACACCTCGGTCAACCGGCTCAGTTCGATTTCGATGTGCTCCTCCTGCGCGGCCACCCAAGGGGCGCGCGGCGCCGAGAAACGATAAGGGCAGATCTGGTCGAGAGGCAGTTCGCAGCCGGAATAGAGTTTTAATCGGGCTGCGTCTTCGGGTTCCAAGGCTCCATTCCGCCGCGCGCAGCCGGTCTCGGCCGGTTTCATCACGCCCACGTGCAGGCCTCGCACGCGGAGCGCGGCGGCCAGACCGCAAGTGATGAACGTCTTGCCGACGCCGGTGTCCGTGCCGGTGACGAGCAGCGCTTTCATTCCGTTTCCGTCACTGTTTCGATGGCTTCGCGAGTGACCTTGACCAGCAGGGTCAAATTTTCGCGGGAGACGGCGAGCGGCGGCATGAGGATCACTACGTCGCCGAGCGGCCGTAGGATGACTCCCTTGGCGCGCGTGCGGAGAATCACCCGCTTGCCGACTCTTTGCTCCGGCGGGTAGGCGCGCCGCGTGGCCTGGTCCTCCGCCAACTCGATGCCTACCATAAATCCCTTTTGACGTACGTCGGTGACGTGCGCGAGCGGGGCGATTTCCTCTTGAAGAAGTCGGGTGAGCAGTTCGACTTTGGCGCGGAGCGAATCCAAAACCCGGTCCTTTTCAAAAATCTCCAGGCTGGCGATGCCGGCGGCGCAGGCCAGCGGGTTTCCCGTGTAGGTGTGGCCGTGAAAAAAAGTTTTATATTCGGCGTATTCGCCGAGGAAGGCGGAGAAAATCTCTTCCGTGGTGAGCGTCGCGGCCAGCGGCAGGTAGCCGCCGGAGATGCCCTTGCCCAGGCAGAGAATGTCCGGCACAATTTTTTCATGTTCATGCTCGCAGGCGAACATCGCCCCGGTGCGCCCGAAGCCGGTGGCCACCTCGTCGGCGATCAAGAGCGTTCCGTGTTCGGTGGCAAGCTTCCGGATTTCCCGGATGAATCCTTCCGGCTGCGCCCACATGCCCGCCGCGCCCTGCATCAAGGGTTCGAGGATGACGGCGGCCAGCGTCCCGCCGTGTTCGGCGAACAGCTCTCGCGCTTTTTGGAGGGATGCTTCGAGCGACACGGCCTCGCTCATGCCTTCGTAATAACGAAACACGTGGGGCGGGGGAATCCGCAGGCAGGGAAAGAGCAGGTTGCGGTGATGGCGATGGAACGTTTCGCTGTAGCCGACGCTCATCGCGCCGATGGTGTCGCCGTGATAGGAGCCTTCGAGGGAGACGAATTGCTTCCGTTCCCTCTGCCCGCGGAGCTGCCAGTACTGAGTGGCGAGCTTCAGCGCGATTTCAACCGCCGTCGCTCCGGCGTCCGAGTAGAAGACGCGCGTGAGACTGCCGGGAGCAATCTCTACAAGTTTCTTGGCAAGAACCGTGGAGGGTGCATTCACAAGACCTAATAAGGTAGAGTGCGCCACCTGTTCCATCTGGCGGCAGATGGCGGTGTTGATTTCCGCGCGCCGGTGCCCGTGGATGTTGGTCCACAGCGACGAAACTCCATCGAGGTATCGCCGCCCTTCGGAATCGACCAGCGTGCAACCCTCGGCCTGGGTGATGACGAGCGGGTCCTCCTCCATCCACTCGGCCATCTGCGTAAAGGGGTGCCAGAGGTGCCGGCGGTCCCAATCTTTTAGCTGGGTGGTATTGAAGTCGAAGCTGAAGTTGGATGTGCCGTCCAATGCTGTTTCTTCCTTAATTCTAAAACTTTTCCGAATGCGGCCAAGGCTTCCGTTAGATCGCTGGCGATATGCGTGGCCATGGGAGTCAAGCGCAAACGGCAGGTTCCTTCCGGCACGGTGGGTGGGCGGAGGCCTTGAACGAAAATGCCGCAAGCCAGCAGCTCTTCGGTGACCGCCATCGTTTCGCCCGCTTCACCCACAAGAACGGGCATGATGTGACTTCCCTCAGAAACCAATCGCCAACCTTGTTTTTTCAGTCCGTCGCTCAACACTCGGACGTTTTTCCGAAGAGCCTGCCTGCGCTCCGGTTCCTTCTGAACCACCTCTATGGCGGCAAGCGAGGCGGCCAATGTCGCCGGAGGGAGCGCCGTCGAATAGATGAAGCTGCGGGCGCGGTTGATGAGGTAGTCGGTCACCTCGCGCCGAGCGGCGACGAACGCGCCGAAGCTGCCCAGCGCCTTGCCGAGCGTTCCCATGCGGATGTCCACCTGCTTTTCAATCCCAAGCTCGCCCACCAGACCGGTTCCTTTTGCTCCCAGCACGCCTATGCTGTGAGCTTCGTCCACGATGAGACCCGCGTCGAATTCCCGTGCCAGGGAAGCAATCTCGCCGAGCGGCGCGCGGTCGCCGTCTACGGAAAAGATCGATTCGGTGAGGATGATGTATTTTCCCTTGGCGCCCTTTGTGTTCGATTCGGCAAGCAGCGTTCTCAAATGCCCGGCGTCCGCATGGCGAAAGACGCGCACCTCGGCGCGGGCGAGCCGGCAGCCGTCGATCAGGCTGGCGTGGTTCAGCCGGTCGCTGAAAATCACGTCGCCTTCTTTCGCCAGCGCGGAGATCAGTCCCACGTTCGCTTGATAGCCGGAGTTGAAGACCAGCGCCGACTCGGTTCCCATCCAGACGGCGAGGGTCTCTTCGAGTTGCCGGTGCAGCTCCAAGCTGCCGCTGATCAGGCGCGATGCCGACGCGCTGCAACCGAACTCTTCCGTCGCGCGTCGCGCGGCGGCGATCAATTCAGGATGATCGGCCAGGCCCAGGTAGTTGTTCGAGCAGAAGAGGAGTACGTTCTGCCCGTACCTTTCGTCGGGCCCACGGAGGCGAATGCGCGGCCCAACCCGGTCGGCCCAGCGCAGTTTTCTCAGAATGTGTCGGCGGCGGAGAGAGGCCAGTTCATTTTGAAGCCAACTCATGTTCTCTCCTCGGAGTTTCAAAGCGTGCCACCTCGAAGCCGAGGTCGCGGATCATTTGCAGGTCCTGCTCCGGCGCTTGACCGTCCGTGGTCAGATAATCGCCGATAAAGATGGAGTCGGCCACGTAGAGGCCCAGCGGTTGCAGCGAGCGAAGATGAACCTCGCGGCCTCCGGCAATGCGGATCTCCTTCGTCGGGTTCCAGAAGCGGAATAGGCAGAGAATGGCCAGACACTTGGCCGGTGTGATGTCCGGGCGGTCGGCGAGCGGCGTGCCGGGAATGGGAATCAGAAAGTTGAGGGGAAGGGAGTCGACGTCGAGTTCCCGCAAGGAACGGGCCAGCTCGATGATCTGGCTGTCCGTTTCACCCATTCCGAAGATGCCGCCGCAGCAGGGGGAGAGTTTTGCTTTCTTCACGTTTTCGATGGTTGCGACGCGGTCGCGAAAGGTGTGGGTGGAGCAGATGTCTTGGTGGAAGGATTCGGCGGCATTGAGGTTGTGGTTGACGCGGTCGACGCCTGCCTCCTGCAACAGCGCGGCTTGCTCGGCGGAGAGCAGTCCCAGGCAGCAGCAGATTTTGAGCGAGTGTTTCTGCTTGATCTCGCGCACGGTGGCGGTGACCTCGTCCACCTCTTTTGCCGAGGGCGAGCGGCCGCTCATGACGATGCAGTAGGTGTGGGACTGGAGCTCGACGGCGCGGGCCGCGCCTTTCAGGAGCGTCTCCCTTGAAAGGAGCCGGTAACGGTTGATCTGGGCCGTTGAGATACTTGATTGCGAGCAGTAGGCGCAGTCTTCCGGGCAGAGTCCGCTCTTGGCGTTGACCAGCAGATTCAACTTCACGCGGCGCCCGTGATAAGCCCGGCGGACACGGAAAGCCGCCGCCACTAGACCGAGAACCTCTTTCTCTCCGGCACGGAGCACGGCGAGCGATTCGGCTTCGGTGGGGGGAGTTCCTTCGAGGGCCTTATTTGCCAACGTGTTCCAGTTCATACGTCTCTTCTTTCGGTGAATCGAAAAGAGTCGGGTACTAGGGTTGGGCGGCTTGGCCGCCTTGTTCGGGCTGCGGAGCAGACTTCGGAGCAGGCGGCGGACTCTGATAACGGCGGCCGGGAAAGGTATAGATCGTCTCTCCGGGACGCGCCATGCGCATCTGCTCGCGCGCCAGCCGTTCGATGGCCACCGGGTCTTGTCGCAAAGCCTTGACCTCGTCTTCCAAGCGCCGATTCTCTTCTTCCAACTGAAGGTTTTTCCGTTTCAAACTTTCATGCTGATGGCGGATGTTGACCAGCGCGCGCAGGCCTCGTTTGCCGGTCATGGCGTGCACACCCAAAAACAACAGCGCCACCAGGATCAGGATGACCGTAGGCCGAACGGCCGGCTTTTCTTTTACTCTCTTTTTCTTCAATGGAATATAAAACTCCGGGCGGCTTCCACCAACGGCGCCAACCCCTTTTCCGAGCGCGCTTCGCAGTAGCAGCGGCAGAACGGCTCGGTGCCCGACATGCGGAACAACACCCAGGAGCCGTCTTCGAGAATCAGCTTCAGCCCGTCCGTCCGGTCCGTTTTGCTGACCTTCTGCGAATCGAACCGGGGGCAATCCCTTTCGAACTTGGACGGCAAGCTCGACTTGATTTCTTCCGTCAACTCCAGGTTGAGCCGAACCGGGTGATATTCTCCCACTTTTTGGTACAAATCACGAATCTGTTCTTGCAGAGATTTCTTCCGGACGGCGACCATCTCCGCCGCCAGCAGGCAGGCCAGGATACCGTCCTTTTCCGGCAGATGTCCGCGAACGCTCATTCCGGCGCTCTCCTCGCCGCCCAGAACGATCTTATCCTCAACGATCAACTGCCCCAGATATTTGAATCCCACCGGCGTCTGGTAAAGCGGTACATGGTGGTGCTCGGCCACCGCATCGATCAGGTGCGTCGTCGCCACCGATTTTCCCGCCCCGCCGGGGAACCCTCGGACTTCGATAAGATAGTCGAAAAGTAGGGCAAGAATAAAGTTCGGCTGCACGAAACCGCCGTCCCGGTCCCCCCCAGGCCGGTCAATGATGCCGAAGCGGTCGGCGTCGCCGTCGGTGGAAATTCCCATGTCCAAGCCCTCTTTTTGTACCAGGGCGGACAGTTCGGCCAGATTCTTTTCCGAGGGGTCGGGACCCGTACCCCGGAACAGAACGTCCCGCTCGGTGTGGAGCGCGTGAGTCGTAATCCCGGCTTCTTCCAGCAGCGGCACGACATAGTCCGTGCCGACCCCGTTCAGCGCGTCATAGCCGAGGCGGAGGCCACTTTTCCGAAGCGCTTCGAGGTTGATAATCTTTCGCAAAGCTTCGAGATAAGCCGGGCGGGCGTCGGCGGACTTCACCTTCGCGGCGGTTTCCTCGCCTTTGACGGGGCCTTGGAGGGGAAGCTCCCCATGGAGAATGCGGCCTGCCAGGGCTTCAATCTCTCGCGTCACCTCCGGCAGGGCCGGAGCGCCGTCGGCGGCGGAATATTTCAGCCCGTTATAGAGCGCCGGATTATGGCTGGCCGTGAAGTTGATGCCGCCCGCGTAGCCTCCACGGCGAATCTCATAGCTGATGGCCGGCGTGGGCACGGGCTGAGGGGAGAGCAGGGCGCGAAAGCCGTGCGAGGTCAGGACGTCAGCCGCGGCGGCGGCGAAATGCTCGGATAGGAAACGGGTGTCGTAGCCGATGAAAACTTTTATGGGAGAGTCGGGGGTACTCGCGTCGGAAGCCTTCACCCCGGGGGCTGCTGACTTTAGATACTGCGCGATGGCGGCGGCGGCAGTCCGGACATTTTCAAAAGTGAAGTCTTCGGCGATGATCCCGCGCCAGCCGGAGGTCCCGAAACGAATCACGTTGCTTAGCATGGCCACCCTATTGTATCTTTGCCGCTGTTTCCAGGCAACTCAAACGGAACGGGGAGGCGAAGCAGGTGACCGACAAAGTCGTAGTCTTGGTGACGGCGGGCTCACCCGAAGAGTGCGGAAAAATCGCCCGCTCGCTGGTCGAAAAGCGGCTGGCGGCTTGTGTGAATATCCTGGGGCCGGTTCGCTCCGTCTACCGGTGGGAGGGGAAAGTGGAAGACGAGCAGGAGTATTTGATGGTAATGAAGACCGAGCAGAAGAGGGTCGGGGCCCTGCGCGGGGAAGTCGAACGGCTCCACAGCTATGACACGCCGGAAGTGATCTGCCTGCCGATTGCCGAGGGGTCGGAAAAGTATTTGAACTGGCTGGCGGAGAGCGTGAGGGAAGAGAGGTAGGCGAAATCCCCCACCGCGCAAGGGCTTCTTTCCAAAACGCCGGCGGGAATTCTACAAATTACCTAGGAGGTTATCCACAGATTTGTTGAAAAGTTTGTGGATAAGCGGGCCCCGGTGGGCGGTAATGCCATCACCGGTAAAGAGATTTCCCTCTTTGCACCAGTTTGGAGCAACAAGGATCGGGTTGAAATGTGAAAAAGGAAAATTAAAATTAAAGAAGGGGCTTCGGTCTTTTCATGCCGACTTCGATGCTTGCTTCCTCTTCGTAGATTTCGTACTCTTCGCCGAAGGCTTGGTAGTGCTCTGCGGTGACGAAGAGGACCAACTGCCCCTGGTGGACGAACTTGAAGCGGTAGAATCCCCTCGAATTCGTCTTGCCAGTCCAGGAGCGCCTCTTGCGCCGGTTGAACACCCCTTTCCCGGAGTCTTTGAAGCGGAGGGTAAGCTGGGCGTTCCTGATGGGCTTTTCCGTCTCCCGGTCTTTGACGATGACGGTGATGGTCGTGTCCTCAGACACCCGTTTTTTTTGAGGTAAGGCGAGCGCCACTGCGGCGACCGCCAGAGTCAGAATAATAGAGCCGGCCATTATTTTTAAGTTCATTGGTTTCAATTTCATAAACAAAGACTCCGGGCTTCTATTGCTGTCCCTCCAACGTTAAGGAGAAGCAGCCCCTTTGGCATATCGATTGCTTAGATGCCTTATTATACCCTTTCGGTTTGGCCCTTGTCTCGGATTCGGGAAGTCTTTGTCAGGGAAGATTTATAGGCCCCGGCAGAGGTCTTCGCAGGGAACTTTGAAAGAAGTGGGGGGAAGGAGTAGGAATATGGGTTTCTCGACAGATGCCATTCACGTCGGCCAAGAGCCGGACCCGGCCACGGGCGCCGTCGTGGTCCCCATCTACCAGACCTCGATCTTCGCCTATGAGGGGGTGGGCAGGGAGCGGGAGTATAGCTATTCGCGGTCGGGAAATCCCACGCGGGCGGCGCTCGAAAAATGCCTGGCTCACCTGGAGGGGGGAGCTCACGGTTTCGCCTTCGCCTCGGGCGTAGCGGCCACGCATGCTGCCTTCAGCCTGCTCAAGGCAGGTGACCACCTCCTCGCGGCCCAGGATATCTACGGCGGCACCTACCGGCTGCTGGAACAGATCGTGAAAAACGCAGGTATTTCGGTGAGCTATGCGGACGCGACGGATCTTAAATCCTTAGAAAAGGCCTTCCGGCCCACGACACGCCTGCTCTTTGTTGAGACGCCCTCGAATCCCTTGATGGCCGTCACGGACCTTGCCGCCTGCGCCGAGCTGGCCCACCAGCAGGGGGCGTTGCTCGCCGCCGACAACACCTTTATGACGCCCTATCTCCAGAGGCCGCTCGAGTGGGGCACGGACGTAGCCGTCCACAGCACGACCAAGTACCTGAACGGCCACAGCGACGGCATCGGCGGGGCTGTGGTGGTCAAAGATGAAGAGTTGGCGGCGCGGGTTCACATGTTCCAGAAATCCGCCGGAGCCGTCCTCGGCCCGTTCGATTGCTGGCTGGTGCTGCGTGGCGTGAAGACGCTGCCGGTGCGTATGCGACGGCATTCGAAGAATGCCTGGGCGGTGGCCGAATTTCTGGAAGAGCATCCGAAAGTGAAGAAGGTATTTTATCCGGGCCTGCCGGGGCACCCCGATCGAGAGCTGGTGGAAAAACAGATGGAAGGCTTCGGCGGAATGGTCAGCTTCGACGTCGGCTCGGCGGACGCGGCCCGCAAGGTGGCCGAAGCGGTGAAGATATTCGTCTTGACCGGCAGCCTGGGCGGGGTGGAACCGATCCTCTCCCACCCGGCGACCATGTCCCACTCCAGCATGCCGGCCGACCTGCGGGACCGTTTGGGCGTCACCGACAGCCTCCTGCGCCTCTCGGTGGGACTTGAAGACGTCGAGGACCTGCTGGCCGACCTGTCGCAAGCGTTAAGCTCTGTCTGAGGATATTGGGCGACCCATAGGTTTCGGGATCACTCGACTGGGATGGGGGAATACCAGTGGCTTCATCCGGCGAATTGAGATTGGTGTTGCTGCCGGGTCTCGACGGGACCGGCCGGTTGTTTCTACCGTTTCTCGAAACCCTGCCCGCCACCTTCGATGTTCAGGTGCTGCGCTATCCTCCTGATCGTCCTCTCTCCTATCCGGAACTTTTGGAGCACGTTCTTTTGCGGCTGGCCTCTTCTAATGGTAATCAGTAGCACGGAGAATTGAATGCCGGCCAGCGCGATGAGGAAGCGAATTTTCTCATGAAAGAGGTTTTTGCGGGCGATGGATACCACAGGCACGCTCCTTGATCATTGTAGCATTTCAGAGTTGTTGAGCGGGACGGGCGGAGCGAGGCACGCGGCATGGATCGGGCGGTAGGGGCTGGTGCGGGGTTCTATGCCCAGTGGGGCGGAGATGGTAGGATGAGGGTTGTGGACCGATGATCAATGACCCAGTAGCTCAGCTGGATAGAGCGACTGCCTCCTAAGCAGTAGGCCGCCGGTTCGAATCCGGCCTGGGTCACCATTTAACTTCTTTGTTTTCAGCACTTGTATTTCTTTCCTCTCGTTGCGGAAGACGGAAACGTAAAGAAACCGTCAAATAACTGGCCCTAACTGGCCAGTGCCGTAAAGCAAGTCGCGCCGTGCTCGTTCGCCTGCCGGTCCAGCTTCGACAGCGCTTCCCGCATCATGTTCAGCTTCGCCTGGCTGTAGCGCTTGAACACCTGCGAATCGCCTTGCCGCAGCATCTGCGTCACGAAATGATCCGCCACCCCACCGGCGCTGAGCCGGGTCGCAAACGTATGGCGCAACTCGTATAACGAAAAATGCGGCAGCCCGGCGCGCTGCAGCGTCCGGTTCCAGAGCTTGCTCACCGGCGCGATGTGCGGCTTGCGCGAGTTCCTCCGCGGGCTCGGGAACAGGTAGTCGGAATCGCCGCTCTGCTTCATCTGCGAGGCGAACGCTTCGCAAGCTCGCTCCGTCATCGGCATGTCCGCGATGCCGTTCACCGTCTTGGAATCCGGCAGATGCACGATCCCGTTCTGCATATCCACCTGTTGCTTCCGCATCGGGATCAACTCGCGATAGGGCCGCAGCCCCATCTCCACCATGATCACGATGATGTTGCGCAGGTACGGAGCTGCGCAGGCCTCCAGCCGAACCTGCTCCGAGGCACTCAGATAGTGCGGCTTGCGCGTCGTACCCGCCAACGGGACCGGAAACTCCACCCCACTGCACGGATTGACCGCAAGCCGCCGCTTCTTCACCGCCACGTTCAGGATGCGTCGCAGGACGCGAAACTCCTGATGCACGGTGGCCGGCTTGAGCCGACCGCGAAGTTGCAGCCCCATCTTAGTGTGCACCCGCTTGCCGGTGTTCAATCTCGTCATCAGATACGATTCGATCTCCTCCGGTGTGATGTCCGAGAGTCGGTTCGCGCCGAACCGAGGCCTGAGGAGCTTCAGCGCGCCGAGGTTTTGTAGATGGGTCTTCTCGCTCCGGAAGGGCGGTTGAGAGCGCTTCTCCAGGAACCAGTCCGCCCACTGGTTGAAGCTGATCCCACCGTCTCGGCGCGGCACTCGGCAGCAGCCCCTCGTCGCGAGCCACCAACCGCTTACGCATCACCTTCTCGGCTTCGCCTCTTTCCCTCTCACCGGTCGACTCCTGTCTGAACTTTCCGCTGTGGTCCCGGTAGCTCATCCACCAGACGCGTGAATCGCGCCGGAGGTAGAGGCTACCCGATGTATTTCTGGGTCTACCTGTCTTGTTGTTCATCGATTCCTCCATTGACATGAAATTGTTGACGCCACTCGACCAGCTCCGACAATCGGAAGCGGATCGAGCGGCCCATCATGCGGTAATGGGGAATCTGCCTTCGCTCCACGTAAGCATACACCAGCGAGGGGCTGACGCCCAAGAATCGGGCGGCGGCCTTCACCGTGATCGGGGCATCCGTCGCTTCTGTGTCCAGGCTCATTATTCCCTCCCTACTCTCCATACAAAACCACCAGGGAGAACTCCGCGCGGAGAGTCCGTTGCGATTGTGTCGTTAGTCCCACTCACACTCGGCGTCACGTTGGATCTGCTCGATGATCTGATCGGCAAAGCGGCGGTGGTATTCCTCTGCCGTCATCGCCCTACCCGTCATTGTGTTCCCTCCTGATCGGCTCGATGAGCCAGCGGTTCTGTGGCGCGTCGTAACCCTTCGACGCGCAGCGCTTCCTCCACGAAGCGCCGTCCCTCGCGCCGGGTCATGTGAATCACCATCGCAATGCCGTCCACCACACCCCGGCAGGTGACCTCCCAGGGAAGCTCCCCGCCGCCCTGCATGGCGCAACTGGCGAGCCGTGACAAGGCCGATTCGGCGTTGTTGGCGTGCACGGTGGTGAGCGAGCCGCCGTGTCCGGTGTTGAGGGCCTGGAGCAGATCAGCGGCTTCCCCGCCGCGCACCTCGCCCACCACGATGTGATCCGGGCGGTGGCGCAAGGCGTGGCGCACCAGGTCCCGGATCGTCACGGCTCCTGTTGCCAGCCCACGAGCCTCGAAGCGGACGCAATTGGAGTGCTCGATGCGAAGCTCCAAGGTGTCCTCGATGGTGACGATGCGTTCGTCATCGGGTAGCAATTCAATGAGCGCGTTCAGCAGAGTGGTCTTGCCTGATCCGGTGCCGCCTGAAACCAGGATGTTGCGCCGGGAGTACAGCACCCGCTCGGCTTCGCTCCGCACGTTTTCGGGAAGTGCGCCTTGTTCGACCAGGTCCGCCGCCGAGAATGCCCGTTTGCCAAAGCGCCGCACGGTGATCGCTACCTTCGGGCTCGCCGGCGGAACACAGATCGCCACACGCGATCCGTCTTCCAGGCGGGCATCGACGATGGGGGCCGTGGCCGGATCCAGGCCGAGCGGCCGGGCGATATGGATAGCCGCCCGATTCAGAGCTGAGGCGGTCAGCAGCGGGGCCTCGTGGGAATAGAGTTTCCCATGCCCTTCGATCCATACGTTGTGCGGCCCGTTAATCATGATCTCGCTCACTTCCGGGTCCTCCAGAACATCCTCCAGGCCGGGCAGGAACGGTTTGAGCAACTCCAGGCTGTCGTCGCTCATAGCTTCCCCTCGGCCTTCGCCCGCCAGTAAGGAAGCATGCGGGGCAGGTAATGCGGCTTGAGGTACACGCGGGTTGGGGAGAGCGACTGAGCGCCGTCGTAGGGCAGGCAGATGGCCTGGCAGTTGGAGAGCAGGGCAAACTCGCGGGGCTGAAACACCGCCTCGCGTTGCTCGCGGAAAGATTTGCTGGCCCCTACGCTGCCCTGGCCGCCTCCGGCCTGGGCCGAAAGCATTGATACCTCGCTTTGCTTGGCTGATTCGGTGATGGTGTAGGAGGGTTTGATCTTGGCGACCTGCCCGCACAGCGCCGAGGCGATTTGAGCACTGGCGTCGTCGCTCAAGGAAAGGAATATCCGGGTGCGCAGGGTTTGCAGAAGGGTGCGCCAGGCTTCCGAGCTGCCGAGCACCGACCGCAGCGAGGAGATAGATTGGGTGGCGACGATCGGGATGCAGCGGCACTGCCGGGTGAGGGCGAAGGATTTCTCGTCGCCGGAGGGATCGTCCTCACCGACCGATGCGAACGCCTGGTATTCGTCGCAGATGAACACGGCGGGCCGGAAGTATTGATCCGGCGCTGCCTTCATCTGCGCCGGCCGCCGCAGGAGCGATTGCAGCCAGGCGTTTTTGAGCATTACGCCTACAGCTCGGGCCAGCGCCGGGTTGGTGCCGGCGGGCATGTTCAGGGCCAGCACCTTGCCCGACTCGATCAGCTCATCGAGGGGCGGTAAGCTCTGGCGCACTCTCGTTCCCAGTCCCGGCTGTTCGTCTTGATGTGGCTCTCTATTGCCGCTCTGCGCGCCGCCGCCTTCTCCGGGGGCGGTGGTGGACAGAACACTCGCGCCACGTCCGGCAGGTCGAATATGGACAAGAAAACGGAGATACCTTCGACGATGCTCGACCGGATTTTGTTGTCGATCATCCGCCAGTCGTGTTGATACCAGCGATTGACGGCTTCGACCCGCTGCCGAATCTCTGAGGACCTTACGCTCTCGGTCCACTGCACCTGATAGTCGATTTGGAGTTCTTTGAGCTGGGATTCGAGCGACGGAGAGTGGTACGCCTGAAAGGTATCATCCTGTTTGTTCATTTGCCAGTTCCCGTCGCCCAGCGCCAGCACGTTGCTCGTGTAATCCTTGGTGGAAATAACCAGTGTTCCCTGTTGAAGCTCACGGACGAACGCCTCGGCCTGTTTGATCTTGGCCGCGAACAGTTCCTTGTCGATGGCGCAGTGGTAGACCTGCTGCAAGGTGACCCACTGGCCGGGAAAGACCCGGTAGAGTTCGATGATCCAGCGGACCAGGTTGGTGTAAGCCTGTTGCCAGAACGGCTCCTTGCCCTTGCCGAAGAGTTGATTCAAAAGTGAGGAAATGGTGTAGGCCAGCGAGTAGGAATCGAGCCACTTTGTCGAGAGTGGATTCCACTGAAAGCTTCCCTCCATGCCCAGCTCGATGTAGTCTTCCTCCCGGCCCGCATCGGCCAGGATTCTCCGGATGTCATGGCAGAAGTCGCCCTTGACTTCCAGGATCAGGCCGGCCGCCCGGCGCTGAGGATTGCCTGCCTGCCAGGACAAGATTTGTTGGGCGAACGGGTGCATGCAAGCCGAGGTCTTGCCGGAACCCACGGCCCCGAAGATGGCCACTCCGGTGTAGAGGCCGCGCTCCGGGATAATGAGCCATGATGGATTGCTGATTTCGACGGGCTTTACCGGGTGGTGAACCTCCCCGACAACGATGCCCGGCCCGGCGTCTTTGTCGGGAGAAAGGGGCCAGGGTGGCAGCAATTTGAAGGCAGTTAAATTGCTACCCCATGTCTCAAACCAGACCCGCCAGACCGAGATAAGAACAAGCCCGCCGACAATGAGGGCGACGGCGGGGGCGGCGTAATACCAGCGGACGATCCAGCCGTAGAAGCTGGGGGTGTGATAGAGCACCAGGTCGAGCACCGGATCGTCGCCGGGCATGGGGAAGGGCCGGTAGATGAAACCCCATACAGAGCAGCACAGCCCGGCAGAGATCAGGATCGGATAGCGCCATTTTCATGGGACTTGCCTCCGGCGCGTCAGCGCCCGCTTGTGGTCGGTGTCCGGAGCCTTCCCGCAGGGATAAATCGGACGGGAGCGACCCCTGAAAAGGGGGGTGGGCGATGTCACACCGCCTGTCACACCCCCCCTCCCCGTTTGCCGATACAGCGACAAAAAGGGGGGGGTCGCTCCCGTCCTGCCCTTTTCCGCTGGTGCGGCACGGGCTGGCCGGGCTATTGCCGACATGCTGCAGTGGGACAACGAGATAGAAAAATGAGTCATGTCACACCGACTCGCCGAATCGTGTCACACTCCCCCCCTGAGCGTGTGACAATCTGGATCGGCACGGGCATCGTGCACGGGGCGCAGCAAAAACAGTCCTGTATGGCACCGCTTATGGGGACTCCATTTGTGCGTTTCATAGGTCTGCATCCAGCATCCTCAAACGACGCGAAACCCACGTCTCGTAGCCGTCGATCGAGACTCCGGTTGCGCCCTTCGACCTGGGAAGTGTTTTCAATTCGATCAACCGTTTTGAGATTCCCTTAACCCCGCCGTACTTCGCAACGATCGCCGTGTCCAACTTCACAAGAGCGTTCTCGATGTACTGCATTTCGGCCTTCACCGGCGGGTCATCCTGGGTCGGCCCTGCCGTTCTTTGTTCGCCCTGTTCCCCGCTCCCTTGCTCCAGCTCTGGAGCGCCGCCTTGGACCGCCTTGTGGCGGTATGATCCGCTCCAATTACGACGGCACGAACCTGGATACCTTTCCCCCGCAAGGCCCTCCAGAGCCACTCGTGCGCCGCGCCCCAGGAGCGCAGTTCGGTGTCGGTATCTTTGCCCGGATCGACGTAG
>CBDEGR010000001.1:0-670289 GCA_965237895.1 Terriglobia bacterium | reverse complement strand
GTTCACGGACTCCCCGCTCGTGCTCAGGGCAAAGGCCACGTCTCCCGGGGCGATGAAATTCTTCATTTGTCCCGAGAAGGTACTTTCATAGCCCTCATCGTTCGCCCAGGCGGTGATCAGCGGCAAGTTGTCTGTAAGGGATAGCACCTTGAACGGCTTTGCGCTCTCCGCCGCAACCGTCTCCTTGGCCCAGTCGCCGACAATGTGGGAAGCCATGGCGGCGCTTCCGCCGTTCCCGAAGACGAAAACGGTGCGCCCTGCTGATAAGCCCGGTAGAGAATATCGCAGACTCTTTCCACCTCAGTCGGGTGGATCCCATCCAGAATCGACTTTAGCTCGTCCAGATACTGACGCAAATTCCGTTTTCTCCTTGGGGGACCCTCTGCGGGACGGCCCCGCGTGCCTTGTTGTTTCCTTGCTGTCTCCCTGGGAATTTAGTCGCCCAGGTGAGTCCGTGTCAATGAAACAACTCGGATTCTCCTGCCTTGTTGTCCAGGATGTAAAAGGAGAGCCGGGAATCTCCCCGGCGGAGCTGCTTTTTCTGCCGCAGGCGGCCGTACCTGGTTTCTAAACCCAGCCGTTTGGAATGCTCGACAATGACCCACGCGAACGGTCCCAGGAGTTCGAGCCGGTCGAGCGCGCTGAGTGTACGGGCGTATTCCTCAATCTTCTCGTAGGGGGGGTCGACGAAAACGGTGTCGAAACGGAGTCCCTCCCGGGCCAGCCGCTCGAGAGCTCGGTTTACGCTTAAGGGCACGGTTCGTGCCCTGCCGGCAAGTTCCAGATTCTTGACGTTCGCCCGAATCACCTGGGTGGCCGCGCGGGAGGACTCGATCAGGACCGCTTCGCGCGCGCCACGGCTCAAGGCCTCGATTCCCACGGATCCGCTGCCGGCATACGCATCCAGGAAAAGGCTTCCCTGATGCTTTCTCCGAGGACGTCAAACAGGGTCTGGCGAAGCTGGTCCGCCGTTGGGCGGGTCTTTGCGCCTCGAAGGGTTTTGAGAGTACGGCCGCGAAGCGCGCCGCCGATGATGCGCATTTAAGCCACTTGTGAAAGCGCGTAACGCCGCTTCCACTGCGTTTCGAGGTATTCCATCACCCGTTTGAACTCTTCCAGGGAGCCGGGTTTTTCCACAAACTGCACGGCTTCCTTCTTGGCCCATTCGAGCAGTGTCTGGTCCCGCAGGATGTTGGCCATGCGAAAGGCCGGGACTCCCCACTGGCGGGTGCCAAAAAACTCTCCCGGCCCACGCAGCGCCAGGTCGGCCTCGGCGATCGTGAAGCCGTCATTCGACGCGGTGATGGCGTCGAGGCGTTTCTGTGCCACCTCCGTTACGCATTCGGGAACGGCGAGGAGGCAGTAGGATTGTACCCCGCCTCGCCCGATGCGGCCGCGAAGTTGGTGGAGTTGGGAGAGCCCGAACAGGTCGGCGTGCTCGATCAGCATCACCGTGGCATTTGGGCACATCGACACCCACCTCGATCACCTGTGTCGCTACCAGAACCTGTGCCTCCCCGCTCTTGAACTGTGCCATGACGGCTTCCTTTTCCTGGCTGGGCAGACGGCCGTGCAACAGGGCTACACGGAACTCGGGAAACACAACCTTGGAGAGTTGTTCATACATTCGCACTGCGGGCGCAGGTGGGTCCGCGAAGTCTCCTCGATGACCGGATAGACGACATAGGCCTGCTCGCCCGCGCTGCACTCGGTCACGGATGAACTCGAACGCCTGAGGTCGGTTCGCCTCCCCGAATAGAGAAGTTCGGATGGGGACGCGGTCGGGGGGCAACTCATCGAGTACCGATACGTCCAGGTCGCCGTAGAGGGTCAGGGCCAGGGTGCGGGGAATCGGCGTGGCGGTCATAATCAATACATCGGGGCTCGCGCCTTTTCGAATCAGGCGAAAGCGTTGCAGCACGCCGAAGCGGTGCTGCTCGTCCACGATGACTAATCCCAGGCGGGAGAACTCCACTTTTCCTTCGATAAGCGCGTGAGTGCCGATAATCAGGTCCACCTCGCCCGCCTGAATCCTCTGCTGGAAATCGGCTTTCTCCTTGCTTTTCTGCCCGCTGATGAGCAGCCCCACGCGGTAGGCAAGCCTGTGCATCAGGTTCCGCGTGTAGAGATAGTGCTGGGTAGCCAGGATTTCTGTCGGCGCCATCAGCGCCACCTGGTAGCCGTTCTCCATAGCTAGAATCGCAGCTTGTAGCGCCACGATGGTTTTGCCGGAACCGACGTCGCCCTGGATGAGACGGTTCATGGGAACCGGCGCCTTCATGTCCTCGACGATTTCCTTGAGGACCCGCTTCTGAGCGGAGGTGGGGTGGAAGGGAGCATGGTCTTGATGGCGGTGCGGACCTTTTCACTGACCCGGAATCCGATGCCGGACAAGGCTTTGGTCTTTTTTCGCCGTACCGCAAGCCCAACGCTCAGAAAGAAAAACTCTTCAAAGGCCATTCTCTGTTGCGCCGCAGAACGGAAACGTCCGAGTTCGTCGAGAGAGGTCCCTTTCGCCGGGAAATGCGTGAGCCTCAGCGAAGAGCCGCGGTCCGGGAGTTCCGTGCGCCCGAGGACCGAGGCCGGCAAGGTTTCGGGAATCGCTTCTCCCAGCACTCCCAGCGCTGAGGATTGCAGTCGGCGTAACAGACGGGGATTAAGGGTCCCGATGGATTCGTAGATGGGAACGATCTTCCCAGCTTCGCGCGGTTGGGAAGAAGCTTCCTCCTCAGGGAGAATTTCGAATTGCGGTTGGATCATCTGCAGGTTCCCCGTCCGTTAGCGATTCTGTTCCACCTTGCCGTAGAAATAGGCTTTTAGACCGGGCCGGAAAACCCGGTCCGTGCTCAGGTAGGGAGCGTTGAACCACTTGCAATGGAATAGGCCGCTCTCATCCGAGCCCGCCAGGTCAAAGATAGCCATTCCACGCCGGGTGCGGGTGAGCCCCGGTGGTCAATACGGAGAGAATCACGGTGGCCATCTGCCCCGCAACCAGGTCCCGTACGGGAGTGACCGCGCTCCGGTCCTCATAACGGAAGGGCGGGTAGTAGAGCAGGTCCTCGACGGTGGTGATACCGCGCGACTCCAGGAGCTTGGCGCGGGAGGGTCCGACACCCTTCAGGTATTGCACGGGAGAGTTGAGTGAAAGCTTCCGATCAAACGGCATGGCAAAGCATTTTATAATAGAATAAGCCGAAACCTAGGTGAAACCAAATCTAAGATGGGCGTGGCTCTCGCGGCGGGCAAGGGCGCCCGCAGTTCACGAAGCAAGTGATCTTAAAGAGAGTCGGAAGCATCATGACGCAGAAAACAGCGCGTTTCTATAAGGCGATGGCTGCGGTCCTTGTGGGAAACCTCCTCTATTTCTGGCTGATGCCCTTTTTGCCCTCGGAAATGCACCACCGCCGATTTGAGCTCGACCTGGGCACGGTGGTGGACGCATGGTTTTGCTTGTGTGTTTACGGTGTGATCGAATTGCTGCTTTTCTTCCACCGTCGGCGGTACCCTTCTTCCTGACGCTCCTTGCTCCCTCCGGCATTCGTACTCCTTCTTCACACACGGTCCCCTTCCTTGTGGCAAACCTTGTTGAATCATAAGCCGAAATCGCGGCGCAGGGAAAGACCTGGGAAGGATCAGGGTGACGCAAAGTGATTTAGAGCTCGGGATCAGTGGAAAGGAGGGCGTGGGATTGGCGGATTCCTACTCGCCGGCTTTGCTCCGTGGGGAACCGTTCCCGCCGACTTCCTCGGATGAAATGTGGGAATTTCCCGAGATTACAAAGGCACAGGTGAGGCCGCCGTCGGTGATGGTTTCCCTCCGATGAACGGGCGTACCGAGGAGCGATTCCATAACGGAAGTTTCACACTCGCATGTCTGGTTGCAGATCCGGGCTACCTGCCAGATCGCGCAATTTCGTTCGATAATCTCGAAATTGTTGTTGCCTGCCTCGTGCCACTCGGCCATATATCCCGCCTCGTTCTGGATGTTGACCATTTCGGCAACTTTTTCTCCCAATTTCTTACCGACCATTCGGGACCGATGGCGGTTCAGTTCAGCTCTCTTGATGCGTGAAAAAAATGAATTCGAGCTTGGCCTCCCCGTCAAGATCCACGACGGCCTGGAGTAGCCGGGTGGCAAAAGCCGCGTATTCATTCGGAAAGTAAGATTCAGCGTCCTCGGTAGGGGAATAGAGGTAAGTGGGTCGACCCGCGCGGCCCCTTTCCAGGGTCGTAGAGACCAGACCTGCTTTGTCCAGCACCGCAAGGTGGTGACGGACAGCCATCGGGGTCACCAGTAAAGATTTTGCAATCTGCTTGGCTGTTGCCGCACCCCTGCGTTTGAGGTGTTCCAACACCAGCCGCTGCGTCGGACTCAAAGCACTAGGTCTACTCACGCATTAAATTGTACCTACTCCGAAGGGATAAAGCAATACTGTATTTTAGAAATATATTACTTGACTTACTATGTTCCCTAGTCTATACGTTGTTAGGAAGGGAAAGCGGTAGGCAATAGGCGGAACGCCCCTCAGGGGTATTGATATAAGTCATTTATATTCACTTAGATATGCGTTTTACGATGCAGAGCCGCCGAGGTTTTGCGACTCTTGAAATCAGCATGAATTGAAACATGACCTATCAAATCGCGACCTGAGGCCCTTTCTTTCATCATTTACGACCTGCCTTTCGCTGGTCCGGGGCGGGAGCAGGTGGTTCGAAACGGCCTAGGCCGGGCGGGGATTGAGTGACTCAATAAAGTGGAAACCATGACCCCAAATCGAATTCATTACCTCCGAGTTTCGGGAGTGATGGTGATTTGGGAGGACGGGCATCGGAGCATTTTCCCTTACGGATATTTGCGAGCGCATTGTCCTTGCCTGCTTTGTGTTTCCCGTCGTTCGGGCAGGAGACCGAAGAGAGCGGTCCTTCCTGTGAACAGTGAAGACCAGGGCACCGCCGGGATTCAATTCCGCTGGAGTGACGGACACAATCCGCCGCCTTATTCCTATGAATTACTGCGTGCGTTGTGCTGCTGCACTCAGTGCCAATCTCCGGTGGTCTCTCTCTGATGGTGTACTGTATGGCCAAGCGACAGAGAATTCCGAAAAATACCCACCGCCGCACCTTGCTCAAGAAGAGGGACGAGTTGTTGGCGGCGAGCCGTATTGAATCGAGGATGGTAATCATTCCGAGCCGATCCCCGGATACGTTCGAATTTGCCTCGCACGTCGTGGAACAGGACGTGGCCGCCTGCTTAGTCAACCTCAGGTTTCAGACCCTGCAGGACGTTGATGATGCCCTGGGGAGAATCCAGAAGGGCGGCTTCGGAATCTGTGAAATGTGCGATGAACCAATTTCACACAATCGTCTGAAGGCCATTCCCTGGGCTCGTTTCTGTTTCGACTGCCAGGATCCACACGGCACCAGCAGGAATTGACGGCTGGACAGAGTCAGACTCCTCTTCTATCCTACCCAGGCACGTCTTTTTGACATCCCCGCAGTCATTCGGGGACGGGTTTGCGCATGCAACAGACGCCCTGAGCTACCTTTCTTTTGGCCCCAGGCCGGAAAGGATCGACAGTGAGGGTCCAATTAGGAATAATCAAAGGCTGCTTGAAGTATAATAGTTGAGAATTCTGGAGGTTCGCCTCGCCGCGCCCCTGCGGCGGGCCGTTAGCCGACGGTTCGGAAGAGACCTGAGAAGAGGAAAAATGAGGCCGCGACTGATTTTTGGCCTGAGTCTGGTAGGTGTCTTTGTCGCCGCCTACCTGCTTTGGATGTATACCTCGAATTCTCGACCCATGCTTTGCCTGGGAACGGGATGCGACGAGGTTCGTGCCAGCTCCTATGCGGTGCTCTGGGGGCTCCCTTTGCCTCTCTACGGCGTCGTCATGTACGCGGCAATCGCCCTGCTGGCTTTGGGTGTCCCCCTGGTGAGAGGTGCCTTCAGAACCCGCTTTCCTTTGGGCCGACTGGGTCTTTACGCAATCGTCGCCATCTCGGGCGCAGGTCTGCTGGCTTCTGTGGCACTGACTGCGGTTGAAGCTTTCGTGATTCATGCCTGGTGTATCTGGTGCGTGGTTTCCGCCGTTGTGGTGACGCTGCTCTTTGGTTTGGCAGTCCTTGAGGTGCGCAATCCGGCCGCGGTTTGGGTTTCGGGGCCCGACGTTGGCGGGAAAGTCCGTGCCGTAGCCGGGAGTTATCTGGCTGTCCTGGCGGCGGCGATTATCAGCATTCCTGCCTGGGTGTTTCTCACGCGTGGGGGGGGGCCGGTGGGCCCGACCGACGTTGCCGAAGGCAACCTGAACCGACTGCGCCGCCCTGAGAGTCACTGGCGGGGGCCGGAGGACGCAAAGCTCGTGATCGTCGAATTTGCCGACCTCGAATGTGGGACTTGCGCCAAAATGGAACCGGTGGTCGAGCGGATTCGCGAGACTTATGGAGAGAAGATTCGCTACACACTTCGCCATTTTCCGCTCACGAAGATTCATGCCCATTCCTGGAAAGCCGCCGAAGCCGCCGAGTGCGCCGCGGATCAGGGGAAGTACTGGGATGCCGTCGCAGTCTTTTTTGACCATCAGCAGGACCTGCGGCCCGAAGGGTTGAAAGGTTATGCCACCCGGATCGGGCTGGAAATGGAGTCTTTCAACCAATGTCTCGATTCGGGAGAGATGGCCGAGCGGGTTAGAAAGGACCGCGAAGACGGCGAGGAACTGGGAGTCCGGGGAACGCCCACCTTTTTCGTCGGCCGGAGAGCCGTGAGCGGCCAGATTTCCTATGAACAGTTTGCCCGCATGATTGAAGTGGCTTCCGGCGAGGTGGTAACAGCCGGCGCTCAACCCCCTGAAGCCTCGGCCACACGGGTGACGCCGAGGACTCGACCGGACGCGGAGGAGAAGCCTACCCTCGCCCATGCTTCGCCTGCTTCGAGAATCGCTGATCTGCAGGATTGCGCCGCAGCGGGAGAGGACCCGGAAACGGTTTCTTTCGGCTCCACGGATTCCGGTCCCTTGTTGAGGGGAACTGCCTCGCTGGGGGCGGACAATCCCTTTGCCTCCTTCGGTGGATCGTTCGGAGCCTGCTCGGAGGATTTGCCGCCTGAACCCCCCAGTATCGGGATGGAAGAGACTCAGCAGTTGTTTTCGGGCGGGAACGGTGTCGTGTTTCTCGACGTGCGTGACCCCGACGAATTCAGTGCCGGTCACATTCGCGGGGCCATGAATCTCCCCGTGACCCAGGCCGAGGCCGGCCTGGGCAAACTGCCCAAGGACCGCAAGATTGTCATCTACGGCCAGTCGACCGCAAGCGGTGATCCTTGCGCCGAGAGCCGGTCCACGGGGCGGCTTCTGTTGGCCAACGGGTTTGGGGAGAATTTGCTGGCGGTCTTTGCGGATGGATTTGAGGCCTGGGTGGAGGGCGGCCACCCCATCCAGAAGGGGCCGTAGGCTCGTTCATGAAGCGGGGAATTCTTCCAATTCTTATTTGAATTCTTTTCCCTTCTGTGCCGAATCCTGGAAATGGATTCGGCCCCAAGGGTTTTGTTGTCAATCGGAATTACCAGGGCCAGACGATCTGATCCCCCGGGGAGCAGGGGCAGCAGGTTGCCAGGCCGTTCAGCTTGAATCGGGGGAAAGGAATGAAACTCGAGGGGTATGCAACGCGGGAAGGGACCCTGCGCTTTAAGAAGCGTTTTGAGGACCGGATGCCCGGCCATTTCCGGCTCGCCGGAGAAGTCTGGATCTCCTCGGTAGGGTTGGGGACTTATCTGGGCGGGCCGGATTCGCAAACGGACGTTCAGTATCGCGACACTGCCGAACGGGCGCTGGGGTTGGGGCTGAATGCATTCGATTCGGCGATCAACTACCGCCACCAGCGGAGTGAGCGTTCGGTGGGCGAAGCATTGCAGGCGGCCGTCGGCTCGGGCGCTGTTCGACGAGATGAGTTCGTCGTCTCGACGAAGGGCGGGTTCCTCAGTTTTGATGGTGCAGCGCCTCCCGACCCGCAGCGGTTTTTTCAAGAGACATTCCTGGCTCCCGGCTTATTGCGTCCTGAGGAGTTGGCCGCCGGCTGCCACTCGATGGCTCCCCGCTTTCTGGAGTCGCAGGTCGAGCGAAGCCTGGAAAACCTCCAGCTTGAGACTCTCGACATCTATTACATTCACAATCCTGAAACCCAGCTGGGGGAGATTGAAAAGGAGGAATTCTACCGGCGCTTGCGTGCGGCCTTTGAGAAGCTTGAGGAGATGGTCTCGGGGGGAAAGATTCGGACCTATGGCGCCGCCACCTGGTCCGCATTCCGCGTGGGAGCCGACACCCGGGACGCGATTTCGCTTCCTCGGCTGGTCGAGTTGGCGACAGAAGTGGGCGGCAAGGACCATCACTTCCGCGCAGTTCAACTGCCGCTGAACCTGGGAATGCCCGAGGCGATTGTGGCCAGGAACCAGTCGCTCGACGGAAACCGGGTTTCGTTGCTCGATGCGGCGGAGAAATTTGGCCTGACGGTATTTGCCTCTGCTTCCATCCTCCAGGGGCAACTCTCCCGAAACCTGCCGCCCGAGGCTCAGAAATGGTTTCCCGGTTTGCGGAGCGATGCCCAACGGGCCATCCAATTCGCTCGCTCCGCGCCGGGAGTCGGTTGCGCGCTGGTGGGAATGAGTCACATCGAGCATCTGGAAGAAAATCTCGAGACCGCCCGAATTCCTCCTCTGAGTCGGGAGGAAATGGGTAAACTGTTTTGACACCGGGTATCGTCCGCTCGAATGGGATGTTCGAGCGCAGGGAGCCTCAGGGTCCCCATTGCGTGAAGGACGGAGGGGGGAATGTTAGAGGCATGGAAATCGAAGTGGGGTGAGCCGAGCGAGGCCCGCTTGAGGGAGAAGCTCGAAGCGGAAGGCTATTCGGTGGCGCGCTATGAATATCCTCCGGGGACATATTTCCCCGACCACACGCACCCTCACGAGAAGAAAGACGCGGTCGTAGAGGGCCGCTTCCGGATTCGCATGAAAGGCAGGGAATTCATCCTGGGACCGGGTGACCTGATTCACGTTCCTGCCGGAGCCGTGCACAGCGCCGAGGTGGTGGGAGAACAACCCGTCGTGAGTCTGGACGCCGTCAAGATGAGGTGAACAAGGTCCGGAACCCGTCATGAGCCAAAAAGAACAATTGAGAGAAAAGTTCGCCCGCGGGATGGAGTCGCTCGCCCAGGCCGATTTTCACTCGGCCATTGAGATTTTCGAAGAGGTTCTCAAGGCCGATCCGAATCATGCGCGTGCGTGGTCGCAGCTTGGTCTCTGCTTTCTTGAAATGCGCGAACACGGGCGGGCGCGCGAGGCTTTGAAGCGATCCGTGGCGGCCGACCCGGGGATGCGAATGCCCACTATATTCTGGGGAATGCCGAGGGAAGCGTTGGGAACCTGGAGGAGGCGGCAGCCTCCTATCGGGGGGCGCTCTCCCTCGACCCGGCACATGCCAAGGCCGAAGAGTTCCTGATTCGGACGGAGTCGTTGCTCACCAGCCGTGAGCACTTCCGCAGCGCGCTGAAAATCCTTTCGACGTCGGACCCCTCTTTGGATCAACTCAATTCAGGTTTACGGGAGCTGATTCAATCCGTGGCCATCTTTCCCAACTCTCCCGCCGGCGACCACCTGCGCGCTTGTGCCCGAAAACTTTTGGCCCAGGCAAAACCCTTCGAAGTCAGCCTTTTTTCCGGAGCGCCTCCTGCCTACTGGCGCGAGCTCTGCGATCGGGGTTACCAATCGATACAGTTCCGCAACTGGCCCGCTGCTCTGCAGGCTTATGAGGAGGCGCTCGACTACGTCACCGACGCCGCCTTTGTCCACAACGCGCTCGGATTTGCTTTTATCGAAGCCGAGGAGACGGAGAATGCCGTTCGCGCCTGGATGCGAACCCTGGAGCTGGACCCGGACTACGATTTTCGGAGATTCGGGCGGGTGAAAACCAATTAACTTGCCCGCAGGCCTCGCTACCGATGAGGGACTTCCCTGATTTGGCCGAGCGGGGGTTTGCGCCTTGACAAGGTATTTTGGTTTGGTTTGGTTTGGTTCTCTACGCCTGAGATGAATCTCGATAACGGAGCATGAAGTGCCGCGTCGTCCCCTCATCACCATCACTACCGATTTTGGCCTGAACGACCCGTTCGTAGGGGTCGTCAAGGGCGTCATCCTGGGAATCAATCCGGAAGTATCCATTGTGGATTTGAATCTCCAGGTCAGCTCCTATGATGTCTTTGACGGCGCTCTGTCCCTGGCACAGAGTTACCGCTCCTTTCCCGTTGAGACGATTCATCTGGTGATTGTGGACCCGGGCGTGGGCGGGTCACGGCGGCCGATTGTGGCCCGTACCATGGATTACAAGTTTGTGGCGCCCGACAACGGCGTGCTTTCTCTCGTCTATGAGCGGGAAGAAAACGTCGAAGTTCGTGAAATTGACGCGGAACACTATTTCCTGAATCCCGTCAGCAAGACCTTCCACGGACGTGATGTCTTCGGCCCCATTGCCGCCTGGCTTACCCGCGGAGTCGAGGTGACGCGGCTCGGCGAACAGATTACCGATTTTGTACGCTTCGCCGCCCCCAAACCGAAACCCGCAGGCGAAGGCGTGCTGAAAGGCGTCGCGCTGAAAGTGGATAAGTTCGGCACCCTGATTACCAACCTTACCCCGGAAAACGCGCCGCAACTGTTTTCCGAAAATCCTTCCCCCTTCAAGCTCATTATCAATCAGAAAGAAATCACCCAGCTTCGCCAATCTTATTCCGAGGGCAAACCCTCCGAGGTGTTTGCCATCCTCGGCAGCTCGGGCTACCTCGAAGTGGCCACAAACCGCGGCTCGGCGGCCAAGCTGCTGAAAGTCGGTCGGGGCGTGGAAGTTACCCTCGAGCTGGGCCGTCCGCCCTCGTAGTATCGCGTTAACTAAGAATCCTGCCCTTAAAGACCCACTGTCAAAACGACCGGGTAGCGCAGAACCCGTAGTCCGGTTCTGCGGCATTCGTAGGGTCGCACACCCAAAAGACGCGGAACCGGGAACGCGGGTACCGGCACACCGGGGGTGGAGTATTTTTTGTAAGCTCGGATTCAACATGGGTCTCAGGGTGGTTCTACTGTGCGGAAACCGAAAATTCGGCTGTGACTGAATCCCCCACCCGTAGAGTGGATCAAAACTAAACATACGAAGATTGAATATTGTGGCGCTAGAGTGAACGTCCCAGAGTTTCTCTGCGAGGGTCGAGCAGGTCACGCAGGGCGTCCCCCAGGAAGTTGAAGGAGAGCACGGTCCCCATGACGGCCAGCGCCGGCCAGATGGCGAGATGAGGAGCGCTGAAGAGATAACTTCGGGCGCTCGAGAGCATCGAACCCCAGCTCGGGGTCGGAGGCGGCACACCCAGCCCGAGAAAGCTCAGAGAGGCCTCGGCCAGCACAGCGCCCGCCATGGCGATGGAGGCTTGCACGAGAATGGGCGGAAGGATATTGGGGAGTATGTGGAGGAAAAGGATGCGCGCATGTCCGGCTCCCAACGCGCGTGCCGCCTCGATGAATTCCAGCTCCTTTACCTGCAGAGCCTGACCCCGTGCCAGGCGTGCAAAGCCGATCCAGCCGCCAAGACTCAGAGCGATCACCAGTTTCCAGAATCCCGGTCCCCGGAAGGCCACCACCGCAATCGCCAGCAGTATCCCCGGCAGCGATTGCAGGGAGTTGATGACCAGCACATTCAGGAAAGTGTCGAACCTCCCTCCCCAATAACCCGCAAGCAAGCCCACCAGCAGCCCCAGCGTCAGCGAAACGGCAACCACCGAGGACCCCACGGCCAGCGAGATGCGGGCTCCCATCAGGATGCGGGAAAGAATGTCCCGCCCCAACTCGTCGCAGCCGAGCCAATGTTCCCCGGAGGGTGGCGCCAGGCGAATCGGCAGGCTGATGGCCATGGGGTCCCAGGGAATCACCAACGGGGCAACCAGCGCGGCCAGAACGAAAATGGTGATGAGCACGAATCCCGCGGCGGCCAGCGGGTAGGCTCGCAGAAAGCGAAGGAGCGATTCGAGTCGGGTCGAGTGTGTCATTTCACGTTTCAAGTGTGTCATTGATCATTGCGCGCGAATCCGGGGGTCGAGCAGCGAATACCCCAGGTCGGTCAGGAAGTTTACCAGCACGTAGGTCAGGGCAATCGACAGCACGCAACCCTGGAGCAGCGGGTAGTCGCGCGCGTGTATGGCCTCGACCGTCAGCCGTCCCAGCCCCGGCCAGGAGAAGATGGTCTCGGTGATGATGGCCCCGGCCAGAAGCGCTCCGAACTGCAATCCGAGGACGGTGACGACGGGAATCAGGCCGTTGCGAAGCGCGTGACGGTAGAGCACCGCGCCCTCGCTCAACCCCTTGGCGCGCGCCGTCCGCACGTAGTCGCTTGAAAGCTGTTCCAGCATGGAGGAGCGCACCATGCGGGTGAGAATCGCCGCCATCGAAGTTCCCAGGGTGATGGCGGGAAGAAGGTAGCTTGCTGGGGAATCCCGCCCGGAAACCGGAAGCCATCCAGCCTGAATGGAGAAGATCAGGATCAGCGCCGGTCCGAGGGCGAAGTTGGGGAAGGAGAGGCCAACCAGCGTAACACCCCCCAGCAGACGGTCGGGCCACTTCCCCCGATTCACGGCAGCGGTGACGCCGGCAGGGACGGCAATCGAGATGGCTACGACCAGGCTGATCAGCGCCAGCCACAGGGTGGCCGGATAACGCGTCTTCAAAACCTGGGCTACGGGAATATTGAATTTGAAAGAGGTTCCCAGGTCGCCGTGCACGAGCCGCTGCCAGTAGTTTGCGTATTGAATGTAAAGCGGTTGGTCCAATCCCAAGCGGCGCCGAATCTCTTCCACGTCCGCCGGTGCGGCGCCTTCGCCGAGCATCTGCACCACCGGGTCGCCCGGAATCAGATGAATCAGCAGAAAGATGGAAGTGATCACCACTGCCAGGACCGGCAATGTAAGAACGAGGCGACGAAGGATGAAGCGGAGCATTGATGCCTGTTTCTTTTTATGCCCCTGTTCGGGACCGAGGGGGAGTGTCCGGAGAGGAAGCTTTTTCAGCAGCGCTCTCTCCGGCGGGAAGAGTCTCGAGAGTCGCCCCGAGGGAGGATGAATCAAGGTCGATCTTCACCTTGGTAACTCTCCGGCCCTCCATTTCCAGGACGGTGAAGCGACGCTTTTCACAGATAAAACTCTCTTTCCCCTGGGGGATGATCCCTAACCGGCTCAGGACGAATCCACCGAGTGTTTCAAAACCCTCGTCGCGCGGCAAAGGGATGTCGTAATCATCCGACAGCTCTCGAAGGGCCAGCGCTCCTCGGAGGATGAGAACACCACCGCCCTGAACCGGGTCGGCTTTTTCGGGCAGGTCGTATTCATCAACGATCTCGCCGACAATCTCTTCCAGCACATCTTCCAGGGTTACCAGGCCCGCAAAGCTTCCGAACTCATCGACGACCAGCGCGATCTGCGTCTTCTTGCTGCGGTATTCTTCCAGCAACTGATCGACGGCCATGTTTTCAGGAACCACGATGGGTTCACGAAGAACCGTTCGCAAATGGAACGGCGCATCGTAGGGTGTCGAGAGCTGCCAGCGGTTCCGCAACACGCGCAGCAGGTCCTTGGGATAGAGGACGCCCACGATGTGGTCGGGCGAGCCTTCGTAGATCGGAATGCGCGAGCGGAGTTTCTTGTTGACTTGATCGAGCAGCGTCGGCAGGTGGTGGGTCAGGGGAAGCCGGAATACGTCCGGCCAGGGGGTCATCACCTCCCTTACCAGAATTTCATGCAGGTCGAAGGCCCCGAAGATCATCGCCTCCTGTTCTTTGCCCAGAAGTCCGCGTTGGCGAATGTTCGAGACCAGCAGTTTTACTTCTTCCTTGGTGTGGTGGCGGCTGTGGCCCCCGCTTGTGCGAAAGCCGACGAGTCTCAGGATTTGATTCGAAACCCAGTCCATCGACAGAATGAAATGCTTGGTCGATTTCAACACCACGGTCATCGGCCAAGCGACCAACAGCGACACCTGCTCGGCGCGCTCGTAGCCGATGGTTTTCGGCACCAGCTCGCCCAGCACCACCGCTATGCCCGTGATCCCCAGCAGCACCACGACAATGGCGACGGAATGCGCCACGACGGGGCTTACGTGCTCTTGAAGCATGGGATGGAGCCAGTCCCTGAGAGAGGCAGCCAGAGCGGCCTCGGCAATCCAGCCGAGCAGCAGGCTGGCGATGGTGATCCCGAGTTGGACGCCGGAAAATAAGAGACCCGGGTTAGAAAGCAGCTTTTGAATCAGCACAGCCCGGGAGCTGCCTTCCTGAACCAGTTGCTCGACACGGGTGCGACGAATCGAGAGCAGGGCATACTCGGCGGCTACGAAGAACGCGCTCAGGGCGACGAGTCCCAGCACCGCCGCAATGTTAAGAAGGATCATCGGGTAAATTCGCGGGTCCGGAGTTTATTTTAGCACAGCGAGGTCTGATTCCGAGTTCGCCGCTGAGCGCAAGGGCGCGGCTGCCACCGGGTGCGGATCACCTGTCCTGAAGAGGGAATTGCCGGTTCCGGGACATTCCCCTGCCTTACTGATTTTCCGATGAATCGATCGGAGATGAGGATGAGACTGCGGACTGACTGGGAGATGCGGGGAGGGAAGCCTCGGGCGCCCGCTTCCGGCGGCGGGCCCGAATTACCAGAAGGGTGATAACCACCGCAATCACGCCCAGCGTAATGCGATGGAAGCGGGTTACAAAGGCGACGATTGCCCGCCAGTCGCCCAGGGCGTAGCCGATAAGCCCGATTCCAATTCCCCAGATTATGGCGCCCGAAACATCAAAAAGAAAAAAACGCAGATAGGGCATTCGGAAGAAACCCGCGAACGGTCCCGCAAAGACTCTCAGCCCGGTGATGAACCGTCCGGTGAATACAGCCCAGTTCGAGTGGCGGAGAAAAAACCTTTGGGCCTTCTCATAGCGCAGAAGCCGTCCGAGGAAGCTGTGGCGGTAGCGTTCGAGCAGCGGAGCCCCCAGGAAACGGCCCAGGAGGTAGCCGATGTTGTCGCCCAGGGCAGCCGCAAGGGCGGCTACCGCCATCACCTTGGTGATTTCGAGTTCTCCCTGGAAAGAGAGGTAGCTCGCAAAAAGCAGGACCGTCTCGCCGGGAAGCGGCAGGCCGGCGTTTTCGAGCATCACACCGAAAAAGATGACCCAGTAACCGTACTGGGCGAAGAAGTCTGTGAGTGTGCTAAAGATTACGTCCGCCATAAGGACTTACCATTATGCCTGAGTCAGCCAGTTTTGGAAAATCGCCGGGGGGGATTACTTTCCCTCGGGAATGTTCTGCCCCTAGACTGGTTGCTACCCGCTGTGGGATTCTGATAAATTATGAAAAGGGATCCTGAACTGCTTTTCTGCGGAAATCGTGCTCGTTATGGCCGAATCTTTCCTCGAAAAACTGGAACAAGGCGTCCTGGTGTCGGACGGCGGCATGGGGACGCTGCTCTATGAGCAGGGCGACTTTACCTATCCTGGCTGCTTCGAGGAGTTGAATCTCTCACGGCCTGAACTGGTGAAGCAGGTTCACCTCGGCTACAGGCAGGCGGGGGCGGACATTCTCCAGACGAACACATTCGGCGCCAATCGCTTCCGCCTGCGGGGCCTCGAAGGGGAGGCGAAGCTCGAAGAGCTCAATCGTGCCGGTGTTCAGGTCGCCCGGCAGGTGGCCGGCGATGAGCTGCTTGTGGCGGGGTCGGTCGGGCCGCTGGGAGCTCCCCTGGAACCTGCAGGATCGATTTCAATCGGCCAGGCCGGCCATGCCTTTCGGGAGCAGATTGCGTTGCTGGTGTCCTCCGGCGTTGATCTGGTGATCATCGAGACGATGATGGATGTGAATGAGGCAGTGATTGCGCTTCAGGCGGCGCGGAGTGTGGATGCGCGGCTGCCGGTTGTCGTTCAAATGACGATTCGGGAAGATGGCGACACTCCCACCGGCACGAGTCCGGAGGAATTCACGCGGCGGCTCGATGAGGCCGGCGCAGATGTCATCGGGCTTAATTGCGGCGTGGGACCCGCCTCCATGCTCAAGACCTTAAAGCGCATGGCTTCGGCCACCACCCGGAAACTTTCTGCTCAACCGAACGCCGGAATCCCTCGCAAGATTGAGGGTCGATATATCTACGAAAGCTCTCCTGAATCCATGGCTGAATATTCAGGCAGGTTCGTTCAGGCAGGGGCGGTGGTGGTCGGCGGTTGCTGTGGTAACACGCCGGATCATATCCGCATGATCCGAAAGGCGGTTCGCCGGGAGACGGGGAATCGCCCATCCGGGAAGGGAACCGAAAGTCGTCCCACAATCGGGCAGATAAATTGAGATATCATTCGTAAGTTTCAGGTGCAAGTTTACGGTGCAAGTTTCCGGCCCTGTGACGGGAAGTTTTCTGGGGACTTGACTCCGAGGGCGGCTCGAACCAACATTGAACTTACCGCCGGCGGTCGGCCAAAGAAGCCCAGGTGAAAATGCCATGCCATCAGCATCCAAGAGTGGAAGCGGGACCCGAGAGGGATTTGAGAAGAATCTGGAGCGTCTCGACAACATCGTGCAACAGTTGGAGGACGCCGACCTGCACCTGGAGAAGGCTCTCCAGTTGTTTGAGGAGGGTATGCGCCTCTCGGAAGTCTGTCACAAGCAACTGGAAGAGGCTGAGGGGAAGGTGGAGATTCTCCTCAAGAAGACCGGAGGCAAAATGGCCCGGGAACCTTTCCGTCCCGGAGAAGAGGACTAAGGCGCGCCTTGAGTGTCGTCCCTTCTCCCAAGCTGGGGCAGTTCCTGGAGCAGCAGCGCGCCAGGGTGGATCGCACTCTGGAGAAGTTGCTGCCGGGCGCCGAGGTGGTCCCGAACTCGATCCACCGGGCCATGCGCTACGCGGTCTTCGCGGGAGGGAAGCGTATACGGCCTGTCCTCTGTCTTGAGGCGGGTAGACTTTTTAGGGACAACGACGGTCCCCTCCTCCCTCCTGCCTCTGCGCTGGAACTGATCCATACCTACTCGCTCATCCACGATGATCTCCCCGCGCTCGACAACGATGACCTGCGCCGGGGCAAACCCTCCTGCCATGTGGCTTTCGGCGAGGCCACGGCGATTCTGGCCGGTGATGGCCTGTTGACTCTGGCTTTTCAGGTTTTGGCCGAATCACCCGACATCCCGCCCGAACGCTGTCTTCGAGTGAACCGCGAGCTAGCACGAGCCATCGGCACGCTCGGCGGTATGATCGGAGGACAGGTAGCCGACCTCGAAGCCGCAGCGAAGCCACCAGACGCCCGAACGCTCGAATACATCCATGCCTCAAAGACCGGCGCCCTGTTTCGGGCCTCGGTCCGCACGGGGGCCATATTGGCCGGAGCAGGCGAGGGGGATTTGGATAAAGTCAGTGTCTACGGAGAGAAAGTCGGCCTGGCTTTCCAAATCGTTGATGACCTGCTCGATGTCGTCGGGTCGCGCGAGGAGCTGGGCAAAGCGCCCGGGAAAGACGCCGAGCACGAGAAGGCGACCTATCCGGCGCTATACGGTGTCGAGAAATCCCGTGTCATGACGGCGCAAATGGTTGAGGAAGCCTGCGGTGCATTGGCTCCCCTCGGTGAGAAAGCAGCGAATCTGAAAGAGATTGCCCGTTACCTCCTGAAAAGAACTTCCTGACCACTCCTCCCCGCAAGAGGCGTCCCCCGCTGCGCACCTCTGAGTTGTCATGGCTTTAGAGTGCTAAACTGAAGCAGGTCCCCCGGCTGTTCAGGTCCGGCTTCAGCAGGGAGAGGGTCATGTCCGTGTGGATAATGCGAGCGGCGGAAGCGGTTCTGATTTTGCATCTGGCGTGGATATGTTTTCTCGTGTCGGGTGTTGTTCTTTTGCGCCGCCACCCGCGCTGGCGCGTGGTTCATCTGGCCGGGGTGGCTTACGCGGTGGCAAAAAACCTGCTGCTTCCCTGGCCGTGTCCATTGACCTACCTGGAGCAATGGTGCCTGGAGCGCGCCGGTGCGGTAAGCTATCGTGGATCGTTCATCGCCCATTATGTGGAACCGCTTGTCTATCCCGAGACAACGCATTTTTTGCTGATTGGAGTAATTGTCTTACTGGGAATCGCTACGTTCGTCGCTTATTTTACCGTTCCTGCTTACGGCCCCCCAGACGGGAAAACTTTCCTTAGACAGGGATGCTTGCTGCGTTGGCTCGGCAGGCTCCGCCTGAAGACGAAACTGCTATGAAATCCGGAAAAATTCGTCTGGACCGATTGTTGCTCGACCGTGGGCTGGCTGAAACACGCCAAAAAGCCCAGGCGATGATTCTTGCAGGCTCGGTTCTGGTGGACGAGGAGAAGATCGAAAAGTGCGGCGCGTCGGTGAGGGAGGAGGTTTCGGTGAGACTGCTCGGCTCACCATCGAAATACGTCAGTCGAGGGGGAGTCAAGCTGGAAGGGGCACTCGACCATTTTTCCGTCGAGGTGGACGGCAAGGTTTGCCTGGACGTGGGAGCCTCGACCGGCGGATTTACCGACTGCCTGCTTCAGAGGAGTGCGGCAAAGGTGATCGCCGTCGATGGCGGGACGAATCAGTTGGACTGGCGGCTGCGCAACGACCCGCGTGTCCTCTCGCTCGAAAAGACCAACGCCCGGTATCTACGCTTCGAGCAGGTCGGCGAGAAGGCAGAGCTTGCGACCGTGGATGTGTCCTTTATTTCCGCAGAGTTGATCGTGGCTCAACTTTCGCCGCTCCTGAAGTCCGGTGCTGACCTGCTGGTACTTGTCAAACCGCAATTCGAGGTGGGCCGGGGGCAGGTGGGCAAGGGCGGCATCGTGCGCGATCCCGAGCTTCAACAAAAGGCGGTTGCCGGGGTGCAGCTAAAGCTGGAAGAATTGGGATTCGTTGCAATCCGTTCGACAGAGAGTCGGATTCAGGGAGCCGAGGGCAATCGGGAGTTTTTCTTGCACGCGCGCTGGCCAAACGACAACCAATCGGATATATTTTCCTAGCGTGCCTCGGAGAAACGTGGTTGCCCCCCTGGGGGCGCATCCTGGCTGGGGGGAGCCGCGGTTACCAGCCTCCCCCGGCACGGAATAACGAACCCGTCTTTCTCCGGCGTCCTCGAACGTTTTCCTTCAACTCCGCGGTGGGAAGAGACCGGGTCCGCTTCCGGCCAATTTTGCTTCACCTGAGACCCTGAGAACATCATGTCCATTCGTACGATTGGCATCATCTCCAAACCCAAGAAGGAAGAGATTCGGCAGGTCGTGCCGCCGTTGATTCGCTGGCTCGAGGAGCGCAAGGTGAAGGTGCTCATCGACCAGGAGACGGGTTCGATGCTCGATAGGGCGAATCAGGGTATCGGCCGAAATGAGCTTTCCTCTCAGGTGGACATGATTTTGGTCCTGGGGGGGGACGGCACGCTGCTGGCCGCCGCGCGTGTGATCGACAAGAAAAAAATCCCTATTCTGGCGATCAATCTCGGCGCCCTGGGCTTCTTGACCGGAACGGCTCTGGAGGAGATGTACACTTCCCTCGAAGACGTGCTGGCCGGAAAAGCCAAACGGCAACGGCGCGCGCAGATGCAGGCCGACGTCATCCGGGCAGGAGAGACCATTTCCCACTTCCGGGCCTTGAATGACGTGGTGCTGAACAAGGCGGCGATTGCGCGGATTCTCGATTTTGATGTTTTGATCGACGGGGGATATGCTGCTTCCTACCGCGCCGACGGCTTGATATTTTCCACTCCGACCGGCTCGACGGCCTATTCCCTGGCGGCGGGGGGCCCTGTGGTGGAGCCCTCGGTGGATGCGCTCCTCATTACCCCCATCTGCGCGCATACGTTGAGCAACCGGCCTCTGGTCGTTCCCGACTCGGTCACAATCGAAGCGACAATCAAAACTCCGCGCGAATCCGTCTTCTTGACTGTAGACGGGCAGGTGGGCGTCGCCTTGCGGACGGATGACACGGTTCGCGTCAGCAAGTCAGAATACTCGGTAGAGTTGATCGTTCCGCCCCGGCAGACCTATTTCGATGTTCTACGGCAAAAACTGAAATGGGGCGGCGAGGTAGATCTTAAGTCTTCCTAGGATCGAAGGCTTCGGCGCGAAGCAGGTCTTCCACGGTTTCCCGCGAACGGATCAATTCCGCCTGCTTACCATTTAACAGTACCTCGGCCGGACGAGGGCGGGTGTTGTAGTTCGAGGAGAGCACGTAACCGTAAGCTCCCGCGGTCAGGATGGCCAGCAAATCTCCCGGCTCCACCTCCTGCATCTCACGGTCCTGCGCAAGGAAGTCGCCCGTTTCACAGATCGGGCCGACCACGTCAGCAAGGAAGCTTTTTCCCGGGCCTCTTCGCACCGGAAGGATTTCGTGGTAGGAGCCGTAGAGGGCGGGGCGAATCAGGTCGTTCATTCCCGCATCCAGCACGATAAAGCTTTTCTGGCTTTTCTGCGCGTTCCGTTTTACGTAGAGTACGCGCGCGAATAGCAGCCCTGCATCGCCCACAATGGCGCGTCCCGGCTCGAGGATCAGCCGATAGGGGGTGCCGCGAAGCCGGGAGACCAACCCCCCGGCCAGAGCGCTTAAGTCCAGCGCCTTTTCTTTTCCATAATTAATACCGAATCCTCCACCCAAATCGAGATTTTTTACCTCGATTCCGTTGCCGCGAAGCTCTTCGGCGATGGCGCGGATCTCGTCAAAAGCATCGAGGAAAGGACGCGCTTCGAGAATCTGCGAACCGATGTGGCAGGCCACGCCCCGGATCTCGAGATGCGGGGAGGCCGCAGCACGGCGGTAGAGGTCCCTGGCCTCCAGCGAATTGACGCCGAATTTGTGCGCCACCTGTCCGGTCTGAACGTAGGGATGAGTTTCCGCTTCCACATTGGGGTTGATGCGGACCGCGACGGGAGCGACTTTGCCCAGCGCCTGCGCCTGCTTTTCAATGAGATCGAGCTCGCCGCCCGACTCGACGTTGAACATCAAAAGACCTGAGGTCAACCCGGCGCTGATTTCCCCGGCGGTCTTGCCGACGCCGGAGAAGACCATGCAGGCCGGGTCCGCGCCGGCCCGTAGGGCCCTTTGCAACTCCCCGCCGGATACGATGTCCACTCCTGCTCCCATTTCCACAAGCAGGGAGATGATTTTCAGATTGGAGTTTGCCTTGACGGAGTAGCAGATGAGGTGAGGAATTTCGGCGAAAGCCTGATCGAAGCGCCGGTAGTTCTCCTCGAGGCGGCGGCGGCTATAAACGTAGGTGGGGGTCTGGAATCGGTCCCCCAGGTGGGTGAGATCGTGCCCCTCCCAACCCAGCCGGTCCTGCTGGTAGTCCAATCGCTCCATTCCAATCGCTCCCTAACGCATGACGGGTGAACGGTTCCTAAAGGACCTTGAGGATCATCAGGGTCTGGTCATCACGGTGGGCTCCCGGAGTCGTAAAGGACTCCAGAACCTCGAACACTTCGGACAGGATTTTCGCAGCCGGTTCGTGCCGGACTCGAAAGAGAACTTTTTCCAGACGGCCGCTTCCGAAGAACTCGTCCTCGCGGTCCAGAGTTTCGCTGATGCCGTCGCTGTAGAAGCAGACGATGTCACGCGGCTGAAGCTGAACGGAGGTTTCTTCATAAGAGTTCACTTCCAGCAGTCCCAGCGGGATGCCGGCTACCTGGAAAACTTCGGAAGTTTCGCCTCGAATCAGGAAGGGGCGGGGCATGCCTGCATTCGCCATTTTCAGGAGCCGGCTCTTCGGCTGCCAGGTTGCAAAACAGAGCGTCAGGAAGTGGCCCTCGATTTGGCGCTGTTGTAGTAACTGATTCAATTGCTTCAACATTTCCCCGGGGGTCAACTGAATTGCTGCCAGGCTGCGGAGGATACCGGTTCCCATTGCCCCATAGAGGGCGGCCGGCGCTCCCTTTCCGCTGACGTCGCCGATGGTGAGCGAGTAGGTCTCCTGGTTCAGCCGTATGAAGTCATAGAGGTCGCCGCCGAGCTCGCGGGCCGGGCGGAAATGCACACCGACTTCCAGGCCCGGAATGGAAGGGAAGGGTGAGGGCAAAATGAACTGCTGAATCTGCTGAGCCCGCGTCAGGTCGCGCTGAAGTCTCTCCTCATGCTTCAAGACCTGCTCGTATAGGCGGGCGTTTTCGATAGCGATGGCAATCCCGGGCGCCAGGTTGGTCAGGAATTCCTGGTCGTTCTTTCCGAACGAGCCCACCTTGAGGCTCTCCAAATCCAGGACGCCGAGAACCCTGTCGCCATGGATCAAGGGGACGGAAAGCTCAGACCGGGCCTCGGGATCGACCTCGATGTAGCGTAAATCCTTGCGAACATCAGAAACCAGCACGGGCTCCTTCAGGTAGGCCGCCGTGCCGACAATTCCTTTGCCGACCGGGATCAGGAGCTTGTCGCGGATCTCTTCATTGCGCTTGAACGAAATCCACCGGCTGAGGGTCTGGGTGGATTCATCGAGGGCAAGAATTCGGAAGTTATCGAAATCGATCACGCGGCGGACCGCCTCTTTGACCTTGCGCAGCAGAGGCTTGGGGTCGAGGATGGAGCTGATTTCGCGGTTGATTTCCCCCAGCAGCGCCAGGTTTCGCGCCTGGCAAACGCTGCGCCGGTAGAGCCGGGCGTTTTCGATGGCCATGGCCATGGGCGCCGCAAGCAGCGTAAGAAAGTGCTGATCCCGGTCGGTGAAATAGTCCGAGGGGATCGCCTCAATGTCCAGCACACCGATAACCTGGCCTTTCGAAATCAAGGGGACGGCCATCTCCGAGCGGACCGAATCGAGAGAAGGGATGTATTGGGGATCCTTGCGAACGTCATTGACGAGCACCGGCCGTGCCGTCGCCGCCGCACGACCGACGATGCCTTCCCCGATCCCAATCCGCAAGGTCCGGACCACGTCTTTGGGATGGCCGAGACTGAATCGAACCGAGAGTTTCTGTGTCTTCTTATTGAGCAGGAAGATTGCAAACATCTCGTAATCGATGACCCGTTTCACGGTCTTTGCAATGCGCGGCATCAGTTCGTCCAGAGGGAGGATGGAGGTGAGCTGGTCGTAGGTCTCGAGCATTAAGCTTACGAGCTCGCTTGAGTCACGGGTTTGGACGGTGCTTTCCTGCGGCATAGGATTTTCCCAGGCTTCCCTCTACGAACACTCCCAACGCTGGTGCGACCACCAACTCCGCGAAATGGCAGAGGGAATCTTGAACAATCAGCGAGTAAGCCTCACTTATAGCTCATCATAGCACAGAGTGAAGTGACCGCTTCTTCAGGTGTTTTCCATGCCATGGCAGGCTGTAGGGGGCGCCTCGACCCCTAACCAGGAAGGCAATTAGGGTATTCAGCCAATTTATTGTAGTGAGGATGGGCCTTCTCAGGGACGCGGAGTGGCTGCCTCCCGAACGCGAAAAAAGAGGGAAAGCTGGTCAACCTTCCCTCTTCAAGCGTCGGGTATTGGTCTCAATAGAGTCGAACTAAGGCCGGCAACCCAAAGCCCTTGTGAAGGCTCCAGAATGCCTGCCCGCAGTTGGATTGAGCAATGAGGCTGCCAAAAAGACGCTTTTATCGACTGAATGCATCTTCCCTCTAACCTATTGGAATACTTAACATACTTCATCAGAGGGAATTCCCATTACCTTTCCCCCTTGGGTCCGGAGTGCTGCGGATTCCATTCCGCAGAATTGAATTCGAAATATGGAATTATCTCGCATTTCGCAAGGTTCAACTCCAGGCGCAAAACTCAGAGGGTCTACCACAAATCTTGAGGTCCTCGTTGGACGCGAATCCTCTCGCCGTTATAATGGTTGTAATGCTTGAGATACATCATTGCCCCTACTGTGGTAAACAGCCGCGGCAGCAGGATGACAGGGATTGGTATTGCGAGAGCTGCGACCTGACCTTCTACGTTGTTTTCACCGACGAATACCGCATCGATGAGGCATGACGTTTGAGGCCACCCGAGACCCGGGGTCCCCGAGGCCCGCTTTATTCGCAGGCTCGGTGTTTGACCAGACGACCGGCGGGAAGCAAGGGGTGGGATTAAACCGGAAGGCTCAAACGACTTTGATGACCATCATGACCTTGTCATCGTGAAGGGTTCCATGGCGGGAAAACTCGCCCACGTCGGCGCCGATCCGATCCACGATTTGCTGTGCCTCCTGGGTTCTTGACTGGCGGGCCATTCGAACCAGGCGGTCGCTTCCGTACTCCTCCTCTTCGGCGTTCATGGACTCGGTGATGCCGTCTGTGCAGAGCAGCAGGAGGTCGCCGGTCTGGAGAGCCTGCTGGCCTCGCTCGTACCGCATATCCTCGAAGAGTCCGATGACGGTTCCCCCCTCGGAGAGAGCGAGCGGGTCCGCGCCCTCACGAATCAAAAGGGGAGGCACGTGCCCGCAATTGATGTAGTGGATCTTCTTGCGTCCGGTATCGATCATGCCCAGGAACATGCTCAGGTACCGTTCTCCGCGAGTGTGCTCCAGGATCATGCGGTTCAGGGACTCGGCAATCCGCTCCAGCGAGTGCAGGTGGTTGATGAGGGTGCGAAGCGTCGCCTGAAGATTGGACATTACCAGGGCGGAGCTGACCCCTTTTCCCTGGACATCAGCCACGACGATCAGCAGAGTTTGCGGTCCCAGGCTCAGGAAGTCGTAGTAGTCTCCCCCCACCGTAAGGTAGGGTTCGTTCAGAACCGCGATGTCGAACCCGTCGTAGGCCGGAACGGTTTCCGGCAGCAGGCCGCGCTGAATTCCCTGGGCTACGTCGAGCTCCTGTTGCATTCGCTGCTTTTCGAGCAAATCCTGGTGAAGCTGGGCATTTTCGAGAGCCAGTCCGATGTGTCCGGAGAGCGTCGAAAGGAAGTCCACGTCTTCGTCGGTAAAAACACTCCCTTTCTTATTCAGCAATTGCAGGGCGGCGATGATCGTTCCCGACTTGTTTCGGATGGGAAGGCAGAGAAGATTGGTGGTCCGAAATCCGAACTTCTTGTCCAGCTCGGGATTGAATCGCGGGTGGGCGTAGACATCCGGAATGTTCAGAATTTCTCCGGTTTCTGCCACATGGCCCGCGATTCCGGATCCTAGCGGAAGCCGAATTTCTTCCTGTTTCAGACCATGGGCGATCAAAGACCAGATTTCATTTCCTTTTCGGTCGACAAGGTAAATCGTTCCTCGCTCGGCGCCCACCTGGGATTTGGCCACTTCCAGAATCTTCCCCAGAAGTTCCGAGAGGTCCAGAGTGGAGCTCAGGGCTTTACTGGCTTCTACCAGAAAACTGGATTTTCGAAGGGCCCCTTGAACCTCCCTAAACGCCTGCCCGTCATGCAATGCGACGGCGGCGAGGCGGGAGTAAAGACGGTAGAGAGCCAGGTCGGACTCCGTTGGCTTCTTGCGCCCTGCCAGCGTCAGGACTCCCAGCAGCCTCTTTCCGTACAGCAGGGGAAACGCCGCGGTGAACTTCAACCGGTGTTTGAGACTCCAACGGAGGAGAGAATCTTCCGCGAAGTCACCATTTCCCGACAGGAAATGAGGCGATCTTTTCCTGGCCGTTCGACCGATCAGGGAGTCATCCGGCTTCAGGCGGCGAAGATCTCGCGGCAGCGGTGAAGAGGCGCACTTGACGGCTTTGGTTTGAGCAAGCGATCCGTCCGCCTCCAATCGCCAGATCCCGGCCAACGCAAGGGAATGCTCCCGGACGAGCCGGGTAGTAATCTCCCGGGTGGCCGCCTCACCGCTTTGAAGAGTGGGGAGCCACTCGCTGAGTTGCCCGATCTCCCGGGTCAAACCGGACACGGTCGCACGCGACCCGGGGCGTGTTCTGCCTTTCGAGGTACGCTTTCGTTTGGATTTCGGCACGGGGCGATTCAATTCAACTCCTTCCAGTCGGGCGGGTCGGGTGGGTCGTATTATAAGCGAATTTCTGCTGCTTGAGATGGTCAGGTTTCGGGGAAGGAGGGAGGGGGGAGCAGGTCGGGCCACCAAGTGCCCTACCTGCTCCCCGTGTCAGTCATGGGTCGTTGCGGTTACTAAGTTGGATGGCGCGGACTCGGAAAGAGTTGTCCAAAAAATTCCTGAGAGTATAATGGCCCCTCCGCCGGACGGAGGGAGTTGGACTTGAGGGAGGGGAGTTTCGCTCTATGCTTGTGTTGTTAGAGGATTTCGAGGTGGATTCCCGGCTTCGAGGAGGGCCGGTTCAATGCCGCTTCCTGCGGTTGACTCCGGCCATTGCCACCCGTGGGAGCGACACTCTGGACTGTTTCTTCCAGGTCAGTGGGGAAAAAATCGTCGTGGCCGTGTCTCATGCGGGTGTGGCCGATTTCCGCGAGCGTACAGGCAAGAGTTTGAACGACCAGCAGTTGGTGGAGATCGCGGCGCATTTTCTCAAACGGGCTTTGGAGGCCGGAGAAAGTGGGTCGGTTCCCCTTTTTCTGGACGGCGAAAGTTTGATGAAGTTGGCCCGGGAGTTCGGTCCCCTGTGAAACTAATACCCCTGTGAAACTAACAAGGGAGCTGAAAATCCTCCAGCAAAGTGAGCTGAAAAACACGGTGGCGTTGGTTTAGGGGACGCGGCCTGAGATCATCAAACTGGGACCTGTGATTTTGGCGCTGAAGAGCCAGCGGAAGAGATTCTTTACCATCTACACCGGCCGGCATTTCTCGATGAACAGGGACGGGCGGCGGAGCGAATGCTTCGGCGGTCGGCCCGATAGCCGAATCCCTTTGGCGATAGGAAGTCGGGACAGTGAATCGCCCGAATCCTGAACCGCAAAGGGCGCGAGCTCCTTCCGGGCCTGCCGGGCCGGAACGGGTCCTACCCTCGCTCATTCTTCCTCGTTCAAATCTTTCCCGACGACAAGCAGACGCAGGGTCCACAGGATTGCAGGAAGAAGAAGCATAATCCCCAGAGTCCCCGCCATCATGCGGGGGTAGAGTCCCCAATCGTCGCGCCCCTTTCCCAGAAGGAAATTGGAGATGGAAGAGGCCAGGGTGTGCAGACCCATGTCGAGCGAAAAGACACGGCCGCGCAGATTCGTGGGGACCGAGATTTGTAACAAGGCGGTCGACATGACCCAAACGTTGCTGCTTCCCATGTGACCGAGCATAAGGATCAGGGCCGCGACGGGAAGGGTGGGAGCGTAGCTCAGGGCCCCGTAGCCGAAAGCTGTAAGGAAGAATCCGGCGGCGATCGTGCGACGCATCATCCAGGGACGTCCGCGCACGACGCTTTCCCCGACCAGCGGACCGATCAGGGTGCCGATTCCCCGGGCGGCAAACAGGAGACTGGTTCCGAGCAAGCCGGAATTCCCCAGCGGGAAGACCTCTTGTCCGAAGAGTACCAGCACCAGAAGCATGCCACCGGCGACACCCAGGCCGGTCTTGGCCAGAAGGGTAGCGAACACCTGGGAATGAGACCGAAGGTACCGAAGCCCTTCGTGGAGTGAAGGGGACGGGGGCGTCTTGGGATATCGCTCCCCACCTGGACTCTTCCCGGCGTCGGGTGTGTGCCGCGAGACGGTATTGGCCGCCGCAATGTGTGACTCTGCAACCAGGATTCGACGGATAAAGACTGCCGAGAGTAGGAAGGACCCCGAATTGACCAGAAACGTCACTTGGCGGCCGAAGGTGGCCGCAACCAGGCCTCCCAGGGCCATGCCTACCGCAAGAGTCAACGACCAGGTAGCGGAAGCGACGGCATTGGCCGGCAGGAGATCTTTTTTCCCCACCAGATCGGGCAGCAGCGCGTTCCGCGCCGGCTCGAACAGTGACGCGAAGCTCACTTCCAGTCCGAGTAGCACGTAAACCAGCCAAAGGTCATCGCGAGTCTCCACCAGCAGCAACCCCAGTACGATTCCCGCCCGGGCCAGGTCGGCCACGATCATGACCCCCCGCCGCGAAAAGCGGTCCGTGATCAGTCCCGCCACGGGTGTCATAACGAACCACGGCAGGGATTGGAGAATGATGGCCCACCCGAGAACCTTTCCGGAACCGGTAAGCTGGTAGAGGAGATCGTATAGCGCCAGGGTGTAAAACCAGTCGCCGATTCCGCTGATCAACTGGGCTGACCAGAGGCGGCGGAAATTGGGGTTGGACTTCACCAGCCGCAGGTAACGAATTCGGAAGGGCTCGCGGCTCTCCCGGGGAGTTTCAGCGAGCGGGGTGAGGGGAGTTTCGGTTGCCATGCGTGAGGGATTCTATCACGGCGTCAACGGGATGCTGATTGCGGCGCGTGCCTTCTCAAAAGGCAACGGCGGCTTTGGCGTGAGCGCAATGGGTTCTAGTGATAGTATGTCTGAGGATTAAAACCATGCTGATTTGAATCGAAGGGAGCGGCTTGATGGGGAAGAAATTTCTCTGGATGCTTGGCGGGATTTCGGCGTTCGCGTTGCTCTGCGGGAGTGTGAGCCTGCGGGCTCAACGGCCGGGCCCGACCGTTTATGTGGGTCTCTGGTTCGACACGGAAGACTATATCCTGCCGCAAAGCGCCGAGGCCGCCAAGCGGATTGCCGTATTGCTGAGGCAGAGGGATATCCGGGCGACATTCAAATTGGTGGGCGAGGCTGCGCGGTCCTATGAACGGAGCAACCGCACCGACGTAATCGCCGCGCTTTCGCACCACGAGATCGGCTACCACACGAACTTCCACTCCCAGCATCCCACGCTCGCCGAGTACCTGGAGCCGTTGGGCTGGGAAGAAGGCGTGGCGGAATTCGTCCGGCGTGAGCGGCCCGGGGTGGAGCTCCTGCGAAAGATGTTCGGCGCACTCCCGACGGCTTTCGGCCAGCCCGGCTCGTCGTGGGCGCCCCAGATCTACGGCGGGCTGCGGAAATGGGGGTCGCCCGTATACCTGGATGCGATGTCCCATGTTCGCTTGAACGGCAAGCCCTTCTATTTTGGCGGAATCCTGAATATTCTGGAGTCGGAGATGGCGGGTTCGATCCGGCCCAATGAAGATTTCTCGAACCTTCAGGAGGGGAAGAACAAATTTTCCTCCCTCTATGAGCGGCGGATGGCGGAAGGTGGGGGAATTATTTCCATCTATTACCACCCCTGCGAGTTCGTGCATAAAGAGTTCTGGGACAAGACGAACTTCGCGAAGGGCGCCAATCCCCCACCCGCTGATTGGAAATTGCCTCCCCTGTTGTCGCCGGAAGATTCGGAGGCTTCCTTCCGCCACTTTGAGCAGTTGGTCGATTACATGATGAGGTTCCCGCGCGTAAAGTTCATCACCGCCTCCGATGCGGCCCAGCTCTATCGGGACACCGCCCAGAGGCGCGTTTACAGCCGGCAGGAACTGGCCGATATTGCCGAGCAGGTCGACTCCGACATTACCTTCCAGATTTATCCCAACTACACCCTGGCGCCGAGCGAGGTGTTTTCCCTGTTGACCTTTTACCTGGCGCAGCAGATTTCCGAGCGGAGCAACGCCGCGATCACCCTGTCGGGAACTCCTTTCGGTCCCTCAAGTTCGGCTGCCCGCCTGAGCCGTCCTCAGGAGATTCCCTGGGGCCAGTTCTTCCGCACGGTTCTGGAAGTTGAGGCCACGCTGAGGAAGTCGAACAAGATTCCCTCGGTGATCTGGTTCGGCAGCACGCCCTGCCCGCCGGAATCCTACCTGGCGGCGGCGGCGGAGATGGCCCGGTTGCTGCTCGACGGCAGCGAGGTGCCGGACGTGGTCCAAATCGCCCCCGCCACCCTGACCACCGAACAGTATGTTGCAGATAACGACCCGCGCCTTTGGAGTTGGGTCATTTTTCCGGAAAACTTCTCCGCCCCCAACTTGATGGCGCTCGGAAAGCTGCAAGCCTGGACGCTGAAACCTGCGCTTCTGTCAACCTCGACACGCAGACGCTGACCTCGCCGAAATCAGGCCGCGAAATCTCTGCCGGCGAGCACTTAGCGCGCTCCGGGAAACCAGAGGAGATATAAGAATGATTCGCTTGAACCGAATGGGAGCGATCGAACCGATGGAACGATTCGCTGAAATGGCTTCTTGTCTTTGCGCTGGCCGCTGCACCTCTGGGAGCCCAGACGCGAGCCGAGCTTCCGGCGGAGACCATCGAAAAGATCGAGGCGGCCGTCTCGGCCCAGATGGCGCGGGATCATGTTCCGGGCGCTTCGGTGGCGGTTGCCGTGGGGGAGAGAGTCGTTTACGCCAACGGGTTCGGCTTGTCGGACCTGGAATCTCGGTCCCGGCAAAAGCCTCAACCGTCTACCGGCTCGCCTCCATCTCAAAACCGATTACCGCAACGGCGGTGATGCAGCTTGTTGAAAGGGGTAAGCTCGACCTGGATGCTCCCATTCAAAAGTATTGCCCTGCCTTTCCCGAAAAGCGCTGGGGAATCACCCTTCGACAGTTGCTCGGCCACCTGGGAGGAGTTCGTCACTACGGGAATCCCGGAGAGATGAGAAGCACGCGCCACTATACCGACGTGGTGACGCCGCTCGCGATGTTCAAAGATGACCCGCTGCTTCACGAACCGGGAACGGCATACAGCTACACGACCTTCGGCTACAACCTGATCGGGTGCGCCGTCGAGGGCGCATCGGGGAAAAGCTACGTCGAGTTCGTGCGGGAGAATATATTCGGGCCCGCGGGAATGGACCGCATCCGTCCCGACGACGCCCATGCCATCATCCCCAACCGCGCCCAGGGCTACCTTCTGAGGGAGAACGGGGATTTGCGAAACTCCGACCTGGCCGATACGAGCAACAAGATTCCCGGCGGCGGGTTTGCCTCGACGGCGACTGATCTGGTGAAGTTCGCCATTGCCCTCCGAAACGGAACACTGGTTGCCGAGAGTACACGGATTCAGATGTGGACTCCTCAGAAGACCAGCGATGGGAATGAAATCTCCTATGGATTGGGATGGAGAATCTCAGAGCGGAACGGCCGAAAAGAGATCTCGCACGGCGGCGGACAGCAACGCGTGAGCACGCTGATCTTCCTCGTTCCCGCCAAGCGCGTGGCCGTGGCTTTGATGATGGACCTGGAAGGCGTAGGGGGCAGACTTCCTCTGGCTCGCAGGATCGCCGATTTGGTTGCAGAGTAGCCCGCCAAGCGTTCTCTTGATTCCCCCCTAACGAGAAGGTTGGGAAACCCTAGAAGCGGAAATTGAGTCCGGCTACGACGGCGGTGGGCGTGGCCCAGACGAGGGGAATCACACGCTCCAGGCGATTCCACCGCTTGCGGTGAGCGATGTAGCTCAAGCCAAGCGGCAGGACGAAGCCCAGCCCGTAGCTGTAGGGCGCCTGTCCCTTCCAGCCCTGCGTAACGAAGGGGCGCGCCAGGGGATTCATCTCGCGCGCGGTTCCGCGTTCGAGAAAGCGCTGGGTCGAATAGGCGTCAAGGGATTGAGCGGTAAAGTTGAAGACGTGAAGATAGAGGTTCTGCTGGTCCCAGAAGGGATGGGCGTCAGGGGTGTCCTGAGCACAAAGCAGGGACGGAAAAAGAAAGAGTATCAGCAGGCCCATCCGCTTCATTGAGGCGGCCTCGTGGTCTCTGAGTTCTCCCCCTGGAAGCGAGCATGGCCCGGTTCTTTTCCCCCCGGGGACTATTCATCCCCATAGCTCAAATCGGCAAAGGTAAACGTCCCCTTTAGTTTTCTTTGGGTTAGGCGTCGAATCTAGCTGAGATGCTATTGATGATTCTCTTGGGAGAGGAGGTGCGGCGTCATGGGATCGCCGTGCGCACCCGCTCGAGGATGATGGAGGCCATCAGGGGGTGGCCTTGGAGCGATTTGGCGACGCTGATCTCAAGGTTTGGATGGCGGCGGCGTTCCTCGGCAACCAGGCGGGGGAGGTCCTGTTGGAGGTGGACCCCCATGGTGAGAAAGTAGGGGATGATGATGACTCTCTTCAACCCGGCCTTGAGGGCGCGGTCAAGCGCCTCCGAGAGGTTGGGCCGGGCAAGCTCCAGGAATGCGGCGCTTACGTGCCTGTAGGGGCCGGTGGTTCGAACCTCCCCGGCCAGGGCCTCGACGGAGCGGTTCGCCTCTTCAAGGCTGCTGCCATGGGCAAACAGGACGATTCCCGTGCTGTTCTCGTTTCCACTCATGATCGAAAAACCCGTGAGGCAATCGGCCCGTATTGATCCCACCTGTTTAAGCTAACAGGGCTCGAATTTCCAGGCATTTTCGGTCGAACTCCTCATCGCTCAGGACTTCCTCGATGCCTCGCGCTTCCACCTCGGAGTCCAGCTCCACCCAGGACTTGCAGCCCCGGTAGGCGGGGCGGGCCTCGATGCGCACCGGCTGCATGCGGTAGGCGCGGACCAGCAGCAGGTAGAGAGGCGTTTCCGGCTTGTAGCGATAGCGCATCTCGACGTAGGTGTCGTTCCAGATGTGGTAGGCGGAGAGGCGGCGAAGCTTGTCGAGGTCCGAGACCACCTCGATTCCTTTAACTGTGGCCAGGCATGAAAAAACGATCTCCTCGCCATTCACGGGTTGCTCAGCCACGGAAGCCTGAAAGTAGGGGACAAATTCGGGCCGCATGTAATCTCGGTTTTGGTGCTCGAAAGTGGGAAAAAGGAAGAATTCCCCATGCCGCAGGCGGAATTCCCCCTCCTCTTCTTCAATCCCCCCTTTTCGAAGCAGGATTACCTGTCGCCCTTGCCCCAGAGCCTTACCCACAACGGCCCACTCTTTCAACGCGATTCGCTTCGGATTCGGCGTCATAGTGTCCATAGTATGCGTCCCACATCTCGTGTGCAAGGTGTCCCGGGAGGGGACCCGGCGAAGTGTTTTCCACTAAACGGCTCGATCCCCTATGAGTTCGTTTCGGCTGCCCGGGCTTGCAGAATTCTGGAGACGGAACTCAATCCACGGCCCAGGGCTTCCAGGGCCCGGGTCCCTTCCCCGGCCGCGCCGGCTGAGGTTTTTCCGTAGGCGTGAAGAAACAAGGTTGCATAGTAACCCCAGGAATTCTTGTCGAGATAAATGCAGCGGCGGATGGTGAACTCTGCCTGGGCGGGACCCTCGGCGCTTGCCAGTATGCCTTCCAGCTTTTCGCCCAGCCGCAGGTAGTGCTCGACGGCGAAATTGAATTCTTCAACCTCGAAGACCAGGTCCACATAAACTCCGAGTTTGTGAGCCTCACCCAGCTCGGCTCGTTCTTCTTCGCTCAACTCCTGGGTTGACCAGACGCCGCACTTGGCGGTTCGGAAAACCGAATCGCCCGCATTCAAGGTTCGAAGAAAAGGTCCCAGGGCAGGAAACTCAAGGACTTCTTCCAGCTCAGGGATAAGTTCGAGGTGGCCTTTCAGGTCCTGATAACGAAGGTTGGGGTCTTCCGGGCTCGCCCAGGGGATTTCGAGCTTGGGGTCGTCTTGTTCCAGTTCCTTTAATATTTCCAAGCGCATAGGTGTGGTTGCGTGTGCCTTCGCTATATAACAACAGCTATGCGCAAGCTCCAAATACTATTTATATATATAATAATATAAGCAAGTAAAATCTACATATTCATTCATAATTTATTACTAAAAAAAATGCCGGGAGAACTCGGGGCGGTTTAAGGCGGGTTGCTTCCGAGTTCTCCCGGCCTGCCAGTCGTCCTTCCCTTACAGGAAGGTTCAGTAGTGGTCAAGTCGGTTTGTGTTGTTCTGCTCTTAATAGATGTCGGACCACTTGAAAAGTTGCAAAAAATATCTACCCTTTGATAATGGGTAAGTTAGAGGATTTAGTGAGATCCAAAATTCCTTCCAGCGCTCTCCCTGCCGGCATTGGCGCTGCGCTTTCCAGCTTCGGTATTGAGGGCTCCGAGGTGCCCCGGGTACGGCCCTGTGGTATGATGCCCCGCTGGTGTCAAGAAACAGGAATCAGGTGGGATTCCGATGCCACATCTGCCACATCCTGGGGAGAGGCCTAAAGGATAACGTTAGAAAGGCCGATTTTTCTTACAGATGCCAAAATCCCAGGGAAGATCTAAGAAGAGAGACTATTTTCGGCGCAGTTCGCGCGCATTGGTCCGCCTCCCGCTGATCGTTGCGGCCAAAGGGGATGGTGGTAACGTTTCTTTCCTTTCGGCGGAGACAGAGGTTGTTAGCCGACACGGTGCCCTGATTCGTTCCGAATCAGCGCTGCCGGTGGGGGATACGCTGGAGATTACCTGGCGCAACAAGAACCGTTCGGCTGAAGCCCGGGTCGTCTGGGTCAAAACGAGTAAAAGGAAGGGAGAGTTTGAGGTGGGCATTGAATTCGTCGGGGAAGAGGGGTTCTGGGAGATGATGTTTGTCCCCGACCGGCAGCGGGAGCAGAAACCGCCGCCGCGAAACAGCGGCAAGACCTGATTCCCTTCGATTTCCCGGCAGCCACCGGAATGATCTCTCAGCAAGCAAGATGGCGGATGATTCGACAAAATCCTGTATGAAGTGTGGTACGCATTCGAACCTGGTTCCCGACCCGCACATTGAAGACATTTTTTTCTGCAAAGAATGTTGGGAAGAACGGGAAATTCTGGAGCGCGCTACCGAGATGGGCTATGACGACGAGTTCCGTGATGAGGACGGGTAGGCGTTTGCGGCTCCCCTTTTCTTCCTTCGATTTCCAATCGCCCTGACCGCCTGAAAATACCGCCGCCGGCGCTTTCGGGTCCCCCCCCCCCCACGGAAAATCGCATGGCCTGGTGGACGTTGCCCCGCATCCCGGAAGCGGAAGTGATGAGCGAGGCCGAGGAAGTGTCCGCCTATGCCTCAGCCGCCGCTCAGAACTATCTTGATACGCTGGATGATACCTTCGTCGAGCAAATCCTCGGGTTCGGGGTAGACTCCGGCTTGGCCCTGGATATAGGAACCGGACCGGGAGGCATTCCGCTCAAGATCGCCCGCCGAAACCCGAATCTCAGAGTGATTGGAGTGGACCGGTCCGAGGCCATGATTCAAGCCGCCCGGAATGCGGCGCGGGAGCAGAATTCCGCCGGCCGTGTCCGCTTTCTCCTGGGTGACGCCAATCGCCTCTGCTTTCCTGATGCCGCCTTCGATCTTGTCCTTTCCAATTCCCTTCTTCATCACCTGGCGGACCCCGCGGGAGTGTTCCGGGAGATGGCACGTGTCGCCCGGCCCGGAGGCTGGGTCGTGGTGCGAGACCTCCGCCGCCCCTCGAAGGTTGCCTTTCCTTTTCACGCAGCCTGGCATGGCCGCCACTATACGGGCCTCATGCGAGAACTCTACGAGGCGTCCCTCCGATCCGCCTACACCGCCAATGAACTTCGTGAGTTGTTGAACCGGGCCTCACTCGGCGCTGCGCGGCTCTTCCGCTTCGGCCGGACTCATCTGGGGTTTGTAATGCAAAAGGGTGGGCGTTAGCCGGATGAGTTGAGCGGGCAGCCGGGTCGGTCCGGGAATTGTTCAAATTGTTCCGTGACTCGAATTCGGAGATATAATTGGAAGCACAGGCGGCCCCGGGTTGCTCCTTTGGTTGAGAAGCGTAGGGACAATCTAGGAAGGCCGGCAGATCATGCTTGCCGTAGATTAAGATTAGGGGGAGGGCCCCGGCCATGAAGAGCAGAAAGAAACTTTGGGTGATACTCGGTATCGTCGTGTTCCTGGTCGCAGCGGCGGCGATCGCGATTCCCATTTTTCTCGACGTCAATCGCTACCGAGACCGCGTCGCGGCTCGCCTCGAAACAGCCTTGGGAAAACCGGTAGAGATCGAGCGCCTCGGTCTGACCGTGTTTCCGGTGCTCTCCTTTGAGGTGGAAGGAATCAAGATTTCAAATCCGAGGGGGTTTCCCAAAGGCCATCTTCTCACAGCAGTGATGGTGCGTGCGGAATTGGACCTGCGTGCTCTTTTGCGCAGGGAGGTGCAAGTCCATTCGGTTCGGATCGTCCGCCCCGACATTCGGCTGGTATCGAACCGTCGCGGGCGTTGGAATTTTGAGATTCCCACGCAGCGACGAACGGCTCCGAAAAAAGTTGCCGACGATTCGGCGGCGAACTTTACCCTGGGGACGATCTCAACCGTGGAGATCAGCAACGGGAATCTTCAGGTGTCGAGCCTGGAGAGCGGGAAGGTGGAGACGTTTTTCGGAGCTTCCGGTCTGGATGCCGATTTCGAGGATGTGGACCTCTCGGCGCTCGACCCGGCCCGCGCTTCAGAAATACGGCCTGGCTGGGAGAACCTCCTTGCCGCCCTTGGGTTTGGGAAAGTTGTGTACGCCGCCGAGAAGAAACTGATTTCTCACGGCCGCTTCAAAACCGATGGCCTTATTCTCGGTCCTTTCCGCGCCAGCTCCGCCCGTTCCGATATCCGGCTGTTTGAAGATGAAATCTTTTTCGACGACCTGAGCTTCAAATTCTATGACGGCCGGGCCACGGGGAATCTTTCCTCCAACTGGGCCGGGAGGCGTCCGCGGTTTCGAAACCATGTCCGGTTGAGGGGTGTGAATCTGGAGAAGTTGATGGAAGCCTTCCCGGAAGGCCGCGGCAAGCTGACCGGCACGCTGGATGGAGAAATGGACCTGGGAGGAGTTCTTTCCCAGTCCTCCGACCCTCTTCGCGGCCTCACGGGGAACGGTGAAGTCAGCGTGACCGACGGCAGGCTCCCGAGTCTCGAGCTGGGAAAGAATCTCAAAACCCTGGCCCGGTTTGCCGGAGTTCAGGCCGCCTCGGGCGACCCGAACGCCTTTTCGAGCCTCAAGGCGGATATCAAGGTAGGCCGGAGTCGGGTGACGAGCGAGAAGATCGTGATTGAAGCGGATGGACTGTTCCTCGAGGGCCAGGGATATTTCACGGCAGCCGGCAAGGGAAGTCTCAACTATGAGGGAGTGGCACGGCTGGCCGTCAGCCAACAAAATTTCGGATCGTTGATGGCTACTCTTACCGGGGCCGGCTTTGCCGACGGTAATCTCACCTTTCCCTTTACCATCACCGGAACCTTCGAGGAGCCCCGCTTCCGTCAGAAGCGAACGGCTCCGGCGAAGGGTACGACTCAAGCCTCGGAGCAAACGGCGGGTCAGGATGCATCCGGTCTTGCCCCTGCCGACCAGCAATCAACCCGGGTTGCGCCCACTCAACCTACGGCGGAAGATTTGGTCCGAGGCTTGACCGGGTTGCTTCGCAAGAAGAAACAACCCACCCAACAGCAGTAGTCTGCCGCAGAGGATCAACGTCTGGTCGCTGACAAGCATGCAGCGCTGAGGGGAGAAGACGGCCGGCCCAGGCCCTACGGACGGCCTTTGAGCATACGTTCCTTTGGATCCTGGAGGCAGATGAGACGCACCTAATCGAGGGGTTTGCCCTTGAGGCAGGTCTTGCTTCGTTCAATAAGCTAACCATCGTACCGCTCAAAAATTTCGGCACAGAGATCATCCCGCTCATCAAAAAAGTGCACGGCCTATGAATGAGCCGGGGTGCGGTATAACTCGTCTCGGACGGAACTCGTTAAGCCGCGCGTAGCGGCGCTGCCGATCGGTATATGCGGAGGGTGAAGCTCGAGGGCCCTCTGACACGGGAGTCCCGTTAATGAAGAAAGGGAGAGGGCGTGTCTACCCTCCGGTGCTAAAGCTTTGGATGAGCGGATGTCATTTTGAGGGGAGCAAAGAATCTCTCTTTTCAATACTCACTGTCAAAACGAGATGCTTCGCCCGCCGCGGCGGGCTCCGCATGACATGTCCGCGGAGGCCATGGATTATCCATCCTGGTTGCACGACACTAGTTCTTGGTGGAGCCGTTCAGTAGAGGGGGCAACTCCCGAAGGTTATCCAGCAGAAAATCGGGCGGCGTCTGGGGCAGGGTATAGCTGCCGAAGCCGTAGGTGACACCGCAGGTCCACACCCCCCCGTTTCTGCCCGTGAGCACATCGGTATCCGAGTCGCCCACCATCATGGTTTCGCGCGGGCCGGCTCCGGTATCTTCGAGCAGCTTCCGAATTCCGACCGGGTCGGGCTTCTTCAACTCGAAGCTGTTCCCACCGTAGACTTCCACAAAGTGGTGTGAAAGCTCGAGACCCTCCAGAATCTCGCGGCTGAACCGGACGGGTTTGTTGGTGAGCACGGCCAGGGTGTGCCCGCCCTCCGCTTTCAAGGTGTCCAGGGCTTCCTGAACGCCGGGATAGGTGACGGTGTTGTCGAGCATGTGGTCGCGGTAGTAGGTCAGGAAAATCTCCAGCCCCTTTTCCACCTCAACCTCCGACACGGGTTCCTCTGAGGATGGCCCGCCCAGGACACGGCGAACCAACAGCGGTGCCCCGCGTCCCACGTAAGAAAAAATGGTGGAATGGTCGAGGGCACGACGGCCCATCTCGACACTCATGTGGTTGACACTCAGGGCCAGGTCCAGCTTGCTATCGATCAGCGTGCCGTCCAAATCAAAGATCAGCAATCGGATGTCCTGCAGGGAAGGAGGGGGCATGAGCACTCTTATCGAAAGGGTTTTGCGATTTCTTTTCCTGGTCTTTGCCGAATCTGCTCGGCCAGGTGCTGCTGCAACTGCGCAGGGCTGATACTGGCGTAGGTGACCCACTCGACGCGCAGCACCATGGTACGGTCAATGCGCTGAACGACGAATCCCAGGTATTGGCGAGTCGATTCCACCAGGATTTCGACCAGCTTCAATTGAGGATCGAGCGCCGCCAGGAGAGGTTCCACCTTCTGACGGATACGCAGCTTTCGTTCCTGGGTCAGGTTCATTGTCGGTCGAGGCCTGCTCCTTCCTTCTTATGCTTCATGTATGGATATGATAGGGGACGCTGGTGACCACGATATTCGGCTTGAATAGCAGCGCCGCCTTGATCAGCAACCCCGTCTGGTTGTGGAGCAGGTGTTCCCACCACCTAGCAGAAACAAACTCCGGCAACAGGACCGTAACGATATCGTCATTACGGAATTTCTGTATGTCCTCGACCAGAGTCAGAAAAGGCGATAAGACGGAGCGATAAGGGGATTCCAGAATAACCAGGGGCACGTCCGGCGCCCGTTGGTTCCAATCACTCGCCAGCTTCTCCGCGTCCAGGTTTTCGACGTTTACCAGCACGGCGATGACGTCCTTGGAGATCGATTGCGCGTACTGCAGGGCCTTCAGCACCACTTTGTTGATGCCCGAGACAGGGATGATCACCGTATGCTTGAAGGGGAGATCCTTCTTGTAGGCTGCCAGCGAAACCTGGCCGCGCAAAAGTTGGTAGTGTCGCCGAATGCGGTAGAAGATCCACACCATCGACGGAATGACAACGATCACGACCCACGCGCCATCGGCGAACTTGAACCATGCCACCACCAGCAGGGCCAGCCCGGTCAGAGAAGCTCCCACTGCGTTCAGCGCCATGCGGGCGTGGCGGCCCGAGATGTCGGTTTTCATCCAGTGCCTCACCAGCCCCGCCTGGCACAGCGTGAAGGAGATGAATACGCCGATCATATAGAGCGGAATCAGGGCATGAACTTCCGCGCGGAATAAAATGACCAGCAGCGAGGCGGCCAGCGCGAGGATCAGGACCCCGTTTGAAAACACCAGCCGGTCTCCCAGATTCGCCAGTTGACGAGGTAGGAATCGGTCTTGCGCCATCACCGAGGCCAGCCGGGGGAACCCCGAAAAGCTGGTGTTGGCAGCCAGGATCAGGACGCCCATCGTCGTGATTTGGAAAATATAGTACACCGTTGAGGTCCCGAAGACCTGCCGCGCAAGCTGGGAAAGAACCGTTTCTCCCTCCACGGGAGTGATTCCCGCCAGGTGTATGAGCACGGTGATGCCCAGGAAAAGAGATCCCAGAATCACGGCCAGAGTGAAAAGCGTGATCGAGGCATTGCGCGAGATGGGGCTGCGAAACGCCTTCACCCCGTTTGCGATCGCTTCGATCCCTGTGAGCGCCGTGCAGCCGGAAGCGAAAGCTCTCAGCAGCAGGAAAAAAGCCAGAGAACCCAGTTCCGGTGAGGCTGGTGCGGCGGGCGGAGCCTCCAGGTTCCCGGCGAAATAGCGAATCAGCCCCATGAATACCAGCGCGAAAGCCATAGTGATGAACGCGTATACGGGAAAGGCAAATACCTGCGCAGATTCCCTGACTCCTCGCAGGTTGGCCAGAAGAATCAGGAAAATCGCCAGCAGAACCAGTCCCAACCGATGCTCATGGAGCCCGGGTACGGCGGAAGTGATGGCGGCAATTCCCGCCGTGACGCTGACCGCAACCGTCAGCACGTAGTCGAAGAGCAGCGCCGCCCCGGCCGTAAGTCCCGGAATAATACCCAGGTTGTGCTTGGCAACCGTATAGTCGCCTCCTCCGGTGGGATAGGCGTAGATGCTCTGGCTATAGGAGATAACCAGAACCACCAGCAGCCCGACGATGACGATCGAGGCCGGAACCGTGAGGGACAAAACGACGACGCTTGCCCCCATCAGGGCCAGCATCATGGCTTCGGTCGCGTAGGCCACCGAGGAGAGCGAGTCGGAAGCGAAGACAGCCAGCGCCGCCTTCTTGCTTAACCGCTGCTCCTGAAGTGCTGTGGTCTCGAGGGGATGGCCAATCAGGAATTTTTTGAGTCGGACCAACATACTATCGTCAACATTTCTAACACACCCCCGCTACCGCATCAACAACAGCTTATTCCTGCAAGTGGAGGAAGAACGTTTCTTGAGGGTTATGCAACCGGCTTGGCGGTCCCCTGCGATACCCCGTGAGATTTCTCTTGAGCCGTCGCCAGGATCTCTTCAATTCTACCCCATCTTAGGGAGTCATCAAAGAGCGACGCCAGCCGCTCCGGGGGAGTGCGGGCCGGTGAAAATTCCCCCTGTTGAACCTGATGAGGAATTTGCCCAAGAAATGGCTCAGCGGACAGACGCTCGAGCGCGTTGATATTCGAACTCACAAGCTCCGAGGCGGTCGGCTCGTGAACGTTCATCAGATACCCCAGGACCTTGATTCCCTGGTGGCGAAGATATTCCAGGCTAAGCAGCGTGTGGTTCAGCGTCCCCAGCTTCGCTGTCGTGACCAGCATCACGCTTAAGCCCCACTCCCGCGCCAGGTCGGCGAAGTTGAAGTTTTCGCCGATCGGCACCATCACCCCCCCGGCTCCTTCGACCAGCGTCAGGTCGTGGCCCGTGAGAATACTCTGATAGCTTTTCTTGAGCAGCGAGGTGTCAACTTCCCGTCCTTCTTCAAGGGCGGCGACCCAGGGCGCTCGAGGGGCGGGGAAGCGGCAGGGGCAGATGGTTTCCATAGAGGCCTCGCAGCCGGAGAAGAACTTCAGCCGAGCGGCATCTTCCGGGACCAGAACTCCGTCCCGCTCCTCGCAGCCGGTCTCGACCGGTTTCATTACGCCGACTCGAGTGCCGCGCCGTGCCAGGGCCGCCGCCAGACCGCAGGCGACAAAGGTCTTGCCGACTCCGGTGTCGGTCCCGGTGACGAGTACGCCTCTCATGCTCTCTCCGTCACCTCCTGAATGGAGCTACGGGTTACCTCGACCAACCTGACCAGTTCTTCTTCTGTGATACTCAAGGGTGGCATCAGAATAATTACTTCCCCCAGAGGTCGAAGGATCACTCCCAGGGTGCGTGCGTGTTCGATGACGCGCTTGCCGATCCGTTTTCGCGGATCGTAGGCGCGACGCTCGGCGGTGTTTTCCGCCAGCTCGATTCCAACCATCAATCCTTTCCGGCGAATATCTGCGATGTGCGCAAGCGGTGACACCTGCTCCTGAAGCTCCTTTTCCAGCAGTGACCCCTTTCCGGGAAGTGATTCGAGAACCCCATCCTTCTCGAAGATTTCCAGGCTAGCGATGCCCGCCGCGCAGGCCAACTGATTTCCCGTGTAGGTGTGGCCGTGGAAGAAGGTCTTGTATTCGTCGTATTCCCCGAGAAAGGCGGAAAAAATCTCCTCGGTCACCAGAGTGGCCGCCAGCGGCAAGTAGCCGCCCGAGATGCCCTTGCCCAGGCAGAGAATATCGGGTTGGACCTCTTCATGGTCGCAGGCGAAAAGCTTCCCGGTGCGCCCGAAGCCGGTGGCCACTTCGTCTGCGATGAACAGGGTGCCCGACTTGTGTCCTAGTTCGCTCAATCGATTTATGAATCCGGCCGGCTGCGCCCACATGCCCGCCGCGCCCTGCATCAGGGGTTCCATAATTACTGCGGCCAGTTTCGAGCCGTGTTGCGCAAATATCTTTTCGGCTGCGGCAAGCGACGCCTCGAGGGATTCTTTTTCGCTCATGCCCTTGAAATACCGAAAGACATGGGGAGGGGGAATGCGGTGGCAAGCGAAGAGCAGTTCCCTGTGGTGTTGGTGAAAACTCTCCGAGTAACCGACGCTCATAGCCCCCAGGGTGTCTCCGTGATAGGCCCCCTCAAGCGAGGCGAATCCCGTCCTTCGGGTTTCCCCCTTGAGTTTCCAGTACTGAACGGCCAGCTTCAGCGCGATTTCGACTGCCGTTGCGCCGCAATCCGAGTAGAAAACTCTATCCAGTCCTTGCGGGGTTACCTCAACCATCTTTTTGGCGAGAATGGCTGAAGGAGCATTGGCAAGGCCGAGCAGGGTCGAGTGCGACACCAGATCCAACTGTTTGCGAATCGCCTCGTTGATTTCCGGGCGGCAATGACCGTGAAGATTCGCCCAAAGGGAGGAGACGCCGTCCAGGTAGCGGCGGCCCTCAGTGTCATAGAGATAATTCTTTTCGCCTCGCACGATGACCAGTGGGTCTTCCGCGAGCCACTCCTGCATTTGCGTGAAGGGGTGCCACAGGTGGCGATGGTCCCACTCTTTCAGCTTGTCGTAGCCGACACAGGTGTCCAACCCCGATTCCTCCTTGCCGTGCTGACCTCGTCAAAGGCGGCCAACGCTTGTGTCAAATCCTCACGATTGTGAGTCGCCATCGGGGTCAGCCGCAGGCGGGAAGTCCCGCGAGGTACGGTGGGCTCCCGCAATCCTTGTGCAAAGACGCCGCGCGCGAGCAGCTCGTCGGTCACCTCCATCGTTTCCCGAGCCTCGCCGATCAGAACCGGAAGGATCTGGCTTGCCTCCGAGAGCAGACTCCAGCCCTGATCTTTCAGGCCTTCACGCAGGAATCGGACGTTCTCCCAGAGGGATTTACGCCGTTCGGGCTCTCTCTGGATAGCCTGGATAGCAGCGAGCGATGCTCCCAGCGTTGCCGGCGGAAGCGCGGTGGAATAGATAAAGCTGCGGGCACGATTGACGAGATATTCGATCAGGTCCCGGCGCCCCGCCACGAAGGCGCCAAAACTTCCCAGAGCTTTGCTGAACGTCCCCATTCGAATATCCACCGCCAATTCGAGTTGAAGTTCTTCGACCCGGCCAGCCCCGGTAGGGCCGAAGACGCCCACGGCGTGCGCTTCATCAACGATGAGCAGGGCATCGAAGCGGCGGGCCAGCGAGGCGATCTCTGTGAGCGGGGCGAGATCGCCGTCAACGGAAAAGACCGACTCGGTCACGATGATGTTTTTCCCGGTCCGGCTTGCGGTGGAATTATCCGCCAGCAGGGATTCGAGATGTTGGGGGTCGGCGTGGCGAAAGACGCGTGTTCGGGCGCGGGAGAGGCGGCAGCCGTCGATGAGGCTCGCGTGGTTCAGCTCATCGCTTAGGATCAGGTCGCCTTCCCGGGCCAGCGCGGGAATCGCTCCGACGTTTGCCTGGTAGCCGGAGTTGAACACCAGGGCGGCCTCCGTACCCATCCATTCGGCCACTCGCTTTTCCAGTTGTCCGTGAAGCGCGAGGCTGCCGCTTACCAGACGTGAGCCGGATGCGCTCGTGCCGTAGCGTTCCAAGGCACTGCGGGCGGCCTCCGCCAGCGCAGGGTGGTTGGCCAGTCCCAGGTAATTATTGGAGCAGAGCAGCAGGACCGTCTGTCCGTTCAGAACAGTCCTTGGCTCGGTGCCCTCGGTCGAGCGCAGCCTTCGGAGCAGGTGACGGGCCCGGAGGGATTCCAGTTCATCGCTGGGCCAGTTCATTCGCTTAGGGGGGCGCCTGAACCGGCGCCGACTCCGGCGTTTATTTCAGCGTTCATCTCAGCGCTCAAGCCAGGGGAAGGGTAGGTTGCCACCTCGAAGCCCAGGTCTGCGATCATTTGCAGATCTTCAGACGGCTCCTGGCCGGCGGTAGTGAGGTAGTCTCCGATGAAGATGGAGTCGGCCACATACAGGCCGAGCGCCTGAAGCGAGCGCAGATGGAGCTCGCGTCCTCCGGCGATGCGGATTTCTTTCGACGGGTTCAGGAAGCGGAACAGGCACAGAATCGCCAGGCACTTGACGGGCGTCAGGTTGTTCGAAGGCTCGATCGGGGTTCCCGGAATCGGGATGAGAAAGTTGAGCGGAATCGAATCAACGTCGAGCTCGCGAAGCGCGCGGGCCAGGTCGACGATATCCTCGTCGCTCTCTCCCATTCCGAAGATGCCGCCGCAGCAAGGCGAGAGATTCGCCTTTTTCACGGCCTCGATGGTTCGGACCCGGTCCTGGTAAGTGTGTGTGGAGCAGATTTTGGGATGAAAGTTCTCGCTGGTATTGACGTTGTGGTTTACGCGGTCAACGCCGGCCTCGCGGAGCCGTGCCGCCTGAGCATCCGAGAGCAGTCCCAGGCAGGCGCAAATCTTGAGCGAATGCTTCCGTTTGATTTCCCGAACCGTGCCCACCACCTCGTCCAATTCCTTTTCCGTGGGAGAGCGCCCGCTCATCACGATGCAATAGGTGTGAGCTTGCAGCTCCACCGCACGACGCGCGCCCTCGACGACGGTCTGGTTGGGGAGGAGTTTGTAGCGATTGACACCCGAGTCCGCCACGCTCGACTGCGAGCAATAGGCGCAGTCTTCGGGGCACAGCCCGCTTTTGGCGTTGATCAGAAGGTTGAGCTTGACTCGACGTCCGTGGTAGCGGCGGCGAACCTCATAGGCGGCGGCCACCAGAGCCAGCAGATCTTCGTTCCCCGCGCTGAGGACCGCCAGGGACTCCTCGCGGGTCAGCAGATCCTCTTCCAGGGCTTTTTTCGCCAGGGCCTGCCATTTCGTAGTTTCCTTCGTCGGTGGGGTTGGGGTCGGCATGGATCCTCTCCGATCTTCTCTTTTCTTTATTAAGGTTTCGCCGGGTCGGCGTCGGCTTCCTCTCGGATGGGAGGGAGGCTGCGATTCTCCTGTCCCTGGTCGTACGGCAGAGTGAAGATGATTTCGCCGGGCTTGGCCATTTGCATCTGCTCTCGGGCCAGCTTTTCGATGGCTGCCGGATCGCTTCGTAAGCCCTGAATTTCGCCTTCCAACTGCCGATTTTCCTCCTCGAGCCTTTCGATTTCCTGCTCGAGCCCTTGATTTTCCCGCCGGGCTTCGAGCAGAACGCGCAGGCCGCCCTCGCCGAATATTGCATTCCCAGCCAGCACAGACAGCGCGATCGCGAACAGGATCAGCGCCCTGCGGTAGCGGAGTCTCTTCCCGGGCTTCGATTTCACCTCAGCCATTCGCTGATCATCATCCATTCAGTCATCAAATATGAATCGTTTGGCCGCCGCCGTCAATCGATCCAGGTCCGGCAACGAGTGGGCTTCGCAGTAGCATCGGCAAAGCGGCTCGGTTCCCGACATCCGAAACAGCACCCAGGAGCCGTCTTCAAGGATCATTTTAAGCCCATCTGTGCGATCCGTCTCCCTCACCTTTTGCGAATTAAAGCGGTTGTGCTCCCGGTCCAACTTCGCAATCAGGGCGGACCGTACGGAATCATCCAGGGAGATATTCAGGCGGACGGGGTGGTATTCCCCCACCTTTCGGTAGAGGGCCTTAATCTGTTCGCCGAGCGATTGCCCGCGATGGGCCACCATCTCCGCCACCAGCAGGCAGGCCAGTATCCCATCTTTCTCCGGAATGTGGCGCCTTACCGAAAGACCCGCGCTTTCTTCTCCTCCCAGCGCGATCTTGTCTTCCAGAATGAGCTGCCCCACATATTTGAATCCCACCGGCGTCTGGTAGAGAGCCACGCCATGGTGGGCGGCAACGGCATCGACCAGGTGAGTGCTGGCAACAGACCGTCCGGCGCCGCCGGGGAACTTCCGGACTTCGATCAGATAATCCAGAAGGAGAGCCAGGATAAAGTTCGGCTGAATGAAGCTGCCGTCGGCATCGACCATACCGAAGCGGTCGGCGTCGCCGTCGGTGGCGAATCCCAGGTTGAGCTTCTCCTCCCGCACCAGGCGGCCCAGTTCGGCCAGATTCTTCTCGGAGGGATCGGGACCTTCGCCCGCGAACAGCACGTCGCGGTAGTTGTGAAGGGGGCGCAGGGAGACGCCTCCCTCTTCGAGCAGGGTGTCCAGATACCCCCATCCGGTGCCGAAAAGAGGATCGTAGCCGACGCGAAGTTTGCCTTTGCGCAGGGTATCGAAGTCCACTATCTTCCGCACCGCGTTGAGATAGGGGGGACGTGGGTCGGAGGATTCGGCATCCTTTTGCTCCCCGCTTCCCCGCAGAGGTAAATCACCGGCCAGTACGCGAGCGGCCAGGGATTCGACTTCACGAGTTACCTCGGATAGGGCGGGAGCGCCGTTGGCCGTGGAAAACTTCAACCCGTTGTGGAGTGCGGGATTGTGGCTGGCGGTGAAATTCACTCCGGCGTCGTAGCCCCCCCGACGGATTTCAAAACTCAGGGCCGGGGTCGGGTCCGGTCGCGTGCAAAGGGTTGCCCGGATGCCGTGGGAAATGAGGACCTCAGCGGCTGCGGCCGCGAATTGCTCTGACAAAAAGCGGGTGTCATAGCCGACGATGGCGCGGGCGTCGGGTTTCGAGGAGAGCAGGAAGTGAGCGATGGCGGAGGAGGCCGCCCGGACGTTGTGGAAGGTGAAATCCTCGGCGATGATGCCACGCCAACCCGAGGTGCCGAAACGAATCACGTTGCCTGGCATTGCCGGACTATTGTATCTTTGCGCAGGGTTTCTGGCAACTTTCACGGCATCAGAGTTGCCCAGGGGGATTTGTGACGGACAAGGTGGTGGTTCTGGTGACGGCATCGGACCTTGAGGAATGCCGGAAGATTGCCCGGGCTCTGGTGGAAAAGAGACTGGCCGCCTGCGTAAATATATCCGCTCCTGTGCAATCCATCTACCGTTGGGAAGGGAAAGTTGCCGATGAGCAGGAGTACATAATGATGATTAAGACTTCCCGTCGCCTGTTCGGGGAATTGCAGTCGGAAATCGGCCACCTGCACAGCTACGGCACCCCTGAAATTATCTGCCTTCCCATTATTGAAGGCGCGACGAACTACCTCCACTGGCTCGCAGAAAGCCTGCAGGGTGAGGAAATCTCTTAGCGGGCGAGGCATGGGCAGCGCCGCAAGGCTCCTTTGCCTTTGTCCATTCCTTGCCTGCCATCCGGCGATCCCACGCCTTTCGTATTACTTACAGTTCAAGAGGATCGCAGCCTGGCCGGGAATGAGTCAGGGGCGGTTATCAACAGTTCTGTTGATAACCTTGTGGATAACGGGGGGGGCGAATCGGATAATGCTTTCTTCTGCAAAGACATTTAGCTCTTTGCACCAACTTGGAGCAGGCGAGAGACGAGAAAGAACCAGGGGAGTTCAGAGAAGCGGCTGGGGCTTCTTGAGGGTTACTTCGATGGTGGCATTATCGTCATAGACTTCGAATTCCTTGCCCAGCGACTGGTGGTTTTCGGCGGTCACAAGGAGGACGATCCTTCCCTTGGGAACGTAGGTGAACCGATAACTCCCCTTCGAATTCGTCTTGGCGCTCCAGGAGCGTCGTCTCAACCCCTTACGGATTTTCTTCCCGGACTCGCCGAAGCGGAGCGTGAGGCGGGCGTTGCGAAGGGGCTTGCCCGTCCTCTCGGAGGTGACCAGAACGGTTACCGTGGCTTCCCTTGATTCCCGGGGTGACTTGTCGTTTTGCCGAGCCAGGCCCCATGCCGTTCCGGCCAGCAAAAATGCCAGGGTGAGACCAAGTCCTTTCCGCTTCATGTTCTCTCCAGACGCCGGAACCTCATCCGGCCGATTGGGATGCACGCCGGTTGTTCTCAATACTGTTTAGATGCAATATTATACCTGATCGGTTAAATCGGTTCTCGTTTTTTCGGCTCCAGGGGAGTTTTTCGGAATCCGCATAAGGTATTGGTATAACACGAGTTAAAATTCACCGGGCCAGCTCCCGCGATCCTCTCCCATAACGGTTGTCTGTGACCCGGCCCCCGGTCGAGGCCCGATGTGAAAGCCAACCGTGAGCGGGAACGGAATCTCGATCTGGCGATGATTCGAATAGGAAGAGAGGATTTATGGGTTTTTCTACGGATGCTATTCATTTCGGGCAGGAGCATGACCCCGCCACCGGCGCCGTCATCGTTCCCATTCATTTCAGTTCCATATTTGCCCAGAAGGAGCTGGGTGAAGGCCAACCTTATCAGTACTCGCGCACGGGCAACCCGACGCGCGCTGCCCTTGAAAAATGCCTTGCTCAACTCGAAGCCGGCAGGCACGGCTTTGCCTTCGCCTCGGGTGTGGCGGCCATCCATGCCTCGCTGACTCTCCTGAAAACCGGGGACCACATCGTCGCCGGTGACAACCTCTACGGGGGAACCTACCGCCTGCTCGAGCAGGTGATGAAGGACTGGGGCCTTGAAATTACCTATGCCGACACAACGAAGCTCGACCGGGTGGAGGCAGCCTTCCGGCCCTCGACGCGGATGCTCTACATCGAGACTCCCTCGAATCCGATGATGGAGATCACAGACCTGGCTGCCTGTAGGGAGCTGGCCCACCGCCACAATGCCCTGTTGGCGGTCGATAACACCTTTATGACCCCCTACCTGCAGCGGCCCTTGGAATGTGGCGCAGACATTGTGATTCACTCCACGACGAAGTACCTGAACGGGCACAGCGACGGCATCGGCGGGGCTGTTATCGTGAGTGATGCGGGGCTGGCCGAACGGGTGAAGATAATCCAGAGTTCGGTGGGAGCGGTTCTCAGCCCTTTCGACAGTTGGCTGGTGCTGCGAAGTTTGAAGACCCTCCCCGTGCGCATGCGACAGCACAACCAGAATGCCGCCGCCGTGGCCGAGTTCCTGAAAAAGCGCGCCAAAGTGGTAGAGGTTTTCTACCCGGGCTTCCCTGCGAATCCGGGTTACGAGTTGGCAAAGAAACAGATGAGCGGCTTCGGGGGAATGGTGAGCTTCGAGACCGGCAGCCTCGAAAACGCAAAGAAGGTTTCGGGTGCCTTGCGGCTCTGTGCCTTCTCAGGGAGCCTGGGGGGAGCGGAGTCCATCGTTTCCCACCCCGTCACCATGTCGCACTCCTCGCTCACGCCCGCCCAACGCGAGCGTTCCGGGCTGACCGAAGGGTTGCTGCGCATCTCGGTCGGACTGGAGGATGTCGAGGACATCATTGGCGACCTTGAACAGGCATTAGGGAGAATCTAGATGTCCAGGTCCGCTTACACCATGAAGTACTTGGCTTGCGGGTGATGGACGACGATGGCGGAGGTGGATTGTTCCGGCTCGAGCTGGAAGGTGGAGGTGAGGCGGACTCCGATGGCCTCCTCAGGATGGAGCAGCGCGAAGATTTTCGTCTGGTCTTCCAGGTTCGGGCAGGCCGGGTAGCCGAACGAGTAGCGCGAGCCGCAATACTTCTGGTGAAACAGGTCCGTGGTCCGCTTTCCATCGGCGCCCGCGATGCCCAACTCTTCCCTCATTCTCTTGTGGAGCAGCTCCGCCAGCGCTTCGGCGGACTCGACCCCCAGCCCGTGCAGGTAGAGGTAAGGGGTATACTCTCCCGCTTCGAATAATTTCTGGGTCTCTTCGGATACCCGCGCGCCCATCGTCACCACCGAGAGGCCGATGACGTCCGTGCGGTCGCCATCACGCGGCGCAAAGTAATCGGCAATCGAGAGCAGACGCCCCTGCTTCTGGCGCGGGAAGGTGAACCGCTGGATTTCCTTTGGTTTGGGGTTATCGGGCGGCGTGCCGTTTTCAGAAGGCGCATAAAGAATCACGTCGTTGCCATCCGAACGGCAGGGGAAGTAGCCGTAAACGGCGCGGGGTTCGAGCCAGCCCCCGGCAATGGCCTTCTCCTGAAGGTCTTTCAAAATGCGCTGGTATTTCTCCTCCACCAGGCGCAGGTAGTCGTCCTTCGAGGCGGTCTTCAACTGCCACTGGTTTTTGAACAGCGCCGTCTCGTTGATGTAGTCGAAGACCTCCCGCAGGTCGAAGCCGGTTTCGGTTCGCGCGCCGAAAAACGGCGGCGTGGGGATGTCCGGGGCGGGGGCCACGGCCTCGGAGCGGATCGCCGGAGCTTCCTCTAACACGACTGCCGGCTTTGGAGCTTCTTTCGGCGTGCGTCCTTCTTTGAGCTTGCTCTCGCGTTCCTGCTCGTTTTCCGATGTGAGGTCGCCCATGATGTGGAGTCCCGCAAAGGCGTCCTCTCCGTAGAAGACGGCCGAGGAGTACTCTCGCCGCAGGTCGGCCTCGACATACTTCCGCGTGAGCGCCGCCCCGCCGCAAAGCACGGGAAACTTCAGCCCTTGCCGTTCGAGGTCCTGCAAGACGTACTTCATCTCGACGGTCGATTTGACCAGCAACCCGCTCAGGCCGATGGCGTCTGCGCCGATTTTTTCCGCAGCGCTGATAATGTTCGCCCCCGGCTGCTTGATTCCCAGGTTCTCCACCCGATAGCCGTTATTCGAGAGGATGATATCGACCAGATTCTTGCCGATGTCGTGCACGTCACCCTTGACCGTTGCAAGGACGATGATTCCTTTGTGCGTGCCCTCCACTTTATCCATCTTCGGTTCCAGGTAGGCGACGGCCTGCTTCATCACCGAAGCTGAATCGAGCACCGAGGGAAGCTGCATCTTGCGCGCGCCGAAAAGCTCGCCCACGGTGCGCATGCCGTCGAGCAGGACGTCATTGATCAGTTCGAGCGGGGTGTAGCGTTCGAGCGCTTCCTCCAGAATCTGCTCCAACGCTTGCCGACGCGGGCCTTCACCGATAGCCTTTTCGCCGTTGATGATGCAGTGTTTCAGGCGGTCCTCGGCCGAGAGCTTCACCAGGTCTTCGACCGGGGTCTCCGGTTTTTTCTTGATGCCCGAGAAATGCTCCATGAATTTGGTCAGCGGTTCGCCGTCGGATGTGTCGTGGAAGATCAGCCGCCGGGCCAGCGCCACCTCGCGCTCGGGAATCTTGTAGAGCGGGTAAATCTTGGCGTAGTTGACGATGGCAATGTCGAGGCCGTGGTTCACTGCCTCATGCGTGAAGACGCTGTTCAGCACCCGCCGGGAATAAGCGCTCAGGCCGAAAGAGATATTGCTCACGCCCAGGATGGTCTTTACTTCCGGCAGCTCCTTCTTCAAGAGGCGTACCGCCTTCAGCGTTTCCAGCCCTGCGGTGCGGTACTCCTCCTGACCGGTCGAGACCGGAAGCGTAAGCAGGTCGAAGATCAGGTCGATGGGCCGGATGCCGTGCTTTTTCGTGGCCAGCTCGAAGATACGCTTGGCGATGGCCACCTTCTTTTCAGCTTTCAGCGCCATGCCGTCTTCATCAATGGTGAGCGCGATGACCCCGGCCCCGTAACGCTTGGCCATGGGCAGGACCTTGTCCGTGCGCGTCTCGCCGTCCTCCAGGTTGATGGAGTTGATGATGGCTTTGCCCGGGATGCGTTTGAGGCCCTCTTCGACGACATCGGCCTCGGTCGAATCGACCAGAATCGGCGCGGGCACGCGGGTGGCGATCTTTTCGAGCACCGCCGAGACGTAGGCCTTTTCATCCTCGCCGACGATGGCGCAGCACAGGTCGAGCATGTGCGAACCCTGATTGACGAGCCTTTTCGCCAGCGACAGGATGTCGTCGTATTTCCCCCCTCTGAACCAGCTTGCGGAAGTCGTCCTTCTGCGTCGTGGTGTTCATCTCCTCGGCCACGACCAGGGGTTTGGGGTCCAGGTCGAGCGGCACGGCGCTATAGGCGCTCGAGGCCGCGGCCACCGGTACTACTTCCCGGTGAGCCGGCTCGAGCTTCCCGACCGTCTTGACCACCGCCTTCAGGTGTTCGGGCGTAGTCCCGCAGCAGCCGCCCACGACGCGCACGCCGTACTCCGCGACGAAGCGTTTGTGATATTCGGCCAGCTCAGCCGGTTTCAGCGTATAGACGGCCTGGCCGCCGACGTTTTGCGGCAGCCCGGCGTTGGGGAGCACGGAGACGTGCTTCGGAGAATTGTGGCAGAGGAAGCGAACGGCATCGTTCATCTCCTCCGGCCCGGTGGCGCAGTTGAGGCCCAGAAGGTCGATGTCAAAGGGTTCGAGCGCCGCCAGGGCGGCGCCGATTTCAGTTCCCAGGAGCATGGTGCCGGTGGGCTCGAGCGTCACCTGTAAGGTTACGGGAAGGCGTTTCCCGGCTGCCTGTATGGCGTCGAAGACCCCGGCTAGTGCGGCCTTGCCCTGCAACAGGTCCTGGCAGGTTTCGATGAGCAGCACGTCCACGCCACCTTCGATGAGGGCGGCAGCCTGTTCCTGGTAGGCTTCGGCCATGTCGTCGAATCCGATGTGGCCGAGCGAAGGAAGCTTGGTCGTGGGGCCCATGGAGCCGGCGACGAAGCGCGGCTTCTCGGGGGTCGAGAAATCGCTGGCCACCTGGCGGGCGAGTGAGACGGCGGCAAGGTTGATTTCTGCGACCTTGTCCTGAAGGTCGTATTCGGCCAGTACGATGCGCGTCGCGCCGAAGGTGTTCGTTTCGACGACGTCGCAGCCCACTTTGAAAAAGGAAGCATGAATGTCGCGAACCACATCCGGACGGCTCAGGACCAGGACCTCGGAGCAGCCCTCTTTGGCCCAGTAGTCATCCAGAGAGAGATCATGCGCCTGGAGGGAGGTGCCCATCGCGCCGTCATAGATTACCACGCGGTCCCGCACGGCCTGTAAATATGCGCTCATAGTCTCCTGGAAGGGTTCCCCCTAAAGCCTACAAAAAGTCTCCATAGAAAAGTATCGGCTAAGTGAGGATTTCCCGCAACCCAAAGAGGCCTGAATGGGGAGATTTTGCGTTGAATCGCGGCTTCTGCCAAGGGGCGTCGATCTTCGGGGTCAGGATGTCTGGAGTGGGTAGCGCAGAACCCGTAGTCCGGTTCTGCGGCATTCGTATGGGCACAAACCCCAAAGACGCGGAACCTGGAAGACGGGCCCCGGCACTCCGGGACAGGTCCCGCGCTACCGGCTGTCCAAACGAGATGCTTCGCCCGCCGCGGCGGGCACAGCATGACAGGATGGTGGGGAATATCTATTTCCTATACTGGCCACTCGACCCTAGTAAACCACTACCTCGCCGGGGTCGAGTCCCGCCAAAATCTCAATGAACATGCCGTCGTGCAATCCCAAACGCACCTGACGCCGCTCGATTCCCTTCGCCGTGCGGACGCGGACCTTCGACGTGCCTTCTTCGTTGACCACCGCACGAATGGGGACGACCAGGGTGTCGTTCTTGTATTCCAACTGGATATGAAGGTCCACTCGCAGGCCGACGCGCAGCGGGGCGTCCGGTTCCAGTTCCAGGAAAGTCTCCAGGATATCCGTATCCACTTTATCCATGGGGTTGTCGGTGAGGATTTCCTTCTTGCCCATCCCGCCGCTGATGCGTACCAGGCGGGCCGTGAAACTCCGGCCGGGGAAGGCGTCCGCCGTGACACGGGCTTCCTGTCCCAGCTTGACCTTGCCGATGTCGGTCTCATCGATTTCGGCCCTGATCATCAGCTGGGAAGTGTCGGAGACGCTCAGGATGGGGCGGCTGAGGGATTCATAGGCAATCGCCTCTCCGGGATTCATAAAGCGCTTGATTACGATGCCGTCGACCGGAGACCGTACGAAGGTGTTATCGAAGTAATCCTCAGCGGCCCTCAGGCGGGCGTTGGCCAGTTGCACGCCGGCGCGCGCTGACGTCACGTCTTCGGAACGCGGCGGAGCCATGATCAGGTTATATCGCTCACGGGCTGAGGTCAGGCGAGCCCCGGCGGCTTTCCGGTCCCGCTCGGCCCGGCCGAGCGCAGCCTGGGAGACGATGCCGTCGGCTTCAAACAACTGCCGGACCCGCTCATGTTGCTGCGCCGCATTTTCGGCAAGCGCCTGGGCCTCGACCATTTCCGCCCGTCGGGCTTCACGCTCCTCGGGCCGGGCGCCCTTGAGCAGCCGTTCGAGCGCCGCCCGGGCTCGGACCAATCGAGCGCGGGCCTCCTCCACGCGGGCCTTGCTGTCTTCATTTTCGAGCACGGCGACCACCTGGTCCTTCTTCACCGGGTCACCGTCTGAGACATGGACCTCCAGGATGCGCCCGAAGGTGCGCGCCGCCAGTTTGATCTCCTGCGAGTGGAGTCCCTCGACGCGGCCCCTGGCGGAGATGTGGGAATCGATGACGCCCCGACGGACCTCGAACTCCTCGGTAAAGGAGGCGCGTGGATCTCCGTGCGAGGCGACCAGCCAGAAGACCATCGGCACAATGACGATGACTCCCACCCCGGCCATCAGAATGAGTTTTCCCCGGGAGGGTGTCATGAGTGCTCCGAATTCAGGCGGCCGTCATCCATATAAAAGGTTTTATCCGCCAGGTGCAAAATGCGCGTGTCGTGACTGACCATAAAAACCAGCCGCTTTTCCCGGTGAGCCAGATCGTGGAGGATTTCGACGATTTTGCGGCCGGTCTTTGAATCGAGCATCCCGGTCGGCTCGTCGGCCAGCAGGATGGGCGGGTCGCCCGCAAGCGCCCGGGCCAGCGCCACGCGCTGCTTCTCGCCGCCGCTCAAATCTTCCGGCAAATGGGTGAGCCGCTTTCCCATGTCCACTCGGTCCAGCAGGTCTCGCGCCCGGCGGCGGGCATCCTCTCCGCGATAGCCTTTCAGGTTCAAGGTGGCTTCGACGTTTTCCTCGGCTGTCAGCGCCGGGAAAAGGTTGAAGCCCTGGAAGACGAAACCGATGCTTTCCAGACGAACCGCGGGAAGCTCCTGTTCGCTCATGGAGCTGATCTCATGGTCGAACAGGTGTACGCTGCCCGAGGAAGGTTTCAGCAGGCACCCCATCAGCATCAGGAGCGTGGTCTTGCCGCTGCCCGAGGGGCCCATCAGGATGAACAATTTGCCGGGGTCCAATTTCAGCGACACCCGGTCGACGGCGCGCACGGCCGACTCGCCGTGGCCGTAGACCTTGGAGACGTTTTCCAGATCGATGACGTTTTTTCCGTTGGTACTCACTGTTGCTGCGGTTGCCAGGGACTTTTCTCTCTTTGAATTTCCACTACGACTTAAAGATCAGCGCCGGGTCGATTTGCATCACCTTGTAGATGGAAAGAATCGACGAAAACAGGCACATCAGCACCGTAATGACGAAGATTCCCACCAGAATCGGCCCGGTCAATAAGACCTCGAGTTTCCCTATCTTCATCAGTTGAGCGACGCCGTAGGTGGTGAGCATCCCGAGGACGAAGCCGATGACCGAATTGATCAGGGCTTGCTGGATGATGATCTTGTAGATGTCGCGGTTCGAGGCGCCGATGGCTTTGAGCGTCCCAAACTCTTTCAGGTGCTCGGTCGTAGAGGCATAGATCGTCTGGCCGACGATGATGGTGCCGATGAACAGGCCCATGATGGCCACGCTCAGAAGCGCGATCCCCGCGCCGGTATTGATCATCCAGTAAGCGCGGGTCTTATTGCTGAACTCCCGGGTGGTATAGACGTCCACATCCTTGACGACCTCTTTAAGCCTCTGCTTTACGGCTTCCACGTCATAGCCGGGAGTGACCTTCGCCAGGATATAGACGGTGTTGCCGCGGCTGAAAAATGCCAGGTTGGCCGCGTTTTTGTAGGAGGTGAAAATGTAGGCGGCCTGAATGAAGGATTTCGCTCCCCGGGTGATGCCCGCGACACGGACCCGTCGATTATTGATCTCTGTCTCGCCACCTATCGGAATCCGCCCCAGCCGGTCCGCTTCGGCCTGATCGTAGAAGACCGCCATGGGTTTCTTCACATCTTTAATGTTCCCCTCTACGATATCCCAGGGGGCTCCGACCATCGTCTGCGGATTGAAGCCCACCACCTGAACGCTCTCCTGGCTGCCGGAGGGCGTCTTCCAGTAACAGAACGCCATGAGGTACTTTTCCGCCCACAGGACGCCCGGCACCTCGCGCGCGAGGTAGACCTTCTTCTCCGAAAAGGGACGGCCGAAGTCGAAGTTCTGCAGGTTTGTTGCCGTAATCCACAGGTCCGCGCCGGCGTGGTCGATCAATACCGATGCGTTGGTGAGAAAGCGTAGGAAGACCCCGAATTGAATCGTAATCAGAAGGACCGAAAACTGGATGCCGGCGATGGCGACAAAGAAGCGTATCTTGTCGTGGAAAAGATTCTTGCGGGCGATGGATACCAAATCGGATAGCCTCCACCCATTTTACCACTTATGGGCGGAGGGCGGCACCTGCTTCCGGCGGGGGGTAGTGTCCTAATTTGAACCCTTGGGCCAATTAACTTGAAGGCTCCTCGTAAATAGGCATTTGCCCTGTCCCTTTGCAAACGTCACAGACCTGTCCAGTCGGTTCCAATTTCCCTTTGCCCTTGCAGAAAGTACATGTTTGGTGGTCAATAATTTTGTCAGCCATTTACAATTCTCCTAGAATCAGATGGATGCCCCCGAATTCAGAATCTCCTCAATAGACCAAAGGTGATTCGTTACACTTGCAGCCATCGCGGGGCCTTTCTTTCCACCCCTAATCCTATACGTGCACGTGCAAGAAGTCAAGATAAATAGTTACTCGGGCAAGTATTGACAATTCCTGCACGGGCATGTATTATTTCAATCGGAGGTAATACGATCATGCCTGACGAAGAAATGAACCAGCCGCCGTTGTTCGATAAGAGCGAAGCGGCAAAAACTCTTTCAAAGATCGGGGCTGCTAAAGGCGGTCGTGCTCGTGCAAAGCGGCTGACGCCGGAGGCGCGCAGTCAGATTGCCAGGAATGCAGTAGAAACCCGATGGCGCAAAGCTGGAAAACTAACGGAAGTACCCCAAGCAACTCACGGTTCACCAGACAGACCCCTTCGGATTGGGAAACTTGAAATCCCCTGTTATGTTCTTGCCGATGGGCGGCGTGTTTTGGTACAGCGTGGGATGCTCTCCTCACTTGACATGAAGCAAGGAACCGCTGGTCGCGGCGGTGGTGATCGTTTAGCTAAATTTGTAGCAACAAAAGCACTTTCACCCTTTATTCCTATGAAGTTAGCGGAGATGATCAATAACCCTATCCGCTTTCAATCTACCACGGGTGGAATAGCCTACGGCTATGAGGCTACGGTATTAGCAGACTTGTGTGATGCTGTTTTGGCTGCAAGGAAAGCCGAGAAGCTGCATTATCAGCAAGAGCATATTGCAGAACAATGCGAAATCCTAGTTCGTGGATTCGCCAGAGTGGGAATCATTGCCCTGGTCGATGAAGCAACGGGATACCAAGCGGATCGCGCACGGGACGCGCTGGCCAAAATCCTTGAGGCATTTGTGGCGAAAGAGCTCAAGAAGTGGATTAAAACCTTCCCCGCCGATTTCTATAAGGAATTGTTCAGACTTAGAAATCTTCCTTACAATGGGACCGTGAGGAGACCACAGTACATTGGCCATCTCACAAATGATTTGGTCTATGCGCGCCTTGCTCCTGGCGTCTTGGATGAGTTGAAAAAGGTGACTCCACGCGATGAAAAGGGAAGACTCAAACACCATCTCCACCGGCGGCTGACGGAAGACTTGGGGCATCCCCGACTGCTTCAGCATCTAGCATCTGTCACAACGCTTATGAAGGCGTGCGATAAATGGGACCAATTCAAGAGCCTGATCAATAGGGCCTTACCGAAATAAATCGGGCTGCCACTATTTGACGCATTAGATAGGAAGGCTGCGACATGATCCCCTGGCGGCCTTACTTTCCGAGGCCGCCACCAACCCACAAATATCAAATTAGGACACTACCCGGCGGGGGCCCGCTTCCTGCCTGTACCGGGAAAGGGAGCGGTGGTAGGATGGAGGTAAGCGGCCCAGTAGCTCAGCTGGATAGAGCGACTGCCTCCTAAGCAGTAGGTCCCCGGTTCGAATCCGGGCTGGGTCACCATTTAACTTCTTTGTTTTCAGCACTTGTATTTCTTTCCTCTCGTTGCGGAAGACGGAAACGTAAAGAAACCGTCAAATAACTGGCCCTAGCCGGCCAGTGCCGTAAAGAAAGTCGCGCCGTGCTCGTTCGCCTGCCGGTCCAGCTTCGACAGCGCTTCCCGCATCATGTTCAGCTTCGCCTGGCTGTAGCGCTTGAACACCTGCGAATCGCCTTGCCGCAGCATCTGCGTCACGAAATGATCCGCCACGCCCCCGGCGCTGAGCCGGGTCGCAAACGTATGGCGCAACTCGTATAACGAAAAATGCGGCAGCCCGGCGCGCTGCAGCGTCCGGTCCCACAGCTTGGTCACCGGCGCGATGTGCGGCTTGCGCGAGTTCCTCCGCGGGCTCGGGAACAGATAGTCGGAATCGCCGCTCTGCTTCATCTGCGAGGCGAACGCTTCGCAAGCTCGCTCCGTCATCGGCATGTCCGCGATGCCGTTCACCGTCTTGGAATCCGGCAGATGCACGATCCCGTTCTGCATATCCACCTGTTGCTTCCGCATCGGGATCAACTCGCGATAGGGCCGCAGCCCCATCTCCACCATGATCACGATGATGTTGCGCAAGTACACCGGGGCGCAGGCTTCCAGCCGAACCTGCTCCGAGGCACTCAGATAGTGCGGCTTGCGCGTCGTACCCGCCAACGGCACCGGAAACTCCACCCCACTGCACGGATTGACCGCAAGCCGCCGCTTCTTCACCGCCACGTTCAGGATGCGTCGCAGGACGCGAAACTCCTGATGCACGGTGGCCGGGTTGAGCTTGCCGCGCAACTGCAGCCCCATCTTAGTGTGCACCCGTTTGCCGGTGTTCAATCTTGTCATCAGATACGATTCGATCTCCTCCGGTGTGATGTCCGAGAGTCGGTTCGCGCCGAACCGAGGCCTGAGGAGCTTCAGCGCGCCGAGGTTTTGTAGATGGGTCTTCTCGCTCCGGAAGGGCGGTTGAGAGCGCTTCTCCAGGAACCAGTCCGCCCACTGGTTGAAGCTGATCCCACCGTCCGGCGCGGCGCTGGGCAGCAACCCCTCGTCGCGAGCCACCAACCGTTTACGCATCACCTTCTCGGCTTCGCCTCTTTCCCTCTCACCGGTTGACTCCTGTCTGAACTTTCCGCTGTGGTCCCGGTAGCTCATCCACCAGACGCGTGAATCGCGCCGGCGGTAGAGGCTACCCGATGTATTTCTGGGTCTACCTGTCTTGTTGTTCATCGATTCCTCCATTGACATGAAATTGTTGACGCCACTCGACCAGCTCCGACAATCGGAAGCGGATCGAGCGGCCCATCATGCGGTAATGGGGAATCTGCCTTCGCTCGACGTAAGCATACACCAGGGAGGGGCTGACGCCCAAGAATCGGGCGGCGGCCTTCACCGTGATCGGGGTATCCGTCGCTTCTGTGTCAAGGATCATTATTCCCTCCCTACTCTCCATACAAAACCACCAGGGAGAACTCCGCGCGGAGAGTCCGTTGCGATTGTGTCGTTAGTCCCACTCACACTCGGCGTCACGTTTGATCTGCTCGATGTTCTGATCGGCAAAGCGGCGGTGATATTCCTCTGCCGTCATCGCCCTACCCGTCATTGTGTTCCCTCCTGATCGGCTCGATGAGCCAGCGGTTCCGTTGCGCGTCGTAACCCTTGACGCGCAAGGCTTCCTCCACGAAGCGCCGTCCCTCGCGCCGGGTCATGTGAATCACCATCGCAATGCCGTCCACCACACCCCGGCAGGTGACCTCCCAGGGCAGCTCCCCGCCTCCCTGCATGGCGCAACTGGCGAGCCGTGACAAGGCGCTCTCGGCGTTGTTGGCGTGCACGGTGGTGAGCGAGCCGCCGTGTCCGGTGTTGAGGGCCTGGAGCAGGTCACCAGCCTCGCCGCCGCGCACCTCGCCCACCACGATGTGATCCGGGCGGTGACGCAAGGCATGGCGCACCAGGTCCCGGATCGTCACGGCCCCTGTTGCCAGTCCGCGAGCCTCGAAGCGGACGCAATTGGAGTGCTCGATGCGAAGCTCCAGGGTGTCCTCGATGGCGACGATGCGCTCGTCGTCGGGTAGCAATTCAATGAGCGCATTCAGTAGCGTGGTCTTGCCCGATCCGGTGCCGCCCGAAACCAGGATGTTGCGCCGGGTCAGTACAGCACCCGCTCGGCTTCGCTTGCCGCACAGTCTCGGGAAGTGCGCCTTGTTCGACCAAGTCATCCGCTGAGAATGCCCGTTTGCCAAACCGCCGCACGGTGATTGCCACGCACGGGCTCGCCGGCGGAACACAGATCGCAACCCGCGAGCCGTCCTCCAGGCGAGCATCGACGATGGGAGCCGTGGCCGGGTCCAGGCCGAGCGGCCGGGCGATATGGATAGCGGCCCTTTGAAGCGCCGAGGCGGTCAGCAGCGGGGCCTCGTGGGAATAGAGTTTCCCATGTCCTTCGATCCAGACGTTGTGCGGGCCGTTGATCATGATCTCGCTCACTTCCGGGTCCTCCAGAACATCTTCCAGGCCGGGCAGGAACGGTTTGAGTAACTCCAGGCTGTCGCTCATAACTTCCCCTCGGCCTTCGCCCGCCAGTAGGGAAGCGTGCGGGGCAGGTAGTGAGGCTTGAGGTACACTCGGGTTGGCGCGAGCGACTGTGCGCCGTCGTAGGGCAGGCAGATGGCCTGGCAGTTGGAGAGCAGGGCGAACTCGCGGGGCTGAAACACCGCCTCGCGTTGCTCGCGAAAGGATTTGCTGGCCCCTACGCTGCCCTGGCCGCCTCCGGCCTGGGCCGAGAGCATTGATACCTCGCTTTGCTTGGCAGACTCGGTGATGGTGTAGGAGGGTTTGATCTTGGCGACCTGTCCGCAGAGCGCCGAGGCGATTTGAGCACTGGCGTCGTCGCTCAAGGAAAGGAATATCCGGGTGCGGAGCGTTTGAAGCAGGGTGCGCCAGGCTTCTGAGCTGCCGAGTACCGAACGCAGCGAGGAAATAGATTGGGTGGCGACGATCGGGATGCAGCGGCATTGCCGGGTGAGGGCAAAGGATTTCTCGTCGCCGGATGGATCGTCCTCACCCACGGAAGCGAACGCCTGGTATTCGTCGCAGATGAACACGGCGGGCCGGAAGTATTGATCCGGCGCCGCCTTCATCTGCGCCGGCCGCCGCAGAGCGATTGCAGCCAGGCGTTTTTGAGCATTACGCCTACAGCTCGGGCCAGCGCCGGGTTGGTGCCGGCGGGCATGTTCAGGGCCAGCACCTTGCCCGACTCGATCAGCTCATCGAGGGGCGGCAAGCTCTGGCGCACTCTCGTTCCCAGTCCCGGCTGTTCGTCTTTCTGTGGACTCTCCATTGCCGCTCTGCGCCGCCGCCGTCTTCTTCGGGGGCGGTGGTGGACAGAACACCCGCGCAACGTCCGGCAGGTCGAATATGGACAAGAAAACGGAGATACCTTCGACGATGCTCGACCGGATTTTGTTGTCGATCATCTGCCAGTCGTGTTGATACCAGCGATTGACGGCCTCGACCCGCTGCCGAATCTCTGAGGACCTTACGCTCTCGGTCCACTCGATCCGATACTCGATTTGGAGTTCTTTGAGCTGGGATTCGAGCGACGGAGAGTGGTCCGCGTGGCAAGTATTCTCCTGGGTGGGCGGTTGCCATTTCCAGCCGGAAATGTGGTCCGCGTTGGCGAGGTAGTCGTCGAAAGATATAACAACCGTTCCATGTTGCAGCTCACGGACAAACGCCTCGGCCTGTTTGATCTTGGCCGCGAACAGTTCCTTGTCGATGGCGCAGTGGTAGACCTGCCGCAAGGTGACCCATTGGCCGGGAAAGACCCGGTAGAGTTCGATGATCCAGCGGACCAGGTTGGTGTAAGCCTGCTGCCAGAAAGGCTCCTTGCCCTTGCCGAAGAGTTGATTCAAAAGTGAGGAAATGGTGTAGGCCAGCGAGTATGAATCGAGCCACTTTGTCGAGAGTGGATTCCACTGAAAGCTGCCCTCCATTCCCAGCTCGATGTAGTCTTCCTCACGGCCCGCATCGGCCAGGATTCTCCGGATGTCATGGCAGAAGTCGCCCTTGACTTCCAGGATCAGGCCGGCCGCCCGGCGCTGGGGATTGCCTGCCTGCCAGGACAAGATTTGCTTGGCGAACGGGTGCATGCAAGCCGAGGTCTTGCCGGAACCCACGGCCCCGAAAATGGCCACTCCGGTATAGAGGCCCCGCTCCGGGATAATGAGCCAGGATGGGTTGCTGATTTCGACGGGCTTTACCGGGTGGTGAACCTCCCCGACAACGATTCCCGGCCCGGCGTCTTTGTCGGGAGAAAGGGGCCAGGGGGGCAGTAACTTGAGAGCGGTCAGATTGCTTCCCACATTCTCAAACCAGACCCGCCAGACCGAGATAAGAACAAGCCCGCCGACAATGAGGGCGACGGCGGGAGCGGCGTAATACCAGCGGACGATCCAGCCGTAGAAGTTGGGGGTGTGATAGAGCACCAGATCGAGCACCGGATCGTTGCCGGGCAAGGGGAAGGGCCGGTAGATGAAACCCCATACAGAGCAGCACAGCCCGCCAGAGATCAGGATCGGATAGCGCATTTTCATGGGGCTTGCCTCCGGCGCGTCAGCGCCCGCTTGGGGTACGTGTTCGGAACCTTCCCGTAGGGATAAATCGGACGGGAGCGACCCCTGAAAAGGGGGGTAGGCGGTGGTACACCGGCTGGTACACCCCCCCTCCCCGTTTGCCGATACAGCGGCAAAAAGGGGGGGGTCGCTCCCGTCCTGCCCTTTTCCGCTGGATCGGTGCGGGCTGGCCGGGCTATTACGGACAAGCCGCGTTGCGGCAAACAGATAGGAACAATGGTGCTGGTACACCGCATCACCTAATCTTTGGTACACTCCCCCCCTTGTCTGCGTACCAGGCTGGATCGGCACGGGCATCGTGCACGGGGCGCAATAAAAACAGTCCTGTATGGCACCGCTTATGGGGACTCCATTTCTACGGTTCATAGCTCCGCATCCAGCATCCTCAAACGACGTGAAACCCACGTCTCGTAGCCGTCGATAGAGGCCCCGGATGCTCCCTTCGATTGGGGAAGTTTTCTTAATTCGATCAATCGCAATGTGGCTCCCTGGAACCCGCCATACTTTGACAATCCTGCCCGATCTCCGCGTCGCATTACATACTCAATCTGTTGCATTTCCGCCTTCACCGCCGGGTCGTCCTGGGTCGGCCCTTCCGCTTTCTGCACGCCTTGCTCACTCGCTCCGTTGCTCCAACTCCGGAGCGCCGTTTTGGACCGCCTTGTGGCTGTATGGTCAGCTCCAATTACGACGACCTGAACCCCTAGACCTTTTTCCCGTAAAGCTCGCCAAAGCCACCCATGCGCCGCGCCCCAAGAGTACAGTTCGGTGTCGGTATCTTTGCCCGGATCGACGTAGGCGAAGGTGGCGGTCTTGGTATCGACCGCGATGGGCAGTTTCAGGGCAAAGTAGCGGGTTTGTTTCCCCACGGCTCCCTGATAGACGCGGTGGGGAATCCGGCGGCGGTCGATGCCCAGCGACTCAAAGAAACCGACCTTTTCCGGCTCGGTAGGCAAGCCAGGAAAGCTCCGGGTATTCCAGAACGTAGTCGAGCGAGAGCAGCCGCCGGAGCATGACGGAATCATCCGCCTCCCGGCGGTGCCGGACGTTCTCAATTCCCAGCTTGCGGTAAATCTCTTTGTTGGATATCCGGCAGGCCCTCGCTCCGCCGGGAAAGATGGCCCGGTCGTCCTCCACCGCCATCTTTTTCGGCGATCCACTAAGGCGCGAACGAACCGCTCGGCCCGCTTCCTAAAGGCTCCATCAAAGTAGAAGCAGAATTGAGCTCGCGTGAACAAGCCGCTATGGAGACAGACCAGGGCGATCCACTCCGCCTCGCGGCCCCTCCAGCCGAACGGCTCCAGGGCCTTCTCTCGATCATGGAGATGCTCGATCATCACTACCCGCCGGTCACCAAAGCCCGGTCACCTCGCAGATAGGTGATGATGATTCCCATGGGATTGAAAACCATCATTTCGGGCGGGACTTCCTCCAGGAAGATAAATTGAAGCGAGAGTGTCCAGCGCTCGCGCTCGGTCTCGACAGCGTTCTCCAGGCGAACGAGGTCGAAGTCGGCGGTCGCGCCGTGGGGTTCCTCCTGGTTGGCTTGAATCCGTAAGACCACGCGCTCGACCTGGAGTTCTTCTCTGGTGACTCCCGCCGCCAGCATGGCGACATTCTGGCCTTCGGCCCGGAAGGCTTCGTTGGCTAGCCCGGTGGTCAAAAAGCGGAGGCTGCGGGCCCACGCTTGCTCGACCGTGGCGCGCCGCCGGGAGTAGTAGTCGTCAATGAAGCGATTGAGGAAATACTTGGTGGTGGGGTCCAGCGGATCGGCCTGGGCCTCGACCGTCTCATAGGCCAGCGCCTCGGCCCGGCCTACCTCGTCCACGCGGACGACGATGGGGCGGGGCGCTTCAACCGATGACAGGCGGATGATGACGATTATCAGCAAAAGGCAGAGCCCGGCCAAGCCCATCGACAGGACCCGCAAGTGCCGGTTGGAGTGGATCGCCTCGCCCCAAATCTCGGCGTAGATTTTTGCGGTATCGTTCTTTTCGGTACTCATCCTTTCACCGCCTTGGCTGCTCCTGCGGCGGCGGCTCCGGTGCCGCCCGTCGCCATCATTGCCGCTCCGGTAACGCCGGAGCTGGTGACGGCGCTGCCGGTCACAAGCATGGAAGCCAGCTCGCCGACCTTCGTGGATGCCAGAATACCGGCAACGAACAAGGGCAGGATAGCCAGCACCCAGCTTCCCATTGTCACCAGATCAAAGCCGAGGGAGGCGTTGGAATAGCTAGTTACGTATCCCAACGTGACGCCCATGAACACCCGCATGACGGCTCCGGCCAGAGCGCCATAGAGGCTGAAAACGATCAAGGATCGGAACCAGCCCCAAAACAGAAATGACAGCGGCTCAAACACCAACCAGGGAATGAACAGCGGTCCGAGAAATACCAGAATGGCTATAGCGAGCTGCGCCCAAAGAACCTGGGCGTAAGTGATGCAATACAGCAGCACCAGCATAGCCATCGTGAAAATCATAAACACCGTACCCATTACCAGCGTCGCCAGAGCCGCGCCGCCCGCTGTAACCAGGTCCCACAGGTTGTAGCCGTCCCAGGCATCGGTGATGCGGGTCAGGTGGGTGTTGACCATGTTGGATAATTCGGTCCGCATGGCGGTTCCGACGTCGGCAATAAACAGGTTCATCAACCAGTTGCCGCCCTCCACGATCATGCCGGGGAAGGTGTAGGAATCTGCTGGTGGGGGAAGCGGATTCACATAGAAATTCAGCATGGCCCACGGGACCCACAGGCCGATGACGAGCCGGATTATGTCCCACGGCTGGAAGGTCCCGGACATGGCGATCTTCACGCCTGTCCAGACAACCATGATGGCGGCCAGCCCGGTCCAGAGTTGTTGTCCGCTGTTCAGTAGAATCGGCCCGCTGGACCCGACGATCGAGTTCAGCACTCCGCTTATGAAACCCTGCATGTCATCGAGCTGCCCTGGGGGGATATTGGTAGGGACGCTCGGATCAATCTGGATTTGCATTGCCTTCTACTTCTTTCGGTGGACCGGGCTGGCCGCCGCATGGAATTAAGGGACGTACATGGGATGTAACTGCACTTTGAGGCTTTCGCCGCCGTCGCTGCGCGAGCTGATCCCTGTCAGCCGCTCGTTGAACATGATCTGTCCTTGCTGCCGGTCTGCTAGCTGTTGCGCCAGGCGTTCCCGCCGCCGCCGTTCGGCTTCCAGTTCCTCCGCCGCATCCTGCGCGGCCTGGAAGGCTTGCAACTGCGCCATGGCGGCGGTCAGATGTCCCTGCGTGACCAGACCGGCGACCTGGGCCTGCCCGAGCGCGGTCACGGATTTATTGGCGTTGGTGCGGAGACCGTCGTAGGCATCGAGCGCCGATTTAATGGCCTCGACCGTCTCCGCCGAAGCGTCGGACACCGCGTAGTTGAGGACCATAGATTGCTCGCCGAGCTCGCGCTGGTTGCGGTAGTTCTCGGCTGCTTTGGTTGCCAGCTCTGGCGGGAAGTCAGCGTGGGCCGTCAGGATGTCTGTCTCCGTTGTTGTGTCGGCCGCTTGGAGGCGTGTTCGCATGGCCTGGGTGATGGATGTTCCGTGGCTTAACTGTTCTACCGCCGTAGCGAGCTCACCGGCTGCGCCGGTAAAATCGGATTTCCAGGACATGCCGGTGCCGATGAGCCGGCCGGGCACCGAAGCCAGATCGGTGAACGGTTGGGTGATCGCTCCCACCTGCCCCAAGGTGGAATCCTTGATGTGGGTGAACTGCTCGGTCAGCTTGCCGAGCTGCTGATTCATGGTTGCCAGTTGCGCCACCTGGTTGGCGATCAGGGTGGCCTGATTGGCGATCATCAAGGCCCGTTGGAACGGAGCGCTGATGTCGAAAAAGGCATACGCGGTGCCTCCCGCAAACAGGGGCAGGAAAAACAGAGTCAGCCAAGTTCGGATTCTCATGGTATGTCTCCTTTCAGGGTTGTGGTTCACCGTCCTGCGGGACGGGGAACCAGTACGTCGGAAGTGAACCAGATGCGCAGCCGGTGACCGGCGCGAATCGTGATGTTGGGTAAGCGGTTCAGAAAGCGCTGCAAGATCTGGGTGGCGCCCTGGCCGAGTCCTTGCCCGGCTCCGGCCCGGAAACCTTGCCGAGCCTCCGGCATAAGGATTGCTGCCTTGCAAGGTCAGGCCTGAGATCACCCCGACTGCTCCGACAGCCGCAAACATGGAGAGGTAATGCCGGTTCACCTGGTCCTTCAATGCTCCTTCGCCGACTTGATTGAGTCCGTGAAAGTCGAGGGCAACCCAGCGTCCGTCGGGGAACAGCAAGCGGTGGAAGCCCACCACCAGCCGGGACTGATCCTGGGAGGTGACAGCCGACGCCGTGCCGATCACTCTCGATCCTCGGGGCACCAAAATTCTTTGCCGATCGGCGGAGTAAAACGGAACGGACACCGCCGCCAGCACCGGGCCGGGAAAGTCTCCTGAAAGTTGAGTCACCAGCACCGCCTCCAGGAACGAGCCCTCATAGATTCGTTCCATGCCGGGCGGGTCTGCGGGTTCGACGGCGGTCGTTGGATTCTCGTAGTCCTTCGTCGGCGCGGCAAGTGCCTCTGCCGCCGCTCCGAGTCCGGGTGGCAGGGTCAACTCTCCTTCATGCTCCGGCGTCGCCTCCTGAGCTGGGTCGGCTTGCGATGCCTCCAGGTCGGTTACGGCCTCCCGGAACATCTCCAGCGATTGTTGGAAGCTCTGGCCTGTGGCCGGGGGCGGCTCAAACGACTGCGCGGTTTGCGTACCGGATGAGATCTCCGGCGCTGCACTCTCCGCCGCCGCTTGCGACGGCTGGTTGTCGCTTATCCCTCGATAGCTTTGAGCAACGGGCGCGGACCGGAGTGAGCGGTTGCGCCGCTCGATCTCTTCCAGGCGCAATACTTCTCTCAATTCCGCCTCGGCCTCGCTCGACGGCATGATCGGATCGCCGCCGATGACGCCGCCCGGCAAAAGCGAAGCGGTGGCGCGAGGGGTGGTCATTCCGAGTTCCCGCCGTCGTTGGAGGTCTCGCTCCGCCGCTTGCCGTTGTGCCTCCTGTCGCAACCCTTCTTCCCGGATGCGGGCTGCTACCTGCGCTTGCGCGCCGGGTCCTGCCGGTTCTTGTCGATCCGGTCGCCACTGGTTCGACTTCCTCCGGCGCGGAGTTAAAGATGGATTGCGTGAGCAGAAACGCGGCGAGCAGCAAGGCGATCAGCGCCGCGCCCCATTTGGTGAGGGTGGCGACCGGCAGCGCGCCGGTCGCCTGTTCGTGAATCCGTTTCCATTGGCTCATGGTTCAAGCTCCCGTTTTTCAACCTTCCACTGAGCCTTTTCCTTTCCGATCTGTAGCCATCCATCGCCTAACAGGTGCCGGGCGACGTAGAGACCGTCCTCGGTGAGGTCGTAGGCTACCAGCGCCGGTTTCCCGTCCTTGATCTCATAGAGTGCCGGCGACTCCTGAGCGTTGGAGCGCAGATAGGTGAATTGCCCGTCGTGCCACATCCCTTGCACCAGGAACGGCCACTTGCGCGCCTTGTCGGCGAGCCGGTAGGGAAACTTTATGCGCGTGGGATAGACGGCCCGGAAGGAATTGATCTCTCCCTCGGCCTGCTGCCGGACCGCCGCGATCTGCTGTTCCGCCTGGGTCTGCGCGGCCACGGCGGTTTGCCGCGCCTGCTCCGCCATCTGTTGATAGGCTGCAACCTGGTCCCGCGCCACAAAGGCGGGCTGATGTACGGTTGGTGAAATCCGGGGGTCGCTCTCGGCCGCGCTGGCGATCCGCACGACTAAATGTGGTTGGCCGGGCTGCTCGGAGACAAGGAAGGAGTAGATACGGCCGGATTCGCAGACCAGGGCGACGTTGGTATTGACGCCCTCGGAAATGGGTTTCAAGAAAGCGAGATTGGCCGCGCCGGTCAAGTGCCAATACTCGGAATCTCCCACCACGAAGTCGAGGATGTTCTCGCGTCCCGGAAGCTGAATCACAGTGGTGTGCCGAACCCTGGTGCGGATACGCACGATCTGATCCGGGTTGTCGGCAACATGAATAACAGATGGGTCCGCTGCCGGCGTTCGCGGCGTGGCGGTGGTGCTGGGCTCCGGCGCCGCTTCCGGCGATTCCTGTGCGATGACAGTGAATGGTGCTGCCGCCAGCATCAGCACAGCGGCAAGGGGGACAAGTTTCATGGTGCTACCTCCGTTGGTTAGACAAGTATTCGAGTGCGCCCTCCAGGCCGTGACGTTCTACCGCCTCGGCCCGCTCCTGGGCGTCGCGGGGCGAGCTGGTATAGAGCCAGTAGCTTTCCGGGTCCACTTCGAGACGAAGCCTGCCTGCCGCCTCCGGCCGCCGCAGATACAGCTCGCGCTTCGGAATCAAACCGCGTATGGTGGCCACCTCGGACGGATTCAGGCGAAAGATGTCGGCTGCCTTGGCCGGCAGCTCCGGGTTGGCAAGGAAAAGCTTGGTCGGCATGGATTCGAGCAACGCCTCGGCTCCGGCGGTGCCGGTCACGTCCACGGCGCTTTGCGTCGCCATAATCAAGGCCGCGTTCTTCTTCCTCCAGGTCTTGGCGGCCTCGGCCAGATAACTCAGCACCGCCGGATCGCGCAAGTATCTCCAGGCTTCGTCCACCACCATCAACTTCACACGCGCCGTCTCGTCCGGATTCTCCAGCGCCAGCCGCATCCGTTCCAATAAGTAGAAAAGAGCCGCCTCGCATAAGTCCTCATGCTCGGCGGCTCCGGCCAGGTCGATCACCTGCCAGTCGGCAAGCTCGAGGTCTTTCTCGCCCGCCGGGTTGTCGAAGTATTTTCCCCAAGCGCCCTCGCCGTGCCAGCGCCCTAGCGCGGGCCACATCCTGGAGGGCAAGCTCTTGACGAGTACTCCCAAAGTGCGGCGATCCGGGTCGAACGCATACAGGTCTTCGATGCGGGCGCGGATCTCGCTGGGATCTTCCCCGCTCACCTGCCAGCCGCCGATGCGGAGCAGGCGCGTGATCCAGCCCGTTAAAAACTGGTAGGTCCGCTCTCCTGCCGGCAGCGAGAAAGGCCGCAAGCGGAAGCCTTCGCTGCCGTCGGGGTTGTCGGGGGAGAGTTCCAGATACCCGCCTCCCAGAAAGCGGGTCAGCCAGCGGTAGGAGCCGCCCAAATCGAGAATCAGAACGCGGGGATCGTACTGCAGGGCTTGCACAAGCAGAAAGTTCAACGTGAAGCTCTTGCCCGCGCCGGTCGCCCCGAGAATCAGCGTGTGTCCCACGTCGCCGTGGAACAGGTCGTAGTAGTAGGGCGTCCTCCACTGCGTTTCCAGGATCGCCAGCGCATCGCGTCGCAAGTGGGCGCTCCGTGGGTTGCCACTTGGCGGCCCAAATATCGGAGCCATGCAAGCTGCAGCTCCGGCCGAAACAAAGACGGATCGGACCTGCCGTTTCCTCGGCTGCGCCGGTAGGCGGCAGAACCAGGTTGCCAACTGGCCGTACCCTTCGCGGATCGCCTTGGCGTCGTGACTGGCAAAGATGCGGTGGATATCGCCGTCCAGCCGTTCGGTCTGCTCCAGGTCCCCGTGCAGCGAGATAGTCAGCGCCAGATCGCCGTAGGCGATTCCTTCCGTCTCCAGCTCTACCAGGGCGTTGCCCAAGCGGCTGGATTCCGCTTCGGCGGCGCTGTCCACCATCGCCGAGCTGGTGCCCTCGGTTTCCTGCATGTGAGCCATCATGGAGTAGCGCTTCGAGAAGTAATGCCGCTGCGCCCCGCGTATCTTCCGCCGGCTGAATCGAGGCCCCAGGGCCGCCATTCCATCGCCACGGTCATGGTGGCGTCGAGGCGGTACAGGTCGTTCAACAGGTTTGCCCTCGCTCCGCCTGGGGGCGATAGCAACGAGTACAGAATGACCGGCTCGCCGTCCAGCCGCAGATGTCTCCTCTCGGCCTCCAGCTCGCTTCGGGCCAGCCGCCAGTTCATGCCGCTGCCGGTGGCTCCCTCCCAGCCTTCGCCGGGGCGGCTGGGTCGGTTGATGAGTTCGCTCAGCACGCTTGATCCCGCCTCAGCGTCCAGCAGCTCGAGCGGCGTCAAGTCCGATACCAGGGCGCGAGACGCATCGACTAACTGGCGAAAGCGCGTGGCGGCGGCTTCAATCTCGGTGAGTAGATAGACCGATTCATGCGGGTTGCGCCGCCGTGCCAGCCAGTTTTGCAGGTAGGATTTCCACCAGGCTTGATTACCACGGCCTTTTGAAGCGGCTGAAAGGTGCGGGTCGTATGTCCATGCAATATAAGTCTGGATGTCTTGCACGCGACTGCTCAGGAAAGACCGCCGCCGCCGCTGCGATATGGCGGCAACGGTGGATTGCTCTCCCAGCTCTCCGGCCTCGAAGCGGCTGGGCCGTCGAAACAGATAGAAGTAAATGCGCGTCCGGGAATCGGCCCCGGAAAGCATCCGCTGCCAGCGGTCGAGCACTACGTCCATCTGATCGGGCGTTCGCCCGTCCAGAACGGCGGGCGATAGCCGCGCTATGCTCACCAGTTCGCCGGAACGGGTCAAACAGGTTCGCCCGTCCTCCAGCCAACCCCAATAAGGGATTTCCTCGGCCAGCGCCCCTGCTGCGTTGTAGTCGGATAGTTCTTGGTCCACATTCATCAGCGCCCTCTGATTAGCAGATACCAGGGAGAATCGGCCCACTTGCCGGGATCGTAGCGGGCCTTGAAACGAGTAGAGGCTCGCAGGATTTCCACCATGTTGGGGTCCTCGCGCCACGCCAGCCAGCCGGCGCCATAAAGCACCACGAAGATCACGCCGCCCGTCAGCAGCGAGTTGATGGCGTTCCACATGGCCAAACCCAACATGGCGCTGAGCAGAAACCAGCGGCGCTCGACTCCCATGATGGTGAGCGGCGCGCTCAAGGCCGGATAGGCCGGCCAGGTCTTCGCGCCCTGCATCAGAACAACCAGGTCAGGAAATTGGCCGCGCCCATCGCCATGCCTAATCCAAATATGATCCCGGCCAAAGCCCGCTTGCTGCCGCCCTCGCCGAATGCGAACATCAATCCGCCCACCACAATGGCAATCAGGCTCAGCCCGCGCGCGATGGGGCCGGTGAAGGCCGTCTGTAGCACGTTGATCGCATCAAGCCACGGACTCACGCCCTGGGCTAAAAGCTCCTGTTGCATCAGCAAACCCATGCCGGTCATTAGCGCCGCGGTACGGAATTTGGGAAATCGTGAAGTCATGACTTGCTCCTTTGTTGGTTCGGTTGGTAGTCAGTCCGGAAACTTCCCCTTTGACTGATTGTGCAAAGCCTCTGCGAGTTCGGGGTCGCCGCCCTCTCCGCGCCGGATCGAACGCTCCACCAGATCAACCTTGCGGCCTAAATCGGCCAAGCCCAATGATCGAGCAGCTGCGTAAATGGAAAAAGCGAACGAGACAACGGCCAGTCCGCCATAGAGGGTGATGGTCAACCCGTAGTCGCGGAGCAGGACCTTCCAGTGCGGCTTGAGATAGGAGAGTTCCGGCAAGCCGAAGATCGCAACCACGCCTGAAGCGGTCACGGTGAGTCCGATACTGACTTTCCAGGGTTGCATAGCTCAAAGCTCGATCGAGCCCTCTCTCCCGCCCCGTGCGGGTGCGCCGCCGACTCTGCCGTCGCGCCCTCCATTGCCGAGCACCCGGCGGATCGCGGCGATTGCCCGTCCGCCGCTGCCGTGCATCTGGAATCCGGCCCGGGCTTTGGCGGTGATGGTGCCGGGCCGCTGTAGTGTTCCGAGGCAATCTCGACGTTGACGCGCCCGCTGCGGCCCTCGCTGTCCAGATATTCAATCTGCGCGTCGGGATAGACGACCCGGCCCTGTTGCATGGGCAGCTCTAAATCCTGAGCGGCCTTGCGCCGCGCTGCGTCTGCCGCCGCCCTGCCTTCGGTGGCCCGCGCCGTTTCGGTGGCCCGCGCCACCTGCTTTTTCATTTCCGCGTCGATCCGTACTCGACGGATCCTGGCCCCTTGTTGCAGAAGGCGCCGCTGCTCTATCCGAGCTGCCCGGTAGACGGCGGTGTCGTGGCTCAACTCGCCACGCTTCACCAGCCCGGACCAGGTTTGCTGTTCCTTGTCGAATCCCTGCTCGACGGCGTAATCGCGCGCTTTTCGCGCTCCGGCCTCGGTCAAGGTGAGCACTTTGTATGTGCCGCCCCTCGGCCCCTTTGCCTGGTGCTCCCGCACGTGGCCGTCTCGTATCATGCGATCGACAGCCCGCCGCGCCGTGTAGGGATGTCCCCCGAATTGCGACTCCACCAGGTCGCGGTAGGAGACGTTGCGATACATCCCTACGTCGGCCAGCGCCCCTTCGACGCGCTCCTGAAAGCCGCGTTTGTCCTGGCGCGGTTCGTACTCGCGCCGATGTCCCATGCGAGGCTGCTCGCGTTCCCGGTCGGAACGCGAACGGGTGGGGGGTAGGTGTACGACTGCGGCTGTCGTCTCGGGTCAGGATGTCGAGTCGGTCAAACATCTGTGCTCCTCACCGGGCTAGCGACTGGGGCCTGCGTCCCGTTCCAATTCCTGTGCTTTCGCTTTCGCCTGGGGGCTGGGTGTGTGGCTGATCTGCGGCCCGGCTGCGTGGGAGTACTTCTGCGCCAGCTCACCATGCTTCTTCTCCGCTTCGGCAGCTCGTTCCCGCATCGGTTGGGTGAGGTAGTCGGAGATTTTCTGCGCTTCGCTGGCCGCGTGGTAAATCTCGCGCGGCTCCTTCTTGAGCACCTGGAGCCAGTTCTCGACGTAGGCTGCGCCGCGCCCGCCGTCATGTCCGACGCCTACTCGTTGGCCCGTCATCATGGCGCTGATCTCCGCCCGCAGTTCTTCGCGCGCGTAGGCTTCGCTCCCGAAGCCCGCCGCAATACCGTCTTGCAGCGTTTTCCGATTCAAGCGGCTTTCGTGGCCGGTGGCGTGGCCCAGTTCGTGCAGCGCCGTCTGGTAGTAGCCGTTGGCCGTGGCAAATTGCCCTTGCTCCGGCAGTACCACCTGATCGTTGGCGAGATTGTAGAAGGCTCGATCTCCGGCAACGTGGCTGATGCGCACTCCGCTGCCGCGCATGACTGCCTCCGCGTCCGCGTGCGCCTTCCACTCCGGCGGCGCTTGCGCTTCGCGCGGCGGAAGGTTCAGTCCGTCGGCTTGCTCGACGTTGAACACCGTGTACTGCCGCACGACGGGATGGCTGCGTCGATACTCCTCATAGACCGGCTTGCCGTCCTTGTCCTTCAACGGCTTTCCGGCCTCGTCTTTGGCCGGGGTCCGGGCACGATCGGTGTAAAACAGCACCTTGGTTCCGCGTTCCCCTTTGCGGACGTGGCCGCCCGCCGCCTCGATCTGCTTGTAGGTTCCCCAGCGGTTATCTCCGTGGCCCTGACGGATGCCGCGCGACATCAGGTAGATGCTGTTGCCGCCCGTGTAACTCTTGCCGGTCGCGAGGTTCTCCGAGATGCATTTCTCACCCGGCTTCCACGGTTTCTGCCACGGCGCCACGCCCGCCTTGATCTGTTCCATGATCTCGTCTGCAACCTGGCGTACGTATTGTTCGGAGCGGTCCTGATTTTTCGTCATGATTATCGGCAGGCGTCCTTGTGCGCCTCGATGATGTCGCCCAGATCCCCCACGTCCTCGAAACGCAAGCCGATCTTCTCGGCCAGCTCACAGGTCACCTCAATGGGATGGCCTCGCTTCAAAGCCTCGTGAAAATCGTCCTCGGTTTCGACCGTCAGATACTTCTCTCCCCCTTCTTCCTTTTCTCGAATCATGATTCCCCCTCATTGCTGCCTCTCCGGGCCGATTCTCTTCACGCCGACGCGGCCACCACGCCCGCACAGGATGCAAACCGGCCGGATGGCGCTTGGGAGCCACTCAAACCGGGGCCGATCTTGCAATTCCTCCGCCAACGGCGTGCTCCTTCCCGTTTCCCTCGATGGCTCCACGATCTTGACCGATCGGCCCTTGCCGGCGGAAGTATGATCCGTCACGCGGCGGCGGCGGCAGCGTTCCCGGTAGGCCCGTTGCCGGTCGCGGTGATCGAGCCGTCCCTCCCGGCTTTGCTGGTGTCGCTGGTTGGCCCGCCGCCGCTGTTCCCGCCTTGCTTTATCCCGGCACCTGTCCCCGCAGTAGCGATGCCCCCGGTAGCAGGAACTGCAGATGTAAAACACCAACCCGCAACCCGGCCAGCGGCAAGACAACTGCCGCAACACCACTTCTCTGGCCATCGCACCCCGCCCGGGGGTGGAACAGCGGCCCTCTTGCGTGGCACGCCGGCTATGCTGTGGATGTGCCCTCTAACCGGGGCCGCCATAAAAAAACCCCGATCGTTAGCGCGATCGGGGTTTCCCCTTTCCACCTTCGGCCCTGCCTTGCCGGAGCCTCGGCCAACCGCAGGCTCCGGTGCGTGCCTACACTGAGTCGATCTTCTTCACGTCAACACGCTCTCCGTTTTGAGCTGCGAATCGGAAATGCTTGCCGGAACCGGCGGGACTGAGGGTTCATGATGGGAGTCAGGTAGATTGCAGATTGCCGCCGCGCCTGGCGCGACGAAGAGGGGAGCAGGAAGGAATGGAATCTCGCGTGGATCGGGAAAGAAACCGCCGCTCGGTCTTCCATCCGCCGGCGACGGCGCTCGAACAGCTCCGAGCGCGGGCAGGCCGTTTCGTACTGTTGCGCGGGGCACGCCTCATTCATGGGATTCCCCGCTGCGGCCGCCGTCGTTGTTTTGTCGACTACTGCTGCTGTCGGGCCGGGCGCCTACCAGCTCGCCGTGAGCCGGGCGAGGGCTCCGTGGTCCGTGACGCCCTGCCTCGAGCTCTCCCGGCGCGTGCCTTCGATGCCCAACTCGAAGTTCATACTGCCACGCTGCAATACGGTCAGGCCGTAGCCCAGCCGGTAGTCCCGCCCGTACTCGGAGGTCCCGATGCCGAACCTCGGCGTCCCCACCAGCCGGCTTCCGACCGGCAGCCCATAGCCCAGCTCCGCCTCCAGACTGTTCCCCGAAGCCATGCCGCCCTGTGCCATCCCCGCCATCGTCTCCCGGCCCCAGAGAGCCCGGGCGCCGCTGGTGGCCTGTCCGCCCCAGGACGGGGTCAGCTTCGCCGTGAACCCCAGCGGCGTCGACGGCGTCGGGTTGTAGCTGAACGACACCGACATGCCCCGGTCCCGGAACCCCCGGTCCTGGTGCACCAGCAGCATCCGCACCCGCACGTCGGCCGACAGTCCGGTCAACGCGTCCGATACGATCAGCCCGCCGCCGACGTCCACGCCCACGCCGTTCTCGGCGTCCCCGCCGTCGCGCCGCACTCCGACCTCCAGACTCGGCTGGAGCGACAACCCCCGCTGGAAACTGTAGCCGCGCGAGGCTTCCAGCCCGGTCCGGAAACGGGTCACCGCCGCCGAGGTTGCCGCCAGACGCCCTTGCGGGCCGTCCACGCCCTCGATGCCCGTGCCGACCCACAGCGCGTCCGCCTTGAACGCCAGCCCGAATCCGCCCACCACCGAATCCGCCAACTCGCCCCGCATCCCGCCTGCGGTCATGGCCATCGACAACCCGCTCCGGAGCGCCGTTCCCGCACCCGGCGTCAACCTCAGCGCGCCCTTGCCGTATCCGGTGACGCCCCACAGGGTGATCCGGTCAGTGACCTTGTAGCCCAGCCAGGGATAGAGGCCGGTCACCGACGAGGTCACCTCGCCGACGTCGACGCCCGTGTATTCACCCAGGCCCCGGCTGTGAGAGAGCGACAGACCCGTGACCAGCGGTCCTTTCGCATAGTCGGCTCCGAACATGGTCGTGCGCACCCGGCCGTCGAGCGACAGCTGGCCATCGCGGCCTGCAAACTGCGACTGCGCCCCCAGGCTCCAGAACGAGAGGATGCCGCCCCGGCGCGTCTCGTGGTTCATCACGAACGCCGATCCGGTCAGCAGGTTGCCGCCCCCCAGGCCCATCCCGAAGTCTCCGCGCTGATTCAGCCCGCCGTCGGTTCCGGGCATGCTCCCCATCGGATTCGCTCCTCCGAGCAGCCCATCCGCAGTGCCCATCGGCGCCCCGCCAGCCAGACCCGGTGTCCCGAACGCCCCTGGGTTCGCAGCCGGCGAGACGGACATGGGGTGGTGGACGCCCGCACCAACCCGATTCGCCCCGAGCGAGGGAGCAAGCCGGTTGAGGAAGCCGACCGCCATGTCGCTCTCCATGCCCGGCCGCACCTGCAGGCCCGCGACCTGGCCGCGGAAGCCCGTCTCACGCCGCGCCTCGATCCGTTCCTGCACCTGCTCCACCACGTGCACCGCCGCCGTTCGGCCGAAGCGGGCCATGAACGCCCGCGGCAATGGGTCCCGGTTCTCGATCGTCCCCGTCGCCGACGCGTCGGCGGTCCGTGCGCCGGAGGCGTTCGACAACGTCAGCGTCACCGTCTCCTCGCCCTCGTTGTGATCGTCATCGAGCACCGCGACCGTAATCGTCTTCTCCGTGTCGCCCGCCTGGAAGCTCAGCGTGCCGCTGGTGGCCGTGTAATCCTCTCCCGCCGTGGCCGTGCCGTCCGAGGTGGCATAGTCCACCGTCAGCGTGCCGCTCGCCGCGCGGTCCAGCGTCACCGCGAAGGCCAGCACCGCGTCTTCGGCTTCCTCCACGCGCGCATCGGCCACCGAAAGCGCCGCCGGGCCGTTGAACTGCACCGGCTCTCCCTCGACCGCAGTCGTAATGCCGGTGAACCGAAGGACGCCACCTGTACCGGGTATCGGCGTCGATGGCACCGGCGGTACCGCGCCCAGGGTGATAGTCGTCCCATCTAAGGGGGTTACAGCAATTTCGTCGCTGGTCGTGCGTCCTACAGGCACCGTCACAGAGGACACCCCGGCCGGCAGGATTCCCCCAGTCACGTCGATCGTGGTGGTCATAGCAAAAGGCGCACCCTGGGCGACGGTGACCACGACCTTGTTGGTGCCAGGAATCCGTTCCACCGTCATGGTAAACGTGAAATCCGCACCTGGATTCTCCTCCAGCCACAGGGACCTCAGGCTGGTGAGGCCGTCGAACACCCCCGCCGGCAGCGTATCGAGCTGGTTGTACCCCAAATCCAGATCCCTCAGGCTGGAGAGTCCGGAGAACACCTCCGCCGACAACGACCTCGTTTCGTTGTGCGATAAATCCAGTGTTTCGACGTCGAGGCCTTCGAACATCCCCGCTGGCAACGTTCGCAGCCGATTGGCTTCCAGACCGAGAAATGTCAGGTCGAGTCCGGCGAATATGCCCATGGGCAGCGTATGTAATCGGTTGAATTCCAGATCCAGAATACGCAGGCTGTTGAGATCCGCAAACACCTCTTTCGGCAGCGTCTCCAATCGGTTAATTAGCAAACGCACCTCCCTCAGGCTGGTGAGGCCGTCGAACACCCCGGCCGGCAGTGTTCGCAGCCGATTTGTTTCCAGACCGAGAAATCTCAAGTTGAGTCCGACGAACACGCCCGCCGGCAGTGTCTCCAACTGGTTATTGTTCAGGTTCAGCTTTGTCAGACCAGCCAAGCCGGAGAAATCGTCCGCCTGCAGACTTGAAATGCCGGCCTGGGACAGATCCAGCCAGCCGGTGATGGCGCCTAGATGCGCATCGGTCACGGTGCCGCAGGTGTCAATGCCGACAATCAGGGCAAGGATGGCCGTGCGCACCTGCTCCGTACGACTGCAGATTCCATTGTCCGTCGGGTCCTCGCCTGTGTCGTCTGTCGGGTCCTCGCCTGTATCGTCTGTCGGGTCCTCGCCTGTATCGTCTGTCGGGTCCTCGCCTGTGTCGTCCGTCGGGTCCTCGCCTGTGTCGTCTGTCGGGTCCTCGCCTGTATCGTCTGTCGGGTCCTCGCCTGTGTCGTCTGTCGGGTCCTCGCCTGTATCGTCCGTCGGGTCCTCGCCTGTATCGTCTGTCGGGTCCTCGCCTGTATCGTCTGTCGGGTCCTCGCCTGTGTCGTCCGTCGGGTCCTCGCCTGTATCGTCTGTCGGGTCCTCGCCTGTATCGTCTGTCGGGTCCTCGCCTGTGTCGTCTGTCGGGTCCTCGCCTGTATCGTCCGTCGGGTCCTCGCCTGTATCGTCTGTCGGGTCCTCGCCTGTGTCGTCTGTCGGGTCCTCGCCTGTGTCGTCCGTCGGGTCCTCGCCTGTGTCGTCCGTCGGGTCCTCGCCTGTGTCGCCGATCACAGGCGTTGCCGGAGGAGCGGGGAGAGGAGCCGAGCGAATGGATGAGCTGCCGCCTCCGCATCCCTGCAAGCCGATTGCCGCCGCAATCGCGGCCGCAATCAAAAACTTGCCGATCCGCAATCGTTGGATCGCGGCCCGTCCCGGAGTGCAAGAAAGTGGAGGTTGCGCACGCCGGGCACAGCCAAGCGCCCTGGCGGCCTCGCCGATCGGCACCGCGTGCGGGCCGGTCTTGCCGTCGGGTAGATTGATCGCCTCGTCTCGCCGGCGACTGGTCAACGCAAGCAACCGGATCGCGGAAACGGCTTCGGGCCATTCGGCCTCGCGGGCATCGAGGGCGCGCCCGAGCCGCGCGACCTTACTTGAACACAGGAAGCGGTCGCCGTGGTGATTGCCCAGGGAAGTTGCTCGGCGGTGCCCACGAGAATCTTCGTCGCCGTCTGGTTTTTTGGTGCGCCAGGTTCCGTGCTGGCTCGGATGACGGTGACGACGTGCCACCATTCCCAGTTCAGGCGTGCACTCGTGTAAAGCAAATCTGTCGTAGCAGTCACAGTTACGAGGGTGCTTGAGAGAGCGAACGTCTTGATCATTCCCGCCCACTTGACCGGCACGAAACGTCACGTCCGTTTTGAGGTTATCGAAATTACCCAGGTCAAAGGCGATTTGGAGTGAGCGGGATTTTCGCCTCACGCTCGTCAACCGAAATGTCTCTCCCTTGTACGAGAATTCCCTCTCGCTGATGTTGTCCTAGCTCCCCTGGGACCATCCTTGTAGCTGTTTCCACCCGCTCCCACGGTCAGGGTGGCTTCGAAAACGACGGTCTGCGCGTTCGCCGTCGCACCGGCCAGCAGCGCCGCCACCGCGCGGCGGATAGCGGCGCCTACCGACGACCGGGCGGGCAACCTCCGAATCGAACGCTTTGCAGGCCGGTGACGGGGCCTGCCCCCGACGGGCCGATGGGCCGTGCCGAAGTCCGGTGGTGTCATGCCGCGGTCCGGCGATTGAACGCCAGGGTCGTCGCCGTTCACGGTGTAACCGCTGGCCGCTTCGACTTGTCGTTGTAAACGCATCTCCGGCTCTCCTTTCGTCCTATTCAGTTCTATAGTCCACTGTAGCCAGACCACTACGGAGACAGGCTTTTTGCTCGCGATAACTGGAATTATCGCGAGTAAAATGAGCGGTTTTTTCGACTGACCCGGAGAACGCCCGATGCTGATTGCAGAGACGAGATGCGATTTCCAGCTTTTTGCAGGCGTTGAACACGCCGCGGAGGTGGGGGACCAACAGGCCGCCTACTTCGAAGCGGCCAAGGGCGCCTTCAGCAGCAACACGGAACGCGCGCTGAGGGCGGACGTGGAGATATTTGCGTCCTGGTGCCGGCAACACGTCCAGGCGGAGTTGCCCGCCAGCGCCGCCACCGTCGTCGCCTTCATCGACGACATGGCGCACGTCAAGGCCCCGGCCACGGTGCGCCGCTACGTCTCCAGCATCGCCACCCTGCACAAGGCGCTCCGGCAGACGAATCCGCTGGAGAGCGCCGTCGTCCGCTTCGCCCTGCAACGGATGCACCGGCTCCGGGGACGCCGGCAGGCGCAGGTCCAGGGGCTTACCTGGCCGCTGCGGAACCGGTTGCTGGAGGCGGCCGGGGACCGGCTGATCGACGCCCGGAACCGCGCGCTGCTGGCGGTGGCCTATGACACTCTGCTGCGGCGGTCCGAGCTGGTGTCGCTGGAAGTGTCTGATTTATTGGTGGAAGTCGATGGCTCCGCTACGCTGCTGGTGCGGTCGAGCAAGACCGATGCGGACGGAAAGGGTGCGATGCTTTATATGGCGCGCGACACCGTGCAGCTCGTCAAGGCATGGCTCGAACGCGGCGGTGTCGGCGGGGGGCGGTTGTTTCGTTCGGTTCGGAAGGATGGCACGGTAGGGGAAAAACTCCACGCGAGCCAGGTGCCGCGCATCTACAAGAGGATGGCGCGACGTGCCGGACTTTCCGACGAGATCGTGGGCGCCCTGGCCGGGCACAGCACGCGGGTCGGGCCGGTTCAGGATATGATCGCCTGTGGCATCGAGTTGCCGGCCATCCTGCAGTCCGGCCGGTGGAAGAGCACGCGCATGGTTCAGCGGTACGGGGAACGGTTGCTGGCGCGGCGCAGCGGCGCGGCACAACTGGCCGAGCGGCAGCAACGCTGAAAAGGCCCACCCTGAGGTCTACGGGTCGTGACGCCGATGCGCACGGCCGGGGTATAGGCTCGCCCGCGGCCGTCCCAAACGGCGCCCTCACCCCTCTCGGCAGTTATCGCGAGCAAAAAGTCGACGTTTTTGCTACCATCCGCCGCGACGGGGCATCGCGGCCAGCCGTCGTCACACCGCCGGACGTGGCGTTTCCAGAATAAAACACAAGCGATTTCAGTGGGTTACGATCGAACGTGATTGCTATTGCGGATTACGGTGCGGCATTTGTATAATATGCAAGGTTGGCGCAGAGTTGGTGTTTACTCGCGATAATTCCAGTTATCGCGAGTAAAAATTCCCTGGCGACCATCTTGGCCCCCTTCTTGACCCGGATCGGGCGAGAACCCTTTACTCCCAGTTTGGGCACCGAACTGCTGCGTAGGGAGCGCTGTTCGTACCCTATCCCCCTGATCCTCCGAGCCGTGGTTTTCCCGAGTAACGGGTTCCAGTCAGAGGATTTTCGCTCACCGGGGAGCCGGTCTGTGGGACGGGTCAGCGGCACCGGAGAGAGCACCCTGCGAGGCTGTTTGCCGTCAAGCCCCTATAGGTTAAAGGCTTTCAATAGCGCAACTACGGCGCCCAGTCACTGCCAAGATTGGTAGATTCGGAAGGGGAAAAGGGTCGGTGCTTCAACGAGTTGGCCAGCAAGGACGCCGATAGCGCCGCAGTTACCCGAACTCGGCGATCGACAGCACCAACCGCACCAGGTCCACCTGCCGGGATATGGCCCGCTTCTGGTAGATCTGCTTCAGGTGCCAATAGATGGCGCCGTGCGTGAGCCCCCTCGCCTCGGCCATCTTGCGCACGCTCTGGCCTTCGGCCAACCAGACCGCCACCTGACTCTCGGCCGGCGTCAGCCCCAGGGTCGCGGCCACCAACTCGGGATCGATCCGATGCCGGCTCTCCGTATCGACAATCAGGACCAGCGCAGCCACGTGCCGCGCTCCGTAGTCCGGTTGCGGGATACCCACGGGTTTGACGTGCAGCACCAAAGGCGGCGACCCGGACCAGCGGCCCAGCAGCATCGACCCACTGACCGCAACGGCCCCGGAGGACGGCAGTGCGGCTGCCAGCAGTCGCTCCAGACGGAGTTGATCGGCTGGCGCGCGGGCATGCAGCACCCCGTTCCGGTCCAACACCTGATTGCCGTCTCGCAGGATGCTACGGGCGCGGTCATTGACCGCCAGGATCCGCCCACGCCGGTCCAGGTGGAGGACGCCGATCCGGGGGTTCTCCAGCAGCGCGGTCACGGTGGTGTCGCGTGCCTCGGCACGGACCAGCGCCTGCCGGACGCGGATGAATTGCCGTATATGGGGCAGCAGCCTCTCGATCATCGCAATCTCGGAAGACCCCCAGCCATCCGAGGCCACGGGATCGCCGAGGCCCCAAGTCATATGGGAGCCATCCGCCCCGTCCAGGCGCACGTTCAAGCCATTCTGATACTTGCCCCGGAGTAATATCTCGTTGTAGGCAAGCGAGGTCTTCAACTCCTCGGCCGTGTACAGGTCTTTGATACGCACCAGATGGCTGTCGGGCAGTCGCCGGAAGCGCGGTACGCGTTCGTCGGTGGGATGGTAGACTTCGAGGTACTCGCGCTCCAGTTCTGCTCGGCGCTGTCCGTGGTAGTAGAGCCCCACGAAGAGGACCCGGAGGTCGTCCTTCGGGCCTTCGCCGACCAAGAGGGCATTGCCCGTCAGGCCGCAGGCTTCGTCAATCAGGGCCGAGGTGGCCGGCCAGCGGGCGTCGTCCAGCATGGCGTCGTACAACGACGCCAGGATGCGCTCGAATGCGTCTTGGTCGCTCATGACAGAGTTTTCACCTCTTCCTGAAGGAGTGGCGAATGGCGCTTCAATGGCGGTAACCACCGGACACTGCTTAACCAATTGAAGACATGGATCAAATCGAGACAGAATCACCCTTAGCTAGGACAGCCCCTAGAAAAAAACGGCTACAGCTCGTAGGCAGTCAGGCGCAGGTCAGGCAAGCGCGAGCCGATGTCGAGCGGGTTCGGCAAGCGTTGCCGCAGTTGAGCGAGCGCCATGTTTGCGGGCTGCCGGAGATCGCCGTGTCCAGTCAGCGCTACTGTTCGCGCAGGGCCCAGAGGGATGAGCCCGTGCGCCGCCGCTTGATCGAGTTGGCGCAGGAGCATCCGCGCTACGGATCGCCGCGGCTGTGCGTGCTGCTGAATCGCGAGAGCCGCTGCAATCACAAGCGTGTGGAGCGGCTCTACCGCGAAGCGGGGCTCAGTCTGCGCCGTACTTCGCAACAATCGCCGTGTCCAACTTGACAAGAGCGTTCTCGATGTACTGCATTTCGGCCTTCACCGGCGGGTCATCCTGGGTCGGACCTGCCGCTCTTTGTTCGCCCTGTTCCGCCTTGTACTTCCTGATCGACATCTCCAGCTTCCTCCTTCGTGAGATTCTCTCTCACTTCAGCTGGTACAAAAAGGGCCGGTCAGGCCCACCCCACGCCGTCAATTTTGCCAGTCACACGATAGAAGTAGACGTCCACGCCCCGCACCGTGATGACGGTGAACAGCGGGCTGATCCGCACGCGCACGGAGACGTCAAGGCTCTTCGATTCGTAGTCGCACTCCCGAACGAAGCCTGGAAAGCCGGCCACGTTCAGGGTCTTACCAAGTTGCTCTCGCAGGAGACTATACAACCACCTCCACGGCCAGTGGCCGGTTACTTTCATATATAAGCCCCTCAAAAATAACTGATCCGCGACTTTGGTTACGATTGTATATAAATCCCAAAAAGATCTTCCAAAAATACAGCACTCGGAAGATTGAGTTTATCGATGGTCCCACCCTCGAAAAGCTGGTCGACGATTATGCGCCTCTGGCTTGGTCGGGGCTGCCGATTGTCGTCGGAGAGTATCTTCAGGACTTGCGGGTACGGACGGAAGAACAGGTCAGTCCTAGGATTGGCGATTCTGCGTTGAGCCAGGGTCCGCAGCTTGATTCTCTCCCTTCGGGAGAAGATGTCTTTCCTGATGACGTCCGAAGAAGACGTCGGACGGGGTCACGTTGTTGAGTGATTCATGGTACCGGTGATGGTTGTAGTGTTCGCCGAACTCACCGATCGCCTGCTCGAGCTCCCTTGGATAGCAGTAGTTCTCCAGGAGCCCAGTCTCGCCTGACTCTGCTAACAGCCTAGTAGGTGTGACCACGACGACAGATGGCAAGGGTACCAATCCAGGGAGGGAATCTTCGAGTCAGATGCAAAACGGAACTTCGCAAGAACCACCCAGGGTTCGTTTCGAAATCGCTCCTCCGTTGCCCTGCCGATCCCGCCCACACTCCAGCGGAGCAACGACGAAAACTCGCCCGAAACGGCAATCGCAGTTTCCAACAACGCTTGCCTCATGTAGCTGGTTTGGGCATGGGCAGATCTTCTACATCAGCCGACTTCGCCTCCTTCAACGCTTCTAGAGCATCACGGACGCTTCTGACCTTATTTTCGCTGCCGATAACCTCCAGCAAATATGATTCGTCGACCGCCTCGATCACTTCGACACTGGTGAGGCCAGCCCGTCGGAGGTTCAAATAGTCCCCACGTTCTAAACCACGCTTCACCTCGCCTGCAAGCCACACGATATCTTCTGGAATTCCCAATTCAAGTCGTGTCGCAAGGCTTTCGACCTCTGCATCGAGACCAACGTCCGTATCTCTTGACACGAAAATGCCTATGTGCGCAGCGACGCCGAGAAGATCCCGCGTGCGTTCAGCAGAAGCCCGGATTGGGCCTGCAGCATTACTGGCCGGAAGATGAACGAGCAGCGACGCCTCCAAACGATTCAGTGCCACACCGTCAATCCACATGAGCACCGAAGACAAGCGCTTACATCGGGCCGTGTAATTAGAATCGTCGGTTGCCTGAAGCTCACGCTGTACTGAAGGTGGCAAATTCTGCTGCCGAATGGCCCCCTGCCACCTCGCACGCTCCTTCACAGATTTCTTGTGGACGGGGAAGATCACCTGATCCAACTCCACAGAGGTCTGCGCTGCTGCCAACAACGTTGGGCCGGACAACGCTTCTCTCGGAAGGTCTTTCAGGGCGCGCGCAATTCGAACAACGCTCTCCACTTGGATACCCAACTCGCCGGCAACTTTTCCCAACTCCGTCAGCCGATACCGATCATTGAGTTGCTCAACCAACCCAGCATCGAGAAGTCTCGCTATCATGCGGGAGAGGGATTCCGCATCCATTAGCTGCTTCTTTTTGTGAGCCGCAAAGGATGACTGTATGAAGTCGATCAATTCCTGCTCCGAGAGGCCATTGACCTTCGAGCTGGCAGCTGTTGCCAGCACGCGACAGATCATTGAAAGTGGCTCTTGATCGGCAAATCTCGAAAGAAGCGGCTCCGGCTCCCCCTCGACATAGGTGGTCCACAGTTTGTACGCGTCCGCTGTCGTTGGTGCCACCAACAAGGATTTCCCTTTCTGAGTGAAGCCAAGACGTCCGGCCCGTCCCACCATGTTCTTGTACTCTGCCACTGAATAGGGCGCGTCCGGGTGTTCCAGACCTGCGATGATGACCGACCATGCCGGCGTATTCACTCCCATCGCGAGTGTTGTAGTTGCCACGAGAACCTTCAACGAACTGTTGGGATCTCTAAATGTCGTCTCGATAGCCTGACGTTCCTCGCGATCAAGGTCTGCGTTGTGAAATGCAATCCCCGCCTCTAGACATTCCCTAAGCTGAGCTGATGCGACTGATGGATCACCGGTTGGGAGTAGATTCAGCGTTTCTGCCGCAGGCGGCAGCCTTAGGTTCTTCTGCAAATATGTCGCGGTAGCGCGCACAATCGGCTTCGTTTCACGGAAGACCAGAACCTTTTCGCCGGCGGACACCAGCTTTGCCACCAGAGGAATGATGATGTCCTGAGATGAGCCCTTGCGATATTCAGGCCTCACATAATTGTCCAACCGTTTCTCGGTTCCATCGTCGGCTATGAACCGAAAGGCACCGGACATGTCTACCAATCCTTCGTCCAACGGAACCGGTCGCTGCTCACTCTTGAGCAGACCTCCACCTATCCAATGTTCGAAACCGTTCGTTTCACCGATCACCGCAGAAAGCGTTATCACTTGCGGCTCTATTCCGACAAATCGCTGCGATTTCAACAGCGTGAGAACGAACTCCAAATTCGCACCACGATTGAGATCCGTGATCACTTGCAGTTCGTCGATGATGACTACGCCAACCTGACGCATGATGTGGGGAAGGGTGAGAGCAAGAGAGGCGAATCGTTCATACGTAAGCAAGGCGATGTCGAATTTCCCCCGCAGTAAGGTGTCATTCTGATCCGATATCTCTCCAGTTGATCGAATCACCCGGAGCCCGAATTTCCCGTATTTCGACACAAATTCATCATATTTGTCGTTTACGAGAGCGCGCAGTGGCAGCAGCATGTAGCTCCGCTCACCCTTGGTATAGCCGTGCAGAGCCGCCAATTCGCCAATCAGTGTCTTCCCCGATGACGTGGGAGCGGAGACGACAACGTGGTGATTGCGGAGCACTCCGGACACGTTTATCGCATCTTGTTGTAGTTGATTGAGCGACGGAATCACTGACTTCAGCGACTCCAGGATTTCCTCCGGGAACCCAAATCCGACAAGCCCATCGATATCAGGACCAACCTTGACTGGACCAGTCTCGGGGAAGAAACCCTCAAGAATCGGCCCTGGTGTTAGAACCGGGAAAGTGAGGTCGCCCTCGACGACGCCCTTCAGCGTCGGCTCTTGCTCATGCCGCATGTCTCTCGCAGCATTCACGACTGACCGTGTCACGAATGCAACAAGTGACAGTAGAGAAATGCTGTCGGCCTTAACGGCATTCCCTGCACCTCTCAGGGCCTGGATGACATAGAAGGAGAAGAGACCGTGTCCCTTGCGCCGATCTTCAATCGCCTCTTGCGTCGCAGTTCCTGCTGTGAAAATTAGGCAGCCTTTGCCGCTGATTTTCGAAAGTAGTGCCTCGGCTGACTCAGGGGATTTTGTCACGACTGGCGCATTGAAGACCTTTGCCCCAGCACCTCCCGAAAAACAGCAATCCAAGAAGAGAATCAGGTTTCCTGCGGGAATGCGGGTAAATAGCTCGGTTAGTTCATCTAGATGAATCGCGGTCGTGTCGAGATTAAACGGATCAGAGTCGTGCGTGATCAGGTGGTGGGAATCCGATCCGTGTCCGGAGAAACCGATGACGACGACGTCCTCAGGCTTTGCTTGGTGGCCCAATTCGCTAATGCCGTCCAGGATCGCCGCCCTAGTCGCCTGACCGTTAGTAAGGAATACCGAGCCGCCGGTTCCGAAGGTGTCGCCGAACAGCCCATGCAGGGCTTGAGCATCCCGTGCCGAACAACACAGATCGGAGATCAATGCAGATCGGTACTTGTCTATTCCGATGAACAGGCTTCTGAAGCTCATGCGGTCAACTCAATTTGCAAGTAGTTAGCCATACAAATTAAGTATAGCGTATTCAGCAAGTTATCACAGTTCGCACTAGCGCACCTGAATGGCAAGCGTGCGGGGAATACTGACCAGACCGATTTTTTGTACCAGTCGTTGTGAGAGAATTCACATCACAACCTGGGGCTGTGAAACTAGGTTCCGGACAGGGCTAGAGAGTCCGTGTGAAAACACGACACTTATTTTATTGGCAATAGAAATTTCAGTTCCATGGCGTTCGGTTCTTCCTGGTCGATGAGTTCGCAGCGCTTACCGGTTCGGGCGAGGCTAGCCGGGAGGGGTAACGAAGCTCGGCCGCGCGTGGTAGAGCCGTGTCAAGTTATAGGCGGTGGCCGCCAGGAGCATCTCGACAGCCACCTTCGCCAACCCGCGCCGACGGAAGCGTCTCATCCCGCGTTGTTCCTTCAGGACTCCGAAGACGGGTTCGATGAGAGCCTTTCGTCGCCGGTAGACGGCGCGTCCGGTCGGGCTGCGGAGTTTCTGTCGCATGCGCCGATGCTCAGGATGTCGGGTACGATGCCGCACGCGTCCACCCCGATTCAAAGCGTGGGCCATGTTGGAGTCCGGCACATAGGCGTCGATGCCGGAGGCGGTCAGGGCCTCCAAGTTCTTCACCGAAAAGAAGCCGCTGTCGGCGCTTACTTTCTGTGGCATTTCCCCGCAGCGCCGCTCGACCGCCTCCACCACGGGAAGCAGCGAAGCATTGTCGGTGGCCGCCTGTGTCACACGCTGCTCGACGATCAGATGATCCTCGCTGACGGCGACATCCACCGTGTATCCCAAAGTGAAGCCTCGGCGGTCGCGCAGAAAACGGCTGTCGGGGTCGGTCCGGGAAATGTGTCGCTGCCGGGCTCTCTTCAACTGCTCGAGGCGCGAAGGAATCTCGGCCAGCCGCTCCTGGAGGCGTGTCATCTCCTCCTTCTTCAGCTCCAATCCGGACGCTTCGTTGGGATCGTCGGCATTGCAGGCTTGCTGCCAGCGCCGAATCCGGCGACGGATTCGCGCCCGCCTCGGCGCGCAGACGCTCCTTCGTCTCCACCCGGTTCGGCGAGGCGTTCGCCGCCACGCGGGTCGCATCGATCGCTACATGCCCCAGGCGTCCCAACCCCGCCGCGCGCGCCAACTCCACCACTTGCGTGAACAGATCGTTGAGCGCCCGCCCGTGCTGCCGACGAAACTGGTTCAGCGTCCAGAAATCCGGCGTCGCCCCGGCCGCCAAGTAGCGAAACGCCAAATCCTCCCGCACCCGCTGCTCCAGCCGCCGCGACGAGGTCACCCCCAGCGCATAAGCGTACAGCCACACCGCCACCAACAGCTCCGGCGCGTACGCCGGACGCCCCTCGTCCTCGTAGGCCTCCTCGAAGGAGTTCAAATCCAATCGATCCACCACCCGACGCAGAAAAAAACAGAGATGCTCCTTACCCAGCACGTCCGCCACTCGCGGCGGCAACAGGTAGGCTTGCTCCGGATTGTACGGAAGAAATTTCATCTCACCCTCCTGACGACACATTATACTCGTCCGTCAAGAGGAGTTTTCACACAGACTCTATAGGCCATTGAGTGGGAATAGCAATCTCCCGCGGAGGCGATCTTCAAACAGAGCATCTGCCCACGGCAGACGCTCCCATGAACCTCCTGCTGTGCCAAAAATGTGTCAGAAATGCAAGTCAAGCAGCCAAAAAGGGTTCTGTGCTGAGCGAAAGCAGAGTCCCTGAATGGGTGTAAAGCTATGGAAAATAAGGGAGAGAATGAAAGGAGAAGAGGAGAGGTAGCCACTTAGAAGGCAGATGCTCTATCCTCTGAGCTACGGGCGCTCCCGAGCTTAACCGCCCCGACTGAAATCGCTCTATTGATTCTAAACCACTTCCGAATTTTGCAAAACTCCAGAACGCCCCCAGAGAGGGCCAAATACCCCTCGACCGTGACAAAACCGTGACAAAACTCCTCAATTTGGTCGCTCCGTGACAAAACTCCGGTTGGCCTCGTTTGCCATCCGGTTCAGCTTTTGTAAAGCCTCACGCTTCATTTGCAGCTTCATCTGAGAATACTTCTTGAAGACTTTGGCGTCCCCTTGACGGAGAAGCTGGGTCACCCACTCGTCCGCCACTCCGCCGGCGCTCAACCGTGTCGCGTACGTCGAGCGCAGATCGTAGATGCGGAAGTAAGGGACCTTGGCCCTTCGCAAAACGGCGTGCCAGACTGTCTTCAGAGTCTTTTGGTGCGTGCTTGGGTTATTGTGACTCGGGAAAAGCCACGTGCCGGGCCCCGAGATTCGAATCTGACCACGAAACGCTTCAAGAGCAACGTTGGTCAGTGGGACCTCCGCGGTTCCATTGGGTGTCTTTGACTCCGGAATCCAGACCACCGCATTGTCCAGGTCCACCTGATCCTTTTTCATCGGCAGCAGCTCCTTGTATATGCGAAGTCCGGTCTCCGTGATGATCCGAATAATGTTTTGCAGATACTCGGGCGCTTGCAGTTCAACTCTCTGTTGTTCGGACCAAGACATGTAGTGCGGCCGGAACAGCCCCTTGACTTTGACGGGGAACTCGACTCCCAGACACGGATTTGCCGGAAGCAGTTTCTTCCGCACTGCAACATTCAGCATTCGGCGAAGTACCCGCAATTCCTGATGCACCGTTGCGGGCTTGAGCCGCCCGCGCTGAACGACACCTGCGGCAGTTCGGACCGGCACTCGATCCTGTAGCCGGCGACGCAAGTAGAACTCCACATCGTCGGCTGTGAGATCGCCCAAATTCCGGCCCTCGAAAGCCTTCTTAAGATGCGCGCTGCACCGCAGATTAGCTTCGTGGGTCCGGTGCGCGCGAATCGGAGGCTGCGAGTAATTCTCCAAGAAAAAATCCACCCAATCAGAAAATCAAAAATGCTCTCCTTTCCGGACGATGTCCAAGATCCTATCGTCCCTTGCCTGCAGGCGCCCTCGGAGCTTCCGCTGCGCCTCGTCCCAATCCTCGGTGCACGTCGACTCTCGGATCCGCTTACCGCTACGGTCCCGATAAGACATCCAAAGAATCCTGCCGTCATTGCGTTGATAAACGACGCCATCGTGTTTACTCGGCCTTGCCATTCTCCACCTCCTGTCTGAAGCTGGCGCGGAAGGGCTCGAGATCCGATTTGAGAAACCGGATGTTCCGGCCCATCACGCGGAGATGGGGAATCTGCTTTCGCTCGACCCAAAGATACACGGTTTGAGGGCTACCACCAAGGTATATGGCAGCATCTCTAACGCTCAGGGGGAAATCCGCAATTCGCTGCTCTGCGCTTCCCGGCATCAACTCTTCCCGTCCTTCCTCATAGCTGGTCCGGGCCATATGTGCCTTCCCTTAAGAGTCCAGTAAAAACGATTAGCGACCTGGGTGAAAGCTTGCCATTACGATTGCCCCACGGTAAAAACTCAGTCGCATCAGCGCAACACGCAGGTTGAAGTTCCGCTCTTGGGGCTTTGTTAAGTAGGGTCGCGCTGTCCGCTCCGACCTCCGGAAAGGTGTTATGGCTTATCGCAGCACAGGGGAGCCCCGAAAAATGTGAACGTGGTCTTGGGAAGAAGCAACGCGAACTCCCGTCCTCTCCCCTCTCCACGCCGGACCGAGCGTTTTACCAGATCCACCTTCCGCCCCGGATCGGCGAGTCCGGCGGCCCGCGTCTTCGGGAAAGACGCCGTATTCTTCGGCGATCCGGGCCGGGACTTCCAGCGTCTCCTCACCGCCCCGGCCGAGCTCCCGGTCGAAGTCCTCGAAGGTATTCACCCGTATGATTTTTTCTTCATCCGTCATGGTGTTGCCTCCAGATCGGCTCGGTGAGCCAGCGGTTCCGTGGCGCGTCGTAGCCCTGGACGAGCAGCGCTTCCTCCACGAAGCGCCGTCCCTCGCGCCGGGTCATGTGAATCACCATCGCAATGCCGTCCACCACGCCCCGGCAGGTGACCTCCCAGGGCAGTTCCCCGCCGCCCTGCATGGCGCAACTGGCGAGCCGTGACAAGGCGCTCTCGGCGTTGTTGGCGTGCACGGTGGTGAGCGGAGCCGCCGTGTCCGGTGTTGAGGGCCTGGAGCAGGTCAGCAGCCTCGCCGCCACGCACCTCGCCCACCACGATGTGATCCGGGCGGTGACGCAAGGTGACCTGACCCCCTCAAACCGGTCCAGTTCTAATGTTAGAGTTGGACCTGGAATAGGGAGGTCAGGATGGTCAAGAGGAAGCATTCGATCGAACAGATTATCGGTAAACTTCGAGAGACCGAAGTGGAACTTGCCCAGGGTCGCAGCGTAGCCGAGGTGTGCCGGTCGTTGGGGGTGACCGAGCAGACCTATTACCGCTGGCGAAAGGAGTACGGCGGTCTAAAGATGGATCAGGCCAAGCGGTTGAAGGTCCTCGAGCAGGAGAACACTCGCTTGAGGAGGGCGGTTGCAGACCTGACCTTGGACAAGCAGATTCTGCAGGAGGTCACAAGGGGAACCGGCTAAGCCCGGCGCGTCGCCGGCAGTGGGCGGCGCATGTCTGTAAGGCGTTGGGTGTCTCGGAACGCCGGGCTTGTCGAGTGCTCAGCCAACCCCGGTCCACCCAGCGCCATCGATGCATCGCTGCTCCCGACGAGGATGCCCTGACGAGGGCCATCGTCACCCTGGCCGGTCGGTTTGGTCGCTATGGCTATCGTCGGGTCACGGCCTTGCTGCGGCGAGCCGGCTGGAGGGTCAACCATAAGAGAGTGGAGCGCATCTGGAGGCGGGAGGGGTTGAGAGTGCCGCAGAAACAGCCGAAGCGTGGACGCCTTTGGCTCAACGACGGATCGTGCGTTCGTCTGCGCCCCTGCAGTCCGAACCACGTCTGGGCTTACGACTTCGTCCAAGCCCGCACTCACGACGGGAGGGCTTTCCGGTTGTTGACGGTCATCGATAAGTACACTCGGGAATGTCTGACTATCCAGGTGGCCCGCCAGATTCGATCCGACGATGTCGTGCAGCTACTGGCCGATCTGTTCGTTCTCCGAGGTCCGCCCGAGCACCTTCGCTCGGATAATGGCCCGGAGTTCTGCGCCCAAGCTCTACGAGAGTGGCTGGGGCGAATCGGAGTGAAGACGCTCTACATCCAACCCGGGAGTCCCTGGGAGAACGGCTACAACGAGAGCTTTAATGGGAAGCTCCGAGACGAGTTGCTCGACCGGGAGATCTTCTACACCTTGCAGGAAGCGAAGGTGTTAATCGAGCAGTGGAGGCGACACTACAACAGGGTTCGACCTCACAGTGCTCTTGGTTATCGTCCACCGGCACCGGAGGCCATGGAAATCCCGCCGCTACTCGGGAGGCAGCTGCCTCCCGACCTAGGGACAGAATTACCGCTGAACTAACATACGAGTTGGTACAATCACTGGGGGCAGGTCAAGCCGATGCACCGGTTCATATCGTTGCGTTCCTCTCCATTGCCCCAGCAGCCAGCAGGCGTGCAGCTCACTCATCCCGTACTCGTGCTCGGCACGCTCCACCGCACAACGCCGCCGCTCAGGGCTTACAAGTTTCCCTGCGCCACATCCCGCAGTACCTGCTTCTCTATCGACAGCTCCGCCACTCGCCCTTTCAGTCGCGCATTCTCCTTCTCCAATTCCTTCAGCCGTCTGGCTTGGTCTAGCTTCAGTCCTCCGTACTCCTTCCGCCAGCGATAGTAGGTCTGGGTGTGGATTCCGGCTTCTTTGCAGGCTTGGGGCACCTTCTTCCCGTTCGCGATCTGCACTTCGATCTGCCGTAGGACCGTTACGATCTGTTCCGGTTTGTTCTTTTCGATTGACATGACTTGCTTTCCTCCTAAATGAGATTCTCTCTCACTTCAGGTGGTACAAAAAGAGCCGGTCAGGTCAGTACTACGGAACGGGTGTTGTGGTCACCTCACGAAGCGGAAAGAATCGGACGCTAAGGAGATTTGTTGCCTTTTGGGGGTTTTTGGCCAGTTCTTGTCCTCGGAACGTGGCGATGCTCGTTCGCTAGCTTTTCAGGCTTGGCGAGGGCATACTGATGGTTTATCGCCGCCAAGCGGAAGCAGAATCGGCGCATCAACTCGGAGAGGCTGCACAATGCCCGATAAACCGAAGAGCCACCTGACCTTGTACATCGCCGTTGCGATTATTTTGGCCGTCCTCCTGGCTGTTTTTGCTCCGGAATTTGCGATGCAGTTCGAGCTTGGGGGTAAGATATTCCTCAACCTGCTCACGATGATGGTGGTTCCGCTGGTGATGGCCAGCGTGATGAGCGGCATCCTTGGACTCGGCGACATTCGAAAACTGGGCCGCCCCGGCGGTCTGGCGGTGACCTACTACCTGATGACAACCGTCCTGGCTGTGATCGTGGGTCTGCTCATGGTGAATCTCATTCAGCCCGGTGTCGGTGTCGACCAGGCGGTCCTGGACGCGAGCCTCGCGGAGGGCCAGGTGAACACTGCTGGCCGGGAAGACGCGGGCCTGGGAACGATCCTCCGGGGCCTGGTCCTGATGCTCTTTACCGACAACCTGATCGAGTCGGCAGCCAAGACCAGCCTGCTGCCGCTGATTGTCTTCTCGATCATCTTTGCCGGAATGCTCACGACGATGGGCCCCCGAGTCCGGGCGCTTGCCGAGATGATCACCCAGGTCAACGAAGCGCTCTTGTCGTTCATCCTGTTGCTGATGAAACTGGCTCCGTTTGGGATCTTCTGCCTGGTGACTGCCCGCTTTGGTGAAGCCCAGGCTGGGGGAAACCTGGGAGCGGTTCTTCAACAGACCGGAGCGTACTTTGGAACGGTCCTCGCCGGGCTGGGGGTCCATGCATTTTTAACGCTTCCCTTGATCCTGTGGATCTTCACCCGAAGGAACCCGTTCCGTTTCATGTACCAGATGTCCCAGGCTCTCCTGACGGCCTTTTCAACTGCGAGTTCAACAGCAACGCTGCCGATCACGATGAATTGTGCTGTCGAAAAGGCCAAGGTATCGAAACAGTCCTCCGATTTCGTTCTTCCCTTGGGCGCCACGATCAACATGGATGGCACCGCCCTCTATGAGGCCACAGCCGCCATATTCATCGCACAGGCGATTGGGTTTGAGCTCACGATCACCTCGCAGCTTGTGATTGCCGTCACCGCTACCATGGCGGCCATCGGAGCCGCGGGCATTCCCGAAGCCGGACTGGTCACGATGGTGATCGTGTTGAACGCGGTCGGATTACCTGTCGAATATATCGGGCTGATCCTGTCGGTCGACTGGCTACTGGACCGTTTCAGGACGGCGGTGAACGTCTTCGGTGATTCGCTTGGTTCCGCAGTGGTCGAGAAGAGCTTCAAGCGGCAGGCGGAGGCCTTGGGCGATCGGTAGGAGGGGAATACCCCCTGAAGGTTCTGGTGCAGACAGGATTGTCGGAGCGATAAGATTCAGGAGTGCGCCGCGGCGATGCGGACTATGCTGCCATGACATGACGCCAGGTTGACCTGACCCCCTCAAACCGGTCCAGTTCTAATGTTAGAGTTGGACCTGGAATAGGGAGGTCAGGATGGTCAAGAGGAAGCATTCGATCGAACAGATTATCGGTAAACTTCGAGAGACCGAAGTGGAACTTGCCCAGGGTCGCAGCGTAGCCGAGGTGTGCCGGTCGTTGGGGGTGACCGAGCAGACCTATTACCGCTGGCGAAAGGAGTACGGCGGTCTAAAGATGGATCAGGCCAAGCGGTTGAAGGTCCTCGAGCAGGAGAACACTCGCTTGAGGAGGGCGGTTGCAGACCTGACCTTGGACAAGCAGATTCTGCAGGAGGTCACAAGGGGAAACGGCTAAGCCCGGCGCGTCGCCGGCAGTGGGCGGCGCATGTCTGTAAGGCGTTGGGTGTCTCGGAACGCCGGGCTTGTCGAGTGCTCAGCCAACCCCGGTCCACCCAGCGCCATCGATGCATCGCTGCTCCCGACGAGGATGCCCTGACGAGGGCCATCGTCACCCTGGCCGGTCGGTTTGGTCGCTATGGCTATCGTCGGGTCACGGCCTTGCTGCGGCGAGCCGGCTGGAGGGTCAACCATAAGAGAGTGGAGCGCATCTGGAGGCGGGAGGGGTTGAGAGTGCCGCAGAAACAGCCGAAGCGTGGACGCCTTTGGCTCAACGACGGATCGTGCGTTCGTCTGCGCCCCTGCAGTCCGAACCACGTCTGGGCTTACGACTTCGTCCAAGCCCGCACTCACGACGGGAGGGCTTTCCGGTTGTTGACGGTCATCGATGAGTACACTCGGGAATGTCTGGCTATCCAGGTGGCCCGCCAGATTCGATCCGACGATGTCGTGCAGCTACTGGCCGATCTGTTCGTTCTCCGAGGTCCGCCCGAGCACCTTCGCTCGGATAATGGCCCGGAGTTCTGCGCCCAAGCTCTACGAGAGTGGCTGGGGCGAATCGGAGTGAAGACGCTCTACATCCAACCCGGGAGTCCCTGGGAGAACGGCTACAACGAGAGCTTTAATGGGAAGCTCCGAGACGAGTTGCTCGACCGGGAGATCTTCTACACCTTGCAGGAAGCGAAGGTGTTAATCGAGCAGTGGAGGCGACACTACAACAGGGTTCGACCTCACAGTGCTCTTGGTTATCGTCCACCGGCACCGGAGGCCATGGAAATCCCGCCGCTGCTCGGGAGGCAGCTGCCTCCCGACCTAGGGACAGAATTACCGCTGAACTAACATACGAGTTGGTACAATCACTGGGGGCAGGTCAGCTGAACGATGCACCTAATCGGATGCGATTTTCACACACGTTTTCAGCAGATGGCAATGGCCGAGTGGCGCGGCTGATGTCGCATAGTCTGTTGCTGGAGCTGCTGGATACCGGTGCGGTCTGGTCCGTCGCACGGGGTCTTGCCTGCAACGTCGAGGAGTACAAGACTCATCTGGCCAACTGCGATCTGACACGCCGCAACGATCTGGACGGGCGCGGCACTTTAAGTGAAGAGGCCCTTGCTGAGTTTACTCGGTTCTTTCTAAGCGTCTGCATTAACCAAGTAACCTTCATGGAGAACCTGGTTTAGCCAGACCGCCTCCGCACCCGAATTCTGTTGTGGGCGGAAGAGGAAATCAGGCTGGGAAGCCTACATCGAAAATCTGGCAGTATTCTCGAAGCAGTCCTCTACCGTGGGGAACTGCCCCGCGGAGACGCCGCCACCGTTGTCGGCACCGGTAAGCGGCAAGCCCGCCGCATCGTCTCGGCTCTGGTGGATAAAGGAGTGCTGGTTTCCGAAAGCCCTCGCGCGCCCCTACGCCTCACGTTCCCCGCAGCGCTAGCCTCGCGGTGGATGCCCGGGTTATTTCCGGAGAAAGCTCCGTAGATGTTTTGCTCGGATGGCTCTTTCACTCCCAACCGTATCCTTGAGGTACGCACAAACTGGTAATCGCAGACGAGCGCCTCGGCCCTTGAGTGGGAATAGCAATCTCCCGCGGACGCGATCTTCAAACAGAGCATCTGCCCACGGCAGTCGCTCCCATGAACCTCCTGCTGTGCCAAAAATGTGTCAGAAATGCAGGTCAAGCAGCCCAAAAGGGTTCTGTGCTGAGCGAAAACAGAATCCCTGAATGAGTGTAAAGCTATGGAAAATAAGGGAGAGAGTGAAAGGAGAAAAGGAGAGGTAGCCATTTAGAAGGCAGATGCTCTATCCACTGAGCTACGGGCGCTGCTCAATAAACCTGTTCTTCACTCAAAATGTAGCACCAGACGGAGGTTCAGTAAAGCACACCCCCGTCGGGCACAGATTTTCGCCTCCCGCTATATTTTCTGTATCATCATTCCAGCCGATGCAAGCTGTAGAATTCCACCCCCCTCGCGACCGACCGCTGGGGAGACTTCGAAAAGCTGTTCGGCAAGAACGACGCCTGTGTCGACTGCTGGTTCATAGGGTGGAGGCTTCGGCGCGCGGAGTGGGAACGGCGGAAGTCTCGGATGTGCGAGTCGGAACGGAGGGACTTGAGGTACGGTAATACCGCACGCAGCTTTGCCGCGCAGTTTTCCACTTATGAGGACAGCAGTAAGATTTGTTTTTGGTCCGAAGGGTTCAATCCTCAATCCTTAATCGCGCTGCGGTGTCGCCGCCTCATGGATCTGAAACGACCGAGGATGGAAGAGAAACTGGACAATGTTGCCCTCGTGAGGCTGGTACCAGTCGAGCTTGATGGTGGGGATGGGGCCGAGATTCAGCCGGTCAATCTGGGGCGCATCGATCAATTCGCGTTGCCAGTCCTTTTCCTGAGTGACGGCACTGCAGACCAATGTGGAGCCGATCCGGCCGAGCATCTCCTCCTGCGGGCAACAGACGACGCTGGCGAAGGGAAACATGAACTCGGTGTTCGCAAGTTTCCGATCGGGGGAATCGGCATGAACGATCATGGGCCGCAGATAACTACAACGCTCTTGTTCCACCAGCCGCGGACCGAAGGGGGCGGTCATGTCTTCGACGCCCGGTTCCCGGAGCTGCGCGCTGATGTTGCCCCAAATGGCCTGGGCCGCGCCGGGCACGGTAAAGGCAGCGATGCGGGACTCCGGGTCCTCGGGCGGCTTCGGCTCCACGGGACCCAGCCGCTCGGCCAACGCTGCGGCGATTTCGCGGGTGTGGCGGGAAGCCCAAATACCGGAGCAGTTGATGCAGCCGCGCCCGCTGTTGAGAAATACACTGTCCGCTATGAGATCAAGGTAGTCTTCCCAGTGGTCCACCACGTCGTCCCCGAGCAAGACCTTGCTGAACCCGGGACCATGGACCTGGATACTTGTGTCGCCTTTGTACTGCTCCACGGTAGCGGTTCCTCCGAAAATCAGGCATCGCCTCGTCAGTTGGACCACTTTGGCGCCGACTTCCCCGCCTCCGGGATAAATTGAAATCGCCTCTTTGGGCACGCCCGCCTCGAAGAAGGCCGCGGCCATGCGATAGGGGGTCCAAGGCTCTTGCGGGCCGGGCTTTAAGACCAGTCCGATCTGCATGGGGATCACGGGCAGCCACAACGTATGCACGCCGGGCGAATTGGACGGCAGCACCAACCCTAAGGCCGGCCCCTGCACCTGATAACTGACGGTGACCCCACGCGACTCCGTCCCGTACCCCCGGGTCAGGATGCTCGAATTCAGCCCCCGCGTCAGAGCATCCAGAATTTTTTCCATATTCGACAACACGAAGTGGTTCTTCTCCATGTTGGCCTTACACATGTGCTCGGGCAAACCGGTGCTGGCCGATTGCTGCCGGGCGAAGTCCTCCGGCGTCTGTTCGCCCTCGCCCATGGGGAGAACACCCTTGAGGAACAGATCCGCCGTCTTTTTCATCATGCCGATCAATTCGGGGATCGGGATTTCGGTGAGGACTTCTCGGGCGCGCCACGCCTTCTTCATGTCGCGGGCCACCAAGCCGGCATTGGTCTGGCTGACTTGAGCCAGCGTCTCACCCGTAATAAAATGAACTACGGGGTCCTGATCGAGACTCGTATACGGCTTGCCCCAGCGTAAGATCGGAAGATTCAGCATGGCGTTTCGGCTCCTGATGAACGCTCAGCAAACTCCTATGGTTGTTGCGGCGGCGAGTCGGCGGAATGGCCCTACCCCGCTGTTGGGGTCCCGAGAATAGAATTCGCAAGGCGGCTCGCGCTCGGCTTCGTCCCTTTTTCTTACCTATTGAAAAAGCCCGGGGAAGAAAGTGTCCCCGGTCAGAGTGGTCCCTCGCTCCTGTCCTATTTCTACCCTGCCGCCGATGAAGCCATGTTAGGCCGCACCCCAGTCGAAGTCAAATGCGAGTCGTCTGCGGCGGAAAGTTCATCCGCCGCAGGAGGTCTTAAAAACGGGGGTCGAAACGGAGAGGCGCACTCATTTCTGCCTGGCATCCTTACTCACCGGGCCGAAATCGGGTGGCCCTCTTCACTTTGGGTGATCTGTTGTCTTCCACGACGAGGTACACTCTTTCGGGCGGAAGCTTGATCCACCCAGCGCATGCCTGAACCCGCAACCAACCAGCCTGACTTTTTCCCAGGAGCGCAACGGGAACTCTCAGGAACCAGGCCCAAGGGCTTTCTTGATATGGTCTCTCCACAGGAGCAGAAAACAACCTGGCCCCTCCCGGTCTGGTCGTTTTGCTACTGAGCGCAATAGGAGGACTCGTGTTGAAGCGTCGCCTTTCGAGCGTCTCATAAGAGCCATCAACTATCAAACCTTCAATACAGTCGGGAGTTGTAACTTCCAAGAACCCCTCTCCCACCCAATGCACTTCGTAACGTCCTGGAGGAATTCTTCCACGTGGTTCACCTCCGGGAACATTCCACACTTGAACGAACTCGGCCAGCGAGACTTGCGGGCTAATTCGCCACGTGCGCCAGGTCTTATTTTTCAGGTCAAAGGCGTTAAAACCCGCTGCGGTAGCAACCCAAAGAACCCGCCCTTTCCTGGCCAAGGAGGTAACGAAGGAACCAACCAGAGGAACATTCTTTCCGACCTCCTCCACACCGGAGCCAACATCGTATCTTACGAGTCCGATCCCCGGACCCGTGCCGCTTTCCCCGAATTGCGCTGTCGACAACCACAAACCCTCATCCCCGCCGAACCTTCTCCGTTATAAAAACGAATTGCCACCCAGACGTTTTGCTCGTCTTCAAAAGAGTCTGCCACCTCCGGATCGGAAACACCGATCTTCTCGGCAAGCTCCTCGGATGAAGAAGGACTCGGCCTCCATCGCCGACGGGCGTCCTCAAGCCAGACCCGCCCCAATTGCTCTCGTGTCCACAGTTGCATGGGGGAAATTTTCTGAGCACAACCCGCCCAACTTAGCGTCAGATGGCCCGGCCTCTTGCCCACCACCTTCAAAGGTCCTTTTGTAGTCCGTATGAGGGAGCCGCCCCAATCCGGAACTCCCCAACTCGACACGGGGTTCTGGTCATTGAGCGAAACAGTCACCATCCATTGGTTACGATCTTCCTGATAGACGTACGTAGCGTTTCGCCCTAGAAAGCGGACTTCATTCTGAAATTCGATTTTCCAGGCTGGATGGTAGAGTGCCCGTGTGGAGGCATCAGCACCCCAACTCCACTGCTTCCACGGCCCCTCTGCCTGACCCAGGATCGCAAGTCCCAGGATCAAAAAACCGGCTAACCCGCCGGCACCGAGCTTCTCCGTCACGCTATAGTGCGAAATCTTTTTGCCGATCATGAGAAGTATCCTGAATGGATGGGATTATCCTAAGCTACACCGGAGGGCAAGTCAACGCGGAGGGGTGGCTCCGGGACGGGTCCGAAGGTCCCGGAAAGCCCCGTCTATCCCTTAATGGCTAAAGCAGCCAGGATTGAGAGAACGGTGAGGCTGCGGGCGTTTGTTTCCTGAAGTGGGACGATCAAGGATTTACAAGTTCTGAGCGGGTCTCGTCACCGCGGAGGGGGGGGTAAGCAATAGCACCCCCTGTTCCTACCCCACCCCCTCGCGTTTGGCGATTTGAGCTTGTAGCGGGAGGGGCGCTGGCGTATGATTTTGCGCAAAGGTAAAGTTGAAAACGGAAATTCCCACTAGAACCTTCCAGACTGTACTCCCTTCCCCGCCAGATGAACCGGTAGTCGTTACCGATTAGAATCGGAAACCAGTGAAAACGGCCATGAGTGGGTTGGAAATACACACTTATTGTACTTCGGTTCCGAAAACCTCTTTCGCGAAACCTTGAGGTAAGCTAAAATCCGCTCTACCGGAGGAGTGGAATGTTTTGCTGTGACACCTTAAAGGAGGCCGTCGAGCGGGGATGGTTTTACTACGGGGCGAAACACCGAATCGAGGACGGACGCATCGTGAACGACATCGACACGGAATACTTCCTGCGCGCCCCGGCCTCGCGCGGTTATGACTACGTAGGCGTGAATTACTGTCCCTTTTGCGGCCGGGCGCTGTCCCTGGGCCTTTGGGCCGCCGAGAAGAAGAAATAGGATTCTAGTCATGCGGCCTCCAGCTCCCGCCGCATTTCAAAAGCACAAGGTTTCGGCACAGTCGCGTGAGAGCCCATTCCGGGGAGTTCATCCGGCGCAGGAGGGATGAGAAAAAAAGGATTTCAGGCTGGCCGGAAACTCACATTATAATTGGACCAAATAACGAGGGCAGGTCATCTCCATGTGACCTGCCCCCAGTGATTGTACCAACTCGTATGTTAGTTCAGCGGTAATTCTGTCCCTAGGTCGGGAGGCAGCTGCCTCCCGAGCAGCGGCGGGATTTCCATGGCCTCCGGTGCCGGTGGACGATAACCAAGAGCACTGTGAGGTCGAACCCTGTTGTAGTGTCGCCTCCACTGCTCGATTAACACCTTCGCTTCCTGCAAGGTGTAGAAGATCTCCCGGTCGAGCAACTCGTCTCGGAGCTTCCCATTAAAGCTCTCGTTGTAGCCGTTCTCCCAGGGACTCCCGGGTTGGATGTAGAGCGTCTTCACTCCGATTCGCCCCAGCCACTCTCGTAGAGCTTGGGCGCAGAACTCCGGGCCATTATCCGAGCGAAGGTGCTCGGGCGGACCTCGGAGAACGAACAGATCGGCCAGTAGCTGCACGACATCGTCGGATCGAATCTGGCGGGCCACCTGGATAGCCAGACATTCCCGAGTGTACTCATCGATGACCGTCAACAACCGGAAAGCCCTCCCGTCGTGAGTGCGGGCTTGGACGAAGTCGTAAGCCCAGACGTGGTTCGGACTGCAGGGGCGCAGACGAACGCACGATCCGTCGTTGAGCCAAAGGCGTCCACGCTTCGGCTGTTTCTGCGGCACTCTCAACCCCTCCCGCCTCCAGATGCGCTCCACTCTCTTATGGTTGACCCTCCACCCGGCTCGCCGCAGCAAGGCCGTGACCCGACGATAGCCATAGCGACCAAACCGACCGGCCAGGGTGACGATGGCCCTCGTCAGGGCATCCTCGTCGGGAGCAGCGATGCATCGATGGCGCTGGGTGGACCGGGGTTGGCTGAGCACTCGACAAGCCCGGCGTTCCGAGACACCCAACGCCTTACAGATATGCGCCGCCCACTGCCGGCGACGCGCCGGGCTTAGCCGTTTCCCCTTGTGACCTCCTGCAGAATCTGCTTGTCCAAGGTCAGGTCTGCAACCGCCCTCCTCAAGCGAGTGTTCTCCTGCTCGAGGACCTTCAACCGCTTGGCCTGATCCATCTTTAGACCGCCGTACTCCTTTCGCCAGCGGTAATAGGTCTGCTCGGTCACCCCCAACGACCGGCACACCTCGGCTACGCTGCGACCCTGGGCAAGTTCCACTTCGGTCTCTCGAAGTTTACCGATAATCTGTTCGATCGAATGCTTCCTCTTGACCATCCTGACCTCCCTATTCCAGGTCCAACTCTAACATTAGAACTGGACCGGTTTGAGGGGGTCAGGTCAGGATCATTGGGCGGATACTGGTCCTCCTGAGGAATCAGATGCTCTCTCATACTGCCATTGGCGGAACCAGCGACAAAGGAGGGGACCGATGGCAAAGATCATCCGGTGTAGAGATGTGGGCGTGGAATGTAATTTTGAGGCGCGCGCAGCCACGGAAGAAGAAATCCTCGAGAAGTGGCCGGAGCACGGAAAGGCGATGCACGGGTTGGACGTGCTTCCGCCCGAATTAATCGAAATCGTTCGCGGGGCTATTCGAGACGAGTAGAGATCGTCTATTCCCAACAAAGCCCTCCGAGCGAAGAGAGTTTCAGTTCTAAGGTGGAAAACTCTTGCGGGTGTTCGTGTTCCTGGGCGGAGTTCCCACCGGACGGGGTTTGTTTTCAAACCCTTTCCTGGAAGAGTTGTCATGTCGAGCGGCGGGCCCATTTGCAGGTAAGCTCCACCGCTCTTTTCCAGCCGGAGTAGGCGGATTCGATTCCCCCTCGATCCTTGGAGGGTTCAAAGACGCGGTCCGCCGTCCAGAGTTCTTCCAGCTCGTCGAGACTTTTCCAGACCCCTGCTTCCAGGCCCGCCAGGAACGCCGCTCCCCGGACCGTGGTTTCGATGCAGCTGGGCCGAATGACCGGCAGGCCTAGGACGTCGGCCTGAAGTTGGAGAAAGAGGTCGTTCGCCGCCATGCCTCCGTCCACCCGCAGTTCCCGGATGGTATTCTTTGTAGAACCTCCGCCCATCTCCTCCATCAGGTCCCGGGTCTGGAAGGCGACGGCTTCGAGCGCCGCGCGCACTAAATGTTCGCGCTGCGTGCCGCGAGTGAGCCCGATGATCATTCCGCGCGCCTCGGGTTCCCAGTGCGGCGCGCCCAAGCCTACAAATGCGGGAACGAAAAAAACGCCCCCGGTGTCGGGGACCGTGCGGGCCATCGCTTCGGATGCGGTTGCCGAGTCAAGAATTTTCAGCTCATCCCGCAACCACTGAACCGCCGCTCCGGCGATGAAGACGCTGCCTTCGAGAGCGTACTCAACAGGATTTTCATTGCGCTTCCAAGCAACAGTCGAGATCAATCGCTTGTGCCCCCGCTGAGGTATTTCTCCGGTATGGAGCAGGACGAAGCTGCCCGTGCCATAGGTGCTCTTCACCATTCCCGGCTTCCAGCACGCCTGGCCGAAAAGCGCCGCTTGCTGGTCTCCGGCAATGCCCAGGATGGGAATCTTCTCCCCGAACCAGGACGCGTCCGTTTCGCCGAAGCGGGCCGAAGAGGGAAGTACCTGAGGCAGGATATTCGAGGGGATGTCGAGCAAACGTATCATTTCTTCGTCCCACTCGGCCGTGTCGAGATTGAGCAGAAGCGTCCGGCTGGCGTTGCTCACGTCGGTGGCGTGGACTGCGCCGCCGGTCAGCTTCCAGACCAGCCAGGAATCGACGGTGCCGGCGGCCAACTCATTGCGCTCGGCCGCCTGCCGCGCGCCGGAGACGTTGTCCAAAATCCACTTCAATTTGGTGCCGGAAAAGTAAGGGTCGAGCAGCAGGCCGGTCCGCTGGTGAATCTTTTCTTCCCAGCCCTTCGACTTTCCTTCTTCGCAGAGGGAGGCCGTGCGGCGGCACTGCCAGACAATGGCAGGTGAGATCGGCTCACCCGTCTTACGGTTCCAGACGACCAGCGTCTCCCGCTGGTTCGTGATGCCCAGCCCGGCGATGTCGCCTGCCCGGACTCCAGCCTGCCGGAGCGTTTCCGAGGCAACCTGGAGTTGCGTCTCGAAGATTTCCGTTGCCGAGTGCTCGACCCACCCCGGCTGCGGGTAGTGCTGGGTGAACTCCTTCCGAGCGGAGACGGCGACGCTCGCCTTCTCATCAAAGAGAAACGCCCGGCAGCTTGTGGTTCCCTGGTCGAGAGCGAGAATGTAAGGCATGGAAGGTTCGTCCTCTCAGGAGAGTGTTTCCGCCACCATGCGGGCGATCTGGGGCCCTATGGATACCGCCGAAGTGAGGCCGGGCGAATCGATGCCGATCAAGTGAATCACGTGCGGGAAAGACGCGTCCCGCTTGATGACGAATTCGCCGTGCCCCTTTTCGCCCGGCGCAATCAATTTGGGACGCAGCCCGGCGTAACCCCGGCGCATATCTTCCGGATTCAATTGCGGCAGAAGGAGACGCGCCTCCGCGCAGAAACTTTCCACACTTTCCCGATCATTTTCGTAGTCGTTTTTATCGGCCACGTGCTTGGCGTTCGGCCCCAGCAGCAGCGTCCCCCCAAGCGTCTTGGTAAGGTGGACGCCCAGGCTCAAGCCGGTCGGGTGCGGAGCGGGGTAGACGAGGCCGCAAATCAAATCCGCTTTGGCTTTGGTCACCTCCCAATACTCTCCGCGCACGGGATAAATACGGTGGTTCCTGTTTCCGAACAGGACGGCCACTTCATCCGCGAACAGCCCGGCGCTGTTTACAAATACTTGAGTTTCAAGTTCCCCGGCCGTCGTGCGGATTTTTACCTCGGAGCCTGACGGGGTCACGGCTTCGAGTTTCGCCTCGGTGACGATATGAGCGCCTTGGTTCACGGCAATCCGGGCGAACGCTTTGGTCAGTTCTTCCGCTTCGACGATTCCCGCCGAGGGCACGCGCAAGGCCAGACGCCCCTGGACATGCGGCTCGTGCCGGCGCATCTGGTCGCCGGAAACAATCTCCAGACCCTCGGTGCCGTTCGCGCGGCCCCGGTTCAGCAATTCTTCCAGCTTCGGTTCCTCTTCGGCGCAGGTGGCGACCACATATTTTCCTGTTTTCCGGTGCGGGACGTTGTGCCGGGCGCAGAATTCGTACGTCATGCGGTTTCCTTCCACCGAGTGACGCGCCTTGAGCGACCCGGGCGGATAATAGATACCGGAGTGAATCACGCCGCTGTTTCGCGAGCTGGTGGCCATGCCGACGCGCGGCAGCTCTTCGATAACAAAAACGTCCTCGATGCTTTTTGAAACGGAGGCGGCAATGGCGCAACCCACCACACCTCCGCCGACGATGACAACGCGAGATTTTTCCACCCGGGGTTCCCAAAATTATGAATTACGGCACGCTGCATTATACGTCAGTTCGGAGATGTGTTTTAAGAGGGCCGGGGCTGCCAAACTCCCCAGATGTGATCTCGGCCGGTTTATGTTAGGCTGAAAGCTGCATGACAAAAGGAGTTCTTCAGAAATCCGCTGTAAGCGAGAGGACCGGGCTTTTTACCGAGTCGGTCATCCGGGAGATGACCTGCCAGGCGATTCGCCACAATGCGGTGAACCTCGCTCAAGGATTTCCCGATTTCGGTGCGCCCGACGAGATCAAGGAAGCCGCGCGCCAGGCGATCTCCGCCGACATCAATCAATATGCGATCACCTGGGGCGCCCAACGCCTGCGCGAGGCCATCTCGCGGAAGTATGAGCGATTCCAAGGCCTGTCGTTTGATCCTGCTTCCGAAGTGACGGTCTGTTGCGGCTCGACCGAGTCGATGATCGCCTCGCTCTTTGCCGTCTGCAATCCGGGCGATGAGGTCGTTATCTTCGAGCCGTTCTACGAAAACTACGGGCCGGATACGATTCTCTCCCAGGCGCGCCCCCGCTACGTAACGCTCCACCCGCCCCATGACGGTATTGGTGAATGGACGTTCGAGGAGGAAGATCTGCGCGCCGCGTTTTCACCTCAGACCCGCGCCATCATTCTGAACACGCCGAACAATCCTACCGGCAAGGTTTTCACGCGCCGGGAGCTGGAGCTGGTCCGTGACCTCTGCGTCGAATTCGACGTGCTGGCCATCACCGACGAAATCTACGAGCACATTCTCTATGACGGCGCAGAACATATTTCCATCGCCACGCTGGACGGGATGCGCGAGCGGACCATCACCATCAGCGCGCTCTCGAAGACCTACAGCGTCACCGGCTGGCGCGTGGGCTGGGCCGTCGCGCCGCCCGTGCTGACCGACGCCATCCGCAAAGTGCACGACTTCCTTACCGTCGGGGCGGCCGCTCCCTTGCAGGAGGCCGGGGTCGTGGCTTTGGATATGCCGGGCAGCTACTATCACCGGCTTGCCAAAACTTACCGCGCTCGACGCCAGCTATTGCTGGAGGCGCTCCGCCGGGCCGGGTTCCGGACCTTCGCTCCCCAGGGCGCCTACTACATCATGACGAACGTCTCTTTTTTCGGATTCCCCAGCGACGTGAGCTTTGTCGAGCATCTGGTGAAGGATGTCGGTCTTGCCGCCGTGCCTGGCTCCAGCTTCTACCGCCATCCGGAAGAGGGCTCGCGTCAGGTCCGCTTCGCCTTCTGCAAGAAGGATGCGACGCTCGAGGAAGCCTCCCGCCACCTACTGAACATCAATTCTTTGAAGTAGCTTTCCCCGCATTTCCCGGCTTTTCTTATACTTTGGATTTAATGGCGGGGTACTCTTCCGCCCACACACTGACGGGATAGGAGACCGGGGCTTTCAAGAGTGTACCCCCCTCCCCTTTTTGCACCATTTTGGTGCAATTTGAGTGGGTGATGCGGGTGGCGATCCAAAAGTGCAACCCCTGCTCGCTCCTGTTTCTACCCCACCGCCACCGGCGCGTGGTAGAGGTCTGGGCTGGGCTGCCGCTTCTGTCGGGATAGCTCAGGCCGCGGCAGCACCCAAGAAAACGATTCCGATATCTCCCAGGAATGGAGAGGTGTCTGAAAAAGCTGGTTCTGGATGCCAAGACGACGGGCTTTCAGAACCCGGCGAGGACCGCTCGGAGCCCCCGGAGAGAAGGACTGTGCTGGAAGGACTCAGTTGGAGGCCAATGGGTGTATATTCTTGACCGCCGGAGGGCCAAAATACTAATTCCGGTCTGATTGACCCCACAGGGCGTCCGGGCATAGAATCTTGAGCCGAGTAAAAGTTGAAACCGAACAGCTGCCTTTTGAGGTCCTGAGAGGCGGTCAGCTGACGACATTCAAGATCGGTAAACTTTCGTTTGATCTCAGAAAACCTCGAGAAGGACTGGTGACACTGACGCACACCTCCACTCACCCGCCCGAGTAAAGAGGCAGCATCTCCGGAGGCCAATAGTTTCTCTCTTTCGCCCCACGGTTTGTTATGTGGCTTATGTCAAATCCCCCCACACTTTTTAGTTTTACTGTCGTAATCTTGGGCGGTTCTTTCGCGAAAGCTGCCACTTCGTCTGGGTGTCCTACCCTACTTACCAGTGCCCAACGGTGCGGAAGCTCCTGCGAATAATTCAGATCCCACGCAGCTCTACCATCTACCCCTTTTTCATAGTCTTGCAGGACGGCTACGGCTTTAGGATTCCCCCCACCACTTTGGTAGAATCGGCAGTTGCGAGCTTTAACACTCTGCACGAACTCCTTTGACCCACCGGCGATTATACTATCGAGGAGTCCCTCGGCCACCCACGTCTCCGCATCTAGTCCAAAGAAAAGGTTGGTTTCAGGAGAATATACCCACGCGGACAACTCGATCTTTCTTCCCCTCTTCCTCCCCAGCTCGTTTAGTAACTGCCGAACCTTGCGGACGAATTCAGTCACGTATCTGGCCCTGAGACGTTGGACCCGCTCCTCGTTGTCATCAAGTTTCCTGGGGTCTTCACCATACTCCTTTTTGAAATCTTCGATAACCAGCGCCTCATAGCCAACAAACTGCGGGCCGCGTATCCACCCAAGGTTTACTCCATCAATGTCAAAGCGCTCTGCCACCTCGCGAATCAAAGAAAGCATGTGGTCTTGTACCTCTGGAAAAGCATAGCTAGCCTTTTCCAAGGGGGTTCCGTCCTTCGCCAGCATTCTGAGCCACGGCTTTTTTCTGACTATACCCTCATCAGGTTCACTAGCTGGTAAACCACCTTGTCCAGGAGGATGGCTCCCGAGTATGCCCATGCGAAACATTGCATCAAACTTCAAGCCCATGTCGTGAACATGTTCGAGGGCCACCTGGGCAGGAATCAGACCTTTTGAAGTCAAGGTGCTTATGCCTTTGAATCGGGCCTCTCCGTCGGGGCGTACTGTGAACTCTCCCCCTGGCTTTGCCATGAAGCTTCCTACTTTGGAGGGATAGTTGGTCGTGTCTCCATAGGAAAAGGCCCAAATTACCTTGCCGACATCGGAGTACCGATAGGGTTCGACCTGTTCCAATAGCTCTTCCTTAGTCGTAGCCCCTTTGTGCTCCAAGAAACTAGCTCCGTCGTTTGTGGCAATGAGAACTCGGGTGTCCTTCCTGGCACGGTCTTTCTGTATTGCATCCACTTCCTTCTTGCTCAAAGGCACTAACTTGACATAAGCGACGTACGCCTTCTTGGGTTTACCTTTTGTTTGTTGCCCAACGGTAAGATCCCGGCCCGTCAAATCCGCATATTTAAGGAAGACCTCTTGGAGTTCGGTTCCCGTCCAGTTCAACGGCGCTGCAGCCGCACCACTGTAGGTTCCATCACTGATCGGACGGAAACACGGATCGTCTGTGAGTTTTAACTTGATCGTCGTACCCCCGTCATAGTCGTGGTGAGCATTCCAGAACCCAACGTAAACCGCGTGCCATCCTGAAACTCCCAAAGGGATCGTAACATCCGGCGCATCCGCCATCGAACCCGCCCCTATCATCGTGCCGCTTACCTTGTCTGTTACGTAGGGAATCAAGGTCCAATGCTGCTTCTTGTTTACCTTAGACAGCGCCGTCGACGGCTGGCAGCGACTCAGGTCGCTGACAAATATTGGAGTGCCTGTGCCTGTTTCCTGCGCAAGTTTGGGGGCCTCACCGGCCAGAGCCGGCTTGTTCACGAGGCCCAGCCCCGCCATCGACGAAACTCCCAAGAATCCTCTTCGGTTCATTAAGCTCATCAAATCACCTCCATCTTTTTCCTCCGAAAGGAGGGGGCCGTCGGGGCATGGATCAAGACATCCCCTTGTTGTCCGTCAGCTTGCACACGACTGTGTGTATTGTCAAGAGGCCGCAACCGGTGGAACTGGAAGCTGGAATCATTCTAGCCGGAACTCTGTGATGCGGGAATTTTGCTCCTGCTGAGTCGGGGAGTCAAGGAGGAGTGCCAAGGGTCATGGCCCATTCCAGCCTTGATTCATGTGGCTTGGAAGCGTTGACGGGATAGCGGATAGGGACGCGAAAAAGGGACCACCCCCTTCAGCCGCGCGCCTGAGTCTAGCCTGGCCGCAATTCAGTGTCAGTGCGTTGGGGCGGGGTAAGCACTATACCCCACTGTTTCTGGCCCCCCCTGCGCGGGGCTGCCACAATCACATGGGCGCGGTGGACGCCTTGAACACGTTGCGGCTCCCCGAAACGGCCGGGAGTAGCTTAACGCTCTTCATGACTGGCATTACAAAAGCAAGAAGAAAAGTGACTACAGCGATGATAATAATTGGCCAAGATAAGATGTTCATCGGAAATTTCGATCTCAACTCGATGGTATGCACAGGATCATACGTCAGTCGTCTTCGGCCTTCAACTTTTCCTGGAATCGCGGGGAGAAGAAAGTAGGGAAAATAAGCTGCAGCAGACATGCATTCGACAGAGTCAGGGTTCTATCCCGGAAGCGCGGGAGAGTCTGACGTTTTGTACCCACTGCTGGAACGCAAACGAACTCGCGGAATCTCTGAAGGCTGCAAAGATTCGGGACGCAGCCTAAGTTCTTTGGAATGTGGTGCCCGGGGTGGGGGTCGAACCCACACAGCCCTTACGGGCCGAGGGATTTTAAGTCCCTTGCGTCTGCCAATTCCGCCACCCAGGCACATTCAAAACAAACGATTTAGGAAACTCCAGCGTTAATCGGTATATCAAGTGTAGCAGGAATTGTAGCGGGTAGCCGTCGTTTGTCGGATTTGGCAAGCCTGCGCCTGGCCTGTTGATTCATGTTTTCCAGCCGCTCGAATGCCCGCTCCAATGACTCAGGGCTTGGGTGGGGCTTAGGATAGTCCCATCAAATCTTGCCCGCAGCCCTGGCTGGGTCGAGCAGGGTCACACTCAAGCGATCTCGGGCAGAGCCACAACCGACCAACGCCTCGAACGCTTCGTCGCAGATCCTCGTAGTATAAGGCAAGGTCAAAGGCAGCGGTAGAAGAAGTCACCCGATTTTCGCGGCCACCTTCGGTACCTACATTCATGCCGTTCCCGAAAGCACGCACCGGGGTAGCCACTTCTGCTGCAAGAACAGAACAACCATTGTACGCAAAGCCACTCCTGGCCTCCTCTTACCGCGATGAGAGCACTTGCGGCTGGGGGTTGGAGATTCGACCGACCGGGCGCTGGCCCTTTCCCGGTCGATTCACGTCGCCCAGCTCCTCGCGGGCCTTCTCAGCAAGGACGGTGAATCGTCGGACGACCTCGGGATGGTCTGCAGCGACGTTGGTGGTCTCGCCGATGTCGTTTTGCAGGTTGTACAGCGCGAGCGAGCTCTTACCGGTCTTACCGCGCAGGTTCACCCAGCGCTGTTCAAGCGGCAAGAACACCTTCCACCTGCCAGATCGCACGGCCTGCAATTGGGGACCATAGTAGTAATAGAACGCCTCGTGGGGTGACTCGTTGCTCTGCCCGGCCAACAAAGGCCAGATGTTCTTACCATCGATGACGCGATCCTGTGGCGCCTGACCTCCAGCAAGCCTCGCGAAGGTCGGAAGTAGGTCCATGGTAGTCGCTATCGCGTCGCAGACCTTGCCGGCAGGAACCTTCCCAGGCCAGCGGGCCACGCACGGTACACGCTGGCCGCCCTCCGCAGTGGTGTAGCCCCACCCATTCAGCGGCAGGTTCGAACCTTGTGGGGGATCCCGCCGCGGCGCGCCGTTATCGGAGGTCCAAATAATCAACGTATTGTCGTTGAGTCCGAGCCGCTTGAGCGCAGCGAGGATCTGACCCGTCGACCAGTCGATCTCCTCGACAGAATCCCCGTAAGGCCCGTTCGCGGACTTGCCGCGGAACTGTTCGCTGGCAAACGGCACCGGCGTGCTGCCGGGCATCGCGTGCGGCAAGTAGATGAAGAATGGCGTGTCCCTGTGCCGCGTCATGAACTTGATAGCTTTTTCCGTATACCTTTTCGTAAGCAAGTTACGGTCAATCGGCGCTTCGATAACTCTCTCATTCTCCATCAATGGCAAAGGAGGCCACAGCATCTTCTCGCCCTCGCTCATGTGGCCCTCCACCTGGTCATCGCTGTATGGAATACCCAGGTAGTAATCGAAGCCCTGCCGGGTGGGCAGGAACGGCGGCTGGTCGCCTAGATGCCACTTGCCGATGATGGCGGAGGCGTAACCCCGAGCCTTCAGCACCTCGGCTATGGTGATCTCGTCCGGGTGCAGGCCATTGGGCGAGATCGGCCGGAGCACCATGCCGTCGGGGTCCGTGTAGTGCAGTCCGACGCGCCTGGGATAGCAACCGGTCATGAGGCTGCCGCGCGACGGCGTGCACACTCCGCTGCTAGCGTAGAAACTGGTGAAGCGCATTCCTTCTTCGGCCATTCGATCGATGTTCGGTGTACGGTGCTTGGTCGAGCCGAAGCAGCCGAGGTCTCCATAACCGAGGTTATCAGCAAGTATGATGATGAAATTGGGCTTTTCTGCGGTAGTCGCGGGATGAAGAAGGTTTGCCGCTCCAAGACCCAATCCAATTGACTGCAAGAAAGCCCGTCGGTCCACGTATGTTGGATTCATAGTATTGCTGCCTCGCAAAGTTTTAGCATTGGTCATTCTGAAGTAGACGATTGAGCAAGGATTTGCGTTTTGGATGGGAATTTCCGATTTCAACTTTACCTTTGCGCACAATCATACGCCAACGCCCCTCCCGCTACAAGCTCAAATCGCCATGGCCTCTTCTGGATGGCATCGCGGCTCGATTTGGCTGTTCCGACGGCCTTCTTGGTCTGTTTCGCACCTCCAACCTGCGTTGCCACCAGCCAGAACTGAGTGCATCCCTACGCTCCGACCCCCGCTTCCAAGACATGCTGCGCCGCATGAACTTCCCACCGTGAGAATCTGAAGAGCGTGACGCCAAGAACGCAACACTATACCCGTTCTGTTGCATTCCTGACCTGCCCACCCTCCCAGGTTCAAGGACTTACCCACCATTTGCACGGACGAAGACAGCACGTAATGTTGCATTTCGTCGAGAGGGAGAAAGCCGGTGCTGCCCCTGCCCGACGGCTAGCGAACCAGTAGAGATTTTGAATCTAGCGCTCGGAAGTCACGTAGGAGGGACAAGTGTCAGCGGTGAGGCAGGCTGGGTAGGCGAAACCCGCACAGGGACTCCGAAGAACAGCCAAAATGCACCGCACTGCCACCTCAAAGAGGCCAGAGCTGTTTGCGGTTGACACGACAGGGTAAGAGGCATAGGTTTTCGGGTGAAGGGGAAGCTCAAAATGGAAATTCCGGTTTAATAGTCCAGGAATTATCCAAACTCAAGACTTATCTCAAACCTTACAGGGCGGATCGGAAAGGCGCGCCGGGGAAAATAGCAGCATGGCAGAGTAAAGGATCGTCATCGTCGGCGGAGGGTTTGGCGGGGTCCAATGCTCGAAGACCCTGCGTCGCGCGCTTCGGCCGGAAACCTGCGAGCTGGTGATATTCAATCCGGAAAACCACATGGGGTTTCATCCTCTTCTGGCAGAGGTCGCGGGAGCCTCGATTGAACCTCATTCTCTGGCGGCGCCGCTCCGAAGGATTCTGCCTTCCGTGCGATGCCTAACTTCCGCTTCTCCCGCATTCCGGGCAAGAGAGGATTAACAGCATGAAGGAAATAACAAGATCGAACGGTTACACGGTTTCAGGGTTTTTCCGGACGTTAACGGTTCTGCTCGTCCCGATTGCGATTTGCCTCGTTATCCGGAATTCCGGGTTTGCGCAAGCCGATCCCAAACCGGGAATCCTGAAATTGTTCATTGTGGATGCTGACTCCGGGCAACCCACTCCGGCCCGAGTTGAGCTATTGGACAAGGAAGGCCACAGCTACATCGCCGAGGATGCCTTGCCTGTTGGTGGCGATTGCGACACGGCCCAGGAAACTGCCGCATGGTTGACTCTGGAAAGGGCAGTAGCCCTGCTCGCGAAAAAGGTGGAGAACCCTTACACCGGGACCGACCACTTCTACAGCGTCGGTAATTCTCGGGTTTCCTTGCCACCGGGAACCTATAAATTGAGGGTCTTTAAGGGAGTCGAATACCAGGCACAAACTCGTGAGGTGCATATTCGCTCAGGAGAGACTGCCAGGTTGACGGTGAAGGTGGCGCGCTGGGTCAACATGCCGGAACAAGGCTGGTATGGTGCCGACGATCACGTGCACATTGCTCGACCTGTTAAAGAGCTCAATCCTTTGATCTCTAAGATGATGCAGGCTGAAGATATCCATGTAGCTAATCTCCTACAAATGGGACTCTCAAAACGTTTCCACATCACCCTCCAGTACGCCCACGGGCCAGAGAGTATCTACCGGGAGGGCAATTACATCTTGGCCACGGGGCAGGAAAATCCGCGCACCCATTTTCTGGGTCACACCATTACCCTGGGAGCGCGTTCGGCTATCAATTTTCCCGAGAATTACGTGATTTACAGATTGTTCTGGGAAGAGGCACAGCGTCAGGGCGCTCTGAGCGGTTATGCCCACTACGGCAACAATCTTTTTGATATTCCTCCCTACGGGCTCTCCATCGACTTGCCCCACGGCCTGCTCAGCTTTCTTGAAGTGTTGCAGTTCAATCGGGGAGTTTACGATGTTTGGTATGAAATTCTGAACACAGGCTTCCGCATGACACCTACCGCGGGGACGGACTATCCGTGCGCAAAAGCAACCATACCCGGACGAGAGCGGTTCTATACGAAAGTCGAAGGTCCTTTCACTTACGAGAATTGGTTGGAGGGGGTCCGTAGCGGCCGGACGTTCGTAACCAATGGACCCATCCTCGAGTTTCGAGTCAAAGGGAAAGGGATGGGGGAAGAACTCATCCTGGATAGACCCGGTTCGGTGCCGGTAGAAGGCCGTGTCCGCTTTGATCCGACGTGGGATGACGTGGATCGTCTCGAGGTCATTGAGAACGGGCAGGTGCTGCGCAGTTTCCCGAGAACGGGCGAGTCGGCCGAGATCCGCTTCCAGTTTGAACACAAGGTTCAAGAGGCTTCCTGGCTGGCTGTTCGTACTTCTGGACGTAAGCTGGGGGAAACAAATCCGGCGGGTCTTATTCACCGCACGCTGCGCCCGACGTCGGAGGCACACTCCGCTCCCGTTTATGTAACGTTGAAAGGCGGGTCTCCGCTCTCAGCCCATCCCCGGGCGAAAGCTTTGGCTCGTACGTGGCTGGCCCGGCTGGAAGATTTGAATGCCCGGCTGGCTGAGGATCAGATTGAGAATTTTGCCAAGAAACTGGAACAGGATCCCTCGGTCTTTGTCGGAGAGGACCTCCTCCGCAAAAACAGTTCAGCCCTTATAGAAGAGATCCAGAAGGCGAAGGACTATTTCACGCGCTTGGCGCGCTAAGGACTTGCTGCTAAAAAGATCTCCACTCCGCCCCGTGTCTTAAGGACCTCCTGTGGCGGATGAACTTTCCGCCGTAAAGACCACGGGGCAGGCTGGAATAATCCCATCAAGAGTACGGTGAAGATAAAGAGTCAGCGTTTGACTGTCGCGGCTCAGCTGAAATGGGACAACTCGACAGGCTTGCGGGGTTGACTTCCCATTCGCGATTTCTACTTCGATCTGCCGCAACAGCGTCACAATCTGCTCCTGCATATACCTCTTCGTCGACATGATCGGGTCTCCTTCTCAGGTGAATTCTCTCTCATTTCACCTGGTACAAAAAACCCCGGTCAGGTCAGAGGGAGGACTCGTGGTAAGGAGTTTCGTGCTGGCCCTACTGACCAGCCCTACTTCCACAGGCTCCTTGGCGCAAACTTATTGGACGATCGGCTTAGAGCCTTGTTGCTTCTTTTCTGTATTTTTCCCGTTGGGCATTCAAGCTCGCCCTATACTGCTCCCAGGCCAGTTCATCACGCTTAGTCCGAGCAGCGTAATAGGTCAACCCGAGAGAACGCCGGTGGCGATCGCTTCGGTTGGCGTCGGCGAAATGAATCGTGAGGGAATGGTGTACGAGGCAATCTCCCGCCCGGGCGGGGAGGGTGGCAACCTCGTCCTGGCTCCATGGTGTTTCCGCCAAGCCCTGGGAAAATCCGACCGCACCGGAGGCACGGTGATCGAGGACCCCCTTGCGGTGAGATCCTCGGAGGTATTTCATGCAACCGTTCTCTGGATCACAGTCGTCCAATGCGATCCACATGGTCAAGGCTTCATTGGGAGTGATACAGAAGTAGAAGCCGTCTTGATGCGGAGGTGTCGGTGTCCCGATTCGCGGGGATTTGTCAAAGTACAAAACCTGCTGCGGCAGAACCTCGTCATCCAATAATCCCCTTGCCACCTCCTTGGCCTTGTCCCCATGGAGTAAATCGGCGAAGAAGTCATCAAACTTATTCATCTCGATAAGCTGTTTAATCCCCCGGGTGCTGTTATCGATATCAAACAGAACGTAATGAGGCTCCAGCCGAGGGCACACCTCGCCTATGTAACGCTCGAGCCTGCCGCGGACCTTCTTCAGCTCCCTGGATTCAAGGAAACCGGGGATAGGAACGAAGCCGTCCTCGTCGAAACGGTGCTTTAGCTCTACCATTATTCTCCTATCGGGGCCTGGCTCGACCCCCTGCTTCTGTGTCAGTATGCCGGCTACCATGCCGCTGATTTACACGCTTCGCATGGGGAAAACGTGCCCTACGGATCCCTTCTCTCAAGATCCGGATTTCACCCGGAATTAGTTTTTTGACCCTCCGGCACTCGTGAGTACAAACCGGTTAGCCTTCAACTGAGCACTTCCAGGCAACTATTTTCTCCGAGATACTACCAGCGGCTTCCAGCCGCTCTTTCCGAGTCCCAAAAACTCATCGCCTGGGCATCCAGAACCAGCTTTCTCAGACACCTCTCCATTCCTGTGGGTTATCGGAATCATTTTCTTGGGTGCTGCCACAGCCTGAGCTATCCCGACAAAAGCGACAGCCCATCTATCCGCCCCAGCGCCTGACGGTCCGCAGAGAGTCGTTCAGGCAGGAACTTCAGGGCTACCTGACGGCCCAGGCGAGTATCCTCGGCTTTATAGACCACACCCATACCTCCGCCACCCAGCTTCCCAACAATGCGGTATCGGGATATGGTCTTGCCAATCATGGGAGAGAATCCGATTTGATGGGGCTATCCTAAGGCTCACGTGAGCGCAAGTCAACGCAAGGAGTGGTAATTCGGAAGGTGCCATATGCCCCATGATTCAGGCCTGACGGCACCCGTCTTGATATACCCTTACACTCGATACCTTCTGGGTGCTACGGTCAAGACATGTTGAGAGCCAGAATAACCGCGTCCGGTATCATCGAATGCCCTAAGTGCATCCACTTGGTCAGGTCTTGGCAACCCTCAGGTCACTTCAGAAACTTACTGTGGTGGTCGATCAAGAGGCGGATCGCGGCTTCCACGAGCGCTTCCCCGCTTCCCGAAGCGACGCGGGCGCTGATCACCTCGTAGGCACCTTGCGGATAAGCTCGACGATCCGGCACGTAGTTGATCGACCCGTTCGCCAGCTCGGCAACGATCGTATACGAGAACGGCGAGCCGATTTTGATGGCCTTACCTAACTCGACAAAGATCTCGCCAGGTAATCCCACCCAGGCGATTTGGCCTCCGAGACTGATGACTTGTACCTCTGCCTCAATCGGCTTGCCCTGGCGCTTCTCCACGTCAAGCACCTTGAAGGCATAAACCTGGTCGTAGAAGGGAGCAGCATCGGATGTGCCATACTTCGTGACGATCTTGCGGGCCCACTCCGGATCGCCGGGCCTGATAGAGGCCAAAGGCAGCTCCACGATCTCGTGGCTGACCTGCAGCGCTTCCACTTCTAGGGGCTCGAGTTTGCGATAGGTGCGCAGCACCTCGCCGGCAAGGATGGTCCCGATGCGCGCCGCTTCGTAATGCCCACTCTGTAAAACGGGACTCTTGACGTCAAGGTGGTTGACGTTGCCGGCGGTTCCGATCGTGAAGACGGTCAGCATGTCGGGGCCTTTCACCTCGCCTAGCAGCTTGGCGATCGTGTAGGGATAGTCGGCGGAGAACCGCAGGCCGCCGACGGTATCAAGATGGTTGGCGTAGTTGACGTAGGTCGCCAGAGGCTGTGAATCGGGCGTATCGAAGTAAACAACAGGAACAGCGGGGTCGATTTCCCCCAGAGGACGGACGATTTTGGGATTCAGCCTGCCGGAGTTCCAGCCGACGGTTCCGTCTTTCATCAGGAAACGCCGGATGAAGGCAACCGAATCCTCGTGACCGATCGCCGCCGAAACGCGAGCTGACTGCAGGTCGGCCTCGGCCAACCTGACACTTTCGGCGATCATCCCTGGCAGCGCTTTGAGATATGCTTTGGCGATGCGCTCGGTCTTGGAGTCCACTCCAATGAGGCGCGATCCTGTTGTCGGACCTGTATGCGTGTGCGTGGCGGAGATCATCAAATGGTCGCCGCGCAGGCCCGTGGTATCCTCAGCCAGACGCCGCGCTTCCTCCACGATCGACCGCGGAATACTCGCTAGATCGCACACCACCAGGGCTGCTTTGACGCCGTCTTTTTCCAGCATGATGGCCTTGGCGTAAAGGTCGTCGTGTACGCCTTCGTTCAGGCGGACCCCGTACTGGCCTGCCATCGGAATACCAGGTCCAGGCGTGATCTTGACCTTACCACGGCCCACCTGAAGCTGGCCGGCCCAGAGCAGGGGCGCCCCGACTACCAAAACGCAGGCCAACACAAAGAATACTTCGACGCTTCTGAACCAAGCGCTCTTCAAGGTAACCTTCATCCATATGCTGATCATGATTTCGTTCCTCCAACGAAAAATCGATTAGGCGAACGGCGACCGCGTTTACCCTACCGGCCACCGGCCTCGGATCTTCCTCGTCTAGCTAGGTTAAGTAGACCACCGCGGGATCCGGATCTCCGCAGCAGGTCTTTCACATTCGGAGGCTCTTGATATACGCCAGTAGATCGGCCATGCCCTCCACACTGATGTCTGCTCGGGATCTTCCGGCATGGGCGAGAGGCTGAGGGAGTACATGGTCTTCACATTGCTGCGTAAAATCGTGTCCTCTTCTCCCTTGGCGCGACGAATGGTCACGGTGGTAGGCGTATTCATTTGCCATCACTCCCGAGATGGACGTTCCATCCACGGTCTCCATGAGATACTCCTCATAACCCGTTTCCACCGCCTGATTGGGAATGAGGATGTCCGCGAGCAGGACCTCTTGGTACCGCGTCGTGACGCTTAGAAGGTCAGGGTCGACCTCGTGCCCCATCGCGCCGATCTTGTGGCACTGGCTGCACGATTCTTTGAAAATCTCCTTGCCGCGATCGGGGTCGCCTGCCATCTACAGGGCCGGCAGATATTTTTCGTAAACGGCCTGGCGATCCGCTCCCTGCGTCTCCTCGAGCAAAGCCTTGGCTCGCGCTTTGATTTCGGGTACCGGATAAGGACAGAAATTACGCCAGCAAGGAGTGCCGCAAACGATACACACCGACATTTCACGGATCACTCCTTTCTCAGAGGGCGCAGCTCAATAGATCGGAAAAAAACTTCGGCGCCTTCGGACTGGAAGAGGATCTTCCCCCGGGTCAGACTCGCCGCGGTTCCTTCGTTGACGAGCTTGCCGTTTACCCAATATTTTACGTGATCGCTGTCGGCGATCATTTCGATGACATTCCATTCTCCGTGGGGTTTTTCTACCTCATTCACAGGATCGCGGTAGCCGATCACATCCTCCCAAGGGCCTTTGCCGAAGCGGTCAAAGCGACCGTACTCCTTCGTCTCGCCTTTCACCGTCAGCGACACCCCGCCCACGACGAGGATGTCGCCGGTGCCGCCTTCGATGAATTGAAACTCGATCGACTTGGGCCAGATCCTATTCTCGCCTACGACGTGATAGAGGATTCCGCTATCACGGGCATTGCCTTCGCGAGGCGGGTGGGTGGGGTTTCCCCACTTGAACTCCACCCGCAGGTAGTAGTTCTCGAACTCCTTCTTGGTGATGAAGTAGCCGAACTCGCTCCCGGAAACATGCACCAGCCCGTCATAGACGCGGAAGACCTCGTCCGGGTCAATGTTGAGTCCCTTTTCTTGCAAGAACGTGTCGAAGTGTTTCAGGCTCTTGCCGTCGAAAAGCTTGATCGGCTTACCTGTGGGTGGAATGTCCGCAGCCCTGGCTGACGCAAGGGCAAGGGCCAACACTACAGCTAGGGTGACAGCCGTTAGAAGAGTTGCTCGAGATCGTCTCATTTTCTTTTCCTTGCTGTTCGGATGTAACAGATCGAATCCGGAACTAGTTTTTTGACCCTCCGGCAGTTGCAAGTATACACCCGGTTGCCTCCAGTCGAGCCCTCCGGGCACGGGTTTTCTCCCAGAGGGTCCCACCGGCGCCCAGCCACCCTTTTCCGGGTCCTGAAAACCTGTCGACATAGATCTTTGGTTTGGCGAAGGCGGGGTTGGCCCGAAACACCACCTCCTTGCCCAGCTTCTGCTGCCGCTCAATCTCCGGTAGGAGAAGTTTTTCCCAGTCATCGGCGCAGTGCACGTTGCCCGGACGGAGCTTCGCCGCCAGACAGTCGCCCTCTCGATTGAACAGCAGCAGTGGATGATAACAGGTGGACTCGAAGTGCCCAACCCAACTCGTCAAAGCCCATTCCGTTTTCGGTAAGCGGGAATCTGCTTGTTGAGAGTCAACCGCAGTAGTTCGAGTTTCTCCTCGATGGTGTGTGGAGTGTATATGTAGTCCTGTTCCCATTCATAGCCCAGGCGAGAATCCCGGCGCGCTGTTTCTAGGGAATCCTCGGTTCGACAGATCTCATCTTTCAGGATGGTAGTCATTGCCTTTAATAGGTGCGTCTGTTCGCTGCGGCTGGCGGCCTTTGTCAAACGGAAGCGCAGGTCTTCAAACTCCAGCACGGCTCGATTGCTGCGCATCATGCGTTGCAACTGTTCCGCCAGCAGAACCTTCCGAAAGACGCCGCGCTTCTTGAGGGTAGGGGCGCGGAGTGCAGCGCGACGGTAACTTTCGAGACCTTTCTCCATTTCATCGGCAGCCAAGGTCAAGTATTTGGTGAAAACGGGAAGCGAGAAAGGCTGCGCATACCTCTCTGCCCGATTCACCCGGTGGCTGAAATCCGGAAACAGGATCAGCCGGCGCGGCACGTACGGCCAGTAGGGATTCAGGCCCGAGGCCCGCGACCACTTCCCAGGGTCGTCCCAGGAGTGGTCCAGCGTCATGGCACGCGGCTTCGGCTTCTCAAAAAACAGGGGGGCGGCGACCGCGTTATTCGTCCCCATGGTAGGTCCGGTATCGGGAACCAGCCGCAGGGCCCGGCTGAAATGATCCCAGGCCCGCAGCACCAGTTCCTCCGAGCCAGGACCAAATTCCCGCCGGGCGATCAAACGCAGCAGTTCGTTGAGCGCCGGCGCATCACTCCAGCTATACCAGGCACGCATTTCGGCAATGAAGTTGGGCTTGAAGCCGTAGCTCCAGCTTTCCAGCGCCCCGTCGATCCCGTACTTCTCCAGCGCCTGATAGCGGGCGTACCATTGGTAGGGAGCCGGCAAATAGGGGAAGGTGCCAAACTGCCAACTCGCCCAGGTATCCGCCTTGGCATAAACGCCGCGCATCCCTCGCGCTTTGGCTGCTACGATTTGCGCTTCCGTGACTTCCGCTGGCCCGGCCTCGTTAATCGCATAATCTTGCAAATATCCACGTTGTCCATCACGCGTAAAGCTCTTTCCATTCTCGAAAGTCAGCAGCGGGATGGAATTTAGAGGCAGTTGGCTTATGACATACTCTTTAAGCTTGATCCGCTCGGGCCGGAAGTCGATGTTGTAGTCCCAGGGAAGGACCTCGATGGCAGGATTGATCTTGTGGCATTCTTCCGTGACGATCTTGACGCCTCGAGCCCAGTTCCGGATCCATTGTCGAAGATTCTTGTCGTAATTGATAGCGAACGTAGCGTTATCCACCAATTTTCGAGGGCTGGACGGCGAACCGCCGGCACCGAACCAGGTCTTATAATAGAAGCCTTCCGTCAACAGTACGTAGCCGCGGATCTCGGGGAACTCCCTCACAATGTCCCGCACCAGCTTTCGCAGCCCGGCCTCGTTCTCCGGCTCCCCGGTATAGCGGTACAGGATCGGACAATAGAGATCGATGCCGTAGCGGGCCGCGCGGTTGATCAGATCGCGCACCCGCGCCGGATCTTGCTTCTTGTGACCGCCCCCCGCGTACGGCGTTGCGGCCACACCATTGGGATTCGCGTAAACGGAAGCAAATATGGAATCGAATCCATAGCGGGCCAGCAAGGCCAGGTATCTGTCCGGCCATTCTCCCCAACCCAGACCGGATAGTGTCATCCGCGCTTTGTACAAGCTGTGGCGGGTGATGTTCAGTCCGCTCGGTAGAAAAGGTCCTTCGCGCAAGTTCATGCGCGCTTCGAGATTGTAAAGGCCGTACATTGCCCCGCGTTCGTCAAAACCGCAAACCACGACTGCTTCGGGCAAAACCTGAATCTGGTAGTCTTTTTTAGCTTTAAGTCCAGCACCACAACCGGGCAGATGGTCGCGTGTACCCGCTACAATTACCCTTTGAGTGCTCGCCCAGTCGGTGAGCGAAGGCGGCTTCTCAATCCGCACCCGCACTTGCATGGAGCGATTGAGGTAATCCCGGAATTCCTCGGCCGCCTGTTGCAGTACCGGCCCGACGTCTGCACGAATCCGGAGCGTCCAACCTTGAGCCGGAAGTTCCATTTCCCCCCGGCCGGGCTTGGCGGCAGGATCTCTTCGTAGGGGTTCGCGCCATCCGCTTAGAGCCTTGTGGAAGGCGTAGGTCTCCTCCACGGGGAGTGCCGCGTAAGCCTCTTTCGCGAACTCCTTCGCCGTGATTCGCACCTCTTGTGAGCGCAGTGCCGCACTTCCTACCGGCACGTCTACCTGGGGACGTGCCTTTGCCGCTGCCCCCGCCGGCAACACCCAGAACACGAACATCATCCCCAAACACGCAAACCATCTCCCAACCTTCATGTGTTGTCCCCTTGTATGTCCGGCAAGGGCTGGAACGAACTTGGTTTCAGTTTCTATGTTGAGCCGGAATTAGTTTTTTGACCCTCAAGCAGTTGTGATTATACACGTGGTTGCCTCCAGTGGAGCCCTCCGGGCTCGGAGGCCCGAAGCCCGTACCGATAAGCGAGCAAAATCATCGCTAAACAAGCTGCGGGCTTTCATCTGCCTCCAGCAGTGGTGGATATCGCCGAGATCCTTGGCTCGGGCAGAGCATTGTTGGAAGAGCCGCCAAGTGGCTTTCAGGTCGGCCAAGTCCTGTTTCTTCTGGTACTTCCGGGGCCGCTGGCGAATCAATCCCTGCTCCGGCCCGGCTAGCATTGCAGCCACATAGGCCCGGTGGGGACCGTCATCTCTCACTCACACACTTCAACGTCCCAGGGGCCTCTCCAATTCTAACCTGAGATACAGGTTTACAAACCAATTTTGGTACGGTATCCTCCTCGGAAGTTCTTAGCTTCCAAAACTCCTCATAATCGAGCGGAGGATTCTGCTGTTAGGGGAACGAAAGGTGCTACACACCCAGTGTAATGTGTGCCGCCGAGGTTCGCGGGCAGGACGGAAAGCCGTTCTTGGTGCTCGTACAATGCCCCGGACCTTTCCCCAGCAGGGGCCCATTGGATTTTAGCGATGAGCGTTGGATTACGTAATATATCTTATTTTGGCCTTCTGATTTTTATCAACTTTCTGTGGGCCGCCACGTACACGGCTACCAAAGTAGCAGTTTCCCATGCTGGGCCTGTCACGGTCACCTTTTGGGTATTTCTCTTCGCCTCTGTTGTTCTTTATCCGTTCTATCGCTACGAGAAACGAAAGTTCAATCACACGTCGGCCGGCTCGGGTACAAGGAACAGTAACCGAGGCGACTGGCTGCGCTTCACCTTACTTAGCGTCTTCGGCATCCTGCCTCCCTCCATTCTCCTGGCCTGGGGACTGGACCACTCCCTCGCGATCAACGCCTCGGTCCTCACCCTCCTCATTCCCATTCAGATGGCATTGCTAGCGGGCATCCTGTTGCGGGAAAAAATGACATGGGTTCGTTGGGTAAGCTTCTTGGTCGCCATTGTCGGCGTATTGATTATCTCCGACTTCGACTGGAAAACTGTAGGGATTTTCAAGGGCAGGTACCTTTTCGGAAACTTCCTCATCTTCATCGCTGGTTGTGGAAGCTCTTTTTTCAACACCTATGCCAAAAAACTGCTAGCCAACTACACGCCCCTACAGGTCGTGCTTTATGGATACGTCCTGACACTGGTTTTCACCGCTGCTTTGATGATCTGGATTGAGCCGGAGGGTCTTTTGAGCTTTTGGGAATTTGGGTGGGCCACCTGGATTTCCTTAGGTGTCTTGAGTGTCTTTTCCTGGGGATTAGGCGTGACGTTGTTCTTCTGGTTGTTGCAGAGGTTCGAAGTCACCCAGCTCTCCATCTGTATCTACCTTTTACCGGTGTTCGGTGTCCTGATCTCAACTGTCATATTAAAGGAAAAAATCACTCTTTCCATGGTAACAGGTGGGTTGTTGGTATTGGTGGGAGCCTACCTAGTTACCTCGTATGAAAACCGGCTCAGCAGAAGGGCTCCATGAGCTCGCTCTATCCCGCTTTGGCCTGCACGGCGCCAAAGGCCGTTTAGGATCCCCCGGGTTACCTCTGAGTGCATGTTACCGGAGAGGCTGCTAGCAATGTTACGGTGCAGGCCCGAGAGAGATATGGGAAGCGGAAAGGAAGGTTCATCGGCATAGATTCTTGCTATTGGAGGTCTGAAGTGGAAAACAAGAAAGAGAATCCAAGGGGAAGTCGGGCAAATCAGATTAGTCGTAGGAAATTCTTTCAGGTAACGAGTGCAGCCAGTGCTGGGGCAGCCCTTCTGCCAGGTACCTATCCTTTGGTATCTTCCGCCGTTGCGCCGGAGGCACCCTCGCGACACTGGTTCGAGAAACCTCTCCGGGTCTTCGATATGGCTATCGAGTCTGATTATGCCACCCTGCTGAACCAGTGGACAGCTCGCAGCCTCTTGGAACTGGTACGGCGGGTCGAAGCCAATGTTCTGGACCTAATGATCGTTAGCGAGTGGGGACATGCCTTCTTTGAGAGCAGCTATTTGTCGAAGCACCCGCAACTGGGTGCCCGCGATCTGTTGCGGGAGGTGCTGGCGGAAGCACGCCCCGCCGGCATTCGAGTTGTGGGAATGTGGGGGCCTTCGCCGAATCCTTCCCTTTACAAGCTTCATCCGGACTGGGCACATATCAATCGGGAAGGTGAGATCAGCGGCTGGGGCTACATGCACCTGGACCCTTGCATCCACCTCTGCATTCTGAACAGTCCCTACAAAGAAGTCGTCTTCAAGATCCTTGAGGAGTTGTTTCAGAACTACCCCATCGACGGGGTGAGCTTCGACTACCTGTTTGCCGGTTCTGATAAGGTATATCCCAACCGGGCCTGTTTCTGCGAATACTGCCGTGCCAGGTACCTGGAGGATACGGGTATCGATCTCAATCAAAGGTCTAATTGGCAGGAGGCAGAATTCCGTGCGCTCTGGGACTGGGAGATAAAGAAATTTGAGGAGTTTCTGATTGAGACGCGTCGGATTGCCAATGCACGGGATCGGATTATTGTTGTCAATCGGCTCTGGGAGCCGGGAAACTATGAGGGCATGGATGTTCTTTTCCAGGAACAACATACGGGGGACATGATTACCCTACAGGACAAGGGCTTTGAGGTTCGGCGCACGGTGGCCATTGGTCGAGCGCACGGAAAGCCTGTGGTCCACTGTTATCCTTACGCGCACGGTTATTGCGTCGGTTTGCCCAAGGCGCCGGAGCATATGCGCCAGGAAACGCGCGAAATCCTCATCAGTGGTGCCTCGCCGTGGATTGTCGGCTGGGAGAACGAAATCGTTCAGGAAACGCGAGGATGGGATGATTTAGGGGTCGTCTTCAAGGAAGCAAAGCAACTGGAGGGATATCTGAGCGATGTCGAGCCGCTCAATCACCTAGCCTTGTTGCTCTCTCATCAGAGCAGCGACGTGCCGGGCATGGAGCCCTACGAGCACTTTGACCATGCGAAGGGATTCTACGATGCGCTCACCCGTTCCCATATCCCAGTGGACCTCATCGTGGATCAGGATCTGACGCTCGAGAGACTCTCACGTTACAGTGGATTGATACTCGCCAATGCACGCTGCCTAAGTCGCGAACAAGGGATGGCTATCAGGGCCTTTGTGGAGCGTGGAGGCGGGCTTGTGGCCACCTACGAAACGTCCCTAAGTGATGACGAGGGTCGTCCCCGCGACGGTTTCCTGCTGGGCGACGTTTTTGGTTGCCAATACGCAGGTTATATCCGCCGGCCTTGGGTATGGATCGAGGGAACGGCCGCTCACCCGCTGCTCGAAGGATTTGTGCGCGGCAGCCGCATTCCCCATGGAGAAATGAAATCCCTGGAAGGAGATTTGAACCCTCAATACCGCTCCATGAGTGAGCCGGAACGTCGGTTGCGAGGCATTACGCCTAACGCAAGTCGCCACTTGAAGGTCAAGCCCGGCAAAGGGACGCAGGTGTTGGCAACTCTGGTGGACACTCTAAAGGAGCTAGGCGATAGTTGGTTTCGGCATGTTTCTCCACCGGTCTCTCGGCAGGATATGGGTTATCCCGCGCTCGTGGCCCAAGACTACTCTGCCGGGCGGGTAGTCTATTTCCCCGGACAAGTGGACCGTCTCTACTATCGGATCGGTCACCCCGAGTACGGGCGGTTCCTGTTGAATGCTGCCCGGTGGATTGCGGGGCCAGCACCAGTGGAGGTGACGGCGCCGGCCACGGTTGAGGCGACGTTCTACGAGCAGAAGACCAAGAACCGCTTGGTCATCCATCTCTTGAATCACAGTTATGATCAGCTCTATCCACGGCCGACCCATGGCTCGAGGACTTTGTATTCCCCGGGCGTTATTCGCGCCGTTGGGAAAGCAGTTCCCGTTGACAATATTACGGTCCGCATGCCCATGACCTCCGGCAGACGCGTCACAAGCGTATACTCAGTGCTTGAGCAGCAGAAGCTCCCCTTCGAGGAAAAGGGGAGGGAGGTTAGATTTGTTGTGCCACGCCTGGAAGAGTATCGTGTAATTGCGATTCAGCAAAGCGAATAGCAGGCCCGAGCGTCTCCAAAGGCTGCCGCCACCATGCGGAAACTCCCATCGACCCAAGGTAGGCGAAAGGAAGGCCCCTGGATGTTCTTCCGGTGCAAACGGCCGCGAAACTGGAGACCCCGATGTACGGTGAAGTCAGGTGGATGTTCCGTTCTGGTGCCGAGTCGAAGGTACTGCTTATCTTCGAATTTCAATTAATGCCTCGATACGTATTACTCAGAGGGGACGTTTCTTTGTGTGTACTCACTCGGGATAATCCGCGACAGGGCCTCGACCCAGGAGGTTCGGCGTCCATGGAGGCAAATGACCGATGACAACCTACGCCCAAGGAGTACCCAACAGGGTTAAACCAAAGTTAGGCCTCTTCTCGGGAGGCATCGAAACTTACTGGAAGCACACCGGAATGCATGATCTTCCCAATGCGCTGGAGCACGACATTGGGCGCCTGCAAAATGCTCTTCAGTCCCACTGTGAGGTAGTATACCCTGGCCTAGTCACAAACGAGCAGGACGCGATTCGGGCCGCGCGGACCTTTCGCGACGCTGAGGTAGACCTTGTTGTCATGTACCACGCTACCTACCTTGACGATGCAATGTCAGTCACCTTGCTTCGCGAGATAGGAGACATCTTCCCTGTTCTCTACTTTTCCCAAGGTCTTCCGGGTCTGCAGGGCCATCCTAGCCCCACAGATTGGGGGCGTACCTGGGGTGTTAACAGTGCCGTGCAACTGCCCGGTAGCCTGCAGCGCTTGTGGCCGGGCTTTCGGCTTGGGTTCGCATTTGGTCATCTGGAGTCGGAGAGATCCATTCGTGAACTGGTGGAGTACGCACGTGCGGCCCAGGCTACTTGGCGCTTGGCCCACAGCACCATCGGCTTCCTCCCCCATCGCAGCGCGGCTGTACCCATGTACGATACCTTCCCCGATGAAGCGCGCATGATCGGCCAGACCGGAATCCGCCTTTCCTACATGTACATCAACGACTTGCTGAAATACATGGACAACGTTACGCCTGAGGAGACACAAGCCGTAACGGAGGAGCTATACCGGCTGTGCGAGGTCGTGGAGCCTACAGAGGACGAGGTTCGCCTTGCGGCCAAACAGGCAATCGCTCTCGAGCAAATGGTGCGCGATGCAGGGCTTGACGTCCTCGCCATAGATACGTTTCCCGGCTTGACACCTGCATGTGGCATGCTGCCCGCTGTTGGAATGGCCCGCTTGATTGATCAAGGTATCGTCGTCACCACCGAGGGTGATCTCTCCACCGCCGTGGCCGGCATCCTTCTCCGGAGTATTACAGGCAAGCCCTGCCATTTCTGGGAGCATTTGCTCTTTGACGAAGAACACAACTATGTGCTGGGCGGCCACGAGGGTGGCTCTGCTGGTTTCTCCATGGCGAAGGAAGGCACCCGTCCGAAACTACGTAACACCCAATACATCAATTTTGACCAGGGGCCGGGCGCTCTCCATTTCGGTGTTCTGCCGGAGTTCATCACTAATCCCGGCCCTGTTACCCTGGTGACTTTCTACCGGGGTCACGAGGGCTATGAGATGCGGATTGCGTGTGGCGAGTCGGTGGACCTGCCCCCGCAGGATGTTCACTTCGAACATACCGTCTTTCGTCCACGTATTCCGCTTCACAACTATTTCGAAAATATTACGAACGTTGGCACGTGTCACCATTTTGCCCTCGTGCATGCTGCCGTGGAGGCCGAGATGAAGAAGGTCGCCCAGATACTGCGCATGCCTTTTGTCGATCTGACAGCTTGACAATAGTTCTCAGGAGGTTGATTTTGCTGTTCCAATACGATGACCAGATTAGTGACATCCTGATGGGATCCATGGATTTCGCACAGCCTCCTTCGTGAACAAGAAACCCAACAGCGCGGCATTCCCAGGATTGGGACGATACTTACAGATTCTCAGATTTCTCCCCATAGGATCTGATCTCGGCGTATTTCGCTTGCTCGGATGTGTAATTCTCAACGTGGGGCGATACTTGAGGCATGGTGAGTTTAGAACCAATGGACAAGTGCCGGTAGCCAAGGTTGGAATATCGGTATGTTAGAAGGAGGGGCCCAGCTACCCACAACTCCAAACGTTCCGCGCCGCTCCCGTCATGGTAAACTGCTTCGACACCGTAAACTAAGTTCTTGGGGTTCAGGGCGGTAAACAAGGCTTCCGCGGCATAGCCTTCAATCACTCGGCCTTCAGAAAGTTCCTCGAATTCCTTATGCGTCCAAAATGCAAGGAAATCTTCCGCTAGGCAGGGCTCAACCCAGGCCTTTCGTAAAGCCACAATTAGAGGAAGCACTGCCTGCTCTTGATCCGGATCGATGTAACTAAGGAGATAGCTGCGGGTCCAGTCAAAGGAGAGGCCGACACGGTTAAGAAGCCTAGCCCACCATACAAACTCCTTCATGTGGTAGCACCTCTCGAGAGAAAATAGAAGACCGGTCTCGCGTCGGACCAGGGCTTGCAGTGTCTCTGCAACCGCCGAAGCACGCTCGTCGGCCCCAACTACCTCCAACTCGTAGAAAGACGGAGACGTTGACAACTTCGGGAAATCGATGGCTTCTGCATGTGTAGTGATTGCTGTCACAAGGTCAAACGGCTGCCCCGCGAAGGCGGAAGCTAGTATCTTAATGTCCAACTCTTCGAATGCCACGTTGGTAAGTTTCAGTTGTGCAGCCAATTCGCGTGCACACTTGATGGCATTTGTGCACTTATCGATCCCAATGACCTCGGCCTCTGGGAAGAGGGTTGCGTAAAAACAGGTGAGCACGCCATTTTCGCATCCGATGTCGAGAAGTCTAGAGGGGGTCGGAAGTCGCTGATTCACAAACCAAGTGAGATAGCTTCTGTAGAGACTACCCATGTACTGCGAGGCCACATCCAAGCTAAAAGCAAGCGTACTGTTCTTTATTGAGTATACATTGACCGATTCGCCTTGCTCCGTGAGACGCATAGCCTCAACAAGCGCTAAGGCGACATCCCCGTGGGTCTTTTGCAGACGATGCCAGAAATCTTCCCATTTTCTCGAATTTCCTATTCCCATCCGTGTCAGATAGGATTGGACCAAGCGATGCACCGGGGCGGCCTTGGGAGACTGTAGCTTGGCTTTTTCGTGTTTCACAACCAGAATGGTTCCATACTCGAGCAAGATTACACTTAATCAAGCAATTTAATCATGTCCGTTCTACTAAGTCCAACGATCGTTTCAGCCGGGGAATAACGGCCTTGATCCTCATGTCAGCCGTTGCTCACGCCGGCGACGATGAAGACCTGCTGAAAGCTGCTTTTGCCGGAGACCTTCCGCAAGTTCGCACCTTGGTTGAGAAAGGCGCCAATATCGACTTTCAAAGTAAAACCCTACCAACAGCCTTGATAATTGCGTCCGCTCAAGGGCACGAGGGGGTCGTGGAAACCTTGTTAACTAAGGGCGCGAAGATCAACCTCCAATCCCAACATGGTGTGACGGCCTTGATAATAGCGTCTCAGGAGGGGAACGAAGAGGTCGTGAAAGCCCTGCTGGCCAACGGCGCGGTGATCGATATTCAAGATGAATATGGCGGGCGGGACAGCCTTGAAGCATGCAAAGACGCGGCAAATCAAGCAACTGCTGAGAGCAGCCGGCGCAACGCAATAGTTAATAGTTAAATGTAATGGATGAGGGGTGGGAAATCTGCGTTGGAAATATTTTCCCTCCACACGTCCCGTTCCGGTACTTGAGTACTCTCGACAGCTTTCCCCCAATGGTTTATTAAATCTAAGTGTGGTCCCCAGTAGTACAGGGGGCGACAGAGGCCTCGGAAGCCTTGATAACGGGTGTCGAGTGAGTCGAGCAAGCGTTTACGAACTTGGAATTAGGCCTTGCCAGCCACCCCCCCGCAGTGCTCTAATAAGGCTAACCATTTTATTTTGTTGCGCCAAGAAGGTTATCAAGGCCGTTCGACTTTAGGCCGATCTTTACCGTATGGAGGGGGCTGTGTCTGGTCTTAGCGAACCTGTTCGGCTGGAAAAAAATCAGGAAGCATCCGCCGGACGGTGCCAAATCTGTTGCCGTAAGATACCGGAATCTCTGAACAGCGAGCAGCGATGCTTTCTGCACTTCATGGAAGTCATCGAGGCCGAGTTGGACCGTTTCATCAAAATAACCAAGAGGCAGGTCATCACTCGAGAGATCGAGGATGAAGTGATCCGTTTCGTCGTGGACTCCAGCCTGCGAATCACCAGCGTGGCGACGGGCGGATGCGGCCTCGATCTGCGGGAAAAGAGAAAGTTTGCCAGCATCCTCATGGATCTGGTCACGTTTCGCGACGACATAAACAAGGCGGCGCGGCGCGCCTATATGGTAAACTGAGCAACCGCAGCCCATTTCCTCCCCGTTTTTCTCAGCTTTCCGAGATGCCGTCCCCCTGCCCGCTTCGCTTACACGGCTACCTTACTTGACAAGGTCTACCCCCAAAGGTAGGCTGGAAATGGAAAGGGGGCGCACCGGCTTCGACGGAAGTCCTTGGTTTGAAGAGGCATACCGGTCTCCATCCTCCCGTAATCGGATGGGCTTAACACAACTGCCAATCAGCAGTTTGCACTCGCTGCTTAATTAAGTAGCGCGTCTCCTCCGCTCGGCCCGCTGTGCGGATGTGAGGCGTCGATTCGCGGGCTGGTTCTGGTCCTGCCGTCTGAGGGCTCAGAGTGAGATTTCCCAGGCTAGTGGAAGGCTCCCCCTTGCCGGTTCTTTAGGGCCTTCCGCGAATCTATGATGAACCGGATAAGTATGTAGGCTCTTCAAGGCAACGCTTCTCGGACGGGGGTTCGACTCCCCCCGCCTCCACCATCACTTAGTTGAAGAACCCGACTTCCGCAGATGAGCGGTCGGGGAGCACGGCTTTCGCACGGAATGTGATGATTCCCCGCTTTTTCCGTATATTTCCTGCATATCGGGTTTTTCCGTGAAGAAATAATGACACCCAATGAAGGCATGCTGCGCAGTAGAAAAAATATCTTTTGGATTTGGAGAATCAGAACCGAACGGCCGTTTTGCAGTGATTTGCCGCTCTTTGAAACACCTACTCTTCCCTCATCCCCTTCCACTTCACCTGGCGGAATTTTTGGTATACTCCGGACCGGCACGTCGCGACCCGGCCCGGAGGAGGGTTCGGATGTTCCCTCGCCTTTTGTTGATTCCTGTTCTTCTCGCCGCGCTCTCGCCCCTACCGTCTCAAGCTCAGACTTCAAAAGAGGAATTTCTCGACACCTTAAAGAAAGCCTTCTCTCACGACACGGAGAGGGAACGAATTGCCGCGCTGACCGGCCTTTACTATTTCGAGGGAACGGACGAAAAAACGCTCGAAATGTACAAGAACCGGGCCATCCCCATGCTGGCGAAAAAGAAGAACCCCCCCATCGCCTTGAAGCCTCTGCCCGCCGACCATCGCCCGAAATATGTTCTGAACGGGGTCGAGTATCGTCCCAATGTGCCGCACGCGGGTTTGGTGAGCTTGAACGGCGGGAAGACAACTTTTCCTTATGGAATTCACCAAGGCCGCTTCTTGCTGCCCGGTCTTGTCGACAAGCGCGTCGCCGATGTGGAGGTGAAGGATGCCGCGCTTTCCGTGCTGGTGATGAGCTTCGGGTCGGACGGTCCTGCAAAGTTCAAAGGCACGTGCGGGTTCCGGCTCAGCAACGGCGAAATCGACGAACGGGAGATTTCCGACAACGGGTTCGGAAATCGAACTTTCATGATGCGCGCGCAGGAGATCGTCTCCTGCTCGATTCGCCTGCTCTCAGAAACAGGAAACCTTTGGATGATTTTGTCCCGCGACGGGAAGGATTTCTTCTCGAAGAGAGTCAATCTCACACAAGTGCAAGCCGTGGAATACCTTCCCAAGAAATCCCGGTAAGACTCTTGGGTGCAAGGACGAATCGATAGCAATCCATCATGAAGAATCTTTCCCAACAGAAATACTGCCGGCAGAAACGGTTCCGACCGGCAGGCTCCGTCCTTCGTGCCGCTCTTCTGCTGGTATGGCTCCTCTCCTCGATTCCCGCCTCCGCGCCGGACCGCAAGACCTTTGTCTTTTACTTCTCCACCCACCGGGAAGTACTTCCTCTGCGGCAAATCAAAGGAAATCGGCTGCTGCCGCTTGAAGATACACTCCGCCTCCTCGGCACGGTAACGGAGAGGAACGAAGCGCGCGGAAGGCTTTCTCTTCGCCTCAATCGGCGTCAACTGATCTTCCGGGCTCGCCGTCAGCGGGTCCGCATCGGCCGTGAGCGGGTACGGTTAAGTTCCAACGTGATCCGAAACTCAGAAGGTTGGTGGATTCCTCTCTCCTTTCTTGACGATGTGTTACCGCGATTGGTGGCCGGACCGGTAGTTTACTCCAAGGGCTCTCCCCGTTGCTTTGTGGGAAAGGTGACGCCGAATTCCTTCCGCCTGCGGTTCGACCCTGCCCGGGACCAGGCACGGCTGACGCTGCAATTCCTCCGGCCGGTCGTCGTGCAGAGGCTGGCCGCTCCCGGCCAATGGGTCTTCCTGTTGGGAAACGAGCCGTTCAACCCTCCGCGCGAACGTTACGACTTCGAGAGCCCTCTGCTAAAAAACCTGAAATTCGACGACCAGGACGGCATCCCGAAACTGATCCTGACCCCGGCGCCCGGCGACATTCATTTGTCGCCGTCCGTGGTGAGCAAAGGAAGCGTGCTGATCCTCGACGCTCGGGGGACGCCGGAGCCGGTGGCCGGCGAGTCTCCCTTTCCCCTCACCTCCACGCCCCAGCACCCGGACCCTTCGCTCCCGACCATCGTTCTCGACCCGGGCCACGGCGGGCCGGACTTCGGAGTCCGCAGTAAGGACGGCGTCGCGGAAAAGGATTGGACTTGGCGCGTGGCTGACCGTGTCCGGCTCGAACTGCTGGCGACCGGACGTTACCGCGTCCTTCTCACTCGCAACCAAGGTGAGCAGCGTACCCTCGAGCAGCGGCAGGTGAAGGCCAACACCGCCCCCGCTCTGCTCTTCTTGAGCTTTCATGCCGGGGACACCGGCCCCGCCTCCCGCACCCTCACGCCGCACATCTTTCAGGCTCCGTTCCGGGACGTGAAGCTTCCGAGGCGGGACAAACTCTCCTTGATCCCCTGGAATGAGGTCCAGGAGCACCGCCTTTCGGGCAGCCTCCGCCTGGCGCTGATGTTGCAGAAGGAATTTTCCGAAATTCGCGGATTCCATACGCGGCAACCGCTTCGCACGCCGGTCCGGTTGCTCGAAGGAATTAACGCTCCTGCCGTCGTCATCGAAGCCGGCAATTTTTCGTCCGGTGAAGACGGCGCTTGGCTGAGAAATCGAACCGTGATCCGCCAAATTTCCCAGGCCGTGGTGCGGGCCACGGAAAATTTCTCTCCCTAGGAGAAACTTTTGTCAACGGGAATGAAACTATTGATCTTGAGCGTTCTGGCCGTCTCCCTGGGCAGCTTTCTCTATCTGCGCTCCTTGACCCGACGGTTGTCCGAGTTGCCGGAGCTTCCCCCAGCTGAGGCCCGGACCGAATTGCGCCAGTTCATTCTGGAGGTGAACTCGAGCGAGCCGGAGACCGTGGACCTCTACTTCCCCGCCCCTCTCGGCGGGCGGCTCCGGAAGGAAGAGAGGACGCTTCCTTTGGCTCCCACCGCGCCGGACCGCGCCACCCAACTTCTGCTGGCGTTGAAGGAAGGCTCCCGTTCGGGTCTGCGCAGCGTCATTCCCTTGCGGATTGAAATCCGAGCCATCTTCCTGACCACGGACGGCACCCTCTACGTGGACTTCGGCAATCCGTTCCCGGCCGGATTCTCTTCGGGAATCGAAGCGGAGACTCTGGCCGTCTTCTCCATCGTCAACACGCTGGCCGTCAACATCCGGCCTCTCCGTCAGGTCAGAATTCTGCTGGAAGGGAAAGAAGTTGAAACGCTGGCAGGGCATATTGACCTTACCCGCGCCTATTCCCCCGATCCCCGTTGGGTGGAATAACTCGGCGGTTGGATATCGAAATACCGGGTTCCCTTCCCGAATCCCTCCCCACCGATAACTTCTCTGGCGCACAGCGCCCTGTTGGCCTCATAATAGTTCCAGTCCCAAGGAAAGCGACCCGGCAAGATCCGTTGCCGGGGTGGTCCATTTTCCCAACGGAGGGGTACGAACATTGGCGAAATTTCCCACCCGGGTTGAAGGTCTGCTCTACGAGCAAGGAAAGGTGGTGCGGAGCGGAGACCGCACGAACGACCAAATGCGGCCTGTCCGCATCGAGCCGCACTTCATCTCCTCGGCCGAAGGCTCGGTTCTGATCCGCGTCGGAGAGACGCAAGTCATCTGCACCGCCTCGCTCCAAGAATCGGTCCCCGGATTCCTTAAAGGCCAAGGAAAAGGATGGGTCACCTGCGAATACGGCATGATTCCGCGGGCCACCGGCAGCCGTACGCCGCGCGAGGCGGCCCGCGGGCGGCAAGGGGGACGCACGCACGAAATCCAACGGCTGATCGGACGCTCTCTGCGCGCCGTGACGGACATGGAAGCCCTAGGCGAACGCACCTTCTGGATCGACTGCGACGTCATCCGCGCCGACGGCGGCACGCGCACGGCATCGATCACCGGCGCTTTCGTCGCCCTGGCTCTGGCATGCCAAAAGGCCAAAGAAAACAAAGTTTTCAAAAAGATTCCTTTAATAGATACCATTGCCGCCATCAGCGTCGGGCTGGTGGGCGCAGAAACGCTGCTCGACCTCGACTACCCGGAGGACTCAAACGCCGAGGTGGATATGAACGTCGTCATGACCGGCTCGGACCGTCTGATCGAAGTTCAAGCGACCGCCGAAGGGCGCACCTTCTCACAGGAGGAGATGAACGGCCTGATTGAACTAGCCCGAAAGGGTATTCAAGAACTCAAGAAGCTGCAACAAGACGTGCTGCAATTGGACCTTCCGGAAAATGGCTAAACCCGCTCGACGAGACTCGGGCGCTCCTCTTCTCTACCTTGCTTCCGGGAATCCCGGAAAACTTCGCGAGTTCCGCCATGCCGCCGCCGACTTCGGCTGGGTGGTAGAGGCGGTTCCCGACTTCAAGCGCCTTCCGCACTGCGAAGAGGACGGAAAGAGCTTTGCGGAGAACGCCTGCAAGAAAGCCATCCACTACGGGCGCTTTTGCCCGGAGAAGCCGGTATTCGCCGATGATTCGGGAATCTGTGTTCCGGCACTGGATGGGGCGCCGGGCATCCGGTCGGCGCGTTTCGCAGGCCTTGAGGCCGCCTCCGAGACGATACCCGTTGACGATGCGAACAACCGAAAACTGTTGCAGGAGCTGGCCGAAACGGAAGACCGCCGCGCTTATTACGTCTGTGTCATCGCCGTGGGGCGGCAGGGCAAGGTGGTTACGACTTTCGAGGGCCGCGTGGACGGCGTAATTCTCGATAAGCCGCGCGGCCGGGGCGGGTTCGGCTACGACCCCTACTTTTTCTACGAACCGCTGAATCGGACCTTCGCGGAGTTGACGCCGGAGGAGAAATTTGCCGTCTCCCACCGCGGCCAAGCCTTCCGCCAGCTGCTCGATGAGATGGCCTCCGGCAGCCCCTTCAGCAGTTAAGATGTGCGAGACATCACAACCCTTAGACCCTCAAGCGGGCCGGCCCTCTCCCCCGTTTGTGGTATATTTAAAGTTTGTCTGGATCACAGGCTCGGGCCTCGCTTCAGGTCCCCAGCAACCAAACCGACAAAGGAGATAATCCGCCTTGGCGAAAGAAAAACTCACCCATTTTTCCGCGCCCGACGACCGGCAGCAATTCGTCAATTTCATTTTATTTAAGGTGGACCCGGCTTGGCGCCGCCTCCCGGCCCGGCAACGCGCCCAGGGGAAAAAAGATTTCGCCAAAGTCGTCAAAAAGTATGAAAAGTCCCTGCTGATGATTCCCTACTCTCTGGTGGGGATTCGGGGCGATGCGGAAGTGATGCTGTGGCGCATCGGTTACGACCTGGAACTGTTCCAGAAGATGACCGCCGAGCTGCTGGCTACGGGCCTGGGAAAATTCATGTCCGTGCCGTACTCCTACCTGGCCATGACGAAGCGGTCCATCTACGTCGACAAGCACGTGCACGCAGGCCAGGAGGGCCGCCGAGTAAAACTCCATCCCGGGGAATTCAAGTTCCTCTTCATCTACCCTTTTTTAAAGACCCGGGCCTGGTACCTGCTCTCGCAAGAGGAGCGCCAAAAGATGATGGACGAGCACATCCGCATCGGCCACAAGTACCCGACGGTCCGCTTGAATACCACCTATTCGTTCGGGCTCGACGACCAGGAGTTCGTCCTCGCCTTCGAATCCGACAAGCCGCAGGATTTTCTTGATCTGGTGATGGAGTTGCGCGGGTCCCAGGGAAGCCTCTATACGCTGCGCGATACGCCCATCTTCACCTGCGCGCGCTACAAGCTGCCCCAGGTGCTGGACCTGCTGGGCGGGTAGAAAAATCTCCCTCGCGCACTCTCGGTAAACTCGATGCCGCCGAAAACGAAATCTTCACGGAAAACGAGCAGGCGTTTTCTGAAAGGTAAATCGGAAAGTAAAAATGACGGAGAACTATACCGATCCTCGGCGGGTGGAAAAAATTCTGGGCCATCTGGACGCCACCTATCCCCGCGCCGAGTGCGCCCTCACTCACCACAACCCTTTTCAACTGACCGTCGCCACCATCCTTTCGGCCCAGTGCACCGACCAGCGCGTCAACAAGGTGACGCCGGGCCTTTTTCAAAAGTACCCCACGGTCGAGGACTTCGCCGCCCTGCGGCAGGAAGTCCTGGAGCGGGAAATCCACTCGACCGGGTTTTACCGCAACAAGGCCAAGAACATCATCGGCTGCGCGCAAAAACTCCTCTCCGATTTCTGCGGAAAGATTCCCCGCACCATGGAAGAGATGCTGTCGCTGCCGGGCGTGGCGCGAAAGACGGCCAACGTGGTTCTGGGCACGGCGTTCGGGATTCCGACCGGCATCGTGGTCGATACGCACGTCTTCCGCATCTCCCGCCGGTGGAAATTTTCGACACAGAAAACCCCCGAAAAGGTAGAGCGGGATTTGATGGAGATCGTCTCCAAGGAGCGATGGATCGACTTCGGCCATCAGGTGATCCACCACGGGCGGCAGCTCTGCATGGCACGCAAACCGCTCTGCGCCGACTGCCCGATGGAGTCACTCTGCGACGCGCCGGATAAAACGGTTTAATTCGTACTTTCGGTTCAGGAGCGTTCACTCCCAGTGTCCTGTTACCAAAGAAATTGATACAAGCACAGCGGAGTGAAGGTGATAAGTATCTTGGGTGGGACGGCATTTCCAGCCCGACGTGACGGCCTGGAAATGCCGTCCTACCCCTTCGGTGCGTCCCCTGCAGCCGGAGACGTGGTGTGTCACTTATTTAACGTAACGCAACACTAGAACCCCCGGTAAAGTCCGCTTGACATCCCAAAACCCACACGCGTAGAATTAATCTTCTAGGTGTTTCTCCATAATAAAATTTCAAGCGAGGAAACCACCATGTCACTACGCATCAATGCCGAAGCGCCGGATTTTGTCGCCGAAACCACGCAAGGGACCATCAAATTTCACGAATGGATCGGCAACGGCTGGGCCATCCTGTTTTCCCACCCGAAAGACTTTACTCCGGTGTGCACCACCGAACTCGGCTATATGGCCGGGCTGCAACCCGAATTCGCCAAGCGCAACTGCAAGGTCATCGGGCTGAGCGTGGACCCGGCCAGCAGCCACACCAAATGGGCCAAAGATATCGAAGAGACGCAGGGCCACAAGATGAATTTTCCGATAATCGGCGACCCGGAGCTGAAGATCGCCAAGCTCTATGGCATGTTGCCCGCCGAAGCCGGGGAAACCAGTGAGGGCCGCACCGCGGCGGACAATGCCACCGTGCGCACGGTTTTCATCATCGGTCCGGACAAGACGATCAAACTGATGCTCATCTACCCCATGACCAGCGGCCGTAATTTCGATGAGGTGCTGCGCGTCCTCGATTCGATGCAGCTCACGGCCAAGCATAAAGTCGCCACACCGGTGAACTGGAGGCAGGGAGACGACGTGATCATCCTGCCCTCGGTGTCGGACGCAGACGCGAAACAGCAACACCCCGGTGGCTGGAAGTCGCCCAAACCTTATCTCCGCATCGTCCCCCAACCGAAGTAAGCCGGTATTGACGCCGAGAGGTACCGCCCATCCCCTGCCCTGGGGGTGGGTGTGCTTATTTTTGCTTCGGCCTCTCTACGCCGACTGCCCGATGGCTTCCCATCGCCAATCTTTCAATCCATGAGTTGTGCACCACTTCAAGCAGCAGATTTTGTTGTAGGGGAACATCTAAAATTGAATTCTTGACCAGGGGCAGGTCAATCGACGATGGCTTGATAGGTCAGGACCTTGAATTGGCGGTGAATGGGATAAAAATTGTTTGGCCTGAACTGGGTCATCACGATGCCGATCATTTCTTCCTTCGGGTCGATCAAGAAATAGGTGCTCGCGGCGCCAATCCAACCGTACTCTCCCTTTGATCCCAGAACTTCCGCTTGCGAGACGTGCACCATCACGCGAACGCCTAATCCGAACCCGTATCCCTTGAACGCCCTTGTCCCTCCGAGAATGGGGATCATCTCCTCGGGAAGGTGGTTCGCCGTCATCAGCTCGACGGTCTTCGTGCCGAGCAGGCGCACGCCGTCGAGCTCGCCTCCGTTGAGCAACATCTGCAAGAATCGCATGTAATCGGAGGCGGTTGAGACCAACCCGCCGCCTCCGGAGAGCAGCTTTACCGGTTTCGCGAATCGGCTGGAGGCGGGCGGGTCGATCAGCTTAATTCCACCCTCTCCATCGGGGCCGTAGGTAGCGGCAAACCGGCTGTGCTTTTCCTTCGGGACATAGAAGTTTGTATCTTTCATTCCCAGAGGCTTAAAAATCCTCTTTTCCAAAAAAGCATCAAAGGCCATTCCCGAAATCACTTCCACCAGATAGCCCAACACATCCATGGATACGCTATAGTGCCACTCCCGGCCGGGGTGGTTCCGCAGCGGCAACGTACCGAGCTTGCGGACCATCTCTTTGAGCGTCGTATCATAATCGATAACCTTGGCTTCGTTGTACATGACGTCGACGGGTTCTTTCGAGGAGCCGTAGGTGAGGCCCGAGGTATGCCTCAGAAGATCTCGGATGGTCGCTTCGCGCTCGGGGGCGGTGGTTACAATGTTCGATCCGTCGGCGCTGGCGTAGGTGAAAACTCTCATCTTTCCAAATTCCGTAATGAACTTCGAAACCGGATCGTCGAGTTGGAAGTGGCCCTCCTCGTAAAGCATCATTATGGCGGCGCTGGTGATCGGCTTGGTCATGGAGTAGATGCGGAAGATGGTGTCTTCCCATATGGGTTTTCCGGCTTCTCTGTCCATCATGCCGAATCGCTCGAAGTGGACTACTTTCCCGCGGCGCGCCACCATGGTGATCAGACCGGCCAGCTTCCCCTGATCCACATAAGACTGCATGACGGCACCTATGCGTTTCAAGCGCTCCGAGGAAAGACCGACTTCTTCCGGGGAGGCGGTAGGTAGCCCCTGAGCGGAGGCGATGGGTAAGTTCCAAAAAATCGAAAGTGCGAATAACGAAGAAATCCTGGAAAGGTTTTTCATGCGCTGTCTCCAATTCATCGAAGTCGGGAGAGGGCTAGTGTTGTGTACGGGGATTCCCAATTTTAACTTTACCTTTGCGCAAAATCATACACCAGTCCCCCTCTTTTTGCCAATGCACCTCGTCATGACCTCTTCTGGGTGGCATCGCGCGCCGGGCGGAGGTGGGGTAGAAACAAGGGGGTATAGTGCTTACCGCATCCCCAAGTTGACCAAGCCCTTCCAATCGCCTATACTGCATCTGGAAGAGCTTTTCGCGGCGAATAACCAGCGGAAAGTAGCGGAAAGTAAAGGCGTTACAGGGTACGGAGGTCCATTATGGAGATCATTCTCGACGAAGGCGCAGGCTTCTGCTTCGGTGTAGAGCGGGCCCTCAAGATGGCGGAGGAGGAATCCAGCCGGGCAACAGCCTCGATTGTCACCATCGGCCCCTTGATTCATAACCCGCAGGTGATCGAGCAGATGAAGCGGGATGGGATTGAAGTGGTTCAGGAAGGCCAGGACGTCCACGACACCGTCTCCATCATCCGAACCCACGGCATCCGGCCCCAAGAAGAAGACCGCCTGCGGCGCGAGGGAAACCAAGTCTTGGATGCGACCTGCCCCTATGTGAAGAAGTCTCACCAGTACGCCGAACTCCTCTGCAACGAGGAGTACCACATCATCATCATTGGCGACCCGAACCACCCGGAGATCAAAGGGATTCTGGGATATGCGGGTAAGCGGGTAACCGTCATCAACCAACCGGAGGAAGCCGACTCCCTGCCCCACTATGCAAAAGCGGGCATCGTGGTGCAGACCACCTATCCGATTGAAAAGGTCCAGAAGGTCGTCGCCAGACTGATCGAACGAAGCACGGAGCTGCGTATCTTCAACACCATCTGCGACTACACGTCGGACCGGCAGATTTCGGCGCGGGGGATCTCCGCCCAAGTGGATCTGATGTACGTCGTCGGCGGGCGAAACAGCGCCAACACCAATAAGCTGGCGGAGATTTGCCGGCAGCAAGGAACGACGATGCGTCACATCGAAGTAGCCGAGGAGATCGACTCGGCGGACCTTGAAAACGTAAATCGGATTGGAATTACGGCAGGAGCTTCAACACCGGACGGGCGAATTGCTTCCGTCATTGACCGGCTGGAAGAGATCGCGGCTTCTCTGCAACATCAAACGTAGAAATCTTCACTTTGAAAACTTCCGGAAGAATTTTCCTCAGCCGTCGAACACCTCAAGCGTGATCTTCCTCTCATCCCCTGAGAGAATTTCCAGGCTGATCTCCACCCGCGGCGTATCCTTTTCCATCGGGAACTTTTCACCCCACTCAACCAGTACGGTCGCTCCCGCTCCCTTTCCATGCCCAAGAACCTCATCTAGCCCCAGCGATTCGATTTCCGCAGGATTTCCAATTCTGTAAAGGTCCACGTGGAAAACCCTGCCGGCCTTGCCGTATTCCTGAACCAGAGTAAAGGTGGGACTGGTGACATCGTCCTCCGCGCCCTCGCCCATGCCGGCGACGATGCCTTTCGTCAGTGTTGTCTTGCCGCTTCCCAAATCACCCCGAAGCAGCACCAGGCGGGAGTGCCGGGGTGCGGCAGCCCACCGAGCGCCGAGCGCCCGCCCCCACTGCCGGGTCTCTTCTTCAGAATGAGTAATCGTTTGGCGGGATGGTTCGTTCATTGCGGGCATTGCGGGCATTGTGGGCATTGCGGGCATTAAAGAGGGCGGGGCTTTTCAATCCGTTCAATCCGTCGAATGGCTTCCGGGACATGGTTCAGAATATCGGAGGCAATCAACGCTTCCTGGCCCACGCTTTCCGCCGCCATGTCCCCCGCCGCTCCGTGCAGGTAGACCGCCGCGGCCACAACTTCCGTCACGGGTTGACCGGAATAGCGGGCCATCATCCCGGCCACGATGCCGGTCAGCACATCGCCCGCCCCGCCGGTCGCCATGCCGGGATTGCCCGAACCGTTGACCCAGACTTGCCCGTCGGGCGCAGCCGTCAAGGTCCGAAAACCCTTTAGGACTACATGGAGCCGGTTCTTGGAAGAGAACTCGCGAGCCACTTCAACCCGCCCGGCTTGAACTTCGGCGGAACCGATACCGCACAGGCGGCCCATCTCGCCGGGATGCGGCGTCAGCACGCGAGTTCTCGCCTTTCCCTTCGCAGCCAGCTTATCGGCGGCTCCGGCTTTAGATAAAGAAAACGCGTTCAATCCGTCAGCATCAAGCACAAGAGGAATATCATACGTCTCGACCAGACGGCGGACCACTTCCACCGTCTCCGGTTCGGTGGTCAGGCCGGGCCCTACGGCCAGGACGGTTTTTCCCTCGACCAACTTATCGAACCTGTCGCCTTCCAGCGCCTGGAGAGAAAGCGTTCCTTGGCCGGTCTCCGGCATCGCCGCGGTCATAAATTCGGGGGCCTCGGAGGCAATGAGGGAGGCGGCGCTCAGGGGGGCCGCCACCGTCACCAAGCCCGCGCCCGCTCTTTGGGCCGCTTGGGCGGCAAGCGCCGCCGCGCCGGTCTTGCCCCGCGACCCGGCAACGAGCAGAACATGGCCGAACGTTCCCTTATGCGCATCCAGCGGGCGAGGCGTAAGGACCCGGCGGACTGCCTCCGCGTCCGTGTAGTTCATGAAGAGGGTATCGTCCGTTTCAAGCAAGGAGGCAGGCGTCCCGATGGTTTTTACTTCCCACTCGCCGACGTGCCCGCAGGCCGGAGGGAAGATGTGCGCCGCCTTGGGCGCGGTGAACGTCACGGTATAATCGGCCCTCAGGAATTCACCCCGCAAGGGACCGTCATCGGAGGGAATTCCGGTGGGCAGATCGACCGCCACCCATCGAATTTCGTCTCTACTTTGAAAGGAAGCACGGAGGTCGCCTACCAATTCCCCATAAAATCCCTCCAAAGGCCTACTCAAACCCGTACCGAAGATCGAATCAATAAAGAGTGTTGTGGAGGCAAATTTCTGCTTCAGAGTCTTCCACTCTGCCGCATCCTTCGCCACCGCCGGTGACCCGGCAACTTTTACCAGCATCCGGAAATTTGCCGCCGCGTCCCCTGGGAGCCGTTCGGGGTCGCCGAACAGCACCGTACGAGGCTTTACGCCGCGCTGCAAAAGCTGCCGCGCAACGACAAACCCGTCGCCGCCGTTGTTTCCCGGTCCGCAGAGAATCGTAATTCTCTCTTTCGCGAGTTCGGGAAATTTGCGCTCCAGGAACTCCACGACCGCAACCCCGGCATTCTCCATCAGCAGCAGGCTCGGCACGCCGCAGGACTCTACCGTCCGGCGGTCAATCTCGCGCATCTGGGCCGCGGTAAGGATTTTCACCGTTCGATTCCTTCTCTGCTTCGAGGGTAGGTACGACGGCCACCGGGCGAAAACCGCTCCGGTGGCTCTTTTTTAGAGCGCGGTGGTCCGGGGCTTCGCATTTTCAGGTAGGGGTTTCGAAGGGGACGATTCCAGCATCAAAGCATCCATCCCCCGCTGACGTTTAATACCTGGCCGGTGACGAAAGAAGCATCCTCGGAGACGAAGTACCGGATGGCGGCGGCTACGTCCTCGGCCGTGGCGGGCCGTCCCACGGGAAATCGCTTGTCGGTCATCTTCTTCGCCTCTTCCAGTGTCAAGTCTCTGTCGTCCACGATGGAAGGGTTGACGACGTTGACGGTAATCCCGTAAGACGCTTCTTCCAAGGCCAGGGACCGCGTAAAAGCCACCACGCCGGATTTGGCCGCCGAATAGGGTGCGATCTTCGCTTGGCCGAAGGTCCGCTCCGCACCCACCGCGCCGAGGCTGATGATACGCCCCCATCGCTGGCGGCGCATCACTGGAAGCGCGAACTTCGCCGTGAGGAAGACACTGGTGAGATTCGACGCCACCACATTCGACCACTCCTCGATGCTGCACTTGGCCACCGGCTTCCAGTGAAATTCGCCGACCGTATTCACCAGGATATCGTACCGGCCGAAGCGGTTCACCACCTCATCGGTAAGGTTCTTCACTTTCTCCGGCTGGGTCACGTCCGTCATGACGGAAATCGCTTCCACCCCATGGGCCTCGACGGCCTCCGCAGTACGCTGCGCCTTCCTCTTGTTGCCTCGGTAGCCGACGACGATTTTAGCCCCCTCGCGAGCCAACGTCAGGGCGATCTCCCGGCCGATGCCGCGTGAAGCACCCGTCACCACTGCGATTCTTCCTTGCAAAGACAAAAGAGTTACTCCGTAGAAATATCGTTCTTAAGATTTTTCGGGTATGTCGAACTCGCCCGCTTTCAATTTAGCGAAGTACTCGTTCAACGCACCTTTGACTTTCTTGGCCAGGAAGGCAACCGCAATCAGGTTCGGGATCACCATCAAAGCCAACATGATGTCGGAGAATGCCACCACCGCTCCCAACTCCCATACGGAACCGATCACGGCTACGATACAGAAGATCACTTTGTAAGGAATAATCCCTTTGGGACCGAAAAGAAAATCCGTACACCGCTCTCCGTAATAGGACCAACTGATCAAGGTGGAGTAGGCAAACAACCCCACCGCGACCGGAACAAAGAATTTTCCAAACCCCGGGATGACCTGATCAAAAGCCATAGCGGTCAGCGCCGCACCCTTTATCTCCTCGGGAGAAGTGGTCCACACACCGGTAATGACCAGGACCAGAGAGGTCATGGTGCAGATGACGACCGTATCGATGAAAGGCTCGAGAAGGGCGACAATCCCTTCCCGAACCGGCTGATCGGTCCGGGCCGCCGAATGGGCAATAGCCGCCGACCCCACCCCGGCCTCGTTCGAAAAGCAGGCCCGACGTATCCCTTGAATCATGACCGTACGGACTGCGATTCCTGCCGCGCCTCCCACGACTGCCGTTCCGGAAAAAGCACTATTCAAAATTAATCCGAACATTTCGGGAATTTTTTCAATGTTCATGATGATGACGACCAACGCGCCCAAGACGTAGATGTTCGCCATGGTCGGCACGACTTTCGCGGCCACGCTTCCGATACGCTTGATTCCTCCGATAATCACGATTCCGGTGAGAAAAGAGATGACAAGGCCCGTTGCCAATCGGGGAACACCGAAGTTCTTATTCAACAGATCGGCGGCCTGGTTGGTCTGGAACATGTTCGCGGCCCCGTAACTCGCCATAATTCCCGCAAAGGCGTAGAAAATCGCCATCGGTTTGAAGCGGGAGCCCAATCCGGCCATGATGTAGTGCATGGGTCCGCCGTGGACCACTCCTTTTTCGTCCACCTTCCGGTAGATGCAGCCCAAACTGCACTCGGTGAACTTGGTGGCCATGCCGACCAGACCGGTGAGAATCATCCAGAACGTAGCCCCCGGACCGCCCATCTGTATGGCCACGGCGACGCCGGCGATGTTCCCCAGCCCGACGGTAGCCGAAAGAGCCGTCGAGAGCGCTTGAAAGTGCGTGATCTCACCCGGGTCGTCCTTCCGGTCGTAAGCGCCGCGAATCACCTTGATGGCGTGCAGAAAACCGCGCCATTGAATCCCTCCCATATAAAAGGTCAGAATCAGACCTGCCCCCACCAAACCCAACGCCAGGGGCGTTCCCCAAACGTAATTCACTATTTTTCCCAACCAAGCCTCAAACATTGATCCAGGAAATCCTTTCCACGATTGGAGCGAACCGGGCCCGGTACAAACTTCCCGCCTCGAAACGACGGCGAGCGCCTCCAGCGCCATCAACAAAAAAACTGCTTCAGTCCGAACCGGCCGACGAGAGCGCCTCCAAATAGCGGCAGGCCCTCTCGCCGATCTTTTCCTTTCCAATCAAATCGCGAACGACGGCAACGGAATCCGCTCCGGCGGCAAAGGTTTCCGGCGCGCGTTCGAGCGTAATTCCGCCGATCGCGACCAACGGTTTTCGAGTCACCTTCCGCGCTTCCCGCAAGCCTTCCAAGCCCACCACCGGGTTCGGAACCACTTTCGTCTCCGTCGCAAAGACCGGCCCATAGGCAATATAGTCGGCCGAGCCGCGATCCGCCTCCGCAACCTGTTCGAGCGTATGGGTGGAAAACCCGACGACCGCATCCTCCCCCGCAACCGCGCGCGCGGACTCCACCGGCAGATCGTCTTGCCCGACGTGAACGCCTGCGGCGCCAGTAAGAAGAGCGATATCGGCCCGGTCGTTAATGATGACCACAACCTTTGAGGGAGACCTGGAAACGGCCTGGGTCAATCGCAAGGCTCCTTCGTAAAGCTCCCTGGAAGAGGCCTTCTTGTTTCGATACTGAATCAGTTTGACCCCGGCTTCCACCAATTGCCGGGCAGCTTCCGACGCCGAGGTATCTTTCAGTTGCGAAGGGTCCAGGATGGCGTAGAGGCGGGGCAGGACGAAGGGTTTGGTCGGATGGGTCATTGGCTATCGATTCACGGGGCTATCGATTCACGGGGGCTTTTGACTCCAGCCTCCAAAAAAAGAGAGCTCTGCGGACTCAAAGTTTTTCGTTCCGCCTCTTCGCGCCGTTCACGGCGAACTTCTTCAGGTAGCCGGTATCGAACCTGCCGGCCTGAAAGTCCGCGTCCGCCATAATCTTCTGATGCACGGGAATCGAGGTATGAATTCCCTCCACAATAAACATGTCCAAGGCGCGCGCCATTCGGCGGATGGCCTCCTGACGGTCCTGGCCGTGGACGATGAGCTTGGCAATCAAGGAATCATAGTAGGGCGGGATGACACATTCGGCATAGGCCGCCGTATCCACGCGGACACCCGTGCCTCCCGGCACATGAAACGCCGTCACCTTCCCCGCCGAAGGAGCGAATGTTTCCGGATGCTCGGCACAGATGCGGCACTCGATGCTATGGCCGCTCGAGGGAAGATGATCCCCTTCGACCTCCAACCGCTCCCCGGCCGCCACCAGAAGCTGGTTCTTGACCAAATCGAACCCAGTCACCATCTCCGTGACGGGATGCTCCACCTGCAACCGGGTATTCATCTCGATGAAAAAGAGCTTACCCTCCCGGTCCATCAGGAACTCGACCGTGCCGGAGTTCGTGTACCCGAGCTTCGCCAGGGCCTTGACCACGATCGCTCCGGTCCGGCGCCGCGTCTGGTCGGTGAGGCTCGGCGAGGGAGACTCCTCCATAATTTTCTGATGACGCCGCTGGATGCTGCATTCGCGCTCCCCCAGGTGAATCACTTTACCGTAATGGTCTCCCAGAACCTGAAATTCGATGTGACGCGGGTTTTCCAGATATTTTTCCAGGTAAACGTCGGCGCATCCGAAGGCGGCCGACGCCTCACTCTGCGCATTCTGCAACGCTGAGGAGAACTCGCCCCCACTTCCGACAACCCTCATGCCGCGCCCCCCGCCTCCGGCCGAGGCTTTGACGATGACCGGATATCTGACCTTCCCCGCGAATTCCAGGGCCGCTTTCTCCGAACCGATGATGCCGGTTCCGGGAAGGACGGGAAGGCCGGCCTCGCTCATCACCTTGCGCGCCCGGTTCTTATCGCCCATCAGCCGGATGACGTCGGACCGCGGCCCGATGAAGGTGATCTTCGACGCTTCGCAAACTTCGGCGAATTGGGGATTTTCCGAGAAGAATCCGTACCCGGGGTGAATCGCGTCGACGCCGGTAACCTCGGCGGCGGAGATAATCCCGGCCATGTTCAGATAACTCTCCGACGAACGGGGCGGGCCGATGCAGACGGCCTCATCGGCGAACCGGACATGCAAGGAGTCCCGGTCGGCTTCCGAATAGACCGCCACGGTCCGAATCTCTAACTCCTTGCAGGCGCAAATGACCCGCAAGGCGATTTCTCCGCGATTGGCGACCAGGATTTTCCGAAACACGATTCAACCCTGCCGGCCTTTGGGAAAGGCCGACGCCTCATACTCTAAAAATGTAATTCGGGAAAGATTCTCTTCCCCGCTTCGAACCTACTTCTTATGCGACCGTTTGACGGCGAACAGAGACTGATTGTACTCGACGGGTTTTCCGTTTTCGACGTAGACCCGAATCACCTCTCCGGCCACTTCCGATTCGATTTCATTCATCAGCTTCATGGCCTCCACAATACAGAGCACTTGGCCGACCTCCACCACGTCGCCTTCCGCCGCAAACGGAGGCGCATTCGGATTCGGCGCCCGGTAGAAGGTACCGACCATGGGAGATTTCACAATAAAGACCTCACCGCTCGAAGGCTCCGCCGCAGGCTCCGGCGGTGCGGCTTCAGCGGGAGGGGCCGCACCCGGCGCAGGAGCGACGGCCGGAATGTTTGGGACCGCAGCGGCGCGGGACGCCGGCTCGCGCTTAATGCGAATTTTCTGCTTTCCACGCTCCAACTCGAACTCGCTGACGCCGCGCTCTTTCAACAGGTCCAGCAGTTCCTTCAGCTCTTTCATTTCCTTCGAGTTCATCTTCCACTCGTCCATGTCATTCGCCACCTCAGCCAATCACCCAATTGCCTTTGTCCGCCGGTGTCAGAATTTCCGGCCCCTTGGTACCGACCAGGACCGTATCTTCGATTCGGATGCCCCCCCAGCCGTCACGATACACACCCGGCTCCACGGTAACCACCGAGCCGGGGCAGAGGCAGGCTTTGGCGTTTCGCGCCAACCGAGGCGCTTCGTGAATCTCCAATCCCACGCCGTGCCCCGTACTGTGAGTAAAGCAACGGTCCAATTTTCCGCGCTTCAAAACAGCGCGGGCAGCGTGGTCCACCTGCTCGCCTCGGGCGCCCGGAAGGACGGATTCCACCGCCCGTTGTTGGGCATCTCGGACCTGCTCATAAATCCGGCAGGTCTCGGAATCAGGCTTTCCGAGAAACAAGGTTCGGGTCAAATCGGCACAATAGTGGTTCAGTATAGCACCCAGGTCGATCAGTACCAGGTCCTTTTTCCGAATTCGCTTCTCCGAAGGAAGCCCGTGCGGGAGCGCCGTGCGGGGTCCGGAAACAACAATCGTTTCAAATGCCGTCCCCTCAGATCCCTCGCTTCGGAGACGAAAGTCGATTTCCGCCGCCAGATCTTTTTCCCGTATTCCGGGATGAATCACGTCCCGAATTTCCTCGAAAATTTTTACCGTAAGCCAGCAAGCCCGACGAATGGCGTCCACTTCCCACTTATCTTTGATCTGGCGCAACTTCTCGACAATACCGACCACAGGAATCAGTTGCGTAAAATTCTTCACATTTCGGCGCAGATGCAGGTACTGGGCGTGACTGAAACGGTCACTCTCGAATCCGATTCTCACCCGCCGGTTCCCATTCAAGCGCTGCACAAGAGCGGCAAACGGATTGCCCGGAGCCACCACCACTCGGACTCCCTTCGCCTGCTCCCGAGCCTGAATCCCGTAGCGGCCGTCCACCCACAAGATTCTGCTGCGCGCGGAAAAAAAAGCCAGCCCGGCACTCCCGAAAAACCCCGTCAGGTAAAAGATGTTGTGGAGGTGCGAAACGATCAGACCTTCGACGCCTCGGACCTCCATCTCCTCCAACAGCCGCGCTTGCCGTTGCACGACAACCGAATCGGTAAGGTTCAGCAGGCGCTTCGGCAAGCGAGGCGCCCTGGGCTTTGGCCTCTGGGATGCCTTCCGGTCTTTCTCTTTCTGTGCCAAATCTCCTAAAACCTCACGAAAAAGAAAGGAGGCCCGGCGGCCTCCTTTTTGTTTGACCCGGTGAACTCAATCCTTGAACCCAAGCTGGGGGGAGAAATTCGAAACGAGCAAAACCGCATCGGGTCCTTCGCTCTACCCCGACAACACCCTCGGCGTGATCAGGAAGATGAATTCTTTGTCGTTATCGGTGACCACACTACTTCTAAACAGGTAACCGAGCAACGGAATATCGCCGAAGAACGGAACCTTCGCCTGCGACTTTGTCTGCGTCTGCACGGTGACGCCGCCGAAGACCAAGGTGCTTCCGTCGGGGACTAAAATTCTGGTGGAAGCCTGCTGCGTGTCGATCGCCGGCGTTGCCGACCCCAACGCGCCGTCTAAATTGTTTAAAATTCTCTAATTAACGTCTTACCGCTTATCTCGTCTTCCGCCAATCACCCCGATAAACTGGGGTATGTCCGTTTTATAGACTTGGGTCCTCCCATTGTCAACTTAAATTGCGCTAAGTTTTCTGGAATTCGGTCGGTATCTTTGTAAATCTTATGGAATCCTGGAAATACCACCACGGATTGTGGGCCTAGGTCAAGGAACCCTAACATATCGTCCCTTTCCGGGAACTCAACGCAGCTCTGGTTACCTCAAAATTTTAAAATTTCATTCAATCCTGGGAAGCAAGTCAAGGGCATTCCCTGCCGACCGGAAGATTATGCCATTATTCCTTACTGCCTTTGACTTACCTCTTCTCTTCTGGCATCCTGCCTCTTCATCAAGAAAGGAACTCTGGGTGGACTCATGGCTTACAAAAACCTGCGTGACTTTATAAGGAGGCTTGAAAAATCCGGAGAACTCCAACGAATCTCGGCGGAAGTCGACGTGGACCTGGAAATCACGGAGATTACCGACCGCGTTTCGAAGCAAATCGGCCCGGCGCTGCTGTTCGAGCGGCCCAAAGGGTACAAAATCCCGGTCGCCATCAACCTGCTGGGTTCTCCCAACCGCATGAACATGGCTCTGGAGACCGACTCGCCCGACAGCATCGCCCAGCGCCTGGATGAATTGCTCGACATGAAAGCGCCCACGGGCCTTTTGGACAAGGTGAAGATGCTCCCCAAGCTGGGCGAATTGGCTTCCTTTCTTCCCCGGACGGTTCGCACCGGCCCCTGCAAAGAGGTGATTGAGCGCGACGCACCTTCCCTGGCGAAATTCCCCATCCTGCAATGCTGGCCGCAAGACGGAGGCAGGTTCATCACCTTTCCCACGGTCATCACGCGAAGTCCCAAGACCGGCAAGCGCAACGTAGGCGTCTACCGAATGCAGGTTTACAACGAACGCACCACGGCCATGCACTGGCAACTTCACAAGCACGGCGCCGAGCACCTCCGCTGGCTCGAGCGACAGGGCAAGGGACGCCGAATGGAAGTGGCCGTCGCCATCGGCGCCGACCCGGTGACGATGTTCTCGGGTGTTCTGCCGCTGCCCGAAGACCTTGACGAATTTCTCCTTGCCGGATTCCTCCGTCGCCAGCCGGTGGAGCTGGTGAAGTGCGAAACCGTGGACCTGGAGGTGCCCGCAGAGGCGGAGATTGTTCTGGAAGGCTACGTGGATCTGGACGACCTACGGACGGAAGGACCCTTCGGCGACCACACCGGATACTACTCGCTGGAAGATGAATTCCCCGCCTTCCATATCACCTGCATCACGCACCGGAAGAACCCCGTTTATGCGACTACCATCGTCGGCGCCCCGCCTATGGAGGACTACCACATGGGCTTCGCCATCGAGCGCATCTTCCTTCCGTTGATGCGAAAGCAGTTGCCGGAGATCGTCGATATGCACATGCCGGCCGAAGGCATCTTTCACAACCTGATGATTATCGCCTTAAGAAAGAGCTACCCCGGCCACGCGCGCAAGGTGATGAACGCCATCTGGGGCCTGCCGCAGGCCATGTTTTCAAAGTGCATCCTGGTGGTGGACCATGACGTCGACGTCCATGACCTGCGCGAAGTGGCCTGGAAAACCTTAAATCACATCGACCCGGAGCGCGACATCCAGTTCACCAAAGGTCCTATCGACCAACTTGACCACTCCTCACGCCTTCCCTGCTACGGATCGAAGATGGGTATCGACGCCACCACCAAGACTCCCGCCGAAGGCTTCACCCGCCCCTGGCCGGATGAGATCAAAATGGACCCGGAAACGAAAGCCCGCATCGACACCCTGTGGCCGAAGTTAGGCCTTCCCTCCCAATTGTTCTCAAAGCTGAAATAGAGCAGAAGGCACATAAAGGACTGCCGGGAAAAGCCCTTTCCTTCCTTGGGAGGGCCCGCCCCGTCAGGCCTATTTCGTTGGTTTTATCCTAGTTCACCGTCAGCGTCAGGTCGATGGTGCGAATCACCTCGCCGGAGGTAGCCGTAACCGTCAGCGTGAACGTGCCCGCCGGTGTTCCGGGAGTGCCGCCGCCACCTCCCCCGCCGCAGGAGGCCAAGAGTCCGGCAAAGAGCACCAACGTCGCCAAACCCGTTGTGGCCATCCGCATGACGGCCGCCACGGGACGGGTAGCGCGGAACCCGCCCTTCAGGTTCCGCGTCTTTAGCGTGGCAAGCAGGCCCAGCATTGCCAACAGCCCCAATGCCGGTACCCACGGCAACCAGGGTGGACCGGGCGGCGGCCCGAGCATCGAGGCCGCCGTGGTGGTGACGGTCACGGTCGCCGTCGCGTCATTCGTTCCGTCAAGGTTCACCGTCGTAGGCGCAATCGAGCAAGTGGCCCTAAGGGGTGCACCGCTAAAACTCATCGATGCGTCCCCAGTAAACTCTCCGAGTGGCGAAACGGTCAGCATATAGGTTGCCGACTGCCCTGCCGACACCGTGGCTGTCGTTGGCGAAGCAGACATCGAAAATTCGGCCCGGTCCCCGAAAGAGCAATCGTGTGCGGGCTCTCTGGGGCATTGGAGGTGATGGTTACCTCGCCGGTCCGGGCGCCCGTCCCCGTGGGCGTAAAGGTGACACTGATGGTACAGCTCGCGCCAGCCGCCACGGAGGTGCCGCAATCCTCGGTCGCGGCGAAGTCGCCGCTGGCCAGAATGGTTTCGATAATCACCGCTCCCCCTGTGACGTTTGTCACGCTGACAGTCTGCGGATCGCTGGTAGTGCCGACGGCCCGGTCAGCAAAGGTCAAGCTGGCGGGCTCCAGCCTAAGAGCGGCAGGGACGATTTCGGTGATGAAGACGTCGGAGAAGCCGCCGCGGAAAACGGTCTGGAAGGCCCCTGCGGTCGTGGGAAAGTCACTCGAATTGGTAATACCGGTCACGTAGGCGTTGCCCAAAGCGTCAAGAGCAAGGCCAAGAGGGGTATCCTGTTCGGTCCCGCCCAGGAAAGTGGAATAGACGAGCGAGGCATCGCAACAGACGGAAGGGTCCAACTTCGCTACAAAGCCGTCGCTCTCGAATCTGCCTGGGCCCCCTCCGAGAAAATCGGGCTGGAACACGCCCGGCGTCGTGGGAAAGTCTTCGGAAAGAGCGTGTCCCGCCACGTAGATGTTCCCGGCGGAATCCACGGCGATCCCAAATGCCTTCTCGAAGACGGAGCCCCCCAAGTAGGTAGAAAACACCGGAGCGTCCCCGGCGGGACTCAACCCCTAGGTCCCCTTGGGTCACTAATCTAACGAATACAAAGGCTGGCATATTGGACCCCGGTCACGTTATACTCTTTGGTTCATTGCCGCATGCGCCAGAACCCCGAATCAGCATGAAAAACGGGACCTGCATCGGCCCCAGGGCGGGATTTCCATGAGGTTCGCCCTTCGGTTCTATTTTCAAGGAACCGTTTTCTTGGAGATTTCGTCAAACCGATACCGTATCGGCTCGTTTTACCCCACATTTTTCGTTAAGGTATGCTCTTTCTAAGTTGGGAATCATTCGAACAAGAAAAGACAAATTAGGGGACTAATCGAAAATTATGGAGAGTCTTGTCTCATTTACACCTTATAGCGGCCTGATCGGCCTGGGGATCGCCTTTCTAATCTATGTGATCCTCACCAAGCAGGCTCCCGGCACTGCAAAGATGCAGGAGATTGGGAATCTCATCCAAGCCGGAGCGATGGCATTCCTCCGGCGTGAATACGCAATTCTAGGCCTTTTCGTTCTTTTTGTTGCGGCCCTGCTCGGGTGGAAACTATCGCCCGAAACGGCGCTCTGTTTCGTCAGCGGGGCGTTCTGCTCGACGCTGGCCGGGTTCTTCGGCATGAAGGCGGCAACCAAAGCCAACACTCGCACGGCCTATGCCGCCCAACAGAAAGGCGAAGCGGCGGCCCTGCTGGTGGCCTTCGACGGCGGCACGGTAATGGGATTGGCTGTTGCCAGCTTGGGTCTGCTGGGCGTGGGTTTCTTCTTTCAACGATTCGGAGACCCCGAAACGGTCCACAACCTGAGCGGCTTTGCCATGGGGGCAAGCTCCATCGCGCTGTTCTCGCGCGTCGGCGGTGGTATCTATACAAAGGCGGCCGACATCGGCAGCGACTTGGTCGGGAAAGTCGAAGCCGGGATTCCTGAGGACGACCCCCGCAATCCCGGCGTCATCGCCGACAACGTAGGCGACAACGTGGGCGACGTGGCCGGAATGGGCGCCGACATTTTTGAATCCTACGTCGGCTCCATCATTGCAACGATTGCCATCGCCGCCACACTCGCCCCCAGCGTCCTGGAGCGGCTTACCGAGAGCAGTGCCGCTGCCGGCGATCCCCGGCTTACCTTGATGGCGCTTCCTTTGGTCTTCGCCATTCTCGGATTGGCCGCATCGGTCATCGGCGTTGCCGCCATGCGTCTGCTGAACCGAGTCGGTCCGGCTGCCGCCCTGCAGAGCTCTTCCATCTTCTCTGCCCTGCTCTTTCTCACAGCGACATTCTTCTTGGTTTCTGGTTTCGGCGTCAGCTTGAACGTCTTCTGGGCCGCACTGGCCGGAACCGTCAGCGGTGTGGTGATCGGCTTGGTGACCGATTACTATACTTCCGGCCCGCCGGTGCGCCGTGTGGCGGAAGCTTCCAAGACCGGCGCGGCGACGAATATCATTCACGGCCTCGCCCTCGGCTTCCAGAGTTCCGCCCTGCCGGTTTTGACCATTTGCATCGCCATCTATATTTCAAACCTGACCGCAGGACTTTACGGAATCGGCATGGCAGCGGTGGGAATGCTGGCCACCGTCGGCATTACCATGAGCGTCGACGCCTACGGGCCGATTGCCGATAACGCCGGGGGAATTTCGGAGATGAGCGGCCTGGGACCCGAAGTCCGCAAGATCACCGATAAGCTTGACTCACTGGGAAACACTACGGCGGCCATCGGGAAAGGGTTTGCCATCGGTTCGGCGGCACTGACGGCGTTGGCACTTTTTTCGGCCTACACGCAGGCCGTCGACCAAGTTCGCGTTGCCGGCGGGCTGGACCCCATTACGATCGACATTACTCAGGCCATTGTGGTGATCGGACTTTTCGCCGGAGGCGTCCTTCCTTTCCTGATTGCCGCCATGACGATGACCAGCGTGGGACGCGCCGCAGGAAAAATGGTGGAAGAGATCCGGCGGCAGTTTCGCGAAATCCCGGGCCTGCTCGAGGGCGACCCCAACGCCAAACCAGACACCGCTCGCTGCGTGGACATTGCCACACGGGCCGCGCTCGGTGAGATGGTTCTTCCCGGTTTAACGGCGATTTTTGCCCCCGTTGTGATGGGTTTCCTGCTGGGACCGGAGGCGCTGGGAGGAATGCTGGCTGGAGCTACCGCGGCAGGTGTACTGCTGGCCCTCATGATGGCCAACGCCGGCGGGGCCTGGGACAACGCCAAGAAACTGGTAGAAAAAGGTGAGTTGGAGGGGGAAGAAAAAGGGACTGAGGCTCACAAAGCCACCGTCGTCGGCGATACCGTCGGCGACCCCTTCAAAGATACCGCCGGACCTTCGATGAACATCCTCATCAAGCTGATGGCGGTGGTCTCTCTAGTCATCGCCCCGCTGATCGCACTAGGATAACGAGCTCAGGTACCCAAAAAAGGCCGGGTGCCCGTCTGTTTCGGATTTCTCTCCCGCTACCGGAGCTTCTCGAACTCCTCGAGCGAAATCCCCAATGGGCTTACGATTTTGTGGAAAAGAGGCGGACCGATCTCTCAGCCACCATGGAGGGGTATGGTTACGGCGCCCCCATCAGGGAGATCTCACGCGCCGCCGGCAATTTGCGCCGAAGACCCTCCGTTTTCTTTCCCTGCCAGAAGAACCCCTAAAGCCTGAACCACTCGCGGGTCGTAGCGGCCGGCGCCGGCAGCTTGGTGGAGGGTGCCGAGCGCTGCGTCACGGTTGCCGGGCGCCCGATGAGGCCGCCAGCGCGTCAAGGCGCTGTACCCGTCGGCCACGGCGGCGATGCGAGCCCCCAGGGGAATCTGGTCCCCAGTCTTTCCGTGGGGATAGCCGAACCCGGTCACCACGCCGAGGCGAATCTTCCAGGAAAAAATTTTCCGCTCGGCGGCCCGCAGCATGAAGTAGGCTGAAAGCGCCGCCCGCAGCGCGTGGTGGTCCTGATGGTGGGGAACCCCGAACTCGCACATCATGACGTCCCCAGTATACTTATCCAGGTGGCCCTGAAAACGATCGACGATCGGCTCCATGGTCGCGTACAGGTCGTTCAATTGGCGGGGATGGTTTCAAACTGCGTCGTCTGAGCGGAAAACTCCTTTAGATCCAAGAATAGAACGGAAACTTCCCGTTTCTCAAAACTGATATCCCCGCGTATCATCTTTTGCGCCACACCGGGGTCCATCGTCGTGCGCAGCATGGTTTCCAATTTCTCTTTTTGGCTCTCCATGACCAGATTCTTATGACGAAGTTGCTCCAATTCCCGATAGCGTTGATCGCTCTGATGCGTCAGTTTGCGATGGGAAACGGCCAAAAATTCCCGTTCCCGGCTCAATTCCGGGTTCAAGCGGGAGATTCGCCGATATTGTTTGTGGAGTCTCTCTTGGAAGAGAGCGGAAAACGCCCCGGCCAGAACCAAAAAAATCCCCCAACTGGTAATGTTGAAAAGTGCGTCTTGCCGCCCGCCGCCCGCGGTGGTGAAGGCTTCGGGTTGAAACAGGGCAGAGAGGCACACCAACAGAAAGCAGAAGACCCTTCCCGTCAGAGCCTTCCGAAAACCGACGAAGTACCCCACGGCAAACATCGGCAGATAAAAGAAATTTAAAAAGGTAAGTTTGTAGGGAGCGAAGAAGAAAATCATCAGCGTGCCCACAAACACGGTAACGACGAACATCTCTTCCACGTAACGGCGCATCCATTGTTTGACACGGCTCCACGCGCCGGAATTATTTTCAGTAAACTCTGCGGGCCTCGATACCACACTCGGAATCGCCATCGCTTACAATCCCTCCTGAGCACGCAACAACCGGATGGCTTCTTCGACCAACACACTGGGCCCGCTTTCGCTCCGCATCGCTCCCTGCTGAAGCATTTTGGCGCGAATCCGTTCGAGAACCGCCACCGTTCCCCGGGGAAGCGTCAATGTGGTCTTGACTTTCGGTTTCAATTTTTCCGACTTCCTCTCCGACTTTGCCATGAGCGTAAGACTACGGTATTCCGGAAAGCTGTCAAGCTGGAATGCTGGCTTTCCAGTAATGCGTATTCCTGGTGTTCAGGATCCTTAAACTCAAGAAACCAACCGCCCCGCACCGCCCTCCCCTCGCAGCTACGAAAACGAAAAAGTCCGCGAAAATGAGAGGATCGAAAGGCCGGCAGGTGGGGAAATAAAGAAACGGAAGAAAATTGGGGTTGATTGGTTTCCGAGCCGTCTCCGCCGGGGCATTCAACATATTTTAGGATTGGCTTTTTCCCCGCCCTTGGTGATACCATCCATACCTTCCGGTACATAAGCAGCTCGGGAAGTTTTCCCATGGGAGGAGGGGTGGCGAGTCCGAACTCTCTCCGGCCACTCAGAAGGAGATGATGATGAGCATGCGAAGAATTCTGTTTTTCCCCCTTCTGGCCGTTTTTTTCCTGGCGTGGATTTCGTGTCAGCCGGCCGAACAGGCCGGACCCACTGCACCGCCCGAGCCGGTCATCCAAAGCGAATGGGTGGATCTGTTCAACGGAACCGACCTCAGCGGTTGGCATGAGAGAGAACCGGAGAACCCAAACAGACCGAAAAGACCGAACGGCTGGAAAATCAATGACGGCGTCTATGAAAACCATCCGCCGAGCGTGGACATCCAAACCGACGAGGAGTACTACGATTTTCAACTCCACGTCGAATTCAATATTCAAGAAGAGAGAACCGAGGGCTCCGACAGCGGGTTTAACGGCAACGCCGGCATGTATCTGCGCGACAAATATGAAGTGCAGATTCTGGACAGCCACGGAGACGTCCGCTGGTCGAACGGCAGCGGCGCTCTCTACCGCCGCATCGCCCCGGCCGTCAACGTCGCGAAACCGCTCGGCGAATGGCAGACCTTCGAGATCAGCTTCGTCGGACGCCGCCTGACGGTGGATTACAACGAAACCCGCGTACTCAACAACGTCGACGTCGGACCCCAGGGAACCGGCGGAGCCAGCAAGCGTGACGACGGGCCCGGACCTCTGCGGATTCAGGGTGACCACGGAAAGGTCTTCTTCCGCAACGTTCGCATCCGCCCGCTGACAGAAGAAGCAGCAAAAGCCGTACAGGAAAAAATGGCATGGGAGGGGCGGGATAACTAACGTTCGGATCGGCTCTTTCTCTTTGCGAGACTCGCGATTCGATACCGGTACGATCACGGATATCCGCTGGAATAGTTGGGAGAGCATCCTAAAATTCCTGAAAGTACCGGTTTCGGAGCGGAGTCGGAACGGTGGATGAAAACAAGAAACGATCCTGCTGTCGGCAATCGCAGCTCCCCGAATGAACAGCAAAACGACACTTCAAGAAAGCCTTCTGCCCGCGACGCATTCCGTCAGGCGGCGGGGGGCCTTCTCTTTTTGTTGGTCCCCGCCCAGGCCGAAGAACCACCGGCTGGCAAGTTCGTCAACGTCCTTCCCGAAATCGGCAATCACGTCTTCCCTTTCAGCGGGTTCGGCCTCGGACCTGATAAGAAAATTGAATTGCTCGAAATCACCTGGCCTTCCGGCACGGTGGAGAGAATCGAGAACATCGATGCCGACCACGTCCTAACCGTCCAAGAGGGTGAAGAGATCGTCGAGGGGGATTTTCCAACTGTAAGGATTTCACATTGAACAATTCACTAAGAAATTTTCTGGATCTTATCTTCGTCCTTCTTGCAGGATGCGGACTTGCAGGATGCGGGGAGAATCCTACCGCGCGGGATGAAACCGCACCGACGCCCCGCCCGAACATTATCTTCATCTTTGCCGACGACCTCGGTTATGGCGACCTGGGTTCTTACGGAAACCAAACGACGCTGGCGCCTCATCTTGATCAGCTTGCAACCGACGGCATCCGGCTCACGAATTTCTACGTCACGGCCCCGGTCTGCACGCCTTCTCGGAGCGGGCTTCTGACGGGACGCTACCCGCGCCGCAACGGCCTCTACGAAATGATCCGCAACGACATGGTCAACTACGGCCACAAGTACACCGAGCGAGAATACGCCCGCTCGCCGGAGATGACGTTGGGAATGGACCTGCGTGAGGTGACCGTCGGGCAGGTTCTGAACCAGGCCGATTACGCAACCGGCATTGTTGGTAAGTGGGACGGCGGACGCGCGCGGCGCTTTCTCCCTCTGCAGCGCGGCTTCGACTTCTACTATGGATTCGCCAACACCGGCATCGATTACTACACGCACGAGCGCTACGGCATCCCGTCCATGTTTCACGGCAACGAACGAGTTAAAGAGGAAGGCTACGCGACGAACCTGTTCGGGCACGAGGCCGTCCGCTTCATCCGCGAAAACCGCGACCGGCCCTTCTTCCTCTACGTTTCCTTCAACGCTCCCCACATCGCTTCCAACTTGAGGCGCGACAGCCGGCAGGCGCCCGACCAAGTCCTGGCGCGGTACGAGGGAGACCCGAAAGAAAATTCCGTCCGTTATCAGGCGATGATCACTTCTATGGACGACGCCGTGGGGGAAATCCTCCTCACACTAGATGAAGACGAATTGGGACTAAGAGAGAACACGCTGGTCGTCTTCTCGAGCGACAACGGCGGAAGGAAACGCGTGGCCTCGAACTCGCCCCTCCGCGGCGGGAAGGGCAACCTATACGAGGGCGGCGTCCGCGTCCCGTTCCTGGCCCGTTGGCCGGGGAAGATCGCGCCCGGCACCGTCTCCGATGAGTTTACAAGCACTCTGGAACTGCTTCCCACCTTCGCCGCCATCGCCGGGACAAAACCCCAGAGAGGGGGCTCGATAATTTTAGACGGCTTCGATATGACACGGCTGCTCACCGAAGGCGCAGCGTCCGAACGCGAGTCAATGTTCTGGGATTGGCGCGGCCAACGTGGCGCGCGGGTGGGAGATTGGAAATGGATGGATTCCCCCCAAGAAGGCGAAGGGCTTTTCAATCTTACCAAAGATATAGGTGAGAAAAACGACCTATCGAAGAAAGAGCCTCAACGGCGCGCCGACCTGAAAGCCAAGTGGGAGGCCTGGATGGAAGAGATGAACGCCGCCGAACCGCGCGGCCCATTTCGGAATTATTGACTTCATTACAAGAAGTAACCTGGGTGGCGCATACATCCAACTCTGGAGGATGAGTGCGTACCGGGAAAAGGCACCGCCAGCCATATCAGGAACCCGAAGAACAGAACCCGTTTTTGAACCATTCTTTCCTCCGCTAGCGGGGCGTGGCATCGGGCAGGCCACCATCGACGGGAATTGTCGCGCCGGTGGTGGGCGTCTGGCGTGCGGCGAAAAATAGAACCGCATTGGCTACGTGGCGGGCCGTGATCTGCGCTTTGAGCAGATTCCGGTTTCGGTAGTAATCCTCCAAACCCTTCTCATCAAGCCCGCGCGCGCGCATGCGGTCCGGACCCACCTGCTGCCACAGGCCCGACTTTCGCTCGCCGTGGGAAAAGACGGCGTCGGGCGCGACCATGTTCACGCGCACGTCGTACGCCGCCATCTCCAGGCTGGCGATGCGGGCCAGTTGGTGCGCGGCAGCCTTCGTCGCGCTGTAAGCGCCGAACTTCGCCCCCGGGGCGAAGACGTTTTTGGTTGAGATCAGAACAATGTCGCCGCCCGTCGCTTGCGTCTTCATAGAGCGGCCTGCCTCCGACAGGACTAAAAGCGTCCCGTCCACGTTGACCCGCGCCACGCGATGGAAGGCTTCGAGCTCCATCTCTTCCAGCGGCGCGACGTGCGCCAAGCCCGCGTTCACCACCACCAGATCGACCCCACCCCATTCGGCTGCGACTTGGCGGAAGGCTTTTGCCACCGACGCCCTGTCCGTCACGTCCATCGGCACGCCGATCACCCGCCCGGCAAACATTTTTTGCAACTCGGCGGCCATGGCGTCAAGCCGATCACCGGGCAGGTCCGTCAAAGCAAGATGGCAACCCTGCGCCAGCAACTCCTGGGCGATGCCCGAACCGATCGCCCCCGCCGCGCCGGTCACGAGGCCGACGCGCCCGGCCAGCGGCAGCCCTTGATCTTTCGTAAGCTTGGCGTGTTGCAGGCTGCGGTACTCCATATCGAAGAGCGTCGACTCCGGCAACCCTTGGTAAGTGCCCATGGCGGCCACCCGCACTTTCGCTTTTACGGTTTGAGAGGTGATGTCGCGCACGATGGCTGCGGCTCGCGCATCTTCGCCCGCCGCGACCGCCCCCACGCCAGGAAGCAGAATCACCCGCGGCAGATCATCGAAGCGCGCGACGCCGGCCGGCATGCGCGCGGCATGGCGCTCCACATATTCGTTGTATTCGCGCCGGTAAATTTCAATCGCCTTCGCCGCCTGCTTTCGAAATTTGTCAACGTCTTCATAACTGGGCTTCTCGATCCACAGCGGCAGCGCTTTGGTGCGGATCAGATGGTCGGCGGTCAGCGGCGGCGAGAGCGCCAACTCCCTGCCCCGCCCCGAATCGACGAAGTCCAACACCTCACGGTCGATTAAAGTTTTCAGGATCACGCGCCGGTAAGGATGCTCAGACTGATCCGTCAGAGCCGCCAGCAGGCCGCGGAGAACGGGCGCGACCGTTTCCCACCGCTCCTTGGCTTTCTCAACCGGGGTGGGAATTTTTACGGTAACTTTGACTTTCTTCGCCGCCTTGCGCGCAATATATTCTTCGGCCCGCGTGACCAACTCGATCATTGCCTCGTAGGACTCCCGCGTCGTCTCGCCCCACGTCACAATCCCGTGCCGCATCCATACCATGGCGCGGCAGTTGGGATTTTTCTGGTAGGCATCGGCCACTGCCTTTGCCAACTCGAAGCCGGGGTGAACGTAGTCGAGAATCGCAACGCCCTTGCCCAACGCGTCTTTAATATGCTGTTTGCCCCCCGGGATATGCCGTTCGCCCTTCGGCTGATTCGTCAAGACGAGAATCGCGTCGGCGTGCGTGTGGTCGATAAACTTTTTGGGGATCAAGGCGTGGACAAGCGTTTCAATCGAAGGAGTGGCGGAATCGGGGTCCAGTAGACGGGCGCGAACTTCGCGGGTCATTGCTTCGTCGGAAAGAGAATCCAGCTTTCGTAAATTTTTCAGTTCATCGAGGTTCAGCCCGGAGTGGCCTTCCGGCTCGATCTCGCTCAGGTCATATCCCGATGCCTTGACGTAGATGGCGGAAACGGATTCGCCGAATACATTTTTCGCCGTCGTTTTGACGGATGTGTTGCCGCCGCCATGGAGAACAAGATTCTTCTCGCACCCGAGCAATCGGCTGGTGTAGGTGCGCAGGGCAAGGTCCTCGCCGTAGCGTTCACCGTAACGGGCGCAGTAGTCCGCCGCTTCCTTGTCCGACCATCTACTCTTCATAATGAGATTTGACGAGAGCGTCCTGTCTTACCATCAAGGCCTCAGACGGCAACCGATTGAATGGCTTCCAGCATGGACTTGGCGTTCTCCTCGGCGGCCTTATCGTCGAAAACTGCGGACCCGGTGACGATCAGGTCCGCACCGGCCCGGGCCACCTCCGCCACGTTCTTCCGCGTGACGCCGCCGTCGACCGCAACAATTACCTCCCGGCCCGCCTCCGAAACCATCTTTTTGACTTTGGGTAGGCGGTCGAGCGTCGCAGGGTTGAACGCCTGCCCCTTCCATCCCGGGTTGATGGCCAGCAGCAAGACCAACTCCAGTTCATCCCAGAGCGGGTCGAGCACCTCGAGCGGCGTACCCGGATTGAGCGCCACGCCGCGCGCGATGCCGCGCTTCGGGTCATTCGCGTTGGTCATCGCGCCCAGAGATTGGAGCACGCGGTGAATGTGGCGGGACGATTCGACGTGAACGGTAACGAGGTCGGCGCCGGCGGCGACGTAATCGGCCACCTTCTCCAATGGGTCGTCAATCATCAGGTGTACGTCTTTTAGCAGCGGCGTCTTGATCGCCTGAATGAGCTGCGGGCCGAAGGTCATCATCGGACAGAAGCAGCCGTCCATCACGTCCAGGTGAACGAGCTTCGCGCCGGTTCCCTCCAGCAGCGCGATCTCCTGCCCGAGCGCCATCTGGTTCGCCGTCAACGTGCCGACGCTCAAGGTGGGCGACCACTGCTTCAGCGATGCAAGGACTTTGTTCGATGCCATATTCGATACTCTACCGGCTCGCGACCGGCTCCGCCTTCACTTCCTGCTTCAGTGACTGGTAGAACTCGTAGGCTTCGGCGGGCTTTACGCCATCGTGCACAACTTTTCGGACAGCTTGCAGCATGACGGCAGGCGCATCGGACTGGAAGATGTTGCGTCCCATGTCCACCCCGGCGGCGCCGTCGTTGATGGCTCGATGGGCCATGGTCAAGGCGTCGAGTTCGGAAATCTTCTTGCCGCCGGCGATGACGATCGGCACCGGACAGGAAGCCGTTACCGTATCAAAACTCTCGGCAACGTAATAGGTCTTTACGATGTGGGCGCCCAGCTCGGCGCACATCCGGCAGGCGAGGCGCATGTAGCGGGCGTCGCGCGTCATGTTCTTGCCGACGGCGGTGACGGCCAGCGTGGCCAGCCCGTGGCGGTTGCAGGCATCGACCAATCGGGTCATGTTGCCGATGGACTGCGTCTCGTATTCGCCGCCGACGAAGACCTGCACGGCGACGGCTGCCGCGTTCAACCGCACGGCGTCTTCCATGTCGATGGCCACCTGCTCGTTCGAAAGTTCTTTGAGGATGCTGGGGCCGCCGCTGGCGCGCAGCACCAAGCCGTTCCGCACTGTGGAAGGGATCATCGTCCGCAGCACGCCGCGCGTCAGCATCAGCGCGTCGGCATAAGGGACGAGAGGCACGATGCTTATGTCGATCCGTTCGAGACCCGTCGTCGGCCCCTGGAAGTAACCGTGATCGAAGGCCAGCATGACGGTGCGTCCTGATGCGGGGTTGAAGATCCGCGCCAGACGGTTCTGCAGGCCCCAGTCGAGCGAGTTCGAGCCTTTCAGGAAGAACGGCTCGCTTCGGGCCGGAACGTCCGTATAGAACTCCTTGCTTTCCTTTATATTCCCATTATCGATGTCCGCCATGGTCATGTACTCCTTTCGTTCAAACGCCTAGGTCAAATGAATGATTAAAATTGCGGTAGCCTCCAGACGATACAATAAAAACGCCTTCGGGGGCAAACGGAAAGCCGCCGCCGTTCTTGAGGGAAGAATCCTGAAGGAAGAATAAAATGGTGGTACGGTAGTAATATCAGCCTAAGGAAGCCGTGGCCACTCCGAAAATGGTTTTGAGAATGCGCCTATTGTCCCCGACCGGGACAGATCAAGAGCACCCACAGAGAAAGTCCTGCCGCTCGGCTTATCGAACCATTGCCTTCTTATGCCTGGGCGCGGCCCTGATCGTGCCTGCAAATGCCTCACCTCCCGAAACCGCCGAGGAGCAGATCGAGTTCTTTGAAAAGAACGTTCGCCCGCTGTTGGCGAAAAATTGTTGGGCCTGCCACAACCCCGATCTGAAGACCGCCGAGCTGGATTTGACCACGGCGGCGGGTTTCACCGCGGGGGCACAGAGCGGCGCCTTGATCTCAAAAGAGAATCCTGCGGAAAGCCGTCTCCTTCAAGTCATCGGATACGAAGCACGCCTGAAGATGCCGCCCACGGGCAAGTTGAGCGAGGAGGAGATCCGAACCTTGGCGAGATGGGTGGGAATGGGCGCGCCCTGGCCCAATGCCGAGCCGTCCCCCCCGCTCCGGCCCTCGAAAAACGGGAAGGTGTTTACTGAGGAAGAGAAAAATTTCTGGGCCTTTCGGCCCGTTCAGGCTTACGAGCCGCCCCAAGTGAACAACGAAAAGTGGGTGCGGTCTCCCGTCGACCGGTTCATCTTGAAGAAGCTGGAAGCCAAAGGACTGAAGCCAGCGCCGCCCGCCGGCAAAGAGACTCTTTTGCGAAGGGCCACCTATGACCTGACGGGCCTTCCGCCCACCGAAAAGGAGATTGCCGACTTCCTGGCCGACCGGTCCCCGAAGGCCTTCGAGAAAGTGGTGGACCGCTTGCTGGCCTCGGCGCGCTACGGAGAGCGATGGGGAAGGCATTGGCTGGACGTGGCCCGCTATGCTGACTCCACCGGGAACGACGAAGACCACCGTTATCCGTTCTCCTGGCGCTACCGGGACTACGTGATCGAGTCCTTCAATCGCGACATCCCCTACGACCAATTCGTCCGCGAACAGATCGCCGGCGACCTGCTTCCCCCCGAAAACCCCGAGGAGGTGAACCGCCGAGGCATCATCGCCACCGGTTTTCTGGCCTTGGGGCAAAAAGCCGTGGCGCAGCAGGACAAAAAGAAGATGCTGTATGACATCTATGACGATCAGTTGGACGCAGTCTCGAAGGCGTTTCTGGGCGTGACGCTCGCCTGCGCGCGCTGCCACGATCATAAGTTCGATCCCTTTCTCACCAAAGACTACTATGCCATGATCGGGATATTCGCCTCGACGAAGAACTTTTCCAACTCCGAAAGCCACGTCGCCAAACTCCACTTCTCGCCGCTGGCGCCGAAAAAAGAGTTCGCCCGTTACCTCGCACACCGGGAAATTCTCTACGAAAAAGCGGGGCAGATCGACCGGATCGTCGAAGAAGAGACGGAGCGAGCCGACAAGGAACACATTCCCCGCACGGCCGATTATATGCCGGCCGCTCGACGCGTATACGAAGGCGAAGCCTCTCTCGACGCCATCGCACGGGATGCAGGTCTCAAGGAAGAGACGTTACGCCGCTGGGTGGAGTATCTGAAGCCCAACGGGGAGGCGCGTCCGCACCTTGAAAAATGGTTCGCAGCTTCCGCCGACCGACAACGCGCCGCCGCCGAGACTTACCGCGAGCAACTCCTCGAGCGGGCCGCGGAATGGAGAAAGTCTCTGGCCTCCTGGCGGAAACGCCAACGGGAAAAACTGAAAGGTTTGCTTTCGATGCCGGGGAAAGGAAAACCGAAATTCAAAAAGGAGAAGGATCCCTTCTTCTACGAGGTCTACTTCAACGGCGGTCCGCTCGCTTGGCCGGAAGATGAGCCTGAGCGGCTCTTCTCCGAACCCTCCCGCGCTCGACTGCATACACTGAACCGGGAATTCCTCCATTTGAAGGAGACTTCCCCGGCCACCCCGGAGATGGCGTGCGCCGTCGCGGAAGGCGAACCCGTCGTCCAGCGCCTGTTCATTCGCGGCGACCACGGAAATCCGGGCGAGCCGGTTCCCAAACGGTTCCCTCTTATTTTGGCCGGCGACGACCCGCCCCTTTTTCAAGAAGGCAGCGGACGGCGGGAACTGGCCGAGTGGCTCACGCGCCCAGACAATCCGCTGACGGCCCGGGTCATGGTGAACCGCATCTGGCAGGGGCACTTCGGCGAAGGGTTGGTGCGGACACCCAACAATTTCGGCCGGATGGGCGAGCGGCCCACGCATCCGAAACTGCTGGATTATCTGGCGAAGCGGTTTGTCGAGGACGGTTGGTCCGTCAAGAAGATGCACCGGCTTTTGATGCTTTCCAGCGCCTACCGGATGAGCAGCCGCGCCGTTCCGAGGCAACTTGATCTTGACCAAATCAATCGGCTGCTGTCGCGCTTCAACCCGCGCCGGCTCGACGTGGAAGAGATCCGCGACGGGCTGCTGGCCATGGACGGATCGCTGGACTTCACGTTGGGCGGGACGCTGGTCACGTTCCGCACCTACACGGATTCGGAGAACAGCAACGAGCGGTTGAGCCTAGACCCGGAAACCAACAACCGGCGGATGGTCTACCTGCCGCTGCGGCGGGCCAACCTTCCCCCTCTGTTGAATATGTTCGACTTCGGCGACGCAACCACTTCGCTCGGCAAGCGTTCACCCACCAACGTGGCTCCGCAGGCTCTGTTCATGATGAACAGCAGGTTCGTCGCCGAGCGATCGCAAAAACTTGCCGAGACGCTGCTCGCCGACGATTCTCTGAGAGACCAGGACCGCATCCGCCGCGTCTACCTACAGGTGCTGAACCGTCGGCCGAATGCCGGGGAGATTCAAGCCGGGCTCGGGTACCTGGAGAATTTCCGGAAACGATTCCCCGAATCCATTGAAAAACCCGATGGCTGGCAGAGCTTTTGCCGCATCCTGATGGCGTCGAACGAATTCATTTTTGTTGATTAAAGGACTTAGCCGAAGCATCGAGAAAAGAATTATGAGGGAAGAGAAAAAATCAATCGGCAAGAAGAAGATGTCGCGGCGCGCCATGCTACGGGACACCGCCGGCGGGTTCGGAATTCTCTCTTTGGCCACGCTCCTGGCGGAGGAATCGAACCTGCGGGCGGAAAACCTTCCCGTAAATCCCTTGGCGCAGAAATCGCCCCATTTCACCCCGAAGGCGAAGCGAGTAATCTTTCTCTTCATGCACGGAGGGCCTTCCAGCATTGACACGTTCGACCCCAAGCCTCGTCTCTACCGCGACCACGGCAAGCCCTTGCCCATCAATCGCCCTCTGGCTTTTGACGATGAAGAGGCCGGGCCGTTGATGAAACCCCTGTGGGACTTCAAGCACTACGGGGAGAGCGGCCTTCCGGTGAGCGATCTTTTTCCGCATGTCGGCACACGCGCCGACGATCTCTGCGTCATCCGCTCCATGGTAGGGGAGGGCGTCGACCACGGCGCCGCGCTCCTGCAGACGTTTACCGGCTCGAGCACCTTCATCCGCCCCAGCCTGGGCGCGTGGACGATCTACGGGCTGGGGACGGAGAATCAGAACCTGCCGGGATTCATCCTCTTGAAGCCGTCGCTGGCGCACGGCGGGGCCCGCAACTGGGGCTCCTCCTTCCTGCCCGGGGCCTATCAGGGAACAGCCATCGGTCACGCCGGTTTGAAGATAGAGGAAATCGAGCCCGAGCCGATCCGCTATCTGCTGCAAAAGAAGTTTTCCCCCGATGAGCAGCGTTACGAGCTCGACATGCTACAGAACATGAACCGCCGACATGCCGCCACACGGGGCTACAATCCCCAACTCGAAGCGCGCATTCAGGCCTTCGAGCTGGCGTTCCGCATGCAGGTGGAAGCGCCGGAGGCCTTTGAGACCGAAAACGAAACGGAAGCGACAAAGAAGCTCTATGGGCTCGACGAAGAGGTGACGCGGGATTTCGGGTGGCAGTGCCTGGTGGCGCGGCGGCTGGCCGAACGCGGCGTGCGCTTCATCCAGTGCACCCACAGCTATAAATGGGATCAGCATTCAGACCTGTATGAAAAGCACACTCAGAACGCAAAGGAAGTCGACAAGCCCATCGCCGGACTTCTCCAGGACCTTAAAGCGCGCGGCCTTCTCAAAGACACGCTGGTGATTTGGGCCGGGGAGTTCGGGCGCACGCCGGTATCGCAAAACGAGAACGGGCGCGACCACAATCCCTACGGGTACACGATCTGGATGGCCGGCGGCGGCGTAAAACCCGGCATCACCTACGGCGCCACAGATGAGATCGGTTACCACGCCGTCGAAGACCGCATGCACATCCACGACTTCCACGCCACCGTGCTTCACCTGCTCGGGTTTGACCACGAGAAACTCACCTACCCTTACGGGGGCCGCGAGTTTCGATTGACCGACGTCGAGGGCGTAGTCCACAAAAAGATCATCGCTTAACCTCGGGCGGATTTCCCCCGAAACGATTCTCCCCGCGTGTGACGTAAGGAACCGCTTTTCAATAAGGAACTCACCCAGGTGAAACTGGTCGGGATGCTCACCAAACTCTGGGTCGCCTGGCAAGAGATCTTCCGCGCCGCGCGGCTCGTCGTCGCCGGAGAACTCTTCAAAGCGCAAGCCTGCATGGCAAAACTCTTCGCCACGGAAGCGGCCCTCGAAATCTGCGATGAATCGATTCAACTTCTTGGCGGCTACGGCTACATGCAGGACCATAAAGTGGAATAGAATTACCGCGACGCCCGCCTGCTGACCATCGGCGAGGGAACCTCGGAGATTCAGCAGTTCACCATCGCCCGAGTCCTAAAGGAAGGCCCCTCGACGTTCGCGGAAATCTGCGGCGAGCCGCCAAGCTTTCTGAAGGAGAAAATTCTCGAGACTTTCCATGCGGCGGCGGTCCTGGAGATCGCCCGGAACTCGTTTGAGAGCGTCCTCGAGTATGCGCGCTCCCGGAAGCTTGCCGGAGGAGTTCCCCTCGAACACCAGTCGACCCAAGTGAAACTGGCTGATATACTGACCCGACTCTGGGTCGCTCGGCTCGCCTTAACCTCTGCGCAAGAATCGGCGGGTTCGTCCTCTTCGCTGGAAACACGCATGGCGAGATTGAACGCTTTCGAGGCGGCCCGTGAAGTCTGCCATGAGGCCATCCAACTTTTGGGCGACGACGGAGATTCCGATAAGACGCTTGTTACGAATTACACCGACGTCCTGGCGGCGACCCCAGCGAGGAAGCCGCCGGGAAAATTCTCCCCGCCATTGCCGAGAGCTTATAAAGGCCTATAAAATCCCACCGAGCGTCTGTTTGGCTCGATCTGCCCATTTGTCAAGAGCCAAGAAATTGGGCACTCGTTTTCAATTCGCATTAAGGTGCAACGATGTCCGCGCCTCTGTGGAAACCGTCTGAAGAAACAATTCGCCGGGCAAACCTGACCCGCTTTTTTCGCCACGTCGAAAAGGAGCACCGCGAAAGCATTTCTGATTACCCTTCCCTTTACCGATGGTCCCTCGACAAGCCGGACCGATTCTGGGCGTCGCTCTGGACGTTCGCTCAAGTCCGCTCCGGGAAACTCTGGGACCAGGTGCTGGTCGACCCTCGCCGTATGCCTGGCGCCAAGTGGTTTGCCGGCGCGGAACTGAACTTTGCGGAGAACCTCCTGCGCCGTCGAGACTCCTCCCCCGCTCTGATCTTCCGCTCGGAGACAGGCCTGCGCCGCGAATTCTCCTACGCGGAAGTTTATAAGCAGGTGGGCTGCATCGCGCGTTGGCTCCGCCGGGCCGGCGTGCAGCCGGGCGACCGCGTGGTGGCCTTCATGCCAAATCTTCCCGAGACGATCATCGCCATGCTGGGGGCGGCCTCAGTCGGGGCGGTATGGTCCGGTTGCTCACCCGACTTCGGACTGAAGGGCGTGCTGGACCGCTTCGGGCAGATTGCGCCGCGCATTCTCTTCACCGCCGAAAGCTACAGCTACAACGGCAAGGCGATTGACTGCATGGAGCGCGTCCGCGGCCTTGCTCAGCAAGTCCCTTCCATTGAAAAGGTGGTCGTCGTCCCCTATCTCAACCCGAAACCCTCCCTGGAGGGACTTCCCCAAGCGGAAATGTGGGAAGAGCTGATGTCCGGTGAGCCCGCGCCTTTAGAATTCAAGCAGCTCCCTTTCGATCATCCCCTCTACATTCTCTATTCTTCGGGAACCACGGGAATCCCCAAGTGCCTCGTCCATGGAGCGGGCGGAACGCTGCTTCAGCATCTGAAAGAGCACCAGTTGCACGTGGACCTGAAGCCGGGCGAGCGTATCTTCTACTTCACCACCTGCAGCTGGATGATGTGGAACTGGCTGGTTACGGCGCTCGGGTCGGAAGCCACATTGATCCTCTACGACGGTGCGCCCATGCATCCCACCCCGGAGACTTTATGGGAGATGGCCGAGCAAGAAAAAGTAAACGTCTTCGGTACCAGCGCCGGGTACCTTGCCGCCGTCGAAAAGGCCGGGCTTGAGCCTGCCCGCACCCACGACTTTTCCGCTCTTCGGGCGATTCTTTCCACCGGTTCGCCGCTCGCCCCGCGCAGCTTCGATTACGTCTACCAAAAGATCAAAAAGGACCTGTTGCTGGCCTCGATCAGCGGCGGAACGGACATCGTCTCCTGCTTCGCTCTCGGAAATCCGATCGGTCCCGTCTATCGGAGTGAACTCCAAACCCGCGGGTTGGGGATGAAAGTGGAAATCTACAATGACGAGGGGAAACCGGTCCGGGGCGAAAAAGGCGAGCTGGTCTGCACGGCACCGTTCCCTTCCATGCCGGTGAGTTTTTGGAACGATCCGGACGGGGGAAAATATCGCTCCGCCTATTTCGAACATTTCCCCGGCGTCTGGCGGCACGGCGACTACGCCGAGTTGACCGAACATGACGGCATGATTATTTACGGCCGCTCAGATGCCGTCTTAAATCCGCACGGCGTCCGCATTGGCACGGCGGAGATCTATGGTCAGGTGGAGAGTTTCTCAGAAGTTCTGGAATCTCTGGCGGTGGGGCAGGATTGGAAAGGCAATGTGCGCGTGGTTCTTTTCGTTCGGCTCCGCGACGGCCTGGTCCTGGATGATGCCTTGCACAAGAGAATCGCAACCCAAATCCGCAGCAACACCACTCCGCGCCACGTCCCGGCAAAAATCATTCAGGTGTCCGAAATCCCGAAAACCACCAGCGGAAAGATTGTGGAGCTGGCCGTGCGCGAAGTCATCCACAACCGTCCGGTCAAAAACGCCGCCGCCTTCGCCAATCCAAAAGCGCTGGACCTGTTTAAAGATTTTCCGGAATTAAAAATCTGAGGCGGGAAAACTTACAGCAGCTCGAACCCTTCGATATCGAGAATGGAGCCGGTGCGCTTCGGCTTCTTCAGCTTCCGCACATCCCAGGTGACGCAACAGAGGAAGAACGTGTTTACAATTCTCGTGTCCTGCAGATATCTCCAGTCGTGCGTGGGACCGTAGCACTTTTCGCAAAACATGCGGGGCGGGATCATCACCCGCTCGCTCAGTTCGGCAATCAAGAAACGTCCGTTTCGGCGGACCACATAATCCTCACCGCTGCAAAAAGCTCCTTGGAAATCCGCATCGGTCCGAGTCATGGTTTCGCTCCGTCTGTCCTGATGAGATTCCGATTATGAAACATCTTGGCGCGAAGAGCCATACGAAACAATTTGTCTTGACACAAAGATTCCGAAGGCGGTAGTCTCAGGCTATCCTATCTTGGGTGCCCATTCGGGCCTAATAGGGAAGTCCGGTGAAAAACCGGCGCGGTCCCGCCACTGTAGGTGGTGAGCCGACCTTTCAGAATGCCACTCGGATCAGGAATCCGGGGAAGGTTAGGTCGGCGTTGGCGGATTCGGTTCCGTCTGAAGCCACGAGCCAGGAGACCTACCCAGGGTAGTGAGGCACTGTTCCCGCGGAGAGACGGATGAACGGCCTTTGGCCAGCCCACAATGCGCGCCGACAAAGCTCCCGCCCCCTACCGGAGCGAAACGCAATCCTTCGCAGGATTGCTTCTGCGGCCCGCAAGCCTTTCCATAAAAACAGGACGGTTCACGGCAGCTCATCCCTCGGCCCAAGTACGGCTGTGCGGCCCTAGACGTACCTCTCTCCGCTGAGTGCCTCCCAAATCAGGAGGTGATGTTGTGAGTCGTTCCATTGCAACCCAGCGCGGCGACGCGGGCCAAACCGCCCTCACCGGCGGCGTCCGCGTCTCAAAATCATCCTTACAGGTTGAGACTTACGGCACCATTGACGAGCTCAATTCTCTCATGGGATTCGCCCGCTCGATTTGCGACAACGAGGAAATCAAGAACCTCTTGAAGGAGATCCAGCGGGAGTTGTTCCAGGTCGGCTCGGCCTTGGCCACTCCGCCGAAAAGCAGAAAAGGCCAACCGCCCGTTACCTCGGAAATGGTCGAGCGCCTGACAAGGGAGGTCCATCGGATCGAGGCCATCAAGGGAATTCTTACCGATTGGTCGATCCCCGGCGAGCATCCCGCCTCCGCCGCGCTCGACATGGCCCGCACCGTCTGCCGGCGGGCGGAGCGCTGTACGGTCCGACTGGGCGAATCGGGAACGGAAATCAACCCGCACGTTCTGGCCTATTTGAACCGCCTTTCGGATTTGCTGTGGATTCTGGGGCGGCTGATCGAAAAGCAAGAGGGTAAAGAATCCGGCCTGCGGGACGCCGATCATTCCGGCCCCCGATGGTCCCGGGCATGGTAACGAAAACGGCACGGAGAAAAACGAGCGGCCTCCGATTCGCCGTCTTCGGGTTGACGCTGCTCGGCTTCATCTGTAATGGGGCCTGCACTGGGGCACCCGGTCCGGCGGCCGGCGACAACTCGACTCCGGACCAACCTCTTCGTCATCCTCAACGCATTATTTCTCTGACCTTGGGCACATCCGAATTGGACGGCGGGGTCCGGCACCACCCTGCACGAGGTCATCTCCTACGCGGAATTCCGGAACGCGGCCGCCGAGCACGGGTTCTCAGAACACGGGGAAATTTCCATCGAAAAAATTCTTTCCATCAACCCAGACGCCATCCTGATCGGCACCGGCTACAACCGCGACGAGGGTTTTCGGGACCGCCTGCTGGGCGACTCTCTGTTCGCGCCGCTCGATGCGGTGCGCCGACGGCGGGTTGTCGCCTTGCCTTCCCGGCAACTCACGGCCGTCTCGCACCATCTGGCGGATTGCGTCACCGCCCTTCGGGACGCTATGGCCGAGATTTCAATCGCCAAAACAGTCCCGGCCAATCATAAAAACAACCATGGGAGAATCCGAAAATGAACAGGCTGATTCGGTCACTACCGGCTGCTTTCTTTCTATTTGCAAGTTTCCTCTGGGGACAGACTTCAACTGGAATTTACGGGGCCGGAGTCCACGGCCGGGTGGTAGACCCCAACGGGCGCGCTGTCCCCCATGCCACGGTTCGCCTCTATTCGCAAAACGGCACGGCGGTCACGACTCAAAGCGACGCTGCAGGGCGATATCGTCTTGCGGGCCTCGCTCCGGGGGCATACTTGCTGGAAGCGGCAGGTCCGGCCTCCGCTCTCACCGCTTCCGAAGAGCTGAGGGTTCCTCCTCACACAAACCTTCAGTACAATATTGAGTTGGAGATTCAAAGTCTGCGCACGGAAGTTCTGGTCACCGCGTCGAGCACCCCCGTGCCGCTCGACGCGGTGGCCAAAGCCATCGACACGGTGGACCGGGATCAACTGGGCCGCCGCATGGAGTTTTCCGTGGCCGAGGCTCTTCGCAATGTTCCCGGCCTAAGAGTGCGGCAACAGCTCGGGCCGGGAAGTTTCACCACCATCCAAACCCGCGGCCTGCGAAATCAGGATACGGCGCTCTTGGTCGACGGGCTCCGCTTCCGCGACGCCGCCGGCACGGCGGGCGATGCCACGGCATTCTACGAGGACCTGACGCTGGTCGATACCGACCGCCTGGAGATTCTTCGCGGCTCGGGCTCATCGCTCTACGGGTCGAACGCCATCGGAGGCGTCATCAATGTTGTCGGCATGCAAGGCGGGGAGAAGACGCACGGGGAGGTCTCCGTGGAAGGCGGCGGGCTGGGAATGATCCGGAGCGTGGGTCGCCTCAGCGGGAGCCTCGGCGGACGGGACCGTTTTACCTACAGCACCGGAGTCGCGCACCTGAACGTCACCCAAGGGCTCGACGGTTCCGACCCTTACCGCAATACCAGCGTTCAAGGTTTTGCAAAGTATGACTTCACACCCACCATCTCCCTGAGTGGGCGGATTTGGGGGGGCAACTCCTTCGTGGCGCTCAACGAAAGTCCGGCCTTCACCGCCGAAGTGCTGGCGAATCATCCGGCCAGCGGCATCATACCGGCCGTCGGACTTCCGACCCGTGAGCGGATTCGTTTCGAAAACGGCGAATCGTTTACGGTGGGAAGCGCAACCTTCATCTCCGCCTTCGACGACCCGGATAATCGCCGGGATGCTTCATTCTTTTCCGGCGCTGTAATCTTCAACCATTCGCTGAGCCCTTCGAGCTCCTACCGCCTCAGCTACCACGCCGTCGATACGAACCGCACCTTCCGTGACGGCCCGGGAGGGGTTGGCGCATTTGAGCCCGCCTTCCCGAACCTAAGCCGCTTCGACGGACGCATCGGCACCCTTCAAGCCCGAACCGACCATCGGGTCGGCGAATACAACCTTGTGACCTTCGGCTATGAGTACGAGCGTGAGGAGTTCCTCAGCCGGACGCGGGAGCAGACCGCGGACCAGGCCCCGGAACTGAGCAGCACCAACCAAATCCGACAGGGTAGCCATTCTCTGTTTTTTCAGGACCAGATTCGCCTGGCCGACCGGCGCTTGCAAATCGTCGTTTCCGGCCGCATGCAGTCCTTCCATCTTGAAACACCCACATTCTCCGGAGAACTGAACCCGTACCGGGGCGTCGAATTCGATTCTCCGAAGACCGCCTACACCGGAGACCTCGCCGTCGCCTACCTGATTCGTTCGAGCGGAACCAAGCTGCGCGCCCACGGCGGCAACGCCTATCGAGCCCCCTCGGCGTTCAACCGCTTCGGCGGCTTCTTCTCCTCCTTCTCCGGCTCCTTCAGCTTTTTGGGTGACCCGCGATTGAGTCCCGAGCGTTCGCTCGCCTTCGACGCCGGGATCGACCAATGGCTCTTTAACTCGAAAATTCGTCTGAGCAGCACGTTCTTTTACACCAACATACAGGAGACCATCGTGTTCGACTTCGGCGTGATCAACCCGCTGACGGACCCCTTCGGGCGCTTCGGAGGGTATCGCAATTCCGGCGGCGGGCTGGCCCGGGGAGCGGAGTTCAGCCTCTCAGCCACACCGAACTTGTTCGCCAGGATCATCGCTTCCTACACCTATACCAATTCCGATTCCCGCAACCCGACCGTCCCCGGCGAGGACTACTTCAAAGTTCTGGGCTTGTCAGACCACATGTTCACGCTCACCGTACTGCAGCGCGTCGGGAGGCACATCGACATGGCCTTCGACCTGTTCGCCGTCAGTGACTACTCTCAACGCCTGTTCGGCGCGCCCGGCCGCTTCGTCTTCGACGGGCCCGTCAAGGCCGACGTCGTGGCGGGCTACACGGTCCCCCTGAGAGAAGGAACGAATTTGAAATTCTACGCAAAAATCGAAAACGCATTCGGCCGGAAATACTTCGAAGACGGCTTCGGAGCGCCGGGCCTGTGGGGCATCGGCGGGGTCAAATTCAACTTTTAGGAGAAGCGTATGACAGCATTGAAATTTCCTGCGCCGAAATCGCACGAGGAACCTTGAAATCCATCGCTGAAAAAATGTGGGGGGGGCGCCGCCTTCGGTGGTGGCTGGTTCCGATAACAGTGACGGGTCTTACATGGGTTCTGGTATGGCCCGCCGCCGGAAGGCCGGAAGTTCTTGGAGGCGTTCTCCATCGGATTGGAAACCCTCGGGCGGAACGGAGCGAGGAGACGGCCGACAGCCACTTTCCCCGCAGCGCGACCGACGCGGGCGGCTACCGGCTGACGCTGAATTCCCCTCCCCAGAGAATCGTCTCTCAGGCTTTGGTGACCGATCATCTGCTGCTTGCCGTCGTGCCCCTGGCGCGGATGGTCGCCCTCAGCACCCTGGCAACGGACAAACGGTACAGCAATATCGTCGAGATCGCGGAACGGCTGCCGGTGGAGACCACCACCGATCCGGAGCGAATTCTTCGTTTGAAGCCCGACCTCATCCTGGTCTCCAGCTTGTCCCGACCCGACTACGTGAACCTGGTCCGGGCGGTGGGCGTCCCCACGTTCCGGATGGAGACCGGCTTCAGTTCCTTGCAACAGATCGAAGAAGGGCTTCGGTTGGTGGGCTATCTAACCGGAGAAGACGACCGGGCCGCCGAGAAAATTACTTGGCTGCAACAACAGGTCCGGGCCGCTCGCCGCCGACGGCCCGCGGACTCGCCCAAACTCCGCGTCCTGGGATTCACTCATTTTCTTTTCAGCTACGGAAAGAATTCCTTGTTTGGTGACATGGTGGAGAAGTTGGGGGAGATCAACGTCGGCGCCGAACAGGGATTGGGCGCGCACGGCCAAATCGGCAGCGAACAGATCGCCGCCTGGAACCCGGATTGGATCATCACCGGAGCCGACCCGGGGGAAGAGGAAGCCCTGCGCCGCAGGCTGCTCGACGACCCCGGAATCGCCATCACCACGGCGGCAAAGCAGGGGCAAATTCTGATTGTCGAGAACCGTCACTACTTGACCCTCTCCCACCACGCGGTCCATCTGATGCGCCGCATGGCGGAAGCATTTTATCCCTAACCAAAGGGCGCGCACTGCTTGCCGTGCGAGGCGGGAACCATGGAAAAGCTCGATGCAACCGAACAGAAGCCGGCCCCTGGCAGACGAACCCTGCTGTTTTTCGCCGTCGCCGCCTCGGTTCTCTTTTTCGCCGCCCTCACCGGTATTGCCGTCGGCAGCACGCCCATCGACTGGCTCGTCATCCTCCGCGTCGTGGCGGCACAACTGCTGCCGGAAGGGTGGATCGACGTGGCGGGAATTACCCAGACCGAGCAGGTGATCATCTGGCTGATTCGCGTGCCGCGCGTGGTGGTGGCCGCGCTGGTCGGCGCGGCGCTGGCCGTGGCGGGAGTTCAAATGCAGAGTCTTTTTCGCAACCCGCTGGCAGAACCGAACGTGGTGGGCGCAAGTTCCGGCGCGGCGCTGGGAGCCGTTATCATCTACGTCACGGCGCTCGCAACCCGCTCCATCCTCTGGCTGCCGCTGGGAGCATTTCTGGGAGCCCTGATCACCCTCTTCCTCGTCTACAGCATCGCGACGCGGGGCGGGCGTACCCCGGTCGCCACGCTCCTTCTGGCCGGGATTGCATTGAGCGCCTTCATCAGCGCCGTTTCCTCATTACTGATCTCACTCAATTTCGTAAATTGGCAGGTCGCCGCCGAAATTATTTTCTGGATGATGGGCGGACTCGACAGCCGCACTTGGACCCACGTGGGAATTTCAGGCCCGTTCATTGCCGTGGGAATTCTTGCCGCCTTTTTGTTCCACAGGGAACTGGATCTAATGCTGATGGGCGAGGAGACTTCCGCCACGCTCGGCGTGAATGTGGAGGCGACGAAGCGCATGGTTCTTACCACAGCGGCGCTGCTGACCGGTTCCGCCGTGGCCGTAAGCGGGATCATCGGTTTCGTCGGCCTGATCATTCCGCACATCATCCGGCTTCTCTTAGGTCCTTCGCACCGGGTTCTGCTGCCGGCAAGCGTTCTCGTCGGCGCCGCCTTCTTGATCGTTTGCGATCTACTGGCGAGGACGCTGCATCCTCCCACGGAAATCCCTTTGGGGATCATCACCGCAGCCTTCGGCGCGCCCTTCTTTCTCTATCTGCTCCGGCAATATCGGAAGGAGATCGGATACCTGTGAGCGGTTTGAATCTTCTGGAAGCGGGCATCGCCATGGAAGGGACGTGGCTGGTTCGCGGCGTATCGCTGGAAATCAGGCCGGGCCGGCTGACGGCGCTGGTGGGCCCGAACGGTTCCGGGAAATCCACCATCCTGCGCCTGCTGGCGGGACTGTGGCGTCCGACGGAGGGACAGGCTCAGTTCAACGGGGAAAATTTGCGCCAACTTCCCCGCCGCAGATTGGCAAGGCAGGTGACCTTCGTTCCCCAGGACGCGCGGCTCGACTTTTCCTTTACGGTCCAGGACGTGGTCGCCATGGGACGCCACCCTCACCTGGGCCGCTTCCGCCGTGAGAATCCGCAAGACCGAAAGGCCGTCGGCGAGGCTCTCGAACGCGCCGATGTCGTCCACCTTTCGGAGCGCCCGGCGAATGCGCTCTCCGGCGGGGAAAAGCAGCGCGTGCTGTTGGCCCGGAGCTTGGCGACCCAGGCCGACGTCATCCTCCTCGATGAGCCGACCGCCAACTTGGACGTCGATCACACACTGGAGATTCTCGATCTTTGCCGCGCGCTCTGCCGGGAAAAGAAAGCCGTCGCCGTGGCCCTCCATGATCTCAACGCAGTCTGGAGATTCGCCGACCAGGTCGCTTTGGTCCACCAGGGTCGTTTGCGCACGACCGATGAGCCGGCGCGGGTTTTGACGAACGAAACACTGAAGGAAGTCTTCCGCGTGCGCACCGAGTATGCGCAAACGCCCGGCGGAGAAACCTCTCTCCTGTTCCACCGCTGGGCGGCAGAGAACGGAAGCGATACATAACTCTCTTCTCCCACGGGAAGCGCCGGAGGCCGGTCCTTGACCCCTTGACTGCAAGACGCCTTATGGTGGGAGGCACGGCCTCCCCACGTCGGCAAAAGTTGGATGGCCACGGCCGCCTGCGCGTGGCTGCGCCAGCGCGGCGTCCGTGTGGCGCCGTTCAAGACGCAGAACATGTCCAACAACAGTTAGTCCCAAAGGTGCTAACGTCGCACACCTCTACTCACCCGCCCGAGTAAAGAGGAAGCATCTCCGGAGGCCAATAGTTTCTCTCTTTTGCCCCGCGGTTTGTTATGTGGCCTATGTCAAATCCCCCCACACTTTTTAGTTTTACTGTCGTAATCTTGGGCGGTTCTTTCACGAAAGCTGCCACTTCGTTCGGATGTCCTACCCTACCTACCAGTGCCCAACGGTAAGGAACCTCCTGTGAATAGCCGAAGATGGCCAAATTCAGATCCCACGCAGCAAAACCATCTACCCCTTGCTCATAGCTCTGCAGGATAGCTTTAGCATTTTCCTGCTCAGGAGTGGACGGCGAGCCCGCACGCTCCGATGAACGAACCAAGCCTTGGTAGAATCGGCAATGGTGAGCTTTAACGGCCTGTATGGATTCCTTACAGTACGAACGCCTTTGACCCGGCTGCCCAGCGATTATACTATCGAGGAGTCCCTCGGCCACCCACGTCTCCGCATCTAGTCCAAAGAAAAGGTTGGTTTCAGGAGAATACACCCACGCGGACAACTCGATCTTTCTTCCCCTCTTGCTCCCCAGCTCGTTTAGTAACTGCCGAACCTTGCGGACGAATTCGGTCACGTATTTGGCCCTGAGACGTTGGACCCGCTCCTCGTTGTCATCAAGCTTCCTGGGGTCTTCACCATACTCCTTTTTGAAATCTTCGATCACCGGCGCCTCATAGCCAACAAACTGCGGGCCGCGTATCCACCCAAGGTTTACTCCATCAATGTCGAAGCGCTCTGCCACCTCGCGAATCAAAGAAAGTACGTGGTCTTGTACCTCTGGAAAAGCATAGCTAGCCTTTTCCAAGGGGGTCCCGTCCTTCGCCAGCATTCTGATCCATGGCTTTTTTCTGACTAAGCCATGTCCAGCGAAAAAGTCTCCAGGAGGTGTGTCCCCGAGTACGCCCATGCGAAACATTGCATCAAACTTCAAGCCCATGTCGTGAACATGTTCGAGGGCCACCTGGGCAGGAATCAGACCTTTTGAAGTCAAGGTGCTTATGCTGTTGACCATGGTCTCTCCTGCGGGGCGTATTGTGAAATCTTCCTCTGCCTTTCCTATGAAACGCCCTACTTTGGATGGATAGTTGGTCATGTCTCCATAGGTAAAGGCATAAATTACCTTGCCGACATCGGAGTACCGATAGGGTTCGACCTGTTCCAATATCTCTTCCTTAGTCGTAGGCCCTTTGGCGGACAAGAAACTAGCCCCGTCGTTTGTGGCAATGAGAACTCGGGTGTCCTTCCTGGCACGGTCTTTCTGTATTGCATCCACTTCCTTCTTGCTCAAAGGCACTAACTTGACATAAGCGACGTACGCCTTCTTGGGTTTACCTTTTGTTTGTTGCCCAACGGTAAGATCCCGGCCCGTCAAATCCGCATATTTAAGGAAGACCTCTTGGAGTTCGGTTCCCGTCCAGTTCAACGGCGCTGCATCCGCACCACTGTAGGTTCCATCACTGATCGGACGGAAACACGGATCGTCTGTGAGTTTTAACTTGATCGTCGTACCCCCGTCATAGTCGTGGTGAGCATTCCAGAACCCAACGTAAACCGCGTGCCATCCTGAAACTCCCAAAGGGATCGTAACATCCGGCGCATCCGCCATCGAACCCGCCCCTATCATCGTGCCGCTTACCTTGTCTGTTACGTAGGGAATCAAGGTCCAATGCTGCTTCTTGTTTACCTTAGACAGCGCCGTCGACGGCTGGCAGCGACTCAGGTCGCTGACGAATATTGGAGTGCCTGTGCCTGTTTCCTGCGCAAGTTTGGGGGCCTCACCGATCAGAGCCGGCTTGTTCACGAGGCCCAGCCCCGCCATCGACGAAACTCCTAAGAATCCTCTTCGGTTCATTAAGCTCATCAGATCACCTCTATCTTTATTCCTCCCAAAGGAGGGGACACCTGGGGATGGATCAAGAACATCCCCTTCTTGTCTGTCAGCTTGCACACGACGGTGTGTACACTCATGTTCGCCGAACCTCTTTGAGGCAAGTCGCTGGGGACTGCCACCGCCCCGTCTAGGGCGACGGTCCTCGGCTATTCTTGAGGTCTCGTTCGAGCTGCGCTCAGCCATTCAAGATTAAACCGGACAAACGTGATTCTTTCATAAGGGTGTACGCTGCCGGTCTCGTAAAGAAGGCCAATCGTACCGTCCGCCAACACCGTCAGGCACGAATAGGCAGCCGGACCATTATAAACCTTCCTGGAGACCGGCCAGCTTTTGCCCTCGTCGTTGCTGAGCTTGACCGTCAAGTTGACCCGTGACGGCTTAGCCAAGCGCCCGGAATTGGGGAGGTTAGAAAACAGCAAGCGATTTTCTCCCCCCGTGGCCTTTGTCGAATAGCGCAAGATGCTGGCTTGACACCCTGGATCTGGGAGCGCTTCTTCCTCGAACTCCTTGTACCAAGTCTCCCCGCCGTCGCGGCTGAGAGCCACGTAGCGGTGCCGACCTCTGCGCATGTTCAGCATCAGGGTCCCGTCAACCAACTCCACCACTTGCGATTCGTTGGCTTTCTTCGCCACCATAGCCCCTGCACGCCAGGTGTTGCCGTGGTCGTCGCTGTAAATCACCCGGGAAGAATTATGACCGATGCGAGTGTCGTTGTCATAGCCCGGAATGACGAACCGGCCGCTCTGCATTTGGATTCCCACGCCCGGACCGGCAATAAAAGCGCCGACGCTCGGGGTGATATCGAGGGCACTTGACCAGGTCACTCCGTCATCCGTGCTCTTCAGGACCAAGACTCGGCCATTCCAGGGAGCCTTCAGATGCGCTGCCAGGCTGCCACCGAGCGAGTTCCAGCAGCATATCAATATGGCCCCATTACTGCGATCAACCACGGGGCAGGGGTTCGTGATGGCCTTCCCCTTCCCGGGGAGGACCACCTGCATCGGGTCCCAATTGACACCGTAGCCAAAGATGCGCTCATAGCCATTGAGCATCTGTGGCGTGCTGCGGCCGCCATCGTAAAGGCTTCGCTTCAACACCAGATCCGTGGGAGAAGCGTCATCACCTTCACGTGCTTCACAAAACGCCAGGATGGTACCCTGGAGCGACACAATCAAGGCAGGAATCCGGTAAATGTTCACCCCGTCTAGGCCGCTGATAAAGAGGTCCTGCGGCCTGAAGAGCTCCTCGGCCTCACTCATACCTCCCCTCCCCGCACCTGGTGATCGAGCGGAGGTAGGGTCCGGGGGAGAATACCCGGGGTACGCCTTACTAGGCAACGGTGCGATTCCCGCGAAGGCCCCGACGGTGGTCAGCGCAGAAAGAAATCGTCGTCGATTCATACCTTCACCCTCTCTCTGTTCCCGCATTTCGTTGCAGCTAAAAAAAATGGGTCCTGCATAATGTAGCTTATGCAGGACCCATCACACCTTTTGGAAATGGAGCTTCTTAGAATTCGAATCGCGCTCCAAATTGAACTTGCCGGAAAGAGCCCGGAATCGTGCTGGTAATCCGTCCCGCGGAGGCCGGGGCGGAAATATTAGACGCCGGCAGCCCGAACTGAGGCGTGTTGAAAACGTTGATAAATTGCACTTGGACTTCTAGGAGCATGGCTTCTCGAATGGGGAAGTTCTTCTGAATTGAGAAATCCATCTGCTTGCTCCCCGGTCCACTCAGGATATTTCTACCCGAATTCCCAAATCGTCCGATGGGCGTGATGATAGCGGGATCGCAAATCTGGGTAGTCTGGCCGGGACAAACGAAGGCGTTCACATCAAACCATTTGTCGACAGTCGGATTTTTCAACGAGCCGCCGTCAAGTCCAATTCGGTCAGCTCGCCCGCCAAAGTTGTTCGTACCGGATGGGTCGTAACCACTAAAGGTGGGACTAAACCAAAGCCCGCTTCGCAAGGAGGTGATCCCGTTAACTTGCCATCCTCCTATCACCTTGCCCAACACCCCATGCGCCGGCACAGGTTTTCCAGGACCGAAGGGTAATTCGTAAGAGTACACAATCAGCCCTCGGTTTTTGGGACCCCAATTTAGATTGCCCTTCTCCGCCTTCAGGTCATAGGTGTTTCGCACACTAATGCCCCCCACCGGACCCGTATCGGCGTCGTCAAGCGTCAAGTGCGTGGTCCAGTCATAGGAGACACGGAAGAATAGCCCTTTCTTGAACCGCCGCTCGCCCACCACCTGCAAGGCGGTGTACCTAAGAATGTTATCACCGGTAAACGAACTGAGGGTATTGAAATTAGGCAGAGGACGCCGGGACACAGCATACGGGGTTGTGCTCGCCACAGGTTGATTTATATCCCTACCGATGGAATGCGACCCATAATTACCGATAAAGGAGACCGCCAGCCTGTTCCCAGAAAATTCCCGCTCCAGAGTTAAGTTGTACTGGTGGAACTGGGCATTGGGTAGGTCCTTGTCCACTGACGAAATGAACACGTTACCTGTTGCGGGGTCGAAGGGTAGATAGGGAGAGGGTAATTGAAGTGTGGGTTTGGTCGTCCCGGCTTGTACCAAATTTGAGGACACCGCCGTACCGCGATAGGGGCCAAAATTGCCTAGTGTGGACGACATATTGAGCACATACGTGTTATAGAAAATTCCGTATCCTCCACGTAGTACTGTCTTTCCTTCCTCATCAAGTCGGTAGGCAAAACTGAAGCGAGGGGAAATATCGTTCTTGTCATCCTCGATCATGTTAAAGGGGAAACCAGCCTCCCTGGCAGTAATAATTGAGATGTCCGTGGGGAAGTTTGGGTTGATAGTCTCCAGTGACGTTGCGCTGGGCACCACCAATCCTCCCGACACCGGGTCAAAGTTGGAGAGCTGGTCACGCTTCGCGTTCGCTCGCGGATGGTATTGATAGCGAATCCCGTACTCCAGAGTTAACCTGCGAGTCACTTGGTACGTATCCTGAAAGTAAAAGTTATGTTCAAACGACCTCGCCACTACTCCGGGGCGAGGGGCTAACCATAAATCAGCTGAAGTGGTGTGCCCCAACAGAAAGTCGGAGTAGCCGAAGCCCGTCCACTTGTTGCTGAAGGACCAGTTTCCTTCTTCATAGAGATAGAACGGGAAGAAGAAGCTTGGCCTGTTTAGGCTGTAACCCAATTTGTACTGATGCTTGCCTCTGAGGATCGACACATTGTCCATCACCTCATAGTTCCTGGAATCGAAGATGAGAGAACCTATGCTCGCGATGCCGTGAGCCGCCTCCAAGCCCCCTATGAAGGGGAGCCCTGGGCCCCCGGGGCCGATATTCTGAATCCCCCATTCGGTCTGATACGCCCTGCCTTCCAGCAAGGTCTCTCCGACAATAGTGCGTTCATGGCGGTAGTGCCCGAACCTAAATTCATTGAGTACGGTCGGGCTTAAAGCGTACGTGTCGCTGAACGTTATCATCCTTGCGGGAGTTGTGTCGTTTCTGATAGCACCTTCCCAGGCTTGGTCAAATATTTTCCTAATATCGGTTGAGATATTGACACGAGAAAACATCTGATGAGCATCGGAGAAGTTGTAGTCAATTCGAAAATCGAACTTTGTCGCATTGATAGGAAGGGTCGCCGGCAAAGGAGCATTAGCAACTATACCGCCCTGGGTGGGTTCACCCAAAAAGAGATCATTTTGGATCAACAAGGAAGTCGCGTTCAGACGAGCGGTGGGGATAATATTCCCCGCAAATGCAGCGTTGTTATTCATGGGGTCTACGATTTGGATGGCGGTCCCACCAAGATATTTAGTGACGAAAGTGGGGTCGATCAAGGCTGAAAAGTCCCCCGCCCTAAAAGCCGCCCCGGGCTTGTTTCTTTGAGCTAGCCTACTATGAGCCTGGAGGCCTCGCTCAAAATCAAATGCCGTAAAAAAGAACGCCTTGTCTTTTTTGATGGGTCCACCCAGCCACATCGCCGTACTATTCCTTTTGGAGAATGGCTTCGCTGTCCCGCTACGATTAAGCTCCCAGGACTGCGCAGTCCATGCCCTTTGCTGTCCCTCATACATGCCGCCACCGTGGAATTCGCTGCCCCCCGATTTGGTGGTAAACAGGATGGTGGCTTGCCCGTCGAATTCGGGCGCAGCATTGAGTCCAATCACCTTCATCTCGTTGGTCGCCTCTATGATGGGCCTGCCCTGTTCGGAAACTCCATTCGAGTTGTCGCGCTGAATGACTCCGTCGACCCGAATGATTATGCCCCCCTGGGGTGCCCCATAAACGTTGATCTTCCCCGCACTGGTGACTCTGGTCACATTGACCCCCGGCACCGCGAACACAAAATTCAGCGGGTCCCGGGTTCTAAATGTGCCTGCACCGGGTGCACTAGGCGTAAGGACCGGCAAATCTCGAAACTCTTGCGCGGTTCGGGTCCAAGCTATCTCGGCCCTCTCCGTCTCGATTACCGCACCCTCGCCCGTCACAGTAATTTCCTCGGTGACAGCCCCCACTTCCAAGGTGATGTTGATTCGCAGGCTCTGGATGGGGAGTAGCGGAACTCCGCTGCTAGTAAATCTCTTAAACCCGGCCAACTCGGCAGTGACTGAGTACTTACCCGGCACCAACTTATCAACGAGGTAGTTTCCGCTCGTGCCTGTCATGCCGGTACGAATGGCGCCGGTGGCGTCGTTCCTGATCGTAATGGCCGCGTCCGGTACGGCAGCACCGGTCGCGTCTATCACGGTACCAACAATTTTCCCGTAGGTGGTCTGTGCGGTTCCACGAAACCCTTGGCCCAGCATTACAGCCAAGATCAGCAGCGGAATAAACCAACCCACTGGATTTGCACTCGAAAAACGTACCTTTGATTTACTTTTCACGGCGCTCTCCCCTTTTTTTCTCGATCACGCGGGCATTTCTATGTCGCTTCTCGAGCTAGACTAGCCTGCTGGCTCATATAGCGAGTACTCATACCGCGATTCCTTCCACCTGTCAAGAAAAACCTTGGTAGAAAGAAATTATCCCGCGTCACCGGCATACGCTGCAATTTTTAGTCCAAACGCAACTCGAAATTAGATCCTTATATATCAGTTACTTGCCTCCGCGTAAAGCGAGCCAAGTGCTATGAGTTTCTATTTTTAATATTCTAAATTCCAAAATCTGCAGATTTCGCACCCGGGGCATCGTGAGAAGGTATTAGGGCAAGGGGGAGCGAAGAGGTAGTTTTATCCTTCCCCATCGACATCGGAGCCGCAAATGCGTCATGGCGTAAGGGCGCCTCCGTGTAGCTGGGGTGCGGTTTTATTTTATTGGAAGCGGGGATGCTGGGCGGGCCATCGCGGGACTTGGTCGCGCTGCCCACCCCCTGCGGAAGCTCCGCCTCTGGAGCTTGCCGGTGGCATCCAGGACCGCGACAACAGTCATGCCTTTATGAACGTCCATCCCGATATACCTGACGCTATTCATATGGGTGCTCCTTTTCGTCGGTGTTTGTCGAACCGCCGACACTCACCTCCAAGGGGCGCCCTCTCATGCGGAAGCTCCTGCATGCTCAAACTCAGATCCCACGCAGCAAAACCATCTACCCCTTTTTCATAACCCTGCAGGACGGCTCGGCTTCAGCTTCAGGACTCCCCGAACCTTGGTAGAATCGGCAATGGTGACCTTTAACGGTCTGTACGGACTCCTTATTGGTAGGTGGATTCTCTTGTGTGTGCTTAGCGCGGATGGCCTTGGCGCGGGTTTCCATTTTTTTCGCCTCTTCGTCACGCCCCATCTCGCGGAGAATGTCCGCGTAGTGCTCCAGGCTAGCGGCCACGTCGGATTCCAAAACCAGAGGAACACAGCCAACCGACCCAACTTGCCTTTCTTTAGATCGGTGTAATTAGGGGAACCGCGACAGCAACATAAACCGTGGGGGGGGACCTGCCATCAAGTCACCACCCAAGGCTTCCGGTATTTTCGGCTTAAATATTTGCCGGCCTCGGCGTCATTCTCGATTTGCTCTTTCTCGGAATTCCAATGGATTGTCCGGCCCGTCCAGAGGGCAATATTAGCCAGATGCGTTGTGGCGGTGGAATAATGGCCTATTTCGACGTCCGAGACAGGCTTTTTGCGACTCTTGACGCACTCCAGGAAATTCTGTACGTGAGGCAGGTGCTGCTCGGAGCCCTCTCCGCGCACCATCTCCGTCCTACCCACCCAGACATCTCGCGGACTGCCCCGTGGGTCCAAAGAAGACTTACCTTGTTTGGTGGCTTCCAGCTCACGTTCATAAAATGGATCAAGAGGTTCAAACGTCCCCCGTGTTTCGGGGATGATTTCGTAACCCGCCCGATCTACAACCAGCGTCGCGTCCGTTCCATAAAATGCGATCCCCCAGGAGCGGCCACCAACGGGATTCCCGTTTAAAATGCGGTTTGAGTAGGTGAGCATGAAATTAGGGTATTCGTAGATCACCTCTAAGGTGTCTGGGGTTTCCCGGTTGTCTTGGACGTAGTATTTGCTCCCAAAAGCCGATACTTTTCTAGGAGCTCGCTCGTTCATGGCCCATTGGACCATGTCAATGTGGTGTACACCCCAGTCTGTCGCATCGCCCCCCGCATAATCCCAGAAGTAGCGGAAACTGAAAATAAAGCGATTCGGATTGAAGGGTCGTTTTGGGGCTGGCCCAAGCCACATATCGTAATCCAAGCCCGGCGGCGGTTCGCTGTCCCGCAAATCTCCTATTCCGTGAGGGGACTCGTTTCTAAAGTTCCATGCGGCTACTCGGCTGATCTTCCCAAGCTTTCCAGACTGAACGAAGTCCACGACTTCCTTGTAGTGTCTACCTGAGCGCTGTTGGGTGCCTACTTGGACCACACGCTTAAATTTCCGGGCCGCCTCCACCATTTTTCTTCCCTCGTGTACGTTGTGTGCTAGAGGCTTCTCCACATAAACATCCTTTCCGGCCTGACAAGCCAGAATCGTGAGGTAAGCATGCCAGTGATCAGGAGTTGCTACAACCACGACATCGATGTCTTTGCGGTCTATAATTTTTCGGAAGTCACTGTAGCCGGAAGCTTTCGCTTGGGTCATTTGGATAGCACGCTCAACATTGGGTTGCCAGACGTCACATACTGCGGCTACCTCGACAACCTCAGATTTTTGGAAGTCTCTCAGGTTGCTCCTTCCCATTCCTCCGACTCCGATAAAGCCACAAGTTAGTCGGTCGTTAGCTCCCGTAGCCCGGCTCCCCGAAAGTTTCGTTGTTGCCACTGCGCCGACGGCGCTCAGACTCGAGGTTTTAATGAAATTCCTGCGATTCATTTTATACTACCTCCTTCCGGCTTCCGAAGTTTCATCGGACTGTTGCGCACGTGAGGTTTTCACCGGAACTAGTTTTTTGACCCTCCGGTAGTTGCGAGTATACACCCGGGTGCCTCCAGTCGAGCCCTCCGGGCACGGTTTTTCTCCCAGAGGGTCCCACCGGCTCCCAGCCACCCTTTTCCGGGTCCTGAAAACCTGTCGACCCGGCTTTGAGAACCAGCTTTTTCAGACACCTCTCTTGACCTGACCCCCTCAAACCGGTCCAGTTCTAATGTTAGAGTTGGACCTGGAATAGGGAGGTCAGGATGGTCAAGAGGAAGCATTCGATCGAACAGATTATCGGTAAACTTCGAGAGACCGAAGTGGAACTTGCCCAGGGTCGCAGCGTAGCCGAGGTGTGCCGGTCGTTGGGGGTGACCGAGCAGACCTATTACCGCTGGCGAAAGGAGTAGGGCGGTCTAAAGATGGATCAGGCCAAGCGGTTGAAGGTCCTCGAGCAGGAGAACACTCGCTTGAGGAGGGCGGTTGCAGACCTGACCTTGGACAAGCAGATTCTGCAGGAGGTCACAAGGGGAAACGGCTAAGCCCGGCGCGTCGCCGGCAGTGGGCGGCGCATGTCTGTAAGGCGTTGGGTGTCTCGGAACGCCGGGCTTGTCGAGTGCTCAGCCAACCCCGGTCCACCCAGCACCATCGATGCATCGCTGCTCCCGACGAGGATGCCCTGACGAGGGCCATCGTCACCCTGGCCGGTCGGTTTGGTCGCTATGGCTATCGTCGGGTCACGGCCTTGCTGCGGCGAGCCGGCTGGAGGGTCAACCATAAGAGAGTGGAGCGCATCTGGAGGCGGGAGGGGTTGAGAGTGCCGCAGAAACAGCCGAAGCGTGGACGCCTTTAGCTCAACGACGGATCGTGCGTTCGTCTGCGCCCCTGCAGTCCGAACCACGTCTGGGCTTACGACTTCGTCCAAGCCCGCACTCACGACGGGAGGGCTTTCCGGTTGTTGACGGTCATCGATGAGTACACTCGGGAATGTCTGGCTATCCAGGTGGCCCGCCAGATTCGATCCGACGATGTCGTGCAGCTACTGGCCGATCTGTTCGTTCTCCGAGGTCCGCCCGAGCACCTTCGCTCGGATAATGGCCCGGAGTTCTGCGCCCAAGCTCTACGAGAGTGGCTGGGGCGAATCGGAGTGAAGACGCTCTACATCCAACCCGGGAGTCTCTGGGAGAACGGCTACAACGAGAGCTTTAATGGGTAGCTCCGAGACGAGTTGCTCGACCGGGAGATCTTCTACACCTTGCAGGAAGCGAAGGTGTTAATCGAGCAGTGGAGGCGACACTACAACAGGGTTCGACCTCACAGTGCTCTTGGTTATCGTCCACCGGCACCGGAGGCCATGGAAATCCCGCCGCTGCTCGGGAGGCAGCTGCCTCCCGACCTAGGGACAGAATTACCGCTGAACTAACATACGAGTTGGTACAATCACTGGGGGCAGGTCATATGGATGTTGGAGGTTAGTCGAGGGTTGCTTCTACGATTTCAAACTGGAAATGCGGGTTATTGACTTATACTCAATCGGATGTTAGATGAAAATAAGTGGGAGAAAGGTTATGGGACGAGCCACTGCCAGTTTAGCCGGCAATTTAGCCATTGCAGTGCGTAACGGAAAGCGAAAAAAACAATGAGGACTTGGAGGTGTGTTTACAGTCTCGATAGCACACGGCGTCCTGTATTCGGGAGTGAGAAGGAGCTGGCTGCAACCATCCGGCGGGGCGCGGACCTACGTATCTACACGGAATTTCGGCACAACGAACACGTTGACACAACTTCCAAAAATCCTGAACTCGTTCGTGAGGTAGCCGATTTTCGCGTCACCTACCTGTTGGAAAATCGCTGGACGGTCGGGATCATAAATCTGCGGCAGCCGATCAGCCTGCCGGATGGTTTTGGACCCCGTCCTTCGATGTCCTTCTTCATGTACAACCAGGATGGCGGGCAGGCGATTGCACGGCCGTATCTTGACGGGGCCCCAAAAAATGGTGAACCCGTGCCTTCACCACTCGACGACCATAGTGCAATGCCCAAATACCATCAGTCGGATAGCTGGGATGCGGAGACAAATGCCCCCAGCAGCAACTTTCTTTACGACTTTGAAACATTTCAGTTCTGGGTCCGCGATGAGTGGGAGGAAGTTCTCTCGCACACAGCCAACGGGAGAGTGGTTTCAGGCTCCGTGCAGGCGTTGGTCAAAGAGTTTTCCCAAGGCCGCGAGGTCAAGGTTGGGATTCGGGAGTTATGCGCCGATCTATTGGCGGATCCGGCTCGGGCGTTGGAGCATGAGGTATTCGTCCAGGTCGGATCCTGCTATTACTATACGGCGCGTAAACAGTTCATTGCAGCGTCCCAGCCCGTGGTGCGCGTCAAGCCGGCTATTCCCGCCCGTTACGAGAGCAAGGGTTGGGATTTTGGGTGGCTAATGCCTCGAACAGACGGCTTCGTAGCGCGCTGGTTAGTCGATCCCTACACACTGAAGTTCCATAAGAGCGAGGGACACTACGCCATCCGCTGGTTTGTGCGATGAGCAATCTGAGCCTGTACAATCGACGAGCCAAAACAAGATCAACTTTTCCTCGCATCTTATTTGTTTTTCTTCTTCTGGTAGCAATTTGGCCCGGCTCCGCGATCTTGATTTCGCGAGAGTCAGGAAAGCTTACCGCAGTGTCTGATCGTGAGGCTTTCTTGCCTGCTGCTTCCTTTCGAATGACTTTCGGCTTAAAAGATGCTTCACCTCAGGCCTGGGATGGCTACCTTTTGCCGGCCCCAGGACAGGTGTTGCGGATTGAGGCGGATCATTTCCGGGCGCATAGCTATAGAGAAGTGGGGTTTAGTGCACGAGGACGTGAAACGAAAACGGGTGGAGAGGCAACCTTACCCAATGATTTTGTCAGAAGTCCTACTTCCTGGGTTTGCAGTACCCGCCAGGCCTCAATGCACGGACCGACTACAGAATGGCATGTCCGGGCAGAAAAACCCGAGCCTGTCATCGAATCTCCCAGCATTCTTGTTCACCAAAACCAAACAACGGGTCACCCGATCAGGATCAAGACGGCCCAGGGGGAATTCAGTTTTACCAAGGATCAAATCAATCCTTTCCAGCCATCATTGTTTCTTGACGGAAGCGTTCGCGTCGACTACATTCCGCCGACTTCACCCGTCGCGCCGAAACAAATGGGACAGCAAGACTTCCCCTCTATATTGGGAACGAAGTCCGGAGAATTCTGGGTTGCTTGGCAGGAGTACGATGGCATATCGGATTCGGTCTACGTGCGGAAAAAAGTGGGCAGCAACTGGGAACCTGTGTCAGTTCTGCTACAAGACAGTGACGTATTCCATACGGCACTTGGTAAGGACGGTCGGGGGCATCTATGGGTGATCTGGTCCATGCAGGTAGACGGAAACTGGGATCTGTATGGTCGGACCCACGACGGCAAAGGATGGTCGCAAGTAGCACGGTTGACCGATCATTCCGGTTCTGATGCCTACCACAAGGTAGTAACGGATTCGAAGGGGCGATTATGGCTCGTGTGGCAAAAGACGGTAAACGGTCGCAGCCAGATTGCTGCAAAACACTTTGATGGCAAAAGATGGTCGCAAGAAAATCGGATTAGTGAGGGAATATCGACAAATGGCAATAGTTGGTGGCCGTCGGTAGCGGCTGGGAAGAACGGATCAATCGTGGTTGCCTGGGACGGATATGCGTCGGGTAGTTATGATGTGTATCTCCGGCGCTTTGAAAACAACCGCTGGCGGCCGGTTCAGGGTGTCGCAACAACTTCGCGGTTCGAAGCGCATCCGACAATTGCTTTCGATCACGAGGATCGTGTCTGGGTCGCGTGGGGTGAATCCGGAGCCGACTGGGGGAAAGATACGGGCTTTTTGGTCATGCGTAAAGGAACCCAACTACATGAGTCGAGGACGATCCGAATCGTCTGTGTTGACGGGAACCGGACAATGAGCACAGCAGGGCAACTGACACAGGTTCTGACACCGGGAGAATTCTGGGAACTGCCACACTTACAAATAGACTCAAGCGGCAGCCCCTGGCTGTTCGTCCGCCGCATGACGATGCGGCAACCCGACACACCGCTTGAGGGGCCAATCGACCTTGCCTTGTGGGAGATTTATGCCACAAGGTACGACGGTTCAAGATGGAGAGAATTAATGTATTTGCCTCGTAGCAGTGGGCGGAACGATATGATTCCAACGACGACTATCGATTCCAGCGGAAATTTGTGGGCAACATGGGCCACAGACAAACGGAGTACCAGGTCGTTTTTACCGCATCAGTTGCAGGTCCAGGTGGCGAGTTTAGGCAACTTAAACTTGGCGGAACCCCTCGAGCTGACGCCATTCACCGCAGAGCCATTGCTGATTAAACCCTTCCCATCCCAGGAACTGGAGCAGGTGAAACGCATCGGAGCGTTCAGGATCGAGAGCTGTGGCAAGAGCTACTCGATCTTCCGGGGTGATATGCACCGCCACACAGATATTTCAATAGATGGCCACAATGATGGTTCGTTGCTCGATGCCTATCGTTATGCACGGGATGTGGCAGCACTAGATTTCCTGGGAATCTCTGATCACACTAACGACGCGCAGGATTTGTATGCCTGGTGGCGTAGCCAGAAAGTAGCGGACTTGTTCCAGATAAAAGGTTCTTTTGTGGCTTTCTACGGTTACGAGCGCTCAGTGGAATACCCGAATGGACACAGGAATATTTTCTTTGTGAAACGCGGCGTGCCCATCCTCCCGATCTCACAAGGAGAGACTCTGGCGTGGGAAGGGGCGGAAAGGCTTTTTTGGTATTTACGCCGGAATAACGGATTCTCGATTCCACATACAACCGGGAGGACCAGCGGAACCGACTGGCGAGACAACGACCCGAAAGTTGAGAATCTGGTGGAAATCTATCAGGGAATGAGGGATACGTATGAGTACCCGGGAGCACCGCGACCGAAAAGACTTTGGACGCAATTCCTGGATCCCTCAAAGCGCATCCCCAGAGCTTCCTCCTCGGAAGCCAGCTCATCATTTCGCCGTTCCGGATTTGTTTGGAATGCTCTGGCCAAGGGGTACAAACTCGGTTTTATCGCGTCTTCTGATCACATCTCCACACATATCAGTTACGCTTTCTTGATCGCCGAAAAATTGACTCCTGAAAGCCTTCTGGAGGCGGTAAGAGCGCGGCGGGCCTATGCCGGGACAGACAACATTATTTTGGATGTGCGTTTCATCGGGAGCGAGGGTGAACATCTGATGGGAGAAGAGTTTGTGAGCACTACTCCGGTGCGGATCAAGGCAAAAATCTACGGGACGGACGTTCTTCAACAAGTTAACGTCATCAAGAACAACGAGTTGGTGCACACGATCCAGGCTAATCAGTCGTCATTAGAGTTTGAGTTTGTAGACCCCAAAATGATGCCGGGAGAGAGTTATTATTATGTAAGAGTAATTCAGAAAAATGGAGAGATGGCTTGGGGCTCTCCCGCATGGGTTACGCACACAGGTCCAGGTTTCAAGGGAATTGGTCCGGGATTTCCGTAATTGTCAGATGCAGGTTGAATGTAAGAAAACTCTAGGAGAAACTGAGTTTCCAATCACTGCTAATTTGACCAGTGAAAGCCGGGTTCGCAGTACCCAGTGCCATGTTTCGAGCTCTGTTTGTGTCTTTGGAGCTGGCGCACGAGTGACTCACGCGAAAAGTCATAGCTTGGTCTGCCTGCGCGCACTGACCTCGCCAAGGGACGCTGAAGGGAACAGTGATTCAGAAGCAGGTTGGGTGTGTTGGCGTTGCTTACAGGAGCGTCTTACCTAATGAATCGAGTTTTTGGTAGGGACGGGTTAAGAGGGGAGATCTTCTGTATCCGGGATAATTATTTGCGATATTTAACGGGTCTTACAGAAAGACGCATTTATCCCGCAGCTAGGAAGCTGGACCATAGAGAATCATGGAGCCGGGGAGCGTGAAACCATGGGAGTTCGCGAAATGTTTGACTTGACCGGGCGGGTAGCCATCGTGACAGGCGGAACCGGCATCTTTGGAACCCCTATTTCTGAGGCCCTGGCGGAGGCCGGGGCACATGTCATTATCGCCTCACGAAACAATACGAACTGTGTAGCCTGGGCGAAGGAACTAGTGCGACGAGGCCTGAAGGCCAGTAGCGAAAGCTACGATCAGCGAAGTGAAGAGTCCATACTAGCGTTCCGTGACCGTGTGTTGAACAAATATAGATCAGTCGATTCTTTGGTGAATAACTCAGTCTCGCGCCCCATGGGTAGATATGGCGATCCTCTCCAGGCATGGAGAGAATCGATGGACGTTAATGCAACCGGGTTGTTTGCTACTTCCCGGGCTTTTCTGGATCCAATGATGGAGAGAGGAAGCGGCAGCGTTATCAACATCAGCTCCATTCAAGGGGTGATCGCTCCGGACTTCCAGAACTATGCTGGAACCGATATGACCACACCTCCAGACTACCACTTTCATAAGCACGGCCTTATAGGTCTGACAAAGTACCTGGCGGCTTGGGCAGGCCCGCACGGTGTTCGGGTGAACGCTATATCCCCCGGAGGGTTTAGAAGCCGTGAGCACAAAGAGCCATTCCTTACACAATACTGCCGGCGCGTCTTGCTGGAACGTATGGCTGAACATGACGACATCAAGGGGGTGGTGGTATTTCTGGCTTCGGAAGCATCTCGCTACCTCACCGGTCAAAACATCATTGTTGACGGAGGATATAGCTGTTGAAAGGGGAGAAATTAAGCATTGGCGTTTGTGGCATTGGATCGATCGGGTCTCGGCATGCACGATTACTTTCCAAAAGACCCGACGTGAATCTGTATCTTTGTGACCCAGTAGCTTCACATCTGCAGTCGGTGAAAGATCTAGCCAATCTTTCCGGCACAACCGACACTTTTGAGAAGATGCTCGACTGGGAACTAGATGGGATTGTGATTGCCACACCTGAGCATTTGCATGTACCACAAGGAATTGCGGCCTGTCGACAGGGTATTGCGGTCTTGCTAGAAAAGCCCATTGCTGAAACTGTTGAACAAGCCAAGATGCTCTTGGAGACGGTTCGGGAAACGGGCGTGAAAGTTCTGGTGGGTTATATCTTGCGGTACGCAGAGTGCTTCCTGTTGGCGAAGAGCCTGATGGAGCAAGGATTGATAGGCACTCCTGTTTCGTTTCAGATTATGTTGGGAGCCTATGAGACACTTATGCTGGCAAAGAATCGGTTTTCGCCCTCCGACCGCGATAAATTGTTTGGCGATTTTAGTCACGAATGGGACTATCTTCATTGGTTCTTGGGACCGGTCCGCAACGTGGTGGCTACAAGCCATCAATCGGGTAACTTGGAACTGGTTCAGAGGCCGAATGTAGTTGACGCAATCCTTGAGTTGGAAAGTGGAGTGACAGGAACGGCGCATCTGGACTATGTGCAATTACCGGGTATGCGCCGATTTACCATTATCGGAGACCGAGGGACACTTGAGACTTATGCACAACAGTGCCTCGTGACCACGAGGCTGCACGGTGAAGAATTTTCCCGGAGTTACCATCGCATTGAACACCGGGATGCCATGATGGATCGGCAACTGGAGCATTTCACTCGGGTCATTCGTGGTGTCGAAGAACAGCTTGTAACCGTCGAAGATGGAATTAAGGCGGTAGGTGTTGCCGAAGCCCTGATCTTGTCATGTCAGACCCGCAATTGGCAAACCGTGAGTTAAAAGGTTGAGCGGTTCATCTTGGGCCATTGCTCGTCGGCTCGGGTTTCGCTAGAGGTAAAAGACAAGTACATTTGGAACGGGGGTACGGAATGACCACCATTTCTCCCCTCCGAAGGCTGCTGCGGGGTGTCACAGCCGAGTCAAATTGAATGCGGCGGCGGCCAGGGCCATGTCCAGCACTGGTAAGGGTCGGCAACGTGGCCCCGGCTGATTTCCACTTTAGGCGCGGCGGAACTGCGTTGGCTCGTGCTTAGATGACCTGCCCCCAGTGATTGTACCAACTCGTATGTTAGTTCAGCGGTAATTCTGTCCCTAGGTCGGGAGGCAGCTGCCTCCCGAGCAGCGGCGGGATTTCCATGGCCTCCGGTGCCGGTGGACGATAACCAAGAGCACTGTGAGGTCGAACCCTGTTGTAGTGTCGCCTCCACTGCTCGATTAACACCTTCGCTTCCTGCAAGGTGTAGAAGATCTCCCGGTCGAGCAACTCGTCTCGGAGCTTCCCATTAAAGCTCTCGTTGTAGCCGTTCTCCCAGGGACTCCCGGGTTGGATGTAGAGCGTCTTCACTCCGATTCGCCCCAGCCACTCTCGTAGAGCTTGGGCGCAGAACTCCGGGCCATTATCCGAGCGAAGGTGCTCGGGCGGACCTCGGAGAACGAACAGATCGGCCAGTAGCTGCACGACATCGTCGGATCGAATCTGGCGGGCCACCTGGATAGCCAGACATTCCCGAGTGTACTCATCGATGACCGTCAACAACCGGAAAGCCCTCCCGTCGTGAGTGCGGGCTTGGACGAAGTCGTAAGCCCAGACGTGGTTCGGACTGCAGGGGCGCAGACGAACGCACGATCCGTCGTTGAGCCAAAGGCGTCCACGCTTCGGCTGTTTCTGCGGCACTCTCAACCCCTCCCGCCTCCAGATGCGCTCCACTCTCTTATGGTTGACCCTCCAGCCGGCTCGCCGCAGCAAGGCCGTGACCCGACGATAGCCATAGCGACCAAACCGACCGGCCAGGGTGACGATGGCCCTCGTCAGGGCATCCTCGTCGGGAGCAGCGATGCATCGATGGTGCTGGGTGGACCGGGGTTGGCTGAGCACTCGACAAGCCCGGCGTTCCGAGACACCCAACGCCTTACAGACATGCGCCGCCCACTGCCGGCGACGCGCCGGGCTTAGCCGTTTCCCCTTGTGACCTCCTGCAGAATCTGCTTGTCCAAGGTCAGGTCTGCAACCGCCCTCCTCAAGCGAGTGTTCTCCTGCTCGAGGACCTTCAACCGCTTGGCCTGATCCATCTTTAGACCGCCGTACTCCTTTCGCCAGCGGTAATAGGTCTGCTCGGTCACCCCCAACGACCGGCACACCTCGGCTACGCTGCGACCCTGGGCAAGTTCCACTTCGGTCTCTCGAAGTTTACCGATAATCTGTTCGATCGAATGCTTCCTCTTGACCATCCTGACCTCCCTATTCCAGGTCCAACTCTAACATTAGAACTGGACCGGTTTGAGGGGGTCAGGTCAACCTTCCCAGGTGGATCTGTACGATTACAAGCCCAAACTCCAAGATCTGCAGGGCACGAATTTACCCGACTCCATTCGCCGCGGCCAGCGTATTACGGGAATGACGGCAAACCAGGGCTCGTTGCCGGTGGCCCCTTCGATTTTCAATTTTAGCCGGCACGGCCGATCGGGCACCTGGATCAGTGAATTGCTCCCTCACACGGCAAGGATTGTCGACGACATCGCCCTTATCAGGACCATGCACACGGACGCCATCAACCACGACCCGGCGATCACCTTTATCCAGACCGGCAGCCAGCGGCCCGGGCGGCCCAGCCTGGGCACTTGGCTCAGCTACGGCCTGGGCAGTGAGAACCGGGACCTGCCCGCCTTCGTGGTACTGATCTCCCAGGGGAGTGGGGAAAGCGACGCCCAACCGCTGTTCTCTCGCCTATGGGGCAGTGGCTTTTTACCTTCTACCCACCAGGGCGTGAAGTTTCGCTCCAGCGGTGACCCGGTTCTGTACCTTTCCGACGCCCCCGGCATCAATAGGATTACCCGCCGTCGCATGCTGGATGGTATCGAGAAGCTCAACCGCATGAAGGCCGGCGCCTTCGGTGACCCGGAGATCAACACTCGCATTGCCCAATACGAAATGGCCTACCGTATGCAGTCCTCCGTACCTGAGTTGATGGACCTATCCGGGGAGCCGGAGCATACCTTCGAGATGTATGGTCCCGACTCGAGGAAACCCGGAACGTATGCTGCCAACTGCCTGCTGGCCAGACGCCTGGCGGAACGCGACGTCCGCTTCGTCCAGCTTTACCATCGAGGCTGGGATCAGCATTTTAATCTGCCTAGAGATACCCCCTTGCAATGCAAGGATACTGACCAGCCTTCGGCGGCGCTGATCCAAGACCTGAAACAACGGGGTCTGCTGGATGAAACCCTGGTCATCTGGGGCGGCGAGTTCGGTCGAACCGTTTACTGCCAGGGCAAGCTGACAGTGACCAATTATGGCCGCGACCACCACCCTCGCTGTTTTACCATGTGGGCAGCCGGCGGCGGCATCAAGCCCGGCATCTCCCTCGGCCAGACGGACGATTATTGCTACAACATCGTGGAAGATCCTGTTCACGTCCACGACTTACAGGCGACCATCTTGCACTGCATGGGAATCGACCATAAGAAGCTGACCTTCAAGTTCCAGGGACGCCACCACCGCCTCACCGACGTGCACGGCAACGTGGTCAGGAAGCTTCTAGCCTGATCGTCCACCAGTCCCAGCTCATGAGTTTCGGGTTTCTGTGCTCCGATGCGTCGAGTGTGCGGTGCACTCCTGTGTTGCGAAGAATGGCTTAAGAACATCCGGGAGACGTTTGATGGTTCTGAGATTGATCTTCTCGGCTAAATTCCTCAAGGTAGCGGACCGGAAACCTCGTATAGGCGTAGCCGTATCCCTGCTTCACGATCTCGGCGTGTAAGTGTGTGCCGTCCTCTAGATAGACATAAGCCGAGGTCCTGCCGTAGCTGTCCTTCCGGTGAATTCAATCATCCATCTTGCCTAAGCGGAGACCTCATCTGAGTCATTTTCTTGCCGTAACACGTCAGACGGTGCGATATCGGTGCCAAGCAACGAGGCACTCCCTAAGTCACCCCATCTTCGGTTTCGGACCGTAGTGTTTAAACGAAGGGATCAACCGTCCCGCGCTGACACCACCGTCTACCTGCAAAATTTGACCCGTGACCCAGTCGCTGTCGCTGCTTGCCAAGTAAACCGCAGCCTGCGCCACATCCGACGGGATGCCAAATCGTCCCAGCGGTGTGTACCGCATCCAGGCCTCATAGAGTTCTGACCCTTTTGCGGGGGGCGGGTCCTTCGGCACAGGTACAGCTCCTGGAGCTATGCAATTCACCTGAATATTGAACTCGGCCAAGTCGAAGGCCGCCCCGCGAGTAAAGTTGTTGATGCCGGCCTTGGTGGCCGCATAGAGTGAGCAGCCGTGCGTTCCTCCTGATCCATGGATGGAAGACACGGCAATGATTTTCCCTCGGTTTCGCTTGGCCATTAGAGCCGCACCGTGCCGCACGGTCAAATAGGTCCCAACCAAGTTGACACGGATGAGCTTTTCGAAATCGGCCAACGTCGTCTCTAACAACGGCTTGACCGAACCGTAACCCGCGTTGGCCACCAAGATATCGAGGCCACCGAAGGTGCGGCCAACGGCGTCAAACATTGCCTGAACCTGCCTCTCGTCTGTCACATCCGCCTGGATCAGTTCAGCACGCCTGCCCAAGCCCGAGACCGTTCGGGCTGTTTTTTCAGCCTGGACCCTATCGCTACGATACACGACTACGCAATCAGCCCCTTCACGGGAAAACGCCTCACAGACGGAGGTGCCTAATCCGCCGGAAGCCCCCGTCACCAGGGCAACTTTATCCTTCAACCTCATGGTTGAAACCTCCATTCTTTGTCTGTCCTCGCGGGAGCGCGGGGAGACGCTCAGCGAATTGATTTTCTTGTCGGTGATCACTTCTCAGTCGGATATGCGGCCTCCAAGGTGTCGATCGTCCCGGTCCGGTACCGAAATGGGAAATTTATTCAGCCGGTCGACACCTTCCTGGGTTACCAGATAGTTGTGCTCCAATCGAATGCCTCCCCGAAGCTCTTTCCCGTAGACGCCGGGCTCGATGGTGATGGTGTTACCTGCCTCGAAAGTGTCGTCAAAGTGAGGATTGATTCGTGGATAGCCATGACTGCGAAGGCCTACTCCGTGCCCGCCGTGGTGGATCAGCGCGTTGGGTTTGATCCCGTCCTGCATCGCCTTCATAGCATAAAACACCTCACGGCACGATACGCCCGGCTTCACCATCTGCTCGGCCATCAGGACGGTCTGCTCGGTCGTCTCCCAAGCCTTACGCTGAGCATCGTCGATTGAAGTGACGGGAAAGGTGCGGCAATTATCGGACCAGTAACCTTGGTAACACACCCACGCGTCGACAATGTAAAGTTCACCCGCCCGGCAGCGCCTTTCCGTGGCGAACCCGCCCGGCTGAGCACAGCAAAAATCACCGTTATAGAAACATTCACCTTCGGCTGCCCTGGTAACCGCGGCTTTGCCCACCGCCAGCACCTCAGCTTCACTGGCACCCTCTCGGATTGCCTCACGAACTGCCGAGTAGCCGACGTCGTTGAGTTCATTGGCACGCTTCATGACCCGGATTTCATCCCCATCTTTGATCGCCTGTATGCGGAGGAGATCGTCGTCGACGGGAATCAGGTCGGCACCGTTACGCCCGGCGATGGCTCGTGCGGCAGCGCCCAGTAACGATTCGTGCTGCACAGCAATCCGTTTGCCCTTAGGAACAGCGTCCTCCAAGATACAGGCCAAGGCCGCATTGGGTTGAAAATTCAATGTGGCCAAGGCTTGCAGAGGATAGGCACATTGCAGGTCCACCGCCGCTTCAGCGAATTCCCTCTCTGCCACCAGGGTGGTGTTCTTCCCCAACTCCATAATAAAGGCCCGTGGATAGGGCATTTCCGTGATCACGCCGGTAAAGTAGTACACGTCACGCCAGTCGGTAATGACGGCCAGGTCGGTGTCACGGTTGGCCAAGAACTGAGCAAATCGTAATTGCCGTTGCCTACATTGATGCCCTTCTAATTGAATTCTCATCTGAGCTGGCTCCGGGTAATTTTCCCGCCTATTTTAGTCAAGAACAGGGAAACAAGTGTTTGTTTCCTTGGGGGTTGAATATCAAAAAGTCGCCTAAATACTCTGCCTCGGTCTCTAGTGGGAACATCGGTCTGCGCCTAAAGCGGTAGTCGAAACGGGCCGGATTTGCTGCGGTGATGCCGGGCGAGTCGACTTCGATCATCCGAGCCGAGACCGGCGCGTAGGCTGCTCGGGGAGCGATCGCGCCCTTGGCGATCAACATTCGCTTGGACTCGGGTTTGATGCCCAGGCTCAAGATCTGCTCCAGACTGAACGGGGGCATCCGTGAGGATGTCAGAACGACCGTGTGTCTTTCCGCGGTCTCGACCACGGCAGTCAGTCCCTGGTTGTTCAGCAGGCTGCCGCCGTGCCGGGCTGTGCGCTCAACGAACAGGCCGTCCGACAATAGCTTTACCTTTCCTACGATTGTGACCGACCGGCCGTGCTGGCCGTCGTTGGTGCCGCCCACGTCGAGGGTAACATTCTGCCCCACACCTGCCTGTAAGCAGGATCGGACCGCCTCAGGATCGCATAGGACCACCAGTGCATTCTCGATTCCAGCCATCTGAATGGCCTCAAAGATAGCGGTACCGTTGCCCGGACTTCCTCCCCCGATATTGTCCCCAACATCGAGCAGCGTCACCGGGGTCTTATCGGCCTCAGCGGCCTGCCGAATTGCTTCAGAAATTGGCGTGCCGGTTCTATTCCATTGTGTGCGAAGTTCCCAGGCTTTCACGGCCAGATCGCGTGCATGTCCTGCCGCAATCTCTTCATTTCCATCGGCAACCACAAGAACAGTTAATCCCATTTCTTCGACGTCCGCGTAGGGGAAGCCCAGAGCGATACCGGCGGAGAGAACTCCGGGCATTCCGGCAATCTCCCCTAATCGTCTGTAGAGTCCCGCCATCGGTTCGGAATCTGTTCGCTGCGCCAGGATAGGGACCAACTGCGGCGGTTTTGCCAGCGCTTGGACGGGACGTATTTTCCCATCGAGGATTTCAACCATCAATCTGGCCGCATCACACCCTCTGTCGCGCTGATCGAGGTGGGGATTGCTGCGATAGAGGATCGTTGCCGTGACATTGGAGACCATCTGGGGCGAGACATTGGCGTGTAAATCGAGCGTCAACACGATCGGAAAATCGGGCCCGACGGCCCGGCGGATTCTGGCCGTAGTGAATCCGTCAGCATCGCGAACATGCTCAGCCACCATTGCGCCGTGCAGTGAGAGGAGCAGACCATCCAGAGGTTGTCCCTTCATGTGAGTCAGAATCGCGTTCAAGATTTTTTCGTACACGTCCTCCTGAATTACTCCGGAGGGCATCGCCCAGGCCATCACGAGAGGGACAATTTGTGCCCCCAACTGTGGGATCATCTCAAGCATCCCACCGACCTCGTGATGCGCTTGGGAGGAGTGTGCCTGGATAGCGTCGCCGAATAGGAGAGCGGTGTTCTCGAACATCTCAAGCGTGGTAGGAGTTGGATTAAAGGTATTCGATTCGTGCATAAATGAGACCATTCCGACTCTATTCATAGACAGACTCCCCGAATTCGATCTCTGGGTCCAGAGAAGGGCCACAAACGGTAGCTTTTACCACGATACAATAATGGTACACTAATCAAACTCTGACGGATGGACATTTTGCTTACTCGACTGGAGCCTAGGCAACGCGGGGCAGGGGCGGTGCAAAAGAATTTGTTCCAGGCGCGCGCTCCAAGACCTGCCATGGAGTCCCCGATCTTTCTTGAGAGTAGTAAGGACCTAAAAGGTGGATTCGAATAGGCCTCTTTCTCTGACAATATGCTGCGATTGGACTAACATTCTTTATTGTTGGATAATCGAGTGCGTTCGTGATTGGATCCGAGTCTATCACTATTCCCGCCGGCTTTGTCTTGAAAGCGAAAAGCCGCTTCTCGGCATGAATGGTACAATCAGAGCGTTGAAAATTCAAGAACACCGACTCGTCAGCTTGGTCGTCGTGAGACGAGGCGGCGTAATCTGTTGAGAGCAATTGCTCAAAAGGTGAGAGAGGCAAGGATGGGACATAAGACGTCACCGATCGGGGGAGTGGTAACCGCTTTAGGCACACCCCTGGATGCTCGGGAGGATCTTCACGAAGAGGGAATGCGCCGCCAGATCCGGATGCAGCTTGAAGCCGGAGTGGATGCGCTGTTGGTGATGGGAACGATGGGGAGTATGCAACTGCTAAAGGATGACACGTTTCGGCAGGCCATCGAAGTAACCATGGATGAAGTGAGTGAAAGAATCCCTGTGATTGTAGGCTGCGGAGACACCAGCACCGAGCGCACATTGACCCGCATGCGCTGGGCTGAACGACACCCCATTACTGGGATAGCCCTGGTTGCGCCGTTTTTTTTCACATTCACGCAGGCGGAATTATTGGATTACTTCACAGACCTGGCCTCAGCAACGAATCTGCCCGTTTATCTCTATAACCAGCCGGCCTACACCAAGCACACACTGGACTTCGACCTGATCCTGGAGCTCTCCAAGATCGGCAACATCGTGGGATTAAAGGAATCTGGAAATCTGTTGACCTTGCGGCTATGCGCAGAGCGTTTTGGGAATTCCGGCGACTTCCGGGTTCTATCCGGCATCACTCCTTTTTTTGATGTGGCGCTTCAGATGGGGGCGCATGGCATCGTGGATGGACTCTTTGCGCTGGCACCAGAGTACGGTGTTGAGATTCTGCGAAGTTTTCGGAACAGCGATAAGGACTCGGCCGAGTCGGCCCAGAGAAAACTTAGCAGACTTGCTTCCATCGTTAGAATCGACTCCATTTTCGCGGGTTTTACCGCTGCGATGAACCTCCGTGGAATTCCGGGGAATTTCGCTGTGCGACCGTATCAGCAGACCACCGCGGAAGGCCGGAACAGGGTGGAAGCCGTCCTGCGGGAACTGGAACTGGTCTGAAGGTGAACACAGGGACCGCTAGGTAGAAAGGTGAACGATGAGAAAGAGCGAAGCAAAAACAGAATATCGTTTCGAAACTTCGCGAAAGCTTTTCGAGCAAGCCCAACATTACATGGCAGGGGGCGTCAGCAGCCATTTCCGCTCTCTTGAAAAGCCTCATCCTCTGTTTTTTCGTGGGGGCTGCGGAGCCCGGATACAGGACGTGGACGGGAACGAATACCTGGACTTCGCCCTCAGTCAAGGTCCGCTCTTGCTAGGGCATTCCCATCCCGAAGTTTTGGCGAGGGTCCGGGAGGAACTGGCCAAGGGGCAATTGTATGGAGGCCAATCGGAAATCGAGATCGACTTGGCACGCAAACTGATCGAGATCATCCCCGGCGTTGATCTCGTGCGCTTCTGCAACAGCGGATCGGACGCCGTCCACACGGCGATTCGGTTAGCTCGAGCCGTGACGGGCAAGCGGAAGATCGTAAAATTTGAAGGACATTATCATGGCTGGTACGACAACGTTTTCGTCGACGTACGCTTCCAAGCTGAACGAGACCGGTGGGACCCGGTCGCACTCAGTCGAGGGCAGCTCCCTTCGGTGAAGGATGAAGTCACTGTGATTCCGTGGAACGATCTCAACGTCGTGCAACAAACGCTGGAGCGCGACCTCGACATAGCTGTCCTGATCTTGGAGCCGGTCATGTGCAATACCAGCTGCATCATGCCTAAACCCGGATACCTCAAAGGATTGCATGAACTTTGCCACCGGTTTAATGTTGTCCTGGTGTTTGATGAGGTGATCACCGGTTTCCGCCTGGCCCCGGGAGGCGCTCAGGAGTACTTCGGAATCATCCCGGACCTCGCCACCTACGGTAAAGCGATGGGGAGCGGTTTTCCGATCAGCGTCTTGGCCGGTAAAAGAGAGTATATGGAGTTGCTCGGCGATGGCCAAGTAATCCATGCAGGCACGTTTAACGCCAATATTTCGAGTGTTGCTGCAGCTCTTGCCACACTCGAGATCCTGACAAGGAACGAAGGAGAAGTCTACTCTCGCATCACCCGGCTCGGACAGCGATTGATAGAGGGTCTGCGAAAGCGGGTGGGGAGCAGTAATCCGCCGCTCCTTGTGCAGGGACCTGGGCCTGTGTTCCATACCGGCTTTTCCTCCATGGCCTCGGTAACGGATTTCCGTCAGTGCACCGGCTATGACGGAAAAAAACTCGACAAATTTGTGGTGGGCCTGCTGCGCAGAGGCATTCGCATTCTGGGCCGGGGTTTGTGGTATATCTCAGCGGCGCACACCGCGCAAGATGTTGAGATGGCGCTGGAGTGCGCGGACCAGGTTTTGTGTGAGATCGAGGACACCTCGCTATAGCTTTGCGAGCGGCATTAGAAACCGTAGGTGCTGTGTCCTGGTCGAAGCTAATCGATACCGGCCACATGGGGCGGGCATCGAATCTCCTGTTGCTGGTGGAGATGAACTGCGAATGACCCATGCCCATCGCGGCGAGGAAACTGACATCTAGGTCGGAGCTGTAGACTTCCGGAGGGGGAAGCTGCCGGTCTGGACTGCCGACATGATCGGGCAGGAGTGATACGGCTTTTCCATCCTCCCAGAGAGATTTGTGAAAAGTTCTGGGGAGGGGGCCAGAATCGCCCGGCTTGAGCACGCCCGGCTCGAATAACGCAGGTTAACCTGACCCTGGGGATTCTTGAGCAAGTGCAGCCACGCGTTCTCCGCCAAAGATGCGGGCAGTGGCTCGGATAAATACGACCACTCCAGTGTTGGGGGCTACTACTGTCTCGATGATTTTGCCTTCCAGCGTGCGGACAGTTCCGAGGTTATCTCCGGCACGGACTTTGGCCCCCGGAGAAACCGACGAGAAAAACAATCCGCTGTGAGTGCAACTGACGACAAAATCCAGGTCTCCGGACCCGCAAAGGCGGAGGGGGCGGTAATCAGGTGCTAGTTTCGCTTGAGCGATCTCAGTGATATCTAGGAACTTGAGTAGGTTCGCAACGCCGCGCGTATAGCATTCAAGATCTTCGGCCCGGACGTGCCCCCCTCCGTACGCTTCGGTGTAAAGAGAGGGAATGCCCATAGCCAGGGTCGCCGAGAGGGTCCTTCCCGGCGAACAGTCCGGATGTTCCCATATGACCGGCGCGCCAAAACATTCGGCTCCTTCTCGAGCCATGGCGGCCTGCCCGCCAACGGTTGTGTAACCGCATAAGGTGAGCATGCGATAATGCCGGCCGGCACTGTGCAGGTCAACGTACAAGCTGGCGTGACGAAACACTTCCTGAACTAACGCCCACGCCAGGCGTTGGCTGAGCGTTCCCCGTAGCGAGCCCGGAAACACCCGCGCCATATTCTGGAGATCCAGCGGGTTCAAACGGGTTCCCAACCAAAAAGCGGGGAGGGTAACTATGGGAACGCCCACGAAGCTTCCGGTCATCCGCTGCGGATCGAGCGCTTCAAATACCCGGTAGATTGCCTCAATACCTTCATACTCATCGCCGTGAATGCCCGCTGTGACCACTAGTGCTTTACCTTGCTTAACACCACAGGCGGCAAGCACAGGTATGGAAAGGTAACCGTCGCGAAGATGCGCTGAGATTTCCGCTCGAACTGCAGGCTCGGAAGTGACATCGCCAATTGCAAGGCAGATCTTGGCGGGCAAACCCTCCAGGGCCTCCGAGGCCACCCGAAGGTGATACACTCCCTTGCTGCCGGGAGTAAGCGCTTCGAATTGAAAACTTGTCCTTGTACCCATAATAGCGATTTCAGGTCCGTATTCTAATATCTCTCGGAGTTCCGCTCTCCAAGTCCAGGCGGGGAATCTCACCGAAATGCAAATCTCTGATTATTCTCACCCCCGTACCCTTCCCCCGCCCAAGGGAATGCGGATCTTTGAGTCCATGTCCCGTGATCAGGCACACGACAGTGTCTTCGCGGTCGACCCAGCCTTGTGTCGCAGCCTCAATCAAACCCGCAACCGAAGTGGCGCCCGCCGGCTCGGCGTAAATCCCCTCATAACGGCACAGGAGGCGCTGAGCCTTCCATATGTCCTCGTCCGCAACGAGCAGAGGGATCCCTTTCGACTCCGATACCGCAGCCGCCGCGCGCGAGGCGTCGATATCAAGAGGTACAGAAAGCCCACTGATCTTGGTGGTGGAAAGTACGGGTTCGACAACCCGGTCCCCATTCGACAACGTACTGTGGACGGTCGGGTTGCCGGTAGGTTGGACCGCGTGAACGCGTGGCAAATGGTCAATCTGACTCCGTTCATGCATCAGCTTAAACCCACGCCAGACCCCCGTAAGAAGGCCCCCTCCGCCGACTGGTACGAATACATGGTCGGGCACGCCACCTAACTGGCCCACCACCTCCTGGCTCATTGCAACAAGCCCGTCCATCGATTTCGGACAGTAGCGATAGGCGGAGACCACGAAACTCGCCTTCTTAGCGGACGCTAATTCTTGCAACAGCGAGAACACCTTCAGGGTCGATTCTGCTCCAATACCGAAGTCCCGCACTCGATAGATATGAGGCTCGTAGGCTTTGATCTGGGCGAGCTTGGCCTCTGGCACTTCTTCATTGACAAAAAGATGACATTCAATTCCGTAGCGAGCGCAGTATGCCGCCAAAGAAGACCCTGTGTTTCCCGAACTGGTGGCCAGACAGATCTTCTGGCCATTGCGGAGCATGTTTGATAACTCCGCGGCCACGAACCGGTCTTTAAACGATCCGGTGGGATTACTGGACTCGAGCTTGAAATATATTTGGTTAATCCGCAGGGCCTGGGTGAGCCACCTACTGGTTACGAAGGGGGTATTACCCTCTCCCATAGTCGCTTGTTTGTTCTCCAACTCCCATTCTCTCCCGGTTTTCGAGGCTGCCCCACGCCGACCTCTCAATCTTCTTGGTAAAAGTCTGGCAATCCCTCACCCCAATGGGGTACTCTTCAACGTCTTTGTGCTACCCACCAAAACAGCATGCGACCGGAAAACCCAGAAGATCAAACCGGATGTCGCGGCTAGCTCATGGCCGAAGCTCCGCGCACGGCCGTTGCGCGACCTGCTTTGGTGTACACACCCACCATTTTTGCGCGGCGCCGAAGAGCCTCGATATTCTGATTCACCTGTTCTGAAGGTGCATTATATCGTAGATGTGAATATATCGTAAATAGATGAATACTGCAAAGAATCGAGTCGTGTAGAATACAGTTGTCGTCCCGGGGATTGTGTCATTTAAGGTATTATCGACCCCCTGCGCGTTTCGAAACGTTTACGACACAAGCCACAAGTCGAAATGAGAATATTTGAGGTCAATGAGCCTCAAGAGTTAGATCTCAAAGCGACTTTTGAACATAATGTTTCCTGGGTTGGGGAAAGGTCACCGCACCGTGATTGTCGATGGAGCTGAATGAGCACATCCGAGGTACTAAGTTTCGCGTTAGCGAACCCATCGAGCCACCATCGAAAATCCATTTAAGGCCTCGGCAGCACTTCCTGGAGGGGGAAGAAGTGCAGGCCAGTAAAGGGTACGGATAGTCATGCACCTTGATGCCCTTGATTTCGTCGTGATCGGCACATACCTGGTGGGCCTGTTTCTTCTTGGGGTCTATTTTTCCAAGCGACAAACTTCGAAAGAATTCTACTTTCTAGGAAACCGAAGAGTGCCGCCACTTCTGGCAGGCATTAGTGTTTTCGCCACCCTATTGTCCACCATCACCTATCTGTCCGTGCCCGGGGAGGTGATCCGCTACGGCATCGGTCTATACACCGCTAATCTTGCTTTTTTCCTGGTCCTTCCGGTGGTCAACAGGTTGATCATTCCTTCTCTAATGCGCCTTCGCGTCACCAGTATTTACGAATTCCTGGGAAAGCGGTTTGGTATCGAAGTCCAGAGTCTCGGTGCTACAGTATTCATCGTCACACGCCTAATTTGGATTGGACTCGTCACCTATACGGCATCATTTGCCGTCTCTGCGATGACCGGGTGGAGCATTCCATCGATCATCCTGGTGGTCGGAGTCATTACAACCTTCTACACTACCTCAGGCGGATTCACTGCGGTGATCTGGTCCGACTTCGCCCAATTCACGATTCTCGTGGGCGGGACTCTCTTTATTCCGCTCTATGTGGGTTGGGTCACAGGAGCCGGGCCGCTGACCTGGTGGCAAGCGTTCTCCAGTGCGGGACGCTCCTCCGTTCCGGTTTTCAGTCTCGATCCCACTGTAAGGGTAACGGTAGGGGGAAGGGTCATTGGATATTTCATTTGGAATATTTGCACTCACGGCTCCGATCAGACGGCGGCACAACGATATCTAAGCACCTCTTCGGTCAGAGCAGCCCGCCAATCGGTATGGATTTTCGTTTGCAGCAATGTAAGTATGATCGTCTTGCTGATGATTTGTGGATTGTCGCTCTTCTTCTTAAGCTATTCTGGTTCGGGACTTCCCGTTCAGGAATTTCAAGGGCAAATCGCTTCTCGGGCGGATAAGGTTCTTCCGGAGTTCATCGCGACAGACGTTCCGACCGGTATTTCCGGACTCATGCTGGCTGCACTTCTGGCTGCCGCCATGTCAAGTCTGAGTTCAGGCATCAATTCCATATCAAGCGTAGTGGTCACTGACTTCTCTCAGCGATTCAACATTTTGGAAAAATATCGGCATAGTCTCATACCGGCCAAAGTCACGGCAATACTGGTCGGTATCTTCGGTATTGTCTCCGCTCTGGTGATGAATCGGATTATGCAAGCTGGCGAATGGACCCTGGTAGACCTCATGGAGCGGGTCAACCATCTATTTGTTGCTCCCCTGGGGGCGTTGTTCTTCGTCGGAATGTTCTTTCCCCGTGCCGGGAGCAAAGCGGTCTTAATCGGATTTACAGCGGGTCTACTGACCAGTTTATTGACGGCCTTCAGCAAAGAGATCTTCGGTATGGAGCAAGGAATTTCTTTCATGTGGATCATGCCCTTTTCCTTTTTTGTTAGCCTTGCCGCTTCGTTCGTATCCGTCTTTTTCTTAAACAACTCGGGAAATCACAAGTAACAAGCCTGTTCACTCGAATTTGTGCGGATTCAGGTGTCGCGACCACTCCTGGCTGAGAATGGGCCGGGCTTATCGGGAGGAGCTCCGGGCTGTTGGAGCAGTCGCCGGTACGCCTCCGGCCGGCGCGCCCAGAGATTGAAGCTAAGCCCCTCAAGCTCCCTACGCCGGCGTACCTTGTTGGTATCCACCGTAATCAGAGCCATCTTCTCAGTGTTACCAGGTCCCTCGTCGCAGTGAATGACCTCGCCATAGGGATCGATGGCGAAGTTGTAGCCGGCCTGGCAGCGGTCGTCAGCCATAGGACAATCATAAATGTTGTTATCGGCCCTCAGCCATAGGACAATCATAAATGTTGTTATCGGCGATCAGATAACAACCGTTCTCCATGGCCCTCACCGCACAGATCTTCAACGACCATGACCTAAAACCCATGCTGGGCTGTTCGGTTGCCGCGTGCGGCGCAAGAAGAAGCTGAGCCCCCTCCAAAGCCACCATACGGGCTACTTCGGGATAGGACTTGTCACGGCAAATCAGGATTCCCGTTGGGACTCCACGCACGTCGAACACTGGGGTATTAGTACCAGGCTCGGAAAACCATTGTTCACTGATATCGACTTGGATCTTGCGATAGCAGCCCAAATACCCTTTCACCGGGTCAATCATCACCTGGGTGTTATATCGTAAATCTTCATCGCGCTCGAGCAATCCCGCGCAGAGAAAAATCCCCAAGTCGCGGCTGAGTTCAACCAACTTTTCCGTCGTGGGTCCCGGGACGAGCTCCCCCAGCGAAAGGAATCGCCCCCGATTAGCATAGCCTGCACTGTACATGAATTTTTCACCATAACCTGTGATGAAGATTTCGGGGAACAACGCGAGATCCGCTCCGGCGTTAGCGGCCTTTCTGGACCATCGGGCCAGCGTTTCCATGTTCCCCTCCGGATCGGATAAACCCATTCGAGGACAAATGCTGGCAATCTTGATAATGCTCATGAGACAAATCCTCCCTTTCGCTGTATTGCGGTGAGCTTGCTTCCGCCAGGTTTCGGTCCGCCGTGGTCTGATGACATCGACACGAATGCCGCATGTCGCCCGCTCGTTGGGCATCGTCAGCACCATGTGCTTAACAGCAACTCTGGCAGTTGCCCCTTCTCACCTCGATACTGCACGCCAAATTCCAAAACCAACACATAGCATGAGTTTTGCTGGTTCGTCTACTAGTCCCTGCATCTAGCGTAGTGCCCTAGGAATTTCTGGACAAGGCGACAGAAGGAGATAGTATCAGGACCATGGGGAAACCAGCTTTTTCCCCTGACCGTCAGGGCCGCTCAACGAACCGTTCTGATGGAAGGGGAGCAGTTCGCACCAGATCCCAGGAGATGGTACTCCGCGCCCAGATCATCTTGCTAGCGGCCCAGGGGCCCGCCAACAACGAGATTTCCAAAATGCTGTATGCCGTGAGTACCTGGAGGCCAACAACTTCCAACCCAGGCCCTTCGTCTGGACAACTCGATTCAGGACCTTCTCGTGAAGCTCACTCGCGCCGGCGTACCTTGTTGGTACTGTCACTGGTCTTCGCATTTGTTTTGAAGCGGCCTTTCAAGGTGGTACTCTAAACATGCCTCGCGGGGCCGGTTGGACCTGTCGGAGACTTTCATCGACGCCAGCTTTTCGAGCGCGAAAAAGGGGGCTCTGCTGTCGGCCCAACTCGGCGTGGAAAAGGCAGTAAAATCATGGCGATCGCAGACCGCTATGGTCTTCCTCTCGCCGCTAGCGTCGCCAGCGCTTCGCCGCATGAAACCCGACTCGTCGAAGCCACGGTCGCGCAGCGGTTCGTCCGGCCCAAGCCGGAGAAAATGATCGGCGATGCGGCCTACGACTGTGAGGGACTCGACCAGTAACTGCACCGGAGCAACCGCCGGAAACAGAAGACGCAGGACGGTCGAGTGCTCCGACGCTACTGCCGACGATGGAAGATCGAACGCCTCTTTGCTTGGCTGCATAACTTCCGTCGCCTGGTCTCCCGTTGGGAATACAACGAGAGTCGTCCTCAAAGGGCTCTCGGGGAACGGACGCCGAACGAATTCGCCAGTCAAATCGCGGCTCGCCGCGATTTGACTGGCATACAAACAACAGGAAACTCGCCCTGAAGTTGGTACAAGTATCCCGGTCCGCTCAATGTGATGTAGACTCTCTCATTGGAACTGGTACAAAATATCGGTCAGGTCACCCTGGCCGACGACGTAGACGTAGAGGGTAATCTTGGCTAAACATGAGAATCGCTCTCAATTTGACACCCCCAAGTGATGAGAACCTCCGACTAGCTGCTCAGATCGGCGTGACGGATATCGTGGCACGTTACCCCGGCCTGAAGCTGGACGACCTCCTGGCGCTTCGCGATAGGATCGAAGATTTTGGCATGAAATTGTCGATTATTGAGGGTTACATCCCACATGATAGGATCGTTCATGGGAAATCCGGCTGGGATGAACAAATTCTAGATTTTGTGACACTTATCCGAAACATGGGCAAGGCTGGTGTCGCCGTATGTTGTTACAATTTCATGCCCGACGACGACTGGTCTCGCACGAACACAACGACGCCCGAACGAGGCGGTGCCTCAGTGACCAGTTTTGATGCTAAGCTGCTTAGGCACACAGCACCGGCACCAGGTGGAGCCATTACCGCAGACCAACTTTGGAAGAACCTCGAACAGATGCTTAAGATAATCATCCCAGCTGCAGAAGAGGCGGGAGTCAACCTGGCGCTGCACCCAGACGATCCACCGATGTCACCACTGCGTGGTCAGGACCGAATCATCACCAGCTCGGAGGCATATGAAAGGGTCTTCAACATCGAACCCAGCCCGACTAATGGAATTTGCTTTTGTCAGGGTACATTCGCTGAGATGGGAGACATGGATATCCCGTCGATGGTCCACCGGTTCGGCAATCGTATCCACTATGCCCACTTCCGTGATGTTGTTGGCGCAGTACCGAAATTCCGCGAGTCCTTCCACGATAACGGCAAAACCGACATGGCTGCCGCAATGCGGGCGTATCACGAGATTGGTTTCAGAGGACCGATGCGACCAGATCATGTGCCAACCCTTGAGGGTGAAAGCAACGATACCCCGGGCTACCATATGCTTGGTCGGTTGTACGCTGTCGGCTATATCCGAGGACTGTCTCAAGCGGTATTGAGGGGGGACGATCACAAATAAGTCCGTGATCCTTGCATAGCATCTGTTCCGTTATCCCCTGTTGTTGATGTGTGCACCAAGCATAAGGAAACTATCCCGGGGTGAACAATGAAAGCAGCCTGGAAGTATCCGCTGGTATTGAGACCGGCGCGGTGGAGCGATCTGACGGTGGAGAGCTTAATATTAACGGGATTCCATCCGTCGGGCGTCCTCCTCGGAAAGGCCGCGGCGAGCCAATAGGGAAATGCCCAAAGCCATGAGTTTCTTGCTCAATACGAAACAGGATTGTAACCACAGAAAGCGGCAGCTTGGGAGTCGCGTGAGGACCCGCCTGGTTTGGATCCTCTGTTCCTTCATTGTGGGTGGCTTCCTGCGTGCACAGAATGTTACGGTGAAGTTCGTCGATGTTCTTCCCCAGACCGGCATTACCTTCAAGCACGATAACGCGGCTACCCCGGAAAAATACTTCATTGAGACCATGGGGGCAGGATGTGGGTGGATAGACTATAACAACGACAGCTTCCTGGACGTCTACCTCGTCCAAAGCAGCGAGACCCGGCTGTACAAACCGAAAAAACCCCTCCGCAGCGCCCTCTACCGCAACAACGGCGACGGGAGTTTTACCGAGGTCACCGAGCAAGCCGGGGTGGGTGCCGAGGGAGTCTTCGGCACGGGAGTCGCTGTGGCCGATTACGACAACGATAGCTTTGCCGATCTCTACGCGGTGGGATGGGACCGCGCGATCCTCTACCGCAACAACGGGGACGGCACCTTCAGTGACGTTACGCAGAAGGCGGGCGTGGCTAATCGGGGCAAATGGGGCTCCAGTGCGGCCTTCTTCGACTACGACAAGAATGGACACCTGGACCTGATGATCGCCAACTATGTCGACTGGTCCCCTGACCACAACCTCTTTTGTGGTGAACACCGGCCCGGCTACCGTTCCTATTGCCATCCGGATAATTACCAGGGCCAATTGCCTACCCTTTACCACAATAATGGGGACGGAACCTTCACGGATGTAACTGAGCAGGCCGGCATGGGCAACGAGCTGGCGAAGGGCTTGGGGCTGGTAGCGGCCGACTTTAACAATGACGGTTGGATTGACGTCTTTCAGGCTAACGATACCATGCGGAATTTTCTCTTTCTGAACAACGCCGACGGGACCTTCCGTGACGTCACCTTCATGGCCGGCGTCGGTTACAGCGAGGATGGCAAGGCCGAAGCCGGCATGGGCACCGATGCCGCGGACTACGACGGCAACGGCTGGATGGATCTCTACGTAACTCACCTGAACTTCGAACTCGACCGACTCTATCGGAACAACGGCGACGACACTTTTGACGATGCTACCGATCGATCTCAAATTGGCGGCCAAATCATCCTTTTCAGCGGTTTTGGGACGCGCTTTTTTGATTACGATAACGATGGGCGCGTGGACCTGTTCGTTGCCAACGGCCACATCCTGGATAATATTCACCTCTTTCACGACAACGTGACTTACGCGGAGCCGAACCTGATGTTCCGCAACGTGGGAGAGGGGCGTTTCGATAACGTCTCCGACCAGCTCGGCCCGGAATTCTCTCTGCCCCGAGTCAGCCGCGGTGCCGCATTGGGGGACTACGATAACGACGGCGACCTGGACATTTTGATCAGCAATAACGGGCAGGCCCCCCAACTCCTCCGCAACGACGGCGGCAACATGAACCATTGGCTGGCGGTTTACCTGCGGGGTACACGGTCAAATCGCGATGGGATTGGAGCCCGGCTGAAAATGGTGGCTGGCGAGCTGACTCAGGTTAGCGATGCCAAAGGAGGCATGAGCTATCAGGCGGCTCAAGACCCCAGAGTCTACCTTGGGCTCGGTGTGCACCAAAACGTTGATTCCCTGGAAATCACCTGGCCTTCGGGCACGGTGGACAGGCTGGAAAATGTCGCCGCCAATCAAATCATTACCGTGCAGGAAGGCGTCGGAATCGTTGAGCGTCCTTTTCCTAAATTCCGCATTCCCTAGCCCAGTTGAGTAGGCCTAAACTGACGCGCAGTGACCCAATCGGGGGCAGGTGGCGTTCTCGTTTGCCGGGCACTGGCCTTGGCCGCGAAACTCATCGCTTGTTTTCCCGTTGCAACAAATCCTTCAGATCTTCCCATCCCTTCACCGGCACGAGAGCCGACCGACAGGGATTCACTTCGTTCGGACCTGGAGGAACGGAAAGGGGGACGGCGTGAGCCGTCCCCCTTTTCTGCTTTGATTCCTTCTTCGCTGCCTGCAGGAATTGCTAGAAATTGATCTTAAGCGCGAACTGCATCTGCCGCGGGTTCGTGATGGTGTCGAGGATCTGCCCGAAGACCAAATCGTCATCGGAGATATCCAGGTTGGGGGTGTCGAAGTTGGGCGTATTGGTGAGGTTGAAGACCTCACCCGAACGAATCGAAAGCGGCCGGCCGGTGCGGAACTTGATCAAGCCGGTGGTCTGCCAGCCTTCCAGTACCTTCCGCCAGATAGCGCTTTGGGGAGCGAAGGCCTTGCCGCCCCCGAAAGGCAGCTCATAGATCCAGTTGGCGTTGAACTGGTGGCGCGGGGCCAACTCCTGTATGGTCAAATGGGGGTTGCGCACCGGGTGGGCCTCTGGGTGAAGAGGGAGCTCGGGGCGCCGTCGTCGTCGGTGATGGCACGGCCAAAGGTGTAGTTGGCCTGGAACGGCAAGCCCTGCGCCATCCGCCGGCGGAGTTCCACTTTCACCGCTGGGTAGGTGGAGAAACCGTTGTTGGTCATGCCTCGAGCCGGCATCCTATCGTTTATCTCGGTAAAGGAAAGGGGATTCACTTAACCTATGAAGGATCGGGTCGTCCTGCAAGATCGCAGCACAGGCCTTTGGCTTCATTTCACGCGGCCACTTGCGATTATAACATCTGATTGTGTGGAGGATGTTCTCCCCGCACTTCGGGAGGTGGAAACGGCTGTCCAAGCGCATGGACTTTATGCAGCTGGCTTTGTTACCTATGAAGCCGCTCCTGCTTTTGACCCGGCGTTTCGCGTACGGGCACCCTCACCGCTACCTCTGCTCTGGTTTGGGCTGTACCGGAAGCCAGTCACCGAGAAGCGGTTATCTCCCGCTCTAGCCGGCTACACCCTTGGGGAATGGCGCCCCACAATCTACCGACAGGTGTATGACAAAGCGATAGCCCAAATTAAGCGGCTCATTGCTGCTGGTGAGACCTACCAAGTTAACTACACTTTTCGAATGCGGACGTCCTTTCAGGGTGATCCGTGGTCGCTTTTTACCAATCTAGCTAGGGCACAGCAAGCTTCTTGTGCCGCTTACATTGATACTGGTGCTTACGCTATTTGTTCTGTCTCACCGGAGCTTTTTTTCACCCTAAACGGACCTTATTTAAACTGCCGTCCCATGAAAGGAACTGCAGCCCGGGGCCTTACATTGGCTGAGGATCGCTTGCAAATGGCATGTTTACAGCACTCGGAGAAAAACCGCGCGGAAAACCTAATGATTGTGGACATGGTCCGCAACGACATGGGCCGTGTCGCCGCCCTAGGCAGCGTGCAAGTGCCGGAGCTGTTTACTGTTGAACGTTATCCGACGGTGCTACAAATGACCTCGACTGTGACAGCGGAAACCGAGGCTCCTCTAACCGACATCATTGCCGCCCTCTTCCCTCCCGCTTCGGTTACTGGCGCGCCTAAGGTCCACACCACTCGAATCATAGCCCAGCTGGAGACAGAGCCACGCAATATCTACACCGGGGCGATTGGCTTTATTGCCCCCCAGCGCCGGGCCCAGTTCAATGTAGCCATTCGTACTGTTCGCATTGACTTGAATGCCTCCCAAGCGGAGTATGGTGTTGGCGGCGGCATTGTCTGGGATTCGAACAGCACGACCGAATATTCTGAATGTCGGATTAAAGCTCGAGTGCTAACGGTAATGCCTTCCTTCGGACTGTTAGAAACACTGCTTTGGCAGCCGATGGAAGGGTACTTCTTGCTTGCACGCCATATACAACGCTTGGCAGATTCCGCAAACTACTTTGGCATTCCGTTCTCTGCCGACCTGGCCGCCCACCATTTAGAAACCTGTGGTGCGACGTTTTCAGAACGGTCACATAAAGTCCGTCTGCTGCTGGGGCAAGACGGGAAGATAACGACGGAGGCGCAATCATTGCCCGAGGACACTGGGGAACAGCCGTTGCGCCTGCGCTTGGCCCCTACCTCAGTCGACATGGCCGACCCGTTTCTCTACCACAAGACCACAAACCGCCGAGTCTATGACGTTGCTCGTGCTGCCAGTCCCAACTGCGACGATGTCCTGCTATGGAACCATCAGGGCGAGATCACTGAAGCGACCACCGCTAACGTCGTTGTCAAACTAGATGGCGAGTTGGTAACACCCCCTGTTCAATGTGGCTTGTTGCCTGGCACATTCCGGGCCGAGTTGTTGTCGCAAGGCATTATTCGCGAGAGGGTCATCCCTGTTTCCGCCATTCGTCCGGCCACAGACTTGTATTTGATTAACTCAGTGCGTCGTTGGTGCCAGGCCTTTATTGAACCTTCTGCTAAGGCTGTAGATCCTCGCCGCAGAAGGAAGCTAGGGTTCCACCCGCGGAATCCCTAAGAAAATCAAATGCTTCTACGTCTGATCACATATCTCCGCAACCAGAGGTCCTCACAGAAGCATGGGAGACCCGATTTTCCCGCCCGGCGGGGCATCGAGGAGTCGCCGAGCGCCCTGGTCCCGCGCCCGGTCGATGAGATTGTGCTTCTCGATGTACCGCTGCACCGCCAAGCTGGCAGCCACCGAGGGAGGATGGCCCTGATACGTGAAACCGTGCTCCAAATTTCCCGAGCCGCTCTGAATGGCCCGCCACACTTTCTCCCCCACCAGCACCGCCCCCAGCGGGGCATAGCCGCTGCTCATACCTTTCCCCAGCAGGATGATGTCGGGAACAACGTTCCAGTGCTCGACAGCGTAATATTTTCCTGTTCGCCCCAGCCCGGTCATCACTTCATCCGCGATCAGCAACAAGCCATGCCGGTCGCAGATCTCCCGAACCGTCCGGAGATACCCTTCCGGGGGCACCGCGCCGGAAGTGGCCCCAACGATGGGTTCGAGAATGAAACCCGCCACACGATCCTTCCCCGCGCCGACAATTGCTTCTTCCAGTTCCCGAGCGCAGGCCAGCGCGCAGGTGGGATATTCCAAGCCCAGCGGACAGCGGTAGCAGAAGCAAGCAGAGATGTGGTTCATTTCGGGCAATAGCGGCGTATAAGGCTGCCCGCCGGCGAGGATTGCCTGAGAGGGCCAATGCGCCCACAGTGTTGCCCCCTAGAGAAACGGATACGCAAGAACGTGAAGTCACATCGGCGATAGTTTCACAGGGCGGGGTCGTCTTCCCATTCGCAATCTCCACTTCGATCTGCCGGAGGATGTTTACTACCTGCTCCGGCTTATACCTCTTCGTCGACATGATCGGGTCTCCTTCTCAGGCGAATTCTCTCTCATTTCACCTGGTACAAAAAACCCCGGTCACGTCAGGTCGAGGTCTGCCGGAGAAGGGGGTCAGGTCAGCCGACCTTGATTAAGGTAGGGTTATTTGGATTTGGCTGGAGAGTAGGGTCCACGTTGTTTGGTTTGTGGATTCGCCGGGTGGGGATGGCGCTGGGTTTCGCCATTGTTTTGGGTATCACAGCCTTGCTGGACAACCTGAACGAGGCAACGATGGGCGAGATTCAGCGGATGACCCAGTGTGTCCGTCTTCAGCACACCCTCCCTATCGAAAGACCCACCATAAGCTGGCGATGCAAAGAAAGAGCAGGATAGCCCATGTCCGATAGTCACCGAATCGGTTCCATGGCTGAGCGAACCCTCCGAACCCGCTCTCCAATTCGCGTCCGCTTTCCTGTTCAACCCTTGTCGTGGCAAGGGTAACCCCGATCATCGTTGCTGCTGCGATAATCCACACTATTAGCGTACGATGTAGAAACGAGTGTAGGTACGGATGAGAAATGACGGGCAGCGACCAGCCTAAGGCTTGATCGAGGAAAAACACGAGTCCCGTCGCGAATCCGACTGACACAGCCGTGACCGCTGCAGTCGTATTCACCCGTTTCCACAGCAGCCCTAAGAAGATCGTCGCAGCCATCGGTATCGACAGGTATGCGGAAATCATCTGAAGGTAGTGCCATATAGTCACCGAAAGGCCGACAAGGGGGGCAGCCAACAAGCCCAAAATGGCCATAAGACCCGTAACTGATCGGCCGACGATGACTTGCCGGCGGTCCGTGAGACTTGGCCGGAAGCGGAGGACAAAGTCCCGCGTCACCAGCGTTGCGCTGGAGTTGTAAGCTGCACTGATTGAGGACATCAAGGCGGCAATCAGGCCAGCGAGGACCAAGCCTCGAACCCCAACGGGCAGTAAGACACCAGCCAGGTGAGCATAGGCCATATCGTATCGCTGCAGGTCTGGATGGAGAATTCGGGCGATAATCCCCGGGAGAACAAGAATGAATGGAGTCAGAAGCTTGAGAAAACCCGCAAAGATTGCTCCCTTTTGTCCGTCTTTAATGCTCCTTGCACCAAGAACGCGCTGGACAGTCGTCTGGTCCATGCACCAATAAAACATTCCCGCAAGAACATTGCTAATCCAAAAGCCCGTAATCGGTAATTCGTGATTTAAGGGTTTGACCATCTCGATCATTCCCCCAGGAGCCCGCGCGGTAAGTTCATTCCAACCTCCGACACTCACTAATGCAACAGAAGTCAGAATGATTCCACCCAGGATCAGCCAGAACCCCTGAACCATGTCGGCATAAACTACGGCGCGCAGGCCACCCTTCATCGTATACAGGGCAGTGAACGCCGATATGCAGATCATCACGAACATCTGATTCCATCCGAACAAAGTGGTTATGAGAAGTGACCCGGCCCACAATGCGATCGAAATCTTGGTTAGGACATTAATGATCAATAGATTAACAGAGAGGAAGGCCCGCAGGCCCCAACCGAAGCGACGCTCGAGAAATTCTGGGATAGTAAATATCTTGGCGCGCAAGTACAGAGGAACAAAGAGGATCGCAAGGATAATTAGGTCCAATGCTCCCATCCACTCAAACCCTCCGGCCACAAAGCCAACGCGGTACCCATCTCCGGCTAAGCCGATGACGTGTTCGGCGGAGATATTGGTTACGAACAGTGACATGCCGACAAATGGCCAAGTGAGGTCGCGACCAGCCAGAAAGTACTCTGCGCCGCTTGGCTTCCTCCGAACGGCGCGCAAAACTACGCCGATTACGATTGCTAGGCTGAGTACGATCACGCTCAGGTCAGTAAAAGAAAACACAATATGCTCCGTCGCAAACGTCGCAGGATGGCTTCCTGGCGCGCAGGGTCACTGAGCGCCATTACGTTCCGTGGGTGAGAGCCAGGCAAGAGCAACTGGAAGCCGACGTACGTCGCAGCTGGACTTCAGATCCAATCGTCTTCGCCGAGACGAAGGGGACACAAAAGGTACACGGAAAAAGCGGGGTCGTTAATTAAATGACTCTAAAAGAGTAAGATTTGGTAGCGGGGGTGGGAATCGAACCCACGGCCTAGGGATTATGAGACCCTCGCTCTGACCCCTGAGCTACCCCGCCACATAAGACAGAACTGAGGCGCGATGGCCTCCTAATTTTTAATGCTATGGTCCCTTCGCAAACTTGTCAACAAGAAGGAGAGTTTCCCGGGTCCCCACCCTCACAGAGCCCCCCTCAAGGGGTGAAAACTCCAACCGGTTCGTCAAGCGATCGATCCGGTCCAAGCGAACCCGGACGCGGTCGCCCATGCGGATGGCCTTCCCGGACCGCTCGCCGACAATCGCGCGCGCGCGTTCGCGATACGCAAATCGGTCTCCCTCAAGGTTCGCCATCGGCACCATGCCTTCTACAAACAGATCGAGTAATTCCACGTTGAACCCGAAGCGTGAGAGGCTGATCACCAGAGCGTCGAACTCTTCTCCCAACCGTTTGCTCATGAAGGCGGCCTTTTTCCAGTTCATCAACTCGCGTTCGGCTTCTTGAGCGCGCCGCTCCGACGCCGAGGTCTCCATCGCCAGGTTGCGCAGCTCGGCAGCAGGAATTTCCCGCCCGCCGTCCCCGCTTCCGGAGTGTGACTGAAACTTGGCCCCCGCTTTCTTCGCACTCTTCCGGGGCGGCGGCCCCTTCATACTTTCTTTCCCCGATGCCCTGGCTGTCCCGCCTGTCCGTCCCAAGACATCCTTCAATATACGATGCACGACCAAGTCCGGATACCGGCGAATCGGCGAATTAAAGTGTGTGTAGTCTTTCGTTCCCAGAGCAAAGTGTCCCAACGATTCTTCCAAATATCGGGCCTGCTTCAGCGAGCGGAGCATTAAGTAAGACACAATGCGCTCTTCGGGCCGCCCGGCAATCTGTTGCGCCAGCTTCTGATAGTGGAACGGAGTAATCTTCAAGTCCTCTTCCTTGCACCTCATAGTGAATATGACGGCGGCGGTCGCGCGGCGACTTGGTTCCCAAATCGAAGCGCCGCGCTGCGGGAAGAACGATGCCGAGCGTGTAACCGAATCCGGCGGCCACCTCTTCGAATTCGAGCACCTTCTTGGCATCGGGTTTCTCGTGCACGCGATGGAGAAGCGCCACGCCGCACCCGGTGAGGAATCGCGCCACGGTCTCATTCGCCATCAGCATGAACTCTTCAATAATCCGTTGCGCCATGAGCCGTTCAGCGCGCTTGATGCCGGTCATCAAGCCTTGCTCGTCGAATTCGATCTCCGGCTCGGGCAGGTCAAAATCGATCGAGCCGCGCCGTTCGCGCTTTCGATTCAAAATCAGCGCCAGCTCCTTCATCAGTTCAAACTGCGGCGCCAATTTCCGGTAACGATTCCACACGCTCTTGTCGCCGTCGAGAACAGCCTGGACATCGGTATAGGTCATGCGGGCCGCTGAGTGGATCACACCCTGCGCAAGCTGGTAAGAGCGAACGCCGCCCTCGGTGTCGATCTCCATGGAGACGGAAAGCGCCAAGCGATCCGTCTGAGGATTCAAACTGCAAATCCCGTTCGACAGCTCGAGCGGAAGCATGGGGACCGCTCGGTCGGGAAAATAGACAGAAGTGCCGCGCAGGCGCGCCTCGCGGTCTATCGCCGTATCGGGCCGGACGTAGTGGACCACGTCGGCAATGTGCACGTCCAACCGGTAACCGCCGTGGCCGGACCTCTCCACATAGACCCCGTCGTCAAAATCTTTGGCCGTTTCCCCGTCAATGGTCACCACCGGAAGGCCGCGAAAATCTTTCCTTCCTCGCCGGTCCTCGGGTCCGACGGTGGAGGTAGCCTCTCGGGCCTCCTCCAAGACCTCTTCGGGAAACTGATGCGGCAGATGATACTTCCGGATGGTGATTTCAACATCAATGCCGAAATCCTCCCGCCTGCCGAGTACCTCGACCACCCGCCCTCGCGGCGATACACCGGGGCGCGGGTACTCGGTCATCTCGACATCGACAACCATGTCCTCCATGGAAGCCACGATTTCGCGGTGGGACCCGGCACGCCGCTTCCCCTGCCCCTTCGACTCCCCACCGAACTGACGATGCGGCGAAGAACGAGGAGCCTCCTCCGGCGGCATCTCCTTGCCGCGAGGAATGATGATGGAAGGAATCCGCTGCTCAAAAGGAATGACGAAATTCTCCGGATGTCCGCTGCGAAACTGCCCAACGACAGTCTTCTGCAGCCTCTCAACCACCTCGACAATCCGCCCCTGCACGCGGTCGCCCCGCGCCGGACCGGCTGCGACGGCCACGCGGTCACCGTGCAAGGCGGAGCCTATTCCGCGAACCGGTATATATATGTCCTGGTCGGTCTCTTTCAGTCGCTGGTCCGGAATGACGAACCCATAGCCGTCACGATGCGTGACCAGCCGCCCCAAAATCAGGCCCGCGCGCGCCCGCGATGAGGATACTTTCTCCGCCGCCGCCGTTTTTGCCGAAGATTTTTTCGGCATCATACCGGAACGGGCTGCCGCCCGGTACCGGCTCTTCTTAAGCGGCACGATCAGCCTTCGCCGGGCCATGTCTTTCAGCAAGCTGCGAAAACTTCGTGCCTGACTGCTGCGCAAGTGAAACTTGGAGGTCAACTCATTAAGGGGGAAAATCTTGGCCGGATTTTTTTGGAAGACCTTTAAGACCGTCTTCGGAGCAGGTAACTCTGGCATTGAGATATCCGAACCAGTGTAGCCCGATTCGTCCCAAACTGCTCATTTTCTTAACAAAAACATCCGTGCGTACTTGCGGGAGTCACCATGAAATCCTCCGCGCGCCTCTTGGGCCTCCGGTTGACAAAGTTGGAGGGGCAATGGCACCATGATTTTCGGTGTTCCGCAATTGTTGGATGTCACCAACCTGCCCGCAACTCCTATGTGCCGAAGTGGCGGAACTTGGCAGACGCGCTAGACTCAGGTTCTAGTGGTAGCAATACCGTCGGGGTTCGAATCCCCGCTTCGGCACCAACTAAAAAACGGCTTCGAAGACCTCCAAGAGAGGCCCTAAAACCAACCGTTTAGGCGCACCGTCTGCATTTAAACGCTTCCATTCTGCAATTGGATGCGTCCCCGTTGACGGGAATCCGGCCCATAGAGAAAACTGCTTCCGTGCCTCGTAGGAAAGCAGGCGTTTGCGGACCCAGGAGTTGAGCAGAGGCATAGCGAATCTGTTCTCACCTACCGGTCTATAGGGCGAATAATTTAAATTAATAAAGCTGCCTGGCTGTCGCGAACCTCCAGGTATACCTCCCGTAGCGGCTGGGCACCCAAACCCAGCCGCCTTTTTTCTTCTAAACCCTGGACTTCATTTCCATTTCCCCACACACTAGACCTCCCACGTGAAACGAATATGCGTCTCGGACTCAATCTCGGCTACTGGGGTGCCAAGTTCCGCGACCCCACGGAACTCGTCCAAGAGGCCGAGCGCCTAGGCTTCGACTCGGTCTGGACCGCCGAGGCCTACGGGTCGGACGCCGTCACGCCGCTCACCTGGCTTGCCGCCGGCACCAAGCGCATCAAACTCGGAACAGCCATTCTTCAAATGCCAGCACGTACGCCGGCCATGACCGCCATGACGGCAATGAGCTTGGACCTGCTTTCCGGAGGACGGCTGCTGCTCGGGCTGGGGGCGTCAGGACCCCAGGTGGCGGAAGGCTGGCACGGAGTGCCGTACGGGAAACCGCTGGCGCGTAGCCGGGAGTACATTGAAATCGTCCGTACCGCCCTGCGGCGTGAAAAGCCGCTGGAATACGACGGGCAGTACTACCAGATTCCGGTTCGGGAGGGAACCGGCCTCGGGAAACCATTGAAACTGATTACTCACCCTCTGCGTTCAGACGTTCCCATCTATCTCGGCGCCATCGGACCGAAGAATGTGGCGCTGGCCGCCGAGGTTGCCGACGGATGGCTACCGATGTTCTTCTCACCGGAACGGATGGAGATGTACCACGAGTGGTTGCAGGAAGGATTCGCTCGTGCCCACGAAGAAAAAACAAATTTCGACATTGCGCCGACCGTCGCCGTCCAAATGGGCGATGATGTTGCCGCCTGCCGCAATGCCGTCAGGCCGCAACTTGCGCTTTACATCGGAGGCATGGGAGCCTGCGAACGGAACTTCTACTACAATCTGGCTTGCCGCTACGGATACGAAGAGGCGGCCGGAAAGATTCAAACTCTATTCCTCCAGGGGAAACGCGAGGAAGCCGCCGCGGCCGTCCCGGACCGCTTGGTGGACGAAGTTGCGTTGTGCGGTCCGAAGTCCCGTATGGGCGAGCGGCTTTCCCTCTGGAAGGAGAGCGGCGTCACCACGCTCCTCTGCGCCACTTCCAGCAAAACTTCACTCCGCACATTGGCCGAACTTGTGCTCCGCTAGGATTTTCTACTTCTTTCCTTCCTTCGTGGCATCATCTCTGTACCACTTCTGCCCGGCCCGAATCGCCAACGGAAGGCGATTCCGTTTCCCCGGGAAAGGACAAGTGAAAGCAGGACTGTAGTTGCAGGGCGGGCTGAAGGCTTTGTTGAAATCGACGGGGATCGTGCCGGACGATTTTCCCTCAGATTCAGGGGCGTCCACGTAAATGTAACGCCCCGCCGGGTAGGTCTCTCTCCCGCTCGTCTCATCGGTGAACATCAACATAAAGCCACCGCGCTTGATCTCGGCCTCGTCGAGAGTAAAGGTGAACAACTCCAACGTACAGTCGGTCCCGGCCAACTCAAAGCGGAGCTCTCCGTAGTTCCAGAAGGGACGGAGGTTACCTTGGCTGTCTGTAATCTGTACGGGAGCAGGTTCGGAGGCGGAGATCACTTCTCCTTCCACGCGGAAACCGGGATCCACCGGGAAACGGTCCATTCCGGTGAAGTTCACAAATAGCGGGCGTTCGGTGTCGTGCACCTCGATCACGCGGTTCCAGTCCTCGTGAAGAAAGTAGTGAAGATTGAAACGGCCGACGCGGATGCCGCTATCGTCCCGGAGAAGGTACTCGGTGACAGGCTTACCGTCGAAGCCGATCACCCGGAATTCGGCGCCTTCGGCGGCTTTGAGCAGCGGGGTTTCCGAACTTCCTTCGACAACCGCATGAAGCGGAGCAATTCCCTCCCCCTCCAAGCGAAGATCGGCTTGGGGCCCGCTGCCGATCGTCACCCGCTCCCGGTCTTTGAGTTTCTCCCGATGAATCAGCGAAAGCTGAGAGAAGGGATCGGTCTGGAAAATGTGATCACGTTTCCTTCTATACTCTTCGATTTCGGCAACGTAGTCCTCTTCATTTTCCTCCGCAGACTCCCCGCTGCAACCGGCGCCTACCAAACCGAGCGCCCACACCGCCATGACTCTCCAGCCCAAGGACCTGATCTTCCCTACTCTCCGTTTTACCTCGTGTCGCCCTCTCGAATCCTTCAAGAAAAAAACATTCTTTACCTTTCTCCGCAAAAAGTTCATTGCCTTGTCCACAACACCCCCTTAATTCTGTGGTATGCTGGCCGCAAATTTCCTATTCTCAAACCGGACGCTTTGCCTGCATGGGGACGGACGCAATCGGCGGGGTCACGATCGAGCTTCTCTGGAGCTTCCGGGCGCGCTGAGAGAACAGCGCTCGTTTCCGAACTGTTCTTTTCCGTTTTCCCTTCACACCATCCACTGCCGGCGATTCGGGTAGAAATCGACGGGCCGATTGGGAAATTTTTTCTTAAAGGAGCGGAACTGCCGGAGCGTTTTTTCGTAGCGCCGGCCGGAGGTTTTGAGTTTCTTGTGGGGCATCGCGATCAAGGCCCGTTCCACTTCCCAAATGTTGCGGGCGGAAAGCCGCCAGTCGCCTATCACCAAGTCGTTTAGATCCCCCACCCCGTAGCCGGTAATCCGGCCGGAGCCGTCCACGTACGTATCCACGTAGCTCATCACCAAATCCCGCAGGGAGCGAAAGACCGGCTTTCTCCCGTGCAGGCCGAAATCCCGCGAGCGTCCGATGGAGCCGTACTTCCCGTTGTTTTTGAATAGGAACACCACGTGATCCAAATCGTCTTGGGATTCGAGACTGAGCAGTAAAGGCGAGTGACCGTACTGTTCGAGAATCGCCGCAGCCGTGATTGCCGCCTCCAAACAATGGGCTGTGTGGTGGCGGACGACGCCGCGGAACGTCCTCAGCGTATCCTTTTTCTTCTCCCAGTTGTAAGGAAGCGCACTGAGGAACCGCTGTACCTGAGCGGGCGTCCGCAACGTTTTGATCAGGCGTCGCTCTTGGGAAGTAAAGTCCGTTGCAGAGGGCTTCCGAACCGCTTCGGTTTGCCTCTTCGGAACTTTTTGAATGGTGCGCTTGGAGCGAGATCGTCTCGACATTCGGGCCCCCATTGTAACTTGCTTTTCTTCCCCCTCAAACCAGAAGAAGATTTTCCTTTGAAAAGGTAGGATAATGGAGGGTTATGGATTCTCTCCGCCCCTCGGCTCCGCAGGATTCCCGGTTTCCTACCGCCGTCGAGCAACGTGTTCTGACGATTACCCGCGAGGTTCTGGCGGAGCTCGGCGCACAACATGCGATCTCCAACCTGACCCCTTCGGCTTCCCTGGAGCGGGACCTGGGACTGGGAAGCCTGGAGCGCGTCGAATTGGTCTCGCGCCTGGAATCCGACTTCGCAGTCTCTTTGCCGGACCAAGTCGCCGCCGCCGCCGAAACGCTCAAAGACCTAGTCGTCGGGCTGCTCCAGCCGGGCCTGAGGACGGCAGCCGTCGCCCGCGCTCTCCGACTCCCTCCAATAGAGGAGCAACCTCGGCGGGAAACCTGGGGAGCGGCGGACACGGCCACGACGCTCACGGAAGCCTTGATCCGCCACTGTGAAGTTGCGCCCGAACGCCCACACGTCTATCTTCATGAGGAAGATGATGCCACGCGCACCATCTCTTACGGCGAACTGCTGCGGGAAGCGACTGCCGTCGCCCGGGGCCTGGAAGCTCGCGGCCTCGAACACGGCCGTTCCGTCGCCCTGATGCTTCCCTCCTCCAAGGATTTCTTCAGTTGCTTCTTCGGCATTCTGTTCGCCGGCGGTGTTCCGGTGCCGATCTATCCTCCGTTTCGGGCCGACCAGATCGAAGAGTACGCTCGGCGGCAGTCCGGTGTCCTGCGGAACGCGGAGGCTCAAATTTTAATCACCTTCCGCCGGGCGGAGATCCTGGGGCGGCTGCTCCGCCCCGGGGTTCCCAGCCTCGAAGCCGTACTCACGCCGAAGAATTTTCGACGATCGAAAGGAACCGGTTCCCCTCGCGAAGCGGAAGACCCGACGCAGGCAGTCCGCCGCGCCCGGGCCTTCGCCTTTTTGAACCCCAGCCGTACGGCCTTGATTCAATACACTTCAGGCAGCACCGGAGACCCGAAGGGCGTGGTCCTCTCACACTCCGATCTGCTGACGAACATTCGGGCTTCGGGCGCCGCCATGGAGGTGTGCCCCACCGACGTCGGCGTCAGTTGGCTGCCGCTCTATCATGACATGGGGCTGATCGCCTCCTGGCTTCTCTGCCTCTGCTACGGCGTACCGATCGCGATCCTCTCTCCGCTCGCTTTTCTCCGCCGGCCCGAACGGTGGCTTTGGGCCATCCACCACCATCGGGGGACGCTCTCGCCGGGTCCGAATTTTGCCTACGAACTCTGCGCCCGAAAAATTTCCGATGAAGCGCTCGAAGGGCTCGATCTCAGTTGCTGGCGCAACGCCTTCAACGGCGCCGAACCCGTGAGCCCGGACACGATCGACCACTTCGCCGAACGTTTTGCGCCGTACGGTTTCCGGCGCGAAGCCATGATGCCCGTCTACGGCTTGGCGGAGTCGACCGTCAGCCTATGCCTGCCGCCGGTCGGTCGCGGGCCGCTGGTGGACGTGATTCACCGAGATCGCTTCGAAAATGACGGCATCGCCGAACCTGTTTTATCCGGCTCTCCTCCGGCGGGTTCACAAACGGCAGGCGCCCAGAGTTCCGCTTCCCCGCTCCGCTTCGTCTCCGTCGGCCGAGCTATCAAAGGACATGAAGTGAAGATTGTGGACAGCCAAGGGCAACCGGTCGGCGAACGCCGACAGGGGCGGCTGCTGTTTCGCGGGCTCTCCATCACCTCCGGCTACTTCCGCAACCCGCAGGCCACCGCAGCCTCTCTCCACTACGGATGGTGGGATTCAGGCGACTACGCGTACCGGGCCGACGGAGAAATCTACATTACCGGCCGCACCAAGGACATCATCATCAAAGGCGGCCGCAACATCTATCCTCACGAGATCGAAGAAGTCACGGCCCAGGTGCCGGGTATCCGGCGTGGCTGCGTGGCCGTCTTCGGACTCACCGACGCCCGTATGGGAACCGAAAAACTGGTCGTGATTGCCGAAACCAGAGAGAAAGATGAGCAGGCACAGGAAAGGATTCGCTCGGAGGTAATCGAGAAGGTCAGCGTCGCCATCGGCATTCCCCCGGATACGGTTGTGCTGGTGCCGCCCAAGACGATTCCTAAGACCTCAAGCGGTAAACTGCGGCGCGATGCAACGCGCCGATTGTATGAGTCCGGCAAATTCCATCGCCGCCCAGCGCCCGCCTGGGTGCAGCTTGCCAAGCTCTCCCTGCGCGCTGCCGGTTCGAGCCTTCGACGGAGAATCGGGACGCTCGGCAGAGTCGGGTTTGCCGCCTATGTGGGATTGGTCATGGCTTCGACCATGCTGCCGGGATGGGTTCTGATAGCGCTGATTCCGGGCCGCAGGGTGGCTCTACGGCTGTCGCAAGGTTGGGCGCGGCTGTTCCTACGTCTGGTCGGCTGCCCACTTCAGGTCGAGGGTGTTGACCACCTGAAGGGAAACAGCCCCTGCGTGCTGGTGGCCAACCACGAAAGCTATCTGGACCCGGTGGTGATTCTTGCCGCCTTGCCCGGCGACGTGCGCATGGTTGCCAAACAGGAAGCCTACTCCTGGCCCATCGTGGGAACTATCCTGAGGAAATCGGGACACATCGCTGTCGACCGCCGGAACACCTCGCAAAGCCTCGGAGACACGGACCGGATTCAGAATGCCTTACGCGAAGGCTCTTCCGTTTTGATCTTCCCGGAAGGCACCTTTACTCCGGCCAAAGGGGTCCGGCCCTTCAAGTTGGGCGCTTTCAAGGCAGCCGTTGAAACCTCACTGCCCGTGCTCCCGGTGGCGATTTCCGGCACGCGCCGCATCCTGCGGGACCGGAGTTGGCTGCCCCGGCGGGGGCCGATTTGCGTCACCATCCGGCCGCCGCTCCCACCGACGGAGAATCATTGGCGCGAGGTGGTCCGCCTGCGCGACGCGGCACGGAAAGAGATTGTCTCCCACTGCGACGAGGAGGCGTTGGACCTCCTCGTCGCCGGGCTGCCTCTAAACGACTAACCTACTGCGGTGGTGCCGGCGGCGCGTCCGGACTCACCGCTACCGCTGCAAGCTTCCAGGCGCCGCCCGCGTCCTTTTTCAGCGCTACCAAGTATGTGCTCTTTAAAGTAATGAAGTCCGTCGCTCCCGGCGGAGTCACTTGCTCCGAACTAGTGCCCACACCATACGTCGAGACGGCAGTCAAGACCAGATTCTGCGCTTTCACGGTGGTCTCAAATTGATATTCCAGGAACTGCCGAATCTCGTCGGTTCCTTGGACCATCTCCTGATTCGGCGGCAGCAGATACGCTTCATCGGTGTACAGGGCTACCAGAGCATCGAGGTCTTTCGCATTGAAGGCCTCCTGATAGGAATTCCTCGTGGCCGTAATCTGCTCCAGGTCCGCCTCGCTCAGCGGTTGCGGGCCCGTTGTCTGCAACGGCTGCTCACAACTTCCCAGGAGCACTACCGACACAAGTAAGATCGAAAAGTATTTGAATTTCATCGAATCCTCCTTCTATTTGGAAAGGGGGATATTTTCGGCTTTCTTATACCTAATATTGTTTCGGAAAGCCACACGAAGTTGCAAATTCTATTTTGCTTCAGGCCTCAGCGCAAGCCGCGAGACCTACGGAAATCGTCCCTGCAGCAATGGTACCAGACTGGCTTGATTCCCTCTCGGTTCACTGGTATAAGGACATATTCGGTCCAGGAATCCCTACGAACATTCCTAGGGGACCCATGCGGGTGACGGGCCGCCCCACGGGGGTTTTGTTTTGTCCTTCGTCAGGCCCCCGGGGACGGCGGAGCGCCGGTGGAATACTGCCGAATCATTCAGAGCGGAAAGAAATCGTCCGCCGAAGAAAAACGCAAACAAGGAAAAGGAGACCCGCAATGGCACAAAATTTTACCGCTCAAGAATTCAAATCCATCCGCGCTTTGGACGGCATCTCGGAAGATACCATGACCGCGCATTACAAGCTCTACCAGGGCTATGTGAACAAGACGAATGAAATTCTGGAGAAGCTGGGAAAGGTCGACGCGTCCGCCGCCAACCAGATCTTCAGCGACTTGCGTTCGCTCAAAGTGGACCTCTCGTTCGCCGTCGGTGGCATGAAGAACCACGAGATCTACTTCGCTCATCTTGGCGGCAAAGGCGGCGAGGCGAAAGGCAAGCTTGCCGACATGATCAAGCGCGACTTCGGTTCCCTCGCCGCTTGGCAAGCCGATATGAAGCAGACCGGGATTGCGGCGCGCGGCTGGGTCTGGCTGGCTTACGATCACGACTGGGGTAAATTATTCAACTACCTGGGCGACGCGCAGAACAGCTTCCCCATCTGGAACACGACGCCGCTGGTGGCGCTCGACACCTACGAGCACGCCTACTGGCTCGACTATAAGTCCGCCCGCGCCCCTTACATCGACGCCTTCTTCAAGAACCTCGATTGGGACGTGGTCCAGGCGAGCTTTGACAAGCTGAAAGTATAATCAACAGGTTGGCTCGGCCGCCGGGTTTTGAAGCGCCTGCTTCGACCCGGCGAGCCCCAACCGGCATTTGCGCGCCGGATGCCGATTCGGGCCGGCCTTCCGGAAATGCTAGCTGGGCAAGGTTTCCGGGTCGGTAGCGTGCTGCCAGCCTTCTCCGCTCAGCGCCTTGAGGAACTCTACCAAGTCCCCGCGCTCTTGCCCGGAAAGATTTAACGGTTTGATCCGCTTATCCAGGTTCTTGTTGGGAATGCCTCCCTTATTATAAAACTCCACAACATCTTCGAGCGTCTTCAGGCTGCCGTCGTGCATATAGGGCCCGGTATGGGCCACGTCGCGAAGTGTGGGCGCTTTGAAAGCTCCCCAATCCCGCTCACGGCCGCTGATGGCCGAGCGGCCCGGGTCGGGTTTCGGCTGATCGGTTCCGACGCCGAGATTGGTGAAGCTCCCGTCAGTAAAGTTGATACCGAAATGGCATTGATCGCACTTGGCCTTGTTGAAAAACACGTCCCTGCCGCGCCGCGCCGCCCCGGAGAGCGCCGCCTCATCGCCGGCCTTTGCTCGGTCATAGGGTGAATTGCCCGATAGGACGGTCCTTTCAAACGTGGCAATCGCCTTCGCGACATGGTCGATGGTGAAGTCCCCGGTTCCGAACACGTTTTGAAAACGTTCCCGATAGCCGCCCACCCCGCGGAGAGTGGCCACGACCTTCTCATGCGTGTTGCCCATCTCAATGGGGTTCGCAATGGGCCCTTTCGCCTGTTCCTCCAGCGTCGGCGCCCGCCCATCCCAAAACTGTTCCACACTGTAGGCTCGGTTGATGACGGTGGGCGCGCTCCGTCCTCCCCGTTGCCCTCGGATCCCGACCGAGGTGGGCTGGCCGTCGGTGAAGCCGAAGTCGGGATGATGGCAAGAAGCACAGGCGACGGTGTTGTCGGCTGAAAGGCGCTTGTCGTAATAGAGAAGCCGCCCCAATTCCGCCTTTTCCTTCGTGTAGGGATTATCCGAGGGCCAGATTCGCGCCACCAGTCCCAACGGCACCACACCCGCCGCATCTTCCATCACAGGCATCACAGGGATGGAATCCTCCCGGTCGGCCTCCCTTTGGCCGCACCCTGATGAGATCAAAACCATCGTTCCCAGCAGGAAGGCTAGTCCTCCCCGCGGAACTCGGCGCAGATTATCTTTTTCCACATCGACCCTTCTCCCATTTCATAGACGGGTCCTCACTCAAAAAAACACAGCATTCCCTGCTCGTTGCTCGGCACACATCGCATATCGGCAACCGGCTGCCGGGGCAACCGAAAAGGTTACCCTCGTCATCCGCGCCACCTCCGCAATGGAAGTGACCACAGGCCCCGTATAAGCAACCGGCTCACGAACCCGGCTTAGGATTTCAAAAAGCCGGTCACGTAGATGGCTTTCTGGTTGTCCACTTCCGAAAAGGTTCCGGTTACTTCCATAATGTGCGCCGCATGTTCGATCGCAGCCTCACGGAAATTGGTGTCGCCGTCGCGCCGTGGATTGTGCTCCTCTTCCATGAGCAGATAGAGGGTACCGTCCCTGGCCAAAAGTCCGATGGGCATCTCGTTCTGGAGGCACTTTTGGGCGCAATCACGATGCTTTTCGCCATGCTTGCCGATCTGCAGGTAGCAGGAAAAATCCACGATCTCGCCCACGACCGTTATCACGCTGCCCTCCAAAGGCTTGCCGTCCACGGCCGAAGCCACGGTGGTAGTGCTCCAGGGCTGAGCCGGCGCCTCACCCAGTTTCTCGTGGGGCTGATCATAGGAGCCCGTCTCCACTGCCATCGAGGGATGCAAAATCCCCGGCGCCTTCGGTACCGACTCTGCCGCCGTCCCTTCCTCCCCCGCAGGCTGCTGGGCCGCCTGGCATCCCACAAAAAGAGCCAAAGCGCCGAGCAAAACTCCTTTTAAAAAACTCCCAACACACAAACGATTCCATAAGTTCATTGACGTTTTCTCCTGATTTAAAAATGATCTTCACTTGACGTTAGGAAAGCTAGAATCAACGATCTTCGCCCAGGAAGCAAGTGAAATCTTCAAAACCGTTCGTTGGCATGGGGAGACATGGGGCGCAACAAATATATTTCATTGCCGCTTTGCCCGTAGACGTACCGGGAATACTCTTGTCGGACCGCTGATCTCGACCCGAAGCTTTGCCTCCACTTCGCCTTCGCCTTCATTTTCCCATGCGGGCCATGCGGGGATTTCCAGCTCCACTCGCCGCTCGCCGAAATCGGCGTCCACAGGGAAATCCTCTTTATACCAATGCCCGTTCACAAGAAGTTGCACCGATCCGACCCGTGTCCTTCGATGCAGCCGGACGACGACTTCCACCAGCCCGACCTGCTCTCCTGAGCGACATTGGAAAACGCCCGTCGGCGCAACTCGCGCCCGGATCGCAGCCGCCCGGAACCGGCGCGCGGCATCGTGGGTAAGCTCCAGGGCGTCATAAAAGATGCCGGAAACCCGTCCATTTGAATTTGGCTTCGACTCCGAACTTGACGGCAGAGACGGCATATTCTCTCCGGTCGATTCAATGACGGCAGTCAACTCCAGTCGATTTTCCCCCAGGCGGAAGTATCCGGAAGGCAGGTCAATCAAAAGTGTATCGGGCAAAAGTGCATCGGGCCTGAACATCTCCGGCTGGGACGAATCCGATAGATTCGAACCCGGTGAACCGTGCGGCGCAGAGGCCGAGTTTTGGGAGGAATTTTCAGATTGGGGGCGGAAATAGAAGCGCCCCCACCGTCCGTTTACCGCCACGCGAAGGTAGGACGGTCGCGGGGCCGAGTGGAGCGTCGAAATTTCAAGGAAAAGGTCCCGAAGGGAGGCCTCTTTAAAGAAAAAAGAATCGTGCGGGCCAGAAAAGTTGTCCGTCCCGTAGATGCGCCAGATGCGCCGGACCGGGTCGGCACACCGGCCCCCGGAGTAGGCATTATGGAATGAAACGTGGGCCACTGCCGTCGCCAGTCGTCCTTCCCGACGCGAAAGACCGTTGCAGACACCGGATTGCCGGAATCCGGGCTGGAGGCTTTCCACTCGAACTCTTCCGATGATTGGTCAAAATCGCCGATCCGCCAGACCAGACGCGAGGCGCTTTGGGCCGGCTGTACCATAAAGGCAAAAAGGAAACTGAAAAGGAAGAAAAGGACCGGAACGCGGCAGACGGGTTTCAACATGAAACCTCCCTATTGGTTGAGTACCCTAACTCCTATTATACAAAGGCAAGAACAAAAGAGGGTATGAGTTGGTTATAAAGCACCCCAATAGAGCATTCGGAGTGCCCCATAAAAAATAACATGGAAGATTTTTCCGAAGACCACCCAGGCAATCAGGATTCCAACCATACTGAACATGGGATTGTGGATGAATTCGGTGAATTTTTTCGACATCTCCTCGCTCATCAGGAGCGTCACGCCGGTGCTGCCGTCGAGTGGCGGAACGGGAAGCAGGTTGAAGGTAAAAAGCAGAAGATTCAACATAAAGAGGATGCTCAGAAAGGTCGCCAGCGCGCTGCCCACGCCCGGGTCCGAGGAGGCCACCACCCGGGTAAAAGTCGTGTATCCGGGAAACTCAAAAAACTCCATCCACAAACCGAGGCGAATCAGAATCCCGGCAAGGATCATCAAGCCGGCGTTTGCGGCCGGCCCGGCCAGCGCCATCCAGGCGGCGCGCCGCGGATGCCTCTGCTGCCAAAGCGGATCATAGGGCGCGCTGGCCCAGCCGATCATCCAACCCTGCAAGTAGAAGGAGAGCAGGGGAACCAGTATCGTGCCGAACGGCTCCCGCTGCATGTGCGGGAGAGGACTAAGAGTGACCTGCCCGGCGCGAAAGGCGGTGGGGTCGCCGCCCCACTTCGCCACCAATGCATGAGCGCCTTCATGGAACGTGATCGCCATCAGGAATACCACGTACCAGAGCACGCCCAGTACAACTTTAGCCCCTAATTCCGGCTCCATTCGTTCCGTATCCTTTCACCAGACAGACTTCCAACCATCAGGTTCTCCGCACGGGGCGTCGAAAGAGGCGGGAAGCAAATCCAAACAGGGAGATAAGGGTAGGCTTTCTTGGGAAAGTATTCAAGCCCTCAACATGCAAAGAAGGATAAAAGAAAGCTCCGGGAATCCTTGACGGGATTCGTGGGGACGGGATCGGTAGGAATGAGGATTCCGATTCCAAGCCGGATGGCGACTAGACTCCTCCCCGCCGGGGAGGAACGATATTCAGCCGTTTGATCTTCTGGTTGAGGGTCGAGAGGGGAATCTTCAACTTCTCCGCCGCCTCGGTCTGCCTTCCTCCGGCCTGCTCAAGTGACTCGCGGATGACGCGCCGCTCGTAGTCCTGCACCATCTCCGGGAGCGAGTGCCCGTTGAATTGGACCAACCCATTGCCGCGAACCTGCAAGCCGGAGCCCCGCTGGAGCGATTCCGGCAGTAAATCATAATCGATGGCAGAACCTTTGGTGAGAACCACGGCGCGCTCGACGGCGTTCTCGAGCTCTCTCACATTGCCGGGCCAGGGAAAGCTCATCAGCAATTTGAGGGCCCCGGGCGTAAAGCTCAAATCCGACTTTCCGTTCTCCGTCTCGTATTTGGCGAGAAAATGCCGCACCAGCGCAGGGATATCTTCCTTTCGATCCCGTAGAGGAGGCATCTCAATCGAGATGACGTTGAGCCGATAGTAGAGGTCTTCGCGGAATTTCCCTTCTTCGACGAGCTGGGTAAGGTTGGCGTTGGTGGCGGCCAGAATGCGCACATCGACGCGGACCGTCTCGGTTCCGCCCAGACGCATGAACTCGCGCTCCTGAATCACACGAAGCAATTTGGCCTGGGTTTCAATCCCGATCGTGCCGATCTCATCAAAGAAGATAGAACTCTGATCGGCCAGCTCGAAGAGCCCCTTCTTCGAAGCAACCGCCGAAGTAAAGGCTCCTTTCACGTGCCCGAACAGCGTGCTTTCCAGCAGGTCCACCGGCATCGATCCGGTATTGACCGGCACCATCGGGCGTTGCGCGCGGGGACTCTTCAGGTGAATGGTCTTGGCGAGGAGTTCCTTGCCGGTCCCGCTTTCTCCCTGGATGAGGATCGTCGACCGGCTGGCGGCGATCTGAACGACCAAATCGAAAATCTCCCGCATCCGCTCGCTCTTCCCCACTACATTCGGCAGGTCATATCTTTTCTGGGAGCGTCGCCACTGGAGATTTTCGGCGCGCAGGCGCGCATTATGGAGCGCCGTGCGAATGTCGAGCAGGAGTTTTTCGTTGTCCCAGGGCTTGGTGAGGTAGTTATCAGCCCCTTCTTTGCTGGCGGCAAAGGCCGCCTCGCCGGAATCGAACGCCGTGATCAGGATGACCGGCGTCTCCGGGCTCTCCTGCTTGATGGTGCGGAGAACGTGCAAGCCCTGGCTCCGCTCGGGCAAGCTCATATCAAGCAGAACCAAATCAAACGCGGACTGGCCGAACCGCTTCAGGCCGCTTTCAACATCATGCGCGACGCCGGTTCGATAGCCTTCCATCTCCAACAACTGAGAGAGGCTTTCACATACCGCCGGCTCATCGTCAATAACAAGAATCATTCCTTTTTCAGACATGGATGGGCTTCCTCGTGGCCGGGAACTCAAGGCGAAATGTGGTTCCGTGGCCGGGTTCGCTTCGGACCTGGATGGAACCGGAATGTTCACGGACGATTCCATAGCTCACCGCCAAGCCCAGCCCGGTCCCCCGGCCGCCGCTCTTGGTGGTAAAGAAAGGATCGTAGATGCTCCTCAGGTTTTTCGTTGGGATGCCGACGCCGGTATCCTCCACCTCGACCACAACACTTGAGTTCTCCTGGAGGGTTCGGATGGAGAGTTTACCACCGTCCGGCATGGCGTCGCGGGCATTCAGGATGAGGTTCATCAAAACCTGTTGCAGGCGACCCTCATTCCCCCGCAAAGAAGACGGGGCCGGGGTCAGACGGCACTCCAAGGTAACCCTTCCGGAACGTAATACATGCTCCACAAGAACCAGCGTCTCCTTCACAACACGATTGAAATCGACTTCCTCCACTTCCGTCCCGCGCGTGCGGGAGAATTTCAGCAAATGATTGACGATTTCCGAAGCCCGGAAGGTCTGGCCAACGATCTTGTCGAGAAAACCTCGCTTGGGATCTCCCGGCCCCACCATCTTCCGGAGCATTTGGGCCTGGGAACCGATGACGGCCAGCGGAGTATTGACTTCGTGCGCGACGCCCGCCGCCAGCATTCCGATCGAGGAGAGCTTTTCGGCCTGAAGAACCTGGCCCTCCAGCCGCACTCGTTCCGTGATGTCGTTGAAGATGAGCAGACGCCCTAAAACGTTTCCCATCTTGTTGCGGAAAGGTACGACGGAGATATTGACGGTCAACCGTCGGCCTTCGCGGGCGACCAGGGGGTATTCGTAAAGGCTGCGGGTTTCGGTAAACTCGGTGGTCACCTCCAGCTCTTCGATCAGGTCGTGCGAAAAGAACTCCCCCAGGCCTCGACCCAGGACCTCTTCCCGCCGCAGGCCATAGAGCGCTTCCATGGCCCTGTTCCAATACGCAACGCGCCGCGCCATGTCTTCCACCACCACGCCCGTGCTGACCGATTCGAGAATGTTCTCGTCGAACTCCCTCAACTCCTCATACTGCTGCGCCTTCCGCTCGAGCGATTCGTAGAGCTGGGCGTTCTCCACCGCGATGGTAAAATAACCGGCCAGCGTACGAATCAGTTCCAAGTCCTCGCTGGTGAGCACTTCTCCGCTGCGGGTAGACCCAAGTCCTACGTATCCCAACACGCGGTCCCGACCGGCCAAGGGTACGTAATACTGAAGCCCCAAGGCCTTCACGGTCCGGCCGCAGGGCGGCGATACGGAACGGAGGAGTTCGGGATCATTCCACTCGATCCGGCGTCCCGGATCGGTCGCATCATCGATCGCATTAAGGAAGCTCAGGTTCAAGGATTCCGGAATCGCGAAACCCGAAGTCCGTTCCAAACTTGCTTTTCCGGTAGAAGGATCGACCAAAAAGATCGCTGCCCGCTCCAAATCAAGAGTCCGCGACAACCGATCCAAAATAGCCGCCAGCAACGGCTCCATGCGGCATTCCGAACCGAGGGTGCGGGCGAAGTCCAGTAAAGTCCTTCGGTCGGCAGAACGGTCGCAGTTAAAGGCACGGTCCACCGCGCGCTGCATCCCCCTCACCACGGGGCGAAAGATCAGCGCCGTAAAGACAATGGCCAGAACCCAACCGGTCCGACTGGTGATCCACCCCTCTTCGCGGAATACGTCAGCCACCACAGCCGTCAAGGCGAAATAGAGGGCGACAACCGTTCCCGTCGCCAAGCTATAGACCACCCCGCGACGAAATAGCAGGTCCACATCCATCAATCGGTAGCGGAAGACTGCATAAGCGAACGTCAGCGGCAACAGGACCAGGGAAAGAACCGCAAACTCCATCCACAGGGAAGGAATCATTCCCAACGAATAGGGACCGGCATAAAGAACCGCGAAGGGGGCAAGCGCCGCCGCGCTTCCCCAACTCAGCCATTTCAACTGCTGGCGGACCATCGGCTCGGCCGCCTGACGGCGGGCGCCCTCCAACAGGATCACCCCGGCCACGAAGAAGCCGACGAGGTAGAACATCACCACCCGGTCAAGCAGGTACAACATCGACGGCGCAAGTAGGGCCATCAAGACTCGAACTCCGAATAAAATCACGCCCGGAGCGTAAACCACCACCGTCGGGATCCGTCCGGCAGCTCCCCAACGGTTTCGGGCCGGGAACCTCAGGCAAAAGTGGAGAAACAGCGCCGGTCCGAGCGACCAAGCAAGGCTGTCCACCCAGTAGATCGCCGTATCAAACAGGTCGAATCGCTTGCTATAGGAAAATGTGAGAAGGGTAAAAAAACTCAGACAGAACAGATAAAAGTGTGTCGCGCCGGCCCGCTCCCGGCCTCGCCAGAGGACGAACAGCCCGATCGCAAGAAAAAGAATGCCGACCATCTCCAATCCCGTCCGCAGCGGGGTGGAGGACGATTCAATCGTCGGAACGAAAGTACTCTGCTTCCTCTGCCCTTCCCGGTTCAGTTCATAACGAACTTCGCGCCCTGACTCCATCTCGACCAGGGCTTGCGTGACTTCCACCGCATTATGGATCTTCTTTCCATCAAGAGCCCGCAGCCGGTCACCGGGTACAATGCCGGCCTCCTCGCCGACCGTGCCGGGGACGACGTGCAGAGCCACAACTTCACCGGCCACATCAATCCAGGTGACCCCGTCATCGGCCACACGATAGCTGCGGCGGTCCAGGAAATTCAAAACCGCAGCCACGGCGAAAACCAAGGCAAGAAGCACGAATCCCGTGCTCCTTCTATCCGCCATCCATTGCCGAACCGATTTGGTAAAAGTCGATTTCATTGAAAATCACTGTCCAAAGCAGCTAAAGAGGGCTTCGAGGGAAAATAACCCACCATGTGGGCGTACACAACCAATTATCGGTAATGCAAGTCTGTCTCCAAAAACCTACAGTGAAAATATCTAATAACATATTTATTTATAGTAACTTACTTAATCTAAAATTCTAAAAATAGTTATTATTCCAATTATAATAGATGGGTTTCCAAATTGCATATTTATTTAGCATCTTACCCATTTTCCGCACTTAGCTGTGATCTGATTCTGGAAATCACCACCATCTGCAGATTCTGAATTCATCTGGGGAATCGACGCCCTGGCGCGTTGGGAGGCCGTGGGAACCTGGGGGAAAACTAGAAGAGCAGTGAGAACCCACCCCGGAAGCTCCGATAAGAGGGAGCAAGGAACAGAATCTCATCTCCGGACTGAGCGATGGGAATATATCCTTGGGCCAAAAGATTTCGAAAGTCGGCCACGGCCTCGATTCGGCCGGGAAGGAAAGAGACCATCGGAAGAGGCTGGCGAATCGTGAGACCCAGGAAAGGCTCCACGTTCAGTTGAGCCTGCCCAAAGGGGTCAACCCGACTCACCACCCCGCGGGACATCCACTGATAACTGGTTATAATCCGGCTCTCCGTGACGGGAATCCGCAGCAGGAACTTGCCCGTCAGCGAGTGCAGCTTGGCGACGCGGAACAGGGACTGCGGTTCGATTCCCTCGCCTGCCTCTAAGCCCGTCCTGTTCCCTCCGACCGGCGTCAAGGCGCCGCCATAGGTATAGGCCACCACAGTCTTCCAACGCTCTCGATTTCCCCGCTCGTAGGTGGCCCGGAAGCCGGAGGTTTTGACGTCGCCGGCATTGATCATGTTCCCTTGGCCGGTCGGGTTCGGCAGCAGATTACCACCTGCAAAACCCATTAACCTCGGGTCTCCAAAACTCAGGATGGCCGCATTGTCGATTCGGTCGATGTAGGCGGCCAAGGCCAACTTCGAATCCCCGTTCAAAACCCTCTCGTAGCCCATCTCCGCATGGTGAAGACTCTCCAGTTCCGGCCGGAAATTCCGCAGGGTCACGCGCGGGAAGGCATTCAGTCTCCCCACCTGACTCAGAAGAGGGTCCTCCTCCGGAGTAGTTTGCGAAGTGTACCGGAAAACAATCCTGGACTGAGTGCCTCGATCATAGAGCACTTCGACCTGAGGACGGATGGCGCGGGCCGAATGCGCGGCTTCAAGATAATCCGTCTCCACACCCGCCAAAATCGAAAGTCCTGGCAGAATCTCGCGTGATTCGGAATAAGAAAACCTGATACCCCGGGCCGCGACCGAGCCCACCCCGACCTCATTCTGGGCCGACGCCAACCCTCCGATCAGATTCAACCGGTGTACCGTCACGGAGACTTCTCGGACGCCGGCCTGGGCCGGCAGACTTCTGCGAAACGTGGTGGATAAGGCAGCCCCCCCGGACCGGTCTCCCGCCTGGACCATACTGCCCGCCACCAGCAGTTCGGCACTGGGTGAAAGGGCGTGGGAGTATGCCAGCACACCCGTCATCCCTCGGTTTTCGGCCAGGGGTTGACCACTCTCTTTGCGGGGAATAAAGCCTAAGAAATATCGGTTCGGAAGGTGGCCCTTCACATTTCCGTCCTCGGACCCGCCGATTCCATTCCGGACCCGGGGAAGAACGTGAATCGCAGCGCGGGTTGCACCTCTTGAGCGAAGGACCCACCGCCAGTCCTCTCCCTGCATCGTCAACGTTCCGTTCCCGGACCCGAGGGTGGGAATCTGCAGAAGATTCGCCAGGGTGAATTTTGCAAAGGTGGTCTCGGAGGCACTCACCCGGATCAAATTACTGACCACCCGGAGGGCGGGGACATGAGAAGGGGTTGTAACAACAATCAGATACCAGCCCGGAGGAACCGCCTCCAGGTTAAATTTGCCCTCTGGGTCGGCAACGACCCTCCGGACCGAGTCCAGAAACGCCTTACAGAATCCCCGCGGGGACGTTGGGCAGGGTCCCGACACACGCACCTGCGCATCCGCCACGCTTTTGCCCCGAAGGTCCGTTACGCTTCCGGTAAGCTTACCAAAACCTCCCGCCCAGCCGTCCCCGGCGGAAAGTCCCAGGCCCATCAATCCTAATAGAGCCCACCGCACCGGCCGATACGCAGCTCTGTGCCTCATGGCTTCTCCCTATTCCGGGTTAAACTCGAGATTGCCCTTAGTAAATCTCAAAGTTTTCCGAAGGTGTGAGGGTCTGATTCTTTACCTTATCGGTAATTTTCATCTGTAAGGTGTATTTGCCCGGCTCCAGTTGATTCAACGGCATGGACTTTTGAACCGTAATCTGGCTCCGTGAGCTAGAATAATTCTCCGGCACATTTTCCGTAAACGAGAGAATCTTATTCCCCCGGCTCAGCACATTGAACTCGATCTCCGCCGAAGCCTTCCCGCTTCCCTCGTCCAATCCCAGGTTATACACCTGCATGTAGATTCCCATGTCCGCCCCTCTGGCGAACCTTCGGTCAACGCTGGGCCGGACCTTCGTCGCGCCGATGACGAAAATTCCCGACCCCACCCGGCTGGTCGGAACCGGGCTCATATGGGTGGCTAGAATCAAGGAACTGGAAGCGAGACTCTCACCGTCATAACGGCGCACGTGCACGGGAAGATCCAACATCCCCACGTTCTCGCTGTTCTCGTCCTTCAGGACGATACTCAATTTATACCGTCCCGGCCTCAAGGGCAGCGCCTTCTGGTAGACCGACTTCTTGTCGGCGTACTTGTCGAAAATCCGGGAGGGCACGTCCAACTGCATGGCGTCTTCAAACACTTCGGCCACACGCCCGCTCAACGTGGTCAGGCGGGCATAGATGCTCAACCTCGCCTGCATCACGCCGTCATTCTCCTCGAACTGCAGATCACGGTTTTTCACCTGAATCGTAATCGGTGTCAGGATGGTCTCCTCGGTGATCTTCACAAAATCCGTCCGCACCTGGAACGGGACGAGGTTGGCGGAATAGCGCGAGGACACGATTGCCTGAAGGTCCCTGAACTTGACGGACGGGGGACGAAAGATCTTGGCATATAAAGAGAGGCGTTCGAACGGAGACGTGCGCATGTATTGGTAGTCCCTTCCGGGCTCCATACCCCCTCCCAATCCCATCCGGCGGTCGGACTTTGTTTGGAGGCCCATCTGTTCACTGATCGTCAAGCCGCCACCGGGAACATTTGCCAATGCGTCCTTTTCGTGGGGACTCATGGCCATCCGATACTCGCCCGTCATCGACCGGTCCACAAACTCAAGCTCAACATTCGTCCCGACCCCATCAATGTAGCGGTAGCGCCACTTTTCCCACGGATAGGTTTGTGTGGATCCGCCTCCTTCCTCGACGGGCCGAGTATAGCTCCCTCCCGCGGGGTGGGATTCCACTTCGTCCGCCGGACCGTACATGATGTAGATGCGCCCGCGGTCCGACTTCCAGCCCGGAAACCCCGAGGCAAACCGCTCATTGGCGTACGCAATCCGCCGGTAGTACTCTTCCCGGAATTCGTTCTCCGGGCTTCCCGGGTCGGGATTCCTTCTTTCCCAGAACGTCTCTATGAACTGCTCTCTCTCCTCGTCCGTATTGAGAGTCTTAAAAGTGCTGAGCTCTTCGCTCGTAGTGATGTAGGGAACTTCCTTTTTCAGCCACTTCTTGTAAGGGCTCTCCATCTCCCGTTTCAAGGCGCGTCGCCGGGCCTTGTCTCGATTCTTCTTGGCGGCCGCGTCGCCTTGAGCCAGCCCCAATAGGATCAAAGAAGATAACAATGCAAAAAAGATATAACGAATCGGCCTCAGTCCTCGTAAGAACATCCTTCCCCCTGACGGTATTAGATTGGAAAAATACCCGCTACTATTGTATTTTCACCGAATTGCCATGTCAAGCAGGAAGGCAACAAATCCTTCTCGGCCCCTAAAATCTGGGTTACCCCGCTGAGATGGGACCAGCCCCTCCCGCACACCCGAACGGAGGAGCCGCCTCGGCCCGTTGCAGGCAATCGCTTCCCTGTTCCATGGACGCCAGCGCTCGTTTTTCGACTTTTTTATTTGAGACCAACCCCGACACGCTCATGAGCACGACACGATCATTAGATTGACCCCAGGCCGAAAAGGTTTCCCGTCCAAAAATATTAAATTTTAGGAACGGAACCGTAATTCATTCCAAACTCCAACCTACTCGGTCTCAACCTCCAACCCTCCCACCAACATGGCGGCAAGGTTGTAGAAAACAGCGGTCAATGCGGATATTAAGGCTCCCATCACACCATAGAAAATCGGGAGAATTACAATCGCCAAGGTCCCATTTCCTTAGCTCCTCCCTCCGCCAATCCGCCTAGGAGCGCTACCAAGGTGAAAAGAGCTCCAAGGATTAACCCCATCATCGCGTACAAACTCCGCCCAGCTTGAAGGCAGACCCGATCTTTATCTCTTTATATTTTGCTCATAAAATTCTCCTTTTTCAATTTTCTACCCTGCTTAAACCTTCCTGAGTTCCAATTACCCTCCTCCAAAAAACGCTTAACGCATCGGCAAGAGCAGGTACCGATGCCGACGGAGCAGCTGCTGAATCGGCTCCCCGTCGCCCGGCGTGCAGAGGACTTGTCGGCAAAAGGCCTGCGGGTTGAACAACTCGGGCTGCCTCTGGGCGAGCTGAGTCATGATCCGGCGCACCTGTTGCTTTTCACCCAGCTTCCACAAGGCCAGCGCCTGGAGCGTAAGGGCCGTCAAATCGTCGGGCCGCTCCCCCAGCACCCAAGCGCACTCGGCCAGGGTGTCATCCGTCTCGCCTCGCCGCCAACCGACGAGTGCCAGCAGGACATGCCCTTCCGGCGCTTCCGGTTTTACCCGCAATACGGCCCCCGCCTTCGCCTCGGCCTCTTCCAATTTCCCCTGACGCAACAGTACATACCCCAGTTCCTCATAAGCGGCCCACTGGTCGGGCTTCGCCACAATGACTCGTTCCAGATGCTCGGTGGCCTCCGCCAGACGGCCCCTGCCGCGCAACAGCATTCCCAGGTGAAAGCGGCTCTGCCAGTCGCGAGGCTCAAGCTCCACGGCACGCGTAAAGGCCCGGACGGCCTCCGGGCTCCGCTTGGCTTGAAGATGAACCTCACCCAGCGCGCGATGCGCCCCCCACAGGTCCGGGTGGGCTCGAACTGCGGCCTGAAGCCTTTCGGCCGCAGCCGTCAAATCACCCCGCTCACGAAGAACTTCGCCCAACCCGACGAGAGCTTGTGTGTGGTTCGGTTCCAGCGCAAGAACTTCCTTAAACTGCACCTCCGCCCGCCCCCAATCACCTTTCAACTGATGGGCCCGGGCCAGCAGTAGGCGCGCCTTTACGTTCTCTGGAGCCAGACGGGCCGCATTCTCCGCTTCCCTGACGGCCTCCGGAATCCGACGAGACTCCAAGAGCAGGTTCCCCAGCCGGAGCCGCGCATTAAGGTTATCCGGTTCCATTTCCAGAACCTGGCGAAAGGACGCCTCCGCCTTTTGCCGATACGTCTCCCTCCGGCCCGGAGTCGAAGCGCTGCGGTAAAGGTCATCGCGTAGGCGAGCCAAGTCCATTTGGACCGCAGCGTCCGCAGGTTCCAGGTCGACCGCCCGCTCCAGCGAATGTTCGGAGGATTCCAGATACCCCTGGCTCCAGAGAGCCAACCCCAGTCCCCGGTGCGCAGCCCCGGTCCGGGTTCCGGTTCCCAGCGCCCGGCGAAAACTGAGCTCTGCTCCGGCGTAATCCTTCTCTTCCAGCAGGCGGTAGCCTTCTGAAAGAGTCTTAGAAACTTGCCGAGGTTGATGCTGTTCTTGCGCCGGAAGGATTCTTGAAAAAAAGAAGGGGATCGTGAAAAGAAAGATATATACGGGAAAAGACGTTTTCATTCGCATGCGTCGGCTCACGGCAGAACTCGGACCTGAACCGGGTCGCGAATCTTGATCTCCGCCCGGCCTTGGTAGAATTCAATCGCGCCGGTCAGCTCCACTTCCCGGCCCAATAAGGTGGCGAGGTTGCCGAACTTGTCCCGGTCCTCGGAAAAGATTACGGCTTGAAACGGACAATCCCGATAGTCGACACAATAATTGAGGAGCGTATTGTCGCGGGCCGAAGTATACACATCGAGAATTTTGCCGGTAACGCAACCCGCATCCCCCAGATGTTCCTGGGCTTTGCGGAAATCGATGCAATCGCGCGGGCCCTCCGGCAACTTCCAATTCCTGCTGCGAAGCTGCGCCTGGCCACCATAATACCCCCCGACAATCCCCAGCGCCGCCGCAACGTAGTTTTTTCGCCGGGTCAAAGTGAACAATCACCGGGTGCCGGTAAAGGATTTTTCTAGGAAAACGCTTCCCGCACCACGTTCTTTACTACAAACCAGACGTTCGCCGGGCGCTCAGCCAACCGCCGCATAAAGTAAGGGTGCCACTCGCTCCCATAAGGAATATAAACGCGTACGCGGTGCCCTTCCTTCACTCTTTGCTCCACGATGTCCCGCCGGATGCCGTAGACGAACTGAAACTCATAGCGCTCCGGGGAGAGCTTTTCCCGGCGGATGACCTCCAGCGCGTGGTTCTGCATCTCCTCGTTGTGCGTGCCGATGGCCGGACAATCAAACTCCTTCAACATCCACTCGGTCAGCCGCATGAACTTCCGGTTCACTTCTCGGTTGCTCTGGACAGCCACACTCTTCGGCTCGCGATAAGCGCCTTTGACCAGACGGATGCGGGCGCCGAGTTTCCTCAACTCTTCCAGGTCCGACTCAGTTCGGTGCAGATAAGCCTGAATCGCCAGCCGCGTCTTGGGGAAAATCTTCAAAACCGACTTATAGATGTTGAGGGTTGCTTCGGTATAAGCGGACGCCTCCATATCCACTTCCAGCGTATTCCCCAAAGAGTCCGCCTTCCGGGCGAGATCCATAACCAAAGAGCGGCAGAGTTCCCGGTCCACATCCAGGCCGATCTGCGTGGGCTTGACGGCGATGGTTCCCTGTACCTTTCCGCTTCGAATCCCATCGGCCATCTCATGATAAAAGCGAGCGGTCGATTCGGCCGTGGCCCGGTCCTCGACGCCCTCCCCCAACCGATTCATCGTGACCCATATCGACTGGGAGTTCAGCCTTCTTCCCGTCTCCAGCGCTTCGGGAAGATGATTGCCCGCAATGAAGCGCTGAATCACGCCGGAGCAGAGACGGGGACTGGAGAGCAGCTTCCGCGCCGTCGGACTGGTCGAAAGAAACAGGAAAATAGCTTTTACTATAGAGACCGATCCCGTCCCTCAGACTCCCACCGCCAGGAACCCGCCGTCGACGGCCAGCACCTCTCCGGTGACGAAGTTCGAAGACTCGGAGGCCAGAAAGATCGCCGCCCCTTGGACCTCCTCCACGTTGCCGAAGCGTCCCATCGGCGTGCGGGAGAGAATCTTCTGTTTGCGCTCGGGCTGGTTGATGAGCTTCGTATTCATGGGCGTCTCGAAAACTCCGGGAGCGATGGCATTCACATTGATATTGTACTGCGCCCATTCGCTGCCCAGCGCGCGCGTAATCTGCGCCACCGCGCCCTTGCTAGCGCAATAGGCCGTCACCTGGTTCATCGCCACAAAGGAAGCAAGCGAGGCGATATTGATGATCTTGCCCTTCTTCCGCTCCTTCATCACGCGGCCTACCAACTGACAGGCGTTCCACAACCCGTTGACGTTGAGGTTGATAATGTTGTTCCAATCCTCCTCGGCAAAATCTTCCGAAGGACCTTTCTTAGTTATCCCGGCCGAATTGACCAGAATATCAATCGCTCCGAACTCGCCGACCACCTTGTCGATCACCTGCTGCAAGCTCTTGCGGTCCGTCGCGTCCCCAGCCGCCTCCAAGCTCTTTGCGCCCAGGCGGCGAATCTCCTCGGCCGTTTTCGACACTTCCCCGGGACGGCGGCCCGTCGGCACCACATTCGCGCCGCTGGCAGCTAACCCCAAAGAGATCGCCTTTCCAAGGCCACTGGTGCCGCCGACGACCAGAGCGGTCTTTCCCTCCAAGCTGAATCCCGTATAAGCCATATGTCCGTTTTAACCTCGTTTGGAAGCAGTTAATGTTCGCTGATTTCGCTTCATCCTATCATCCGCGCGGGGAAAGCGACACCCCCTCGAAAAAGATACAATAAAAATTATTTGCTTTACGGAAGGCATTTCTCTCCTATAATCGTGGACTACCCTAGAAACCAAGAAGGTGACCCATGGAACGCTTGATCAAATCCAAAGCCCTGGCGCGCAATTTTGAGCACGTCGTGCCGCCCGGCGTCCTCCGCTTTTTGGACTTCGCGCGGCTCGAACTGAAGTCCGGCGAAAGCTACCAAGGAAAAAGTGAAGCCCGCGAATTGGTGGTAGACATCTTTACCGGCGATGGCACCGCAACGGTGAAGAATCAGGCAGGGAAAGATTTTGAATTTCAGGTTTCCGCGGGCCGCCCGGACGTCTTCTCCGGGCCTCCGGGAATGATCTACATTCCCCCCCAGGCCGAGTACAAATTTACCGGCGGCAAGGAGAAACTCGATGCCGGAACCTTCTCCGCCCCTTCCACCTCCGTCGATACCCCGCCGGCATACATTCCCCCCAAGGACGCCGTCGCCAAGGAAGTGGGTAAGGCGAACTGGCAGCGCACGGTCTACTCGAGCCTGGCCGACAATATTCCCGCCGAGCGACTCCTGGCCGGCGAAACGATTACCCCCTCGGGCAACTGGTCCGGCTATCCGCCCCACAAGCACGACAAGAACAATCCGCCGCATGAAGCGCCGCTCGAAGAGATCTACTACTTCCGCACCAAACCCGCCGGGGGTTCCGGAATGATCTGGACCTATACGAACCCCGAAGATAAAAGCCCCGACAGCTTCAACAACGTCTTCGTCATCGAAGACGGCGATACGGTCCTGCTGCCGAAGGGTTACCACCCGGTGGTGGCCACACCAGGTTACCAGTTGCACTACACCTGGGTGCTGGCCGGCGAAGAGCGCCGCTACGGCGCTTGGGCCGAAGACCCGCGCTTTGCCTGGGTCGGCAAGTCTTAGCACGACCCTTTCTTTTTCACGAAGGCCGTAAGTTCTCTTGCAGGAGACCCTCGGCCGTTCAGGGAAAAATGTTGTTTTATTTTCCGGGACCCGAAGGCCGTGAGTACGTGTAGGTGCGCGGCCTATCCAAATAATTTCGGAGACCGAATAACACTATGAATTCCCAAGCCGATCCGCTTGCTGCCCGCACAGGAAAAGGCCCCTATTTCAAGTGGTGGGTCGCCATCCTCCTGTTTCTGGTGACAGTCCTGAATTACATCGACCGCCAAACGCTCTCCGTCCTTGCGCCGGTAATCCGCGAGGAATTCGGCATGAGCAACCAGGACTACAGTTACATCATCATGTCGTTCCAGTTGGCCTACATGATAATGCAATCGGGTTCGGGTGCGATCTTCGACCGCATCGGGACGCGCTGGGGATTCGCGCTGATCTTCGTCTGGTGGTCCATGTCCACGATACTGCACGGCTGGGCACGGGGCGTAAAAAGCTTTATGGCTTTCCGTTTCATGCTGGCCGCCGGCGAAGCCGGCAACTGGCCCGGGGCCGCCAAGACCATTGCCGAATGGTTCCCTCCCCGCCAGCGCTCTTTCGCCATGGGCATCTTCAACACCGGATCGAGCACGGGCGCTTTGATCGCGCCGCCTCTGATCGCTTGGATTACGACTCTCTACGGTTGGCAGTGGACCTTTGTCCTTATCGGCGGCGGCGGACTTTTTTGGCTCGTTCTTTGGTTGGGGACCTATCCCGGCACTCCACCGCCGACCCCACGCGATGAACCTTTGCCCGGTGAGCCTGTTGAAGTTGAGGAGGTTTGTGAGGAGGTTGCCCCAGCGCCGCAGGCTCTCGCCCCCAAAATTCCCTGGCTTCATCTGCTTCGCTACCGTCAGGTTTGGGGGCTGGTGCTGGCCCGTTTTCTGTCCGACCCGGTTTGGTGGTTCTACGTCTTCTGGTTACCGAACTATCTCAGCAACGAGCGCGGCCTCTCTCTACTTGAGATCGGCGCATTGGCCTGGATTCCCTTCCTCGCTGCCGACGCCGGATGTTTGGTGGGCGGCGGCATGGGCAGCTTGCTGATGAGCCAGGGCTGGTCGACCAACAAAGCGCGACGAACGGTGATGATTACCAGCGCATGTATGATGTCCGGCGCGGTATTCGTCGTCCAAACAGACAGCCTGGCCGTTGTCATTGGTTTAATCTCCTTAGCTACCTTCTCCCACCAGAGCTGGTCGACGAATATGCTGACGCTGCCGGCTGATCTATTCCCGAGCAACGTGGTGGCGTCGGTCTCCGGCCTGAGTGGCACGGGCGCGGCCTTCGGCGGACTGCTGTTCACTCTGCTCACCGGCTATTTGGTGGACACGGTCTCCTACGCGCCGGTCTTTGCGCTGGCGGCCCTCCTGCATCCGATTGCAGCCGTGGTGCTGGTCTTGGTCGTCGGACGAATCAAGCAAGTCGATATTCCGGTGCCGGCCCAGAACGGGCAAGCGTAAGCCGAAATGGACGGAACAGAAAGTTACTACGCTCTCATTGCCCTGCTGCCCATCGCCGCCGTGATGTTCTTCCTGGTCATCCTGCGCTGGCCCGCGGTCAAGGCCATGCCGATGGCCTATGGCATCACGCTCGTGATCGCCCTCACCTTGTGGCAGGTCCCCCTGGTTCGGGTCCTCGCGGCTACGATTAGCGGAACCATCATCGCCGCGACGCTGCTTTCCATCATTTTCGGCGCCATCGTCTTGCTATTCACGCTGCGTGAGAGCGGCGCGCTGGCAGCGATCCGTCACGGCTTTCTGGGCATCTCACCCGACCGGCGGATCCAGGCAATCATCGTAGCGTGGCTCTTCGGGTCATTCATCGAAGGAGCAGCCGGGTTCGGCACCCCGGCCGCCGTCTGCGCTCCCTTACTTTTGGCCCTGGGATTCCCGGCGCTGGCCGCCGTCATGGTCTCGCTCATCATTCAGAGCACGCCGGTCACCTTCGGGGCCGTGGGCACTCCCATCCTGGTCGGCATGGGGAAGTCGCTCGACGTATTCGAGGTTGAAAATGCCCTGGCGCAGTCGGGCCTGCCTTACGATGAGTTCATCCGCCAGATCGGAGTCTTCGCCGCGCTGCCACACGCCATTGTCGGCACCTTTGTCCCGCTCATCATGGTGACGATGATGACGCGTTTTTTCGGGAAAAATAGATCATTCCGCGAAGGGCTGGCGGCGTGGAAGTTTGCCGTCCTTGCGGGATTGGCATTTACCATTCCTTACCTCGCGGTGGCAGTTCTTCTCGGCCCGGAATTCCCGTCGCTTATCGGAAGCGGGGTGGGCATGTTGATCGTTGTCACCGCAGCGCGCCAAGGGCTGTTCATTCCCAAGGGCGAACCCTGGCAATTTCCGCCCAAAAACGAATGGGAAGCCGATTGGGTCGGTACCATCTCGGCCGAGGCGGGGCAGGAAAAGGTCACACACTCACTGGCACGAGCCTGGAGCCCCTACCTGATGGTGGCCGTGCTGCTGGTCCTCACCCGAGTGCCTGCTCTCGGATTGAAACAGCTACTTACCTCGAATAAGCTTACCTTTACCTGGCCGGACATCCTGGGAACGGGAATGTCACAGGCGGTCCAGCCGGTCTACCTTCCGGGGACAATCTTTTTCCTGGTGGCCCTGGCAACGATATGGCTTCATGGCATGAAAATATCCCAAGCTAAAAAAGCCTGGAGGGATGCGGCGCATACGCTGGCCAAGCCCGCGCTGGCGTTGCTGTTTGCCGTCGCCATGGTGCGCGTCTTTATCGATTCAGAAGTGGTTGACGCGAAGTTCGCCAGCATGCCGATCGTTCTGGCCGAAGCCGTGGCCGACCTGGTCGGCAGGGCGTGGCCCTTCTTTGCGCCCACCATCGGGGCGCTGGGCGCCTTCGTAGCGGGAAGCAACACGGTGAGCGACTTCATGTTCGGCCTGTTTCAGTACGGCGTGGCGGACCGCATCGGCGTCCCGCACCTGATCATCCTGGGACTGCAAGCGCTGGGCGGCGCGGCGGGCAATATGATCGCCGTACATAACGTGGTGGCCGCCAGCGCCACGGTGGGCTTGGTGGGCCGCGAAGGCGCGCTGATTCGCAAAACCATCTGGCCTATGTTCTACTACACCATTGCGGCGGGCCTGCTCGGTCTGCTCTTCTGTTATGTTCTGTTCCCTCACGTCTTCTGATCTTCCCGGCGCCGCCGGAAAGGAGAAGATCTCATGCCTCAGTTATCGGGCCTCCTTGAGACCTCGCTGTACGTGGAGGACCTGGAACGCTCCAGCCGTTTCTACCGGACGCTGTTCGGGTGTGAATCGCTGTTTGCCGACAGCCTGGTCCAGGCGCTGAGTGTCCCAGAGGGGCACGTGCTTCTGCTTTTCAAGAAGCGCGGCTCTCTTGAGCTTGCGGACGCCCCACGACGGCGACGGGAACCTCCACGTGGCCTTTGCCATCCCCGCCTCAGAATTGGAAGGCTGGCGCGGCGTGCTCAAAGAGAAAAAAATTCTCATCGAAGAAGAGACGCACTGGGAGCGGGGCGGGCGCAGCCTCTATTTTCGCAACCCGGACCATCATCTGGTCGAGCTGGTCACCCCCGGCTGCTGGGCCATATACTGATTGCTCATGAGTAGCGCCGGCGGCAAATCTCATTGCACTTCTTGTGGCGTGGAAATTTCTTCGACCGGCAGGTCGGCATCGGAGGGAACCGCAAGTTGTGTGAGGACGACGAAATCGGAGTCGTCATCTTCAAGGCGGGCCAGCAGGATCGCCTTCTGCTGGTACTGGAATTCCAGGGTACCCGGTTTGCCGTTCCGAAACCGGCTGAACTGTTCGAGGAATCCAAGCGCGAGTCGCCGGGCGCGTTCCGCATCGCCGCGAAGAGAATGCTGCAGGTGGCGGTTGACTTCGAGAATCAATCGGTCGTCTTCCACCCGGACGTTGGTCACACCGTAGCTGCCGCCGCGGGCCAGCATCCGGACTTCGAATTGAGCGGCGGTCTCGGCCCGGCGCGGCGTATTGCGCGAGCAGGCAGTGCCGGCGAGTAGGCACAGGGCGATTCCCAACACTGCACGCGCCGGCCCTCCGCCGCTTCTTCTCACCTTCATGGTTTGCCCGATGGGAACTTCATGGGACGGAATCCCATCGTGGGTGAATCCAGGTCCAACTTGTCGATTTGAACATATTCGATTTTGACCTTCCCGAATTCCCGGAGACCCTCGCGAATCTTCTCCCGAAATTGGGCCGCGTTGCCAACCAGCACCACAAGGCATCGCTCCGGATGGAGCCAACGCCGCGTGGCTTCCAGCACCTCCTCCCGGCGCAGCTCGCCGATCCGTCGCCGGTAGAGGTTCCAGTAATCAGCATCCAAGCCGTAGACCTGAACCTCCAGAAACCGGTTCGCAGCCTGACGCGACGACTCAAACTCCAACCATAAATGCCCCTGAAGGTAAGAGCGCGCCAGTTCCATCTCCGAGGGCGCTACGCTCCGCCGCGTCATCCGCTCCATCTCGCGAAAAATGATGCGGAGGCTCTTTACGGTTCCCGCAGTGCTGGTGGCCGTCTCAATCCGCCAGCCGCCGCCGTAGCGTCGCGCGTCCAAGGTACTCTCGACGCCGTAGGCCAGCCCCTCTCGTTCGCGCAGGGCCGCAAAGAGCCGGTCCGGCGCCGTGCCGCCCAGGATTTCATTGGCAATCTCCAAGGCTTCATAGTCCTCGCTTTTCCTCGGCACCGCAAGGTTTCCGACGCGAATCTCCGTCTGTACGGCATCGGGCTTGTCCACCACCAGGATGCGCCGTTCGGAAGGCAACACCGGTTTTCCCCGATGAGGACCCTGCGGCTCGGCGGCACCGCCCCACCAAGAACCGAAAAGTTTCTCGGCCACCCGCCGGCCCGCATTCGGTTGAAAATCTCCCGCTAGGATCAGGACGGCGTTTCCCGGACGGTAGCGCAGCCGATGGTAGGCTTCAAGGTCATCGCGCCGAATTCTCCGAATGGAGGTCGCCGTCCCGTTCAGAGAGTGTCCGTAGGAACTCGGCGCGAAGAGCGCCTTCGCAAAGACCGCGTCGGCGACGTAGGAGGGGTCCCGGGCGGCAACCGAGAGGGCGGAGAGCATCCGCCGCCGCTCGCGCTCCACCGCGTCGGAAGGAAACGAAGAGTTGAGCGCCATGTCCGCCAGCAGTTCCGCCCCCTCTTCCAGGTATTCGGACAGAACCGTGACGGAGAGAATGGAATTGTCCCAACCGGCTTCCTTCTGCACCATGCCGCCCAGCCGGTCGAGCGCTTCGGCAAGGGAGGAGGCCTCACGAGTTGTTGTTCCCTGATCCAGCAGCATGGTCACAAACTGGGCGGTTCCCGGAAGATTCGCAGGATCATCGGCCGCGCCGGATTGAATCACCACGGCCAAAGTCACCAGCGGTGCGATGTGCCGTTCAACCAGGAGCAGCTTCAATCCGTTCGGGAGAATGGAAACCTGAGCCTCAGGCAGCACTACCAAAGGGGCCGGTCTGGGCGGAGGCGGTTGATCCCACCCGTGCGCCCGTAACGCCATCCCGAGGGCGAGGGCCATCGGCAAAATCCATGTGCAGAGAAATCTATTCACCGCCCTCTCCCTGCGGAGAAACAACCAAGCGCGTCAGATTTTCGGGCACAAAGTATTTTCGTGCGACGCGCCGAATATCCTCCGGCGTAACGGCATCAAGATGCCGGCCCTCTTGGTTCACAAGTTTCGTCTCTCCCAACACCACCGTGGCGTATCCAAGCCGGTCCGCCACGGTCTTCGTACGTCGGCGGTCGCGCGCCCTGTCGCGGAGGATCTGGTTCCGCGCTTTGGTAAGTTCGTCGTCACTTACCGGCGCTTGGCGGAGCCGATCCAGTTCGGCTTCGAGATAAATTTCCTCCGCTTCGGGTCCGAGCCCGTCCGTGCCGTGCAAGAGAACATAAAAAATGAACAGATTGGGATGCTCGGTGAAGTGCTCCAAGCTCTGCACCTCAACCGCCACCCGCTTCTCGACCACCAGACGGCGGTAGAGGCGCGAGCTCTCTCCCTCAGCCAGAATCCGCGCAAGGAGTTTCAGCGCATAGGAATCGGGAGTTCCGTCCGGCGGAATCCGGTAGCCGCGGACGACGGCCGGCAATGCCACGTTTTGGCGGACCCGAACCGTGCGATCCCTCTTCTGCACCGGTTCGGCCCGAATCGCTCTCTTCTTCAAATTTCGTCCGCGGGGAATCTTCCCAAAATAGGAGCGCACCCATTCCCGCGCCTGCTGCGGGCGGAAGTCGCCCACCAGGACCAGCGTCGCATTGTTCGGGGTAAAATATTTTTTGTAGAACGAACGGATATCGGCCAACCGGGCCCGCTCCAAATCCTTCATCACCCCGATCGGCATCCGGCGGTAGGGATGAACCGTGAAGGCTTTCTCGTAGAGCGCCTCCAGCACCTTGCCGTAGGGCGTGTTGTCGAACCGGAGTTTCTTCTCTTCCTTGACCACCTCCACCTCGCGCCGCAACGCTTCCTGGCTCACGCGCAAACCCTGCATCCGGTCAGCTTCAAACCATAAAGCAACCCGCAAGTAGTGGGCGGGAAGCGTTTCCCACATCACGGTGGCGTCTTCGGTCGTATAGGCATTGCTAACGCCCCCGGCGCGCACAACATATTCGGCGAATCGCCCTTTCCGCGTATTTTGGGTGGGAGAAAACATCAGATGTTCAAACAGGTGAGCAAATCCTCGGCGGCCTTCCTTCTCGTCCTTCGAGCCGACGTGATACCAGACCTGGACGGTCACGACCGGCGCGCTGTGCTCTTCGAGCAGCACCACCCGCAGGCCGTTCGGAAGCGTGAAGGTTTCAAAATCGAGCCGCGGCAGGCGAGCCGCAAAGAGGCCGGAGACGGCGAGAAGACATCCGAAACAGGAATAGAGAACGTGTCGGAAGCGAAATCGCATGCCGCATCGGAGCTTAGCATAGCCTTGGCGTGATTTGTTCAGGGATTGCCCGGCTTCTATTGAATGACCGCCCCCCACTGATTTTCACCCGGCGTTTTCAAAGAAAGGGGCGTCCTCAACAGGAGCGCCTTGCCGCCGTCGACCTGGAGGGCCCGAGGAACGGCACCTGCGCATCCATAAATTTACCCAATCCTAAGGGGGTCGCTCGGAAACCCCTCTTATTAGGGGCCGCGAAATTTACCCCTTTCCCTCCAAAGCCGACCTCACGTCTCACAATGAGGGCCACGATGAGGGGGGCACCGGAAAAAACCTATTCCCTCCCGGCGCTCCCCCTGTTACCATGGAAAGCGAGACAGCAGGGTACAAACTAAGGCCAGCGCCGCCACGCCGCCGCCGGCCTCCTGGAGGTGCCGGTAAAATCAGAGTGCTTCCTGCGGCTCTTCGACGGATGGACAAGGACGCCGGGTTGTGTGCCCAGGCGTGCGATGCGAGTGCCGCTGTTTCTGTTATTTTTCGAAAAGCGAGGTATATCTCCAACGTGCAGCACGGTAATCCGAAATGTTTGAAGAAGACTCACCCCAGAGGGCGGGCATCAAAATTTGGATTCTTTCTTCTCTCTCTCTTCCTGTTTTTTGCGGCTTGCGGCGGCAATGATACGCTGCCACCCACGGCCGGATTCGGAGCGATCGTCCTACAAATGAGGGACGCTCCCGCCAACAATATCCTAAAATTCGAAATCACCGTAGACCGGGTCCGCATCAACCCGGGCAACGTTGTAATCCTCGGCCTCGCGAACTCGAAGGATCTGGAACTGATTGGGATCGGCTCCGAACCGACCTTTCTCTCTAAGATCGGCTTTATCACTCCTGGCCAGTACTCGGATGTGACCGTTACGTTCTCCTCGCCGGAAATCACATTCTGCCCGGACCCCGGCACCGATTGCAGGGGGGCAGAGAAAATCACCCCGACCCTCCCAACCACCACGGCGACAGCGAGCGTCAACTTCTCCGTGGATCTGAACACGACGACGGCCTTGCTGCTCAATTTCGATATTCCGGCTTCTCTGGTGACCGACGTGGGCGGGAACATTACGGAGATCGCCCCGGTCCTGACGGCTTCGGTGGTCGATATCGACACCCAGGTGGACGAATTTCGGGAAATCGGAGAGGTGGTTGCCGTCAGCCGCACCACCGCGACGACGGGAACTTTTTCCTTGAGATCCTTTACTACCTGCGAAACCGTTACATTTTCGGTAGAGGATACGACCGCGTTTGAGGACTACGACGAGCTCGGCTTTCTGGCCAACATCTTCGACAATTTCGAGATCGGCCAATTCGTTCGTGTCACCAGCGACATGGAGCGTACCGGTGAGGGAAACGTTACCGGAGACACCCGGCGGCTCGCCGTCAACATCGAAGTGGAGGAATTGAACCAGGGCAACGAGCAAGTGATAGTCGGTCCCATTGTCGCCATCACCCGCGACCCGGACACTTTTGAAATGGTGGACTTTAGCATGTTCATTCGCACGACCCAACCTTGCCCGATCTTGAACCTGGCCGACTCCTTCTCCATTGTCGCGATGACTCTCAGCGGACTCGACGCGACGAATTTTCGAGTCGACGGAAACGAGTTTACGAAATCCTTAGGGATGCTGGACCCGACCCTGTTCGATGACCCGGACGACCTCGCCGTGGGCCAAGAAGTAAAAGTGGACCCCATAGGAGATATCGGGCCCACGGTTACCGCCGGGGATTTGAATCTGCAGCTGCAAGAGATTCGCGGAACGGTTGCCGTGACGCCGACTCCGCCCAACCCCAACTTCGAACTCGATCCCACCCTGGACCTCTTCCCGGATCAATCCATCACGGTGGTAACCGCAACGCCGACGGAATTTGTGGGGATCATGGGAGTGGAGGGCCTGATGGAAACCCAATCGGTGCTGGTCCGGGGTTGGCTGACGCTGGAGCTCGGCGAACTGGTCTTCTATGCTGAGAAAGTCGAACTGATTCCCTAGCAGTTCGACTCGGCCGGCGAAGCGGCGGCAAATTCCGTTTCGGCAATTTACTCGGACCGCTTCCCGCCACCGAGGACGGAAACGAGCGCCGCCAACACGGCAACGGGAAACATTCCTTTCACAAATCCGACGGTCCCGTTTTTCTTCCGCTCTTTTCCCACTTCGAAACTCCTTCTTTTCCCTTCGGAACGAGGCAATCTATTCGAATTATTCGAGAAACTTCTGCGCGATGGGATAGCGGCGGCCGATGCCGAAGGCCTTGGCCGTCACCTTCAGGCCAGGCGGGGCCTGCTGCCTTTTGTATTCGGCGCGGTTGAGTTGACGGACGGTCTTTGCGACCAGAGCGGAATCCAGCCCGTGCTTCCGCACGATCTGTTTTGCGCTCAGATTTTCCTCGATGGTGCCGTGAACGATGGCGTCAAGCACATCATAGGGCGGCAGGCTGTCCTGGTCGGTCTGATTCGGGCGGAGCTCGGCCGAGGGGGCCTTGTCCAGGCAGGCTTGGGGAATGATTTCGCGCTCACGGTTGATGGCGCGCGCCAGCTCATAGACCATCGTCTTCGGCACGTCGGAAATGACGGTGAGGCCTCCGGCCATGTCGCCGTAGAGCGTGCAGTAGCCGGCCGCCAGCTCCGATTTGTTCCCGGTACTCAGCAGCAGCGCGCCGAATTTATTCGAAAGCGCCATGAGGATGTTGCCGCGAATCCTGGCCTGGATGTTCTCTTCGGTGACGTCGCGCGGCAAATCGCGAAAGACCGGCTCCAACGCGCCGAGATACGCCTCGAAAAGCGGCGTGATCGGTATCACATGGAGCTGAATGCCCAAGTTCGCCGCCAGGGCTTGGGCATCGCGGAGACTCTCCGGGGAAGAATACGGTCCCGGCATGGCGACGCCCAGAACGTTTTCCGGCCCCAGCGCGTCCGCCGCCAGAGAGGCAACGACGGAGGAGTCGATCCCTCCGCTCAACCCAACGATCCCCTTCTCGAACCCGCACTTTCTTACATAGTCCCGCGTCCCCAAAATCAACGCCTGATGCACGGCTTCGATCTCGGAGGGGAGTCCGGGCCGCAACTCCTCGTCGCCCTCCGTATCGAAAATCACCAAGTCCTCCGCAAACGAGCGGGCGCGCGCTCGAATTCTTCCTTCCGCATCAAGCGCCAAGCTCGAACCGTCAAAGATCAGGCTGTCGTTGCCGCCCACCTGATTTACGTAGACGACCGGCAGCCGGTATTCGACGGCAATCCGCCGCAGCATCTGCTCCCGCAGGAGCGGCTTTTCGACGGCAAAAGGTGAGGAGGCCAGATTCACCAGGAAGTTGGCGCCCTTCCCCACGGCCTCTTCCACCGGGTCCCGCTTGTAGAGGCGCTTTTCCAAAAAATTCTTATCGTTCCAGATGTCTTCGCAAATCGTGACGGCGACTCGATTCCCTTCCGACTCATAAACCGCCGGCGAACAGCCCGGCTCGAAGTAGCGGCCTTCATCGAAGACGTCGTAGGTGGGCAGCAGGATTTTCGTGTAGTCGAGCAGCACGCGCCCGCCCCGCAGCAGCGCCGCCGCGTCGGCGGCGGGCTTCCCCTCACGCACGCGCGAAGGCCGCACATATCCCAACAGGACCGTGAGATCCGCCGGCAACCGCTCGGCCAGCCGCTGAACTTCCGATTCCGCCTTTTCAAGAAACGCGAGCTTTTCAAGCAGGTCGCGCGGCGGGTAACCGCAGACGGCAAGCTCGGGAAACACCACCCAGTCGGCGCGGCGCTCGTCGGCCTGGCGCGCAAACGTCAAGATTTTCCGGGCGTTTCCGGCAAAATCACCGACCGTCGTATTGATCTGTGCCAGCGCGATTCTCATTCGGCTTCCGTAAAAACTTTTCGCATACGTAGGATGATAAAACCACTCCCGCAAGAATATCACTCCGGCGGCGGCGAGGAAAGCCGCCCGAGCGTGATGCAGTCGGGAAGGATGACGACCAAATAAAAAAGGGCGGTTCGCTTGGAACCGTCCTTATGATAGGAACCGGTGATAGGTACCGATTTAAATTCCTGTTTTGTGCCCGTTCGTCTCTAAAGCAGTCACCCCTTTATCTCTAAAACAAGCGAAAGAGAAGACCGATGGTGAACGACATCTGCTTTCGGCCGGGAACCGTCTGGAAGGGCGTAGACGGGTCCACCTGGGTCCCGTTGTTCAAATCGAGCAATTGGCCCGCGTCAAAAACTCCCTGAACATCCCGCGTAATAATATCGGAGACATGGACGCGGAAACCCACACGCTTGGTCGGATAAATCTTCACGCCGTCACCAATGTTGAAACTGAGACCGGTATCGATCGGCAGAGGGGCGGTCCCCAACCCGTTGATGGCATCTTCGACGGAAAATTGGCGCGCGCCGGTTTTAACGAACCCAATACCAGGCGACACGTAAACCCTGGCGCGGCGACGGCTGAACAGGTTGATCGCCATGCCGGTGGACCCGGCATTCCGGTTCTTGGAAGTAATCGCAGCCCCAGGATCAAAAGGAGAAACGATCGTCGTGGATTGATCGCTGAAATTGTAATCCATCTCCCAAGTAAGGAACCGCGTAAGACCCAACGAAAAACGGGCGCCAGGTACTCCCACGACTGCCGCGGGCCCAGTTTTGACTCCCCCTCGGTGCGGGATTCGAAGATATAAGGCACATCGGTCACTTTCGAGTACTCCCCGCGGGCCAGAACTTCCAGAAGAATCTTGTAGCCGAGCGGGCGCATCTGCCGGCCCCGCACAACATCGGCTTTGACCATGAACATCCCCGAAAGAGGATCGGTGGTGCCCCAGAGAGCCTCTCCCAGCAATACGTAGGCCAGCCGGGTGGATCCCCAGGAGATGAACTGCCGCACCCGCGACCACTCCTTCATCCCCCCGCCGGGGACCTTCCGGCTCGCTACCGCCACCTGTGCGTTCAAATTCCGTAAGGCGCGGGCCAGCGCCACAAGAACTTCCGGCGGATGCTGGAGGTCGGCGTCGATCACTCCCAGCAGGTCTCCCTTTGCCGCCGCCCAGCCGTCCAGTACCGCCGTGGCCAACCCCAGGCGTCCGGACCGGCGGACTACCCGTACCGAGCAGGAATCTTTTAGAGCTTCCGCCAAATCCGCCGTGCCGTCCGGGCTGTTGTCGTCGACGACGATCAGCTCGTACTTCTCACCGGCCTCCCTCAACACTTTGGCCGTGCGGCGGAGCATGGCCTCGATATTTTTGGATTCGTTAGAGGTCGGGATAACGATGGAAGTCACGCGCTGCCCTCCTTGCCTCTTAGAACGCACCCCTTAGAAAGTGCCCCACAGGCGAGCCGAACACATCGGAAAACCAAACGAATGGAGTTGAAGTTCGCGACCGCCGGCAAGGAAAGGAACCATTCCGTTCCATCTTTATTCTATGAAACCCATTCGGGCGACGAAGAATCGGAAGAAGAAACCCAGGAAGGAATCTTTCAATCCTGGGTGGGATAATCACACGCTTCGCGGCAATCGGCGCAATAGAAAAGCCCGTCCTGGCAAAGACGGATGCCGTAGGGCGAATAGCAGAGACTGCAATAGCGGTCGCATTTGCATTCGGCTTCCCGTTTGTCGCAGGCCCCGCAAGTAAATACCTTAATATCCATTGGCTGCACCTCTCACGGACTTTCTCGGAACCCTCCATAATTCTCACCGGCCTCGCACGGGCCGGAGGCGCGGGCCGTCTACAGGCCAATTTTGGTTTATCGACAGTTGGAAATCAAGACGTTAGCGTCAAATGAGCCGTCCTTGACACCCCGGAAGAGAGTATGCTAGCTTGCCCGCGCATCCTGAGATTACCTGAAGAGGGGCACCACACGCTTGCCGCAACAGAGCCCCGTCACAGAAAAGCGCACCGCGCTTTATGATACCCATAAATCCCTCGGGGCGCGATTGACCGAATTCGGCGGCTGGATGATGCCGGTCGACTACGGCAGCATTACCAAAGAGCACTTGGCCGTCCGCACCGCCGCCGGCTTGTTCGACGTCAGCCACATGGGAGAGATCGAGGTTCGCGGCCCGCAGGCGCTCGACTTGGTCCAGAAAGTCACCTGCAATGATGCGTCTCGACTCAAGCCGGAAGGCGGAGGGGCGCAGTACACCGCTCTCACCTATCCGAACGGGGCCGCCGTCGATGACTGCCTGGTCTACCGGCTCGGGGCCGAGAACTTCCTGTTTTGCGTAAACGCCGCCAACACGGAGAAGGATTTCCGCTGGATTACGGATCAAAATGACCTCGAAGCCGACGTTCGCAACGTCTCGGAAAACTACTCCCTTCTGGCTCTCCAGGGGCCGAAGGCAGCGGAGATTCTTTCTTCTCTGGTAAAAGCAGATCTCGACGGTATGCGCCCTTTCCGGTTCACAAAGACGACTCTGTTGGGTGTGGAAGGCCTACTCTCTCGAACCGGTTATACGGGCGAGGACGGATTCGAAATCTACCTTCCCCCTGCCGAATCCGAGCAAATCTGGAATAAACTGCTGGAAGCCGGACGAAACGCAGGATTGCGGCCGGCCGGGCTGGGCGCGCGGAACACGCTCCGCCTGGAGGCGGGCTATCCCCTCTACGGCCACGAGCTGGACGAAGAGATAACTCTGCTCGAAGCCGGTTTGGGTTGGATTTGCAAGCTCGAAAAAAGATTCTTCATCGGGCAGGAGGCCCTCAAGAGGCAAAAGAAAGAAGGGCTGCGCCGGCGGTTGATCGGGCTCGAAATGGCCGGCCGCGGCATCGCGCGCGACGGCTATGGCGTCTTCAATCGTGTCGGGTCCGGAGAGGAACGCGCCGGAGAGGTCAGCAGCGGTTCGGTGGCTCCCTATCTCAAGAAAAACATCGCCTTGGCTTACCTCCCCGCCGAGCTGGCAGAATCGGGAGGCGAACTTGCCGTTGAAATCCGAAACCGGCGCGAGGCGGCGCGGGTCGTTCCCCTGCCTTTTTACAAACGGCCCCGTTAAGCTCAAATCAGTAAACTGGTTGAGGGAATTATGTACCCACAGGAGCTCTATTACACCAAACAGCACGAATGGATTCGAGTGGACGCGGATACGGGAACCGTCGGCATCACCGATTACGCCCAGAAGGCGCTCGGTGACATTGTCTACGTCGAGCTGCCGAAGAACGGCGACCCATTGGACATCGAGGAGTCCTTCGGCACGATCGAGTCGGTAAAAGCCGTCTCGGAAATCTTCGCCCCGATATCCGGCAAAGTTCTGGCGGTAAACGAACAACTCCAGACCATGCCGGAACTTCTCAACAGCGACCCCCACGGTGAAGCCTGGCTCATCCGCATTGAGCTCAAAGACCGCGGAGAGATCGAAAAGCTCCTCTCCGCCGACCAGTACGAAGCGTTCTTGAAGGAGGAAGAGGGGCATTAATGCACTATCTTCCAAATTCCCCCGCCGGCCGGGAGCGGATGCTCCGCTCGCTCGGCCGCGCCTCCGCCAAGGAACTCTTCACGCAGATTCCTGAAAATATCCAACTGGACCGGCCGCTCGAACTCCCCGGCCCGCTTTCCGAAGTTGAAATCCTGGATTTTTTCCGCCAAGCCTCCGACCAGAGCTGCAAAGACTACGCCTCCTTCCTCGGAGCGGGCGCGTATTCCCACTATCGGCCCACCGTCGTCGATTCGCTTTGCTCACGCGGCGAGTTCTTCACCACCTACACGCCCTACCAGGCGGAAATCGCGCAGGGTACGCTGCAAGCCGTTTTTGAGTTTCAAAGCTTGATCTGCCTGCTGACGGGCATGGACGTTGCGAACGCTTCGCTCTACGACGGCTCGACAGCGTTGACGGAAGCCGTATTGATGGCCCTGAGAATCCGCCGCGGACGCCGCAAGGTGCTCGTCGCGCGCTCCGTCCATCCCGAATACCGGCAAGTATTGGACACCTACCTGCGTCACCTGGACGCGGAAACCGTGGAAATCCCCTTCACGAAATCCGGCCAAGTGGACTTGAACGTTCTCGAAAAGGAACTTTCCAATGAGGGGGCAAATGAGGTAGCTGCCGTCGCCATTCAGTCGCCGAACTTCTTCGGTGTGCTGGAAGACTACCAGGCGGTTGCCGAGCTTACCCATAAAAACAAATCTTTACTCATCGTCACCGTCACCGAGCCGCTCTCGCTCGCCCTGGTCAAGCCTCCCTCGGAGGCCGACATCGTCTGCGGCGAGGGGCAGTCGTTCGGCATCCCAGTCGCCTTCGGCGGCCCGTACGCGGGGCTGCTGGCCGCTCGACAACAGTTCGTACGCCAACTGCCGGGAAGATTGGTCGGGCAGACGGTGGATACCGAAGGGCGGCGGGGATATGTCATCACGCTTGCCACGCGCGAGCAGCACATCCGCCGCGAAAAGGCCACCTCGAACATTTGCACCAATCAATCACTCTGCGCACTGGTCGCCACCATCTATCTCTCCCTGCTCGGGCGGCAGGGTCTGCGGCAATTGGCGGAGCTCAACCTCGCCAAGTCCGAATACACCAAGCGGCAATTGACCGGCACCCGAGACGTTGACCCGGCCTTCAGCGGAAAGACCTTTAACGAATTCGTCGTCCGGCTCCCGCAGGAACCCGATGCGCTCCTGAAGAACCTCCAACAAGAAAAAATCCTGGGCGGTGTTCCTCTCGGCCGGTTCTACCCGGAATTAAAAAACACCTTACTGGTCTGTGCCACCGAAACGGTCGGTAAAACGGCGATCGACCGCATGGCGGAAGTCTACGAAAAGACTCTGGCCGGTTCGGCGGCCCTCGCCCCCGGGAAAAATACTCGCTAACTGAATATGTCAAATAAGGCAACGCCGCTCAGGCCGCACGTCACACAGAATGAAGGGCTCATCTTCGAGCGCTCCTCGCCCGGAAAGCGGGGCGTGACACTTTCAACCTCAGACGTTCCCACCGTGGACCCGAAGCAGGTCCTGGGACCTGGTCACGCCCGCGAAGACATCTCCGGCTTCCCTGAGGTCTCCGAACTCGACGTGGTTCGCCACTACACGCGACTCTCCACCTGGAACTACGGCGTCGATACCGGCCTCTATCCGCTCGGTTCCTGCACGATGAAGTACAACGCGCGCATTAACGAGGTCGTCTCGCGGCTTGACGGCCCGGCGACAGACCACCCCTTCGCACCACAGGAGACCGTGCAAGGATGCCTGAAGATACTTTTTGAATTGGAACAGCACCTCAAGGAGATCACCGGCATGGACCGTGTCTCGCTGCAACCCGCTGCCGGAGCGCAGGGTGAGTTGACCGGCCTGCTGATGATCCGTGCTCACCTGACGGGAAAAGGCAACCCTCGGAAAAAGATCCTCGTGCCCGACTCGGCCCACGGCACCAACCCGGCCAGCGTCCTCATCGCCGGGTATGAAACCCAAGACATTCAGTCCAACAACCAGGGCTGCCTCAACCTGGACGTTCTCTCCCAAGCCGTGAACGATGAGGTAGCCGGGTTGATGCTGACCAACCCGAACACGCTCGGCATCTTTGAAGATAAGATTCTCGAAATCAGCGACCTTCTCCACTCGAAAGGCGCGCTCCTCTATATGGACGGCGCCAACATGAACGCCTTGGTGGGCGTCAGCCGCCCGGGCGACTTCGGCGTGGACGTAATGCACTTGAATCTTCACAAGACGTTCTCCACCCCGCACGGAGGCGGCGGGCCGGGTTCGGGACCCGTGGCCGTGAAGAAATTTCTCGAACCCTACCTGCCGACGCCGACGGTGGAACGCGACGCGGAAGGCCGCTACTTCGCTGATGGAAATCGCCCCCAGACCGTGGGGCGGGTGCGGGCATTTTACGGAAACTTCGGCATGGCCGTGCGCGCGCTGGCCTACATTCTGGCGAACGGCCCTGCCGGGCTGCGGCAGACCACCGAAGACGCCGTGCTGAACGCCAACTACATTCAGAGCCGCTTGAAAGAGAGTTATGACCTGCCCTACGACCAGCCCTGCCTTCATGAGTGCGTCTTTTCCGATTCGCGCCAGGCCCCGAACGGCGTGCGCACCATGGACATCGCCAAGAGATTAATCGACTACGGCTTCCACCCCTACACCACAGCCTTTCCCCTGATTGTCCCCGGCGCGCTGATGATTGAGCCGACCGAAAGCGCCGACCAGCGGGAACTCGACGAGTTCATTGAGGCGATGCTTGCGATCGCCGAGGAAGCCGAGCAGGAGCCGGAAACTGTGCGCAACGCCCCGCACACTACGCGCCTGACCCGCCTGGATGAAGTAACCGCAGCGCGGAAGCCCATCCTGCGCTGGAATCCAGCCTTAAGCCAAAAATAGTATTGACTAAAAAATTCCGGATCGCTATGATAGGCAAATACCTACCGACCGGTCGGTAGAATTTTACTGCACTCGGCAGCCAAGGACAGAACCATGGCCCAGAAAAATAATTCGGGCGCGGAAATCTTATTGGAGAGCCTGATTCGGGAAAACGTCGAAGTCATCTTCGGCTACCCGGGCGGAGTGGTCCTCCCCCTCTACGATTCTCTCTACGGAGCTAAGCTCCGCCACATCCTGGTCCGCCACGAGCAGGCCGCCATCTTCGGCGCCGACGGTTATGCGCGCGTCACCGGTAAGCCCGGCGTCTGCCTGGTCACCTCCGGCCCGGGGGCGACAAACATCACCACCGGGCTAACCTCCGCTCTGATGGATTCCATTCCCGTCGTGGCCCTCACCGGGCAAGTTCCCTCGACGATGATCGGCAAGGACGCTTTTCAAGAATGCGACACGATCGGCATCACCATGCCGTCAACAAAAGCAAATTTCATAATCCGAAGGACGGAGGAGATCCCTGAAGTCGTCCACCGAGCTTTTGAAACGGCCGTCTCCGGCCGCCCGGGTCCCGTCTTGGTCGATGTGCCGAAAGATATGTTGATCCATGTCGTGGAGCCCCACTATCACCCGGCAGCAGGCCGGATTCAATCGAAGTATCTACAGGAATGGAACGAAGGAGACATCGGCAAAGCGGCGGATATGATCCTGGAGAGTCGCCGCGCGGTGCTTTACGTCGGCGGCGGGGTGATTCACTCCGGGGCGGCGGATGAAATCTTCGAGCTGGCCGAGCTGACCCACATTCCCGTCACCACCACGCTGATGGCCCTGGGTGGGTTCCCTTCCCGGCACCCGCTGTCGTTGGGAATGCTCGGCATGCACGGCTCATACGCCACGAATATGGCTGTCACCCACTCGGACCTGCTGATCGCGGTGGGCGCCCGTTTCGACGATCGAGTTACCGGGCGGATCGACGGATTCGCCCTGAAAGCCAAGAAGATTCACTTTGACGTGGACCCCTCCGAGATCCATAAAAATGTCCAGGTGAACCTGGCGTTGGTCGGCAACGCGCGGGACACCTTACAAGCCTTGATCGGGGAGCTGCGGCGGCGGAACCACCGCGCGGCTCCCCCAGAGCGCCAAGCATGGTTGGCGGAAATCAGCGAGTGGCGCGAGGAGCATCCTCTTCACTACGAAAAAGAAGGCGGCCCGCTCAAACCGCAGCACGTGATCGAGGCGTTGGGACAGGCGGCCGCCCCGGATACCATTATCACCGTCGATGTCGGCCAGCATCAGATGTGGACCGCGCAATTCTATCCGTTTTCAAGGCCGCGGACGTTTCTCTCTTCCAGCGGATTGGGGGCGATGGGCTACGGCTTTCCGGCGGCCATCGGCGCGCAGATGGCATTCCCCGATCGTCAGGTCATCGCCGTCATCGGCGACGGAGGATTCCAGATGACGCTGCCCGACCTGGCCACCATCAGGCAGAATCAGCTCCCGGTAAAGATCGCCATTATCAACAACCGCTGCCTGGGCATGGTACGCCAATGGCAGGAGATTTTTTTCGAGCAGCGGTATTCGGAGGTCGATTTGAGCTGTTCGCCGGACTTCGTGAAGTTGGCCGAATCGTACGGAATTCCCGCCCGGCGGGTCCAGTTTTCCAGAGAGTTGCCGCAAGCAGTCCGGGAATTCCTGGCCGACCCCGAACCCCAACTGATCGATTTCCAGGTCGATCCTCGGGAGAACGTCTACCCGATAATCCCGCCCGGCGCGGCGCTGGGGGAGATGATCGTCGCCCCGCCGCAAACGGTGCTCGATTTCGATGAAGAGACCATAGACGATCTTTGGGCTTACTAAACTGCGATAGAAAAAGAAAAACATGCAGTGGCTGATCTTTTTGGAACTCGAAAATGACCCGATCGCCTTCTGCCGGCTGACGGACATCTTTCGACGGAAGGGCCTGAAGCTGGTAAGTCTGGTGGCGACTTCCGGCCCCGGCAACCTGGCGGTGATGACGGTGGTCGAAAGCACGGAATTCCTGATCGATCATATGTTCCATTTCCTGCGGCGGACGCCGGGAATCCGGCAGGTCAGCTACTACCGGCACGAAAAAGGGAGAGAGGCCGGGTTCGTTTTCGTCTCGGCCCGCGACCCGGCGGATGACCTTGTCGGCACCCTACAGCACACGGTTCCCGGAGCGAAACTTGTGTTTGCCGGCGGGGGGGATTTCCTGTTTGAAATTCCTACCCGCGGCAGAACCGACGAGGCGCTGCGGGGGATTTCCGGCGAAAATTTCCTCTCCTTCACGCGGGTGAAGACCGGGCGGGCCGGCGAGAAAGCCGATACGTCCTGCTGACCGTTCACGGTTGACAGATGACAGTTGACAAGTCAACAGGCCATCTCTATATTTAGTAAATTCCCTCGGCGAAAACCTATCATCGTCAAACGAGTGGCGCTAACAAGTGGATTGAGAAGGGGAAGGAGTCTTTATGGCAAAGGTATTTTACGAAGCAGACGGAAATCTGGACGCGCTCGAGGGCAAGACGATCGCTGTCCTCGGCTACGGCAGCCAAGGGCATGCTCATGCGCTGAACCTGCGCGACAGCGGCGCAAGCGTGGTGGTCGGTCTGCCGCGCACCAGCAAATCGCGCCCTAAAGCGGAAAAGGAAGGCCTCAGGGTGGTAGAGCCGGGTGAGGCGGCAAAGCGCGGCGATATCATCATGGTTCTGATTCCCGACCCGATCCAACAAAAGGTTTACCAAGAGTCCATCGAGCCGAATCTGAAGGCGGGAAATATGCTGATGTTCGCGCACGGCTTCAGCATTCACTACAAGTTCGTCGCGCCGCCCAAGGACGTGGACGTGACGATGATCGCGCCGAAATCACCCGGACACAGGCTCCGCGAGCTGTTTGTCGAAGGGCAAGGCGTGCCGGGGCTGGTCGCCGTCGAACAGGACGCGACGGGCCAGGCTCTTCCGCTTGCTTTGGCTTATGCCAAGGGACTCGGCTGCCTGCGCGCCGGGGTCATCCAAACAACATATAAGGAAGAGACTGAATCGGACTTGTTCGGCGAGCAGTCGGTTCTCTGCGGAGGCGTCTCGGCGCTGGTCAAGGCGTCGTTCGATACGCTGGTCGAGGCTGGCTATCAGCCGGAAATCGCCTACTTCGAGTGTATGAATGAGTTGAAGCTGATCGTGGACCTCATCTATGAAGGCGGGCTCAGCTACATGCGCTACTCGGTGAGCGATACGGCCGAGTACGGCGACTATACGCGCGGACCGGTGGTGGTGGACGGCCACGTAAAGCAGCAGATGAAAAAAATTCTGGCCGGGGTTCAGGACGGCTCTTTCGCCCGCGAATGGATGGAAGAGAATAACATGGGCGGCGAGAAGTTCAAAAAAATGCGAAAAGAAGAATCGGAACTGCCGATCGAGAGAGTAGGCCGCGAACTGCGCAAGATGATGGCTTGGACCAAAAAGCCCGAAGAAGCGCCCGTCTCCTCCTAAATACTGAGATGGGCTTTTCCCTTCCCCCGCAGCAAACCTTCCTATGTTATGCTGAGGAGGTTCATCCCAATGAAAGTAAACGGGTTCTTCCGGAAGGACCCCGATTATCCGTCTATCTTCCTGATGCCGTGGTGTTTATAAATATACGGGAAGAATCGGCGATTCAAAGAGGAGTGAGGTAGTAAAGCCATGAAAGGCAGTAAAAGTAAGAAACAGACCTCCAAGCAGCGCAAGGCGGCGGACCGGCCGGCGGCGAAAAAGTTGGCCTTGATCGGCGCCGGAAAGCTCGGCGAGGCGCTGCTCTCCGGCCTCCTCAGCTCGCAATTCGTCTCCCGTGAACGTCTCCACGCCGCCGCCGCCCATGACCCCAGGGTGAGCTATATCAAGGAGAAATACGGCGTGCGGGCCGGGACCGACAACGCCGCGGCCGTCCGCCACGCCAATTTGGTCCTGATCTGCCTGAAGCCGCAGCAAGTTCAAGGCTTCCTGCGGGAGGTTAAAAACCACCTTTCCAAAAATGTTCTTCTGATCTCCGTTGCCGCTTCCGTCACCACCCAGATGATCGAAAAGGGACTGGGCGGCGCGTTTCGCGTGATCCGCGCCATGCCGAATACGCCCTGCCTGATGCGCCAGGGGATGACGTCGATCTCGAGCGGCGCCCATGCCACCGCCGCCGATCTGGAACTTGCCGAACGCATCTTCAGCGCCATGGGCCGGACGGCGATCGTGGACGAAAAACACATGGACGCCATCACCGGCCTGAGCGCCAGCGGCCCGGCCTATGTCTACATGATCATCGAATCGCTGGCTGAAGCGGGCGTGAAGCTGGGCCTGCCGCGCGACTTAGCGACGGAACTCTCCGCGCAGACGCTGCTGGGCGCTTCCGCCATGGTGCTCGCCACCAAAGAGCATCCCGCCAAACTCAAGGCCGTGGTGACGACCCCGGCCGGCTGCACCATCGACGGGCTGCTGGAGCTCGAACAGGGAGGTCTGCGCGTGACGTTGATCAAAGCCGTGGTCCGCGCCGCCGCCCGCGCCAAGCAGTTGGCGGAGACGCAGAACTCCTAGCTCGCTTCACGCTTGATTAAGGCTCCTTCTCTGCATACAATCTGCCCATCTGGGTTCCTCGTTCTAGGAAAAGGAAACAACGGTGATCGGCAAAACGGTCTCCCGGTATCGGATTGTAGAGAAACTCGGGGGAGGCGGGATGGGCGTTGTGTGCAAGGCGGAAGATACCCGCCTCGACCGCAACGTAGCCCTGAAATTTCTCCCCGACCACCTCTCCGCCGACCCGCAAGCGCTTCCGCAAGGAAGCCCTGGCTCTCTCCAAGCTGAACCATCCCAACATCGCCACCGTCTACGATTTCGACACGCAGGACGGCGTGGATTTCCTGGTGCTGGAGTACGTCGAAGGGATGACCCTGTCGGAGAAGGTGTCGAAAGGCGCGTTGCCCGAAAAGGAGATCGCCAAGTTGGGCGGGCAGGTGGCCGAAGCCTTGGAGGAGGCGCACGAGCAGGGGGTGATTCACCACGACCTGAAGCCGGCCAATGTGATGGTGACGGCGAAGGGCCGGGTCAAGGTGCTGGACTTCGGCTTGGCGAAGCTGCTCCACGTGGAGGGGCCTGATGCTTCCACCATGAGCGACAGCAGCTCGACGACGGTAGCGGGGACGCTGCCCTTCATGTCGCCCGAGCAACTGCAGAGCGAGCCGGTGGACGCGCGGGTTTCTCCGGACCTGGAACGAATCATCCTGAAGTGTTTGGAGAAAACCCCGGAGAATCGCTACCAGTCGGCGAAAGAGATCGAGGTAGACCTGCGGCGCCTCTGAAGTTCGCCCTCTGCGGTAGCGCAAACTGTCCCGGAGCGAACCTCACAGCGCAACGTGATGGTAGCGGTGATGGCGCTTATGGGCGTTCTGCTGCTGGCCGCGGTAGGGTGTTCCTGATTTACCAGAGAGCCCAACCCACCACGGCCGAGAGAGCGCAGTCGGCTCCGGTGCAGCGGCCGCTGACGCAGTTGACGTTTGATTCGGGCCTACAGGCCGAGCCTACCTTCTCACCGGACGGGAGCTTCCTCGCCTACAGTTCCGGCAAAAGCGGAAACTTCGATATTTGGGTAATGTCGGTGGGCGGCGGCGATGCGGTGCAAGTCACCCAGGACCCGGCGCACGACTGGCAGCCGGACTGGTCACCCGACGGCAAGCGCGTCTCACTTTGGGGCGGGCACCGGTCTGATCGCACGCATCCTTTCATAACAATTTCCCTCGACGGCGGTGATCCCGTAGTTTCGGATCAGTCCAAGGTAGACCCACAGACGGAAGCAGCGGGCGTTCTGCTCTATGACTTCATATGGGAGCCTTCGGGCCGGGCTCTTTATTTTGAGGGATTCTCGCGAGGTGTTCGCAACATTTGGAAGGTTATCGTGGACCCGGACACGTTACGTTGGGTCGGGGGTCCGGAGCGGCTGACCGCGGGACCCGGCCCGGACACCGACATGGCGCTTTCACGCGATGGTAAGGTCCTGGTCTTCACGGCGCGCCGTGAGAAGACTCGCATCTGGTCGTTGCCGTTCGACGTGGCGAGCGGCAAAATCCAAAATGATGGCCGGCCGATAACACTTGCAGGAATTACGTCCTCCCAGCCCGCTCTCTCCCACGACGGGAAGAAAATAGTCTTCATCGCCAGGCGTGGCGTCAAGCAGGAGCTCTGGAAAAAATCTTTGGAAGACGGCCACGAGACGTTGCTGACCGCCGATAATTTCCGTCGTTCTTCCTCTCACTGGTCGCCCGATGGGAAATACTTGGCCTACACTCGTCAGCCTGCAGGATCATCCAGCAGGGAGCGGGTGATGGTTGTGATGCCTGCGGACGGCGGAGAGGAACAAATTATCACGAGGCCCCAGGGCGCCTGGAACCACATACCTTATAGCTGGTCCCCGGACGGTAGATGGTTGGTCGGCCATACGCGACGCGGAACTCCCGAAGGCTCCAGAAAGATTTGTCTGGTGCCGATCTCGGGTGCGCCAAAGGCAGAGACCGAAATGCGGGTCATCGCTTCCAGCAGCGACCTGAATCTCTGGCAACCGTATATGTCTCCCGAAGGGCGCTGGATTTCCTTCGAAGCCGTGAGCCCTAGCGAGGCGGGCTTTAACACCATTTACGTTGTGCCTGCCTCGGGGGGGCGACTGGATCCCCATCACCGCGGGTAAACACATAGATCACAAGCCCCGTTGGGCTCCCGACGGCAAGACGATTTACATTCTCTCTGCCCGCGGAGGATTTATGAACGTGTGGGGAAGGCGGTTCGATCCGGTCCAGGGCAAACCCGTGGGGCGACCTTTCCAGGTGACGGCGTTTGAAAGCCCCAGTCGGATGGTGCACCAGCAGATGGTCGTAAGTGAAATATCACTTTCGAGTGACTGGCTGGTCTTACCCATCATGGATGGTTACCGGCAACCTCTGGATGCTGGAAAACGTCGACCGGTAGCCAGGAATCTCCCCGCTTGCTTTCAGCCTCTTCCGGACATAGAATTCCCCCCGTTGCACCCTTATGATTCTTTGACTTCCCCGAAAAGGAGCCTCCCGTGACAGACGAAAATACGCAAGCGGATCAACCCGAAGAATTACCCGAAGAGTTAAAAGAAGAGCAAGAGGAGAAACCCGTCGAAATCGACGAGATGAAACTCAACCAATTGATGGAGCAGCGGAAAGACGAACAGAACCTGGGCGCCGGCGTGGTGGCGGGAATTGTGGCCGCCGCTCTCGGCGCGGCGATTTGGGCCGGCGTTACGGTAGCTACAGAACGCCACCTCGGCTTGATTGCCATCGGGATCGGCTTCCTGGTGGGTTTTGCGGTGCGGACATTCGGAAAAGGAATGGACTCGGTTTTTGGAATCTTGGGAGGCGCGCTGGCGATCATCGGTTGCCTGGCGGGAAATCTACTGACGAGCTGCATCTTTATTGCCCAAGCAGAAAAGATGGAAGTTCTTGAGGTTCTCTCTCAAATCAGCCCTGAGGTTGCCCTGGAGCTCATGCAGCTCACCTTTAGTCCGATGGACTTGCTGTTTTACGGCATCGCCGTCTATTACGGCTACAAACTCGCCTTCCGGCCCCTGACCGAGGAGGAATTGGCGACGGTCGTAAAGCAGCAGTAGGTCGGCGGCGGGAGTGGGAGGAGTTGCGGGATTTCCCGGTTTGAGCCTGAATGATTTACTTCCTCACCAGCAGCGCATAGAGCACCCGCGCCAGGTGCTCCTGTTGGGCGGCGAGCCTCGATGCGCCGGAGGCGTCATAGTCGGCACGCGTCACCAGTTCCAACTGCTCGGCCAGCGCGCGGACGGCGACCTGGCGCGGCACATAGACCGCGCCTTTCGGCCGCACGGCTTCCCATCCGGCGTTCCCTCGTCGGAGCAGAACACGCGTCTTTTGCTTCCGGCACTCCGTTTTTATCTTTGTTCCCTCCAGTGTGACGCTCGACTCAAACCGTACGGGCGCCGTGCCGCGCTTCCCTTTCGTGTTGACCTTCAGCACCTCAAGCCGGTCGTAGATCACCACCTTTTTAGGCAGCGAAAGAATATCCCCGCTGCGGAAGACGTTTTCGGTCGTATTGCTCAGTTCCCCCAGAGCTTCGGCAATCTCTTCCTTCCTCGGACGAGGGCCCGCGGTCACGATGTTGATGCTAGAGGGAATCTCAAAGGTCGAAGTCGGCGGCGCGGGTTCCGCCCCGGGACCGGAAGAAGAGATCGCTGCGGGGAAAGGCTTGGCGCGGGGCTTCGCCTCCGCCAGCAGGAGGTCGCCGCTGCCGCGAACGTAGCGAAAGAACCTCGGTGTTCCCCTTCTCCGCCAGTAGTGCGAATTGTAAGGGCCGACCTTCAGGCCGGAGTTTACCGAGCTGTAGAAGGTCCGCTCCTTCGGGTCCACAACCATACCGACGTGTCCCTTCCAGACAATCAGGTCGCCCGGTTGAGGTTTCTTGACGCGGACAAAATGTCGCGTGCCGCGATAGAGGCCGAAAGAATTCGCGTAGGGGTACGGGTACCCGGCAAAGTAATAGATCTTATGGACCAGGTGCGAGCAGTCGAGTTTGCGCCGCGCCTGCTCCTTATGCTTCCAGGCCGCCTGGAGGAGGGTGCGGCCTTCTTTCTGGGTCATCAGATCGTTGGCAGCCTTCGATTTCGTTGCGGGAGAGGCAACCGCGGAGATGCAAAACACGAAAGATGCAATCGCTCCGGCAATAAGGCTTATCCCCATCCGACCTTGAAATCTCGATTTTGCCCTGTTCATTTCCAACCCCATCCTTCCTATTTACCCCTCATTCTTCTTATTTAGAAGAACCCACCCCTCGAAAGAATGCCCCGAAGGCGCCTTCCTTCCGCCCGGCAAGGAACTTTCGGTTCTGGTTCCCCTTCGCCAGCCCGCCATGATACCATTTATATATGAACGTTTCCTCCTATGGTACTTTGATATGACAAGCTCTGAATCGATCCCGGAAACCGTTTTGGTCGTCGTCGAGCGTGATGGCTCCCGCAAGCGTGTGCCCGTAACCGAGTCGCCTTTCCTGATCGGGCGGGGCGCGCGCCGACGACGTCGGCAACCACCTTCTGCTGGCCGACAAGCACGTCTCCCGCCGTTCGGCAGCGGTAGTCCATGCCGACGGTGAATTCCGAATTGAAGATCGCGGACAACGAAACGGCATTCTCGTAAACAGGAAGACTATCAAGTCGAGCGCACTCGAGGAAGCCGATGTGATCATCTTCGGCTCTCCCGATTCCGTTCAGGTGATTTTCCATAGCGCGAAAAATGAGGAATCGTTGCCGGAACTCCTCACACGGCTCGACCAGGCCGCCACGCTCAATCCTGAGTCACGAAACTTGCGGCAAATGAGCCTGTTGCTGGAAGCGACGGCTTTGCTTCAATCGCACCTGCCGGTGCGCGACGTCCTGGGCGCCATGATCGACCGAGCGCTCACCATCACCACCGCCGAGCGCGGAATGTTGCTCGAGGCCAAGGCAGACGGCGAATTGCAGCCTTTGCTCGCGCGTCGTCAAGGCGGACGTACCGTTCCGGTCGGCCATGTCTCCCCCAGTTGGACGGCTATTCAAAATGCGAGGGAAAAGAAACGCGGTGTCGTGGAAGCCGATATCGACAATGCGCCTTCCGTGTTGAAGGACGCCAAGAGCGTCGTGGCGCAGGAATTGCGCTCCGTCATTGCGATTCCTCTTTTGTCCGGCACCCTTTTACAGGTGAACGACAGCACGGAAACCGGCGGCGCGGGCGACCTGCTCGGCGTACTCTACATGGACAGCCAAGTGCCGGCGGCCTTTTCAACTCTGGAACGGGAGATTCTCGACGCGCTGGCGGTGGAGGCCTCCTCCGTCCTCGACAAAGCGCGCCTCGTGCAGAGGGAACAGGCCCGGCGACGTCTGGATCAGGAGCTGCACATTGCCCGCGAAATCCAGCAGGCGCTTCTTCCCAAACAGTTCCAACAGTACCGGTATTTCCAGGTGACGGGCATCAACCGCCCTTCGCTCGCCGTCGGCGGCGACTACTTCGACCTGATGGAGATCGGCCCGGGCCGCACGGCGCTGGTCATTGCCGACGTATCCGGCAAGGGTCTGGGCGCGGCGCTGGTTACGGCCATGCTTCAGGGAACGTTTTCCGCCATGACGTTGGGGACGGAACCCGGCGGAGGTTACCGGAAACAGCGCCAGGTTCGAATGAACGAACGACTCGTGAACCGCCAGCGGCCCGTCCGCCGCCAGAACTTTTACTCCCACTTGAGAATTAGCAAAGCCCGCAAATACCGCAGCGGAAATAACCCAAACAAAGCACAACCAACCCCATAGATAGCGACGCATGGAAAAACCTCCATGGAATAGCCGGCCCCTGGGGGACGGCTTCGATATACCTATTTCAACTTGACCGCTTTCGATGTGACCGCACACGCGGTCTTTCTCCGTGAAATCCTCCGATAGTAGTTTCGATGCCTTCGATTTCCGTCGGGTTGTTCCGTGTGGAAGGAGGTGGTGAAATGTTTCGGGGACGGTATGGAATGGACTTATGGGTAGAACGGCACTAGGGAAGAAGGAGCAGTTTGCCGGTGGTAAGGCGGGCGGCAAGCTTCTTCTGAGCTTCCGCGGCTTCGGCCAAGGGAAACGTCTCGCCGATGTGAACTTTCAGTTTACCGGAGCCGATCCAATCGAACAGGTCCCCGGAACGCTGGAGAAGATCTTCGCGCGTAGCGATGTAGTGGAAGAGGCTGGGGCGCGTCAGGAAGAGAGAACCCTTCTGAGACAGCGTCAACGGTTCGATGCCCGGCACCGGCCCGCCGGCGTTACCGTAGAGCACCAACATGCCGCGCGGCCGCAGGCAGCTCATGCTGCCTTCCCAGGTCGTCTTGCCGACCGAGTCATAGGCGACATCCACCCCGCTGCCGCCGGTGAACCGCTCGACTTCGGCAACAAAATCCTGTTTGGTATAGAGAATCACCTCATCGGCGCCGGCGTCACGGACACGCGCCGCCTTCTCCTGGGTCGAGCAGGTGGCGACGACGCGAGCGCCGAGCATCTTGGCCACCTGGACCAGAAGCAGTCCGACGCCTCCGGCCGCCGCATGAATCAGAGCCGTTTGGCCGGACTGAAGAGGAAACGTCGAGTGGGTCAGGTAGTGGACCGTCATGCCCTGGAGCATGGCCGCCGCCGCGGTGCGCGTGTCGACGCCATCGGGAATTTTCACCAGTTTTGCGGCAGGTACGGCGGCGTAGGCGGCATACGCGCCCAGTGCTCCCGTGTAGGCGACGCGGTCTCCCGTCTTGAACTCCTTCACAGACGAGCTGACCTCAGCCACGATACCGGCCGCCTCCTGACCGTCGACAAAGGGCAGGTCGGTTTTGTAGAGTCCGGTACGGAAATAGATGTCGATGAAGTTGATGCCGGAGGCCTCAATTTTTACCACGGCCTCGTCGGCGGCGGGTTTCGGGTCCGGCACGTCCTCGTAACGAAGAACCTCCGGCCCGCCGTGCTGGTAAATGCGAATCGCTTTCATAGGTTTGCCTGGAAACTATTCGGGGAAAAGATTATCACAGGCTGACCTTCAGCGCCTAGAAGTTCGCAAACGCCTGACGGACGGGCCTGCTGATCCAGCAGGACGGGGTTTTCACACCCAGCAGATAAGCCAACGTGGCGGCGGTGTCGTAGATGTCAACGGGCGCGGTAATCTCCTTTCCCCGCGCGGTGCCGGGCCCATAGATGATCCAGAGAATTCCCATCTCCGCCGCCGAAGAACCGCCGTGGAGCTTCCTCTTGCCGCCGTGGCCGGAGGAGACAAGGATCACAGTCTCGTTCAACATTTCAGCCGCAATCAACGCATTCAGCATTTGTCCGATCAGCCGGTCGGCCTCCTCCACCGCCCTGAGGTACTGCGCCGACCCGTGACCGAACCTGTGCAGGGAACGATCGACATGGTCAAACTGTATAAAGGTAAGATCCGGCTTCTTTTCCAGGAGAAACAGAATGGCCCTGGCAATGGTGTCGTGAGGCCCCTTGCCTTCATACATCCTACTGGCGGCCTTCGGTTCCACCAGCCAGGCAAACCTGCCCCACCGGAGTCAGAGCGTCGCAGCCGACCACGATCACATGCTTGGCCCGACGAGGAGCCGACAAGATCGGCCCCGCCGCCTTCAAAACAGCGAGCCCTAAAAACACCGCAACCGCAACCGGCATCCACATCCGTTTCTTCTGAAAACTTGGCACTCCGTCTCCTCCTGGCGATCTTTTTCCTTTCCCGATTCCCTTCCCTTCGGAGCTTCCCCGGCAGGCGGCCCTCCATCGTAAACCAACCCGGCGTATCTTCCTACCCCAGGGCTACCCCTGGCTACCCCTGGCCGGCTGATTCTAGGACTTGCATCCCGGCATAGGTTGAAGTAAAAAGCCGTATGTTGAAATCACCCGTTTTTCGAAAATACTTCCTTCCCGGGTTTGTCTTTCAATCGGTCCTGATCGGCGGAGGCTACGGCACGGGCCGCGAGCTGGTGGCATTTTTTTTGAAGCTAGGTCCCATCAGCGGATTGCTGGCCATGCTGCTGATCTCGACCGTCATCTGGTCCATCGTCTTCACCGTCACGTTCGAGCTGGCGCGCCTGACGCGCGCCTACGACTATCGAACCTTCACGCGGCTCCTTCTGGGCCGCGCCTGGTGGCTCTATGAAATCTGTTACTTGCTCTTGCTTCCGCTCGTCATCGCCGTCCTTGCCGCCGCCGCCGGGTCCATTCTGGAAGAGACCTTCCACCTGCCCTACTTCCTGGGCGTAGCCGTCATGGTGCTCTCCATCGCTTTCCTGGTTTTCAAGGGGACGCTGTCCATTGAGAAATTCCTCGCTTCGTGGTCGCTGGTGCTCTACGCCATCTACGTCGCCTTCTTTATTCTCTGTCTTTCCCAATTCGGAGATCAAATATATGCCAACCTCTTCTCCGTAGAGTTACATTCGGACTGGATTTTGAACGGCATCAAATATGCCGGTTACAACCTGGGAGGCATTCCGGCTATTCTGTTCGCTCTTAGGCACATTGAAACGCGCAAGGAAGCCGTCGGCGCGGGACTGCTGGCCGGACCGATTGGCATCATTCCCGGCGTCTTCTTTTATCTCTCCATGGTCGGCCAATACCCTGGAATTGTGGAGCAGACCGTTCCGGCCAATTATCTTCTGACGGTACTCGGATCCAAGGCATTTCAGCTCACCTTCCAGATCATTCTGCTAGGAACCTTGATTGAGACCGGCACCGGACTGATTCACGCTTTCAACGAAAGGATCGCCGGCGTATTCAAAGAAAAGAGCACCACCATGCCCACCTACATGCGACCAGCGATTGCAGTCGGTATCCTGATCGTCGCAACCATCGGCTCGCGTTTCGGCTTGATCCATCTGATTGAAAAGGGCTACGGAACCATCACTTGGGGTTTCTTGATTCTCTTTGTGGTTCCGGTGCTTACCATCGGGGTCTGGAGAATCCTCCGGCATAAGGAAGGATAAGATTCCCTCCAAAATCTTGGGCTGCCCGCGCATCCGCCCGGCGGCGAGCTGGCCTTTGCCCATCTGCATATCAAAGTAAGCAAGAAATGGATTCCCCGGCGAATCAACTTGCAGGAGGTAAGAATGGGTTCGAATGCAAAGAAGCAACGCGGTAATGTCCGCGTCGCCATGGTGGGTTCCGGTTTTGCCGCCAAATTTCACGCGGAAAATCTTCGGCGCGTCCACGGAATAAACGTGGAATTGGCCGGCATTTTCAGCCGCAGGAAAGAAGCCGCGCAGAAATTTGCCGGCGAATCCGGTGTAGAGAAAGTCTATGACAGCCTCGACGAGTTATTGAAGGACCCTCAAGTCGACTTGGTGGATGTGGTCGTCTCGACCCATGCGCACGAGGAGATGGTCCTCAAAGTTCTCCAGGCCGGAAAGCACGTGGCGGTGGAAAAACCCTTCACCGGATGTTTCGAGCGGGGCAAGAACGACAAAGGCTGGGAGCGCTGCTTGACCGAGGCACTGGCCAGCGCCGATCGGATGCTGGCCGCCGAAAAAGAGTCCGGCAAGCGCATCTATTACGCCGAAAACTGGGTCTATGCGCCGGGTATCCAAAAAGCAAAGCGCCTGCTGGAGGCCGCCGATACCCCGGTTCTGCGCTTCGTGGCCGAAGAGTCCCACAGCGGAACGCATTCGCGCTACAACATGGAGTGGAAGACCAGCGGTGGAGGAAGCCTGCTCAACAAGGGCTGCCATCCGGCCAGCGGGGCCATTTATCTAAAACAGGAGGAGGGAAAGCGGCGGCTGGGGCGGCCGATTCGGCCCCGTTGGGTTACGGCCTCGGTGGCGAACCTCACCCACAGTGAAGCTTTCAAGAGCAACGACGTGGGCATGATCCGCACCGGCTGGGTGGACTGCGAAGATTGGGGCACGATGATTATCGGTTTTGAAGACGGCTCGGTCGCGCAGATTACCGCCGCCGACACCGTCCTCGGCGGGATTCAGAACATGATGAGCATCTTTGCCAAGCGCGTCGTGCTCCACGTCAACATCAACCCGAATACCGCCGTTCTCTCCTACGCCGCGGACGGCGACGCCTTTGAGTCCGAATATCTTCGCGAGAAAGCGGAAACGAAGGCGGGCTGGCAGTTCACCAATCCCGACGAGGACTGGATGAACGGGTATCCGGATGAGTTGCAGGATTTCTGCGAAGCCGTGGCCGAGGATCGTCCGCCGCTGGCCGGCAGCCGTCTGGGAAGAGACGTCACAGCCGTCAGCTACGCGGCTTATCTATCCGCCTTCACCGGCAAACGGGCGGACGTTCCTTCCGACTAGAAACTTTTCGCCTACCAATTCAACTTCAGGGCGAACTGGAACTGCCGCGGGTCCAGCGCGGCGGTCGGTTCGCCCGCCCGGCAGGTGGCCGGGTCCAGCGGATTACAGAGCGGGTTCACGTCGCCCACGTTGAACCGGTTGAAGAGATTGAAGGCATCCATAATAAGGTCAAGGTTCCTCCATTCGGTAAGTTCAATTTTGCGGGAGACGCGCAAGTCCACTTGCGCGAAGCCGGGCCGCGTAAAGGTGTTCCGGCCGAGATTGCCCGTGCAGCCGAAGGGCGGCGAAAGCGAGGCCGCGCCCAGAGTAAACGTCTCATCGCAAACGGTGGGAAGGGTGAAGGAAGTCCCGGGAATAAACGGTGAGTAGACTCCTCCCGATGTCGCCGCCGAAGGACGATCGGTATTCGAGCCCAAGTCCAAATTGAAATCCGTTCCGGTAAGGACCGAGTAGGGCCGCCCGGAGGAGACTTCCACGATCGGAGCCACGACGATACCGGCAAAAATCTTCTTCGCCCCCGCCGACCCTCTCCACTCCGTGGGACTCTGAAAAATCGCGCTGAAGACCCACCGATGCCGCTGGTCGAACGTCGAGTTGCCGCGTTCGAGCCCGGGATTGCGGTTATCCTGGGGCGAGAGCAGCGTCTGCAGGTCGGTCGAGTCGTCGATGGCATGCGACCAGGTGTAATTCGAGAGAAATTCAAAGTTGGTCGAAAACCGTTTGGAAAGAGAGACCGTCAGACCATGGTAATCAGAGCGGCCGCTTGACTCCTGCTGCACGGCGAAGATCGCCAGAACGTGTTTCCCGTCCGGCGACCATGCCGCAGGCGCAAGGTATTCCCCTTCTTCATTGCTATAGAGCACGCGAGGGTCGGATCCGTCGAGCCCGACGAGGCGCAAGTCATAGGAGAAATCCTTGTTGAACCAGGCGTAGGCGACCTGCTTTCCAGATTGGGATATTGTGAGCAAATAGGCGTACTCTGTGGACTCACTCCAAGAGCTCTTGTTCGTCAGACGGCGGTTCTTCCCGGTCTTGAGATCTCGGACGGCGAGGTCTCCGGTCTCCCAGTCCACGTAGGAGAGATAGCGGCCGTCCGGGGAAGGCCCACCCGTGAGATCTAAGGCCCTTTCCCAGACCCGGCGAGCGACCATGCCGCCGGAGGCTTGCGCCAGAGCGTTCGGTGGGGTGAGCAGCGGCCCGCTCTGCCAAAGGATACCAGCGCCAGCAGCAGGGCGAGCGTCAGCCCGAATGCCAGGACGGGCCGGTGCCAGACGGGACCGGAGATTTCGTTGTCGAGTCCCGGCGCGCGCGCCTCTCTCCAGGCGTCGAGTTCACTGGGGTAGGCGTAGACGCTGCTGCGCGCCTGATGCAGAAGTCGGCGCACGGGCAGCCGTTCACACTACTCCCACCGAATGACCGTGCGGACATCCCGTTTCAGATAACCGGCAATCTCTTTCCATGACTCCAGCAGTTTTTCCTCAGAGCGATCACGATTCATATTCCCTCCTGCAACCAGGTAAGTTGGATTCCTTGCCGTGATAGACGGAACTTTAGCTCTCACTGATGCGGCTCTGCAATAGGCATTAGATGACATGGGGCAAATGTCAATCAATATCAGGTCGGGGAGTCTCCAACCGGAACAGGGTGGAAGAAGCCGGTAAACGCCCCAAAATTCACAAAACTTCTGGGTTCACAAAACTTCTGGCGTGAGTTGCACTTATGAGATAAGCTCCACCTTCACGCACCCTATTCAACATGGTATTCGCTCCTCCGAGAGCGAATACAAAGGAGACGTCCTACCATGCAATGGCTTCGTCCGTCGGCAACGCTTGCCTCCCTCATCTTCCTGCTCGGCTCTTGCAGTCCCGCTCCGGAGGAAGGTACCCAGGTCACGGTCATCGAAGGGGCCACGGTCTTTGACGGAACCGGCGCCGAGCCGGTTGAAAACGCCGTCTTGATCATTGAAGGAGAGACCGTCACGGCCGTCGGCAAGTCCGGTGAGGGGCAGATACCCGAAGGAGCCGTCCGCGTGGACGCTTCCGGCAAGTTCATCATCCCTGGCTTGATCAACGCGCACGGGCACGTCGGGGGCGTGAAAGGTTTGACGGATTCTCCCTCCAACTACACGGAAGAGATCGTGACGGAGCAACTCGAGCGTTACCTGACCTACGGCGTGACGGCCGTGCTCAGCCTGGGCAGCGACCGGCCCTTGATCTACGAGCTTCAGGCGCGGCAGCAAAAAGGCAACCTGCCGGGAGCGAGAGTCTACACGGCGGGACGTGGATTCGCCATGAAGGGCGGTTACGGCGCGGGCAGAGTTAGCCGCGAGGTCGAGAAGCCCGAGGATGTGCTCCCCCATATCGAGGAGTTGGCGGCTGAAAAACCCGACGCCACCAAAATTTGGGTGGATGATTCCTTCGGCACCCTGCCGAAAATGAACCCGGAGATCTACCGCACCTTTCTTCGCGCCGCCCAAGAAAAGGGCCTGCGGACGTTCGCCCACGTTTATTATCTGGAGGATTCACGCGGGCTGGTCGAGGCCGGGTTGGCGGTGCTGGCCCACAGCATCCGCGATCAAGAAGTGGACGACGCGTTCATCGCCCTGGCCCGGGAGCGCGGCGTTTGCCAGCTCCCCACCCTCTCACGGGAACTCTCCACCTTTATCTACGCCGACCGGCCAGAATTTCTCGACGACCCTTTTTTCAGCAAGCATGAGGACCCAAGCGTCGTCCAAACTCTTAAAAGCGACGAATACGTCCAGCAGGCCCAATCCAACCCCAACCTCAGCCGCTACCGCGCCAACTTGGTCATGGCCCAGAAAAATTTAAAGAAGCTCCACGAAGGCGGCGTAAAAATCGGTTTTGCCACCGACACCGGCCCTCCCGGACGCATTCAAGGCTTCTTCGAGCACGTCGAGTTGGAACTTATGGTAGAAGCCGGCCTCACTCCCGCCGCAGCCCTCAAAGCCGCGACGTCCGCTTCAGCCGAGTGCCTGGGTGATGAGAATCTCGGCGCTCTCACACCGGGCCGTCAAGCAGACTTCATCGTTCTCGACGCCGACCCGATCGAGGACATCAAGAACACGCGCCGCATCACTTCGGTCTGGCAACGGGGAGTACAAGTGCGCGGTCCGATTCTTTGATCTCTCCGGACCCTCCGTAACCGACTCTCCATAATCAGGGGGTCGGTTGACACCCTCTTCAAACTCGGACAATTTCCTTTCTAACCGGGCTCTTTTCGTATAGACATGATTTCCTCGGGAGAGCGGAGGGTTGAAGCAGACCCCACCCACCTGAAAGTCCGTCTTCAGCCGTTTTGTGCCAAAATATGTTTCAAAAAATTCGGGAACGAGAGCCGCGATCGAGTCGCCTTACAAAATCCCCAACACCCGGACCCGGTTTCGGACCTGCGACGCGCCGCTCCGCGGACCGGTCCTATCGCAGGATCGCGGCGGGACCCAACAATTTTGTGCGCGAAGCCTTTATGGATGAGCTGGCCGCCGCCGCCCAGGCTGACCCTCTGGAGATTCGGCTTCGGAATCTCGACGACCCGCGCCTCGCAGCGGTGCTCCAAACCGCGGCCGACCGTTTTCGTTGGCAACAACGGAAAACCAGAGCCCGCGGACGCGGAATCGGCATCGCCGGAGGCACGGAGAAAGCCTCTTATGTGGCCGCTTGCGTCGGGGTGGGAATCGACCGCACGCGCGGCACGAATACGGTTCACGAAATCTGCCAAGCGTTCGAATGCGGCGTGATTCAGAATCCCAAGAACCTCCGCGCTCAGGTGGAAGGCTGCATCATCATGGGTTTGGGCGGCGCTTTGAGAGAGGAGATTCGGTTCGAATACGGCCGTCTTCTGAACGGGAGCCTCTCTCAATATCCTGTGCCGCGATTCAAAGATGTCCCCCAAATGGAGATCATCCTCCTCGACCGAAAGGACCTGCCTTCAGCCGGCGCAGGCGAGACTCCTCTCATCGCCGTGGCTCCGGCAATCGCCAATGCCGTCTACGACGGCGGCGGCATCCGCCTCCGGTCGTTGCCCGTCCGCGGTGAAGCTCCAAGAAACTCGTGAACACCCCCCTAACGATTGAGGGCCTCTCGTCTGATGCCGAAAGACGGCACTTGCGGTGGAGCCGCTTCCCGGCACGACCCGAACCTTAATGTAATGGCGCGCTTTGGAGTGCAAGGAAGGGTCCATTATGGCCGATACCACGAAAGTCGAACCCGTCGTCTGGGATTTCCTGGTGATGATGACCGGCTGGCTGTTCCTCTATTTCCTCTACCGGAAAAAATCTTCCTGAAGATGTGAACAGCGCGCTCCGGCGGACAGGGGATGGTCACCGGGGCATCCGGTCGTGCCTGTCGGCGGGGGAACTCTCAGAAACTCGTACGCGTCCGACCCGGGCGGCAGCTCACAAGTTTATGCGCACCGATTTATGTGCACCGACGGGGCGCCTCTCGTTTCTTTCGTGAGCCTTTCCGACCCTCTCAGCCGGACCTAGAAGAACGCGCGCAGCCATTTAAGAAGGCAGTGATCACCTTATAAGAAGGTAAACCTGGAAAAAAGAGGAGAGCCCTGACCCAAAACTCACTTTCTTTTTGGCTCATTTTTCCGGAGACCCATCAATTGTTTAATAGGGGGATATGGGTAGAGGGGTTTGGGAAATCTGCTATGAAGTAATCCTACTAGTGTAGTGCGTCTAAGGCTTCTTTACATTTAGCGATTTTAGCCAAAATACGCTCTGCGGAGGCTTTCCATACAAATACCTGAGGGTTCTGGTTGTGATTTTCCATATATTCTTTAATGGCAGCGGTAAAGGGATTTATGACGCACTACACTAGGGGACTTTTACAAATACCCTCCCCCCCTTCTATCCCTCTACCCAGATTGAGAAAGAGGTATGCAAAGTGGGTGGATATTTCTGGAAAGGTTTGTTTTGGAAAGTTTCTGCCCTCGGGCTGGGCGGACGCAACAAGATTGGATCACAGACGAGGGTAAGGGGGATAGATCGGGGGTACGTTGACTTGCACTCGGGTGCACCCTATGATGGGCACAGATTTCCAAATTGGATGACCTAGAAACATGACATCAGAACTTGAGCGGGCTGTAAGACGTTACAAACAGTGGTTTGGATCGTACAAGAAATCAGGGGAGCTGAAGAAGGTACCGGTTTGGCTTATTGTGAACAAGGGTTGCATCGAATTCACTACCCAAACCGATTCCTATAAAGTAAAGCGAGTGCGCCGCAACCCACGAGTAATCTGTTTTATCGGCAGCAGAGAAGGCTCTCCCCTTAGTGGAACCGCAGAAATCGTAACTGATAAGGATGCTGTCTGGCGGGGTTACCGCGCTTCCTGGAAGACTCACCCGCTCATGATGCTTTTCCTCGCATTCGGGATAAGGAGACGGATCAAGACAGGCAGAAGCATTCTGATTCGTGTCCATCCAGACGAACCAAACCCGCTTTCAGGAGTAACCGATCCCTCACTGTAGCCACTCCGCGTTAACTTGGCCTCCCAGAATGACTAAGATTTTGCCATAAATTCAGAGTTCATAAATATGATCGGTAAGACGATTTCGCATTATCACGTTACCGGTGCGCTCGGGGCGGGCGGCATGGGAGAAGTGTATCGCGCCGCCGACACCAAGCTCGGTCGTGACGTGGCCCTCAAAGTCCTCCCCGCCGGAGCCTTGGCCGACGAAGCCGCCCGGAAGCGTTTCCGCAAAGAGGCTCTGGCACTCTCCAAGCTCAACCACTCGAACATCGCCGTCGTACACGACTTCGACACCTATGATGGGATCGACTTCCTGGTGATGGAGTTCGTCGAAGGGACGACGCTGGCGGGAAGGATTGTGGACGGGCCGCTGTCGGAAAAAGAGGCGTCCAAGAGCGGCAATTCGAGGGCTTGAGCGAGCCCCATGAGTTGGAGCTCCTGTTGGACCGGGAGCGGGTACGGTTGTTTACGGTGACACCGCCCGCCTCCCCCGGGGATCATCACACCGTGGACCGGAACCTTAAGATTCGTCTCCCGGTGAAAGCGGACCCGCATGTGCTGGGCGTGACATTTCTGAAGAACCCTTCGGTGTTGCTCGATACCGAACGCCGGCCCTACCAAGCACACCTTAATATGTACTGGCATCCCCGCATCCAGCCGGCACTCTACTCGATCTCGATCACGGGCCCTTATGCGGTGAAGGGTCCCGGCGACACACCGAGCCGCCGCCGCGTCTTTCTTCTCGTGAGGGTGCGTTCGTCGGGGAAATAGGCGCCCGGAGGATACTCATAGCGTGCGACCGAGTAACCTTACGCTTCGAACTTCTCCCGCAACCGGGCTTCGCTCGGCTCACCCCATTCCGATTTCTACGCTTCAAACATTCCCCCGTCCGTCCTTCACGCATTGTCGGTCCTGAGGCTCCCTGCGCTCAAACGCCCCATTCGAGCGGACGATACCCGGTCAAAAAAGTTTACCCATTTCCTCTCGACTCAGAGGAGGAATTCGGGCGGTCTCGAGATTTTCTTCCAGGTGCTCGATGCGACTCATTCCCACCAGCGCGCAACCGACTCCCGGCACCGAGCGAGTGAATTGGATGGCCCGCTGGGCATTGGTCCGCAAACCGGGAAACCATTTCTGAGCCTCGGGGGGCTGGCTTCGGGAAAGTTGCCCCTGGAGGATGGAGGCGGAGGCAAATACCGTCAGGCCAAATTTCTCCGCCGCTTCGAGCAACGAAACTCGGTCTCCGTTGAGCGACTGGTTCCTAGCCAGAATCGCCTCGCACATTCGCAGGTTCAGCGGTAGTTGAATGGAGCGGAAGTGATGGTCCTTGCCGCCCACTTCTGTCGCCAACTCGACCAGCCGAGAAAGCGAAATCGCCTCCCGGGCGTCGTCTCCCACGCGGAATGCGTTCCAGGTGGCTGCTACCGTAGGTCCGAATCTTTCCCCGGGAAACCATCTCCTCAAGCTTCTCAAAGGCCGCACGCAAGCGCCGATAGAATTCCTCCTTCTCAATCTCCCCGAGCTGGGTTTCAGGATTGTGAACGTAATAGATGTCTAGGGTCTCAAGCTGGAGGTTCTCCAGGCTTCGCTCGACTTGCGACTCCAGAAAGCGGGGAGCCATCGAGTGGCAGCCGGCGGCGACCTCCTCGGGACGTAATAGGCCGGCCGCCAGGAACGTCTCTTGAAAAAACCGCTGCGGGTCGGGAGGCACGGCACCATCAAAACTGAGGAACCCGCCCTTCGTGGCTACGATGACCTCATCGCGTTGCACAGAGCCGGAGCCGACGGCCGCCTGCAAAGCTTCGCCCAGCGAACGCTCGCCCCGCTGGTGGCGGTAGTTGATCGCCGAATCAAACGCATTCAGCCCCAACTCCAAGGCTCGGACGGCAGTGTCACGATACTGAACATCCGTTTGCGAATCCGGCTCTCCCAGGTAAGTCCCCAACCCCACCGAGGAGATCCAAACTTCTCCGGCGAGTCGGAAATGGCCGGGCAGCCGATCTTCAAAACGCTTCTTAAAGCGCCGGGTCCCTTCCTGCGTGGCATACCCCTCGAGTTTCATTCATTTCTCCCGAATAAAGCTGAACAGCCTCACAACCTGCCGGCCCGGGCCAGCGGGTTCGATTCCCTTCCACCTTCTTTGTTGAGCAAGCGTTGAGTGGAATAGGCATCGATGTCTGGGCAGTCATGTTGATGAGGTGAAGACGGACGTTTTCCCCGGTCCCCAAAGCGGTGTTTCTCTTCTGCCTTCAAGAGAGGCACGGAGGAGAGCAGAAATTTGACGAGAAGAAAAATTTTCATGAACACCGGACTCAAGTCCTGAACTGGTGATAGTAAAGATGTGGGGGGGGGGGGAACGCTAACTTCATACTCCACTATATTACTCACGCGGAATACGAACTTCAAGGTCGCGATGTTTATTTTCGCGTAGCGCGTGTGGGTTAGAAACAGGGGGGTGGTATCATTAACCCCGCCTTCGCGTTGACTTGGGTGAGGGTGGGGCCTATCAGGATTCGGTGCCACTCAATGAGCTTCCCCTCCGTCTAGTTCATCATTGCCTGGAGGCGGCCGACCGCCAGCAGAGCGACGGCGTAATCGGGCTGCTCCCCCAGGGCCCGCTTGTAGTTCTGCAATGCCAGCCGATACTGCCGCTTGGCCTCGTAGAGGCGGCCCAGATTGGCGTAGGGAAAGCCGCGAGCCTCGTAGCGCTGGGCCCGCGTGGCCTTCTCCAGCCAGGGGATGGCTTCGTCCAGTTGCCCCTTCTGAATCAGGTAAGACCCGATGTCGTTGTAGGGGTTGCCGAAGTCGGGATCAACCTCGATGGCGTGCAGGCACTCGGCGATGGCCTCGTCATACCGGTTCATGAAGCTGTAGGTCCAGCCTAGGAAGGTATAGGCCTCCGCGGTGGGGAAGACTGCAATCGATTCCTTGTAGAGTGCGACCGCTCGATCCAGCTCGCCCTTGGCTTGGTGCTGGTAGGCTTGCTGGAAGAGTTCCTGCGCCCGCTCTCTGGTCGTTTCTTCAGCCATCGTCTCGATTATCGGGCGGCGACCAGGGAAAAGCAAGCCATCGTCCGGTTTCGTGTGGTGCTCGTCCTCCGAAATCGGGAAGCAGGAATGCAACAGAACGGGTATAGTGTTGCGTTCTTGGCGTCACGCTCTTCAGATTCTCACAGTGGGAAGTTCATCCGCCGCAAGAGGTCTTGGAAGCGGAGAGCGGAGGGGGTCGAAACGGGGGGCCACGAGAGGCAAGATTATTCAAATGGAATTATGTGCAGATAAAAAAATCCGAAGAATCAAAATATCCAAATGGGAAGGGACTTTGAGGTTCCTCTCAGTTAGGCAGTGAGAGGTTCTCAACACCCCTTGTATTTCTTGCTAACACATTCTCTGGAAAGGTCTTGTGCCTTCTCAATCTGCGAGGGGGTCATTTCCTTCTCAAGCATATCCCTCAACTTTGCACCTTTCTCATTTCCGTTCGCAGCAGCAAGATTTCCCCATTTGTATGCTTCCACATAATCCTTCGGGACCCCCATACCAAGGGAATACATTACACCAAGGTTTCCCATCGCATTGGCATTCCCCTGCTCGGCAGCAAGTCTGTACCACTTCACGGCTTCCTTATCGTCCTTGGGGACGCCTCTTCCGTTGTCGTACATCACACCGAGATTGAACTGTGCCTCGGCATTCCCCTGCTCAGCAGCAAGTCTGTACCACTTCACGGCTTCCTTATCGTCCTTGGGGACACCTTCCCCGTCGTAGTACGTCGCACCGAGATTGAACTGTGCCTTGGCATTCCCCTGCTCGGCAAGAGGTTTCCACTCACGCAGAGCAGTTGCGTAGTCACCTCTTTGCGCAGCATCCAATCCCTTCCGAAAGTCAGCACTCCATCCTTCTGTTGGATTGAACAGAAGGGCGACAAGGGTCAGCAGAATAGGCAGCAGTCGTTTCATACGGAAATGATGGCAGACAACCGACGAACTTGGGAGTCTGTAACTCACTAATCTCCTGTCAGATTTTCCACACAGAGAAGTCAAGAAGATTTCCGTGAGATTTGGTGAGGGTGTTTCAAAATTGAACGAAGGTGGGATGTTCAAAATAAACCTCTTAATCATATGTAGATAATATCACACGAGATTTACAAAGGCAGTGTAGGGCGAGAAATAACTTTGCTTGGACAAGTTCGTCAATTCGTCCAGTATCTTCAGTGCCGCCCCTCTTCTCCCCGAGACCGCATAAGCGTGGCCCAGCCCGGCAACACCCTTAGAGATGTCGGCGGGCACAGGCCAGTCAACGGGAGGCATCGAAAAACATATGTTTTTCGATACGGTAAGTTGACTTGGCCTCCAGCGCAGCATAGGATACTCCTATCTATTCAGGATTGCTCCCCATGATTGGTAAGAAGCTCGGCCACTTCCGTATTGAAGCGAAGCTGGGTAGCGGCGGCATGGGCGGATGGGCTGCCGCTTCCGTCGGGATAGCTCAGGCTGTGGCAGCACCCAAGAAAATGATTCTGATATCTCCCAGGAATGGGGAGGTGTCTGAAAAATCTGGTTCTGGAAGCCGACGCGACGGATTTTCAGGACCCGGAGAAGACCGCTCCGAGCTCCCAAAGAGAAAGACTTTGCTGGAAGGGCTCAGTTGGAGGCCAATGCGTATATGCCCACGAGTGCCGGAGGGCCAAAAAATTAATTCCGGGTAAGAGGAGTTACCGATGAGTGTAAAGCTGATGGCACCGGGACTGATCTTGTTACTCCTGGCGCAGGCTGTCCCGGGAGGGCTACGCAACGGCAAGCCACTGATTAAGAAGATCGGCACCATTGATTTCGATAATGTGGAAACCACTCCTATTGTCTTTAAAAGTAAGCTCTACCGCTTTGAGTATGTGCGCAAAAACTACCAGCCCAACAAGACCGGAGCGTCTTACTTCCGCTTCATCGACGTCGATTCTGGTAAGCCCTCGCCCCCCTTTGCTGCCGGTTATCACCTGGGCAGCGCCTTCGTGGACAATGACACCGTTTACGTCTATGGTGTCAGCGACTGGGGAGAATCCAAAGTCCAAGTCTTCTGGTCAAAAGATTTAAAAACTTGGAAATCTCAAACGGCCATCACCCTGCCGGGTTGGAGAATTTACAACACCTCGGTGTGCAAGGACCCCGAGAGGTATGTCATGGCCGTCGAGATCAGCGAGCCGCCCGAGGAAACGGGTGCAGGCTTCACGATCCGTTTCGCCGTCTCGAAGGACTTGCGTAACTGGAAGCTCACCCCTTCCGAATGCGTCTATTCCCGGGAGAAGTACACCGCCTGTCCGGCCCTGCGCTTCCTCGATGGCCGGTATTACATGATCTACCTAGAGGCCAGACCTGGGCCCACCTATGAGACTCTTATCGTTCGCTCCAGGGACCTGATCCATTGGGAGTGCAGCCCCTTCAACCCGGTCTTGCGGCATTCTGCCGAAGACAAGCTCATCGCCAACCCAAAGCTTACCCCCGAACAAAGAGAACGCATTGCAAAAGCCCTGAACCTTAACAATTCCGACCTGGACCTCTGCGAATTCAAAGGTAAGACCGTTATTTACTACTCCTGGGGAAACCAAAAGGGAATCGAGCACCTCGCAGAAGCTGTCTATGAAGGTAGCTTGGCCAGTTTTTTGTACGGCTTCTTCCCCGGCGATCCCTCTTTACGTCAGCACAAGTTCAACTAAATTGTACAAGTCCACTGACGGAGCCGAAACATGGCAACAGGTAAACGTCAGCCTCACAGGGTTGGTAGGTGCAAGGAAGATGGTACATAGCATATGCGCCCTTAGGAGTAGTATTCGGGTTTGCCGCGCCCCGCAGATCATGGAAATGGGGAATTTGGCTTAGCAGCCCAGTTGTATGTTTGCTCATTGTTACCCAGGTTCTGTACCTGGTACAGATGCTGGCTAACCCAAGGCTTTTTATTGTGGTTGTTGCGTTCCTAGCCATGGCCTTGGGGGCCTTGGGCTCGGCCTGTCTCGGCGCATATGGCGGCGCATGGCTTAGGAAGACGATTGAGACAGCAATTCACCGAATGGAAGGATAAGCACACTAAGGTCCTATCCCCACTCAAGTCAACGCGAACTAGGGTGAGGACAAGGCTCGGGGATGGGGGTTTCAAAAATTCCAAAAAATAATTTCCACCTTACATCTGGAGACAACTGCCTGCCGACCCACACTTCCAAGACCTCCTGCGCCGGATGAACTTCCCGGAGTAAACCACTCAGAGATTCCCAGCCCAGGGCTGTGCTGTAGACTCCCTCATTGGACTGGTACAAAATCTCGGTCAGGTCAAGGTCAACGAGATCTTCCGCGACCAGGAACGAATCCGGCGCTCTCTCCAGACGGTGCGGGGAATTCCGGGCCAGGCCGCACAGCTCCAGAGGTGGCTGAACAAACTGAATGCCCAGGAGGGCCAACTGGAAGCGCTGCGAGAAGACATTGCGCAGACCAAGCAGCGGCAGGAGGAGGCTCAGAGGCAGATCGATGAGCTTCTGATGGGGTTAAGCGTAGAGTCGTAATGATTTCCCTAAACTTTGCCGCCTGTCCCGGTTCAGCGGAAATGGGACAGTTAGCCAAGCACATCCGCAAGTGCCCCGTTCTCCAGGACCTCCTGCGGCGGATGAACTTCCCGCCCTAGACTCGCCTTGCTCCCTCCACCGAAAGGGATTGAGCCGGTTTCCCGTCCCGCAGCGTCAGTCATGCGGATGGCCACAACGGGATTGGCGACGGTGGTGCTGTTCGCCAGGCTCTGGTCCTCCTGCGGCGGCACTCCCGGAACACCGGCGGGCATTTTCACGCTGACGGTGACCGCGACCTCTGGCGAACTGAGCCACACCATCGGGCTGACATTGACGGTGAACTAGGAGGCGATAAGGTAAGTTTTACTGTTGACACTCAATTCTCGGAGTGCGCCCTTATCCTGGGGCTACTCCACCGCATGAACTCCCCGGAGTAGGACCTCCGCGTTGACTTGGCACGGCGAACGGCCTAAGATGGCAGGAATATCGCATCGCTGAGGCTGAAATGAAACGAACCATAACAGGCTTGTTGCTGGCGGGAGTGCTGTCCTTGCTGTTTTTGCCCGCGTCCCCCGCCGCCCAGTCGCGGTTCCGGGTATTGAAAAAACAGATTCCTAGTACCGGCAAGTGGAAGAAGTACAAGAAGTACATGGCAGCCGCCACAAAGGCGCACCAGAAGGCGGACTACGCCGAGGCCGAGAGGCATTTCAAGGCTGCCCTTAGCGAGGCGGAGAAGTTTGGAGAACAAGACCGTCGCTTTGCCACCAGCCTCAACAACCTGGCGGGGCTTTACCAAGCCCAGGGCAAATACTCCGAGGCCGAGCCGCTCTACAAGCGCTCGCTGGCGATTTATGAGAAGACCGTGGGACCGGAGCACACCGACGTGGCCATGAGCCTCAACAACCTGGCATTACTCTACAAGACCCAGGGCAACTACGCCCAGGCCGAGCCGCTCTACAAGCGCTCGCTGGCGATTCGGGAGAAGGCTCTGGGATCAGAGCACCCTGACGTTGGTCAGAGCCTCAACAGCCTGGCGTGGCTTTACGACACCCAGAGTAAATACGCCCAGGCCGAGCCGCTCTACAAGCGCTCGCTGGCAATCAAGGAGAAGGTTCTCGGACTGGGGCATCCCAGCCTGGCCATGAGCCTCAACAACTTGGCATTACTCTACAAGACCCAGGGCAACTACGCCCAGGCCGAGCCGCTCTACAAGCGCTCGCTGGCAATCAAGGAGAAGGTTCTCGGACCGGAGCATCCCAACGTAGCCGGAACCCTCAACAACCTGGCGGCGCTCTTCTACGCCCAGGGCGAATACGCCCAGGCCGAGCCGCTCTACAAGCGCTCGCTGGCAATCTGGGAAAAGGCCCTGGGGCCGGAGCATCCTAACGTGGCCACGACGCTAGAGAACTACGGCGTTTTGCTGCGGAAGATGAACCGGGACGCCGAGGCGGAAAAGATGGAAGCCCGCGCCCAGGCCATCCGCGCCAAGCACGCTCAGGAGAACCCCCCTAATTAGCAGTTCCCAGGACCTCCTCCGCCGCATGAACTTCCCGCACCAGACTCGCCGTAACCTTCGGAACCTTCACGCCCGGAAGTCGGGGGATTGGGGTCGCAAGAAATAGGCGTATTCCGAGCCGTGGCCTAGCGAATCTGGTGGACTCCCCTCATCCCCAAAGGAATATAATCGTTGATGCTCCAGGCTCTCATTCTCGCCGTTGCGCTTCTCCCTCATGGAGGCGGCCTCGATTCCTTGGGCTGTCACCACGACCGCAAGCAGGGCGGCTACCACTGTCACCAAGGTCCTCTCGCAGACCAGTCCTTCGCATCCAAGGCGGAAGCCCTGGAAGCTCTGCGGAAGCACAAGCCGAACCCGTCCAAGGCACTCAAAGGCCCTTGGCGCACCGTGACCCGCGTGGTGGACGGCGACACGATCATTCTGAACGGCAGGGAGCGAGTGCGGCTGATCGGGGTCGATACGCCGGAGACGGTCGATCCACGCCGACCCGTACAGTATTTCGGTAAGGAAGCCTCTGCTTTCACAAAGCGCATGGTCGAGGGTAAGAAAGTGAGGCTCGAATACGACCAAACCAGAAAGGACCGCTACGGACGGACGCTGGCCTATATCTATCTGGAGGATGGAACCTTTCTGAATGCGGAGATCGTGAAGCAGGGATACGGGCACGCCTACACACGGTTTCCGTTCCGCTACCTTGAGGACTTCAGAAGGTATGAGAGTGAGGCTAGAAAAGCAGGAAAAGGTTTATGGAAGGAGCGATAGCAATGGCAGAAGATAACAGGGCAACCGTCCGGGTCGAGGACCTCGCCTACAGCAACATGCTCTCGATCAACGCCCTGGTCGAATTGTTGGACGAGAAGGGCATCTTACCGAGAGCGGAGGTCTTGGCCCGGATCAAGAAGCTCGGCGAGGAAACACGGACGCCTCCAGGAAAGACTCAATGAAATGCCGCCTTAACCCCTCTCAGATAAACGAAACCCTCATGAACGGCCTCGGTGGTGCGCTGCGAGAAGCGAGGGGACGATGGCGGCGGCTTAGTAGGAAGGAGCTCCGGGCCAAGTTCCAAGAACTACAGGCCCGGCGTGAACACCTTATCCGGCAAGAGGACCTATACCCGCCCAATGATCCGCTCCGCCTGAGTTTCCAGTGCTGCCAGGCGGTGGTGGACCTGCACATCGTCGAACTGAAAAGGGTTGCCGCCGCGAAGGGCCTCTCTCGGCTCCCAGGGTAGTTCCCTCAGTGCACCCTTGTCCCTAAAACACTTGTTTTGTGAACACTCAGATGCGAATTCTAAGTGACGTGCTTTCAACGCGGGTGGATCAATTATTTGCGAAGGTTTTATGAACACTCCCGTAGGGGGAACTCTAGCTCTCATCGTGCGCTCTATAAACCTCTCCCATGCCGCCTGCACCCAGCTTGGCCTCAATTCAGTAGGACTGAGCTTTTTGCCAATCATGAGAAGCTCCGAGTGGGGCTATGTTAGGCTGCCCATGAAGGTAAGTCAACGCGATGGGTGGGTAGGCTATACGAAGGGGAAAAGTGCTACACCCCCACCCCCCTACCCTCACCGACGCGCGGGGCTGCCCTGGGTGGGGCTGTTCTTCCAAAGAGGCCAGAGCTGTTTGCGATTGACAAGACAGGGCAGGAGGCAAGGTTTTCGGGTGAAGGGGAAGCTCATAATGGAAATTCCGGTTAAAGAGGGTGGAATCGATGAAAAGATTTATAAGGATCGGATGACCTGCCCCCAGTGATTGTACCAACTCGTATGTTAGTTCAGCGGTAATTCTGTCCCTAGGTCGGGAGGCAGCTGCCTCCCGAGCAGCGGCGGGATTTCCATGGCCTCCGGTGCCGGTGGACGATAACCAAGAGCACTGTGAGGTCGAACCCTGTTGTAGTGTCGCCTCCACTGCTCGATTAACACCTTCGCTTCCTGCAAGGTGTAGAAGATCTCCCGGTCGAGCAACTCGTCTCGGAGCTTCCCATTAAAGCTCTCGTTGTAGCCGTTCTCCCAGGGACTCCCGGGTTGGATGTAGAGCGTCTTCACTCCGATTCGCCCCAGCCACTCTCGTAGAGCTTGGGCGCAGAACTCCGGGCCATTATCCGAGCGAAGGTGCTCGGGCGGACCTCGGAGAACGAACAGATCGGCCAGTAGCTGCACGACATCGTCGGATCGAATCTGGCGGGCCACCTGGATAGCCAGACATTCCCGAGTGTACTCATCGATGACCGTCAACAACCGGAAAGCCCTCCCGTCGTGAGTGCGGGCTTGGACGAAGTCGTAAGCCCAGACGTGGTTCGGACTGCAGGGGCGCAGACGAACGCACGATCCGTCGTTGAGCCAAAGGCGTCCACGCTTCGGCTGTTTCTGCGGCACTCTCAACCCCTCCCGCCTCCAGATGCGCTCCACTCTCTTATGGTTGACCCTCCAGCCGGCTCGCCGCAGCAAGGCCGTGACCCGACGATAGCCATAGCGACCAAACCGACCGGCCAGGGTGACGATGGCCCTCGTCAGGGCATCCTCGTCGGGAGCAGCGATGCATCGATGGCGCTGGGTGGACCGGGGTTGGCTGAGCACTCGACAAGCCCGGCGTTCCGAGACACCCAACGCCTTACAGACATGCGCCGCCCACTGCCGGCGACGCGCCGGGCTTAGCCGTTTCCCCTTGTGACCTCCTGCAGAATCTGCTTGTCCAAGGTCAGGTCTGCAACCGCCCTCCTCAAGCGAGTGTTCTCCTGCTCGAGGACCTTCAACCGCTTGGCCTGATCCATCTTTAGACCGCCCTACTCCTTTCGCCAGCGGTAATAGGTCTGCTCGGTCACCCCCAACGACCGGCACACCTCGGCTACGCTGCGACCCTGGGCAAGTTCCACTTCGGTCTCTCGAAGTTTACCGATAATCTGTTCGATCGAATGCTTCCTCTTGACCATCCTGACCTCCCTATTCCAGGTCCAACTCTAACATTAGAACTGGACCGGTTTGAGGGGGTCAGGTCAAGGGACCCTATTCTGTTTGGTGTCCGTATGTGTATCGGCATCGGCCTTGATGGCAAGTCTCCTGTCAAGCTCTTTGCGATGGCAACATTCAACTCCCCTACCCGAAGCACGGGCAGGCTATGCGGCGGGAGTCCTGCATGGAAAACTTGTGATTGCAGGAGGAACCTACTGGGAAGGGGAAAAAGGGAATTGGACTCAAAAGATCTTTTCCGCCCGCACACACATATTTGATCCGATCGGCCAAAGCTGGAAAAGACTGCCCGATGCCCCTAGTCCCTTTGGCTACGCTGCCTCCACGGTTGTGGATAACAAACTTTATGTGTTGGGGGGATACACGGGAAAGGATGTGAATCGTAAGGTTTTCACCTTGGAAAGGAAGGGAACCCGATACGCATGGAACGTTTACGGCGATATGCCGGAACCTCGTCTTTTTGCCTGGGCTGTCAGCGTCGGGTCGTCGATTTACCTGTTAGGAGGAACCATACGGTTTGAACCCTATGATGCGGCGGGCACCTGCTGCACCTCTCAGTCCGCAACAAATAGTTTCATGGTATTGAACACCACACGACCAGCAGAGGGGTGGCGCCGGCTTTCCCCCTTTCCGGGGGCAAAACGCTGGGGGTTCTCCTCGGAAACGGACGGATCGTTCATCTGGATGTTCGGTGGGATCTATCAGGCGAAACCGAAGGACCCCGTAACGAAATTCGACGAGGTCCTCCGTTACAACATTGTCGACGGAACTTGGGAAAGTATGCCGCCGCTGCCGGAGGCTACCCGCGACGCAACTCCTTTGACACCTGTTTTTACCCAGGATCGCATCATCTTGGTCAGCTTCGCCAAGAAAGTCTGGCAATTGAATTTGAAAACATTAGAGTACAGCCAATTGGCTCCTTTACCCGAGGAAGCCTTCGTGGATAAGTTTGTATGGATCAACAATCAAATCATTGGGGCAGGGGGTGAAAACAAAATAGAGGCCCCCCGTCGAAGATCGGAATGGACATTCATCGGACGGTTCACCTCCGAGTAAGCAGGCGGACCATAGGTGACCTGAGCTGGGGTCGCCTTAGGCCGATCCTCAATCTCAATAAGAGGTTTTCCTTATGAGTCGATCATTCAAACGCAGGGATTTTCTTAAAGTGGCCGGGGTAGGGCACCAAATTGGGCACAGCTTCGACAGCCGACCGGCAAAATGGTGTTTACCGTCTTGGGCGCTGTGGCAGAACTAGAACGCTCACTGATTGCTGAGAGAGTGAGGGCTGGATTGAGGAATGCCAGGGCCAAAGGAAAGCGCCTGGGCCGGCCACGGAAGGCCGTAGACCGCGCAAGAATCGTCTCTCTGAGGCAATCCGGGGCGTCATGGGCGAACGTTGCGAAGTCCCTTAAGGTAGGGGAAACCGCCGTCCGGCGACATGCTAAAATTGCCTAACCACCGACGAATCCAAATGGCTAAAGTCTGTCAGTTAAGCCGTCGGAGCGCGTCGGGATGTTGACCATTGAACTGGAATGCTTCTTTTTAAAGGATGAGCCACCATGCCAATCTCCGGTCGCTTGAAATTCGCGATGATCGCAGGGTTCGCCGTGATCGCACTGTCGGGATGCGAGGGGGACTCGCAGACTGACGTCGTTGTCGTTAACCCGGCCAAAAACAACCTACCCAATCCCAATCCAACGGTGATCACCGAGTGGGGACCGCTGCCCGACGGCAGGAAGTGGGTATCGACGGCGGGCGTCGATATAGGCCCCGACGGGCACGTCTGGGCCTATGATCGGTGTGTCGCCTACGCCCTGGCCGGCGGCTGCGACACCTCGAACGTTGCGCCAATCCTCAAGTTCGATCGCGAGACAGGAGAGGTTCTGACCAGCTTCGGCGTAGGGATGTTCGTGCTTCCACACGGACTCCATGTGGACCGGGAGGGAAACGTCTGGGTGACCGACTCACAAGGAAACGAGGCGGGAACAAAGGGTCACCAGGTCATCAAGTTCAGTCCGGAAGGCAAGGTGTTGATGAAGCTCGGGAAGGCGGGGGTGGCCGGGGATGGTCCGGATACCTTCAATGAACCGTGCGATGTGATCACCGCTCCGAACGGCGACATTTTCGTCGCGGATGGGCACAGTGGTCAGAAAGACGATCGTCCTCCCGGCTCAACCGGACGCATCATGAAGTTCACGAAGGACGGAAAATTCATCAAAGAGTGGGGACGAATCGGCACGGCACCCAGCGAGTTCCGCACACCCCACGCTCTTGCATTCGACTCGCAAGGCCGCCTTTTCGTCGCCGACCGGGGTAACCATCGAATCCAGATCTTCGATCAGGAGGGTAATTTCCTCGACGCGTTTGAGCAGTTCGGCCGCGTGAGCGGGTTGTTCATTGACGCCAACAATGCGCTGTATGCAATCGACTCGGAATCGGACCCCACACGCCATCCCGGCTGGAAGACCGGCATCCGGATCGGGAGCACCACCGAAGATCGGGTCACGGCCTTCATTCCACCGCATGAGACCGATCGAGGGCCCCACGGCGCCGCAGGCGAAGGTGTGGCCGTGGACCCCGAGGGCAGCGTGTACGCGGCGGAAGGGCCGGGCTCACGACCCATCGCCGGCGGCGGACTGACGAAATACGTCAAACTGAAAAGTCCTAGCTAGGGCCAAAAACGTCCTTCAAAAACACTTTCCCGATTAAAGTCATTGGGCGTCCGCCAAAAACCCCTCTGCACGGCCCACTGTAACCACCTGATTCCTCAAGCCCACAAATCAGAGAATTCAACCCGCCAAAAACATATGTTTCTGGCAGGAAGATTGGCCTTTTCTGGGCTGAGGCGCCTCAGCTTACGGACCGTAACCTAGGACCTATCCGCAAGGGTTTTTGGCAAGGCGCTGAAGGTTCGACGAGCGGTTCCCTGCCCAATGCCCAGCATCTTGGAAATGGCAGCCCAGGGGTAGCCTGAGGCGCGAAGTCGGGCTATGCGACGAGCATCTACCTTTCTCGCGGGCCTGCCCAATTTCTTCCCCTTGGCCCTGGCGTTCCGTAGTCTGGCGCGGACTCTCTCGGCGATAAGGCTCCGTTCAAGCTCTGCAACCGCTCCCAGGACGGTAAAGACCATCTTCCCCGTGGGGACCGTCCCAATACTTCTTCCCTGCACCGCCAAAACTTGAAAGTCCTGCTTCGATACTTTTCAGGGAAATGGCTCGACGAAATTACCCCCGGCATGGTTGAAGATTTCAAGCTGGCCCGAATGCGTGAGGTACGGCGCAATACTCAGGAGGAATGTATTATCAGCCCGGCTACGGTCAACCGTTCCTTGAGCACCTTGAAGCTCATATTCAACCACGCAGCCGGATCCCGCATTCCGGTGGAGAATCCGACGAATGAGGTTTTATTCCTAGAAGAGGGTTCGGGTCGAATGCGGATTCTGAAATTTGAAGAAGAGCTTGCCTATTTTCAGGCAGCCGGAAAGCCGTTGCAAGATATTGCCCGCGTGGTCCTTGAAACTGGAATGAGGCCGGGAGAGGTTTATCGAATGGAAGGTGTTAATCTGGATTTCGACCGGCGCACCATATTCAATCCCTTCGGTAAAACCAGGGCAGCAAAGAGAACCATTCCCATGACGGCAGAGGTTTGGAATCTTCTAAAGCAAAGGGCAATCGCCGTGAAGGGGCGCTATGCCTTCCCTTCCCCGAAGAATCCGGACAAGCCGATTGGCGCGTTAGGAAAGCACACGACGCGGCGGTAGCTCGCGCCGGGATCGAGGAACACTTTAGGCTTTACGATTTGAGGCATACCTACGCCTCACGTGCAGCAATGGCCGGAGTCAACCTTCCAACTCTTGCTGCATTACTCGGTCACACCAAAATTCAAATGACTCTGCGGTATGTTCACTTCTACGAGGAGCATAAACGAGGGCCAGCGGCAAAGATGGAAAAATTCAAGGCCGCAGAAATGAAAAAAGTTGGAGAAAAAGTTCGAGACTCACTACAGTTTTCACTACAATAGGGGAATGAAAATGGAAGAGCGTGCTTGTAAAGTGTTGAAAAAGTTGGCGGGGACGACGGGACTCGAACCCGCGACCTCATGCGTGACAGGCATGCGTTCTAACCAGCTGAACTACGTCCCCCGTAGGGTTTCGGAAATCCGCATGGGCGGTATCCGGCTCGAACGGATGACCTTCCCGGTGTAAACGGGATGCTCTACCAACTGAGCTAACCGCCCACGAACCGTCCGCGAGGGCGCAAGCGGCGCCCACCTCGCTTGACTTCCGCAAACTACCGAATATACACTGGGCAACCACGAGCGTCAATAAGAGTGTCGGCTTCTGTTTCTATGATCTTTCCCCATGAATTCGTCTCCTACATGGCCAAGAAGACCTTGGACCGGCTGATTACGGACCAATTGATCGAAATCGATCAGCCCGAATACGTCACGGAAGTCGTCACGCAGCTTCTGCTGGAAGAGCTGACGATGGAAGACCGCATCAACGAGGAAGTCCGCAAAATCCTCAATGAACGCACCGGAGACATGCAGCGCATGGGGGCCGCCTACGACGAAATGTTCAAGAAGGTCAAGAACCACTTGGTCCGCGAACGCAACATCGTACTTTAATTGTTTTTTAACCGGAACCTCGGGGTTCCATCACCGCACCTCCACAACCAAAATCTTATGAGACTGACACGCGAAAAGACGATCCAGCTTGCCCAGCAGGTAACCCGCGCCATCGAAAATCTTGATGAAGTGGAGATCTTCGAAGAGCCGTCCCACATCCGCCAGGAAGCGCTGAAGATCATCTCCGAAATTCTGCGAGAAGAAGCGCGAATGGACGAAGAGGCGCGGCGGATGATTCGCTCTCAACAGCGCATCATCCCCGAAGGCACCCCTGAGTGGAACATCCTCTACCGGAAATACTACGGCGATCTGATGATGAAATTTAAGTGACGCCACCGAATCGGGGACCTGCCGACTTGACTCTCATCTCCCTTTCTCTCCAGCAAATCCCACAACCAGAATTCTTCACCTGGCGCTCGACTTACTGCGCACCGGTTTCGGCTCGTTCATAAACGCCCTTCTCGTCGAGCACCACGTGGCCGAAATCCTGGAGCGAGAGCGCGCGCACGGTTTCGATGGCGTCGTTCTCGGGGTCCGGCTGGGGCCGGCCGGGGTCGGCGATCGTCACCGGAATCATCTCGGCGCGGAGCAGGACACCGTTCGCCGCCAATTCGACCTTCAGAATGCCCGTCGTGCCGAGCGGACCGGTCAATTTGAAGGTCTTCCAACTGGAAAAATTCCCCAGCGAGTAGGCGATCAACCGGCCTTGATAGACCTCCATGGCGCGCAGGCGGTGCGGCCCGTGGCCCAGCACCAGGTCGGCGCCGGCGTCGATCACACCATGAGCGAAGCGGCGCAGATCACCTCGGTTCTCCCCCAGGAACATCTCCACGCCTTCGGCGACGTGCACCGCGCCGCTGCCCTCGGCGCCTCCGTGGAAGGAGACCAGCACCAGATCATGAACGCGGTCCAACCGGGCGACCAGCTTCTTGGCGGCCTCAATCTCCTGCACGCGGTAAACGTTCGCGCCGGTGGAAAAGGCGATGAGCACAATCCTCAAACTCTTGGTATCCCACGAAGCAATGTCCCCTACCGGGCCGCTGTGGAGGATTTCCCGCTCATCGAGGGCCTTCATCGTCGCCAGCCGTCCGGCCTCGCCGAAGTCGCCGGCATGGTTGTTGGCGATGCTGAGGACATCGAAGCCGGCGTCCTTGAGAGCTTGAGAATAGACCATCGGAACACGGAAGGCAAAGCAACGGGTGGAACGTGTTCCGCATTTCTCCGAATCTCCCTCATCCAACAGAACGGTTTCAAGATTGCCGAAGGTGATGTCGGCGTCCGCGAGCAGGTCCTTCACGCCTTCGAGAAGGTCTTGGGCGTCGTTGGGCGGCAGAAAAGCGCGCTCCTCAGGCCAGGCGCGTCCCATGTGAACATCCCCGACGGCGTTCAGCGTCAACGTGGGACCCTCGGCCGGCTCGAGCTCCGGAGGCGGCAACGTGTCTATATCCAAATGCACCGCCAACACCACCGACGAATAGTAGACTTCCAGCTCCGGGTAGTAGGGGTCCAGGGACCGTAATTGATTCCACGCCCGCAGCGAAGCGTTCCACCGGCCGAGCAAGCGATACGACCAGCCCAGCTCCCACCAACAATCCTCGCATTCGGGGTCGGCCACAAGGGCCTCTCGAAACAGGACAACGGCCTTGCGGGCGCCCTTTTTCTCCTGCTCACGCAGCCGACGACGGCCTTGCTCAAGCAGTCGAACGGCCTTCTTTTTTTCAATTCTCCTATCGGACTTCTTTTCGGTTCGGGAACCCGTTTTCGTAGAGGAGGACGGTTGGGGGTTCGGGGTCTGACCGGCGGCGAAAGCGGCCGTAAGAACCAGCAGGAGGCCTGCTCGGAAAACGTTCATGGGGACATGGATACCGGAAGGCGCCGGGGTTCGTCAATACCCCTCTGTGCATAAACTCGAGGGTATTTCGGGGGGAAAAAAAGGGGACAGCAAGTGCTGCTCCCTGTTTTTTCCTGTAAAATAAATTTTTCCGGTCCGTAATCCCGCGGTTTTACTTCTTCTCTTCTTCCTTCTTTACTTCCGCGGGTTCTTCGCCGTCGCGCCGTCTCAAGACGGGCGGTTTATCATCCCCGTCCCCCTCGTCGTCGGAACGCCGCTTGAGCGTCGGCCGGCCCTTCTCTTTCTCGGCCATTTCGCCGCGCATCTGTGAAACCACAGTACGCATCCGCGCTTTCACGTCGTCGAACTCGGACGTGGAGACCAGGTAGCGGTCCTTTTCCGGAAGAATCTTTTCAATGGCATCTTCCGCCTTCAGAATGCGTTCCGCCGTCGGAGGATGCGACATGAAGATTTTCGGAATGCTGCCCGGATTCTTCCGATTCTCCTGAAGAATTTTGCTGAAGAAGGAGATGTAGGCTTCCGGGTCGTAGCCGGCCTTGTACATGTACTGGATGCCGAGGTAATCGGATTCAGTTTCTGCGCCGCGGGTAAACTTCATAAAGGCAAGCGGAACGGCGAACCCGAAGGCGTTCCACACCCCATAGTAGGCCGGATAGGAGAGGCCTCCGGTCAAGATGATCAGAGGAATCTGGGCCATCTGCAGGATTTTGCCCTTGGTCTGCTGGGCAGCCCAGTGCCTCGCCGTGACGTGGGCGATTTCATGCGCCAGCACCCCAGCCAGCTCGTCCTCTTCGTCCGCCGCCAAGATCAACCCCGAATGGATGTAGATATATCCCCCGGGAATCGCAAAGGCGTTCAGAGATGGGTTATCGATCACCCGAAAGGAAAAGGGAATCTTCGCGTCGGAATTCCGGACCAGATTCTGCCCCACCCGGTTCACGTATTCGTTGACGACCGGGTCTTTGACAAGCCGGGCGTAGCGCTCGATCTGCGCCGAATACTGCTTGCCGATCCGAATCTCTTTCTCCCGCGAAATCATGCTCCGGTGGGCGACACGGCGGTTCCCGATCTGTTCCACGTCGTCCTTCTTTTTCTTCTTTGCCTCCGCCAGAGGAGCAAAGGCACACGTAAGCACCAGAGCTAAGATGAGGGGTAACGGCTTTCTACCTGTCATTGGATTGTTCCTCCCAAGGGCCTCTACTTCAAATTATACTGCGGAACGCCGCAACAAACAGTAAAATTTCTTTTCCGTGTCCATTGGCATTAGATGCGAAAGATGGGCTCACGGTTTACCTCCGCCAAGTAATATTAGCGGCCCGAGAGTCTTCTCCGGGAAAATTCCCGAAACCGGAAACCGAGATCCTTCCAAGTCCTTGAGGGGAAAAGACATGGCCGGATACCGGTCCTACCCATCGATCTTTCTCCCATTATTCATTTCGGCAGATGGCACATAAAAGTTCAGCAATTCGGCAAAGATCGGCTCATCTTTCCCTCCGCTTCTGTCGATAAATCTTATGAGAGGGGCGGAAGTTGACCTCCGGCGTTGGTCGAACGATAGTATCTTGAACCTCTTATCAACCAGGTGAGAATCTGACATGGCCGTTTCCTCGATCCAAATCGGACAAGTCTGGCGAGAAGATACGACAGGCGAAAATTTCCTCGTGACCAAAGTCTACAGTGAAGTCTTCGACTCCTACGCCGTCATTAGGAAGGTGAGCAACGCTAGGGAGAACACTCGTCGGGTCAAGGTCCAAAAAAAATCCGAGGGTGTCCTGCTGCCCGGCTTTTCCTGCGAACAGGACTACGCTGCTTAACCCCAAAACAATAAAAGGAAGAATTCAGGAGGAGGGTTTCCCTTCCCTTCGCTCTTCTTGAGGTAAAGTCCGGCCTCGCCTTCCGCCCGCCAAGGCAATTCCCTGTGTCACCAGAAATCCCGCCAAAAGCAGCCCCCAAGCTCCGCCGATTTGCGCTTCGGTGGGGGAAAATCGCTCCAGCGGATAGTCCTCCTGCTTGAGTTCCCGAATCGAGTCCGCCGTCATGACTCGGCCCCGGACCCTGTCCCCCGGCTGCGGCTCTACCGACCTCTGAAAAGGCCACAGACCGATCACCGCGCCCAGCAGCAGGCCCAGCAACAAGGACAGCATCGCCTTCTCAAAACGTGCCAGAAGCACCTTGATCAGGTTGCTGAAACTCACAATACCCGCCACCACCCCCAACCCCACGGGGACAATCACCCTCAGCGCTTCGGTTACCAGCTCCCAGTCAGGCCCCGCCGCTCCCCCGCCGAGCAGTCCTGTTTTCAATTGATCTACGGCACCCAGCACGGCTACGTACTGGCCCAAGATCAGGAGAACGTATCCGCCGGAGATTCCCGGCAGCACCATGGCCGAAGCCCCGGCAAGCCCCGCCAAAAATAGGAGCCAATAAGGACTCCCTCCGAGAGAAGTTCCTCCGGGCTCGACCAGCACCATCAAGGTCATCACCGTGATGCCGGCGGCGCATCCGGCTACCGCAGAGCGCGTCATCCGTTTGAGCAGCCGCCAAATCACCGGCACTCCGCCCAGCGTCAGGCCGATAAAGAGACTGTACATCGCCCAGCGATGATGGACCACCAGGTATTTCATCGGTCCGGCCAGCGCCACAATCGTCGTGAGCGCCGCGCCTCCGATTGCGCCGAGCGTGATCAAGTTTCGCAGGTTAAAACGCAGCGTGGAAATTTCCGCCACGCTCTCGATGAACTGCGGATAGACCCCGGCGGCCAGCAGCATGGTCCCGCCCGAGATGCCCGGCACCAGGTTGGCCAGCCCCATCAGCACGCCGCCCAGCAAGCTGCGCAGAATCCGCCGGAAAGGCTTTTGAGATTCCAACAGTTTTTGAGTTCCCATCGGGGTTAAATTCAAATCCGGTCTGAACTTGCAGGGGTTTTCGAAAGGACCCACATCTTAAACGAACGCCACTTAAATACCCGGCGCTTATATAGAAGCTACCGGCATTTTTACAATGTCATCCACCAGCGCGACCTCCCGCGTCACGAACGGTTCGGCGTACTTCACGCCGCCCATCAGACCGACGTGCCGGCCGAGAGATCCGATGTGGTCCTTCAAGTCGCGCCGCGCCGGAAACAGGTTCCGCGTTTCGCGCTCGTCGGAAAATTGCGACGCGTAGCAGAGCACGGCCCGGCACTTCTTCTCAAACTGCTGGGTGATGTCCACGACAAACGTGGGCCGCAGCGACGGCACGTAGAGCGAGGCATAGAGAATTTTATGCGGCCGGTGGGCCTTACCGCCTAGAGCCAACTTCCTGAGCCCGGCCAGAAAGCAGGCCTCGTAACCGATGTGCCCGGTCGTATAGTGGTCCGGATGGCGGCCCTCCCAGTAGGGCAGGATGACGGTCTTTGGTCGTAGCTTGCGGACCATCTCTGCAATCTTGTGTTTGTATTCAAGCGTATGCTCAATCCCGGCGTCGGGCAGATCGAGGTTTCCCCGCCAGCAGAGGCCCATGACGCGGGTGGCGCAGTCCGCTTCTTTCTTTCGCAGCTTTTCGTTTCCGCGCGAACCGGTCTCTCCGGCCGTCAGGTCCAACACGCCCACCTTGTACCCCGCCTGCGCCATCTTGATCAGCGTGCCACCGCAGGTAAGCTCGGAATCGTCCCGATGCGCGGCAATAGAGAGAATGTCAAGTTCCATGAATCCTGTCCCAACCTCTGATTTTTGGGGTGCCCCATTCTTTCCGGCCTGCCCCTCCTACGCCTGGGCTTCGGAGGGCGGGCGCTCGAAGCTTCACATGGTGAAGCGTAGTGGGGAGGAAAGAGTGGGGTAAGAAAAACCATCCTCCCCACCCTTGCTTCGCAAGGATGGGGCACCCGTAGAACTATCCCCTACCCCGTGATCATTATTTGGACGATTCCTGCTCCCGTTCGAGGCGCTTCAGAAAACTCTTCTCCTCCAGTCGGAACTTAAAGGCTTTTTTCCCGTTCATGAGGACCACCGGAATCTGCTCCTTGAAGCTCTCGTAGGCTTCGGCGTCTTCCAGGATATTCACTTCTTGAAGCTGAAACGGGTGCTTCGCCCTGAGCGCGGTCAACTGCTGTTTGAGTTCATCGCACAGGCAGCAATCCGGCTTGCTGTAAACTATCACATCAACCATGGCAAATTAAGTGATCCCAAGTGAACGGTCACGGACCTACGGGCGGGCATTTTTCGAGAACCGGAGAGCGCCGCGCGCACTTTCCCCTTAAGCTCGCGGAATTTCGCAATCGAGACACCGGCCTCGCCGAAGCGCGAGGCGTTGTAAAGTTCCGTGAACTCCCGGACGGCCCCGCGCACGGGAGCGCTCTCGATCGAGCCGGCAAACTCCATCGGCGTCTGGGACGGAGATTTCTTAAGACCCCTCTTGCGAAGCAAGCTGAGCAACCCCGAGTAGGCGAACCTCGCTTCTTGCGGCCCCAGCGCTTCCCCCTCACGGCCGAAAAACCATAGAACCGTCGGGCTTGCCATTATAAAACAGGTAGCGCGGAACTCGCTTCCCAGATTCCGCGGCTTTCCATTTTTTCGCGGGTGCCCCATCCTTGTGCAGCAAGGGTGGGGAGGATGGTTTTTCTTACCCTACTCTTTCCTCCCCCACTACGCTTCCCATGGGAAGCTTCGAGCGGCGGGCCGGAAAGGGTGGGGTACCCGCACCTCTGCTTTCCAAGCATCTATTGCCTCAGCGATTTTGCGCGCCAACGATGAGACGGCGGCGCGGGATACCCGGTCGAGCTTCATCCAGCGTGAGCCGGGAACACGGAATCGAGGATTTCCATCGGCCATAAAGATCAGCACTTGAATCTTGCGAAAGGTGATGTGGTGCTCCAGTCGCACGACCGGTCCCGTAAAGCGGACGGGCCGCGCCAAGGAATCTTTGGCCCACCGGAGCAACTCCGCCCTTGCCTTGGCGGCTGTCGGTCCGAAGGCGGCGGGAAAGTTCCACAGATTCCGCACCAACTCTTCCGGCAAGCCGCGCACCAACAAAATATCCTGCCCCGCCCACAGCACCAGCGTCGCTAGGAAGACTTTACGAATGCCGGGCCTCCTGCGGGAGGCACGGTACCGCGCGGCGTCCCCTTCCCTGCCGGCGGCGCAGAACCTCCACAACGGACACAGCGGGCACTCGGGCGTCTGCGGCAGGCAGACCGTCTGGCCCAGCTCCATCATAGCCTGATTGAAATTCCCCGGCTCGCGGCGTGAGAGGAGCTGCTCAAGATATCCTGTTGCGGTCTTGCGAAACGCGCCGCCTGCCCCGCCGGCCTTCAGCCGGAAGAGCCGGGCCAACACGCGCGCCACGTTGCCGTCCATCACCGCCAACGGTTTCTTATAGACGATACTCAAGACGGCGCGGGCGGTGTAGTCGCCCACGCCCGGCAGCCGCCGCGCCTCGTCATACGCACTGGGAAACTTTCCGCCGTACTGCTCCGCCACCACACGCGCCGCGCGATGAAGATTCTCCGCCCGCCGATAGTAGCCGAGCCCCGCCCAATGCTTCAGCACATTTTCGCGCCGCGCCCGGGCAAGCTTCCGCATCGTGGGGAATGCTTTGAGGAATCTTTTGTAATAGGGAATGACGACGGGAATCCGCGTCTGCTGGAGCATGACTTCGGAGACCCAGATGCGGTAGGGGTCGCGGGTCCGCCGCCACGGCAGCGGCGTGCGGTTGCGGGCGAACCAGCGAAGCAGCGCCGAGCGGATTTTTTCGGGGGAAAATGAAATTTTCGACCGCCTCCTGAAGTTCAACCAAGGGTGGGAAAAACTTCAGCTCCCCACCCTTTCCTAAAGGAGCGGAAAGTTTATCCATATGTCGCTGAAGCCGTGAAGGCGCCCTCTGGACCGCGCGGAAAATTTCTGCTATGAATCTCCTCTGGGGGCGATTAACTCAGCGGCAGAGTGCTGTCTTCACACGGCAGAAGTCGTAGGTTCAAATCCTACATCGCCCACCAGCCCTACAATTTAAACATCGACCATTCTAGCGAATCTCTCCAGAGGGGCCAAGGGTGTCTCGGCTCGGCCGGCATCGATAGAGAGAAACGGATAAAATAGAGTCGTAGGCACTCCGGAGTGCTGGGGATGAAGCCCGGTAAGGATTAAACCCGACGCGGCACGGCTTTGAGACGCCGGGCGCAGCTCCACTCGAAAAATTTATGCGGAAGATCGGCATTATCGGACTTCCCCAGGCGGGGAAAAGCTCGCTCTTTCAGGTCCTGACGCGCCGGAAGGCAGACGTGTCGGGCGCAGGAAAGCCCGAGGCCAAGCTGGGCGTGGTAAAGGTGCCGGACGTGCGGCTCGACCGGCTGGCGGAGATGTTCCAGCCAAAGAAGAACGTTCCGACGCAACTGGAATTCACGGATATTCAGGGCAACATTAACGAGGTGACGCGCGGCGGCACCCAGCTTTCCGTCCTCCGCGAGGCGGATGGGCTGGCGCATGTGGTGCGAGCCTTTCGGGATGAAAACATTCCTCACTCGGCCGGTTCCGTGAATCCGAAGCGGGACACTGAAAGCGTGGAACTGGAGCTGATACTCTCCGATCTAGTGCTGATCGAAAAACGACTGGAGCGCCTCGAGCGCGACATCAAGAAGATCAAGAACCCGGCGCTTGAGGCCGAGCAAACACTTCTAATCCGGCTTCGTGAGGCGCTCGAAAAGGAGATCCCTCTGCGGGAGATCACGCTCGAGGAGAGGGAGGAATACATGGTGCGCGGGTTCACCTTCCTGAGCGCCAAACCAGAACTGCTGGTCCTGAATCTGGGCGATGAGGAAGCCGGGGAGATGGAAGAGGCGGAAACCCGCTATGAGTTGGCGAACCTGAAGCATCGGGCGGGCACCGCCGTCACGGCCTTCTGCGGCAAGATTGAAGCCGAGCTGGCAGAGTTGAGCGATACGGAGGCGGCGGAACTGATGGTCGACTTCGGCCTGAAAGAGTCCGGCGTGGCGCGCGCCATCCGGGCCTGCTATGACCTGATGAACTTGCTCACTTTCTTCACCGCGGGCGGCGAGGAGCTGCGCGCCTGGAGCGTCCCACGCGGCACCACGGCCCTGAAGGCGGCCGGGACGGTTCACACCGATATGGAAAAGGGATTTATCCGCGCCGAAGTGGTCGGGTTCGATGACCTGATGGACGCCGGAAGCCTGGCCGAGGCGCGCGCGCGCGGAACCATTCGGCTCGAGGGGAAAACCTACGAAGTGCAGGACGGCGACATCACTCACTTCCGCCACAGCCGGTAGCGAGAGACGGCGGCGACTCCACCCGGAGTTTAAATTCGACAGCGTTTAAAAATTAAGGTACTCTTTCGCCGCTTATGTCGGTTCTCGGAATCAGCTTAGCGTTGGGGGTGGTGACGGCCCTGGCCAATCTGGCAGGCGGACTGATTGTCGCCGCGCGGCCCTGGAGCCGGACCGTTCTTGCCTACTTCATCGCCCTCGGTTCGGGCTTCATGCTGGCCACGGCCGTGCTGGAGATGATGCCGGTGTCGTTGCAGCTTGCTCCTACGCTCGCACCCTTCCTGATTTTGGTCGGCTACTTCATCGTCCATTTTTTCGAGCACTCCTTGCCGGCGCACTTCCACTTCGGGGAAGAGACGCACCACGACGCTTTCGTGGACCCTGGTACGGCGTACGCGGCGATGGGGGGGCTGCTGGTCCACAACTTCTTTGACGGCGTCGCCATTGCGGCGGGCTTTCTCGTCTCCGCTTGGCTCGGATGGATCGTCTTCGGCGCTATCGTCGTCCACAGCCTGCCCGAAGGTTTTACGATCGCTTCGATCATGGCGGCGGCGCGGAAGAGCCGCCGCGCCGGGACGCTGGCGGCGGGCGCTTTGGGATTCTCTCGTATCGTGGGCATCTTCGTCATGGCCTCCATGGTGCAATACGTCAAATATGGACTCGCGATTTCAGCCGGAGTTACTATCTATGTGGCCGCCTCGGACTTGATCCCCGAGGTCAACAAAATGGGCGGCGTGAAGATTCCTATGGCCGTAGCGCTGGGCGTAATGGTGGTCGTACTCCTGCACATGTTCCTGCACTAGTCAAATACGTCATGTACAACCCCACCGTTCTCGACCATTTTCAGAATCCCAGAAACGTCGGCGAGTTGCCCGATGACGATGACGGCGCCACCGCCGTCGCCGAGGTGTCGAACCCCGTCTGCGGCGACATTTTGAAATTGTGGGTAAAAGTTCAGGAAGGAAAAGTAGCGGAAGTAAGCTTCAAGGTCTCCGGCTGCGTCCCTTCGGTGGCCTGCGGGTCGGCGCTGACGGAGATGATAAAAGGAAGGGCGGTCTCGAAATTGAAGATTGCCGCCGACGAAATTGAAGAGAGGGTTCAGGGCCTCCCCGCCGCCTCCCGCCACGCCGCCCAACTCGCCGCCGACGCCTGTCGAGCGGTGCTTGAAAAATTGTAGCCGCTTGGATTCCGCTCACCCTCACCGCTCCTCCGCAATCAACTTCTCATAGTCGGCAACCGTATCGACATCCCTCAGAATCCTAGCATCGTCCACTTCAACAAAAGCCGTCTCCGCCCGATGCCGACGGGCGACAACGTTCGCGCCCTCGTTCGGTCCCAGAGCCTTGAACTCCGAAAATAATGCTCGGGAGAAGATCACCGGATGCCCGTGCTTCCCTTTATAGGTGGGAATCACGGCGGGAGACTTTTGCTTTTGGAATGCCTCCGTTAGTTTACGGACGAGGGAAACGGATATGAAAGGATGATCGACCAGACAGAGCAGGATACCTTCCACCTCTTCATTTAAAGCTAAAAGCCCGGCCTGCAGCGACGACGTCTGCCCTTCCCGGTAACGCGGGTTGCCAACGACTTCCGTGTCTCCCAACTTCACCGAGGCTTGAACCTGTTTGGCGTGATGACCGAGCACGACTACCATTTTTTTCACCTGCGCCTGCCAGAGCGTGGAGACAATCTCTTCCAGAAACGTAGACCCGCGAAACGGCAGCAGCGCCTTATCGCGTCCCATGCGCGACGACTCCCCGGCGGCCAGCACCACGGCGGCAATCATGGGCACATCATACCCTCAGAAAGAAGATGGAGGGAATATTGGCGATTGGGAAGTAGCCTTCCGGTATTCCCTCAGCGCCTAAAGGCGCAAGGAAGATTTTAGGGTAGTTCCTCTTCGGCACGGCTGATTCGCCGTGGCGAACGTGCCCTGACAATGCAAAAGGGTGCCCCATTCTTGGCGCCGCCAAGGGTGGGGAAAATAAAGCTATTATCTCCCCACCCTTTCCTTCAGAAAGGATGGGGCACCTAGAAACAATTGAGAAAAATTCTAATGGCTACGCGGGTTGGGTTTTCACCCTCCGTGCAAGGCCGGGAACGGAAGGCGCTTGGTTGCGGCGCACGGCGATCATCTGGGCGACAATGGAGACGGCGATCTCTTCGGGCGTGATGGCGCCGATATCGAGCCCAACGGGCCCATAGACGCGCTCGAGATTTTCCGCCGCGATGCCCTCTTTTTCAAGCTCTTTGAAAGTAGAAATCACTTTGCGGCGGCTGCCGATCATGCCGACGTAACGCGCCCCGCCGGAACCCTCAGAAGCCCCAACGGCCCAGCGCAGGCAATCGAGGTCGCCCTTGTGGCCGCGCGTGACGATGATGATGTAGGTCACGCCGTTCACCTTCAGCTTAGGGAAAATTTCCGGCCACGGCCCGGCGTGGGTCTCGGTGGCTTCGGGAAAACGAGTGGCATTGGCAAACGCTTCGCGGTCATCGGCCACAACGGTGTCGAAACCGGCCAGGTTCGCCATCTTCGAGACAAAGAGCGAGATGTGGCCGCCTCCGAAAATGAGCGCGGTCGGAGTGGCGAGGATCGGCTCAATAAAAATGTCGAGCGAGCCGCCGCAGATGAGACCCTCGTCGTATTTCGGGTTGTTGTTGAGGTTGAAGTGGAGGCGGCGCGGCTTCTCCTCGCGCATCACCTCCTGCGCCGCGGCCCACACGTCGGCCTCGACACACCCTCCGCCCACCGTGCCGACGATGGAGCCGTCGTCGCGCACCAGAATCTTCGAGCTTTCAAAGCTCGGAATCGATCCCTGCACCTCGATGATGGTAGCCAGAGCCCCCTTCCGTCCCTCTTTCCGCAGCTTCGAGACTTCCGCAAAGATGTCCATGGGAAATAAAAGAGATTCTCTCTTTAGAGTGGATTAAATCAAAGAAACAGCAATGATTTTAATCTTGCTGTTTGGTATTTTCTTTTCCCATCCGGCTTTGATCCAAATCTCTATTCGTGTAATCGGCCAAATCAGGGTCCGGTGGTGGCGGTCTCTAAATCCCATCATCCGGTTCTGGAGTTGGCTTGTTATCAGTTTCCGCCGGCTCGGGTTGTCTTGCATCCGTAACCACAACTTCCCCTTTCACAACTTTGGTTTCAGGTCCTTGGTAAATCATAACACTCGCAACCAGAATTACCAATGACACCCCAAACATTAGAATCGCGGACGCGAACAATCGACTCTTTTTGAGGATCCGAGACCGGTTGAACTCATAAGCTTCCACTAGATTGCTCGTCCAGTCTTCTTTGCGCCGCCTCGTAGATAATCCTCAGAGTTTCGATTTCCGGAACTTTTGCCATTGAACGGGGACTCTATTTAGCAGGGTTGGTAGAACTCAGCTATTATAAGGGACATTCCCATGGATACAAAGTTCCAGGAGCGATCCACTTCCTTGAATTTCTTTCACCCGTTTTCCTACGTTCGGGGTATCCGGCCCACTTCAATTACAAGAGGGAGTCGCCGATGAAGGCCGTACGGTTTCATGAGCATGGAGGCACCGAAGCCCTCAAGTACGAGGACGCGCCGGAGCCGAAGATCAAAGCCGACGAGGTTCTGGTCCGCGTGCGGGCTTGCGCCTTGAATCATCTCGATCTCTGGGTCCGCCAGGGGCTGCCGGGCATTCTCCTGCCCCACATCGGCGGCAGCGACATTGCGGGCAAAGTCGCCGAGGTCGGCTCCTTGGTGACGCATGTGAAACAAGGCGACCGTGTGCTGCTTTGCCCCGGCATCAGTTGCGGCAACTGCCAAGCCTGTTTCGAGGGGCTGGACAGCACCTGCCGCCACTACACTCTGTTCGGCGTAAAAGGCGCCGGGCGGCTATGCCGAATACGTGGCGTCGCCCAAGGCGAACGTCATCCCCATTCCCGACTCGCTGGGCTGGGTTGAGGCGGCCGCCGTGCCCTTGGTCTTCCTCACCGCTTGGCACATGCTGACGGCGCGGGTGAACCTCCGGCCCGGCGAGGACGTGCTGGTGGGGGGGCGGGGAGCGGCGTGGGCAGCGCGGCGATTCAGATCGCAAAAATGCTGGGCGCGCGCGTCATCGCCACCGCCGGAAACGAGCAGAAGCTGGCCAAGGCAAAGGAGCTGGGCGCAGACGAGTTCATCAACCATTCGGACCGGAATATCGCTCAAGAGGTGAAGCGCCTGACGGCGAAGCGGGGCGTCGACGTGGTCTTCGAGCACGTGGGCGAGGCCGTCTGGGACGCCTGTGCTTCAACTCGCTGGCCACCAACGGCCGGTCTGGTCACCTGCGGCGCGACGGCAGGACCTGTGGTCAAGATCGACCTGCGGGCGCTGTTTGCCCGGCACCGGAGCATCTACGGCTCCTACATGGGCGGCAAGGCGGAGTTGGTCGAGGTGCTGAAGTTCGTCTTCTCCAGCAAGCTGAAGCCGGTGGTCGATTCCACCTTCCCTCTGGCCGAGGCCGCAACGGCGCAGCAGCGCATGGAAGACCGCCAACAGTTCGGCAAGATAGTCCTCGAACCCTAGTTTCCCTGCCGCCCGGAAGTCCACCTCCACCTCTCCCTTTCGCTGCACGAAGGGGGCTGATATGGTAAGATTTTTCTATCGAGGCTTTGGCGGCAGACAGCGGCGCGGGACCGTTTCCCGCGCCTTTTCCAAATAGGAAGGGGGCATCCGGCCACCCTGGTATTTCTATTGTTTAGGAGCTAGGTATGGCAAACAGTCGGAAGGAAGAAATGATTACGACTCCACCCTTGTCGATGAGCATGATGGAGCCGCGATTTCGCGAAATCTATAAAGACTTCTACAAAAAGACCTACTACTCGGAGACGGCGCTCGACCCGAAGACAAAGGAGCTGGTCGCCATCGGCGTTTCACTGGCGCTCAAGTGCGAGGGCTGCGCGGAGGGTCACATCCGCAAGGCGCTGCAATTGGGCATCACGAAGGAAGAGATCAGCGACGTCATTGTCGTCACGGCCGGAATCGCCGCCGCCAGTGTGATCGACTCGACCGACAAGGCCGCCGCAAATCTGGACCTGCATCATTTCGTCAAATAGAGAGGTTCATCGCCCCCTAGAAGGGAGAGATGGGCCGCCGACCGCCGCCGTGAACATCCTGATCCTCGCATCCCTCTTTGCACTGCTGTTCCTGGGCGTGGCCGACAATCAGGCCACGTTGGTGCTCCTGCCCGCCATCGGGGAAACTTTTGCAGCCGGAATCATCAGTCGCGGGTTCCTCATCACCGTCTATTCGGTAGGCGCAGCCGCCGCCTCACTCGCCACCGGGTTCCTTTCCGACCACTACGGGCGCAAACGATTTCTCCAATGGGCCGTCGTGGGCTTCGGCATCTTCTCGTTTCTGACCTCCCAAGCCGGCAGCCTGAACTTGCTGTTGGCCACGCGCTTCGCCACAGGCGTCGCCGCCGGAACGCTCTCCACCTGCTCGGTGGCCCTCGCCGGCGATTGGTTCCCATATCAGGTGCGCGGCCGGGCGGTGGGCATCATCTCCAGCGCCTACTTCGCCGCGCCCATTCTGGGCGTACCGCTTGCAGCGCAAAGCGCCGAACGCTTCGGGTGGCACACCACGTATCTCTTCTTTGCCGCCGGCGCGATTGTTTGCCGGCTCCTGACGTTTGGCCTTCCGCCGGACACGACCCCCTCCCCACGCAGCACTTTTTCCGAACTGCGCCAATCGGCGGGCAGAACCCTGAGAGAACTTTTCGGACGGGCGGATACGTCGGCCCTGATGGGGATTGCCTTCCTGGTCTCCGGCGCGCTGGTCGGCTTTCTTACCTACCTCATTCAATGGCTGAAGGACGGGTTGGGACTCACGACCTCCACCATCGGTTGGGTCTGGATGCTGGGCGGGTTGGCGGCTTTTGTCGGCGCGCCGCTGGGAGGCATACTCTCCGATCAGTGGGGCAAGAAGCGCGTGGCGCTGGGAAGCAACATTCTGCTCGCCTTCGCTCTTCTTGCCGTCCCCTGGACACGATGGGGTACAGTTCTTCTGATCCTTTTCGGATTGATCAGCTTCGCCGCCGCTTTCCGGCAAGGCCCGACGACAGCGCTGGTGACCCAGATGGTGGGCAGCGGGCAGCGCGGAGCGATGGTGGCGCTGCGGAACGTCTCCTCCCAATTGGGAATTGCCGCCGCCACCTTCGGGGGAGGATTCCTGTATGAACAATGGAATTTCGCCGCCGTGGCGCTCTTCTGTTCGCTCCTGACGGCGGGTGTTGTTTTCTTACTGGCTTGGAAGATCAGCGAACCGGGGGCGGGCGGGCCGGAGGTAAAGGCCGGGGCTCAGCCCGCAACGCGGGTTTGAAGATTGAAATCGAAGGATGGAGGAAAATAAGGAAAAAGCGTGAGCCGGCGTAAAATCATAATCCGCGTGACACTCGTTCTCATAACTTTGGCGGCATTGTTCGTTCTTGTAGGAGTCCCGTGGTTCTTCACCTCGGTCGTGACGACGCGGCGCTTCGACTTCCCCGACTCCGACCTGGGAAAGACACCCACCATTCACCAGCTTGCATTCGACGAGATCGAGTTTCCCACCCAAGACGGGATAACGATTCGCGGCTGGTATATCCCGGCCGGGTCGGAGGCGGATGGGTCCCCCTCCGGTTCCAAAGCCAAAGGTACCGTCGTCTTCTGCCACGGGATGAACCGCAGCCGGGTGGAATTTCTCGAGCAGTCTGCCTTTGTCCACCGGCTCGGGTACCACGCGCTGCTGTTCGACTTTCGTCATCAGGGAGCGAGCGACGGCAAGCTGACCACGCTCGGCTATCAGGAACGGTTCGACGTTCTCGCCGCGGTTGAATACGCTCGCCAGCGCTCGGGCTTTGGGCCCGTCATCGTGTGGGGCATCTCCATGGGCGGCGCGGCGACGTTAATGGCGGCGGCCGAATCGACCGAAATCGACGCCGCGATTGTCGACAGCACGTTCCTTTCGCTTGAGGACACCATCGCCCACCATATGAAACTGATCTTCAAGATTCCCAAATATCCCACCGCCCAGACCATCACCCACGCGATTGGGTGGAAAGGAGGCTTCCGCGCCTCCGACTTCGACCTGCGCAAGGCGGTCGAGCGGATTGGGCCTCGGCCGATTCTCTTCGTCGCCGTCAAAGACGACCGCCGCATGCCCAGCGAAATCAGCCGGAAACTCCACCAACAGGCCCTCAGCCCCGACAAAGCCCTGCTCATCGTTCCCGGAAAGCGGCACGGCGGCGCCTATCAGGACAACCGGGAGACCTATGAAGAGGCTGTGCGGAAGTTTTTAAGGCAAGTCGCCGGTCCGGAATTTCCCGACGAGCCTGCTTCGGGCGAGCCCGGAAGCGGTCCCGACCAAGCGGAGAATTCCTCCCAGCAGAATTAAGAAGATTTTCCTAAGACGTCCCGGTAGAGCTGTTCATAGCGGGGAATGATTTTGGAGGCGCAGAATCGGTCTTGAGCACGCGCGCGTGCCGCCTTTCCCATCGTCGCCTGACGGTCAGGGTCGGCGAGAATTGCAAGGGCGCGCTTCCCCATCGTCTCCACATCTCGCGGCGGAACCAAGAATCCTTCCACGCCGTCTCGAATCACCTCCGGCAGTCCTCCCACCCGCGAGCAGACCGCCGGCACGCCGCAGGCCATCGCCTCCAGCGCCGCCAAGCCGAAGGATTCCAGGTCGCTCGGCAGCAGCAGCAGATCGGCGCAAGGCAGAAGGCGGTGAACCTGGTCCTGTTTTCCCAGGAACCGCACTTTGGAAGTCAGTCCTTTTTGTCGAACCAACCATTCGGCGGCGCTCCGGTCCGGACCGTCACCGACGAACACAAGGGTGGAGGGCAGTTGGGCCTGCACGCGGTCGAAAATCTCCACCACGTCGGTGATCCGTTTGACGGGACGAAAGTTGGACAGGTGCATCAAGATTTTGTGTTCATCGGGAGCCAAAATCCGCCGTTCGCTTTCGACCGAGGGGAAGGCACCGCCGCCGGGATGAAACAGGTCGCAGTTGACGAAATTCGGAATGACCTCCACCGGGCATTGAATCTCAAACTGATCGAGCGTCACCTTCTGCAGGTAGTCGGAGATGGCGGTCACGGCGTCGCTATTTTCAATGGAAAAGCGCGTGATCGGCAGATAAGAACGGTCGTTGCCGACCAGCGTGATGTCGGTCCCGTGCAGCGTGGTGACGAAGGGCAAACGGCGAGGCTCGAGCATGGCGCGCGCCAGGTAGGCGCTGACGGAATGCGGGACGGCGTAGTGGACGTGCAGCAGGTCGAGTTTTTCGCCCACCGCCACGTCGTGCATCTTGGTGGCCAGGGCAAGCGTGTAGGGCGGATGGTCGAAGAGGGGATAGTTCATCACTTCGACTTCATGAAAATGTATCCGGTCGGCCGCTTCGGTCATCCGCACCGGGACGGCGTAGCTGATGAAATGAATTTCATGGCCGCGTTCGGCCAATTCCAGCCCCAGCTCGGTGGCGACAACACCACTGCCGCCGTAGGTGGGGTAACAGGTAATCCCGATTTTCATAGGAAGAAACAAAAAGAGGTCGGGGTACTCATGGGGAACCCGATTCGGAATCGATTAAGGTTTCGATTCGGATTTCGCCTTCACCTTTAACTCGGACTTCGACCCGGATTTCGGGGAGCCCTCTTCCTTCTTCGTTGCGGCCGCCTTGAGGATCAATACATCCCGCACGGTCCGCCGGCCGTTCCGCGAGCTGTAGTAGACCACCAAGGTCATTCCCGGCTCAAGATCACCGAATTTCCTCTTTTTCCCGTGAGCGGTCCGAATCGTCGTTCCGTTCTTGCAGTTGAAGATCTCGGTGAAGCGGCCCTCGACGCTCAACAGCGTCAATTTCTTCCTCTTCGGCTCGACCCGGGAGAGCTTCCCGGTAAAGGCCTCGAGATTCCGAGGCGTCGTGGCGGTCTTATTGGTTCCGACCCTGTCCGACGGTTCGATGCCGGTCCTGCCGATTTGCGCCGACAAAGGGAGGAGCGCGACGATGCCCATGACCCCAAAAAGGACCCCTGCAATCCTCCAACCCGAAACTCCATACTCGAAGCGCTTTCCTCTCACGGCTGCTTCCTTTGCAGACCAAACCATGATCGGTTGCGGTCCCTCGAGCAAGAAAAACCTGACTCCTCGGAAGGACCGGACCACACTAGTTTTCCTGATAGGCGTACTCTTCGGACTTTTCGCTGGAAGGAGCCGTGCCGTTCTCTCCCTCTTTGAACATGTATCGAATGGATCTCTTCGTAATGAGCAGATTGGGCTCCTGCGTGCGATTTACCTTGATGCAGTCCCGGTCGTACCACTCGATAATCCCGCGGACGACTTCACCGCCGTCAAGAGCAATCACCATCGGCGTACGGGATTGCATCTGCTTCAAATAGTAGAAGGTTTCGGCGTTCGTCTGCTCAGGAGGAGAGAGCCGCTTCTTCACCTGGCCTCTCGGCAGCTGATCCTTAATATCGGTCAACGAAGGTCGAATCAATTTACGGTTCACTACTCACCTACTCTTTCCATCCGAGTCTCCAGGGAGTCTCGGCGCTGGAACCTGGTTGGGGGTTGAAGAATTTCCCGGCTACGTATCTTTAGATGCCCTCAAAGACCTTTTCGGTTCCCTCAAGAACATTCTCTGTACGGGATTTAAAACGACCGCTCTTACCGTATAGATTAGCACCGACGTCCCATCCTGACAAGCTTTTTGCCCCCAGCTAAGAAAAAAGCCGCCGGAGGAGCTCTCTTTGCATCCTAGGGGTTCCGAGTCCCCGTAAGTTCGGCGGCCAGCGCATCCAAGGCAAGCTGCTGGTTCAGATTGCGAACCTGCTCCCGATGCGATTTGTCCAGTGCCCGTGTAACACGCTCAATCCAGGGAAGCTCCACTTGTCCCCCCCAACGGCGAAGCTGCGCCGCCAGGTCCAAGTTGGTAATGCGGCCCTCTTCCCCGCTGGTACGCAAGATCATCAAATCCCGCAGCAATGTGTAACCTAAGATCAGATTCTCTTCGAGATTCTCCCGGTCCTTGCCGAACCGCTCGGTAACTTCAAAAAGGCGGCTCCAATCATTCCCCGACAGGCACCCTTCCAGGAACGTGGCCCAGTCCTGCCGCCGACGGCGATAATCGTCCAAGTCAAACCTTCGCGCCCTGCCCAGGCTCCCGCCCGAGAGCCGCACCACCAACCGTCTTTCGCGCGGGCTCCATTCGGTCTCTCGGCGGAGAACATTTTCCATTTCCCCCTCTTCCATCGCAAGAAAACCCACCCGCGTGCAGCGGGACCGTACCGTGGCGCGGAGCGCGTAAGCATTCGGGCAGATCAGAATAAAAAGCGTGGTCGGCGGCGGCTCCTCGAGAGCCTTCAGCAGGCGGTCCACCCCGCTCCAATGAATCTTCTGTGCGTCGTTTAGAATAAAAACACGGCGCCGGAACTCAAACGGTTTGGTATAGGCCGTCCGGACCGCCGAGTTGATTTGAGGCGTCAGGATAAATTGAGAAACCGGCTCGATCAATTGCACGTCGAAATAGATCAGGTCCTCGGTGCGACGGGTGCCGCTCTTGATTCCCCGGCGACGCTCCCAGTCCTGCTCGGCCAGCTCGAACATCTCCGCCGTCCTCCGGCAGCCGCGGCACTCTCCGCAGAAGTCGTCCTTCTCCTTTTCACACTGCAGAGCTTGGGCGAACATGCGCGCCAAGGTCAGCTTGCCGACCCCTTCCGGGCCGGAAAAGAGCAAAGCCGAGGGAATGCGCCCGCTCGAAAGCATCTGCCGCACGCTCTCCACCGCTTTTCGGTTGCCGACGAAATTCTGGAAGCTCATTTTACTCGTTTCCCCGCCGGTCGGGATTTACCCGGCAGAATTTTTCCCACCGCCCGGCGCAGGTCTTCCTGCACTTCCGCCTCGGGCCGCGCCGCATCAATCCATTTCACACGCCGTGGCTCGCGACGGGCAATGTCCCGATATCCGGCCCGGACCCGGCGATGAAAAGCGACGGGTTCGGATTCGAAACGCGCTTGGGCCGAATTTCTCCGGGATTCCCGGCGGCGCGCGCGGCGAAGACTCTCCCCAGGATTCAAATCGAGAACCAGCGTAAGGTCCGGCTTCAACCCGCGGCAAACAACTTTTTCGAAGGCGTCCACGGCGGCGCGGCCCAGCCGTCGGCCGTAGCCCTGATAAGCCATCGAGGCGTCGCTGAAGCGGTCGCTCACAACCCAATCTCCGGCTCGGAGCGCGGGCAGAATCACCTCCCGAATGTGCTGGGCGCGCGCCGCATAGAACAAGGCCAGCTCGGCCCGCGCGTCCAATCCCGCCGACTTGCCGCTCAACAAAATTCGCCGAACACTCTCGCCGACCGGCGTGCCGCCGGGCTCATAGGTCACGCGGACCGGAATGCCGCGGCTCTTCAGATAACGGACCAAGGCGCGCAATTGGGTACTCTTGCCCGTGCCGTCGATACCTTCCAGGGTGATAAATTTTCCGCGCTTCGCCAAAGCCGGGTTTGCCTTCGGGAGATTGAAAACGTTTCGGGATCGAAACCTGCCACTATCCTAGTTCGACCTGCCCACCGGCGGCAAGCAAAGACTTCACTCCCTGGGCGCAGCTTTGAGCGACGCGGCCCCGGCCGAATCAAGATTCTCTCGTAAACCCCTGTTTTTCCTTGCTGATAGAAAGAGTAGCGGCATTGTCTCCGATGACATGGGGGTGGGAAAGCAGGATCGAGGTAGAGGATGAAAATGAACATTGTGAGGAAAGCTCTCTGTGTCGTACTGCTTCTGCCGGCCGCCTGCTCTCCGGCCTGGGCGGAGACGACCCTCGCCACGCCGTCGCCTGCCGCTCCCGTCCTTACCCGCGAACAGAAGGAAGAGTTCCTGCGCACCGCGCAGATCGGAAAAATTCGAAACATTTCGGTCGGCGTCACCCATCCCCGGAAGGCCACGCTCACCGAGGGAACCCTTACCCATAAGGCGCACATTCAAACGGTGGATATCTACCGCATCGAGTACCGGACCATTCACGGAAAGGAATTGAACTTCACCGACAGTTATAAGTACAACATCGCGGCTTATCGGCTGGACAAGCTCTTAGGCCTGGGCATGGTCCCCGTCTCGGTGGAGAGGCGGTTCAAGGGCGAGAGCTCGGCCTTCACCTGGTGGATCGACGGCGTACTGATGAGCGAGCGGGAACGCTACAGGCAGAAGATCGAGGTGCCGGATGTGGAACCGTGGAACCGGCAAATCTATTGCGTGCGGGTCTTCGATCAGTTGATCTACAACATGGACCGCAATCTGGGAAACCTGCTGATCACGAGGGAATGGAAGCTCTGGATGATCGACCACACGCGTGCCTTCCGGCTTCATCGAAAACTGAAAATAGAAAAAATCTGGTCCGTTGCGACCGCCACCTGCTGGCCGCGCTCCGCGCTCTGGATTCTGAGACGCTCGAAGCGGACCTCCTCCCTTACCTGAAAAAAACAGATCAAGGCCCTGCTGGCGCGGCGGGACCGCATTGTGGAATTCTTCGACCGGGAAATCGCCACGAAAGGCGAAGCGAGGGTTCTCTTCGACCTGCACGGCTCCTCGGAACCCGCCGGGAAGGGTCTCGTGACCTCGCCCGCCATGGGCAGCGCCTCGACGCTGTCCACCAGAAGCAGTCCACGGATCCGGACAATGCTTTGCCACACGCTTACCAGCGCCTCGACATGGTCCACCTGCAACTGAAAAAGAGTCCGTTGGGCGATGAGCACTTGCGGGTAGGCAGCAGTCATCTGCTGGTAACTATTCAGGTACAGATCGTAGGCTCGTTGCGCGCGGGGGATCACGGCGTTTCGGTACTTGTCGACGAGCGCCGCAGCGTCGAGATAGTTCCGGTAGGTAGCCGCCAGGCGCGCGCGCAGGGACAGCTTTACTCGTTCAATCTCCAGCCGGGCACGCTCGAGTTCAGCGCGGGCTGATTTAACGTTGCCCTGGTTGCGATCAAAGATAGGTATCCGCACGCCGACATCGACGAAGCCTTCCGCGCCCACGGGTGTCCCTCCTAGCTCCAGTAGTTCGCGGTTGTAGCGATAACCGCCGCGCACGACGATATTCGGAATCCACTCTACCCGAGCGCGCTTGAGAGCTTGCTGGGCGCGTGTCACGCCCGCTTCGGCAATCTTGATCTCGGGACTCTCGCGTAAAAGGCTTTCCAGGACGCTGTCGAATTCCAGTTCGGGTACGGCCCCGTCCAGGCCTCCCGCCAGCGGGGCGGAGCGCAAGGATGGAACGCCAACAACAGCAGCCAACTGTTGCCAGATCCGTTCCCGGTTATTCCGCGCCGCGATCAGGGCAAGCTCCGCGCGCTGCGCCTCCACCTCGGCCTCTAAAAAGTCGGGTTGATCCGCCTAGCCGACGTTGACCAGCTGCTGGGAGATATCCACCGCCCGGCGGACTAGGCCGGCGAGCTCACTCCGCAGTTCCACAAGCCGCTGTACCCCCAGTACGTGGTAATAGAAGAGCCGGACAGTGTTCAGCACCCGGTACGTCTGCATTTGCACTTCTGCCTCCGCCTGCATCACCTCCCGGTCGAAAACACTGCGGCTGAGTCTCAGCTTGCCACCTGTGACGATCTCCTGCTCTACGAAGAAGCCGTGCTCACCACCTCGGCTCACGGGGCCGGTGCTGATTTTGTCGGCGGTGTACCCCACACTCGGATTGGGATAGACCCCAGCCTGGATCTTTCGTCCTTGCGCCGCACGGAGTGGTTGAGCTTGGAGAGTGCCAGAGCCTCTTTGCAGAAACGCTTCCGGGCAGCTTCGTCGGCCAAGGCTCCGGCGGGGAGAACTTTCAGGGCCACGTCACGGTCGAGCCGCGTGTCGGTGGCGCGATACACCTCTCCCATGCCGCCCGCACCGAGCGCACCGGTAACGTGATAAAGCGAAATCTTCTTGCCGATTATAGGGATTTGCCTGAGTTGATGAGGGTATCGTAGGCTACACCCGAGGCCAAGTCAACGCGGCGGGCTCAGGGCGGGAAGTCCTGGCGGCGGAGGAGGTTTTAGAAACGCGGGTCGGCCGGACCGATTTTCATAAGCCGTTTCCAGCCAGACCAAATCGGGCAAGCGCTGTCTATTTGTCTACTCGCGCGCCTTGGAGAACGCAAAGGCTGACCCCTAGGGCCAGCCCCTAATGCCATCAAAGACCTGCGGCTGCCGACCTCCAAGCGAACCGGGTCCCGGCTAGGACTTGGCGCCGCCCAGGAAACGGACAATCGCCTTCTGGTAGATTTGCCCGCCGAGCAGGCCGCCGATGATGGGTCCGATGATGTAGAGCCAGAATTCATGACCCTGCGGACCGGGGAAAGCGATCTTGCCGAAGCCGACTAAGAGAGAAAACAGCCGCGGGCCGAAGTCGCGCGCCGGGTTGATGGCCGTCATGGTCGCCGCGCCGCCGATGCCCACCATTGCCATCACCGTTAAGCCGATAAAGAGGGGCGCCATATTCGACTTCGGCGCCAAGGAGTTCTTCTCGTTGAGCACCGCTAAGATGACCATCACCAGAACAGCAGTCATCAGAACTTCAGCCATGAAGGCCGAGCCGGTGCCCACCTGAGCCAACGCGCTCTTCTTGGTTCCGAACATGGCCGGGTTGGGATAGTAGCAGGCAAAGATCATCGCCAACTTCTGAGTACCTGGAGCGCCGATTTCAACGCCCATCTTCGTCACGGCGGCCTCAATCGCACTCTCCCAGCAGATATAGACGGCCAGCGCGGCCATGAAGGCTCCCGCCACCTGCGCGCCGATGTAGTTCGGCACCTTGCCCCAGGGCAGTTTGCCGAGCGAAGCCATCGCCAGGCTCACGGCCGGATTCAGGTGCGCGCCGGAGATCGCCCCGACAATATAAATCGCAAATACCACGCCCATGCCCCACATCAGCGCCACGCCCGTCAGGTCATAGGCGTTGCCCAGGACCGCTGCGGCAATCCCCATATCACCGATAAAAACCAGAAGAAACGTTCCAAGAAACTCGGCCACCGCATGGCCAAGCCACGAAGGAGAATTCTGCGCCATCGATTCCACTCCCCAAATTCAGAAATTTTGCTTCCCACCCCCAAATCCACTGCCGACTGATAGGCTCGCCCATTCTGCCACAAATTTGCTCAAAAGCCCAAGGAGACATAGACCTCCCTCAGGAAAGGTTCATTTGCAGAATGCCGACGCCCGGTCTGCTCGCGTTGACGGGATAGGAGATAGGCGAACTAAGATTGCAAACCCCTATCCCCTTTTTGCACCATTTTAGTGCAATTTGAGCATGTGGTGCGGGGCGGCGTGGGGGGAACCATCTCAGCGGATTATTGTACGATAAGGTTGGCTGTCGTCGAGTACGGGGCTCTTGGCGATCCAAACCGGAATTTCCGATTTCAACTTTACCTTTCCGCACAATTATACACCAGTCGCCCTCCTGTACCAAGCTCACCTCGCCATGGCCGCGATGGGGGGAATCCCGCCCGAAATAGGAAAACAAGTGTGTTCGGCATATTGTGGGCTCACTCATCGGGCGAAACGCCAACGAGTTGAGCGAGAGTCTGCCAGTGGCGTGGATGTGGGCGGTGCCGGCCGGCGCGGATGTCTGCGGCGTAAGGATTGGAGACGCCGAGGGCTGATGATATGGCCGGGATCGTAACCCCCTCCGCTCCGACCCGCGCTTCCAGGACCTGCTGCGGCGGATGAACTTTCCCGAATAGAATAAACGCCGTGTTCGACCCCAGCCTTAGGAATCGGATTCCTGATCAGGAGCTTACAGTACCCTCCGTGATGCTAGAATGAAGGCCTTGCATCACTAGGGGAGTGCGTCCTGTCTTGATTCGTAATAATATCGAAAAAGTAAATGAGAGAATCGCCCGGGCTTGCCGCCGCGCCGGAAGGCCGCCGGAAAGCGTCACGCTGGTAGCCGTCTCCAAAACCTTTCCGGCGGAAAGGGTTCGGGAGGCCTATGAAGCTGGGCTGCGGTGTTTCGGTGAAAACCGCATTCAGGAAGCCGAAGGCAAGATCGCGCAACTGGCCGACCTGGACATCACCTGGCACTTGATCGGGCATCTGCAAACGAATAAGGCCAAGAAGGCAGCCGAACTCTTCCATACCGTCGAATCGCTCGACAGCTTGAGGCTGGCTCAAAAACTCGATCAAGCGCAGGCTGCGAAAAACCAGCCGTTGCCCGTACTGGTACAGGTAGATTTGGCCGGGGAAGAGACAAAGTCGGGCATGAAGGAGGTGGAACTGCCGGGATTTCTGCGGCAGGTATCTGAGCTGGCGCATCTCCGCGTCCGGGGCCTGATGACCCTGCCGCCCTATCACGAAGACCCGGAGCGGGTCCGCCCCTACTTCCGCCGCCTGCGGGAATTGGCCGAGCGGCTTGCGAGCGAAAATATCTCCCACGTATCCTTCAACGAACTCTCCATGGGCATGAGCCACGATTTTGAGATCGCCATTGAAGAAGGCGCAACGATCATTCGCGTCGGCTCGGTGATTTTCGGGGAAAGAACAAAGCGTTGAATCCCGTGAGCGCATCAAGTAAATTCGAATTTCAGGCTGAGGGCAAGAAAGTTACATTTTAGCTGCACGTGCAGCCGCACTCGTCGAAAGAAGAATTGCTGTTGGATGGACACGGGCTACGGTTGCGCGTGACGGCCCCGCCCGTTGCAGGTGAAGCCAACAAGGCCGTCGTAGAATTCTTTCGCCGCCGACTCAAGATTCCGACGAATTCCATTGAGATCGTCACCGGGCACCGCTCCACGCGGAAGCTGATTCGCATCGCAGGGCATCCGGCTTCCCAGACGGCGGCGCGGCTTGAAGCTCACATTTCAAAACCTAAGTAGGCGACCACCATGCTTTACGACGTTTACTACGCGGTTCTCATTCTCTTGCTGGCCGGGATGCTGTGGGTCGGCATCTACCAGACGAGGAAAGTAAAGACCTCTGCCGACTTCCTGGTAGCGGGAAGGTCGCTTTCCGCACCGGTGCTGGTGGCAACGCTGCTCTGCTCCTGGATCGGCGCGGGCAGTCTGTTCGGCGGGGCGGAGTTGGCCTACGAAGAGGGATTGGCGGCGCTGTGGTTCCCGGCGGGCGGATGGGCCGGTCTGATCGTCATCTACTTCCTGGCCGGGCGGGTACGGAAGTTCGCCCAATTCACCGTGCCCGATCTGCTGGAGACGCGCTACGGAATCTGGGCGCGCTTGATGGGAACACTCTGCATCATCGTCTCCTACACCGCTATCGTCAGCTATCAGTTCAAGGGCGGCGGGAGGATTCTGAACCTGGCCTTCGGCATCGACGAGCGTCAGGGCATGTTGATCGTCGCTGTCTTCGTCATCGTCTTTACCGCCCTGGCCGGCATGTCCTCGGTGGCCTATGTGGATTTAGTGGTGGGAGCGATGGTAACGATCGGTTGCTTGACTGCCTTGCCGCTCCTGCTAGGCGAGGCCGGCGGTTGGGAAAACATAAAACGGTCCCTGCCGCCGAGCCACATGACGGCGCTTGGGTCGATGAGCGGGTTGGAAGCGTTGGGTTACTTCCTCCCCACGTTCATGCTTCTGATCGGCAACCAGAACATCTACCAGAAATTCTTTTCCGCCCGGACGGAGCGCGATGCGAGGGTCTCCGTCGCCGGTTGGCTTGTGGGAACACTGATCTTGGAAACGGCCATCGTCCTACTGGCCGTCATTGGCGGCGTGCTCTACCGGACCCAAATCGAACAGGGGGAGTTTCCCGCCTGGGGAATCATTCCTTATTCGGCACGGCACGGAATGGTCGCCTGGGTGGGCGCGTTCTTTCTGGGTTCGGTCTTGGCGCAGGTCATCTCCACGGGAAACAATTATCTTTTCTCCCCGGCGACGACCCTGGTCCACGACCTCTACCACCGATTCATCAATCGAGCCACTCCCGACCGGCGGCTGCTGCTCTACTCGCGCCTGGCGGTGGTACTGCTGGGCGTGGTAGCTTTTCTCCAGAGCTTCCAACCCTCGGTGCTTGAAACCGCCGTCTACGCCTACGACGTTTATGGGGCGGGGATCACGCCGGCCGTGCTGGCGGCGTTCTTTTGGAAGCGTGCGACCGGAGCGGGAGGACTGGCTTCAATTCTCGCCGGGACGGCCACGGCCGTCGTGTGGAAGATTTTCGGGGCCCTTGATCCGGGAACGGCATCTCCGCTCCTGGCGCGCCTCAGCCAAATCACCGACGACATTCCGATGATCTACCCGGCGCTGGCGGCATCTTTAATATGTCTTGTCGGGGTGAGCCTGCTGACGCCGCGCCCGCGCGAGGAGCAGTGGAAACCGTTTTTTAAGTAGGAATGAAAGTGGACCTTACAGCCATCCAAAAATCGCTTGGAGAGGCCGGTTACGACGGCTGGCTCTTCTACGACCACCACCACCGCGACCCTATCGCCTACGAGGTGCTGAAGCTCGATGTGGGAATGTGCACCCGGCGCTGGTACTACCTGATTCCAGCCGCGGGCGATCCGGTAAAACTGGTCCATCGCATTGAAGCCGGGTATCTCGATTCCCTTCCCGGCAAGAAGTTCGAATACGCGGGCTGGAAGGAGCAGCGCGAACTGTTGGGAAGGATTCTGGCCGGGCATAAAAAAATCGCCATGCAGTACTCGCCGCAAAACGACATCCCCTACATTGGGCTGGTCGACTGCGGCACAGTCGAGTTAATCCGATGTTTGGGCGCGGAGGTGGTCTCTTCCGCCGACCTGGTGCAACTCTTTGAGGCGCGCTGGTCGCCCGCAGCGCTCCAATCTCACGAAGAGGCCGGTAAGGCGATTCACGCCGTCATGAACCGGGCGTTCCGTACGATCCGGGAGAGCATTCGCGCCTCCCAAGCGCTTGCCGAGTACGACCTTCAGCAGCAGATTCTCCGTTGGTTCGCGGAAGAGGAACTTGAGACCGCCGAGCCGCCGGCCGTGGCCGTCAACGCCAACACGGGAAATCCCCACTACTGCCCGGCAGCGAAAGGCTCGGCTCCCATTCGCCAAGGAGACTTCGTTCTGCTCGACGTGTGGGGAAAGAAGAAGCACCCTGGATCGGTCTATTTCGACATTACATGGACGGGCTACGTCGGCGAGAGTGTTCCGGAAAAGTTCACGAAGATATTCAATCTCGTCCGCCAGGCGCGCGACGCGGCTGTCGAATTTATCCAAAGAGGAGTTCGAGAAAGCCGCGCCATTCACGGCTGGGAGGTGGACGATGTGGCGCGTAAGGTGATCTCCGGGCAAGGATACGGCAGGTACTTCGTCCACCGCACGGGCCACTCCATCGGCCGCGAAGTGCACGGCAACGGAGCGAACATGGACAACCTGGAGACACGCGACGGGCGGCGCATTATCCCCCGCACCTGCTTTTCCATCGAGCCGGGGATTTACCTGCCGGAATTTGGTGTGCGGAGTGAGGTAAATATATATATTGAGGAGGGACATGCGCGCGTCACGGGACCGGCGCAGGAGGCCATTGTGGCGATTCTCTAAGAGGCTATTCTTGCGGGAAGTTGAACATCTATGCTAGTTTGAGAGACTTGTCCGGGGCAGATTTGGGCATTTATTGAATCGGCAAGCCCTTTGCATTTTTCTATGAACGAAGAAGCCGCCGAACAAATTCAAGATCAGGATCAGGAACCGGAGCAGGAAGAGGAAGGTTCCCGCTCTCCGGCCACCACGGCAAACCTGGTCCGGTTGTGCGTGGCCGCCTGGGCGGTACCCGGCCTGGGGCACTTGCTGCTGGGACTCCGTCATCGCGCCGGGATTCTCTCCGCCGCCATTCTCTGCATGTTTTTCTTCGGTCTGGGGATGCAGGGCCAAGTCTTCGAACTGAGAGCGGAGCACTGGCTGCAATCGCTGGGGTATCTGGGAGAGTGGTGCGTGGGCGTGGTTTTACCCATCTCCTTATGGTTCGGTTACGACAGAGGCATCCCCTTCATCCCCGGCTCGGACTACGGGACAGCCTTCCTGGTGGCAGCCGGCATGTTAAACATCCTTTGTATCCTGGACGTCTATGACATTGCCCTCGGACGGAAGCCCTAAGAGAGGGAAAAAGATGCTGCGCTACGGGCAAAAATCTGGAATCCGGGCGGGGGAGGACCGATGAAGATACCTCATTTCCTTGCCATGGTTCTGTTCGCTCTGCTGGTCTCGGTGGTTTTCGGCGTCTTGGGCCGAGACACCTCCCGCGGCCGTGTTCTCTACGGAATCAAGGTTTTTCTCGCTTTTTTGGGAATCGCCGTCGGCCTGAGTTGGCTAATGTACCCCTTCCCTTCTTAAGGCCCCGCCCCGCCCACTGAACCTCCGGTTTGAACACTTCCGCCGAATCGCCTTGTAATTCGTCCTTCCCCGTGATAATCTCACACACTTTGTGCCAGTATGCCGGGGGGTACATTTCCTTTCTCTTCTCCCGGAGATGGCAGGTCAAAATTGTCCGGTCAGGGAGATAGTCGATGAAGATTCTCTTGGTGAACCCCAGCAATGCGTTCAATGGGTATCATGTTCCCAAGCTCCTTCGGAAAATGCACTTCTTGAGCAAGCACTTGAATTTCTCCTCCGGCAGCCTTTTCCCACCTTTGAACCTTGCGCTGATGGCGGCTTATGTGCCGCCCGACATGGAAGTGGAGATCATGGACGGGTGCATCGAGCCGATCGACTACACGCGCGAGGCTGATTTGGTGGGGATCACTGCCCTGACGGGAAACATTGTCACCGCCTATGAAACGGCCGACCGGTTCCGGGCTCGCGGCACAGCGGTCGTCATGGGCGGCAATCACCCGACCGTTCTTCCCCAAGAAGCTCTGGAGCATTCCGACGCGGTCGTTGTCGGGGAAGGCGATAATGTTTTTCCCGAATTGCTCAAAGATTTTCAAAAAGGGCAGATGAAAAAAATATACAAGGATACGGGACTGCCCTCGATGGAGGGCCATCCCATCCCTCGGCGCGATCTGCTGAAGGCGGATCAATATCTGGTTCCCTTTACGATTCAGACCTCCCGCGGTTGCCCGTTCGACTGTTACTTCTGCTCGGTAACGGCCATCAACGGACAGAAATTCCGTGTCCGGCCGGTTCCCGATGTCATCAACGAGATCAAGGCTTCCGGCACCAAAAAGATGTTCTTCGTTGATGACATTATCAACGGGCAGCTTAAGCATGCCAAGGAACTGTTGCGGGCCATGATCCCTTTGAAGATCCAATGGGGTTCGCAGGCGACGATCAACTTCGGGGACGATCCGGAATTATTGCGCTTGGCCAGGGAAAGCGGTTGCAGGTTCCTCTTTATCGGTCTGGAAAGCTTTGTCAGTAAAGATTTCCGAAAATTGGGCGGGAAGCACATCAAGGCGGAAAGACTTATGGCTTCCTTGCAAAATATTCGGGAGGCGGGCATCGCCATCTGGGGCGCTTTTATCATCGGGCTGGAGTCCGATACCCTTGAATCCGTCAACAAGACGGTGAAGATGGCCATTGAAGCGCACCTCGACTACGCTCAGTTCAGCATCATGACGCCGCTGCCGGGAACCCAACTCCACGATCAATTGGATTCTGCGGGCCGCATCTACGACCGGAACTGGCGCAACTACAGCTACGGCAAGCTGGTATTCCACCCGGAAACGATGACGCATGCCGAAGTGGAACATGCCTTTACCGATTGCTGGAGAACCTTCTATAAGCCGTGGAATATCTTTAAACGCCACAGCATCGGCAGCATCTTTAGGTCGGGCGGACTGCTTCGCAAACTCCTTAAAATTTACGGGCTACGACGGCTCATCGTCCGACAAATGATGATGTGGGGCACGAACTTTGGAATTCACCATGCGCTTTCATACACTTTCAAAAATCGCCCGCAGCCGAAAACTTTTTCTGTGAAACCGGCACCCCAGATCGGAACGCAACCGCAGCCCGTCACCGAGTAGCGCAGCTTTCCTGCCGCCCGCGCACGCGGTTCTCACCCGCCTACGATCGCCCCTCCGGCTTACTGTTCCGTGTAGCTGAGAATGTCGGCCGTCACACCCCGTAGGATTCTTCCTCGGTCGGGTAAGGTGCTGTCGTGCTTCGTGGCGTCGGCGACGGAGTCGACCAGAATTCGGTGTTTTCCATATTCACATTCGTCGGGCAGAAAAAAAAGGTCGCTCCGGTAGAGCTCGGCAAAGCGCACCTTCTGTGCCTTGGTGTCCACTTCAGCGCCGAGGGCCCGCGCCACCAATTTTTCATTCTGATAGATGCCGTCCGCTTCTCTTTTCAATGCGGGGGCCGATGAAGTCGTCATGGTGATAATTCCTTCCTGAAAAAATTTCGGATCCAGACATTGCCGGAAAGGAGACCCGCGGCCGCCCTTTCCAGGATCGAATCCAAGTGATCCTAAATAGTTTACTCACTCCAGCAAGCAACGGCAAGACCGGGGTGATGCGGGGTCAGCTCACCTCGCGGTCCTATAAAAGGAACCCGGCCAATCAATAACCTATTAAAATAGAATGGATTACAGGCTGCATCGGGGGCGGTACTTTGGTACCGTGGACAGAAACCACCCTTTGACGAAGAATCTAAGAGTTGGTATCAATATGAATTTTTCCGAAGCACGCGAATATTACAACATCTTTTACACCTTCGGGCAAGGTATGTTACCTTGGTTTCTTGCAATTCCCTCAAGAATGTTTGGCCGTGCAACGATAACGAATCGCTGAACTTCCGAAAAGTATGCTTGAAGATTCATCCCTCTCGACGGAGGACGCCAAGAGGCCTGCGCGGAACCATAAAACGCCGGGCGCCTCTCTCCAGTACCCCTTCCCGCCTGCCGTCGGATTCACCAACATCTTACTAGGAGGACTTCCATTTCTCCCGCTTTATCCGTTTCGATAAGTCGCATGAAGAGCAATCCCTGGACGCGGCTGTCCCTTTTGCTGCTTCTGCTCTATATCTTTTTTGTCAGCATCACGCTGATGGGAGCCTCCTTCAAATTCTTCGGCAAAGGATTCGCCGAAACCCTACTGTCCACCACGGCCAATCCTTTTATAGGCCTTTTTATCGGAATTCTGGCCACCAGCCTGGTGCAGAGTTCTTCCACCATCACCTCCATGGTGGTGGGGCTGGTTGCCGGAGGCGCGTTGGACGTTCCCAACGCCATCCCCATCGTAATCGGCTCGAACATCGGCACCAGCGTCACCAACACGCTGGTCTCGGTCGGCCACATTTCGCGGCCGGAGGAGTTCAAGCGGGCCTTTGCCGTCGCCACCGTACATGACTTTTTCAACCTGCTTTCCGTACTCGTCTTATTTCCGTTGCAGTTGACGACCAACGTACTAGGCATCTCCTCTTCCTACCTGGGAGAATCCTTCCAGCAGGTCGGCGGGATGAAGTTGCTGAATCCGCTGAAGCTCATCGTAAAACCAACCGTCGCTGCCATTACCGACCTAGCCGCCAAGTCCGGCACAATGATGCTTGTAATATCTATCATCCTTCTTTTCGTAGCTTTACGCTATCTCGTGGTAAACCTAAAGCAGTTGGTCATAGGGCGAGTGGAGCAATTCTTCGACACCCTGCTCTTTAAAAATTCCGCCCGGGCCATGCTGCTGGGACTGGTCCTGACCGTGATGGTGCAAAGCAGCTCGATTACCACTTCTTTGGTGGTGCCGTTAGCCGGAGCCGGTATTCTGACGCTGCGGCAGATCTTTCCCATGACGCTCGGCGCCAACGTCGGAACTACGATTACAGCGCTTCTGGCTGCTCTGGTCACCGGCAACCCGGCAGCTGTCACGGTGGCCATTGCGCACCTGCTGTTCAACGTGTTCGGAATTGTGGTGATCTGGCCGTTCCGGCGCATTCCGCTCTATCTGGCGGAGACGCTGGCCGCTTGGTCGATCCGGTACAAACTTATTCCACTGGCCTACGTGGGTCTGGTATTCTTTTTGATTCCACTTGTTTTAATCTATTTTGTGGGGTGACCGGACATGTTTCTATTCAATGAACTGATCGAGCTTTGGCGCTCCGACAACTCGCTGACGCAAGCCCTGAACGATTCCCACGCCATGTTGGAGAGCACCAATCATATGTTCCAAGAATCGGTCCGTTCGCTCCGGCAGAGCAACGCGGGCGAGATCGGCATGAACATCTACGAGAAGGACCAAGCCGTGAACCGCTATGAGCAGCAAGTCCGGCGCAAGGTCCTGAAGCATTTGGCCATCACCGGCGGGGTGAACATCATTCCCGGCCTGATCCTGACCAGCATCGTGATCGACATCGAGCGCATCGGCGACTACACGAAGAACATCATGGGCCTGGCAGTGGCTCATCCGAAGCAGCTGCACGGCGGCCGCTATGAAGGGGACCTTCAAAAGATCGAGAAATCGGTCGGATCCCTTTTTGAAAAGCTCCCGCCGACGCTTCGCTCTTCCGCCAAAGAAGCGGCGCGGGAATTAATGAGTGAAAATTCGTGGATCGCAAAGAACTGCGACCACATCGTGGGCAGTATCATCCAGACCGATGATAAAACTCTGGCGCCCGGGGATGCCGCCTCCATTGCACTCTACGCGCGCTACTTGAAGCGAATCTCCGCCCATCTGCTCAACATCACTTCAAGCGTCGTCAACCCCTTCGAAAAGGTCGGCTTCTGGGAAGCGCCCGAAAGTTAGAGAAGGAAGTTAACGAAGGAGGTTCAAGAGAGAAGTAAAAGGTACCCTGGGCAGCTACTTCGCCACCAGCCCGGCGGTCTCGACCTCCTTATCCACCAGCCCGGCGAACGCCTTAAAGTTTTCCACAAACATCGCGCTCAGCTTCTTCGCCTGCACGTCGTAGGCCGTCTTGTCCTTCCACGTATTGCGGGGGTTGAGGATCTGGGCCGGGACATTCGGGCATTCGGTCGGCACCGCCACGCCGAAGTTCGGGTCCGGAACCCTCGGCGCCTTCGCCAGCGAGCCGTCGAGCGCCGCATGCACCATGGCCCGCGTATAGGCGATCTTGACGCGCTTGCCGACCCCGTAAGGCCCTCCGCTCCAGCCGGTATTCACCAGCCAGACGTCCGCCTGATGCTGGGCGATCTTCTCACCCAACATGTCGGCATAGACGGTCGGCGGAAGCACCATGAAAGGGGCCCCAAAGCAGGTGCTGAAGGTCGCCTTCGGTTCGGTGACGCCGATCTCCGTGCCGGCCACCTTGGCCGTATAACCGGAGAGGAAGTGGTACATAGCCTGCTGCAGAGTCAATTTCGAAATCGGCGGGAGAACGCCGAAGGCGTCCGCCGTCAGCATGATGACGGTCTTCGGGTGTCCGGCCATCCCGTCGGGCGAAGCGTTGGGAATAAAATCGATGGGATAAGCGCCGCGGGTATTCTCGGTAATCGAATCGTCGTCGAGATCAAGCTGGCCGGTCTCCTCATCGAAGACCACATTTTCAAGAATCGTTCCGAAGCGGCGCGTGGTCGAATAGATCTCCGGCTCGGCTTCGGCCGAGAGGCGAATCACCTTGGCATAGCAGCCGCCTTCGAGGTTAAAGACGCCTTGGTCGCTCCAGCCGTGCTCGTCGTCGCCGATCAGCGTGCGGGATTCATCCGCCGAAAGCGTCGTCTTCCCGGTCCCGGAGAGACCGAAGAACAGCGCCACGTCGCCCTCCGGGCCATAATTCGCCGAGCAATGCATGGAGAGCACATTCTCCCGAGGCAGCATGTAGTTGAGCACCGAGAAGATCGACTTCTTGATCTCTCCGGCGTAGAAGGTGCCGCCGATCAGGACCAACCGCTCGCCGAAGTGAACGACCACGGCCGTCTCCGAGTTCGTGCCCTCCGTTTTCGGATCGGCCCGGAACCCGGGCGCGTGGATCACGGTGAACTGCGGGACATGTTCGGCCAATTTCTCCCTCGGCGGGCAGATAAACATATTCCGAGCAAAGAGACTCTGCCAGGCGGCTTTCGTGATAACTCGAAGGAGTAAGCGATGGGCCGGATCCGCGCCCGCGTAACAGTCCTGGACGAACAATTCCTTGCCCTGCAAATAGGCCATCATCCTTTGCCGAATCGAATCGAAATGCTTCGGCTCAATCGCGCGGTTCACCTTACCCCAGTCCACCTGGTCGGCACTCGAAGGCTCGCGGACGATGAATTTATCGTTCGGCGAGCGGCCCGTGTGCTTGCCGGTATGGACGATGAGCGGGCCGTGGGACCCCAGACGCCCCTCGCCCCGGCGGACCGCTTCCTCGTAGAGTAAGGCCGTGGGTAGGTTCCAATAGACCGCCTTCACGTTTTCGATCCCGTGCTTTTCCAGTCCGTATCCGGTGTTTCCTGTTCCGTAAACCTTCATGTGGCCTCTCTCCGAGCGTTGATTTGTGAATTAGACGTTCCCGGACGCCTCTGGAACTGAGCGTTCGAATGCTCTCCATTGCTTCTAATCTTAGGAAGAATCCCTTCGGCTAGGCATCTCAGGGAAAATCCACTTTCCCGGTCCCACTCGATCCGGCGCTTACACCCCCCACCACTCCAGCAGGCGGGAAGAGGGTGAGCCGGCGAGAGGAGTCGAACCTCCGACCTACTGATTACGAATCTTATTCCTGCCAATGGGTGCGGACACGCATTTTCAACCCCTTAGTAATAACCCAATAATTACCAGCGACATAGCTTTACCTTCTACTGACATTGAACGACACTGAATGTTAGTCAGTAGTAAAATCTACGGACACGGTGCGGACACGGAAAGGGTAGAAAATAAATCTAACGGAAAGAAGTATAAAGACACTGGAGAAGCCAGACAAGAGAAATCGCATTTACTACGACGATGTGATCCCCGGCTTCGGCGTGCGGATTACGAGCAACGGCACAATTGCGTTCGTATTCAACTACCGGACTCTCGGGCGAGAGCGCCGGTACACCATTGGCCGGTACCCTGAATGGTCAGCGACGGCTTCCCAGGATGAAACCCTGGATTTGCGCAAGCGAATTCAAAAACAAGAAGACCCACTGGTTAACAGGACCCGAGAACGGGAGGCTCCCCTTGTATCCGACCTTGCAGCGGATTATCTCTCGCGCCATGCGGACATATACAAAAGACGCCTAAGCGTCCGCGATGACAAATACATGCTTCAGGGAGTGATTCTGCCGAAGATCGGGCAGCTCAAAGTGCAAGCCGTCGAGCGGCGCGATATTGAAAACCTCCATCAATTGCTCAAAGCCAGCCCGTACCGAGCCAATCGTGTCCTGTCGCTGTTGTCGAAAATGTTCTCGCTTGCTTCGGGATGGGGATGGGAGACGAAAAACCCTGTCCGCGGCATCCCTCGGTTTGCTGAGGACAAACGTGAGCGGTGGTTTAGCGTAGATGAATTGAAACGGCTCCTGTCGGCCTTAGAGACACACCCCGATCAAGGAAGTGCTAACGTGTAACGTGGTTCGCCTTCTCACGTTGACCGGAGCGCGAAAGGGTGAAGTCCTTTCCGCAACTTGGGACCAGTTCGATTTCGAGCGCGGAGTCTGGACCAAGCCGAGCCTTCACACAAAAGAAAAACGTACGGAGCATATCCCCTTAGAGGCGGCTGCGGTTGATTTGCTTACTTCCATGAAAAGGGGAGCGACGGGACAATACCTTTTCCCCGGCCGCGTCTCCGGCGAACACCTAAAAGATGTGGAGAGATTTTGGGAGGATGTATGTCGCAAGGCTAAAATTTCCAACGCCTGGATAAACGATCTCCGGCACACCTACGCTTCCCATCTCGCCTCAAGCGGCCTTTCCCTTCCCCTTACAGGAAAACTTCTCGGGCATACTCAACCCGGTACGACCGCGCGGTATGCTCATTTTGCCGATAGCCCCCTACGCGAGGCAACAAACCAATTCGGCACCTTATACCAGCAAATTTTCCAGAAGAGTCGCGGCGCCAAATAGACATCCCATCAACCCATGGACGCCCAACGGATACCGAGCCGCCGCCCGAAGGCTAAACGGTTCAGAAGGTGGGTGATTTGCTCCTCCTCGCTTATTTGGGTGGTGGGAATCCCCAGACGGCTGGGCGCGCTTTTTCCGTTCCGGGGCTTACCCTTCCCCTCGATCCAAAGACAGGTGAACCCGGCGAGAAGGGTCGCGAGGCATATTCCCAAAGTGGTCCATCTCGAAGCCGATCGATTCATGCAGCATTCCATTAGGGGGCCACTCGGAATCGGCTAACCCCTGGGCTTTCACTTCTACAACCCCCTATCGCCCAAAAGGTGCTTTTATTAATAAGCAAGTTGGATTTTTCTGGGGTAAACCTTAAGACCCGGAAGGTGGCAGCCGGCAGGTACTGGCAAGAAAAGCCGAGGTGTGTTATGTCCTTGTAGAGTAGGTTGATAGTAGACTTCCGGGCCTGCAGCCCGATGGTTAGAGTAGCGGGCTCGTAATCCGTCAGAGGGCGAATGCACTGATTGGTACCCTGTGGTAAGTGATTGGAAACCCTGAGGGGGCATCTCTCCCCTATTTACCCATACCAATCCATCTAAGCAGATACCCGCTACAATACCCCCTACCTTCCGGGAGGGGCTTGGCTCGGCAGGATAGCGTGCTTCCGACCCCCTCACTACGCATACCCCCCGGCCCCCCTCTCTTGCCTGTGTCTGTACATCACAACATGGCTGACACAGCAAGTTTAGAAACCAAGGCCGCCTGATTGCACCCGACCGGCTTCGCTTTGACGGGGTAGGCTATACGAAGGGGAAAAGTACTACACCCCCACCATCACCCTGAGGGAGCCACAGGTCACAGGCGCCGAGGGGGGCAAGGTCGGAGTTTGCCGCGATTAGGGGGTCGTTCAACATTCACCGCGCTCACCCCACCCCCCCCGCGCGGGGCTGCCCTGGGATGGTCTGCCTACCCATCCGCTATTTCTATTGAAGAGTTTTAAAGGGAGGCTCCCTTGAGTGGAAGCTGGAGACAAACCAGACAAGTGGAGAAAAATAGCCACAACGAGCCGGGATTTCCCCCATCGCGGCCATGGGGAGGTGAACTTGGCACAAGAGGGCGACTGGCGTATGATTGTGCGCAAAGGCAAAGTTGAAAACGGAAATTCCGGCTAATGCAAAGAATAAGAGGAGAAAAAGCTGTAGCTATATCACGCGTATTCCTTCTCACGTTGTTCTTACCAGTTGTTTTGATGATGCTCTCCTCGCCTGTTGTTCCGCGTGCTGAGGATTGGACCGAGTTTCGTGGACCCACCGGCCAAGGCCACTCTCAGGAGAAGGCCCTCCCACTGACATGGAGCGAGACAAAAAACGTTCGTTGGAAAGTTATTGTCCCAGGAAACGGGTGGTCTTCTCCAACCGTTCTTGGCGACCGCATCTGGTTGACCACCGCAATGGAAGAAGGTCGGTCGTTGCGTGCGATTTGCCTGGACCAAGACACTGGGCGGATTTTGCACAATGTAGAGGTATTTCATCTATCCGATCCGGGTCCCATTCATAAGAAGAATAGTCATGCCTCTCCTACTCCGATTTTGGAGCCGGATCGAGTTTATCTTCATTTCGGCTCCCATGGCACAGCTTGCATCAACGGTTCCGGAGAAATTCTGTGGAAGACGCAGGAGCTTAAATACAATCACCCCCATGGTCCGGGCGGTTCGCCCGTGCTGTTTGATGATCTAATGGTTATTAACTGTGATGGTTCCGATATCCAGTTTGTCGTGGCATTAGATAAGCGCACGGGCCAGATACGATGGAAGAGTCCTCGCCAGGGATATCAGGCCTACGCGACTCCGTTGATTATCGAAGTGAATGGGAAGCCCCAGGTTATCAGCCCAGGAGCGCATCGCGCCATCTCTTATGATCCACGGACCGGCAAGGAAATCTGGTGGATTCGGTACGGAAAAGGATACTCCAATGTTCCACGCCCCGTTTACGGGCGCGGATTGGTCTTTATCTGCTCCGGATTTAAGAAAGCGGTGCTCTTGGCCGTTCGCCCAGATGGCCAGGGAGACGTGACGGACACTCATGTTGCTTGGAGCCTGAAACGAGGGGTGTCCCTGACACCCTCGCCACTGCTAGTCGGAGATGAACTCTACATGGTCAGCGACATGGGGATTGCGTCCTGTGTAGACGCGGTGAGCGGAAAGATACACTGGCAGCAACGGCTCGGAGGCAACTACTCAGCCTCGCCCATTTATGCAGATGGTCGCCTCTATTTCCTCAGCGAGGACGGAGAGACAGTGGTGATAGAACCAGCCAAAGAATTCAGGAAACTAGCTACCAATCGCCTTGATGGCTATACTCTAGCCTCAATGGCCGTCTCAGGCGGGTCGATTTTCATTCGGAGCGCGAGCCATCTGTATCGACTGGAAAAATTAGAAGAATGAAAAACCCCGGTCCTTGCCCACTTCCCAGCCCGCACTCCGCAGCAAAGCTGTGATCCTCCGGTAGCCATATCGTCCTCCTTCAGGCGTCTTGCCTTCTCGGCGCTGGCGTTGGGGGAGCGGTACGGCGAGGCGGGCCGGTCCGCCTAAGCGGATTGGAAATAATTTCCATGGCCCATTCCCCACCAAAGTCCGATTTACCGAATATGACGCCGGTCCGGGTCACGGACCCTTGCGAGAAATCGTTCAACCCCCGTAACAGAGAGGGGTCTGGCGGCCAAATTTCAATCGCTGCGGCCGAGGTAGGGGTAAGGGTACCCCCTGAGGAAACGGACGAAAATTTACTCGCTAAGTGGGCCTGTACGGCAGAGGCCGGGTAAATGTGTGGGCGGTTCAAAGGACGAAGGGGGTAGGGGGCTGGGCGCATTGAGCCGGATAGGACCCGCTGGACAGGGGGAACCTTATAAATCAAATTTTTGGAATTTTGGAATTCAGGCCGGAGGAGGGAAACAGACCAGACCAGTCAGCGGAACGGCCAACCGGTCATATAACGCCCTTTCCGCGAACTGAACCCACGCATCGGAGGCCCGGCGCGTCTCTGTGGACCTGGGGTAAGGCAAGCAGGGCTCAATCGGTGTGAAACACCTCTTGCATCATGGCCCACCACTCCCCTTCCTTACGAGTGGGAATGGGTTGCTGCATGGGCTTCATGATAGCCTCCCATTCCTGGCTCTTGGGATCGGCGGCTATTTTGGCCATATCCGCTTCGAAATCTTTCCCCACATACTCGAAGTAGGCAAATAGCGTATCATCCTTGAGGAAGATCGAGTAGTTGCGGATGTTGTACCGGTGAATTAACCGGAGCATTTCCGGCCAGACGTTAGCATGATACTCGATATATTTCTCTCTGGCTTCCGGTCGAAGTTTAAGAACCCGGCCGTAGCGTTTTGCCGTCCCCTTTTTTGATTCCATATCCCTTCTCGCTTCTTCCCTACCCGGCCGTTCGTGAGCAGAAACATGGTTCCATTGTAGCGCCACCAGGTAGCCTAACGAGAGGAACAAGGCATAAGGGAGGGCTTGGTGCGCCACTCGGTCAATGCGTTGTCGAATGAACATGAAGCGTCTCCTCTAATGAATGAGAGTCTGTGGGAAGATCGATGAAAATAAAGAGGAATCTTCCCCTGGGCAGCCATCTTAGATCGCATTGTCTGGCAAGTCAACGCGAACGGGGGGTAGGCTATACGAAGGGGAAAAGTACTACACCCCCACCATCACCCTGAGGGAGCCACAGGTCACGGGCGCCGAGGGGGGCAAGGTCGGAGTTTACCGCGATTAGGGTCGTTCAACATTCACCGCGCTCACCCCACCCCCCCCCGCGCGGATCGCCTCAATGGTTTGCTGGCTGAGTCCGGTCTTACGCATTAGTTCACGCACTCCCTGCTGGGCTATTTCATTCCTCAAAGTCAGGTCAGCGACCACCATCTTGCCGGATGGTCGGTACTCCAATACCTTGGAATCCAGCATGCTCATGTCCTCCCCTTGTTCCCAACGTCGGTCTGTTTCTTTGCCTACTGGGATAATCTGCCCCGCGACAATTGAAGATCGCCCGAGCAAACCTTGCGTATCCGCGAGACAGTGACTCCCATCGGGCGCCAGCGACTTTGATTCTGGACGGCGGAGATAAAGCCTCAAAATAATCCGGAAAGATTCCGGGACGACTTTATCCTGTTTGCTGTTGGGAAATATTTCCATCCGATAATTTCGGCCGTCACAGAAATTTAGGTTGTCCTAGAAGTAATGCTACACTATCAATGAATCCGTTCTCTACACTGAAACCTTAAGGGGGGGGTGTGAAATAAAAATCACACGCCAGCATATTGAGGGTTTCTTGAGCTATGTTCTTGTAGCTTACGCTCAAAGCAACACCTTCAATAAAGTGCGCTATACCGGTGGAACGCTCTCTGCCAACGTAAAACCGAAAGATTGGGGGAACCGCCTAAGTGTTTCCTTAGACGCCATCACCCTGGCGTTGAAGGACGGGCAAGTTGTAAAAATCGACCCTTCCTTAGTAACCGGTTTGAGTTACGGCCAAGAGGCCCATCGCCGAGTTGGGACGATGGTTGCATTGGGAGTGCTCCTACTTCCTTTAGCTCTTTTCGGCCTCTTTCATAAAACTCGCTTGCACTACATCGGCGTTGAGTACAAAACCTCCGATAACAAGAAGGAGGGCGTATTACTCCAAGGCGATAAGAAGAATTACAGGGCAATGATCTTGGCCTTGCAACGAGCTTCAGGGGCCCCGGTGTCTGTAGCTGAAAATGAAAGGAAGTTTTTGGCCGTAGGTACCAACGTCGCGATTGCAGCGAAGCAAGAACCTGCTAAAGAGGGATTGTAGGCGCTTGGTTGATTGGTGAATTTACACGGGGCCGCACGACGATTCACCAGCGGCCGTCAGGTGCAGTCGCTTGTTAAACCGAGGGAGAAGAACCGCTGGTGTGTATTTTCGAGGCCCATTCGAGCATGAACTTCATTGGACTTCGAAGCTTGATCGAGAATAATTTCTCCACCACAGCTCGCTTCCGGAGAATCGTTTGAACGTCGGTTGTCAAGAATACCTAGATACCGTTCCGAATCGCTTGATACAGATGTTTTGCATCCTCTTCATCGGCTAGGAGTTGTCTCAGTTTCAGATAATCGGGATTGAGTCGCCCATATCCGAATCCTGGGACCCCGAGAAGGCTGAGGCCCGTGATTGACTTGAATCGTTTTATCGGAACGTCACGGCGTGTCCGGAAAGGTCGCGGTGAGTCGCCTCAATGTCGTCGCAGCCAAATACAATTGAAGGCTTACGCTCCTCCCAGTCTTCCATCATGGCACGAGAATAGAAACCGCTATTTTGGAGTAGGTTTTCGATGAAAATAGAAACTGTCAAAGCAACGCCCGTAACAATTGACTTCGCAGAACCAGAAATCTGGTCGCAGGGAATACGCCGTGGTGTCACCGCCATCGTCGTGGAGGTCATCACTGATGAGGGGCTCGTGGGCATCGGTGAATCCATTCCTGCTCCATCGCCCGAAGTGACCCTTGCTGCGATTGAGTCCGTTTCCCGAATTCTCGTGGGGCACGATCCGCGGCAAATTCACCGTCGCTGGTTGGATATACAAAGTTTTGGGGGATGGTGCAGTTTTCCTTACGTCGGCAATGCTGCGCTTGCAGGAATCGAGATTGCGTGCTGGGACATTCTCGGGAAATCTCTCGGGGTGCCCATCCACGCGTTGCTGGGCGGAGCGATCCGCTCTCATGTGCCGATCATGGGATTTGTGCAGCACACCACCCCGGCGAACATCGAAAGAGACGCGCGAAGGATGGCCGCGCAAGGTTTCACGACTCTTTACACTAAGGTTGGCCTTGAGATGGAGCGCGACATCGCCGCGGCTGAGGCCCTCCGTCGCGGGGGCGGCAAGCAAGTTCAAATTCGCGTCGATGCCAACGAAGCCTGGACCCCCGGCACGGCCTTGCGCATGGCGCACGCGCTCAAGCATCTTAACTTGCAATATATCGAGCAACCCATCCCTATGCGATCCATCCAAGAAATGGCCGAACTACGACGTCGCTCTCCAATTCCGCTGGCGGCCAATCAAAGCAGTTGGCTAAATTGGGACGTCCTCGATCTTCTCCGTTCCGCTGCTGCTGACGTGATCATGACTGATCCCTGGCAGGCGGGCGGCATTGCTAACTTTCAGCGGGCCGCGGCGATGTGCGAAACAGCTCGTATCCCTCTCGTGTATCACAGCTTTGCTCCCCTCTCCATCGCTACGCGAGCGGCCCTCCAGCTCCTCTGCGTGAGTCCGGCCTGCATCTATGCTCATCAGACCTACCATCACATGCTGGCCGACGATGTGGTCAAGCACCCCGTCAGGATCGAAGGCGGGTCCATCACCATAGATGATTCCCCCGGGCTAGGCATCGAGCTTGACCTGGAAAAGCTGGGCAAATACCACCAGGCATACCTACAGAAAGGTTACGTGAGTGCGTACGAGAAAACGGATGTGAGAGACGGCAGGAGATTTTTTCTTCCTAACCAGTGACGACTGCCTGGCCAGCGGAACATCTTCAGCGGATGACCCCAGTAGCTGATGCCGCCACCGTGACTGGGTTGGACCGCACTCATCGTCGGGAAAAAAGTGGAATCGGTAAAGCCCGTAACATAGGCGTTCCTAGAAGCATCCACGGCGATACCGAGGCCCTCGTCCAGGAACCTTCGCTCCGGGGAAATAATTTCCAGCTTATACTGTACCTCAGATATTGGCATTCTTTCTCTTCCTGGCTTCAGCCAATCGCTCTGGCAGCCCCTCCAAACCGCTAACCTCAATCTTCTCGGTGAACAACTTCAGATGCCTACCAACAGATTCAAGCGCAAATCCACGTTATCGGCCTCGGTTTCAAGACGGCGTCGAAAATCCGCTGCCGCTTCTTCCCAGCGACTCTCCCGGAGTTTCTTGAGGGCCTCGGAAAGCGCAAGTTTAGTGGGTTCGTTCTTATAGCGACCCATGGTAAGAAGTTGCGTTTTAATACAACTGGTCTCGAAGCTCAGAGCGAATTAGAATGCGACTCATGCGGCAACGGCGCGGCAGAGCGGTGCATCACACCCGGGAGAGGGCATTATCCCCAGGAGGCAAAAGATGAAGAAGGTATTGGTTGGAGTTTTTCTCTGTCTGGCTACTGTTTCGGCCCTGCGGGCGGCCGAGGATGGCGAGCTGCCCATCCGAAGAGTCATTCTCTACAAGAACGGGGTAGGCTATTTCGAGCGGCAAGGCCAGGTGGCACGGAACCAAATCGTCCGGTTGACGTTCAAGGCAGACCAGATGAGCGATGTGTTAAAATCGCTCACGATAATCGACCGTCGCGGTGGCAAGGTATCGGCGGTGAATTATGACGCCAGCGAGTCGAGCGAGAGGCTGCTCGCGCAGTTTCCCTTTAAGCTCGCTTCCGGAGCCGACATCGGCGTGCTGCTCGACCAGTTGAAGGGCGCACAGGTGCGCCTCACGGCAGGAGCCAACACCATTGAAGGAGCTGTGGTCGGCACATGCAAGATTCAACTGGACGAGCATCGGGAAGCCACGCAGGCGAGCTTGCTACTTTCGAACGGTGAGCTCAAGAACGTCCTTCTTTCCGATGTCGGTTCGGTGAAGCTGCTGGACCCGAATCTTCAACAAGACTTGAGACGGTACCCGGAAATTTTGTCTTCCGGGCGGCGGCGGGATTTGCGCACGCTGACGCTGACCTCCGCAGCCTGGGCGTCGTCTTCAGCCGATCCCAGCCCGGACCCTCCCTTTGTTGGCCCTGCCGATGGACTTCGGGCCAGTTTTTCTGGCGTAGCCAGCTTCAGCTCGAAATCCAAGTGCAAGGCCTGGCTGCCGGAAAAACTCACCTGCTCACGCACCACTTTGCGGAAGCCAAAAAGACTAACCTCCACACGATAGTTCCCGGGTGACACTCCCGAGATCGCGTACTCACCTGCCTCATTGCTCGTGGTGGTGAAACGATTGCCGGATCCAGGGTCGACGAGCTCGACCGTGGCGCGGGGGACCGCGACTCCGCGCGGCCCGCGAATTTACCCTCTGAGCGTGCCTGTTTCCTTTGCGAACAGGCCGGAGGCAAAGGCTAGAACCGCCGCTAGCAACAAAGCTACGCCTCGTCGCTGCGGCTTGCGTCGAAATCGCATGTTAGCCTCTTTGAGTAACTATGCGCCCCCGTGCCTGTTCGCTCGTGCGCCATCCCGTCCTCGTGACTATTTTGGAAGGTCAAGCGCCGGGTTGCGCTGGAAGAAGTCGAATGGCCTCAGTTCGAACTCGCTCCAAGCCGTAGGAAGTACGGGCCAGTCTTCCGCCCGGACCACATGGTGAAATCCAAGCGTGTACCAGAGCACGAGGTCAGTGTTCTGGATGCGCCGATTACGGCTTGTCCAGCGAGGAAGGCCGTCGCCGCCCTTGCTTTGATTAGGGTATGTCCCACCGGCATATCGCTCGTGCGGATTGTACGGCGTCACCCAGAGATGAAAGTCGGTGAAGCCGGCGCGCTGCTGTGGGAAATCGTCCGGGCTCAGTAGTGAAACCGCGTTGGTTTTAGGCTTTAACTCGTAGCTAACAGGGTAGCCGAGGGGCCCAATAACGTTGGGATTGATGACCCGCCAGAGAGCGGGCTTCTCAAGGTTGATCCGCAGCTTGGCGGCTTGCTCAGTGGCAACCGCACGCGAATCAACCACCCAGACGCTGCGCCTAGGGCTTTGCTTGCCCAGCCGCTTGGTTTCCAAACGCTCGCTGACGAAGCTATTCTGCCGGCCATCGACATCCAAGTCGAGCCGGAAAGAGAAGAAGTGGTCGTGGTTAATCGCGACGGTGTGCTCGGCAACCATATGACCATAGGCCGCGTCATGGCCATCCTTGTCGTCGGCGATCGTGCGGCTCCTGACAGCCTTGACCTGTTCGACACCGCTGGTGCCGAGGGCAACCGTAATCGTTCCATCCTGACGGAACACCCAATCAAAAAGGTAATCATAGTTCCCGATGGCAGAAATCATACGCAAAACAAGGTCTGTCCGCCTACGGACTTCACTCTGGCCGTTCACCGCTTCATAGTGCCGCCAAGCGATATCCCCCGTATAGCGTTCGAAAAGACAGGCAGCACGTTCCTGGTTATAGGGTTCCCCCCAATCGTCGGCGAAGACCGTATCGAAAAACACGGCGTTAGGCGGGCAGTCCAAGCCCGGCTCGAGCGGCGCCGCAAGTTTGCCCACACCGTACTCGCCAGCGTCCATGTAGGTCCTGAAGTACCACCCGACGTCCGGATCCATGTAGGGGACAAATAATTCAGATACAGAGCCCTGGTACAGGATCGATCGCATTCTGCCCTTGTCGTTATAGTGGACCATTGAAACCACAGGACCCAGACGCGGATCGATGCGGAAATGGAATTGCCACCCTTGCCAGGTAACCACATGGCCATCAACCTGGAAGGTCGGTCCCTGCGACTGTACGATCGAGATTGGATTCGGCGGTTCTCGGAGCTTGCCCACTGAGTCCTCATCAATATGGACCGGAGCCTTGGGGATGGGGACAACTCCGGTGTCGATGAGCCTGACGATCTCACGCTTGTCGTGGTCGACTACAGCAATCAAACCTTCAATGGGCCGGCCCCAAAAGTTCTTGGTCCCACGAGAATCGAAACAGGCAACCTTGACCAGACGATATCCTTCTTCCTCCGCGATGCCGTAGTAGCCTATGGTAAGCGGGACACAAACCACATCTTGGAAATTGCTAATACCCCGTTTACGGACGGCTGCCTGCCAGTCTGCATTCGCCCGAACGATTTGCTGGGCGGACGTCCACTCCTCCGTAAGAAGGACGCCGGGCTGCACGCCCTTGATCTGCTTCCAGGAGGCCACCTTACCCTTGGAAAGGTCGACAACGGCCTCGAAGGTCTGAGGACCGTTCTTGACAATGACAAAGGCTCGCCTCGCCACTGGATCACCTGGTTCCCATTGTAAGACCTCGGCCTTAGCGGGCTCCTCAAGGGTGATCAGGGGAAAGCGGCTGGCGTCATCGACATAGTTTTCCTCCTTCAACGCTCGAATGACCGCTGAATATTCCAGCCCCGTAAGCGGATCCATCGGATGCCTTATGGCCTCAGTCGCAAACGCCTGGCTGCCCAAGCTCGCAACCAACATTCCCACAAGGGCGGCGGCCACAGACTTGAGCACTGTGCCAGGCGCTTTGATCCAGGAAGAAGCCTTGCGCATTTAGCTAACCTACCCTTCTTTCAGGTTCCGGTTTGATTGATCAATCAATGGGAAATTCAATTCACAGAAAAGAACGAACTGGCACCGGTTACTCCCTTCATACTAGTCCATTACTGTCTCCCTCCGTGCTTTTTGAGCAAGTCCGCTACGTCCTTGGGGTCCGGTCTGGCCGCCTGGTGCAGCGGAGTCTGGCCCCACTTATCATTCGCATTCACGTTGGCCCCTTCCGCTAGGAGAAATTCTACCACCACGATTCGGAATTTTAAAACGGAAATGCTAGTATAACACCTACTCAAGGTAATTACTTCCGACCTGCATCTCCGCACCTCTGGCAAGTGCTAGCGTGGGGAGTTCATGCCGGGTAAGAGGAGCCCCCAAGGATTCCGATGAGCACAGCATTTCGTACGACTGTAACCGGAAGTTATCCCCGACCCACCCAACCCACCGACACTCTCCACAAACCGGAATTGTCCCGTGAGGAAGCTGACGATATCATTCGGTGGGCCGTACAGGACCAAGTGGATGCCGGACTTGACATCGTCACCGATGGAGAAGGTCGCCGCGAGAACATGTACTACTTTGTCCAGAAGCGTGTCGATGGGCTAAGTTTTGAGCAAATGACCTATCGAAAGTTTGGCACGGCTGGATTTGGGATCGAGCTGCCCCAGGTCGTGAGGCCCATCGAAAACCCCAGGATTGGGCTAGCTCACGATTGGCGTGTCGCCCGGGCGGCAGCACCACCGAAGGTTGAGGTCAAGATGACTTGCATTGGCCCGCATATGCTGGCCAAATTTTCCGATAATCGGCGGCCCGACCTGTACCCCGACGACAAGCACTTAGCCAGCGCCTATGCTCACGTCCTGAATCAAGAGTTCCGGGAGCTGGTACGCGCGGGATGTGAGTTCATCCAGTTTGACGAGCCGGCGTGGACCGCCTTTCCCGAAGATACCGTCTGGGCCGCCGAGATACTGAAAATTGCCGTTGCAGACCTAAAGGTCAAAGTCGGCCTTCATGTTTGCGGCGGGAATGCCTATCGGAGGCGAGTTTACTTTACGCGATACCAGGACTTAGCAGAGGCTTTTCGTATCGCTCCGGTCGATCAGCTTTCGTTGGAGCACTGCACGCTCGACTACAATATGATGACTCTTTGGGAACAGCTCGATTACAAGGGGGAATTCGCTGTCGGTGTGCTCGATCAACGGAGCAATGAGATGGAGTCAATCCAATTGATTGCCGAACGTGCCAAACCGGCACTCGACTATTTCACGCCCGACCGGTTGCTGTTGTCTTCCGAGTGTGGGTTTCAACACGTTCCCCTGGATATTACCAGGCAAAAGCTACGTGTACTGGTCGCCGGCGCCGACTATGCGCGCCGATCTCTTCCCGGTGAATGATGTCACTTTTCATCTCCTCCGCTGTAAAAACAGAAATGCTCATGTCGGCAGGGAGCGTGGCCAAAGCCTATTGAGGTTTGCAAATTATAGTTACACGTAATATTGCCCCGCAGTCGCACAAAAAGGGCATCTTAGGGGTAGTTCAGCATCAAAATATTATGCAATCCTCAATAATGTGATGAGCACGGGAGAACCCTCCCGGCTGGGCCGTATGCTTTTCCCTTTCTTCGGTTCCTCCTGGGTCTTTTGTCAATTGACTCGCACGCCTGAGGGATTTCCTTTTTTCCCTTGGTGGACAACATGAGAGAGATCCTGCGTCGCCTGGATTGGCAAAGGGGCGCAGAAGGCGGCTAGGAAGATCTTCCCGCAAATAGTATAGTAGGGATTGGGATGGTCACACGGAATCTCATCCCGGCAAACGCATCCGTACCCCAACAGGATAAGGGAGATCTTCCTAGAACCTGGGAACTGTGAGGTTTCGGTAGCGAACACCGTCCGAATTACCTTCGAGGAGAGAACTGAATGAAAGTTACCGATGTGAAGGCAACCCCCGTAACCATCAAGATGGAAGCCCCTCTGCGTTGGTCTATGGGAGTAGAGAAAGGGACGACTCGCACCATCATCCAGTTGTACACGGACGAGGGCATTGTGGGATTGGGGGAAACCTACGGTGGCGCTTCAACTGTTCAGCGAATTGAAGAATCTCGGCCTTTGTTTATGGGGATGGATCCCTTCGAAGTCAACACCCTGGTGAAGAGATTCGAAGTCTTTCGCGTGACTTCCGAACAAACCGCCCGCTCAGCCGAGATGCGCTATGTAGCCGCAGGACTGGAAATAGCCTTCTGGGATATCATCGGCAAGGCGCTGAACAAACCTCTCTACGACCTCTGGGGCGGAGTAAACTGTAAGGAGGTGCCCTTTCTCGCCTACCTTTTCTACCGCTACGCTCAGGATGGAAAGGGCGGAGAAGCCAGTCCGGAACAGATCTCGGAGCACTATGCCCATTTAGTGGAGAAGCATGGCTTCCACGGCTTAAAGCTGAAGGGAGGCGTGCTGGACCCGGAAGTGGAACTGGCTACAGTGGCCGAACTGCGACGTAACTTCGGTGCGGCCATCCGCCAATTCCGCTTTGATCCTAACCAAGCGTGGTCCGTAGAAACCTCCATTCGTTTTCTTCACAAGATGGAGCCACACGACCTGGAATATGTGGAGGATCCTACTTGGAATCTTGAAGGGATGTCGCTCGTGCGCAAATCCGTTAATGTGCCGCTCGCTACCAATCAATGTATCACCTCGTTTGATCAGATGGCACCCGCGGTACGCCTCCATCCGGTGGATGTGATCCTGGTCGATTTGTATTTCTGGGGAGGGCCGTCGGCTGCCAAGAAGCTCGCCGCCATCTGTGAAACGTTCAACATTGGCTTAGCCATTCATAGTGATCGTGAGTTAGGTATAGGGACCGCCGCCGGGCTTCACTTTTTTGCCACTACGCCTGCAGTTTCGCATGCCTATGATTCTCACTACCACCATCAAGTAGATGACATCATCGAAGAACCCTTTCAGTACTGCGATGGCTCGATCGCTTTACCAGAAGGCCCGGGCTTGGGAGTCCGCTTGGACGCGAAGAAGATGAAGAAATACGCCGAGCTCTACGCTTCAGAAGGCGATGCCGTAGAATTCTTCGACCCTTATCGGCCGAATTGGGTTCCTCATTTGCCCCTTTGGTGAACGGCCAAGAAATGTTGCCAAGGGAAATTCTTATGGGTAAATCGGGTGTCCAGTCGCAAGAGCACATGGCTGGCGGAGCTTCCGTCTTCTGGACGCTTTCGCAAGTAAAAGCACCACGAAAGTTTGGACTTCCGTAGATGGCTTTTGTGGTAGGTATTCGGCTCGCTGCGGTAACCTTAAAGTAGGTGCTTCCACGCGCGGCGGAAGCTTCAAACACGGCCCTTCTCGAATACGCGGCAGGGGGAAAGGCATATTTAAGCCCTAAGCCGGGGAATTCTCATGAAAGTTGCCATTGCTTCCCTACTGCAAGAGACAAACACCTTCTCGCCGCAACCTACGACGCGTGACCACTTTCTGCTTACTCCAGGCCACAAGTTAATCTCCGATCACCAAAAGGAAAACAGCGAGCTACACGGGTTTATTGACGCTCTGGAAGAGGCTGGGGCACAGATCGCCCCCATTCTGGGCGGCTGGGCGGTAAGTTACGGCAGAATCAAAGCCAACGACTTCGGCGCCCTGATGGCCGAGTTCCAAGATGGGATAAGAACCGTTGGCCAGGTGGACGGAATGCTGCTGGCGCTCCACGGTGCTTGGGCAGGTGAAGAGATTGACAGTTGTGACGGCTATATCCTCCGCGAGCTGAGGATATGGCTGGGACCTTCGATCCCCATCGTTGCGAGCTTGGACCTGCATGCCAACTTGACCGGTGCGATGTGGGAGAATGCTGACGCGCTGGTGGGCTATGCCACCTGTCCCCACGTGGACCTGTACGAGACGGGCCTGCGCGCGGGCAGGCTCCTCACGGCTACCCTCCGCGGTGAAATCCGTCCCACCATGCAAGTGGTTAAGATCCCCATGGTAGTCCAAGTGGAAAACATGCTGACCGACCGAGGGGAATTTCACCAGATCATGAAGTATGCCAAATCCATGGAGGGCCCGGGGGTAATTTCCACCTCCGTGTTCGCCGTACAGCCGTGGCTCGATGTAGAAGAGCTCGGATGGAGCGCAGTGGTTATCACCGACAACAATAGGGCTAGGGCCAAATCATTGGCCAACGATTTGGCTCGATTCATCTGGTCGCTGCGGAGGGCATTCGTTGTTCCTCTTCCTTCGGTGGATGAAGCCCTGGAGGAGGCTATGAAGCTGGAAGGAGGACCGGTGGTACTCGGAGAGGGTGCCGATGGAACCGGGGGAGGCGCACCGGGCGACGGCACCGCGATTCTCGCAGAGATTTTAAAACGAAAAATTGACGTACCCGTCGCCGCCGTTGTTGTGGATCCCATGGCAGCAAACGAAGCCATCCGCGCAGGCGTCGGGAATACGGTTACGCTGAATGTCGGCGGAAAGTTGGACCCCCAATATGCCCGACCTATTCGCATCCACGGAAAGGTGAAACTCATTTCTGACGGCGAGTTTCATTACAAAGGCCGCGTTTACACGGGGCGCTTGGTCAAGATGGGGAGAGGGGTGGTGTTGTCGAGCGGAAAGGTTCGCCTGTTGATTTCAGAGCGGCCGGTTCCCACAACTGATCCCGAACTGTACCGAAGCCACGGGATTGAACCAAAGGAAATGAAGTTGGTGGTGGTTAAGTCGGCTCTGGGCCTTCGGGCGGAATACGAACGGATTGCCCGAGCCATCTTGATTGTGAACAGCCCAGGATGCTGTAGTCCCGATCTAACGTCTCTGCCGTTCGAGAGGATCCCTCACCCGATCTTTCCCTTTGATGAGTTTGAGTTCACCCCGCGAGCATAATTGTGTGTCGCCAAAACCACACCGAATGGGAAGGAAACCCGACTTCCATTTAGGAGGACTGTGCTGAATCAATGGGGTCGATTCGCGCCGACTGCAGTCGGCGAAACCTTCCCTCATTTCCACAACTGGCCGCCAGGGAGCCGAGATCTCTTGCTCCAGGGCTTTTCCGAAAATGCCCTATGGGGAGAAGGAAGTCGGGAGCAGATCAAATGCAGGATGGGTTCCCCCAAGAGGGATTCTTTCAGGCAGCGACACGCCACGTAGACCGATGGTGGAGATCGCCAAGGCGGGGTAGGGATGCGAAAGCCGATTCGCCAACCCTCTTACGCTCCACCGGACGCCGATCGGGTGTATCTTTGCCCAGTCCATCGGGGATTCGATCCTGATGGTCGTACTTGATGTGTTCCCGAACCAATCGCCGCAAGTGAGCATTGTTCAACACGATAAGAAGATCCGCCAACGCTTCCCCGCATCCCCCTGACGCCCAACTTGAGCATGGTCAAGGGCTGCACAGAAACCCTAAGGTCCACCTCTTCCACCGAAGGGATAATTGGATCCCCGATCCAGAAATTTGACTGATTTCTTGCCGAAGTTCACCGAATCACCCGAGCCGGGTCAAGAAGAATTCGGACGGGCGAGCCCACCCTACGGGATGAGATCAGGTTATTGGTCCGGTGCCGCTTTACTCACAGGATGCGTGTTGGGAAGATCATTCGCAACACTCGTGGCGGTGGCATCGCATTCGCGATGTCCCCATCCGCCGGCACTGGTGGTGTGTCCCGTTTTCATGTCAACGGAGGTATCGAAGACGATGTTGTCATCTTTCGTCGGGCTTACACCACCAGGAAGGGTATCGAATTTCACCTCGTCCCGTACCTTCCAGGCGATGATGTGGTCGGTGCAGGAGGTGTTGCCGCTTACCCCCAAGGCTCCCACAAGGGTTCCCCCTGAATTGTACAGGGGCAATCCGCCGCCGAAGACATTGACCCCGCCGATCTTCTTTCCGGCCATGTGATCGTTCGGTTGGCCGTTATTCGCGGCGGCGCCGCCGTAAGCCACGGTCGTGTCCACAGGATTACTATGCTGCAAGCCGTACAGGCTGTTGCCGGGTTGCACGGCGGAAAAGAGGTTGGCGGTGGAAAGCGCCAAGCCGGGGAGGCTGAACGCGTTCGCTGTGTTGGCCTTCTGCGCCGAAATCACGCGGCTGCCCGGCCACTGGTCACCGCGGTCGTCTCCTGAGAATATAACCTCGCAGACCTCGCCGTCTCGGTTGACCGTAGTCAGCCACATCTGGAGGGGGAAACCTCCATTGCCCCCCGCGTCCACGACAGCGTTGAGAGCCGTCTCGAGTGCTGCGCGAGTTGGGAGAGCGCTACAGTTGCCTCCTGTCACGGCGGGTCCCGAGGATTCCTGCTGGCACCCGGAAATCCACAGAAGGGGTGCCGAGAACAGACAAAGCGCGATTGTTCTTCCCCATAAGGACTTAAAACCCCAGAAATGCTTCTTCATGATCTGCTCCTTTGAGAGGCCGAAAGGCCCGGGCCCCGTAGTTGGATTTTGGATCCTGAGTTGTCTTTTTTATCGGATTTGAAGGTTACTGCACCGAGCCTCTTAAGTCCAGCCTGGAGTTTAGGACGGAAGTCATCGAGGGCAGGTTCGGTTGAATCCACCGGGGCTTAACCGCCGAGGCACAAGAAGACTCACCCGAGAGGGACCATAACCGGAATTAGTTTTTTGACCCTCCAGCAGTTGCGATTTTACACGCGGTTGCCTCCAGTCGAGCTGTGGTTCGCCAAAATGAAATCGGTGGCTTGAGCATGGCAAAGTCGCACATTACCGGCATCGAGGGAAACAAGGCGGGCAGGCGTGTCGCTCACTTACCTGGAAACTGCCGCACAGGCACTCGACCACCTGCCAGCGCCGCGAAGGCTCTAGAACTTTTTTCCCAGTACATCCTGCAGCATGACCTTATCCAATGTCAGGTCCGCCACCAGCCGCTTCAGCCGCGCGTTCTCCTCCTCAACCTGTTTGAGCCGACGAACCTGATCCACCTCCAGCCCTACATACTGCCGAGTCCACTGCTTTAAATATTGCGGTTTCCGGGTTTAATGAAGGCTGAGATGTGGCTTCTAAGTGGCTTGTTTCCAGTACGGAATGATTAACTATTGGCGAGGGTTTCATGAACAAACCCAGTGAAGGAACCTAACTCGGCTAGCCATTGTCACCTCACTGCCTATCGGAGTGTACCAAAGGGTCTAATCACGCTCTCCGCTAAACCATTGAAAGTTCAAGGCAAGATTAAACCAGTTTCGCGTGTGCCAAAGGATTACATTTTGGTACACTTGGGGCGAGGCTGCCTACGGCGGAAAGTTCATCCGCCGCAGGAGGTCCTGGAAGCGGGGGTCGGAGCGGAGGGGTGCACTAAGTTCTGGCCGGTCGCAACGCAGGTGGGAGATGCGAAACAGACCAAGAAGGCCGTCGGTACGGCCAAGGTGAGCCGCGATGCCACCCAGAACAGGCCATGGCGATTTGAGCTTGTAGCGGGAGGGGCGCTGGCGTATGATTGTGGGCAAAGGTAAAGTTGAAATCGGAGGTTCTCGAGGGACATCCCAAGTTAAACAGCGAGCAGTAACTATGGTCTGGCATCAAGTGGGGGTATTGCTTATCGGGGCGGGAATTCTCCTAGGGAGCACTTTAAGCGTGTTCCCGGCTTCCGCTCAAGGGGAAGAAGCGAACGCCCGCGCGGTGGATTTCAACCGGGACATCCGCCCGATCCTTTCCGACAAGTGTTTCACCTGCCACGGGCCTGATGAAACCACCCGGATGACGAAGCTGCGGTTTGACAACAAAGCGGGTGCCTTTGAGGACCTGGGAGGCTACTTCGCCATCGTCCCCGGGAACCCCGCCGCCAGCGAAGTCATCCGCCGCATCACGGCTAGGGATGAATCCCATCGGATGCCGCCCCTCTATTCAGGCCGCAAGCTCACCGATGACGAAATCCAGTTGATTCGGCAATGGATTAAAGAAGGAGCCAAATGGGCAGAGCACTGGTCGTTCCTCCCCCCTCGCCGTCCGGCGCTGCCGAAGGTGGGGAACACCGCATGGCCGAGGAATGGAACCGATTACTTCATTCTCGAGCGGCTTGAAAGCGAAAGCCTTACGCCTTCGCGGGAAGCGGACCAGACCATGCTGCTTCGGCGCGTCTCGCTCGACCTGACCGGGTTGCCGCCCACGCTGGAAGAGATCAACGCATATCTCGCCGACACTTCCCCCGAGGCCCATGAAAAAGTCGTAGACCGGCTGCTCGCCTCTCCTCGCTTCGGGGAAAGAATGGCGGCGGAGTGGCTCGACGCGGCCCGATACGCCGACACGAACGGCTATCAGACCGACGGCGAGCGCTTCATGTGGCGGTGGCGCGATTGGGTGATCGACGCCTTCAACCGGAACATGCCCTTCGATCAGTTCACCATCGAACAGCTCGCCGGCGACATGCTACCAAACGCAACACTCGATCAGAAAATCGCCACCGGCTTCAACCGGAATCACCGCGGCAACGGGGAAGGCGGAATCATTCCCGAAGAGTTCGCTGTGGAATACGTGGTCGACCGAGTAAACACGACCTCAACGGTGTGGCTGGGTCTTACCGTGGGCTGTGCCCGCTGCCACGACCACAAGTTCGACCCGGTGACCCAGAAAGAATTCTATCAACTCTTCGCCTTCTTCAATAACGTGCCGGAAAACGGAAAGGCGCTCAAGCACGGAAATTCACCCCCGCTGATTAAGGCGCCAACTCGGCAGCAACAAGCGCAACTGGCGGAGCTTGAGCAAAATCTGTCGGCTGCGGTGGAGCATCTTGAGCGACTCGGGCCCGAACGGCAGTCTGCGCAGGCCGCGTTGGAACAGTCGCTCTCAAAAACGCCGCCGGTCTATTGGTCGCCCACCCGCCATCTAGTTGTCAGCTTCGCCCTCGATGGTGACACATCCCGGCAGGGCCGGAAGGCAGAGGGGAAGAAAGCATCGAACGGAACTTTTAAAAACGGGGAAGCCACGTTCGTCCCCGGCAGGATCGCCCAAGCGGCGAAATTCGACGGTAAACGGTTCATCGAGGCCGGTAACTTCGGCGCCTTCGGTTTCTACGACAAGTTTTCCGCGGGCGCTTGGATTTATCCGGCCGGAAAGCAAGGAGGGACTGTATTGTCCCGCATGCGGGACGTGGAGGAGGGGAAGGGCTATAGCCTGACGCTCGAGGACGGGAAAATTCACCTCCGGCTGTTGGTGCGTTGGCTGGATGACGCGATCCGGGTAGAAACGGAGCGGACTCTGGCACCCGACCGCTGGCACCACGTGCTGTTTACCTATGACGGCTCCCGGTTCGCTGACGGGATAAAGATTTACGTCAACGGGAAGCGCGAGAAGCTTCGGGTTCTGCTCGATGCGCTGAATCAGAGCTTCAAGACCGACGAACCGCTCCGCATCGGCTCCGGCGGCGGACCGGGCAGCCGGTTCCACGGCACCATCGATGAGGTGCGCCTTTACGATACGGTCCTATCCGCCGATGAAGCGGAAATCCTCGCCACCTCGACCTCGATTTCCGATATTGCCGCCACAGTCCCGGGCACTAGGACCCGTGGGGAGGCGAAAAAGATCCGAGCCTATTTTCTTGAAAACTCCGCGCCAGCATCGATCCGGCAGGCCTATCGGAGGACGGTCGAACTCCGAGAAGAGCAGGAAGATTTCATCGATAAGATTCCCACCACCATGGTGATGCAGGAGCGCGAGACCCCACGCCAAACGCATATACTGATTCGCGGCGCCTATGACCGCCAGGGAGAAAAGATCACGCCCGGCGTACCGGGCGCCCTTTCCGGCGGCTTCCGCGGACCCCTCCGCAATCGGCTCGACTTCGCCCGTTGGCTGGTGGACTCCTCGAATCCTTTGGCGGCCCGCGTTGCCGTAAACCGTTTCTGGCAGATGATCTTCGGAACGGGGCTGGTCAAGACGGTCGATAATTTCGGCTTTCAAGGGGAACCGCCCACGCACCCAGAACTTCTCGACTGGCTCGCCACCGAATTTGTCCGGACCGGATGGGACGTGAAAGGCTTGTTAAAGACCGTGGTCACCAGCGCCACGTACCGGCAATCATCCCGCCTCCGCCCAGAGCTGCAGCAAAGGGACCCCGAGAATCGCCTGCTGGCCCGGGGGGCACGCTTTCGGATGGCGGCGGAAGCGATTCGTGACCAAGCGCTGTGGGTCAGTGGACTCTTGACGGGAAAGATCGGTGGGCCCTCCGTCAAGCCCTACCAGCCCGCCGGATTGTGGAAGGAACTCTCCGGGGGGGTGGGGACCAAGGGCTACGAGCCGGACATAGGCGAGGATCTCTACCGCCGGAGTCTTTACACCTACTGGAGGCGGACGATTCCTCCCCCTTCGATGATCACCTTCGACGCCGCAAACCGGGAAACCTGCATTGTGCGCGAGACGCGGACCAACACGCCCCTTCAAGCATTGATCCTGATGAATAACGTGACCTTCGTCGAAGCCTCACGCGTCCTGGCCGAAAGGATCATCGCCGAAGGGGGTGACACTCCCCAGGAACGCATCCGGATGGCGTTCCGAGTGGTCACGGCGCGGCAGCCGACCGCGGAAGAGACCCGCATCCTCGTCGACGGCTTTTATCGCCATCGGGAATCCTATCGCCGTGACCCTGAAGCGGCTCTACGGTTGGTGAGGGAGGGAGAATCCCCACGTGACGAATCGATCGAGGTGAGCGAACTGGCAGCCTACACCACAATCACCAACCTGATCCTGAACCTCGATGAGACCGTCACCAAGGAGTAAGCGATGAATCCCCTGGTAGAAAAAAAGCTATTGCTGACGCGGCGGCACTTTTTCAGCCTGAGCCGCCTCGGGCTCGGCACGGCGGCCTTGGCCTGCCTGATGAACGACGAGCTGCTCGCCCCCGCTGAGGGTGCAGCGCCGACTTCCCCCAAAGGCATGTCCCACGGAGGCCTTTCGGGCCTTCCCCATTTCCCGCCCAGGGCGAAGCGTGTGATCTATCTCTTCCAGTCAGGCGCCCCATCCCAGATGGACCTTTTTGACTACAAGCCGAAGCTCGCCGAGCTACGCGGCACGGAACTGCCCGCGTCAGTGCGCCAGGGACAGCGGCTGACCACCATGACCTCGGGGCAGGCCAGCTTCCCGGTAACCCCGTCCCTCTTCCGGTTCGCCCAGCACGGCGAGAGCGGCGCGTGGGCGAGCGACCTGATGCCCCACACGGCAAAGGTAGTCGATGAATTGTGCTTCATCAAGTCGATGCACACCGAGGCGATCAACCATGACCCGGCGATCACCTTCTTTCAGACGGGGACGCAATTGGCCGGCAACCCGAGTATAGGGGCTTGGCTGTCGTACGGGCTCGGCAGCGAGAACCGTGACCTGCCGGTGTTTGTCGCCATGGTCTCGCAGGGCACTGGCATGCCGGGTGGACAGCCCCTCTACGACCGCCTTTGGGGAAGCGGATTCCTTCCGACGCAATACCAAGGGGTGAAGTTCCGTTCGGTGGGCGACCCGGTGCTTTATCTCTCCAACCCTCCGGGGCTTTCCGATACGACGCGGCGGCGCTTTCTGGACGACCTGGCAAAGCTGAACCAGTTGAAGCTCCGGGATTTCGGCGACCCGGAAACAGCCACACGGATTACGCAATACGAGATGGCCTACCGCATGCAAAGTTCCGTGCCGGAGCTGACGGACTTGACCGACGAGCCGGACCACATCTTCGAGCTCTACGGGCCGGATTCCCGAAAGCCGGGCACCTTCGCCGCCAACTGTCTGCTGGCAAGGCGGCTGGCGGAGCGCGGCGTGCGGTTCATCCAACTCTTTCATCGCGGCTGGGATCATCATACGGAATTACCGAAAGCTATCAGGGGGCAATGTAAGGATACCGACCAGGCGGGGGCCGCCCTCGTCCGCGACCTGAAACAGCGCGGCATGCTGGAGGACACCTTGGTGGTCTGGGGCGGCGAATTCGGCCGGACCGTCTACTCCCAGGGAAAGCTCACCGCGGACGACTACGGCCGTGACCATCATCCCCGTTGCTTCACGATTTGGATGGCGGGGGGCGGCATCCGCCCGGGGATCACCTACGGGGCAACGGACGATTACTGCTACAACATCACCCGCGACCCGGTTCATGTGCACGACCTCCACGCCACGATGCTTCATTGCCTGGGCATCGACCACACACGGCTGACCTTCAAGTACCAGGGTCGCGATTTTCGCTTGACCGATGTCCACGGCAACGTGGTGGAGAAAATCCTAGCATGAGGCCTGTGCGTCGCAAAAATTCAATTCAGTCGCAAAATCAACAGCTTGGACAGAGAGCCGACTCGCCTGACTCGACCGATGGTGCTTTAAAAGCGGTTCATGTTTCGCTTCGTCGTGAGCGTGTTGAGGTGGGCTGGCGCGTTCCACCGGTCCCGACAGGACTTGGCGCTGGAGATTCTGGCCTTGCGCCAGCAAGTGCTCGTGTTGAAGGGCAAGAATCCCCGACCGCCATGGGGCAGGTTCGATCGGCTCTTCTGGGTAGCTGTCGTTCGCCAAAATTCCATCCGCTTGAAACCAATTGATTATTTAGCTTATTGCCTGCACACTCCCACCCATGATAGCGACACTGGGATGGCTGGGAATTTTGGTTGTTGCAGCCTTTAGAAAACGACGTGACCTGCCCCTAGAGAACTTGGCTTCGCGACAGCAGTTGGAAGTGCTTAAAAGAAGCAAGGGAGTCCCAATGAGCGGACCGGCGTCATGTCGACAAAGAGGTGCAAGCCGGAGCAGATCGTGACCCTGTTCCGAAGAAAAGTTCGCGCAAATAGTCTGCACATTCGCAACAAATTCTGCACAGTCACACAGTCACTGTAATTGTGCAGAGTACTTTGCTAAAGTTGACCTGCCCCCAGTGATTGTACCAACTCGTATGTTAGTTCAGCGGTAATTCTGTCCCTAGGTCGGGAGGCAGCTGCCTCCCGAGCAGCGGCGGGATTTCCATGGCCTCCGGTGCCGGTGGACGATAACCAAGAGCACTGTGAGGTCGAACCCTGTTGTAGTGTCGCCTCCACTGCTCGATTAACACCTTCGCTTCCTGCAAGATGTAGAAGATCTCCCGGTCGAGCAACTCGTCTCGGAGCTTCCCATTAAAGCTCTCGTTGTAGCCGTTCTCCCAGGGACTCCCGGGTTGGATGTAGAGCGTCTTCACTCCGATTCGCCCCAGCCACTCTCGTAGAGCTTGGGCGCAGAACTCCGGGCCATTATCCGAGCGAAGGTGCTCGGGCGGACCTCGGAGAACGAACAGATCGGCCAGTAGCTGCACGACATCGTCGGATCGAATCTGGCGGGCCACCTGGATAGCCAGACATTCCCGAGTGTACTCATCGATGACCGTCAACAACCGGAAAGCCCTCCCGTCGTGAGTGCGGGCTTGGACGAAGTCGTAAGCCCAGACGTGGTTCGGACTGCAGGGGCGCAGACGAACGCACGATCCGTCGTTGAGCCAAAGGCGTCCACGCTTCGGCTGTTTCTGCGGCACTCTCAACCCCTCCTGCCTCCAGATGCGCTCCACTCTCTTATGGTTGACCCTCCAGCCGGCTCGCCGCAGCAAGGCCGTGACCCGACGATAGCCATAGCGACCAAACCGACCGGCCAGGGTGACGATGGCCCTCGTCAGGGCATCCTCGTCGGGAGCAGCGATGCATCGATGGCGCTGGGTGGACCGGGGTTGGCTGAGCACTCGACAAGCCCGGCGTTCCGAGACACCCAACGCCTTACAGACATGCGCCGCCCACTGCCGGCGACGCGCCGGGCTTAGCCGTTTCCCCTTGTGACCTCCTGCAGAATCTGCTTGTCCAAGGTCAGGTCTGCAACCGCCCTCCTCAAGCGAGTGTTCTCCTGCTCGAGGACCTTCAACCGCTTGGCCTGATCCATCTTTAGACCGCCCTACTCCTTTCGCCAGCGGTAATAGGTCTGCTCGGTCACCCCCAACGACCGGCACACCTCGGCTACGCTGCGACCCTGGGCAAGTTCCACTTCGGTCTCTCGAAGTTTACCGATAATCTGTTCGATCGAATGCTTCCTCTTGACCATCCTGACCTCCCTATTCCAGGTCCAACTCTAACATTAGAACTGGACCGGTTTGAGGGGGTCAGGTCAACCCCAGCTCAGGTCACCTATGGTCCGCCTGCTTACTCGGAGGTGAACCGTCCGATGAATGTCCATTCCGATCTTCGACGGGGGGCCTCTATTTTGTTTTCACCCCCTGCCCCAATGATTTGATTGTTGATCCATACAAACTTATCCACGAAGGCTTCCTCGGGTAAAGGAGCCAATTGGCTGTACTCTAATGTTTTCAAATTCAATTGCCAGACTTTCTTGGCGAAGCTGACCAAGATGATGCGATCCTGGGTAAAAACAGGTGTCAAAGGAGTTGCGTCGCGGGTAGCCTCCGGCAGCGGCGGCATACTTTCCCAAGTTCCGTCGACAATGTTGTAACGGAGGACCTCGTCGAATTTCGTTACGGGTCCTTCGGTTTCGCCTGATAGATCCCACCGAACATCCAGATGAACGATCCGTCCGTTTCCGAGGAGAACCCCCAGCGTTTTGCCCCCGGAAAGGGGGAAAGCCGGCGCCACCCCTCTGCTGGTCGTGTGGTGTTCAATACCATGAAACTATTTGTTGCGGACTGAGAGGTGCAGCAGGTGCCCGCCGCATCATAGGGTTCAAACCGTATGGTTCCTCCTAACAGGTAAATCGACGACCCGACGCTGACAGCCCAGGCAAAAAGACGAGGTTCCGGCATATCGCCGTAAACGTTCCATGCGTATCGGGTTCCCTTCCTTTCCAAGGTGAAAACCTTACGATTCACATCCTTTCCCGTGTATCCCCCCAACACATAAAGTTTGTTATCCACAACCGTGGAGGCAGCGTAGCCAAAGGGACTAGGGGCATCGGGCAGTCTTTTCCAGCTTTGGCCGATCGGATCAAATATGTGTGTGCGGGCGGAAAAGATCTTTTGAGTCCAATTCCCTTTTTCCCCTTCCCAGTAGGTTCCTCCTGCAATCACAAGTTTTCCATGCAGGACTCCCGCCGCGTAGCCTGCCCGTGCTTCGGGTAGGGGAGTTGAATGTTGCCATCGCAAAGAGCTTGACAGGAGACTTGCCATCAAGGCCGATGCCGATACACATACGGACACCAAACAGAATAGGGTCCATGAACAAGCTCTCATTTTCTTTGTCATAACTTTGTTTCCCTCCCGATCCTTATAAATCTTTTCATCGATTCCACCCTCTTTAACCGGAATTTCCATTATGAGCTTCCCCTTCACCCGAAAACCTTGCCTCCTGCCCTGTCTTGTCAATCGCAAACAGCTCTGGCCTCTTTGAGGTGGTAGTGCGGCACATTTTGGCTGTTCTTCGGAGTCGCTGTGCGGGTTTCGCCTGCCCAGCCTGCCTCGCCGCTGACACTGATCCGGCCCGACCACTTCTGAGCACCTAAAATTCCCCTCTCTCCTGGGTCGCTAGCCGTCCGCTCCCTATACCAAGCATAGGCCAAGCCCAATACGGCTATCAGTAGTCCTGCAATCGGAATAAATGTAAGGTCCATAGGCAGCGGTTAAGAATTTCTCAGTTCTATGGGAATAGGGAAATAATACTACCGGTCGGGTAAGGATAAAAGCAGGAAGTATTCGAAGCTTAATTGGAGACGGATAACCCCCTACCCGACCTATGAGGCCCTTTCCACCTGACACCCCCGCGACAAAACTTTGTCACGCGCCCTAGGGGTATTTCTCACTATAGTCTGACCCTCTTTCGGAGGTCTGCCCATGCTTAATTCCGCCCCGCATTCCATACACCGGAAGCGGTGTCTATGATCCCCAGCCCGGCTTTGCCGCCCTTGCAATTCTTCAGGAATTTCCGGAGACGGTCCAGTTCGGCTTCCGTCAACGGCTCGTTTTGGGAAAAATTTTTCATGGACATTCCCGTCGGTTCTTGGCAGCCGCCTATTGTATCACCATCGATTTGGCGGGTTTCGGTTTCCAGCATCTCCCTCAAGCCCACGCCACTCGACAGTTTGACAAGTCGGCGAGTAGTCCGGAATACCACCGTTGTGGGCAGTCATTGCGGACGTCAACACCTAGCGTCCATTGTGTAGTGGTGTCGTTCGCCAAAATTCCATCCGCTTGAAACCGATTGATTATTTAGCCTGTTAGCCTGCACACTCCCACCCATGATAGCGACGCTGCGATGGCTGGGAATTTTGCCTGGGCCCAAGGGTAACAAAAGTCAGTGTACTAGGATTTGGAATAGGTGGGGTTATAGGAGGATTCCTGACGGTGGCTCCCTTCGTGACTTTGTCCGGCAAGGGGGGGGATTTGGGAAATCATTATGGTCTTTGGGAGTGTCTTGCTAGTGTCCTGCGTCTAACGGTTCTTTACAATAGCTAACCCCGCATACGGTCATTAAATTCTGATTCAGCCCGTCAAATGGGCTTGCTCTGCACCCAATTGCGTAATCAATGTCCTCGCCATTGCATTGTTATTTACGACGCAGGACACTAGGAGTGTTGATTTCCCACCTTATCGGGGGGGGCCGTATTGGGAACCGTAGTGGAACCGCTTCTAGAGGCAGAGAGGAGGGAGAAGAAAGATTCCTGAGTAAGCCGCTGGGTTGGTGCAGTTGAATCATCGTAACGTCCACTTCCAGGACCTCCTGCGGCGGATGAATTTTCTGCCGTGAGCGTGTCGAGAGCAAGAACACTATTGAGAAAGTGCGTAGAATGGCCCGCAATCGCGCACAATTGCCCTACAGCCCCCCACCTCGAACAGGGCACAAATGGTTTTTTAAGGAAGTAGAATGCCGCTCCCCATGCAACCTCGTGTGACGGCATTCTTGAATGCTCGCATCCGGCTCAACCCCTCGGTTATGTTTGGTCCCAATTAGGGCTTGCAGGACTGCGGTAATATTGAGCCTGGGTGGCTCTATACGTCAGTGCGCGCTGCCTGGCTGCAAGGCGCAGCGTCCAAGCGGACGAGAACAACGCTGGCGAGCGGTTAAGTTGCGGGAAGGAGGAAGTGAAAGATGGGACAGTTTCTGGGAGATTGGCAAACTTGGCCATGGTCCATCGGCATTCTGGTGGGCGTGGCGCTTATGGCTCTCCTTGGGCAATATATCCTGTTCCTTGTAGTTGAAGGGATCGCCAAACGAACCGAAAGCATCATCGACAACTTGCTTGTTCGGTACTCACGGCAACCGGCCCGAGCGATATTCCCACTTCTTGCGGTTTTTCTGGTCCTGCCGATTCTGCACATCCCGGCGGTGGTGATGGAACCCATCCGACATGCCATCGGTCTGGGTTTGATTGCCTCGGGTGCGTGGCTGGCCATGGGAACGATGGGCGTCTTCGAGGATCTCATCGCCTCCAAATACAGAATCGACGTCCAGGACAACCTGGCGGCGCGTCGGGTCCGAACGCAGATCCAAGTACTCCGTCGCATTGCGGTAGTCATCGTTGGTGTTGTCACCCTCTCCATCATGCTGATGACCTTTCCGACGATTCGGCAACTCGGCGCCGGCCTTTTCGCCTCGGCGGGGCTTGTGGGTCTCGTGGTAGGTTTCGCCGCGCGGCCAGCGCTTTCCAACCTCATTGCGGGGGTGCAGATCGCCTTGACCCAGCCCATCCGGATTGACGACGTGGTGATCGTGGAGGGGGAATGGGGATGGATTGAGGAGATCGGCACAACCTACGTCGTGGTGCGGATTTGGGACTTGCGTCGCCTTGTATTGCCGCTCTCATATTTTATCGAGCGGCCTTTCCAGAACTGGACGCGCGCCACCGCCGACATCTTGGGGACGGTTTTTGTTTACGCGGACTATACCGTGCCAGTCGAGGAGGTACGCCAGGAGCTCCACCGAATTCTGAAATCGTCTGGAATGTGGGACGGCAAGGTCTGGAATCTGCAGATCACCAACGCCACCGAGCACACCATGGAAATGCGCGCGCTGATGAGCGCCCCAGATTCTGGGAAGGCCTGGGACCTACGCTGCTACGTCCGCGAGAAGTTGGTTCAGTATCTGCAAGAGCGCTACCCCAAAAGCTTGCCCAGGGCCAGGGCGGAAATTCAGGGTACTCCGGTGAGCTGACGAGATTTGTCAAGGGAATGTACTCGTCCAGTAGATTAGTGACATTGTTGTCACAGCAGCCAATCTTGGTGAGCTCGTCTCAAGTGCGTCCCTGCTGATCGCTAACGTGACCAGCTAGCCCAGAATTCTCCCACGCAGGCCTAAAGGGCGGGGCCGTCTGTGCCCATGAGAAAGGATTGGAGATGGCGTGCCGCGTCGACTCGGACGTTCCTGACGCCCTGGTCGGTGACTGCAACCGCCTCCGGCAGGTCGCGGTCAACCTGGTGAGCAAGGCGATCAAATTCTCGGAAAGTCTCCCGATTCTCCAGGACACCCCCGAGCGGAAGCTGGCCCGGGAAGCCCTCCGTCGGGCGCACGATGAGTTCGGCCACCTGCACCCCGTTCACGGTCACACTCCGGTGCGACGGCCGTTGGGAGACGACGTGCCCCTCTGGTTAACGGGCCAGTGGCTGGGTCGCCGAGCATGGCCGCTGCACTCGATGGCCCGACAGACCGTTACCCGAAGAACGGAGCCCCCTCAGACATGACCCGACCGCACACGACCTACGCGCTGGACCTGGATACGTCGTCCTTCGTCACCAAGGAGTACAACTGGGCGCCCGCGTTTTCGAACTTCCTCCCCGGTATCGCCGGGGCGTGGGGGATCCCGCTGTGGGCGTATTACGTCAACCGCGGCCAAGCGATGACCTCCGTGGGCATTCGCGACAAAGACAGGCAGATCCTCGAGTTCTACTCGCTGAATAAAGCCGTAAAGCGTATCGAGCGCGAGGGCTTCCGGACGTTCGTTCGGATCGACGGCGGGCCTGTGTACGAGCCGTTCCGCAGAACCGAGCGAACCAGTATCTCGCAGACGATGATCATCTCCTCGGCGGAACTGGTCCTGCGTGAGCGGAACGATCCCCTGGGCCTCGAGATCGAAGTCGTGTACTTCACGCTGCCGAACCTGCCCGTGGCGGCCATGGCGATTTGAGCTTGTAGCGGGAGGGGCGCTGGCGTATGATTGTGGGCAAAGGTAAAGTTGAAATCGGAGGTTCTCGAGGGACATTCCAAGTTAAACAGCGAGCAGTAACTATGGTCTGGCATCAAGTGGGGGTATTGCTTATCGGGGCGGGAATTCTCCTAGGGAGCACTTTAAGCGTGTTCCCGGCTTCCGCTCAAGGGGAAGAAGCGAACGCCCGCGCGGTGGATTTCAACCGGGACATCCGCCCGATCCTTTCCGACAAGTGTTTCACCTGCCACGGGCCTGATGAAACCACCCGGATGACGAAGCTGCGGTTTGACAACAAAGCGGGTGCCTTTGAGGACCTGGGAGGCTACTTCGCCATCGTCCCCGGGAACCCCGCCGCCAGCGAAGTCATCCGCCGCATCACGGCTAGGGATGAATCCCATCGGATGCCGCCCCTCTATTCAGGCCGCAAGCTCACCGATGACGAAATCCAGTTGATTCGGCAATGGATTAAAGAAGGAGCCAAATGGGCAGAGCACTGGTCGTTCCTCCCCCCTCGCCGTCCGGCGCTGCCGAAGGTGGGGAACACCGCATGGCCGAGGAATGGAACCGATTACTTCATTCTCGAGCGGCTTGAAAGCGAAAGCCTTACGCCTTCGCGGGAAGCGGACCAGACCATGCTGCTTCGGCGCGTCTCGCTCGACCTGACCGGGTTGCCGCCCACGCTGGAAGAGATCAACGCATATCTCGCCGACACTTCCCCCGAGGCCCATGAAAAAGTCGTAGACCGGCTGCTCGCCTCTCCTCGCTTCGGGGAAAGAATGGCGGCGGAGTGGCTCGACGCGGCCCGATACGCCGACACGAACGGCTATCAGACCGACGGCGAGCGCTTCATGTGGCGGTGGCGCGATTGGGTGATCGACGCCTTCAACCGGAACATGCCCTTCGATCAGTTCACCATCGAACAGCTCGCCGGCGACATGCTACCAAACGCAACACTCGATCAGAAAATCGCCACCGGCTTCAACCGGAATCACCGCGGCAACGGGGAAGGCGGAATCATTCCCGAAGAGTTCGCTGTGGAATACGTGGTCGACCGAGTAAACACGACCTCAACGGTGTGGCTGGGTCTTACCGTGGGCTGTGCCCGCTGCCACGACCACAAGTTCGACCCGGTGACCCAGAAAGAATTCTATCAACTCTTCGCCTTCTTCAATAACGTGCCGGAAAACGGAAAGGCGCTCAAGCACGGAAATTCACCCCCGCTGATTAAGGCGCCAACTCGGCAGCAACAAGCGCAACTGGCGGAGCTTGAGCAAAATCTGTCGGCTGCGGTGGAGCATCTTGAGCGACTCGGGCCCGAACGGCAGTCTGCGCAGGCCGCGTTGGAACAGTCGCTCTCAAAAACGCCGCCGGTCTATTGGTCGCCCACCCGCCATCTAGTTGTCAGCTTCGCCCTCGATGGTGACACATCCCGGCAGGGCCGGAAGGCAGAGGGGAAGAAAGCATCGAACGGAACTTTTAAAAACGGGGAAGCCACGTTCGTCCCCGGCAGGATCGCCCAAGCGGCGAAATTCGACGGTAAACGGTTCATCGAGGCCGGTAACTTCGGCGCCTTCGGTTTCTACGACAAGTTTTCCGCGGGCGCTTGGATTTATCCGGCCGGAAAGCAAGGAGGGACTGTATTGTCCCGCATGCGGGACGTGGAGGAGGGGAAGGGCTATAGCCTGACGCTCGAGGACGGGAAAATTCACCTCCGGCTGTTGGTGCGTTGGCTGGATGACGCGATCCGGGTAGAAACGGAGCGGACTCTGGCACCCGACCGCTGGCACCACGTGCTGTTTACCTATGACGGCTCCCGGTTCGCTGACGGGATAAAGATTTACGTCAACGGGAAGCGCGAGAAGCTTCGGGTTCTGCTCGATGCGCTGAATCAGAGCTTCAAGACCGACGAACCGCTCCGCATCGGCTCCGGCGGCGGACCGGGCAGCCGGTTCCACGGCACCATCGATGAGGTGCGCCTTTACGATACGGTCCTATCCGCCGATGAAGCGGAAATCCTCGCCACCTCGACCTCGATTTCCGATATTGCCGCCACAGTCCCGGGCACTAGGACCCGTGGGGAGGCGAAAAAGATCCGAGCCTATTTTCTTGAAAACTCCGCGCCAGCATCGATCCGGCAGGCCTATCGGAGGACGGTCGAACTCCGAGAAGAGAAGGAAGATTTCATCGATAAGATTCCCACCACCATGGTGATGCAGGAGCGCGAGACCCCACGCCAAACGCATATACTGATTCGCGGCGCCTATGACCGCCAGGGAGAAAAGATCACGCCCGGCGTACCGGGCGCCCTTTCCGGCGGCTTCCGCGGACCCCTCCGCAATCGGCTCGACTTCGCCCGTTGGCTGGTGGACTCCTCGAATCCTTTGGCGGCCCGCGTTGCCGTAAACCGTTTCTGGCAGATGATCTTCGGAACGGGGCTGGTCAAGACGGTCGATAATTTCGGCTTTCAAGGGGAACCGCCCACGCACCCAGAACTTCTCGACTGGCTCGCCACCGAATTTGTCCGGACCGGATGGGACGTGAAAGGCTTGTTAAAGACCGTGGTCACCAGCGCCACGTACCGGCAATCATCCCGCCTCCGCCCAGAGCTGCAGCAAAGGGACCCCGAGAATCGCCTGCTGGCCCGGGGGGCACGCTTTCGGATGGCGGCGGAAGCGATTCGTGACCAAGCGCTGTGGGTCAGTGGACTCTTGACGGGAAAGATCGGTGGGCCCTCCGTCAAGCCCTACCAGCCCGCCGGATTGTGGAAGGAACTCTCCGGGACGATGGGGACCAAGGGCTACGAGCCGGACATAGGCGAGGATCTCTACCGCCGGAGTCTTTACACCTACTGGAGGCGGACGATTCCTCCCCCTTCGATGATCACCTTCGACGCCGCAAACCGGGAAACCTGCATTGTGCGCGAGACGCGGACCAACACGCCCCTTCAAGCATTGATCCTGATGAATAACGTGACCTTCGTCGAAGCCTCACGCGTCCTGGCCGAAAGGATCATCGCCGAAGGGGGTGACACTCCCCAGGAACGCATCCGGATGGCGTTCCGAGTGGTCACGGCGCGGCAGCCGACCGCGGAAGAGACCCGCATCCTCGTCGACGGCTTTTATCGCCATCAGGAATCCTATCGCCGTGACCCTGAAGCGGCTCTACGGTTGGTGAGGGAGGGAGAATCCCCACGTGACGAATCGATCGAGGTGAGCGAACTGGCAGCCTACACCACAATCACCAACCTGATCCTGAACCTCGATGAGACCGTCACCAAGGAGTAAGCGATGAATCCCCTGGTAGAAAAAAAGCTATTGCTGACGCGGCGGCACTTTTTCAGCCTGAGCCGCCTCGGGCTCGGCAGCGAGAACCGTGACCTGCCGGTGTTTGTCGCCATGGTCTCGCAGGGCACTGGCGTGCCGGCGTGGACAGCCCCTCTAACGACCACCTTTGGGGAAGCGGATTCCTTCCGACGCAATACCAATGGGTGAAGTTCCGTTCGGTGGGCGACCCGGTACTGCCGACACAGCTCGCGTTCGAGGTCCCTCGGCGGGGAGAGTCCCGCCGACGATACGAAATCGGCGGTGGTCGAAGGCCAGCTCGCCCCGCGGTTGCAGAATCTGGGGGACCACAAGCATTCGGTAACGACAAGCTCGGCTCGGGCCCAGCTTTTCTTCAACCAGGGTCTCACCCTCACCTTCGGCTTCAACCACCGGGAGGCCGGGCGTTCGTTCCGCGAGACGGCGCGGCTCGACCCCGATTGCGCCATGGCTTACTGGGGACAGGCGCTTGTCCTGGGCCCCAACATCAATATGCCGATGCCGCCCGAGGCCGAACCCCAGGCCTATGCGCTGATTCAGAAAGCCCAAGCGCTCAATCGGAAAGCGGCAGCCCTGACCGCCACTCCCGCACCTACCGCTACAGGACCCGAGTAGCCCGGATTGAGCGGTGGAACCGGCATTCACATATGGAGGGTAAGACAATGAACCAATCAAATAAGGATCGAAAACGCGTCTCGTCGCGGCGCGACTTTCTCAAGCGATCGACGCTGGCGGCCGTTGGGGGCAGTGTTGCCTCCGGCTTGAGTATCGCGCGGGCGGCCCATCCCGCCGGAAGCGATACGATCAAAGTAGGCTTGATCGGCTGCGGAAGCCGCGGAACCGGGGCCACCGCAGACGTCCTGGACGCGGCGCCCAACGTCAAGTTGGTGGCCATGGGAGACGTCTTCCCTGACCGGATTGAATCGAGCCTGGGAAGGCTCCGGAGGCGCAGCGCTCCTTTCTCGCGATTCATCCCAACGGACGTTATCTCTGAAGGTTTGGACGTACCCAAAGAACGCCAATTCGTTGGCTTTGACGCCTACCAGAGGGTAATCGACAGCGAGGTGGATTATGTCATCTTGACCACACCACCCGGGTTCCGACCCACACATCTGAAGGCGGCCGTGGCGGCGGGCAAAAACATCTTCACCGAGAAGCCGGTGGCCGTGGACGGTCCCGGCATCCGTACCTGCCTGGAACTCTACGAAGAAGCGAACCGGAAGAAGCTGAACATCGTCGCCGGCACGCAGCGCCGCCACCAGACCGGGTACCTGGAAACGATGCAGCGGGTTCATGACGGGGCCATCGGCAACATCGTTGCCGCTCGCTGCTACTGGAACGTGGGGGACTTGTGGGTGAAACCGCGCATGGCGGGTTGGAGCGATATGGAATGGCAGATTCGCAACTGGTTCTACTTCACCTGGCTCTCGGGCGACCATATCGTCGAGCAGCATGTCCATAATCTGGATGTCGTCAACTGGGCCAAGGGTTCGCACCCGGTCCGCGCCATGGGCATGGGCGGACGGCAGGTACGTGTCGACCCCGTCTACGGCCACATCTTCGATCACTTCGCCATCGACTACGAATACGAAGACGGCACGCACCTGATGAGCATGTGTCGGCAGATTCTTGGCTGTGAACAGAATGTCTCGGAGGCGCTCACCGGTGATAAGGGATTTTGCCAGGCTGACCGCTATACGATCAGCGGAAGCAATGCCTGGAAATTGGAGGGCGAGGACAACAACCCCTACGTGCAGGAGCATACGGACCTGATCGCGCACATCCGCTCCGGCAAGCACATCAACGAGATGAAAACCGTCGCCGAGAGCACCATGACGGCGATCATGGGACGGATGTCGGCCTACACGGGCAAGGCGGTGACCTGGGAGCAGGCACTGAATTCCGATCAGAAACTCGGCCCCGAGAAGCTCGAATGGGGACATCTGCCCGTGCCGCCGGTGGCCGTTCCGGGACGGACGGAATTCGTGTAGGGAGAACCGGACCCAGCGTTCCGATGTGAAAGTGAATCGCTGTTTTCTGGCCGTGAGTCGGCGGAAACCCTGGAATGGAAGAGAATCCTCTTCCCTCCTGGACCGGCGCCGCCCACCAGCAGACTTACCAGGAATTGCGTTGTATGTCTGAGATTATATCCCGACACGAATTTTTGAAGCGCATTTCGATTCTCCCGGCAGGACTCCCAGCGGTTCTGCGCACCACATCAACGCAACCGCCTACTCCGTCGTCTCCTCCACCATGATGTCGTCCCAATGTTTCTCGGTAATTTCCCACCGCCGCCGCTCTTGCTGCCGGTGAGCTTCCCACTTCGGATAGAGCTTCCGCTCGATCGCCTCTGAATGGGCGCGGTCGCCCAAGGCCGTAAAATCGCGGTACTTTCGAATCACCTTGAAATCCCACGGTGGGCCGCCTTGGTGAAGGAACGGACGCAGAATGATGATCTCCAGAATGTGGCCTTCCTTCCTCCGTTCTTCGAGAATCGGAAGGTGCTGGGTTCGATAGCGTTCGAGCCACTCATCCGCCTTGCCGGGAGCAATCTTATAGAAGCTCTCGACCAACGGCTGTAAGGCGCCGCTTGTCAGCTTCATCGCCAGATCGCGTGAAAAGTCGCATTTTTAGAAATTGCTTCGAACAGATTCAACAACTTACAACGTTAAGATGCTCGACAAATCTGGTTTTCACACAGTCTGTCGCGTTGTTAGGCGGCGTATGGCACTTGCGTCACTGGATCTTCTCGCTAGCGTATTTGGCCAGCAAGACCAGCTCCTCTCGATAGATCCGACGTAGCATCATCGACATGATGAGACGCTCAACCACGCCGAGCAGGCCATTTCGGCTCGTGAACTCCGTTGTGATCGTCAGGTGGGTTGACTCGCCATCGTCCGCGGGGTCCAGCGTGAATCTGGTGAAGCTCGATCCATCGACATTCGTCTCAACCAGCACTCGACTAGGCTCTGGTTCTGAGACGACGAGCTCCAATTCCTTTGGTTGTGCCGAGTACGTGCATCTGAATCCGCATTCTTGTACCGGCTCCCACGCCCCCCTCCCGAACATCGAGCTCTCGGAAGTACTCTTTCGGAAGGATACGAGGATGGTGCCTGTGATAATCGGCGAGTATCGCGTAAACCTTCTGTGGACGCGCTTTAATGAGAGCTACAGCACCAATCTGCGGTCGAATCGTATTGGTCATGCTTGAGAGCCGCCTAACGGCTGCGAGCTGAGCGGCGCAGCACACCTACTTCATCCTATTTTCGCGCGAGGAAATGGATTTGTCCGTTTGGTCTGGCTTGTTCATCTTTCTCTTCTCCATTTTTGATGTAGCTTTAATGCCCCTCGTCTTTTGTTGCATGCACCAGGATCACTTTTGCAAGGGTTTATCGTCTAAATTCTCAGAGAGATCTTTCGGCGAAAGGGTGCAGGGTGCACCGTTAGGGGGTACCTCGACTTTTGCGGTCCACAGGATGGCGTTAACCACCATTCGCCGAAAGTCGAGAATTCCCCAGTTTTTGTGAAAATGGCCTCCGGTAAATCCGAAGGCGCGCCCGCCGTCCTCGCGCTGGGTCGCCCAGGCAATAGTCTGGCGGCTGAGGGCTTCCTTGGGTAACATTGCGCCAAGAATTGGTGTGACCCGCTCGTCATCGGGCAGGAAGCGAATCCGGTAGTACCACTCATCTCGGGCTTTGTAGGCCTTCCAGCCTCTCGCGATAGGATGGGATAGCGCGGCGGGCCTCACTTCGACATCATTAATTGGGTTGGTGGAGTAGGGGTGCTCGTAGTAGCCGCCAAGACATTTCAGAATTACGTCGCCGTACTCCTTGGGGAAGTCGACGGCGTAATGAATACACACCAAGCCCACGCCTTTGCGCATGAGCTTCTCTATCAAATCCAACCGATTTGCTTGAATCATGGGGTGCCCTGCTCTGCCATCCGCATAGAAGACTAAAGACTTGGCCCTCTCGAAAACTGATTCATCGGCTGACCATCCGCCTTTGACCACCATAGGCTCCACTCCCTTGGTTTGGCGGAGGCATTTTGCCAAGAGCCAAGTGCCAGCGTTGAACTCATGGGAGCCGGGCCCATGGCTGGGTTTGCCTGCAATCAGGACGATCTTGACAGGTCTGGCAGCCAGCGAAAACGAGGGGCTAAGAAAGACCGGAACGAAGCCCAGGTGCGCTGTGACCGTTGTTCCGACTGCCGCGGCGGTCGTGCTCTTCAGAAAGTCGCGGCGCGAGGAAAGGGATTTGTCCGTTTGGTCTGGCTTGTTCATGTTGTTATCTTCCTCTTATTCGGGTTTGATTCCCTTCTTTACAAGCCTCGAAGCAAGAAGGCCATCCTGAATACGCTTTAGAAATTCTGGGCTTCAAGGTTCATGGATTTGACAAACAAATATCAATGGTATCTTGGCGTTTAAAATTTTATAAATGATTCCTAGATTAATTGTGTACACTCTGTCTTCAAAGGGCTACCTCCTCGCTTTGGCCGATTTATTTCTATCCAAAACACTTATGCCACGAGAAGCGGCCCTTTGCCAATCTATTCGTGAGAAATCCGGGCTAGTCCTCAAGAGAGTCCACATCAAGTGAGGATTTTTGATTCTAGGAAGGCGGGAAGTTCATGCGGCGCAGCAGGTCTTGGAAGCGGGGGTCGGATCGGTGCAAGTTACTGAAAAGAATGGTGGAGCTGGCGGGGTTCGAACCCGCGACCTCGTGACTGCCAGTAGCACTACAGGTGAAGCACCCAAAGAAGATAAAGGACTTAGCCCTGCAAAACGCGGAAAAGTACGGCAAAATCCGCAACCTATACGCACCCAATCCCCCGACAAGAATGACTCAGAAGGCGGTGAGTCATGAATCTCACCGCCCAGGAACTCTCCTACATCCAACCACGAGGAGCGACGAAGATGACTCACATGAACAGACGCACTTTCCTGGCTTCCGCAGCGGCGGCTTCCGCAGTGGTCGCGGCGCCAAGCGCGAGCGCAGCGGAGGTGACCACCGAATCTCACCATTGGGGCGACGTCCGGCTGGCGGTGGCGACCTATTCGCTGCGCAAGTTCAGCCGCGCCCAAGCGATCAACATCATCAAGGACCTGGGCATCAAGTACATCAACGTCAAGTCGGTCCATATGGACTATGAGTTGTCGGAGAGGCGGCTGGCCGCAGCGCGGAGGGAGTTTGAAAGAGGGGGCCTCGAAATCGTCTCCGGCGGCAACGTCGGCTTGCGCAAGGACGACGATGACGACGTCCACTACCACTTCAAGTACGCCAAAAACGCCGGCATCCCGGTGATGGTCTGTGCCCCGACGCACAAGAATCTGCCGATTGTCGAGAAGTACGCCATCAAGTATGACATCAAGGTCGCCATCCATAACCACGGGCCGGAAGATGAATTTTATCCCGCGCCCAGCGACGTGCTCAAGCGGGTCAAGAACATGGACCTGAGGATGGGGCTGTGCATCGACGTGGGCCATACCGTGCGCACCGGCGCCGACATTCTGGAAGAGATTGCGGCGACCAAGGACCGCACCTATGACTTCCACATGAAGGACCTAGCCTCGTTCACCGACAAGAGCAGCCAGGTGGACGTCGGAGACGGCAAGATGCCCGTGGCGGCCATCTTCCGACTGCTCAAGAAGAACGGCTATCTAGGTGTGGTGGGGCTGGAGTACGAGATCAACTCCGACGCGCCGCAGCTCGGCATGGCGAAGTCGTTCTCCTACATGCGCGGCGTGCTCGACGGCCAAGCAGGCTGACGCGTTTTCCTAATTCAACTTCGGTTTCCGTTTCGGTTGGATTGGCCCATTCGTGGGTGGCGCATAGATCCCGGGTTTTGCGAGGTGTGCGATATCTCTTTGGAGACCCCTTGGGCCACACTCAAGGCAACCCCCTATTATATAGGACGGGGAAACAACGCATAAGGGGTTTCAGAAAGGGAACCGGTACGGCTTCCAGTCGGGCCAGAACGGGAATCCTGGCGGGCGGCCCAAGCGCGATCTTGCCTCCGAAGTCGCCCAGGCGGTATTTGAAGAGAACGCGGAAGCCATCTACAAGGCCATGCTCAAGGCCCTGTTGAAAGGCGACCCGAAAATTTTTGCTGTCCTGGCGGATCGGGCCTTTGGGAAACTGACCTTGAAAGTGGAGATTCCGGGACTTGAGAACTTGCCGGATTTGATAGTTGAGGCGAGGAAGCGTCAAGGCGGCAATCCGTCGGTAGAGCACCGCTTCAAGCCCGGGCAGAACGGGAATCCTGGCGGCCGCCCGGAGAGGGACATCGCTGCGGAAATAGCCAGGGCGATCTTCGAGAAGAACCCTGAATTGATTGAGCGAAACTCAAGGCGCTTAAGAGGGAGAGTCCAGGGGTAGAGGGGAGTTGATGACAGTATGGCCCGTAGAATCTCCCGCCATGAAATCTTTGCACGTGAATACGTCAAGGATCTCAACGGCACAAGAGCGGCCATTGCGGCTGGATACAGCAGAAAAACTGCTCGTGTAACCGCTTCCCAGTTCCTAACTAAACCTAACATTCAGAAGCTACTGGCGGAACTCACCAAAAAGAAGGCAGACAAGCTTGATCTGAGTGCGGAGAAGGTGTTTTCCGAGCTTTCCCGGATGGGATTCTCGAACCTCCTGGACTACGTGAAGGTCACGAAAGAAGGGGATGCGTTTGTTGACCTGTCTGGCTTGACTCAAGAGCAAGCGGCGGCAATTCAGGAAGTCACCGTGAATGAGTACATGGAGGGTAAGGGCAAGGATGCGCGGAAAGTCAAGAGGACCAGGCTCAAGTTGGTGGATAAAATCCGCAGCTTGGATTTACTTGGAAGGCACCTAAAGTTGTTCACCGACAGGATTGAGGTGAGTGGGTTGGAGGGATTGCCTGAGATGATTGCCGCAGCGAGAAAGCGAGCGAATATGCGTGGAAGAAACGGCTAAACAGGAAGAACTCTCACCAGGTCTTGAGGGCGCTGATCCACCTGACCGATCTGCGGGGCGGGATACCGGCTCAATCCCTTCGGTGGAGGGAGCAAGGCGAGCCTTGTGCAGAAAGTTCATCCGCCGCAGCAGGTCTTGGAAGCGGGTCGTGTGTGTTCGGGGCGCTTCTTTTGAGGGAGCAGAGTGCTGAAGGTCCCGGGCCGAATTTGCCAGTTGAAGGTTTGTAGCAAGTCCTTAGCGTGCCAAGCGCGTAAAATAGTCCTTCGCCTTCTGGATCTCTTCTATAAGGGCTGAACGGTTCTTGCGGAGGAGGTCCTCTTCGACAATGTCCGAGGTGCCGGTCACCCAGCCCGGGTCGGCCAAATTCTCAATCTGGTCCTCAGCCAACCGGGATTCTAAATCTTCCAGCCGGGCCAGCCACGTACGAGCTAAAGCCTTGGCCCGGGGATGGGCGGAGAGCGGAGGGGCATCTTTCAACATTACATAAATCGGAGCGGAGTGTGCCTCCGACGTCGGGCGCATCGTGCGGTGGATAAGACCGCGCACCGGATTTGTTTCCCCCAGCTTGCGTCCAGAAGCACGAACAGCCAACCAAGAAGCCTCTCGAATATTGTGTTCAAACTGGAAGCGGATCTCGGCCGCCCCCCCTGTTCTCGGGAAGCTTCGCAGCACCTGCCCGTTCTCAATGACCTCGAGACGATCTACGTCATCCCACGTCGGATCAAAGCGGACACGGCCTTCTACCAGCACCGGGCTGGCCCGGCCAAGTACCACTTCTTCCCCCATCTCCTTTCCGTTGACACGAAAATCAAGGATGGGTCCATTGGTCACGAACGTCTGGCCGCTACGGACGCCCTCCAACCAATTCTCGTAGCTGAAAGGCCCTTTGACTCTCGTATAGAATCGCTCTCGCCCAGGTATGGTTGCTCTTGCGCAGGGATAATCCGTCCCCGCGGTTGGTGTCATGCGAAAGCCCGTGTTCAGAATTTCGTACCAAACATTGTAAATTCCACGGTTGAACTGTAACACCTCAAGAAAGCTCAGTAGGCCATGGGGCAGATCGATGCTGAGGCCGAATGGAGCATCAACAAGATCGTTGCCGTAGTGGGCATAACCGCTCAGAGCGCCCTGACGCTGCGCCTCTTCCCAGAACAATCTGTAAATCACGTAATTCTCGGGAAAATTGATAGCCGAACGCGCTCCCAGGGTAATGGTGTGACCCAGAAAATGGGTGCGCGGATTTTCCTGCCCCGTGGCCAAGATGTAATTGCCCTCCCGGTAGATACTCTCTGGCCCGTGGGCGTACTGGAGGGTGATGTGGAAACGTTTTGAGAGTCCCATTTGTAGGAGATTAGCTACATGGATATCTTCAGCCTGCATCATCTTAGAGATCAAAGGATTGAGCTCTTTAACAGGTCGAGCAATGTGCACGTGATCGTCGGCACCATACCAGCCTTGTTCCGGCATGTTGACCCAGCGCGCCACCTTCACCGTCAACCTGGCAGTCTCTCCTGAGCGAATATGCACCTCACGAGTTTGTGCCTGGTATTCGACTCCCTTAAAGACCCTCAATTTATAGGTTCCCGGTGGCAAGGAAACCCGAGAATTACCGACGCTGTAGAAGTGGTCGGTCCCGGTGTAAGGGTTCTCCACCTTTTTCGCGAGCAGGGCTACTGCCCTTTCCAGAGTCAACCATGCGGCAGTTTCCTGGGCCGTGTCGCAATCGCCACCAACAGGCAAGGCATCCTCGGCGATGTAGCTGTGGCCTTCCTTGTCCAATAGCTCAACTCGGGCCGGAGTGGGTTGCCCGGAGTCAGCATCCTCAATGGACAATTTCAGGATTCCCGGTTTGGGATCGGCTTGCGCAAACCCGGAATTCCGGATAACGAGGCAAATCGCAATCGGGACGAGCAGAACCGTTAACGTCCGGAAAAACCCTGAACCCGTGTGACCGTTCGATCTTGTTATTTCCTTCATGCTGCTAATCCTCTCTTGCCCGGCATGCGGGAGAAACGGAGGGTCGGCATCGCACGGCCGGCAGGACCTTCAGGGCGACATCCCGGTCCAGATGTTCATCCCGGGCGCGGTACACTTCGCCCATGCCGCCGCTACCCAGCTTCGCCTCAATACGGAAGTGGCTGAGCTTTTTGCCGATCATGCCTATGAGCCTTATTCGATGGGGCTATCTTAGTCGGTACCTGAGGGATAGTCAACGCGAACGGCTCAAGGCGGGAAGTTCATGCGGCGGAGGAGAGATTGGAAGCGGTTATTTAGGCGGGTTCTCCTGGCCGTTCTTGGCGCGGATGGCGCATCGGCCAATGAGGCTATCGGCCTTTTTGCGTAGCTCCACTGCAAAGTGATCCTCACGCTTCAGCGCGTCTTCGACGGCGGAAAGCGCATCATAGTAAATGCTCCAACCGAGGCGTTCCTTTTCGAGCTGCTGCTCGAGCCTGCTGCGTGTGCCCCTTAGAAATTCGAGAGCCTCCGTGAGGCGCTGTGCGCCGAGGGTGATCAACGTAAACCCTTCCTTGTCGTTGCCCGCGGCAACCAGGGAAGCGGCCTTGAATGCGAAGCGCAGGGTCGAGACGGTGGTTGGAATCCTGGAGATGAAACAGCCGGTGAAGGGGTCGAGCAAGTCCTTCAGCGTTCCGACGTCGTCTCTGATGCTACGGGCATACGCGGAGAAGTACAGGATACGGACATAGTCACCCACGAGTTTGCCAACGTAGGCGGAGCGGATGGCCTCTTGACCGAAGGCCTCCTTGTCGTGGCGCATAATGAGCCCGTCCTTGTGAACGTAAGCAAGTCGTGGGCCCGGATTTCGAAACGCAGAGAGAATATAGGCTTGGTCCTCTGCGCGGCTGATGAACGAGGGAGTAAAAGGACGATGCCGGCGGAGGCTGTCAATAAGGATGCCGTTGGTTCCGCCGGTAACGTGGATGCGCTGGAGACAGGTTTGGGTGCCATCGAGCTTCTCCGTCCTGTAGCGAGCCGTCATCTCCGCCTCGGTGGAGAGAGCCTGCGGCAGCGTGCTGAAGAAAACGTGTTCATCCGGAGAAAGCGCGTGGCGGGGAAACCGGACGTCGGGCGTGAACAGGGATTCGCCGATGTCTCGCTCATTGACCAGGGCCCCGGCGATCATTGCGAGCTCCACGGGTTTCCCGTCGGAATCGAGACCTCGAGCTCCCCACAGCGGGGTTCGGAAATGTTCAAAAGCGGAAGCGTGTGTCTCCTCAACCAGCTCTTTTTGTGGGAAGACCTGGTCCAGGTCGATTTTGAACACGGCTTCCTTTTCCGGTTGGATGAAGATCTTCCAGAAAGCCGAGATGGCCTTCAGGAAGCTGTAGTGCCGGCCGTATTCTCCATTGACACCGAAGACACGCAGCATTTCCTTCGCGTCACTGCGCTGAAGATAACGTTCGGCAGCGGGGACCAGAATTTCGTCAATGAGCTGCTCGGCGTTGGCTTCGGTGAAAACATACAGATCAATATGTTTCAGGCCCCCGAAGCCCGAAAACTGTTCTTCGAGGTACCGGAGGGCAATCTCCTGCAGACCCCGATGAGTCACCGAGACGGACAAAACACATGCAAGCTTTTGAGGGTGCGAGCAATTGCCACGGACCTGTTCAAATTCCAGGGCCGAGTCCAACCCGCGGAGACCATAGAGGACTTCGTTGTTCTCCGGCTCGATGTCCAACGGGATGGGATGGTCGTACCAGTAGAGCTGGGGTTCGTGGGCAACGGAGAGGACCCATTCCTTGAGCTCGTCGCTCAGAGGGAGCTCCGGTTTCGGTCGAGGAGGCAAGGTCAGCAGGACATTCGAGGTGAAAAGAATCTGCCGGACCGGATCGGCGATGGGATTGGAGTTGAGTTGGGTGATGTGGACGGTACGTTTTTCTCGTAATGCTTCTACGCGTTGCGATCTGTTTGCGCGGATGCCGGCGCCTTCCGGGAAAAACAGAGACCAGAGTTTTTCCGCCAGCTGGTCGGCATTCAAGTCTTCTTCCTGCGAAACACATTCGGAGAGGGCTTCCAGACGCTTGCGGAAATCCGGGTCCTGAGTCGAGGCGGCTTCGATTTCCGCGTGAATCAGCTCGATGGCGTTTAAGTAGAAACGGGTGACGTTTGCCCATTCGGAGGATTCCGCGCTGCGGGTGAGAAGCCCTTTTGCCTTGCTGAATGCCGGATGGCCGCTCCCGGCGAGTGTGATAAGGAATGCGGCGTTTAGCGCCTGTGCGATTCCCCGGGCGTCGAAACGATCATCGTCCAGTTGCTCGGTGGGATCGAAGATGGAGAAGAGGTGGTCTTCTCTTTTGGGTTGAAGACACGCGGTGATCACTGATTCAAACGACTGGAGACTGTGTGCCACCGAGCGCATACCTCATTTCCAGACCCTTGAAATCGGAGATTTAGGATAACATGGTGATACAGACAATAAAGGGCCCATAGAATGTGACCTGCCCGATATTTTGTACCAGTAGCAATGAGAGTCTATATGACAGCCCGGAGCTGTGGAACGGTTCTCCGCCATTAACGGCCGGGTCAATCCTTTTGGACAGTTCAACCTACCCGGGCGGCCCTATGTAGTCCTCCGTATAGAGGCTGCCGGCGATGTAGGAATGCAAAGGTGGGTGAACTTGCAAAACCTCCTCGTACTTCCAATTGTCTTCAGGCTTGATTTTGCCCACCCACAGGACGTTGTATAGGGTGAAGATGGTGCCGTCATCAAGCTGCACCGAACTAGGATAGCCCACCAGACCCGGCAGGGTATCATCGCGAATGACTTTCGCATTGGCCACCTCCCAGGTGTTCCCCTGGTCCCGGCTCAGGACCCCTCCGTATCCCCCCAGATATACGGTTTTGCGGTACACGCAAAGGATATTTCCGCTCTTCAACCGCAGCAGATTCGCCGGGCTTCCAGGTATGGGTGTCGGAACCGGTTGGCTCCAACTTTCCCCCCCGTCCTCCGAATAACTCTGATACAAGTGAGCTTCCCCGCCGCCTCGGATAAGCGCCAGGATCCGACCGCTCGGCAACAAAAGCAGGTCGGTTTCATTATAGGAACGTTTACCCGTAGGATCATGGGCGAGGAGGCTCATCTGCCACGTCTTACCTTTGTCGGTCGAGCGGAGGGCATACGTACTACCGGTTTGCCAGGTGTCCACCTTATGCTTGCCTCTTATTTTCCCGTAGATCGCTCCCAGAACCGTACCATCCGGCAAGGCGATCCCTCTGCGAAACCAGGCTGCGTAGTGGACGAACTCTGGTAGCCCCTCGATGCGGCGCTCTTCCCAGGTACGCCCTCCATCATGGGATACCGTCACCACCGGTTGGCGATTGTGGGTGGCCACAACACCAGGCGGTAGCCACGGCCCCTGTTGCTCGAACACCTGCATGCCTTCCTCCTTCAGTTTCTCGGCATGCGAGGCCGGCCACAAGTCCCAACCAAAGATACTATCTGGATACCAGAGATGGCCCAGCCCAACCTTCTCGAGCCTCTCCTTTTGAGCTTGGCTTGTAGGCACGTCCTCCACCACATTGATCAAAGTTCCGTCCGGCAAGCGGACCGGCCAGGCGTTACAACAGTGAGGACTTCGCTCCCGCCAGCGCGGATCGAGTCCCAGCTGTTCCAAGGGGATGGGCTCCCAAGATTTACCTCCGTCCTTCGAAGACAGGAAAACCCACTCGGCATGCGCGGAGTAGAAGTCACCGGTAATCGTATCTTCCCGCTGCGCCTGAAAACCGACGACAAGCTCATTGTTCTCCCGTTTAAGCACTGGAAGCCCGTAGGTCGTGCATGTCCACCCGGGTCGGTCATAGATCGTCACGTCTAACTTCCAAGGTTTCCCTTCAAGCGCTTTGGGATCGAGCAGCGGTGCCGTTGGTGAAGAATTCCCCGGGGAGACACCTCCCCAGAGGGGAGTCGCAGCGACCGTTCCTGTGGCTGTCATCGCCGTAAGGAATCTCCGTCTGCCTATCCGCCCTACTTTGTACTGAAGCTCTGTCTTTTTCATGGGCTGTATACCTCCCAGAGACTTGACCGAGAAAATACTATTAAGCCGGAATTTCCGATTTCAACTTTACCTTTGCGCACAATCATACGCCAGTCGCCCTCTTGTGCCAAGCTCACCTCCCCATGGCCGCGATGGGGGGAATCCCGGCTCGTTGTGGCTGTTTTTCTCCACTTGTCTGGTTTGTCTCCAGCTTCCACTCAAGGGAGCCTCCCTTTAAAACTCTTCAATAGAAATAGCGGATGGGTAGGCAGACCATCCCAGGGCAGCCCCGCGCGGGGGGGGTGGGGTGAGCGCGGTGAATGTTGAACGACCCTAATCGCGGCAAACTCCGACCTTGCCCCCCTCGGCGCCTGTGACCTGTGGCTCCCTCAGGGTGATGGTGGGAGTGGGGAAACTACCCTGGGAGCCGGAGGCCCTTCGGGGCGGCAACCTTTCTCAGTTCGGTGAGGATTGCTCGTTAGGTTTCCACGCTTGCCCCCTCCCCAACCCTCTGATAGCATCCCAATGAGGCAATCCAGAGCTAGACCGTTCATTTAGGGGGTGGCCCATGTGGTTAAGGTTACTGCTTCCTCTTTCGATTTTCCTGCTTAGCAGCCTGCAAGCCAAAGCTGTTGACTGTGGCGTGATTTTCTACCATTCAGTGAAAATCACGGTCGAGTCGGCGACGGAAAGCTATCCGCGTGTTGTGCTCGTGCATAAGAGCGCTAAGTTACGCATCGGTCCCGACTCGGTGTCTCCTGTTCTGTGCATTGGCGAAATAGAGTTCTTCTCTGTCGCTCTCAGCAGTAAAAAGGATCGGTCTTATTTGGAATATATCCTAGTCCAAGCAGGAGAACGGCGTGGCTGGGTTAACGAGGGTTCAATTGCAGATTATGGCCGAACCAACATCGAAGAAATCGAAGCCATCGCCAGCTACTCCTCCTCCGAAACAGACGTTTCCACCCATACTGTCAAGCCCCAGGAAACTCTCTCCTCGATAGCCAAAAAGTACGGGCTCTCTGCAGCCGAATTAGCTCTTCTCAACCAGCTTGCATCCTCGAATGTCTCCGTCTCAGAAGGACAACAGCTTAAAGTCATCGTCCCCACCCTTCCAAGGGCTAAGTCTCAATTTATTCTTACGCTTGAAAAGAAACCCAAGGCTAAGAATAAAACGGCCAGCCAAGTAAACAGGAGCCGAGAGCCTGAGAAGAAGAACGAGGAAATAATTCCCACTGGAGCCATTAACTGGGTTTTGCGGTGATCCTGCGCGTGCTGGTAGGGGAGCCGAGAGATTTGCGATTGGCCCGACTTCCGGGCGGGAGGATTCAGGAAGCTCAGGCGAGCCTGGTGCGGGAAATTCATGCGGCGTAGGAGGGATTGGCAGTCCTGCTAGGCTCCTCACTGGGTGAACCGGGCAGCCAACTGTAGCTTGGCTACGGTGTGTACATTCGGAGTTAGTTTTTTGGCCTTCCGGCAGTCAAGAATGTACACCCATCGGCCTCCAACTGAGCCCTTCCAGCAAAGTCTTTCTCTCTGGTGGCTTGGAGGCTTCCTTGCCGAAATACTGGACTGGCCTCCGGGGATCGACCGTCTCCAGCGTATCAACCCCGATCAGCCGCTGGGCTATCGGAGAGCTGCCCGGCGACGCCACGCCGCGCCCGAAACCCTATTAAGCTTAAGTGTACTTTCGAAAAAGCTCGGCAGACTATAATCCAGGAATCCGAGCATATTGTACATTTGCAGGAACCGGGAGCCGTAAGAGAAAATGAACGGTTGGCTGACCAGTTCACGGATGCTTTGAGAGGGTGAGGAGCTCAACCACAGAGTGAACGGCAGCTACTACGTTGACTATCAGGACTGCCAGTTCGTTCCAGCGCGGTTCATGCTGTGTTCCGGGACGAAGAATTCCTCGCTCCCCGGTTTCGGAATGTTCGCCTTTGGCGGACTGGAACTAGTTGACCTAGCAAGCCACACGCCCATCCACCAGGTTCCCGTCCTTTTGTATCCGGACGAAAAAGACCCCGAAGTCGTGCTAACTCGGAACTCGATGTTCGCCGAACTCGAAGGTGGCTCCATTCGGTTCTACTTCCTGCCGGAAGACTCGCTGCCGTGCGGAGAGAAGTGGCTCCATTCGGTTCTACTTCCTGCCGGAAGACTCGCTGCCGTGCGGAGAGAAGTCAGCGTGCTCCGAAGAGTCCTCGTCGACGAGCTCCAGGATTTACGCCTACCGTGTCAGGGCACAGTAATCTCCCCTAACCTCTGGGGCTTAGCCTCCGGCCAGAGCAGCCGTTGGTGCGCCGTTATCGGCAGTGATCCGTGGCGAACGTCGACTCATCGGATTCGGCGTCCGCAGACCATCCTCCGCCGTTCTCATGGATTGAACCGAGATTCAGGCGCTCGTCATGGCGTTGTTGCATAAATACTGGTAAGTCATTGATTCTATTAACTCTTTCGATTTCGGCCGTAAAACGTAAGTTGCTGACTCCTTTAGGTTTGTCGGGAATTATGCAACAACGCCCCTCCCCGGGATAACAATCCAGACTGGTGTGAAGGCCATGACATCTGTAGTCTTGGAACTGATGAAAAAGTAAATTCCTCGCGTGACCCCTATGACGGACGGCTGGAAATCCCCTCCGCTCCGACCCCCGCTTCTCCTTAGCCCCAGAGATCCCAATGTCGATGTACTGCCCGGCCACCTTCCAACCCCGACGCTGGCAGTATTCCTCAAGCTCCCGGGTTTGGACGGTTGGGTCCTGACCGTTGTTCGTGGACACCCGAGCATAAATAGCAGTCCTGAGTTGTGATGGGGAACTTGCAGGAGAGTGCGGTAAAATCTGAGTAGCCATTTCAGCCTCCTAGCTAGGTTGATTTGGTTAGGGGCGCGTTCGGTGTTTGCGCACCGGCGCGTCCCGGTTTTCACTTCTTGGCTTTCTTCTTCCTTCCTCTGCCCCGTTGGTAAATTTCTTCCTTTACCTTTTGAAGCCGAGCAAGGTCCTTTTGAGTCCAAAGTCTCACGGCGTGACCAGCCCGCAAGGTTAACTTGGGGGCCTTCAGCTTTCGCGCTTTGATCCACCGGTGCAAGGTAGTCAAGTGAACTCCAATCTTTCTCGCTGCCTTGGCGGTGGTGAGCGGCCCATTCATGCTTACTATGTATATAGCATGATTCCCTTGCCGTCAAGAGGAGATTGTGAAATAATTTCCAGGCAAGAAAAAAGAAACCATGAATCGAGCGAGAAAGATTCTGCTTGTGATCTACCTTTTGGTGATGTCGTGAATCGAGCGGAAGTCACTGAAAAGAATGGTGGAGCTGGAGGGGTTCGAACCCTCGACCTCGTGACTGCCAGTCACGCGCGCTCCCAACTGCGCCACAGCCCCGCACTGGGTTTCTAACACGAAGGCTCGGAATCTGTCAACGCGCCGGCCCCCGAGCCTACGCTAGGTTCTTATTTCCTTTTCACTTACAGGGAGAGAGTCAAGTTGACAGTCTCGCCGCCAATCTGTTAAAAGCAAAGTAGTTCAAGAGCGGGAAGACCCAAGATCCTGCTCAGGAAGAATCAGGAGACCTCCCCGTGTCCCGCCCAACGCTGCAGACCCGTAAGATCGTCCCCGCCGAAAGACTCGCAAATCTTCGCTATGCAATCCGCGACATCGAAGGCATCGCCGACGAGCTTTCCGCCCAAGGAAAAGAGATCCTGCGATTGAACATCGGCGACCCGCTGCAGTTCGACTACACGACGCCGCCGCACATGATCGAAGCCGTCGTCAAGGCTTTCGAGCAAGGCAAAAACGGATATGCCCCCTCCGACGGCATCCCCGAGGCAATCGAGGCCATCCGGCGGGAGGCGGAGCGGAAACAGATCCGAAATGTTCAGGCCGTCATCGTAACGGAAGGCGTGAGCGAGGGGATCGAGATCAGCCTCTCGGCGTTGGTAAATCCGGGGGAAAACGTGCTGATTCCCTGCCCCGAATATCCGTGTTATTCGGCCGTACTGAAGAAGATCAGCGCCGAAGCCAACCTCTATCAACTCAGTGAGGAACAGGGCTGGGAACCCGAGATCGAAGACCTGGCTCGCCGGGTGAACTCAAAGACGCGCGCTCTGGTGGTCATCAACCCGAACAATCCGACCGGCGCCGTCTATTCGCGCCAAACGTTGACCCGCATCGTGGACTTGGCGCGCGAGCACGGACTGGTGCTCATCGCGGATGAAATCTACGACAAGCTTTCGCTTGAAGAAGAGAATCCCGTCCCCTCTCTGGCCTCGCTCGACTCTGAGGTTCAGGTCGTCACGCTCAACGGGCTTTCGAAATCCTACCTAGTTCCCGGCTGGCGCGTGGGTTGGTGCATTGTTAGCGGCGAAGGGGATCTGTTGGGTCCCTATATCGAGACCATGAACAAGTTGCTGCGGGCCCGCCTGAGCGCCGGACACGCCGAGCAATTCGCCGTTCCCGTGGCGCTCGACGGCAATCAGGATCATCTTCCCGAGGTCCGGCGGAAATTAAAGTCCCGGCGCGATCTGGTGCTTCGTTGGTGCGAAAAAATTCCCGGTCTCCGCTGCGTGTCTCCTCGGGCGGCTTTCTACGCCTTCCCTCAGCTTCAACTGGAAGGCACCGACACGGATTTCACCAAGAACCTGCTGATCGAAACCGGTGTATTGCTGGTGGCGGGCAGCGGTTTTGGCCAGCCTCCCGGGACTCATCACTTCCGACTTGTTTATTTGGCGGAAGAAACTATACTGGATGAAGCGTTCCACCGAATCCAAGCCTTCGTAGAACAACGTTACTCAGGGAACGCCATCCAAGTTGACTGAAGCTTTCGGCACCTCCATATTTCCGATTCTGAGCGTGCTGGGTCTGGGTTTCCTCCTAGGGCTTCGGCACGCGTTCGACCCGGACCATCTGGCCGCGGTCTCGACCCTCGTCACCGAGCATCCGAGCCCGTGGCGGTCGACGCTGGTGGGCGTCTCCTGGGGCTTGGGACATACGCTGGCCCTGCTGGCGTTCGGCGGGGCTGTGGTGACATTCCGAATCGTCCTGTCCCCGGAACTTACGGGGTATCTGGAGTTGGCCGTGGCCGCCGTTCTGATCTTTCTGGGCGCAACCGTTCTGGGTGATCTATGGCCCGCTCTATGGAAGAGACGGCCCGTACTCCACCTGCACCGGCACGAGCACGACGGCGTGCTCCACACGCACCTGCATGTTCACCGGCGATCGGAGGAGCATACGGCGCACCATCAGCACCGGCATCACCTGCTCCGCGTGGGCCGTAAGCCTTTCCTGGTGGGCATCGTCCACGGCATGGGGGGGACGGCCGCGCTGGTGTTGTTGGTAGTCGGCGTAATTCCCTCGGCCCTGCTTGCCGTTTTCTATATCCTGATTTTCGGACTCGGGTCGATCGGCGGAATGGTTCTGATCAGCGCCTTATTGAGCTTGCCGCTGGCGCTGGCGGGAAAGCGGATTCGGTCGGCGGAAAGAGTCCTGCGTTTTTCGGCCGGCTGCTTCAGCATCGCTTTCGGTCTATTTTTGGTTTGGCGCTCGGGTATTTTTGAATAGAGTTGAACCCGATGACGAATGGTCCCCCCAGAGCATTACGCGACGTAGAAAAGGCCCGCTGGCGGCAAGCCCAGGGTCACGAAGCCGGTTTTTGGCGGCTGCCGAAAATCATGGATTCTCAGACCAACCGCGTGGCGGAACGCTACGAGCCGCTGGTCGCCCGGTTCAACGGGAAAACCGGAAACGGCAGGCCTGTCCACACGCTGGAGGTCGGTTCCGGGCCCACCTGCGCCACGCGAATCCTCTCCACCCCGCACAAAGTCTTCCTGGACCCCTTGATGCGCGTCTACCGGCCGCTCTGTGAACCTGGAATTACCGGACTTTTTGTCTGCTCGGTGGGCGAAACCCTGCCCTTTTCCGGGGAACACTTCGACTTGGTCTTCTCGTTCAACGTCCTGGACCACGTCTTCTCTCCGGCGAAATTCGTCGCGGAAATGATCCGCGTCACCCGGCCGGGAGGCAGGATCATTCTCGGCGTCTACACGCATCCGCGCCTGTTTGCCGCGGTTCGGAATTTCATCGATCGACGGCTGCCGGTATTCGGCGAAGTCGCCCATCCTTACTTCATCTCGCGCCACTCGCTGGTCCGGCTGATGGAGAGCCAAGGCCTCCGAGTGGAGGACGTCGTCTGTGTTCACGCCCCGGCCCGCCGGCCTTCCCTGCATCGCCAGGACTGGGTGGCCGTCGCCCGGCGGCCCGAATAGACGGCCCAAATCGCGGCCCCGATTAGCGGAAAGAACTCTCCCTACAATCCTTTTTTCTCCGTGCATCCCGCCCCTGCGGTTGGGAAAATGAAGCCTGCAGTTCCACATTCACCAAAAACGAAGAAATAAAAAAGGAGCTTCCCGCAGAAGGAAGCTCCTGATTTCAAACAAAAATTTTGAAGTAGGGAAGCTAGAAGGCCTGCCCTTGGGAAATCCGTACCCACCAATAGAGGGCCACCAGGAAGTGCGCAACGGCAATCCCGCCGCTCACCATCAGGGTCTGCTTTAGCCCTTGTTTTCCCCCCTCACAACGATAGGCGCGGGCGCTCGCGAACACGGATCGATCCGACATACGAACCCTCCTTCGGTGGGTTTGGAAAAATCCCCTTCCTTGGTCTAGGAAAAGCGGGCGCAGTGTATCACAAAAGAAAATCCAAAAACTCCGCAAAAGGCGGATGACAAAATGGCCCCCTGCCGGGATAATGGGGAGATATCGGAGGATTTTGCGCCTGTAGCTCAGTTGGATAGAGCGCCGGACTTCGGATCCGTAGGTCGGGAGTTCGAGTCTCCCCGGGCGCGCCATTCTTCTCAATAACTTGCTTGACTTCGTCCTCTTCCCTACTCCCGCTTGGTTGCGCATAGGTTGCAGATTTCGGGGGTCTAGTTGCAGAGTCCAACCGATCCATCCAAGCGATATCCGCACCGGGAATCAGGTGCCCGTAGATGTCCACTGTCACCTGAATTGAACTGTGGCCCATCTGTTCCTTGACATAAGTGATCGGTGCTCCGTCCTGGATCAGCAGGCTGCCGAATGTGTGGCGTAGGCCGTGAAATCTGATTCGCCGTAGACCGGCCTGGACCGCTTCGGAGCCGGAGTATATCCATAAAGAGAAACCAGCCGCGGGTTCAAAGTAAAGTCCGCCTCTACGACAGGGCTTGCATACTCACTCCTAATTGACAGGACAAAAAGCATCACACGCGGACAATGCTCTATTTGGTGAAACTTTTAAATAAAGGTGGTCTCAAAAGGAGCGAGCGGTGGCCTTCATGCCCTTCTGACGAGCGTAGGGGACCAAGCAGGGGGATGGTTAAAAGGGTTCTTCATATCACGAATCGGGTCGAAGGTTCGGGGCGGAGCGGTCATAGCCGGCCGATTTTAGGACGGTTTGGCAGCTTGCCTTGCTTCCCCCCAGCGACAAAGCCAGCAAGAAAATTTTCAGTATGGTACGCTGGTACTTCGCGTCTAACACTTTTTTACAATACTTGGGTTTGCCCTGGATCCTTGGATGCTGTGTCGACGCGGCCGAAAGGATGAGTCCTCTTATTTTTATCAATGAAAGCTCTGGCAAATGGCGCAGGTGAAGCCCACACTTTAGTGTATTGTTATTTACGGCGCAGGTTACTGGTTCTTTCCCGAGGACGATAATATGAATTCTTTTGCCGAAATTGGACATACCCTATGTGCGGAATCGTAGGCTATCTGGACAAATCCGGAGAACCCGGAACTCCCCTCGGCGACATCCTCTTGCGAATGCTTACGCCTCTTGGCCGCAGAGGACCTGACTCCGCAGGTGTGGCCATGTTCGGAAAATCACAAGAGCCAAACTTGGTCCTTCGAATCAAGCTAGGAGAGCGGGGGCGATTTGAGGAAAAAGGGGAATCGGTAGCGGCGCAGCTGGGGCGCCTTGTGCCCGTCCACGAGCAACAGGTGCTTTCGGAGTATCTTCGGGTCATCGTCGGACCCGTGTCCAATATTCACAGACTTACGCAACAGGTGGAGGAACTAGCAACGGGACTAGAATTGGTAAGCATGGGAAGTCGACTCGAGATCGCAAAGCAGGTCGGGTCGCCCGAAAACCTGGAACAGAGCTATCGCATTCGATCTTTTCAGGGCTTGCACGGCATCGGTCATACCCGGCTCTCCACGGAGAGCCGGATTGATTTGAGCCATTCTCAACCGTTCTGGGGCCGAGGCGTTCCGGACCTGGCCACGGTTCACAACGGGCACATTACGAACTACCACAAGCTCCGCCGGAAGTACGAGCAACGCGGCTTTCGATTCTATACAGAAAATGATTCGGAAATCATAGGCATCTACTTACGGGATCAGATGGCGCACGGCCTTTCCTTCGAAGAAGCGCTTTGGGCTTCCGTTGATGACTTTGACGGGGCGTTTTGCTATTTGGCAGCCAACAGTAACTTCCTGGCCTATGTGAAAGACGGTTTTGCTCTCAAACCCCTAATGGTGGCTGAGTCGGACACCTTCGTGGCCGTTGCCACAGAAGAAGTGGCCCTTCGAGCCATCGGATCCAATGGATGTGGCATTTTTGAACCAGGGGTTCGACAGGTTCATTTGTGGCGGGTTCCGGGTTACGCGCCCGAAAGGACCTGAGAGCCCACGATTGGACACTCTTCACAAACCCGAGCGAAGTCGGAAAGGCTTCCCGTCAGATCCTCGGGCGATTTCGGGAACGGGTGGCCGCGCATCCCATCGAGTGCACTGTATGACAAGTTTCATTACATTCTTTGGTTTGAGCCACCACCTCTTTCGTTCAATTTGAGCGGAAAACCTGCCTTTCAAAATGAACTAGGAACTGCGGTTGCGGCGCACCAGATATTCGAGGTACGCGCAGAGGAGTACAAACTTCCACCAATGATTGCGGAGCCTGTGACTGCTATTTTATTGATCTCGTGCCCGGACCGGAAGGGTTTGGTCGCCCGAATCTCCGAATTTATCTACCATCATAATGGGAATATTATATCTGCTGACCAGCACATCGACGCAGAAGCGGGGCTATTTTTGATGCGGGCGGAGTGGAACCTTAGCGGTTTCAACCTGGCCCCGGATCAAATTTACTCCGCCTTCGAGCCGGTCGCGTGTGAGCTGAATTTGAACTGGCGACTGCGTTTTCCCCAGCGGGGACCCAAGTCAGCCATCTTCGTATCCAAGAATGGTCACTGCTTGTCGGATCTGCTGTTTCGCCATCGTGCTGGAGAATTAAAAGCCGACTTCTCGCTGGTAATCAGTAATCATCCCGATCTTAGACCGGTAGCCGAATTTTTTGGGATCGAGTATTTGGTTATTCCTATAACCCCCGAGAATAAACTCGCTCAGGAAAAACGCATACTCGAAGAACTGGCATCCCGGCAGATTGAGTTTGTCGTCCTGGCTCGTTATATGCAGATTCTCACCGATGGCTTTGTCGAGCACTTTCCGAATTGCATCATCAACATTCATCATTCTTTTCTTCCTGCGTTTGTTGGACCCCAACCTTACCATCAGGCGTATCAAAGAGGAGTAAAGGTAATCGGGGCGACCAGCCACTATGTAACGCCTGAACTTGACAACGGTCCGATTATTGGTCAGGATATTATTCATATAAGCCATCGTGACTTTGTCGAGGATCTTGTTCGAAAGGGCAGAGATTTGGAGAAAATCGTTTTGGCCCGAGCGGTCAGGCTGCACCTGGAAGATCGTATTCTTGTTTATGGCAACAAAACGGTAGTTTTTGAATAGCGAAAGCCGAACCTCATGATAATCCAGACAAATCCCGGGATACGGGCAGCCGCGAGTCATGTCGTCCTCTTGTAAGAGCCTATCAGGACGAAGGGAAGAGGGAAGTTATGGTGACCGTTACCCGAAAGGAAATCTGCCGAAGGCCGATTCTTCCCACGAATTGTGGGGTTTCGAAGTGCGGCACGCAACAGCTTTCTCTACGGCAGGCTCCAACTTATCCGCTGGAATGGACTTGATGGCATCGGAACAGAAAGTTCGTGCAATCCAGATTGAGGGTCGAGGAATAAGTTCCCGTGAGATCAATCGGCAGATCAGGGACCTGATCGCTGCGGGGAGGAAAGAGATCCGCGTGCTTCATCCCGAGGCGCACCACAATCTTGCCGTAGGCATTCTTTCTCCCGTCTCCATCGTCTTGGAGGGGAGTGTTGGATACTATTGTGGAGGTCTCATAGATGGACCTGATCTGGAGATTCACGGGAGCGCCGGCTGGGGGCTCGGAGAATCCATGATGGCAGGGCAAATACGGCTGCGAGGAAACACCGGCAATAGCTGTGCCGCATCCATCCGCGGCGGGACCGTCGTCGTGCATGGAAGCGTGGCGGCCCGGGCTGGAATCAGCATGAAAGGTGGGTTGCTGATCGTCGAAGATGCCTGTGGGTATATGACCGGGTTTATGATGCAAAAGGGAGTTATCATCGTCTGCGGAGATGCAGGCCCGGCTCTGGGCGATTCCATGTATGAGGGGTGTATTTTCGTGGGAGGGACGATCGGTGAGCTGGGGATTGACGCCGTGGTTCAGGAAGTCAACGAAGAGGACAAAAAATACTTGCAGGAGAATCTGAAACGCTGGGGAATCCCCAGTGACCATCCCTTCAAGAAGGTCGTGGCCGGCCGGCGTTTGTGGAACTTTAACAAACACGAGATGGACCTATGGAAGGCGGCGCTTTGAAAGACCCTGGAGTGCTTCAGCAAAGCAACATTTGGCAGCCCACGATCATTGAAGACATCCAGATCAAGGCGGAACTGGGCCGTTATCGTGTTCGTGGATTCAGCACCCTGCGAAGCCGCCCCCTCCCCTCTTTAGATGATCTCGTCTTTATCCCGTGTACGCTGACTCGGGTTCCGTTGGAAGGGTACCGTGAGAAATGCAGCACCAAAACGGTTCTGGGGACACGCTTTGCTAAGAAGCCCATCGAGCTCGAGATTCCCGTTATGGTCACGGGCATGAGTTATGGCGCCATCTCCCACAACGCCAAGGTTGCGCTCGCGCGGGGCGCAACCCGTGTAGGTACCTCCACAACAACTGGCGATGGCGGGATGCTGCCGGCAGAGCGTGAAAATTCCAAGGTCCTGATTTACGAGGTGTTGCCCAGCCGCTACGGAATAAATGTTCATCACATGAAGTCTGCCGACGGCATTGAGTTGACGATCGGCCAAGGCGCTAAGCCGGGCACGGGAGGTCTTCTTCTGGGGTCAAAAGTCTCCGCGGAGATTGCGCAGATGCGTGACCTCCCTGCGGGCGTTGACCAGCGAAGTCCCTGCCGGCATCCGGATTTTTTGGGCCCGGATGACATGGTTCTCAAGATCGAAGAATTGAGGGAGGCGACGGATTGGCAGGTGCCTATCTTTGTAAAGATGGGAGCGACGCGCGTCTATGACGACGTCAAGTTGGCGGCCAAGGCTGGTGCAGATGTAATTGTGGTGGATGGAATGGAGGGAGGAACCGGCGCCTCCCCCGATTTTTTGATGGACCACACGGGCGTACCGACTCTGGCGGCTGTATGCGAAGCCCGAGCCGGTTTAGAGGATGTCGGCCTCTATGGAGAAGTCCAACTCATTATTGCAGGGGGACTCCGGGGCGGAGCGGATGCCGCCAAAGCTTTGGCGTTAGGAGCGGATGCCGTATATGTGGGCACCGCCGCTTTGATTGCCCTCAATTGTAACAAGCCAGTCTATGTGGAGGATTACCACAAGATCGGGGCTGAACCCTACTCCTGCCATCACTGCCACACGGGGCGCTGTCCGGTGGGAATCGCCACTCAAGATCCTGAGTTGATGGCACGTCTGCCCGTGGAGGAAGCCTCCGACCGCGTGGCCAACTTCTTCCATGCGATGACCGCAGAAATTCAAATACTTGCCCGTGCTTGCGGCAAGTCTGACGTGCATGATTTGGAGCCGGAGGATTTGCGGGCTTTGACTCTGGAGAGCTCCATGATTACCGGCGTTCCCCTGGTGGGAACTCGAGAGCCTTTCGGCGGAGGGCCCGGGTGGAAGCGCCAGGAAGCGCCGCGAGAGGAAGAATAAAAGTTGTCCTTCCTGCTTCCTTGTCCCAACTGTGGTTCCCGTTCAGTTTACGAGTTTGAATTTGGAGGTGAGTATCAGGTCCGTCCGGGGATGAGCGCTCCCTTCGAAGAGTGGATCCGCTATATACACTTGAGAACAAACTCAACCGGGTTTCAAACCGAGTGGTGGTACCATCACCTAGGTTGCCGTCTGTGGTTCCTTGCCCAACGCAACACTTCCACCAACCAAGTTCAGTCCACCTTCTGGCCCGAGCAGCTCGAATCAAAACAGACAACTGAGGGCAACGATGCTACAGTTGGCAAACCTGGTTCAGGTGGTGCCAATGACCAGACTTGATCCACAATCCGGGGAAGTCATCGACCGCGGCCAAATCATCTCCTTCCAATTTGAGGGTCGGACCTTCCAGGGGTACTGGGGAGATACGGTCGGGTCAGCTCTTTCAGCTTCCGGGGTCGAAATCTTCTCCCGTAGTTTCAAATACCACCGGCCGCGGGGGCTCCTCTGCGTTTCGGGAAAATGCCCCAACTGCTTGATGAACGTCAACGGCGTGCCCAACGTTCGAGTCTGCACGGAACGCCTCCGCCCGGGAGACCGCGTCGCGTCGCAGCACTGCTGGCCTTCACTCCGCCGAGATGTGTTCTCCTTGATCGAAAAGTTTGATTTTCTCCTCCCGGTCGGGTTCTATTACAAAACTCTCATTCGACCGCGCTTTCTGTGGCAGCTTGCACAGCCACTCCTTCGCCGCTTGGCGGGCCTGGGAAGCCTGGGCGATCGGCGGGAGCAAAGAACCGATTACTCGCACGAATATCTCCACACCGATTTGGTTGTAGTGGGGGGAGGGTCGGCGGGGATGGCCGCAGCAACGGCAGCGGCGGATGCAGGAGTGGAGGTTGTGCTCATCGACGACCAGCCCGAGCTGGGCGGCGAACTTCGCGTGCACCGGCGCCATATCCCCGATCCTTCTTCCCCTCAGTCAAAGTCCGGGTTTGAGATCGTGCGTGAAATGGCGGATCGAGTCATCAAACATCAGCGGATTAAAGTTTTTAATCCCGCCGCGGTGATCGGCGGCTATGAGGGCGGATTGTTGGCAATAAGAAAGGGGAACTGCCTGATCCACCTCCGCGCTCGCGAAACAGTCGTGGCGACGGGAACGTATGAGGTCCCCTGGCTCTTCGAAAACAACGACCTCCCGGGTGTCATGCTGGGGACCGGCGCGTTGAGGTTGATTCACCTGTATGGAGTTAGGCCGGGGAAGCAAGCCGCGGTCGTCGTCGGCGATGACGAAGGATTAGAGGTTGCCGTTGACTTATCTCGGGCCGGCGTACGGGTGGTTGCTGTCATTGACGGGCGGCCGGAAACCTCTGACTCCCCGGCCGTTCAAGAATTGAAGTATCTGCACATTCCGTACTTGTCCTCATTTAGCCCGGTTGCCGCGCAGGGCCGTTCAAAAGTTCGCTCCCTAAGAGTAGCTCCTCTCACTTCCGAGGGCAGCGTCGACGCTCGCCAGACCAGGAGCTTCGAGTGCGACATTGTTTGCCTCTGCTCACTTCGTGCCCCTTCGGCAGACTTGCTGCGACAAAACCAAGGGACCGTTACGTTTGACCCGGCCTTGAACCAAATGGTCCCGGATAAGGTGCCCGACCATTTCCACGCCGCGGGTAATCTCACAGGATATCGGGAACTTTCCATTCATCTGCTCCAGGGGCGTCTTGCCGGCCTGGAAGCCGCAAGCTGTGTGCGCCCTCTGGAAGGATTTATCCTCGAAGACTTCCAAAGAACGGCAGCTCAACTCAAACAGAAAGAGGAGCGATACCGAGAAACCGTGCGATCGTTGAGTCTCTTCACCGGCTTCACCGAAGGCAAGCAGTTCATCTGCCTCTGTGAAGACGTGACGCGGAAAGATGTTAGCCAGGCCGTAGCCGAGGGATTTGACGAAATGGAGTTGCTCAAACGGTACACGACGGCCTCCATGGGTCCCTGTCAAGGGCGCATGTGCCTGGGGTCGTTGGGCGCCTGCTGCGCGAAGGATACCGGACGTACCCCTCCCCAGACGGGAACAACAACTTCGAGGCCCCCCATTCAGACAGTCTCTCTGGGGCTTCTGGCAGGCCCCGAGCATTTCCCCGTCAAGCTCACTCCCATTCACCATAAGCATGCCCAGGTGGGTGTGCAGTGGATGGACATGGGGCAATGGAAGCGACCTCATACCTATACACACCCGGAGTTGGAATGGAAGGCAGTTCGAGAACGGGTGGGGTTGATTGACGTCAGCACGCTGGGGAAGATTGACGTTCGGGGCAGGGATGCGGGGCGTCTTCTGGACAAGGTTTACACGCACAACTTCTCTACTTTGAAGGTTGGCCGGGTCCGGTATGGAGTAATCTGCGGAGACGACGGAATCATCCTCGACGACGGTACGGTTAGCCACGTGGCCGATGATTACTTCTATATCACCACCACGACCGGCAACATTGACTTCGTAGAAAGATGGCTGAACTGGTGGATCATAGGCACCTGCCTCTGCACTCACGTCACCAACGTAACTTCAGACTTCGCGGCGGTGAACCTGGCCGGCCCGAAGGCTCGCGATCTCTTAGAGCGGTTGACCGAACTGGACGTATCCGCTAAAACTTTCAAGTATATGCAGTGCGCGCAGGCAGACGTGGCGGGTGTACCTACTCTGCTGACGAGGATTGGCTTTGTTGGCGAAACCGGATGGGAGATTCACTACCCCTCCTGCTACGGAGAATATCTCTGGGAGGTTTTGCTGGCAGTCGGAAAAGAATTTGGGCTCCTGCCTTTCGGTGTGGAAGCTCAAAGAATTCTCCGTTTGGAAAAGAAGCATGTCATCGTGGGCCAGGACACCGACGCGCTTTCGAATCCGCTGGAATCGGACATGGAATGGGTGGTCCGGTTCAACAAAGACGACTTCATCGGAAAACCCGCATTGGTGGTGGCCCGGGAGCAGGAATTTCAGAATCGGTTGGTGGGGTTTGTCGCGGATGAACTGGTGGAGGAAGGAAGTTCGGTCGTGCTCAACCGCCAGCCTGTGGGACGAGTCACCAGCGCCCGGATAAGCCCCGGCCAGAACCGTTGTGTCGGGATGGCGTGGGTTCCGGCCGGATTATCCGCCGACGGAACGAAGCTCGAAATCCAAAATAACGGAAAACATTTCGTGGCAACCGTGCATCAGCCACCGTTCTACGATCCTGACGGCGTGCGATTGAGAGAATAGCTTATGTTGGGTCCATGGAGTCCGCGGAAGCACTCCCCCGTACACCATGAGATGGTCCGAAGGGGAGCCACCCTGGTTGAAGTCTCTGGCTGGTACGTTGCGGAGCACTTTGGCGATGCCGAAAAGGAGACGCTCGAGGTACGGTCGGGCACAGGGATATCCGACATCAGTGCGCTTCGGAAATGGGAGATTAAAGGGAACGAACTTTTGAAATGGGCTGGAACACTTTTACCGGGAGAGATCCCCGAACCGGGACGAGTTGCCTGCTTAGGTCCCAGTTCTTTGTCGCGGGTGAGCCAAAACGAAGCCTTCTTTGTTTTGGGAACGATGGATGGGCCGATCCCCGCTCCGATCATTGAGGGGAACCTCCAATCCGGCTGCCTTCATGTGCTGGATCGTACGGATGGCTATGGAGGCTTTCTCCTGTGCGGACCGAGGGCGCGAGCCGTCTTGGCAAGGCTCACTTCCTTGGACTTTCGAGAGGCTGGGTTTCCTGATCTTAGCTGTGTTGCGGGACCGCTGGCAGCAACCCGAGTGCTTATCGTGCGCAGGGACCGATCCGGCTTGCCTGCCTATGAGATCTTCTTCGACCGCGAATGCGGTCGGTACCTCTGGCATGCGGTAATGGAAGCAGGGCGAGAATTTCAAATAGTCCCCTTTGGAATGCGTGCTGCACAACTCTTGGACGGTTAAACGATGTTCCAGTTGTTCAGGTCGGAACGAATGTGGGCCCGGAGGCCCTTGAAGGAAACCTATGATGTCGTTGTCATCGGTGCGGGCGTGCACGGACTGGCGACGGCCTATTATCTGGGAATGCACGGTATTCGAAATGTAGCCGTATTGGAAAAAGGGTATCTCGGTTCCGGCAATAGCGGCCGGAACACGGCGATCGTCCGGGCCAACTACCGCACCACCGAAGGTATTCTCTTCTACGACCAAAGCCTGAAGCTGTACGAGGAGCTTTCAGCAAGTCTGGGATACAACATCCTGTTTTCCCAGCAAGGTCATCTCACGCTTGCCCATACCGACGCAACGGTCAACGGCTTGCGTATCCGAGCCGAAGCCAATAAGGTTCTCGGAGTGAAGAGCAGCATCATCGGTCCGGAAGAAATACGAGAGCTCGTTCCACGGCTCGATACCAGCTCGCGCCCGAGATACCCCATCCTCGCGGCACTCTTTCACCCGCCCGGAGGAATTCTTCGTCATGACGCCGTCGTTTGGGGTTACGCCCGCCAAGCGGACAGGATGGGCGTGGAGATCCATCCGCATACAGAAGTCCGCGCGTTGGGGACGCAGAATGGCCAAATCACTTCCGTGCAAACCAGCCGAGGATTGATCCGAACCGGAACGGTGGTGAATGCCACTTCCGGATGGTGCTCTACGATTGCCCGCATGGCAGCCGTGGATTTGCCGGTCGTCACGCATCCTCTTCAGGCTTGTGTCACGGAACCGTTGAAAGCAATGTTGGATAAGGTGGTCGTCTCGGCGAATCTGCATGTCTATATCAACCAAACACCGCGGGGAGAGTTTGTCCTCGGCGCCGAAATTGATCCCTACGCCTCCTACAGCTTAAGGTCCACGCTGCCGACTCTGCAGTCGATGGTTTCTCATGCCCTGGAACTGTTTCCCGGCCTGAGAGAGGCCCGCATCTTGCGGCAGTGGACGGGGATCTGCGACATGACACCGGATTTTTGTCCCATCATCGGGGATGTCCCCTCGGTGAAGGGCTTTTACCTCGATGTGGGATGGGGAACCTACGGGTTCAAGGCAGCCCCGGCGGCCGGTAAAAACTTGGCCCGGTTCATTGCCACAGGGAAGGAGCCGGAGCTGATCCGTCCCTTTTCACTCGTGCGCTTTTACCGGAACAACCTCTTGGGAGAGAAAGCCTCGGCGGCAGTCTCACATTAGGCCGGATAACATCACGACAAGGAGTTTCTTATGATGAGTCTGGACGCCTTAGGTAATCTCGTCCGGGAGAAAGAAATTGAATTTTTCCTCTGTTCGTTTGTGGAGATGGGGGGCATGCCCAAAGCCAAACTCGTCCCGGCAAAGCATCTCCATGATATGGCCGCCGGGAGCGCGGGATTTGCCGGGTTTGCGGCCGGCAATATAGGGCAAGGTCCTCACGACCCCGATATGATCGCCATGCCGGATTTCGAGAGCCTCATACAGATCCCTTGGCGCAGAAACGTAGCCTGGGTGGCCTCCAACATCCATGTCAACGAGCAGGAATGGCCGTATTGTCCCCGCAGCATTTTGCGGCGTCAGCTCGGCAAGGCCCGGAAAAAAGGATATATCCTTAAAACAGGTGTGGAGGCGGAGTTCTTCCTGACCCGGAAGAACTCCAACGGGAAATACGAACCCTACGACCCTCTGGATGTGCTTAACAAACCCTGCTACGACTTGGGTGCGTTAAACCGCAACCTCGACTTCATGACAACTTTACTAAAGTACATGGACGAATTAGGTTGGGATCCTTACGCAAACGATCACGAAGATGCGAATTGCCAGTTTGAAATCAACTGGGCCTACTCCACCGCTCTTCGGACTGCCGACCGTCACACGTTTTTCCGCTGGATGGTTAAGGCTTGCGCGGAACAAGAAGGACTTCTAGCCACATTCATGGCGAAACCCTTTGCCCACCTAACGGGGAATGGCGCGCATTCTCATATGAGCTTGTGGGACGCTAACAGCGACACCAATCTCTTTCTGGATGAAGCCGATGAGAACGGCCTTTCCAAACTTGCCTACCATTTCATCGGTGGCCTGAAAAAGCATGCCCGAGCCTTGGCGGCAGTGACTTCGCCCACCGTCAATTCTTACAAGCGTTTGATTCGCGGTGCGCCCCGCTCCGGAGCCACGTGGGCCCCCGTTTTTGTTACCTACGGCGGCTCTAATCGTACCCAGATGATCCGCATTCCCGGCCCTGGAAGAATTGAAAATCGAACCGTGGATGGTTCGGTCAATCCCTATCTGGCGGCGACGGTGATGCTCGCCGCGGGCCTGGACGGTATTCGGAATCAGTTGCCCGCGGGCAAACGGAATGACCGAAATCTTTACGAGATTTCCGTCGAAGAGCTCAAGGCTGAAGGTATCGACCTGCTGCCTGCCAATCTAAATGACGCCCTGGATGCGTTGGAGAATGATACGGTGATTTTGGGAGCCTTAGGTAGTCCCTATGGGGAATACTATCTGCAGGTCAAGCGAGAGGAGTGGAAGGAGTACCACGACTCTGTCTCTGAGTGGGAGGTAAACACCTACCTGGGCCAGTATTGAGCCATTGGCAAGCATGAAACATGGGGTCGGACTCAGTGCCGGAGGTTGCGCTTATGGTTCCTGCGTAGCATGAACTTCCTGGATTAAGCGGCTCCCGGATATATGTGCCCAAACAAATCCTTTGATACACCCGAAACTGGCCTATTTTCGCCTTTGCATTTCAATGGCTTACGGGGGGGCTGTGTAATAACCCTTTGACACACCAACCACTGGGCGGAGTGGGGGGCCGGCCCATCGAATGTCAGGGTCAACAGGAGGTTTGGGCCTGGAAAGCCCTGCACGCTTCCCCTCTAATTTAAATGTGAAAGGTAGGAACCCGGAGAATGCAACAGAACACCTATGCTGTTGCGTTTCCAGGCTGTGTCCCCTTGTAGACTCGACCATTTAACCGTTGCTACAAATGGACTCACCCGGCTCCCAGGGTAGTTTTCCCACTCCCACCATGGTTCCTAAAACACTTGTTTTGTGAACACTCAAACGCGGATTCTAAGTGACGTGCTTTCAACGCGGGTGGGTCAATCATTTGCGAAGGTTTTATGAACACGCCCGGAGGGGGAACTCTAGCTCTCATCGTGAGCGCGATAGACCTCGCCCCTGCTGCCAAGACCCAGCTTGGCCTCAATCCGGAAGTGGCTGAGCATTTTGTCAACCATGAGAAGCACCAAGTGGGGTTATGTTAGGCTGCCCAGGAGGGCAAGTCAACGCGAGGGAGGGATAGGAGATAGGCGACTCAAGAGTGTACCCCCCTCCCCTTTTTTGCACCATTTTGGTGCAATTTGAGTGGGTGATGCGGGTGGCGATCCAAAAGTGCAACCCCTGCTCGCTCCTGTTTCTACCCCACCGCCACCGGCGCGTGGTAGAGGTCTGGGCTGGGCTGCCGCTTCTGTCGGGATAGCTCAGGCCGCGGCAGCACCCAAGAAAACGATTCCGATATCTCCCAGGAATGGAGAGGTGTCTGAAAAAGCTGGTTCTGGATGCCAAGATGACAGGCTTTCAGGACCCGGCGAGGACCGCTCGGAGCCCCCGGAGAGAAGGACTGTGCTGGAAGGGCTCAGTTGGAGGCCAATGGGTGTATATTCCTGACTGCCGGAGGGCCAAAATACTAATTCCGGTCTGATTGACCCCACAGGGCGGTCTGGCATAGAATCTTGAGCCGAGTAAAAGTTGAAACCGAAAATTCTGGATTAGTTAACAAAACCTAGAAAAAGGTGGTCGCATCATGAATCGTCCCCGGATTTCTCGCCGAGATTTCGTAAAAACTACAGCTGCCACGGTGGGTGCAATAGAGCTTGGCAGTTTAAATTCCTCTGGCTTCTTAGGGTCCAATGACCGGATCAACGTTGCTGTCATCGGGGTTGGGGGGCTTGGCACATATTGGGTCAAGAAAATTCTCGGCTATCGCCAATCGTTGAATGTTCGCTTGGTGGCCGTCTGCGACGTATATCAGAAACGTATCACTCGCGCCAAAGAACTGTCGGAAGGTGAAGCCGAAGGCTATACGGACTACCGGAGGGTACTGGAACGGAAAGACGTTGATCTCGTGATGATTGTCACGCCTGACCACTGGCACTCCAAGATGGCCATTGATGCAATGGAGGCGGGCAAGCATGTGCACCTGGAAAAGCCCATGAGCCTTGCCATCGAACAGGCCCTCCAAATCCGCGATGCGGTCAAGCGCACTAACAAGATTCTCCAGGTAGGTGCGGATTTTGTGACGAACGACCAATTTTGGAAGGCGCGGGAGGCCATCCAGGCAGGACGCCTTGGCAAGGTCATTTGGGCCCAAGGCAGCTTCAACCGCAACTCTCGAACCTGCGTTTTCAACTCGGCCTTCATCCCCGATCCTGCCGCTGGCCCGCACGCTACGGGAGAAGATTACATCGACTGGGATATGTGGCTCGGCCACGAGTGGGGACTGGCACCCAAAATCCCTTGGACACCAGAGCACTTCTTCCGGTACAGAAAATACTGGCCCTATAGCGGGGGTCTAGCCACCGATCTGATGTACCATAAACTCGCCCCCCTACTTCTGGCGATTGCCGGCCCGGATGGTGAGTATCCGCTCCACGTCTCCTCCGCCGGCGGCCTGTATGTGGAGAAAGATGGCCGGGACATTCCCGATACCCATATGATCTCCATCGATTATCCGAACCAGTACACGATCTTCTTGGTCAGCACTCTGAGCAACAATACCCAGCTTCCCGATCGAATTTACGGCAAACACGGGACAATGGATCTCGACGATGATCCCGTCCTTCGCGCCAACGGCGACTTCGGGGAAGAGTTCCAAGCCAGCAATGGCGGCCACAGCGCAGTCACCATTCCGCGTGAGCCTCGAAAAAGGGAATTCCACAATACGGTGGATGCGATTCGCGGGAATGCGCTCGTATTTTGCAATGCCAACCTGGGTGCTGCCACCATGGTAGCTATAAAGATGGGTGTCGAATCGTATCGCCAACGAAAGACACTGACCTGGGACTCAAAGAACGAAAGGGTGGTGATCTAACATGAAAGTCGCGCAGATTATCCTTGCCTTACTTATCCCAGCCTTTGCCGCAGCTCCCGCAGACAACCAACTGACCCAAGAAGAGAAGGAGCAGGCTGGATCCTGCTATTCGATGGAAAGTCGATGGACCGCTGGATGACCAGCGATTGGCAACCCATTAAGAGGCCAGTGGAAGAAGGGAGTATCAACCCGCACAAAGCCGGCACCTCTATGGTAGTTTACGAACAGGAATGGACGGATTTCGTTCTGGCACTCGATTTCAAAATCACGAAAGGTTGTAACAGCGGTATTTTCGTGCGGACGTCCCCACTCAAAGAAATGGCTGGCAAAGATGTCGCGTTCAACGGCATCGAAGTACAAATCCTCGACAGTCCCAACGCAGGCTTCAAAGATACCGGAGCGATCTACGACTTGGTTAAGCCCACAAAAAACGCCATGAAGCCGGTAGGTGAGTGGAACCACATTGAGATTTCGGTGAACAAGAACATCATAGACGTGGTATTGAACGGCGAGCACGTAAACAACATAGACCTGGATCGGTGGACTCAGCCGCATGAACGACCGGACGGTAGCAAACACAAGTTCGGTAGAGCCTACAAGTACCACCCGCGGACAGGCTACATCGGCTTCCAGGATCACGGCGCGGACTTATGGTTTAAGAATATCAAGCTGAAACCTCTCGACTGAGTTCCAAGGCCGCTCGACGAACCACACTGGGCCTACTATTGAGGTTTACAAATTATGGTTACGCATACTACCACCCCGCAGTCGCACAAAAAGTGCATCTTAGGGGCGGTTCAGCGTCACAATTATGCAATCTTCAAAAGGAGGGCGATGATGCAGCCCCCCATCTCGTGGCATCGCAAGGAGTTTGGATGGACCTGCACTTCGTCGCTCCACCGGACGCCTGTCGGGCGCATCTTTGCCCAGTCCATCGGGGATTCTTACCCTTCAGTACGAGCACTTGTTGGCGCAAGGCCAGAATCTCCAGCGCCAGATCCTGTCGGGACCGAAGGAACGCGCCAGCCCACCCAAACACGCTCACGACTAATGGAAACATGAACTGATTTTATAGCACCGTCGGTCGGGTCAGGCGAGTCGGCTCTCTGTCCAAGCTGTTGATTTTGCAACTGAATACAATTTTGGCGACCCACAACTCGGAAAGAGCGGCTGGAAGCCGCTGGCAGTATCTCGGAGAAAATATTTTCCTGGAAGATCTCAGTTGAAGGCCAACCGGTTTATACTCACGAGTCGGAAGGGCCAAAAACTAATTCCGGGTTAAAGCAGTAACAGGTCCAGACACGAAAGGCAGTCCCGAGTCCTGACGACTAAAGAGGGGAAATCTTGTCTTTCCCTTAGACGCCGCGGGAACACCGATTTCACGATCTCGAAACTAATATGAGAGAAAGAAGATTCCAGCTATGACCGTGAAAAAAGTTATGCGTTCACATAAGCTAATCGTAGATACCCGCGGCGAGTTTATATTGCCACCAACCGAAGCCATGTGGGAAGCAATGCGATCTGCCGAGCTCGGATGGCCTCTTTGGGGGGAAGACCCCAATGTAAACCGCCTGCAAGAGATGATCGCTCAAATGACCGGCAAGGAAGCCGCCCTCCTTGTGCCTACGACCAGCGTCGCGAATCTGCTGGGAATGATGGGCTATTGCCAACGAGGCGAGCAAGCGATAATGGAAGCCCGATGCCATCTATGGTGGGTGGAAGACCGGAATATTGCCGCCCATACGGGCGCCGTTCCCCGTCTCATCAGGGGAAACAAGTTCGGCGAGATGTCCCTCGAAGACATCGAGGCCGCCATCATGGAACAGGGTTATTCCTATCGCCCCCGGACGGCATTGGTCTGCCTGGAAAACACGCACAATATAGCCGGCGGAGTGGCTCTGCCGCCGCACTACATGGCTCAGGTCGGCGAACTGGCCCACCGGCACGGGGCAGCCGTGCTCGTGGATGGGGCTCGACTCTTCAACGCTGCCGTCGCGCACGATGTACCTCTGCGCGATCTGACCGGGCCGGTGGATGTGGTGAGTCTGAGTCTCAACAAGGGATTAGGCGCTCCCTACGGGGGGATGCTGTGTGGAACAAAAGATTTCATCGAGCAAGCTGGGAAAAACCATCGGATGTTAGGATGCCACTCCGTGCATAAAGAGGGAATCTTCGCCGCAGCCGCCATCGTTGCCCTCGAAACCATGATAGACCGCCTCGCCGAAGACCATCGCCGAGCGCGGCGCTTGGCAGAACTACTTGTCCCCTTGCCGGGTATAAAGGTGGACATGGAGACCGTCCAGACTAACATTCTTCGTGTAGGGACGACCTCCATGGACCCATTTACTTTTGTCCGGCGAGTACTCGATCGAGGAGCTGGCGTGACCGTTCTCGACTCAAACTCGGTGAAATTCGTAACGCATCACGGAATCAACGACAACAATGTGGAAACCGTGGCCGAAATTGTTCGGGAAGTACTTACCACGGCCTGACTTTTCTCTCTTCAAACCAAAAAGCAACCGTGTTCCTAACTAAGCAGCAGTCATTGGCCCCCGATAGCTCACGATTCAAGAAGGAAAGCGTCCTGAGGCCCTTCTTGAAGAGGATTTAAGAGTCGTTAGTCGCAACTGGAATCAGACGCCTGAAAGGTATTCGTTCAAAGGCCCACATCTTGGCCGATGCGTTGGCATGTACCTACGCGGGTCACCCTGCTAGCCCGTCTTATTCCATTCAGATCGTCGGCGAAGCCCAACGGTTAAGATAATCCTCCGCATTCCTTCCCATATATTCTTTCAGGAATATATGTGTAAAAGCTTCTGAAGATTTCCCCCATTTTCCTCTCCCGAATATAGGTGCAATTTCCTTCCAGCCTGTTCCATATAACAAAAAGAAATTGTGGCTTTTGAAGGTCTCCCCCCCAATGTCTGTGTGCTTAGGGAAATCTCGTTTCCAGAGGTGCATTAACTTGAGTCAGATAAAAAAGAAAAATAAATCGGGCCGTCGCAACGCCGTCCCACGCACCCAATGCGAGAGAGATGCCCGAGAGCGGGCCCTCGCCACATTGGCTCGAATGCGCCGCGAGAAGCGATCGCTCACGGCTACCGTCTTTCCCCAGTTAGACGTGGAAATTGATCACACGTCTCTTCGCTACTAACATAGTACCGTCTCCAGGTGCGCTCCGACCCCCCGCTTCCAGGACCTCCTGCGGCAGATGAACTTCCCGGAGTGAGGGTTGGCCCAAAAACCCTCCTGCAAGGCCCTTCCTATCCGACTGAATCCATTCACCCGGAAGTCTGGAAAATAGACGGCCCAAAAACATATGTTTTTCGATTCGGTGAGTTGACTTGGCCTCCGGCGCAGCATAGAATACTCCTATCTATTTAGGATGGCTCCTCATGATCGGCAAGACAATTTCCGCTATCGCCCCGGGGAGAGGCTGGATGGCGGGCGGTATGGGTGCCCAAAAAAGCCGCGAATTACAGGAGCGTTTCCAGCGCCGCAAGGCTGGGATTCCAAATTGCTGTGCTGTAACCCCATCGATAAGTTTCCGGTCTCGTTTGGACGGAAGTTAGGAGAACAGTTATGAGCTCTGAAAAGAACAAGACTCTTCTGAAGGGACTTGCCTGGCTTGTACTCCAAGGCGTGCTAGGTTTTACAGTTTTTGCTGACACGCCGCTTTTTTCCCGACCTCTCCCTGGAACTGATTGGAAAAAGAAAGGTTTGAAGCTCGAGGACGGATCAAACTCAAAACCTCTTCCCGGTGCGCGTCGGGTGAGAGGGGCTTCCCCCACCACTGTGCCTGGCTCGGGAACTTCTACCCGAGGAACCGTGACGGAAGTTTTCCGCATTGGAAAGAAAGACCAATCGTTCTTGGAGTTCGACAGGAAACGAAAGGCAAGCGAACCACTTATTTATCGGGTCGGTAAAGATTCACCGACAAAGGAAAAGGATTGGCCCGCCTACCAGCCGGGCTCATTTGAAAACCTCTTGAAGGAGCCTGAGGGGGTTCCGTTTCAGATTATTTTTTCCCTGGCTGCCGCGCCCCAGGGAAAGTTTGTTTTGCATCTCGACACAATCGTTCGGTACCGCCAGCCTGCGGCACCACGGTACGCGGTAGAGATTAACGGGCACGCAGGAAGCTATCAACTGCGCCCTCGACCAGCGCCGGAGTTGTGGTGGCCCACGGGTGGAAGCGGGCCGCAATTCGTCGGTTACGAGTCGTTGGATATGCTACTGCCGGCTTCCTACTTCCGGCGCGGCGAGAACACGCTCACCGTGCGATGCCCGGATGGATATGGGATTTACTACGACGCCCTTTCGTTGACCAACGAACCGGAAGGAACTGTCCCGATGATAACAGGGGCTTCTGTACAGCCGACCATATTTTATAAGCAGCGCGATTCACAACTGGTAGAGTTGGCAGACGTCATTCTACGGACAACACAGCCCATTCCGCGCACAAGCCTGAGAGTCGTAATCGGTTCGACCCAAATCAAGAAAGAGATCAGCCAGAGCGGATTCGGAGACTTATTGACAACAGTCGAGGTGCCTGCGCCTGAGACGCCTTTACCTGTGGCTCTCTACGTTGGGGGAGCGCGGGCGCCTGTTTATCAAGGGACTTTTCAACCCCAACGGCGTTGGCGGGTCTATGCCGCGCCAAGGGCACAACACAACTATGGATTTAACGAAGTGCCGGCGCGGACCCTGGAGTGGCAGAATCGGTACATCGATAAATTCCTTGATATCTTGCAAGAATATTCCTCCTATTCCTTTACTGTGGATGTGTCGGCGAACTTAGAATCCTACCTGGAAACCCGGGTTGAAGCTCAGCGAAAACAATTGCTTGATTATCTGCGTAACGGAAAGGTTGGAATAAACGCCTTTTGGATGAACTTTTTCACCGGCTTAGCAACCCCCGAGGAATTGTTCCAGATGCTGGAATACGCGCTGCGGGCCGGAAAGCAGTACGGTTTTACCGTTGACGAGGCCTCGCAGACCGATGAGCCGACCCTCACCTGGGCGTTTCCACAGATCTTGGCAGAGGCAGGCGTCAAGTATTTATCGAATGGAAGCAACCCCTTTCGCGGCCCCTTTCTTCCGCTCGGCCAGATGAACCTTCAATCACCGTTTTACTGGGAAGGACCCAACGGGTCTAAGGTGTTGACATGGCTTGGCTCTCTCTACGTAGTAGTTCGCGACTTGACGTGGGACGGGTGGAATCCGGAAGATGCGCGCCTGGACAAGGAAGACCCTGACCGGTTCGTTGGGTGCTGGAACTATCCCTTCAATACCTGTGAAGATGTCAAATGGCGGGGGCGCAAATACACGCCTTCGTTGTTTGGTTTGCAGCGTTCTTTACCCTTGTTCCTTTCCCAGTATGACCGCCAGGATTATCCCTTCGATGCCGTTCTTTTGTATGGTCTGGAAAATGACGAGTTCCCCATTCGGCACTTTGGAAGTGCCGATATCATCGAGCGCTGGAACCAGGAATATGCGTATCCTAAAGTGATTCCGGGAATCGCGCGTGATTATTTTCGCTACATCACTGAACATTTTGGCTCCCAGATCCGAACTTATCGAGGGGACGCAGGAGCCTCGTGGGAGGAAGAGGCGGGAGCTGACGCCCGAGTTGCCGCCATGAATCGCACGTCCCAGATTCAAGTGACCGCAGCAGAAAAGCTGGAAAGCATTGCAACTTGGCTTCAACCCCTTATCCGGTACGATCACGCACGCTTCCGCGAAGCCTGGAAGAATATCATGCTTACAGATAACTACGTGTGGAGCGATGGAGGAGCAATCCGCAGGCCTTCCAGTTACCTTACTCAGGTGAATGAAGGTAACCATCGCGGCTGGGCTGAAACTGCCTACCGGAAGACGCGGGATTTGCTCACCGTTGCCATGGACAAGATTGCGGAGTTGATCCAGACGGATAAGCGAGGAGTGGTGGTGTTCAATGTCGATAGCCAGCCGCGGAGCGATTTCTTCGACTGGGAGCTGGAGCTCGATGAAGCGCCGCAGGATCCGGAGACTGGACAGCCTCTTCCCTGCGGATTGCTGAAGGAAGTTGAGGGGTACCAGAAAGTGCGCTGCTGGGCAGCCGATGTGCCGGCTCTCGGATATAGGTTTTATCCCGTCGTCAGAGGGAGAGTACCTTCGGGGGAAGTTGTGCCGACATCCGTTGGGGCTGCCACCATTGAGGGAAAGTACTATAGCCTCAGACTGGACCCCGAAACCGGCGCCGTTTCCCAACTTATCGATAAGGAGACTGGGCAGGACCTGGTGAATTCCTCGTCCGGGTACAAACTAAATGAGTATCTCTATGTCACAGGCGGCGACCTGCCTCCACCAAAAGTGTGGAAGAACCCCCCTTCTAATCGGCTTCTTACTGCTGACCCTACCCTTGATGTGCCGGTTTTAACAATCAATCGGCAAACCCTCGTGGGGACACCTCAGATCGCGCATTTTCCCTGGGGAACGCTAGTGACAATCCGCGCTCGAGCCACAAACACCCCGGAGATTGTTACGACCATCACTCTGAATGACCAGCAAAAACGGGTCGCCTTCCAGAACGTAGTGGAGAAAATTCCGACGCTGAACAAGGAAGCCGTGTATTTCGCGTTCCCCTTCGCAGTGGAGAGCCCGCGGGCGGAATATCAAGGCGGAACGGCGTGGGTCAATCCGGAAACGGACATGCTCCCGGGTGCCACCCGGCAATTTTTCGTCACGCAGGGTGGGGTAAGAATTGAAGGAGCGAACCAGAGTGTGGGCTGGGTTAGCGTAGATGCTCCTCTGATTACTCTTGAAGATATCAACCGCGGATTGTGGCCTGATTCCATCAAGATTCATTCTGGGACCGTCTTCTCGTACATCATGAATAACTACTTCATCATCGACACCCCCGGACAGCAGGGGGGACATTTCACATTCCGGTATGTACTGACGAGCGGTCCGAACCTGCCCCTTTCTGCGATGACGCGTTTGAGCACGAGGGCGAGGTCTCCTCTTTATGCGGTTCGGCATTACCACAAGGAATGGAAACAGATACTGCCCGAGAGAGGAATAGGCTTCCTGAGTACTCTCCCAGATGGGCTTGCAATTCTCACTATCCGTCCCGGTTCGGATGACCACACTTACATCGTGCGCGTTCATAATTCAACCGATCAACGGATCACCGCACGTCTGCAATTCCCGGTGATGACGGTTGAAGGCGCCCATTTAGGGTCAGTATTGGGAGACCCGCTCAAGTCAGTTGAATGGGCCGAGCATGAGGTCCGATTCCCAATGAACAAGTACGATATCAAAACACTAGTCGTTCGTCTCAAACCGAGTCAAGACTGAGAGGTATTCCATGCTGACGATCACCTTGTCGGCCACATCCAGACTCAGTGCCCGCCCAAAGCGCCGGTCGAAGGCTTCTTTCTGCGGCGGGTCCATTTCATCTTAGCCATTCATGATTTGCATCATGCGCACGTAGGCTTGCCGAACCGGTAAGGCAGCCTGGAGAACCATGGCGGAATTACCGCCAGGGCAGAGCGCATTATCTAGATCGTGAAGAAGGTGAACTCCCCGTGGGTCGGTATCAATCTCGATACGGGCAACTTTCACACGAATCCTTACAACCAGATTGAGATGTGCCTCCCGTATGCGGTGAATGCGCAGTTCAAGACCCTCATCGCCGCTCCCGACGGAAAGGCGCAGCCAGCGGACTGGGAACGCATTGTTCGGATGTTCGCGAGATCAGGCTATAAGGGCTATCCGGCGCTGGAATACGAGGACGAGGAAGCTGCTGAAACGGCTTTCCCACGCCACATGAAAAATGCTTCAGGAGTTGGCGCGGCCCTACACTTAGGCGTAGCCTCTCCGGGGTTTAGAGTGATCTCATGCCCCACTCGGAGCGTAGGGCAGCAGACAAAGTTGAATCGTTCCTTTTCCTAAACTTAGAACCAAGTCAACAGGCTGAGAAAAGAGAGGCCCTTAACAATTCAATGGCCTATGAGGACTTCCAAAAAGAGAAATGGTACACCCTAGTGGACGATTTCAGAACTTTCCCGATAGGCCAGATGGTGAGTGAAATCCCTCTATTGAACCAGGTCTGCTTAGCCTGAGGTAGGTTTCCCAGCACACTCTGTTAGTCCTTGAATGCGCTGTGTCGGATAGAAATGGTTTCGGGCACAGGGTTTTCGCTGCACTACCCTGGCGCGACAGCTTAGGGCGGTGTAGCCCTCCTGCGCGTTGACTGGGGGGGGGGTGCGGACTAGGATGGGCGGCCCATAGGGGGGTACATTAGGAGCATAATGAAAGCCATCCATTTCCGTCGCTATGGGTCGAGCGACGTCTTGGAATATATCGAACGGGACTTGCCGTCTCCCGCCGACCATCAGTGCTTGGTGAAGGTGTCCGCTGCCTCCGTCAATCCCATCGATTGGAAAATCCGCAAGGGCAAGCTGAAAATGGTTCTTCGGCCTAGGTTCCCGATGGTTCTTGGCTTCGACATCTGCGGCGAGATCGTAGCAACCGGTCGCCTGGTGAGCAAGTTCAAGGCGGGGGACTGGGTCTATGCATTGCTCGAATCAAGGGGAGGAGGAGCCCACGCCGAATACGCCATGGTGGCTGAGTCCGCCGCTGCGTTGAAACCGGGGCAGCTTACACCACAGGAATCTGCTGCGATTCCGCTGGCAGCGCTGACCGCCATCCAGGCCTTGCGGGACAAAGGGCGGCTGCGCGCAGGCCAACGCGTGCTTATTATCGGCGGTTCCGGCGGGGTCGGCCATTTCGCGGTGCAGATCGCCAAGGCGATAGGTGCGCGTGTGACGGCTGTTTGTGGGACCACCAACGTGGAAATGGTTCGCGATCTTGGAGCTGATCGCGTGATGGACTATAAGAACGAAGATTACAAACAGGACAATGCCACCTACGACATCGTGTTCGATGTGGTTGCCGCAGACTCCTTTTTGGGATGCTCCAACCTGCTTGTTCCCACGGGAATCTATATCAGCACAATACCGAGTTTTGGACTGATCCTCGCCACCCTACTTCTGCCGGTCGTATCCAAGAAGCGGAGCCGTTTCATCGCGGTGCAGCCTAGCGGCGACGACCTCACCTACTTAAGGCAGCTCGTAGCGGAGGGCCGGTTGCGTCCAGTAATCGATCGAGTTTACCCTCTGGCCGAAGCGAAAGCCGCCCACGACTATAGTGAGAAGGGTCACACTCGCGGGAAAATTATTCTCCAAGTCACCCCGGCGACTTGAGCCCTTTATGCGGATTGCGAGAGTATCCGCTCGGGGGTCGCTGAGAAATCGGGTTGCCAGAATCATCCGCGCCTAAGCGCATTCGACGACCGAGACGCTGTTTGCAACACTGTGGAAGGAGTTTTTGGCGGTGTTGTAGGTCTTGAGGAGACTAAAGAGGCGGGGCGTCTGAACTTTTGTGGGGGTACGGGTGGAGTTGTGGTAGAGATTTGAATAAAACATGCCTGAAATTTTGGGGGATGGGGCTGTGGACGTTGAGAAGATTTCCGCAATCACGCTAAAGGTAAGTGATATGCGAAGGTCCATACGCTTCTACCAAAATGTTTTAGGTCTTAAGACTCTCTACGGGGGTGAGCAGGCTTGTATTCCTCGCTTTGTACAAAGGACGAGAAATTCACCATCCTGAATTTAGAACAGGGGAAGGCTATCAATAACTGGGGACGGGTAATTTTCTACGTGGCTGATGTGGACAAGTTCTGGACGTACCTCAAGGAAAACGGATTCAATCCTGAAAGGCCGAAAGAACCCAGATGGCCATGAGCTGTCTTTTGCTAAACCATTACGGTGAGACGAAGGATTGAGCCAGAGTAGAACCGGTCGCGTTGACGGGGTAAGCAATAGCACACCCTGTTTCTACCCCACCTGCCCGCACGGCCCCCCTGCATGGCGATATGAGCTTGCCACAAGAGGGCGACTGGTGTAGGATTGTGCGGACGGAAAAGTAAAGTTGAAAATGGAAATTCCGGATTATACCTAGGCGGTGAGCAATGCGACACTTTGGGATCTTGCTTTTTGCAGCGGTTTTCTTGGCAGCCTTCACCCTACCCTTGTCCGGCCAACAGGGGGGCGGGCGTCCTGGTGGCGGCGGGCGGTCGTCAACGAGCGCGCCACCGTCAATGGAGCGTCCCCAACAGGGCCAGCGTATTCAGAGCCTCGAGCAGAGAGTCCCGGGAATTGACTCGCGCGTTTTTGTTATTACCGGACGGGTCCAGTCCGGGTCGGGCTATCTCGGTGAGCAGATTCGGGTCGAGTTCTGGAACCACGGACAGATGCTTCGAGCCGTCTTCTCCGACCTGCGCGGTAACTTCTCCTTTACTTTCGACAGAAGCTCGGCTGCCCTGGTAACCGCGGCAGGGAACTCAGCAACCACCTCTGACGCCTCCCATTCGGGCGAACAGAATCGATATCGGCAAGGAGGGTTCGGCTTCGGCAGCCAGGAAGACGTACGCAACATGATTCAGGGCGGTGAAATTCGCGTGTATGTGGCGGGCTTCCACCCCGTGAGCAAGTCGATCATCAGCCGCCTCTCCATGATTACTAACGTCGGCGCAATCACCCTTAAGCGGCTGGCCAACGTCGAGGGCACCGCCGTCAGCCTTACCAGCTTCCAAGCCCCCAAGAAAGCGCGCAAGGAGTTGAACAAGGCCGTCAAGCTGCTAAAGAAAAGCAAGACGCAAGAGGCCGCGGAACACCTTCAGAAGGCCGTCGAAGTCTATCCCCAATACGCCGTCGCCTGGCATATGCTCGGCGAAATCTATCTCAACCAAAACCAGCCCGAAAAGGCACACCAGGCGTTCTCGGAATCCATAAAGGCCGATCCGAAGTACATCCGCCCCTACCTGGAGCAGGCAAATATTCAGATGCTGAGCAGGCAGTTTACCGACCTGATCGAGACCAGCGGCACCCTGCTGCGGCTGGATCCCACGCTGGGTACGGCGAGCTACTACAAAGCAGTCGGGCACTATTACCTGGGGCAGTTCGCAGAGGGAGAAAAGAGCGCTCTTACCGCCGTCCAACGCCCGGGCAGCCTCCCGCCCGGAGCCCACTTCATGCTGGGGTCACTGCTGGCCCACGAAGGGACCTACGCGGAGGCGGCAAAAGAGCTACGCCTGTTCCTTCAAATAGCGGCGGGTTCCCCGGCCGCCGTCGAAGCACAGAAGCTCCTGACGAAAATGGAAGGTCATCTTTCCAGGACGCAGCAGACCGAAACAGCGCCGCAGTAGCGCCGCCAGCTGCATGCCGTTGTTGGGCTGCCGTCTTTCCCCAGTTAGACGTGGAAATTGATCACACGTCTCTTCGCTACTAACATAGTACCGTCTCCAGGTGCGCTCCGACCCCCCGCTTCCAACACCTCCTGCGGCGCATAAACTTCCCGCCATAAGCCGTTCGCGTTGACGCGACTGGCCGCTCCTGGAAGGCAATATTCACGATTTCAACTCACAGACCATTCTACAAACCGCTGGTCTTGAGCCTGCCGAAGCAGACGTACTGATCGGCGGGCCGCCATGCCAGCCCTTTTCCAAATCGTCATCGAAGGTGTCGAAAAGGTCAACCGCCAAACCGGCACCAACTATCGGATATCCTGGAAAATACTCAACATTATCTCTGGCACACGAACAGAAAAGGAGGGGAGCCGCTATTCGGCTGGCGCACCCGGTACTGGAGCTTTCTTCTTAAGTTAAAAAAAGATCGGCCGTCCTGAACGATCCAGGCGCAACCCGGCTCTGCCATTGGACCGTTTCCCTGGCGTAATCGGAAGCTCACAACGCACGAAATGTGCCGTCTCCAAACCCTTCCCGATGGACTCGAATTCGATTGCGGACGGACCGACGTGCAGAAGATGCTCGGCCACGCTGTGCCTTCGCTTCTCGCCGAAGTGCTGGCATGGGAAATCAGACGCCAGTTTCTTGGCGACCCCACCCGTCCCGAAGAGTTCAAACTGATGCCGCCTCACGCGGCCGTTTTCCGCCGGTGGTGTCCTCTATCCGGCCGGCGTGATCTTGGCGCCGGCGACCCTGCTGGTTCACAAACGGCCCGATGTGTATCCCCAGCCGGAGCAGTTCCGTCCGGAGCGCTTCCTCGGCTAAAAGCCGAACCCGTACGCGTGGCTGCCGTTCAGCGGCGGACCACGGCGCTGCTTGGGAATGTTCTTCGCGTTGTTTTCGTTGCGCGTGGTGCTGGCAACGGTGCTCAGCCGCGTCCATCTGCGTCTGAAATCACCCGACGTCGGGACTCGACGGAGTGGATTGCTGATCGCGCCCGCCGACGGCACACGCGCCGTTGTATCCGGTATATAGAGTCCTGCCGTACCGCCGCCTACCCAGCGCGCCCGTCGTTACCGGGAAGTAATATCGTAGGCGGCCATCTGGGTGGTGTTGCGGACTAAGAGGCGTCCGCCAACAATAGCCGGATTATTCCAAGTCTTCCCTTTGAGAGCCGAAAAGCGGACCAATTCTTCGTGCCGTTCCGGCGTGGCGCGAATCAGCACCACCTCACCGGATTCGGCCGTGACAATCAAATGTCCGTCGGCCAGAATCACCTGCCCGTAGCCGTACCGGCCCGCCTTCCATTTTCTCTCACCGGTGGTAACGTCAAGGCAGACCAAAATCGATTCGTCCAGACCATAGATGTGACCTTCAAAGAGAACCGAACTGGTGAATTTATTCTTCATCCGGTTGTTTTTCCATACCTCCCGCACCGCATATCCGCTTCCCTCTTGCCGGACTTCCACCAGCGCCGCCCCGTGACCGTACCCGGCGGAGATAAAGATGCGGTTTTCATCGAGAAGGATGGGCTGCGTGGCATTTACGTCATAGGCGGTGTTCCACTCGTAATCCCACAGCAGGCTTCCGTCATCGACGGCCAACCCCATGACGCGGCGGGCGCTGACCGCCAGAATCTGCCGCCGCCCCGCGAAGGTTACCAGCATGGGCGACGCGTAGGCCGCCTTGTCGCTCAGCGATTTCCAGACCGGCTTCCCGGTCAGCTTGTCATAAGCCACGACGGATTTTCCCGAACGCCCTCCCGGCAGGACAATCACCTTGTCATCCACAATCAAGGGGGAAGCCGCCATTCCCCAGTTTAAATTCTCTGCCCCGTTATCTTCCAGGATGTTCACCCTCCAGAGGACCTGTCCGGTTCCGGCATCAAGACACCGAAATTCACCCATCGCCCCCAAGGCGTAGAGGCGGCCTTTGTGCCAGGTGGGAGTAGCCCGCGGCCCGTCGCCGCCCATGGTCTCCTGGAAAAACGCCTGCCAGGAATCGGCCCAGATCTCTTGTCCGGTCTCAAGCTCATAGGCCGCCACGACCTCGCGGTCACGCCGCTGCTCAATGGTAAAAATCATTCCTTCGGCGACAACCATGGAGGCGTAACCGCCGCCCACCTTCTGCCGCCAGAGTTCGGCAGGGCCGTCGACGGGCCAATCAGTGAGGATTCCCATCTCCCAGTAATAACCGTCACGGTTGGGTCCGCGAAAATCGGTCCAGTATGGCCGGGGGAAGGCCGAAGGGGGTAAAACCGGATCGGGTAGAGTTGATAGTTTAGAGCCGATCACACCTTGAGGCGCCGCAACTTTCTCGGCACGAACTGAAGCGGCTTGAACCATTTTCACTTTTCGCTCGGCGCGGTCCTTCTCGATTGCATCAAAATGCCTCTCCGGCTTGTGAATGGAAACAATCGGTCTGGTGGCGCTCCCCTCGAGTTCGATGCGAATGCCGAAGATCAGATGGAAATAGAAGACCCCCAGCAGAAGAATGGGAACCGTCATAAGCAGTTTTTTGAAGATTCCCGTCCCCGACCGCCCCCAAAGCAGCACAAACCCCACCGGAGGCAGCAAAACCGAAAAGATCAGCAGAGCCTTTCCCGCACCGTACCAAGTGTTTCTATCCAGTGGCATGTTCCCTTCCCCTTTTTGCAAGACGACACCCCTTCCGGTGGCGCGAGAAAATTTCCTGTAGCCCTTACAAGAGCCTAGTATACACGGAGCCCTCCCGGCTTACAGCCCTCGACGTTTCCATCCGAGAAAGCATTATAATAGGCCGTCACGGAAAAATACCTTTGAGGTCGTTATGTTCTCGAATCGAAGCCCGCTACCTCTACTTTTCTCCCCGGCCCTGCTCTCCGCCGCGCTGACACTCGCCGGATGCGGCCATATCGACTACCTGGAAAACCTCCTTGCCGATTAAATCTTCGGTTCCATTCCAACCGATGACAGGGTTGGGAAACCCGCATCTGCAGACGCTGGCAACGGTCTGGCCGCGACGCTTTCCGCATCTTACAAATACGGAACCGCGTCTGGTCGAGACCCAGCCGGGCACACCCCACACGCCTTTCATTTCCGGCACAAAAGTCCGGCTCGACTGCAACTGGCAACCGGGCCAAGACCGCCGCTCCCGCCCGACTCTTCTTCTGGTGCATGGCCTCGAAGGCTCCAGCCGCTCACAGTACATGATGGGGATCGCCGAAAAAGCCCTGCGCGCCGGATTCAACGCCGTGCGGATGAACCTGCCCACCTGCGGGGATACGGAGGCGCTGACCCCTCTGCTTTACAATTCGGGCATCTCGGGAGATTTGAACCGGGTGGTGGAATACCTTCTAAAGGCGGAATCCTTGCCGGAACTCCACCTGGCCGCCTACTCGTTGGGAGCGAACGTCACGCTGAAGCTGGCCGGAGAATGGAGCAGCAAGTTTCCCCAGCAGGTTAAGAGTGCGGCCGCCATCTCTCCGCCCATCGAGCTCGGCTTGGCCGCTGACCGGCTTGACGAGCCGAGAAATTTCATTTACCAAAGACATTTTTTGAAAGCTCTGAAAGCCCGGCTGCGACGCAAAGCGCGCCTCTTCCCTCAACGCTACAGTACGGCCAACCTGGAGCGGGCGCATACCGTGCGGGAATTCGACGATCTCTACACCGCCCCTCACGGAGGCTACGGGAACGCCGAGAACTACTACCATCGCGCCGCCTCAATGCGCGTGATCGAAAACATCCAAATCCCCACACTGATCCTCACCGCCCAGGATGATCCGCTGATCCCCTTCGAGCCTTTTCAGGACGCAAAGCTGACGGGGAATCCGAACATTACGCTGCTGGCTCCCCGGCATGGCGGGCATGGCAGCTTTATTGCAAACAAATCAAACAGTGAAGACCGCTTCTGGGCGGAAAACCGCATCGTGGAGTTTGCAAAAGCTCACTCCAAAATTAGCTGAAGTAAAAACCATTCGGAGAAAGGCGAGTGGTCCATCTTTGCGAACGCCAAAGGTGGGGAAAAGAAAGATTTTGCTTTCCCCACCCACCGATGCTAAAGCTCTGGTGGGCAGGCCTTCCGAAACCTTGGCGTGGGAGGGGTTCCCAGCTAGGAATTATTTCCGTTCCGCACACATCCCTATGGGATGTAGGCGCTACCCGCGATACTTTAATACAGTAAGGTCAATTTTGTTCGCGGGCTTGGCCGACCATCTCCACCATGACGGCCCTGACATCTTGCGTGCTCCTCACCTCGCGGGGAAACGCGATGCGGGTTCCATGCACACGCTCTGCCGACTTGAGCCGAAGGTGAAAACCCAGGCGGTCCACTGAGGTCATAGTGGCCTCTTCCGCCTCCGCAGCCCCGGAAGCACGCGCGAGCAGCAGCATGGAATCGGCATGGTCGGCGTTCACATGGCTGATGATTCCCGGTGCCGCATCCGCCAAAGGGTCAGGCGAAGCGCGCAGGTAATCTTCCGCCTTGACCCAGCCCATCACCCCGAAGCCGCCGACGAAATAGACATCCACCACCTCCATCCGGTACAGGGCGAAGTCATCGAAATCAACCCAGTACTTAGCGTTTTCGTAGGACGCCAGATAGGTCTCACGCACGGATGGCCTCTCTTCCTCCGGAATTTTGGAGACGTTTCCGAGCAGCGTAACGCGCCCGGCACCCAACGGGTCCTCAGCTTCGGGTTGGGTAATTAATAAACCCGCCCGTTGATCGCCCAAAATATTCTGGGTGTGCATGGCCATGGTGCTGATCAGGAAAATCGGCCGCCCCTGCACGTCGAGAGCATAGGGCATTACGGAGCCGAACGGCCAGCCGGGCTGCTTCTGCGAGAGCGTGGAAAGACTGCCGACCCGCCCCAGATAAGCCAGCGTGCGTGCCCGCTCGGCATAGGTCGGCTCGGGAATAGACGGCGCGTCCCCCGCGAGACCTCCACCGGCATGTTGTCGAGAAGAAGATTTAGCCACGAAACCTCCGTCTTATTGCAAAACTAATACCCCGCCGCATGGCCGTCCTTGCGGGATTCGGACGCTCTGAAATAGACGCCGTTCTTCTCATCATACAAAATGGCCTGATAACCGCCGAAACCACCCACGTCCCGTTCGACTCGGTGTCCCCTTCGGACCAACTCACGGACAGACTCATGGGGGATTCCCGATTCCAGGCGGACGGTTCCGCCGTCCCTCATCCGCGTACCGGTCGGTTGAGAAGAGCCGAAGTGGACCATGCGCGGCGCGTCACCCGCCTCCTGAAGGTTCATGTCGAAGTCCACAATATGCATGACGATCTGGGCATGCATCTGCGGTTGGACCGGCCCACCCATCACGCCGAAGCTCATGAAGGGCTTGCCGTCCTTGGTGATGAAGGCCGGAATAATGGTATGGAAGGGGCGCTTATGGGGCGCGTAGGAATTGAAGTGTCCCTCCTCCAGATTGAACAATTGGCCCCGGTCCTGAAAGACGAACCCCAGCCCGTCGGGCGTCATTCCGGAGCCAAAACCCTGGTAGTTACTCTGGATTAAAGAAACCATGTTGCCCGCGTCGTCGGCAACCGTCAGGTAGATCGTATCGCCCTTATTCAGCGCGGGATTCCCGGCGTCGTAACTTGCGGCGGCGCGCTTTGGGTCGATGAGCTTTCGTCTTTCCGCCGCGTATTTTTTCGAAATCAACTCCTCGACGGGAATTTTGTTGAATTCCGGGTCGGCATAGAATTTGGCGCGATCCTCGAAGGCCAGCTTCTTGGCCTCGATGAAATGATGAATGTAGTCGGCGCTGCCGTGTCCCATGCCGCGAATGTTGTAGCCTTCCAAGATATTCAGAATCTGCAAAGCGGCAATGCCCTGCCCGTTGGGCGGCAGCTCCCAGACGTCGTAGCCGCGATAATTCGTCGAGACCGGCTCCACCCATGTCGAGGTGTGCTCGGCCATGTCGCGGTAACGGAGAAAGCCGCCGACGCGCTTCATGTAGGCATCGATCGTGCAGGCGATCTCTCCCTTATAAAAAGCGTCTCGGCCCTCGCGCGAGACTATCTCCAACGTATTGGCGAAATTAGGGTTACGGAAAATTTCGCCTTTGAAGGGTCCCTCGCCGTTCGGCATGAAGGTTTCCCGAAATCCCGGCCATTCCAGCAGGTGCTTTGATCCCCTCCATGCTTGGGAGATCACTTCCGTCACGGGAAATCCCTCCCGCGCGTAGCGGATGGTGGGGGCAAGAATGGATACCATCGGCAGCTTACCGAATTTTTTGTGCAGCTCGAACCAACCGTCTACCGCCCCGGGGACGCTCACCGGAAGCGGGCCACAAGCGGGAATCTTGGTGAGGCCCAGCTTCTTGAAATGCTCCAGGGTTAACGAGTAGGGCGAGCGGCCACTGGCATTCAGGCCATTGAGCTTCTGCGTCTCCGCGTCCCAGACGATGGCGAACAGGTCTCCGCCGATGCCGTTTCCCGTGGGCTCCACCAAGCCCAGCATGGCATTGGCCGCGATGGCGGCATCGACGGCGTTCCCGCCTTGCTTGAGAATATCCAGAGCCACTTCGGTGGCCAGCGGCTGGCTGGTAGCCGCCATTCTGTGCCGCGCAATCACCTCGGACCGCGTGGCAAACCTCTTTCCGGTTGGTCGGTCCACGGCATTCGCCTGCAAAGCAAACAGAATAAGAATGAACCCAATGGCCGGTATGAACCGCATGTCGCACTCCTTGCAAGAGAATCCGTTTAGGAGAATCCGGGCGGCCTTGGCCGTTCCTCCCGCCTTCCTGGGAAACAACCCATGCTCACGCTCAGCGAAAGGAGGATATCTTTTGGCAAGGAGCCTATTCTGTCACAAAAGTGGGGAACAGGGGGAACCGAATGAGGATAATTCAGGGAGATCGGGACAGCCCTCAGGGAAGAGCTATTCCCAAGATTCCTGCATGGGCCGCCGCAGATCGTCGACGCGCGCTTGGAGTTTTCTGTACTCGTCGCTATTTTGCTGGTTTTCTCCGTCAGGGAAGAAAACTCCGGTGGAACTTCTCCGCCAGCGGAAATCAGGAAGAAGGTACCGCCCACCAACCATACTCGAATCGCCATGTTTACGTACTCTCCAAATCGGGCTTGAGAAACCGGAAAATTTGTGATAATTAGGTGTCCCGGAAAATTACCGGAAGATTGCCCTCGGGATTCCCCCCGTTCAACGAAAAGCGAAGGAAAAATGGAAGCTTCTCAAAACCCGGCCCCCGGCTCCTGTTTGGCCATCTGCCCCGTCTGCGGCTCCAATTGCAAGAAACCGTACCACGGCGAGGACGTCGCGCACGAGTGCCCGAACGGGCACGTCTCCAAGCCGAAAGAGGCAGAGTGGAAAAAGTAAGCGTCGTATCTTTGCTGTCTTGGCGCGAAACCCCGTCCTCCCGTGCGTCGATTTATTTCGTGAGTTCTATAAACCAGCGAATATGCCAGGCCACCTCGACAAATCCCTCGGAACGATAGAGGCGGTTGCCCGCGTCGTTTTCCACCAGGCAGTCCAGATGGAGGTGACACCCCCCGCGCTCCTCAAGCAGCGTCATCATCGCCCGCAGCAGCCTGTGGCCCGCTCCCTTCCCCTGCAGCGCGCCGGGGTGACTCCGATGATGTCGATATAGGCCCACCTCGTCGGCTCATCAAGCGTCGCGGTGCAGAAACCGATCATCTTGCCCCCCGACTCCCCCACTAAAATGATTTGATTCTCGAAAACCGACTTCATTCGGAGCCGCCACCGCTCCCGCCAATCTTTGCCGCTCGGCGGTCCGAAAACGCGGTCCACGCGGGCGTAGTCGTCTTCTCTCGAGAGGCGAAACGTCATCGGAAATTCCGCAGACGCTTTCAAGCTCGAAGATGAAGTTGGGGTTGGGGACACCAGACCGTTCTCCTCCTTTTTCGAATAGGGGCAAGCATAGAGCAGTCGGCCGCGCCCGGCAAGCTTTCTCTCGAAACTCTCCCATTCATCATTTCTCCGTCCCACCTACACGTTGACTTGGCTTAGCAAGTAACCTAGGATGGCTGCATTCTCCTTAAAAAGGCCGAATCATGACCTTGCAAATTGAGCCTGAAAATTGTCCTTCCTCGTCAAGAGGCGTCCGGCTGCCTTCAAACGTCTTACCGGCAACGATTCTTCTAATCTTCAGTTCGCTCGTTCTCGGGCCGCTCGGCTGCACCTCGGCGATAGACACAGAATATGACTTGGTCATTCTGAATGGCCGGGTAATGGACCCGGAGACGAATCTGGATGCCACACGCCATCTCGGTATCTCAGAGGGAAAGATTCAAGCCATCCGTTCGCAACCGCTCCGTGGCCGCAGGGTAATAGACGTTGATGGCCTCATCGTCTCACCCGGCTTCATCGACCTTCACGCCCACGGGCAGGACGATGAAAACTATCGAGCCTACGCCAGGGACGGCGTCACATCGGCTTTGGAGCTTGAAATCGGCACGGCAGATGTAGACGGCTGGTACCGTGAACGTGAAGGCAAAGCACTGATTCATTACGGCGTCAGCATCGGGCACCCTCAAGTGCGCATGCGGGTGATGAATGATCCGGGAAACTTTCTGCCCACCGGCGACGCTGCCAACCGCGCCGCCACTCCAGAGGAGATTGAAGAGATCAAGCAAGGAATCCGGCAGGGCCTGGAGCGCGGAGCCACGGCGGTCGGCTTCGGAGTCGCCTATACCCACGCCGCAACGCACTGGGAAATCCTCGAATCGCTTCGTGTAGCCGCCGAGTTCGGCGCGCCCTCGCATTTGCATATCCGCGAGGGGGAGAGCGGTATTCAAGGTCTCCAAGAGGTGCTCGCCGCGGCGGCGGTCTCCGGCGCTCCGGTTCACGTGGTTCACATCAACAGCAGCGGAGTTTGGAACATCCCGCACCTGCTGGAGATGATCGAAAAAGCAAGATCGCGCGGCATCGACATCACCACCGAATGCTACCCTTACACGGCCGGCATGACGCTGCTCGAGTCGGCCCTCTTCAATCCCGGCTGGCGGAAGAAGAGGCGCCTGGAATACTCGGACCTGCAATGGGTTGCGACCGGAGAACGGCTCACGGCAGGGACTTTCGCGAAATATCGAAAGCAGGGCGGATTGGTCATTATCCACACCAATCCGGAGGAGCTTGTCTCGGAAGCCGTCGTAAACCCTCTTACGATCATCGCCAGCGATGGCCTGCTCGAAAACGGCAAAGGCCACCCGCGCACGCCCGGCACCTACGCACGCGTATTGGGCCGCTACGTCCGCGAGCAAAAAAAGCTGACCTGGAGATGGAGGCTTTGCGCAAAATGACGCTCATGCCCGCGCAGCGTCTCGAAAACCGTGTGCCCGCCATGAAAAACAAGGGACGGATTCGCGTCGGCGCGGACGCCGACCTGACTCTGTTTGATCCGGAAACCATCCTCGATACATCCACCTATCAAGATCCCGCCGCGTACTCGAAAGGAATTCCATACGTTTTCGTCAACGGCGAGCCTGTCGTCGAAGACGGGAAGCTGCTTGAAGGCACAGCGCCCGGCCAACCCATCCGCGCGCCCATCAAGTAAAACTCCTCCCTATAAAACAGGCTTCCTCCCCCTTGCCCTCATCGATATGGAGAAGGGGAATTGCGGAAAAGTTCCCCTCAATTAAGGAGCGGTCATGTCACAAGGAAATGCGGACCCTCAAAAAGTTGGCGCCTTTGCAGAAAGACTTCTCGGCATTCTCAACTCCGGCGCGCCGGGACTGATGACCTCCATCGGCCACCGGACGGGCCTGTTCGACGCCATGGGGGAGTTGCCGTCCTCGACCATCCCTTCGCTGCTCCCTACGAAAACCGCCCCGTCTATCTGTGCCGGGGGCTGAAGACGCCGCTCAAGAAGTTTTAGCCGAAACTCAAGAACTGGCTTTAGAATAAAATCCCACAGAGGGTAGAAAAGAGCCACATCAAACGGGGTGAAAAAATAACTCAGCCAAACGAAGACGAACCAGTATCCCAGCATTCCCTGGCTCACTCCCTCCTGCTTCACCTGTTGCCGGGAGCTCTGATCACGGCAGTCTATCTCCTTCTGGCGGGTCCTGTGATGAGCCATGGGTACCCGCCGCTGCTGGGCCGTATCGCCACTGGCCCTGGCGGTCTGGTGGAAGCGGAGCGTGATACTGGGAATCTTCACGCATTGCGCCGTGAATCTGCTGGGCGCGGTGGGGATGTTCGGCCAACTGATGCGCTAGCAGGGCTTCTCCGGAGCCATGGGGGCGGAAAAAAGAAATTCGGAAAAATCATCTTTGCCTGCTCCCACCCCATGTGGTACGTTGTCCTCCTTAGAGCAAAATAGAGGGAGATGAAAATGTCCGAAAGGTCAAAAATGTCTCGTCGTAAGTTTTTTAAAGACGGAGCAAAGGGTGGAGCGGGCCTCGCCGCCCTGAGCGGGGTGAGCTTCCTCGCTCATCCGGAAAGAGTTTTCGGCGCCAATGACCGCGTGCGCGTAGCCGTGGTCGGTATTCGAGGCCAGGGATTCAGCCACGTCCGGCGGTACAGCGCAATGGACGGCGTCGAGGTGGCCGCAGTCTGCGACATCGACGAAAACATCATCGAGCAGCGCCTGGGGGATATGAAAGAGAGAGGATACCCCGAGCCGAAAACCTACACCGACTACCGGAAACTGCTGGAAGACAAGTCGATCGACGCCGTCTCGATTGCCACCCCCAATCACTGGCATTCGCTGCAAGGCATCTGGGCCTGTCAGGCGGGCAAAGACGCCTACATCGAGAAGCCCTGCTCGCACACCTATTGGGAAGGCAAGCAGCTTGTCGAGGCCTGCAAGAGATATGACCGCATCGTCTCGCACGGCACCAACAGCCGCGCCGGGAAGGCCCCCCTTGAAGCCATGAAAAAGATGAACGAAGGCCTCATCGGAAATATCTACCTGTCCCGAGCCATCTGCTACAAGTGGCGCGACACGATCGGCCGCAAAGGTCCCGAGAAGGTACCCTCGAGAGTCGATTATGAACTTTGGACCGGACCGGCCCCGATGAAGCCGTTCACCCAGAACCGCTTCCACTACAACTGGCACTGGATCTGGGATACCGGAAACGGCGACCTGGGCAACCAGGGCCTCCACGAAATGGACATCGCCCGTTGGGGTCTGGGCGTCGAGCTTCCGACCAAAGTCTCGGCCATCGGCGGACACTACATGTTCGACGACGACCAGGAGACGCCGAACACGCTCAACTGCGCTTTGGAGTTCAAAACGGCCGACGGCAAAAAGAAATTGCTGGAGTTCGACCTCCGGCACTGGATCACCAACACCGAGTGCAAAATCGGACGCCCGTCGTTCGGTGGCGGACCCGAAGTTCCTTTCGTCGGCACGGGAGGCGGCGGGCAACCCAGCCGCTCGCCAAACTCGGTCGGCAACATCTTCTACGGATTGAACGGCTACTTGGCCATCGGCGGCTACGATTCCTACAAGTCGTGGATCGGACCCGAGCAGGAAGCCGGCCCGAAAGGGGAAGGCGGGGGCAACCTCTGGGCCAACTTCATCGACTGCGTCCGCAGCCGTAAGAAGGAAAACCTCCGTGCGCCGATTCGAGAAGGTCATCTTTCCTCGGCGCTGGTTCACTTGGTCAACATCTCCTACAAGCTGGGCCGCACGTTGAACTTCGACCCGGTCCAAGAAGAGGTCATCGGCGACGCGGAAGCCAACCGCATGCTTCGCAACTCGTACCGCAAACCGTACGTGGTTCCGGACAAAGTATAAGAAGGCTTGGATGGAAGGGCATGTTCATCACCGGGCGTGCCCTTCTTATTTACTGACACACCACTACCGCTGAAGTTCCAATGGAAGTAAAACCGCTCAATTGGGGAATCCTCAGCACCTCAAAGTTCGCGCAGTCAAAAGTCATTCCGGCTCTGCAGAAAAGCCGGCTCTGTCGCGTCACCGCCATCGCCTCTCGGGATGAGGCCGCGGCCCATCGCGTGGCGGAGAAACTGAAGATTCCCAAAGCCTACGGTTCCTATAAAGAACTATTGGCGGATGCGGAAATCGACGTCATCTACAATCCCCTGCCCAACCACCTTCACGTCCCTTGGTCGATGAAGGCCGCCGAGGCCGGAAAGCACGTTCTGTGTGAAAAGCCGCTGGCGCTGACGGCTGCCGAAGCGCAGAGCTTGATCGAGGTGCGCGACCGGACAGGGGTCGTGATTCAAGAAGCTTTCATGATTCGCGGCCATCCGCAATGGCTGCGGGCGCGCGAACTGGTTCGAGAGGGGCGCATCGGCAAGCTGCGCGCCGTGCAGGGCTTCTTCAGTTACTCGAATGTGGACTCCAAAAACATCCGCAACCAAGCCGAGATCGGCGGCGGGGGAATCTACGATATCGGCTGCTACCCGATTGTCACTTCGCGTTTTATTTTTGAGAGTGAACCGACGCGCGCGGTGGCCCTCATCGAGCGCGACCCGGAGATGAAAATCGACCGGCTGGCCTCCGCCCTCTTGGACTATCCACAAGGTCAAGCCGCCTTCACCTGCTCGACCCAATTGGTTTCCTACCAACGCATGCAGATCTTCGGCACTGCAGGACGAATCGAAATTGAGATTCCCTTCAATGCTCCCCCCGACCGGCCGTGCCGCATCTTCCTCGACGACGGCAGCGGATTCGGCGACGCCTCGGCCGAAGAAGCTACCTTCGATGTCGTCGACCAGTACACGATACAAGGTGATCTGTTTTCACAAGCCGTGCAGAGCGGAAAACCCGTGGCGTTTCCGCTCGAAGACTCCGTGCGGAATATGGCCGTCATCGACGCCCTGTTTCGTTCGGCGGAAAGCGGCGGGTGGGAAAACGTTTCGCCATCACCTTAAGGAGTCTGCAGAGAATTTTTGTCGGGGCACTGTGCGTTGACTTGCTCCCGGCGCGCGGACTAACATAACTAAATCATTAAATTGTTGCGGCCGGGCGGCTTTCGGCCTGTTGGCTTGACCAAGCGGGAAATCCTACGGTACCGGATATCCTGCATTCCAAGGAGAATCGAATGAAGTATGGCCTGAAAATCCCTCCGGAGGGCGCGCTGGACCTGGTATCGCTCGGCGCGCTGGTTCATCGCCTCGACCCGGGCATGATCCCCTTCCGCAAGGCGAACGAATGCAAAATCCACGTCAGCGGCGGTGAATTCAACGTCGCTGCCAATCTGGCCGACTGCTTTGGAATGAAGACCGGTATCGCCACGGCGATGTCCAACTATCCGATCGGCGACCTGATCGGGGAGCGCGTGAAGGCGATGGGCGTTCGAGCGTTCTACAAGCGGTTTGCGCATAACGGCGTCAACGGCCCGAACATGGCCACCGTCTACAGCGACCGCGGCCAGGGGGTGCGCGCGCCTGTGGTCTTCTACAACCGCGCGAACGAGGCGGCGGCGCGGCTGAAGCCCGGCGATATCGACTGGAAGGCGATCTTCAACGAGGGTGTGCGCTGGTTCCACAGCGGCGGCATCTTTGCGGCTCTCTCGGAGACGACGGCGGAGGTGATCATCGAGGGAATGCAGGCGGCGAAGGCGGCGGGCGCGGTGGTCTCCTTCGACCTGAACTATCGGCAAAAACTCTGGAATATTTCCGGCGGGGCGGAGCGCGCGCCGGAGGTGATCGGGCGCATTGTGAAAAACGTCGATGTTTTGGTCGGCAACGAAGAGGACCTGCAGAAGGGATTGGGTATCTCCGGCCCGGAGGCTGCTGCAAAATCGAAACTCGACCCCAGCGCCTTTTTCGGCATGATCGATCAGGTGGTCGCCAAGCATCCGCAGATCAAAATCGTCGCCACAACTCTGCGCGAGGTGCACTCGACGAACCTGCACAGTTGGAGCTCGGTGGCCTGGATTGACGGCAAGACCCACGTCGCGCCGACCGCAGAGCTTGCTGTTCTCGACCGCGTGGGCGGCGGCGACGGTTTTGCTTCAGGCTTCTTCTACGGCCTGATGACGGGCGCGTCGCCGGAAGAGGCGGTGAAGCTCGGATGGGCTCACGGCGCGTTGCTGACGACGTTTCCGGGCGACACCACCATGGCGAGCGTGGAGCAAGTGCGCGCCTTCGCCCAGGGCGGCTCGGCGCGGATTCAGCGGTAACCTCCGGACAGGAACTATGAACCATGGGCCGATGGCCGGGTTCGCGTTGGCTTGCTCTCCGGTGCGAGACTAAGATAGCCCCACCGAGGTGAAATTCATTACTGATTCGGCAAGAGAATCTCCCTGTGTCACTCGGGGGAAAACGTTATTTGTATCACTTGGCATTTGCAGGTAATTCTGCGCTGGGAAGTTTCCCATATAATGACCAATCTAAATATTGCGTTACTCTTGCGGCTTCTTGCACCTTAATTCTTCAAGTCATGAAGCCTAACAGTTATTCTTATAAGGTCACACAGCTCGCCACCCTCGCACCGGACCTGATTGACTTGCCCGGCGAACCTAACTAAAATACTGCCGTACGAGATTTCACCATCCCATCAAATAAGGCGTCGATTTCATGAAGACCTTTATGCGCGTAGTTTTTTCCGCCACCCTCTGCCTGATTGCGATTGCCTTCTTCTCCTCCCCTACAGTGCGGGGACAGCGCGAACAGATGACCTTTGCGCAATGGACGAAGATGCATCCGCCCAACTACGACGAATCCAAGGTTCCCTCCTACACTCTTCCCGATCCTCTGGTGACGTCCGGCGGCGAACGGGTCGTCGACGCCCGAACCTGGATTGGGAAGCGACAGCCGGAGATTCTGAAGCTTTTTGAGACGCACGTTTACGGACGCAGCCCCGGCCGGCCGCCTCATTTGAAGTTCGAGGTGACCTCCACTGACCCGAACGCCCTCGGCGGGAAAGCCGTTCGGAAGCAGGTCTCCATTCTGTTTGCCGGCGGCAAGGACCCTCCGAAGGCGGAACTTCTCGTCTACTTCCCCAACGGCGCACAAAAACCCGTGCCGGCCTTCCTTGGATTGAACTTTTATGGGAACCACACCATCCATTCCGATCCGGGGATCACTCTTTCGAAACAGTGGATGCACGGGAATGAGGACATGGCGGTGGTGGATCATCGCGCCACGGAAACATCCCGCGGGAAGAGTTCCAGTATGTGGGCAGTGGAGAAAATCCTGGCCCGGGGATACGCGCTGGCCACCGTTTATTACGGGGACATCGACCCGGACTACGACGATGGGTTCCAAAACGGAGTCCATCCGCTCTTTTATGGAGAAGGGCAAACGCGGCCCGCCGCCGACGAGTGGGGATCGATCGCAGCTTGGGCGTGGGGACTCAGCCGGGTGATGGATTACTTCGAGACCGATGCGGACATCGATCACACAAAGGTGGCCGTGATGGGACACTCGCGGCTGGGGAAGACCGCACTCTGGGCCGGGGCGCGGGACCCCCGCTTCGCCCTGGTCATTTCCAACAACTCCGGGTGCGGCGGGGCGGCCCTGAGCCGGCGACGGTTTGGAGAGACGGTCGCCGCCATCAACCGATTGTTCCCGCACTGGTTCTGCGCGAATTTCAACAAGTATAACGGCCACGAAGACGCCTTGCCGGTGGACCAGCACATGTTGATTGCCTTGATCGCCCCGCGTCCGGCGTACGTGGCCAGCGCCGTGGAGGACCACTGGATAGACCCTCGTGGGGAATTCCTCTCTACAAAGCACGCCGACCCGGTCTACCGCCTCTTCGGCAAAGAAGGTCTGACGGCGGAGGAGATGCCGGGGCTGAACCAGCCGGTAGGAACCACCCTCGGGTACCACATCCGGAGCGGGGACCACGACGTGACCGATTACGACTGGGAGCATTACCTTGACTTTGCCGACCGGCATTTGAAAAAGGCTCGCTGAGAGCCTTTCCGGCGCTCCGGCTCGCCCGGTGTATTTCCTGCCTTCGCCCGAATGGGGTCACACGTTTTATCCATCATGTGCATCACGGGGCTCGCTGTCGTTGACTTGCTTCCTCTCGCCACTTAAGATAATCGGCATCAGGGAGCAGACCTGCTTTGATCGGCAAGAAGATTTCGCACTGTAGCATCTCCTAGCGCCTCGGCGCGGGCGGTATGGGAAAGGTCTATCGCGCCGCCGACGCCAAGCTCGGCCGGGACGTGGCCCTAAAGGTTCTCCCTTCCCGGTTCGCCGACGACGCTCAGCGCATGGGCCGCCTGACGCGCGAAGCGCAGTTGCTCACCTCGCTCAACTTCGCGCCGCTGCTTGAGAAGTTCATCGGCACGGACCCTTCCCTTTACGCGGAGACCATCCCAAGAACGTTTCTAGTGATGGCGGCGCTCTTCTTCGGTTGCGTGATCGGAGCCACGCAGTTCCACCTCGTTCCTCCGGCAGGATGGCAGCCGCCCGGCTGGACTCCTCCGGCAACGGCGGGCGCGGCGTTGGGCGTCATGTCGTTCTTCAACGGCATCGGGCGGCTCTCCTGGGGAAGCTTGTCGGACAAGCTGGGGCGGAACTACCCCGCCGTGGCGATGTACGTGGTCTACACAATCGCCTGTTTGGCGCTGCTGCGAACCGCTTCGGGGTTCTGGCCGTTGCTGATGGGACTCTGCATGGTGGGCTTCTCCTTCGGCGGCTATCTGGCTTTGCTGCCCTCGTTCACGGCGGACTACTTCGGGTCCAAGAACGTGGGAGCGAACTACGGAATCATGTTCAGCGCCTACGGGTTATACGGATTCAACGTTCCGGAATATTTTGCCGGGATCATGGACGAAGCCCGCAAAGCCGGAGATTTAGCGGGCGGCTACAACCAGGTCTACTTTACGTTGGCCGTTTTTGCGGTGGCGGGAGCCGTGCTGGCACTGCTGGTCAAGCGGCCGCTCGCCGAGGAATCTTCGTAGAACCGGCGGCTTTCCCCCTCTCTGCTTTATTGATGATGACCTCACTCAGTTGCCGGTATTCTCAAAATGCACAAAATCAATCAAGAAGACCGCGCCCAAAAACAGGGCTTTGATCTTTTTGTCCCATGAAGCCGGGAAGGAGACGCCGAAATTATCCGCGTCGGTTAAGCTTTCCTTCAACAGACCGCTCCATTTTTTGGTAATCTTGCCGTATTCGCCGTCTTCTTTTCTTATTTCAAAGGTCCACGGGTGGAGGATGGGACCGAAGAGTTGGTATATCTCTTGCCCTGAGCCGTCCAGAACGGAGTAGATTTTTCTCAATATGGAGAATCGTTTTTGTATGGTCCCTAGGAGCTGCCCATGCGCGTCGTATACGCTCAATTCGTGGAAATAGAATCGAAACGGCCGCACCACCCGTAAGACCAAGCGGTTCTCATAAGTCCAAACATTAATTTCAAATGGCCGTAGAGCTTTCAGGAACCAGCGCAATAGCAAGGACCCTCCCAGTTCCGCCGCAATATATAAATCGTTGCCGGAGGCGTCCAAGACCGCATATTTGTTTTTGGTCTCAAACCCGGTGAGGATTTCTCCCCATTCCTTCCTTTGACTTACAACCAATCCATCGATTGATGAAAGTTTTTCCATCCTACTCTCCGCGATTCCTCAAAAACCCACCGACTACAACTCCGTAAAACGGTAGGGGTGCGGTCGGTCGCACCGCCAGCACGAAGCTGGGGCCGCCGGCCACGCTTAGGGTAACTCTTTCATGTCGAGGTTGGCAAACCGGAGCGGTGCACCCTGGCCCACAAGCGCCAGGGGACCCTGCTCGGGGAGTTGCGGGACCGGAGCTTGATCCACCACCGTCTGCTCGTTTAATACGACGCTCAGCCGGTCCCCTTTCAGGGTTATCAGGAATCGGTTCCATTCGCCCGGCGCGCTGTCTGCCCTGACTTTCATGGTCGTCCCGACGACCTTAGTTCCGGACTTCATCAGGTCCGCAAGAGGAAACGTCACCAACGGGGTGCAGGTATAGGCAGCCAGCAGGTGCGGCTCGGTTTTGATTTCGAAGGGAACGAACGATCGGACCGGCGCGCGTGTCTCCCATTGGCCGTGGTTCCCGTGATAGATTTCGACACTGGTACCCGCGTCCGCCTCGGTGAAGGGGAACCGGATCGAGCGCAGATTGGAGGCGAACTCTTCGTTGGACAGCCCCGCCACAATGACTTTGCCGGCTGTATGCCAGGTCCGTGATGGCCTGCACTCTCAGAGGGCGGCCTCGCCCCCCCCGACAAGTGCAATACATTTTCGGTTCCCATCGCCCTCCATCTTGGGTAAGATGAGTTCAACCAAGAGTTCATTCTTTGGGGTTTTTTCCTCCCCCAAAGGAAAGCTCCAACCCGCAGAAAGAACCAGGCATAGGGGTGGACCGTCGGGGAGAAGCGGGCAATGAGATCAACGACCGATCCATTATCGAAGGAGGCGCATCGTGAAAACCAAAATCGCTCTGGGAAGCTGGAATTACATCTTCGGACCCTACGCTGACAGGCCGATCTCGTTGGAAGAGGCCCTCAAGAAACTCTCCTCGTCCGGCTACGACGGCGTGGAGTTGTGTGGCTTCAAGCCGCATGTGCATCCCGACCTCTACCCTACAAAAGAAATCCGGGAGAAGCTCAAGAGTTTGCTGGCGGAAAACAGCCTGGGCACCTCGGGTTTCGCGCCGGACTTTATGGCCGTTCCGCCCGCCTCCGCCCCGGCGGCCGATTACAAGAAAGCCTACGGGCAAGCGCTCGCTTTGGCGAAAGATTTGGGGATGCCGAAGCTCCGCGTCGATACCGTCAGCGAGCCGGATACGGTCGAGGGAGCCGAGCGAAAAGAGGTCCTGAAGAAGATCGCCGACGTTTGGCGCGAGTGCGCCCGGATGTCGGCCGACGCGGGCGTGGTGATGACCTGGGAGTTCGAGCCCGGCTTTCTCTTCAACAAGCCGAGCGAAATCCTGGAGCTGATCTCCGCCGTCAACCACGAAAACTTTACCGCGCTGTTCGATACCAGCCACGCGCAGATGTGCGCCGTGGTCGGCTCGCGCCAGTACGGCAGGAAGGAGACGCTTCCCGGCGGCGTCCTGGAGCTGATTGAAAAGCTGGCGGGAAAGATCGGCCATCTGCATCTGATCGACAGCGACAATCAACTTCATGACGAGATGACCAGCCGCCACGCCCCGTTCGGCGACGGGGTGCTGAATTTCGATTCCATTATGCCCGCCGTGCTGAAGGCGGGCTACCGGGACGAGTGGTGGGTCGTCGATCTCTGCTTCGAGCCAAACGCCTGGGACCTGACGGACGATTCCAAAATTTTCATGGATCAGCTCCGTTCCAAGTACGGCGAGAACTGAGCGACTGAGCGGAGGGAGCGCGCGCTATGCCGAGAAAAATCAATGTCGGGATCATCGGCTACGGATTCATGGGCCGGGCCCACAGTAACGGGTACCGCCAGGTGGGAAAATTCTTCAACACGGGCGTCGAGCCGGTATTGAAGGCCGCTTGCGGCCGGAACCGGGAGGCGACGGAAGCTTTTGCGCGTAACTGGAGTTGGGAGGAAGTGGAGACCGACTGGCGAAAGCTGATCGAGCGGAAAGACATCGACCTCGTCGACATCTGCAGCCCCAACAATACCCACGGTGAAATCGTCCTGGCCGCCGCCGCGGCCGGCAAGATGATCGCCTGCGAAAAACCGTTGGCCATGGACGGGGCCGAAGCGCGCAAGATGACCGAGGCCGTCAAAAAGGCCGGCGTTCCGAACATGGTGTGGTACAACTACCGGCGCGTCCCGGCCATCACCCTGGCGCGGAAGATCATTGCGGAAGGGCGTCTGGGGAAGATTTTTCATTTCCGCTCGGCGTTCCTGCAGGATTGGACCATCAGCGCGGACGTGCCCATGATTTGGCGGCTCAATAAAGATATCGCGGGGAGCGGCGTGGCGGGCGATCTGATCTCACACCTTTTCGATACGGCGCGGTACTTGATCGGCGACGTGGCGGCCGTCTCTGCACTGACGAAGGTCTTCGTCGATGAGCGCGATTATAAAGATCCTGAAACAGGGAAAACCAGCAAAAGGAAGATTGAGATCGACGACGCCTGCCTGGTCCTGGCCGAGTTTTCAAACGGCGCGGTGGGCACGTTCGAGGCGACGCGCTACGCCCGCGGCCATAAGGCCGCAAACTCCTTCGAGGTGAACGGGGAGACCGGGTCCGTTATTTTTGATCTCGAAGACATGGCCCATCTGAAATTTTTCGACCATTCCGACCCGAAGCACATCCATGGGTTCCGAAATATCCTGGTGACCAGCGCCGAGCATCCTTATATGGAGAAGTGGTGGGTCCCGGGCCTGGCGATCGGTTACGAGCATACGTTCACGCACCAGTTGGCCGACTTCTTTGAAGCGCTTGAGAACGGCAAGAAGTTTTCTCCGGATTTCGAGGAGGCGACGAAGTGCCAATTGATTTTAGACGCAATTGGGGACGCAGCCTCCACACGGACGCGTGTAGAGGTTTCGAGTTTTTAACCGGGTACCCGGGGAATCCGTTTTCGTTAAAGAACGGGAGATTTGAATGAGGAAGATACTGTTATCGGCACTCGCAGTTTCGGGAATGGCTCTGGTCGCAGGCGGACCGGAGAATCTGCCGTCGACGGGGGCTATTGCTCACGCCCCTGCCCTTGCTCAGGGCGGCGCGGCAAGGGTGGACCAGTTTACCACGCCGGAAGGTTTCACGGTGGAGGTGGCGGCCTCACCCGAGGAGACCGGCTCCATCGTCGCCATGACGTTCGACAGCCGCGGCCGTCCGGTTCTTTCCCGCGAAAGGGGTCCCGTGCTGGTCCTTGAAGACCGCGACCGGGACAGCCGATACGAAACTATTCTCACCTTCACGGACCAAGTGACGAATTGCCAGGGACTCTGCTTCGTCGGCGACGACCTCTACGCGGTCGGCGACGGCCCCGAAGGGACCGGACTTTACCGCGTCACGGACACCGACGGCGACACGCTCGGCGACCGCGCCCGGTTGATCGGGAAATTCCAGGGCCCCATGGGCGAGCACGGCCCGCACGCGCTGATCGTCGGCCCGGAGGGCATGCTCTACGTCGTCGTCGGCAATCATGCCGGTATCCGCTCGACGCCGGACCCCTTGTCTCCCCATCGCAATTACGAAGAAGGCTTCCTGCTGCCGCGCTACTTCGACCCGAACGGCCACGCGCGCCATGTCCGCGCTCCGGGCGGCACCATCTTCCGGATCGATTGGGAGGGGAAGAACTGGGAGTTGTTCGCCGCCGGGTTCCGCAATCAATACGACGCCGCCTTCAATCTGGCCGGGGAGCTTTTCACCTTCGACGCCGACATGGAGTGGGACCTGGGACTGCCCTGGTTCCGGCCCGTGCGCACGCACCACATCGTCCCCGGCGGCGAGTACGGTTGGCGGGCCGGTTCCGCCAAGTGGCCGGATTATTTTATCGACAGCCTTCCGGCCATGACCGACGTGGGGCGCGGCTCGCCGGTGGGCGTGGAGTTTTATCTGCACTACGCGTATCCGGAAAAGTATTGGGATTCGTTTCTCGGAGGCGATTGGTCGCGGGGGCGCATACTCGTCGGCTTCTTGGAGCATGACGGCGGCACCTATAAAGAAATTCAGGAAGACTTGGTGGTGGGCAATCCCATCAACATTACCGATTTCGAGGTCGGTCCCGACGGGTTCGTCTACTACGTTACCGGAGGCCGCAACACCACGGGAGGACTCTACCGCATCCGTTATCGCGGACCGCACTCCCGAAAGTTTCCGACGAAGGGAATCGAAGGCGCTCTTCATCAGCCGCAGCCCCGCTCGGCCTGGGGACGGGCGAGGTTGGAAAAGTTAAAAAAAAATATCGGAAACCAGTGGGCCACCGGGTTGCTGGCGAAATTAAAGGACAAGGCCGCCCAGCCTGCGCTGCGGGCGCGCGCCCTGGAGCTTCTTCAGGTCTACGGACCCACGCCGAAAGAAGCCCTCCTGAGGGAGTTGGCGGAGGACACCGCGCCTCCGGTGCGCGCCCTCGCCGTCTACTACCTGGGACTTCACCCGACTTCCGGTTCGCGGAAGGCGTTACTCGGAAGGCTTAAGGATTCCGACGCCTTCGTTCAACGCCGCGCTTGCGAAGCTCTGATTCGGACCGGAATCAACCGCACGATAAAGATGGAGGCTTCCTTTGTTGACGCCCTCTGGCCGCTGCTCGCCCATTCGGACCGCTTTGTCCGCTACGCGGCCCGCGAACTTTTGCAGCGCACCCCGCGGAATCTATGGACGGAGAAGGCGCTTCAGGAGAAGAACCCCCGCGCGGCAGTTGAAGGGTTGCTGGCAATGGTCGAAACCGTCGGCGGCACGTGGGATATGGATCGGATCATGATGAGGGAAGCGGGGCTTCTGGAATCAAAACTCGCGGATGAAGTTCTTCTCGGCCTGCTGCGCGTCATTCAACTCTCCTACATCCGAAATCAAGACGTCCAACGGCACGAAATTTCGGAGACGGTAGGCAGAGTCCTGCTTGAACGGTTCCCCGCAAGCGATTGGCGGCTGAATCGGGAGACGGCGCGGCTGTTGGCCTATCTGCAGACGCCGGGGGCGGTGGAAAAGATTCTCGCCGCGCTCGAGCGGGAAGAAGACCGCGAGCAGCAGATCTTCTACGCCTATTGCCTGCGCGCCGTTCCCGGCGATTGGACTGCCGACGGGCGTGAAGCATTTGTCCGCTGGTTTGAGAAGACACAGAAGGAGGACTGGCGCGGCGGGTTCAGTTTTTCGGGATTCCTCGAAGCGATCTGGAAGACTTGGTTGGAGACGGTCCCTGAAAATGAGAAGCAAAAAATCATGGCGCGTCTCCCGCAATTCTCCCCGCTTGAAACCGCCGGGGGTAAGAAGCGAATTTCCACCTTCAGCCGAGAAGGCTGGAGCCGGAAATTGAGCGAGCAGGAACTGACCGAGTTTCTCCTCTGGGACCCGATGGCGTACAAGGGTTCGCCCGAAAAAGGGAAGGTGGCCTACAAGAAGGCGTCCTGCGACCAGTGCCACCGCTTCGGCGAGATGGGCATGGAAGCCGGACCGGACCTGACAACGGTGGGCATGAGATTTTCGCGGCAGGATTTAATCGAAGCGATTGTCTTCCCCTCGCGCATCGTCTCCGAATTCTGGCAGGCCACCGAGATTACCACCAAGAAAGGAAAATCCTACCTGGGAACCGTCTCCTCGGAAGACGGCCAAGCCGTCGTCTTGCAGCAGGCGGGCGGGCCGAGGGTTCGCATCTCCAAGAGCGAGATCGCAAACAGAGAGGCGGCGGCGGAGAAGTCTTCCATGCCCGAAGGGTTGTTGGACACGCTGACGCCAAACGAAATCTGGGACCTGTTCGCGTTCCTTGAAAAGAGGGCTGCTCCGACGAAACAAGGAGCGGCAAAAAAATGAGGGGGTAAGGCGCCGGCTCGCAGGAAGTAACGGCGCTCGAAGCGGAGGCCAAACGGGAAATCTCCGTGGCCTCGCGCCGGCCTTTTTCTTTCTGTGGACCATTCTAGCGCCGTTCGGGAAAGTTTGGCGAGTGCGCGGGGGCGGTGAGAGAGTTATCCTGGAGCCGGGTGAGGCCCTTCGCGGGGGGGCGAGGCCGGGGCTTAGGCTCCGGCTTCAGATTTTTATGGACACTTACGTCTATGTTGATGGTTTCAATTTCTACTACCGGTCGGACGTAAACCTTGCCTCCCACATGGTAAATGGTGGGCATAAGGGCTGCTACAAAGTAGCTGTAGTAATCAGCGATGATTCGGACCTTGCCGCGCCCCTCCGTATCGTCCGCAATGATTTAGGATTGGTGACCGGAATCCTCACATCAAAGCGACGACCGAGCCGCTCCCTTTATCAGTACGCGACCTTTTATAAGAAAATCCGCGAGGCTATGCTACATCGAAGCCAATTCCCGAATCAACTAATAGATCCCAAGGGGGCCTTCCACAAACCCCCTTCCTGGTAGGAATCACCTATTTTGTCGGCCCGAATCCTCCGACTTCCGGGCGTGAGAATTTATAAATTGACGACCGTTCGTGGTGGAGGGTTTTTCTCGAATCTCTAAGTGGTCCCACGGAAGGCTTAGGTGTTTACTTCCTTAACACCTAAGCCGCAGGGCTAAATACACGACCAAGTAAAATGCACCATTACGTGCCGTCTTGGTCTGCGGGAGTGGTGGGTAAGGGCTTGAGTCTTGGAAGGCGGAGGGGTCAAGAATGCAACAGAACGGGTATAGTGTTGCGTTTAAAATGCCGCTTAATTCACCCTCAGCGTAAGAGGGGCCGTCCTGGCCGCTTCTCCAAAAGTGGCGCTTCCCGTCAGCGTGTACGTCCCCGCCGGAGTGCCCGTACTGCCTCCTCCTCCGGGGGGGCACAGCCCCGCCTCCGCATATCCGGTCCAGAAAGAGGCCGAACAAGGGCCGTCGGCGCGGACTTCAGCTTTGACCTTGTCGCGACGACTACACCTCACGCTTGCTGCCAGTCAAGCTGCGTCTCCTGCCGTTCGCTGCAAAATGCTATACTGCCAACAGTGAGGGAGTAGGCTTAGTATAGTTGGGGCGCGTTCTACGTTTAGCAAGGGGCTTTTTTTGGTCGACGAGTGCATCGACTGCAGTGCCTGCGTACCGGGTTGCCCGGGGGGACGGCGATTTTCGCACTGGAAGACTTGCCCGAGAAGTGGGAGATTTTCGCACGGGATTAACGCGGATTACTTCAAGACGCCGGTAGGATAAGGCACAGCCGTACTGGCGAGGGTACAGGAGGCGAGCATGGCCGAATTTATCAAAGTAGCAGTAACAGGCGACGTCCCGGCCAACCAGAGAAAACTGGTGGAGGTCGAGGGAAAGAAGATTGCCCTCTTCAACTTGGAGGGCAAGTATTACGCCATCGATAACACCTGCACGCACCGTGGGGGTCCACTTTCCGAGGGAGAGTTGCAGGGCGATGAGGTCACCTGCCCGTGGCACGGCGCAAAGTTCAAAGTCACCAGCGGGGATGTGCTCAGCCCGCCGGCTCCCCAGGGAGTGAAGTGCTTTCTCGTTCGCGTAACGGGAAATGATCTGGAAGTCGAAATCTAGCAGGAAGGCAAAGGTTCACCTCATCGATTTCTGGGTTGGGGAGGCGATTGCCAATCGAGATCGGAAAATAGGCTGGACCTATCACAACGCTACGAAGCACTCGTATCGGAGCATTCGCACGAATCCACACCACTCGGGAAATGTCTTCTAGCGAGCTGAGCACGGGGATCGTGAGGCCGCACGTCTCGCCCCACCCCGCAATCTTGAGCAGGCACCGTAATCCCTATTCTTCCTGGGAAGTCAGTTTCACGACTTAATCCCACCGATAGTCACGGCAATCATAACAAGTCGAGCTGAAGCTTGGCCGCCTCACTCATCTTGCTTGGATCCCAGGGAGGGTCCCACACAACTTCGACCTTGGCGTCTTTGACTCCGGGTAGACGCCTGATCTTTTCCTCCACTTCACCCGGCAGCGTCCCCGCAACGGGACAACTCGGTGCGGTAAGCGTCATCTTGACGTGGACCTCGGCGGAGAGGTCGACCTTGACCTCGTAAATCAACCCGAGCTCGTAAATGTTGACGGGGATCTCCGGGTCAAAGCAGGCGCGGAGTGTCTCAATCACTTTGTCCTGGACTGCAATGGCCTCCGTGTCGTTCATAAACTCACTCCCTTCCGGATGGAATTCTCATTCCGTGGTTACGGCCTTTCCGGTTTCCATGGCACTTCGCACAGTGTGCCATGCCAGAGTTGCGCACTTCACTCGAAGGGGAAATTCCGTGACGCCGGCGAAGACCGCCAATTTCCCCATCGGGGGGACGGCCTCGCTTTCCTGCCCCTGTCCCGTCACCATGTGATGGAAGGCTTCAAAGAAGGCTTGCGCCTCGGCCCGAGTCTTCCCCTTCAAAGTTTCCGTCAGGATCGATGCCGACGCCGTAGAGATGGCGCAGCCTGATCCTTGGAAGCTGATGTCACTGATGCGGTCACCCGCCAGTTTGACGTAAATGGTGACCTTGTCGCCACAAAGAGGGTTGTATCCGTCCGCGTGCCGATCTGCTTCTTTCAGCTCGCGAAAGTTGTGCGGGCGCTTGGCGTGGTCCAAAAGGAACTCCTGATAGAGCGCCCTTAAATCTGACATGGGATTCAGCTTCCTCGGGCATTGCGCGCCCTAGCTCGAAAATGATTTGCCGCAACCGCAGGTGCTCTTGGCGTTGGGGTTGTGAAATACAAAATCACTCTGAAGGACCGTCTCGTGATAGTCCAGCGTCAACCCGTCGAGATGGGCATAGCTTTTCGGATCGACAAAAACCTTCACGCCTTCACCGACTTCGAAAACCTGGTCATCAGGCCGAGGCGCGGACTCCAACTTGAACTTGTAGGACAACCCGGAGCAACCACCGCCGACGAGTCCGATACGCAGACCGCCCTTCACTTGGTTGGTTTCCAGAATCGTCTGAATCCTGCTGGCCGCCTTTTCTGTTATCGTGATCATGAGTCCCTCGACGGTCTCCCCTGCCCTAATTGAAGAATTGCCTCACTGCCTCAAGCCCTTCTGCGAGGCGGTCCACTTCTTCCTTGGTGTTGTAAAAAGCCAGTGAGGCTCGCGCCGTTGCCGGCACACCGAAACGCTCCATGAGCGGCTGCGCGCAGTGGTGGCCCGTGCGGATGGCGATCCCCCTCTGGTCCAGAATCGTCCCGATGTCGTGCGGGTGGATTCCCTCCAGAATAAACGAAACCACACTGGCCTTTTCCTTCGCCGTGCCGATCAGGCGGACACCGGCAATCTGCGAGAGCGACCGCGTGGTGTGTTCGAGCAGTTCATGCTCGTAGCCGTCGATCGTCTCCAGCCCGATCTGGTTCAGATATTCAATTGCCGCTCCCAGCCCGATCACACCCGCAATGTGGGGGGTCCCGGCCTCGAACTTGAACGGAATAGTGTTGTAGGTGGTCTTCTCAAAGGTGACTGAAAGGATCATGTCCCCGCCACCCTGGTAAGGAGGCATTTCCTCGAGCAGCCCGGCTTTCCCATAGAGAACGCCCACGCCCGTGGGACCGAAAAGCTTGTGGCCGGAAAAAGCATAGAAATCGCAGTCGAGTTCCTGGACGTCCACTCTGAGATGCGGCGTGGCCTGAGCCCCATCTACGAACACCGGAACGTTTCGCCGGTGCGCCGCTTTCACGATCTCCCGCATGGGATTGATCGTCCCCAGGACGTTGGAAACATGGGTCGCGGAAACCAGCCTGGTTTTCGGGCCCAGAAGGTTCTCGAATTCCTTGAAGATGAGCTCTCCGCGGTCGTTGACGGGCGCCACGCGGAGTGCCGCCCCCTTTTCCTGGCACAGGACCTGCCAGGGAACAATGTTCGAATGGTGTTCCATGGCCGTGATGAGGATTTCGTCGCCCGCCTGCAAGTGCTTCCGGCCGTAAGTTTGCGCCACCAGGTTGACGGCTTCCGTCGTTCCGCGGACAAAGACGATTTCGCGGGCTTCGGCGGCGTTGATGAAACGCTGGACCTTAACCCGGACTTCCTCGTAAGCCATCGTGGCGCGTTCGCTGAGCAGGTGAACGCCACGATGGACGTTCGAGCAATCATGCTGGTAAAACCGCTGCATGGCCTCCAGAACCATCCTGGGCTTCTGGCTGGTGGCCGCACTGTCCAGATAAACGAGAGGGTGGCCCTGGACCTTCTCCTTCAGAATCGGGAAATCTTCTCGGATTCTTTCCACGTCAAAAGGCTGGCGGGAAGATGCCAACGGCTGCGGACTGGCGACTTGGCGCGAGGTTCCAATCACGGCTCCTTCCCTCCCGGGTGGCGCGTCAAGCGCGCCAACAGTGTGTCGGTGAGCCGGGCGCGCATGGGTTCGAATTTGATCGGGCTGATGATTTCGTTGGTGAAGGCGTACGTCAGCATGCTGCGGGCTTCGTCGTGGGCGATGCCGCGGGAACGCAGGTAGAAAACCGCTTCCCGGTCGATCTGCCCGATGGTGGCCCCATGAGTACACTTGACATCGTCGGCGTAAATCTCGAGCTGCGGCTTCGTGTTGACGGTGGCGTCATCGGAGAGCAGCAGGTTTCGGTTGCTCTGCTTGGCGTCGGTTTTCTGGGCGTCCTTGCGGACGATGATTTTTCCGTGGAAGACCGCTGCCGCCTTCTCGTCCAAAACCCCCTTATAAACTTCGCGGCTGCTGGCGTGAGGCTTGGCGTGGTCAATGGTCGTGTAGTTGTCGATGTGCTGCCGGCCGTTTACAACGTAGAGGCCGTTCAAAATACATTCGGCCCCTTCCCCGTCCAGCACCGCATTCACGTCCTGCCGGGTCAAGGCGGCACCAAAGGAAATCGAGTGGGTCGTGACGTTGCTGCTCCGCTCCTGGTGGACCTGCAACGTCGCCACGTGAAATGCCTGCTCGCTCTCGTGCTGGAATTTCAGATGGTGGACTACGGCATTCTCGCCAACGGCGACCTCGGTCACGGAGTTGGTGAGGTAGACTCCCTCCCTCAATCCCAGGTACCCTTCAAGGAGCGTGACCTCGCTCTCCCGTCCGACCAGGATCAAGTTGCGAGGGTACGAAACGGTGGGCTGACCGCCTGCGGTGGAAACATAAAGGAGATAAATCGGTTGTTCCACAACCAATCCCTTGGGTATTTCGAGGAACGCCCCATCCTCCATGAACGCGGTGTTGAGGGCGACAAAGGCGTGATCCTGGAAGTTAACGTAGCGCGCAAGGTGCCGCTCGAGGCTCGGATCGCCGTTGGCGAGAGCCTCCGCCAGGCTGCCAACCCTGACTTCTTTCGGAAGCCCGGAGAGCGAAGAGAGCTCCGGCGAATATGTCCCGTCCAAAAATACCAGGCGGCTGCACCCCAGGTCGGCATAAGGTGAGGCCTTCAATTCTTCCTCGATCGCCGCGCTGAGGTCATACCGGGCAGCCTCGAACCGACTGTTGGCAATGGGGGCGACGTTGGTGAACTTCCAGGCCTCCAGTCGGGTGGTGGGGAACCCGAGTTCGGCAAAACGGTCGATCGCGGCTTTGCGAATCGGCAAAAGCCATGAAGCCCCGTCCCCGGCCAGCTTCTTTTGAAGAGCGGCAAAGCGGCCGAAGTAAACGTCCTGGTTTCCTTTGACCTCGATCATCAATGCGGAATTCCCTTTCATAAACTGATCCGTTACGCGCCTGCCGTCGACTCTTCCAGCCAGCCGTAGCCCTTGTTCTCAAGTTCCACGGCCAATTCCTTGCCCTCCGACTTCACAATGCGGCCGTTATAAAGCACGTGCACATAGTCAGGGACGATGTGGTCCAGCAGCCGCTGGTAGTGGGTAACCACGATGATCGCCCGGTCCTTGCCCCTCAGGGCATTGACGCCCCTGGCGACGATCTTCAGGGCGTCGATGTCCAGCCCGGAGTCGGTTTCGTCCAAAATGGCCAGCCGGGGCCCGAGGACCGCCATCTGAAAAATCTCATTGCGCTTCTTCTCGCCCCCGGAGAAACCTTCGTTCACAGGACGATTCATGAGGGCCTCGTCGATGCCCAGCGACTTCATCTTCTCGCGCACTAGCGCCAGGAAGTCAAAAGCGTCGATTTCCTCCTGGCCGCGCGCTTTGCGGACAGCATTCAATGCCGTGCGCAGGAAATACGTGTTACTGACTCCGGGAATCTCCACGGGGTACTGAAAGGCGAGGAATATCCCCTCGCGCGCCCGTTCCTCGGGCGACATTTCGAGGAGATCCTTGCCTTCGTAGGACACCTCGCCGCCCGTCACCTGGTAGAGGTCGCGCCCGGCCAGCACATGGGCCAGCGTGCTCTTGCCCGAGCCGTTCGGCCCCATGATGGCGTGTACTTCGCCCAGCTTGACTTCCAAATCTACGCCCCGAAGAATCTCGTTATTTTCAACTCTTGCCTGCAAATTCTTGATCCTCAGCATCGCTCCCTTTCCCCTTTGTCACCTCAACTTGAACTTAGGCCTATCCCACGCTGCCTTCCAGGCTCACGCCCAGCAACTTTTGGGCTTCCACGGCAAACTCCATGGGGAGTTGGCGGAAGACCTGCTTGCAGAAACCGTTCACGATCATCGAAACCGCATCTTCGGAGGAAATCCCGCGCTGCTGGCAATAGAAGATCTGGTCCTCACCGACCTTGGACGTGGAAGCCTCGTGTTCGACCTGCGCGGTCGAGTTCTTCACCTCGAGATAGGGGAAGGTGTGAGCCCCACACTTGTCGCCAATCAGCAGCGAGTCGCACTGTGAATAGTTGCGCGCGGCGGTGGCGCCTTTGAGAATCTTCACCTGCCCTCGGTAGGTGTTCTGCCCGTGACCGGCTGAAATCCCCTTCGACACGATGGTGCTCTTGGTGTTTTTGCCGAGGTGGATCATTTTGGTGCCGGTGTCGGCTTGCTGGTAGTTGTTGGTCAGGGCCACCGAGTAAAACTCCCCGACCGAATTGTCCCCCTGCAGGATGCAGCTGGGGTACTTCCAGGTGATCGCCGAGCCGGTTTCGACCTGCGTCCAGGAAACCTTGGAATTGACGCCCGCGCACTTGCCCCGCTTGGTCACGAAGTTGTAGATGCCGCCCTTGCCCTGCGCATCGCCGGGATACCAGTTTTGGATGGTCGAGTACTTGATCTGGGCGTTGTCCAGGGCGACGAGTTCCACCACCGCGGCGTGCAACTGGTTGGTATCGCGCATCGGCGCCGTACAGCCTTCCAGATAGCTCACGTACGCGCCCTCGTCGGCCACGATCAGCGTGCGCTCGAACTGGCCCGTGTCCTTGGCGTTGATGCGGAAGTACGTTGAAAGCTCCATCGGACACCGCACGCCCTTGGGTATGTAACAGAACGAGCCGTCGGTGAAGACCGCGGAGTTAAGGGTGGCGAAGAAGTTGTCCGTGTAGGGAACCACCGAGCCGAGGTACTTCCTGACCAGTTCGGGATGCTCCTGCACGGCCTCGGAAAACGAGCAGAAGATGATGCCCTCCTCGGCCAGCTTCTCTTTGAAGGTGGTCGCCACCGAGACGCTATCAAACACCGCATCGACCGCCACGCCCGCGAGAAGCCCCTGTTCTTTGAGGGGAATGCCCAGCTTCTCGTAAGTCTTGAGCAGCTCGGGATCAACCTCCTCCAGACTCTTCGGGCCGTCCTTGTTGGCCTTGGGCGCCGAATAGTAAGAGATGGCCTGGTAGTCGATCGGCGGGTAATGGACGTTCGGCCAAGTCGGCTCCGTCATCGTCAGCCAATGCCGCAGGGCCTTCAAACGCCACTTCAGCATCCATTCGGGTTCGTTCTTCTTGCCGGAAATGAGACGGACGATGTCTTCGCTCAACCCGGGAGGCGCGGCGTCGGTCTCAAGCTCGGTGACAAAGCCATACTTGTACTCTTGATTGGCAAGAGTTTCTAATTCTTTGATCGTAGTGTCCCCCATCGCTATCCCTCCTCCAGTGTTCCGGTGAGTGTCGCCCCCGGGCCCGCGCTCGGCTGGGAGAACATGAGTCTTGAGTCCCGCGCCAGCAATGAGCAGTCCATATTATCTATACATAAAAGTACAGATTATTTTTCTCCTGCGATCGGTCGCCTCATTCCATCGACTCACCATTCGTCCCACTTCCCCACTTAACCTGACCTCTGCTGAAAGCCGCGACCAGCTATCCCCGAGTCGGGGCAAACTCGAGACTACCCTCCCAACTGGACCATGCCAGACTGTTCATCACGCAAACTCGAAATCGTCAGCGAACTGAGCGCGCTGATGATCGAGTCGCTGACTTTGCGGAGCGGCTCTCGGACGGTGCATTTGGAAGATTGATCGCACTCGCCTCGGTGCGTCACGCACGAGGTGATGATCAGCGGACCGTCAATAACGCGGATCACTTCGAAGGCACTCATTAATGCGGGGTCCCGCGCCAATACGTAACCGCCGTTGGTGCCATGCTTCGAGACAAGCAATCCACCCTTCATCAATTTCTGAAGAATCTTGGCGAGGAGCTGCGGGGGAATGTCGTAGGCCCTGGCAATCTCCTTGGCGCTGCAAGAACCCCCACCCGTCAATGTCGCCAGATGCGTGACGGCAATCAGTCCGTAGTCAGCTTTTTTGCTCAGTTTGAGCATGTCAATATACGACCATAAAGGTCTTATATACACTACGGCTATCAGCCTCTTCCTGTCAAGTTATTTCCGACTAAATGAGTCGGATATTTTCACGAAAGCCCTGTGCATCGCCAAAAATTAATTGGGTCGCAAAATCAACAACTTAGACAGAGAGTCGACTCACCTGATCCGACCGAGGGTGCTGTAAAATCGGTTCATGTTTTGCTTATTCGTGAGGGTGTTAAGGTGGGCTGGTGCGTTCCTCCGGTCCCGACAGGATCTGGCGCTGGAGATTCTGGCCTTGCGCCAGCAAGTGCTCGTGCTGAAGGGCAAGAATCCCCGACCGACATGGGGCAGGTTCAATCAGCTCTTCTGGGTAGCCCTTCGATGCGTCTGGTCCAGGTGGACCGAGGTTCTGGTCACGGGGTATCACAGCCCATGGCAGAATGGAGCTGCGGAAAGCTGGGTAGGCAGTTGCCGCAGGGAATTGTTGTGACCATCTGATCGTATTAAACGATGCCCATTTGCGCCGACTGGTTCGGAAATACATCAAGTACGACCATCAGGATCGAATCCACGATGGACTGGGCAAAGATACGCCCGACAGGCGTCTGGTGGAGCGAAAGAGGGTTGGCAAATCGGCTTTAGCATCCCTACCCCGCCTGGGCGGTCTCCACCATCGGTATACGTGTGGACACCCCTTCCGTACCATAACAGATGGCTCGATACGCCGAGAGGATAACGCTTCGGAAATGTGCTAAGATCAAAGTCAAAGTACCGCATTCAAAAGTCATGGGAAACCCACTGCAGGTCATTTTGATTTCCACCTATGAGCTGGGCCGTCAGCCTTTCGGGTTGGCCTCTCCGGCCGCCTGGTTGCAGCGGGAGGGCGCAACGGTCACCTGCTTCGATCTGGCGAAGCAATCCCTTCGGGTGGAGCCGATTCGATCCGCTGACCTGGTGGCCTTCTATCTCCCCATGCACACGGCCACGCGCATCGCCGTAGGGGCCATTGAGCGAATTAAGAGGCTCAATCCCGAAGCGCACCTCTGTTGCTATGGCCTCTACGCGCCGGTGAACGCGGACTGCCTTCGCGGGCTCGGCGTTCATACGCTCATCGGCGGCGAGTTCGAGGGGGAGCTCGTCGCTCTGGTTCGTCGGCTTCGGGATAGGCCTCAGGCGGAGGATGATAGCCGAGAGGCCCATCCGACGATTTCACTACAAAAGCAGAAATTCCTGGTGCCCAACCGAGACGGCCTCCTGCCGCTGGGCCACTACGCCCGTTTGCGCACCGGGGATGGAGAACGCCGCACGGTCGGCTACACGGAGGCAAGCCGCGGCTGCTTGCACCTTTGTCGCCACTGTCCGGTGGTGCCGGTTTACGAGGGACAGTTCCGAATCGTTCAATCCGAAGTGGTTCTCGAAGACATCCGGAGGCAGGTTGCGGGCGGCGCCGAGCACATCACCTTCGGCGACCCGGACTTTTTCAATGGTCCCGGTCATTCGCTCGCGATTGTAGAAAAACTGCACGAGAAACATCCGAAGCTCACCTACGATGTCACCATCAAGATTGAGCATCTGCTGAAACATTCGCGGCATCTTTCCACTTTACGGGACACCGGTTGCCTGTTTGTAACCAGCGCAGTCGAATCGGTTGATGACCGCGTGCTCGAGCTTCTTCGGAAGCACCACACACGCGAGGATTTCTTTGAAGTAGCTCGTCGCTTCCGGAAGACGGGGCTGACTCTGACGCCTACTTTCGTGGCATTCACGCCCTGGACTTCGCTCGAAGGCTACCGGGAGCTTCTCTCGGTTCTGGCGGAACTTGATCTGGTCGAAAACGTCGCCCCGATCCAGCTGGCCATTCGACTGCTGATTCCCGCCGGATCGAAGCTGCTCGAGCTTTCCCAGGTCTGGGACTTTGTCGAGGGATTCGATCGGGCAGCCCTCAGCTACCGCTGGCAGCACCCGGACCCGCGCGTCGAGTGTCTACAGGCTGAAGTCTTGAAGCGGGTCAAGAAAGGAGAAGCTGCCGGGAGAAACCGGCGCGAAATCTTTAACTTGATCTGGGGTCTCGCGGGGGAGGAAGCCGGAATAGACCTAGACCTGCCCAACCCCCCGGTACCGGGAGCGCCACTGCCCCGCGCAGCGATTCCCTACATGGATGAGCCCTGGTATTGCTGAGCCGAGCCGACCGAAGAGCAGTTTGCTCTTTTTTGAAGTCGAACGGAAGGCGGGCGGCAGACGAGATTCGACTCCCACGATGCGCTCCGAAAATTCCCAGCAGGGTTCGCAAGAATCAAAGCAGAAACGGCTGCTTCTTTTATGTACCACTACGGGCTACCAGACTCGTGCCTTTGTCGAGGCGGCGGAAAAGCTGGGCCTGGAAATTGCCTTCGGCTCGGACCGTTGCCGGAAGCTCGACGATCCCTGGCAGGACGGCGCCCTCCCCCTGCGATTTGAGAATCCCGCGGAAGCGGCTCGAAGCATTGTCGACTATGCTCGAAGCCATCCCATTGACGCCCTGGCAGCTCTCGGCGACCGGGCTACGCCCACTGCGGCACTTGCTTGCCGCGAACTGGGATTGGCCTACAATTCTCCTGAGGCGGCGGAGGCCTGCCGGGACAAGTATCGATCCCGTCTGCGCCTGGAAACCGCCGGCCTGAAGGTCCCGCCTTTCCGGCGATTTTCCATCGATGAGAATCCTCAAACCCTTGCCTCCGGCGTGGAGTTTCCCTACGTTCTGAAACCTCTGGCGCTGTCGGGCAGCCGGGGCGTGATTCGCGCCGACAATCCCCCCGAATTTATTGCAGCCTTTGCGAGGATCAAGTCTTTGCTCCTCTCGCCTGGTGTGCAGGTCTTGCGTGAGAGAACGAGCCGATTCCTTCAGGTAGAGAGGTTCATCGACGGGCGCGAGTACGCCCTGGAGGGATTGCTCATGGACGGCGAACTGAAAGTCCTGGCGCTGTTTGACAAGCCTGATCCGCTGGAAGGCCCCTATTTCGAAGAAACATTGTACGTCACTCCCTCAAGGCTGGGGCCGGACGATCAGCAACGGATTGTCGAAGCCGTCCAAAAGGCCACCGCGGCGCTGGGACTCTCGCACGGCTCGGTCCATGCCGAGGCCCGGTTGAATGCCGAAGGGGTTTGGATTCTGGAGGTGGCCGCCCGATCGATCGGAGGACTCTGCGCTCGCTCGCTCCGCTTTGAACAGGGAATGTCACTCGAGGAGTTGATTCTCCGCCAGGCCCTTGGAGAGGACGTATCCGAGGTTCGACGGGAGCACGCGGCTTCGGGAGTGATGATGATTCCCATTCCCCACGAGGGGCTTTATGAAGGAGTGGAAGGGGAAGAAGAAGCGGGCCGGACGCCAGGAGTCGAAGAGATTCGTATTACCACAAAGCCCCTGCAGAAGCTGGTTCCCCTGCCCGAGGGGGCCAGCTACCTGGGCTTTATTTTTTCCCGCGCGGACACGCCCGCAAAGGTCGAAGAATCCCTCCGTCAGGCACACAAGATGCTCCGGTTTCGAATCAGCCCCGTCCTGCAGGTAATGTGAATCTCCCCCGCACGACAACCCGGATACAATCCCAGGCGAACGGGGAGACCAACCAAATCGAGGTGTCTTTAATCTCGGTGCTTCGGCCTTACTGTTTGGCTTGCTGGGGAACGTAGCCGGGAGGGAGCGCGGCGCCCTCGCCGAAGAAGAATTTCTCCAGTTCGTTCTGAATGATCTCCTGGCCTTCCTTACTCCAGGGAGTCAGACGGTATTCATTGAGCAGCATCTTCGCGTGTTCTTTCCACAGGCCCCATGCCTCAGCGGAAACACTCTTAAAGATTCGCTGGCCCAACTCCCCCGGCCAGGGGGGCGATTCCAGCCCTGGAAGTTCCCGCTGCAACTTCACGCATTCGACCGTTCGCTGCCCTGGGGCAGGAAGATTCGGTGAATTTGGCGTCGAACAACCCATGCGGTTTCCTCCGAACGGTAGGATACCCCAATGATCACTCAGCTTTAGTTTAATTGCAAGCGACTTTTGAAAGCCCTCGGGCAGTTGTCGGTGTGCGCCGGTGGTATCCGCTGACCCGATTGGGATCCCTGACGATGGTTGTGACGGTGCAGAGTTTGTTGCGAATGTGCAGAGTATTTGGGTGAATTTTTCTTGGACTAATAGAAAGTAACTTCGTTCTGAAGCACTCGCTGGCGTCTCACCTGGTAGCGGGCAACGTCAACCTCGCCCTGGTCCGGCAATGCCTGGGTCACAAGGCCATCGGAAGCACGATGAAGTACGTGGCGGTGTCGAACTCCCAGGCTACCGAAGAGACACGGGCTGCGTTGATGGGAATATACTAGAGCAACCCATGGTTTTTGGAGTGGTTATTTAGTCTATGGCAGATTCTATGCAGCACAGAGACAAAGACGAAATGGAAACACTCCTTGATGAGCTTGAGAAGCAAGTGCGCGTTGGCAAGATGCATTTCTGGGTATGGCGTGACCTTGGTAAGTTCTTGAGTAAAGACCCTGAACTCGGATATGAAGCGCCGGGGTTTTCCCAACTTACATTGCGAGCACACATGGACGAAGCATTCCCGCATATGTCGAAACTTTTTGACAAGAGTAGCGATGTAGTGAAACTCAGCGACCTACTTGAACGTGCTAAACAGAATGCGGGTAAATTCACGAGGATTTCTCCCGTGCAAGTACGGAAACAACTCCTGCCGGAATGGCGGAAAAAGATAGACTAAATGCAGAAGGATGTCGAGCCTGTCAGAGTCCGGCGGAACAAGCTACTTGCCCACTTAGACCCTGAAGCTATCTCAGACTTTCCGGCTGTCGCAGAGGAGTCCAAGATAACTGTCGACGAGTTGGAAAAACTCTATGATGGCGTTCCTCCAGTAGGGTGTAGTGGACCGGCAACAAGTGGTTGTTCTGGTCATCGGTGCACCAGGTTGGGGCATTCACGTCTTAGCCCAGGGCGATGCGATGTCCCAGCAAATGGTATTGATGAAGCAGAAAATGATGAATCGCCCCGATGCGATGAAGGAGGCCGACCAAGCGGTTCAAGAGCAGAAGAAGAAGGCGATGACTGAAGGGAAGCACATGTGCTGTCTGAAGATCTCATGTGCCTTCTGCGCGCTCAAGATGGGCAAGTGTCTTTGGGGGATGAATGCGGCAAGCGATAAGCCCGTCTGCAACGAATGCAAGGGCGGCTGGCATGCAGGCAACGGAGCCATCCCCGGCAAGACGGTAGACCAGATAAAAACTATGCCGCGCATGGGAATGTGAATTGAAACCCGTCGGGCAACTAACCCTCGCTTGCTTCATGCTAGGGCGCTAGGGAACAGCCATTCAGGTTAAAGGTGGGCTCGTTGGCGGGACGGCTGCCCCCAGCGTCGATCCAGAGTGTAGGTGTGTCTTGCAAGTGGAATTCTTGACCTCTCCCTATTTTGTACCGCGTCCTTGCGGGCCAGTCAAGGTGGATGGTGACCTGCCCCCACTGATGGTAACAACCAAGAGCTGGATTCATTCATGCGTGTTAGATGCACAATGGGGAAAACCTTTTTTCCATATCTGCTGCCGGAGAATCGGCGTCCGCTGATCTTCACCTAAGAACACATACTGATACAATCTCAACGTGGATGCTCATCACGATTCCTCCCTGGCTACGACAGAAGGCGGATCACCCCCGCCGTCCCGTCGACTTCAACCCGCTGGCCGTCGTGAAGCTTCGCCATCACCCGGTCGATTCCCGCAACGCACGGCTTTCCGTACTCGCGCGCGATCACCGCACCGTGCTGCAGAATCCCGCCGACCTCGAGCACGACGGCGGCGGCGTTCACGAACAGCGGCGTCCAACCCGGGTCCGTCGTGTAGGCGACCAACACGTCCCCCTTGTTGACGGGCTTCTCGTGGGGGCCGCGGAGCACCTTGACCGGACCCGTCACCACTCCGGGCGACACGGCCGTCCCGCTCAGCTCGCCGGGTCTTTCCTCGCGAGGAGGCGGGCGAAGAATCCGGCCTCGCGAGTCGATCACGGAAGGGAACTCCGTCACCCGGGCCCCGAGGAGCTTGAGGAAGCGCGTCCGCTCCTCGCGGACCGCCCGTAGGTCCAACGAGGGATACAGGGCGGCCGACTCGAGGTCGCGAAACGTCAAATCGAAGACGTCCTCGGCTGCGTCGAGACGACCCTCCCGGACCAGGCGTCGGCCCTCGATCAGGGAACGCTTGCGAAGCGCGTAGGTGAACAAGACGATGTGGTACTTGGGCGTGTCACGGATTCCGGCGAACAGGTCGATCATTCGGTGGACCCGGCGCAGCAGCGACCGCCGCAACCAACCCGAGCGGCTCATCAACTCTTCGTAGGCTCGCCGCCGCCCCTCGACTTGGCGCTTGTGCGCGGCCTCCGGACCAAAGGCCTCGTCGTCGACCGACATGATGGACATCTGCCACAGGGCGAGAACGGGGTCGTCCGCGTAACGCGGGCTCGCCAGGTCCATCTCCAGAGGACCGCGACAGCCGAACTTCGAGAGGAAGGCGTCCCACGCGCTCAGGAACTCCGCCGACATCTGGCGATTCTCGATCCGTTCGGCCAACCGGGTCAGGTCCTGGGAGTCGGATCGGTCCAACAGCTTGGCTAGGCGAAACAGCGCGATCCCCATCTCGACGACGACGTTGCCTGTAAAGCCCAGCCTGAGCTTCTCGGCGAGGGCTTTCGCCCCGACCGAGTTCCTGCGGACCACGAGTACGAGTGCGACCGACACCAGCCCGACGACGAGCGCGGGCCCCGTGACGTTGAACATCAGTCGCCACAGAGGGGTGACGTAGGTGCGCCGGAATTCGTCGAGAGGAAGGGCGTAGTCGACGTTCTCGGTTAGCTCTAGCTCGAAGGCGTCGACCTTCCGTTGGTACGCTTGGCGTGCGCGCTCGGGAGAAAGGATGGCCCACGCCGTGTTCCAGAAGAAGCCGCGCACCTGCCACAAGACCTTGGGAATGAACCACAGGATTCGCAACCCCACCCACGGCGGTCTCTTGGCTGCGCGGTACCGCTTCGCGTCAACGTTGGCCAGGATCTCGGCCATCAGCACGTTGTCGTAGGCGCTGTTTTTCGACAGCCCCTTTGGACTCGCCAACCACATCATGTTGGAGAGGTTCATGTAGAACCGACCGCCGGCGGCAAACGCCAGACCCTCCTCCGGGGTGACGTCGGTTCCGACGAGCTCCTCGAGAACGGGTGATATGAGATCCTCCATCCAGTCGAGCCCCATTGGCGAGATGGGTGCATTGATGGTCAGCCCTTCCGACAGCGCAGTGTCCACATACAACCGCCTGCGTTCGCCGGTCTTGGTCACCATTTCTGGCGGGAGCGGCACGTAGGTGGTAATGGGGCGCGCCTGCAGCACGTGGAGCTTGTCGCCTGCGTAGGCCCACTCGATGTCCGTCGGCTTCTCGTAGAGCTCCTCAATTCGACAGATCACGTCGGTCAGTTCGCCGAGCTGGGCGTCGCTGAGCGTGAGCTCTGCCGAACGGTAGCCCTTGCGCTCAATGGTGCCGCCGTCAGGACCCAGCCAGATCGATACCTGCTTGGCGCCCAGCTTCTTGTCCACCACCTGCCGACCGACCTTGTCGACAATGAAGTGGTCGGGTGACACGAGCCCGGCGACGACCGACTCTCCCAGGCCCCAATTCGCGTCGATGACGGCCTCGTCGTAGTCATTCGTGAGCGGGTTGAGGGAGAAGCCCACGCCGGCGACCTCGCTGTCGATCTGCTGCTGCACGACCACGGCGATGCGCGGCGACAGAACGTCAAAGCCGTGTTCCTTCTTGTAGACGAACACGCGCTCATCGAGGCTCGAGGCAAAGCAGTGTCGCACCGCGTCGTCCAGATCGGCCGGGCGCACGCCCAGTCGGGTCTCGTAGCCACCGGCGAACGAGGCCGACACCAAGTCTTCCTCGGGCGAGGACGAGCGCACCGCGAACAGCACGTCGTCGCCCAGCGCTGCGAGGTTCTTGCGCAGGTCCACCAGGGATTGCCGCTGGGCCGCCGTCAGCCTTAGGGCAAGGCAGAGCCCCTTCAGCTCGTTGCAGAGGGTCGCCCACTTGTTCGCCGTCGCGTCGGCGAGCGCCGCCCACGCCGCGGACGCCTGAATCTCGTCGAACCAGGGCCCGAAGAACTCCGTCGTGAGCACGGCGCCGGGCGGAACGGGCAAGCCTGCCTCGACCATCCGTATCAGCGAATAGCCCTTGCCGCCGACCTCCGCGAGGGTCGTCTGCTCGGTGCCGGGAAACGAAACGATCAGGGTCACATCCATACCTTCACGCTCGATGGTCTGGCTGGCCAGCGCGCATACCGAAACCCATCGGCCGACACAAAATTTCCAACAAGCGCAACATCCTGGTCAAGCATGGCCTTCTTTAAATCAACTCTATCATTGAGGAACTGCTGGGAATTAGCAACTTGCAAACCACGATGATTTACACTTATGTGGCTGCCAAGAATGTCCTAGGAGTCTGGCGTCCACTCGACTGTCACTAAAACAACAACTTCTTCACATAACTGGTGTCGGGCCGCGAAACTCAAGGCGGGATCACAGCTCGCTTCACTTGGACGTTTAGTCAGCTTATCGGAAACTGGTGCCGGTGAAACGTCTTCTTCGATTGCTGTCGCGAACCTACTAGAACAGCCCTTCTCGCCAGCGAATGAGATTGATGGAGCGAATGGAATTCCGCCCCCCACAGTGATGCAGTCAACTTTTTTAATACTCAAATGATCCGCACCGTTGCCGGGAGCATAACACCTTTCGATTTCCTGAACAATCCCTACCCCAATGGGATCATCCAACCGCCCGGGCGTGACACCTCTTTCCAAACCACGCTGCCGGGCCAGAGCATCAGGGCGCCCCTGCCGGACAACCCCAACGGCTACGTGCAACAGTGGAACTTCAACCTCCAACGAGAGATAGGGGAAGGGTTCATGGTTGACATGGCCTATGCCGGGGCCAAGGGGACCCACCTGCTCTGGCACGGGCTTCAACTTAACCAATTGCCGGACCAGTTCCTCTCGCTGGGGACTACCCTTCAGGAACAGGTAACCAATCCTTTCTTCGGGTTGATTACCTCGGGGGAGCTGTCAACCCCAACCATCTAGGCCGGGCAACTCCTGCGCCCCTTCCCGCAGTACACCGGGGTTACATATGACGGGGCGAACATCAGCAACTCCATCTATCACGCCCTCCAGATGAAAGTGGAGAAGCGGTTCAAGGGCGGCGCCAGCGTGCTGGCCAGCTACACGGCGAGCAAGCTGATCGCGGATACGGATACGCTCACGGGTTGGCTCGAGTCGGGAAGGGGAGGAACTCTTTGGGGAGCGCAGAACATTAACGATCTCCGAAACGAACGGTCCCTCGTCGCCTTTGACGTCTCGCAACGCCTGGTGGTCAGCTATGTGCTGGACCTGCCCTTCGGCCAAGGCAAGAAGTTCGCGGGCGGCGCCCAGGGCGTGGCCGGCAAGCTGATTTCCGGCTGGGGAGTCAACGGCATATCGACCTTCCAGACTGGGTACCCAATCCAGCCCGGCACATCTCAAAACCTCTGCAATTGCTTCGGGGGGGGCAGCGCCCCGACAACGATGGCCGGAGCGCCAAGCTGACGGGTTCTGCCCAGGGCCGCCTGGATGAGTGGTTTGACACCTCCGTGTTCTCGCAGCCGGAGGCGTTCACCTGCGGCGCCTCTTCGCGCACCTCGCCCGACGTACGCACACACAGGGTGAACAACTTCGACTTTGCCCTCTTCAAGAACACGAGCCTCGGTTCCAGCGAAATGGCGACTTTACAGTTCCGGGTCGAGTTCTTCAACTCTCTTTAACCGAACACAGTTCGACTTTCCCGGCGCAGTCTTTGGGACTGAGCAATTCGGCGTTATCAGTTCCCAAAATAACCTTCCCCGCCTGGTTCAGTTTGCCTTGAGGCTTACTTTCTAAGGCCCCGGCGGGGCTTTCGATTTAACGGGATGGGGCAAGAGGCATAAACCCCTCTTGCCCCATCTTTACTTTTGTCGGCCTTTTGCGTCCTTCTGGGGGGTTAGTGATTTGCCGTCGCCGGGGATGCGGTTCCCATGCCGGGCGACCCTGGTAATTCGGGGTAGAAGCAAAAGGGCAGGTGGTGTATCGTGTTGTGTACCGCTTAGAGTTGGAATCGGAAATCCCGGTTTGGAAGGCAAGGAGCAGGGCCATCTTCCCGAAATTAGTCTGCTGAGGACGATCTGATGCGTTGGTTTCGATTGGCTAGCTACGTTTTCGCCGCTCTGCTGCTGGCGACCCTTTCTGCGGCTTTGCCGCCCAAGGAGAAGTCCGCTGAATCGGTCGACTTTCAGCGATCCGTGCGGCCGATCCTCTCGGACAATTGCTTCGCTTGCCATGGGCCGGACATCGAATCACGCATGGTGGGGTTGCGGCTGGACACCCGGGAGGGCGCCTTCGCCCAACGCGACAACGGCACGCCGATCGTTGCCGGCGATCCCCAGGCGAGCCTCCTCTACCAGCGTATTTCGGCCACCGACCCCATGCGACGCATGCCTCCGGTCTTCTCAAAGAAGGAGTTGACCGAAGAGCAGATCGATGTCCTAAAGCGTTGGATCGAACAAGGGGCCTCTTGGGATAAGCACTGGTCTTTTCAGACGCTGCGGCGTCCGGACTTACCACCGGTTAAGAACAAGGAGTGGGCCCGCAATCCCATCGACTGGTTTGTTCTCGTGCGGCTCGAGGCGGAAGGACTTGCGCCGGCTCCCGCAGCCGACAAACGCACCCTCGCCCGCCGTGTGGCGCTGGATTTAACGGGATTGCCTCCCGACCCCGGCACCCTCGAAAGCTTCTTGCACGACACCTCGGAACAAGCTTATGAAAAACTGGTCGACCGGCTGCTCGACTCGAAGCACTGGGGCGAACACCGCGCCCGCTATTGGCTTGACGCCGCGCGTTACGGAGACACCCACGGTATTCACAACGACAACTATCGCGAGATGTGGCTCTACCGCGACTGGGTGATCCGGGCTTTCAACGACAACAAACCGTTTGACGAGTTTACGGTCGAACAAATCGCCGGCGACTTATTGCCCAACCCGACGCTCGATCAGCTTGTTGCGACCGGTTTTCACCGTTGCAATATCACGACCAACGAAGGCGGTGTTATTCCCGAAGAATACGAAGCAATCTACGCCAAGGACCGAGCCGATACCACGGGGATCGTCTTTCTGGGGCTCACGGTCGGATGCGCCACTTGCCACGACCACAAGTTCGACCCGATTGCACAGCGGGAGTTCTACTCCTTGACGGCGTTTTTTAGGAACACGACGCAGAACGTGTTGGACGGCAACGTATCGGATCCGCCACCCGTCCTGGTTGTACCCAGCGACCAAGACCGCGGCCGCTGGCATGAGCTTCGCCGGGAAGCGGCGGAAACCGAAACGAAGATCAAAAACCGCGCCGCGTCGATCGACAAAGCGTTCGCGGAATGGCTTGCGAGCAAGAAACATCGTTTCCTGCGGACCCCGCTCGAAGAGTCCGCGGAGCTGCTGACATTTACCCTGGACGATGAACCCGCGGTCGACATAGGGGGAAGCCGGAAGAAAATTGCACTTCATCAGGGAGCCGTGGTCGATGAAGGGCCAAACGAAAACCAGCCGGCGCTGCGGTTCGGGAAGGAATCGTGGGCCGAGCTTCCTCCCTTGAAGCTTGACAGTGACACACCTTTTTCTATTGCGTTGTGGGTTTACCAACCCAAGGTCGTGGGGGACTTCGTGGTTGCCGGTCAGTACGATCCCGACGACGATTCCCGCGGATGGTCGATTACCATCGGCAGGCGGCAAGTCACCTTTAAAATGGTCGGCGAAAAGGCGGCGGGGCAAAAAAATCCACCCGCCGTGAGCATTTCTCCCATCAACACGAAGCGGCTGCCTGCAGGTGTATGGACGCACATTGTGGTGACTTACGACGGCACCGGCGAGCGTGCCGGCCTGCGCATCTACAGGAACGGGAATGTCGTTGAGGTACAGGGTAGCGAGTTTTTCACGAGGGTAGAGGGGAGTATCCAAACCAACCGGCCTCTCTATTTGGGTAGAGGAGTCACGAAGGGCAGAGGAGACCGGGACGAGCCCAAATTTCGCTACTTCTCGGGGGGCGGCATAGCGGATCTTCGAGTCTTTAATCGCCCAGTCACGGTCCAGGAGGCCAAGGTTGTTTCGCTGTGGCACGCGCTCCGGAGCGCGCGAGACAAGGAACCTGAAAAACTAAGCGCCGAGGAGCGGGAAGCGCTGCGTCTCTACTACCTCAGCGTCAAAGACGAAGATTACCGCGGGCTCGTGGCGCGCCAGCAGGAAATCGATCGGGAGTGGCGGGAGGTCCGGCGGCGGGGGGGCATCACACACGTGATGCGGGAGATACCGAACAAAGAGCCCGAGGCTCACGTTCTTTACCGCGGTATGTATGACCAACCTCGTGAGCGCGTTACGGCAAACACTCCCTCGGCATTGCATCCAATGCCTGCGTCGTGGCCGCGCAACCGCATGGGGCTAGCTAAGTGGTTGGTCGACGAGACGAATCCGCTGACAAGCCGTGTGATCGTGAACCATTACTGGCAGGAAGTTTTCGGTACCGGCCTGGTAAAGACCAGCGACGATTTCGGCTCGCAAGGGGAGCCACCGTCTCACCCTGAGCTGCTCGATTGGCTTGCGGTCGATTTCCGCGAATCGGGCTGGGACATCAAGCAGTTCTTCCGCACGCTGGTAACGTCCTCCACGTACCGCCAGTCCGCGCAAACGACACCGGGAAAGCTCGAAAAAGACCCGGAGAATCGCCTCCTCGCGCGCGGGGCGCTCTTCCGCATGGATGGTGAAATGATCCGCGATTACGCCCTGGCGGCGAGCGGGCTGCTGGTCCGCAAGATCGGCGGCCCGAGTGTGAAGCCCTATCAGCCGCAAGGAGTCTGGAACACGGTGGCGATGCCCAGCAGTAACACCCATATTTACAAACAGGACTCCGGCGTCAAACTATATCGGCGTAGTCTGTATACCTTCTGGAAGCGCGCCGCGCCGCCGGCCTCAATGGACATTTTTAATGCGCCCACACGGGAGCACACCACGGTGCGCCGCGAGCGAACCAACACCCCGCTGCAAGCGCTGGTCACGATGAACGACACGCAATTCGTTGAAGCGTCACGCTACCTCGCACAGAAAGCCATGCGCGAGGCCGGAGACGACTTCGACCGGCGGCTAGATTACGTGACAACCCGTCTTCTTGCACGTGACTTCGGCGAAAAGGAACGCGCCGTTGCGAAACGGACCTATGACGGTTTCGTCGACTTTTACAGTTCGAGTGCCGAGGAGGCAAAGAAGCTTCTTGCAACCGGCGACTCGCCGCCCGATGAGGCGCTGCCCGTGACGGAGTCGGCAGCGTGGACCATGCTGGCGAGCCAAATAATAAATTTGGACGAGGTGTTGAACAAGTAGTGGCACAGCCGCGGGGTCTTCGGCAAGTACCCGTGCGGCGATTGGTACAGAGCAGCCCAAACTTTTCACGGCGCCTAGCGCGTGCGTCTTTGTTGCCCGGGGAGGTTTACAATGCATCCACACGAAGAAGCAATCCTGGCGGAAACCAGACGGCAGTTCTTAGCCCGAGGAGCCAAGGGTATCGGCGGAATCGCCTTGGCCAGCCTTTTGGCCGAGAACAGCTTCGGTGTACCCAGAAGTGACGAATCATTTGGCGGTTTGGCGCACTTGCCCCACTTCGCGCCGAAGGCGAACCGGTGCATCTACCTTCACATGATGGGTGCGCCGCCGCAGATGGATCTGCTCGATTACAAGCCCAAGATGAAGGATTGGTACGACAAGGATCTTCCGGAATCGGTGCGGCAGGGGCAGCGTCTGACGACCATGACATCCGGGCAGGCGCGCTTTCCGATCGCGCCGTCTGTCTTTCAATTCAAGCAACACGGCCAAAGCGGCGCGTGGATTTCCGAGCTGTTGCCCTACACGGCAAAGATGGCCGACGACATCGCCATTATTCGGTCGATGAACACGGATGCGATCAATCATGAGCCGGCGATAACGTTCATTCAGACGGGCCGGCAGGTGGCCGGGCGGCCGTGCATCGGATCGTGGATGGCTTACGGGCTCGGTAGTATGAACCGCGACCTGCCCACGTTCGTCGTGATGAACGCGGAGAAGAGCCACCCCAAGTCGGCTGTGCAGGCGATCTCGGCAAAATTGTGGAGCTCGGGGTTCCTTTCTTCGAAGTACGCCGGCGTGGGGCTCCGCGCAGGCCGAGACCCGGTGCTATACATCAGGGATCCGGATGGTGTTTCCAAGGACGTCCGGCGGAAGATGCTTGACGGCCTCAGCGAGCTGAATCAGATTCGGCACCAGAAGATCGGCAACCCGGAAACACTGGCGCGAATCGAGCAGTTCGAAATGGCTTTTCGGATGCAGACGTCGGTACCGGAGATGGCGGACCTCTCGAGTGAGCCGGAAAGCACCTTCAAGCGCTGGGGCGAAGAAGCGAAGCAGCCCGGCAAGTTCCAAAATGCGGCGCTGATGGCGCGGAGGCTTGTCGAGCGTGGTGTGCGGTTCGTCCAGATCTATCACCGCGGCTGGGACGTACACTCCTTCGCGCCCGAAGTGCTTCCCGCACAGGCCAGAGACGTCGACCGCGCTACCTGGGCCCTCATCCAAGATCTGAAGGAGCGCGGCCTGTTTGACGAAACGCTGGTAATCTGGGGCGGTGAATTCGGGCGGACTATTTACTCCCAGGGTAAACTGACGCCGACCGATTACGGCCGCGATCACCATCCGCGCTGCTACAGCCTATGGATGGCCGGCGGCGGCATCAAAGGCGGCGTCGTTTACGGCGAAACGGACGACTTCTCCTACAACATCGTCAAAGACCCGGTCCACATCCGGGACTACCAAGCGACGATCTTGCACCTGTTTGGCATCGACCACGAACGCTTCACCCACAAGCACCAAGGACTGGACGCCAAGCTGACCGGGGTCGAGCCCGCCCACGTTGTGAAACCGATTTTGGCGTAGAAGTCAGCCTCACGAAAGGTCGGGCGTGGGACAAATAACTGGGTTATCAGGTCTTAGTTAGGTTTCCAGGAAGTGGGCAAGTAGCCAACCGGCAGCGTGGCAAGACGACATAGCCACTCTTCATACCTCCTACAACCCCGTACCCTTTCGCGTTCAAAGCCATCCCGAGACCGGCGTAGGCCCAAGAATGCTCCGGCCGCAGCGCCTGAGCCCGCTGGAACAGCCCCATCGCGCGGTCTGTTTCCTGCTGGGCGACCAGCATCATCCCCAAGTCAATGTAGCCGATGTAAAACGACGGGAATTCCTCGATGAGCTTCTCCAGCGAGCGGGCAGCCTGGGTGATTCGCCCCGCCTCCTTCTGCTCGCGCGCTTTACGGTAGGCCTTGACTGCCTTGGGATCCTCACCAGCCAGCAAGCCGTCGAACGTCAAGGGCGCTGAAGCTTCGGCGCGCCGCGCGCGCCGGCGTGCAGGAGGGCATAGCGTAAAACGACGTGAGCTTCACGTCCTGCTGCGCCATGCGGTCGAGATTCGGCGTCCGAATCGTCGGATGCCCGAAGCTGCCGAGGTCGCCGTAGCCCAGGTCATCGGCGAACAGGACGACGATGTTCGGCGGCTTTGATTTCTTCGGCGACGGGGGCGGCCCCGAATAGAGAGGCGAAGCGCCCAGCAAAAAGACCGACACCAGCAACCATAAGGAGACCGGCGTTCCGGCCGCTCTCTGAAAGAAGTTTGGCCGATCCAACAGACGCTTCACGGTCGATTTCATAAAAGAAACCTCCTTGCCTCGGTTCGCTTATGGATTGGGAGCTCTGCTTGATGCGCAATCATTTATGATTCCCTCTGGTACTATTTTCTCTGGTATTATTCCTTCTGAAAGACAGCTCCCCGGAACTAAAAAATCCCAGACGGCAGAGGCTGATCTTTAACCCTCTCGCTAGGAGACGCAACCCATGAAGAACCCCATGAATCGTCGAAAATTTATGAAGAACGTAGCCCTCGGGACTACCACTGTGGCCGCCGCTGCAGCTGCCACGGCCACGACCGGCGCGCGCAGTTACGCAGCCATCCCCGGCGCGAACGAACGCTACCGCCTCGGCGTGATCGGTTGCGGCGGCATGGCGCAGAGCCACATGCGTAACCTGCTCGAAATGAAGGATTCGGACAATGTTGAGATCGGCGCCGTCTGTGACGTCTACACCAAACGTCTGGAAGCCGCCGCAGAACTTACCGGCGGGAAACCCATCAAAGATTACCGGCAGCTTCTGGCCCAAAAAGACCTCGATGGCGTGTTGATCGCCACGCCCGAGCACTGGCACCACAAGATGGTTCTCGACGCGATCAGCGCCGGCAAACATATCTATGTCGAAAAACCCATGACGCACTCCATCGCCGAAGCGCGCGAGGTCGCCCGAAAAGTAAAAGGCTCGCGCATCAAACTCCAAGTGGGCGTGCAGGGTATGTCGGACGAGTCCTACGAGGTGGCGAACCAATACATTAAGGATGGCGTGCTGGGCAAGGTGGTCATGGCGCAGATCGACTACTCGCGAAACCATAAGGACGACTTCTGGATCTACGACATCGACCCGGACGCCAAGCCCGGCGTCAACCTCGACTGGGAAGCCTGGTTGGGACCGGCGCGGAAACGGCCCTGGGACCCGCGGCGCTACTTCCAGTGGAGGCGCTATTGGGACTACTCAGGCGGCATCGCCACCGACCTGTTCATTCACCGCGTCACGCGCATCCTAAAGGCGGTGGGGTTGACCTTCCCGGACCGCGTGGTTGCGACCGGCGGCAAGTGGCAGTTCACCAAGAGCAGGGCGGAAATTCCCGATACATTCAACATTCTGGCTGACTACCCGGGCGGCCCGACCGTCCTGCTGGTCTCCTCAATGGCCAACGACACGCCCATCAAGCACGTGATCCGAGGCCACAAGGCGACGATCGAGTTTAATGAGGACGGGTTCGAAATCACCCCGCAGGCCTCCTACGTCGATGATCCCGGGCCGCGCCAGGCCCGCAAGGAGTGGCGGATGATCTATCGGAAGCAGGGAGCCGAAGATCTCACGCTCCACCACCGCAACCTTCTGAACGCCGTGCGGATGGGTGAGGAGATCAAGTGTCCGGCGGAACTCGGCTACCATGGCGTGGTCGTCACCTCGATGGGCGTCGAGTCGCTCCGCAAGCAGGCCTACTTGAAGTGGAACACCAGGAAGGAAAAGGCGGAGAAGGCCTGAGCAGCGTCCCGAAAACTACCCTCGACCCAAGGAGGAAGCTCCTGCAAACTCAAGGTGTATTTTCGCTTGCGGCCGGAAGCCTCCTTCTGGCGCTCTTTCTCGCTTCCTGCGGCTCGGACGGCACCGCGCTGCCGTCCCATTATGAGCCGCATTGGGAATCGATCGGCCGCCATCCGGTGCCGCAGTGGTATGAGGACGCCAAACTCGGCATCTTCATCCACTGGGGACTCTACTCGGTGCCGGGCTGGGCGACCCCGACCGGGGAATTGGGGAAAGTCGACCGGAGCGTCTGGTTCAAGAACAATCCTTATGCCGAGTGGTACCTGAACACGCTGAAGATCGAGGGCTCCCCGACTCGGCAATATCACCTCGAAACCTACGGCGATCAATTCGACTATCTCGACTTCATTCCCATCTTTCAAAAAGAAGTAAAGAAGTGGAACCCGGACGAGTGGGCGGCGTTATTCCAGCAGGTGGGCGCGCGCTACGTCGTGCTCACCACGAAGCACCACGACGGCTTCACGCTCTGGCCGAGCCGGGTGAAGAATCCCCATCGAAAGGACGATGAGCAAGGGAGCCGGCGCGACCTGGTCGGCGAGTTGACCCGCGCCGTCCGAACGCACGGAATGAAGATGGGGCTCTACTATTCGGGCGGGCTCGACTGGAGTTTCTATGAGCTGCCGATCACGCGCTCCGACCAGGTGCGCGGCACCGTGCCGCAGACGCCCGACTATGCCGCCTACGTCGACGCCCACTGGCGCGAGCTGATCGAGAGATACGAACCGGACATCCTCTGGAACGATATCTCCTACCCGCAACTGGGCGAGGTGCGCCGAATCTTCGCCGACTACTACAACCGCTTTCCGAATGGGGTCATCAACAACCGCTGGGGCGTCGAGTTCGCCGACATCACAACACCTGAATATAAGACCTACGAAGAAGCCACGGCGAAAAAGTGGGAGGCCTGCCGCGGCATCAGCTACTCGTTCGGCTACAACCGCACCGAAGGGACCGAACACATGCTTTCTCTCGACAAGCTTACGGACCTGCTCGTCGACGTCGTCAGCAAGAACGGAAACCTGCTGCTGAACGTCGGCCCGAGGGCCGACGGCACAATCTCCCCGCTTCAGTTGGAACGGCTCAAGGGGCTGGGCGAATGGCTCGGTACGAACGGCGAAGCGATCTTCGGTACGCGGCCTTGGGCGAGGCCCGAAGGAAAGACCACCGATGGCGTTCCCATTCGATTTACTCAGAAGGGCGGGAGTCTCTACGCGATCTTGCTCGAGGACCCAAAATCTTCTCCTCTCCACCTGGAGGGGTTGTCCGCCAAGGACGGCAGCACCATTTCCTTACTTGGGTCGGAGGGAACGTTAGAGTGGTTGCAAGAAGGGGATATCCTTGTCGTGACACTTCCCCAAAGGCTCGTAGTCTCGGAAGCCTACACACTGAGGATCACCCCTCAGCCCGTGAATATCCCGGAGCAAGAATGATCAGCGAGGAAGAGAATCGGCAAGCGGCACAACGGAACACTATTCCGTGCGGGGAAATCGTTAGGCCTCGGTGCTACTCTGAGGAGTCGGGCCATTCTTTCTGAGCAGAGGGGCGGCGCCGGCTCCGTACTCCACATGAGTCGGACGCGTGGCCAGAATGTTCGCCTTACCCCAGGAGGTGACGGCACGGAAGGTCTCCGAGCCGATAAAAGCATCGAAGGTCGGCCGGTCCTGCCACTCGGAGATCACCAGGTAGGAACCCGCCTGAAAAGCGTTGCGGTAGAGATCCGTTTTCACGTGACCCGGTACATCTTGCATTGCCTCCAGGACCTTGGCGAATTTCTTCTCGAAGGGCTCAGCTTTTCCTTCCCGAACTTCGTAGTTCATTCCAATCGTCGTCATCGATTCTCCCCTTTGATTGTTGATGTGAGCGCTTCACCCGGCCCATGACTTAACCCTTGAAAGTGATTTATATCATGAAACTGATACCATAGTTTACGGTACGGAGCACACAATAAGGCAAGGGCCAATTTTCGGTGCACGCCCCGAACGCTCTCTTCCCGACGAAGCATGCGGCGCCCGAGCAGAATCATCCTGATGTGTGCAAGCACGACGGCGACCCTCACATGAAACCACAGGAGCGGGTGTACCCCACCGGACAACTGCTCCACGGCCTCTCGTGTAATCTCGATGTAGAGAATCAGGGCCATGTCCACGGCAAACGCGGAGAACCATCGGGCCAAGGTGATGGACTGCTTGAATCTTCGGTCCGTTTCCAACCTGGTCCGCTACGCCGTGCGGAACGATATGATTCAGCCTTACAGTTTGCCCCAAACAGGCCGCCCGCTTTCACCTAAAACATCTGCGTGGTCCACAAATCGTGGATGTGGACCAGCCCCTCCACGCGGCCGCGCGGTCCGGTCACCACCAGCGAAGTGATTTTCCGGGATTCCATGATATTCAAAGCCCTCGTGGCCGGCTCATGGGAGGGCAGCGAAATCGGGCGGCGCGTCATCGCATCCTTCGCGATCAGCGCCAGCGCCCGGTCTCCATTTTTTTGGAGGAATCGTCGCAAATCTCCGTCTGAGATCACCCCCAACAGCCGATCTCGCTTGTCCACGACCGTCGTAATCCCCAATCCTTTTTTGCTCATTTCATAGATCACATCCGGCAGCTTCGCCTGCGGGGATACGCGCGGAATCTGGTCACCCGTGTGCATGACCTGTTCCACGCGCCGCAACTGCACGCCGAGTTCTCCCCCCGGATGAAGCCGCGCGAACTCTTCCTCTTTGAATCCCCGTTTTTCGAGCAGCGCCATTGCCAGCGCATCTCCCACGGCCAACGCCGCCGTGGTGGAAGCGGTCGGAGCCAGGCCCAGCGGACAGGCTTCTTTCGGAATGCTCACGTCCAAGGCGACGTCGCTGGCGCGGGCCAGGGTGGATTTCGGATTGCCGGTAAAAGACAACAGCGGAACTCCCAACCGTTTCACCGTTTCGAAAAGCAGGAGGATCTCTTCCGTCTCTCCGCCGTGGGAGAGCGCCAGCAACGCGTCGCCGCGAACCAGCCGCCCCAGGTCCCCGTGATGGGCTTCGGCGGGATGAAGAAAGAACGAGGGGGTGCCGGTGCTGGAAAGCGTGGCGGAAATCTTCTGCGCCACCAGACCGCTCTTCCCCATTCCGGTAACCACCACGCGGCCCCGGCAGGAATAGAGAATGTCGATCGCCCTCTCGAAGCGCCGGTCGACGCGGCCGATCAGGCGGGCGATGGCGTCGGCCTCGATGCGCAGAACCTTGCGCACGGTCGCCAAGCTCGCGCTCCGCGCTTTTGTCTTTCGCCGTGAAGAGAGTTCGCGAGTCCTTTTCATGCCGAAGAAGGAAACCTTATACAAGGGAAGAGATTTTTTGTGACCGTGCGGACCGCACCCGCTACGCGGCGAAGAACAGACTCTCGGCGAAGGGCCACTCTTCGTCGATCCATTGATGCTCGCATTGAAAGCCGGTCTGCTCGGCCATGCGGACTACCTCTTCCGGCTTGAACTTGTGTGAGCTCTCCGTCCAGATCGTCTCACCCGGCTCGAAAGATACGGTCCAATCGGATTTCCGAATCGACACGGCCTGCTGGGCGCGGGAGCAGAGGTGCATCTCGATGCGCCCCGCATCCCGGTTGTACCGCGCGTTGTGCTCGAATTTCGACAGATCAAAATCGGCGTCGAGTTCGCGGTTCATCCGCGCCAGCAGATTCAAATTGAACGCCGCCGTCACCCCGATGGGATCGTTGTAGGCAAGCAGCAACCGTTCTTCGGGTTTTTCGAGATCCATACCGAGCAACAAGCTGTCTCCAGAAATCATATGGTGGCGGACATCGCAGAGAAATTGCGCCGCCTCCTCACGTTCAAAATTCCCCAAGGTGCTTCCCAGAAACAGCACCGCCATCGGCTCCGGGTTGGCGCGCTTCGCCCTGACCTCCTTCATGCCGTCCAGATAAGTCTTCTCGACTCCTACAATGTTCAAATCGTCAATGGAGCTTAACTCCCGCTCGCACATCTCGATCGCCGCGCGGGAAATTTCAATCGGAAAGTAGGTGGCGGTTTTGCGGCTGCACAAGGCTTCCAAAAACCAACGCGTCTTCTTGCCGCTCCCGCTCCCGAGTTCAGCCACCTGGGAGGGCGCTTGCATCCGCTCGACAATATCTTCCGCATTCTGCTGCAAGATGCGCCCATCAGCGTTCGTCAAGCCGTATTCCGGCAACTTGCAGATCAACTCAAAAAGCGACGAACCCATATCATCGTAAAGATATTTCGAAGGTAACTTCTTCTGGCCATTCTCGGTGAGACCGCTGCGGACATCGGCTGCAAATTCAGCAATAGCAAACGCGCCGTCGTCTGATGGTTGCAATATTTTTTCTTTCCTTTCCCTTCAGTTCTCCACCAGACGGAACGCAACGTAGACGTAGGGATAATGGGGTTGGAACCAATTGCGGAAGGAGCGCCGGAGCATGCAGGCCGCCGTTCGCGCCGTACCCCCCTTGACCACATAATGCTTGCCGTCAAAAAAGTTCGCCGAGTAGCCGGGATAAGACGGGAACGGATCAAATCCGTCAAAGGGTTCGAACACGGTGCGGGTCCACTCCCACCCGTTGCCAAGAAGATCGTGAATACCGAAGGCGCTCTGCCCGGACGGATAATACCCGACCGGCGTGGGGTCCCAGCGCCCGAAGTCGAAATTCCCGCGAGCGACTTCGGGCGGCTCGTCCCCCCACGGGTAAGCGCGCTCCCCGCCCTCCGGCGTACCGTAGGCGGCACGGTGGAGCTGCACTTCGGTGGGAAGGTCCTTGCCCGCCCATCGCACGTAAGCATCCGCTTCGGCATACGTTACGTAGACCGGCCAGTCGGTGGGCAGGGGAATTTCGTCAAAGAGGAGGCGACAATACCACTCGTCGCCTTTTCGCACCCAAAAACCCGGATGGGAAAACCCATGCGAGGTCTTCCATTCCCAACTTTCTTCGCTCCAGTACCGTTGGTCGTCGTAAGCGCGGGACCGGACAAATTCCAGGAACTCGCCGTTCGTCACATTGTGGGCGGAGAGGGCAAAACGCGGCACCTCCACCCTCCGGGAATTTCTCTCATTATCCCATCCGAAGGCCTCGTCGAGCGACGCTTCCAAACCCAACGTGACGGAGCCGGCGGGAATCTCCACCATCTTCGGCTTGACACTCGGCCCCTCGGTTACCGGGCAGGTCTTTACACGATCCCTTTTTTCAAGCGGCATCTGGTGGAGCAGGTAAGCGAACGTCTCGGCGTGCATCAGCCGGTGTTCGATCACGATATGAAAGATGTATCCGTTCCGAAACGCCGGGCGGTCCCGATCCAATAACGGCGACTCTTGCAAACATACATCCACCGACTCGCGAACCTTACGGTTGTACTTCCGGACCTCATCCACCGTTGGCCAGTCGGCAGGCTGATCGGTCGGCAACTTCCCGTCCACCGGGTCAATTCCGAAGGCAAACATCCGGTCGAACGATGCATCGAAAGGCTCCCGCTCACACGCGCTCCGGTAAACCAAGTTATAGTCAAAGGCTTCAAAGTGACCCAAATAGAAAATGTTGCGGTGGCGTTCGGGGACCGGGCGATCATAGAGGCCGTCGGCATGGAGATAAGAGAAAAGTTCGTCGGTTCGCGCTCGCGCTTCCACCAAGCGGGTTTGAAAGTTCCGTCTTAATGCGCTCTCGTGACTTTGGCCGCTCATGATATCCTTCCCACTCAATACCCGTATAAATAAAAAAGAGTACGCTGCCCCGATTTCTTCTTCATGAAGTCGGATTGTGAGCGTACTATCCCCCCTGTTTATCGATCATCGGCTCCAATGTCAACCCCTTCAGCCATTTCTTTCACAACCGGGGGTCCCGCGCCCCGCGGAATCCCTCCCACCTTTACGAACAAGAACCCGCCGCCTCTCGCTCCCGATTCCGTTATAATCTGGACCGGAAATACATCCGAAAATTTCGGCCGTACGACACATCCCAGGAGGACCCCGTTATGAGTCCGCTTTCACGCCGTACATTTCTGAAACGAACCGCCGCCGGCGCCGTAGCTCTCTCCTTGCCACGAACCCCGATCTCCTCCGCCCAAACCGAGACGAACCGGCGACCGTTAGGCTATGCGGTGGTGGGCATCGGCCAATTGGCCCGGGGTGAAGTAATCCCGGCTTTCACCCAGACCCAGCATTCCCGCCTTATCGGTTTCGTCAGCGGTGATCCTCAAAAGGCGGCGCGCTTCGCCCGCCAATACGGCGTGCCAGAAAAAAATATCTACAATTACCAAAATTACGGCCGGATGGCCTCGAACCCCGATATCGACGCCATCTATATCGCTCTGCCGAACAACATGCACGCGGAATACACCATCCGGGCCGCGCAGGCCGGCAAGCACGTCCTGTGCGAGAAGCCGATGGCCAACTCCGCCCGTGATTGCGAAGAGATGATCGAAGCCTGTCGCCACGCCGGGAAAAAATTGATGGTCGCCTATCGCCTCCAATACGAACCCAACAACCTGGAGGCGGCGCGCATGGCTCGCTCCGGCGAACTCGGAAAGGTGAAGTTGATTGAAGCGCAGTTCGCCTTTATCATCGGCGACCCGACGCAGTGGCGGTTGAAGAAGGCCATGTCGGGCGGCGGCCCTCTGGTGGACATCGGGATCTACTGTATTCAAGCCGCCCAGTACCTCTCGGGCGAAGAACCCGTGAGCGTCGCCGCCCACGCCTGGTCCACCGACCCGGTGAAGTTCCGCGAGGTGGAAGAGAACATCTCCTTCACGCTCCACTTCCCGAGCGGGCTGGCCGCCAATTGCTATTCCAGTTACGGCCTGAATGGGATCAACGAGTACCGGGCCGTGGGACCGAAAGGTGGGGTCGAAATGGGCCCGGCCTACTCCTATCGCGATCTTCGCTTGCGAGCTTGGAAGCGCCCCCACGCGCCTGAAGACCGGACCTTGCCCGAACAGAACCAATTCGCCGCCGAAATCGACCGCTTCTCATTGGACATTGCCGAAAATCGGAATCCGAAAGCCTCCGGCGATATGGGTCTTCGGGATGTAAAGATCATAACCGCCATCTATCAGGCGGGGGAATCGGGCGGCACGGTAAAGATCCGCTAGGGGGCCCCGGTGTCCGCCTTCTCTCCCTTCCGTTCGCTCTGGGAAACCCTCACGCTGCGCAAAACCGCCGGCCGCTCGGCGGCATGCCAGCAGGAGCCTGCATGCTCATTCTGATCGGAATTCTTTTCGGAACAGCCTTGGCGCTGGCTTTCCCGGGGCCGGTCTTGTGGCTGCGCCCGATCTTGCAGCCCGGCTTCGCCGCCACGATGTTCTTCGTCGGTACGCTGGTACGCCCCGAGCAGGTTCGCGTCTTTCGAAGAAACCCCGCGCGCACTCTGCTAGGCCTGCTCGTGCAATACACCGTGATGCCGCTTACGGCCTGGGCCATCTCGTTTGCCTTCGACGAGCCGATGGTGCGCGTCGGCGTCATTCTGGTCGGCTGCATGCCGGGGGCGATGGCGTCGAACGTGATGACGCTGCTCTTGCGGGGCGATCTGATTCTCTCCGTCACCATGACGACCGTCGCCACGCTCACCTGCCCGCTGATTCTTGCCTTCTGGCTGCCGCTGCTGGCCGATACACGTCTCGAGGTGCCCGTTGCCGCGCTCGCCTGGAGCGCCGTGTGGATGGTCGTCCTGCCCGTCGCCGCCGGAATCGTAACGCGCCATCTCAAGGCAAAAATCCCCGGCTGGTGGGACCGCGCGGCGGCGAGGGATCGCATCGGTTTCCATCGTGCTGATTATTCTCGTTGTCGTGGCCGGCAACCGGGCGCACTTGACCAACATCGGCCCAACGCTTGCCGCCGCCATGGTGAGATTGAACCTGTCGGGCTATTCGCTGGCGTTCGCCGCCGCCAAGTTGCTGCGCTGGCCGGCCCAACAGCGGCGCACGCTTGTCATTGAAGTGGGAATGCAGAACGCCGGCCTCGGCTCCGTCCTTGCCCTTGCTCATCTCGGCGAAGCCGGCGCCGTCCCCAGCGCCTTCTATACCGTGCTCTGCGTCATTACCGTTTCAGCCGCACTTCCACTCATCCGCAAGGCAAAGGAGACACAAATTCCCCCACCATCTAAATAACGGAAGAAGTTCTCTCGGAGTTGCAGCTCTAAATTAAGGTGAGCAGACCCGAGGTAGCGCACAACCCGTAGTCCGGTTGCGCGGTTCTATCTCCTCCCACGGCTGGCCCGCTAAGTGGGCTGCATCGATCGGCCGCGGCAGCTCATAGAGCCTAACAGCTTACTCAATAGTTTCTTTAAGAACATCCATTAAGGGCAAAAGAGATGGGTCAAGTGAGATCGCCTTTGCGATGTCGCCCACGGCTTGTTTTCTTTTGCCCAGTCCAATCAACGTGTAACCGCGCATACCAAGACCAAAAGCATATTCGGGGTTAATCTTGATGGCTTGACCAAAGTCGGCGAGAGCATCTTTGCGGAGACCCTTCCGTGCCTTAGCCGCTCCTCTGGTGCCGTATGCCCAGAAGTTTGATGGGTTCAGTTCGATGGCGCGAGTGGCATCAGCTATGGCTCCATCGAAATCACTCCTTAATAATTTGCCTTTCGCCGCCAGTTCCTTTTCGCGGACATCTTCAGCACTTCTTGTCACTATCGACACCTCAATAACGAACCCACGATTTTGATGACCTCTGCTGATAGAGTTATTGGAGCAATCCTCACCTATTAGGCAACGCCGAGCCAGCCCTTGCTTGGGCACTGTCGGGCATTGTCCCTTGTCCTGCAGGACGTTCCATTAGCTCCTTGGTTGTAACTGAAGCATGTGAAAATCATTCTTTTTCGGCCCACTTGAGCCGATTCGCGGTAAGCAGTGGACGCACTCTCCCCGGGCATTTCTATTCACGCCAACTGCCCGCCGTCGACGAAGAGCAGGACGCCGTTTACATAATCGGCGTCGCGCGAGGCGAGGAACGTCGCCGGGCCGGCGATGTCTTCCGGCCAACCGAGCCGTCCGAGGGGAATCGCGGTGGCGTATTTTTTTGCGAAAAAGGGAGTCTTGATGATGGGCGCGGTCAATCGCGTGCGAATGAACCCGGGGCCGACACAGTTGACGTTGATGCCGTGCGGGCCGAGCTCGCGCGCCAACGTCTTCCCCAGCAGAAAGAGCCCCGCCTTCGAGGCATTGTAGGGAGCCAGTTCCGGCTCGCCCTCCCAGGAATTGGTGGAGGCCATGAAGACCATCTTGCCGCGCTTGCGGCGGATCATGTGCGGGGCAATTTCACGAGCGAAGAGGAAGGCCCCTTTCAGGTTGATGTCCATCGTCTCGTCCCAAAAGCGGTCGGTGGTCTTGGTGAGCGGAACGACCTTGCCCACGCCCGCAATGTACATAAGAATATCCACGCGCCGATGCCGGGCGAGGGTTTGTCGGACAGTTTTTTGAACCTGAGCGGTGCGACGGACGTCACACACAAGGGTATGGACATCTCCGCCGAACGCGGCGATCTCCTTTTTCGTTTCCGATATTTTTTTTCGATCAATATCGGCGATCATCAGCCGAGCCCCTTCCCGGGCAAGACGCACGGCAACCGCCTTGCCGATGCCCTGCGCGCCTCCCACCACCAAGGCGACCTGCTCTTTAAATCTGTCGGGGATCAAGAACAGCTTCCCCGGCTTTTCTCCCTTGATCTTTTGTTTCAACATTCCATCCCCCGTTCAGGCCACCCTCCGTTCAGGTTCCCAACTCCGCACCCCACCGGGCGTTATAGGTCCCTCGAAACAGGATTGCGGAGACGGCAAAAACATACACCGCCGGGAGGCCTTCCGCCAACCCAAAACTGCCGATACAAACTGTTTGGTATTCCGGCCGGGACTATGGTAAGCAAGAGGATTCAAATCGAAAACCTGCCGCCAGCAAGAAAGGAGATGAAGGCGTCAATTCGCCCACCTTCAGCACCCTGCCTGATTTTGGTAACTTCGACGAAGGCACGGACGTCTATCAACCCGTACGCAAGTTGATGAAATACGCCAAGGCCGTCAGCGCCAGATGGAATGATTTCGACGAAAAAGGGAACGAATCCCGCCTCGACTACGAACGGCTGACCCGTTTCGCCGAAGGCTTTTAGAATAAAAATCGAGTAATATAGAAAAACCTCAGCGAAGCAGATTCGCACGGGAAAGGTGCGTAGGCTATGAAGGGAAACATTCTTCTCTCCGTCCTCCTCGGTTCATTCCTACTCCTCCCCCAACTCCAGGCGGAAAACTGGCCCCAGTTCCGGGGACCGAACGCCACCGGCATCTCCGGAGAAAAAGACATTCCGGTCAAATGGAGCCGTACGGAAAACGTGCGCTGGCGTACGGAGCTGCCCGGCCCGGGGCACTCCTCGCCCGCCGTTTGGGGCGACAAGATCTTCCTCACCGCTTTCGAGGCGGGGGACGGCGCCTTCAGCCTGCGGCGGCTGTTCGGAGGTACTACGGGCAAATTGTGGGCTATGGCCCTCAGCGCGCGCGACGGAAGTATTCTCTGGAAAAGAGAGGTTCCGGCGAAAGGCATCGAAGAAACACACGATACGAACAGTCCGGCCTCCCCGACGCCGGTGACCGACGGTGAGCGCGTCTACTTCTACTTCGGCTCCTATGGGCTGATCTGCTACGACCTGGAGGGAAACAAGAAGTGGGAGTTGCCTCTGGGCCCTTATGACAACGCCTGGGCCAGCGCCAGCTCGCCGATTCTTTACGGCGACACCCTGATCAAAAATTTGGACAACGACGAAGACTCCTACCTGCTGGCACTCGATAAGAAGACCGGCAAGCGGAAGTGGCGCACGTCGCGCTCCGGCTTCCGGCGTGGGTATACGACGCCCATGCTCTGGAAGGCGAACGGACGGACGGAACTGGTGGTGAGCGGCAGCTACAAGGTGACGTCCTATGACCCGGAAACCGGCCAAGAGCATTGGACCTGCCGCGGACTGACGCGCTGGGTCAACCCGACCCCCGTGGCCGCCCACGGTCTGCTGTTCGTCACCTCGAACGGACCGGGCGGCAGCGTCTTTTTGGCGATTCGGCCCGGCGGCAAGGGCGACATCACCGATTCGCACGTCGCCTGGAAATACGATCGCGGCGCGCCGTACGTTCCTTCGCCCCTCGTCGTAGGAGATTATCTCTACGCCGTGCGCAACGGCGGCGTGGCCACTTGCTTGAACGCCAAGACGGGAGAAGTCGCCTGGCAGCAGCGGCTGCCGGCGGGCGGGGAATATTATTCCAGCCCCATCTATGCCGACGGAAAAATCTATATGACGAGCGAAGAAGGCAAAATTTCGGTGCTGGAAGCCGGTTCCGAATACAAACTGCTCGGCGTAAACGACATGGAAGAACGCTCGATGGCGACACCGGCCGTGTCAAACGGACAGATCTTCCTCCGCTCGGACCACGCGCTTTATTCGATTGGAGCATCAAGAAATTAAAACCGGAAGATAACAATGAAAAGAAAAAATTCCTGGCTGGGTCTGACCTTTACGGCAATCCTTCTTGGCGGATGGGGAGGGACATTCACATTTCGAAGTGTGAGCAAGGCGTCTGCGGCCCATGGAGGGGCTTCCCATAAAGAACCCGAATGGCACGGGTGGCGCGGGCCGGAGCAGACCGGCGTGTCACGCGAGACCGGCTTGGTCGATTCCTGGTCCCCCGACGGCGAAAACCTGCTCTGGAAGGCTCCCATCGGCGGGCGCTCGACGCCGGTGGTGTTGAACGAGCGGGTCTACATCATCACGCTGGGCGGCAAGGAGAAGCTCCACTACCATGAGCGCATCGTCTGCCTCGACGCCAAGACCGGCAAGGTCCTCTGGGAGCACGGCTTCAACGTCTTCCTTACCGACATTCCGTGGCACCGCGTCGGCTGGTCGAGCCTCGCCGCCGACCCTGAGACCGGCTACATTTACGCGCACGGCATCGGCGGCATCTTCCTCTGCCTTGACAAGGACGGCAAGGTCATCTGGGAGCGGTCGCTCACCGAGGAGTACGGGCGCATCTCCGGCTACGGCGGACGGACGCATACGCCAGTGGTGGACGAAAACCTGGTCATCCTCAGTTATCTGAGCGCCGGATGGGGGAACCAGGCGCGCGGCGCGCACCGCTACTTTGCCTTCGATAAGAAGACGGGAGAACAGGTCTGGGTCTCGCAGCCCGGCGGCCGCCCGCTCGATACCAACTACTCCGTCCCCGTCGTCACCGTCATTAACGGCCAACGGCTGCTGATTGCCGGAAACGCCGACGGTGCCGTCTATGCGATGAAGGTGCGCACGGGCGAAAAGGTTTGGGGCTTTCGTCTCTCGAAACGCGGCATCAACTCTTCGGTGGTGGTCGAGGGCAACCGCGTCTACGCCTCGCACAGCGAAGAGAACGTGGACTCGAGCACCGCCATGGGCCGCCTGGTCGCCATCGACGCCACCGGCACCGGGGATGTGACCGAGACACACGAAGTCTGGAAGGTGGACGGCTTCGTGTCGGGCTATGCCTCTCCGGCCGTCCATGACGGGAAACTCTATCACGTCGATAACTCGGCGAACCTCCATGCCTTCGACTCGGCCACGGGCCGGGAACTCTGGAAGCAGAGCATCGGAACCGTGCAGAAAGGCTCCCCCGTCTGGGCCGACGGCAAGATCTATGTGAGCGAGGTGGACGGCAAGTTTTACATCCTCAAGCCCGGCGAAAACGACTGCGAAATTCTGGACAAGGAAGAGTTCCTCACCACAACCGGCGCAGCCGTACAGATCAACTCCTCGCCCGCCATCGCCAACGGACGCCTATATCTATTGACGCGAAACGCTCTCTACTGCATAGGAAAAAAGGGGGCTCAGGCGAAACGCGGCTCCATGCCCAAGCAACCCTCCGAGGGCCGTCCGCGAGACAACACTCCGCCGGCGCATCTTCAGGTTACCCCGGCCGAAGTCGTGCTCCAGCCGGGCCAAAGCAGAACCTTTAAGGTCCGCGCATTCGACGCCAAGGGTCGTGCGCTGGGCAAGGTAAAAGCCGAATGGAGCCTTCAGAATCTGAAGGGGAATCTTCAGAAGGGTAAATTTGAAGTTTCCCACGAGAACACCCCTCAGGCCGGTTCCCTAACCGTAAAAGCAGGCGACCTCGCAGCTTCCGCCCGCGTGCGCGTTATCCCGCCGATTCCCTTGCAAGAGGATTTTGAGGGCGTGGAAGTCGGCAAGGTTCCGGCGCACTGGATTGCCGCTCCGGGCAAATTTGTGGTGGAGGAAGAGGAGCAAAACGGGAACCGCGTTCTCAAGAAACTGAGCCGGAATCCCCGCTTCTGGCGGACCAGCGTCTTTATCGGCCAACCTGCCATGTCCGGCTACACCGTCCAGGCGGACATGAAGGCCGCCGCGCGGCGGCGACGCTCACCCGACATGGGGGTCATCGCCAACCGCTATGTATTGAACATTAAACTCGCTCGGCAGGAACTTCAAATTCGCTCCTGGCACTCAGAGCTGCGCATGGCGAAGACGATCCCCTTCACGAGCAAGCCGGACGTCTGGTATCGTATGAAGATGCGGGTTAACGCGACCGACTCCCAAGCCGTGATTCGCGGCAAGGTGTGGCCGCGGGAAGAACCCGAGCCGAAAAACTGGACCCTTGAGGTCGAAGACCCCCGGCCCAACCGCGAAGGCAGTCCGGGCATTTACGGATGGTCGAGCGCCGATATTTTCTATGACAACATCCTGGTAACGAAGAATACCCCATGAAAGCAAGCCACGAAAGAAAAATGCTCTCTTCGCTTACGCTGATTTCGACCGCTCTGGCCTTCGCGTCTTTGATGACGCTGACGCTCGCACTGGCGCGGGCCGCCGACTGGCCCATGTGGGGCGGCGAGCCGACGCGGAATATGGTCTCGGGCGAAACCGGCATCCCGCAGGATTGGGACATCGAGACGGGGAAGAACGTCAAGTGGGTGGCGGCGCTCGGGTCGCAGTCCTACGGCAACGTAGTGGTCTCGAACGGAAAGGTCTACGTCGGGACGAACAACGAAAAAATGCGGAACCCGAAATTGACCGGTGACAGGGGCATCGTGATGTGCTTCCGCGAATCCGACGGCAAGTTCCTCTGGCAGGCCACCTCGACCAAGCTGGCCGCCGGGCGCGTCAACGACTGGCCCGAGCAGGGCGTCTGCTCCTCGCCGGCCGTGGTCGGCGACCGGCTCTACTACGTCTCGAACCGCTGCGAACTGGTCGCCCTCGATACGGAAGGCTTTCAGGATAAAGAGAACGACGGCCCCTACACCGAGGAGACGGATAAATCGGGAATCGACGCCGACGTCGTCTGGAAACTCGACATGATCGAGGAACTCGGCGTCTTCCCGCATAACCTGGCCACCAGCTCTCCGCTCGTGGTGGGCGATTTGATCTTTATCTGCACGTCGAACGGCGTGGATGAGGGACACATCAACATTCCCGTACCCGTGGCTCCCAGCTTCATTGCCGTCAACCGGCATACGGGCGAGTTGGTCTGGGAGGACCTCTCCCCGGGGGAGAACATCATGCACGGGCAGTGGTCCTCGGCCGTTTACGGCGTCATCGACAGCACACCGCAGGTGATCTTCCCCGGCGGCGACGGCCTGCTCTACGCCTTTGACCCGAAGACCGGCAAGCTGCTCTGGAAATTCGATTGCAACCCGAAGGGTTCGGAATGGAAGGGCGGGCGCGGCGACAAGAATAATCTGATCGCGACGCCCGTGGTCTACGACAACAAGGTCTTCATCAACGTCGGCCAGGACCCCGAGCACGGCGAAGGTGTAGGCCATCTGTGGGCCATCGACGCGACAAAACGCGGCGATATCACAACATCCGCCCTGGTCTGGCACTACGACTTCCGGCGCAGCATCTCCAGCGTCGCCATCCACGACGGGCTGCTCTTTGCCGCCAACCTCACGGGATACCTCCACTGCATTGATCTTGAAACCGGCAAGAAACATTGGGAGCACGACCTGCTGGCCGCCGCCTGGGGTTCGCCCTACGTGGTGGACGGAAAGGTCTACATCGGGGACGAGGACGGCGACGTAACAGTCCTGGCGGCCGCAAAAGAGAAAAAGCTGCTGGCGGAGATGAACCTGGGGAATTCCGTCTACGGGACGCCGGTGGCGGCCAACGGGACGCTCTACGTCATGACCCGTTCGCATCTTTACGCTATCGCAAAATAGAAGACCGATGAACCAAACATGAGCGCCACACCGACTGAAACCCATACCGCCCGCAACGACAAAGTCGCTGAAGCACGGGAAAAATTGGACGCCTGGGTGCGCGAGGTCGTCGCTTGGCACTTCGACCCGGCCACCGGCTGCCCCTTCTGGCTGGAACAGGCCGCAAAACTCGACTGGGACCCGCGCCAAGAGATTCAAGCGTACGCCGACCTCCGGCGCTTCGGATTATTTCAGGATAAGTGGCTGCGCGGCGGCCCGGTGCGCCGCTGGGTACCAAAGGCCTACGCCGACCGGCCCGTCTCCATCTTTGAGACAGGGGGGAGCACCGGCGTCCCCAAGAGCCGCATCAACATTGACGATTTCCGTATCGACTACTCGGACTTCAGCAAAACCCTGCCGGACGAATTTTTCCCGCCCGGGTCAGACTGGCTCTCGCTCGGCCCCTCCGGACCACGGCGGCTGCGGCTGGCTGTGGAGCACTTGGCGCAGGTGCGCGGCGGCATCTGCTTCCATGTGGACTTCGACCCGCGCTGGGTGATCAAGCGGATGAAAGCGAACGACCAGCAAGGTGTCGCCGCCTATAAAGCGCACGTCATCGAGCAGGGCCTTACTTTGCTCGGCGCGCACCCGGACATCCGCTGCCTGTTCACCACGCCGAAGCTGCTCGAAGCCCTCTGCGATAAGGTCTCTTTGAAAAAAATGGGGATTACCGGCGTCTTCTGCGGGGGCACGGAGATCACCCCGCAGTTTTACCGCTTCGCGCGGGAGGAATTGGTGGAAGGCGCTTACCTGGCACCCACCTACGGCAATACTCTGATGGGCTTGGCCTGCCATAAACCGTTCCACCCGGCCGACGAGTACGCGGTAATCTACTATCCTCCCTCGCCGCGTGCAGCGGTGGAGATCGTCGACCCGGACAATCCGGAACGCATCGTCGAGTACGGCAAAACCGGGCGCGTGCGGTTGACGACATTGACCAAAGAATTCTTCATGCCGAACTTTCTGGAGCGCGATCAGGCGGAACGCGAAGCTCCGATTGAGCTCTACCCATGGGATGGGCTGCGGAATGTGCGGCCTTTCAAAGGAATGCAGGGAGCCGTCGTCGAGGGCGTCTACTGATGATTCATATTCCTCTCCTCCGCTGCGGATCCCCCTACCGAAGCCGGGAAATGGTTCCGCTCCGCTATCACCGCACCGGCGAGCAGGTGGCCGAATTGGCCGCCTTTCCCCAGCCGCGCATTGCCGAGCAGATCTCCGCCCGCATCGATCAAGACCCTCGCGTTTCCGGCGCCGAGGAGATCACAGCCAAGCATCGTATCGGCAAGCGCGTGGTGCGTGACGGCGAATGCGCCTATCTGATGCCGACGGTGGTCTACTGTGAAAGCGCTTCCCATCCTCTGGCAAATCGAGAGTTTCTGTTCCCCTACGCCAGCGTGATTGAAGCACCGCTGGGTGAAATTCCGGACCTCATCGGTCCGACCTTGGCCGTCACCGTCCTCACGGAGGATGAGAGCTTTATTCAGGTGTTACTCGGCTCCTCGAACGTGCAACGTTTGAACGTCGGAGCCATTCCCACCTGGCGCGTAAGCGGGGACCAACCCCATGAGGGAAGTCTCTTTGAACACCTTTACCAACAACGGGCTGTTCAGTATCAATCTACTGCAGGAGCTGCAACCCTTTAATTTCGATTCCCACACTCGAGTCGTCTTCGGCGCCGGTTCCCTCGACCGCTTGGGCGCACTGGCCAGTGAGTTGGGCGGAGAGAAAATTCTCCTCGTCACCGACCCGGGCCTGCGCGCCGCCGGCCACGTCGACCGCGCGCTGCGGGCTCTGGCCGGTGAAGGCCTGAAGACGGCTACCTTCGACGGCGTCGAAGAGAATCCCACCACGCGCCACGTGGCCGAAGCGCTTGAGTTGGCGAAAAAGCACGACATCAATCTTCTTGTGGGCCTCGGCGGCGGCAGCTCGATGGACTGCGCCAAAGGCGTCAACTTCCTGTTTTCGAACGGCGGCCGGATGTCCGACTACTGGGGCATCGGCAAGGCCGAAAAACCCATGCTGCCGATGATCGCCGTCCCCACCACGGCCGGCACCGGCAGCGAAGCGCAATCGTTCGCCCTGATCAGCAACGAAAAGACTCATCAGAAAATGGCCTGCGGCGACAAGAAGGCCGCCTGTGCCGTCGCCCTCCTCGACCCGGAACTGACTCTGACCCAACCCGAGCGCGTGACGGCGATGACGGGAATCGACGCCATCGCGCATGCCGTCGAAAGCTACGTGACGACGAAACGGAACCAGGCCTCGCAACGCCTCTCCCGCGAGGCCTGGAAGCTGCTCCAGGCGAATTTCCGAACGGTTCTACGGTCGCCGCAGAACCTGGACGCCCGCAGCGCCATGCTGCTGGGCGCGCACTACGCCGGGGCAGCGATTGAGAATTCCATGCTTGGCGCAACGCACGCCTTGGCCAACCCCCTGATGGCGCGCTACGGCACCCCGCACGGCGCTGCCATCGGCCTGCTGTTGCCTCACGTTGTACGATTCAATTCAGATTCTGTAGCAGACTTGTACACGGACCTTGCCGCCATGGCGGGTTTTGAAAACGGGGAAACCTTAGACGACGAACTTGAATCTTTAATAAGAGAGGCCGGATTGCCGGACCGGCTCGAAACTTGCGGAGTGAAACAGGAAGACCTGGCTTCCTTGGCTGAGGAAGCCGCACAGCAGTGGACGGCGAAGTTCAACCCCCGGCCGGTCTCTCCCATCGATCTGAGAGAACTCTACGAGAGGGCGTTTTGAGTTTGGCGCGAATGCTGAAAAAATCCTTCCGCACCATCGCCGCTCTGAGCCTGCCGGCGCTGGTCTTGGCTTTCGCGGACACGCCCGCCGCTGCCCCGGACGCCGGCAACGACAAAAACAACGCCTGGCCACTTTTCCGCGGCAATCCGGAGCGGACCGGGACCGCCGGAGGTTCCCTCCCGCTTCCCTTGAAACTCGAATGGAGCTACGAGGCCGGTGACGCCGTCGAATCCTCGGCCGCGGTGGCCGGCGGCACGGTTTTCGTCGGCGCTTTGGACGGCTCATTTCACTCCGTGGATGTAAAATCGGGAAAAAGGAACTGGAAATTCACCGCCCAAGCCGGCATCGCCTCATCCCCCGCGGTGGCCGACGGCACGGTATATTTCGGGGACGATGAGGGAAACTTTTACGCGCTCGATGCGGCCGGCGGCAAGCCGCATTGGACATTCGAAACCGGCGCTGAGATAATATCTTCACCGGTTGCGCTTCCCGAGCAGGTCCTGTTCGGCTCTTACGACGGACACCTCTACGCGCTTCGGCGCCGGGACGGGCAACTCCTCTGGAAATTTGAGACGGAGGGGCGGGTCCACGCCAGCCCCGCCGTTGCCGACAGTAAAGTTTTCGTAACCGGCTGCGACGGTTTCATGCGCGTTTTGGATGTGACGACCGGCAAGGAAACGGACCAGTTCCACATCGGCGACTACATGGCGGCTTCCCCCGCCCTGGCAGGAGACCTGCTCTATGTGGGAACTTTCGCCAACCGGGTCCACTGCATCAACTGGAAGCAGGCCAAGCAGGTCTGGACCTATGAAGCCGCCGATCGGAGCTTCCCTTTCTACTCTTCCGCTGCTGTCGGGCCGGGAAGAGTGATCGTCGGAGGACGCGACAAGGCCGTTCACGCGCTGGACCCCGAGACCGGCAAGGCCGTTTGGACCTACCGAACTCGAGGCCGGGTGGACTCCTCGCCCGTCGTTGTGGGAAAGACCGTCTTCGTCGGTTCGCTCGACGGCAACCTCTACGCGCTTGAGATGGACAGCGGAACTCTGCAATGGAAATTTACCGCCGGAGGCGGGCTGGCCGCTTCTCCCGCGGTCGGCGAAGGACGACTGGTGATCGGGTCGCGCGACGGTGTGCTTTACTGTTTCCGGGGAGCGAACTAAGATGGCAGACTACCTTCCAATTCTCCCGTCCCAAAACTCCTCGGAAAAACCCGAGGAAGGGATCTCCACCGCCGTCGGCAAGACGGGCGCCACCGAACCCGGCAACAACTTCATCCCCAACTATCCGCCGTTTTCCCTCTGGACGGCGGAACACGTGCCGCAGGCGCTGGCGCGTTTCCAGCAGCCCCGGCAACAGGGAACGCCGCTCGGCCTTTACCTGCACATTCCTTTCTGCCGCCGCCACTGCAAGTTCTGCTTCTACCGCGTCTACACGGACAAGAACGCCCTCGAAATTGAAGCCTACCTGGACGCGCTGGCGACGGAAGTGGAAATCTACAGTACGTTACCCGCTTGGCAGCCCGGAGGTTTCGAGTTTGTCTATTTCGGCGGCGGGACTCCCTCTTACCTGAGCTCGCGTCAACTGACCTCGCTGGTCAAGAGGCTTCACCGTTTCGTCGGTTGGGATGACGCCGAGGAAGTGACTTTTGAATGCGAGCCGGGCACCCTGAAGCGCGAAAAGCTGGAGACACTGAAATCGATCGGTGTGACGCGCCTGAGCCTGGGTGTCGAGAATTTCGACGATGAAATCCTGGAGGAGAACGGACGGGCGCATCTTTCGCCGGAGATTTTTCGCGCCTACGAGTGGGCGCGCGCGGTTGGGTTTCCGCAGATCAATATCGATCTCATCGCCGGCATGCTGGGCGAAACCTGGGACCGTTGGCGCGACACGGTCCGCAAATCGGTGGGGCTCGAGCCCGACAGCGTCACCATCTATCAGATGGAGCTGCCTTTCAACACGCTCTACTCGAAACAGATTCGCGAGGGCGGCAAGCCCGTTCCCGTCTCCGATTGGGAGACCAAGCGAGAGTGGATGGGATATGCCTTCAGCGAATTCGAGCGCGCCGGTTACGTCGTCTCCAGCGCCTATACGCTGGTGCGCGACCCCCAGCAGACCCGCTTCATTTACCGGGACAGCCTCTGGAACGGCGCGGATATGATCGGCACCGGCGTCGCCTCTTTCGGCCACCTCGACGGCGTCCACTCCCAGAACGCCGACGGGATGGAAAATTACATGGAGCTGCTGGCCCGTAAAGAGTTGCCGCTGGCCCGCGCGCTGACGGCCAAGCCGCGCGAACGGCTGATCCGCCAGCTGATTCTTCTGCTGAAGCTGGGGCATCTGGACGTGGACCGCTTCCGAAAAAAATTTGATACTGATATTTTGAGTGAGTTTAAAGCCCCCTTTGAAAAACTTCGTGACCGCGGCTACCTCACGATGGAAGAGAACGGCGTCCGCTTGACGCGCGAGGGGCTGATGCGGGCCGACGGGCTGCTGCCGGAATTCTTCGAGCCGGACCATCGGAATATTCGTTTTACATAAAATTCGCAGCGGGATTTTTTCCGGCAGGGAAATTTATTGTCCAATAAGAACTTCCATCCCCAGGATGTCATCGTGATGGGCGGCGGTCCGGCCGGCGCAACGACCGCCACGCTGCTGGCGCAGAAAGGGCTGCGAGTCCTGCTGCTGGAAAAGGACCGTTTCCCCCGCTTCCACATCGGGGAATCGTTGATGCCGGAAACCTATGGGCCGTTTCGACGTCTGGGCATGCTCGATAAACTCAAGGGCACCTTCTTCCCGCGCAAACACAGCGTGCAGTTCATCTCTCCGCGCGGGCGGGCGTCGGCCCCGTTCTACTTTTCCGAAACCAATCCGCACGAAAGTTCCGCCACCTGGCAGGTCTTACGCAGCCGGTTCGATACCCTGATGCTCGAAAACGCCATGGAGCACGGCGTCGAAGTCCGGCAGGAAGTGAGCGTGGAGGATGTCGTGTTCGAAGACGACCGCGCCGTGGGCGTCGCGGCCCGGACGCACGGCAAAAAGGCGGAGAATCTTTCCGCGCGCGTCATCGTCGATGCCACCGGTTCGAACGCACTGCTCTCAAAAAAACTCAAAATCCGCCGCCCGGACCCGCACCTGAAAAAGGTTTCCATTTTCGCTCACTGGGAAGGCGGCTTGCGCGACCCGGGAATCGACGAGGGCGCGACGCTGGTCATCGAAACCGACGACGCCCAGGGGTGGTTCTGGTACGTCCCCTTGCCGGAAAATCGCATGAGCGTTGGCATCGTCGGCCCGCCGGAAACGCTCTTTGCCGAACCCGGCCAAGCCGAGCGGACTTTTGCGAGAGCCATCGAACTCTGCGAACCCCTGAAGCGGCGTTTGGCCCCGGCCCAGCGGGTTTCGGAAATTTACACGTGCAGCGATTTCTCGTATCACTCGACCCGCGTGGCCGGCACCGGCTGGGTGCTGGTCGGAGACGCCTTCGGATTTCTCGATCCCATCTACTCTTCCGGGGTCTTTCTGGCGCTCAAATCCGGCGAGTTCGCCGCCGATACCATCGCTGAGGCTTTTGAGAAAAACGACTTCTCCGCCCGGCAGCTCTCCCGCTTCGGCCCAAAACTCTCCGAGGGCATCGAGGCCATCCGCAAAATGGTCTACGCCTTCTATACGAAGGACTTCCGCTTCGGAAACTTCGTCCGGCGGTTTCCCGATTGCCGGAACGATTTGATCAACATTCTCACCGGCGACGTTTTCCGCGACAATCTGTCCGGATTCTTCCGCTCTCTCGGCAAGATGTGCCCGCTGCCCAAACCGATTCCCTTTGCCGATTCTGAAAAAGAGCAGAAACCCACCGTATGAAAAAGACTCTGGCCTTCGCGGCTCTGATCCTTCTCTACGTTCTTCACCAGGACTTTTGGCTGTGGGATAACGGCACGCTGGTCTTCGGCTTTCTGCCCGCCGGGTTGCTCTACCATGCCGGTTACTGCGTTCTGGCTTCCCTGCTTCTGACATTTCTGATCCGTCACGCTTGGCCGGCGAATCTGCCGGCCGGGCAGAGCGAGGAGAGTTCTAAAAAGTGAACGTCCCTTTCGCCGTCATTCTCTGCTACCTGCTCCTGCTTGTCGGCTTGGGCTTTTGGAGCAATCGACGGCTCCAGAATACCGGCGAGGATTTTTTCGTCGCCAGCCGCACCATCGGGCCGTTTCTTCTCCTGATGTCGCTGTTCGGAACGAACATGACCACGTTCGCCATCCTGGGTTCCTCGGGCGAGGCCTATCATGAGGGGATCGGCGTCTTCGGACTGATGGCCTCTTCCTCCTCGCTCGTCATTCCCTGCGTCTTCTTCTTTATCGGTACGCGCGTCTGGGCGCTGGGCAAGCGGCACGGCTACCTGACCCAGGTGCAATATTTCCGCGAACGGTGGGGGTCGGACCATTTGGGACTGCTCCTGTTCGCCGTCCTGATTGCTCTACTGATTCCCTATTTGTTGATCGGCGTCATGGCGGGCGGACTGATTATCCAGACCTTGACCGGAGGCCCACAGGCGGGGCTGCCGCAGTGGGTTGGCTCGGTCGGCATCTCGGCCGTGGTGCTGACCTACGTCTTCATGGGAGGCCTGCGCGGCACAGCCTGGGCCAACGCGTTTCAGACGGTGGTCTTCATGGTGCTGGGCCTGGTCACCTTCATCGCCATCGTCAACGACCTGGGGGGAATCAGAACCGCCATGGAGGCGGTGGCCACTAAACATCCGAATCTGCTGCATCGAGCCGGCGACGGAAGCGGTAACATGAACGGTCAGGGGGGCATGAACCCTTGGCAGTTTTTCACCTATACGTTTACGCCGCTTTCGGTCGGCATGTTCCCGCACATGTTCATGCATTGGCTGACGGCGCGGCGGGCCGAAACGTTCCGCACGCCGCTGATTCTCTACCCGCTCTGCATCGCCGCGGTCTGGATTCCCGCCGTCATCCTGGGCATCCTCGGCTCGGCCGACCTGGCCCTTCCCGCGCTCCAAGGAGCGCAATCGAACCGCGTGCTGATTCTGATGATCTCCGAGCACGCCGCGCCGTTGCTGGCTGGACTGTTGGGTGCGGGAGTCCTGGCCGCCGCCATGTCCTCGCTCGACTCGCAGGTTCTCTCCGCCGGAACAATGTTCACCCAAGACATTGTCGTTCATTACAAATTTCACAAACATTTGGACGAACGGACACAGGTCATCTTGGGGCGTGGTTTCGTGACGCTGATCATCCTCCTCACCTGCGTGCTCTCCTTCTTCACCGAGCGGAGCATCTTCAAGTTGGCCGTCTGGTCGTTCGCAGGTTTCGCGGGATTGTTTCCGGTGGTAGCCGCCGCGCTGTTCTGGCGGCGCAGCACGCGCTACGGCGCGGCAGCTTCCATCCTGACCGTCGCGGGGCTCTGGACCTACTTCTTCCTTCAGGGGTGGGAAACGCCGAGCTATACGGTGGGCGGAACGGGTGTGATGCCGGTCTTTGTGCTGACGCTGGCCGGGGCGGCCAGTATGATTGTCATCTCACTGCTCAGCTCACCGCCGCCGGAAGAGACCCTCGAAAAGTTCTTCCCGGTCCGGAAGCCTTAAATCCGTGCGGGCGGCCTGACAGGGGGGGGAAAGCCTGATCCCCAAATGAAGATCACTTACATCACGGCCGGCGCCGGCGGCATGTATTGCGGCAATTGCATCCGCGACAATACTCTGGCTGCCACGCTCCGGGCCCAAGGCCACGACGTCACGCTCGTTCCCCTCTACACGCCGATCCTTACCGACGAAGAGGACGTGAGCCTGGACCGCGTCTTCTACGGGGGACTGAATGTTTATCTCCAACAGCAATCTTCCTTGTTCCGCCACACTCCGAAAATTTTTGATTCCCTCTTGGACGCGCCCGGCCTGCTCCGCTGGGTCTCCGGCTTCGCCATCCGCACCGCACCGCAGCAATTAGGGGAGCTGACGCTTTCGGTCCTCGAGGGCGAAGAGGGTAGACAGCGCAAGGAACTCGGCAAGCTTCTCGATTGGATTCGCGGCGAAGAGCGGCCTGAGGCCGTCCACCTTACGAACTCCCTGCTGGCCGGCTTGGCCGGTCCGATCAAACGGGCTTTACGAACTCCCGTCTTCTGTTCTCTACAGGGAGAGGACGTTTTTATCAATGGATTGCCCGCGCCCTACCGGGAGCGCTCGCTTCAGGCAATACGCCAGCGCGCCACCGGAATCGACGCCTTCCTCGCGCCCAGCAACACTTATGCCGATTCTATGGCTGACTTCTTGCAGGTTCCGCGCAACCGCATCCACATCGTCTACCCCGGCTTGAGGCTGGAAGGGCACGGCGTGCGGAAAACCGAATCGAAAGGCGAATTCGTTATCGGCTACATGTCACGCGTCCACCCGGACAAAGGCCTGCACCTGCTGGCCGACGCCTTCCGCATCCTCCGGCAATCCGAAAGGACCCAAAACTGCCGGTTGCGCGTGGCGGGCTATCTCGACCCGAATGACCGGCCTTATCTGGAAGGCATCCGGCGACGGCTTCGCGACGCCGGATTGGAGAACGACTTTGATTTCCTGGGAACGGTGGACCGCAAAGGGAAAATAGCATTTCTGCAATCACTTGACACGCTCGCGGTGCCCACCACTTATGCCGCGCCGAAAGGTCTTTACATGCTGGAAGCCTGGGCGAACGGAGTACCCGTCGTCGAGCCACGTCACGGATCGTTTCCCGAATTTATGGAAAAAACCGGAGGAGGGTTGTTGCATCAACCGAACTCAGCGGAAGATTTGGCCGCACAGCTCCGATGCCTGATCGAAAACCCGGCCCACGCCGCCGAACTGGGCGAAAAAGGCCGAAAAGGAGTCACCGAATATTTCAACGCTGAAAAAATGACGGAAGAAACCCTCAGCGTGTATCATCAATACGTTTCCTAGTTCTCGCATTTGAATTGAGCACTCCATGGCTTACGAGTTCAAAATGCGGCGCCGGGTGGAATTTGCCGACACCGACATGGCCGGCATTACCCACTTCTCAAGCTTCTTTCGGTATATGGAAGAAGCCGAGCACGCCTTCTTCCGCTCGCTCGGCTTGAGCATCGTTTTCGAGGAGAAAGGAAAAACCATCAGTTGGCCGCGTGTGGCCAGCTCCTGCGAGTTCTTCAGCCCCGTCCGTTTTGAAGACGAGATCGACATGCATCTTTGGGTCAGCCGCAAGGGCCGGACTTCCCTCACCCACATCACAACGTTTTCCAAAAACGGCACGCTTGTCGCCCGCGGCAAGATGACCGCCGTCTGCTGTACACCGAACAAGAACGGAACCCTGCGGCGGATTCCCATCCCGGCCTTCATCGGCAAGAAAATCGAGCAAACGCCCTTCGCCGAACCCTTCGCCGAAAAAAAAGAGATATCTCGAAAACAGCTACGCAAAACGAGAGCGAAAAAGAGATCGAAATGAAACCTGGTCTCATCATCGAAGACATCGGGAAGGAGTATCCGACCCGGGGCGCGCCGCTCGTCGTTCTCCGCAACGTAAGCTTCGTGCTCTCTCCCGGGGAGGCTTTCGTCATCATGGGTCCGTCCGGGTCGGGCAAGAGCACCTTACTGCACCTTTTGGGAACTCTCGACGAGCCGACCACGGGCAACATACATCTTGACGGTAAGAATCCTTTTTCTCTCTCGCCGCCGGAGCTTGCCGCATTCAGAAATCAACAGGTCGGATTCGTATTTCAAGACCATCACTTGCTGCCGCAATGCTCGGCACTGGAAAACGTGCTGATCCCCACGCTGCGGTCGAAAGAAAAGAATTCAGAAGCCGAAAAGCGCGCGCGGGCTCTGCTCGAGCGCGTGGGACTCGGCGAACGCTGTGATTATCGTCCGGCGGAACTTTCCGGCGGCGAGCGGCAGCGCGTCGCTCTGGCCCGCTCGCTGGTGAACCGCCCGCGGCTGGTCTTGGCCGACGAGCCGACCGGCAACTTGGACCGCCGAACGGCGGAGACGGCGGCTGATCTGTTACTCGAACTTCATCGGGAAGAGAGAAACCTTCTGGTCGTCGTCACGCATAGCCAGGAGTTGGCCAAGAGAATTTCCCGAAAGAGCGAACTGATCGACGGCACTCTTCAGAACATGAATTGATTTTAACCCACTGGCGACATGAACCCCGCAACTCTCCTTCGACGAAACCTCTTTCATCACTGGCGGGTAAATCTGGCTATCGTATTGGGCGTGGCGGTGGGGACCTCCGTGCTGACCGGCGCGCTGCTGGTGGGAGATTCGGTACGGGGCAGCCTGCGCGAGCTGACGCTGGACCGGTTGGGGCGCATCGATCACGCGCTGGTCTCCGACCGTTTCTTCCCCGACAAGCTTCCCGAACGGCTTCGTCAATCCGCTGAGTTCCGAAATCTCTTCGAGTCCGTACACGCGGGGGTCATGGTCCGCGGCACGGTGATCTCCACCGACTCGCAAAGGCGGGCCGGCGGCGTTCAAGTCCTGGGCGTGAATGAAGAGTTCTGGAACCTTCACCGGGGCAAAGTTTCCGAAGACAGTCTTCCTACGGGGCGCGAAGTCGCCTTGAATGAAACACTGGCGCGCGAACTTGAAGTGGAAGCCGGAGAAGCCGTCCTGGTACGCATCGAAAAACCCAGCGCCGTCCCGCGTGAAACCATCCTCGGCCGCCGCAGCGATACGGTGCGGACGCTGCGGCTTCGAGTGAAAACAATTCTGCCCGACCGTGGCCCGGGCCGCTTCGGGTTTCAGGCGCAACAGCAACTGCCGCGGAACGCCTTTGTTCCGCTCCCCACGCTCCGGCGCGGACTGGAACACGAAGCGGCCTTGAACGCACTGTTCGTGACAGGACGAGAGGAACAAGATTCAAAGAGTGCAGCGGCTGCCGAGCGTTTGCAGAAAATTTTGGCCGCAAGCGTCACGCTCGACGATTTGGGTCTGCGACTCAAGCGCCACGCCACGGGAGAGTATCTCTACCTTGAAAGCGAAGAGATGGTTCTCCGCCCTTCGATTGCAAGGACGGCGCTCGATGCAGCCGCCGCCCTGAAGGCGGAAACTTCACCCGTCTTCACCTACTTGGCGAACACGATGGCCACCGGGAAGCGTTGGGTTCCCTACTCGACGGTTTCCGGATTGGATACCGCTTCCGGCGCGCCGTTCGGCCCGTTGCAACTCACCGTCACCGATGGAACACTCGCTCCTCCTCTTCAAGAGGACGAAATTCTTCTGAACGAGTGGGCGATGGAAGATTTAAAAGCTCAACCCGGTGACCGTATCACGCTCGATTATTTCGAGGTCGGCAATCGCGGCGAACTTTACGAAAAACGGACTCACTTTCGCCTGCGCGGTATTGTGCGCCTCACCGGCGCAGCGGCCGATCCTTCGCTCACTCCGCAATTTCCCGGCATCCATGACGCCGACGACATGGCCGCCTGGGACCCGCCCTTCCCCGTCGACCTGAGCCGGGTCCGCCCGCGGGATGAAGACTACTGGGACCGGTATCGTGCAACTCCAAAAGCGTTCGTTTCACTCCAGGCAGCCAGAAACCTCTGGACCAGCCGCTTCGGGGCCTTGACTTCGCTTCGCGTGGCCGCCGCCGAAGGCGTAAGTTTGAGCGAGACGGAAAAACGTTATCGCCGGCTCCTACGGGAACGTATTCATCCCGAACAGGCGGGGCTTATCTTTCTGCCGGTGAAGGCGCAAGGGCTGGCGGCATCGACGGGCAACACGCCCTTCGCCTTGCTCTTCGTCGGCTTCGCGATGTTCTTAATCGTCTCCGCGGCGATGCTCACCGCGCTTCTGTTTCGCCTCAGCATCGAGCGGCGGTCGAAAGAGGTCGGCCTGCTCGCGGCAACCGGTCACACGAATGCTTTTCTCCGCCGACTGTTCCTGATGGAAGGATTCGCGCTGGCCGCCGTCGGGGGCTTTCTGGGCTTGGCGGGCGCGGTCGGTTACGGCCGGCTGATGGTCTACGGCCTCGGGCACTGGTGGCAGGCAGCCATCGGTACGCCGTTCGTGAGCCTTCACGTGACGGGGTTGAGTTTGGGAATCGGATTCGCAGCTTCCTTGGCGGTAATTTTATTTTCGATTTGGCTCGCGGTTCGCCAACTGGGAAAAGCAACTCCCAAGGCGCTGCTGGCCGGATACGTCCTGGCGGAGCAGACGGCGGCGCGACGACGCCGAAGCCGCATGCCACAATGGACGGCGAGCGTTGCCGTGACGCTGGCGCTCGTCATGATCGTGATCTCTCTTATCAGCGAAATCGTACCCGCCTTGGCAGCCTTCTACGTTTGCGGCGTGGCGATGCTGACGGCGGCGCTGGCAGGACTCACCGCGCTTCTCAAAAGGGATCAAAGCGAAAGCAAGGTGGGCGGAGAATCTGCGACGGGACTGGTGCGGCTGGCGGCGCGAAACGCCGCTCGCCTGCCGGGACGAAGCGTCCTGACAGCCGGGTTGGTGGCATGCGCGTCTTTCGTCATCGTCGCCGTGGCGCTCAACCGACAAGACTCCAGGGAAGATGTTCCCCGCAAAGATTCCGGCAACGGCGGCTTCAGTTTGGTAGCCGAAGCGGACCTGGGTCTTCACCATGATCTGAACAACGCCGAAGGCAGGCGCGCCCTCGATATTTTCGAGGACGACGAGGAAGCGATTTTACGCCGCTTGAAAATTTTCCCTTTCCGCCTACGGCCGGGAGAGGACGTAAGCTGCCTCAATCTCTACCGGCCCACGCGCCCGAGAATTTTGGGCGTCACCAAAACCATGGTCGAGCGCGGCGGGTTTGACTTCCAAAGCTCGCTGGCTGTCTCTGATGAAGAGCGGGCGAATCCCTGGCTTCTATTAGAAAAAAAATATGGAAAAGGTGTCATCCCCGCCGTGGGGGACGCGAACACGGTGATGTGGATTCTTCATTTGGGACTGGGCGGCGAGATGCCGATCACGGACGAGAACGGCGCACCGGCGCGCTTGAAAATCGTCGGACTTCTGCGGCGTAGCGTGTTTCAATCGGAGCTTCTTATTTCCGAAGCCAATTTCCTGAAACTCTTTCCCCATCAGAGCGGATTCCATTTCTTTATGGTCGAAATGCCTGCGACGGACGCGGCCAAGGTAACTCAAATCCTGGAGAAAAATCTGGCCGGCTTCGGCCTGGACGTCACCACAACGGGCGAGCGGCTGGCGGGTTTCCTGGTCGTCCAGAATACCTACCTCAGCACGTTTCAGGCGCTGGGCGGCTTGGGCCTGTTGCTGGGAACGCTGGGGCCGGCCACGTTGATTCTGCGCAACGTGGTGGAGAGGCGAGGGGAGTTGGCGCTGCTGGCGGCGTTGGGTTTCGGACGCGGAGCCGTCGCTTGGCTGCTGGTGGCGGAAAATGCGTTTCTTTTATTGTTCGGCTTGGCGGCGGGCACCCTCAGCGCCGTAGTCGCCGTGTTACCTCATCTGGTGGCGTCGGGCGCCGATCTTCCGTGGCTGTCCTTAATGTTTACTCTTCTCCTGGTGCTCGCCGTCGGACTGGGAACGGGAGCCGCCGTGGCCGCGTTCACCTTGCGCGGACCGCTGCCATCCGCCTTGCGCAGCGAGTGACAAAACCCATCTCGCTATCTTGTAAAAGATACTCGCTAGAAAATCAGCTTCAACGCAAACTGAATCTGCCGCGCATCTCCCGAGAGGCCCGAACGGGCGGAAGAGATCCTGCCGAAATTTGTGGAGCCGACGAAGGGGTCCGGAAGGTCGAAGTTTGGGTGATTGAAGAGATTGAAGAATTCCGCGCGGAACTGAAGATCCAACGTTTCCCCGAGGGCGGTGGATTTCAACAGGGAGAAATCGACATTCCGAAAGCCGGGCCCGGTCAGGATATTGCGCCCCGCATTGCCGAAGGAACCGAAAGTGGGAACCGCAAAGGCGTCCGTATTGAACCAGCCCGACGGGTCGGGGGAATCAAGCGTCGGGTCGCCGAGCAGATTCGGACGGTCACCGGCGAAGATACCCAGCAACGATGTCCCGGTATTGCTGTTGTCGGTGAGCAGCATCGGAGTAAACGGATAGCCCGACTGCAAGCTGAAAATTCCGTTCACTTGCCAACCGCCGATCAAGCGGGAGGCGAACCCCTGCGCCCCGCCCATCCATGCTCTCCCCGGTCCGAAGGGAAGATCATAGGAAAAATTCATGGAAAGCCGATGACGAACGTCGAAGTTCGACCGGCCCTTTTCAGACCTCAAGTCGAGGCTGTTCTGGGGGAAGTTCCCGTCTCCGGAACTGGGGAAGAGCGTCGAGGCGTTGTCGATCGATTTTCCCAGGGTATAGGCGGCCAGGAACCGAATCCCGTTCCGGAATCGGTGGCGCACACGAAGCTGAAGCGCGTGATACGTGGAGCTGCCGGCAGATTCCAGTTGATTAATATCCGCAAAGAACGGATCGGGCCGTAAATTCGTGACCGCGGGGCTTGCGGCGGCCTGATTCAAATCGCGCGCCGACACCAGGTGCGTCCCTTTCGAACCCACATAGCCGATTCCCACCATGAGGTCCGAATCGATCTCCTGTTGAAGATCGAAACTCCAGTGCTGTTGGTAGGCGGTTTGGAAATTCCGCGCGTAGGTGACGCCGGAAGCCGGCGGAGAGAAACCCATTCCCGTGGGAAACGGGTCGCTCAGCGTGAGCGGAAACGCCGCCGAAGGGAAGAAGACGTTGAAAGTGAAAAACGGCGCGTTGAAGTAGAGTCCGTTGGCAACGGCCAGAGCCGATTGGTCATAGAAGATACCGTAACCGGCGCGCAAGACCGTGCGCCCACCGTCGAACGGGCTCCAGGCAAGTCCCACACGAGGAGCGAAATTGTTCCGGTCCGGACGGTATCCCCCGCGCGGCACGCCCTGTTCCCCCACCCGAATCAGCGAGCGCGTCTCCGGGTCATAGAGATTCGCCGCGTCGAACCGGTCTACAGGCGGCAAATTGTACTCGTATCGAAGGCCGAGGTTGAGCGTAAGCCGGGGCGTCAAGCGCCAATCATCCTGAACGAAGAGGTTCAGGGAGGTGGAGCGGAGATGTTGGGGATTATCGAACGTCGCCCCACCCGTAAAAGACGGGAGACCCAGCAGCAGGTCGGCCAACGGATTCTCGGTGAAAGGGGAGGGTGATACGAAATTGATGAAGCCGCGCGAATGCACATCCCGAAAGGCGTTGTGCTGGACGCGTCGTAGGTCCGTACCGAAACGGACCAAATGACGGCCGCGCGAATATCCGGTCTGGTTGGTGACCTGGAATGTATTCGAGGCGGTCTGCTGCGGATTGTTCGGCTCATCGCCGAGCGGGGAAAATCCGGCTACGTTAATCAAGCTCAGGCCGAAATCCCTCGGGTTCTCCGCCAGACTCGGTAAGCCCACTTGTCCGTTCAAATCCGTGCCGGCATTTTCCGGGAACGTACCACTCCCCATACGACTAAAAGCCACACGAACGTCATTCACCCAATGGGGAGAGAAGACGTGTGTTTCGGCCAGCATGGCGTTCTGCCCGCGGCGGGGAATGAACACGCCGAAACCCGGGAGTGAAGAAGAGAGCCGCCCGGCAAAGGGATCGAAAAGGTCCCGATCTCCAAAACTGTATCGAGCGACAAGCAGGTCTTTCGCTCCGAAGTTCATGTCAAAGCGGACATCAAAATGATCCCTTCGGTCCGTCAGCAACGGCGAAGAGACGAGATTTTGGTCGGGCATGGAATTGTTCGGCAGGGGGTTCGGCAGGGGGTAAAAATTTGCAACGGCAAGTCCGGCCAGATGGAGGCGCTCGGAGGGGATGAGGTTGGCCTCGCCCGCAATGGGCTCCCCCGTGACGGGATCGAAGCCGAAGCCGTCGCTCACCGGTACAGCACCAACCAAGCGTGTGGTGCTCGGGTCAAAGATTTCCCCTTCAAAGATGGGCCGGCCCAGCACATCCACGCATGGCTGATCGTCGGTCGCACCACAATTCATGAGTTGAGTTGGGTTGGCGGGATCCCCCAACAGCGCACTGAAGTCTCCCTGGCGCTGGGCCAGAGTGGGCACGTTGGTCGCACGCGTGATGCCTTGCCGCCGGCGGTGTCCCTCATAATCCACAAAGAAGAAGACTCGGTCCGGTTGCACGGGTCCACCAAGAGAAAAACCGAACTGGTTCCGCCGAAGCTTGGGCTTTCGGGCGCCGGAAAGGGCGAAGAAGTTGCGGGCGTCAACGGCGTCGTTACGGAGAAATTCGTAGACGGTCCCATGTATTTCATTGGTGCCGGACTTCATCACCACATTGATCTGGGCTCCGGCGCTGCGACCGAAGGTGGCGTCATAGGTGCCTGTTTGAATCTTAAATTCCCGGATGGCGTCCACCGGAGGGCTCAAGGCAAAACTATTCAGAATGGGGTCGGTATTATAGACGCCGTCGAGCAGGAAATTATTCGCGTCCTCACGAGCCCCGTTGACGTTGACGGAAAATTTTCCCCGCACCGAGCCGGGCGACCCCGGCGCATGCGGATACGCACCCGGAACCAACAGGGTGAGTTCCAGAAATTCCCTTCCGTTCAGCGGCAGCAGGGAAATTTGTGCATTTTCGATCACCGCGCCTTGGGCGGCGCTGTCGAGCTCAAGCAGGAGGACTTCCGTCACGATTGTGACCTCCTCGGTGAGAGAACCCACCTGAAGCGTGAGGTCCGCCCGCGCCTGCTCGTTCACTCGGACTCGGATGCCTCGGCGGGTCAACTTCTTGAATCCGTCTCGTTCCGCCTCTATGCGATACCGGCCCGGCGGCAGCAGCGTAATCGTATAGAAACCGCCACTCCCGGACACGACTTCGTGTTTCCGATTGGTCTCACGGTTCCAGGCCGAAACGGTGACACCGGGAAGCACGGCTCCGGAACGGTCCATAACCAGGCCGCGGAGCGTGCCCGTAACCGTCTGTCCACGCACCGGCGCGACGGTCGACAAGACCGCCGCCAAAATCCACACCAAAGAGATAAAAGACGTTTTCTTGAAAGGGAGACATTGCAGCAATGAAGAAGACACGTATGCACCCCAGAAGATAGAAAGTATGCCCTGATCCGTACCCGCCAGCCGAATAAAGGGCAAATTATGATTATACAGTATATAGCATTCCGAAATATACTCGGCCCCTCCACGCCTATTTTATATATCGGGCAGAAAACTCACCCTATTGAGTGAAATTTTAGAGCGTTTCTAACGGAAAATCAAGGATTACTCCTCCCGAGAATTGCGTAAGGAGTTGCCGCACACGCGGCAAGCGGTGCGGCGTTTGGCGTTCAGCGAACCGCAATTTTCACATCGGTAATACATCCATCGCGCAAAACGGTTGGTAATGACGGCGCTGAGATATAAGATCGCCGCCAGAAGCACCACAGAAAAAATCGTCTCTGCCATGGAAATCCTGAACCGGAAAACACAGCACGGGGAACCCAAGCCGGAAGGGCTTACACCCTCCGCTCGCGGGTTTCGCGCGTCTCGGGAGATTTCGAGACCACGCCGATTCCCGACTCCGAGACATGGAAATTCTTTCGGTCGTATTCCGGTTCGAACCCGACCAACTCACCCGCTTCGATCCGAACGTTCTTATCGAGGATGGCGTGCCGGATATGGCAGCCCGGCCCGATGGTGAACATCGTAGCCGTCCGGGACGCGTCCCGAGCCGCGACAAAACGGGCACCCGTCCCGCGGCAGAACGGGACGGTGTTGGCGGTGCGTGGCCGTCGCCACCCATTCGGCGAGAACGGGATTCCATCGGAGTTCACTCATCCCTTAATCCACAAAAATCCCCCTTGGTAGGGGTGGATGTCCTACTTCAGAAGAGTTCCCTGCACCCTAGCACAAGCAACTGTCTTTGTAAATTGAAGCAGTCCCGTATTCGCGGTTTCGAAAAACGGGAATGAAGTCGGAGGGGAAGAAGGTTAAAAACGGAGGTTGGCGAGCGTAGGAGTCCCCTCGCAAAAAAAGCAACATATTCGTCAAGAGATAGTAGTATTACTTCGTGGATCAAGACAGGGCGGAGCGGAATCCGATCATTTTGTATGATGGCGTATGCGGGCTCTGCAACAGGCTTAATCGATTTACATTGCAGCGAGACAAAAGGAGAATTTTCCGGTTTGCGGCTCTGCAAAGTGAGCTCGCGCGCGCGTTGCTCCAACGCCACGGAGCCGATCCCGAAGATTTGGATACATTCTACATCGCTCTGGACACCAACACGCCGCAGGAGCGGCTCCTGGCCCGATCGCAAGCTGCGCTTTATGTCCTTAGAACACTCGGCGGGCCTTGGAAACTCCTGACCGTTTTCGGTCTGCTTCCTACCTTCCTACTGGACATCTTTTATCGCTTGCTGGCTCGATATCGGTACTCGCTTTTCGGCCGTCACGACCGATGCCTCCTCCCCGATCCCCATTGGAAAGAGAGGTTTCTCGCCACCGAATGAAGCTTACCGCCGAGACAACGATTCGGACTGACCGGGAGACGGTTTGGCGGAAGAGTCAGGAACCCGAGCAGCACGCATTGTGGGACCTTCGGTTCACTGAGATCGAGTATCTACCCAAGGATCAGCCCGAGGCACCTCAACGCTTTCGCTACACAACGCGAATCGGCTTGGGAGTCAGCATTGAAGGCTGGGGCGAAAGCGTGGGTGAGGTGGGAGGACAATCATCCGCCCTTAAATTCGGTTCTGATGACCCCAAATCGTTGATCCAAGCGGGTACCGGGTCTTGGACATACAAGCCTGTCCAAGATGGCCTCCAACTCAGCACCGTATACGACTACCAGGTGAGGTATGGGATTCTTGGGTGGCTGATCGATCGCCTCGCTTTTCGTCCCTTGATGATCTAGGCGACGCGCTGGAGCTTTGACCGCCTTCGCATCTGGATTGAAATGGGTATCTATCCCGCCTTGTCCTTTCGAATCTGGCTCGTCAAAGTCCTGGCCCGGGTGGCCTTGGCCCTGGTGTGGATTCACGAAGGATTGATTCCGAAGATTCTCTTCGTGAGACCTAGCGAACCGGACTTGGTGGCACAGCCCGGTCTCGTGCTCTCATCTCCTCAAACGACGCTCGCCCTGCTCGGCGTCTTCGAGGCCATCGTGGGCACCTGGTTTTTATTCGACCGGGCTGAGCGTTCGGCGGCACTGGGAATGAGCCTGGCCGCCGTCGCGATCGCCATCCTGGTTGTCGCAGTCAATCCATCTGCATGGACGGATCCGTTCGGAGGAATCTCCAAGAGCCTCGGGCTGCTGGCCTGTGGCGCCGCCGTGTGGTTTCTCTCCCCTGTTGTCCCACACGCCCACTCGGTGGCCGGCTTTGCGGTCACCCACCCCGCAAGCTTTAATCCTGGCGGTCCATGCATGTGCCGGGGCGTTCGGGCTAGTTGGGTCGTGCGCGGCGAAAATGGAGGCAGGCAATCTCTGGAGGACAGTCAAGCCGGAACGGCACCCACACGGTCCCGATGCCGCGGCTGACGTACATCTGCGTGCCCCGCAAGAAATGGCGGCCTTGGATGGATTTGCGGCCCAGCCGGGTGCTCCCCTGCTGATAGGCCGGACCGCCCCAGGGCAGCCGAATCTGTCCACCGTGCGTGTGGCCGGAGACGACCAGGTCCACCCCGGCGCGCGCCGCCGAAGCAAGAATGATCGGATTATGGCAGAGAAGAATTTTCATATCCCCAGCGGGCACACCCCGCAGCGCCGCCGGTAAGTCGTCCCGGCCGACCCTCACGTCGTCCACTCCAACCAGCCATAGGTTCCCACCCGGGCCGTGCAAACGGCAATTCGCATTCCGCAAAACCAGAATCCCTTGCGCTTCGAGCGCGCGTGTCATGGCCCCGGCGCCGGCTCGGAAGTCATGATTTCCCAGGACGGCGAAGACGCCGCGCGGGGCCCGTAATCGTCCCAGAACCCGCGCCACCGGCCAGATGCAGGCCGGGGAAAACGTTACGTAGTCGCCCGTAAGCACCACCACGTCCGGACGGCTGCGGTTGACGATTTCTACGACCCGCTCCACTTCCTGCAGGCCGACGAGCACGCTATGGTGAATATCGGTCAAGTGAACCACGCACAGCCCGTCGTATTCGGGAGGAAGACGCGGCAAGGCGAGCTCCGTATGCGTGACCTGCGGATTCAGCCGAACCCGTCGGGTCGGGAAGTTCGTCTCTTCGGGTTGGCCGAGCCGGAGCGTCACCAGCCCGCGCCGGCGAAGAAGGCCCGCCGCGGCCAATTTTATTTTGATCGCTCCGGGGCGGAGCGGCCCGATTCCGAATGAATCTCTAAGCATGCGCAGCCCGCAATTCGGCGAACACCTCGCCCATTTCAGAATGGATCAAACCGTTCGAAGCAAAGATCGGCTCCCCGTAAAGATGAAACGGGCCGCCGTCCATGTCGGTAATCTTCCCTCCGGCCTCAAGAACGATCAGGCTTCCGGGAGCCTTGTCCCACGGCTGAAGTTTCAGTTCCCAGAAGCCGTCCAACCGTCCCGCAGCCAAGTAACACAGGTCGAGCGAAGCCGACCCGCCGCGACGCACTCCGTGAGAAATCTCCGTGAACCACAGATAGTATTCGATATTCAACCGGGAGTTGGCCCGCCGCGAGGGAGGAAATCCCGTCGCCATCAACCCTTCGGCCAACCGAGGAATTTTTGAGACGTGAATCGGCTCCCCGTTGAGAAAGGCTCCTTCGCCTTTGACGGCGCGGAAGAGTTCCTGCCGCAAGGGATCAAAAACGACTCCCATTACGATCTCTTTTTTATACTCCAGCGCCATCGCCGTGCAGAACATGGGAAATCCGTGGGCGAAGTTCGTGGTTCCGTCTAGCGGGTCTACGTACCAGCGATAATCGGAGCCGGTCTCCTTTCCGCCTCCTTCTTCGGCTACAATGGCGTGATCCGGGAAGCGCTCGCGAATTCGCCCCAAGATCAGCTTTTCCGATTCCCGATCGGCATCGGTGACGAGATCCGCCGCTCCTTTGTAGCCGATCTCGTACGGCTTGCCCGAGAACTCGGCGACCAGAGCGCCCGCCTCGCGCGCCACCGACTCCGCCATTGTAACGAACTCTTTTATCTCTTCCATTTCTTCCTTTCAAGCATTATGGCCTTCAATCGTCACGCCCTTCAAGCATCACGATTGTGTGCCTCAACCAAAATTCTCCTTTGCCCCTCGCCTTCGGCCCAGACGGCGCCGTCGGCGAAAAATTCCTTCTTCCAAATCGGAACGGTCTTCTTTAACCGGTCAATCGCGTACCGGCAGGCTTCGAATGCCGGACTACGATGCCCGGCGGCGACCACTATCGCCACGCTCGTCTCGCCGATTTCAAGCCTGCGCAGCCGGTGAACAATCGCAACTCGATCCACCTCGAACCGCTGGTGAATCTCCGTGCTGACCTCGCGCATTTTTTTCAAGGCCATCGGCTGGTAGGCTTCGTATTCCAGGTACCGGGTGCGCCGTTCGCCGGTATGGCCACGCACGATGCCCTCAAAGGTTACCACAGCGCCGTCGGCGGGAGCCTTGACCCGCCTCAGGAGTTCGGCCGTGTCAATGACCTCCTCGGTCAAAAGAAAGACGTCGCCCGTTTCCATATCCATTTCCGTGCCCGTATCCATTTCCGTATTGGGGCCCGTGCCGCCGCTTACCGGGGGGAGAAACGCCACCTCATCGCCGTCGGATAAAATCTGCGAACGGTCCGTGAACTCTTCATTGACGGAAGTCAGGAGCGAAGCGGCCATCGGCTCGAGACGCGGAAAACGGCGGACGTAATCCGCCCACAGGTCGGTGAGGCGCGCGCCGTCTTGGAGCCGGACGGACTCCCGGCGCTTCCCCGTAAGATCATGCAAGACGCCGAAAAAGAGGACCGTAACTTCCATCGCATTATCCCCACCGGCGCCGGGGCCGGGGCCGGAAAAACCGAGGCGGAGCTATTCCGCCACCCTATCAATATCAAGATCGGTAACAATCCCCTGAAGCCTTGCCGTGGCGCGTCGGAGCACCTCCCGTAGGGCGGCCTCTTGCCGCTGGGCCTGCCACCAATCCCCGGCATCGATACTTTTCCCGTAACCCTGGAAGTGGAACCGCCGAATAACCAGTATACACACCGGGAGCATAAATGGCATGGCGGAACCAGGAACGGCCCGGCAGCCCCGAAGGCAGAAGGAAATCCCTTTCGACCCGCATCAGAGCTTCATTGACGCGGCCCTGGAGCGCCGTCCGGCTTGAATTCGACCCGTCCGCGGGAAACGCTCTCAGCCCACGCTGAACCCGGCCCGCCGCCTCAATGAATTGCGCGGCGGCTTTCAAGGTTTCGTCGACCGACAGCCGGTCCGCGTGCGCGCTCTCTTCCAGGTCGTCTTTGACGCGCTGCAGGTGATCTTCAATCTTTCGACCGTAAGCCTCGTAGTCATAGGAAAGTAGATCGGCATTCGCCAAGCGCAAGGCCAGCAACCCCCCAGATGCGGCTGACAGCCACGCTGTAGCCGAAGTCCGGATCGCCAAAACGCACCATCCAATGAAAATTGTCGTGCAGCGCGTGATAGACGCCGTAGGGACCGCCGAAGCCCACATCCACCGAAGGGATTCCCAGATGCTGAAAGAAAGGCGTGTAGTCGGACCCGCTGCCTAACTCCCCCACGGGCGGCACGCGGGGCCGCTCGCCTTCCTGTTCGGTAAAAATAATAATCGGCAGGCCGGGCGAGGACCGCAGCCGGGACGCCTCTTCCAGCCAAGCCAGATAGACCGAGCGGCCCGACTTGGGGTCCTTCACCTTCCGCGTCACCTCGCGGACCAACGACGCCAGGGAAGGAACCGCAAAGGCCCGGAAATGCGGACCGGCCACGCCCACATCCACGTTCAGGTAGGCAACGGAGTTGCGGCTCAAGAACTCCGCATGATCTTCCACCCATTCGGTGGAGCCGAGCAAGCCGTACTCTTCGCCGTCCCAACTGGCGAGGATGATCGTACGCCGAGGCCGCCATCCCCGCTTCACCAGCGCGCCCAATCCTCGCGCCACCTCCAGCACCGGACAATCGAATTCCGCCGAGGACGTCCTGAAAAGTCTGCAAGGAGAGATCGTCTCCGACTTCGAGATTCAAATCGAGAAAGAACAGAAGCCTTCCCGCGAAGTCCGAGGCCGCATCAACAAGGGCGGCCCGCTGGTGCGGCTGGAATCCTTCAACGGTGACGTGATCCTGCGGCGGAAAAAGTAAAGTGTCCCTTGCATAACCACCGGAGGCTCGGCCCGGCAAGTGTGAGTCGGGCCTCCCCTCCTAGCTCAACGCCTACTCACTGCATGCTCCCCACCCTTTCCTTCCCCCTCTACGCCCTGCGGGCTTCAGAGGACTGGCCGGAAAGGATGGGGCACCCGTAACCCTCACGAACACACGGCGACACTGCGCCATGTATGCGTAAACCATAAACTTAAAGGAAAATTACGCCCTTACCAGCTCGTAGAGGGTGATCTCCGGCGGGGCGTTGAGGCGGATGGGGACGCCGATGGTACCGAGGCCGCGGTTCACGTAGAGCTGCGAACCGCGCTCTTGGAAATATCCCTTGATGTACTTGGTAATGAAGCGGCTGGGGGTCAGCAGCGGATGGAGAAATTCCAGGTTGATCTGCCCGCCGTGGGTGTGACCGGCCAGGCTCAGGCAATGCCCAACTCGGCGGCGCGGCGGAATGAGTTGGGGTTGTGGCTCAAGAGGATATTCGTCGTATCGGACGCGATGAGTTTCTCAACACCTTTTAGATGCCCGGACCGTTCGCGCTGGTAGTCAACCCCGATCACATTCAATCGTTCGCCGCCCACCTGCAACAGGCGGTTCTGTTTGCGAAGGATCCGCACCCCGTCATCCGCGAAGAGTTTGGTGATGGAATCTTCAACCCCCGACCAAGTTTCGTGATTCCCCAAGCAGCCGACCACGCCGTAGGGAGCCTGCAATCCGGAGAGCGCCGCCACCACTTCTTTCTGCGTGCTCGTATCCCAAGTCACGTAGTCGCCGGTCAGCGCCACCAAGTCCGGCTTCAGGGCGTTCACCTGCTCGACGACCTGGCAGATTTGCCGCTCCGTCATAAAGCCGCCGATATGAATATCGCTCAGTTGCGCGATACGGAAGCCGTGGAACTCCCCGGGCAGACTCGAGAGAGGAATCTTTACACCAGTGGTCTCAAAATGGAGCCTCTCGTAGAGAAATCCGTAAAGCACGCCGAAGAAAGGAAGGGTCCCAGCAGCATAGACGGAGCGATGGAGAAACGCGCGGCGGTCAGGAGACAACACCCCTTGGGGGGAAACCCAATCGGCGGCGGAACGGCTTCCCAACCGGGCCGCAATCCGCCGAAACACCTCGGCCAGAAAGATCGGCACCTTGAGCGCCACGACAAGCAAAAATCCCAAGCCCGACCCGATCGCCCAAACCGTAAAAGACGCGGTGATGAAGATGTGACGGAGAGAGAGGTATGGCGTCTCGCCGAACGTGCGCCGGAAGTAGATGTTGGTTACGAACAGAGTAGCATAGCCAGCGAAAAGGCCGCCGCCGAGCCACCAGCGATGGGAGCGGCGCGGAATCCATCGCTCGAACAACTCCCCCATGCGGCGAAACCAGAAGATCTGGCTTGCGGCGACGATCAGCAGGACTCCGCTCAATGAAAATATTCGAGCCAAGGCTCGTAGTAAGAAGGCATCCACGATCGACCCCTAAAATTTTTAAGGGTTGTTTGTCTTACCCTCCGATACCGGGGAACCGCCCCTTCATCGGCCGGGCCTCCGGCTTTCCGGACACTGAGGTTACGCTTCCCCGCCCTTGTCCTTTTCGGAGTCGGCCACACGGGCGGCTGCTTTAATTTTATCGGCAATCATCTGAGGAACTACATCGTAATAATCAAACTCCATCGTGTAATTGCCCCGCCCCTGGGTCATGGAGGTCAGGTCGGACGCATAGGTAAGCATCTCGGCCAGAGGCACGTGAGCCGTGATGACTGAAGAACCGCCCCGCGGGTCCATTCCTTGGATGCGCCCCCGACGGCTGTTCAAGTTACCCATAATATCACCGGAAAAATTGTCCGGCACGGTAATCTCCACACGCATGACGGGCTCGAGCAAACAGGGCTTCGCCTGCTCCATGCACTTCTTGAAGGCAAACGAACCGGCAATCTGAAAGGCGAGGTCGGAGGAGTCTACGTCATGGTAGGAGCCGTCGTAGAGACTCACTTTGAAGTCCACCACCGGAAAGCCCGCCAGGAAGCCCTTTTCCGCGGCATCCCGGATGCCCTTCTCGACAGCGGGAATGTAGTTCCTGGGGATGGAGCCGCCGAAGATGTCATTGACGAACTCAAAGCTGCCGCCTCGCGGCATGGGCTCCATCCTGATTTTGCAATCGCCGTACTGCCCATGGCCGCCGGTCTGGCGCTTGTACTTGCCCTGGGCTTCGGCCTTGCCGCGAATCGTCTCGCGGTAAGGAACCTTAGGCACTTTCAGGGTCACCTCGACGTTATAGCGGCGCTTCAGCTTCGAGACGGCCACCTCGACGTGCTGCTGGCCCGCGCCCGAGATCAAGAATTCCTTCGTCTGCGGGTCTCGGGAGAAGCGGAGCATCCGGTCCTCCTCCGTCATGCGGTGGATGGCGGTGCTCAAGCGGTCCTCGTCGGCGCGCGTCTTCGGTTCAATGGCAAAGGAGATGGCCGGTTCGGTCAATTTCGGCATGGGAAACAGAAAGGGGGTGGATTTTTCCCCCAGCGTGTCGCCGGTCAGCGTACCTTTCAATTTCGCCACCGCTCCGATGTCGCCCGCCGGGAGCTCGGCCACGTTCGTCAGCGTCTTCCCTTGAACCACGGAAATGTGCGCAAACCGCTCCGAGGAGCTTCGCGGATAGTTCTGCAGGTAGGCGTCATTCTTCACCGAGCCGGAAAAGACTCGGAAGTAGGAGATGCGACCGGCAAACGCGTCGGCGACGGTCTTAAAGACATACACCGCGGTCGGCTCCGCGCCGCTCCGCTTCCGTTTGACCGTCTCGCCCGAATCGGGCAGCGTGCCTTCGACTTTCTCGGTTTCCGACGGCGCCGGGAAGTAATCCACCAGGAAGTTCAGCAGATTTTCCGTCCCCAGATTCTTCAGCGCCGACAAGCAGAGAACCGGAAACAGCCGCCTTTCGCGGAAAGCCTTCTGCAAGCCTGCACGGGAATCCTCCGGCGAAAGCGTCCCCTGGTCGAAGAATTTTTCCATAAGTTGGTCGTCACCCTCTGCCACCATCTCAATGAGCGCCTCATGCCCCTTGTTGGCCGCCTCCTCGAGGTCGGCCGGGATGGCCCCTTCCTGGGCGCGCCCTTTATCTGGGTCCGTGTAGTCGTAAGCCTTCATCCGAATCAGGTCGATCACGCCGTGAAAGTTCTTTTCCGCTCCCCAGGGAAGATGCACGGGAATCACGCCCCGTCCGAAGGCTCTCTGCAGCGACTCCAAGGTGCGGTCCAGACTCGCGCGGTCCCTGTCCATTTGATTCAGCACCAGAGCGCAGGGCAACCCCAATTTTTCACAGGCCTTCCAAGCCCTCTCCGTCTGCACCTCGACACCGGAAACGGCGTGAACCAGCAGCAGAACGCCGTCGACCACCGGCAGCGCGCTTTCCGCTTCGTGGAAGAACAGGTTGTAGCCGGGCATATCGAGGAAGTTGATCTTCGACTGCCCCCACTCCGCATAGGCCAGCCCGGCGGCGATGGAAAATTTCCGCTGAATTTCCTCCTCGTCGAAATCGGTCACCGAAGTGCCGTCATCGACCAGCCCCAGACGGTTCCCCGTACCGGCCGCGTAGAGGAGAGAGGAGAGCAGTTGCGTTTTTCCCGTATGCCCGTGCCCCATGAGGGCTACGTTGCGCAGATTCGCCGCTTCATATACTTTCACCGAGAAGCTCCTTTCCTGGGTATCAACTCTAAGGAGATTAAGGAATTGTTCCCCTCTGGGAGGAGGGAACACTATAGTTCCGCTTTAGGTCTTTGCAGTTTACAACAGATGAACGAAGGAATAAAGTCCCACGCGCAAGAAACAACAGGGGAGGCCGGGCCGCTCTTTTATACTGACCGGCAGCAAGGAGCAGGGGATTCGGAAAAAGAAATAGGGTGGGTAGGAGCATCCCCTATCCACCCTGAAAAAGATCGTAATGGAGGAACTACACCGGCCGCTTCTGGAGAACCTTCGAGTCAGTCCCATCCGGGAAATAGGATCGTGGCGTGCTGATATAGCCGGTAACGCCCCTCTTGTCGATCTTATTGATGACCAACTCCAACGGTTGCGGCGACCCGACCGGATAGAAGTAAACCGGCTCGTTGATCGACTTGTTACGTTTCTCCGTCCACTTGTCGTCGTAGGCGAGGCGGACGGTGTAGAGATTCCGTTTGGTGTTTACCTTGCGAAGCTCGATCATTACGCTGCCGATCTTCTGCCGGGCGCCCTTTTTGGCAAGGGCGAATTCGAAGTAGTCGCGGTCGGTCCGACGGGCCAAGGCCACCAGTTCTTCGCGGTTGCCGGCAATCAGCCCGCCCAATTCATCTCGCGTGCCCGCCAGCGCTTCCTTGGTGGCGTCCAGGTCTCTCTGCGTGCCTGTGATACTGGAACTTAGGTTGCTGAACTTGGCGGCGGATTCTTCCTGAAGGCGGTTGAGCTCTTCGGTGCTGGCCTTCATTTCGATGGCATCGCTCAATTGGTTGACGGCCACCTTCTGCTCTTTCTGGATATTGTTGGCCAGCCGTCGCGCCCGCGCCAAATCCCTCTGCGTCAGGCCCAACTTGTCCGAAGAAACCTGAAACTGCCCCTTCAAGTCGGCATACACTTGGTCGCTGCTGTCCAGCCGCCGCGTGAGCAGGTTGATCTGATCCTCATACGCGGCTTGGCTGTTATTCAAAGACCGGAAAGTTGTAAATCCGAAGATCAAGCTGCCGACCGTGAGCACGGCAAGCACAATCACCAGAATCAGCATGGATTTGCTGTTCGGGCCCCCGAAACCGCCTCCGTCCTCAGCCGAACCGCTTCCACCCCCAGATACCGGAGCAACGATTCGCTGGGTCTGCTGCGAGTCCTCGTCTCCGATGCCTCCAAAAATCGCGCGCAATGCGTCACGATCTTTTTTCTCATCCGTCATCTCTTTTTACCCTCCGTTGGGAAACTCCAGCCTGGAAACAGGCAGAGATTTATTCCTAAAATTCCTAATCGACATTTCTGTCGATCCCTTCAGTCTTTCTTTTACCTACCCATTTTTAGATGCGCCGGTCGGCACTGGAGTTGTACCCCCTGATAAATTTTTCGCCTCCCGGCCAGGGGCAAGTTTCGCACGAATCAGGGCCGGATTCAACCTTTCCATGGGTCCTTTTTCATCTTCAGAAGGCCCCAGCGAATCTTCGCTATTGACGTATCCTCAGGTTTTTCGATAACTTAGGCGTTCATCCGAGTCCATCGTTCATCCTGGGGAGCAATCGACATCTATGAGGAAATCCCCGAAAAAAGGGAATCAGCGAGGCACGTCCGCGCCTTACCCTTCGCTCGCCAACGGACGCCTTGTCCAGGTGGGCGTCATCGGCCTGGGGACGGTCGGCAAGGGAACCGTCGGGGTCTTGCTGGACCACCAGAAAGAGTTGGAGCGCCGCCTGGGAGGCCGTCTGGTGCTCAAAACCGTCTGTTCCCGTACCATCCACCGGCGGAATCTCTCTTGGATGGGCCGCAAGGTGGAGACCAAAAATGATTGGCGCGACGTCGTCAGTGACCCCGACATCGACATCGTCGTCGAGCTGGTCGGCCAACCGAAGACCGCCTTGGCCATTGCGCGGGAAACCGTCAAGCGCGGCAAACACTTCGTCACCGCCAACAAGTTCCTGGTGGCCGAGCACGGCGTGGACCTCTTCCGCTTGAGCCAACAACAGAACGTCTCGCTCGGCATTGAGGCCTGCGTTGCCGGCGGCACGCCCGTCCTCCACGCCATCCGCGAGGGTCTGGCTGGGGAGAGCTTTACCGCCGTCTACGGTATCCTGAACGGCACGACGAACTACATCCTGACGGAGATGGAGCGGCGCGGCTGCGACTACCAAGAGGCTCTGAAAGAGGCCCAGCAGAAAGGCTACGCCGAGCCGGACCCCGCTTTTGACGTCGAGGGCTACGACGCCCGCTACAAGATCGCCATTCTTTCGATGGTCTGCTTCGGCGCCGAGATTCGCGCCGCCGACACCCCGGTCGAAGGCATTACCCGCATCAACCCCATCGACTTCACCTACGCGCACAAGCTCGGATACACCATCCGCCTGATTGCCGCCGCGCGGCGGCTCGGGTCCGGGAAACTGGAGATTACCACCGGCCCGTGGATGGTGCCCCGCAATTCCGTACTGGCTCGCGTAACCGGGGCGGATATGGGTCTGGTGCTGGTGGGAAGCAAGGGCGGGACAACGCTCTATTCGGGCCAGGGCGCGGGCGGCGACCCGACCGGCGTGGCCGTCATCTCTGACGTGGTCGGCATCGCCCGGATGATCCTGGCCGGGGCCAGCAGTAAGAGTTTTCTCGGATACGAGTCCTGGAACCCGGTCCGCATCGCCAGCCCGGACGAGACGCCGCAAGGGGCCTTTGTCCGCTTCGTCATCCGCGACCGGCCCGGCATCCTGGCCCAGGCAGCCGGAATCTTCGCCCGCTATAAGATCAACATTGACGCTGTACTGCAGGAGCCCGGCCTGCCCAAGAACCGTCTGCCCTTCGTCATGACGCTGGAGCCGACGCCCGGCAAGCAGCTCCGTAAGGCGCTCACCGCCATGCGGAAGCTCCCCTTCATGGTCGAGCCGCCGCTCATGATTCCCTTCGCCAAGCTGCCATAGGCTGCCCTCCCTTTCCCCACCCTACGGGATTGTTTTTTGTACGACGGGAGAGAACCTGAATGACCCGGCGGACCTCGTCGTCGCGGCCAATGACAGGGTCAAGCTTGCCGCAACGGGCAAGATCGGTCAGGTCGCGCGCATAGCGCTCCAGCGCCTGATATTTTGCTTCCGGATTCAGGTCGGTCACGCGATGAGGGCCTCGAACCGCAGTCAGTGCCTTCAAAACGGCATCATGCGAGATGCCGTGCCGTTTGAGAATCTCTCCAACTTTCCCGCTCTTGTCCTTCGTGAGAGCCAGAAAAAAGTGCTCGGTAGAGACAAACTCGTCCTTAAAAGATTCCGTCTCTCGAACCGCGGCCTCGAGAACTCCCTTAAGCGCGGGCGAAAGGTAATCCTCCGACCCGCCGCTTACCTTGGGAAGAGCTTCGGTAGTAGTCTCGGCCTCTTGCCGCAGCGTGTCTGCCGATACACCCAACCGGGCGAGAATCGCCGGAACGACGCCTTCTTCCTGCCCCAACAGGGCCAGTAGCAGATGCACCGGTTCCAACTGCTGATTGCCGAAAAGGCCGGCAACCTGGGAGCAGGCTTGCAGCCCTTCCTGAGTTTTCAAAGTGAATTTGTCATAACGAATGGACATAGGGTTCCTCTTCAAAAAAAACGGCCCCCCGGGGGCGCGAGAATCACCCTCGGGGAACCGGCCAGGCGCCGTTCGAAGTACCCTTACTTTACGGCGACCTGGATGGACTTCGGCTTTGCCTCTTCCCACTTCGGCAGGGTCAAGCGAAGCAGCCCGTCCTTATACTCGGCCAATACCTTTTCGGTATTGACGCTCGAAGGAAGTGAGAACGAGCGGGCAAAACTGCCGTAGGCGCGCTCCCTTTTGTAGTAGTTCTCTTCCTTCTGTTCTTTTTCAAGCTTCCGCTCACCCTTTAGGTAAAGGGTTTCGTCTTCAATCCGAACCTCAAGGTCCTTCGGGTCGATGCCGGGAAGCTCAGCTTTCACGACAAAGTTGTCCTTGTTCTCGTAGACGTCTACGCGAGGCGTCCACTCGGCTTCTTTCAACCCTCCGGCCTTCAGCTGGTCATCATCCCAGAAGTGAGCCAGAAGATTGTCAATGTCCGCGAAAAATTGGTTCGGCCAAGCCGAGAGGCTTGGAATTGGTTGCCATTTAGTAAGTAGCATTTTTGTCCCTTCTATAGAATTTCTTAGTCATCATAGTTAGATGCAATAATAAAATATTAGTTACATATTGTCAATAAAATTGATGATTACTGTTTATTTTATTATTATGTTTATTTTCAATAGCTTACACAAATATAAGCGGTCTAAGGCCATTCAAGCGCATTATTTTCTTCCTAGGAAACTGCTGAATGGCTCCCCACCGACTATTTCGTCTCATTCTTCTTCTAAGACGCCTTCAGACCCAGCCAGCCAGCCAGCCAGCCAGCCAGCCAGCCAGCCAGCCAGCCAGCCAGCCAGCCAGCCAGCCAGCCAGCCAGCCAGCCAGCCAGCCAGCCAGCCAGCCAGCCAGCCAGCCAGCCAGCCTCCCTGCCCGCTTTGCCGGATTCTGTTGTGAATCGGGGCCTGGGTGGGTATAATGCGCCCTACACAACAGCTAGATTGTGATTTTATCTCCCAGGAGGGATTCCGTATGGGGTGTCTTAGTAGCACTTTTCCGGCAGTCGCGGTGGTAGGTTCTATTCTTTTCGCCACGGCCTGTCAGCAGGGAGCCGAGCAGATTCCGAATAGGAGCGCCGACGCGCCGGCGCCACAAATGGTTGAATTGAAGGTGGGCGACGAGGCCCCGGACTTCACGCTTCCGGACCACGAAGGCAAGGAGACAAAACTCTCCGATTTTCGTGGGACCCGCAACGTCGTGCTGGCTTTCTACGTTTTTGCTTTCACGGGCGGTTGAACGAGGGAATTGAAGGCGTATCAGGCTGATATCGCCAAATTCGAAGAAATCGGAACAGCAGTGCTGGGAATCAGCATCGACAGCCGATATGCAAACAAGCGTTATGCGGAAGACCTGGAGGTAACCTATCCTCTGCTGAGCGATTTCAAGCGCGAGGTTTCGGCGCTCTATGGAGTACTGAACACCGAAAGGGGTTCCGCCAACCGCACGACGTTTGTGGTGGACAAGCAGGGTGTCATCCAACACATTGCACGCGGCCGGGACGCCATCGACATTACGGCGACTTACCAGGCTTGCCGCCTGTTGGACGGATAAACAGACGGCCGGATCGGCGGATCGATCAACGATCGATGAACGCTTGACCCGATGGTCTTTTCATCGGGGTCAGCGGAACGGAATCAGGGCTGCCAAGCAGGCCGGTTCGGAAACATCACTCAAACGGGCAGGCTGAAGGGGCTTACGGGGGCTTCACTCCCCGAGTCTCACTTCGTCCCGTTCCAAATTGCCGGATTTATATTGGAAAACCTACGGATGAAAAGCATACTCGACCTGCGACTTTGGGCCCCATTAGCCGGTCTTTTGTTGATTTTTTCCTGCACTCCCGCGGACGGACCCGACACCGATGCCTCATCCGCCGACGGTGTGCAGCTCACGAAAGCGGACAATCACGTTGAGGTTTCGATCAACGGGAAGCCTTTCACGACATACTACTTCGGAGAAGAGGCTCCCAAGCCCTATCTGCATCCATTGCGTTCAGCCAAGGGGACCATCGTCACGCGAGGCTTTCCGATGCGGACCGATATCGAGGGCGAGACCCAAGACCATCCCCACCACCGGGCGCTCTACTTCGCGCACGGCGACATCAACGGCATCGACTTCTGGGCCGAGGGACAGCCTCAGGGCCGGAAGGTGGAGACGGCCGCCGGCAAGCAGTACGTGGAAGAGGGCATGACGCGCGGGCGGGCCGTCTTCAAGAAATTGCTCTCCGCTGAAAACGGCGAAATCAGCGCCCAGTTCGACCTTGTCGACCCGCGGGAGGATAAAGTACTGGGCGAAATGCAGCAGACGTACGTTTTCCACGCCGACGAGGGTTCACGGGTCATCGACTGCGAATTCACCCTTACCGCCGGCGCCGACGCCGTGAAACTGGGCGACACGAAGGAAGGCACGTTCGCCATCCGCGTGGTGGATGCTCTGCGGGAAAAGGAAGGGCTGGTCATGATGAACTCGGAAGGCGCGAAGGGAGAAAAAGAAGTCTGGGGTAAACCGGCCCCCTGGGTCGACTATTCCGGTACGGTGGAAGGCGAATCGCTCGGCATTGCGATCTTCGACCACCCGGGAAATCTGAAGCATCCCACTTATTGGCACGCCCGCGGCTACGGGTTATTTGCGGCGAATCCCTTCGGCGAGCACCATTTCTTTAATGACGAGACGCGCGACGGCAGCGTCACCATCGAACCGGGAACCTCGTTCACGCTCCGCTACCGGGTGGTCATTCATCCCGGCGACGCCGAGCAGGCGAAGGTGGCGGAACTGTACGAATCCTATAAAGCCTCCCTACAGTAGATGGCCGGTAGAAAGCCGACGGAACGGCAGAGGGAAGGCTAGAAAACAGACACTCCCATTGCTCCGACATTAACTCCGAGATGGGGGACGGACGAGAGAAAGAGAGATCGTCGGGAAAGAACCGGCGTTAGGCCTTATGTTCGTCCGGGTTGGGACAGTGGGGGTACTCGGAATGGAAATACTCGCCTTCGAACCCGAGCGCCTTATATCCCGCCTCGGAATTATAGAAGACTCGAACCACCCACCCCTTTAAATGAGCAAAGTGTTGGACGGCCGGGTCCGACGAGGTCCTGGAATCTGCCTCGGCGAGTGCGGAGAGGACTTCGAACTGTTTCTTGCCGGAAAGACGAACGAAAGGAGTCTGGAAACGGTTCAGGCAATGGGCATCAAGGCCCGAGAGCGCTTGCACGAAGCGGCGGCGCGTCTCTTCGGCCTCCTCATTCATCAGAAAATCGAGAAAACGGTGCACCTGGGCGTCGGAGGCTCCGGGCGTATCGGTGGTTGGAATCACGGTCTCGGCAAAAGCCTCCAGCATCGCGCTCTGATGAGCGTCGAGAAACTTCGGCGCCCAATCGGCCGCGGTCAGCGTAGGGTCCGGGGGCAAGGCGCTGCCGCTGATGGGGTCGGCCGGCCGGCCGGCGGAATGAGTGTGCGAGGTGGAAGCGGCATTTCCCACCGCGGGGATCATCACGGGAAGCGCCGCCGTCGCTCCAGCTCCCTTTGCCAAGTTTTTCAGGGCGGTTCGGCGATTGATCTTGGCAGGATTCTTCTTGTTTTCCATAGATTCTCGTTTCCTCTGGGGAACACTTTGGTGAACCTGTAGTATCACCTACCCTCACTCCTAAAATCAACCGGGTGGGCGGCAAAGGACCCCTCTCGGGTGGTTTCCCGTTCGGTGCAGGCTTGCGTTTCGCAGCCTAATCTCCGATAATCAAGCGTCTTAGCCCCTACGAATCAAGAACAGGAAAGGATTCTGCTGACGGGGTTCCCCGTAAAGGTTTTCCATGACAGAAAGCTCCGCCTCAAACATCGCCGCGACGAGTCCGACCTACGAAAAAGGCAAAGAGCTGGCCCGGCAAATCTTCGTCGAGGTGCTGGCGGCAATCGACGTGGGGCAGACCATGAAGCGGAGGATTCGCCGCCAGGGGGATGTTCTGGGCTTCAACGGCCACTCGTTTCCCCTCACCCGGCCGCCGCGCGTCATCGCTTTCGGAAAGGCGGCGAACCGCATGGCCGCCGTAATGTATGAGATTCTCGACGGGCGCGTGGAGGCCGGCGTCGTCGCTTCCCCCCTCGACCCCGCCGAGCGAATCGGTAAATTTCGCTACTTTTTGGGCGGCCATCCCTATCCGAACGAGGAAAGCTTCCAGGCAGCGCAGGCGGCGTTGGAGTTGGCTGCGGGGTTACAGGAGGATGATTGCGTTCTCTACCTGGTCTCCGGCGGAGGCTCGGCGCTGCTGGAGAGGCCCCTCTCGCCGGACATCACCCTTCAGGATATGGAGGGCCTCAACCGAGTTCTGGTCGATGCAGGAATGCCGATTGAGGAGATGAACGTTATCCGCAAACACCTTTCCGCCATCAAAGGCGGCAGGTTGGGGATTCAGGCCGACCCGGCCAACCGGCTGACGATCTACATTACCGACGTTCCTGAACAGTTCCCCTCGATGGTGGCTTCCGGGCCGACGCTGGCGGATGAATCAACGCTCGAGGAGTGCTACAAGATTGCTGCCCGGTATGAGCTTGCGCCCCAGCTGCCGGCGACGATTCGAGACCTGTTCGAAAAAGAAAAGCTTCAAGAGACGCCGAAGCCCGAGGACAAAAGGCTCGAAAAATCGCACCTCTTCTGCCTTCTCTCGAACCGCGACGCGGTGGAGGCGGCGCGCGCGGTGGCAGAAAAACTGGGGTTTTGGGCGGAAATTGATACGGGTAAATGGGACGAAAATTATCGAGAGGTGGGAGAGGCAGCCCTGGCGCGTCTCGAACAACTGGCCCAGAGGCATCCCGCAAAGCCTGTCTGCTTAATTCTCGGCGGCGAGGTCACCTGTCCGGTTGTGGGGTCCGGATTCGGCGGGCGGAACCAACATATGGTCCTTCACCTGACGCCGAAAATTGCCGGGCGGAACAGGGTCTTTCTGAGTGCCGGGACCGACGGCAAGGACGGAAACTCTCCGGCCGCCGGCGCGGTGGCCGACGGACAGACCCTCGGCAGGGCCGATGCGCGGGGCCTGGACTTAAATGCGCACTATAAAGGGAACGATTCGTACCACTACTTCCGTTCCTTGGGTGACGTACTGGAGACGGGATATACGGACAACAACGTACGCGACCTCCGCCTGCTTCTCGCCTTTTCGTAAATCGGTTTAAGGACAGTTCTGGAAACATAGGTTTTAATTCATTTTCAAAAGAGGAGGACTTTCGGATGGCAACTGAAGTGGGATTTATCGGATTGGGAATTATGGGAACCCCGATGGCTCTGAACCTCATCAAGGCCGGTTACTCAATGACGGCGTACAACCGCACGGCGAGCAAAGCCGAGCCGGTAAAACAAGCGGGCGGTAAGATTGTCGCGACGCCGGCCGAAGCGGTCGCCAAGGCCGAGTTCGTCGTCTCGGTGGTGAGCGACTCGGCGGCCATGGAAGAGGTGGTCTGCGGCAAGGGCGGCGGCCTGGAGACACTCCGGAGCGGCGCGGTGTGGATCGATTCGAGCACCATCAGCCCGGTGGTGAGCGTGAAGCTGGCCGACTTGATGAAAGAAAAGGGCGCCGACCTGCTCGATGCTCCGATGACGGGCAGCAAGCACGGAGCGGAACAGGGTGAGCTGCTCTTCATGTTGGGCGGCGAGCAGGAGACGCTGGACAAAGCCACGCCGGTGCTGGAGGTCATGGGCAAGAAGTTCATTCACCTGGGCGGGAACGGCAAGGGCCTCTCCTGCAAGGTGGCGATGAACGCCATCCTGGCCACACAGCTTCAGATCTTCTGTGAAGGCATACTGGCGGCCACCAAGGCCGGGGTGGACCCGCAGCAGTTTCTCGACGTCATGCAGGGCAGCTTCGCTCGCTCACACATCGTCGACTTCAAAGCACCCTTCATCTTCAAGGGCGACTTCACGCCGTACTTCCCCTTGAGTTTAATGCACAAAGACCTATCGCTGGCGCTTGAGAACGCCTACGCCCACAACGTGCCGATGCCGACCGCAGCCGTCGTCAAAGAACTCTACGGGGCGGCAAAGGCGCAGGGCAAAGGGGACCTTGATTACGCGGCGGTGATTACCATGCTCGAGGACATAACGGGGGAGAAGGTCCGTGTCGCAGATTCTTCCTCTTGAGCAGCTTGCGCCTGCCAAGAGAAGAGGGCCGACTTTCCGCTCGCCGTTCCCCACCCGATTCTTGGCCCCTTCATGGGACAGAGCTGTTTTCTGATTCGCCCGGGTCGCCGGACTGGAGTTATCGGGCCGTCGAGAAATCTCTCGCCGCCTGGCGGCACTTGATCTTGGCCGACCGGATGTGGGTGCGCGGGGGGGGGAAAGCGGTCTTTGAGGTGCTCCCGGAAGTCCAGACCTTTGCCGGACACCGGGAGCTTCGGTCACGTCTGGGAAGCAGACCGAAAGGCGATTGGAGTTCAGTGGGGAGCAGGCAACTCCGCCGGAGCAGGGGAAATCGGGGGGATTTCTCCGGGGAGTGAAGTACCGTTGAACCGAGCACTTCCCGCCCCTTCTTCCTACTTCATTCCTACTTCCGGCTCACTTCGGGCCTACTTCCGGCGAATGTAGTCGTCCGTACCGCTCCGCCAATCTTCGCGGACCGGAGTGAAAATGTCGACGATCTCCGAATCCTCGAGCGCCGTGACGCGGTGCGGAACGTTCGGGGGGATGTGGAGCACGTCGCCCGCCTTGAGCACAATCTTCTTCCCTTCGATTTCAAACTCCATGGAGCCGCGCGTGACGGTGGTGAACTGCTCATTTTCATGGTGATGTTCGGGCACCACGCCCCCTTTGGCGAACCCCATCTTGCCGAGCGTGATCTTCTCTCCGTTGATGACCCTGCGCGTCAAGTCGTCCTTAATCTTCTCTTCGGGAACCGAATCCCACGAATATTGCCGCATGATTGAACTCCTCTGGTACTGTGATGGACAGCCCGAAGGCTGCCCGAAAGCTGAAAGAACAGAGAACATTTTACATGCAAAGGCCCCCAGAAGGAGCTAAAATAGGCCCACGCGGGAACAGTACAGGGCCGGCAGGACGAAAAGCAGATATGTCCGTGACGTTCACCAAGCAGACCCCATGAACTTTCTTTCGAATCTGATTGACGGCTTGGCGTTCGCCTACCTCCTCGCGGTTGTTCCCGTCCCGTTGTTTTGGCTGGTGTTCCACGGAGGCATCGGTTTCTGGCGCCGATGGGGAACGCGCAGCTACTGGGTGGCGCTGCCCGTCTGGGTGGGCACGGGCGTTGCGCTCTGGCAGTTGCGACCCTGGATTTTCGCCGAGCGTTTCCCCCGCAACGCCTTCACCGTGGCCGCGGGCCTTGTCTTATGCGCCGCCGGAGTTTGGATCACGAAGAGCGTGTCGCGGGCGATGGGATACCGGAGGCTGATCGGGATGCGCGAAATAGCGCCCGAGAAGCACCCGATGGAGCTCGTCACCGACGGCATCTACGGCCGCCTGCGACATCCACGGTATACGGAATTGTTGCTCACGCTTTTCGGGCTCGCTCTGCTGAGCGGCGCCTGGGGCGTGGCGGCGACGGGGGGGCTTACGGCACTCGCTCTGGGGCTGATGGTTCTGCTGGAAGAACGCGAACTGCGTCTCCACTACGGCGCCCTGTATGAAGATTACCAACGGGCGGTTCCGCGCTTTATCCCCCACTTGTCCGGGCACTTATCCGGGCACTTGTCCGGGGGAAAGCGTACGGCTTCGGCCGGAACCACAAAAAAAACCTTAAACTAATCGGGAGGAATTTATGCGTCGGTTTTTAGGTATCCTTGCGGGAAATTTTCTGATCTTTTCGATCCTTTCCCTTTCCACTCCCTTGCAAGGCCAGCAACCCTGTCCGGGTTTTCCAGGCGTGGCAATGGCCACGCCGGAGGACTATATGATCCAAGACATTCTGGAAGTTACCGAGACGGCGGAGAAGATCGAAGTTTTGGATGACTTCGTAAAAGAAAACCCCGACTCGAATTTTCTTCCCTGCGCCGAGGAGTATTACACCATCTATTACCTGCAACTACAGGATTACGACAAGACCATCGAGCACGGCGAAAAGGCCGCCGCGGCGGGCAAAGCCGGCTTTCTGCTCTTTCTCTCGCTCACCAAGGGCTATATCGGCAAGAGCGGACCGGCGGAACGCGGCGCCGAGGCAGCCATCCTCGCCACCGAAAAACTCAACGTGGCGTTGGAGAATCCGCCCGCCGGGGAGCAAGACCCTGAAGGGCTGCGTGAGCGCCTGCTCGCCAACCTTCCCTATCTGCGGTATACCTTCTTCCAATTCCTGACTCGAGTCGCCGACCCCGCCCAGCGGATTCCGTTCCTGGAGCGGTTCGTCGAACGCTACCCGGGTACGGATGCCAAGACCCAGGTCAACCTCCAGTATTTCGTCGCCTATAAGATGGCTAACAACCAGGCGAAGGTCATCGAGTACGGCGAGAAGGCGGTGGCCGAAAGCCCCGAAGACGTGATGACGCTGAACACGGTGGCCGAAGATTTCGCCGGGCGCGGCGTCAAGCTTGCTGAATCTAGCCAGTACGCGCAGAAGGTCCTGGAGCTAGCTCCGAATATGCCCAAACCCGACCACCTCTCCGAAGAGGTTTGGGCGAAGAACAAAAACGCGCAGTTAGGCTCCGCGCATGAGACGCTGGGAACCCTGAATATGCGTCGAGAACGGTACCTTACGGCCACCAAGGATTTCAAGACCGCATTGGAACTGCTCGAGAGCGACCCCCGCCACTCGCGCACCCTCTTCCGCCTGGGCTATACCTATGCCATGATGCCGGCCGTTCCCGCAAACCTTCGGCAAGCCGAGCGGTACCTGGCACAGGCCGCTGCCGTCAGCTCGCCCTGGCAGGCTGAGGCAAAGAACATCCTGGCCAAGGTACGCGCCGCAGCCGGCAAATAGAGCCGCGGGAAAAACCCTTTTCATCCCCGGTAAACCGGACCTCCGGCTTGGTTTAGCAGGGTGGTGGACCTAATACTTGGCATGCGCGGGGCATTCTTTGCTCCGCGCTCCCCTTCATCTTCATTGACAATTTTCACTTTGGTAGCAAGAATAGAATGTTAGGCAAACATTCTCATACCCAGGGACCCATTCCACCATGGCAATCGGCGAGCGGGAAGTGCTGGAAGCTCTCAAGGCGGTCGAAGACCCGGACCTCGGGCGCGACATCGTCACGCTCGGGTTTGTAAAGGATGTGGCAGTCAAAAGCGCAGGCGAGCGGGTGGCGTTCACCGTCCAACTCACCACCACCGCCTGCCCGGTGCGGGACCGGCTGGAAGAGGAAGCCCGCCGAGCGGTAGGAAATCTTCCCGGAGTGAAAGAGGTGGACGTCCGCATGACGTTCCAGGTAACCTCGCGCGAAGGGGAACCCTCGCCGCTCATCCCCAAGGTGAAAAACACCATCGCCGTCGCCAGCGGCAAGGGCGGCGTGGGGAAATCGACCGTGGCGGCAAACCTCGCCGTCGCGCTGGGGCAATCCGGCGCGCAGGTCGGATTGATGGATACCGACGTCTACGGCCCCAGCATTCCGCTCCTGATGGGAGCCGAGGAAGCGCCGAGGATTTCGGGCAAGAACATGATCCCGCCGGTTCGATACGGCGTAAAGTTGATCTCCATGGCCTACTTCCTGCCCAAAGACGACGCCGTCATCTGGCGCGGGCCGATGTTGCATAAAACGATTCAGCAGTTCCTGGGGAATGTCGATTGGGGAGAACTCGACTATCTGGTGATGGACCTGCCGCCCGGCACCGGCGACATCCAGTTGAGCCTGAGCCAGACGATTCCCCTGACCGGAGCTGTGATTGTCTCGACCCCACAAGACTTGGCCCTCACCGTGGCTTCGAAAGCCATCGCCATGTTCCGTAAGCTGAACGTCCCCGTACTGGGCTTGGTGGAAAACATGAGCACCTTCATCTGCCCCTCGTGCGGCCACGAAGAACATATCTTCGGACACGGCGGCGCGCGCGCGGCCGCCCAAAAAATGGAGATTCCGTTTCTCGGAGAGATTCCCCTGGACCCGGCCATCCGCGCCCGCAGCGACGCCGGGAAACCGGTGGCGCTGGAAGAAGCCGAAGCCTCTGCGCACGGGAAATTATTCCGCGAGGTCGCCGAAAAGGTGGCCGCTCAGGTCAGCGTGGCCAACTTCGCCGCGCCCAAGCTGGTGTCGATTCAATAATGAAATTTCTCTGCTAGGCTTTCTACAGAAACCTCATGCCCCCAAGTCCCACTGCCGTCAAACTCACAGGCGAAGAAGGAACGACCATCGTCGAATGGAACGACGGCCACCGCAGTCCCTATCCCCATCGATACCTCCGCAACAAGTGCCCCTGCGCGACTTGTACAGATCACGGAATGAAGGAAGCCGACGATAACGACAGCGCCGACCTGCTCAATTCCACCGGCGTCTCACCGCTCCCCATACTCGGCCAAGGCGGACCGCTCAAGCCGACGCGGGCCGAGATGGTCGGCCAATATGCTCTGCAAATATTCTGGAGCGACGGCCACTCAACCGGCATCTACACCTTCGACTACCTGCGGGAAATTTGCCCTTGCTCGCAGTGCCGCGGATGATCCGGCTTGTCGATTGAAAAAGCTGGTTGCCGAGTCTGCACAAGCACGACCTCAGCGGCGAAAGCCCCCGCTCCACGCTGCGCGCGGCGGCACGGCTGAAGGGGTTCGAAAGCTCCGTACGTGACGGACTGGAAAGGCCGTCCTACCCTCCTTTGGACCATCACCCTTGGCTGCGCCAAGGATGGGGCACCCGCGCACGGCGAAAGCCCCCCTGCGGTCCAGAGCTTCCAGGGGTCGGAACGATGGTCGGAGTATTTCCTCCTTCACTGCACACACTCCCATTTTTAAGAACCTTCGGGCGGCGGGCCGCGCCCTGAGCCAGACCCCTTGTCACCTTTGACGGATTTCCCCCACGGCACTACAATAGAATTTTGGGCCTCCCATCAAAAGTTCTGGGGTGGAGGTTCCGGGCGAGAGAGTGAAATTTACCGAAAAATACGATGTGGTCGTGGTGGGCGCGGGTCATGCCGGCTGCGAAGCGGCAGTGGCGGCGGCGCGCATGGGCCTCGCGACCGCGCTCTACACGATCAACCTCGACCTCATCGCCCAGATGTCCTGCAACCCGGCCATCGGCGGCATCGCCAAAGGGCACTTGGTGCGGGAAATCGACGCGCTGGGCGGGGTCATGGCGGAGGTGATCGACGCCGTCGGCATCCAGTTCCGCCTGCTCAACACCAGCCGCGGCCCGGCCGTCTGGTCCCCCCGCGCGCAGGCCGATAAGAAAGAATACCGCACCCGAATGCGGCAGGTGCTCGAAGCCGAAGAGAACCTGCGCATCAAGCAGGCCGAAGTGGTGGACCTGGTACTCGAAACGAACTCCGACACCTCACACCGCCGTGTGCGCGGCGTCCGGCTGCTCGACGGACGTACCGTTCGGGCCGAAGCCGTCATCGTCACCGCGGGAACGTTTCTGAACGGCCTGATCTATTGCGGCGAGCAGACCTATTCGGCAGGGCGAAGCGGTGAGCCCCCGGCGGTGCTGCTGGGCGAGGCGCTGCGCAAACTCGGTTTCGAGATGGGGCGGCTCAAGACCGGCACCCCGCCGCGGCTCGACGCGCGGACGATTGACTTTTCCCGCTTCAAGATTCAGCACGGCGACCAGGACCCCACGCCCTTCTCGTTCCGCACGAAGAAGATCACCCAGGAGCAGACGGTCTGCTGGATCGGCTATACAAACGAGAAGTCGCACGCGGTCCTGCGCGAAAATATCAAACGCTCGCCGCTCTACAGCGGCAAGATCAAGAGCCTGGGGCCGCGCTACTGCCCTTCGATCGAGGACAAGATCGTAAAATTCCCCGACAAGCTCCAGCACCAGCTCTTCCTTGAACCCGAAGGCCTCGACACCTACGAGATTTACCTCAACGGCATGTCCACCTCGATGCCGATCGACGTGCAGGCGGCGGTGCTCAAGACCATTCCGGGCCTCGAAAATGCCGAAATGCTCCGCCCCGGCTACGCCATCGAGTACGACATGATCCAACCGACTGAGCTTTCGCCTTGGCTCGAAACAAAAAAGATCGAAGTCCTGTTCCTGGCCGGGCAGATCAACGGCACCACCGGCTACGAGGAGGCCGCCTGCCAGGGCATCATGGCCGGGATCAATGCCGGTCTCCGGGTCCAAGGCCGTGACCCGTTGGTGCTCGAACGCAGCCAAGCTTATACGGGCATCTTGATCGACGACTTGGTCAGTAAAGGAACGCCGGAACCCTACCGGATGTTCACTTCACGCGCCGAGTTTCGCCTGCACCTTCGCATCGACAACGCCGACGAGCGGTTGATGGAGATCGGCCACGGCGTGGGCACCGTGCGAGAAAAAGATTGCCGGGCGCTTCTTGAAAAAAAGCAGCGGCTGGAGGAGATCACGAAGTTTCTGCGGAGTTCGCGGCTGGATCCGCAATCGCCGACCGGGCGAACCCTCTATCCCCGCCTGGGACTGAACGGCGCCGAACGGCTCACCGGAGCGCAGCTCGTCAAGCGGCAAGAAATCAAGATGGAAGACCTTCGCGGCTGGCTTGCTGAAACTCTTCCCTTCACCTTGAACCGGGAGGAGCTGAGGCGCGTGGAAACGAATTTTAAGTATGAGGGCTACTTGGCGCAGCAGCGGCGGCAGGTGGAGCGAATGCAAAAGGCCGAGGGGCTCCGGATTCCCGAACGCTTCGACTACGGAAACATCTCCGGGCTTTCGCGCGAGGTGGTCGAGGTCCTGACAAAAATTCGTCCGCTCACGCTGGGCCAAGCCGGCCGCATTCCCGGCATCACCCCGGCCGCGGTCTCCCTGATCCACGTCTACATCGAAATCTTCCGGAGAAGACAATCCCTGCCCGACGGCGGCGCTTACCGGCCGGCGTCCTCTTGAGCTTTCCTACGGATCCGTTCTCACGAAAAGATAACAGAGGGACGCCTTACCGCTTTCGAAAAACCTGAATCCGTTGCTGGGGAGAGGAAAGCCTCTGGAGGCGGCCTTGGTCGTCGGCCCACACAGTGAGCTTCAGCGAATTGCTTTGGATGTCATAGCGGTTGAGCCGGGCCTTGCGGCCGCCGTCGAGGTCGACCTCTCCTTTGGCCTTGGCCTCGACCGTCACCAGCCCCGGGTCCACCTGCTGAGGAATAAACGCTTGAAACATTTGCCAGCCGCCGCGCTTGGGGTCGTACCGCTTCAGCAGAAGCCCGTAGTGATGCATGAAATTATTGTCGAGGATGGCCACGTCAGGCGACAAGATAAACTTCCTCTTTTGGTGCGGTCCTCCGGCCGGGGAGACGACAACCTAAACCATCTTGTCTTTGAAGCTTAATTGAATCTTTGCGCTGCGACCGCCGGTCTGCGTCTGCCGCCACCGATAGGAAACGAGACCCCAGGAACCATCCAGCCGAAGTTCCGCTACGTTTTTCGATGAGGAGCCCTTCGTGATCGGGTTCACCCAAAACTCCGTTTTCCCCTCGGCGCGGATACCGCTCCTGTCGATTTCGATGCTGAATTCCTCGACGGCGATCACTCGGTTCGCCTAATACACCAGGAACACACCTTCATCCCTAAAGTTCGCCGGGCGGGATATTGCTTGGCCGAATAAGAAAAGAGAGGCGCAAAGACCGAGAACCGCCGCCGGCAGCAGGCGGGTGAGGATGGGTTTCGCTCGATCTTTCGTCATCCTCGCGGGAAATAAGTCCGACATGGATTCCTCCAAAACAAAACAGATTTCGGGCCTTATCAGCTCGAGAGAAAATTGGATCGGGTTAAAAAAACGGAAGCCGAAGGATGTCTTCCACCACCTGCTCGGGTCGCACGCCATCGGTCTCCACCTTGAAATCCGCTTTCCGGTACTCGGGCCGCCGCTCTTCGAGCAGCCGAAGAAACCCAGCCTCATCACCCAACAGCGGCCGGTGATCCACTCCCCCGCAGCGCTCCAGAAGCGACTCCGGGGAGCCGTCCAGCCAGACGGTGGTGCCGCCGGTCTCCCGAATCAAATCCCGATTGTCCTTGGAGATGATCGTGCCGCCGCCGAGGGCAATGACGTTCGGTTCGCACCGGACCAGTTCGTCGAGCGCGACGTGTTCCAGCTGGCGAAAGTGAAGTTCGCCTGCGCTTTCGAAAATCTCCCGGATGGTCCTGCTTTGCGCGGCTTCAATCTCCCGGTCGAGATCCTTGAAGGGCCAACCCAGCTCCTCGGCCAGCAACAATCCTACGGTGGATTTGCCGCTTCCCATAAAGCCGGTCAAGCAGATCAAATTCCTCTTTCCCGGCAGCGTCGCCGGTTTCCCCGATGAATTCACAGATGGATTCACAGATTGATTCAAAGATAGACCCCTACCCTGCGGGCCTTATTATAGGAATTCGGGGCAGAAAAATCGAGAGAGGAAGAGCAGAGCGGGGGGAATTTTTTCGGGCGTCTCTTATTGCTGCAAGCGGACCCGAATCGTTCCGCTGAAGCTGTTCATCAGCACGGAGGCGTTGCCGGCCTGCGGGTTGCCCACAATCGTTGTAAAGGTGATGGGAGGAATTCCCAACCGGGGCTGTTCGAGCGGAGTCATCCGCATCGAAGGGTCCTTCTCCACCTTTCCCCGGACGGTGCGGGCCGCCAGAGTAAAAGAGCTGGCTGCGGTGCAAACGGCTTCGATGTTGCCGCTGTGGCTTCGAAAGTCGTAGCGGCCGCGGCGCAGAAAGTCTCCCTCGTAGGTAATCCGGCCCTGCGTGGTCCGCGCGGATACCTTTGCGCTGGCCGGCCAAATAAAGGAAATATCGCCGCTGATGGTTTCCGCTTCCACACTGCCGGAAGGACGAATCAGATGGAGCTCTCCGCTCATGGATTTCAGCGCCAGATGGCCGCCGACGTCCGTCACCGTCACGTTTCCCGAAACGGTTTCGATCTTAATGTCGCCGTAGAACCCTTCGGCATTGACCGGCCCGGCCTGCTGCCGGACCTCCAGTTCAACTTCGGCGGGAATCTCTATCAGCAGATCCGCCTTCGCCTTCCCCGGATGCGAAGAGTTCCGAGCGCCCGGCCGGACCACGATATACACCCGGTCCGCAGGCCCTTCCCGGGGTAACTTCCGCATCTCTACCGAAACGCCCGGAGAAGAGGAGACCACCTTCGCCCGCACCTCCGGCCGGTCCCAGCCTTGGATCACCAAACGGCCCGAGGCAGGATTATCGATGATGACGCGGGGATTTTGCGAGGCCCGGAACGTCCGCTCCTTTTGGAGCGGCGCGGCATTCATCCCCGTAACGGCGCCCAGCAGTATTCCCACCAGCAGCATTTCCACCAGCAGTATTTCCAAAAGAGCCGGCGAAGCGATCCTTCGAATTGATTTAGCCCTCAACCTCATTGCTCGTCTCAACTCCCTTGGAGGATCGATGATCTCTCAGCGCCCCTCGTAAACCGTGTTCCACTCGATCGCAGCCGAAAGCAGCGCCATTTTCTGTTCGTACGCTTCGTAGAGCTGCTCCTGCGCCAAAACGTTTCCGGGCTCTTCATCGACAATTTTTTGACATTCTTCAATCGCCCGGTCCACCGTGTTCATACACATGAGCTCGGTAGCGGTCGCCTCGGGCGGAAGCCCGGCCGTCTGTTCGCGAAAAGATTTTTCCATCTCATAAATCGCAGGGAGAATCTGCGCCTGCGCATTCAAGGCCGGAGTGGGGGGCGTCGCCATTACCGTCTCGGGAATTCCTCCCTCGGCAACGCTCACCGGGGAAACCCCATCCCGCTTGCCGGAAGACGGTCCCCAAGCCACCAGTCCGGCCAGGACAATCACCGCCGTCAAAGCCCCCACAAACCCCGGGGCCGGCATCGGCCGGTACCAGACCGGAAGCCAACGCCGCAGCCATTGGCCTTTTTCGCGAATCACGCCCTCAGAAATCAACTGTCCCCGAATGGGGTTCCAGAAATAAGAAGGAGGATCAAAATCGGGTTCGGGAAGGCTGCGGCTTGCGGAGACAATTCGTTGGATATCGGAGAAAAGGGACCGACACGAGAGGCAACGGCCGGCATGCTGCTCCAACCACGGGTTGGATTCAGCCACCGGCCAATCGGCAAGGAGCGCGTCAAACCTCTGGCAATCCGCCGGTGGCGAATTCAATTCTCTAGCTTCGCCGCTCATCGCTCATCGTCCTTCGCATCTGCCTGAATACGTTCATTCTAACCTATTCTCTTACCGAAAATCAGCCTGTTTAATGCCCCTTGGGTGTCATCCCCTGTTTGAGCAGGCCTCTCAATTTCAGGCGGGCTTTATGGAGCTGGGATTTGGAGTTTCCTACCGAGCAACTCGTCATCCGCGCAATCTCCTCATGCTCGTAGCCCTCCACGTCGTGCAGGATGAAGACCGACCGGTAACCGGGCGGAAGGTTGTCGATCGCCTCTCTCAACCCGAGCCGGTCAATCACCCCGGTCAGGTGGGTATCCTCTTTGCCGTAATCCCGTTTCAGCGCATCCTCGTCACGGGGGTTCGAGTCCTCCAGAGGGACCAGATTCAGCCCCTTCTTCCTCAGGTGCATCAGCACCACGTTCACCACCAGCCGATGAAGCCAGGTCGTAAAGGCCGACTGACCGCGAAAACTCGCAATTTTGCGGAATAGCTGAAGAAAGGCTTGCTGCGTGAGGTCTTCGGCCAGAGGAACATTATTCGTCATCCGCAAACAGAGGGAATAGACCCGCCGTTTGTGCAGCCCATAGAGTTCGGAGAAAGCAGCCTCCTCCCCTCGTTGAGCCCTTCGGACGAGTTCCGCTCGCTCTTCATGGACGTCCTTTTGTGCCTTGCTCTTTTCCGCATTCAAGTGGTATACGCGGTGTGCCCATGTCTCCACTTATTCAGGTGAGATGCCCGGTGGGGGCACGAAGTTGTCTGGGTGTGAGGTGAAAAACCCCTCTCGGAACCCACCTTTGTGGAGGGTCTAACCGGAAGTATGAATGACGATCCTCGCAAGTCCTACGTTCCCGGCCAAGTCGTGAACTCGAATCGATATCCGATGCTCCCCGGCAGGTAGACCCGGCAACGGGAGAACAAATACCTCACGCCGGGCGTCGACAATGCCGTCTTCGGAGGCCAACGGGGTCCAGGGCTCCGAGTCAATCCGCACCTCCGCCGTTCGCAGGCTGGAGACGGCGTCTTCCACCGTGAACCTCACGCCGCCCTTCTTGCCCTCCAGGCGCTCTGCCGTCACCTTCGGGGGGGTATTATCCACCCTAAAAGGGGCGCTCAGGCGCTCCGTTTCTCGGTCCAAACCCCTCGGATTCGCTTCCCGGTCGGAAGCCACCACCTTCGCAGTATATTCGCCGTCTGAAATCGATGTGGGAATCAACTGGAAGGAGCTCCGCTCAAGGTCCTCATCGATCAGCAACCAGCCCCTCTCACCCTCGGCCCGCAGATAAAGGTCGTAAACCAGGGAGTCGCCGTTCGGGTCCTTCGCCTTCCAACTGATCGTGACCGGCGACTTCGTCCCGTTTCCTCGAACCCCCCTTCCGGAGGTGGTGACCGTAGCGGTTGAAACGGTCCCAACGTTTGACCCGCCTCGACCGCGCCGACCGGAACTCCCGCCCCCGTCGCGGAACGTAAACCGCGCCCCGGGAGTGGCTACGCTGAGAGAGCTGATCTCAGGCGCGACGTTCTGGTTCAGGAAGCTGACCCTTACACCGTCCAGCAGAGGGGAGCCGCCCTTGCCGCCCCGCAGAATCGCCTTCCATTGGAGATACCGTGCCGGGTGATTCCGAATCGCCTCCCCTTCCCGATTCCGATAGGGTCCGGTCCAATCGCTCCAGGTGGCGTTCGGTTGCTCAGCATTGCCGGCTCGGACGTACAACTCCACCTCCGACCCGGTGGGGGCCTGCCCCTGCCAACCGATGCGGCCCCATTTGGAGATAAACTTCGCGTCACGCACCGGAGAGAGGTACGTTCCTTCGGCGGCGGTTTGGTCAGAGAGGTGAAAAATCTTTCCGATATTCCCCGTCGCAACGAAGACTTCCCCCCCCAGGCCGGGTATGAGCCGCGTGGCCAGCGCCTGATGGGTTTCGTTCAGCAACACCAGCTCCGGGCTCCGTCCTACGGGAGCGTCCAATTGAAAGATTCGGCCCTTGGTGCCGGTGGAAAACAGCACGCGCCCGGCGTGCGCCACCAACCCGAAGATGCTCTCCCGTTCACTCCGCCACAGCGTCTCCACCGTGTAGTCGGGAAGAATCCGGTAGAGCCTTCCCTTGCCGCCAACCGGGGCGAGAGACACCGGAGGCCGGACCGTTCCGGAAACTCCCAAACGTTGGCCTTGTTGAGAGGAACCGGGGGCGGGTGGCGGCTGCTCCGCCGGTGGGTTGACGCCCGTACGATTCCCTCTGGAGTCGGCTGTAATCGTCGTCAAAGTCTGCCTCACGAAGAAGGCTCCCCGGCGCGCGCTGCCCAGCGCCGCTGCGTAGATGTGCCCTTTCTCGTCGAGCGCGAGAGCGTGAATCTCCGGCAAGTCGGACTTGTAGAGAACAAAACCCTTGCCGGCGGGCGAGACGCGATAAAGCAGTCCGTTCGGGTCGCTCCCCGCCAGCAGGTTGCCGTTCGGATCAAAAGCCATGCTGATGACGTGGGTCTGCTCGGAATCAAAGAAGACTTGGCCCTCTTGGGGACCGGTAACGCGGTAGATCTTCCCGCGGTCCCCGGTCCCCACGTAGAGCAGCCCTCCGGCGTCGAACGCCAAGGCCCAGATGTATTTGCTCTTCGGATCAAAATAGACGGACGAGGCGCCTTCCGCCGTCACCCGATAGACTTTCCCCTCGGGCGAGCTGCCGACGTATAAGGCACGGTCCGGGCCGACCGTGAGGGCGAAAACGTCCGCCTCCTCCGCCGTAAAAAACAGCTTGCCTTCCCCTTTGCGGTTGATCCGAAAGACCTTTCCCTGATGCCCCGTGCCGAAGTAGATCCTGCCTTTCGAGTCCTGCGCCAGCGAGAGAACCAGCATCTCTTCCGGGTCGAAAATGTCCTTACACTCCGGGGCAAGCCGTATCTGCCCTTCCCGGGCCAAAGAGATATTTTCCAGAGTTCCCTCCAGGTAGTTCTCGTAAGTGGCAATCTCCCAAAAGGAGGTATCAACGCCGCGCGCCCCGGAGGTAAAGAAAAACAGGGCCAGTGCAATGCCCGGAATTCGCCGTTTCAGCCTTATCATAAGAGACCTTTTTCCCAGATTTTCAGATGCTTCACGCGCCCCTCGATCTTCCCCTCGATCTAGATGCAGGGCAGTCGACAGGAAACGGCCTCGCATGCGCGACCCGCCGTTTGTCGACCACTTGCCCGGCCGAGCAGGTTCATCCCCTGCAACTTCCGCAGTCAACATCCGCAGCCCCTCCGGCTGCACCCGCGGCTACCGCGCGGCGGAGTTTTTCACCCTCAGCCGGAGCGTTCTCTGTCCCTGAATCGCGTAAGGCAGCGCTTCGCTTTCCGAGTCGCCGATGATCGAAAACCCGGTGCTGGCCATGTTCGTCGAAACGGACGGGTCCGCCTGGAATATCTGCAACAAGGAGGGAGGGGGGGAAGGAAATTCCTCCCCTTGCAAAAAGAGGGCCCGTTTTTGGTCCATGAGCAGGACGTAGAGCCGGTTCTTCCCTCGCAGGTGATTTAACGCTCGGACCAACTGCCGCAGGTCCTGCGCCACCCGGCTGCCTCCCTGGGAGCTGAAGCGGGGGACAAAATAGCGATTCGCCATCTGCCCGGACCCCACCACCACCGTAAGGAACCGTCCGGTCAGGTTCTCCGGCGTGGCGACGGTAAGCTTCTGGGTCCGTATCTCGCCGCTCAGCATCCGCAGTTGAGCGTGAATCGTGAACTCCTCCCCCGGCCCAATCTCAGACTTCTCGCTCCAGACCTGGTCCACTTTCGCCAACCGCTTTTCGTTGATCGAGATGACGGAAAGCTCAATGCCTTCCACCGCCAATCCCGGAAAACCGCTGCTGAGCAGAACCCGCAACGGGCCGGCCACCGAAGCCGCCACCGCCATGTGGGAATTGGTGTCCCCGGCGGCGATGTCTTCGATCTCGACTGTCTGTCCGTCGGAAAGGCGAATTCGTCCGCGTATTTCGAACGTCGCCAAACCCAGCCGGCGCTCCGTGGCCGCGATGGATACAATCAAAGCCTGGTTCAACAAAAGAGGCGAGAGGAGGGCATCCTGCACGATCTCCAAATGGTACTCCCGCTGCCGGCCGAGCGTTGAAGAGAGCGTCATATGCACCGGGATCATCCGCGCCCGCTCGCCGATGACGCCCTGAATGCCGCTGCTGCGGTCCTGCCGTATGGTGCCCACCACCGGGCCGGCCGACGAAAGCTTGAAGGAAGAGAAGACACTGGGGATCAAGGTGATGACCTTCGCCGGGCTGAACGGCAACTCCGTCCTGCCGCTCTGCAGGAAACCGTGGCCGCAGGCATAGATTTGGTCTTCGATGCGGAGCGTCACCGTACAGTCGGCCTTGATGTTCAGATCACCGCGAATCAGATGCACGCTGACCATCGAGCCGGGCCGAAGAGCCTCCGCCCCGCTCAGGCCCCCTCCCTCCCCATCCGGCGAGAACGAACGGACCGAACCCACCCCCAGGATCGGCTCAAAGCCGAACGCCCGCCACTGAGGCAGCAGAGCGTCCAAACCTTGCTGCGTAAAACCGTTAAACAACAAGGGAACCCGTTGCCAGGAAGGAACCGCAGCAACCCCTGGGGCCCCGGGGAAATGCTGAAAGGCTGCCGGGAGGTCCTCGGGAGACTCCCAGGAGGGGATCCAACGAAGAATCTCTTCGTCGGCTCCGGAGGAAGCCGAAGCATTCACCGCGCGGGCGACCCGCCAGGGAAGCGCCCGTGAAACTTGCGGCGAGGGCGGCGCCCCTTCGCTTGACCGTTCGCTGGAAACGTGACCCGCCACTTCACCAGCAGCGGGGTCTGGAGTTTCACGAGGGACAATGTCCATCATATCCCCGATCGGGGTGATGCCGCCGATCGGCTCTTTCGCAAAGGGAAAACCGAACGCCACGGCGCCCAGAAGCTTTCCCTCGAGGTAAACCGGGCTGCCGCTCATCCCGGCCAGAATTCCGGTCTCTTGCAACCGGCTACCGGAAAGACGCGCCAAGATCATGTTTCGGCGCGGGGCGAAATTCTCCAGCACACCGAGAACTTCCACTTCAAACTCTTCCACCTTGTCGCCTTGGAACGTCGACAGGCCGATCCCTTTCATTCCCGGCCGCACCTGATCCAGAGGGAAAAATTCCGGATTCCGGATATTCTCTTGCTCTGGGTCTTGCTCTGGGCCCTGTACTGGAGAAGAAGAACTCTGGGCGTAAAGAGGATTGAGAGCTACGACGAGACAAAGAGCGAGGCCGAAGACTCGGAAACCGGCTCTCCGTCCAAAACGGGAGGACCCTCCGCTGAATAAGCCAACTTTGGTCATGCTCTTTGCCCCGGCATTCGAGCACCTGATCTTATCGTAGGGGAACGAGTTCGGCGCGTCAAGCAGGCGGAGCCTGGGGGAGCCATCCGCGATCACGCTCATCGAAGAGAATCGGGAATCTTCCAGCTCGATGCATACGAGAGACGGAGGTGATTCAGGCTCCGAGCAGCATCTTCTCCTCGGCAAACCCCTCCGCATACTTCTTGTCGAGAAAATAGACCACGGCTTTCTCGTCACACTGGAAGAGTTTCTCGCACTGCAAGCAGTCGCGCCATACTTTCATGGGAAGCGCTTCGAGCGGAATCGCCCCGAACCCGGACTTTTCAAAGTACTCGGGAATCAGCGTCAAGGCGAAGACCTGTTTCAATTCATGCTCGGCGGCCTCTTCCAGCAGGAATTCAATCAACCGCCGGCCCACACCGTTCCCCTGCCTGCCGGGAGCCACCGCCAAGGAACGGATCTCCCCCATCGAGGGTCCGTAAAACCGAAGCCCGGCGCAGCCGAGAATCTTCCCCTCGTCTTCGGCCACGGCAAACTCCCGAACACTCTCATAGAGTTCCGCCGACGGGCGGGGAAGAAGAACCCTCAGCTTGGCGTAACCGCTGATAATTTCCGCCACCTGCTCCACATCTTTCAGCTTCGCTCTCCGAATGGTAACCACAGCAATTTTTCCTTCCCTCGAACGATGCATCGAACAAAGTTTCCAAAACCAATCCGTTCTCTAAGTCCCGCGCAGCAGAAGCATCAACAGCGCCTTCTGCACATGGAGCCGGTTTTCCGCCTGGTCGTACACCACCGAGCGAGGCGAATCGATCACTTCCGCCGCCACCTCCTGTCCCCGATGCGCCGGCAGGCAGTGGAGAAAGATGGCATCGTCGGCGGCTTCCGCCATCAGCTCCTCGGTAATGCGGTGCGGCAGGAAGACCTGCGCCCGGAGGTGGGCGGCGTACTCTTGACCCATGCTGGCCCACACGTCCGTATAGACGGCGTTCGCGCCCCGGACGGCTTGGTGAGGGTCGTTACTAAAGGTGATCTCGCCGCCGGTCTCCTTGGCCATCGCTTCGGCCTCCTGCAGAAACTCTCCCTTGGGCTCGAACCCGGCGGGCGTCGCCACGCGCAGCTCAGCCCCCAGCCGCGCCGCCGCAAACATCAACGAATGGCAGACGTTGTTCCCGTCGCCCACAAAGCCCAGCCGAATGTTTTTAAACTCACCCAATTTCTCCCGCAGCGTAAAGAAGTCGCTCAACGCCTGGCAGGGGTGAAACAGGTCCGTCAGCGCGTTGATGACGGGAATCGAGGCGTGCTCGGCCAACTGCGTGACGGCGTCGTGCTGGAACGTGCGCGCCACGATACAGTCCACCCACCGCTCCAAGTTCTTCGCCACGTCCTTGATCGGCTCGCGCTCGCCCAGCCGCGGCTTCGTCTGGTCCATATAGACCGCTTGCCCGCCCAGGGCGGTGATTCCGACCTCGAAGGTGACGCGGGTCCGCAGCGACGGCTTTTCAAAAATCATCGCCATCTGTCGGCCGGCCAGCACCTGCGAAAACCTCTGTGGAAACGCCTTCACGCGCTCCGCCAACGCGTAGATTTGTAAGATGTCGTCCTCGGTCAGCGACCGAATGGAAATCAAGTCGCCCACGCTCAATTGTTTCGCTTCCATCACCGGAAACTTCATACCGGAACACCTTTCGCAACGGGGATTTTCGTAATCTCCGCCAAAACTTTCCTCAGCGCCACTGCCAAGCGGTCCACATGCTCCCGCTCAATCGTGAGCGGCGGCAGGAACCGCAGAATCTTCTCCTGCGTACAATTGATCAGAATGCCCTCGTCGAAAAGCGCCTTGACGATCTGCTTGCCGGGAACCTCAAGCACCAGCGCCATCATCAACCCATCGCCTCGAACCTTTTGGACGGCGGGCAGGTCCGCAAGTTCCTCCAGGCGGGCCCGGAAATAGCCGCCCATCTCACGCACGTGATCCAGGAAGCCGGGACGTTCCAGAATCTCCAGGAACTTCGACGCCAGCCGACATTGCAACGGGCCGCCGCCGAACGTCGAGCCGTGCGAGCCCGGCCCGAATGCCGCCGCCACTTCTTCACGAGCCAGAATCGCGCCCATCGGCAGCCCCGCCGCCAAGGGTTTTGCGGCCAGCACGATGTCGGGCTTCAAGCCGAACTTCTGATAAGCGAACGGCTGCCCCGTGCGTCCTAGCCCGCACTGAATCTCGTCGCAGATCAACAGCGCGCCTTGGGCGCGGCACAACTCCTCGGCCCGTTTCAAGTAGGATTCATCAAGAGGCACCACGCCGCCTTCGCCCTGGATAATTTCAATCAAGAACGCGCCCACTGTGTCGCGAAAACCGCTTTCGAGCTTTTTAACATCCCTGGCCGAGACGAACCGGACGCCGGGCACCAAGGGCTCAAACGGCGCTCGGTACTTCTCCGGCCAGGTGGCCGAAAGCGCCCCGACAGTCCGCCCGTGGAAAGAGTCTTCGAGGGCCAAGACTTCGAGTTTAGAGGTCGACTTCCCGTCCCCTTCTTCTTGCTTCCGCGCATAGGCCCGAGCCAGCTTGAGAGCGCCTTCCACCGCCTCGGTGCCGCTGTTACAGAAGAAGACACGGTCCAGGCCCGAGAGGCGGCACAACCGCTCGGCCACGTCGGCTTGATACGGATGAAAGAGAAGGTTCGAGACGTGGAGCAGCGTCTCGGACCCGTCGCGCAGCACCTCCATAATTTCCGGATGTGCGTGGCCGAGCGAGTTGACGGCCAGCCCTCCCAGAAAATCCAGGTACTTCTTGCCCTGGTCGTCAATCAGCGTGCAGCCCTCTCCACTCACCATCAGGACCGGCAGCCGGTCATAGGTATGAATCAGGTGACGTTTTTCTTTTTCCGCTACTTGGGTAAAATTTAAAGTCTGTCTCATGGGCTGCGAATAATCCTTGTACCGATATTCTTCTTCCCCATCACGGCATTCCATAAGGCGTCGCGCTTCCCCGCACCGAGAATGGCAATCTCTGCGACGTTCCGCTTCAACGTGCGGGCGCAGGAACGGAGCTTCGGCACCATACCGTCGGTCACAATCTTCCGCCTCACCAGGGATTCGATTTCATGAACCTTGATCAGCGGAATCCGCCGCCGGCTTGCATCCTTCACGCCCTCGGTGTCGGAGACAAAAATGAGCGAGTCGGCCTCGAGCGCCACAGCAAGGGCCTCAGCCATCTCATCGGCGTTGACGTTGTAGTATTCGCCCTTCGGCCCCAGACCTAAACTCGCTATGACCGGCACCATGCCGTCCTTTAGAAGCTTGCTCAGGAAAGCCGTGTTAACACGGCTCGTCCGCCCGACCCAGCCCAGACCGACCTTTCGCCCGTTCGAATTGACGTTCGGACCGAGTTCAAGTTTTTTCACTCGGGCGAGCGCTGCGTCGCCGCCGCAGAGTCCCACCGCGTCATGTCCCTGCCGGGAGAATTCCGCCACCAGCCGCTTGTTGACCAGCCCGGCCAGAACCATCAACGCCGCGTCGCGCGTCCGAGTGTCCGTGTAGCGCAGGCCGGAGACGAAGCGCGACTTCAGGCCGAGCTTCGCGAGCGTATCCGTCAGCGTCGCGCCGCCGCCGTGGACCACGACGACCTTGTGACCGGCTTGGGCCAACCGCATCACCTGTCGCACCAGACGGCGCTGCAGACGCGCCTCTTCGAGAACTCTGCCGCCGATTTTTACCACCAACTTCACCGCAACCCCGTCTCCTCGGGCAGCCCGAACATCAGATTCATATTCTGGAGCGCCTGCCCGGCCGCGCCCTTCCCCAGATTGTCGATACAGGAGACGACGGTCAGGCGGCCCGTCGCGGCCTCAAGTGAAAAACCGATATCGCAATAGTTCGTTCCCTGCACGGCTTTGATTTCCGGCAACGTCGAGTCTTCATAGAAGCGGACCATCGACGCGCTCTTAAAAAATTTTTTAAACAGGCCGGCGACCTCTTCCCGGCTACGCTTTCCGTCCAGCCGCAGGTAGAGGCTCGCCAGAATGCCGCGGGTCAGCGGCACAAGATGCGGCGTGAAGCGAAACCCCTCTTGCTTCAAGTTCAAGGTCTGGAGGATTTCCGGCACGTGACGGTGGCGGAAGAGTCCGTAGGCGCTGCAACTCTCGTTCGCCTCGACGTAGTGCGTTTTTTCCGACGGCGCGCGGCCCGCGCCGCTTACGCCTGATTTCGCGTCGCAGATAATCTCCGTCTGGGGCAAAAGCCAACCCGACTGCACCAGGGGCGCCAAGGCCAGGATAATCGCCGTCGCATAGCAGCCCGGGTTGGCGACGAACCGGGCCGCGGCCACGGCCTCGCCGTCAAGCTCCGGCACCCCATAAACGGCCTGCTTAAGATGCTCCGTTGCCGTGTGCTCAAACCCGTACCAAATCGGGTACTGGCCTATATCCTGCAGCCGGAACGCGCCGCTTAAATCCACCACACGCAAACCGCGCTCCACCAGCCGCGGGGCCAACTCCATCGAGACTTCCGGCGGGGTGCCGAGAAAAACCACATCCTGCGTTTCCGGCCGTAAGGCTCCTTCTTCGAGCGGATGACAGGGAATCGAAACCTCGCCGCGAAGGGAAGGATGAATCTTTTCAATCGGCAAGGGTTCAGTGTGCCGACGCCCGGAAGACATCAGGCGGGTGAGCCGCGCGGCCGGATGCCGCCCCAGCAGGGCGAGCAACTCGCGCCCGGCGTATCCGGTGGCGCCGACAAGGCCGACGCGAATGACATCGGCGCGCACCCGCCCGGCAGAAGTTGCTGCCTGGGTCAAGTTTTTAGATTTTGAAATTTCTTCGAGTTCGCTCTTCAATTAATAATATTCCCGATGATCTTCACCATCTCTCTGGGTCCGCTCAGAGCAAAACAGGGTAGCGAAACCCAGCCCGAATCAGTATAGTTATACATTCTATGTATAACTATACTACTCTTTATAGCAGCCGCTCTCCTCGCTGTCAACCGCAGTTATTGATTGAAATATCATCCCGAATCGCTTCGGACAACGGCCCAAAAGAGACGGTGAGGCGGGAAATTTCAACGCCCGAGGGGGTTCGGAAGCAGGGGTGAGGAGGGGGGAATCCGGGACGTTTAAGGAATCGGTTCGCGCACCGGTTCTTCGATGAAGACGGGACGCTGCGCAGGTTGCATGCGGTAGAAGTGATTCAGCGGTACGCTTCCTTGGCCGACCGGATAGGCCTTACGCAGAGACTCAGTCACGTAGGCCTTGGCCAGCATGACGGCATCACGCACCCGATACCCCAGCGCCAGATTCGCCGCCACCGCAGAGGCGAACGTACAGCCGGTTCCGTGGCTGTTTTCGGATTTCACCCGGTCGCCGGAGAAGCACTCCATCTGTTGCCCGTCGAAAAACACGTCCACCGGCTTTTCCAGATGCCCGCCGGTGACGACAACGGCCTTCGAGCCCATCTCCACCAGTTGCCGAGCAGCCGTCTTCATCCCCGCCACATCGTTCACCGAAAGCCCGGTCAGCCGCGCCGCCTCGTCCAGGTTGGGCGTGAGGACGTCCGCGATGGGAAGCAGCTTCTCCTTCAAGGCAATCAACCCGTCCGCGTCCAGCAGGTCCGCGCCGGAAGAAGATTTCATCACAGGGTCGAGAACCACGGAAGAAACGCCTCTTCTCCAAAGGAACTCGGCGACGGTCTTCGCTTGACTGACGCCGCCCAGCATTCCCACCTTCGTGGCTCGGATGGAGCTGTCGGCCAGCAGAGATTCCAGCATCTCGCGAAGAATTTTGGGATCGACGGCGTGCGAGGAGCGGACGCCTTGTGTGGTCTGGACGGTGAGCGAGGTTACGGCAGAGACGCCGTAACACTGGTGAGCGGCAAAGGTCTTGAGGTCAGCGAGAACCCCGGCGCCGGCGGAAGGATCAAATCCGCCAACGGTTAAAGCGACCGGCGGCGGCCTATTCAACGAAACGTTCAACGGCAGCATCCTCGTCCGGCAGACTGTTGCTCAAAATTCGTTGCGCAAAATTCGGACCCTTTCAGGTTCCCTCAGGTCTGCTTTATTTTAAATGCTGCACCGAGAGTGTCAATCATTATTTGCCCTCCGGCGATTTTGAAAAAGGTGCGGAAAGCGGGACCGGCAGGAGCGGCGAATCTCAGCCGTTGGCCGAGTCGGGCTCACCCGCCTCGAATTTTCGGCGGCACTCGGGAGAGCAGAAATGGAATGTCTCCGGCCCCCGGTTCAGCTTGTAGGAGAGCTCGGTGGAAACGAACGTGCCGCAGACCGGGTCCCGAAAAGTCCGGCCGGTAACGGAAGCCGAACTCGTTCTCCCACCCTGCCGCGGACTCGCTTCCGCCGCCGCGCCCATGGCTTTCAAAATCCCCCGCCCCAATCTCCAGAAAAACCGGAAAACAAGAAACAAGAAGAGAAAAAAGAGGAATAAGAGAAGGTAGCGCAAGGAATCACCCCACATCCAACTCTACCGCCCGCGCCGAAGAGCGTCAACATCGAGGGGAAATCGACACCCTCAAACGCTCCTTGCTTTCATGACCAAGTCTCCAAGAAGTGTGCTGAGCCGATCGTCCTGCGGAAATCCGCTGCCCCGGTGTTGACGGAAACCTTCGGCAAAGGCCGTTCCGGCCTGCCGTCCCCGCTCTTCGGCCCGGCGGCGGAGAAAGTTCAGGTAATCGTCGATGCCTTGCTGCGCCAGCAGCCACTGGCGCTGGGACTTGTGGCAGGCGAGCAGTTCAAGCTGCCGCCCGATGACCCCGGTGGTGTTCACCCATAAGGACGAGGGAACAGCGTTTCCCAGAATGTCGCGCCCGCCGAAGGGCTCGGCATAATAGAGATGCGGGATGGAAGGCGTGGCGCGAACGTTCCGGCCGCCCTTCTTCCCGTCCCCGGCCTTAAAATTCTTCGCCGAGGAGCCGAAGCAGGCCGTCTGCACCAAGCGGCTGGTGGTTTCATGATCCACCATGTAGTCGGTGGGCGAATGGGTAAAGACCAGCGTCGGGCGCACGCGGCGGACCAGCGCCGTCACCTTGGCCAACGTGCGGCGGTCGTAGAAGATCGAAAGGTCGCGCTCCTCCAAACACGTGTAGCCGGCGCCGAGCTTGCGGGCCGACTCGCGCGCCTCGCTGCGCCGCACCTTGGAGATCCCCGCCGCCGAGAGCTGGGCGCTGCCGCAGTCACCCGCTGTCATAGTGGCGACGTGAATGGAGCAATCCTGCTCGGCCAGATGCAACAGTGTTCCGCCGCAGAGAAATTCCATGTCGTCCGGATGCGCAAAAACCGCCAAGACCGTTGTCGCCCCGGACCGTGAATGCGACTTAGACATGCAGATTCTTCACTACAACCCTCAGGCTGCCGAGTAACTTAATGAAGCTGGGAGAATTTTGTCGGCGTCAAAAGCAGAACCGTAATGTTGCGGACAATCTGGCCCGACCGTTGGATGGATTCCTGCAGCGCCGGAGGCCATGCCGGATCGGTTCGAAACGCCTGCCAAGCCTTTTCCCGAGCCGCCAGATTTTCAAACGGCGTCAGATAGGTGAGATTCGGCATCTTCGGCCCGTTTGCCATACTGGAATAGAAAACCGGATGAATCCCGCTGCGGTGAAAGATGGGAATCTCGGGTCCGGCGAAGCGCTCGTGCAAAGCCCGTAACTGCTTTTCCGTCGGGGATTCATAGATCCGCAATTCGTAGACGGAATGGTTCCGGTCCTTGGGCGTAGCCTGCAAAGCGGGGGAATAATCCGTCGCCCGAAGCAGCCACCCCTCGGAGGTGTGGAAGGGCGGTTCGTCACCGGACTCCAACTCTTCCACTCCCTTCGCCCAAGCCGGGTCTTCGACCACCTGCTCCCACAGCCTCTCGCGCTCCGCCAAGCCGGCATAGGAAAACAGAGAATAGAACGAGGGGATGTTCGGTCCCACAGCCTCCGTAAAGAAGCCCGTCGGAGAAAAGCCGTACTTCGCAAGCAAGGGCATGAGACGTTTTTCAGCCCAGGTCTGCATGCGAGAGTTCTGAGAACCCATCTGCATACGAAAAATTCGGAACTCGAGATAGGGCGGCTTGGAGTTTCGGGCGGCCTTCGGACTTGCCTCTGCGTCTGCTTCCGCGGCTGCTTCTGCCTCTGGGCCAGGCCCGCCCAGCGCCGCCGAGGCGATGAGTCCTGCGCCTCCGGCGGAAAGCAAAGTTCCTCGGTTTAAAATAAATGAACGGCGGTTGATCATGTTCTCACCCCTTCGCTGAAAAAGTAATTAGAAATGGGTAGGAGCACCTTGTCAAGGTTCCCGAGGAAGGTCAAGAGGAAACTTTCGGCAGGCGAAAAAAGAGAGCCGTCTGAGCTCCTCCTACTTCACCAGCAGCCCTCTACTTTCCCAGTAAATAGAAACATCCCCGGCCCGCGCCGTCGCCGACCACGAGAAAATCTTTCACCAGGTAGCCGCGAGCCAAGTAGAAGAGGAAGAGTTTTCGAGTCTGGAGCCGCCAATGCAGCGCCAGGGCGGGGTCGCGCCGCCGCATACGGTCCGTATCGGAAAGGATCTCGATCCGCAGCGCCGCACTCCGGAGAGCGGTGGGGATGCGTCGATTGCGCAGAAACCCGTTCGGCTGCCTTTCGGTCCGGTTAGCGAGCGGCGCGGAAGCCGGGATTTTTCCCGCCTCTCGCCGCTTTTTCCCTTTCGGCTTTTTTATTAAATGGCGCTCCACCTCGCGGGACCCGATCCGCCACTCGACAATCAGCCGGTCGGCGGGTAGCCCTTGTTCGATCGAGCTGGGGAAGTAGCCGTAGAAATCCTTCCGGTAGGCTCTGACTTTCGCCCCCAGGCGACGAATGTTCAGCAAGACATTCCGGCTCTGCAGGGGATCATACGTCCAGCAGACCGACCGGATACCGCGCTCGAGGGCAATCCGTCGATGGGCCAGCTTCATCCGGAAACCGAGGCCGCGGTCCCGCCAGCCTTCCCGCACCGCCATCTGAAAAGACCCATGGACTTTTCGGCCTTCGTATTCGGACAGCAGCGCACAGATGAAACCCACCAGCCACTCGCCTTCCATCGCGCCCAGCACCAAACCGCCGAACCCCTGCATGACCAGCAGAACCTCCGCGCTCAGGCTGACGGTTCCCCAAACCTTTTTTGGAAATATCAACAAGTGATCTGTCTTCCGCACGACCCATTCCGACCGCGAGAAACAGAGCTAGGAAAGCAACCGCTAGTTTCTTCATTGTTTTCATTCTCCCTTTTCATATGCAGATTTGGGGGTTTTCCGGTCCCCCTTTCGCGGCAGAGAGCCGCAAGGTAGGGCGCATCATCCTATACGGACCTAAGGATTCGCTTAAGCCGAGGTTAGAATATGATGAAATTTACATGTGAATTTCGGACTGAAACATGCTAAGGCAAACCGCTGAATTCCTCGAAGATAAAAATCCCCTAATTCTCGATTACCCCGCCCAAGAGCCAGCATGCTAAACTGGCTGCTGAGGTGTCTGCGCCTCCCATCATGCTTCTCAAACAGCGCATCTTCGACGTTCTCAAGATTCTTCTTCTGGGGATGGTTCTCATCTCCGCAGCCCTGTTGAGCGCCATTGCCACGATTCGCCTCACCCTCAAGTCTCCCGAGGCCACCCTGCCGGACCTGGTCGGTATGGAGATCCAGGAAGCCGTAAAACTTGCGCGTGGGAAAGGAATCGAGATCCGGGTCGAAGAGGAGCTCTATAGCGAGGAACGGGAAGCCGGGCAGGTCCTATCCCAAGCTCCCGCCGCCGGAAGCCGCCTGAAGGTGGGTCAGCACGCCTACGTGCTGGTCAGCCGAGGACCGCAGAAGACCCCCATCCCCAACTTGGTGGGAAAGGGACTGCGCGCCGCCGAGCTTACCCTGCTCCAACGGGGCTTGAAGTCCGGGGAGATCGCAGAGGTATGGGATTCGGGTACGGAGGCGGGCCAGGTTCTGGCCCAGGAGCCGCCGCCCGAAGAGCGCGAGGCATCCGGCCCCACCGTCTCGCTCCTGGTCTCCCGGGGCAAACCTCCGGAAGGCTATCTGGCGCCGAACTTTGTGGGACAATCGATTGAAAACGCAAAGGAAGCCTTGGAGAGATCCGGCCTGCCCTCCGCCGAAATCAACTTTAACTATCGAGCGGCACCCTACCGGAAAGCACTCGATCAAGAGCCCGAACAAGGGCCCGATCAAGAGGAAGACGAAGCGATCGAGGCCACCATACTTTCTCAGATCCCACTGCCTGGAGCCCGCATCGGGTCGCACACCGTTTTCGTATTCGAGGTCTCAAGCCCCCTGCCCCACTCCCTCCACCAGTGAGCGGGCAAGACCCCAGGCTCTCCGCTGATCGGAATTCCCGCTTCGAAGTAGTACCTCAGGACTCACGATTCGGCGGTAGTGGAGTCTTAGTGTGGAGATGGGAATTTCATGGGGTTGAGTCTGATTTGGGAGGTGCACTGGGCTGCTGTTGTTTTTCCAACTGCTCTGTCACAGTCTTCCTATAGGTATCGAGGGTTCTCATCATGACCTCAACAAAGCGAAGAGCAGAAGGAATGCTCATTACAATCCTAACCCTGGGGACGATAAATATCGTGGCAGTTTCTCCATCAGCCTTATTTATTTCGCTAAGGGTTAGACTCATGTCCCATTCGGTTGTGCCAAATTCAGCGTTGTTAATATATACGGTTGGGTATGATACTTCGATATTCTCATACTTCACCTTCTGCGGGATTTCGCCCTCAGGCTGCTTCTGTTCTTCCTGGTTTTCAGGCATATTCCAGTTCCCTTAGCCGGTTTGGACTCTGCCAATGTCAGATTCCACACGTTGTAGAAGCACTGTTCCCGGTAGAGAATCAATTGTTGCTTCCTGATTTAGATTCGCAGTTGGCGGTTCTGTTGAATAGATTCTGCCGGAAGAGGCTCCTGTGTCTGCTTTTGTAACATTTGGCATTTCATCTGGGACCCACAGGGCTGCAACAGCCGTGTCTTCCCGCTCAGCTTGCTTCATCTCTTCATCAAAAGTCGGGATGCCGAAGTTCTCGGGGTAACATTGTTCTGACCATAATACAAGTTCGCCAAATGGGACAAAACGAACGACGAGAGCGCAATCGAATGCCTCCGCTATACGGCGGAGTGTTTCGATATTTGGGCGCACCTTCCCTGGAGTCTGAATCGCCGAGGTTCGTGGTTGGAGCTACCAACAGGGCCATCCTCAGACCGAAGCCAAAGGACGGGGTTTGTAGGCCCGCCGTTATTTTGGCTTGCTTTGCTGGTCTGGAGAAAGCAAGGTCAAAATGACGTGCCACAATTGCCAATCGAAGACTGTGGCTATCGGAAATTCTTTGTTATAATATTCCGGTGTTTCCTTAACCCTTAAGAGGTATCCCAGATGCAGCTACCGGAGTTTAAGAACGAGCCGTTTACTAACTTTAAAGACGCCGCGAACGCTAAAAAGATGTCGGCCGCACTCGACCAGGTCCGCCAGGAATTGGGCCGCGAGTATCCTATTATAATTAACGGTAAACGATTGAAAACAGGAGATAAATTCACCTCTTACAACCCCGCCAACAAGGATCAGGTAATCGGCGTCTTCGAAAAGGCCACGGTGGATATGGCCAATGACGCCGTCCGCAAGGCCGCGGAGACCTTCAAGACGTGGAAAAATACCCCTGTCGAGACCCGCGCCCAGGTGCTGGTCCGGACCGCCGAGATCATTCGAGAGCGAAAGTTCTACTTTTCTGCCTGGATGACCTATGAAGCGGGTAAAAACTGGGTGGAAGCGGACGGCGACACGGCAGAGGCCATCGATTTTTTTGAATTTTATGCCCGCGAAGCCCTACGGCTGAGTCAACTTCAGCCGCTCACGCCGTTGGCGGGAGAGAAAAACTCGCTCCGTTACATCCCGCTCGGCGTGGGAGCCATCATTCCGCCGTGGAACTTCCCCTTGGCGATTCTGGGGGGTATGACGACCGCGGCGATTGTCGCCGGCAACACCGTCGTGCTGAAACCTTCCAGCGACACACCGACCGTCGGTTTCAAGTTCATTGAGGTGCTGGAAGAGGCCGGCATGCCTGCCGGGGTGGTCAACTACCTGCCGGGCAGCGGCGCCAGCGTGGGAGAGGCTTTGGTAAAGAATCCCCAAACGCGCTTCATCGCCTTCACGGGGTCGAAGGAAGTCGGGCTGGGAATCAACGAGCTGGCCGCCAAGGCGATGCCGGGACAGATTTGGATCAAGCGCGTCGTGGCTGAAATGGGCGGAAAAGACGCCATCGTCGTCGACGAAGAGGCTGATCTCGATCAGGCCGTCGAGGGCGCCGCCGCCGCCGCCTTCGGTTATCAGGGGCAGAAATGCTCGGCCTGCTCCCGTGTCATCGTCTCCGAAAAGCTTTACGACTCCTTCCTGAAGAAGCTGAAATCTCGAGTTGCGCAGATTCGCGTCGGCCCGCCCGAAGACCCGGAAGTCCATATGGGCCCGGTCATCAACGAGAAGGCCAAGAAGTCCATCATGGATTACATTGCCGTGGGTAAGAAGGAGGGACGGGTGCTGACCGGCGGCGGCGAGGCGGAAGGCAACGGCTACTTCATCCAACCCACGGTGATTGCCGACCTCTCCCCTCAAGCCCAGGTCTTCCAGGAAGAGATCTTCGGCCCGGTCTTATCCGTGGTCAAGGCCTCCAGCTACGAGAATGCTTTGGAGATGGCGAACGATTCCGTATACGGCTTGACGGGGGCCGTCTACAGCAAGAACCAGAAGAAGCTTGATCAGGCGGCTGAAGTTTTCCACGTCGGAAATCTCTACTTCAACCGAAAATGTACGGGCGCTCTGGTGGGAGTTCACCCCTTCGGCGGATTCAACATGTCCGGCACCGACTCGAAGGCCGGCGGGCATGACTATCTGCTCCTGTTCACCCAGGCCAAGACCGTCAGCCAGAAGATGTAAGCTTCTCGGTCGGGGACGGCGCATCGGTACATCAGTAGGGTTGGTTTCCGGCCCGTCCATCCTCATAATGGGCTATAGCGGTTTCCGGTTCCTCGCCGGAAACCAGGGAGATGGCGCACTTGAGTGAAATTGAATCGCTCCGGCAACCCGGAGAGAACGAGCAACCCAGCGGCGGCTTCGAGCAACTTGGCCCGCAGAATCGCCTTCTGACCGAGCTGAGCAGGCTGGAAACAGGCGGTTGGGAAGCGCGGATCCTGGTGGGCTTCGCCGTGGCGGTGCTGGCCCTGGGGGTTCTCTCTTTCTTTCTACCGCGGGATTTCTGGACCAACCATCCCCTGACAGTAAGCTTCACCATCCCGCCCGTAGCGTTGTTCGTCGTCATGATCGCACTGGTCATTTTCGCTCTTTCGTTGGTAAGGAGAGAGAGAGCACTGCGCAAGATGCGGATGCGGAACGTCAATCAATTACTGGAGGCGCAGTCGAAGCTCTCGAACAGCATGCTGGACTCTGTGACCCACGTCTTCAACCGCAGCCTGCTTCGTGATCTGCTGCAAAGTGAAATTTCCGGCGCCGAGCGGAACGGCCGCCCCCTGGCGCTGATGATGACCGACATCGACCACTTCAAGGAGATCAACGACCGCTTTGGACACCTGACGGGCGATTTCGTGCTGGCGGAGGTGGCCAATATCCTCCGCTCCTGCATCCGCGGCTCCGATTACATTGTCCGTTACGGAGGCGACGAGTTCGTCCTCATCCTGCCGGAAACCGATGAGGAGGGCGCCGACATGGTAAAGCGCCGCATCTACCAGCGGGTCGAAGAGTGGCAGGGAAAGAATCGCATGGGCAAATTCAGCCTCAACCTCAGCATCGGAACCCATCTCCACAAAAACGGCGAAACCGCCGACCAAACGCTGTCCCTCGCCGACAGCAATATGTACGAAGACAAGCGCAGGCCCCGGCCCGTCGCAGCGACAGTCAACAAGTCCCGTTAAATCTTCCCCTTCTTCCGCCAGTAACTCCCGGAAAAATCCACTAAGGAATTTAATTTGAGAAGGAAGAGTCGTAGGCGCGCTTACCCGCTTACATAACGCGCATAGAGGCTGCGCGCCACGGCCGGGTCCTGGGTACCCTTGACGATGGTGCGACCGTCGGGAAACACGGTGAGCTCGTAATCCTCAAGTCGGCAGCGGAGCAGATAGGCGTTCGCCCGCACTTCGCCCCTTTTCTCCAGCCTTTTTCTCAGCTCTTCGAGGTCCAGGCGGCGCTCCCCGCGTTGGTGGATTTGGACCGAATTCCGCCCGCAGAAGCTGATGCGGGTGGGGCCGCGCCCTTCGAGGTGCATAAAATCCCAGCGGCGGCAGACGGGGCAGTTCGGGTCCTGCTCCACGCGCACCTGCCCGGACCGGTTCTCCCACACGTCGTAGCTGAGAAAGCTCCCGTGCAGGCTCTCCCATCGGCCCAGCAGAACTTTGATGGCTTCGCTCACTTGTACGGCCGCCGTCCAGCTTGCCGCCGGAGAGAGGATGCCCACCGTATCGCAGGTCTCATGCAGGCCTTTGGGCAAAGCAGGAAACAGGCAACTGAGGCAGGCCGTTCGTCCCGGCGCCACCGTAAAGGTGCTTCCGGCGCTTCCCACCGCACCGCCGTAGATCCAGGGAATCCCTTCGCGGACGGACAACTCGTTCAACAGATAGCGAGTCTCAAAATTGTCGGTTCCGTCGAGAATCAGGTCGAAGCCTTTCACCAACTCTTCCCCGTTCCTGTGGTTCAGGTCGGCCACCACTCCCTCAGCCTCTACCAAATGATTGATGGACCTCAGTTTTCTTTCCGCAGCGACGGCCTTGGGCAGGTTCTCCGCCGCGTCGGATTCGGTGAAGAGCATCTGGCGTTGCAGGTTGCTCTCTTCGACGTAATCACGATCTACAATCCGCAGGCGCCCCACCCCGGCACGTACCAAGGCATTGGCCTGCGCGGTGCCCAAGGCGCCGCAGCCGACGATCACCACGCGCGAGCCTTCAATCCGCCGCTGCCCTTCTTCCCCGATCTGAGGAAAAAGGATCTGGCGTGAATATCGGGACTCCGGCTTGAAATTACTCCTGGAATCGGTCAATTTCGAACTCCCGAACCATTATACGTCGAGAGCCGGTACGCGCACCGGTCCGATCTCCGGGGTGCCCTCGGACGCCATCGGAAAGCCCATCCGAGTGCTATAATCGAATCCGAAGCGCGGAAGGAATTTTTCTCATCCCATGAAAGACATCGAACCTTGGGAAACACGCAGAGCGGAGATGGTGGAAGGCCAGCTCCGCGACCGAGGGGTCGTCGACACTCGTGTACTGGACGCCTTCCGTTGCATTCCCCGGCACGAATTCGTCTCCCCCTCCCTGGCCGAGGAGTCCTACGAGGATCGACCCCTCGCCATTGGGGATGCAGAGACCATCTCTCAACCCTACATTGTCGCCGCCATGACGCAGGCCGTCCGGCCGCAGCCGGGCGAAAAAGCGCTGGAAGTGGGAACTGGGTCGGGGTTCCAAGCCGCCATCCTGGCCGCTTTGGGATTGCGCGTGATCACGGTCGAACGAAATGCGGCGCTCTACCAGAGCGCCCACGACCGGCTTTCCCGCCTCGGCTTCGAGGGCGTGGAAGCGGTTTACGGGGACGGCAGCGTCGGCTACCCGGCTGAGGCGCCCTACGACGTCATCCTGATTACAGCCGCCGCCCCTCGGGTTCCCCAGGTCCTCCTCGAGCAGCTTGCCGAAGGAGGACGGATGGTTCTTCCCGTCGGAACCCTCTCCCAGCAAGACTTGAAGCTGATCGTCAAAAATAGGGACGGGCCCGGCGACGGGCTTGTCTCGCGGACCCTCGACCCGTGTAAATTCATCCCTCTGGTCGGAAAGTACGGCTGGCCGGAAAAGTATCGGGAAACCCGTTAACCGTTCTTCGGCGTCCGATCCAAAATTTAAATACTCCTTTCGTCTCCTTCTGTAGTTTTGGCTGTAGCTTTGAAAACACCTCTTGCCCTCCGTGTTCGCCCGGAATCACCCGGACTCATTTGACGGACCCCAACCGAAACACTATATTCGGGAACCTATGGCCGACCTCTTCTTAAGCGTGGTGGTGCCCGCCTACAACGAAAGCTCCCGCATCGGACCGACGCTGGAAAAGATTCTCGCCTACCTCCGCCGTCAGAGCTATGAGGCGGAAATCGTGGTCGTCGATGACGGGTCCCGGGACCAGACCAGCGAACTGGTCCGCGCTCTGGCGGCTTCTCATCCAGAAATCCGATTGCTGGGGAACCCCATCAATCGGGGGAAAGGCGCCGCCGTACGGCAGGGAGTTCTGGACTCCCAGGGCAAGTGGGTTCTGTTCAGCGACGCGGATCTCTCCACACCCATCGAGGAAGTCGAAAAACTTCTGGCGGCGGTCGAGCGCGAGCGGGCCGTCGCCGCCGTCGGCTCCCGCACTCTACGGCGAGAGCTGATCGGCGTTCACCAGCCTCTGCTTCGTGAGTGGTCCGGCAGGTTTTTTAATGTGGTGGTTCGCCTCGCCACCGGCTTGAAGATTCACGACACGCAGTGCGGCTTCAAGCTCTTCCATCGCCAGGTGACAAGGGTGGCTTTCCTGCTTCAGACCAGCCAAGGGTTCGGTTTTGACCCGGAACTGCTCTACCTAGTCTAACTCTACGCAGGAAGGATCGTCGAAATTCCCGTGCGCTGGGACAACAGCCCGGTGACCAAGGTACGATTTCTACGAGATTCTCTCCTTATGCTGCTGGACCTGCTCCGCCTGCGCTGGAACAGATGGCAGGGACGTTACCGGCCACGAAGGGCCTAACCTTGCCGAAAACTTCCACTCCTCGCTACAGGCTCAGTCCGTCCCCTTCTCGAAACGCCTTTTCAATCAAGGTATGGGTCTCTTTGTTAATCTTGAATTCGGCAAGGCGGTCGGTGGCGGCCCAGCGGACCTCCGTAACATCGGAGGCCGCTTTCGCCTCGCCCCGAACGGCTCGACAGAGGTAGTCCACCAAGACGTAGTGGTACCGCACCCGGTCGCCGGCCTTAAGAATCCGATCAAATACACCCAAAACCGAAAGCGGCTCGATCACCAACCCCGTCTCTTCCATCAATTCCCGGCGCACGGCCTCCTCCAACCTCTCACCGACAGAGACCATGCCGCCCGGAACGGACCACTCACCCTTGAGCGGCTCCTGTCCGCGTCGAACCAGCAACACCTGCCCATTCCGCACGACGACTCCGCCCACGCCCACCATCGGTCTCTCCGGGTATTCGCGGTTCATCCTTTTCACCTCTTCGATCTGGGCACTATACCAAAACCGGGGAATTCCAGGGGACCTTCATCCGTTCAAGAGAACTCCCGCATGACTTCCCTTCGGCCTTGACAAATGGGAAGAAACCGCCTTTCATAATAAAGAGCCCAGGACAAGACATCAAAAAAGGCCTATTTCAGATAACCGGAAACGCTATGGCAAGCTGCTCGGGGTGCGAGGCATCCATCACCATCAATGAGGAAATCGCCGAGGGAGAAACTCTCGAATGCCCGGAATGCGGCGCGCAGCTCGAAGTGGTCAGCGCCAATCCGCTTGAGCTCGGCACGGCGTTCGCAAGCGAAGAAGAGGAAGACCTCTAGGGCTTCTTTGTCCGAGGGGATACCTCATTTCAAGTATGAGTGGAATGGAACAACGAAAATGAAAACAACGACGAAACGATTTTCAATTCTAGGGGCAGGCCTCTGGACGGGGGCTCTCGTCACCGTACTCTTCGCGTGGGGTACGGATCAACTCCACGCCAAAAAGAAAAAACCGCCGACGACAAAACTCCTGATCGGCGTGGTTCTGGACCAAGCGGAAAACCCTGTTCCTCAGGCGGCCGTGCGGCTTAAAAACCTCACGACCAAGGAGACCCGCGCTGTCTACGCCGACGCCGAAGGGCGCTACCGATTCGCAGGCCTGAAGAAGACCGCGGATTACGAAGTACAGGCGGAGCACAACGGCCTCACCTCATCCGCGCGCCGCATCAGCACCTTCGACACCCGCATGAAAGTGGTCTTCACGCTGCAACTTTTGTCCTCTTCCAATTGATTCGTATTCCGGGAAGGGCGTTCGGGGCGGGATCACGGCGGCGAAGGGGATTCCCTTCGCGTCCACTCTTCTTTCGCACCCTTGCTCTTTCAATGAACGACCACCTTCAGGTAACGCCTTTTCCCGACCTTCAGCGTATGTTCCTCGGCCCGGGAGCAATCGAGGTCCGCTTTGATGTCGGTAATCTTTTTTCCGTTCACCAAAACGCCGCCTTGCTTGATCAGCCGTTGCGCCTCGGCGTGGGAGGCGGTAAGCGCGGTATCCACCATCAACTTGGTCAGCCGGACGCGCCCGCTCGACCGCGAGAGTTCCTTCACGTCCATCTCCGCCGGCGTCTGCCGCTCGGAGAAGACGCGGGAGAACCCTTCGTCAGCGGCCTTCGCCTCTTCGGCCGAATGGAAGTCCGTGATGATCTGCTTCGCCAAATCCCGCTTCACCTGCATCGGATGGAGCTTGCCGGAGGCCGTATCTCTCTTTAGTTGCTCGATCTCCGCCGGTGTTCGGTCGGTCAATAAGTCGTAGTAGCGGAACATCAGCTCGTCGGAGATCGACATCAGCTTGCCAAACATCTCCGCGGGCGGCTCGTAGATGCCGACGTAATTCCCCAGCGACTTGCTCATCTTCTGCACGCCGTCCAGGCCTTCGAGCAGCGGCATGGTTAAAATTACCTGCGGCTCCTGCCCATACTCGCGCTGCAACTCGCGGCCCACCAGCAGATTGAGCCGCTGGTCGCAGCCACCGAGCTCGAAGTCCGCCTTGAGCGATACCGAATCGTAACCCTGCGCCAGCGGGTAGAGCAGTTCATGAACGGCGATCGGCTTCTGGGTCCGGAGCCGCTCGGCGAAGTCTTCCCGCTCCAGCATCCGAGCTACCGTATATTTCGAGCAGAGATTGATCCAATCTTCTCCGGTCATCGGCGAAAGCCACCAGCTGTTGAATTCGACGACGGTCTTCTCTTCGTCCAGAATTTTAAAGACCTGCTTCTTATAGGTCTCGGCGTTCGCTTCCACCTGCTCGCGCGTCATCGCCTTGCGCGTTACCGACTGGCCGGAGGGGTCGCCGATCATTCCCGTAAAATCACCGATCAGGAAGATCACCGTGTGCCCGAGGTCCTGAAAGTGCTTCATCTTACGCAGCAGGACGGTGTGGCCCAGGTGAATGTCGGGCGCGGTCGGATCGAATCCGGTTTTGATGGTAAGCGGTTTGCCGGTCTCAGCAGAGCGGCGGAGCTTCGCCTCCATCTCCTCGGGACGGATGATCTCGTCGGCCCCCTTGCTCAGGTAGGCGATCTGTTCTTTCAGGGATCTTTCTCTCATGAACTGATACGAGAGCTTTCCAAAATAACGGCCCGCCGGCCATCGCTTTCGATGCGGACACGATCTTCCACCAACAATCGCACCGCCTCGGGATAGATTCGATGCTCCTCCTCGAGGATGCGCGCCGAAAGCGTCTCGGGGGTGTCGTCCGGCAGAACCGGCACCACGGCCTGCAAGATAATCGGCCCGCCGTCGAGCGATTCGTCGGCAAGGTGAACCGTGCAGCCGCTGAATTTTGCTCCCCACTCGAGCACCTGCCGCTGGCCGTCCAGCCCCGGAAACGCCGGCAGCAGCGAGGGGTGGATGTTCAGGATTCGGTTCGGAAATGCCTGAATGAATACCGAGCTTAAGAGGCGCATAAAACCCGCCAGGCAGACGATTTCCACCTGATGCGCCTGCAGCGCCTTCACCACGTCGCCGTCGTACTCTTCCCGCTTGCGGCCCTGGGAGGGGATACAGAGCGTCTCATACCCCAACTTCCTGGCCTTTTCCAGCCCCGCCGCCTGCGCCCGATTGCTGACAACCAGGGCGATTTCCGCCGGGATGCGCCCCTCACGAACCGCCGCTGAGATGGCCTCAAAGTTCGACCCTCGGCCCGACAGCAGTATGCCTAATCTCTTCATGGTAGGGGTCATTGTAATACGGATTGAGATCGTTCAAGCCTGCAACGAGACGTAGCGGACCTCGCGCCGCCCGCGCCGGACCGTGCCGATGGGGTAGAACTTTTGCCGCACCTTTTTCAGATGCCGCTCAACGGCAGCCAACTGCTTCGGCCCCACCACCAGCACCATGCCGATGCCCATGTTGAAGGTGCGGTACATCTCCGCTTCCTTCACATTCCCCAACGACTCGATTAACCGAAAAATCGACAGCACCGGCCAGCTTCCACAACGAATCTCCGCTCGGCAGCCGGCCGGCAGGACGCGGGGAATGTTGTCCGTCATGCCGCCGCCGGTGATGTGCGCCATCCCTTTTAAGAGCCGCCGCTCGGCCAGCGGGGCCAGCGACGAAGAGTAGCAACGGTGCGGCGCCAGCAGCGCAGCTCCCAGCGTATTCGAAAAGCCCGCCGGTTTTTTCTTCAAACTCAAGTCTGCCCGCTCCAGCAGAACCTTGCGCGCCAGTGAATACCCGTTGGTGTGCAGCCCCAGCGAGGGCAATCCCAGCAGCGTGTCACCCGGGCGAATCCGGCTGCCGTCGAGCAGGTTCCGCTTCTCGACATAACCAACCATGCATCCGGCCAAGTCGTAATGTCCGGGAGCATAGAAACCGGGCATCTGGGCCGTCTCGCCGCCGATCAAGGCACACCCGGTGCGGCGGCAGGCGCGCGCAAATCCTCGAATGATCAACTTCAGCGTTTGTGGATTCAGCTTGCCGCTCGCCAGATAATCAAGAAAAAAGAGGGGCCGCGCGCCCTGGACCAGAATATCGTTCACACAGTGGTGGACCAAGTCCTCGGCCACCCGTTCATGCCCGTTCATCCGAAACGCGACGAGCAATTTCGTCCCCACCCCGTCCATGCTCGAAACCAAGACGCCGTTCTTCGCCTTGCGGCCGATTTTGAACAGACCGCCGAAGCCGCCGAGCGGTGCCACCACATTCGGCGAGAATGTGCTCCGGGCCAGCCGTTTGATCTGCTTCTTGACTCGTTCGGCGCGGTTGATGTCCACACCTGCCTCGGCGTATCGCATTCGAACTCTTACGTTCCTCGACCCCTCCAAAATCCCGGACCGAGCGGCAGCGGGAAACCCTCCGGAAGCTCCGCTAGATGACCTTGCCGATACGGGACCAACGCGTCTTCGAAAAAAAGTTGGCCAGGATCGAAAGATCAAACTTGATCTGACTTACGAATCCCCGGTTCACCCACTTTTCGGTGGGCGCATCATAGGACCAGTAGACAAAGAGCGGATCACCCACAATGTACTCTTCCCCCACCAATCCCCAGAAGCGGCTGTCGAATGAGCCGTCGCGATTGTCCCCCATGACGAAGTAATGCCCCGCCGGCACGAGGAATGATCTCCCGTCGATGAACTCCCGCAACTCGTGAGCCCAGGAGGGGTCAACCCCCGAGATCTGAGTCGTGCACTCCAGTTGTTCCTCCGTCGGAGGAAAGTGATCCCGCCAGGAAAGAATTCTTTCTTGAGAAAAATAGGCGTAGGGTTCGCTCAGCGGCGTGTCGTGGATGGTCACCATCTTGTGAATAATCCGGAGGCGGTCGCCCGGCACGCCGATCACGCGTTTGACGAACAGCAGCGAGGGGTCCCGCGGGTAGCGAAAGGCAACCACCTGTTGACGGCGAACCTTGCGCAGCGCCGGAAAACGAATCCGTGTAAAGGGGATGGCCGGACCGTAGGAAAATTTATTCAGGAAAATATGATCGCCGATCAAAATCGTCCGCTCCATCGACGCGGTGGGAATCACCGTTGCCTCGACGACAAAGATCCGCACCAAAAGAATCGTTCCGAGGATGATCCCCGGCGTACGCAACCTGCGGCGGAGAGTTTTGTCTGCGAAGCGTTTTCGGACGGCATCGAGAGGGGGAAAGCGGTCCGCCCAGGCCTTCCAAAGCGGGCGGGAAGGAACCGGAGTCTCCGTGGCCGGGGTATTCGTCATAGATCAATGATCAATCGATTCGCAATGATTACCGGCGATGGAGAACCACCAGATCAGAATCATGAGCCGGCGTCGGATAGATGCCGGTATAACAGGCCACACAGTAGCGGCCGTCGGCATCGTCTACCCCCCGGCGCAACCCCTCCATGGAGAGGTATCCAAGGCTGTCGGCTTCGCAAAATTTGCGAATCTCCTCCACCGACTGCGAAGAGGCGATCAACTCTTTCTTAGTGGGCGTATCGATGCCGTAAAAACAGGGCGAAATCGTCGGCGGACAACTGATGCGCAGATGCACCTCGAGCGCTCCGGCCTGGCGCACCATCCGGACAATTTTTTGGCTTGTGGTGCCACGGATCAAAGAATCGTCCACCAGAACCACCCGTTTGCCTTCGAGCAGGCTCCGCACCGGATTTAATTTCAATTTTACGCCGAAGTCGCGGATCGCTTGCTGCGGCTCGAGGAAGGTCCTTCCGACATAGTGATTCCGAATTAAGGCGAACTTCAACGGAATGCCGGAGGCTTCCGCATAGCCGCTGGCCGCCGCCACGCCGGAGTCGGGAACCGGAACCACAAGATCGGCTTCAATTGGATGTTCCTCGGCCAGGAGACGGCCCAAGCTCTCCCGGCTGGTCTGCACCTGGCGGCCGAAAGTGCGGCTGTCGGGACGGGAGAAATAGACGTGCTCGAAGATGCAAAAGGATGTGGGTCCCGGCGGCGCCATGCGCAGAGAGGTGATTCCGCGGCGGTCGAGCACCACCATCTCGCCCGGCTCCACTTCGCGGCTGTACTCCGCGGTGATCAAGTCAAAGGCGCAGGTTTCCGAAGCCAGTACGTTTGCCCCATCCAGCTTGCCCAAGGAGAGTGGCCGGAAGCCCCGCGGGTCGCGAACCCCATAGATTTCCTGCGGGGTAATCAGCACCACCGAATACGCGCCCTCCAACTGGTCCAACGCCTCGGCAATCGCCTCCGGGAGGTTTGCGGGCTTTGCCTGGGCAATCAGGTGGAGTATCACTTCACTGTCGCTGGTGGTTTGAAAGATGGCTCCTTGCGATTCCAGCTTCTTCCGAATCTCGACCGCATTGGTCAGGTTGCCGTTGTGCGCCAGCGCCACCTTCCCCTTGATAAAATCCACCGACAGGGGTTGCGCGTTCTGCAACACCGTATCTCCGGCCGTCGAGTAGCGCGTATGGCCGATAGCGGAGGTCCCGGGAAGCTTTTCCATCACTTCTTCGATGAAAATATCTCCGACGTGACCCATTCCCTTCTGAGTCAGCAGTTCGCCGTCCTGGGCGGTGGTAATCCCGGCGCTCTCCTGGCCCCGGTGCTGGAGCGCGTAGAGCCCCAGATAGGTCAGCTTCGACGCCTCCGGATGGCCGTAGATGGCAAAGACGCCGCACTCTTCATGAAATTTGTCTTCCATCAGTTCGGCGGAAACGGAAGATGGCCGGGTACGGGCGGCAAGTTTGGGAGGATTCACTGGCTCTCCTGGAATTCAGAATTGATGTCCCCTTGATCTATCAAAGGCAAAATAAGGTTTCGTGAGATCACGGGGACCCTGAAGGCGGAGCGGGGCTTTCCAGCTGCCTCGCCAAGCCGGACTGCCAAACCGTCTTCAATTCTTCGGCCCGGCAGTGGAGGACTGTTTTCTTGTCGGATACGACGTCAACCCATTCCTTCCGTGTGGTTCCGATCTGCGGAAGCATTAACCCATAGTTTGAAGCAATCTCCCGCCCCGGCGCAAGTTTTTTCTTTTCCAGACTGAAGACAATCCGCGAAGGCATCTCACCGAAGAGAGCAATTTCAATCGGCAACCGGGTCTCGACTTCCAGACGCACGCCCAGGCCCTGTTCGCCGGCGAAGCAGCTTTCAAGAATTGCCGTCAGCAGCCCTCCTTCAGCAACGTCGTGGGCGGATTCGACCACCCCACCGCCGATCAGCTCCCGGCAGCAGTCCTGCACGCGCTTCTCGAATTCAAGGTCGATCTGGGGCGGCTCACCGGAAAGGGTCCCGTTCCGAACCTTCATGTACTCGGAAGAGCCGAACGAGGCGCACAGCCTGTCCATCTCTTCCGGACCGACGCTCCCCGCCGGGTCACGGCCCAGCAGGACCACGGCCCGCCCCTCGGCGCGGAAAGCCGCGTGCATCACCCGGTCCACGTCCTCAATCAACCCGATCATGCCGATGACGGGGGTGGGGAAAATCGAGCGGCCCAGCGTCTCATTGTAGAAGCTGACGTTGCCGCCCGTGACCGGTGTGCCGAAGACTCGGCATGCCTCGGCCAGCCCGTCGATCACCTCGCTGAACTCGCCCATCACCTCGGGCTTTTCCGGATTGCCGAAGTTGAGGCAATCGGTTACGGCCACGGGTTCCGCGCCGGTCACCACCAGGTTCCGCGCCGCCTCAGCCACCGCCAGCATCGCACCCCGGCGAGGGTCCAGACTGCAGTAACGGCCGTTGCCGTCCACCTTCAGCGCCAGCGCCTTCTGCGTACCCTTGATGCGCACTACGGCCGCGTCGGCGCCGGGTTCCACCACCGTATTCGTGCGCACCATATGGTCGTACTGTTCATAAACCCAGCGCTTGCCGGACAACGCCGAACTCGCCAGCAACCGGCGAAGAGCTGTTTCGATCTCTCCGGCTCCGTTCTTCGATAGAAGTCCGGCGATTTCTTTCCCTGCCCCAGGGGCGGATGAAGATGACGCAGGCAGCCGAACGGGACGCTCATAGCGGGGCGCTTCGTCCGTCAGGGCCTCATTCGGAATCTCCGCCACCACTTCGCCATTTCGCCTTACCCTCAGCTTCGACTCCTCCATCACCTGACCGATGACGACTGCATCCAATCCCCATTTGCCGAAGATGGAGAAAATCTCCTCTTCACGGTCCTTTTCCGTCACCAGAAGCATGCGCTCCTGCGACTCGCTCAGCATTACCTCATAGGGGGTCATGCCGGTCTCGCGCTGCGGCACGCGGTCGAGTTCGATTTCCACGCCTGTTCCGGCCCGTGCGCCCATTTCGCAAGTCGAGCAGGTAAGCCCGGCCGCGCCCATGTCCTGAATCCCGACCACCGCGCCGGCCTTCATCGCCTCCAGACAAGCTTCCAGCAGCAACTTCTCCAGGAACGGGTCGCCCACTTGGACATTCGGCCGTTTCTCCTGAGCGGATGCGGCCGAGTCGTCAAATTCGGCCGAGGCCATCGTCGCGCCGTGGATGCCGTCCCGGCCGGTCTTCGCACCCACATAGATGAGGCTGTTGCCGATGCCCGTGGCCTTGCCGTAAAAGATATTTTCCTTCCTCGCCACGCCCAGGCAGAAGACGTTCACCAGCGGATTCCGGCTATAGCAATCCTCGAAATGGATTTCGCCGCCCACCGTCGGCACGCCGATGCAGTTGCCGTAACCGGCGATTCCGGCCACCACACCTTCCATCAGGCTGCGGTTCTTGGCATCGGAAAGCGGGCCGAAGCGGAGCGAGTCGAGCAGCGCAATCGGCCGCGCGCCCATAGTGAAGATATCGCGCAGGATACCGCCCACGCCCGTCGCCGCGCCCTGGTAAGGTTCGATAAAGCTCGGGTGGTTGTGCGATTCAATCTTGAAGACGGCCACGTAGCCGTCGCCGATGTCCACGATGCCGGCGTTTTCCCCCGGCCCCTGGAGGATGCGCGGGCCGCTGGTGGGCAAGCGCGCCAGATGCACCTTGGAACTTTTGTAGCTACAGTGCTCGCTCCACATGACACTGAAGATGCCGAGCTCGGTCAGGTTCGGCTTGCGGCCCATCAGCGAGACGATGCGCCGGTACTCTTCCTCGGTCAGATTATGCTGCTCGAGAATATCCGGTGTAATGGTTTCGTTGCTCATGTCAATTCGGTAAGACTTATTTTCTAATAGCTTCGGCAGTCGGGCGAAGGCGGCGGAGAAAAACTCCGGTGATTTTCCTGCCACCATACTTTCCACTCATCCGCGGCGCGTCGGGCGGCGTCCGCGGTGGTGGGCGCCGGGTACGTCATTTTTCGGCCCGTCAACTCCGTGAGCGCGAAATTCGCCACCTGCCGGACACGGGCATCCGGGTCATGCAACATGGCGATCATCGAAGGGATCGACTCTTTTCGCCGCATGTCGCGCAGCCCCAGCAGAGCTCCCACCCGGCTCTCGGCTTCTTCCGCGTGAAGATACCTGAAGAGAGCCTGAAACGCTCGCGGCTCATGGAACGCTCCCAGTCCCTGAATTACGACGGCGCGGACGCGGGCGTTCGAATCCGGCACCAAGTCCAAAAGCCATTGGAGATGTCTCGGGCCGCCGTTTTCAGCCAAGAGTCGAATGGCGCGCGACTGCGTGGCGGGGTCGCCGGCCTCATAAGCCACACGGGACACCGCCCCCGCCAAGCCTCCCGAGTCCCCAGCCGCGCCAATCCCTCCAGGCCGCGAAGGCGGACCTCGCGGGAGGCAGGGCCGGTCTCCCGGGTCAGCTCGGCCAAATCGTCCAGCAAAAACGGCTGAGGAAACTTGGAAATGGCAAGGACCGCTTCCTCTCTTCGGATTCCGTCGTCCTCCTTGAGGGCGCTCCGATACGGCTGCATCGCCTCCCGCAAGCCCTCCGGGGTGGATTTGGATTCGACCATTTCCAATTCAAGACGGGAAAGGGCGCGGGCAAAGGCGACGGGGTTTTCGGTAAATTCCGCCTTCGCTCTGTCGTACCCGTGTAACGGAAGCCGGCGTTCGGCCCCCACACGGTATCTTCCGGGTACGGTAAGGTCCGCCCACTCGTTGAGCAGCCACCGCTCCCGGTGCGCCTGGCCGGGACTCAACCGTACGATGCCGTATACCACGCTTCCCTGGGCGCCGGGACAGCGGCGATCCAAAACATCCGGCAGCGGTTTCCCCTCTGCGGTCCGGATGCGAAACGTGGGTTCCTTCTCCAAACCCTCCCCCGCCGCCCGGCTGGGAACACGATAAGCGAATTGGAAGATGCCGGGGCCGTCGTTCTTGATCTCAAAAACAGAGAAGATCGGCTCACCGGCAAGGTAGCGGTCCCGCTCCAGGTAGAAGCGCGCCGTATAGAGGACGCTTTGCGCCTCCCCGGCAGGCGGCAGGCCGAAAAGGAGAACCGGCAGGAGAACGCTACGGGTGAAAATCCTTCGAGAAAAAGATTTGTACGATGCAAGCATGGGGATGACAGGATTCGGGTACGTCAGGCTCGGGTACGGTAGCCTAGGGTACGTCGGGCGCGGGCGCACGTCGAATGCGCAAATCCGCTACGTCGCTACGTCTTACCGACGGCGGATTTCAGCATGGAATTGAAAATGAAGAGTCCGTCGGTCGAGGTGAGCAAGGACTCACCGGCGCGCTCCGGGTGCGGCATCAGGCCAAGCACGTTCCCCTCCCGATTCGAGACCCCCGCCACCGCCTCCAGCGAACCGTTCGGGTTCGACTCCGCCGTGAGGCGGCCCTCGGCGTCACAGTAACGAAAAACAACCCGGTTCTGCCGGTTGAGGACGGCCAACGTCTCCGCCTCAGAGAAAAAATTTCCGCCGATGTGGGCGATGGGCAACTTCAACACCTGGCCGGGAGCGCAATCCTGGGTAAAGGGCGTATCCGTATTTTCCACCCGCACATGAACGAAGCGGCAGATAAACCGCAGCCCGCGGTTCCCCATCAAGGCTCCGGGCAGCAGGCCGCATTCCACTAAAATCTGGAAACCGTTACAGATGCCGAGCACCAAGCCTCCCTCCCGGGCGAACTTTTCCACAGCCCTCATCACCGGCGAAAAGCGCGCCAGCGCTCCCGTGCGGAGGTAGTCACCAAAGGAGAACCCTCCGGACACGATGACGGCGTCGAGGGAGGAGAGATCACTCGACTGGTGCCAGATGAATTCGACCGGTTGGCCAAGAACTTTGTCGAGTACGTGGCAGGCGTCGTGGTCGCAGTTGCTGCCGGGAAAGACGATGACTCCGAATTTCATTCCAAACCTAGCAGAGGGCGGTGAGAAACCATCTTAACATAATCGGGCCGTTTGCCGCACGCTCTTGGGCGAACCGGTGCGGAGACAATAATTCCCCTCCGCACCCGCATCAGTATTTGCATCTAAACACAGAGAAGGATACCCTGAGGATGGAAAGAATTATGCTGCGAAAACTAAGCTACCAACTGACCGTACTCCTTTTCACCGCCCTTTTCACCGCCTCCCCGATGGCGCGGGGCTTTAAGCTCTACCTAACGGACGGTTCGTATCAGGTGGTCCGGGAGTATGAGGTTCAGGGCGACCGGGTCCGATACTACAGCCTGGAGCGGTCGGCCTGGGAAGAACTGCCGAAAGACCTGATCGACCTTGAAGCGACCGAAAAGGGCCGCGAAGAAGACGAGCTGAGAAAAGAGAAGGAGTTCCAGGAAGCGTCCCGAATTGCCGCCGCGCGTCCTCGACTTCCCAAAACTCAGGGTTTTGAGGTGCAAGCGGGTGTCATCCTCCCTCCTCTGGACGGCGTGTTTGTGTACGACGGCCGCCGCGTAACTCAACTGATTCAGAATGCAGCCGATGTGTCGGGCGACAAAAAGCGCGGGGTCCTGAGAGCTGTCGTCCCGCTTCCCGTTTTGAGAAAGCGCGCCTTCGTCACACTCCCCGAGCCCCACGCCGCTCTCCGTATCCTTTCTCCGACACCGGTGATCTATCTCCGTTTTGCCGATTTCGAGATGATTCACTTCGTCCTGATCGAACTGATTTCGAAGAAGAAGACCCGAAGAGTGGAGGTGGTCACGGTCGGCCCCTTGGGGGGCAAGCAGAAGGAGTCACGGCGTCCGATCCCGGCCGAGCTCCGGAAGATCACCGACGACATCTACCGCCTGCAACCGAAAGAGCCCCTGACCCCCGGCGAGTATGCCGTAGCGGAGATTCTAAAGGAAAACCAATTGAACATCGACGTCTGGGACTTCGGCATCGATGACTTTGCCAAGGCCCGGGAAGAACAAAAATGGGCCCTGGAGACCACTCTCAAGGAGGCAGCGGCTTCCTCCCATCCGCATTAAAGGTTTTCTCCAAAACTCTTTCTGCCGCCGAAACCGAATCGCATGAGTTCCTACGTTCTGTTGGACCGCGACGGGGTCATCAACCGGAGACCGGGAAACCATTGGGTCACGCGATGGGAAGAGTTCCACTTTCTTCCTCGCGCCACCGCAGCGCTCCGCCGCCTCACCGAGCATCGGTTCCGCATCGTGATAGTCTCCAACCAATCGGGCGTCGGGCGGGGCCACTTCACAAACGAAGCGCTTCAGGCGATCACTCGGAAGTTTCTTAAGGAAATTGACCAGAGCGGGACAAAGATCGAGGCAGTCTATTACTGCCCGCACCGGCCCGAAGACCATTGCGAATGCCGCAAGCCAAAACCCGGCCTGCTGCGGCAGGCACAGAAAGAGCACGGCTTCGATTTCACCAAAACCTATCTTGTGGGAGATTCGGAACGAGACCTGGAAGCCGGGGCGGCGGTCGGATGCCCGGTGATCCGAGTGGACGAAAAAGGAGAAGGATGGCGCGCGGACAAGGGACCGAAACCCTGCGCCGTGGTCCGGAATCTTTACGACGCGGTTGAATATATCCTCAAGCAACCGGCGAGCGACTCTCTCTAACAGAGACTTCCCCACTCATCCCGCCCGATGCCCCTTACGAACGAACCGGCCCGCTGCGAAAAGCCTCCAGCGACCATCGGCCGCTCGACTCCCGGTGACGGAGAATATAGATGTTTCCGTCATCGGCCCGCACCTTGAAGAACAGATCGTCCTCACCGTACCAGCGGTCCAGAAGATCCTGTACCTCGTAGGTCCGGGAAGATGTCGGGGCGCTGAGGGTGAAACGAAGCGGACGCTCATCGGCCCGGTAGCCGGAGTAGCACTCGACGTCGACCCGACTTGCGCTTTCCCTCATCGCTGGATCCGCCCCCGTCCGGAAAACCCGCCCGACTTCATGAGAAAAGCTTTCTTTCTTGTTTTACCTCAGGGGTAGAAGTTCCGTTCGGGGTGGATTTTCTGATTTTCGCCTACACACCCAGATCGCGGCGGATCGAAGAAGCCACGGCGTGGATGTTCTCAATGGACTCAACTTGGATGTCGCTTGTCTGCAGGATGCTGCGCGCCGCATCCATCACCCCCTTGGGCCGAATCCCTTCCGAGGCGCCGACCACGGCCGTGAGCTTCGCCGGTCCGCTCCGGCGCACGTGTTCGATCGTATAGGCCAAGGATTTCGCCAAGTCCGGGTCGCGGTTCAGGGAAATAGCGTGCAGGAAATTCATCCCCCCATTGGGCCGGTATCCGTAATCAAACCGCAGGGGATCGCCCAGGACCGTATACCGGGCCGCCAGGATGCGCCGCTCCAAGCGGGCAAAAATTCCGGCCTCGATAAAGGCCTCCGTCATCCGCTGACGAATGTAACGTCGGCTGTCCTCTTCCACCTCCGCCGCGGCCGGACCGCCCACGTAACGCTCGAAGACGGTTCCCAGCTCCCGCTGCGGATCCTCCGATTGAAGCTCCTGCGGGTCGGAAATTTGCAGCAGATTGGACAAGGTGTGATGCAAACCGTGAATGTACTCTTCCAGGCTCTCCTGATGATCCCGGATTTCATCTTCAACCTGCTCCTGGAGCAGGCGAAGAAGTCCAAGATCGGCGTGGATGTGAAAACGCTTTACGCGCCGGAAGTCCGTTGTCAACAGGCAACCCAGGTAGTTCGCCCCCGGACAATGTAAAAAAACTCCGAGGTTCAATCGCTCGCCTCTGACAAAATCGGGAACGTATCGAAGAATATAGAGATGGCAACGTTTCCGCATTACTTTGGGGAGGGCTTGAGGATCAGTCCCCGGACGGGATTTTCGCCGGCGACGGATTCATCCTTTCACCGACACAGCCCCCTTTCTTGGAGTCAACATATGAATAGATCGACGAAACAGACTCCGAACTCCAGTTCGGAAAGGGAGTGGGGTTCAGATTTTTGGCATCGAGAACCGCCTGCCGCACTTTTCGCCGACGAAGATAGAGCTGATCGAGTAAATGATCTAGGTCCTTCTCGTTCCCCTCATACCACTCGTTGGGAACGGCAGCCCGACACTGTTCCAGGTCCTCAGGTTCCAGATTTTCCACCGTCTGCAAGAACGGCTCGAACGAATCCCACCCATACACATTCTCATAAACGACCCTCCGCGGGTATAGCCCTCGCAACGGGCTTTCGGGAAAATTCCACTTCCCACCGTTGAAGCAGTATCCCTGGTCGACCAGCAACGCGTTGTAGGGGAATTTGTCCCGCCGGTTGGAACGGTAGGAAATGACCTGCAGTCCGTCACAATTGCACGTTCATTTGTCAAAGACGATGGCGCCCGGAAAGGCTTCCGGATTTCGAATCCGACGGAGGTATTTGTCCGGCAGGAGGTCGGTGACGAGGGCCGCTCCGGGCGCTCCAGGATAACGGGAACCGAACTGCAGCCCGGTGGAACAGGAAACCGCGCGGCCTCCGGATTTAAAAGAGAGAGGGGGGCTACGTTCCACCAGATCAAGGGGGACGTCAACGCATCGGGCTTCGGGAGTCGGCAAGCCCATCCGCCGGGCCAGTTTCGACCCCAACATTTCATTGACCAGAACTCGCCTGTGTTGGGGATTATTGAGGAATTTTACGATGTAAAAATGATTGTCCGCACAACGGAGTAGCCGGGGTTGCGAGGCGCCTCGCATCGGCCCCACTGCTTGAGTAGCCTGAGTAACGTCCGGCGGAATGCCCGCCTCGTCCCGCCTCGGAGTCCTAAGAAGAATCGTTTCCGATGGAATATATCCCACCTCTCGCCGGTCTCTAACGCTCGGCACGAACTCCCCACGGCAATGGAAGATTTAACACGATCGCCCAGACCCTAACGCCCTAACGCTCTTTTCACCGACTCGGGGGAAAGCCGCCTGAACGGCAGGGAGAGCGTCGTCCCCTTTAAACCAAAGGCTTGCCCCCTCTCCCTCCCTTGGAGGGGGCAGCACTCCTTCAACCTAATAGTCCTAGGACTATTCTAGCCGATTATCAAGTCCCGTGGGGGACTATACGATTCGACTGTTTCGGCCTACCGTTTTTTTCTTTTCGTGGCCTTCTTCTTGGTTGTCTTCTTCTTCGTGGCCTTCTTCTTGGTTGTCTTCTTCTTGGCGGCCTTCTTTACAGTCTTCTTAGCTTTCTTCGCCATTCTTGCTCCTTTCACAGCGCGTTTTTTACTTCTACTTCTGGTTTTTGTTTTGGTTTTGGTTTTTCCTCGGGCTTTTACTTTCTTGGCAGCCCGCTTCGGTTTGGACCGAGCCTTCTTTTTGGCCTTAGTCCGAACTTTTTTCCGAGCCTTGGGCCGACTTTTGGGTCGAGCCTTGGGCCGGGCCGGAGCCGGCTCACTGACCGGTTCGAGGGAGGTCACCGCAGCAGTTTCCGGTTGGGAAACTCCCTGCCGGTAAGAAACACCCTCACTCTTTTCTGACGATTCCTCAACATCTTCCTCACGAAAGTTCGAGGAGAGCTCGTCCATGTAATCATCCTTGTCGTCACCGGCCATAAAACCTTTGTCCTCTTCGACAGTCATGGTTTCCTCACTTATTGCTCCCGTTATCTCTTTCCGATGACTCTCTGTCCTAAGTTTCGTTTTCGTTTCTCGTTTCTTCTATCTTTCCCGCGTCCGGTCCTACGTCACGGACTAGCGAAACATATATCACGCTTCTTTCCCGTGTCAAGATGCACTTGCATTTGTCAAACATATTCGATCCGTGAAGCATTTCCCGGAATCGAAAAAAATCTCCTCCCTCAACGTGAGCGAACATAAATCCTCAGCGTCTGCCCGGCGCTAATCCGTAAACCGCGCAAGTTGTTCCACTTGCGAATTTGAGACTCGCTCACTTCGAACCTCTGGGAAATACTCCACAGCGTATCGCCTTTTTGAATTTTATAATGAATCAGCCGGCCCTCGCTTGATTGAGAAGAATTTTCAGACTGCGTGGAGGAGGAAACGGAAGAGGGCGGCGCAACGCGCAGGGATTGCCCGGCGACGATCCGCGAACCGCGCAGCCGGTTCCAGCGGCGAATCTGCGCGATGCTCACATGGGACTGCTGCGCGATGGAAGTCAGCGTATCCCCTCTCCGAATTCGGTAATAACCCGACGGCGCCGAACCGTTCGACGCCAACGTTCTGCCGTCCGACGAACCGCCGGAGGATTGAACATAGATGCGCAACGTCTGTCCCGCCAAAATCCGCGAGCCGCGCATCCCGTTCCAGCGGCGGATTTGAGACAGGCTCACTCCAAAGCGTTGCGAGATCAAAGTCAGGTTATCCCCGCCGCGAATCCGATAACGGACCAACCTTCCCTGCCCCGCCACCGGCCGGCGTGACCGCGTTCGCGCCCGGGACGACCTCGTTTCCGGACCTCCTCGATAAGGAACATACAACCGCAGCGTGCGGCCGGCGATAATTCTTGAGCCGCGCATCCCGTTCCAGCGGCGAATCTGGCTGGTCCTGACACGGAAGCGTCGCGCAATCCCGCCCAGCGTGTCGCCGCGGTGGATTCGGTAACGCACCATCCGAGTCCGCCCGTAACGATGATCCACCTGTTGCCCGGGAGCAAGAGGAAGGATGATCTTCTCGCCCGATTCCCAGGGCGCATTCAAAGTAATCCCGTTTGCCTTCGCCAAGCTCTGCGCCGTAAGTTTGTATTTCTTGGCCACGCCCGCCGGATTCTCCCCGGCCTTGACGGTGTGGAACCGCCACCAGAGCCGTTGCTTTTCCGGAATGGTCCCAATCGATTGCAGGAATTTTTCGCGGCTGCCCGGCGGCAGATTCAGCACATACTTCGGGTCATTGAGCGGCGTGGACCAACGCAGCAGCCCCGGATTCAGGTCGATCATCTCCTTCACCGGAATGTCGATGGCCTGGGCCGCCAAGCGCAAATCGATGGGGGCCGTCAACGTCACCTGGTCCACAATCAACGGGTCTTCCGGCACCACGTGGAACCCATACGCCCAGGGCTCCTTCATAATGATCATGGTGGCCATAATAATGGGGACGTAATTCCTTGTCTCGCGCGGCAGGACCCTGCGCTTGTAAAGCTCCCAAAAATCGGCGTATCCGGTCCGTTGAACGGCTCGGCGCATACGTCCGGGACCACCGTTGTAGGCGGCCATCGCCAGCAACCAGTCTCCAAACTCCCTATAGAGGTCGCGCAGGTAGCCGGCTGCCGCCACGGTCGCCTTCTCCGGGACTTCCCGTTCATCCACCCAGGAATCGATTCGCAGACCGTATTCCCGCCCTTCCCAGCGCATGAACTGCCACATTCCCTTGGCGCTCGCGCTGGAGAGCGCCAACGGGTTGAAGCCGCTCTCGGCCGCCGCCAAGTAGATCAAATCTTCCGGCACACCCTCCTGGCGGAGAGTCCGAGTGAGCAGCGGACGATACCGTCCCAACCGACGGATGACTTTTTCAATAAACGGGCGGCCGTCTCCCTGAAAATGGACGATGAGTCTTTCAACGATTTCATTCGAAACCACGGGCAAATCGGATCGGACCGTATTCACCTGCCGGCCAATCCGATCCTGGAGGGTCGGGTCGAGGAAAAACGTCCGGTCGGCGAACTCTTCGATGGGAGAAGCTTCGTACTTCTCCTTCGCCACCCCGGCATCGTTTTCGAGCGACGTCACCTCCAACGCGTGGATGTCCTCCACCAAGCGCCGGAAGGTCGTCGCCATGTTCGGGTCGGAACGGATCGCCAGAGGAGATTCCAGCAACTGCATCAAGGCTTGATCGAAATTCCGACGCGCTGCCGCAAAATCTCCGCGGCGATAGAGGTCCAAACCTTGTTGGTAGAGCCGCTCGGCTTCTCTGGCGGGAGCGGGCCGGGGAGGGGAAGTTTCGGGAATGGAAACGCGCGCGGTAGTGGAAGTCGGAGTGGGAGAAGAAGGTCGAGGGACTTGGGCCTTGGGGTCCGGGTGAACCGTGGATTTCTTCTGCGCCGACTGGCAACTTGCCAAAAGAAAAATTACCGCCGGCAAGCTAACCCAACGAAATTTCTCCAATCCCTCTCCTTGCGGGGAAGCTCCCCGTGTCGACAACCTCGCCCTAACGCAGATTCTACTGAGCCGTGCGCGCCAGGTCAACGAAGAAAATACGTTGTTGCCCTCGTCCGAAAGAAATTTTCCGACGCTCCCGCTTCCGATCGTTGGATCGATGGATCGTTGACGCAAGCACGAACAGGAAAATCGAACATCCTTCTTTTTCTATCGGCAAAACCGCTCTGCCGCTTCTGCCCGTTCATCGATTATTTCGGATCCGTCCGGCCCCTCGCCGTAAAGCGGGGAACCCAACAAGAGAATTCCCGTCCTCAGGAAGACCATCCTCCCTACTCGCATCTCACGAACCCCCAAGATTAAAATGCCGGCGCCTGGTTCGGTTCGAAATCGGAAAAATTGCAGGGGCAATCCCAGCACGGCCCGCGTTCCTTCTCTCCAGCAGGCGTTGTCTAATTCCGCCTTCGCTGTTAGCATGGGAAGACGCATTGCAAAGAAATTGTCCGCCTGAACCGGAATCGGCGAAAAGGTCTCGCGCATGGACCGAAACAATCTATCGAAACTGCTGAAGCAAGTGAAAGCCGGACGCGTAAGCGTCGAAAACGCGGTGGAACGGCTTCGTCAACTTCCCTTCGAAGACCTCGGCTTTGTGAAGATCGACCACCACCGCCAACTGCGACAAGGCTACCCGGAGGTGATCTTCGGCCAGGGCAAAACGCCCGAGCACGTGGTTCAAATTGTTCGCAAAATGCTCGTCCGGAAACATAATATCCTGATCACGCGCGGCACGAAGCAGCTCTACACCCACATCAAAAAGCTCACGCGCAAGGCAGAATTCCATGCCTTGTCGGGGGCGATCACGGTTCAACTCGATAAGACCGTGCGCGGACGGGGAACCATCCTGGTGGTCTCGGCCGGGACGGCGGACATTCCCGTGGCAGAAGAAGCGCTGGTGACGGCCGGCATCATGGGCCACAAAGCTGAGGCGATCTACGATGTGGGTGTCGCCGGGCTGCATCGGCTTCTCAAACACGTACCCGCGCTCCAGAGAGCGCGCGCCGTCATCTGCGCAGCGGGAATGGAAGGGGCGCTGCCATCGGTGGTGGCCGGGCTGGTAGGAGTGCCCGTCATTGCCGTGCCGACCAGCATCGGCTACGGGTCGAGCTTCCAGGGGCTGGCCGCGCTGCTCGCCATGCTCAACAGTTGCGCTCCCAATGTGGCTGTGGTCAACATCGACAACGGCTTCGGCGCAGGCTGCCTGGCAAGTATGATCAATCAATAACGAGTCCAGATAAGCGCCACAGGAAGCAAACTCTTGGTCGCTCCCGCTGTACTCGGTTGTAGGAGACGAACAGTTGGAACGGTTCGATTGAGTCCCAACATCATACATACATTAATATATAAGGGCATTTGCATATCTAAGGGGTGAATAGGTAAGGGCTGGGGGAGGGGCAATGAAACTTCCTCTTCGACAACGCGTGATGCACCTATTCTTGGCCGTCGCCGCTGGAGTGATCTTGGCGGGATTCGGAATACGCCTCTTCGAGGACCGCCTCGTCTACTTTCCGACCCCCTTCCCCGAAGGATTCGGCGACCCGGCGGAGTACGGGCTTGAGCTTCAGGACGTGTACCTTGAAACCGCCGACAACGTCCGCCTCCACAGTTGGTTTCTCGAAAAAACTGAAAGCTCCTCCGTCCTGCTCTTTTTTCACGGCAACGCCGGCAACCTCACCGACCGGCTCGACCACTTCTCAGTCCTCTCTCAACTGAGAACCAACATCCTGGCCATCGATTATCGCGGCTACGGGCGGAGCGGGGGTTCGCCCGACGAGGCCGGTCTCTATCGCGACGCCGACGCAGCGTACCGTTACCTGACGGAGGAAAAGAAGTTCGACCCGTCCCGCATCATTATTTACGGTAACTCGCTCGGCGGGGCCGTGGCGCTCGACCTGGGGGTGCGAAAACCTTTGGGCGGGCTGATCCTGGCCGGCACCTTCACCAGCGCCTTGGAGATGGGCCGCCGGATGCTCCTCATCCCCTACCTCGAATACTTCGCCAAGACGCGTTTTAATAATCTTGCCAAGATTGCGCGCCTCGCCGCGCCCGTGCTCATCATGCACGGAACCGAAGACGCCGTGGTGCCCTACGTCATGGCTTCGCAGCTCTTCGAGGCCTCCCTGGAGCCGAAATTCTTCTATCCGGTCGAAGGCGCCGCCCACGACGGGCTCTACATGCTGGAACGGAAAGATTATCTGAAACGGCTGGAAGAGTTCTTGAACTTTTGCGAGGGAAACCAAGCGCCGGCAGGATAGTTCCGGGCGGCCTCTGGGAGAGGAGCTGCCCGGCGAAAAATCTTACTCTTTTCCGAATTTACAAACGGGTCATGGATTTCTTGGAGTTGATCTCGGCGATGCGCTTTCCGGCTTCGCGTCCGGCGGCGGACATGGCTTCGAACCACACCTCGCTGGTGATCCGATTCAGCCACTGCCCGCTCTCCGACTCCCAATAGCCAGCATACTGGTTCAATTCCTCGTCGGATGCAGCGCGATAGGTGCAAAGGAACGAGACCAGGACGGTGCTCTTCATGGTGGGTTTGAGGGCCGCCTTCGTCGTTGCCGTCATTATTAGCCGCTTCGGTTTCCACTCTTCGATACATCACCCTCAATCGTCGGCGGCGGGCAGCGTTCGCGCCATTTACGCGGCTCAGCTTACCTATGCCACCACGTATAAGCAGGGGTACGCGGCCAAGCTCAAATGGCTGGGCCTTCCGAAGGAAGGAAGCAAGCCCTCGCCCGAGCGGGCCGACCTGATCGGCGACTTGCTTGCTGCTGGCACGATGAGGGGCTACCGGTTCACATTCACACCCGGCCCGCCCGACGAAAAAAGAGAGATTACGAGCTACACCCTTACCGCGCAGCCTCTCACCTATAAGCGCACCGGCTGCCGAATTTTCTTTACCGATGAATCGGGCGTGCGGCGCGCCACCCAAGAAGACCGCGCCGCCACCGCCGACGATTCGCCTTACAAAAGGGAATAGTAAGGGAAAATTAGAAGGGAAATCTGAGGGTTCTACGCCGAAGCGGGCGGGCGGGCGGGGGAGGCGACGGCGCCAGCCGCGCCGTGGCACTTCTTATACTTCTTGCCGCTGCCGCAGGGGCAGGGGTCGTTGCGGCCCACCTTCTGGCCTCGGATCACCTGTTGCGTTTTGGCCGTCGGCTCGCCGCCACCCAAGCGCATCTGCGCCTGTTCGCGGCGCTTCCGCCGCTGATACTCGCGGATCATGGCCTCTTCTTCTTCCGGCGTCCGCATCAGGAAAAGGTAGCGGAGTGTTTCGTCCTCCACGCGGTCCATCATGTCTTCGAACAGCCCAAAGGATTCCCTTTTGTACTCCACCAGCGGGTCGCGGTGGCCGTAGCCGCGCAGCCCGATGCCCTCTTTTAAGTGGTCCATGGAAAGCAGATGGTCCTTCCATTGCTTATCGACAACCTGGAGCAGGCACATCCGCTCATACCAGCGCATCCGCTCCGGCTGGAAGGCTTTTTCACGCTCGCCATAGCGTTCTTCAAGGATCTTACGCAGCGCATCGCGTACCAGGTCTTGCCGCTTCTCCTCCTGAGGAAGCGTATGCTGTTTCAGATCGATTCCGAAGCGCGCCGCAAATTCTTTTCTCAGCTTTTCCAAATCCCACTGATCGGGATGGGCTTCTTTCGCGCAGAAGGTATCCGCCAGCCAGTCGGCCACCCGCCCGAGGGCCTCCATCATAAATTCCTTCTGTTCGCCGCCTTCCAGCAACTTCCGGCGCAGGTCGTAGATCGTCGTCCGCTGCTTGTTCATCACGTCGTCGTACTCGAGCAGATGCTTGCGGGACTCGAAGTTCTGCCCCTCGACGTTCTTCTGCGCCGTCTCAATCCGCTTCGAGATCAGCCGGGATTCGATGGGGATGCCCTCTTCCATCCCCAGCTTATGCATGATGCCGGAAATCCGCTCGCCGCCGAAGATGCGCAGCAGGTCGTCCTGGAGCGAGAGATAAAACCGCGAAGAGCCAGGGTCGCCCTGCCGCCCGGCGCGGCCCCGCAACTGATTGTCGATCCGCCGCGACTCGTGCCGCTCGGTGCCGAGAATGTGCAGCCCGCCGGATTCGACCACTTTCTGATGGTCCCTTTCGCTCTGCGGGAGGAATTTTTCCAGAACCGCGGCCCGCTGCTCTTCAGTGGCCGAGTCCGCGTCGATTCCCTGCTTGCGCAGCACATCGCGAATCCGAAACTCCACGTTGCCGCCCAGCACGATGTCCGTGCCCCGGCCGGCCATGTTGGTGGAAATCGTCACCGCGCCGACGCTGCCCGCTTGGGCGACGATATCCGCTTCGCGCTCATGTTGCTTGGCGTTGAGCACGTTATGCTTCAACTCATTCTTTTCCAGAACCGTCAGGAAGCGGCTCGGCTGGGCGCGCAAACCGATCACCAGATCGAGAAGCGGCAACGTCTTCTCCTCGGCAAACTTCGCCAGCTCGATCAGCTTCTCTCCGAGGGAATCCTGCTCCAACTCCGCGCGACGGCCCGCCTTCACTTTGCCTTCTTTGAGGAGAGCCTCTACCAAGGGTTGCGCGTTGCCGTTCGTCCCGGCTCCCAAATTCTTGAAGCGGCTCTGCTTCAGAACGGAGCTGAGCTTCGAGGCCTCGATTCCGGCCTTGATCAGCCATTCCACCGCCGTCGCATGCCGCCCGGCGAGCGTCTCCGCCCAATTCCTCAGCTTCGCGCCTTCAAGCCCGGCAGCCTTCGCCGCCTGCTTTACAGACTCGGGCAGAACCCCGGCCTTCTTCAGTTGACGGCTCAGATGCTCCGACTTCTCAATGGCGATCGTTCCCACCAGCGTCGGCTGGCCGCGCAGATGGCACTCTTTGATCTCTTCGACGACGGCGTTGAACTTCTCCCGCTCAGTGCGATAGACCACGTCGGGGAATTCGTGGCGGACCAACACCTGATTCGTGGGCATCACGAGAACTTCCAAGTTATAGATCTTCTCGAATTCGGCGCCTTCGGTCTCGGCCGTACCCGTCATCCCGGCCAGCTTCTTATACATGCGGAAGTAGTTCTGGAAGGTGATGGTGGCCAGCGTCTGATTTTCCCGTTCGATCTTGACGCCTTCCTTGGCCTCGACGGCTTGGTGCAGCCCGTCGCTCCAGCGGCGGCCCGGCATCAAACGTCCGGTGAACTCATCGACGATGATGACTTCGCCGTCCTTGACCACGTAGTCCCGGTCGCGCTTAAAGAGCGAATGCGCCTTGAGGGACTGATAGACGTGGTGGACGATCTCCAGATTCGCCGGATCGTAGAGATTTTCCAGGTTCAAAAGCTCTTCCACCTTGGCCCCACCGGTTTCGTTCAGCGTGACGGTCCGGTGCTTTTCGTCAACCTCGTAGTGGTCCTTATCTTTCAGAAGGGGGGTAATCTTATCGAGGCGATAGTACTTTTCGGTGGACTCCTCCGAGGCGCCGGAAATAATCAGCGGCGTACGGGCCTCATCCACCAGGATCGAGTCCACCTCGTCGACGATGGCATAGTGGTGAGGCCGCTGGACGCAGTCCTCAAGCTCGAACTTCATATTGTCGCGGAGAAAGTCGAAACCGAACTCGTTGTTCGTGCCGTAGGTGATGTCGGCCCCATAGGCCTCGTTCCGCTCCTCGTCTTTCAGGTCGTGGAGAATGACGCCGACGGAAAGCCCCAGCAGGCGATAGATCGGCCCCATCCAGGCCGCGTCGCGCCGTGCCAAGTAGTCGTTCACGGTCACAAGGTGCACGCCTTTGCCTTCGAGCGCGTTCAGGTAGACCGGGAGCGTCGCCACCAGCGTCTTCCCTTCGCCGGTCTTCATCTCGGCGATTCGGCTCTCGTGCAGGACAATGCCGCCGAGCAACTGCACGTCGAAGGGGCGCATGTTGACGGTCCGGCGGGCGGCTTCCCGGCAGAGGGCGAAGGTTTCAACCAGCAGGTCGTCGGTGGCCTGCCCGTCGGCCAACCGTTTCCGGAACTCTTCTGTCTTGGCGGGGAAGTCGGCGTCGGCGAGCTTTTGCATTTCAGGTTCCAAATCGTTGATCGCTTGGACCTTAGGCTGAATGCGTTTCAGCTCACGCTCATTCCTTGTTCCGACGAATGCCTTAAGAACCGTTTCGACCAATTTCATATTTGGCAGCCCATTTACACCTCTATGATATTTGATTCTACGAGCCGGTTCGGCAGGGGTCAAGCAAAGTACTGCAATGCATTTGAAATGAAGCAGTTGCGCGAAGACTGCCGGACCGACTAACCTTTTCTCCCTCCTAGGCAGAAATTTTAACTATAGTGAGGGGCACAGCTCTCCGGGAGCACATTATGTGTGGCATCGTCGCAACCATCGGAAAACGCCCCGCCCTGCCCATTCTGATCGAGGGGCTGAAAAGACTCGAGTATCGCGGGTACGACTCGAGCGGCGTGGCCCTCATCGAAGACTCAGGTCCCTATGTTCTGAAATCCGTGGGGAAAGTCATCCGGCTGGAAGAGAAGCTCCGCGGAAAGAAGCTGAACGGAAACGCCGGCATCGCCCACACGCGCTGGGCCACGCACGGCAAGCTGTCGGAAGCGAACGCCCATCCGCACAGCGACTGCAAGAATTCGCTCTTCGTCGTTCACAACGGCATCATTGAAAACTACGCGCGCCTGAAGAAACGCCTTCAGGAGAAGGGCCACAGGTTCGATTCGGAAACCGATACGGAAGTGCTCTCCCACTTGGTGGAGGAGCATTACGAAGGCAATCTCGAAGCCGCCGTGCAGAAGGCGCTCTCGGCGGTGGAAGGCACCCTCGGGATTGCGGTTTTGCACGCCTCGCATGCGCAAGAAATCGTCGTCGCGCGGCGCGGCAGCTCGATGATTTTGGGAATCGGCGAGGACGAATCGTTCGCCGCCTCCGACGTTTCCGCTCTGGCGCACCACACCCGCCGGGTGGTTTATTTGGAAGACAATGAAGTGGCCGTGCTTCGCACCGGAGATGTCTGGGTCACCACGCTCGAAAACAAGCCGGTCAACCACCCAGTGGAAACCATTGATGTGGACCTCGAGGCCGCTGAAAAACAGGACTTCCCACACTATATGCTGAAGGAGATCTTCGAGCAGCCCGAAGCTGTCGAGAATACCCTGCGCGGCAGGCTGGACCGCTCGGAGGCCGTCGCCAAGCTCGGAGGCTTGGAACCGGTGGCCGACCGCCTGCGCGCGGCGCGGCACCTGATCATCATCTCCTGCGGCACCAGCCACTACGCCGGACTCTACGGGCGCTACGTCTTCGAGACCCTGACGGACCTGACGGTGGAGAACGAGTTGGCCTCGGAATTCCGCTATCGGAAGATGAATCTGCCGGCCCGGACGGCCGTGCTTGCCATCAGCCAGTCGGGCGAGACGGCCGATACGCTGGCCGCGCTGCGCGAGGCGAAGCGAAAAGGCGCGCTGGTATTGGGCCTGGTGAACGTGGTCGGCAGCTCAATTGCCCACGAGTCCGACGCCGGCGTTTTCACCCACGCCGGAATGGAGATCAGCGTCGCTTCGACCAAATCGTTCACTACTCAACTAACCGGCCTGCTGCTCATCGCCCTCTGGCTGGGCCGGGCCCAGAACCTATCGGATTCGGACGGCGCCAAGCTGATTCGCAGTTTGGAGAAAATTCCCGACCTGATGCGCAAGGTACTTGAGAAGACGGACGAAATCCGAGCGTTGGCCGACAGCTATTTTGAGCACAATCACTTTCTCTATATCGGACGGAAGTTTCAGTATCCGGTGGCGCTCGAAGGGGCGTTGAAGCTGAAGGAGATCTCCTACATCCACGCCGAAGGCTACGCCGGCGGCGAAATGAAGCACGGCCCCATCGCCTTGATCGACCCGCAATTCCCCACCCTGGCGCTGGCGCCCAACGACGACTCCTACCAGAAAACCATCAGCAATATTCAGCAGATCAAAGCGCGCGAAGGCAAGGTCATCGCCGTTACCTCGGCCGGCGCCGACGGCATCGACAAGCTCGCCGATGACATCATCGAAGTGCCCGAGACCCTGGACCTGCTCTCGCCGCTGCTCACCGTGGTCCCCTTGCAGTTGTTCGCCTACTACTGCGCCGCCCGCCGCGGCTGCGAAATCGACAAGCCCCGCAACCTGGCCAAGAGCGTTACTGTGGAGTAGATTTGAATGGTGCATTAATTGAAGGCACCGTCTACATAGAGTTCACTCTTCACCACCAATCCAACAATCTTACCTACGAAGGCAATGGCGTCTCCAAGAGACAGATAGCGATTCATAAACTCATCACATATCTGCATGAGTCAGAGGGAATGGGTTACCGACGAATTGCACAACTCTTGAATCGTTCTGGTATCAAGACTCACCGTAACAAGACATTCTCAAATGGGAGCGCCTGGAGTGTCATCAAGCGAATGAGGGAAAGAGAAGAACAAATAGCGAATGTAAGGAAGTCAAAGTTCAGTTCTACAATCTCTAACTTCCGAATATCTCGTCTTTAGGTGTTCTCTTTTAGATGTCTATTTGAGAACAGGTAAATTGCATTTTTGGGGTCAGTAAAATCAAGGGTTTCAGAGGGGCAATTTTAGGGGGGTAAAAAAGAACACCCCCTAAGCAGCATTTGAAGGGGGACAGATCAATTCGGATGCGGGGGGTCTGTTGTTGCGAGAAGGGGAGAAGCGCACGGAGATTGTGAAGCGGCTGGCAGGCTGTTTCCGGGATCACCGCGAGGCAGGGCGGATATAGATGGGCTGCCGCTTCTGTCGGGATAGCTCAGGCCGCGGCAGCACCCAAGAAAACGATTCCGATATCCCCCAGGATGGAGAGGTGTCTGAAAAAGCTGGTTTTGGAAGCCAAGACGACGGGTTTTCAGGACCCGGCGAGGACCGCTCGGAGCCCCCAGAGAGAAGAACTGAGCTGGAAGGGCTCAGTTGGAGGCCAATGGGTATATACTCACGAGTGCTGGAGGGTCAAAAAACTAATTCCGGCTAAGGGAATCAGGGTGTAGAATGGCGGCCACCAAGAAGCCACCTTCTTCATTCATCATTGAGGAGTACAAATGAAACGCAGAGCTTTCCTCAGGAAAACCGCCCTTGGCGTGGTTGCAGCCGCGACGCTCGGAGAGCAGAAAGATTCGATTACGGCGCGCGCAACCGACTCCAATGTGCGCGTCCTCTGCTGGTCCGAGTTGACGGAACCGAAAGAGGTCTATCCCAAAGGGATCAGCGGCGCGATTGCGGAATATCTTAAGATGCAGCCCGGGATGAGCGTCCGTACCGCCTCCATCAACGACCCCGATCAAGGCCTAAGCAATGAGGTGCTCGATGAGACGGATGTCCTTGTCTGGTGGGGCCACTTGAAACATCAGGACATTCATTTCGACCGCGTCGCAGAGGTTCTGCGGCGCGTTAAGGAGGGTAAATTAGGATTTATCGCCATCCACTCCTCTCATTGGTCCAAGATCCTCAAGACTCTTCTGGATGCGCCCGGCGACGTGGGGAACTGGCGGCACGACGCCGGCGAGGAAACCCTGCGGGTCGTTGCGCCTTCTCATCCCATTGCAACAGGAATCGAGGACTTCATCATTCCCGAGACCGAGATGTATAACGAACCGCTCCAGGTCCCTCCGCCTGAGAAGGTGATATTCTTCGGTTACTGGAAAACCGGCGAGCAATTCCGCAGCGGCATGGTCTGGACCGTCGGCAAAGGCCGCGTGTTCTATTTCCGCCCCGGCCACGAAACCTATCCCATCTACTTTCAACCCATTCCGCGCAAGGTCATCGCCAACGCCGTTCTATGGTGTGCTCAACATACCTAGACCCGTTCGTTATTCCGACGAATCGCTTGTTCCGCGAGAAAGTGTTTTGGAACCTATTCTATCGCCTATTTCGAGGCGGCGATTCATCTCATCCTGCGACTGAAGAGCTTTCGCAATTTCTCAATGGATTGTTCCGCTGCCTTCTTGGATTCCGATCGACTGGGTCCTCTGGCACGAAAATCTCGGTTATTACCGTATGTCCGTTCAGGTTGCGATCAGGCGCTTAAAGTCAGAGGCAGACAACCGTGTTCGTCTTACGATCTTTCTAGAGCGCTAGTCTTGGCGGAAGGCGGCGGTGACTTCGCCAGCAGCATTCTCTTTTTCTACATCACTACACTTAGCTCCAGTATGTACAGTGGAAAGAACCACGTGGGCCTTTTAAATTACTCCATCAGGACAGTACAGCCAGCATAGATTTACCTGTTCGAGAAAAGCCTCCTTGGGTGCACGATCCTGCGTGGCAACGTAGAATCCTTGAAGGGTGCGAAGCAATAATTTGTAGTGTTCCTCTTTGCGCTGGGACTCCTCCCAAGACCGCCGCCTTCCTTCATTCACAAACCAGGCAAGGATTCCTCCAACGAGGGGTAGGAAAAACTTGAGGAGGTCTGGTGATAAGAAATCGTTCATTGGGAAACCTTCCCTCCCCTGTGACTATCCTAAGCCCCACCGTGGGGCAAGTCATCAAGTGGGGAATGAACGCAACGGAATAGGTGTTCTGTTGCATTCTTCGGGTTCCCGCCCTACGGCTTTCAATCACTTAGAGGGGAAGCGGCTGGCTCAGTCTCAAGCCGATCAACACACAGGATTCGTCTTACGCGGGCAAGAACCCTATTTTGGTTCATCCCCGGTAGCGACATCACGGTCCTGCTCACCGCCGGGACCCTGAGCGGGGGCCAGCACAAGCTGCGCTCCCGATTTGATGAGGCCCGCTTCGCTAGGGCCCTGGAAGAAACTGAATCCGTGGCGGTCATCCCAAGCCGAAGGACCACCCAGCTTCTTGCCGGCTTTTAGAGTCGCGTCGTGGATTTTGGTAACCAACGCCTTGTACCTTGGGTCGCTCCGTTCCCATCCTGTGAAGCTGCCCAGGTCGCCGCTGGCGGCGAAGATCACGTCGACGCCCGGAACCGCGGCGATCTGATCCACGATCGCAACGCCGTCGGGCGATTCAATCATGATGACGATCATGACGTTGTCGTTGAAGGTCTCACGGTAATCCCTCCCCCACAGCGCACCGTATTGACCACCGCCCCGGCTGCGACGCCCCAAGGGCGGGTACTTCGCATACTTGACGGCATCCTGAGCCTTTTCGACGGTGTGAACCATGGGAACGACGATACCCAGAGCGCCGATGTCTGTCGCTTTCTGGATGTCGCCTTCGGTGGCGTCCGGCACGCGAATGAAAGGAATGGCCGGAGCGTCCTTACAGGCCCAGATCATCTTGGCCACGTCGTTATAGGTCAACGGGCTGTGCTGCATCTCGATCCAGAGGAAATCGAAACCGGCGTTGGCCATGGCGCAATAGATGTTCGGGTCTGACATTGTAATGGTGCCGCCAATCACGGGCTTGCCTTCCATCAGTTTCTGCTTCACCGTGTTGTACATTCGCACCTGCGCTCCGACAGCCGATGGATTCACCAAATCTTCTTCCCAATCATGAGGAGCAATCCTAAATGGATGGGATTATCCTATTCTGCACCCGAGGGAAAGTCAACGCGGGTCATCGAAAAACATATGTTTCTGGAAAGAAGTGTGGCCCGAAATGGCCGTAGGTTTCTCAGTGAGTTACGGGCGGTGTTCTGGGACCTAGCAGGAGGGGTTTTTGGAAAGGCCCTGAACGGCTCGGTGGGCGATTCCCAAGCCGACTCTTCCAGCATCTTAGCGATGGAGGGCCAGGAGTGGCCGGAGCCGAGAGCACTTCAGGCTTTATAATCTGCGCCATACCTTTGCCAGTCGTGCAGCAATGGCGGGCATAGACCTGCCTACCTTGGCGGCTCTACTCGGCCATACCAGTATTCAGATGACCATGCGATACGTTCATCCCGCGGAGGAGCACAAGCGTGAGGCGGTTGGGAAGCTGGAATAATTCAGGCTGACGGAGATGCTAAAGATTGCGAAAAGAGTTGGGGATGCACTACAATATTCACTACAGTAAGGTCAATTCTACTTTCCATGGGGAACGTAAATTGTTGAAAAGAATGGTGACCCAGCCCGGATTCGAACCGGGGGCCTACTGCTTAGGAGGCAGTCGCTCTATCCTGCTGAGCTACTGGGTCGTACGTTCATCCTAACACCTAACTCCTTCAGCCTCAACAAACCCTATTTCCATGGCGCTTGAAAAATCGACCTGTTGGCCTCAAACTGTGCCAAAACTGTGCCAAAAATCGTTCAGGTCGGCCTTGCTGTGCTCGAAATCCGTCGATGTTCGTTAGCCTGGCGGTCGAGCTTGGTCAATGCCTCTCGCATCATGTTGAGCTTCGCCTGGCTGTAGCGCTTGAACACCGCCGCGTCTCCCTGGCGCAGCATCTGCGTCACGAAATGATCCGCCACCCCCCCGGCACTGAGCCGGGTCGCAAACGTGTGGCGCAACTCGTATAGCGGGAAATGCGGCACGCCAGCACGCCGCAGTGTCGCGGCCCAAATATTCTTCAGTGATCTGATGTAGGGCCTGCTGGATTTTGCGCGTGGCGTCGGGAACAGATATTCGCTTGCTGGCGTCGCTTCGATCTGTGCTTGGAACGCCCTGTATGCCAAATCCGAAATCGGCATCTCACCGATCCCGTTTGCAGTCTTGGAGTCCGGGATATAAACCACACGGTTTTCCATATTCACCTGCAATTTCTTCATGGGCATCAGCTCCTTGTAGGGACGGAGCCCCGTCTCAGTGAGAATGACGATAGCGTTACGCAGGTAATCGGGTGCAGAAAACTCAATCCGCTGTTGCTCGCTTGCCGTCATGTAGTGAGGCTTTCTGGTTGCGTTCCGTAATGGAACCGGGAATTCAACCGCACTACAGGGGTTCGTATCCAAACATTTCTTCTTCACCGCGACATTCAGAATCCGCTTCAAAATGCGGAATTCCTGGTGCACGGTTGCCGGCTTGAGCTTTCCCACAAGCCGGGTTCCGAACTTCGTGCGTACCCTCCTTCCTGAGCACAAGCGCCGAGCGATGTAATCCTCAATCGCGTCTGCGATAATTTCCTTTAGGGGACTTTCACCGAATGCCGGCCGCAGAAACTTGAGGGCATTGATATTTTCCGCGTGTGTCTTTTCCGAGCGGAATGGAGGCTTGGAACGTCTTTCCAGAAACCAATCAGCCCATTGGTTAAAGGTTAGTTTCTTGCCGGCCAGAATGGCTGGTAACCTTCCCTCGTCCCTGGCATCCAACCGGTCTCGCAGAAGGCGGTTTGCTGCTTGTTCATCTGCGGTTCCTGTTGATTCCCTCTGAAGCTTTCCTTCTCGGTCCCGGTAGCGCATCCACCAAAACGCGGAACCCTTGCGTTGGAAGATGCTCCCCCCCTGGATCTTCGGTCTTCCTCTTCTATTGTTCATCGATTCCTCCATTGACATGAAATTGTTGACGCCACTCGGCCAGCTCCGACAATCGGAAGCGGATCGAGCGGCCCATCATGCGGTAATGGGGAATCTGCTTTCGCTCGACATAAGCATACACCAGGGAGGGGCTGACACCCAAGAAGTAGGCTGCGGCCTTCACCGTGATCGGGGCATCCGTTGCTTCTGTGTCAAGGCTCATCATTCCCTCCCTACTCTCCATACAAAACCACCAGGGAGAACTCCGCGCGGAGAATCCGTTGCGATTGTGTCGTTAGTCCCACTCGCCGGTGGTATTGCTCGGCGATCCAGGCCGGGACTTCCAGTGTCTCGTCACCGTACCGGCCGAGTTCTCGCTCGAAGTCCTTGAAGGTTTTCACCCGTATGATTTTTTCTTCATCCCTCATCGTGTCCTCCCCAGATCGGCTCAATGAGCCAGCGGTTCCGTGGCGCGTCATAACCCTTGACGCGCAAGGCCTCCTCCACGAAGCGCCGTCCCTCCCGGCGCGTCATGTGAATCACCATCGCAATGCCGTCCACCACGCCCCGGCAGGTGACCTCCCAGGGCAGCTCCCCGCCTCCCTGCATGGCGCAACTGGCGAGCCGTGACAAGGCGCTCTCGGCGTTGTTGGCGTGCACGGTGGTGAGCGAGCCGCCGTGGCCGGTGTTGAGGGCCTGTAGCAGATCGGCGGCTTCCCCGCCGCGCACCTCGCCCACCACGATGTGATCCGGGCGGTGACGCAAGGCATGGCGTACCAGGTCCCGGATCGTCACGGCTCCTGTTGCCAGTCCGCGAGCCTCGAAGCGGACGCAATTGGAGTGCTCGATGCGAAGCTCCAAAGTGTCCTCGATGGCGACGATGCGCTCGTCATCGGGAAGCAATTCGATGAGCGCATTCAGTAGCGTGGTCTTGCCCGATCCGGTCCCGCCCGAAACCAGGATGTTGCGCCGGGAGTACAGCACCCGCTCGGCTTCGCTCCGCACGTTTTCGGGAAGTGCGCCTTGTTCGACCAGGTCCGCCGCCGAGAATGCCCGTTTACCAAAGCGCCGCACGGTGATCGCTACCTTCGGGCTCGCCGGCGGAACGCAGATCGCCACACGCGATCCGTCTTCCAGGCGAGCATCGACAATGGGAGCCGTGGCCGGGTCCAGGCCGAGCGGCCGCGCGATATGGATAGCCGCCCGATTCAGAGCTGAGGCGGTCAGCAGTGGGGCCTCGTGGGAATAGAGTTTCCCATGTCCTTCGATCCATACGTTGTGCGGGCCGTTGATCATGATCTCGCTCACTTCCGGGTCCTCCAGAACTTCCTCCAGGCCGGGCAGGAACGGCTTGAGTAGTTCCAGGCCGTCGCTCATAGCTTCCCCTCGGCCTTCGCCCGCCAGTAGGGAAGCGTGCGGGGCAGGTAGTGAGGCTTGAGGTACACGCGGGTTGCCGGCAGTGACCGGGCGCCGTCGTAGGGCAGGCAGATGGCCTGGCAGTTGGAGAGCAGGGCTAACTCGCGGGGCTGAAACACCGCCTCGCGTTGCTCGCGGAAGGATTTGCTGGCCCCTACGCTGCCCTGGCCGCCTCCGGCTTGCGCGGAGAGCATTGACACCTCGCTTTGCTTGGCAGACTCGGTGATGGTGTAGGAGGGTTTGATCTTGGCGACCTGTCCGCAGAGCGCCGAGGCGATTTGAGCACTGGCGTCGTCGCTCAAGGAAAGGAATATCCGGGTGCGGAGCGTTTGAAGCAGGGTGCGCCAGGCTTCCGAGCTGCCGAGCACCGACCGCAGCGAGGAAATAGATTGTGTCGCGACGATCGGGATACAGCGGCATTGCCGGGTGAGGGCGAAGGATTTCTCGTCTCCGGAGGGATCGTCCTCACCGACCGATGCGAAGGCCTGGTATTCGTCGCAGATGAAAACGGCGGGCCGGAAGTATCGCTCCGGCGCCGCCTTCATCTGCGCCGGTCGCCGTAAGAGTGATTGCAGCCAGGCGTTTTTGAGCATGACGCCTACAGCTCGGGCCAGCGCCGGGTTGCTGCCTGCGGGCATATTCAGCGCCAGCACCTTGCCCGATTCGATCAACTCATCGAGGGGCGGCAAGCTCTGGCGCACTCTCGTACCCAGTCCCGGCTGTTCGTCTTTCTGTGGCTCCCCCTTGACGCCCTGCGGCGCCGCCTTCTCCGGGGGCGGTGGTGGACAGAACACCCGGGCAACGTCCGGCAGATCGAACATGGACAAGAAAACGGAGATCCCTTCCACGATGCTCGACCGGATTTTGTTGTCGATCATCCGCCAGTCGTGTTGATACCAGCGATTGACGGCTTCGACTCGCTGCCGAATCTCTGAGGACCTTACGCTCTCGGTCCACTGCACCTGATAGTCGATTTGGAGTTCTTTGAGCTGGGATTCGAGCGACGGAGAGTGGTATGCCTGAAAGGTATCATCCTGTTTGTTCATTTGCCAGTTCCCGTCGCCCAGCGCCAGCACGTTGCTCGTGTAATCCTTGGTGGAAATAACCAGTGTTCCCTGTTGAAGCTCACGGACAAACGCCTCGGCCTGTTTGATCTTGGCCGCAAACAGTTCCTTGTCGATGGCGCAGTGGTAGACCTGCCGCAAGGTGACCCATTGGCCGGGAAAGACCCGGTAGAGTTCGATGATCCAGCGGACCAGGTTGGTGTAAGCCTGCTGCCAGAAAGGCTCCTTGCCCTTGCCGAAGAGTTGATTCAAAAGTGAGGAAATGGTGTAGGCCAGCGAGTATGAATCGAGCCACTTTGTCGAGAGTGGATTCCACTGCCAACCGCCCTCCATTCCCAGCTCGATGTAGTCTTCCTCACGGCCCGCATCGGCCAGGATTCTCCGGATGTCATGGCAGAAGTCGCCCTTGACTTCCAGGATCAGGCCGGCCGCCCGGCGCTGGGGATTGCCCGCCTGCCAGGACAAGATTTGCTGGGCGAACGGGTGCATGCAGGCCGAGGTCTTGCCGGACCCCACGGCTCCGAAGATGGCCACTCCGGTATAGAGGCCCCGCTCCGGGATAATGAGCCAGGAAGGGTTCGGCATTTCGACGGCTTTGACCGGGTGGTGAACCTCTCCAACAACGATTCCCGGCCCGGCGTCTTTGTCGGGAGACAGGGGCCAGGGGGGCAGCAATTTGAGAGCGGTCAGACTGCCGCCCATGTCCTCAAACCAGACCCGCCAGACCGTGATAAGAAACAGCCCGCCGACAATGAGGGCGACGGCGGGGGCGGCGTAGTACCAGCGAACGATCCAGCCGTAGAAGCTGGGGGTGTGATAGAGCACCAGGTCGAGCGCCGGATCGTCGCCGGGCATGGGGAAGGGCCGGTAGATGAAACCCCATACAGAGCAGCACAGCCCGCCAGAGATCAGGATCGGATAGCGCATTTTCATGGGGCTTGCCTCCGGCGCGTCAGCGCCCGCTTGGGGTCGGTGTCCGGAGCCTTCCCGCAGGGATAAATTAGACGGGAGCGACCCCTGAAGAGGGGGGTGGGCGATGTCACACCTCCTGTCACACCCCCCTCCCCGCGTGCCGATACAGCGGCAAAAAGGGGGGGGTCGCTCCCGTCCTGCCCTTCTCCGCTGGTGCGGCACGGGCTGGCCGGGCTATTGCAGGCATGCTGCAGTGGGACAACGAGATAGAAAAATGAGTCATGTCACACCGACTCGCCGAATCGTGTCACACCCCCCCCTCTGAGCGTGTGACATTCTGGATCGGCACGGGCATCGTGCACGGGGCGCAACAAAAACAGTCCTGTATGGCACCGCTTATGGGGACTCCATTTGTGTGTTTCATAGGTCTGCATCCGGCATCCTCAAACGACGTGAAACCCACGTCTCGTAGCTGTCGATCGAGACTCCGGTTGCGCCCTTCGACCTGGGAAGTGTTTTCAATTCGATCAACCGTTTTGAGATTCCCTTAACCCCGCCGTACTTCGCAACGATCGCCGTGTCCAACTTGACAAGAGCGTTCTCGATGTACTGCATTTCGGCCTTCACCGGCGGGTCATCCTGGGTCGGACCTGCCGCTTTATGCACGCCTTGCTCACTCGCTCCCTTGCTCCAGCTCTGGAGCGCCGCCTTGGACCGCCTTGTGGCGGTATGATCCGCTCCAATTACGACGGCACGAACCTGGATACCTTTCCCCCGCAAGGCCCTCCAAAGCCACTCGTGCGCCGCGCCCCAGGAGCGCAGTTCGGTGTCGGTATCTTTGCCCGGATCGACGTAGACAAAAGTGGCGGTTTTGGCAGCGACCGCGATGGGAAGTTTCAGGGCAAAGTAGCGGGTTTGTTTCCCCACGGCTCCCTGATAGACCCGGTAGGGTAAAAGCTTGCGGTCGATGCCAAACAACTCGAAGAAAGCGACCTTTTCTTGCTCAGTGGGAAGCCAGGGAAGCTCCGGGTGTTCCAGAACGTAGTCGAGCGAGAGCAGCCGCCGGAGCATGACGGAATCATCCGCCTCCCGGCGGTGCCGGACGTTCTCAATTCCCAGCTTGCGGTAAATCTCTTTGTTGGATATCCGGCAGGCCCTCGCTCCGCCGGGAAAGATGGCCCGGTCGTCCTCCACGCCCATCTTTTTCTCGATCAGGGCGCGAACGAACCGCTCGGCCCGCTTCCGCCCGGCGGGTGCTTCGATTTCCTTCTCAGACCCCTCAAAGTAGAAGCAGAATTGCGCCCTCGTGAATACGCCGCTATGGAGACAGACCAGCGCGATCCATTCCGCCTCGCGGCCCCTCCAGCCGAACGGCTCCAGCTTCTTTTCTCGATCATGGAGATGCTCGATCATCACTACCCGCCGGTCACCAAAGCCCGGTCGCCTCGCAGATAGGTGATGATGATTCCCATGGGATTGAAAACCATCATTTCGGGGGGGATCGTCTCCAGGAAGATGAACTGCAGGGAGAGCGTCCAGCGCTCCCGCTCCGTCTCGACCGCGTTCTCCAGGCGCACCAGGTCGAAATCGGCGGTCGCGCCGTGGGGTTCCTCCTGGTTGGCTTGAATCCGTAAGACCACGCGCTCGACCTGGAGTTCTTCTCTTGCGACTCCCGCCGCCAGCATGGCGACATTCTGGCCTTCGGCCCGGAAGGCTTCGTTGGCTAGCCCGGTAGTCAAAAAGCGGAGGCTGCGGGCCCACGCCTGCGCGACGGTGGCCCGCCGCCGGGAGTAGTAGTCGTCGATGAAGCGATTGAGGAAATACTTGGTGGTGGGGTCCAGCGGATCGGCCTGGGCCTCGACCGTCTCATAGGACAGCGCCTCGGCCCGGCCTACCTCGTCCACGCGGACGACGATGGGCCGGGGAGCTTCCACCGACGACAGGCGGATGATGACTATTATCAGCAACAGACAGAGCCCGGCCAGGCCCATCGACAGGACGCGCAAGTGCCGGTTGGAGTGAATTGCCTCGCCCCAGATCTCGGCGTAGGTCTTTCCGGTTTCGTCTTTTTCGTTACTCATTACTTCACCACCTTGGCGGCTCCTGCCGCGCCCGCCGTCTTGCCGCCGCTGGCCGCCATCATTGCCAGTCCCGTCAGACCGGAGCCGCCGCTGCCGCTTCCGGTGACCAGCATACCGGCCAGCTCGCCGACCTTGAGGGATGCCAGCACACCGGCCACGAACAAGGGCAGGACAATCAGCACCCAACCTCCCATTGCGGTCGCATCGAGGGTGAGAGTGGTGTTGGAAAAGGTGGTTACATAGCCCAGTCCGACGCCCATGAAAACCCGCATGACGGCTCCGGCCAGAGCGCCGTAGAGGCTGAAAACGATCAAGGATCGGAACCAGCCCCAGAACAGAAACGACAGCGGCTCAAACAGCAGCCAGGGGATGAAGAGCGGCCCTAGAAAGATGAGAATGGCAATCGCAATCTGCGCCCAGAGCACCTGCGCGTAGGTGATGCAATAGAGCAGAACCAGACAGCTCCCCACGAAAATCAACATCGCCGTAGCCGTAAACAGCGTGCTGAGGGCGCCGGCGCCGGAAGTCATCAGGTCATAAAGGTCGTAGGCGTCCCACGCCTCGTGAATGCCGGTCAAGTGATTGTTGATCATGATGGATAATTCGGTTCGCATGGCGGTATTGATGTCGGAGATGAAAAAGTCCATCAGCCAGTTCCCGCCGCCCACGATCACCCCCGGGAAGGTGAAGGCGTCTGCCGGCGGGGGAAGGGGGGTGGCGTAGAAGTTCAGCATGGCCCACGGAATCCACAAGCCGATAATGAGCTTGATGACCTCCCAGGGCTGGAAGTTGCCGGATAAGGCAATCCGCACCCCGGTCCAGACGACCATGATGGCGGCCAGCCCGGTCCAGAGGGTTTGTCCGGCGCTCAGCAAGGTCGGCCCACTGGTGCCGATAATGGTGTCCATCACCGTGTCCAGGAAGCCCTTGAAGTCGTCGAGTTGCCCGGGCGGGATGTTGGTGGGAACGCTGGGATCGATTTGAATTTGCATCGCTGCCTACTTCATGGGGCGCTCTCCGCCCCAATCGGGTCTTTCTCACTGGCCGTCATGTCGGGGATGCACTCGCGTCCTGAGACTCGCTCCTCCGTCGCCCGGAATCAAGGGGCGTACAGGGTGTGCACTCGCATCCTGAGACTGGCTCCGCCGTCGGATAGCGCCGTAATCCCGGCCATCCGGTCGTTGTACATCTGCCGGCCTTGCCTCCGGGCTGCGACGATCGCGTTCAAGCGCTCGCGCCGGCGCCGCTCGGTTTCCAGTTCCTCCGCCGCATCCTGCGCTGCCTGGAATGCTTGCAACTGCGCCATGGCGGCGGTCAACTGTCCCTGCGTGACCAGTCCCGCGACCTGAGCCTGGCCGAGTGCGGTAACGGATCTATTGGCGTTGGAGCGAAGCCCGTCGTAGGAATCAAGCGCCGATTTGATCGCTTCCGTCGCTTCCGAGGCCGCATCTGACACGGCGTAGTTGAGGACGGTGGCTTGCTCGCCGCGCTCGCGCTGGTTGCGGTAGTTTTCGGCTGCTTGGGTTGCCAGCCGAACGGGTAGATCAGCGTATGCCGTCAGGATGTCCTGCTCCGATGTCTGGTCGGCCTGTTGCAGCTTGGTGCGCCATGCTCCTGTGAACGATGTGCCGTCGCTTAACTGTTCTACCGCCGTAGCCAGCTCACCGGCTGCGCCGGTAAAATCGGATTTCCAGGACATGCCGGTGCCGATGAGCCGGCCGGGCACCGAAGCCAGATCGGTGAACGGTTGGGTGATCGCTCCCACCTGCCCCAAGGTGGAATCCTTGATGTGGGTGAACTGCTCGGTCAGCTTGCCGAGCTGCTGATTCATGGTTGCCAGTTGCGCCACCTGGTTGGCGATCAGGGTGACTTGGTTGGCGATCATCAAGGCCCGTTGGAACGGAGCGCTGATGTCGAAAAAGGCATACGCGGTGCCTCCCGCAAACAGGGGCAGGAAAAACAGAGTCAGCCAGGTTCGGATTCTCATGGTATGTCTCCTTTCAGGGTTGTGGTTCACCGTCCTGCGGGACGGAGAACCAGTACGTCGGAAGTGAACCAGATACGCAGCCGGTGACCGGCGCGAATCGTGATGGTGGGAAAACGATTCAGAAAGCGCTGCAAGATTTGGGTGGCGCTCCGACCCAGTCCTTGCCCGCTGCCAGCGCGGAAACCTTGGGCACCACCGGCATATGGATCGCTGCCTTGCAAGGTCAGGCCGGAGATCACCCCGACTGCTCCGACAGCCGCAAACATGGAGAGGTAATGCCGGTTCACCTGGTCCTTCAATGCTCCTTCGCCGACTTGATTGAGTCCGTGAAAGTCGAGGGCAACCCAGCGGCCGTCGGGAAACAGCAAGCGGTGAAAGCCCACCACCAGCCGGGACTGATCCTGGGAGGTGACAGCCGCCGCCGTGCCGATCACTCTCGATCCTCGGGGAACCAAAACTCTCTGCCGATCGGCGGAGTAAAACGGAACCGACACCGCCGCCAGCACCGGGCCGGGAAAGTCGCCGGAAAGCTGGGTCACCAGCACCGCCTCCAGGAACGAGCCTTCATAGATTCGCTCGAAGCCGGGCGGGTCTGCGGGTTCGACGCTCGGAGTTGGATTCTCGTAGTCCTTCGTCGGCGCGGCAAGTGCCTCTGCCGCCGCTCCGAGTCCGGGTGGCAGGGTCAACTCTCCTTCATGCTCCGGCGGCGGCTCCTGAGCTGGATCGGTTTGCGAGGCTTCCAGGTCGGTGACGGCCTCCCGGAACATCTCCAGCGATTGTTGGAAGCTCTGTCCTGTGGCCGGGGGCGGCTCAAACGCCTGCGCGGTTTGCGTGCCGGATGAGATCTCCGGCGCTGCACTCTCCGCCGCCGCTTGCAACGGTGGTGTGTCGTTCACTCCCCGGTAGGTCTGCGCAACCGGCGCGGACCGGAGTGAGCGGTTGCGCCGCTCGATCTCTTCCAGGCGCAATACCTCTCTCAATTCCGCCTCGGCTTCGCTCGACGGCATGATCGGATCGCCGCCGATAATGCCGCCCGGCAACATCGAAGCGGTGGCGCGCGGGGGGGTAATTCCGAGTTCCCGCCGCCGTTGGAGGTCTCGCTCCGCCGCTTGCCGTTGTGCCTCCTGTCTCAACCCTTCTTCGCGGATGCGGGCTGCAACCTGCGCTTGCGCGCCGGGTCCTGCCGGTTCTTGTCCCCCGGTGGCCGCCACTTCGACTTCCTCCGGCGCGGAGTTAAAGATGGATTGCGTGAGCAGAAACGCGGCGAGCAGCAAGGCAATCAACGCTGCTCCCCATTTGGTGAGGGTGGCGACCGGCAAAGCGCCGGTCGCCTGTTCGTGGATCCGTTTCCATTGGCTCATGGTTCAAGCTCCCGTTTTTCAACCTTCCACTGAGCCTTTTCCTTTCCGATCTGTAGCCATCCATCGCCCAGCAGGTGCCGGGCGACATACAGACCGTCCTCGGTCAGGTCGTAGGCTACCAGCGCCGGTTTGCCGTCTTTGATCTCATAGAGCGCCGGGGACTCCTGAGCGTTGGAGCGCAGATAGGTGAATTGCCCGTCGTGCCACATCCCTTGCACCAGGAACGGCCACTTGCGCGCCTTGTCGGCTAACCGGTAGGGAAACTTTATGCGCGTGGGATAGACGGCCCGGAAGGAATTGATCTCTGCCTCGGCCTCCTGCCGTACTGCCGCGATCTGCTGTTCCGCCTGGGCCTGCGCGGCCACGGCGGTTTGCCGCGCCTGCTCCGCCATCTGTTGATAGCCTGCAACCTGATCCCGCGCCACAAAGACGGGCTCATGCCCGCCGGGTGAAATCCGGGGGTCGCTCTCGGCCGCGCTGGCGATCCGCACGACTAAATGCGGTTGGCCGGGCTGCTCGGAGACAAGGAAGGAGTAGATGCGCCCGGATTCGCAGACCAGGGCGACGTTGGTATTGACGCCCTCGCTGATCGGTTTCAGAAAGGCGAGATTGGCCGCTCCAGTTAAGTGCCAGTACTCGGAATCGCCTACCACAAAGTCAAGAATGTTCTCGCGTCCCGGAAGCTGGATCACGGTGGTGTGACGCACTCTGGTGCGCACGCGGATGATCCGATCCGGGTTGTCGCCCACGCGGATTATTGCTGCTTCCGCCGTGCTGGCGGCGCTGAGCGCAGCCGCCGCTTCCGGTGTTTCCTGTGCGGTGATGGGTATTGCCGTCAGCAATATCAGAACGGCAAGTATGATGAGTTTCATGGTGCTACCTCCGTTGGTTTGCTAGATATTCGAGCGCACCCTCCAGACCATGCAGTTCTACCGCCTCCGCCCGCGCCTGGGCGTCGCGGGGCGAGCTGGTATAGAGCCAGTAGCTTTGCGGGTCCACTTCGAGTCGAAGTTTGCCGGCCGCCTCCGGCCGCCGCAGATACAGCTCGCGCTTGGGTATCAAACCGCGTATGGTGTCCACCTCGGAGGGATTCAGGCGAAAGATGTCGGCTGCCTTGGCCGGCAGCTCCGGGTTGGCAAGGAAAAGCTTGGTCGGCATGGATTCCAGCAACGCCTCGGCTCCGGCGGTGCCGGTCACGTCCACGGCGCTTTGCGTCGCCATAATCAAGGCCGCATTCTTCTTCCTCCAGGTCTTGGCGGCCTCGGCGAGATAGCTCAGCACCGCCGGATCGCGGAGATACCGCCAGGCTTCGTCCACCACCATCAACTTCACACGCGCCGTCTCGGCTGGATTCTCCAGCGCCAGCCGCATCCGCTCCAGAAGATAGAACAGCGCCGCCTCGCATAAGTCCTCATGCTCGGCGGCTCCGGCCAGATCGATCACCTGCCAGTCGGCAAGCTCGAGGTCTTTCTCGCCCGCCGGGTTGTCGAAGTATTTTCCCCAAGCGCCCTCGCCGTACCAGCGCCCTAGCGCGGGCCACATCTTGGAGGGCAAGCTCTTCACCAGCACCCCCAAGGTGCGGCGCTCCGGCCCGAACGCGTACAGGTCCTCGATGCGGGCGCGGATCTCGCTGGGGTCTTCCCCGCTCACCTGCCAGCCGCCGATGCGGAGCAGGCGCGTGATCCAGCCCGTCAAAAACTGAAAGGTACGCTCTCCTGCCGGCAGCGCGAAAGGCCGCAAGCGGAAGCCTCCCTCGCCGGCATCGTCGTCGGGGGAGAGTTCCAGATAGCCGCCTCCCAGAAAGCGGGTCAGCCAACGGTAGGAACCGCCCAAATCGAGAATCAGAACTCGGGGATCGTACTGTAGAGCCTGCACAAGCAAAAAGTTCAACGTGAAGCTCTTGCCCGCGCCGGTCGCCCCCAGCACCAGGGTGTGTCCCACGTCGCCGTGGAACAGATCGTAGTAGTAAGGCGTCTTCCACTGCGTTTCCAGGATCGCCAGCGCGTCGCGTCGCAAGTGGCCGCTCCGTGGGTTACCACTTGGCGGCCCAAATATCGGAGCCATGCAAGCTGCAGCTCCGGCCGAAACAAAGACGGATCGGACCTGCCGCTTTCTCGGCTGCGCCGGTATGCGGCAGAACCAGGTTGCCAACTGGCCGTACCCTTCCCGGATCGCCTTGGCGTCGTGACTGGCAAAGATGCGGTGGATATCACCGTCCAGCCGTTCGGTCTGCTCCAGGTCACCGTGCAGCGAGATGGTGAGCGCCAGGTCGCCGTAGGCGATCCCTTCCGTTTCAAGTTCTACCAGCGCATTCCCCAAGCGGCTGGATTCCGCATCGGCGGCGCTGTCGACCATCGCCGAGCTGGTGCCCTCGGTCTCCTGCATGTGAGCCATCATGGAGTAGCGCTTCGAGAAGTAATGCCGCTGCGCCCCGCGTATCTTCCGCCGTGCTGAATCGAACTCCCAGGGCCGCCATTCCAGCGCCACGGTCATGGTGGCGTCGAGGCGGTACAGGTCGTTCAACAGGTTTGCCCTCGCACCACCTGGGGGCGATAGCAGCGAGTACAGAATGACGGGCTCGCCGTCCAGGCGTAGGTAACGCCGCTCGGCCTCCAGCTCGCTTCGGGCCAGCCGCCAGTTCATGCCGCTTCCGGTGGCTCCCTCCCAGCCGCCGCCGGGGCGGCCGGGTCGATTGATGAGCTCGCTCAAGACACCTGATCCCGCCTCGGCGTCCAGCAGCTCGAGCGGCGTCAAGTCCGATACCAGGGCGCATGAGGCATCGACCAACTGGCGGAAGCGCCCCGCGGCCGCTTCAATCTCGGTGAGTAGATAGACCGATTCATGCGGGTTGCGCCGCCGGGCAAGCCAGTGCTGCAGGTAGGATTTCCACCAAGCTTGATTCGACCGGCCTTTGGAGGCGGATGAGAGCCGGGGATCGTGACACCAGGCAATATAGGTCTGGATGTCTTGCACGCGCCTGCTCAGGAAAGACCGCCGCCGCCGCTGCGAGATGGCGGCAACGGTGGATTGCTCGCCCAGCTCTCCGGGATCGAATCGAGGGGCCCGGCGAAACAGATAGAAGTAAATGCGCGTCCAGGAATCGGCCCCGGAAAGCATCCGCTGCCAGCGCTCCAGCACCGTGTCCATCTGTTCGGGTGTTCGCCCGTCCAGCACGGCGGGCGATAGCCGCGCTATGCTCACCAGTTCGCCGGAACGGGTCAAACAGGTTCGCCCGTCCTCCAGCCAACCCCAATAAGGGATTTCCTCGGCCAGCGCCCCTGCTGCGTTGTAGTCGGATAGTTCTTGGTCCACATTCATCAGCGCCCTCGGATTAGCAGATACCAGGGGGAATCGGCCCACTTGCCGGGATCGTAGCGGGCCTTGAAACGAGTAGAGGCTCGCAGGATTTCAACCATGTTGGGGTCCTCGCGCCACGCAAACCAGCCGGCGCCGTAGAGCACCACGAAGATCACGCCGCCCGTCACCAGTGAGTTGATGGCGTTCCACATGGCCAGCCCCAACATGGCGCTGAGCAGAAACCAGCGGCGCTCGACTCCCATGATCGTGAGCGGCGCGCTCAAGGCCGGATAGGCCGGCCACGTCTTCGCGCCCTGCATCAGAACAACCAGGTCAGGAAATTGGCTGCGCCCATCGCCATGCCTAATCCGAATATGATCCCGGCCAAAGCCCGCTTGCTGCCGCCCTCGCCAAATGCGAACATCAGTCCGCCCACCACAATGGCAATCAGGCTCAGCCCGCGCGCGATGGGGCCGGTGAAGGCCGTCTGTAGCACGTTGATCGCATCAAGCCACGGACTCACGCCCTGGGCTAAAAGCTCCTGTTGCATCAGCAAACCCATGCCGGTCATTAGCGCCGCGGTACGGAATTTGGGAAATCGTGAAGTCATGACTTGCTCCTTTGTTGGTTCGGTTGGTAGTCAGTCCGGAAACTTCCCCTTTGACTGATTGTGCAAAGCCTCTGCGAGTTCGGGGTCGCCGCCCTCTCCGCGCCGGATCGAACGCTCCACCAGATCAACCTTGCGCCCTAAATCGGCCAGTCCTAAAGAGCGGGCGCCTGCATAGATCGAGAAAGCGAACGAGACAACGGCCAGTCCGCCATAGAGGGTGATGGTCAACCCGTAGTCGCGGAGCAGGACCTTCCAGTGCGGTTTGAGATAGGAGAGTTCCGGCAAGCCGAAGATCGCAACCACGCCTGAAGCGGTCACGGTGAGTCCGATACTGACTTTCCAGGGTTGCATAGCTTATAGCTCGATCGAGCCCTCTCGCCCACCCCGTGCGGGTGCGCCGCCGCCTCTGCCGTCGCGCCCTCCATTGCCGAGCACCCGGCGAATCGCGGCGATTGCCCGTCCACCGCTGCCGTGCATCTGGAATCCGGCCTGTGCTTTGGCGGTGATGGTGCGGCCGCTGTAGTGTTCCGAGGCAATCTCGACGTTGACGCGCCCGCTGCGGCCCTCGCTGTCCAGATATTCAATCTGCGCGTCGGGATAGACGACCCGGCCCTTTTGGATGGGCAGCTCTAAATCCTGAGCGGCCTTGCGCCGCGCTGCGTCTGCCGCCGCCCTGCCTTCGGTGGCCCGCGCCGTTTCGGTGGCCCGCGCCACCTGTTTTTTCATTTCGGCGTCAATCCGTACTCGACGGATCCTGGCCCCTTGTTGCAGAAGGCGCCGCTGCTCTATCCGAGCCGCCCGGTAAACGGCGGTGTCGTGGCTCAACTCGCCACGCTTCACCAGCCCGGACCAGGTTTGCTGTTCCTTGTCGAATCCCTGCTCGACGGCGTAATCGCGCGCTTTCCGCGCCCCGGCCTCGGTCAAGGTGAGCACTTTGTATGTGCCGCCCCTCGGCCCCTTTGTCTGGTGTTCCTGCATATGGCCGTCTCGTATCATGCGATCGACAGCCCGCCGCGCCGTGTAGGGATGTCCCCCGAATTGCGACTCCACCAGGTCGCGGTAGGAGACGTTGCGATACATCCCTACGTCGGCCAGCGCCCCTTCGACGCGCTCCTGAAAGCCGCGTTTGTCCTGGCGCGGTTCGTGCTCGCGCCGATGTCCCATGCGAGGCTGCTCGCGTTCCCGGTCGGAACGCGAACGGGTGGGGATAGGTGTACGACTGCGGCTGTCGTCTCGGGTCAGGATGTCGAGTCGGTCAAACATCTGTGATCCTCACCGGGCTAGCGACTGGAGCCTGCGTCCCGTTCCAATTCCTGTGCTTTCGCTTTCGCCTGGGGGCTGGGTGTGTGGCTGATCTGCGGCCCGGCTGCGTGGGAGTACTTCTGCGCCAGCTCTCCCTGCTTCTTTTCCTGTTCGGCAGCTCGATCGCGCATCGGTTGGGTGAGGTAGTCGGAGATTTTCTGCGCTTCGCTGGCCGCGTGGTAAATCTCGCGCGGCTCCTTCTGCAGCACCTTGAGCCAGTTCTCGACGTAGGCTGCGCCGCGCCCGCCGTCATGTCCGACGCCTACTCGTTGGCCCGTCATCATGGCGCTGATCTCTGCCCGCAGTTCTTCGCGCGCGTAGGCTTCGCTCCCGAATCCCTGCGCAATACCTTCTTGCAGCGTTTTCCGATTCAAGCGGCTTTCGTGGCCGGTGGCGTGGCCCAGTTCGTGCAGCGCCGTCTGGTAGTAGCCGATGGCCTTCGCAAACTGTCCGCGTTCGGGTAGCGTCACGCGATCTGTGTCGAGGCTGTAGTACGCTTGATCTCCGGCAACGTGGCTTATCTTGACGCCGCTCTTTCGGATCGCAATCTCCGCTTTCTCGTGCGCCTTCCACTCCGGCGGCGCTTGCGCTTCGCGCGGCGGCAGGTTCAGTCCGTCGGCTTGCTCGACGTTGAACACCGTGTACTGCCGCACGACGGGATGGCTGCGTCGATACTCCTCATAGACCGGCTTGCCGTCCTTGTCCTTCAGCGGCTTTCCGGCCTCGTCTTTGGCCGGGGTCCGGGCACGATCGGTGTAAAACAGCACCTTGGTGCCGCGTTCCCCTTTGCGGACGTGGCCGCCCGCCGTCTCGATCTGCTTGTAGGTTCCCCAGCGGTTATCTCCGTGGCCCTGACGGATGCCGCGCGACATCAGGTAGATGCTGTTGCCGCCGGTGTAGGATTTGCCGGTCGCGAGGTTCTCCGAGATGCATTTCTCACCCGGCTTCCACGGTTTCTGCCACGGCGCCACGCCCGCCTTGATCTGTTCCATGAGTTCGTCTGCAACCTGGCGTACGTATTGTTCGGAGCGGTCCTGATTTTTCGTCATGATTATCGGCAGGCGTCCTTGTGCGCCTCGATGATGTCGCCCAGTTCCCCCACGTCCTCGAAACGCAAGCCGATCTTCTCGGCCAGCTCACAGGTCACCTCGATGGGATGGCCTCGCTTCAGCACCTCGTGAAAATCGTCCTCGGTTTCGACCGATAGATACTTCTCTCCCCCTTCTTCCTCTTCTCGAATCATGATTTCTGCCTCTCCGGGCCGATTCTCTTCACGCCGACGCGCCCACCACGCCCGCACAGGATGCAAACCGGCCGGATGGCGCTTTGCAGCCGCTCAAACCGGGGCCGATCTTGCAATTCCTCCGCCAATGAAGCGCTCCTTCCCGTTTCCCTCGATGGCTCCACGATCTTGACCGATCGGCCCTTGCCGGCGGAAGTATGATCCGTCACGCGCCGGCGACGGCAGCGGTCCCGGTAGGCCAGCTGGCGGTCGCGGTGATCGAGCCGTCCCTCCCGGCTTTGCTGGTGTCGCTGGTTGGCCCGCCGCCGCTGTTCCCGCCTTGCTTTCTTTCGGCACCTGTCCCCGCAGTAGCGATGCCCCCGGTAGCAGGAACTGCAGATGTAAAACACCAACCCGCAACCCGGCCAGCGGCAAGACAACTGCCGTAACACCACTTCTCTGGCCATCGCACCCCGCCCGGGGGTGGAACAACGGCCCTCTTGCGTGGCACGCCGGCTATGCTGTGGTTGTGCCCTCTAACCGGGGCCGCCATAAAAAAATCCCGATCGTTAGCGCGATCGGGGTTTCCCCTTTCCACCTTCGGCCCTGCCTTGCCGGAGCCTCGGCAAACCGCAGGCTCCGGTGCGTGCCTACACCGAGTCGATCTTCTTCATGTCACACGCTCTCCGCTTTGAGCTGCGAATCGGAAATGCTTGCCGGAACCGGCGGGACTGAGGGATATGGATGGGAGTCAGGTAGATTGCAGATTGCCGCCGCGCCTGGCGCGGCGAAGAGGGGAGCTGGAAGGAATAGAATCTCGCGTGGACCGGGGAAGAAACCACCGCGTAGTCGTCCATCCGCCGGCTGAAGATGTGGCACACTTTCTGGTTCTCCAGGCTGTCTTCGGCGGCAACCCCCCTGCTGACAACGGCCTGGACAAATCGAAGGGCCTGCCAACGGTTCATCCGGAGATGGAAGCAGAGTTGTGCCCGGGTGAAGAGGCCGCCGCTATGCAGACAGGCCAAGGCAATCCATTCGGCTTTTCGCCCCGTCCAGCCCAACGGCTCCAGTGCCTTCTCGCGTCCCTGGAGATGGGGAATCATGCGGTGACCTCGATCTGCTCGCGCAATCAGGCATCCGCTGCCGACTCTATCCGACTGGCGTTCCAGTAGTACAGCGCCACCAGCTCGATCCAGCCATCGAAATGCACACTAACTTGGTCCAATTGGTACCGATTGTACCGGTCTGCAAGTCAATTCACATAATCATCGACAGGCTATCCCAACGGATCACCGTAATTGCATATCCCCCTGTGGAACAAGTCTCCGAATGGATGCCGTAATCATGTGTCGTGGTAAGCTCTATTTTCAGCGACAAGCCATCGTCACGAGCAAAGGAGACAAGCCGCACAGTTGAGTTGCTGCTTGCAAAAAAGCCTGAAAGCAGCAGCCCGTCGGCGGGCGAAGGCCCCGAGAACCCCTCAGAGGCGCAGGAAGCAACTTTAGGGTCTGAGGCACGTCAGGGGCCGGGAAAACGCAGTCTACCCAGCAAAGCTCAAGGATTTTCGGGACTTCACGATGAAACTAACCAACAGTGAGATAGTCCTTTTGCTGGGGACCGATCCAGTCATTGCCACTGCCGTAGTCATTGGTGTTGAGGAAATTCCTCATGGAACGCGTTTCACTATGCGAACAGGTGTAAAAGTTTCCCGTTACTCGAAGCAACAGGGCACCCGAGGGAAATTCGAGATCTCCAAGGTAGAGCAGGTTGGGGATCGGTGGATAGTTGAGGGCAAGCGACTTGGCAGCGAACACTGAGACGCATCTGGCCAGCGCCGGATCTAGTGAGATTTTGGGGTGCTACGGGTCGTCGGACCCTGAGAAAACGAAGCACAGAGCAATTACGGACCTCTTTTTTCTCGGGATCTGGCTCAAAATCTCAGTTCCCCACAGGGGGGCCTGCGGTCTCTGAGAGGAAAATCGAGGCTCGGAAGGGTATTGGGATACTCTGGTATGCTAGGGATTGGTACAACGCAGCCTGACCGGACAGGCTCACCGATTTGGGGGGTGTCTGATGAATCAACGAGGAGCATTGATTGCCTCGGCCGCCTCTACTAAGGAGATGTTCCCATGCTGATCCTGTCCTGGAACGTCCACTTTCAATCCCTGTCCGGTCAATTCGACAACATCGTCGAGGCCATCAGGTCTGTAAGTCCTGACACCCTGACGTTGCAAGAGGTAACGACGAGCCTTGCGGACGATATGGCGGGCCGCCTTGCCGACATCGGTCTTGTCCATATCTATTGGGGCAGCACGGACGCCCCGCCCACGGCGATGCGCAGTCTACCGCCAATCCGCAGTTTGAAGCGGAAACGCTATCAGTGCGTGATTGCGAGTCGCTGGCCGGTAACGGCCGGCGGCAACCGCTGGCGCCGCCGCGCGCCCTACCCGGAGCTGCTGGCGCGGGCCACGGTCTCCGTGCCCGGCGAGCAAGACATCGACGTGTTCACCGTGCATATCCCCAACGGTTCCGGCAATGGCTGGCGAAAGATCGACACGTTCAACGTCCTGTCGGCAGCGCTACGCCGGGGGATCGACTCGCCTCGCATTCTGACCGGAGACTTCAACGAGCCGAAGCGGTTCCGGCAATCCGGACAGATCGTCCCTTTCAGAGAAAAGATTCATGAGGACCGAGGTACGTCCATCCGGGGCTGGTACACGAAGTTCGGCGACAAGCGCCGGAGAGTCGAGTGGACCAATGGAGTGCGTTCAGTGCTTGCTGGCGCGTCGCAGCATGGTCTGCGCGACGCCTATCGTGACCTTCACGGCTTTGAGACGGCCACCCCCGTCACACACTACACGACGCAGAACAACCCGCGATGTTTCGACCACACCTTCGTCTCAAGGCACTTCGAGGTTGCGAACTGCGGCTACTACCACGAATGGCGGAAAAAGGGCTGGAGCGATCATTCGGCCATGTGGACGAAGCTTAGCTTTCGCAAGAAAATGCCGGCATTAATTGAATGGGAGGTGGAATGACCTGCCGGTAGGTGTGGTAACGATTGGAAAAAACCGCCCACCTGATCGAATCCTAAAAATCGAAGCAACCAGACCCCAACTTCCGATAAAATTTCATTATGTGAACTTCGGGGCCTTCCCTCTAAGTGCTGGCGCAAGATGAAAAAGAAAAGACCCCGTATCATCAAGGGAGTTCCCCTAGTCGTCGACGGGGACACCTTGTGGTTTGAGGGACACATCCCAGGGAAAGGCCGAAAAGTACGCCTTGCAGGGATCGACGCCCCTGAAAATGAACAAGTGTGCAGAGACTCCGAGGGACAGCTCTACGACGCCGACGCCAAAGCGGTTGGCGCGTTGGAGAAGCTGCTGCTCGGCCAGAAAGAAGTACGGTGTGAAGTGGAGAGATGGATGCAGGACGGCCGGCGATTGGCTACTTGTTGGGTGGGTACCACCAACCTCAACAAATGGCTCGTGGAACAGGGCTACGCCCTGGCCTACCGGAAATACTCCAAGCGGCACGTCCGCCAAGAACAAGCGGCCAGGAGGGCTAAACGTGGTCTTTGGGCAGGTACATTCGTCCCGCCCTGGAAATGGAGAAAGGGAGTCCGCCTGCCTGAACCAGCAAAGCCGCCGTCCACAGAGAGAGGCCAGCCACTGGCTTCAAGGCCTGGCTTAGGTCGAGAATAACCCCAAGCAGCTTTCCCAGGCTGCCAGTTCGCGGGCGAGTTTTGGGACCAGACCCTGTCCGCACTTCCGGTCCTGCCCCCTAGACGTTGGGGTTTCACAGGCCTACTTAAGCTAGGGGGCTTATAAAAGATACTTGACGCTCCTTCTCTCCATTCTTATCATACCACCGCATGGGGAGCCCTAACTGGAAAAACCGCACGCTGTGGACCCGGGATAACCTGGAGATCATGCGGGGTATGAATTCCTCCAGCGTAGACCTGATTTACCTGGACCCGCCGTTCAACAGCAAAAAGACCTACTCTGCTCCGATTGGGAGCCAGGTCGCCGGGGCATCCTTCAAGGATTTCTGGACGTTCGATGATGTGGACCGACTGTGGCTGGAACGGCAACGGTATAGCGACCCGGCACTGTATCATGTGATTGAGGCAGTGCGGCTGGCTCACTCTGACGGCATGGCCGCTTATCTCGGCATGATGGCGCAGCGGATGCGCGAGATGCACCGCCTGCTGAATCCTAGTGGGTCGCTGTACCTGCACTGCGACCCCACCGCCAGCCACTACTTGAAGCTGCTAATGGATGTGGTGTTCGGGAAGGGTAATTTCAGAAATGAGATTGTGTGGTGCTACGCTGGGGTCCCCGACGATATGGGATCGATCACCGGAGACGGGCCGGACTATTTCTTGCCGGGTGCGAATTACGAGGCGACCGTCAAGGCGCTTCATGATGCCGGGTTCAAGATCGTGGATAGTATCAAAGATGTGCTTGAAGACGATGGGCAATAAGCCCGCGATAGCAGCGGCGCAATCCTTCAATGCTAAGTTTCGCTCACCCTCAGGAAAGAAAATGAAACTGACAAAGATTGTCCTATTCGCGCTCGTGGTAGGGGGATCCTCCTGCCAGGATGATGAAGAGCAAACGCGAGGGACGTCGTCAGCACAGGGGGGGAGTAGAGCTATGCTGGTTGGTACCGCATTGAAGGTCACACGCGACGACATCGTCAGCGCACTGGAAGACTACGACACCGCCTATGATGCGGACGCCATCATGGCCGCCGGTATGGACCCCGCTATAAGGGACGCCATCGCTACCGAAGCCTTAACCGCACTTGAAGCCGCCGAATCTGCCGCAGCCAAACGCAAGGACGAAGCCCGCGCCACCACATTGCAAGCCGATGATGCCGAAGCAGCCGTTTACAAAAACGCATTAGCTTTCGCCACCGTCGCCTACGTTGAGGATGTAGTAGTCCAGGCAGCCATTACCGCGTATGCCAAAAAAGCCCGCACACTGACTGCGGCGGTTGAGGCCGTGGATGCCGAAATTGACGGCGGCGACGCGGCCGTGGATCGCAAAGCAGCAGCCCACGAATTAGCCCTCCATTATGCCGACGCCACAGCCTATGCGGCGGCGCAGGGAGAAATGATCTATTACAGCGCGGAGGAAGCTACCCAAGCCAGAGCCGCCGCTCGCAAAGTAGTCGATGCCGATATGAACGTCACCATAGCGCGCGAAGCTGCACTCGAAGTTGGGACCGCCGCCCGGGAAGGTGAAGCCGACTACCAAGCTAGTGGCGCCGGGTTCGCCTTTGCCAACGCAATTTACTCCCTGCAAGTCGCCTACGAAAATCGCGCAATGCAAGCTTTGTACGAAGCGCGCGCAAAAGCTAAGGAATTCCCGCAGGAGACTTCACAGATTTTGCTCGCACGGGAGGCGGCTCGCAAAACAGGGGAACAGCAACAGGCGGAAGCTGAGAATTTTCTGTCCAATGGTGTTGGAAAGAAGGTTCCTTACGAGTTGTGGGTCAATGGCATATTCGGAGCGCCTGATACTTTGGACGGCACGGACGGCAGATATTGGGTAGCTCATCTGGCTGAGATTGATGTTTCATTCGTTTCTGAGAAGTCTTCCAAGGCGGTGCTCTATGTCGGACATGGGAAGAGCGCTCAGGATTACTTGGAAAAGAAGGCGGCAGCCCGGAAAGAGCGCATTGAGAAAGGATTCAGCAGTCTTTGGGATGGGTCTCATCGGGAGCTCACGAAAGTTATCAAAGATTCGATGAATGATCCCGGAAGCTATGAACATGTGAAGACGGTGTATTGGGACATGGGGGACCACCTGGTAGTTCGAACTACATTTCGAGGCAAGAATGCTTTTGGCGGCGTTGTGAGTAACTGGGTGAAGGCGAAGACCGATTTAGATGGGAATGTCCTTGAGGTTATTGAACAAGGTCAGTGAACCGTTTGCCAGCTGGATCAAAAGCGTCCGGGCGTGAGCCCCCTCGTTAGCCCTGTAGTCCTCTTGTCTGGGGCGCATGGGAGAATAAGCCATGCAGCGTAAACGAAGCGGCTTGATTCCCATCGGTGATGCCCTCTCCGATCTAGGCGGCCCGCAGTCAATGCGGCCCGTCGAGCTGACCGAAGACTTGCAGCAGCAGGTCAGGCAGATCGAAGGGCAAGTCAAGCTCTTGGCGGAGGACTACAGAGAGATCGCCGCAGTGTTGAGCGGGGGCTGAACTATATCCGGCAAATACAGCAGCCGCGCGGGCCGGATCGGGGCTATGGCCCGAGTCGCTAGGTCTGTCTCAAGGGCGTTACGGTTTGGGGGATCGACGGGATTCGGGGAGCCTCGGGTGGCGTAGAAGGAGGAAGATGCCTAACCCTGACACAGCTCTTTTCATCAGTGTGCTTTCCTTTGTCACGGCATCCCTGTCGCTTGGCTGGAATATTTACAGAGACATAGTACTCAAGCCTTGCGTAAGAGTCACTGCCATCATAGGTCCGATAATGACAGCAGGAGTTGAAGAGGTAGGCCCTACGAATATTGGCATCTCGGCCGTAAATCATGGTCCTGGCAACACCACCCTCTCTCTTATTACTCTAAAGAAAACTTGTCTTTTTAAGTGGCTTACACGGAAGCAGGAATTCGCAACTATTATTCCCGACTATGAGAACCCAGTGAGTGGAAGGCTTCCCCATACTCTTGGAGTTGGCGAACGCATTTTTTTACCTTTCCCCTATGATTCGAAATGTTTTCTAAAAATGAACATGTCTCACATCGGCATATCAGACACGTTTGGACGCACTCATTGGATGAAGGTCAGTCAAGTAAAAAGGATGAATGCTCGATGGCGCAAAGAGTTTAAGGTCAGTACATAAAAACGTATCAAACCGCCAGCGGGCCGCTCTTCTTTCCCAGGTGGCTCGCGTCCAAACTCGGAGAGGGGAAAAGGATCTATCCTGGACACAAGCTCGGAAGCCCCCTCCAGAATGAACGCCACGCTTTCCAGGGTTTTCTTTTCACTTTCGGAGAATGGTCGCCCGTTTGTCATCCTGCTTTTTTCGCTCAATTTCGAACCTCTTGATTTTTAAGTTTTCCACAGTTTCCCAATGGACTGACCATCGAGCTGGTGATGGGTGGTGTCGCTGGCTTGTCTGAGGAACATGAGAGAATAAAAGCCCATGTGGCGTAAACGCGGCGAGTTGGTTCCCGTTACTGAAGTCTTCTCTGATCTTGCCGGTCCGGTGAAGGCGATCCGCGAAGCCTCGCTGAAGGAATGATCCTGACAACAGCCGCCACCAAGTAGGGGCGAGAGTGGACGTATGAACGGTCCTAGCAATGTACCGCAACCGATCCCCTATCAGGGAAGCAAACGGCGGATCGCCCCTACGATCCTGCAACATTTCCCATCCACCATATTCCGCATCGTAGAGCCATTTGCTGGTTCCTCCGCAGTGTCCATTGCGGTTGCTGCACGCCGCTCCGTCGATCAATTTTGGATCAACGACGCACATTCTCCGCTGATTCAATTGTGGAGGGAAATCATATATAAACCTGAAAGACTCGCCGATCAATACACGCATCTATGGAACGATCAACTTGGTCGGGAACGTGAGTATTTTAATGAGGTGCGCAAGCGCTTCAATGACCAGCACGAACCTGCCGACTTCTTGTACCTACTTGCCAGATGCGTTAAGGCAGCGATCCGGTACAACGCGAACGGTGAATTCAACAATACACCAGACAATCGACGCAAGGGAGCCCGCCCAACGGAAATGCGCCGACGAATCAACCATGCCTCCGCTCTATTGCGCCAACGAACGCAGCTCACGTCTTGGGATTACAAAACAGTTCTCAACGACTGCACCAAAGATGACCTCATCTACATGGACCCACCATACCAGGGCGTCTGCGGAAATCGTGATCAGCGTTATCTTCCAAAAGTCGATCACGATGAATTCTGCGATGAGCTTTCAAAGCTCCATGATCGAAACATCATGTTCGCAGTGTCGTACGATGGTCGAACCGGGACAAAAACGTACGGCGAACCACTTCCAGGCTTCCTGAAACTGAATCAACTGGAAATACGTGCTGGTAGATCGACGCAGGCGACGCTTTTGGGTCGATCAGATGTTACGTACGAATCACTGTATTTATCATCGGCTCTTACTGCATCACTTGAGCGAGCCAGGCATGCCAATGAGTTTGTACTGCGATAAGGAAGCCCGACAATGGCAAAGAAAAAACGCACACAGAAACCGCAACTCCCAAAAGAATTCCTTAGTCGCCTAAGAGCTGTCACGGCGAAGCGTGCGAAGACCGTCATCGATCACATTCTGAAGCATGGTTCCATCACAACTGAAGAGTTGAGCGAAAAATACGGGTATGATCACCCGCCGCGAGCCGCACGTGATGTGCGGGAGCAAGGCATTCCGTTGGAAACGTTTCGTGTAACGGGAGCACATGGCCGAAAAATAGGTGCCTATCGATTCGGCGATCCTGCCGAGATCAAAGGTGGAAAACTTGGGGGTCGCAAGGCGTGGCCGAAGAACTTCAAGGGAACCTTGGTTGAACTCTATGGATCGCGTTGTAGTATTTGTTTCACAAAATACGAACCGCGCTATCTGCAAATCGATCATTGTGTTCCATTTGAGGTCTCCGGTGAGCCAGCAGGGGAACTAGACCCCGCTCAATTCATGCTCGTGTGCGGTTCCTGCAATCGAGCAAAGTCGTGGTCATGCGAACACTGCAAGAATTGGACAACAGACCTTTTGATTGAAGTATGTCAATCATGCTATTGGGCCACTCCCGAGAATTACGTTCATGTCGCCTTGCGACTCATTCGACGCCTTGATGTCGTTTGGTCAGGTGGCGAAATATCCGCATATGATCGCCTCGTTGAGCTGTCAAAACATGCTCGGAAAAAGCTTCCTGATTTTGTTAAGGATGTGCTGAGCGACGCGATCGGCGATAAATTCAAATGACTCTCAATATACACCGAGTCTCCGGTCTTACTGTTCCGGGCTTGGATGGCGGGGCGGAATTGGGCGGGGGTTGCGCTACTGGCGTTGGTTCTGGTGACCCGGAGCGATGGTGCGGAGGATTGCTGCCCTACCCAGTGCCTGATGTGTAGCTGGAGCCTGCGAGCAGAAAAGACGATCCGAGAAATAGGTGCGGGGGCGGCGAGGTGTGGATCAACCTGCCTGAAAATGAGGGAATCCGGCGATCTTGTCTCACCTGGATACGGCGATCTTGCCTCCTGAATAGGAAAGCAGTAAAAATGTGCTCCAACTCAAGCCAACAGGCGAATCATTGCCACAGCCGGGAGGTCATAATGGAAATTCCGGCTCAAATCTAAGATCTATGCGAAGCCAGAGAACAGACTTAGACGATGTGACATTAGAAGGATTGAGCATAAATGGACCTTCTTGAGAACGCAGTGCAGGCAATTGAGCTCGGTGTGGATGACTATTGCTCTGGCACCCACGCTCGCCTTCTCTCGGCAGTTAGAAATATCCACGCCGGCATCCTCCTCCTTTACAAAGAAGCCCTCAGACGCCTTTCACCTAGTGGCACCAACGATGTTCTGATGAAAGCCAAAGTGGTTCCCAGGCAAGACGCGGATGGCAATGTTTCGTTTGTAGGAGAGGGAAAGAAAACTGCGGGCATTCAGCAGATAAGAAAATGGTTTGAGAAGTTGGGAATTGCGACGGATTGGGCTCGTTTTAAACGGATCAATGAAGCGCGGAACGACGTGGAGCATTATTATCCCCAGTTGTCTCAGAAGGCATTAGAAGGAGTCATTGCCGATTCTTTCGTACTGGTTCGGAATTTTATTGCGACCGAATTGGAAGAGAATCCACAAGAGTTGCTGAACGATAAAATTTGGAAGTTGATGTTGGAGATCACCGAGGTTCATCATGCAGAGAAAGCCGAATGCTCGAAGCTGCTTGAGTGTCTTGAATGGCAATCAGAAGCTCTGAGCAGGGGTGTCCTGACACTGAAGTGTGCCAATTGTGGGTCAGATCTCCTCAAACCGGATTTGCTTTCTTCCAAGTTTTCGTATGAAACCGACCTCCAATGTCGTTGTTGCGGTGAGACCGAAAATGCTGAATTTTTTGTGCCCAGAGCCATTGAGGAAGCACTCTCTTGGGATATGTACCTGTCGGCCACAGACGGCAACGAGACTCCGTATGTCTCATGCCCCGAGTGCGGGCAAGGATCATATGTTATAGATGAGCGGCGCTGCGCCCTATGTGAACATGAAGCAGAACACGATTGCGCGGTATGCGGAAACCCCATCCCCCCGGAAGAACTTGACTCATCGCCATTTTGTGGATGGTGCGCGCACATGGCAGCCAAGGACGACTAGTCTTGGCACACGCGCACCTCTAGAAAGTCATGAGGAGCAGCACCGGGGAACGTAGGAGCCGCTTGTCATCAGAACGACCACAGGAACTCCATCACGATTCGCATGAATTCCTCGGTCCGGTCAATTCTCGCTGTTCGCATCGTACCGCGCAATTATACGCGGTTTGAGGCGGCGAACCACCTCGGTCCGGCCCTCGAACTGCCTCTGATTTCGCTCTCCGGACCTTCTGCGAAGTCGGCAACCCATCTCGACGAAGCACGTCCTTACGGCGAGCCGGGCTATTGCAGTTCGAAAACTATCACTGCAACAACGTGCCGTGCAGCCCGTAGAGCATGGCTGTAGCAGCAACTACCGTCAAGAAACCGTCAGAAAACTCACCCATCAAGCGGGCTAGGCGTAGGCGTTGCGAGCGAAAGCAGACGCCCCAAAACCGTGTAAGAGCAACGAAAGGAAGGAGTTGGGAGAAAACAGTGGAAGACGCCTGGCTGCTGCGCAAGCGGTTGGTGGCTCGCGACGAGGGGTTGCTGCCGAGTGCCGCGCCGGACGGTGGGATCACTTTCAACCAGTGGGCAGACTGGTTCCTGGAGAAGCGCTCCCAACCGCCCTTCCGGAGCGAGAAGACCCACCGGCAAAACCTCAGCGCGTTGAAGTTCCTCAGGCCTCGGTTCGGCGAGAAGAGACTCTCGGACATCACAGTGGAAGATATAGAAGCGTATCTGATGACGAGATTGAACACAGGCAAGCGGGTGCACACCAAGTTGGGGCTGCAACTTCGCGGTCGGCTCAAGCCGGCCACCGTGCATCAGGAGCTTCGCATCCTGACGCCGCATCCTGAACGTGGCGGTGAAGAAGCGGCGGCTGGCGGTCAATCCGTGCGGCAGTGTGGAGTTTCCGGTCGCGCTGGCGGGTACGACGCGCAAGCCGCACTATCTGAGCGCCTCGGAGCAGGTGCGGCTGGAAGCCTGTGCATCTGTGTACTTGCGCAACATCATCGTGATCATGGTGGAGATGGGGCTGCGGCCCTATCGGGAGTTGATCCCGATGCGAAAGGAACAGGTCGACCTGCAGAACGGGATCGTGCATCTGCCGGATTCCAAGACGGTGAACGGCATCGCGGACATGCCGATGACGGACCGAGTCCGCGAAGCGTTCGCCTCGCAGATGAAGCAGAGCGGCGATTCCGACTATCTGTTCCCGAGCCCGCGGAGGAACTCGCGCAAGCCGCACATCACGAGGGTGACCAAGCTGTGGGACCGGACGCTGCAGCGTGCCGGGTTGCCCCATTTCTCGCTGTACGAGTTGCGGCACACCTTTGCGACCCGGCTGAGCGCCGGGGGCGTTTCTGGAAGGGCACAATCAAGCGTTCGCGTACTTCGGCGGAGTACCGCGACCCATGCTGTACGACAACACCAAGCTGGCGGTGGTGCGGATCCTGGTTCACTACGATTAAACAATCCAATAACTGATCCGGCGATCTCAATTAAACCTCGCGGCGAATTGCCTGGTGCATCTTGAGATCTGCTTGCTTCCGATCGGTTTCATCGCAGGTATTGCCTCGCTGACCCGCCACGGTTAAGAAACTTGCAACCTCCTTCACCACCGATGCGGAGCTGAATACTGCGACTCGATGGTAAGCATCAAACTGCTTCTCTTTCTCTGTGTCGAGTTTGTTCGGGTCGCCTCCGTAATCGAGGAAATTGACTCTGATAAAATCCTGATAGGCTGCGTAGCGATAGTTTGCAAGGTTCTGTTTCTGAGACAAAGAGCTAGAGTAGAGATACCCAAGCCAAGCACCAACAACGACACCTACAAGCGTGATCAGCTGGGCATAATTTTTCATTTGTGTTCCTCCTTTGTTAAACGGCGCTGAGAAGCCGCCTGCCTTCCTCGGCAATGTCGTCGATCCGGATTCCGTTGTCGGCGATTTCTTCAACTGTCCAGTTCTCCGGATTCGTCCAATAATCAGCCTTATCTTGGAGCCTTATTGCTAGGTCCGGGTCGGTTCGGCGGATATGGATCGATGCTGCCGTCCAGAGTTCGACCAACTCGGCTTCGGCTTCACGATCGATCGGTTCGCCGCGCTCGCGACGAGCTAGATAGCGTTTGGTCGTGTTCACGGCGGTCAGAACGCTCCGCACAGCTGCGTCATCACGCTCCTGCTTCCGTTCACTTCGAGTGATCCACAGTCCAACGCCGTTCAAAGCCTCACCGGCAATTGACATGATCTGATACCTCCATTGAGCCCTGCGATGCGCCCTCTAAATCTTGTTTATGCACACCCGCATAAAACTCATCACAGTTCATAAGTGACAGTCTTGCCCCGATCAGCTCTGTGGTCAGACGTGCCGTGATGGACTCGATGACGGTCGCGCCAACAGGCGGCGGGTTCCAGGTCGGCGCGGCGGTCGAGTTCTAGTGCTAGACTTAGGAAAGCCGTACAGCGAAACGCCCCGGCGGCAACCGGGGCGATGAACCAAACCCACGCGCCAACTGACCTGCCCCCGGTTATTGGTCCACCTTCCATGTTAGTCCATACTCCGTTGCAGCCGGGTGGAGCGGAGCGGAACCCGGCGGTAACGGCAGGATCACTTCCGGGGCTGGCGGCCGGTAGCCCAACGCGCTGTGCGGGCGAACTCTGTTATACTCCCGCCGCCATCCCTCAATCAACACCTTCGCTTCCCGCAAGGTGTAAAAGATCTCTCCATTCAGAAACTCGTCTCGAAACTTCCCGTTAAACGATTCCACATACCCGTTTTCCCAGGGGCTCGCAGGCTCGATGAACAGGGTTTTCACCCCTACCCGTTCCAGCCAGTCCCGTACCAACCGAGCGGTGAACTCGGACCCATTATCCGAGCGAAGGTAATCGGGAACTCCCCGCTCCACAAACAAGGCTGCTAGCCGTTCCAAGACACTCATCGAATCAGCTCGCCGTTCTACGTCGATCGCCAAACACTCTCGCGTGTATTCATCCACCACCGTCAAGATCTTCAGTGGACGACCATCGTGGGTTCGATCTGCCACAAAATCGTACGCCCAGACATGATCCTGCCAGCACGGTCTTAACCGAAAGCACGACCCATCGTTCAACCACAGCCAGCCTCTGCGGGGCTGTTTCTTCGGCACTTTCAGTCCCTCCCGCCTCCAGATGCGCTCCACTCTCTTATGGTTGACCCTCCACCCGGCTCGCCGCAGCAAGGCCGTGACCCGACGATAGCCATAGCGACCAAACCGACCGGCCAGGGTGACGATGGCCCTCGTCAGGGCATCCTCGTCGGGAGCAGCGATGCATCGATGGCGCTGGGTGGACCGGGGTTGGCTGAGCACTCGACAAGCCCGGCGTTCCGAGACACCCAACGCCTTACAGACATGCGCCGCCCACTGCCGGCGACGCGCCGGGCTTAGCCGTTTCCCCTTGTGACCTCCTGCAGAATCTGCTTGTCCAAGGTCAGGTCTGCAACCGCCCTCCTCAAGCGAGTGTTCTCCTGCTCGAGGACCTTCAACCGCTTGGCCTGATCCATCTTTAGACCGCCGTACTCCTTCCGCCAGCGGTAATAGGTCTGAGTGTGGATTTCCGCCTCTTTACAGGCTTGCGGGGCCGTCTTTCCGTTCGCCATCTGCACTTCTATCTGCCGCAGTACTGTTACGATCTGTTCCGGCTTGTGCTTCTTGATGGACATGACCAGCTGGCCTCCTTGGTGAGATTTTATCTCACTTCAGCTGGTACAAAACTCCTGGAGAGCCGGTCAGGTCAGAATGCCACGCTACTTTAGCGCATGGCATGGCCATCAAGTTCCCTTTCCTGGCCCGGAATCGCGAGAGCAACCTTGACTAGGATCAGGATGGGAAAAGGACTAGAATACCTGGAGGGGGCAATAGCCATGGGGTGGAAGGATGGCATTTCAAACACTTACGATTGGCCGCAGCAGGAACGCCGACATCCGGCTCGACGACATTTCGGTGAGCCGGATGCACGCTGAGCTGACGTTGACCCGCGGTGGACGCTGCTACTTAACGGACCGGAACTCTCTCCGGGGGACTCGCGTACTGCGCAACGGTAAGTGGGCGTCCCACAAGCAGGGCTACGTGGACTCGGACGCAAAGCTCCGGTTCGGCAAGTGCGAGGTTGCCCTGACCGACATACTGAAAGGGAGGTCTTTCCCCGACGAGGCGTCGATCCCGGCCTACGAGCCAGTCTCCGTCAAGCCGCGCCGAAATGTCGAAACCGGAGAAGTCGAAGCCTGATCGCAGGAAGATTACATGAATCCACTGGAAGGTGACGAACAGCAATACCGGGTCATCGTGGCCTTGGCGGCGGTGCTCGCCGGGTGCGCCGTCATCGGGTTGCTGACCTTCGCGCTCCCCTGGCCGGAGGCGGGTTCCGGTGAGATCCAGGCTTCGGCCCTGCTCCTCGACCGCGCCAGCAACATCTATCCGCTGACGATTCAGAACGTCATGTGGCTTATGTGCTTCTTCGGGCTAGGCGAACTCTGGGTTCGCTTTCACCGCGCCACCGGCGAAGCGGAGCAGTTCGGCAAGGGCCTTCTTCCGGAAGACGAAAGCACCATGCTCCGGGCCAAGGACCTCATCCCCTTCTACCGGAACGTCATGAAGGTCAAGCAGGCGCGTTATTTCCGGCTGCAGCGCCTGATCGTCCGGATCGTGCAACAGTTTCAGATCAGCCAGTCCATTGATCAAGCCAACAGTCTGATGAACTCGAGCCTCGAACTGATGCAGCACGAGATCGAGCTCAAGTACAATATGCTGCGGTATCTGGTCTGGCTCATCCCGACCTTGGGCTTTATCGGCACGGTCGTTGGGATCGCCCTGGCGCTGTCGGCGGCCGGCGACATGCCCGACCTGGACTCGTCCAACGAAGTCAAAGCCTGGTTCGCCGCAATGACCACCAAGCTGGGAATCGCCTTCAGCACCACGCTGGTCGCCTTGATCATGTCGGCGGTGCTCGTGTTCCTGCTGCACATGGCCCAGGGAAAGGAGGAAGCCGCGCTCAACAGCGCCGGCCAGTATTGCCTGGACAACTTGATCAATCGCCTCTATGAGGAGAGGAATAGTAGGCAGTAGATGGTGAATATGTGGATAATAATGAAGAAGGGAGCTTGACATGGCGAAGAAACTGGGCCCGGACGGCGTGCCCGTCGATATCCCATCCACACCGCTGCCGGAGGATGCGCCGCGACTTGCGAACCGTGAATCGGACAAGGCGGCCGGGCCGGGCAGTGCTTCCTCAGGCGATGATCCGACGGCGCCGCCGTCGCGGTCACAGCGCAGCTCCTTGTTCCCGGAAGAGGCGCCGACGAAACCGGTGACCCGCTCCGCGGGCGGCGGAGCGCGCGGCGATACCCAGGAAGGCAGAGATCCGAGGACCGTGATTGCAGGGGGACGGCGGCGGGCCCCGGGCAAGGGGGCCGAGGGCGGCGACGAGCCGGGAATGGCGGATCCGGTCGTCGGCTGGCTGGTGGTGGTGGATGGCCCGGGCAAGGGTTCCTCTGTGCGCTTGGGCAACGGACAGAACGGCATCGGCCGAGGCGAGACCTGCCGCGTGCGCCTGAACTTCGGCGACCAGCAGATTTCTCGGAACGACCACGCCGTTCTCACCTACGACCCCAGGGGAAATCGGTTCTACGTTCAGCAGGGGCAAGGCGTCAATCTGGTGTATCTTGACGAGAATCCCGTACTGGAGACGACCCCCTTGCCTCCCGGAAGCCGGATTGCCCTGGGCGAAACGACCTTGCGATTCATAGCGTTTTGCGACGACGAGTTCACATGGCTGGACCAGGAAGAACCGGGTGAGTGACGGTGGCGGCCGACATCGCCTGGGGGCAGATACAGGGGCAACGGGAGTCTCAGCAGGACCGGGCGGCCTGCCTGTCCTGGCCCAACGGTTATCACCTGCTGCTGCTGGGAGATGGCATCGGCGGGCATGCCGCGGGCGATGCAGCCAGCGCCACCGTGGTCGAGAGCTTCCGCGATGCGTTTGTCGAAGCCCGCGATCCAGGCTCCAGGGAGCGCTTGCTCCGAGCGCTCCAGGCGGCGAACCTCGCACTGTTCGACCGTATCGAGGCGGAGCCGCACTTGGCCGGCATGGGCACGACGCTGGTAGCCGCCGCCGTGGATGGGAATTCGCTGCAGTGGGTGAGTGTAGGCGATAGCCCGCTGTGGTTGTTGCGCAACCGCGAGGTGCATCGCTTGAACGAGAATCACTCCATCGGAGGCGTCCTCGACCGACGCGCCGCGGCCGGCGAGATCACGGTCCAGGAAGCCGCCGAAGACGCCGAGCGATCCCGGTTGCTGGAGGCCGTGCTGGGAGAAGACATCGAACGGGTCGACGCGCCGCCGGACCCTCTGCCGCTCCAACCCGGAGACCTTGTGGTATTGGCCAGCGACGGGGTGGAGACGTGCTCACTCGAAGAGCTGCGTGAAATCGCCGATGGCCCGTCATCTTCCGCCGGCCTGGTCGGCGCCATCCTGCAAGCCGTCGAAGCGCACGCCCTGCCGTCGCAAGACAATGCCACCGTGATCGTGTTCCGCCCGGACGGACAAGAAATCAAACCCTAGACGGTACCTGAAATGAACAGAATCCAAAAGCTCCTGGTCCTCGCATCGATTCTGGCGACGGCGGCGCCCGCCATGGCCGAGACCGCATTCCGCCTCGTGGTGCAAAAGCGCGGCGAGGAAGCGGCGGCGGGCGTGAGCGTGCTGATGGCAGACGGACTGCTGTTGACCAGTCATCGCTTGGTTTCGCGCGGAGGCCAGTACCTGGTCCACGATCCGGCCACGGGCGCCCGGTTGGTGGCTACCGTGAAGGCCCGCGAAGCGGACGCCGATCTGGCGCTGCTTTCGGTCCCGGGTCTGGGCGGCGAGCCGGTGACGGTTGCTCTGGAAGCATCGGGAGAGGGCCGACGAGTGTACCTCCTGGTTCCGGAAGGGACTCGGCGCAAAGGCACGCTGCACTCCATCTTCAAAGGGAAGGATGAGCAAGTCCGCTATCGATTCACTTCCATCGTTGGGGAGGACGAGGCCGCGGCGCCGCTCATGAACAACTGCGATGAACTCCTGGCCATCAGCCAGAGCAAGCCGAGCAGCCCGGGCGGCGGCGATGCGAATTTGGGCGTCAGCGGCGCCCTGTCGGCCCTCGTGGCCTTCCTGAAAGCGCAGGCAGTCGAGTTTGAGACCAGCGGCGAAGTCTGCCCTTCTCTGCAAGATCAGCTCTTGCAGGCAGAGAAAACGGGGAAAGAGCTGGAAGAGGGAACGGCAGCGCTGGAGCAGGAAAGACAACAGGTGGAAGAGGAGAAAGCCGCGCTGGAGCAGAAACTCGAGCAGCTCAAGGCAGCGTCGAGCGAGAACCAACAGCAGAATCAGGAGCAGGTGCAGGAACTCGAAGCGAACAAGGCGGCACTGGAAGAACACCTGCGGAGGCAAAGTCAGGAGCTGGCCAGCAAGCAACAGGCGCTGAAAGAGCAGTCGCAGTCGCAGAAAGACCTGGAAGAGCAAATAGAACGGCACCAAGAGGAAAGCCACCGCAAGGATGAAGAGCTCGCACAGCGGCAGCGGGAACAGGAGGAATTGCGCCGCCGACAGTGGTTCATCGGCATCGTTCTGGGAGCCCTGTTCCTGGTGGCCGGAGTTCTGGTAAGACGGCAGTTTCGCGCGCGCCAGCGCAGGCTGCGTGAATCCGACCAAGAGCTGTCGGCGGCCCGTAGCCGCCTGGAGCGCGGCAACGTCACCTTCTCCGACGTGATTCTGGCCGGCGTGGGGCCGCTCGAGCAGGAACTGCGCGTCAAGGTCAACGGCAACGCCCTCGCCAGATCGGAAGCCGGCCAGGTGATCGGCCGCTCTTCCGCCAATGCGGACTACGTCATCGGCGTGGACAGCATTTCCCGCGAGCATGCCCGCCTCCGCGTGGACGGCGACGCCATGACCATCGAAGACATGAACAGCTTGAACGGCACGAGTCTCGACGGCGTCAGGTTGAAGCCCGGAGAAGCGCTCGTCGTCCGGGACGGGTCGCGTCTCACACTGGGCGACATTGATCTTGTGGTGCACTTTCTCAAGGACGGGAGCCGTTGAAGCGGCGCAGCCGGGAGATCAACATCTTCTCCATGTCCGCGCTGGACCTGTTCGCATCCGGCATGGGCGCCTTCATCCTGTTGGCGGTGATGGTGCTGCCGTTCTTCCCCAACACCGGGGATTCCAGGGAACGCATCAAGAACGTCAAGGTGACGCTCGAAGAGACCAGACAGCAGCGCGACGCGGCCCGGCGCCAGCGAGATCAAGCGGAGCGTCAGCGTGACGAAGCCGAGAAGCTGGCACGGGAACGCAAGGGGGCTGACGATGAAGGCGAGAGGCTGGCACGCCAGCGCGACGAGGCGGAACTCCATCGCAATCAAACGGAGCGGCGGCTCAACGAAGCTGAGCGGCAACTCGACCAAGTCAAGGAAAGAGCCAGCGACCTAGCGAAAACGCTGGCCAAGGTGCGGATTCCCGATCTCGACCTGGTGATCTGCCTGGACGTGACCGCCAGCATGGAGGATCATGTCGAAGGGCTGAAGCGGGAAATCGAGAACCTGGCCAAGGTGTTGGACAGGCTAACGCCCTCCACCGGCATCGGCGTCGTGGCCTTCGGTGACAGGCGTTGGCAGCAGCCGCTTCACGTCCAGGAAATCGTAGAGACGTCGAACCTAGCGCCCCTGGAGCGCTTTGTGGAAACGCTGAGGCCAAATATGCGTGATCCCTATGCCGGGAGAAACCGCGATAATCCCGAAGCGCTGGCAATGGCCTTGGACCGGGCCGTGGCGCTGAACTGGCGTTCCGTCAGCCAGCGCCGCTACATCATCGCGGTGACGGATAATCCAGCCTATCCCGAAAAGGAAGCCGCGGCCCTGCAGACGGCTCGGGCGTTTGCGGCGGCCGACGGACAGCATGTTTCCGCGGTCATGGCGTGGGAGCAATCCGGCAACTCGGAACCGTTCCTGCGGGAACTCGCCAAGGCCGGCCGGGGGCGGTTTGTCGATGGGTCGGGCGGCGAGTCCATGATCGCCAGCGTGCTGCTCGCCATTCTCGGCATTTGAGCGGCACGGGCCGGCCCAAAGGTAAGCCATTACTTCCGCCGGACGAAGGAGACCTGCTCGCCGTTCCTATAGGAGACGTCGTACACGGTCCCGTCCGCCTTGCGCCAGACCCAGTTGCCGTGCTGCTTGCCGTCCACATAGGGACCTTCCTGTACGGTCCCGTCCGCCAAGCGAATGACCCAGCGGCCGTGCATCTTGTCGTCCACAAAGGGACCTTCCGCTACGGACCCGTCCGCCAAGCGAATGACCCAGCGGCCGTGCATCTTGTCGTCCACATAGGGACCTTCCTGTACGGACCCGTCCGCCAAGGGAACAACCCAGTCGCCGTGCCGCTTGTCGTCCACATAGGGACCTTTCCCTACGGTCCCGTCCGCAAAGCGCTCGACCCAGTCGCCGTGCCGCTTGTCGTCCACAAAGGGACCTTCCGCTACGGTCCCGTCCGCCAAGCGTACGACCCAGTTGCCATGCTTTTTGCCGTCCACAAAGGGTCCTTCCCATACGCTCCCGTCTGCGGTGGTGAACTTTTGCCTACCCTCGCCGCGGTTCAGATTCTGAAGAAACTGGTTCGAGCTAATTGCTAGCATCGCGAACCCCGCCGCAATCCACTTCCAACGCCTCGAAAACTTCCATGCGGCACGCGAGGGTTTGGCTTCTGCCTTATCAGGCCGCGGCTCCGCTGCCGCCGGCGCCACCCCCCGCCGGACGGAGGAGACCCGCTTTCCGGTCATATAGGAGAGGTCGTACACGCTCCCGTCCGCAAAGCGCCAGACCCAGTCGCCGTGTCGCTGACCGTCCACAAAGGGTCCTTCTCCTACGGTCCCGTCCGCCCGGCGAGCGACCCAGTGACCTTGCCGCTGGCCGTCCACAACGGGGCCTTCCCATACGCTCCCGTCCGCGGCGGTGAACTTCTGCCTCCCCTCGTCGCGTTTCCTCTTCGCATCCAGCAGACCCAGTAACTCCCCACAGTCCTGCACCCGGTCCGCTTCCCGCAACTCCAGACACTGGTCGATCGCTCCCAGCACTCGCTCCGAAAACCGCCCCCTACCCAACTCCCGCGCCGACGGCAGCGGGTCCGCCTCTTCCCGCAACACCGCATGGGTCCGACTCTCCACCTTCACCGGATTCGGCGGCTCGAACGGCCGGTTCCCTCCCGCCACCATGCGCCACATCACCGCCCCGGCCGCGTACAGGTCCGTCCACGGGCCCAGCTTGCCCTCCCCCACCTGCTCGATGGCCGCGTACCCTGCCGTAACCGGCGCCAGCGACTTGCTGTGCTCCGCAAAGTTCTGCTTCGCCGCGCCGAAGTCGATCAGCACCGGACGCTCGTCCTCCCGCCGCACCAGGATGTTCGCCGGCTTGACGTCCCGGTGCAGCACCCCCGCTGCATGCACGCGCGCCAAACCCTCCAGCAGCGGCACCATCACCTTCCGCAAATCCGCCTCGCCGAAGGGCCTTCCCTCCTCCTCCCGTACCTGCAGCAACTCGGACAGCGGCAGGCCCTCTTCGTACTCCATCACCAGGTACGCCGTGCCGTTGGCCCGGAAGAAGTCCCGGCAGGAGACGATGCTTGGATGAGCTCGGAACTGGATGAGTTGTTTCGCCTCCTCCAGGAAGCGGCGCAGGCCCTCTTGGTATTGTTCGCGGCAGTCCACGCTGCGGGGGTGGACGGAGCGGCCCTCGCGTACGGCCAACTCCGCCGGCAGGTACTCCTTGATTGCGACCCGATAGCCCAACTCGTTGTGCTGTGCCCGGTACACGATGCCGAAGCCCCCCTGGCCCACCTCCACCTCGACCCGGTAAACACCGTTCAGCACGGTGCCGGGCGGCAACGCATTCCGCGACCGGCCTTCCGTCTGCAAGGCATCCCTCTCTTTCTGCGATTGAGCTTATCCGCGCTGGAGCAAAACTTGGGCGGGTTCGCCGCGAATCACGGCAATCGGACGCTCCACCGAGTAGCGATATTACACCGCAAGGCGTGAGGAGTATAATAGCAGACGTTCGAGGGCGGCTCAACCCGTGGTCCGGAGACGTGGGTTCAGTGCAGGATGCTCCGGCGGGTCGATCTTCGCCACATTTGGACGACCACGAGCGAGAACCGATGATCTCTACGATGACGGCGCACGGATTCACGCACATCGGGCACCGGTGCGAGAACCAGGATCGAATGAAGGTCCTTCGGTCGCCTGGCGGAGACGCCTTTCTCCTGGTGGTGGCCGATGGCCTCGGCGGACATCGCGGAGGCGCTCTCGCGGCGCAGACAGTCATCGAGACCGCCGAGCGCTGCTGGAACTCGCGAAGCGAGGACCTGGAAGCTGAAGCCTTCCTGACCGATCTGGTGCGCGAATGCCACGCCGCCGTGAACAGGGCGGGGGACGAGCCGGGACTGGATCCCCGCTCTACACTGGTGGCGCTGCTGGGGCGCGGCGCGGAAGTCACCTCCATCCATGCCGGCGACAGCCGTGTCATGCAGTTCTCCGGCACGGGGCTCGCCCGGCGAACGCTGGACCACTCCATTGCCCAACTGAACGTGCTGCGCGGCGTCATCGCCGAGGAGGCGCTCGCCACCCATCCGGATCAGAAGAAGCTCTTCACGCAGATCGGCGGCCGAGACGCGCCTGAGGCGCAAGTCGAGCGCTGGGACCTAGTGGAAGGCAGGCGGTTCGCCGTGTGCAGCGACGGCTTCTGGGAGATCTTCTCGCCCGACGAAATCCTCGCGGTCTTTGAGTCATCCAATCCTGGGCGCGAGCTGGAAGCGCGCTTTGCCGACAAACTCGAGCGGCTGCAGCGCCACGACAACACCACGGCCATCTTGGCGGAAGTCGCCGCTCCCAGGCGTAACCGGCGTTGGTGGGTAATCGGCGCACTCCTGCTCGCCGTGCTGGCCTCAGTCTTGTTGCTGAACCTGAGGGCGCAGCCTCTCCCCGCGGCGGCGCCACGCCAGGAGACGGAGGAATCCGACCCGAATGACCGGGCGCGGTCGACGGAAGAGTCGCGAAGCGCCGAAGAGACTCCGCCCGAGGGCATTCCCGTGCCCATCGAGCGCGTGGAAATCGAAATTGACCGCGAGGTTGAACCCGGAAGCACCGTGCCGGAGACCGTCGCCGATGCGTTGCGCAAGGCGGGCAGGATCGGCAACCAGGACACCCTGGAACCGGCTGGTAAGGGACGCCGAATGGTCGGCAAGACCATCAGCCGATTGAGGCAGAAACATAAAGACATCCGGGTGTTCGCTGCCGAGGTGGCGGTGATTGCGGAGGGCCGGCGCATCGTCAAGATCCAGGGCCACCCCGCCCCGGCAATCGACATCGATCCCCGCCCCGCCCATGACTACCCCGCCACCATCGCCCTTGCCGCAGACTCGACCGGCAAACGGATCGAAGCGTTGGACGAGGGGACCTTGGTCATCTTTCGGGTGGCAGGCGGCGGCTATCGTCTGGCCTGGGAAGGCGTAGTCCTGATCGATCGAGGCGAGGAACGGACGATATTCGATGCCGAGACAGGGGAAATACTACTCCGTGTGCCCGTTGTCGTCGGTTCACGGGCAGCGCCGGCGGGCGAATCTGATGAATCCCCGCAGTAAACTGCGTGGCCGCTGCCTGGCTGCGGTGCTCTTGTGCTTGGCTGCTTTTGGAGAAGCACAGGCTCAAGAAGACGGCCGGCACCGCCCAGGCACTCGGCTGGATTTCTCACGCGGAGCGTCCCGGCTGACGGATGATGCCGCCGTTTCGAGTTGGGCGGCCGGAGCACTGCACCGGCGGCTTGGCTTGGCCGCCAGCGACCGGCTCAAGGTCGCAGGCGAGCCGCGCCGCCTGCGCGGCCACGCCATCTACAACCTTGCCCAGACCCTCGCGGAGCTGCCCGTGGTTCACAGGGAATCCCGATTGCTCCTGAACGGCGACCGCAAGCCCGTTCATCTGCTTGGCCACCACACGCCATTTCCCGATCCGCCTTCTGCTGATCCGACTCTCGGACTCGATGATGTCCTGGCCGCCGCTCACGCATCCGATGCCCATCCACCCACCGGCCGGCTCGTGTTCTGGCCGGACGGGGACGAACTCAAGCTCAGCTACGAACTGGAAGGTTGGTTTCCGGAAGAGGAGCAAGTCAGCTTCGAACGGGTGTACGTCGATGCGCACAAAGGAACCGTCTTGCAGCGCTTTTCGCTGACGCACCCGGGACTCGACCGCCGCGTGTACGACTTCGGCGCCGCTTGCCGCGATCGCAAGGTTCGCCGCGTGGTCGGTTGGCAGCGTTCCCTACGACTGGCGCGACGCGCCATGAAGAGACATATCCGAAGTGAGGTGTCTCACCGCGGCAACGCCGAGGTCGAGCGGCTGTTCGAAAGGTTCGGCGAGGTCTATCGGTTTCTCGAGGCTACCCTAGACATGGACAGCCTCGACGACCGCGGCGGCACGTTGCACGGCTTTATCGGTGTGCGCGTCCATCCCACGGCTCCCCCGCCTCAGTGTATCGGCGATGCCTTCAATGCCTTCTGGCACGGCGGCTTGAACGCGTTCTTATTGCCGAGCGCCGCGTTGGACTATAGCGAGATCATCGGTCACGAGATCGGCCACGCAATCATCCACTGGGGCAGCGGCCTCATCTACAAGTCGCAACCGGGCGCCCTGAACGAGGCCATTGCCGACGCGGTTGGCGTGACGTTCCGAGCTTGGCTGGAGAATGGCGGCACGGTACTGCCGGCGGATGTCCCGGCGCGGGTCTGGCAACTCCGCCATCCCGGCGGTGTGATGCGAGATATGAGAGATCCTCCAAGCCTCATGGATCCCCAAACCGGCAAGCCGTATCCCGACCATTTCGACGACTACCGACACGTCAGCGTTGACAACGGCGGCGTTCACATCAATTCGTCGATCATGAACCAGGGCTATTACCTGTTGGCCATGGGCGGCCAGCACCCTCGCCTGCGTTCCGGGCCCGAGGTGCAGGGCGTGGGGTTGGCGAAGGCGCTGAGAATATTCGGGCGCGCGGCCTCCGATCTGCTCACGCCGAACGCCGGTTTCGAGGCGGCGCGATACGCGTTCGCGGCTGTGGCCGAAATCCACTACGGCGAATCCTCGCCGGAGTGGGCGGCCACGCACACGGCCATGGACGCCATCGGCATACCGGGCTACTGGAATCCGATTGAGCCTGAGCCGGAACCGGAGGCCGAGCCCGCACCGCAACCGGAGCCTGAACCGCCCCCAAGACCTACGCCCTCGCCGAAGCCGGTACCGGCACCGCAACCGCAAGAAGAACCTGCCCCGGAGCCAAAGCCTGCGCCAGACCCGGGCAAGCCGGATCTTCCCTTGCCGGAACCCGGCGAGTCGCTCCGCCCGGCTCAGCAAATGATTCTATGGATCGTGGCAGCGATTCTGCTACTGGTTGCGGGGTTCGCGCTGGTCAAGTTTCGTCCGGGTAGGGACTCGATGAGGGGAGCCGCTCGCGCCCATGAAGACGCTCCCGGGGCCTTGGGCGAAGAAAATCGGGCTGGACCTGTGCCGCCCCCGGCGGCCGTTGTCCCCGCCAGGGCGGTGGGAACACTGATCCCTCTGGATGGCTCGGAACCCATCCCCCTGCGTCGAGACCTGTTCACGTCCGCTGAGGGTCTGGTGATCGGCAGGGCCAGGGAGTTGTGTCACGTGGAGATTCGCCATCCTCAAGTATCGCGGCGTCACCTGCGATTGCGACTCGTTGACGGAGCGATCTGGGTCGAGGACCTGAATTCCACCCGGGGCACCGAGGTGGATGCGAATCGGCTGGAACCTTTCAGGGCGGTGCGGTTGCGCTCCGGCCAGTGGGTGCGGATCGCAGCCTTTCCGTATCAGTTCAAATCATGATTATGCACGTGACGCACAAACGAGCGATGTTTAGTAAGTCTGCAATGGGGACGGAACCGACACTAGAACACGGAGTCCCTGCTAACTGTGGTCCAAATCGCTATGCAGGCTGACCTGACCGGTCCTTTTTGTACCAAGTGGAAAGAGAGAGAATCTCACGAAGGAGGAAAGCCGGGCATGTCGATCCGAAAGTACAAAACAGAGCAGTTCTCACCGGCCCTGTTTCCCCTCCAAGCGGTTGGCAGTACCTCAAGAATCACAAGCGGAACATCAAGCCCAGCAAAAGTTTGATTAGGTAAAATCGTGTATAATTCCCAAATGAAAATCTTCGGTTGGCTGCTTCCACTCCTCGTCGTTAAGGCGATTTCTCCAGTGTCCGCCCTGGCCGAAATTCCGGGTTTTCCGGAAACCGGGCTCGAAGATCGGATCGCGTCCTGGGAAAAGGTCTTCACGATCTATGGCGAGGACGACCTCATCATCCACGACACCGAGCGGGTCAATCTGATCTACGATGTCGTCGACGAGAAATCGCGCCGGTCGGGCGTCGCGCGTGTGCGCCGCCTGCTGAACGAGGTGCGGCGGGGTATTGACACACCCGAAGGACTCAGCGCGCAGGCGCGGGTCTTTTACAACCGGATCGAAGCCGAAGGCGTGCGCATGACGGCGAGCAATATCGCCATTCTGATGAACCGGATCCACATGCAACGCGGTATCAAGGAGCGTTTCCGCGCCGGGGTCATTCGCTCGGGCCGGTACCTTCCCTATTTCGAAGAGCTGCTCGAGAGCGAAGGAGTGCCGCCGATCCTGGCGCTGCTGCCCCTGGTCGAGTCGTCCTATGAGAACGCAGCGTATTCCCATGCGGGCGCCGCCGGCATCTGGCAGTTCACCCGAGCGACCGGCCGTCGGTACATGCGTGTGGCTCGCGGCCGCGACGACCGTCTGAACCCGGCGATCGCCACGCGCGCGGCGGCGAAGCTACTCCGAGGGAACTATGAGCAACTCCAATCCTGGCCCCTTGCGATCACCGCTTATAACCACGGACGGGCGGGAATGCTGCGCGCGCGCAGCCTGCACGGATCCGACATGGCGGAGATCATCCGCAAGTACAGGGGGCGCGCATTCAAGTACGCCTCGAAGAACTTTTACCCGGAGTTCCTGGCCGCCGTCCACGTCTACCAGGACTACGAGCGCTACTTCGGTCCGCTGACGCTTGACCAGCCCCTGGATTTCAGCTACCCAGCCGTGAGCATCATGGCGAGAGCCCCCAAAGAAGGCGGTGACGGGCGGAGGTATCGTGTCCGTCCGGGCGACACGCTGTCGGAGATCGCCTGGCGGTATGGAACTTCCGTCAGAGCGTTAATGGCGTTCAACCGGCTTCCCTCGGACCGGATCTTCGCGGGTGAGACGCTGGTCGTTGGTCCCGGCTCGGGCCAAGTCAGTAGCGATGGCGGGTATCGCGTCCAATGGGGCGACACGCTGTCGCGCATCGCCGGGATGTTCGGCCTCGGGATCCGCGAGCTGATGAGGCTGAACAGGTTGCGCAACAGCCGGATCTATGCCGGTCAGGTCCTCATCGTCCGGTAGCTAACGACGGCATCGGCTGGTTCGGCCTTCGTGTAACCACGCCCTCGCACCGCTCGGCTGGACCAAGTCGCGAGGCCGAATGGATTACCTAGTGTTTCGTTCATTAAATAAGTTTACTTACGTAGTGCATTGACTTCTTTTGCTTGACATGGCACGTCAGGCACCTACCATCATTCTCAGTTGCGAAGAACGAGCGGTTTTGAACAACATTGTCCGGTCTCTGAAGTGGACCAGAAAAATCGGACAGCGTTGTAAGGTGGGTTCTGCGCAGATGAGATGACCTTACAACCATGGTAAAACGACGGAATTTTTCACCGAAGTTCACAGCTCAGGCGATCTGGGACTGGCTTAAGGCCGTGGGTGTCAGGACACTATACATCGAGCCTGGCAGTCCTTGGGAGAATGGCTATGTGGAGAGCTTTAACGGGAAGCTCAGGGATGAGCGGAGGCAAAGCATGGGCAAACATCGCAAACCGGAAAGCCGCGCAGGGCGGCTGAAGGCAAGCCAAGAGAGGCCAGATGAGGGATTGGTGACGCTCGCGATGGCGCGAAGGGCCGCTCGGGGAATGAATGATGTCGAAGACTGATATTGTCCAGCAAGGGCCAAGGATCTCGAGGTCGACAAGTCTGGCTAAGCAGGCCCACGGCTTGGCTGCAGCTCGGGAGGAAGCTACAAAGTATGAAAGACAACGTACCACTTGCAGTCGCATATTATCTGAACGGTGCCGATTTTCGTGCAAGCGCTGAACAGTTGCGGAGCCATGTTGAATTGGATAGCGATGGCCGCCCAACCAAATTAACAGCAATTCCTCTCTACTTCCTTGCATCTCATGCAGCCGAACTATTTCTTAAAGCAGCCTTGCTCAAACGTGGTTTCCCCGAAGTCCAACTCAGAAAGTTTGATTATAGGCACAACTTATTGGCTTTGTTGATTGAATTAAAAAACAAAGGCGTGTCTGTAACTGATGACACTACTGCGGTAGTGGATGGATTATCGGATCAACACAAGAAGCACGCCTTGAAATACACCGTTCTTGTTGACGATGGTGAAAAAACTTTCTGGCCTCCGCTCTCCTTGGTTTTTTTGGCGCTAGACGAACTGATTTTGACAACCAGACTTTCGACTCAAGGTGTCTGACAGGTCCGGCAAATCAGATCCACCGGAGAAACCTGCTGACCTGCCCCCCTTAAATCGGTCCAGTTGATAAGTTAGAGGTTAGGGTACGGACTGGACATGGAAGGGGGGAGGAATGCCGAAGAAGCGATATGCAGCCGAACAGATCATCCGACATCTACGAGAGGCGGAAGTGGAGCTGGCCAAGGGCCAGACAACGGGAGGGGTCTGTCGGAAGTTGGGAATTACGGAGCAGACCTATTACCGATGGCGGAAGGAGTACGGGAGCTTACGAGTGGATCAGGTGAGGCGTCTGAAGGAACTGGAACGGGAGAATGGCGCTTGCGATGTTCAACCACATATGCGCGAGCACGGAATCCTTGAGGACACCCTGCCCATTGTTGTACATGACTCCGAGGTTGAATTGGGCAATGGCGTGACCCTGATCGGCGGCCAGCCGGTACCAGCGCACCGCTTCGGCATCGTCCTGCGGCACGCCTTCGCCATTGTCGTACATGAGCCCGAGGAAGACCTGCGCTTCGGCGTAGCCCTGATCGGCAGCGAGCCGGAACCAGCGCACCGCTTCGGCATCGTCCTGCGGCATACATGAGTCCTAAGTTATACTGTGCTTCGGCGTCTCCTTGGTCAGCAGCTTGCCTGACTGTGTCGAGATCGTCCTGTGCCGAGAGCACCATGATGGCGAGGCCACCCGCCACGAGCACGGCAGTAGCTATGCGGATCAGCCTTGATATTTTATTTATCGGCTTCAAATGTGGGCTATTCTCCTCTCTCCAGGCGCTAGCATATCCGAGTCAGGATGCTAGGAGAATCCCAGGAGTTATGAACGCGGCTTGGCTCGCCACCCCTTCTGTCCGAGTTAACCCATCGAGTCAGAGGGCTTCGAAAGGGATCGATTTTTCTGGATCCTCCTGGGAATTCCCCACCCTGGAGTGGAGAACGCCCTTGCGCAACAGTTCGCCCCAGCGTCAGCTGGAGTCTCTGAGTCCGCGCAGCACCACCATCTCTTTCGTCTGTTTTCTGCGGCCCGGGCATGTGAGAGAATCAAAATCTGAACTGTTTAGAGAGAAATCATTGCCATTGTGACTACCGAAATCCAGGAGGAATGAAATGAAGAACGCTATGCGATTGATCATGGCGGGGATGCTGTGCATGATGCTCGCCGCGCAAGAACCGGAGAAGGAAGAAGGCGAGGATTATCTTGAGAAGTGCGACGCGAATAAGAACGGCAAGATCACTTGCGCCGAGGCCCGGGCCTGTGGACTCAAGACTCCCATCACGAAGGATCACCCCGCTTACCAGTACATGAACGACCGTGACGGGGACGGCCAGGTCTGTGAATGAGAACCGGTCTGATTCACCATAGTTGTGCTCTCCCGAGGGTCCTTGCAGTCTTTTTCACCTTGGGTTTTGCAGGGCAGCTATCTTTCTCCGAGTCCGGCGAGGAATGGCGGGGCCTCGTTGTCGCTCCAGAAGAACGATGCGCACCCTACAACGCGGACGAATACAGCTATCCGCAATCCGTCGAACCGCAGATTGCCGATCGCCTTGGGGGCGTCTATTCGCCTTACACCTGCGAAACGTTCGGGGAGCTCACCGAAACTGATATCGAGCATATCGTTGCCCGGAGCGAGGCGCATGATTCCGGCCTGTGCTCGGTCTCGCCGGAACGCAAGCGCGAATTTGCCCGAGACATTCGCAATCTGACGCTTTCTGCTCCGCACCTGAACCGCAACCTGAAGGTGGCGAAGGACGCGGCGGACTGGAGGCCGGACGAGAACAGGTGTTGGTTCGCGTGGCGTGTTATCGACGTTCGGAGGGCCTATAATCTCACCATTGACCGCCGCGAGGCTGATGCGCTAGACGCAATCCTCGAAACATGCCCGGAAAGTTCACCAGACACGCTTCCCGCCTGCCCAAATTTTCCAAATAAAAACAAACCATGAAACCGATGACCCGTCTTGTTGCAGTTTATGTTGCCTTGGGGCTTGCGGCCACGCTACATGCGCAAGCCGATTGTGCAGACTGGAACACAGAAGCTTACTTCGAGGCCGCAGAGGTTTCAGACGTGACCCGTTGTTTGCAGGCGGGCATGGACCCGGAATCGCGAGCTGAAGAAGGCCTCACCCCGCTCCACAAGGACGTTCATATTTTGGGTGGACGTATTGATGAGGTGGAGAAGAACATGGCAACCAAGAAGGACATCGACATCACCAACAAGAACATACAATCGCAGTTTGCTGAGCAGGAGAAGAAGATCGGCAAGCTGCTCGGGAAAGGCTAGTAATTCCCCAAGCGGTAAGGATTCAGTCGAGGAGTGGGTAGTGGGTCAATTTGAATTCTGCCAGGGTTGACCAGCCTAGAGGCGTCTGCCATACTCGGACCATGCCAAGCCGCTCAAGCAAGCCAAAGGATCACGACTTCGTAACGGTTGCACGCTCGATAGTCGAGAAGTCCATCGGGGAGAAGCTGACCGGAGACCCGCTTGACCCGGAGCCGGAGAAGAATCCCCACGCGGTCGCCCTGGGACGGCTCGGCGGGCAGAAGGGCGGGAGGGCCCGCGCCAAGAAGTTATCCGCGCGTCGACGGTCCCAGATTGCACGGAACGCAGCCAAGAAGAGGTGGAAGTCTTAGACCCATCCATTGTGGAATAATTCCTGGAATAATTTACTATTGATATTTGCATCATTTCATGTATGATGCTTAGGATGAATACGTTGCGCGGAGGATACATGAATCGAAAAAGACTCACAGAAGCCGAAACTGTTCGCCTTTTGGAACCAGTCGCCGATGCTTTGTGGCGGATCGGAGCCATGCCCGCCTTTAACTATTTCGAGGGCTTCCCCGAACAAGCGATCCTCTCGCCCAGGAGCAGGGCCTGCATTATCCATGACCTCGCATGTCACCGAGCGCACGTAGAGTTTCCATCGGGGACTGACGGGGTGCGGATCATTGAGGTTCGGAACGGCCACACTCTCGTTGAAATCGAAGAGAAAATTTTGTTGCGCCTTAAAAAACTGAATGAAACAAAAGACCCCTCGAATGTACGCACGAAATTCATTCGACTCTACGAGGCCGGGGCTGAATTGCCTGGCATCCCCCCGAAAGCTCAACGGGCGACGCTAGGGTATCGGCTGAATCCGTTACAGACCACCATCCGTGATGTGCGTATCGCGTCGCGGGATGGCGCTGTGTTGGATGTGGATATTGAACTGTTCATGCCGAACCCGAAAGTAATCTCAATCGCTGAGACCGAAAGGGCCTTTAAGGATAACCCAACTCGATTGGTCCAAGTTAGAGGCGTAGCGCAGCGTAGGCTGCAAAGCGGGACTGCATGATGGTTGAATTCAACCCAGACGTGCTCGTTCTGGCTAGGGAGGCGCGTGGCCTTACGCAAGCAGCCTTGGTACGCAAGCTACCTGTCCATGTGCGCCAAGGGACCATCTCAAAAATTGAAAATCGCATGATACAGATGCCGGATGAACTTCTGGAACAAATCGCTCTGTCATTGGAATATCCAGTACACTTCTTTTCTCAGAAGGATACTGTGTACGGGTTTGGTTCCAGCATTTTCTACCACAGAAAACAGCAAGGGCTCGGCATCAAAATTCTCAGGAAACTCCACGCCCAATTGAATATTAAGCGCAACCACATCAAAAGGCTTCTTCGCTCCGCTGAACTTGATTCACGCGTAGGCTTTCAATATATGGACCCCCAGGAATATGGGAACGATATTGAAAAGATCGCACAGCTTGTCCGGGGAGCATGGCGGCTACCATCCGGCCCGATCCGAAATCTTATCGATGCCATCGAAAGCAATGGAGGCATCATAGTCCGGTTTAATTTTGGTACCCGCAAAGCTGATGCTATCAGCGAATGGACCGAGATGTGTCCCCCAATATTTTTCTCTAATAGCCACCCAGAAATCAGCGCAGATCGTGATCGAAACACGCTTGCTCATGAACTTGGTCACGTAATCATGCACAAGTTTCCGACTCCCAATATGGAGGATGAGGCAAAACGGTTTTCGGCAGAGTTTTTGCTTCCAACACGCGAGATTAAGCCCTATCTGAATAGATTGAATCTTCCAAAATTGGCCGCTCTAAAGCGCGAATGGAAAGTTTCGATGTCCTCCTTGGTTCAGCGGGCATATCAGCTCGGCACAATCACACCATCACAGAGGCGCTACCTACTGATAAATCTCCGCAAGCGCACCCACAGCTTTCGAGAACCACCTGAAACCAACATTCCCTTTGAGAGGCCCAGGGCACTGGAACGGTTGATAGAGTTTCATATGAGCAAGCTTGGCTACAGCGCAAAACAAATGGGAGACCTGCTGGCAGAAAAGGAATCGAACTTTCGGGCAATGTATCTCCCGAACATCATAAACTTCCCGCGGCTTGTTTCGATGTAACTTTTTCTCTTGACGTTGCATGAACGCTTATGTATAATGGTCAGTATGAATAAGCTGACCATATCCAAGCGCACTCATATCGTGGCTGCCCTAGTCGAAGGAAATTCTATCCGCTCGACAGTCCGCATGACTGGCATCGCGAAAAACACAATCACGAAGCTGCTGATGGAACTCGGTCCTGCTTGCGAAGATTATCAGGACCGGGCACTTCGCAACCTTCCTTGCCGACGTATCCAAGTGGATGAAATCTGGAGCTTCGTAGGCGCAAAGGATAAGAACGTCACGCTTGATGAAATGGGTAAAGGTCGCAGTTCCGTCTGGACTTGGGTCGCACTGGACGCGGATACGAAATTAATCCCGTCATGGTTGATCTCTGATCGTTCGGCAGACGCTGCAACAATTCTAATGCGTGATCTTGCAGGCAGGCTGCGATACCGCGTTCAATTGACCACGGACGGACACAAGTCGTATTTGACCGCTGTTGAACAAGCGTTTGGGGCAGACGTTGACTTCTCTCAATTGGTGAAAATCTACGGCTCAGGATCGGAAGTTGACACGAAGTATAGCCCCGGAGAGTGCGTCGGAACCAAGCGTGAGCGGATTATGGGAAAACCCAATGCGAGACACGTCTCAACTAGCTTTGTGGAGAGACAGAACCTCACAATGAGAATGTCCATGCGCCGGTTCACGCGCCTAACGAACGCTTTCAGTAAAAAGATTGAAAACCACGCGGCTGCGGTCGCCTTGTTCTACATGTACTACAATTTTGCCCGTATCCACCAGACATTGCGCGTTACCCCTGCTATGGCTGCTGGCGTTACCGACCATGTTTGGGACTTGGAAGAAATCATAAGGCTGATACCAGATCGCATACCGGCAAAGCGTGGCCCCTACAGAAAAAGAAATTCAAACTGACCCACTACCGAGGAGTGGACGTGCTTGGGGTAATATACTAATATATGCATGGTCTACCACGCGTCTACATCGAAAAAGGACCTTGTCATGGTTAACAGATGCTTGAGCAACGCCAGCGGTAAGGCCGCGCGAGTGGCGGCAGCGTAGCAATGGACGATTTCGTCGTGTCCGACGCCATCACAGATTTGGAGCGTTTGTTCCCATTAAAGGAATTGCTCGAACTGGACTACTTCCAGAAGCACCAACGCTTCTACTATCGATGCAATGACGAAGGTCGGAAGATTCCTCCGCGCAACTACTACGATCTGCTGCAGTTCCTCACCGACATTCACGAATATCAGCTTGACGATGCCCGGACGTTCGTCAAAGCGTTCCGAGATCATGCTGCGAACTGGCGCAACAGCGAAGCGACTTTCGCTGAAGTCATCGTGTACCGGTACTACGTGCGGCTCGTCTACGAGAACATCATCCGCGCTGTGCGACATGGGCGTAAAGAGTGCGACATCATCGTGGACCGACTGGACGGCTCCACCGCGTTCCTCGAAGTGTTTTCCATTATGCCGAACCTGAGCGAGGTCGGCGGCAGGATTCCGACGCACACACAGGACGCGAAGGCGTCCGTTCGGCAGAAGTTGCTGCGAAAGATCCGCAAGCAGAATCAGATGACGGAAGCCCGTGACAACTACGCCGTCATCGAACTGAACGACGTCTCCATCGCGGGCAGTTTTACCGTGCTGTCGTCGCTGTCGAGCGGATACAAAGTAACCATCGACCGCACGACGATGAAGACCGTGAACTCAGGATACGACTGGGCGAACTCGGTGTTCGAGGACGAAGCCCTGCGCTACCTCAAGGCGATCATCTTTTTCGATCTCGGCAATTACGCGTCGCGGAAATTTCTCGACAATCCGTTGTTTGTCTCTCCGCCGCAAAGTGGAGAAAAACAGACACGACCACCTCAAACTTGAATCACCCTCGCCTTAAGGCGAGGGATTCTCGCGCCGCGCCGGATGATACGAACTTGTGCCTCTTTACGAGAATGAAAACGTCATTCGCTTCAAAACTTGCCGGAATAGAGGCTCAGCATGAGCACGATCGTCCGGAGCCAGCCGCGCAGCAGGCAGGCCGTTCATCTTGTTGCCGTCGATGAACGAATGGTTTTGGGCGAGACTCTCCCACAGTGGATCAGGCGGCACGTTAGCCGCCTAGCTCGTCTTGCCGGACGAGCGCAGCAACGCGACCCTTCAACGACGCCGCAAAGAGTACTGGAAGGTCAGTTCGTCCGACGGCTCGGCGTACCATCCCTTCCGGCCGCGTTTTTCATTGAATAGCAGGAAGCAGGCCGCATCGTACAAGCGCTCGCGCACCAACCGTTGACAAAACAGCTCATACCGCTTGGCGTAGGACGGGGTACCCCGCCACGCGCGCAACACTGGAAAGTGCGGCTCCTTCACTTTCACTGGCTCCGTAGACCTGGAGACCTGTTGCAGGGTATTGTCACGTTAACGCTCCCGGTGTCAGACTAACGAGATGAGAGAGCGCTACAGCAGACACCGATTCCCTTCCGAGATCATCAGTCACGCAGTCTGGCTCTGCTACAGATTCGGTATCAGCCTGCGAGATGCCGAGGATCTGCTGGCGAAGCGAGGTATTGTGGTCTCCTACGAGACAATCCGCCGCTGGTGCGTAAAGTTTGGACCAGATTACGCTCGGCGATTGAGACGACGGCAAGGTCGACTCGGCGATACCTGGTTCCTGGACGAAGTGTTCGTCACGATCAACGGTAAGAGGCACTATTTGTGGCGTGCCGTCGATCAAGACGGCGACGTGATCGACATCCTCGTCCAGTCGCGACGCAACCGTCGTGCAGCGGAGCGCTTCTTTCGCAAACTCTTGAGAGGTCAAGGGAGGGTTCCGTTTCGCCTGGTTACCGAAAAGTTGAAGAGTTACGGTGCAGCACTCCGGACGATCATGCCTACGGTAAACCATGACACAGAACAGTACGCCAACAATCGAGTTGAAGTTTCACATCAACCGACCCGACAACGGGAACGTCAGATGCGACGGTTCAAGTCGCCACGGCAGGCTCAACTCTTCCTCTCGGTTCACGGTGTCGTTCTGAATCTCTTCAGATTGGCGAGGCACAGACTAAAATCGGTTCACCATCGGCTGGTGAGGGCACGTTCTTTCGCGACTTGGGAAGCGGTCACGGTAGGTTGACCGACTCGCGCCGATCGCGCACAGGTCCGACCTTCGCACCGTAAGTTGACAATATCTCCTGCTGTGCCAAAAATGTGTCAGAAATGCAGGTCAAGCAGCCCAAAAGGGTTCTGTGCTGAGCGAAAGCAGAATCCCTGAATGAGTGTAAAGCTATGAAAAATAAGGGAGAGAGTGAAAGGAGAAGAGGAGAGGTAGCCATTTAGGAGTCAAGCTGGCGTCTTCCATGGTTTTCTCCCAACTCCTTCCTTTCGTTACTTTTACACGGTTTTGGGGCGTCTGCTTTCGCTCGCAACGCCTACGGTTAGCCCGCTTGAGGGGCGGGTTTTCTGACGGTTTCTTGACGGTAGTTGCTGTCACGGCCATGCCCTACGGGCTGCGCAGCACGTTGTTACAGTAATGGTTTTCGAACTGCAACAGCTCCGCTCGTCGTGAGAACGCGCTTGGTCGAGCCAGGGGACCCACTTTCCCTACCCCTTGCCAGGACCTTGAGTCCGGTCAAAACCCAACTGACTTGCCCCCGCCAAAAATGGCCCAACTTCTTGACCTGACTTCCTCCTCAAGTGGATTCTCTACTCTTTCCACTTGGTACAAAAAGGGTCGGTCAGGTCAACGCGGCCTCCAAGATTTTGAGGTTTGAGCGTGCAGTCATTTTTTAGTTCCAAATGAGACTTGGATAATCAGTCTGCGCCTTATATCCTCCCACGCCCCCTAGACAAGAACGCCGCCTACGACCTCGCCCAGGCGCGCCATACGCAGGACCAGATCAAGGTTGAGCGCTACGAGCCGCATCATGCCTGAGACAGAACACCAGGAGAAGCGGTGCTTTCGGAGCGACCAGAGGATCGGCAACGGATGAGCATCGATACCCCATTCCAGGGAAGTCTCTTCGCCAACGATTTCCTTCGCGATGCGGTCGCTCGTCTGGACGACTGGCGGGAACTTGACGCCGACGCGCTCGACGCCTTCGAAGCCTCCGCCCGTAACATTTTCAACCGCTTCCCAATGACGCAGACGCCCAATGAAAGCCAGACCGAAGACGATCTGATCTGGCCTGTCCTTGCTCAACTCGGGTGGACGACGCATCTTCGCCAGCAGAACCTCTCCGCTCACGGCCGCGAGGACGTACCCGACGGCCTGCTGTTCACAGACGCCGCCGCTAAGGACCGTGCCAACGGCTTCACCGAGGAATGGAAGCGCTACGAGTTCGGCCTCGCGGTCGTCGAGTCCAAGCGCTGGGGGCGCCCACTGGATCGCCGCTCCGGGCGCCGGGGCGAGGAGACCGCGCCCTCGACCCAGATGCTCCGTTATCTTCGGCGGGTGGACGATTTGACCACCGGCAAACTCCGCTGGGGCATTCTCACCAACGGCACAAGATGGCGGCTCTACTACCAAGGGGCCAGGTCCGTCTCGGAGCAGTTTTTCGAGATGGATCTCGCGGCGCTTCTCGATCTCTCCGGCCATACCGACGGTTTATTCGCCCTCACGGAAGCCCATCGCCGTCACTGGCTGAAGGTGTTCGTGCTCGTCTTCCGGCGGGAGGCTTTCCTTGCCGGGCCGACCGACCCGCGCACGTTCCACCAGCGCGCTATCGAGGAAGGCCGGTTTTACGAGGAACGCGTCGCCGCCAGTCTTTCCGCTCTGGTCTTCGAGCGGGTCTTTCCTGGGCTTGCCCGCGCCCTCGCCGCCGCCGTGCCTGCGGCGCCGTTGCCGAAAGTGCGCGAAGCCGCCCTGATTCTTCTCTACCGCCTCCTGTTCATCCTCTATGCCGAGGACCGCGACCTGCTGCCCGTTCGCAACACGAGCTACGACGACTACGCGCTACGCGATAAGGTGCGCGGTGATGTCGGGCAGCGCAAAGACCGTGATGACGTCTTCTCCGCGAGCGCCGCCCGCTACTGGTCGGCCATCGACGATCTTTGCCGGGCCATCGATCAAGGCGACGCCTCCATCGGCCTGCCGCCCTACAACGGCGGGCTTTTCGACCGGCAACGCGTACCGCTACTCGCCAGCATCCGACTCGGCGATGAGGTCATGGCCGAGGCCATCGATGCGCTTTCGTTTGAACAAACCCCCAATGGCCGCCGCTACATCAACTATCGCGATCTCGGCGTTCAGCAGCTCGGCTCGATCTACGAGCGCTTGCTCGAACACGAGATCGTCCGCGAGGACGGCGCGATTGCTGTTCGTCCCAACGTCTTCGCGCGGAAGGGATCGGGCAGCTACTACACGCCCGACGATCTGGTCGGCCTGATCCTCAAGGAAACGATCGAACCGCTGGTCCGATCGCGCATGGACGATTTCACTGCAAAAAATGCCGAGCTTGCTACAAGCCATCTGCCTGAGGATCGCCGGATAGGCCAATTGAAGCAGCTCGATCCGGCCGAGAGACTGCTCGAACTGAAAATCTGCGACCCTGCCATGGGTTCGGGGCACTTTCTGGTTAACCTCGTGGACCATCTCGCCGACCGGGTGATAACGGCCCTGGCCGAGGCGGAAGCTTCGGTGGACGACTACATTTCGCCTCTGACCGAGAGGATCGACGTGATCCGCAACAAGATCATGGCCAACGCCGAGAAACGCGGCTGGACCATCGATGCGGAACAGCTCGACGACCGGCATATCGTCCGGCGCATGGTTCTCAAGCGCTGCGTCTATGGCGTCGATAAAAACCCCATGGCCGTCGAACTGGCCAAGGTCGCGCTCTGGCTGCACACCTTCACGGTGGGCGCACCGTTGAGCTTCCTGGATCATCACCTCCGCTGCGGCGACAGCCTGTCCGGTTCATGGGTACGCACCGGCATCGACAAGGCGACAGAGCAGGGTGGATCGCTCTTTTTGGAAGGTCCGGTAAAACGGGCCACGCGCGCCGCGGCTCCCATGCAGATCATTGAGGGACTGACCGACGCCGAGATCGCCGAGGCTCATCGTTCCGCGGAAGTGTTCGCCGAGATCGAGGAGATGACGACGCCATTGAATGCCTTCCTCTCCCTGATCCATGCCTTCGATTGGCTGAACATCCGTGATCGCGACGACAAGGCGATGCTTTACGCCTACTACGCCGGCATCTTCGGCGATCCGATCAGCATTGCCTCGGGCAAGATTAAGGTCTTAACGGAAACCGGGGACGGTAAGCAGTTTGCCGGGCTGCTCGACGAAGCACGGTCACTCCTCGACGACGAACGCTTTTTCAATTGGCAAGTAGCTTTTCCCGGCGTGTGGTCGGCGTGGGAAAGCGCCGGGCTGCACGGCGGTTTCGACGCCGTGATCGGCAATCCGCCCTGGGACCGGATGAAGCTGCAACAGGTCGAGTGGTTCGCGGCGCGGCGCCGTCAGATCGCCCTGGCCCCGCGCGCAGCCGACCGCAAACGCATGATCGCCGATCTGGAGAAAGCTGGAGACCCGCTTTCCCGCGACTTCGCCGAAGCCAATGAGCGCGCCACGGCCGCAGTCCGCATGGCCCGCGCCGGCGGCGACTATCCCCTGCTGTCTGGCGGCGACATAAATCTCTATTCCTTGTTCGTCGAGCGCGCCATGAATATCGTGAAGCCCGACGGCATGGTCGGACTTCTCACTCCGTCCGGCATCGCCTCCGACAAGACGGCGGCGCGGTTCTTCAAGGGCGTGGCGACGGAAGGGCGGCTGCGGGCGCTGTATGATTTCGAGAACAAGAAAGTTTTCTTTCCCGACGTTCATGCATCATTCAAGTTCTGCGTATTCGTTGCCAGTCCGTCGCCCACATCCGAGCCCGCGCAATGCGCGTTCTATCTTCATAACGTATCCGAGCTTGACGACCCGGAGCGTTGTTTTCCGCTGACGGCCGAGGCTTTCGCGCGCGTCAACCCCAACACCGGCACCGCGCCGATCTTCCGTTCCCGCCGCGACGCCGAATCTGACGACCGCGATCTACGGCCGCCTGCCGGTACTGGTCGATCGCTCATCGGGCGAGGAAGTGAAGGCGTGGCCGGTGAAATACTCGACCATGTTCCACATGACCAACGACTCCGGCCTGTTCCGCACGCGAGCGGAGCTGGAAGAGCAGGAAGGCGCGTATCCCGTCGGCGGTAACCGCTTCTCCAGTCCGTCCGGAGACTGGGTGCCTCTCTATGTCGGCCGCATGATCCACCTGTTCGACCACCGCGCCGCCAGCATCACCGTCAACCCCGAGAACCAGCACCGGCCCGCTCAGCCCGAACCGGCCACACCGGAGCAGCACCGGAATGCGGATTGGCTTCCCGATCCGCAGTTCTGGGTTCCCGCTTCGGAATGTGGCTGGACCGTCGAGTCGGATTGGGTTCTCGGCTTCAAGGAGATTAACGCACCCACAAACGTCAGGACATTTATCGCAGCGCTCTTACCGACGGTCGGCTTCGGCAACAAAGTACCCATCCTCAAGCCAGAAGCTGCCGGTCGCGCCGAATGGCTATTGGCAGCCAATCTCAACGCGACAATTCTGGATTTTGTGACACGCCAGAAAGTTCAGGGTCAGACTCTGAATCTCTTCATCATCGAGCAACTCCCCGTCGTCCCGCCCGCCCGCTACGAAACCATCTGCTTCGGCACCAAGACGGCCAGTGAGATTGTCCGAGAGGCCGTTCTTGAGTTGACCTACACCGCTCATGACATGGCGCCCTTCGCCCGCGATATGGGCTATGTCGATAAGGCGGGCGAGGTAAAGCCGCCCTTCACCTGGGACGAGGCCCGGCGCCTGCATTTGCGCGCCAAGCTGGATGCCGTGTTCTTCCATCTCTACGGCGTCACAGACCGCGACGACATCCGCTATATCTACTCGACCTTTCCGATCGTCGAACGCGAAGAGAAGGCCACCTATGGGGGCGTGTACTGTTCCCACGAGCTATGCCTCGCCTACATGAATTCCCTCGCCGCCGGAAATCCCGACGCGGAGGCCCAGCTTTGATGGAGGACGGTGGTGGTACAGGTCCCCATACCCAAAGGCGCTGGGACATGGATTGGGTTCTGTTGCAAATTGGCGCACTTGCCAGTGATCAGACCCGATCTGAAGGCCGGACCGGCGAGGATAGAAGGATCCAACCTGAAAGCGGTGCGAAGACCGTTGCAGCGCAGCCGCGACTCGGCTATGCTGTGCGTGCCGAGATGCCAAAATGGAAATCCTGGCGTACAGATCTTCGAGCAGTTTCCCTGTAGGAGGGTGTACCCATGGTCATCTTCATGGTAATGATACGTCGTTTCCGACTGTCCGGTCGGCTCTCGGTGGTGCTGTGCCTCGCGATGCTGGGCGCTGCGGGCTCCGCGAGCGCCCAGGACGACCGGCACGGCTTCTACGTAGGCATCGAGACGGGGGTGTCGATCGCATCCACCGTCACCTTTAGCCTGAGCGGCGTCAACCACCCGACGCGATGCGACCGTCTCCTCTATCCGGCGTCGGTTTCCCCGCCCACCAGCGACCCGGCCTGCGTCAACAACATCGCGCAGCAGCTCACGTCCAACGAGTTCGAAGCGGGCGCCGGGTTCGTGAGCAGCCTCAGCTTCGGATACATGGCTGGCAAGCCGCGCTTCGAAGTGGAATACCTCAACCGGTACCATGGAAATGACACTGCGGCGCTCGGTGCGACCTCCAATGTGTCGCTCCAGGGCAAGAACACCGAGTGGAGCAACGACGATCCGCCGCGCGAGGGGATTAGAGACTACAAGGCCCACCAGGTCTTCGCCAACGCGTACTACGACTTCGTGAACGATTCACCCTGGACGCCCTACGCAGGCGTCGGCCTCGGCTGGGCCAGAACAAGCCTTCGCTACTTCAACGGGTTCGTTCGAAAGCCGGATGCGGAGTACCTGCAGATCGCCTTCGACCCCGACTGGCCTGAGGCGGCCAAGCGCGCTGCCGCCGGCACGGTCAGCTACATCGATACGGCGGCGAGCAAGAACGTCTTCGGCTTCCAGTTGATGGCCGGCGTTGACTACGCCTTGACGAAGCGTGTGTCGATTGGTGCGAAGGCGCGCTGGGCCGCGTTCGACACCCTCAGCCATGACGCGACGTGGAACCTCATCCGCAGCCACGCCCCGGTCCAGGCGGACGGCGTCACCCCGTTTGACTCCAACCTTGAGTTCGGCGGCCTCCGCTACATGGCAGTGACCGTCAAACTGAAGTACCGGTTCTGAGCCGGTATCGCACGGCGGTGGACGTTCAGGCTTGCGGCGGCGACCCAGTCGGAGAATGCGGCGGGGCAGGACTTCAAAAAACGATGAATCTCGAAATTCTCGAAGCTGACCTGAACAACCCCAAGCATGCCGAGGCGGTTCGGCAGTTGGTGGACAAGTAATCAGGCCCCGGTGGGATGTGTTCTGGTGCATTGCCGGGATAGCTGCCGAACTGGCAATTGGAATCTTTTTCTCTCTATTTCTACCGATGAGGTCGACCCGCTTGAGGTAGTGACGCGGAATCCGCATGCGACCGCGGTACAAGGCATTAAAGCCCGGATTTCCGTTTTAAAACTCCAAAGCTAACCTTATACTGACCTCCGACCCCAATATTTATGCCGGTTCCAGCGTCAATACAGCTTCCGGAGGTAGAAACCCAGTGGGTGAGAGGCAAAATCAGCCCTTTCAGTTCTCTTTCAATGCTGCATTGAAGGTCGATTTCCAGGGGTCGCGGGTTACTTCCGACGGCGGCCTGATCCTCGTGCGCGAATTAGACGAACATTTGGGATTCGGGGAACTCATCAAACAGCACTTGGCCGATCCTCGGGGAAAGAACACACGGTTGCCCTTTGCTGACCTCCTGCGCCAGTCCGTGTACAGCCGCTTGGCGGGTTACGAAGATATGAATGACGCGGAACGGCTCTCTCAAGATCCGACGTTCCGGCTGATCGGTTCAGAAAAGATCTGGGAGCGAGGAGCCGCGTTGACTTCCCGGCTGCAATCGTTCGAGACAGAACTACTGACGCAAGATGAGAACCTGGCTGGTTTGGCAGCGATCAACCGGGATTTAATCGCCAGGGCGGAAGCTATGGATTCCCCGCAACGGGTGGTGCTGGACATGGACTCGACCGAGATTCCGGTCTACGGCCAGCAGGAGCAGAGTGCCTACAACGGGCATTTCGAGTCGAGCTGCTATCACCCGTTGTTGCTGTTCAATCGCGAGGGTGACTGTCTGGCGGCCAAGCTGCGACCGGGCAACGTGCACAGCGCCGATGACTGGGAAGAACTTCTCCTGCCGGAGATCGAGCGGCAGCAGAAGCTGGGCAAGGAAGTGGTGTTTCGTGCCGACGCGGCCTTTGCCAAGCCGGAGATTTACGAGGCTCTGGAGGAGCGGGAGGTCAAGTACGCCATCCGCATCCCGGCTAACGACAGCCTACAGCGGGACATTGAGGAGTTGCTGACTCGGCCGGTGGGGAGACCCAGCAAGAAGCCGTTGGTGGAGTTCAAGGGCTTTCTATACCAAGCGGCCAGTTGGAAGACAGCACGCAGGGTGGTGGCCAAGGTGGAGCATCATCCAGGGGAGCTGTTCCCGCGAGTAGGATTCATTGTGACGAACTTGACGCTTCCAAGTCGGGCGGTGGTGCGGTTTTACAACAAGCGCGGCACAGCAGAGCAGTGGATCAAGGAAGGCAAGCAGGCAGTGAAGATGACGCGGCTCAGTTGTCACCGGTTCCGGTCGAACGAGGTGCGGCTGTGGCTCACCATCATTGCCTATAATCTCGGCAACCTCTGGCGGCGACTGGTGCTGCCACAGAGAATCGGGAACTGGTCGCTGACGAGCTTGCAGCAGCGGTTGGTGAAAACGGGAGGACGGCTGGTGAAACATGCGCGATATTACTGGCTTTTGCTGGCCGAAGGGCACTTGAGCCGGAGGCTGTTCAGCAGCATGCTGCGAACGATCTCGGCACTGCCGCTGCCAGACGGCTAGCGACCCAGGAGAGAGGGTAATTTTAGGTGCTCAGAAGTGGTCGGGCCGGATAAGTGTCAGCGGCGAGGCAGGCTGGGCAGGCGAAACCCGCACAGCGACTCCGAGGAACAGCCAAAATGTGCCGCACAACCACCTCAAAGAGGCCAGAGCTGTTTGCGGTTGACACGACAGGGTAGCAGGCATAGGTTTTCGGGTGAAGGGGAAGCTCAAAATGGAAATTCCGGTTGGTACAAAAGATCGGTCTGGTCACTTGTCAATGCAGAGAAAATGGTATAGCCTGGGTTTCAGTAGTGTAGTGGTTGCCTGCTCGTTATCTCTTTTTCAGGAGTTGACCATGTTTGGAAGAAGTCTTGTTGTCATAATAGTGCTGCTCCTGGTTGAGGTTTCCGGAGTCTCGTACGCTCAGCAAACGGCTACCTTGCACGGAGAGGTAGCCGATGATTCCGGCGCAGTCATCCCAGGCGCGGAAATAACGGCGACCAACAACGCCACCGGAGCTGAGGTGACTGGTTCGACGGATGCCGCCGGCGCATACGAATTGACTCTGGATCCAGGGGTCTACAAGATTACGGCTGAGACTCCCGGCTTCGAGACTGGCATCGCCGATGACGTCGAACTGATTGCCGGCCAATCGGTCCTGCGAAACTTTGCGCTCGAATTGGCCGTCTTCACCCAGTCCGTCGTGGTCGTCGGCAGCCGCGCCGAGCCACGGTCAGCGATCGAGTCCACCGTGCCCGTGGACGTACTCCGTACCGAGGACCTCGCTCGCCAGGGGAGTAGGGACTTGGTAACCCAGCTGCGGACTGTCATCCCCTCCTTCAACATCAACACTCAGCCGATCAGCGATGCGGGGACCGTCGTCCGTCCGGCTAACTTGCGCAACTTGGCGCCCGACCACACGCTGGTCCTGGTCAACGGCAAGCGCCGCCACCGCTCAGCAGTCATCACTTGGCTGGGAAATGGCATCGCCGACGGCTCGCAGGGGCCGGACATCTCCACCATTCCATCGATTGCCATTCGGCAGGTCGAGGTGCTGCGCGACGGCGCGGCGGCGCAATACGGCTCGGACGCCATCGCCGGAGTCATGAACTTCCAACTGAAGAACGATCCCTCGGGAGGCAGCCTGGAAGTCCAAACCGGGGGCTTCTTCGATGCCAATCCGGGGAACCCGGCGACGTGCGGGTCGGGCATCATCGGCGACATCAAGCACTCGTGTAACGGAATCGGCGGACACGGCCGGACGTTTTCCGTAGCCGGCAACGTCGGGTTCCCGCTTGGATCGAACGGTTTTGGCAACCTCAGCATGGAGTACGGCACCGCCGCACCGACTAACCGTGCCATCCAGCGCCAGGACGCCTTGGACATCATCAACGCAGGCAATACGAATCTGCGCGACACGGCGCAGGTTTGGGGGTCTCCGAGAAACAACCACGACTTCAAGCTGTTCGCAAACTTCGGCCATCTGTTCGACGATCGTTTTCAACTCTACGGTCACGGCAACTACGCGTCCCGCAAGGTGACCGGTGGCTTTTACTTCCGGAATCCACACACGCGGGGCGGGGTCTTCCGCGGTTCCAGACTTCACCCCACCTCTCTGCTCAACGTGTACAACGCCGACGGCGAGATCACGAATTTCCCCAACCCCAAAGAACTCGACCTGACCGAGTCTGATCACCGTGGCGCTATCGTTTATGACGCCAACGGCCAAGTCGCAGGCCTTCCCGGAACAGCTGGCGTCCCGTCGCTCCTCGTGGGCGATCGAGTTTGGGCGAACACCGGTGTGGCCGGCGCCGGCGGCTGCCCCACGATACCGGTCCCGAACCACGTCCCCGACGCGGCCGCTCTCTCCGCGGTCGAGGCCGACCCGAACTGCTTCACCCTCCACAGCCGGTTTCCTGGAGGATTCACGCCGCAGTTCGGCGGGGATCTGATCGACTACTCGCTGGTCGGCGGCCTCCGCGGGTTCGCCAGCAGCGGCCTCACCTGGGACGCGAGCGTCAGCAACGGCACCAGCGAGATCAATCAGTTCATTTTCGATACGGTAAATGCGTCGGTCGGTTACGACACGCCGACATCGTTCCGGCCCGGCATCTACCGGCAGGACGAAACCAATCTCAATTTCGACGTTTCCTACCCCCTCAACGATCGCGTGCACTTGGCCTCCGGGGCGGAGTGGAGGAGGGAGAAGTTCACGATTGGGGCAGGCGATCAGCCGTCGTGGGAGATCGGTCCGTATGCCGCGCAGGGCTTCAGTTCCGGTTCGAACGGCTTCAACGGCTACCGGGCCGACACGACGGCGGGAGACTGGAGCCGCAGTAACATCGCTGTCTATGGGGACGTTGAGTTCACCAACCCGGGCCGGTGGAAGCTCGGCACGGCCGTCCGGCTCGAGGACTTCGATGACTTCGGCACGACGGTCAACGGCAAAGTCTCCGGGCGCCTCAAGCTGACCGGCATGGTTGCGCTGCGCGGTGCCGTCAGCACCGGGTTTCGGGCGCCGACACCTGGGCAACAGCATGCGTTCAACGTGACGACGGCCTTCATCGGCGGGCAGCTGACCAACCAAGGTGTAGTTCCGTCTACCTCAGCCGTGGCCATGGCGCGAGGCGGCGGCCAGCTCCAACCGGAGACATCGCGCAACTACAGCTCGGGCGTCGTCCTCGAGAAGGGCCCGTTCACCTTCACCGCGGACTATTTCCGGATCGACATCGACGACCGCGTCGCCCTGGCGCAGGAAATCAAATTGTCGGATGACGAGATCGAGACGTTGCTGGCGGAAGGGATTCCAGAAGCACGGAATTTTCCCGTGTTCCGGTTCTTCCTGAATGACTTTTCGACGACCACCCAGGGCATCGACTTGATCTCGACGCTGGTGAAGGGGAGCACGTCGTTCAGTGCGGCCTACAACTACACGGATACAGCGGTCAAGAACGTCGAATCTTCCGTGATCGACCGGTTCCGCATCACTACGCTGGAACGGGGGCTGCCGAACACACGGTGGAACTTCACCGTCAACCACGATGCCCGCCGTTGGAACCTCATGGGCCGCGTGAACTACTTCGGTCAGTTCTGGGACAGCGAGGATGGACGGAACGCGAAAGACTTGGGTGTCGTCTCCGAGTCGTGGCTGTACCCGTCCTATGGCGGCAAGGCGCTACTCGATGTCGAGCTTGGCATCCCGCTCGGAGAAAGCGTCGCTCTGGCCATCGGCGGTGAGAACTTGCTGAATACTTACCCCGACGTGAACGAGTTTGGCATCCGGACGGTCGGCAATTACTACGGCCAGTTCTCGCCCTTCGGGTTCAACGGCGCTAACATCTACGTGCGGCTCAACTATCGCTGGGGCGTGGGCCGCCGAGCGGTGCATAGATCGTCTCAGACTCAAGCGGCGCCCCAACGCGATCCGGAACGGGTGCGCGAAGAGGTTGCCGAGCAGATCGCGGAACTCGAAGCGCTGTACGATGAGTTGATTGGCCACCTGCAGGCGATCCAAGAGGCTCAGACCGATGTGTGGGCGAAACGCTGGGCTGGAGACCAGGCAACAAGGGCGCGGATGGCGAAAAAGCGAGACATGAAAATGTTGCGGTCAAGAAGTTTTGCAAGCAGAGCCGGAAGAAGCGCCGAATTGAAGCAGCTATCCGTCAAGGATAAAATTGCCGCCGTCCTTCGACAAAAGAAAGGCCAGTTGGCCCCCGGCTTTGGCAAGCCTTCCGTCGGCGCGTGGCTTCGATCCCGGACGACCCAGCTTGGCGCTCTACCTGCTGGAAGAGTTGAGGCATCCAGTCGTGGATCGCTTCGTTCTTCGGGTTTGTAATCTGTGCCAGTTGCGACCCGAATATTTCCAGGCTGATCATTTACCGCGATCCATCATGCGGCCTGCCCTACCCGATCCCGCAACCGCACAGGCCATCGAATGGATCATACCGAACGTTAATCAGCGTCTCGAGTCAGTGTTGTGGCGTGCGTGGGATGTCGCCGTTGGCATGGGGCTTGGCTCCAAGCGCGAGCCTTTTCGTATCCGCCAGTGCTTGCCGATCACTCCGAGTAACAGCCCGGCACGCCATGAAGCCCAGATCGGAATCCGCTTCGCGAGCCCCGACAAGCTGGTCCACTTGGCCCAAGCGGGTGAAGTGGTGAAGCGCCGTTAAAGGACTTCCGAATCAACACATAACGAAGCAGGTCCACGGCATGAGCGCCCAGAAACCACAGAATGGAGGATTTCCCGGCCCAGGAGAGCAGCTGGTCGGCACATCAGTCGTGTCATTCAGCCGCACGTAGGCGGATACTATTCTCCCCAGATTTCCGCTGTCCACGTTTTCCCTGGTTAAGACCACCAGGGGGAGACCAGCGGTTGTGAAAATCGACCATGAAGGTGATCCCTGCCTTTCGGACCGCCTCCGCAATCTTTTCGACATCTTCCCGGGTTGTGGCCAGAGGTTTTTCCACGATGATGTGCTTCCCTGCCCGGGCGGCCGTGACGATGGGGCCGCAATGCGCGAAATCCGGCGTTACCACGGCCACAGCGTCAATTTCAGGGTCGCGCATCATTTCGTGATAGTCGGTGTAGATTCTCTTTGCGCCGTAAGTGGCGGCAATCTCACCGGCTCGGCCTTTGTCAAGGTCGCAGACGGCGGTTAGCAGGCTGGCGGGGTGGGTCGAGTACACCTGGGCATGGGCCCTGCCTCACGACCCTAGGCCGACAATTCCAAATCTGACCTTATCCTTATCCATGGGAGTGTCAATTGTATAGTCGAATAGGGTTTCCCGCTGGATCTGTTGAGCCTGAAACGGATGACGGCTTCACCAGGAAACGCAAATTCCAGAGACCGCTGGGGCAATCGGGGGCTTACAGCGAGCAGGCGTTTTGGAGGTTGGGGACGGGCGCTACGGAGGGGTATTGGGGAGCGAAGTTAAAGTTGGCGGAACGAGTGCGCACGTGGAACCCTCCCTGGCGCGCGGCAAGGCGCCTGTTCTTCCTGATATTGCGGACTTCGGAGCAGGCAAATTCGATGGTGTGGAGTTTGGAATCGGAGGTCGATTCGGCCGTGAACTTCAGGCGTCCCCCGGCGATGCTCAGTATCCCCAGGCAGTAAGGACCGTCGTTAGCTGGGGCCTTTCCTGAATGCAGGTGGTAGACACGGTAACGGACCCTCGCCGCCTCGAGGGGTTCTTTTCCTGATTCTGCGCTTTCTGCGATCGTGATGTCCTGCTTGAGCGCGTCAATATCGCTGCGGCCTGGCAACTGTTCGGACAGGGCGTTTGCCACCCGGCGGGCTGTTTGAAAGTCTCTCTGTTTCAAGGCTTGTTGCGATTTGTAGATTCCGCCGTGGACGCTGTTCTCAAGAATTGATTTGGCCTTCTCGTTGTTTGCATCCCGTGCCAGGACCTGCTTCGAATAGGCAATGGCGCTCTCATCGACCGGCTCCGCGTATTTCCCCTTAAAGACCGCGTCGGAAAGTTTCAGCGCTTGTGCCATCCTCGTTGTCTCCTTACCCCGTTCGGGTCTGAAGCCGCAAGGTCATGGTGCGCACCAAAGCTGAAGCGATGTGCAATCCGCGATGTGGCTGAAATCTCGGTCGGTTGACAGCATGACAAGTTTGTGGCCGATGCAAAGCTGGGCGAGTAGCGCATCGATGGTTCCGACCTGGATGCCGTGTCGGCGGCATTCGTTGCGCAGGCGGGCCGCGGCGATATGGTCGCCACGCGTTGGCACAATCATGGCGATGGCCGCGAAGCGGTCGATGATCCGCGCCCCAGTGCGCGGACCGCGGCAGCCCTGCAATAATTCCTGAAGTACCAAGCCGGTCGTGTAGACCGTATCGCTGCCGCCGAGCGCCTCCCGCAGTCGCTGCACCTCGGAGCCTTCCGGCGGCGCCTCCCGCCTGAGCGCCAGAGACCAGACGCTGGTATCCACGAACAGACTCACTTGCGGGTCCGATCTCGTTTGTAGTCGTAATCGCCGTCCCAATCCAGTTTTCCGAATAGATCGAGCAGCCGTTCCTGCCCCCGACGTGCGATGAATTCCCGCAAGGCGAGGTTGACGGTGGCCTTCTTGGTCTTCTCGCCACCGATCGCCAATGCCTTGTCCAGTAGATCCGGATCTATCGCAAGGTTCGTTGCCATTGTGTTACTCTCCACACACCTTATAACACATATGCGGCGCACCCCAAATAGGGAACCGGACGAGGGTAGCAAGCAGAAACGCGTAATGGTATACGGCAGGCCAGGGCACCAACTCACTAGTTTTGGGGTATCATTGAACCATGGAACGCGAACCGAAAACACTCCAAGACGCCATCCTGTACTTCTCTGGTTCGTGTCGGGAATACGCGTGGTCCGTCGCTGGCCCGGTGGCGTGACCTGCCCACGCTGCGGAAACCAGAAAGTCGTTCCAAGAGAAGTACACTCGGTGTAGCACCCGGCATGACGGCGGCAATTCACAGTCTCTTGAGGACTCCCCGCTTGGCCTCGAGTGGTTGTGCGCCATGTGGCTCGTCGTGAACTGCAAGAATGGCGTTTCATCCTACGAGATTCACGGGCCATCGGAGTGACCCAAAAGACGGCATGTCATGGATCACAGGATTCGCCTAGCGCTGACGATGGGGTCGGTTGAGAAGCTATCCGGCGAAGTCGAAGCGGATGAGACGTTCATCGCAAGGCACGCAACATGGCGGCCGCGAGCGCGTAGGATCACCGGCAAAGGACAAGACGGCTGTGCAGTCGGCGCGGAGGCTCCGCGCAACCGTCGTCCCAAGCCGCAAGAAGGGCGCTACCACGAGGCTGGCTGGCGCTCTACGGACGCGCAAGTCCTAAAACGAGTTCGAGCATGGCGTGATCGACCATGCCGAGAAGTACGTCTGGGAAGATCCACACGGGCATGGAGAACTTCTGGAGCCTGCTAAAGCAAATGGGACTTATATGCCGTTCCACTTGTTTCGAAACGAGCAAGTGTACCGTTTCAACAGCCGAAAGCTAGGAGACGGCGAGCGGTTTAGCATCGCGGTAGCTGGCATCGGAAAGCGCGTAACGTTCAAGCAACTGACCGGGAACGCCGTCGTGGACTGAAAACGAGACCGGCCACGGGGTAGACCTCGCAAGCGCTAGGCCGAAATGTGGTCTTGACTTATCCCGCCAAATTCGGTACGCTCGAAGCGTAGGCATTTTGTTCGTCTGTGGGAATGGGGGGTGCCAAGATGACTTCTGAAACAATACGAGCCGAACGACATCAAGCTTCGCGAACTTCTGTACTTGGCTACACTGTCGGAGGGCGATGCCACATTCGGCAAGGTCAAGCTGAACGCTTCTGTTCTATGCGGATTTCAATGCCTACTTGGAGTTTGGAAAGCCGATGGGGCACGAGTACCAAAAACTCAAGAATGGACCAGCCCCACGACGGCTGTTGCCCGTCATTCCGTCGCTGGGAAACCCGCCCGGCCCCGACCGAGATGTCGGCGTTCGCCAGGACACCTTCCACGGCTGGAATCAGTAGTCCGCTGGCTCTTCGTCAACCTGACACAAGCGTTTTCAGCGTGCGGAATCTGAACTCGTGAGAGAATTGGTCGATCACTTCAAGGGCAAGACAGCTAGAGAAATGAGCGACAGGTCGCATCTCTTCATTGGTTCAGTTGGCTGAGGAAGGTGAAACGATACCCTGCACTGACTTCGTTCCGTAAACCTAATGATGGTGAGATCATGGCTGGACTACAGCTTCAGGAATTAGCTCAGTCCGTGTTGAGCGGAGGGGACATCAGTGCTGATAGCGGTCCACTGCCATAGGTTTGACCGTGAGCTACGTGAGATTGAACCGGATGCCATTCGCGCCGATGACTTTGTCTTCGATGCTGTGTGGACACTCTGCCGGAACCCACTGACCGGTACTCAGCTTGGGCAGTCAGATGTATGGTTTTTCCCGATGCGTGATGTTTCTGACAGCCCGCCATTGCGCATCTACTATACGTTTAATAAAACGAACGTCCCTTAATGTCAATCCAAATATCCGAGTAGATCATCTTGTCAAACCACAAACAGTCCGTAGCTCTTCAGCCCAGCGACATTGGCAGAGGAGACCGTGCGTTCCGAACTGCCCTGACTGTGCCTAAATCTGCGCTAGTGAAGGAAGAGGTCCGGCTGAAGCGCTCCCTGCCCCCCATCAGGGGTATGCCCGACGTTGCCTTCCTAGTTTGAGTTGTCAAGTATATTATAGCCCTTGCCAGGAATGGTGAAGACACGTAGTCCACGAGTCCCGGGCAGCGAGGTTGCCGACTTCGCAGAAGGCCCGGAGAGCGAAATCAGCGGCCCTCCCCGGGCCGTACCGAGCTTGTTCGCCGCATCAAACCGCGTATCATTAGCTCGGTACGATGGCAACAGCGAAAACCAGGGATCGAACCCGGGATGTCCGCAGGGAGTGTGCGATGCTCTCGATAGGCTCGACTTGGCGGGGGTGGGATCTGCATATTCACACCCCCGGCACTATCCTCAATTTCGTGAGGTGACAACAACACCCGTTCCGTAGTATCTTATTCCCAGAGTCGGGAACCTGGGGTGCGGACACGTTGGCATGCCCCACGTGGTTCCGTCCCCATAGGCAGAAGAGTCCGCCCCCAGCGCCACGAAACATGACAAAACCGGGAGGATGCCATGAAACGTATGCATCGATTGTGGAGCTTTCTAGTTGCGCTTGGGGTTTTCGTTCCGGGGGCGGCGCATGGTCAGGGAATATATCTCGGCTTCGAAATGGGCCAGAACTTCGTCCCGGGAATGAATACCACAGGAGACAGCGACGACCGGGCCAGCGTGTGTGACGAGTATATCAACCCGCTGTACACGACCGTGACACAAACTGCCGGGTATGAAGACTACAACTGCACGGGTTCGAATCGCGGGTTAGGTGACGACTGGAACAACAGGTTTGACAGCGCCGGTGGCTTTCTGTCCGGATTCGTGCTGGGGTATCGAACAGGAAAGAACGACCCGGACGGGATGCGGGTCCGCCTTAGGCCAGAGTTCGAATACTTCTACCGGGCCTCCCGATATGACCAGACCGCCGATATTCCCTTCGCCACCGGAGCCTCCGGCGACAAGATTCGTCAGGAAATTCAGGTGGCGACGGACCGCATAGGCACCCTCGCCGGGCACAATCTGTTCGGGAACCTGTACGTGGACTTCACCAACAGCACCCGGTTCACCCCCTATGCCGGGCTGGGCATGGGTATCGGTTCTGCCAAAATGGAATACACCAGTCTGTGGGCCAGGAACGCCGACCCCACCGCGATCTCCACCGGAGAGGGGCTGCCCAACGTCGAGCAGATCCGCCGGAACCTTGCCGGAACGACCAGTGTCGCCCAGGAGGCACTTTCCGACACCCTGTTCGGTTATCAGGTGCTGTTCGGAGTGGACTACGAAATCACGGAGTCTCTGTCCATAGGGGTGAAGGGCCACTGGATCAACTTCTCATCCTTCCATAGCGAGCGTTTCGAATGGATTCCGTTGCGCAGCCACGTGCCGAATCTGCGCAGGGACGGGAGCGAACCGGTATCGGGCACCATCATGGCAGACGACATGAAGCTGTTCGGTTTCAGCCTGAGCCTGAAATACCACTTCTGACAACCTGTTGTTCGACGGCACCGCGTTCCGAATGCAGTCGGAGAGCGACCGGCCTAGAGCTAGCTCGCGGCTTTGGGTCTGTACCGCTTCGGTGCAAAGCCACGCGAGGATCAGGCGCGGCAGGTTCCCGTAGGGGAGCTTGAAATCCCCCGTGGCCGTCGTGATGAGGTCGGTTAGGTCAGTGCCAGCGCGCACGTCCTTCGTCACCCGGCGCGTGAGATCCCACATCAGGCACGCCGTCTCGAGCACTCCCCGAACGAGAAGGCACGAGCTGATCACCTGCTCCCGGTTTATCTCCCGTATCGACGACTCAGTAAGATCGATCGTCCGCCGCGTCCCGAGCTGTAGGACATCGGCGACTTTCGACGGCAGGCTCGAGACGGGCGAGAGTAGATACCCGTCGATCTCCGGCACCTTCCTTTCGATCAGCCGTCCAAGCGCTTCGTGAATGCGCGGCGGACACTCGTGCTCTTCGTATGCGCTCTGGATCGCCCCGGAAAACCGTTCCATCGTGGCCGAGTATACGATCCAGAGTTATCCACAGGTTGAATGCACATTCCCGTACGTATGGTCAACTGCTCTACGGCGAGATCAAGATCGACCCCGCCAAGCTCAAGATGCGCGAGCCTTAGCGTGTATTTCAACACAAATCTGGTCGGTACCCTTCGGAGGGCCGCTCGGCTATGACGCCGGCTTTCGTTCGGCGTGCTTTCGCTGCCGTGGCTGCCGGCCAATATGCCGCCGTGGCGCTGGTTCGTGGTACGCTGTGGCCGGTTGGGCTTGCCGCGTGGCTGTCGCTCGCAGTACCCGCTAACTACTTCTGGGGCTTGCCTGGGGTCGACTGCGGTAGATAGGCTATCCGGGCGGGGCACGGGCGGCGCATTAAGAATTCGGTTCCCTAGCCGCATGCAGGCAATCGCGTAACGATACGTCCACTCCATCAGGTTCCAGCCATGTTCCCATGTGGTTCGAATCACTTCCAAACGACCGGTCTTGGACCTCACTATGGAGTGGGTATGTTCGTTGCGCTTGCGGAGGAATCCGCACTACGAAGGGTCATTGCCCGTCCTGTGGCGAGCTCTTGCAAAATATGGAGTGGACGGTGTTCCAAGATTCCGACGGGACAGAACACAGAGTGGCGCCCGCTTTCATGGGCGGAGAGGGTAAGTATGAGGATTGGGTCTACCTCAAAATGCTAGAACGAGAATGGCTCAGGCCCATCACCGACGCAGACCGATTTCTCTCAATCTCCGAGCGGTGCCGCCCCTCTCCTCGAGCGATCGTCATCCTTGTATTTTGGACTTACTTCGAAACGCGTATCGAAAGACTTTTTCGAGAAACGATGGCGGCTCTACCCGAGGCGGTGACGGAAGACCTTCTTCGCCGCTACTCTTCAATCGGTTCCCGGCTGGATAGGCTCTACAAGGTTATCTTCTCCACGACGTACTGGGCAGACCTCAACGACCTTGGGTACTCCAAGGGTTCGCATCTCCTTGAGCGCGTACAGGAGCGTCGAAACAACTTTGTACACGGTCACCCTGAGGCTATTGACGACTCTCTTGTCGAAGAGTTGGTCGCTGGTTTAAAAGACGAACATGAGAGTTGAATTGCGATATTCAATAGGCGCATAAGCAGTGCGCGGAGTCTCAACCCACGACCAGAAGACACCGATCACCGCTGCGGATTTGCTCACTGACCGGGTCGGGCCGTTCTTCGACCAGTATGAGATCTCGCGGCCGGGTTGACGCATGACGCGCACCATGCGACAGTGTTTCCGTGCTCAAATCGGTGCGACATCAAGCGTTGAAGCGAGCGGTTCGCGGTGACCGCAGCCGCCTTCCGCCGGAACACGCGGCGCGGATCGTGCGCATCTTGAGGGAACTGGACATCGCCATCACTCCCCGCGACATGGCCTTGCCTGGTTACCGGCTGCACGCGCTGAAGGGCGAGCTTGTCGGCTATTTGGTCAGTGCGGGTGTCGGCGAACTGGCGAATCCTGTTCCGCATGGAGGACGGCGACGTGTTCGACGTTGACTTGACCGATTACCACTAACTATTAGGAGGAACAACATGCGCATGATGGGCGATGAGATCGTGGCCAACATCCACCCCGGCGAGGCATTGCGGGAAGATTGTCTGAAGGCCGAAGGGTTGACGGTGACTAGTGCGGCCGAGAAGTTGGGCGTGGCCCGCACGACGCTGGACCGCGTGCTCAACGGTCGGGGCGGAATCTCGGCCGATATGGCCTTGCGATTCGAGGCAGCCGGCTGGTCGAATGCCGATTTCTGGATGCGGTACCAAGCCAGTTACGATTTGGCGAACGCGCGAATGAGAGCGCGCAAACGGGCCGGTCTGGTCGTCGCAGAGACCCGCTAGGTTGGCGCTTTTGACTTGAAAATCAATCGATATCAAGCTAGTACCCTGGCTAACAGACACGGGACGACGGACCGGGCCGGGAGGGCGTGTCTATTAGCCTACGATAAGAAGCATTATCATAGGGGATTTTAGAGCAGAAAAATCCTCCCCGGCCCCTGCCCAACGAGAAAAAAACGCCAAGCACAACTGAGGTAATCTCTAAAGGCCATGAAGAACCAAGGACGTTATCGCCACTTGCGCGTGGACTGGGTGGGCGAGTCCTGCAGCGAGTCGATCACGCTGTGCGGCGTCGAGGGTGAAGACATCGGGACTGGACAGACACTCTGCCCCGACTGCGCCCAGGTCGCCGATGCTCTTCACGTTTGTGGGTTGGGACCGGAGAGCCTGCGCGAGTTTATTTGACACGCTCCGCGTGATCGGCCCTTCCGAGGTGAAAGCGAAGATGGAGGCGCTTCGAGTTCTGGGGGTGCGGATGGATATGCAGGAGCGCTCGCAACTCAACTAACAGAGTGTCTCCACGGGCGTCTGCGCAAGCCCCGACTGGGGCTTCCTCTACCGGCCCTTCCCCCTCGCTCTTGAATCCCCTTTCCCTCGTCGCGCATGATTCCAGATTGGTCCTCGCCGTCAAGGGTTCGCTGCGCCGCTTCGCGCCCTGGACCGCTCCGGGTCGATCTGGAGAGACGCGCTGTTCACGAGGGAAAAGGGGGGGTTCGGGCCGTGTGGACGGGCCGAAAGGAACCTTTCGGCCATACCAGCCATCTGAGCCGTAGCCGAGGGGCGCTGTCACCCGCAGGGCCGTAGCGCAGCGTAGGAGCCGCGCCAGCGGCTTGACTCGCCCCTCGGCGGAGGCTATCCGGGGTTTTGGGTTGGGTTTTGTTGTCGTCTCGTTCCCCCCGTTCCGCTGCGGTTTGCTGTAAGCTTCTTATTTTCAGTTCTTTACCTATAAGGAGAGTTGGTTTTGGTTTTTCGGGAGGGGCGCGCCCCCCTCTTGGGTGTTTTCTCTTCAGGGAGTTATCCACAGCCGTAGTTGCTCCCACTACTTGTTCTGTACTACTTGTTCTTTAACTACTTGTATGTGTTACCCGTTTGGTCCACGAATCGGGGGGGGGTGTGTTACCCGTTTGGTACTGGATAACTCTCTCGAATCACCGGCACCTGTGGATAAGCCTCACGGCGGCAAATCGCTTAGGACGCCCCAGGAGCGGCTTTCAGCCGGTCGGGGCACTGCTAGAAAGTCTCTCGCTCCGCAACAGGGCCGTTAGAGGCTATCTCTGGGGCCGCAACGGGCCTTAGCTGACTAATTCGGGATGCCCCGAAGCCGGAGGGAGGGATGGCAGGAGTCGAGGGATGCAAGATCAAGACCCCCGGAGCCGTCGAGTAGTTCAAGTCCTTCCAGGCCAACTTGATCTTCTTCAACTCGCGGAGAACCTTGTAACGGAAGGCTTGAACGGTGTTGTTGTCGCTGGCCTTGGCCGGGTGTGCGCCGAACTGGCGGTACAGGTGCTTCCAAGTGAGGCGTAGCGGAGCACGGAGCGCGAAGGTGCGGTAGGTCAGCCAGAGATACAGGTTTAGGCCCAACGTGGAGCGTTTGAGGGCCGTGAGGATGTTCATGTCGAGCGGTACGGGGTGGCGGATGATCTCGTTAAAAAACTTCTCGCTGAGTTCGATCTTGCTGTCCCAGAGTGAAGGCTGGTCGGGCCGTCGCGGATTCCACCAGAACGCAGTGCTATCGGCGATTAGCGAGTTTACGGTGGCCTTGCCGCACTCATCCTCGTAGATCAGCGAGACATGAGCGTTGAACAGGCGGACCATCTGGTTGCGGAGCCGCGTCCGAGCGCCGCCGACGGGAGCCATGCCGAGCTTATCCATGAAATCGGAAAGCGATGACCCCAGGATCAGCACACGGCTTTGGGTCCGTACCGCTTCGGTACACAGCCAGGCCAGCAAGAGGCGCGGCAGATTGCCGAAAGGGAGCTTGCTCGCGCTGCTTGAGAACATGATGAGCGTGAACGGGCCGTTGACGCGCTTGTACTCTTTGCGGTTGCCCGGGTTGGTGCGCGGGCATTGTCACGTTAAGTGCTCTAATCTCGATCTGGTGATTTCGGTGTAGCCTTTTGGGATGGACCCCATCTCCTTACAAACGTCACCGCTTTCCACCGGAAATCATTCGACGCGCCGTTTGGCTCTATGCCAGGTTCGCTCTGAGCTATCGGGATGTGGAGGATCTCCTTGCGGAGCGGGGTCTGGATATTTCCTACGAGAGCGTACGGCGCTGGTTCCTCAAGTTTGGTGCGCCGATTGCCCGAAACCTGCGCCACACGCGACCCATTCCCAACGGCTATTGGCATCTTGATGAGATGGTCATCGTGATTCGCGGACGGCGTTATTGGTTATGGCGCGGGGTCAACAATGAAGGCGAGGTCCTGGATTTCCTCGTGCAATCGAAGCGGAACGCCCAAGCAGCGTTGAAGTTGATGCGCAAGCTGCTGAAGAAACAAGGCTGGCCACCCACCCGGATTACAACCGATAAACTCAGGTCCTATCACGTCGCCATTCGAACCCTCGGCCTAACGGCTCAACACATCGACGATAGGCGTGCGAATAATCGTGCCGAGAATTCGCATCAGCCCGTCCGGCGTCGAGAACGAAAACAGCAGCGTTTCAAATCACCGGGTTCGGCCCAACGCTTTCTGAACATTCAATCCGCCGTTTACACCACCTTTTATGTCCAGCGGCATTTACGCAACAGACTCACATTCAAACGATTTCGAAAAGACGCATTCAATGTATGGGAAAGTGCGAGTGCGGCCGCCTGAAAGGGAATCCATGCGGGCCTTTGCGGCCCAACACGATTAACGTGACAGTGCCTTTCTACAACCCCCACCGTCGGCATTCGTCTCTGGAGAACCACTCCCCAGCAAGCTACGAAAGGAGGTACGATCAGGCGTCAGCCGTTGTGGAAACTGACCAGGCCCTGGAAATCGCTGCGCGATTCCCACAGCCTCTTGGAAGCCGCTACGCGGCTCCCACAGTTCCCGCAACGCCTACTGTGACTAGTTGAAAAACTCCAACGAGAAACTGTCCACTGAAACGGGGCAAGCCCAGGCCCTTGACCCAGCGCGCCCCGAAGAAGCTCTCGACGACCCCAAACAGTCGGCGCTGGACTTCGCAGGCCAACAGCATGCCCACGCCTCGGCCGGCTCGCGGTCGATGGACGACCGGGGCCCGATCGAGGCCCGCGCGAGGTCCAACGTCTCCATCACATCGGTCGCTTGCATCGTCAGCCGCAGCGTCCAGGCCAGGATGTAGCGCGAGTAGTCGTCGAGCACCATCGAGAGGTAATACCAGCCCCACCCGACGACATGGAGATATGTGAAGTCGGTCTGCCAGAGCTCGTTGGGGCGGTGCGTGGGATGGGCAAACGTTTTCACCGCCGAGAGCACGACGAAGGCCGGACTGGTGATCAAGTCGTACGCCTTCAAGATGCGATACACGCTTGATTCCGAGAGAAAAGGCCCCTCCCGGTCCGTGAAGGCCCACGCCAGCTCACGCGGCGTGCGTTCGGGCGCGGCCAGCGCGGCGTCGACCACACGGTGCCGCACGCGTGGGGGAATCCGGTTCCAATAGCGCCGGGCGCCCGACGGGCGCGGGGTGAGTCCGTTCAGCCCACCCTCGGCATACCGGCGATACCACGTGTAGAAGGTCGACCGCGGCACCTGCAGCTCGCGCAGCGTGTGGCGGACCGGCAGGTCCGACCCTTCCACCAGGCGGATCATCTCCTGCTTCTTCGCCGCCGTCAGTCGCACGTGTCGTCCTCCGAGCCGGAGGCCGTCACGGTTTTTTTGAGCAGCCGGTTTTCGAGCACCATCTCCGCGACGAGCTGCTTCAGGTGAGTATTTTCCTTGCGGAGATCGGAGACTTCCGTCGACGTCGCCTCGCGGGTCGTGTCGCCGACCAACCGCTTCTTGCCGGCTTCGAGAAACTCCTTGCTCCTACCGATAGTACAGATTTGGTGCCAAGCCCTCCTTGCGGCACAGCGTGGCGATGCTTGCTTCGCCCCGCAGGCCCTCCAGCACGATCCGAATCTTCTCTTCGGCCGAAAACCGTCGGCGGGTCTTCCGCCGGATCTCTTGAACGACCTTCTCCGGTGACGCTTCCTTGCGCATGGGGTGCCTCCTACCCTGGCCAGGAAGTGTCTCTTATTTTCGCCGGCTCAATGGTCCAAAAGGGTCTGAACCCCTACAGCGCCAGGATAAGGGGCGGCCCCTGCAGTTCAAGCCACGTCAAGGCCCGATCGAGGTCTCCATCCATGTTACCGATGTCATCGGCGTTCGCGGCGACGATCGCCTGCAAGAGCCGCAACGGTGAGGGTGGCCATTCGGGTTCGCCGCCGTCACCCCGTCCGTGAAAACGCGGATCCAGAAACGTCGCAGCGATACAGAGGTAATCCGACATGAGATGCTCCGATCGTCAATCCTTTTTCTTCACGTCCGCCTTGGCCTTCTGCTTGTCGAACGCAACCGTGCGACTGTCACCCTTACCGAACGTCTCGGCGGCGGCCGAGGCGAACTCGATCGCCTCGGGATGCGAGATAGTTGCCGGCTCTCGCCGACCGTCGCGGTACACCTTGTGGAACTCGCGGGGTTTGTCCGAATCGATGACCAGGTTGCAGCCCTGGCGAAGGTAGATCGACGTGTTGGCCGTCAACGCGACCAGCGCCAGGCCGAAGACGTAGCGGCGCAGCGCAAGCGTGCCCTCATCGTCGCCAGCCTTGAGCAGATGAAGAGCGGCAAGACTGAGCGTTGCATCTCGGCGGATGCCGCCGGTCGCGATCACGCCGCCGTGGGAGGCGGATGCGAGATTGTGCACGAACCCGCGCTGTGCAAGCGGGCTCTTTGAGCTTCCTTCCGTCTTGGCCTTTTCGGTTTCGCTGAAAACATCGAGGTCGGAGTAAGCGACCGGTGGAATGTAGACGGCCCCTCGCGTCATCTTCCGTACATCGAACGCCCTGATCGTAGACGACACTAGCCGAGGTAACTTCGCCTGCGTGTCGCGAGAATCCCAGACGCCGAACACCAGCGACGTGGGCGCGATTTTCGCCAGCGGTTCGGCGTCCCCGCTGAGCACGGCCCGGAACGCGTCATGTAACTCCTCCTGCAATTCAGAGCATCGCATCGATGCGTCGCCTGCGCGATGGCCCGCCTCGGTGATGTTGATCTCCTTCTCTCCGGCCTTCACGACGATCTGCGGGATCAATCCCGCGTACTTTTCCTCGGCAAAGATCGGCTCGATCCGATTCGCCTGCGATCCCACGCTGTCGATCAAGCAGACGTTCTTCCCATCCTTCTCATCGCCGAATGTGTCGATATTGTACCCGCCGGGGAAACCGTCACCGGCGGCAAACGTTGGCGGGAACAGCGCACCATCGTGTCCCTCGACTGGCATCACATGTTCCCGAATGACAAGCGCCGCGGGGCTGTCATCGCCGGTCAACCAGCTGTCGTACTTGTTCAGTCTGTTGCTCATGATGAATCTCCAATCCGCGTTGCGAGAAGAAAGGACTTGTGCTTCTTCTGGACGGTTCGGAACGCGTTCTCGAACCGATAAGCCTGTGACTCTCGCGTCCACAGCATGCCGCTCGCGGCAACCGCGGCGGTACTCACTGGCAGCGGGTCGAGCCACGCGTGGCAAACAAACACGCGGCGATGTGTCGTCGAGGCAGGCCGAAAACGCTGAAGTCCAACGAGGCAGAGAAACTCGACAGCAGGGTAAGCCATCGTTGTCATCTTAAGACTGTCCGGGGCAAAACCAATGTCCAGCGATTGAGCGTTCCATCCACGACGGCTGTCGAAATAGTATGGTTCAACCTTCTTCTTACGCTGATTTGGGTCATAGACGATGGCGACGTAGAGGCGGACCCGGAAAACACGATGGCGCAAGCCGAACGGCCCCCGACCTGACAATGCGCTACCATTTCAACGGCTGAGCCGTACCGGCTACACTTCGGGCATCACAGACCCGCCATTGGCGTCCGGTATGGTCCTTCCGATGATCGACAAGTTGCTCGGGCACAGCAAGATCCAGACGACGGCCCGCTACGCCCATCTCGCGCGGGACTCGGTGAAGGAATCCGCGGCCCGGGTCGCCGCCAGTATCGGAGCTGATATACTGCCCGGAGGCTCCGGGACGGATGTCGGCGTGACAGTTCAGCGTTGAGGCCTGATTCGGATGTCCGCGGCGAATCGGCACGCGGAGAGCGGCCCGGTCCCAAACGGTTGCGCCGCTTCGCGCCCGCCGGATCGATTCTCAGCTGGTCTGGGCGGGTTGCGTCTGCCGGTATATCTCTGAACCGGAGATCCCGCCCGGGATCTCCGGTTGGAGCATCCTCTCTCGGCCCGGCTCTCAAGCTGCCGGGAGATCGAGAGGAGTCTCGGGGCGGGAATCCTGTCACCGCCGGTTGGTAACCGGTTGAGATTTTTCTGGAACTTGGTGCTTGCATTCCCCGGGAACGGTGTGGTAGTGTCCACCAACCTGGTCCTTGAGGGGACAGGGTGCAGGCTAGGAGAATCCGTGTGGTTCGGTGCTTTTCAGGCGGGAATCGCCTATTCGGACCTGAAGGCGGACTGTGGGGGCGGCGCTCAACATGCAAAGTTTCCCTTCGCCGACCGAACCCCCGCGGGGATGGGGATATGGGTTGCCTGTATCGACACGGCGCGGATCGTTCATTAAAGCTTGACAGACGTGTGTTCCACGCTGTACGCTTATGACGAAGGAGCGAGGCTTGGTCTCGAGGTCGCCTCTTTAACTCATTCTTGAACTCTATTTGAAGGAGAGCCGGTGAACCATGTTTAAACACAAGAACCTGATGATGATGAAGATGAAGATCTGCTGCGCGGCCGTGCTGGCGCTCGGCCTTGCCGCGTGCGGCAGCGAAGAAACCGTAGCGCCGGTCGTCACACCGGCACCACCGGCGGCTGTCGCTCCTGCGCCTGATCCCTCTATCGAAGCGGGGAAACTGTCCGACGCGAAAGAGGCGGCCATGACGGCCGCCATGGACGCTCGGACGGCGGCTGGCGCCGCCCAGGAGGCGGCGGACACGGTCGCTGACCTCACGGGCGATGGGTCCGATCAGGCGATAGCGGCTCAGGAAGCCGCCGATGCGGCCGATACGGCCGCAACTGCTGCCGAAGAGGCCTCTGAGCGAGCGGAGGCGGACACGATGTCCGCCGATGCGGAGGGCGAGCAGATGACCGCCGAGACTGAGCAGGGGAATGCGGACGACCAACTTGAGATAGCTCAGGAATTGCAGAGTGAGTCGGAATTGGCGGCGGCTGCGGTTGGTCAGGCGCTCGAAGTGAGAGACCTCGCCGCTGCGCAGGAGATGGCGAAAGCGGCGGCGGCTGCAGCACTAGACCACTTCAACTCGGCGGACCAAAAGTCGAAGGACGCCAGAGCGAAGGCGGTCGAAGCACGGGGCGCAGCGGACCGTGCCATGCGCGCGCGGACGGATTTCGACGAGGCGGACACGCAGGCAACGGCGGCCGAAATGGCTGCGACCGCGGCCGAAATGGCGCGGGCTGACGCGTGGACGGCTGTGGCCGCCGCGAATGCCGCATCCATGAGTGCGATGGATGCGACCACCCTCGCAGGCGCCCAGATGTATCAGGAGGCCGCGGAAGCCGCGAAGGCCACCGCGGAAGAGCAGGCTACGGGCGCGGGCATGAACTATATGACCGCCATGGATGCGGCAGCAGCCGCGGAGACGGCCGCCGGCACGCACGTCCTCGGATTGTTCATGTCGGCGAATGCGTACGACGTCAAAGACGACGACGCGGCGAGGACAGAGGTGGCAAGTGTAGGGACGGCTATCGCTGCAGCGGCAATGCGGCAGATGGCGATCAAGCCGGCGGAGCCACCGCTACTGCTGCGTGGGCTGTAGACACGGCAGATGACCCTGACACAGCCGACGTTGACGAGACAGAGGCCCGGCCTGCTGAAGATTACGTTCGATTCCATGGTTACTGATGGCACTGATGGGTTCACCTCCGACACAGTGGGCGATGACGACGCCGACCCCGCCGTCAAACCCAATGCCAAGCAGACCGACGTGGGTGGCGATTTCCCGCACATGTTCGACATTTCGAGTGGAAGCGCGCGTGTGCTGGTCTTCACCGACAAGGAGCAGGAGACGCCAGAGGTTGTGGCGGTAACGGCGGTGACCGTCGTGAACGCCGCAGGTAACCGTGGGAGCATTGCGTCTGTGGGTGAGTCCAGTGATTTTGAGACAAGCTTCCCGGGTAGCTTCGACCATGATGATCAGGACAATACTCCCGCGATTGAGGGAACGTTCACGTGTGCTGATAGCCCCTGCTCACTGGTTTATACGGGCAGCGGGGACGATGTCACGATCACGACCGCGACCGGCTACACGTTTTCCGGAAGCAGGGAAGGCGTTACGGCTGTGGAAGCTGCTGCGAAGGCAGACTACCTCCTCTTCGGTGTCTGGTTGGATGAAGCTGACAACGATGCGGGCGCCGATACCTTCGGGGCCATCGCAACGGGTGGACAGGAGTTCACCGCGAACAACGTGGAAGCTCTCGAAGGTAAAGCGACGTATAGCGGTCCCGCAGTCGGGGCCCATCATAAGACGGGTAGCGGGGTGTCGTCTTTCGATGGCGACGCCAATCTGACCGCCGACTTCGACGACGCTGATACTGCTGGAACCATCGAGGGAACGATCGATAACATCTCCGTGGATGGCGGCGACCCCATGGAGGATAGTATCCATCTGGTAAAGACCGATCTTACCACTAGCGAAAACACCTTCGACGGTCGTGCCGTAATGGGCCAGCAATTGGGGCCGGGTCTGATGACCCACACCTTTAACGGCACCTGGAGCGGCGGTTTCTTCGGCAACGGCGAGAAGATGACCGACCACCCCGGTTCCGTCGCCGGCACCTTCGGCGTTACCAACACTACGGGTACGGGTGATGACGCCGTCACCGAGAGCTATGTGGGCGCTTTCGGCGCGCACCGGAAGTAGTAGCTAAACGGGAAGACTGGGAGGGCGGCCGTATGGCCGCCCTCTTTTTTGTGCGGCGTGAGGAAAGACCTGCACCCCGCTCCCGGCGTTCCCGAGTCGTGTTGAGAAAACTGCACCCCCCGACCCCTCGCTGGTCTGGCCTTGTACCCTTCAAAATGCATTGTCTCCTCGACTTCCGTTTCCGGAAGGAATGTCGCAGCCACGAGGTCAAAGGTGACACACCCCATAGCGCGGTACGCCGATGAGTTCATGGTGAACCTTCGATGATGGCAATCAGCCCTCTCCTCCGCGTCCTGGCGGCCGCCGCCGTCCTTTTCCTCTCCACCCCTGCGTGGAGCGCCGGGCAAGCGCCGCCATCTCCGGGGACCTCCAGCCAGTCTGCCGAAACAGGCATCGCCGAGGCCCGGACGTTGATGCGGACGGACCGGTTCGACGAGGCCCTGGCCGTGCTGCGGCCGCTGGCCCGGGGCCGGACGCTCCAGGCGGACGTGGTTTTCCTCATCGGCCTGGCGGCGATCGGGGCATCGCAAGAGCCGAATGTTTCGAAGGCGAAGCGGGATGCGCTGCTGGACGAGGCCATCGCCTCCTTCCACAGCATGCTGGTCGAGCGCCCCGGGCTGGTTCGCGTCCGCCTGGAGCTGGGGCGGTCGTTCTTCCTCAAGGGCGCGGACAGCCTGGCGCGCCGTTCTTTCGAGCAGGTCCTGGCGAGCAAGCCGCCGGCGGCGGTCGCCGCCAATGTCGAGCGCTTCTTGTCGGAGATCTGGGCGCGCCGGGCGCGCCGGCGCTGGAACATGTATCTCGGCGCTTCGCTGGCGCCGGACACCAACATCGGCTTCACCTCGGACGAGGAGATCATCTATATCCAGGGCCTGCCGTTCCGACGCGACGTGGACGATCTGACGACATCGGGCGTGGGCGTATCGGTGTGGACGGGCGGGGAATATCAGCATCGGCTGGTTGACCGGCTGCGGCTGCGCATGGGTGGCGGCTTCTCGCGGCGAGACTATGCGGGGGGAGAGTTCGATCAGATGTTCGTGTCGGGCCATGCCGGGCCGCGCTGGCTGGCGGGCGAGAACACCGAGGTGAGCCTGCTGGCCAATGCCCGGCGCCGCTGGAGCGGCAGAGGATTGGATCATCATGATCTCGGCGTACGCGCCGAAGCCAGACACAGGTTCACCCCGCTGGTGACGGCGAACGCCCGGGCGTCCTGGCACGACCGCCGGTACCGGACACTGAAGTTCCTGGACGGGCCGGTCATGGATTTCGCGCTGGGCGGGGCCCGGATGATAACCCCGACCGTGCGGGCCGATGCGGCGGTAGGATACGGACGGGAGAGTCCTGAAACGGAGAGATGGCGCCATGCCCGCCGCTGGGTGCACACCGGGGTCACGGTCGCCCTGCCGTGGGGCTTCACCGTGGGCGCCAGCGGCCAGCTGCGCTGGGTGGCCTACCAGGGCAACTGGTTCCCGCACACGCCGGCCGGCGTCTCGCGCGCGGACCGCACCCGCAGCCTGCGCGCCTCGGTCTACAACCGCGCTTTCACGATACGAGGCTTCAGCCCGCAACTCGTGCTGGTCAACGAGGTGCGGACCACCAACGCGCAGCTCTACGACTACAAGCGCACCGGCGTCGAGCTGCGCTTCGTGCGCCAGTTCTAGTCTCCATGCCGTAGGCGCCGCGCCCACGCCGGCCCTTGACCCAGCGCGCCCCGAAGAAGCTCTCGACGACCCCAAACAGTCGGCGCTGGACTTCGCAGGCCAACAGCATGCCCACGCCTAGGCCGGCTCGCGGTCGATGGACGACCGGGGCCCGATCGACGCCCGCGCGAGGTCCAACGTCTCCATCACATCGGTCGCTTGCATCGTCGGCCGCAGCGTCCAGGCCAGGATGTAGCGCGAGTAGTCGTCGAGCACCGTCGATCAAGAGCCGTGTCGTGGCGCGTGCGCGGAGACGCGGTCAGGGCCGTCAGCCCCGCGTAGCGGGGGCGGAGCAACGCGACGCGCCTTGACGGCGTCGAGCACACGGTCAGGATGTAGGGACCGACGGTGTCCTGCGTGGCCACAACATCTGGGTCTCGACATAGGTTCAGAGATCCGCGCTTCCTGGCGGGCGCGAACAGTCGTGGCGGCGTCGACGACTTTGGCGGCTCGTGCCTGGTGCGCGGCGTCGGAACGCGGCGCGTGACGTGCGTGCGCATGGCGTCAAGGCTCTTGCTCGCCCGCGCGCTGAGGGTTCCGGCCGTCTTGAGGGTGTTCTGTGGCATGGGGAAGTTTTGGGCGGTGACATTATCGCTCGCCTTCGCCTCGTCCACCCCGAACTGCCGGTAGAGCTGCCGCCAGGAGAGTCGTACAATATGCCCCAATCTTCCTTCAATTCATCTTGATGTAATTCCGCCCACGCTTCGACCAGCTAGCGGCAATAGTACGCTTTTGGACTACATCGCCCGTTTCAACAAAGAGATAGCACGGTAGTTCTTTCTTCATCTCACCACTTGAATGAAACCTGCCCCTTCACGATCTTGGAGCCGATCTTGGTCGGTGTCTCGAATCCCCGTTTCTGATCCAGAATCTCTGCGATGGTGAGCAGTTGGATTTTCGGGTAGGTCTGGTCGGCGTATCGGTAGTAGCCAGCAGTCGCAGCTTCCCGCTGCATGGACGTACTCGGCTCCCTTAGAGAGATGAAGCCAGCCATGACGGACGCTTCACGCTCCAGGACACCGCGAAGGTCGCGGATATCAGTTGGCCGGATGGTCCCACCCTTCACCGAAAGGACCATTGACTCTTGCCCTCGTGCGGTCTCGAAGAAAATGTGGCCGTCAATGCCTTTGTCGGCTACCTTCTTCTGGCTTGGGAATCCCCCTGCTCGCTCTATCGCCCAATGCTGGAACTGGAACGGGTCGCGCTTGAACAGGTCAACGGCCTGCTCCGTGCTTACTGGTACGCCGTTTATCTCGAAGTCATGATCTTCTGTGAGGTTGTGCCGCTCTTTCAGGACGTCCCGCACCAGCTTGATAGCTAGGATTGCTATGTCGCAGCCGATCCAGTTTCGGTTACTCGGTTCAGCTGCGTAGATGGTAGTCCCACAACCGCAAAATGGGTCAAAGACCACATCCCCTGGGTTGCTGCTCGCGTTGATTATGCGCCCCAGTAGATCGCGGGGCTTCTGCGTGGGATAGCCGAGCCTGTCTGGTGAGAGATTGTGGATGGGCTTGATATCCGTCCAAACGTCTTGCAACGGTACTCCCTTGGACTCACTTTCATATTGCTTAAGGCGTGGCATCCCTTCTTTCTTTTTCGGCCAATGAATCTTTCCCTCGCGGTCGAGACGTTCTAGCTCGTCATGTTTGTGCGCCCAATGCCTACCCTTTGCCGTTACATCAATGCCGCGCCACGGCTTGCCCGTTTCTCCCTCACGTGTGATCCCGGCTCCCGTCAGGTCTCCGCGATTGTAACGGCCCACCCTGTCTTGACCTGCCCCCCTTCAATCGGTCCAGTTGATAAGTTAGAGGTTAGGGTACGGACTGGACATGGAAGGGGGGAGGAATGCCGAAGAAGCGATATCCAGCCGAACAGATCATCCGACATCTACGAGAGGCGGAAGTGGAGCTGGCCAAGGGCCAGACAAGGGGAGGGGTCTGTCGGAAGTTGGGAATTACGGAGCAGACCTATTACCGATGGCGGAAGGAGTACGGGAGCTTACGAGTGGATCAGGTGAGGCGTCTGAAGGAACTGGAACGGGAGAATGGCCGACTGAAGAAGTTGGTAGCAGATCAGGCGTTGGACCTTGCGATTCTGAAGGAGACATCCTCGGGAAACTTCTGAGCCCGCCCCGACGGCGGCAGGCAGTGAAGCATGTCTGCCAAGCCATGGGGGTGTCGGAGCGGCGGGCGTGTCGGGTGGTAGGACAGAATCGATCCACGCAACGGCATCGAACCTTGGCGCCACAGGATGAACCGAGCCTGGTAACTCGGACGCTGCAGTTAGCCGGCGAGTACGGCCGTTATGGCTATCGGCGGATCACGGCGCTGTTGCGCCGGGAGGGGTGGCGGGTGAACCACAAGCGGGTAGAGAGAATCTGGCGGCAGGAGGGACTGAAAGTGCCGAAGAAACAGCCCCGCAGAGGCCGGCTGTGGTTGAACGATGGGTCGTGCCTTCGGTTAAGACCGTGCTGGCAGGATCATGTCTGGGCGTACGATTTTGTGGCAGATCGAACCCACGATGGTCGTCCACTGAAGATCTTGACGGTGGTGGATGAATACACGCGAGAGTGTTTGGCGATCGACGTAGAACGGCGAGCCGATTCGATGAGTGTTTTGGAACGGCTAGCAGCCTTGTTTGTGGAGCGAGGAGTTCCCGATTACCTTCGCTCGGATAATGGGTCCGAGTTCACCGCTCGGTTGGTACGGGACTGGCTGGAGCGGGTAGGGGTAAAAACCCTGTTCATCGAGCCTGCGAGCCCCTGGGAAAACGGGTATGTGGAATCGTTTAACGGGAAGTTTCGAGACGAGTTTCTGAATGGAGAGATCTTTTACACCTTGCGGGAAGCGAAGGTGTTGATTGAGAGATGGCGGCGGGAGTATAACAGAGTTCGCCCGCACAGCGCGTTGGGCTACCGGCCGCCAGCCCCGGAAGTGATCCTGCCGTTACCGCCGGGTTCCGCTCCGCTCCACCCGGCTGCAACGGCGTATGGACTAACATGGAAGGTGGACCAATAACCGGGGGCAGGTCAGCGACGTGAAGCATTTTCTGTCTGCTCAATATCTCAGGGGCAGCCAGGGGTCATGCTGGCCTGATAAGATAATAGAGGCAACAAAGTTAGAAGCTCAGGGAAGGGTGCCATGCGACCTATTGGAGTCGACTTGTGTGCCGGAGCCGGAGGCCTCAGTCTGGGTTTCAAGTCCGCCGGTTTCGATATAGTGGCTGCGGTCGATATCGATCCGATCCACTGCGCCACGCATGAGTTCAATTTTCCCTATTGCGCGACGATCTGCCGCAGTGTTCTCGACATCTGCGGCGCGGAGATCCGTCCTGGAGCAAGCCCTCGACCCGATCTTCAATGGTTTCAATCCGCTCCCCTTGCCGAAGCAAGGGGAGATCCTAGCTGTTGCAACCAGCTTATTGTCAGCAGTTTATACAGGCAGATGCGCGATTCAATGAAATAGTGATCAATCAGCTCTCTTTTGATTTTCAAAGAACTTGGCAACCCGTTGCTATGCAGATGTTTTCGAGCCGCGCGAAAGCACTGGAGAAACTCCGTTACTCTACCTTCGCGGAAGCTACAATATGAGAGGTGCGCTTAGGTCCAACGGTTCCATGACCCCGTATTTGCCGCCGATGTTCTCCGCCAAGGTGTAGCCGCGACCGATCCCATGGAGGAAGCGGAAGGCATCGCGGATGTTGCTCTTGCCGCTTGCGTTGGCACCGATGATCACTGTGAACGGGCCGAGGCGGAGCGTCTCGTCAGTGAAGTTCTTAAAATCGATGAGTCGAAGCGAAGTGATCACGGAGTTTTCCTCAGACTATTACTACCCACCGATCCTCTCATCCATTCACGCTATGTCTTGCCGTATGTCCTGCCGCAGCCCACGGATGCTGGTCAGGATCAGCTCGGCCAAGGTTGCCCCTATTGCCAGGACTGCAACCAAGACGCTGATTAGCTCAACGCTCATGCTTTTCTACCAATCCGTTCTGCCCATTCTCCCACGCCTCCGAGACAAAAACCACAGCAAGGGGGCGAACGGATCAGCCGGGTGATCTACAATCCCATGGCGTTTCACGCGGATCGAGCCGCTGTTGCGGAATAACCCCCGCATTCCCTTGCCGGCAATTCCCTTCTCTCTCCTCCTCCTCATGAACGAAAACGCCGTTACTTTCGCGGAACCCGAAAGCTCTTTGGATGGCATTGTCCAGTTCACACATCACAAGCTGAGATAGCCCCAACAGATGGATCGCTAGCCCGCGCCTGAATGCTCGATCTCGGTTTCATGGATCTCACTGAAGGTTTCGTGAATCAACGCCTCCAAGGCTAGCTGCAATTCGCGGTTCGACGAACTGCGGATAGCGGTATTCGCAGGCGTCGTAGGGCGCACATCGTTCTTCCGGTGCGACAACCAAGCCCCGCCATTGCTCATCGGCACGGAGAAAAGGAAAACCCCGATCGCTGGAGCGGTCGGGGTTTTGTTCATGGCGGCCCTGGTCAAAGGGCACGGCTACAGCCAGCTCGGAGTGCCACGACAGATGGCCGTTCTTCACACCCGCGAGGGGTGTGATGGCTCAAGAAGTGGTGTGGCGGCAGTTGTTTTGTCGAGGGTCGGGTTGCGGGGTGATGTTTTACATCTGCGGGAGCTGCTATCGGGGACAGGTCTACTGCGGGGATGGCTGCCGGAAGAGAGCGCAACTGCAACAACATCGCAACGCCAACCGG